>NC_019962.1:0-2400000 GCF_000230735.2 Natrinema pellirubrum DSM 15624
GTCGGTCGGACGGACAGTGGTTCACCTAGAACTGACGAGAAGTGACCGATAATCGAGGGAAAACGACAGTGGGACTCGAGAACGTGTTCCGCTTCGAGCCGTTAGCGTAGAACCGTGTTTCGAAGGAGAGTATTGGTCTCTGGTAACGAGTGCCCCGATATGGTGTGTCGAGCTGTATGTGATAAAGGATCACCTAGTAGGATCCCGGAGCGGAGCCCCCCACCCCTTCGTTTCGAGTGGAGACCGACGAACGGGGGAGTGGATCGAGAGACGGAATCGGTCCGGATTCCCCCTTGACTTCCACTCGAGCCGCCGTTCGGGAGGGTCTCGAGGCCGAACGCGGCGAGAGAATCGGTTCTAGTAACTCGAAGACTGATCTAGTAATTAGAGAAGCTATGAGGTGTCGATCTAGTAGGCACTAGCAATACTGAATAACCCTCTAGCAAAATACTGTTGTCTGCTAGTTCTGCGGATACTGTTTCTAGGCTATATACATAAAACTTGCCTCCTAAAATGACCCCCTCCCCCCACCCCACCCTTGGACTGCGTTCCACCCGAAACGAAGGGGTGGGGGGAAGGTATCGACTATTGGTATCCTACACCACACATTCTCTTCCGGCGTTGTCAGTCGATCCCACATCTACTTCCGATACAGAACTCGGCCGCACTCTTCAGTTACTATCCCAATATGTATCGTCGACATGTGCATTGACATGTTACCAACGCACACGCAGTACGTCCGTCCGTTCCAGTCGAAGCCAGCCCCCTGCCGGTCGACTCGAAATCCCGTTCCCAATGTTCTCACCTGTTCCCGATACCGCGTTCGAACTCACCTTTCGGACGGCGGTGTCGCTCGTGACACAAGCGTGTGAGCAGCGGCGATCGGTTCCGTTCGGCCACCGAACGGCGGACGCGATGTCGTTGGCAGGGCCGAGTCACAGCCATCGATCGGCGGCTGTTTCTCGATCCGGACGGGGAAGGGACAAATTTATTAGCGTGGTTTTCCTCTGTTTCGTTTGCATCAACTGGACCCGAATCGTGTAACCGGGATCGCGAATCCACTGAAGGAAGCCATCGTACGAGGCTCTTTCCGGTTGCCGACTCGGTACTCCACCCGAAACCAGGGGGTTCGTGTACGACCGATGTCAGACGACGATTCAGAGATCACGGGTTCGGACGAGGTCGAGGTCGACGGAGCGAACGGGTTCTCGGGAAACTTCGAGAACGCGGATCTCGGCGACGAAGAGTCGAATCAGGGCCTGTTCGATGATCTGTTGAGCGGCGAACCGATCTTCGAGAACAAGGAGGTCCTGCGACCGTCCTATACCCCACACGAACTCCCCCATCGGAGCGATCAGATCAACAAGATGGCGACGATTCTGGTCGCCGCGCTCCGCGGGGAGACCCCCTCGAACATTCTCATCTACGGGAAAACCGGGACCGGCAAGACCGCGAGCGCGAAGTTCGTCAGCAAGGAACTCGAGAGTACGTCTCAGAAGTACTCGGTCCCCTGTGACGTTGAGTACATCAACTGCGAGGTCACCGACACCCAGTACCGAGTCCTCGCACAGCTCGCGAACAAGTTCATCGAGAAAAACGAGGCTCGAATCGACGAGCGGATC
Source organism: Natrinema pellirubrum DSM 15624 (assembly GCF_000230735.2). Taxonomy (NCBI): domain Archaea; kingdom Methanobacteriati; phylum Methanobacteriota; class Halobacteria; order Halobacteriales; family Natrialbaceae; genus Natrinema; species Natrinema pellirubrum. The sequence goes on from NC_019962.1 coordinate 1,623, forward strand.
GACGAACTCCAGTCCCTGCTGGACGATCTCGAGGCGTACGACCGCGCTATCGACGTCGATGCCTCGAGCGACGACCCGGACGATCGGACGGCGTCGGACCCGTTCGATTTCGTCTCCGAGGACGAGGTTGACGGCGACGCCGAAACTTCGACTGGAACTGATACCGGACCGCAGTCCGGTGATTCTCCACTCGAAAAAGGGGGGTCCGGTGACCGAACAGATTCATCGTCCGAAACCGAACCGGCGGCACTCGAGAACGCTGCCGACGGGCCCGGTGTATCCGGGGACGGGGCCGCCGATCCGACCCCCGATCACCCGCTCGCGTCGACGCCGTTCGACGACCGAGACGAGATCGAAGCCCGGATCACGGAGCTACGAGACGACAAGGACTCCTTCGAAGAGGTGCCGATGACCGGCTGGCCGACCGACCGGGTCTACAGCGTCTTCTTCGACGCCGTCGACTACGACGAACGGGTCGTCGTCATCATGTTAGACGAGATCGACAAACTCGTCGAGAAAAGCGGTGACGACACGCTGTATAATCTCTCGCGGATGAACTCCGAACTCGAGAACTCGCGGGTCTCGATCATCGGCATCTCGAACGACCTGAAGTTTACCGACTTCCTCGATCCCCGCGTGAAGTCCTCGCTGGGCGAAGAGGAGATCGTCTTCCCGCCCTACGACGCCAACCAGCTCCGTGACATCCTCGAGCATCGCTCCGAGGTCGCCTTCAAGGGGGGCGCGCTATCGGGCGACGTGATCCCGCTGTGTGCGGCCTTCGCCGCACAGGAACACGGGGACGCACGGCGTGCGCTGGACCTGCTGCGGACCGCCGGCGAACTCGCCGAGCGCTCCCAGTCGGAGACGATCGTCGAGGAACACGTCCGACAGGCCCAGGACAAGATCGAACTCGATCGGGTCGTCGAGGTCGTCCGTACGCTCCCCACGCAGTCGAAACTCGTCCTTTTCGCTATCATCCTGCTCGAGAAAAACGGCGTCCACAGCATCAACACGGGTGAGGTGTTCAACATCTACAAACGGCTCTGTGAGGAGATCGACGCGGACGTCCTCACGCAGCGTCGCGTAACGGACCTCATCAGCGAACTCGATATGCTCGGGATCGTCAACGCCGTCGTCGTCTCCAAGGGCCGGTACGGCCGAACCAAGGAGATCAGCCTCTCGGTCCCGCTCGAGGAGACGGAGGCCGTCCTCCTTTCCGATTCGCGGCTTTCCGATATCGACGACGTCCAGCCGTTCGTACAGGCTCGGTTCGAGAACTGAGTTCCGCTGATCTCCGCTGGTCTTTGCCTCGCCGATTCGTTTCGCTGCCAGTACCGACGGGTAACGCTCCAAGAACGGGACTGCGAGTCAGGACCGGTAGCGACCGGCAGCGAGGACGGCACCGCCGGCGAGTCCGGCGATACCGGTCGCGCCGGCGACTGCCCCACCGAGTCCTGTCCCTGACGCTCCGGAGCCAGCAACCGACGCGGGCGTCACGGGAGCGGCCGAACCCGCGGGCGAGCCGGGGACGACCATGCCGCCCAAGAGACTGTCGACAGTCAGTCGAACGTGGCCGAGCCACGGGATCCGGTACATGGCCTTGCCGGTCACCCACTCGGGTTTGACGACGTTCGTTCTGGCACCCGATCCCGGCAGTTGATCGTAGCCGGGGTTGTTGTCGCCTTTTGTAATGAACCCGTCGTAGCGAGCGGGACAGGACGCGATCTCTTCACAGGTCGCGTTGCCGACGAACTCCTCGCTGGCTTTCGTTTCAACCCACCTCTCGTTCTTCTCGACCCAGAAGTGGGCGCGATGGATGATCGGCGTCGTCGCTGTCTTGCCGTTCGGTCGGAAGACGATCACGTCGCCCGGGTTACCGAACTCCGAGTAGCCGGTTTCTTCGCCCCGCTGCATCGTGACGATGCCGGTGTCGCCGACGGCTCCGTCGCCGGTGAAGCGCCCGTCCTCGACGATGAAGATCAGGTCGCCCCTGTGCATGTTCGGCTCCATGCTCGGGCTCTCGACGGCGACCAGCGGCGGCCAGAGTCCGCTGACCGCGAACAACAGGAGGCCGACGACGGCGACGAGAGCGACGCTGCTTGCGATGTCCCGAACCAACATGACGTTCTCGTCGTCGGTCTCGAGGAACCAGCGGACGACGCCGTCGTCCTCGATCGTGACGCCGTCGTCACTGGCGTGTTCGCGGTCACCGCGCTGCTGCGAACTCTCGGCGTTGTCATCCGGCGAGTCGCGGCCGGGACTCGCCGCCGACCGCTCGCGATCGCCGTCGCCGGAATCGCCGGGGGGAGCCCCGGAATCAGAACCGCTCATCGTGCCCCGTTTTGCCGGGGCCGCCAATCAACTTTCCGTTCGTCGCGACTGCCAATCGCCGCGAGGGATCGCAGTGCCCGGCACGAAACGTCCTACGGATCCCGGCCGTCGGCAGCCGCGGCAAACAGCGCGATCGCGACCAGTCCTGCGACGACTGCGACGCCCGCCGGACCCACGCCCAGCAGCGAACGGGCGGAATCCACCGCCAGCCGGATCTCGCCGAGCCACGGGAGCCGAACCATCGCTTTGCTCCGGACCCACTCGGGTTTGACGACGGTCGTGTCCGCCCCGGACCGCGGGATCTGATCGTATGCTGGGTTGGCGTCGCCTTTCGTGATGAACCCGTCGTAGCGAGCGGGACAGGACGCGATCTCTTCGCAGGTCGCGCCGTTGACGAACGCCGGGTCGGCCTTCGTTTCGACCCAGCGTTCGCCCTTCTCGACCCGAAACTGAACCCGGTGGATCGTCGGGGTCTGGTGCGGGTCGCCGTCCGGTCTGAACACGACGACGTCGCCCGCGTCGCCGAGCGTCTCGTGGCCCGTCTCCAGTCCGCGCTCGCGCGTGACGATACCAGTTCCGTCGACAGCACCGTCGCCGGCGAACCGTCCCTCGTCGACGACAAGCACGAGATCTCCCCGCTCGAGGTGGGGTTCCATGCTGCCGCTCTCGACGGCCACCAGCGGCGGCCAGGTACCGGCGACGGCAAACAGCAGGAGGCCGACGACGGCGACGATCGCGAGGCTCGCCGCGACGTCCCGACCCACGACCGCCGCTCGGTCGTCGGCCTCGAGGAACCAGCGGACGATCCCGTCGTCGATCGTGACGCCGTCGCCCGGGCGGGGTCGAGACGCGAGTCGGTCGTCGGCCCTGTCCCGGTCGGCCGCCCCATCGGACACGTCGGCGGTCGGCGGATCGTCGGGTGGCCCCGATCGGCCGCGGTCGCTCTCGCCGGCGTCGGGCCCGTCCATTGCCGAGCAGTTGCGTCGAGTCGCGCATGAACCTTCCGGCGGCGACCAGTCGGTCGACCGATCGCTCGTCCGACTTCGGACGATCCCGTCCCGGCGACGGAGCAGCCCGGTCGGTCGCCGGTTGCCGGCGCACCCGGCATTCGCTACCCTTTTTGTTCCGCTCGCGAATGTGATGGCTGTGCCACTCGAGGCCCCCGCGCGGATCGTCGGCGAACTCACGAGCCGCGGCTACAACGCCGAACGCGAGGCCGTGACGCGGCTCGCCGGGGCCTCGGATCCCGGTGCGGCCCTCGAACGCGTCCTCGAGGCGGTCCCCGAGGACGCCTTAGTCGTCCGGACCGAACACGTCGAGGCGGCGCTCTCGGCGGACGCCCCCGCCGCCGACGCGGCTCCCGCCGAAACGGCCGCCGTTCCCGACGGCGATTCGACCCCCTCCGTTTCAACTGGAACCAACCCGGACCCGGGCGACGAACCGGCCGGAGCCACTCCAGTTGAAACGGGGGGGTCCACGCCCGCCGATCGCTCCGTCGATCCCGCGAAACGCGCTCTCGAGATCGTCGGCGATATGACCGGCCAGAGTACCGGGACGGGCGAGTACGAGGACTTCGTCTCGGTCTTTCGCGACCGACTCGACCGGCTGGGCGGCAAGCTCAAGGGACGGGTCAACCACCGGCCGGCGACCGCCATTCAGGACATGCCGGGCGGCAGCGAGGTCGCGATGGTCGGACTGGTCAACGACATCCGATCGACGGCCAGCGGCCACTGGCTGATCGAACTCGAGGACGCCACGGGAACTTTCCCCTGGCTGGTGATGAAAGACCGGGACTACGTCGACCTGGTCGACGAACTGCTCTGTGACGAGGTGCTGGCGATGGAGGGGACCTTGGCGGACGACTCGGGGATCGCCTTCGTCGACTCGCTGCATTTCCCCGACGTTCCCCGGACCCACGAGCCGTCGACGGCCGATCGCCACGTCCAGGCGGCACTGATCAGCGACGTCCACGTCGGCAGTCAGGAGTTCATGGCCGACGCCTGGAACGCCTTCGCGGACTGGCTTCACACCGCGGAAGCGGAACACGTCGAGTACCTGCTGCTGGCCGGCGACATGGTCGAAGGCGTCGGCGTCTATCCCGATCAGGACGAGGAACTCGACATCGTCGACATCTACGAACAGTACGAGGCCTTCAGCGAACATCTCAAGAAGATCCCCGGCGACATCGAGATCGTCATGATCCCGGGCAACCACGACGCGGTCCGACTGGCCGAACCCCAGCCCGGCTTCGACGAGGAACTGCGCGAGATCATGTCCGCCCACGATCCCCGGATCGTGAGCAACCCCTCGATGGTCACCCTCGAGGGCGTCTCAGTCCTGATGTACCACGGCGTCAGTCTGGACGAGGTCATCGCGGAACTGCCCGAGGACAAAGCCAGCTACGACGACCCCCACAAGGCCATGTATCACCTCCTCAAGAAGCGCCACGTCGCGCCGCAGTTCGGGGGTCACACGCGACTCGCGCCCGAAGAGGAGGACTACCTCGTCATCGACGAGGTGCCCGATATCTTCCACACCGGCCACGTCCACAAGCTCGGGTTCGGCAAGTACCACGACGTGCTGGCGATCAACTCCGGCTGCTGGCAGGCCCAGACGGACTTCCAGAAGAGCGTCAACATCGACCCCGACGCCGGCTTCGCGCCGATCGTCGATCTAGACACGCTCGACGTGACCGTCCAAAAGTTCAGCTGAACCGAACTTTTGCGCTGCGTGCGGTCGCGGAGCGACCGCACTCGGCAAAACTTCGATGAAAAGCCTCCTCCCTCCGTTCGCTCGTTGCTCGCGGCGAAGCCGCTTGCTTTCGCGGCACTACGTGCCGCGCTCTCGCTCACATCGGTCGTCGGCCCGCTCGTTCGCTTCACTCACTCGCGGTACGGACACTCGTTTGTCTTCTTCGGCTCGAGGCCAGACAACCGCCTGTTTCGCTACGGTTCGAGTCGAAACCGGACCGTCGGGGAGCCGTTGAACCGCGGGCCGCGGCCCCGGCGCTCGAAGCCGAGGTCCTCGGCGGCGGTCTCGATCGGATCGGCGTCGCGGGCGGCCAGCACTTCGACGGCCATCGACTCGCGTTCGGCGAACCGGACCGGTTCGGCCAGCAGCCGTTTGCAGGCCTCGTCCGTCCCGTCGAGCTGGGTGACGTGAACAGTGTCTTCGCGCGCGTCGAAGCTAATGAACCCGAGCAGGTCCTCCGGATCGGAGCCGTCGTATTGCGATCCCGAGACGTCGGCGTTGGGATCGTGATTCCCGTCTTCCGCGACGCGCACCGTCCGGTCGTGGACGAGATTGCGCATCACGTCGGTCGGGGAGTCGGCGATCGACGCGAGCGCGTCGGCGTCGGCCTCGAGAGCGTCCCGTACGTTCATCGGCATGTGGTAATGCTACGCACGACAATAAATCCCGGTCGCGAGTGTCTTCCCTGACTGGTATCGTTACTGTCAGTTTCGGGGCCGTTACGGGTCGAATGACCGGGGCAAAAACCCGGACGATGGACACAGTTATCTGCACGCCTTGGTAACGGAACGAGTATGAGTCACACCACCGTCACGCACACGGTCAGCGAGGTGTCAGCATGCGCGTCGTAGCCAAGTTCGGCGGCACGAGTCTCGGCAGCGGCGACCGGATCAACCGCGCCGCGGACTCGATCGCCGCCGCCGTCGAGGACGGCCACGAGATCGCTGTCGTCGCCAGTGCGATGGGGTCGACCACCGACGAACTGCTCGAGGAGATCACCTTCGAGACCGACGAGGAAGACCGCGCCCAGATCGTCAGCATGGGCGAGCGCACGTCGGTTCGGATGCTCAAGGCCGCACTCACTGCCCGGGGCATCGACGCCGTCTTCCTGGAACCCGGCAGCGATCGCTGGCCCGTCGTCACCGACGAGTACGGCGAGGTCAACGTCGAGGAAACCCAGAAACGCGCCCAGGAGATCGCCGTCGATCTCGACGGCACGGTCCCGGTCATCACCGGCTTCCTCGCGGAAGGGCCGGACGGCTCGATCACGACGCTCGGCCGCGGCGGCAGCGACACCACCGCCGTGATGATGGGCAAGTACATGGACGCCGACGAAGTCGTCATCGTGACCGACGTCGAGGGCGTCATGACCGGCGATCCCCACGTCGTCGAAGGGGCTCGCAACGTCGGCGAGATTTCGGTCGACGAACTCCGGAACCTCTCGTTTCGCGGGGCCGAGGTCGTCGCCCCCTCCGCGCTCTCCTACAAGGACGGCAAGCTAGACGTCCGGGTCGTCCACTACCAGCACGGCGACTTGCTGTCGGGCGGGACGAGCATCGAGGGCGAGTTCAAGAACCTCGTCGACCTGCGCGAGCGGCCGCTGGCCTGTCTCACCGTCGCCGGCCGGGCGATCCGGAACCAGCCCGGCATCTTCAACCACCTCTCGGAGGCACTTGCCGAAAGCGACGTCAACGTCGACGCCGTCGCCAGCGGGATGGACACCATCACCTTCTACATCGACGAGGAGGAGGCCGAACGCGCCGAGAACATCCTTCACCGCGAGGTCATCGCCCGCGACGAACTCTCGAGTGTCACCGTCGACTCGCCGGTCGCGGTCGTCCGCGTCACCGGCGGCGAACTCCCCAACCAGCCCGGCATCATCAGCGAGATCGTCAACCCGCTGTCCGAGGCTCGAATCCACCTTAACGACATCATCACCAGCGCGACCAGCGTCGCGCTGTTCGTCGACTGGGAGGACCGGGAGAAGACCCTCGAGTTGACCCAGGACCTGTTCTAGGCACCGGTTTCCGGCGTCGGACCCGCTCCGACGCCGCTCGATCGATTCCAGATCGTGACCGTCGTCCGATCGAGACGAATTTTAGTACGTGACTATCACTGCCGAAACAACGGTAGCGACGCCGTAACGAAGGGGCGGTGCCGAATGGGGCGAGTCATGAGCCCGGATTCGACCCCGACTGAAGTGTTCCCCGACGTCGAGCCAGATCCAGACGCGGTCCTCGCCGAGTTCGGCGTCGACTCGCCGGCGGACCTCGAGGGTGACGGCGCTCACGACCCGATCCCCGACGACGCCGCCGTCGACGACACGACGGCGACCGAACTCTTCGACGACCTCCAGACCGTCACGCCGGCGGACGCGGACACAGCGGCTGACCCGGACCCGACCGATCGGAGCGACGCGGCCGGCGGGGTGGCCGGTCCCGCCGCTGCCCTCGCGTTCGAATTCGTCGGCGATCCGGATGTCGTCGTCCGTGACGACGGCGACGTGATCGACGCGACGGCGACCGAACTCAGCGCCGTCACGGCGACCGGGTCGAGCGAGGACGCGTCGGCCGATACCGACAATGGCTCCGACGCCGCCTCGAGAGGCAGTGTCACGGCCTCGAGCGGGCGGGGCGAGGCGACCGATACCGGCGATGCGGACGGGGCCGGCAGCGACTCGACGTCCGCGCTCACCGTCCGGGCCGGAACCGATCTGGAACTCGTCGGTCCCGAACCGACGCCGACGCGGGTCGGGAACGACGCGTTTGGCGACACCGGTGCCCGTTGACTGCGGTCGACGAGGCGTTCGGCAGCCGCGTTCGACCACAGGCCGCCCGCTTCAGCCGTTGATGAGCCGATCCATCCTGCAACGGACGGTTCGCGCCATCGATGGACACGGAGCCGCAACTAGACTGAACACGCGCGCCGTCCTCGTTGCCGTATGGTCGCCTACAAGTCGAAAGTCGTCGAACGGATCCGGCTCCCCTCTCGAGACCGTCGCGAACGAGCGCTCGCCGAGGCCGGCTACAACGTCTTCGATCTCGATGCCGAGGACGTCTTCGTCGACCTCCTGACCGACAGCGGTACCGGCGCGATGAGTGACGCCCAGTGGGCCGCACTGGTGCGTGGCGACGAGTCCTACGCGGGGTCGCGGAGCTTCGCCGACCTCGAGTCCGCCGTTCGGGACGTGATGGGCTTCGAGCGCGTCGTCCCGACCCATCAGGGTCGCGGCGCGGAGAACGTCCTCTACGGCGCCCTTCTCGAGGAGGGCGACGTCGCGCTCAACAACACGCACTTCGATACGACGCGGGCCCACGTCGCGAATCAGGGGGCTGACCCGGTCGACTGTCCCGTCGAAGGAGCCCACGACCTCACGTCTGACGAGCCGTTCAAGGGCAACTTCTCGCTCGAGCGGGCCCGCTCGGTCGTCGACGAGGTGGGCGCTGAGCGCGTGCCGCTGGTGATTCTGACGATCACGAACAACTCGACGGCGGGCCAGCCGGTCTCCGTCGAGAACACCCGTCAGGTGCGGGCGTTCGCCGACGAGATCGGCGCGACGTTCGTCATCGACGCCTGCCGGTTCGCCGAGAACGCCGGCTTCGTCCGCCGCCGCGAGGACGAGTTCGCCGGATGCGATATCGACGAAATCGCCCGCGAACAGCTCTCCCACGCCGACGCCATCGTCATGAGCGGCAAGAAAGACGGGCTCGCCAACGCGGGCGGCTTCGTCGCGACCGACCACGAGGCGCTGTTCGAGCGGTGCAAGCAGCGAGCGATCCTCTACGAGGGCTTTCCCACGTACGGCGGGATGTCCGGACGGGATCTCGCCGCGATGGCTACCGGCCTTCGCGAGGCCGTCGAAGCGGCCTACGTCGCCGACCGCCTCGACGGTGTCCGCGCGTTCGCGGACCTGCTCGAGGACGCGGGCGTCCCGATCTACACGCCGCCCGGCGGTCACGCCGTCTACCTCGACGCCGGCGCGGCGCTTCCACACCTCTCCGCTGACGAGTTCCCGGGCCAGGCGCTGGTCTGTGAACTGTACCGAGAGGGCGGCGTCCGCGGGGTCGAACTCGGGAGCTTCGCGTTCCCCGACACTGACCGACCGGAACTGGTCCGCCTCGCTGTCCCGCGCCGTACGTACCACACGGAACACTTCGAACACGTCGCCGAAACCGCCGCGACCGTCCTCGAGAAGCGCGAAGCGGTCGACGGACTCGAGATCACGTCCGAGCCCGAAAACCGCGAGTTGCGTCACTTCACCGCCAGCCTCGAGCCGATCCCGTCGTGAGAACGCGCCCGATCGCTCGAGACGGTCGCTGTACTGTGTGATCAGCGACTCGAGAGGACGCGCTGGGCCCGATCCTTCAGGCTCGGTTCCGCTTGTGGTTCCGACTCGCGCCCGAGCCGCTGTTTCGCGACGTTTCGCACGCCCTGTTTCGCCGGTTCGGAAGTCGCCAGCTTGATCGCCCAGTCGGGCACCTGTGACTCGAGTTCCCGGCGCTTCTGGGCCCGCATCTTGCCGAACCGGCGCAGCGCCAACCCGACGCCGAGGAACAGGCCCGCGTCGCGCAACTCGCGTCGGAACCGTTTCCGGTCGTTGCGAACCGCGATCGCCTTCGCCAGCGAGAGCGCACCGATCGCCAGATAAACCTTCGAACGCTTCGACGGATCACCGCTGAGCAGCCGTTGGAGCGCCATGCGGCGGTGGCTACCACGTTCCGTCGGGATAAAGCTGGGCCGGCAGGCGACGGGTCTCGGTCAATCGTCGTCTCCCCGCACCGCGACGCCGCGGTGTCGCCGGTCGTCGATCGCCTCGATCGCGAATCCCAGCCGCTCGTAGAACGGTCGGACGCCGTCGTCGAATCGGGCCGTGAGCCGGCGCTCGCGCTCTAGGGCGCGATCGATCAGCGCCGACCCGATCCCCCGATCGCGGTGGCGGCGGCGAACGCCGATCGACGCGACGTGGGCACCCCGCTCGTCCGGGATCGGCTCGAGGACGACGGTGCCGAGGATCCGGTCGGTTCCGACCGCGCCGTCGGCGCTCCCCTCGCACCGGTCGCCCGCCACGAGGACGTCGCCGTCCTCGATCCGGGCCTCGACGTCGCCGGGCTCGAGCATGGCGGCGTCGAGGATCCGCCGCACGTCGAGGGACTCGTCGGGGGTCGCGGGACGGACGAACATCTACCGGCTGCCGCCCTTGATGAGCCGCAGCACGGTCACCTGCTCGCTCTCGACCGGTCGATCCTCGGGCACCGGACGGCCGTCGACGAGGACGCTCACTTCGTGGGGGCTCAGGTCGACCTCGCGGAGGAGATCGGCGTAGGTCGGCGGCTCGGCGTCGCGGCCGTCGACCCCGCCGGCGTCGGCTCCCGCAACCGCCTCGAGATCGAACTCGTAGGTGTCCTCACCTTTGACGTCGACGGTGACCTGCATACCCTCACTTGCAACGGGGCGTTCTTGAGCGCGTCGCTCGCAGTCGACGGCGGCGGGGCCGACCCCGTCTCGTCGGCCGCCGTCAGTCCACGGTCGGCTCGTCGGAGCTGGGAGCCGGCCGCTCGCGGTCGCGATCCCGCGCGGTCCGCCAGTGGCCGACGAGGCCGCGAACGAGCCCGCCGATCCCGAGCAGGAGGACGAGCAGTCCGATGACCTCGCCGACGATCGGCACCGGCAGCCGCGAGAGGAGGGCACCGGCGACCAGCCCGACGATGAGGGCGAGCCAGCGGTTCCCGAGCCCGACGAGCGACAGGACCCAGGCGGCGATGGCAAAGCGACCGTAGATGACTCCGACCCATATCAGCAGGGCGAACGCGAAGCCGCCGACCAGCGACAGCGGGAGGCCGACGACGCTGATCGCGAGCGCGATCAGGAGGACGGGAATCCCGATGAAGGCGGCCAGCCCGACCAGCCCCGACCGGATCGGACTGCTTGCGACGCGGTCGGCCACGCCGTCGGAGAACCGCGGGAACAGCCCCAGCAAGAGCGCGCCCAGCAACAGGTTCACGGCGAGGGCGTAGGCCGTGAACAACCACGACGCGAACGGTTGGACCGTCGGCGCGACGTCGACTCCCAGCGAGGCGTCCTGCTCGATCTCGCCATCGACCGCGTCGGTGTTGCCCTCGAGGTCGCCGTCGTACCGCAGATCCCCGGCGATCGACGCCGTCTCGCCCAGCCGGATGGTATCGGCCCCGATCACGGCGTCACCCTCGACGGTCCCGTCGATCGTCGCGGTCCCGACGCCGGCCGTGAGGGTCCCACCGACAGTTCCGTCTTCGGTGATCGTCAGACTCCCCGCGCCGGCGTCGACGTCGCCGTCGACGGTACCCGCGATCGTCACGCTCCCGCCGGCCGTCTCGAGGTCGCCGCCGACCACGCCGGTGCGTTCGATCCGGACGTCACCGCCCACGGCACTGACGTCGCCGGTGACGGTTCCCCGAACGACGACGCTTCCTCCGAACGCCTCGAGACTGTCGACCGTCTCGCCTTCCTCGACGACGACGGTGCCGCCGGTCTGGCCGTTCGACTGGGCGGCGACCGTCAGCGGACCGATGCCGATGATCACGATTGCGACCAGCATCGCGACGACGAGCCGTGAACCGTAGCGCTCTCCCTGCATACGTCTCCTGACCACGAGCAAATAGAAAAACGTGTTATGCAGATATCAATACCCGTGCCGGTTCCGCTGTCGGCTCGAGATGCGAGAACTCCCTTCGGGCGATTTATCTTGCGTCCGCACCTTCGACCGGTATGAGCGAGGCCGACGCCGAGGCGGCGGAGCCCACCCCCGGGAAGACGGAGGTCTGGATCGAGAAGTACCGGCCGGAACTGCTCGCCGACATCAAGGGCCACACGGACATCGTCCCGCGACTCGAGAACTACGTCGAGCAGGACGACCTCCCTCACCTTCTTTTCGCCGGTCCGGCGGGAACAGGAAAGACCACGGCCGCACAGGCCATCGCCCGCGAGGTTTACGACGACGACTGGCGCGAGAACTTCCTCGAGCTGAACGCCTCCGACCAGCGCGGGATCGACGTCGTCCGCGACCGCATCAAGGACTTCGCACGCTCCTCGTTCGGCGGTTACTCGCATCGAATCATCTTCCTCGACGAGGCCGACGCCTTGACCTCCGACGCCCAGTCCGCGCTCCGGCGGACGATGGAGCAGTTCTCGAACAACACGCGCTTTATCCTCTCGTGTAACTACTCGAGCCAGATCATCGATCCCATTCAATCGCGGTGTGCCGTCTTCCGGTTCACCGAACTCACCGAGAACGCCATCGAGGCCCAGGTCCGCGAGATCGCCGCGAACGAGGAGATCGACGTCACCGACGACGGGGTCGACGCGCTGGTCTTCGCGGCCGACGGCGACATGCGGAAGGCGATCAACGGGCTGCAGGCCGCCGCCGTGATGGGCGAGACCGTCGACGAGGAGACTGTCTTCGCGATCACCGCCACCGCCCGCCCCGAGGAAGTCGAGGCGATGGTCGAACACGCCATCGACGGCGACTTCACCGCCGCCCGCGCCGCCCTCGAGGACCTCTTGACCGAACGCGGACTCGCCGGCGGCGACGTGATCGACCAACTCCACCGCTCGGCATGGGAGTTCGATATCCCCGAGCGGGCGACCGTACGCCTGCTCGAGCGACTCGGCGAGGTCGATTACCGGATCACGGAGGGCGCGAACGAACGCCTGCAACTCGAGGCGATGCTGGCGTCGCTGGCCCTCGAGAACGAGCCCTAACGCGCTTTTCTATGCGGGTCCGTCGTCGACCGAGTCGACGCCGCGGAAGGCGAAGGCGACGCGGCCGTCGTCCTCGGCGACGCCGACGTCCCAGCCGTGGGCGTCGGCGATCCGTTCGACGGTGCCGAGCCCGTACCCGGTGCCGTCGGCTGCGGCCAACTGGCCGGGCACGGGTTCGGTCGTCGGACCTCCCGCGTCGGCGTCTTCGCTGGCCCGCCGGGCGACGTAAAACCCGTCGTCGGTCGCGCCGACGGTGACGACCGGCGGCGTCTCACCGGTGTGGTCGTCACCCTCGGCGTTGCCCTCCTCGTCGATGACGGCTCCCAGCACGTGTTCGAACAGTTCCCGGAGCCGCGTCTTGTCCGCCTCGAGGACGCGGTCGTCGGGCGCCTGCGTCACGAGCCGCGCGTCGCCGGTGTCGACGGCGACCCAGGCCCGCCGGGCGACGTCGTGGACCGCGACGGGTTCGGTCTCGACGAGGACGTCGTCCTCGCGGGCGATCGCGGCCAGTTCGTCGATCCGTTCCCGCAGCAGTTCCTGTGCGTCGTCGACCTCCGCGAAGTGGTCGGGATCGCCGGTTTCGGCCGCGAGTTCGAGATAGCCCCGGGCGACGTTCAGCGGCGGTCGAACGTCGTCGTCGAGCAGGTCAGCGATCGTCTCGAGGCGCGCCCGCGCGGCGGCCAGTTCCCGCTCGGTCCGGTTGGCCGCGGTGACGTCGCTGTAGACGATCAGCCCTTCTGGGTTGTGATCGTCGCGCTCCGGGTCGGGCTCGACGGGGACCAGCGTCAGCAGGAACTCCCGGACTCCCTCGACCGATTCCCGGCGGCTGACGAGCTGGCGACGCTCGCCCGACCGGAGCGCGTCCGCCAGTGCGGTCTGTCGGTGTTCGAGTCCCGGCGGGACGGCGTCTTCGCCGACCGGCGTCCCCGTAATCGACTCGGGATCGACGTCGAACACCTCGCGGAACGCATCGTTGACGTCGCGGACGACCGGCTGGCCGTCGTCGGTCTCGTAGCGGATCGTCGGCTCCGGGACGTTCGCGAACAGCGCCCGGAAGCGATCGCGTTCGTCTTCGAGTCGGTCGCGTTCCTCGGCGAGGCGATCCCGCTCGCTCCGGAGCCGGTCCCGTTGGTTCTCGAGGCGGTCCCGCTCGCGTCGGCGACCCGTTTCGTCGTCGATCCGCTCGCGGACCGCGCCGGCGGCTCGACACCACGCCGAGAGGACCTCGCAGTCGGCCTCGTCGAACGCGTCAGGCTCGGCGGCGGCGACACAGAGCAGGCCGACGTCGCCGACGGGGACACAACACAGCGACGCCGCGTCCGCAAGCGGGGTGGCCAGTCGATCGTCGGCGGCGAGATCGTCGATCAGCAGCGGGTCGCCGGACTGCAAGATGTCCTCGAGCGGTCCCTCGCGGGGAAGCGGCGATAGCTCGTCGGTCCCGATCGCCGACGTCGTCATCCGCGGCTCGAACGTCCCGAAATTGACCGTCGACAGCCAGCAGCGATCCCGCTCGAGGGCGTCTGCGACCGTCTCGACGACCAGCTCGAAGAGCCGGTCGCGATCGCGACAGGCGGCCAGCTCGGGGACCGCCTCGAGCAGTCGCTCGGCCGCCCGGTCGGTCGACGGCTCTCGGTCGCCGGCCAGCGCGATCGCATCGGGTTCGGACTCGGGCTCTCGTTCCGGCCCGTCGGCCACGGTCCCGGACCCCGCACAGACCCACTCGATCTCGTCGGCGAGGTGCGAAATGGCGTCGTCGGTGTCCCGGCGGACGTAGCCGTCGATCCCGTCGGTCGATCGGGCGGCCGTCGGCGCGTACGACGACTCGGTAAAGAGGACCAGCGGCGTTTCCCCGCAGGCGTCGACGACCTCGAGCAGCGTCGCTCCCGCCGCCGTCGTCGGCGTCTCGGCGAAGACGACGCAGTCGGCTTCGGCCGCCCAGTTGCGGACCCGATCGACCGTCGTCACGGCGTGGACCGACCGCGTCGGCCCCGACTCGACGGCCTCGAGCGCGGCGGCACCGTCGCTGGCGGCCCGTTCGGTGTCGGCCACGTAGAGAACCGTTCGGGGTCGCGAGGTCGCCGAAGGGGGTGTGCCGTCGCGGCTCACGTCTGTCCGACGTGACTGGACCGGCGGGATAAAGTTCTGTCGTCGCTATCGACCGGTGAGCCGCGGCCGCCGAACGGATCGGTTCGAGGCCGGTTAGTCGGCGGTGGTGTTCGTCCGTGGACGCCACACCGACCGGAGCCGGCGGAGCCAGTAGCTTCCGACGACCCCGGCGGGGACGAGCCAGAGGGTTCCGAAGGGCGCGTACCACTCGTAGACGTACGTGGGTGCGGCGGCGACGAATCGGGCCACGCCGAACGCGCCGACGAGCGACACCGCGGTGACGAACAGCAATCCGTCGTCGTCGATCGGAGCCTCCCAGAACCGCAGCGAGCCCGCTCGCCGGGCGTCCGTCGCGACGAGCGCGAGCGCGGCCGCGCTCGCACCGACGGTCAGCCCGGTCGCGAGATCGAGATCGAGGACGTAGCTCCCGACGACGAGGTCGCCGAGCGCGACCGGGACCAGCGGGAGGAGCGCGGCCATCCCTGGGCCGCCGTTCCAGAGCGCATAGCAGACGGGAACGATCAGCAGCGTTAGCATGACGAACGCGATAAAGACCATGCTGAGCGCGTCGAACCCCTTCGTCGAGACGGTGTCGAGGACGTCGCCGCCGACGCTCACTCGCGCCCCGAGGTAGCTCCCGGCGAACATCGCGACCAGTCCGCCCAGATACGCAATCGTCAGCGCCGTCCGTCGCCGATAGCGGCCGACGAGGGGATGCTCGAGCGCGGCACCGATCGACGCGGCCGCGCCCGGCGAGTGCCGGTCGCCCGTGTCGGTACTCATGGTTCCTCCGCGATGACGGTCGCGAGCCCGTCGTGGTCGGGCCCCTTCTCGTTTCGGAGATCGATCGCACGCGGGGAGACGTGCCACCCCTCGTCCGCGAAGATCCGTTCCATCGTCTCCCGGCCGCGCAGGTAGGACGTGACCCCGTGTTTCGGCCGGGCGGGTGTGTCCTCGTGAGCCTGCATCGAGACGATCCCCTCGAACGACCAGCAGCGGACGTGTCGCCGGCCGTTGGTCCCGTAGTAGGTCTGGGCGGCCGTCGCCTCCTGGCGGACGTACTCCTCGGCCGTCCGGTCCCAGGCGTACCGGGTGTACTCCTCGGGGTTGCGGACCCAGCCCTCGTCGACGAGGACCGACATGATCCGCTCGAGGCCACTCTCGCCCCCTGTAGCCGGAAGAACGACGACGTTGAACGGGGCGGTCGCCCGGTAGCCGTCGGGCGTCGGCTTGTAGTGGTAGCGCCCGATCGGTGTCTCGGCCTCGTCGGTGATCGGCTCGTCGACCCAGTCGCCGACCGCCGCGGGCGGTTCGGCGGCTTCGACCGTTCCGCTCGAGTCGGTTGCGTCCGGTGGGGACGGAAGCAGTGCCGCACCCGAGACGGTCCCGACGCCGGCCAACCCGGCTTTTCGGAGGAGGCTCCGTCGCGTCGACACGGTTACCTCCGCCGTCGCTGGCGTCGAACTACAGCAGTCAGGGCCGACGGCTGTTGCCCCTCACCGTCTCCGCCGATCGTTCGCCGTACCCCCGGATCCACAGCGTTTCCCTCATCGGTCATTTTGACTCCGGGAACGTACTTATTAGCTTCCACTTCGATTGGCCGGACAATAATCCGCGGCAGACGCCCGCTATCGGACCGTTCACGATCGCCCGTCGTCGGGCAACAGCTGCATCCGACTCTTCTGTTCCCGATCTCGTTCGCCTCGTCGTTCCGTTCGGGCGGCGGGGTTGCGGAACTGTTTTACGCGCTGCAGGGCCAATAGACGCGTAATGAGCGAACTGGCGGCGGAATACCGCCTCGAGTACTTCGAGGAGGAAGGGTTCGAGCGCAAGGAGTGCCCGGAGTGTGGCGCGCACTTCTGGACGCGCGATCACGGCAGGGAGACCTGCGGTGAACCGCCCTGCGAGGAGTACGGCTTCATCGACAACTCCGGCTTCGAGGAGTCGTACGACCTCTCGGGGATGCGCGAGGCCTTTCTCTCTTACTTCGAGGATCACGATCACGAGCGAATCGATCCCTACCCGGTCGCGGCGAACCGCTGGCGCGACGACGTCTTGCTGACACAGGCGTCGATCTACGACTTCCAGCCGCTGGTGACCAGCGGCGAGACGCCCCCGCCCGCGAACCCGCTGACGGTGTCCCAGCCCTGCATCCGGATGCAGGACATCGACAACGTCGGCAAGACCGGGCGACACACGATGGCCTTCGAGATGATGGCCCACCACGCGTTCAACACGCGCGAGGACGTCGACGAAGACGAGTACGCCTACCACGGCGAGGTCTACTGGAAGGACCGGACCGTCGAACTCTGTGACGGCTTCTTCGACTCGATGGGCGTCGACCTCGAGGAGGTCATCTACATCGAGGATCCGTGGGTCGGCGGCGGCAACGCCGGCCCCGCCATCGAGGTCATCTACCGCGGCGTCGAACTCGCCACGCTGGTCTTCATGTCGATGGAGCAAGACCCGGACGGCGAGTACGAGATGAAAGACGGGAACCGCTACAGCCCGATGGACACCTACATCGTCGACACGGGCTACGGGCTCGAGCGCTGGACCTGGGTCTCACAGGGGACCCCGACCGTCTACGAGGCGGTCTATCCCGACATGATCGCCTTCCTGAAGGACAACGCCGGGCTCGACCACACCGACGAGCAGGAGGCACTGATCCATCGGGCCGCCAAGCTCGCGGGCCACATGGACATCGACGAGGCCGAGGACATGGAGACCGCCCGCGGCGAGATCGCGGCCGAACTCGACGTCGACGTCGACACCCTCGAGGAACTGATGGAACCGCTCGAGGACATCTACGCGATCGCGGACCACTGCCGGACGCTGGCGTACATGCTCGGCGACGGCATCGTCCCCTCGAACGTCGGTACTGGCTACCTCGCGCGGATGGTGCTTCGTCGCACCAAACGGCTCTGTGACACCGTCGGCGTCGACGCGCCGCTTGACGAACTCGTCGACATGCAGGCCGAACGCCTCGAGTACGAGAACCGCGACACGATCCGGGACATCGTCCGTACCGAGGTCGAGAAGTACCGCGAGACGCTCGAACGGGGCGGCCGACGAGTCGAGACACTGGCCGAGGAGTACGCGAAGAAAGGCGAGCCGATCCCGACCGACGAACTGATCGAACTCTACGACTCCCACGGTATCCAGCCGGACATGGTCGCGGAGATCGCCGAGGAATCGGGGGCTGACGTCGAGATCCCCGACGACTTCTACAGCCTCGTCGCGAAACGCCACGATACGCCCGAGGTCGTTGCGGAGGCCGAAGACGAGGAAGACGAACGTTTCGCCGACCTCCCCGAGACGGACAAGCTCTACTACGACGATCAGGGGCGCACCCAGTTCGAGGCGGTCGTGCTGGATGTCTTCGAGCGCGAGGAGGGTTCCGACGTCGTCCTCGATCAGACGATGTTCTACCCCGAGGGCGGTGGCCAGCCCGCGGACACGGGGACGCTCTCGACCGACGATACCACCGTCGAGGTCGAGGACGTCCAGATCGAGGACGGCGTGATCCTCCACCGGACCGACGAGAGCCCCGGCAAGGGCGAGTTCGTCAACGGGCAGGTCGACGGCGGTCGTCGCCGTCAGCTCATGCGCCACCACACGGCGACCCACATCGTCATCCACGCCGCCCGGCAGGTGCTGGGCGAACACATCCGCCAGGCCGGCGCACAGAAGGGCGTCGACTCCTCGCGGATCGACGTCCGCCACTACGACCGGATCTCCCGCGCGGACGTCAAGGAGATCGAGTCCCTGGCAAACGAGATCGTCATGGACAACACGCAGGTCACTCAGGAGTGGCCCGACCGCCACGATGCCGAGGCCGAACACGGCTTCGACCTCTATCAGGGCGGGATCCCGCCGGGCGAGCAGATCCGGCTGATCACCGTCGACGAGGACGTCCAGGCCTGCGGCGGGACCCACGTCGCCCGCACCGGCGACATCGGCACGATCAAGGTCCTCTCGACCGAGCGCGTCCAAGACGGCGTCGAGCGGATCACCTTCGCGGCCGGCGAGGCCGCCATCGAGGCCACGCAAGCGAAGGAAGACGCCCTCTACGAGGCCGCCGAAATCCTCGACGTCTCGCCCGAAGACGTCCCCGAGACCGCCGAGCGGTTCTTCGAGGAGTGGAAGGCTCGAGGCAAGGAGATCGAAGACCTGACCGAACAGCTCGCCGCAGCCCGCGCCGGCGGCGGTGGCGGCGGCGAGGAGGTCGAGGTCGGTGAGACGACCGCCGTGGTCCAGCGGATCGACGCCGACATGGACGAACTGCGGGCGACCGCCAACGCCCTCGTCGAGGACGGCAAGATCGCCGTGCTGGGCAGCGGCGAGAGCGGCGCCCAGTTCGTCGTCGCCGTCCCCGACGACGTCGGCGTCAACGCCGGCGAGGTCGTCGGCGAACTCGCCGCCAAGGTCGGCGGCGGCGGCGGCGGCCCACCGGACTTCGCACAGGGCGGCGGTCCCAACGTCGACGATCTGGACGCGGCGCTCGAGGACGCCCCCGACGTGTTGCGCCAGATCCTGAACGCCTGATCGGCACTGCGTTCCGTTCGGGCTGCCCTCGAACATCGTTCCCTATCCTCCGAGCGCCGCTTCGAATACGGGAAAACGCTTGTATACGATGCAAATATAGTATACGCCATGGGGACGATTTCGGCGCGGGTACCGGACGATCTCGAGGCGGAACTCGAGGACTTTCTCGAGGAAGAGCGCCTCGACCGAAGTACGGCCGTTCGAAAGCTGCTCGCTGAAGGACTGGCGGAGTGGCGTCGCGAACAAGCCCTCGACCGTCTCGCAGAGGGAGACGTCACGTTCACGAAAGCCGCCGAAATCGCGGGGATGTCCGACTGGGAGTTCGCGGCCCTCGTTGAAAAACGGGATATCTCTTGGGTATCGAGCGACCATCTCGAAGCGGATCTCGACGAGCTATAGATGTGGGTTTTCGACGCGACACCGCTTATCTACCTCGCGAAGGTCGAGCAGCTACGGCTGGCTTCGAAGTTGGACCGTCGCTGTCGTATTCCCGAACCCGTTCACGACGAAGTCGTGACCGCCGGCCTCGAAGACGGCTATCCCGACGCGCGGCGCATCGAGCAGTGCATCGAAGACGGAATCTTCGATATCGTCTCGGTCGATGAGACGCCGCTTACGACCCGTCTCCAACGCAACCCGAACGTGAGCGACGCTGACGTCGCAGTACTCGCCTGTGCTGCGGCCCGTGATGCGACCGCCGTGATGGACGAGGCGGCCGGACGCCGGGTCGCGGACATCGAAGGAATCGAGACGCGCGGGACGGCGTATCTCGTACTCCTGTGTGTGAAACGAGGCGCTATTTCCGTCTCCGAGGCGCGCGAGACGATCGACGCGATGATCGACGCCGGCTGGTACTGTTCGCCTGCTCTCTACTCGAAACTCGTCCGGAAACTCGAGACGTTCGAGGAGTAAGCGACTATCGAGAAACCGGGAACTCGAGTCGAAACCGTCCCCTTCTTTCACCGCCGCCCCGTCGATTCTCTCATGCCGACCGCATCGAACGGAGCCGTCTCGCTGTACTACGACCGTGCGGGCGAGGGCGCGCCCGTCGTCTTCGTCCCCGAGGCCGGCCTCGGCGGCTGGCTGTGGGGCTGGCAACACGCCGCCGTCGCCGGCCCCCACGAGGCCGTCGTCTGGGATCTCCGTGGGACGGGTCGCTCGGATGCACCGCCCGGTCCCTACGACCTCGAGACGCTCGCCGCCGACCTCGAGGCGGTGCTGGCCGACTGCGGGATTACGAACGCACATCTCGTCGGCTGCGGGCTCGGCGGTGCGATCGCACTTTGTGCCGCTCGAGACTCGAGTCGCGTCGCGACGCTGACGCTGTTCGGAACGGCCGCCGAGGGCGAGGCGTTCGACCTCGAACCGCTCTTTGCCCCGCCGGACGACCGAGACGCGCTTCGGGAGTCGCTCACGGCCGGCCTCTCGACGGACTTCCGCGAGGCCCAACCCGACGCACTCGAGGGGATCGTCGACTGGCGGGCCGACGGCGACGCCGAACGGGACGGCTGGGCGGCACAGGTCGCGGCCCTCGAGGGGTTCGACGCGACCGACTGGCTGGTCGAGGTGACCCAGCCGACGCGGGTGATCTACGGCGGTGCGGACGAACTCGTGTCGCCGGCGGCCGGGAAGGCGTTGGCGCGGGGACTGCCCCGCGGGGAGTTCCGCGACCTCGAGGGCGCGGGGCATCTCTGTTTCATCGAGCGCTCGCGGACGGTCAACGATCTCCTGCTGGGCTTTCTCGAGGCACAGACCGACGACTCCGGGTGACTCGGTCGGGCGGCGGGAGTGCTTGCGACTGACCCCCGCCATACTACGTATGCGAGCGTGGAAGCGACCCTTGTGACCCTCTCGCTGGCCAGACGGGCCGACCACTTCCCGGACCGGACCGCGGTCGTCGACATCTCGGAGGACCGGCTGTACGCGCCCGCGGAGACGGTTCACGAGGACCGGGTCTCCTACGGCGAGCTATCGGCGATCGCGGACCGAACCGCCGAACGGCTCGCCGCGCTCGAGATCGGGGCCGGCGACACGGTCTGTCTCGTCACCCGAAACCGAGTCGTGTCGCTGGCGCTGTTTTTCGCCTGCCGACGGCTCGGGGCGACGCTCGCGCCGGTTTCCCATCTGCTGACGCCCGCCTCCGTCGAGCGTCCCTTCGATGTCCTCGAGCCCGAGATCGTCGTCGCGGAGGCGGCCCAGCGCGATCTAGTGCGGTCGATCCCGTTCGACCGGTCGGTGACACTTGCGGAACTGTCCGAGGCGGATCGCGCCGGTGTCGAAGTCGACGATCGCCGGCCGGGCGACGCTCCGCTGCTCGCCCTCCATGGCCAGTCGGGTCGACCGGTTGCGGGCTATGCGAGCGAGACCCTCGAACGCAACTGCCGGACGGCCGTCGCCGCGTGGGGACTGGCCGCGAACGACGTCGTCCCCCTCACGACGCCGCTGGCCGCGCCGGACGGGCTCGTCCGCGTCGCGCTGTCGGTGTTGTACGTCGGCGGAACGCTCCTGCTCGATCGGGCATTCGACCCCGGCGACGCCGCGACCGCGATCGCCGAGGAGGGGGCCACGCTGTTGCCCGGCCGGCAGGCCGTCCTCCGGGACATCGCGGCCGAACCCGGCTTCGACGCGGCCGCCGCCTCGCTCGAGCGTGCGGTCTGCGAAGCGCCGGACGACGGGGATGTGATCCGGGCCTACCGAGATCGGGACGTGCCGGTCGCACGGGTCTACGGCCGCCTCGAGTGTCCGACTGCCCTGAGCGAGGGGTTCGTCGGCGACACCCGTGCCGACGAGTCCGAGGGGTCACCGGTCGGCCGTCCGGTTCCGGACTGTCGTGCCCGGCTGGTCGACGACGAGGGGACGGTCCTCGAGGGAGCGGCCGACGGCCACCTCCAACTCTCGGGGCCGGTGGTTGCCGACGGTTACGTAAACGCTGCCGGAACCGCCGACGAACAGCGGGACGACCCGACCGCACTCGAGCGCACCGGGGACGACGCCGGCAATCGCGGTTGGATCGCCGACGGCTGGTTCGATACAGGCGACCGATTCTGGCGGGACGAAGCGGGGACCTACTACCTGCGATGAGTCGCAGTCGCGAGCGTAACCGATTTCGATGCCGTCGGCGCTCGAGGCGCGGTGCTGGCTGTCGGCAGTTGCGGCAACCACGGCATCGGGCGGAACACCTATTCTTGTCCAGTGGGCAGTATGGCGTAATGAGTAAACCCCGAATCGCCGTCCTGAACGCGGCTCACCGGGACGAGAACACGACGCGGAACTTCCGACGTGAACTCGACGCCTCGCTGGCGGAGTTCGACGCCACTGACGGTACAGTCCCCGACGACTTCGACTACGACGGTGCCGTCGTCACCGGCTCCCGCTCGTCGGTCTACTGGGACGACGACTGGATGCGGCCCGTCAAGGAGTGGGTCGGCGAGGCGATCGATCGCGGGATCCCCTTCCTCGGGGTCTGTTGGGGCCACCAGCTGCTCGCCGACGTCCTCGGGGGCACCGTCGAGGACATGGGTGTCTACGAGGTCGGCTACAGCGAGATCGAACACACCGGCGACTCGCGGCTGTTCGACGGCATCGACGAGACCTTCCTGTCCTTTACCAGCCACTCCGACGCGGTTACTACCCTCCCGCCCGGTGCCGACCCCCTCGCCGAAAACGACTACTCGAACCACGGCTTCCGCACGGGCCGCGTCTTCGGCGTCCAGTTCCACCCCGAGTACGACACGAAGACCGCCCGCGAACTCGTCCACCGCAAGGACCTCTCCGACGACCGCCGCGAGTCGATCCTCGCCGAGATCACCGAGGAGAACTATCGCCGCTCCTGCGAGGCGAAACTCGTCTTCGACAACTTCCTCGAGTTCGTCCGCGAGCTCAAGCACGCGAACGCGGTCGCGGACAGTTCCGACGTTTCGGCGTAAGCCTGTTCCGGTAGCGGCGGAACTGTTTTCTCAGTAGAACGCTCTACTAGTTCGCATGAGTACGTCGGTCAAAGTCACGGACCGAACGAAGTCGCGTCTCGAGGAGCTGCAGGCCGAAATCCGGCTCGAGACGGGGAAGAAGGTGACGCAGGAGGCGTTGCTCGAGCGACTCGTCACGGAGCCGTACGAGTCGAAAGCCGACGTGATCGACTCGTTCCGGGACGATTTCGAACCGCTCTCCGACGACGAAATCGAGCAGTGGTTGTCCGGCAGTTCGGACTGGGGTGTCGAAACGAACGAAGACGAGATCGATGCGGTACTGTACGGCGAATGAGCCTCCTCGTCGATACTGGTGTTTTCGTTGCCGTTCAAAACGAGCGGGACGAACACCACGAAGCAGCGACGAACGCGTTGAAAGCTGCGTTGACCGGTGAGTTTGGTACACTATATACGAACGATTACGTGTACGACGAAGCGGTGACGCTCACCCGAATGCGGACGGGCAGTCACCGCGAAGCACGGACTGTCGGCGATCGGATCGCCGGGCGCGGTCCGTTTCCCGATCGGATCAAGATGCTGTTCGTCTCCGACGACCGATTCGAGCAAACGGTCCGCGTTTTCGACCGTTACGACGACCATGACCTCAGCTTCACGGACGCGAGCCTCGTCGTGTTCGTCGAAAACAGTGATATCGATGTTGTTCTCAGTTTTGACGACGATTTCGACGGCCTCGTCGATCGAATCGATCCGACGATGATCAGCGACGGGTAACGGGACCGCTGTTCGAACTTCCTCGTTCGATTCAAAAGGCGGATCCGATTCGTCGGCTGCCGAACCGACTGGAGACCGATTAGTCGGCGGCGACTTCGACCTGCGCTTCGTCTGCCTTGCCGATGGCCTCGACGATGAGTTCGGCCACGTCGACGATCTCGATCTCGTCCTCGAAGTCGCCGGTCTTGCGGCCGTCCTCGTACATCGTCATACACATCGGACAGGCGACGACGAACTTCTCGATCCCGCTGCCGGCGTCGGTGTCCTCGAGCGCCTCTCGAATGCGTTCTTCGCTCGGCTTTGGCTCTTCCTCGAAGTCCATCCAGAGGCCACCGCCACCGCCGCCACAGCAGAAGGAGTTGCTGCGGTTCCGGGGCATCTCATCGAGCGTACAGCCGGTCGCCTTGATGAGTTCGCGCGGGGCCTCGTACTCGTCGTTGTACCGGCCCAGATGGCAGGGGTCGTGGTAGGTGACCGTGTAGTCGAGTTCGGTCCCGCTCAGGTCGAGTTTGCCCTCCTCGACGAGTTCCTCGACGGCCTGGGTCCAGTGGTAGACGTCGATCTCGCCGTCGTCGTTCCACTGCTCGTCGTACTCGAAGGGCATCATCGGATCGTCCGAGAACTCGTCGAAGTTGAGTTCCGGGTACTCGTTCTTGAACGTGTTGTAGGAGTGGGGGTCCGTACAGACGATCTTGTCGAACTCACAGTCCTCCCACGTCTCGACGTGGTGGCCGGCCAGTTCGACGTAGAGTAGTTCCTCGCCGACCCGTCGGATGTCGTTGCCGTCGAACTTCTCGTCGTCGAAGAGGATGCCGAAGCTGACGTCGGCCTCCTTCAGAATCGTCGCCAGCGAGCGGGCGACCTGCTTGTTGCGCTCGTCGTAGCTTGGGAAGTCGCCGACGTACCAGAGGTAGTCGACTTCCTCCTCGCGGGCGTCCGTGACGTCGAACTCGAGGTCCTCGGTCCAGTCGCCGCGATTGCGCGGTGAGTCGCCGAAGGTGTTGCCGTTCTGCATGACGTTCTGGAAGACGTCCTGCATGCTCGAGGAGACGTCGCCCTGATCGGTCTGTTGGCGGTTGAGTCGGGTAAAGCTCTTGAGGTGTTCGATCTCGACGGGGCAGGCGTCCATACAGGCCATACAGGCCATACAGGAGTCCATCGTCTCGGAGTTGATTACCGAGGTACCGCCGTCGGCGATGATCGGTTTCTCCTCCCCGCCGGCCTCGAGATCCTCCCGGTAGGACTTCAGGTCGAGGATGACGTTCCGCGGATCGAGCGGCCGGTCGGAGGACTTGGCCGGACAGACCGAGGAACAGCGACCGCATTTGGTACAGGCGTCCTGGTCGAGGATCTCCTTCCAGGTGAAGTCGTCGATGGACTCGGCGTTGGTCGCGTCCAGATCCGAGGGGACGTTGGGCAGGCGCTTGCCTGCTTTCTCGTCGCGCGTGACGACGTTCGCAAAGGAAGAGATCATGTGGAACGGCTTGGCGTAGGGGATCCACGCGATGAAGAAGAAGGCGATCAGCGAGTGGGACCACCACGCGAGCCAGTGGAGGTTCTCGACGTTGAAGCCGGCCCCGTTCAGTCCGGCCTGTTCGGCACCCATCGTCGGCAGCCCGACGGCGTCGAAGCTAAGCGCCATCCCGTAGGCGACGAAGCTGACGATCTCGTGGTCGGGAATGCCGGCACTGTAGATGCGCAGTCCCTCGAGCAGGAAGCCGCCGATGCCCAGCGCGAACAGCGTCCAGATGAAGATATCGTCCTCGTTGGAGGTGTGTCGGCCCCAGAGACGGTGGTTGCGCACCCAGTAGCGCCGATACATCGCCATCCCGATGCCAACGACGAACAGCAGCCCAAGCGCGTCGACCATGAACTGGTAGGCGAGATAGAAGTCACCGTCCCAGAACGACATGTGAAGGATCTTCTGGGCGGCGTACTCCTCGGCCATCAGGATCAGCGTCGCGATAAACAGCGTCAGGAACCCCCAGAGGATAAAGGAGTGCATCAGGCCGCCGTAGAGGTCCCGATTGAACTGTTTCTCGTTCGAGAGCACGATCTTGGCCGAGCTCACGATGCGGTTCGGCAGGTCGTTCAGACGCGCGAAGGAGTCGTCGTCGCCCTGCGAGTAGCGGGCGAACCGCCGATAGACGCCGTAGGTGAAGACGGCGATGGCGGTGAACGCGAGGAAGTAAAACGTCGCGTACTCGACACTGGTGATGCCCCAGTACGTCTCCCTCGCCACGTCTGACTGTGCTAGTGCATGCATATCCAATGACGGGGAGGGCGGTAACTTAATTCTTGCCACACTCGGTCGAAGTCAACCCCGACGCCGTCTTGCGAAAATTTTCCTACTATTTCGAGTTTATAATAGTCGTCCATGTTCGTTTCGCCCGCCCAACCTATCTGGCAACAGGCTTAAATAGCCGCCCGTCGGGAGTGTCCACCCATGAACGACAAAACCGAGGAACTCCGGGACATCTTCACCGACGTCACCGACGGCGAGGAGACCGTCACCGAATCACAAGAGGACACCCGCGGCTCCTTAGAGCGGGACGAACGGACCGATCAGGAACGCCTCGAGAGCGTCGTCCAGCAGATGCGCGAGCGCTACGAGTTCGAGACGCCGCTCTCGGACGACGAACTACTCACCGTCGCCAGAGGCTTTTACGACGACCGGAGCGACGAGGCGGTCGCCGACGACCTCGGTGTCGACGCCGAGGTCGTCTTCGAGGCCCGCATGTCGCTGCATCTCGTCGGCGAGGACGACGCCGACGAGGTCGACCTCGCGGCGATCCGCGACCGCGACGCCGACGACGCGACGCTCGCCGACGACTACGGCGTCAGCGAGGCCGCGATCCGCCGCTACCGCCGCGTCGCCGAGGCCGAGGACCAGTCCCGGACCGCCAACGACCGCTACCGCGACGAGTTCGACAGCGTCCTCGCCGACGCCGACCTCTCCGAACGCATGACCTCCGACCTCCGCGAGGACGGCCTCGAGGACGCCACTGAGGGGATGGAGACGGACGTGGAGTTCTGATACGTCAGAAATTGGAAATTACGTGACCGATCCGTAACCGGCCTCTTCTCGAGACGTTTCGGAGAGAGCTACTGCGAAGACAGTCCCTTTTTCGAGCACTCGTGTGAGCATGTGGGCCCTCATTCCGTTACTAGAGCATAGCCAATCCAGAGGACAATCGGACCAATAATCGGTATCAGAATAGATGTTACCAACATTACCCCAGTCAAAAGAAATACTCTGTCCGTGTCGTCTTCTGTTGCACGGAAGTACATTCCTGCCGTCGGAATTCCGACCATCACTACGATCGCTGCACTAATTAGTATCAACTCTTCTGTCTGAATGAATAACAACGCGTCTATTCCTATTTTAATTATTCCACTTGATAATACCATTATAGTCCCTATTTGACTGCGTAGTTATTATACTTACTATATTCAATTCTCTATATTAAGGCGGGAAATAATATCGAGGTGTCTTACTCAGCAACCTTCTAAAATAACAAACAGTATATGGTGGGTGATTTATAGAATATGGCTCTAATGACCCTTGTCAATAGTTATTTTATTTATCTGCACGTATTCACCGCTGTCTCCATCTTCATTTCCGAAATCAGCAAAAGACATACTTACTCCCTGTACGTGAGCCTCAACTCTTAGTTTTACCCAGACATTATAAGTATCATTGACATCAAGTTCAAAATTATTTATTTTCCCTTTATATTGGCTCAAACCATTAGTAGAATTAGCTCCCGCCCTTGCGGCCGAAAAATTCAGCAGGGAGACACTTCTCGTGGTTCCAGAATCTACATCTTCAATGATTCCCTCGATCTCAGCTTCAGCAGATCCAGAACCTCCTGCGAAAACATATCCAGAAGCGGATATGTCGAAATAAATATCAACAAGGTCTTCTGGATCATCTCCATCTGAGTCATAGACTTCTATTTGACGACCGAGCCACACCTCTCCTTTGTAGCCGCCCCATCCTTGACCGACAACAGCAGTGCCAGTAATATATTCGTCAGCACCGGAGGGAGCACTCTCCCAATGCCAGTTAACCCCATTCCCAGTAACCCCGAGTGGTTTCCACGTTTTATCTGCTTTTTTCGCTCGATTGAAGTCATGGATATCCACTGCCTCTTCGCCGTCAGTATCTATACGCACAGGATGAGTCATTATTATTTATCTTCCTCTCTAATACTGATAGTATACTCATCTTCTTTTATCTCACTCTTCTTTCTACGATTTATTTCTCTCTTATCTCTTTCATCAATCTGTGGGAGTTTTTTCAAGTTAATCTTTATACGGGTGTTTCTCCTTCCAGAGTTTAACTTTAGGGTTACTCTAGGGACGGTCGGATAATTGCGCAAATCATTTATAAGATCTTTATCAGTGATACGCTTGTATAATATATTTTTGTTTTTTTGGACCCATCCCTCTTTCACTAGTTCATCCCGTAGATTTTCATCTGTTTCTTTAGGTATTTCATTCCCATTACCCTTGCCAGATGCAAGACTTGTTCCACCCACTAGGAGTGATACCATGCTAATATTCCGAAGTACCGATCTTCTATTACTTCTCATAACTCCATATAAGGATTTCACCAATAGTATATGTATTCAACTATTATAGACTGATCATATGGTTGCGTTCGGGAGCCGACCTCGGATACTATCGCTCTAGGTGATGTGTGTGTGTGTGTGTTTATTCCACGCGTACAGACGTTCGTTCGGGATTACGGGCAAGAAACTAACGTACACACGATGTTCGCTGACCCCTGCGACTCGCCGAGCGGTACATCACCTCGGCGCACACGCGCCGGTTCACGTTGTCCGGGCGGGACTTCTTATAGGAAACCGCGTCCAAACGGACTGTGACCTGCACGTACATCTCGTTCAGTGACCTCCGCACCGCCGCCTACTGCCCCCGGAAGTGCTACTATCAGCAGCGACTCCCGGCAGAGGAGCGCGAGCCGCCGCCCGAAGTCGACGCGATCCGGGCGCTCGAGCCCCGCTACGAATCGCTGCTCGAGGCTCCACCGGGGGACCTCGAGGACGAACCGATCGCCGTCCCGGCGGTTCGGTACCGGGATCGACTGGCGGCGACCCGTGACCGGCTCGCGGAGAGCGGGCAGTGGGACCGGCTTCGAGACCCGCTCGACCGCGACGTGTTCGCGACCGGCCGCCACTGTCGCGGGATCGTTCACAAGGTCCTTGCCGACCCGCTCGAGCCGGTGCTGGTGTCTTCGGGGGAGCCGCCCGAGAACGGCGTCTGGGAGTCCCAGTCGGTCCAGGCGGTCGCGGCCGCGAAGGCAATCGCATGGGAACATCAGACGTCGGTCGAACGGGCCTGGCTCGAGTATCCGGCCCACGGCGTGATCCGCTCGGTCGACATGACGACCCGCCGGAAAGCGACCTACAGGAGCGCGTTGCGGGCGATCCGTGAGCTTGACGGTCCGCCCCCGCGGACGACCAACCGCTCGAAATGCGAGTCCTGTGAGTTCGCTGCGGAGTGTGGTGTCACGACGCGGACGTTGCGATCGCTGCTGGGATTGTAGGCCGGTCGCTCGAGCTACCGTCCCAGCGCCGCTTTCAGGACCGCGGTCGCGACGGCGAAGACGAGCCCGAAGACGATGCCGATCGGCACCGCGCTCTCGAGCGACTGCCCGCCGATGACGACCTTGCTGCCAGCGTACACACCGCCGGGGACCGTAACGGTGAGAAGGAACCACAGCACTGGTCGCGTCCGGAACCACGAGTCGCTGCTGGGCTGACTGCTCATGGGCGACGTACGGAAACATGTCGGATCGTTATCGTATGTAGTTTTCGTTGTCAAAGGGGGCAGCAGCGACGTGTTCGGAGCGGGTGGTGGTTACGGCTGCCGCGAGTCAGTGTTGCTCGAGCCAGGCCTCGATCTCGTCGGCCATCGCACCGCGGCGGTGGATCGTCCCGCTCGAGACGTCGACGACGGTACTCTCGGTCCCGCCATCGGTCTCGCCGCTGTCGAGGACGACGGCCGCGTCCTCGCGGATTTCCGGATCGAGGTCGTCGACCTGGCATGCGCTCTCGCGGCCGCTGACGTTCGCGCTGGTCGACGTAATCGGCGTCCCGGCCCGCTCACAGAGTCGCAACGCGACCGCGTGGTCCGGGACTCGGACCCCGACGCGGTCCCGTCCCGCGGTCAGTTCGTCCGGTACGGTCTCGCGTCGCCGACAGAGGACCGTCACCGGGCCGGGGAGAAACGTGCCCATGAACTGCCGTTCCCGCTCGGTCGCGCGGACGTGCTGTAGTGCCGATGGGACCGACGGCACCGCCATGGAGACCGGCTTCGACCGGTCCCGGCCTTTCACCTCGAAGACCCGCTCGACGGCGGCGGGCGAGAGGGCGTCCGCGGCGAGGCCGTAGACCGTCTCCGTCGGGTAGACGACGAGTTTCCCCTCCTCGATCGCCTCGGCTGCGCGGTCGTACTCGCTCATTCGGGTCGAACTCGGCGGATCCCGGGCAAAAACCTGTCGCTCAGCGCCGGTCACTCGAGGCCGAGTTCGGCCTCGAGGGCGTCGTAGTCGGGGAAGTCGGGCCACTCGGTGGCGACCCACGCGCCTTCGATCGTGCGGTCATCCGCGAGCGCGAAGAAGGCGACGCGGGGTTCGCCGAGGCCGGTCATGCCGTCGAGGTCGTGTGCGATGCCGTACGAGTCGGCGACCTCGTTGCTCGGGTCGCTAAAGAACGTGAAGGGGTAGTCATTGTCCCCGAGGAATCGCTTGACGCCGTAGGGTGTCGAGGCCGTGAGGCCGACGACGCGGCCGGCGCGGTCGTCCCAGTTTCGCTCCGTCAGTTCGTCCCAGACGTACTTGGCGAGGAACGAGCCGGTCATCGGCGTGAACACGAGGATCGTCGGGCCGTCGGTCTCGGCGACGATCTCCGATAGCGTCCGGTCCTCCCAGAACTCGTTGGTGACCAGCGGTCGGGTGAAGTCGGGTGCGTCCGCGCCGGGTTCGGGGTGATCCGCCGGCCCCAACTCGACGACGTCGAACTCCGGCATCAGTCGTCACCTCCGGCCGTCGCCGCGGCTCCCTCGCCGTAGGTCGACTCGAGGTAGTCGACGATGTTGGCGCTTTCGGCCATCGTGACGCCGGTGTTCTCGTCGACGACGACGGGGACGGTCCGGACGCCGGCGACGCGTTTGACGACGTCTCGCTCGGAGTGCATCGGTTCGACGAACCGCGAGCGATAGCCCAGCTCGTACTCCTCGAGGAGTCGGGCGACTCGCTCGCAGAACGGACAGCCCTGGAGCCGGTAGAACGTGATCGGTCGGTCGTCGGTGTCGTTCATGGCCGTGTCTAGGGGAATCGGTCGGGTAAACGTGTCGTCGCCGGCGGTGATGACCGTCATTGTAAAATGGGAAACGGTTAACCGATCCGGCTATTAGGCTGTACATCAATGGCGTTGTCTCCGTCGCTCGCGGTCCCGTTGGCCACCTACGAGCTGCCGGTCGTGGGTGTCGAGCTCGATCAGTCGATAGTGACGATCCTCGGCGCGTTCGCGATCGCCGTCCTCATCGCGCTCTCCGGCTTTTTCTCCTCCTCCGAGATCGCGATGTTCAACCTCCCGAAACACCGTCTCGAGGGAATGATCGAGGACGACGTCTCGGGCGCGGGGCTGGTGAAAGCGCTGAAGGACGACCCCCACCGGCTGCTCGTGACGATCCTCGTCGGAAACAACATCGTCAACATCGCGATGTCCTCGATCGCGACGGCGATCCTGTCGCTGTACTTCGGCGGGCTGGTCGGGGTCTTGCTGGCGACGTTCGGAATCACCGCCCTGGTCTTGCTGTTCGGCGAGAGCGTCCCCAAGTCCTATGCCGTCGAGAACACCGAGTCGTGGGCGGTCCGGATCTCGAAACCGCTGAAGCTCACCGAGTACCTGCTCTTTCCCCTGATCGTCCTCTTCGACTACCTCACCCGGCAGATCAACCGCCTCATCGGCTCGACGGGCGCGATCGAGTCACCCTACGTCACCCGCGACGAGATCCAGGAGATGATCGAGTCCGGCGAGCGCGAGGGTGTCTTGGAAGAGGAGGAACACGAGATGCTCACGCGGATCTTCCGCTTTAATAACACCATCGTCAAGGAGGTGATGACCCCGCGACTCGACATGACGGCGGTGCCGAAAGATGCCCCGATCGACGAGGCCATCGAGACCTGTATCCAGAGCGGCCACGCCCGCATCCCGGTCTACGAGGGGAGTCTCGACAACGTTCAGGGCGTCGTCCACATCCGTGATCTCGTCCGGGACCTGAACTACGGCGAGGCGGCGGACGACGAACTCGAGCTAGCGGACCTCATCCAGCCGACGCTACACGTTCCCGAGTCGAAAAACGTCGACGAACTGTTGACCGAGATGCGGGAAAACCGGATGCACATGGCCATCGTCATCGACGAGTTCGGCACCACCGAGGGGCTGGTGACGATGGAGGATATGATCGAGGAGATCATCGGCGAGATCTTGGAGGGCGGCGAGGAACAGCCCATCGAGGAGATCGCCGACGACACCGTCCTCGTCCGCGGCGAGGTCAACATCGAGGACGTCAACGAATCGCTGGACATCGAACTTCCCGAGGGACAGGAGTTCGAGACCATCGCCGGCTTCATCTTCAACCGCGCCGGCCGGCTCGTCGAGGAGGGTGAGGAGATCACCTACGACGGCGTCCGTATCACCGTCGAGACCGTCGAGAACACCCGCATCCTGAAAGCCCGACTCACGAAACTCGAGCAGCCGGACGACGACGAGCCGGAACCCGACGACGCAGCACCGCTCGAGGCCGACAACGACCACGAGTAGCCCGCCGGGTCACTGCTTCCTGTCGATCGAGCGCGACCGCGGGCCGGATCAGTTCTCCGAACCGACGAGTGCGGCGACATCGCGTGCGACCGCCGGCGGGACGACGATTCGACGGGGTCCCTGCACGTACTGCCCGTCCGGCTGGGCGTACGTCAGCGAGAGGACGGCCGCGTCGCCGAGTCGACGGATCGAAACCGCTTCGATGACTGCGAGATCGATCACCTGTTCGGGTTCGTAGAGATAGATCGTTCGCTCCTCGGGATCGAGCCTGCCGACCGACTGGAGAAACGACGCGAGAACGAGCGCGACGAGCGCGAGCGGAACCGATACCGCCGCGACGAAGGTAAAGGGACTGGCACCGACGGCCAACAGTTCGTTTTGCGAGACGTACCGCCCGACTCCCATCAACAGGCCGATGACGCCCCCCATCACGACGGTCCCGACGGCCGCGTCGATCGCGCGGTCCAGTCGCTTCTCGCCGGGGACGTCGACCGGGAGTCGCTCGAGGTGGCGTTCGGTGTCGCTCGAGGCGGCGACCGCGAGGACGGTCACAGCGATGGCTGCGATGAGCGCGACGACGACGGTGTGGCCGGTCCCGCCGGCTGCCTCGCCGGCGAGCCTGTAGAGCCGCCAGCAGACGACCGTCAGGATCGCGGCGAAAAAGGTGCCGACGCCGAACGTCCACAGCAGTCGGACGGTACGTGAGGTACTGGCGTCGCGACGCCACTGGATCGTCTCGTCGGCGGCATCGGTGACGTCGACGGCGTCCTCGTCCATACGTCGGACTCACGACCCGTCGGGTAAAGACCGTTCGATGTCGGCCGGCTCACAGCAGGACCGCGGCGACGGCGGTGTAGCCGACAAAGGAGACGGTGATCGCGCCGGCCAGCGACCCGATCCACGCGAGGACGGTCACGCCCATCTTGCGGGCGCTGACGCCGCCGCCAGCGCCGGCTGCGGCGTAGCCGCTCCCGATGATCGCGCTGACGATGATCTCGTTGAACGAGACCGGAATGCCGTAGAAGACGGCGGTCTGGGCGATGATAAACGAGGGAATGAGCGCGGCGATCGACCGCCGCGGACCCAGCGAGGAGTAGTCCTGTGAGATCGCCTTGATCATCCGGGGCGCGCCGGTCCACGAGCCCAACAGGAGACCGAACCCGCCACCGACCAACATTGCGAGCAGCGGCAGATCGAGTTCGCCCGACAGCGGGATCAGCGGGCCGATCGCCAGCCCGACCTGACTGCCGCCGGCCGAAAAGGCCACCAGTCCGCCGAGGACGAGCAGGAAGTGCCGCTCGCCCCGTTCGGTGCCGTTGCGCAGGTCCAATCCGATCGCGACCGCCCACAACGCCGCGATCACGGCCGTCGCGAGGGCGGTCCCGGCGATCGCCGGCCCGGGAAGCGAGACGCTCGAGGCCTGTGCGATCGATTGCCCGCCCGCATCCGCCGGACCGAGGATCGCGAACTCGATGTTGGCGACGATCGCGCCGACCACGGCGGCCAGCACGACGATGAGATACTCCTCGGGGACCACCTCGGCGCGCAGCGCTCGAGCGACCGCGTAGGCGATCGAGCCGCCGACGAACGGCGTGAGAACCCACAGGGTGGCGATCTCGGTATATTTGGCCCACGCCGGATCGCCGCCCATCGCGAGGCCGACACCGATGACCGCGCCCGTGACGGTAAACGCCGTCGCGATCGGGTACCCCGTGAAGATCCCGATCGCCACCAGGGCGGCCGCGATCAGCAGCGCCAGCGTCGCGGCCAGCGAGGAGAGAGTTACGCCGCCGATCAGTTCCGTCCCCACCGCCTCGGAGACGTTGGCACCCTGTAGGACCGCGCCACTGAAGCCGAGCAGTCCGACGAGAAAGCCCGCTCGCATCACCGAGATCGCGTTCGCACCGACCGCCGGGGCAAAAGGCGTCGAGCCGCTCGAGCCGGCACCGATCGCCCACGCCATAAAGAGGCTCGCGATCGCGGCGACGCCGAAGGTCCCGAGCGTGGCGATATCGACCATCTACCCGCTTCATATTAGCGGCCCCTACAAGTGTGTGCCGACCTGCAGCTGCCAGTGGCGGACGGTCGGTAACGTAACGGCGATCGGGCCCGCTCGAGTTACTGCAGTGGGGACGCCGTGAGAACCCGCCCGGTCTCCACGTTCATCTGTCGCCGCGTCGGAACCTCGCCTACGTTACTCGACTGGTTCGCAATCGGTCGCGACGTGTTCGAGAAAGAACCCCCTGTGTCTGTACAGGATCCATAGTCCGGTCAGCCAGAGCGTCGCGGCGGCCACGATACCCAGTAGTAGGTCGACATCGTCTTCGACGGTCCCTGCGTTGAGAACGCCGAAAAATCCCAATGTAATGTGCAAACTCCAACCGAGGAATCCCCCGGCGAGACCGATCGGTCGGCCAGTGAGAATCGTCCAGCCGATACCGATTGTACACACACCGACGACGATTGCTGGCCCGTTCTCCAGAGGGCTCACAATGCCTTGACTACCGATCCTCATTCCGTTGATGAGGACTAGCCATCCCAGTATTCCGACGCTGAGCGGTGCCCCATCGGCGGTCGGCTCGAGGAGCCATTTCGCGGTCGCGCGTCCGTCGCGCTCCATACGATATTTCTGTCAGTCCAACATATAATAACCTTATTTCGAGCGGATCGCTCCGGGACCGAGCGAGGCGGCGATCCGACGGGGCGTCTCAGTTCGTCGTCGACCGCGAGTTGTCGTCGGGTTCCGGCGGCGGCTCCGCGCCCTCGATGGCCTCGGCCGCGTCGGTGTCTTTCTCGACCTCGACGTGCCAGCGGTCGATCTCGTCCTCGTACTCGGCGAGCCGTTCGGAGACCGCCTCCTTGAGGTCGTCGTCGTTGACGTTGACCTCGAAGACGAACTGTTCGCCGTTGCCGCCGTTGCGCGTCGACTGCTGGACGTTGGCGCTGACGAGTTCGTTGTCGAAGTAGTACGGCGCGAGCTGGGTCATCACGTTCTGATAGACCGTGTCTTCGACCCGACGCAGGGCCTTGCGGCTCGCTGAGTCGGCCGCGCGCGCGACGTAATCGATCGACTCCTTCCAGTTGTCGACCGCGGCCCCGGCGTCGTCGTCCTCGAGGCTCTCGTAGGACTCCGAGAGCTTCTCGCCGGCGGTCTTGATGTCCTCGTCGGGTTCCTTGCCGGCCTTTTCGCCTTTGCCTTCCTCGACGCTGGCTTGGTCGGCGGTCTTTTCACTGACGTCGGAATCGAGGGTTTCGTGGGCTTTGGGTCGCCACTCGTCCCATTCCTCGAAGGCGCGCGCGAAGCGCGCGCCCCACTCCTGGTCGGGATCGTGGACGTCGACGTCACGGAGTGCGCGCGTGATTCGCTCCCCGTGTTCGACGATATCGCCCCAGTCACCGCGGACTTTGAACCCCGAGATGCTCTCTTCCATTCGGCTGGCCGAGTGGTAGCGTGCGGACAGGTATAAACTTCTCTGCCGTCGTCCGCTTGCGTCGGCCGTCGATGCGGACCGACGTTACCGCTGGCCGCCGGTCTGCTGGCCGCCGATCGGCTGCTGTCCCATCGGTCGGCCGCCCGTGTCCATCCGGCCGCCGGACTGGTTGGTACCCCGTGTCCCCATCGACTGGTGACCGCCCATCTCCTGGCCGCCGCTGACCAGCTCGAGCAGCGTCATACAGGAATCAATCGTCCGATCGATCGCTGAGATCGTCTCAGCGACGTGGGGATGTTGCTGGTACTGCTGGAGTTCCGGCAGGCCCTCCCGGGCGATCCGGATGAACGTGTCCGCGATCTCGGGGCCGAACATCGAGTCGCGGGCGATCAGCTTCTCGTTGAACGCGGCCAGTTCCGCGATGTCGCGACAGATCGCCGCACACGTCGCCAGCTGTGGCCCCTCCGAGGCACACATCTTCGCACACCAGTCGGCGACGTGAGACAGTTCGGTGAAGTCCTCGAGCGCGATCCGCAGTTCGTTGGTGAGGTGATCCTCGAACGATCGCTGGCCCTGCGTCCCCTGGCTTCCCATCCGCTGGCCGCCGCCCATCGACTGCTGACCACCCGTTTGTTGGCCGCCGCTGGTCGGCTGCTGGCCGCTCATTCGTTGCCTGCCCATCGGTTGTTGCCCGCCCGTCCCTTGCATTCCGCCTCGGCTCGTCGGTTGCTGTCCCGTCGGTCCCTGTCGCGGCTGCTGGTGGTGCTGGTTGCTCATTGGAGTTCCTCGCCCGTGATCGGGCACCGGAGGATACGCCGATCGACCGATTAAACCGGAGCCACCGTTACGACCGTTTCGGCCGGGCGAAGGCGGGGTTCGGCGGGCGTCGCGACCGCCTGAATTCCGGACGGTGTGTGGCTCACGACTCGGTAAAATCCTGTTAGCGGTCACAATTCGAGCTTTCCCGCGGCGCGATCGTCTCGACACGGTGTCGCGTCGCACGGTCGTCGCCGCTGATCGACACTGTGAACTACCCGGCGGGTGGCCATACGGGTATGCCGATCGAAGACCGGGACAACGCCTATCTCATCACTCACGCACTGGCCAAGGACACGCTGAGTCGGCTCCGCGACGTCGAAACCGAGCAGGTCAGCTTCCGGAAGGGACTGGTCAAACTCGGTCGGATCTGCGGCTACGAGATCATTGACGGCCGCATGGAGACCGAGTACGTCGAGATCGAGACGCCCTTAGAGCAGACGATGGGCGAGCGCGTTCGCGGCCTCGACGACGTCGTGATCATCAACGTCTTGCGCGCGGCGACGCCGTTCGTCGAGGGCCTGCTGAAGGCCTTCCCGCGGGCGCGACAGGGCGTCATCAGCGCGAGCCGAGACGAGGAAGCCGGCCGCTCCGAGGACGGCTCGTTCCCCATCACGGTCGACTACGTGAAACTCCCCGAGATCACCGAGGATGACACGGTCATCATCGCCGACCCGATGCTCGCGACCGGGAGTACGATGTGTACCGTTCTCGATCACGTCATCGAGAACGCGGTGGAACCCGAGAACTTGATCGTCCTCTCGGCGGTGTCGGCACCGGAAGGGCTGCTCCGGGTCGGCGAGGAGTTCGACGAAGCTGACCTGTTGACGGTGTCGATCGACGACCGACTCGACGACAACGGCTTCATCGTCCCCGGACTGGGCGACGCCGGTGACCGCGCGTTCCGCACGACCTGAGCGGCCGATCCGACATCTCGTACGGG
Organism: Natrinema pellirubrum DSM 15624; assembly: GCF_000230735.2. Lineage (NCBI taxonomy): Archaea > Methanobacteriati > Methanobacteriota > Halobacteria > Halobacteriales > Natrialbaceae > Natrinema > Natrinema pellirubrum. Next base: position 39,838 of record NC_019962.1, read on the forward strand.
TGGCGACGGACTTTTGCTGATCGCCTCGAATCGACTTCCTATGCGTTACAGCGTCGTCGACCCGGGCGACCTCGAGCGAGTCGATGAGCGACCCTGCGACCTCCGCCGGCTGAGCGACGCGGCCGGGATGGAAAACGTCGCGATCAACCGGTTCGACGCAGAGCCGGGCGAGCAGTTGCCGCTGGCCTACCACTCCCACGAGACCCAAGAGGAGGTGTTCGTCGTCCTCTCGGGAACGCTCCACGTCGAGACACCTGACGAGGAGTTTACGGTCCCGCAGGGGTCGCTGTTCGCGGTCGAACCCGGCGCGCCCCAGCGAGCGTACAATCCCGACGATGCCGACGATTCGGTCTCGGTGATCGCGGTCGGCGCTCCCGCGGTCGACGGCGACGCCGTCCCGTACGAGCCTGAGGAGTGATCGTCGCGCGAGTCTCCAACGGTTTCAAGCGGTTCTCGAGAATCCTTCTTCCCCGACTCGAGGGCCCCGTGACCTCGGCCCGTCCCGTATCCTTACCCTCCGGTCCCGCAGGTGTCGATTCCAAGCACTGCGTTCACCGGACACCGCTGGATGACCGCGGTTGCGAGGATGTCGCTCCCGGCGATGAACGCCAGCGTCCCGAGCGTTCGGTTCCGGTTTCGGTATCCGAGGACGAGGAGTGTCGCCGCGAGGACGAGCCGGTCGAATCCGCCGACGTTTCGTCTATGTCCGAATATAAGACCAACGAGTACGTAATAGTGGAGTCCCTAACAGGGCTCGGTCCCGTCTGTCTCGCCGACTTCGCCGTGCAGATCGTCCTCGTGGGACGCGACGCCGCCTCAAATTCAAGGACGTAAATATGACTTTTGGCAGCCGTCGAAGTATTCCATCACAGCACAGTAGTGCCTTCTGGTCGACGATGTACGGGATGAAATCTTCTGGTTCGTAATCGGTATCGACGTCATAATCGGGTTTCGCTCGTATTCGTCAACCTCTACCTGTGGGTGAAGAGGGGCCGCGGGTCGTCTGGACTCCATTCGAGGTCGGCTATCCCCCGGTGCCGCCTGTTATACGGCGAGCCTTGACGCCAGTTGTCAAGAGATTCCACAGCTGCTGTCGGTTGATCTTTCTCGAGTTTGGCAATCTCTAACAGGTGTTGGAATAAAAAATTATTTATCCTCCTATGACTTTGCGGCAAATTGATGCTTGGAAGACGAGATCTGTTAAAACGAGGAACTGGTGTAGTGACTGGAGCGGGCCTTCTAGGAGGTGGCCTTGTTGGTCAAGTCTCAGCACGCGGGTCTTGGCAACTCGTTCTAAAAGAAACTAGAGGTGTTGAACTGGAATATAAAGTTGATACGATGGGTGGACAAGGTAGCGCACTGAAGGAACCTGTTGACGTAGATGAGAGTGCTCATCAGATTAATCATACCGGAGAAATAATGGGTACCTTGAACGATAGTACACATGTCTGGGAACATGATGACGAAGCAGGTGTGATAGATTATATCGAACGCTCTTGTGTAGCACTTTGTTGATCTCACAGCGTAGCTTTGATAGCGTGTTTGAGCGCTTCTCTTCCCGGTTTCCGCAGTAGTTTTCGTCGAAGCTGGAACGCTCGGAGATACTGTGTGAGCTTATCTTTTGAGACGCCTCGATGAGGCGAGAGCCACGGTCGCAGCAGCGATCCGTGGCTCTCGCAGGTATTGACGTGGACATCTTCATCCGCGTATTCGCCGTCGCCGTGGACGACGTATTCGCGCTCGAATGCGTCGTCCTCGTTGAGTGGGTCGTAGACACGAAATCCGTCGGTGTAGACGGTCAGTGGCTCCTTCTCGCGGTTTGCGAGAAGGAGCCGAACCGTTGATTCGTCGGCGGATTTCGCGGGGATCACGTACCGATTGTCGGTGCCGCGATCGACGATCGTGAACACCGGCGGTTTGTCCTGATCGTACGATCCTCGTCCACGCGTGGACAGGCCACGCGAGCGCGACCGAGCGTCGCGCTCGCGGCCTTTCAGCCCTGCAGAAACGTAGACTTCGTCGATTTCAACGGGACCGACGAGGTCGATCGAAGGCGCGTCGAGCGCCTTCGTGAAGCGCTCGACGCGCTGGTAAATCGTTTTGTACTGAACGTCGATTTCTAGCTGAAGTTGGCGAAGACTCGTGTTAAACCGGAGAAACGCGTAAATCGAGAACAGCCACTTTCTGAGTGCAACCTTCGAATGGGCGAAAATCGTGCCGGTCTTGTCGTTGAATGTGCGGTCGCAATTCTTACAGAGATAGCGCTGAAAGTTCCCATAGCTGCCGTTCTTGACCGTTAGTGATTCGGGAAAGTTATTGAGTAGAAGTATCTCTTTAGTGTAGTGACTGGTCGAGAGAAGAAAATCGTGCGACACCTGAGTGAAGAAGATCTGGATCGTCTTCTCGGCGAGGCAGACGATCAGAAGGAATTCGAACGCCTCGTGTTCATCAAACGGCTGTACAAGGGTGCCACGCTGAAGGAAGCCGCCGACGACGTCGGGAAATCTGAGGGCACCGCCACGAACTGGGTTAACCGCTGGAACGAAGGAGGTCTCGGCAAACTCACTCCGAACTTCGGGGGCGGTCGGCCCCCGAAGCTCGACGAAGACCAACAAGACGAACTCATCGATCGACTACGTGAGGGACAACCGTGGAAAAAACAGGAGATTCAGCACCTTCTCGACGAGGAGTTCGACGTCGAATATCATCCACACTACCTCCCAACGTTCCTACACAATCTCGGCCTTTCCTACGCCATTCCTCGGACAAAACGGCCTGATCGACCCGACAACGCCGAAGAGATCCTCGACGAACGCGTTGAGTACGCGTTCGACGAGGATGCTCACGACCAGCCACATAATAAGCGCGAGAGTGACGACGATGACGACGAAGAGAAGTGGCGTACCGATGAGGATATCTGCACTGATGGCGGGACTGTGGTGGGATTTTTCGATGTCTCGCATCCACAACCATGGGACAACTCTCAGCGACTGTATACGGTCGATGAACCACATATCACTCGGCCGCTGGTGAAAATCGATACACCAGCGGCCGGGTTCTATGCGCTCAACGGAGAGAGCGTGCTGTCGTTCCCACCGAACCAGGAGAAAGAACAAATCTGTGGGTGTTTCGAGGAGATCCGCGAGCAGAATCCCGGCAAGCGGATTCTGCTCGTGTTGGATAACTTTTCGTCACACGTCTGCAAGCACACGCGCAAGCGTGCTCATGAACTCGGGATTGATCTGGTGTTCCTTCCGGTTGGTTCCCCGGACCTCAACCCAATCGAACCTGTCTGGAAGAGTCTCAAGTGGGAGTCTTCGCCGTTGATTGTTAACGGCGAAGACGAGTACCGGAGACTCCTTGACGAACTGTTCGACCAACTGACCGAGAAACTGAGTTTCGCTGCATCGTGGATTGACAATCACCTCAGTGGATTTCTCAATAAGATTTGCTAATCACTATCGGTCAGAACGGCAGCGAGGGCAAGTAACACCGTTACGCCAGCGAACCTGCTCCAACAGGTCCGCTGCGACCGATTCCGACCCAAACACATCTAGCGGAATCATGCCTAACGGACACCGCTGACGCGGTGTCCTTGCTCTCTTCGATTCGACAGCGACAGCTAAGCGGCGTCAACAATCTCCTACAGAAGAGCGATATCGAAATAGTCAGTGATGGATCTCCTCGATTCGTATTTGAACGTGAAGGAGGTACGTCCGGGAATTATCAGGACTACCATATTGAACATTATCAAAACTATATGGGAGGAAGTTCAAGCGGAGATGCAAGAATTTACGTAGTACCAACGGATAATATAAATGAAGCGAGCTATGGAGCAGGAGAACACTCTGCTGTACACTTTGATGGTCGAGCAGTAACCTACTTCCCGAATGATAGTTCATACGTCGGGGGTCCATTTAACGTAGAAGGTGTTATTTTGCTCTGTTGAACGCAAGACGGCGGCAGTATTGAAATTTTGATATCCAGGTAGATGGCGTTAGAACTCCTGTACTGATTGTTTTGAGATCTGGATGATGTGGGAGGAGTACAGTTCGTTGATTCTGCAACCATCAGAATTAGGTCACTTTGTGAGAACCCGTACGTGGATGACGGCGATGTCTCTGGCGGATACGTCCAGAGAAAGAGAGCAGGCGGCGAGCCCTAACTCGCCGCCTGCGATAGGTTATGCACGATACACTTGCGCGTGAGCTCTCGGAACTGGCCGTGCCAGCTCCGAGAGCGTAACTTCTCACCGTCATCCTTCAGCAGTGAGAACGCAGTCTCACTCAGTGTCCGCTGATGGTACAGATCTTCGTCCATCCGAGCGTTATGCGCTTTCTTCAGCGCATTGTGCTCCCTGTGTTTGATTAGCGGTCGTGTCGCGCCAGCGCGACACTCCTCTCTGAGATCTGACCACGAATAGTTCGCATCTGCAAGGAACTCTTGCAGGTCTTCGGCGTTGCGCCGATAGACCTGCAAGCCGATGTGTCCGTCCCACTTGCGCTTCGTCGTGAAATGAACGTCTTTGATCGCCAGTGACTCTGTATCGACCAAAATCGTTGTCTTCAGCTTGTGAAACGAGAAGCCAGCACGATTCCGGTAATGATAGCTGGTTTGATCTCGCTGGAAGCCACTGGCGTCGATTGCTGCTGTTCCCGACCAGCCAGCCTGCTCCGCACTGCGGCGGAGCAGGCTGCGGAGTTCACGCATGTCGACCTGTTGCTCCCATCGACAGAGCGTGGTGTGATCCGGCGATTTGTCGATGTTAAGCTCTTCACGGATGGCTCTGGAGTCATTGAACCATGCTTCAGTCTCTCGGAAATCTTTGTCGAGTTCCGCATGCAAGAGGATAAACGCGATCTGAGTCCACTCGGCGAACCCGCTGGCGCCGTCCGGCGCAGCGGGTTCGTCAGGGTTATCCACGTGCTGTTTGGCAAGATTCTTACACTGCCGTATGATCGGCCGTTTCGACCTCATATCGCAAGACGGCGTCCAATTCCCCACAAGCCTCACGGAAATCAGCCGAGAACAAGGCTGAAACTGGTGCTATTCGACGCTGCAACAGAGCATGTTATTTCCAAAGCAACTATGTATCCCAAAGGAGACAGACTACGTATTGAACAAGCAACAGGTCATGCATAACCGTAGCTGATTGCTGGATTCATCAATCATAATATTCATACCATTCGAATCTTTAGTTTATGTGCCACGCTGGATCCGCGCCATCGCTCTAATGTTACGATCAGCACGCCCTTAATTCAGACCGACACCTACGACAACATCGTCTATGACCGCTGGTACACGGTCGAAGCGGGCGTCTTCAGCGTCCCCGTGACCGTCAGCGTTCGGTACATCTACATCTTCATTCTCTTCGGTGCCTTCCTCGAGATGAGCGGTGCCGGCAAGTGGTTCATCGACCTCGCGTACTCGCTGACCGGCACCAGAAAGGGCGGGCCGGCGAAAGCGAGCGTCGTCTCGAGCGGCTTCATGGGGATGCTCAGTGGCTCGTCGATCGCCAACACGGTGACGACGGGCGCGTTCACGATCCCGCTGATGAAGCGGTCGGGCTACTCGCCCTCGTTCTCCGGCGCGGTGGAAGCCTCGGCGTCGTCGGGCGGGCAGGTCCTCCCGCCGGTGATGGGCGCGGCCGCGTTCCTCATCGTCGAGTTCACCGGGACGGCGTATTCGGACGTGATCGTGGCGGCGACCCTGCCCGCGATCGCTTTCTTCTTCGGGATGTGGGTCATGGTTCACTTCGAAGCGGTTCGTAGCGGGATCGGCGGCATCACACGTGCTGAGCTTCCGAACGGCCTCGAGAACTTCCGTACCGGGTGGTTCTACCTGGTCCCGCTCGTCCTCCTGATTCACTTTCTGGTCATCGCTCGCCTGTCGATCAATCGAGCCGGTTGGTACACGATCATCGCTATCGTCGCGTTGATCGCCGTCGTGGCCGCCTACGACGAACGTAGTCGCGGCCCACTGCTCGGATCGATCGCCGCGATTACGCTCGCCCACGCCGCGGCGTTCGCGACCTACGGCGTCGGGCTCGGGACCGCGATTCAGGTCCTGCTCGGCCTCGAGTCGGCGGCCGATCCGTACGCGCTCGGTGCTGCGGCGACCGCTGCCGCGTCGGATCTCGGGACGATCGCGATCCTCGTCAGCGTCGGTTTCCTGCTCGTTCGGCCGCGGTCGGACGCACCGCTGCTCGAACTCGATAGTGCGGTCGACGACGCCGCCCGCCGGAGCGCGGAATCCATCGGCCGTCCGTCGATCGCCGGGAACGCCGGCTACCGCTTCGGCACGTTCGTCGTGAAATCGATGGATTCGGGCGCGCGGACCGCAACGACGGTCGTCATCGCCGTCGCAGCGGCGGGCGTCGTCCCCGGCGTGATCAGCGTCTCCGGGCTCGGCCCGAACCTCGCCGCGCTCATCGAGGCCGTCAGCGGTGGGTCGATCCTGATCCTGCTCGCCCTGACGGGCGTCGCGGCGATCATCTTCGGAATGGGGATGCCGACGACCGCGATGTACATCATCCTGGTCGCGATGCTCGGCGGACCGATGGAGGACCTCGGCGTTTGGGTCGTTGCCGCCCACCTCTTTATCCTCTACTTCGGGCTGATGGCGGACGTCACGCCACCCGTCGCAGTCGCCGCGTTCGCCGGTGCAGGCGTCGCGAAAGCCGACGAACTCAAAACCGCGGTCACTGCGTTCCTCCTCTCGCTGAACAAAATCCTCGTCCCGTTCGCGTTCGTCTTCTCGCCGGGTATCCTGCTCGTCAGAGAGACCGGTGGTGAATGGGGGCTCGTCGGCTGGGCCGATATCTCGGACCTCGGCTTCTTCCTCCCCGAGGTCGTCGTTCCCGTCCTCGGAATGTTCCTCGGCGTGTACGCGCTCGGCGTCACGATCATCGGCTGTCAGTACTCCCCGGTCGACTCCGGTCGCCGGACGTTGTACGCGGCCGCGTCGATCTTCCTGATGGTCCCCGAGGTGCCGCTCCTCGTCCTCGAGGCCGTCCTCTCGCTGGCCGGACTGTCCGTCGGCCTCACCGGCCTCCTCGTCACGCTTCCGCTCCGGGCGCTCGGACTGGCGATTCTCGTCTCCCTTTCCTACCGCAACTCCGCCCGTGCGTCCGGTGCCGAGTTGGGGGCCGCCACACCGACGCCGAACGACGCGTAATCTGACCGGCGACCCATTACAATTTTAACACAACCGGTCCAAGGGTCGTTCGTGACTGCTCGAGAGTCGGATCGCTCGCTCGTTCCCACCGACATGGCCCCACCGGACCGCGTGTTTCGACTCGCGTTCGGCGGCTACGTTGGCGTTCTCGTCGCGGGGCTTGTGACGGTACTGGTCGTGTTGGTCCGTCCGGAGACGACTTCGAACGGCGTGGCGGGAACGTACGCCGCTGGACTGGGCGGCGGCTGTCTCGTCGGTGTCGTCCTCGCGAGTCGAATCCGTGGGCTGGCCGTCCGGCTCGGCCGAACGTGGGGTCGACGGGCCGCGCTCGTTCTGTTGCCTGTCCCATTCGGTATCGCGGCTGGCGCGTCGCTGTTGACACCCCTCGAGTCACGCGTCCTGCTGGTCGCGCTCGCGTCGTCGATCGCCGTCGCCATCGTGGGCATGATCCTGCGGTGGCTGGTTGCGACTCGCTACACGGACGCGATCACGACCGGTGACCCCATCGGTACGTGGGAGTGGACCCCGCCGGGCGCCCCGAAGCTGGACGCCCTCGTCCTCGCGCTCTGGAGCGTGCTCGCCGTGAGCAACGCAGTTACCGAGGACTGGGCGGGGTCGCTCGTCTGGATTGGACTCGCGGCGCTGTGGCTCTGCAGCGGGCTTGCCGAGGGCCGCTGGCAGGTCGGTTCGTTCGGCGCTACGCCCGAAATACGGGTCTACGAGAACGGCCTCGTCAAACGGCGACCGTACACCCGATCGTTCGTCCCGTGGGACGAGGTGTCTCACGTCCGGCTCCGCGAGGACGAACTCGTCCTCGACCGGGGCCTCTTCGACGTGCGCTTCGACCGCGACGAACTCCCGGAACTCGAGGCAGTCCGAGCCGAGATCGAGGGACGGCTCCCGAACGGCGCGACGGGGTGATTTCAGTCGAGGTCGGCCCGGCCGCTCGTCGCGCTCCGGATTCGGTCCCGGACGGCGTCGCCTTCGGGGAGGGGGACGCGAACGGCAAAACGGACCTCGGCCTCGTATTCGGCGTCGAACTCGTGGCCCTCGCTCTCCAGGATCGAGCGGACGGTCCCCGAGTCGTCGTAATCGACGGTGATCTCGAGGCGTTCGTGGGGGCGTTCCTCGACGACGCCGGCCCGGTCGAGGGCGTCTTTCACCGCCCGCGAGTAGGCCCGGACGAGGCCGCCGACGCCGAGGTTGGTGCCGCCGTAATACCGCGTCACGACGACCGCACAGTTCTCGATCTCCCGCTGGGTGAGGACGTTCAGCGCCGGCTTGCCGGCCGAACCGGAGGGTTCGCCGTCGTCGCTCGAGTACTCCCGGAGGAACTCGCCGTCGTCGCCGGCCCGGACCCGGTAGGCGGGCACGTTGTGGGTCGCGTCGGCGTACTCCTCGCGGACGGTCTCGACGAACGCCTCGGCCGCTGAGACGGAGTCGACGGGACGGACGTGGCCGAGAAACTCCGATCCCTGGACAACGAACTCGGCGGTGGCCGACGCCGCGACGGTCCGGTAGGTGTCGCTCACGGGCGTTCCCTCCGCGATCGAGGCCGGACGCATGTCATATTTGCCGCTACAACGGTCGGCGAAAAGAGCCCGTCGGTTGGCGCTCGTGGGGACCGCCTCGACCGGCTCGCAAGCGTTTGCCCGGTGTCACGCGCCGGCGGTTCGTCGCTTCTCACGGGGTATGTCGCTGGCTCCCATACGCTATTATTCCCTCATGCCCAATGTGGACACATGGACGGCGATGCAATCCATTCCGACCTCGCAGATGAGATCCACAGCGTCTGCCGAACGACGGTCGGCGACGAACTCCGCAGTATCACCTACTTCACCGAGGACGACGTCGAACAGTTGTATCTCCGGTCGGACTTGGAGCAGACGGCCGACCTGATCGGCTTCGCCGAACACGAACGGCTCGGGTTCCACTCGCAGTCGGCCTACCGGAACACCCAACTCGGCGAGTACGAGGCGACGATTCGAATGTTCGAGAACGGGTTCCTCTCGCGAGTCATCCGGGGGCCCCACGGCGTCTGGGTGACGACCGACGACATGTCGATCGAGCGCTTCGAGGAACTAACGAGCGCGCTCGCGTCGGTGTTAGACGAGTACGCCGACAGCGTCGACGCGCCGACCCCCGACGGGACCGACGCCGCCTGACCCGTTACTGGAGTTCGATCTTCCGGACGAACTCGAGATCGCGGATCTCGGTGATCACCTCGCCCGGCAGGTCGCCGTCGGCGATCAGGTAGAGCTTCGGCTCGTCGGTGAACTCGGGGTCCTCGCTGATCGTCTGTCGGATCGAGATGCCGTTGTCCGCGAGCGTTCCCGTGACCTCGGCGACGATCCCCTCCTGTTCGGCGTTCTGGACCGCGACCGACAGGACGGTCAGATCCAACACCGGGGCGAGATCCATCAGGCTCGGTACCTGCGAGATGTTCTGGAAGATACGCCGCAGTTCGGGATCCTCGAGGATGACGTCGGTCGTCGAGTCGACGACCCGCCGATCGACGCCGATCTCGCGGGCGATGCCGGTGTTCGGGATCTCGATCCCGCCGGAGACGACCCGGCCGTCGTCGTTGACCGAAAAGCCCCGCTCGAGCAACAACCTGATGACCGCCTGCTGGCTCGGTGATCCCTCGAACTTCTCCATGATCTCGTCGAACATTCGTTGTCGTCCCTACGGCCGGGGTGGTATAATGTCCGGTGATTGACCTCGTTCGACGACGGCGTCCCCGATACCCGTCTGACGTGTGCTTTTGTACGCCCCGTCCGATACCGTCCGTATGCGCCAACTCCGGACCTGCGACTTCTGTGAGGGCGACGCCACCGGGACCTTCGAGATCGTCCCGCCCGAACTCGAGCCGACCGAAGCCGAACAGCGACGGGTCGTTCTCTGTCCCGACTGTCGGGAGCGACTCGAGGGGCTGCTCGAACCGTTGCTCGCCCGGGCCCGCGACGGCGCGGCTGCCGATGGGACGGACACCGATGCGGCCGGCGACGATCGATCCGACGGGGGCAGTTCGGCCGCGACGGTTCCGACGGCTGCCGACGCGGCAAAAGCCGATTCAGGCCCCGATAGTGGCTCCAACGACGCCGCCACCGCGACGGTCGACGCCGATGCCGCCGACGCGTCGCTCGAGGACGGGATCACGTTCGAACGCGACGAACGCGGTGTCGCCACCGAGTCGGCCGACGAGACGGCGACCGATTCCGCCAGCGACGACGGCTCCGGCGCGGCCGACGCCGCCGATAGCGAGCCCGACCGAGACGACGATCGGGACGGGACCGCGACCGGCCGACCGGCGGCCTACGCCAAGGTCGTTCGGCTCCTGCGCAACCGCGAGTTTCCCATGGACCGACGCGCCGTCGAGGAACTGGCCGCCGGGGCCTACGACCTCGAGCCCTGCGAGGCCGAGGCGATCGTCGATTACGCGATCGAAGACGGGGAGTTCGTCGAGAAAGGGGAGACGCTTCGGCGACCGTGACTAGAGCGTCCCTTTCGTACTGGGTGTCCCCTCCCGGCGCTCGTCGATTCGGGTCGCGTCGTCGAGCGTCCGCGCCAGCGCCTTGAACAGCGCCTCGACCTCGTGGTGGGCGTTCTCGCCGTCGACCTCGAGATGGAGTGTCAGGCCGCCGTTCATCGCCAGCGACTCCCCGAAGTGACGGGCCATGTCGCTCGTGAACCCGCCGATCGACGCCTGGGAGAACGTCCCCTCGAAGTAAAACCGCGGGCGACCGCTGACGTCGACGACGGCCCCCGCGACCGCTTCGTCCAGCGGGACGCGTCGGTCGGCGTATCGAACGATGCCCGATCGATCGCCAAGCGCCGCGTCGAATGCCTCGCCGAGGACGATCGCGACGTCCTCGACCGTGTGGTGGTCGTCGATCTCGAGGTCGCCGTCGCAGTCGACCTCGAGGTCGAACAGGCCGTGTTTCGCGAACGACGTCAGCATGTGATCGAAGAAGCCGATGCCGGTGTCGACCGCGGCCGTCCCGCTCCCGTCGATCTCGAGAGTACACTCGATCGACGTCTCGGCCGTCTCGCGCGTGACCGTTGCCGTTCGCTCGCTCATGTCGAACCCATGCCGCCCCCGATACAAGGCGGTTCCGCTCGTCGGTACTCACATCGTACCGCCTCCCGAATCGGCCGCCGAATTCGGCAACTCAGTTCTGTCCCCCCGATAGCGGAGGAGATGCTATAATAAAACGTCTAACGGAATTTCAGCCGCCATAAAAAAGTCATTCACTCGCCACGTACGGGCTGAAACGGACCGAAACGACGCCAACTGTCGACCCGTTATATGACGTTTGCAGTGAATCTCACAGTCGAGACGAGGTGCCCCGATCCGATGTCAAACCCCTCCCCACTGTCGAACGAATCGATCGCTCCGTCGAACCCCGAGACGGAGCGTGACCGCGGCCGACTCCGCCGGTCGGTCAAACGCCCCGCACAGTTCCTGTCGTTCTGGGGCGCTATCGCGTTGCCTTTCGTCCATCTGCCGCTTCTCATGCAGGGACTGGGCGATCCCCACGTGACGCTGGCCTTCCTCGCCCTGCTCGCGATCAACGTCCTCGCACTCTACCTCGGTCACGGCTACAACCAGTAACGCTGCATCGCCGACGCGGTTTCGCTCCCGGTTCGACCGGTCGGTCGCCGCCCGCCGTCCGAACCGGTCCGTCGTTCTCCCGCGACTGGCCGCCACTACCGATCCGCGACGCTACTCGGTGGCGTCGACCGCCGCCTGTGCTTCCTCGAGCGTGAACTGTCCCTCGTAGAGCGCGCTCCCGACGACGACGGCCGCTGCGCCGGCGTCCGCGAGGTCGCGGACGTCCTCGAGGGTCGCGACGCCGCCGCTGGCGATCACGGGGATGTCCGTCGCCGCGACCAGTTCGCGGACCGGTTCGGTCGCGGCCCCCTCGAGTCGTCCCTCGACGTCGACGTTGGTAAACAGGATCCCGGCGGCCCCGAGGTCCTCGTACCGCTTGGCCGCCTCAACGGGGCTGATCCCCGCGCCCTCGGTCCAGCCCTCGACGACGACCTCGCCGTCCTTCGCGTCGAGGCTGACGACGACGCTCTCTGGGTGGCGCTCGCTGATCTCGCCGACGATCTCGGGGGTCTCGACCGCCGCGGTCCCGAGGATCACCCGGTCGACGCCCCGCTCGAGCAGGTCGACGGCGTCGTCGACGGTCCGAATTCCCCCGCCCAGTTGCGTGGGGACGTCGACGGCGTCGATCACCGCGTCGATGGCGTCGGCGTTCCCCCGTTCGCCCTCGAACGCCCCGTCGAGATCGACCAGGTGAAGCGACTCCGCGCCGGCGTCGAGCCACCGCTGAGCGGCCTCGACCGGCTCGCCGTAGCTCTTTTCCGTGCCGCGTTCTCCCTGGACGAGTTGGACGACTTCGCCGTCCTGTACGTCGACCGCCGGGATCACCTCGAACGTCCCGCGTACGTCGTTGCCATCAGTACCCATACTCGAGTGCGCGAGGCCGGCGCGAGTAAAGGCGACGGTTTCGTCGACTGCCGTCGCCGCGTCGTGGGCGTCGTCGCGGTGGTCACAATCGACGTCTTAGCGCCCATGACCCTCGATGAGAGCGTCGAGTGGGAGATCAGCTTCCGGCTGGCCGATGCGATCCCGCGTGGGATCGGACTCGAGGAGGCCGGTAGCGGGGCATTGGCTGGTCGTCCAGCCGACGGGGTTTCTATCGACTCGGCGTCGTCTACCTGATTCCGACCCCGGCAGCTACCGGTTCGGTACCGTCGGCCGGATCGGTGTACCTTCCAGCTGCTTCCGTCCGTCGAGACGGTGTTTGCGATCGCGTCATTCCGGGACGTTCGATGCAGATTCCCCAAAGTGCTTTCACACGTTGTCCTGAAATGACGGTATGTGATGCGATCCCGTATGGCTCGAGTTCGAAACCGACCCGCGACTGCGCTGAAGGGGCTGACCGAGCGATGAAGCCACGCTATATCGACGCGATCATCGATCTCGCCTACGGCGGTCTGATTTTCGTGTCGGTCGTTTTGATCGTCGTCGAGGGAACACGAGTCGGGTTAGCGCTCGGGTTAGGCGTCCTCGTCTCGTACGCACTCCACGTCATCTGGAAGATGGCACGCTTCGATCCGGAGTGGATGACGACGGAGATGGAAGAGACGGTCGAAGAGGCCGTCGAACAGACGATCGGCGAGCAAGTCGATACGGTCCAGCAACGGATCGAAACCGTCGACGAACGCATCGACCGTCGGCCACGCGAGGACGAAATCGAGAACCTCCTCGAGGAGACGGTCGCCGACGAACCGGCGAGCGGAGAGGACGAGACCGGGGACGCCGCTCGGTAGCCCCTCGCCGCCGATGCGTTTCGCCGATCGAAACCCGCGTCCGACGGCCGTCGATCCTCTCTGCGTACGAGACGGCACAACGAATATCCGAATCGACGTGATAGCTTTCCCTCAGCATGGTGTCCGCGTTGCTCCTCGTCGGGATCCTCGTGGCCGTTTTCGTGGGATACAACGTCGGCGGTGCGACGACCGGACCGGCGTTCGGCCCGGCCGTCGGTGCCGATGCGATCTCGAAGACCGCGGCCGGCGTGTTGATGACGGTGTTTTTCTTCATCGGTGCGTGGACGATCGGTCGCCGCGTCGTCGATACCCTCGGCCGTGAACTCGTCCAGGATCCCGGCGTCTTCACGCTCGAGGCGAGTATCGGCGTCCTCTTCTTTATCGGCGCTGCGTTGTTCGTCGGGAACTTCTTCGGCGTCCCCGCTTCGACGTCGATGACGGCCGTCGGCTCGATCGCGGGACTCGGGCTCGCCGCCGGCGAACTCAACGTCGCGGTCATGGGCGAGATCGCTATCTGGTGGGTCGTCTCGCCGTTTATCGGGTTCTGGGTCTCGCTAATCATCGGCCGCTACTTCTACTCGTCGCTCAACCGACGGCTTGCGATGGTGCGCAGTGAGGGCCCCCTCTACCGGATCGATCGCTCCCGTCGGGTTCCGGTTCCGGTCCCGACCGAGACCACGAATCGGCGCGAACTGGGCGGCATCGCGATGGTGATCGTCATCGGCTGTCTGATGGCTTTCTCCTCCGGGACCTCGAACATCGCGAACGCGGTCGCCCCGCTCGTCGGCAGCGGCGAACTCGCGATGAACCCCGCGATCGTCATCGGCTGTGCCGCGGTCGGGATCGGCACGGTCACGATCGCGCGGCGCACCCTCGAGACGATGGGGAACGATCTCACGGAACTGCCGCTGACGGCGGCGATCGTCACCGCGACGGTAAGTGCCTCGCTCGTCATCTTTCTCTCCGCGATCGGCATTCCCGCGAGTTTCGTCATCATCGCGACGATGTGTATCATCGGGCTCGGCTGGGGACGGGCGACGCGCCCGATAACCGTGGCCGATGCCGTCCGGGGCGAGGAGTCGGTCCCGATCTCCGTCGACGCCTTGACCGCCGATGAGGAGGGTGAAACGCTGCCGCCGATCGGCGACGAGGACCCGGAACGGATCCCACGTGCGTCCGATCTCTTCGATCCGGCGACGACGGCCCGCGTGGTCCTCATGCAGAACATCGTCCCGGTCATCGCGACGGCCGGCGCGTATGCCACGTTTCGGTTCGTTCCGATCTTCGGGCTCTGACTCCGTTCTCACAGTTCGAGACGTTGGATCCGTGGGGGACCGCTGCCCCCGTATCGCGCTCGGCAGCACCCCAGCCCCTTCGCTGGCCCCGTTCGATCTCCGCTCCGATCCGCGGTGTCGTCCCTGCGTGTTTATTCCTCCGGGTGTGGAACGGGACGTATGGTCTCACGCGTCTTGGTCCCGATGGAGGACTCGGAAATGAGCGACCACGCCCTCGAGTACGCCCTCGAGGTCTTCCCGGACGCCGAGATAACCGTCGTACACGTCGTTGGCGAACCGTCACAGATGTGGGGGCACGCGACGGGGCTCGCGCTCGCCGACGATCTCGAGGAAGCCGCGGAGGAACACGCGAGTGAGGTGTTCGATCGCGCACGCGACATCGTCGCGAACGCCGACGGCGACGCGGAACTCGAGACCGCGATCGAATTCGGCCATCCAGCGCGTGCGATCATCAACCGGGCTGGCGACTACGAGACGGTCGTCATCGGGACGCACAGCGGATCCGTCGCGGATCGTATCTTCGTTGGTAACGTCGCCGAGAAGGTCTTCCGGAGTTCCCCGGTTCCGGTCGTCGTCGTCCGGTAAGCCGCGGGCCGACGGGTCGGCGACCCGCCGGTCGGCACGGCGATCGATCACGACCCGCTCGCCGCCTTCCGCGACTCGCTCGAGCGCGCGGTTCCGTGGCGTGGTCCACCGTCGTGACTGCGGCAAACGCGCGTCGATACCATCGGCTGCGAACTTCTCCCCGGACGACACGAGCGGATGACCGGCGCTACGAATAGGCGTATTTTTAATATCCGATCCCTTGAATTCCGAGCGTGAACGCGGAACCGCTGCTTATCGTCGGGCTTCTCACTGCGATCTTCGTCGGCTACAACATCGGCGGCTCGACGACCGGCCCCGCGTTCGGGCCGGCCGTCGGTGCCAACGTAATCACGAAGGTGATGGCCGCCGGCCTGATGTCGATTTTTTTCTTCGTCGGGGCCTACACCATCGGTCCGCAGGTCGTTACGACGCTCGGTGAAGAACTCGTTACCGACACCTCAATCTTCACGCTGCGCTCGAACGTCGCCGTCCTCTTCTTTATCGGCGGCGCGCTGTTCGTCGGCAACTACGCCGGCGTCCCCGCCTCGACGTCGATGACCGCGGTCGGTGCTATCGCCGCGCTGGGGATGGCGACCGGTGAACTCAACTGGAACGAACTCGGCGAAATCGCCGTTTGGTGGATCGTCGCGCCGATCATCGGGTTCTGGGTGGCCGGCGTGGTCGGACGATACTTCTATCCGCAGATCAACGCCTGGATCGCCATCGAATCCAAAGACGAGGGCCGACCGATGGTCTCGATCGACCGGTCGGGGCTCGTCCCGCGGCTCCAGTTCGGCGTCGATGCCGACCGCCGGGAAATCACCGGCGCACTGACTGTCGTCGCCATCGGGTGTCTGATGGGCTTTGCATCCGGGACGAGCAACATCGCCAACGCGATCGCGCCGATCTACGGCACCGGCGACGTCGACATGGTGCCGCTGATCCTGATCGGCTGTGCGGCGGTCGCGGTCGGCTGTTTCACGATCGCTCGCCGGACCCTCGACACGCTCGGGAGCGACATCACGAACCTCCCGCTGACCGCGGCGATCGTCGTCGCGGTCATCAGTTCGGGGATCGTCGTCAGCCTCTCGTGGATCGGGATCCCCGCGAGCTTCGTCGTCATCGCGACGATGAGTATCGTCGGGCTGGGCTGGGGGCGAGCCACCCGGACGACGACGCTGTCCGATGCCGCCCGCGGCGAGGAAACCCGCGTCTCCGTCGGCGCGCTGACCGCGGAAGCGGAGGGCGAACGCTCCCCCGAAATCGGCGAGGAAGACGTCGAGGACATCCCGAAGGCGTCGGATCTATTCGATCCCTCGACGACCGCCCGCGTGATCCTGATGCAAAACGTCGTCCCGGCCATCTCGACGATCGGGGCCTACTTCACCTTCCGGTTCGTCCCGATCTTCGGGTTTTGACCGCCCGCGGGTCCCGGACGATTCGTCGCGTCCCGTCTCATTGGCCTCTCCGTCTTGACCGGATTGTTCGACACGTTCGTTCCGTTGTCCCGCTGTGGTCGGACCGTATGCGATCCGGAGCCGTCGCTGACGGCGACCAACAACGATTCACGTCCGTACAGCGGCGGATTTCGGATTCGGCAAATACCACCACCATTTGACGGGTTCTTTCCGACATTTCTTTTTCTTCTCGTCCCTATCCACCGATTCTATAACGAACACGGGGATTCTTTCCTTCGAATTAGTCGATTCTGACTCATAGACAATTTAGGACTGAACAGCAAGCTATACCAGTGCGGGACCCGAACCGAAGACTGATGCCCACGGTAGAATACCTCAACTACGAAGTACTGGACGACCACGGCTGGGACATGGACGACGAGGACCTCTTCGACGAGGCCGCAGACGCCGGCCTCGACGACGAGGACTACGGCTCGCTCGACGTCGCCGAGGGCGAATACATCCTCGAGGCGGCCGAGGCCCAGGGCTACGACTGGCCGTTCTCGTGTCGCGCAGGTGCCTGTGCGAACTGTGCGGCGATCGTCAAGGAGGGCGAGATCGACATGGACATGCAGCAGATCCTCTCCGACGAGGAAGTCGAAGAGAAGAACGTCCGCCTGACCTGCATCGGCTCGCCCGAGACCGACGAGGTCAAGATCGTCTACAACGCCAAGCACCTTGACTACCTGCAGAACCGCGTCATTTAAAATTTGAGCGGGCCACATCGTGGCCACAACAACGTTTTTTCGAACCGACAAGTGCCGCCCAACCCGCGGGTAGTCTCGACTCTTTCCGTCTCTACCGTGTCTCCGGCGACGACAGGAACTGCCGGCAGCCGTTCTCAGTCAGGTACGGCCGAGATTCCCCCCGAGAGTATCCCCAGCTTCGGCGAATTCCACGATTCCATCACCGAGTTACCGCTTCGACGGCGACCGCTACGGTATCGGTAGTCTCTCCCACTGTTTCCCACGTCGAACGTAACGGGGTGACTTCGATACGTGCCTACGCGAACGTCGCGTTCATTCGATGGCGATAACACCGTCAACGGTCACTGCTGCCCCTCCGAGGAGTTCACAGACGCCCACCGTCGTACGTGCGGGGCATGTCGTCCCGAAGAACTGCTCGTACGTGTCGTTGATCTCCTCGTACGCATCCATGTCTGTGAGATACACCGTTAATTGAAGAACGTCTGCCGGATCTTTGCCATACCGATCCAGTTCCGCTTCGAGCGTTTGGAGACAGATTTCTAGCTGCCGTGACGGCGGTTCCCTCCGAGCGACCTCACCGTCCCGTTCTGGGAGCAACCCCTCGAGAAAGACGAGATCGGAACTCCCGGTTTTCTTCCCGAACGCACCGACGAATTCTGCTCCGTCCCGTTGCTTCCGACTACTTTCACTGACTCGATCGAGACGAGACTCGCCTCTCTGCTGATTCTCCATACGCCAGTTTAGAAAACGCTCAACTAAAAGCATTCGGCTGATTCCAACACACTGGCCCTGTCTCCGCTATATCGGTCTCTTGCCACTAGTATGGGTTTCTACCGGAAGCATTAATTGAGCTACTGCTCAATCAGCTAGCGATGGCACGAGCGACGGAGCGACTCCAACGATATCTCGAGGACGAACTCGGGGAGTGTCGCAACGAAGATGTCGAAGAACGGCTCGACGAACTCAGCACGCTCGAGGCAGCGATCGGGCCGGAACAGGTCAACACCGAACTTGACGTTCTTTCCGCACTGGCCAACGAGACGCGCTATACGCTCGTTCGCGTTCTCGTCGCCGCAGAGGCAGAACTCTGTGTCTGTGAACTCCACGCGGTCGTCGACGTTACCGAGAGCGGGCTCAGCCACGCGCTCTCGGGGCTGGTCGAGGCCGGCCTCGTCGAGGGCCGCAAGGACGGCCGCTGGAAGAAGTACCGGGCGACCAACCGCGCCGTAGCGCTCGTGACCGTCCTCGAGGGGAGCGTTGATGAGTAGCGCGTCACACGACCACGGACCGAACTGCGACTGTGAGGGCTGTGGGGATCCGCGGTCGATGGATTTCCTCGACAAGTATCTCACCGTGTGGATCTTCGCGGCGATGATCGTCGGCGTCGGCCTGGGGCAGGTCGCGCCGTCGGTGACCGAGCCGATTCGAGACCTGCACCTCGTGGAGATCGGCCTCATCGCGATGATGTACCCGCCCCTGGCGAAGGCCGACTACTCGCGGCTCCCGACGGTCTTCAGCAACTGGCGGGTGCTGGGCCTGAGCCTCGTCCAGAACTGGCTCATCGGGCCGACGCTGATGTTCGGACTGGCGGTCTTCTTCTTCAGCGGGCTCGTGCCCGGCCTGCCCGCCCGCCCGGAGTACTTCCTCGGGCTCGTCTTCATCGGGATGGCCCGGTGTATCGCGATGGTGCTGGTCTGGAACGAACTCGCAGAGGGCTCGACCGAGTACGTGACCGGCCTCGTGGCCTTTAACAGCCTCTTCCAGATCGTCACCTACGGGGTGTACGTCTGGTTCTTCGCGCTCGTCCTCCCGCCGCTGCTCGGCATGGAGGCGCTCGCGGCCGAGATCACGACGTTCAACGTCTCGCCCGAACAGGTGTTCTGGGCGATCGCCGTTTTCCTCGGGATCCCCTTCGCCGGGGGCATCCTCACCCGATACGTCGGGACCCGAACCAAAGGTGAGGAGTGGTACGACGACGAGTTCGTCCCCAAGATCGACCCGCTCACGCTGGTCGCCCTGCTCTTTACCATCGTCGTGATGTTCGCCACGCAGGGCGAGAACATCGTCGCCGCGCCCGCGGACGTGTTGCTGATCGCCGTCCCGCTGACGATCTACTTCGTCGTCATGTTCCTCGTCAGCTTCGGGATGGGCCGGGGGATCGGCGCGGACTACTCGACGACGACCGCGATCGGCTTTACCGCGGCCTCGAACAACTTCGAACTCGCCATCGCCGTCGCCGTCGCCGTCTTCGGCGTCGGCTCCGGCGTCGCTTTCGCCACCGTTGTCGGCCCGCTCATCGAGGTCCCCGTCCTGCTCGCGCTGGTCAACGTCGCGCTGTACTTCCAGCGCCGGTTCGACTGGGGCGAGCGCGATACCGGGAGCCTCGAGCCGACGACGCGAGAGACACCGACCGACGACTGATCACGAGAACACACCATGTCAACCGATACCGACTCCGACGACCCGACTCGAATCGCTTTCGTCTGCGTGCAAAACGCCGGCCGCTCCCAGATGTCGACCGCCTTCGCCGAGCGCGAACGCGAGCGTCGTGGCCTCGAGGACTCCCTCGAGATCCTGACCGGCGGCACGGACCCGGCCGACGAAGTCCACGCGGGCGTGATCGACGCCATGGCCGAACTCGAGTTCGACCTGTCCGACCGAACGCCGCGGGAGGTCACCACCGAGGAACTCCGCTCGTGTGACTACGTCGCGACGATGGGGTGTTCGACGCTCGAGTTGGGCGACGTTGACGGCGTCGACGTCCGCGACTGGGCGCTGCCCGATCCGGACGGCGGTGATCCCGAGGAGGTACGGGAGATCCGCGACGAGATCGAGCGCCGAGTGGCCGCGCTGTTCGACGAGTTCAGCGACGCGCCCTGAGGCGCCCTTAGCGCCCGATCGGGAGGTCTTCGCGGAACGGACGGTCGTGGGTGACCAGTTCGTGGACGCCGACGAGGACGACGACGGCCAGCGCGATGAGCGCGCCCTCGAGCGGCGACGCCAGCAGCCCCAGCGAGACGATCAGCGTCGTCGCGCAGGCCGGCGGATGGACCGTCTCGGTCGCGAGCATTCCGCCCGAGGTCAACGCGACGGCGACGACGCCGCTCGTGACCAGCCGAAGCTGGCTGACCGCGAACGTCGGTGCGGCCGTCGTAACCGTGAGGCCGGGCGCGATGGTGTGGTAGGCGACGAGCCCGGCGACGATCCCGACGACGTGGCCGCCGATGACCCGCCGCGGCGCGGTCACCTCTCCTTCTTGGACCGTCGCCAGCAGGAACGCCGTGGGTCCCAGGCTCGGAAAGAGCAGCGCCTGCCCGGTCACCCACGCCAGCAGGCCCGGTACCGCGAGTAAGACGCCGGTGTACAGGGTCGAGAAGGCCGCGCCGTCCCTCATGCTCGAGGCGTTCGCAGCACGAACGGATATGCCGTTTGCTGTGACGATCACCGGC
Source organism: Natrinema pellirubrum DSM 15624 (assembly GCF_000230735.2). Lineage (NCBI taxonomy): Archaea > Methanobacteriati > Methanobacteriota > Halobacteria > Halobacteriales > Natrialbaceae > Natrinema > Natrinema pellirubrum. Next base: position 60,852 of record NC_019962.1, read on the forward strand.
CGAACGCGCGAGCCGGTGTCGGAATTCGACCGTGAGCGACCACCGTTGCTCTGGCGTTCAGTTTCCGGTCGGTTCGCTGTCCGATACCGGCACACCCGGGGAAACCGGTACGGTCGCGGTCGCCCCCGATGCCGTCCGGAGGCCGAAAACGTAACGGCACCGCGCTTCGCAGGGACGCCCGTGACGCTTGCTGGTACCGTTGCGACCGGGCCGGACCTCCTTCGACTCGTCGCCGTCCCCGTCTTCGCCTGGACCGCCTACCGCGACATCGAGACCAGACGCGTCTCGAGTACCGTCTGGATCCCCCTCGCGCTCCTCGGGGCTGTCCTGCTGCTCTGGGACGCCCGACTGGCGTGGGCTGCCGGCGGGACCGTCTGGAGCTACGACTTCCTCGTCCCGACGGCGATCAGCCTGGGACTGGTCGTCCCCATCGCCTACCTGTTCTGGTGGATCGGCGGCTTCGGCGGGGCCGACGCGAAGGCCTTACTCGTCCTCGCGGTCCTGTTCCCGACCTTCCCCGAGTACGCGCTGGGGACGGTGACACTGCCGCTCGAGCCGACCCGGATCGGTGCCTTCTCGTTTACGATCCTGACCAACGCCGTCCTCGTCGCGGTCGCGCTCCCGGTCGTGCTGGCGATCCGCAACGCCGCCGCGGGCCGGATCGCCCCCGTGATGTTCGTCGGCTGGCCGGTCTCGTGGGAGCAGGTGCCGGAGACCCACGGCCGCCTGCTCGAGACGCCGACGGGGCTCTCGCGGGGCGGCCTCGACCTCGACGCCCTGCGGATGTACCTGCGCTGGCGGGGGCTCTCGCTGGCGCAGTTGCGCGATGCTCCCGAGCGGTACCGCGACCCCGCAACTCTCCCCGACGAGCCGAACCCGCCGACCGACGGCGCGGTGACTGCCGACGTCGATCTCCGGGGCGACGGCGGCGCGCTCGAGGGGGCCGAAACCGAGACGGCCGCGACCGCGGCGGCCGACTCGCAGGGAGCGCCCGCGGTCGACGATCCGTGGGGTGCCGAGGCGTTCCTCGACGACATCGAGGGGTCGGCCTACGGCACGACGCCCGAGGCGCTCCGGGACGGACTCGAGGTGCTACACGAAAATGAGACGGTCTGGATCTCGCCGGGGACGCCGTTCCTGGTGCCGATCTTCGCCGGGTTGGTGATCGCGCTGATCTACGGGGACCTGCTGCTTGGGACTCTACTCTAGGGTCCGCTCGTAGAGCGGCACCAGCGCCGTCCAGAAGAGGACGAAGGCGACGCCGATCCCGATCAGAACGAGCCACGGGTCGCCCCGCCCGGTCGGCACGCCAGTCGAGAGCAGGACGAAGGTACCGGCAAACAGCAGACAGCAGACGAGGACGCTGCCGAGTTCGAGGACGGTGGCGACGGGGTGGGCGCGAAACTGGGCAACGATGCCGGCGAGGGCCATACGCCAGCGTCGCGTGCGGACGGCAAAAACGTCACGGCAGCCATACCGTGGCAGCCGACGGGTCGTCCACCGACGGCACCGCCGTCAGTCCACGACGTAGGACTGGTGGTCGCCCCGTGTTTCGGTATCGACGAACTGGTGACGCGTTCCGTCTTCTAAATCGCCCGCGAACGAGGGGTCATCCGCGTCGGTGTCGTACTCCGCGTTCGCCCCACGAAGGTCGTGGGCCGCAAGCAGCTCGCGGATCTCCGTCGGCATCGACTTCCCGTCCTCGAGGTCGACCATTAGGTGGTGGTCGGTGAAGCTCTTCGCGACGAACGCGTCGGCGACGGCCTCCTTCTCGCAGAGCCGCGCCGCCAGCTCCCGCAGGGTCTCTTCCCGATCGCTCATTCGTTCCCGACCTCGGGGCGACGGTGCAAAGCCCTCGGGACGAATATATTCGCCGGCGGCGGACGACCGAGGGACGAGCGCTTCGCTCACGGAACGTGGCCGGCACGCTCGAGCGGGTGGGCCGCTCGAGCGACGGCGAGAACTGAGCCGCCGATCTCAGGCGCTGGACTCGATGTCGGCAGCGATGTCGTCGAGTTCGTCGTCGTCGAGATCCGGGCGGTCGCCCGCGACGGCGTGGATCGGGCCGCCGCCGTCGCCCTCGAACCGGGGGACGATGTGACAGTGGACGTGGGGTACTTCCTGGCCGGCCTCCTCGCCGTTGTTGAACGCGACGGTGGTCGCGTCGGCGTCGACCGCGTCCTCGACGACGGGGACCATGTGGTGGACGGTCTCGTAGAGGTCCGCGGCGACGTCGTCGGGGACGTCGTTCAGCCGCTCGTACTCGTCTTTCGGGATGACGAGCGTGTGGCCCGGCGCGAGCGGATTGGCGTCCAGGAAGGCGATCGTCGTCTCGTCCTCGTACACGATCCGTGCGGGGATCTCCCCCTCCACGATCTGGCTGAAGATCGTACTCATACGCGGGTATGTGTCGTCTCGTCGTAAGAAGCTTACTCGCCGCCACCGCTGTCCCGGCCACGACACAGGTCGTCGAGCGTCTCGGCGATCGCCGCGAGATACTCGTCGGGCTCGTATCCCAGCCGGCCGATCCAGACGTCCTGATACGAGGGATGGAGGATCGGTACGAGCCACACGCCGAGGCGGCCACACCATACCGGCTCGAGAACGCTGTCGAGAAACCCCTCGAGGTCACGGCTCTCGGCCGTCAGTACCGTCTCCGTCGCGTGTTTGCCGGTCGCGAGGACGACCGTCGGATCGACCTCCTCGAGTTCGGTCAGCAGGTGGGGCCGGCAGTTCGCCCGTTCCTCGGGCGTCGGCTCGCGGTTGGTGGTGGGGTCGTCCGGATCGGCTGGAAAACACTTCACCGCGTTCGTGTAGTAGGCGTCGTCGCCGTAGCCGACTCGCTCGAGCATGCGCCGGATCCGGCGGCCGGAGTGACGCGAGGTGTAGGCCTTCCCGGTCCAGTTGCCGCCCCGCCAGCGGTCCGCCTCGGGGGTCCCGTAGCCGGGAGCCTCGCCGACGACCACGACGTCGGCCTCGAGCGGGCCGGTCCCCCACGAGATACACTCGCGGCTCTCGGCCAGTTTCGGACAGCGCGCACAGTCTGGCTCGAGGACGTTGCGCTCGGTCGGAACGGCGGGATCGTCGCCGGTCGCCGAACCGTCGTCGGCGTCGGTCTCGGAATCGGACGCGGGCACGGTCCGGACTACGTTCCCAGCGGTTTAGCCGAGTCGGTTCTCGGTCGCGGCTGCCGGTCGAGTAGTCGTCGCCGACCGTGTGGATGCGTCGCACTCGAGGGGACAGGTTTACGTTGGGTGGGTGGGTAGAGACGTGCTAATGACATCCCTCGGCCCGGAACTGCTCGCGGAATCACTGCAACTGGTCCTGTATACCGTCGTCGCCGGCGTCCTGACGACCGGTGGCGTCCTCGTCGAGCAGGCGAGTCTCCAACACCTCGGTACCGGCGAGGCGATGATCGCCCTGTGGCTGGGCGCGCTCGGCGGCCTCATGCTGTACGCCGGCGCGTACGGAGTCGGTTACCAGAAGGTTCTCTCGAAGTACGTCTGAGCGGCCGCGACCGACCACGAGGCCTCGAGCGGCGAAAACGATCTCCCTGGGATATTGAGACAGACCGATCGTGCATCCCTCCGTCTTTAGGCGGAGGTTGACCGGGAGGTCCAGCGTGTTATTTTTCGTAGGTTCGATAGTACTGATACGAGAGATACGCAAACAGGCACACCATTCCGGCGAGACCGCCAGCAAAAGTTGTTACTGCGCCAGTATTTCCGGTCGTGTACTGGCTGAGACCGACTGCTGAGAGACCGAACACGACAATTGCACCCCCTGCAATAAATGAGAGGAATAGTGTACCCGTTAATACCACTTTGTTAGTGAACGACAGTATCGGGTCGGAAGTTTGACTCATACTTGACCCAGTGACTATACCTTAATAAGTTCTTCTTGGTTTCTGAATTTTAAGCTCGCTTAGCTATTTCGAAGTTTGACCATAGAGTAGCTATTCCGATCATGTCGCTGAAAACATTCCGCATTTATATGTCGTGGAAAACCTAGTTTGGCCGAACGATCGTCAAACCCTGCCGACTCGGCGGACCGAACGCCATTTAGTTTCGGAGTGAGATGGAATCTTTATGAGCAGGTTCGACGAGGTCGACGACCAGTACGACCCACACGAACTCGAGCAGCGGGTCTTCGAGTACTGGGACGACGTCGACGCCTACGAGCAGACGGTCGAGCATCGGTCGGACGGTGAGTCCTTCTTCTTCGTCGATGGCCCGCCGTACACGTCGGGCTCGGCCCACATGGGGACGACATGGAACAAGTCGCTGAAGGACGTCTACCTTCGTTTCTTCCGGATGCAGGGGTACGACGTCACCGACCGCCCGGGCTATGACATGCACGGGCTCCCGATCGAGACCCGCGTCGAGGAGCGGCTGGGTTTCGAGAACAAGAAGGACATCGAGGAGTTCGGCGAGGAGAACTTCATCCAGGAGTGTAAGGACTACGCCGACGAGCAACTCGAGGGCCTGCAGGCGGACTTCCAGGACTTCGGTGTCTGGATGGACTGGGACGACCCCTACCGAACCGTCGAACCGGAGTACATGGAGGCCGCCTGGTGGGGCTTTTCGAACGCCGCCGACCGCGGGCTCGTCGAGAAGGGCCACCGCTCGATCTCGCAGTGTCCCCGGTGTGAGACCGCGATCGCGAACAACGAGGTCGAGTACGAGGACGTCGAGGACCCCTCGATCTACGTCAAGTTCGACCTCGAGGATCGCGAGGTCGACGGCGAGGAGGCCTCGGACGGAGCGAACGGGGACGAAGGACCCGTGAGCAGCGACGGAAAACTCGTCATCTGGACGACAACGCCGTGGACCATCCCCGCCAACACCTTCGTCGCGGTCGACGAGGACGGCGACTACGTCGGCGTCCGCGCCGAGAAAGACGGCGAGGAGGAACTGCTGTACGTCGCCGAGCCGAAGTTCGAGGACGTGCTGAAAGCGGGCCGCTACGATGACTACGAGGTCGTCGAAGAACACACCGGCGAGGACCTGCTGGGCTGGTCGTACGACCACCCGATGGCCGACCGCGTTCCGGACCACCCCGACCACGAGGGGGCCTGTCAGGTCTACGCCGCCGACTACGTCGACACGCACGGCGACGGGACCGGACTGGTCCACTCCGCGCCCGGCCACGGTGAAGAGGACTTCGAGCGCGGTCGCGAACTGGACTTCCCGATCTTCTGTCCCGTCGGCAGCGACGGCGTCTACACCGAACAGGGTGGCGACTACGAGGGGCAGTTCGTCCGCGACGCCAACGAGGACATCATCGCCGACCTCGAGGCCGACGGCGACCTGCTCGCGTCGGAGACGATCTCCCACAGCTACGGTCACTGCTGGCGCTGTGATACGGGCATCGTCCAGATCGTCACCGACCAGTGGTTCATCACGATCACCGACGTGAAAGACGAACTCCTCGACAACATCGAGGACAGCGAGTGGCACCCCGAGTGGGCCCGCGACAACCGCTTCCGGGACTTCGTCGAGGAAGCACCGGACTGGAACGTCTCCCGCCAGCGCTACTGGGGCATCCCGCTGCCCGTCTGGACCCCCGAGGACCGCGACGACGACGAGGACCGAATCGTCATCAGCGACCGCGAGGAACTCGCCGAGCGGGTCGATCAGGAGATCGATTCCCAAACCGTGGACCTCCACAAGGACACCGTCGACGAGTTGACCATCACCGAGGACGGCACCACCTACACCCGCGTCCCCGACGTCTTCGACGTCTGGCTCGACTCCTCGGTCGCCTCGTGGGGCACTCTGAACTACCCCGAGGACGACAGCCGGTTCGACGAACTCTGGCCCGCCGACTTCATCCTCGAGGCCCACGACCAGACCCGAGGGTGGTTCTGGTCCCAGCTTGGGATGGGCACCGCCGCGCTCGGCGAGAGTCCCTATCAGGAGGTGCTGATGCACGGCCACGCGCTGATGCCCGACGGCCGCGCGATGAGCAAGTCCAAGGACATCCTGATCGACCCCCACGAGGCGATCGATCGCCACGGCCGGGACGTGATGCGGCTGTTCCTGCTGTCGAACAACCCACAGGGCGAGGACATGCGCTTCGACTGGGACGGGATGCAGACGATGGAGAACCACCTCCGGACGCTGTGGAACGTCTTCCGGTTCCCGCTGCCGTACATGCGGTTAGACGAGTTCGACCCGACCGAAACGACCCTCGAGTCGGTCGACGATCACCTCGAGCCCCTCGACGAGTGGGTCCTTGCTCGACTGCAGTCCACGAAGGCCGAGATGACCGCGGCCTTCGAGGAGTTCCGCCAGGACAAGGCGATCGACGCCCTCCTCGAGTTCGTCGTCGAGGACGTCTCGCGGTTCTATGTGCAGGCGGTCCGCGAGCGCATGTGGGACGAGGCCGACAGCGATTCGAAGCGGGCCGCCTACGCGACGCTCTACCGCGTGCTGCGGGAGACGGTCGCGCTGCTTGCCCCCTACGCGCCGTTCATCAGCGAGGAGATCTACGGGACGCTGACCGGCGACAACGGCCACCCGACCGTCCACATGGAGGACTGGCCCGCCGTCGAGGAGTACTGGGCCGACGACCAGCTCGAGACCGACGTCGCGCTCCTCCGCGCGATCGAGGAGGCCGGCGCGAACGCCCGCCAGCAGGCCGGCCGGAAGCTGCGCTGGCCCGTTCCACGGGTCGTCGTCGCCGCCGACGACGACCGGGTCGTCGAGGCCGTCGAACGCCACCCCGGCCTGCTCGAGGAGCGACTCAACGCCCGCGATATCGAACTCGTCTCGCCCGACGAACGCTGGGGCGAACTCGCCTACAGCGCCGAGGCCGACATGAGCGAACTCGGGCCCGCCTTCGGCGACCGCGCCGGGCAGGTCATGAACGCGCTCAACGAGGCCCGCATCGACGAGCCGAGCCTCGAGGCGATCGAAGACGCCGTGTCCGATGTCCTCGAGGACGACGAGGGGATCACCGACGAGATGGTTTCCTTCGTCACCCAGACCCCCGACGGCGTCGCCGGCACCGCCTTCGGCCTCGACGGCGACGACCGCGGCGTCGTCTACGTCGACGCCTCGCTGACCGACGACATCGAGAGCGAGGGCTACGCCCGCGAGGTCATCCGCCGGGTCCAGGAGATGCGTAAGGACCTCGACCTCGACGTCGAGGAACGGATCGCGCTGGATCTCACGATCGAGGACGACCGCGTGGCCGATCTCGTCGCCGAGCGCACGGACCTCATCAGCGAGGAAGTCCGTGCCGACGAGCGCCGCGAGGTCGAGGACGGCCACCGCAAGGAGTGGGAGGTCGAAGGTGTGACGGTGGAAATCGCGCTCGAGCCGCTGGCGGCCGCTGAGGCGTCGGACTGATAGCGTCCGTTTCCGGAACGGGAGACGAAGTCGACCGTTCCGGTCTTTTTGGTCCAGATTTTTACGCGAGTGGTGAGGGAGGAAAGCGAGGGCGAACAGAGTGAGTCCTCGGACAGCGAGCGGTGACCAACGGGAACCGTGAGCAGCGACCGAACCCGACGCGTAAAAAGGTGGATGCCGAAGTCGCGCTCGAGCCGCTGGCGGCCGCTGAGGCGTCGGACTGAGACCGGGAGGCGAAGCCGACCGGTCTGCGTTTTGGAATCGCGAGAAACTCGCGATGGCCGCTCTTTCGTCGCCGAGTGACACTACGGCTGCCATAAAAGTCTTGTCCGCTGATTCACCAGAGAGGGATAGTGACCTCCCGGTTCGTGACCCTCGCGTTCGTCGTCTTGCTCGCCTGTAGCCTCCCGGCCGGCATCGCCGCCGGGACACCGACCGATCGAGCGCCCGCGAGCGCCGATCTCGAGACTCCGTCCGTCGGCGCGGCAGCGACTGGGAGTTCGTCGGACGTCCTCCATCGAACGACGACGCTCCGCCATCGGCCGACCGACACCGACGTCTTCGAGACGGAAACGACGTTTCGGGTGCCCGACTCGGTGACTGAACTCGAGATCGAACTCGAGCAAGGTGCGACCGTCGAGTCGACGACGGGGTTCGAGCGGACCGGCGAGCGGACCCTCGAGTGGACGGGGGACACTGACGAGCCGACGGTCCGGTATACGATGCCGGCCGATCGAACGGGTTCGCAGGGTGCCGGCGCGACCGGCGAGGGGTATTCCTTCGTCGACACCGGTGAGTGGGCGGTCGTCCCGGTTCCGGACGTGGCGATCTCGCTGCGCCGGACGGATCCGGTCGGCATCGAGGAGACGGTCCGCGTCGACGGCCCCGGGGCGACCGGCGGCGATATCGCCTTCTTCGGCGCGGTGACCGAACGCGAACGGACCGTCGACGGGGAGCGGTTCCGGCTGGCGGTCCCCGAGGCCGCGACGCTCGAGGAGTCGCCCGACGCGATCCTCTCGGCGCTGGCCGACGCGAGCGGCCGGCTCGAGGTCGGGGCACGATCCGACGAGGTGTTCGTCGTCGCGGTCCCCGCCACTGTCGACTGGGGACCGCGGGGTATCCAGTACGGCGAGTCCGACGCCTGGGTCGTCGCGGACGAACCCCTCGACAGTCCGAACCCGGCCTGGCTCCACGAGTACGTCCACGTCCGCCAACGCTTTGCCAACACCGCCGATGGGACGACGACCGAGACGGAGTGGTTCGTCGAGGGACAGGCTGACTACCACGCGGGACTGCTGGCTCTCGAGGCCGGTTATACCGATTTCGAGGAATTCAGCCGACTGCTCGAGCGCGGGACGGAGTCGCCCTACGCCGACGGCGCGCTCGCCGACCCCGGGACGTGGGAGCATGACCGGACCGATTACGTCAAAGGCGCGCTCGTGGCCGGTGAGATCGACCGCCAGTTACGCGTTGCGACCGACGGTGATCGAACGCTGGCGGACGTCGTTCGGGACCTGAACGCCGACGACGATGCGGCGACCGAGGCAGCCCTCCTGGGCTCGATCGAGACCTACGGCGGGACGGCCGTCCGGACCGACGCCGAGCGCTACACTCGCACGGACGCGACGCCCGCCGTGTGGAGTCGAACGGACCACCGGGCCGCGTTCGACCAGTCGGTCGCGAGCTTCGAGTACGGGTTCGGGACGGGTCCGATCGAGGTCGCCGGCGAGGAGTGGCCGCGGTGGTCGGCGTCCGAGGCGGGCGTCGACGCCGGCACTGACGAGGTGATCGTCGTGCCCGCCGGCGAGTCCGTGACGGTCCCGGCGGCGGTCGACAACGCCGGCGACCGCGAGGGGACGTACGACCTGACGCTGGGGGCCGACGGCCGGACCGTCGCTCATCGGCAGGGGACGCTCGCGCCCGGCGGGGAGCGCTCCCACCGGCTCTCGTGGACGCCCGCAGAACCCGGGACGTACGTCCTGCGGATCGGCTCGGAGCGACTGACCGCCGTCGTCCGCTCGTCGCCGAGCGTGACCGTCACCGACCTCCGGCTCGAGCCCGAGGCGGTCGATCCCGGCGAGCCGGTGACGGCGACCGCAACCGTCGAGGCCGCCGGTGACGGGCCCGGGGCTGCCGTCCTCGCGTTCCGGACCGTCGACGGCGTCGCCGCCAAGCGACCGGTAGCGGTTCGTCCCGACGGGACGGCGACGGTCGAAGCCGAACTCCGGTTCGACGAGGCGAGTCAGTACGAGGTCGGCGTCGGCGAGCGAACGGCGACGATCAGCGTCGGCGAGACGGGGCCGGCCGCGGCGATCGACGACGTACCCGGCTTCGGGGTTTTGGCGACGCTCGGCGCGTTCCTTCTGCTGGTCGTGACCGGTCTGGCGGCTCGGCGACGATAATTCCCGTGCCGGCACTCACTCGAGGTCGACCCGGAACCGACAGGCGTCGGCCCCGTCCGCGACGCAGTCGGTTTTCGTGACCGTCGCGTCGGCGTCGAACGCAGCGACGAGCCCGTCGAGAATTCCGTGGGCGAGCCCGCAGTACTGGCGATCTCGGTGAGTGTCGTACGTGACGATCGCGTGATCGGACTCGCGGGTACAGGACAGCTTCGGCAGCGACGTCTCGTCGGTTGCGGTTTCGATGTCGTCGTAGACGTCTTCGAGACCGACCAGCAACTCGGGCAGGTCCCAGCCGCTGCCGACGTGTGCGCTGAACGTCGAGAGTAGTTCCGGGGCCAGCCGCCGGCCGAAATCGCGTTCGATCGCGGCCCTGTCCTGCGTCGCCATCCCCGAGAGCGTCTCGAGGATGGCGTCGATCTCGTCGTCGTCGTAATGCGAGACGGGCAGGTACAGCTGTGGCTCCAGTTCCGAACGCTCGACGATCGTGTCCCAGGTGTCGTCGTCGGTCCGTTCGACGACGTACTCCTCGAGGGTCTTGTGGACGATTCCGTGCATCGGGCTCCCCCGCGTCGCCGAGCGGCCGATCCGACCGCAGTCGTGCGACGCGATACCACCTAGACCCGCGTTCGGCGGCTACTTAATCGTTTACTTACAGGTGTTCGGCGAGCGCGGGGGCGACCGAGACGGTATCGACGCCCCGCTCGATGGTGTCGGTGCCGTAGATCGCCTCGACACCGGCTCGAGAGAGCTTCGTGACGGCATCGCGGGCCAACAGCGGGTGAACGCAGGTAACGAACAGGCGGCCGGCGTCGCGATCGCAGAGGACGCTGACGGCCTCGCTCATCGTCGATCCCGTCGCGATGATGTCGTCGACGACGACGACGTCGCGGCCGGCCACGTCGACGTCGCTTGGCGAGATTTCGACCTCGGTGCCGGAGTGGCGGGTCTTCTCGAAGTAGTCGGTCTCGCCCGTCCCGTAGGCGTCGCGGGTCGTCTCGGCCAGTTCGATCGCGCCGGCGTCCGGCGAGAGAAAGACCGGTTCAGTGAGGTCGTCGGGGAGCGGATCGGCCAGCCGGCCCGCCGCGTCGACGGCCGTCGCCGTCGGCTCGAAGAACTCGCAGACGGCCGTCTCGTGGGGGTTGACCGTCAGCACGCGATCGGTTCCGGTCGAGATCGCGCGGGCGACCGCCCGCGCCGAGACGGGGTGACCCGGTTCGAACGCCGCGTCCTGCCGGCCGTAGCCCATGTAGGGGAGGACGGTGACGACCTCCTCGACCCCGGCCTCGCGGACGGCGTCCTGTAGCTGGAGGAGTTCGAGATGGGCGTCGCTCGAGACGGTCGAGGCGACGATCACGGCTCGATCTGGGTCGGCCTCGGCAACGCCGGGGGCGGCCGCGAGCAGTTCACCGTCGGGAAAGCGGTCGTACTCGACGGCGGCGAGCGGTTCCTCGAGTTCGCGTGCCAGCGCCGCGGCCAGGGCCTGCGACGTGGATCCGCTGACGATCATAGTCGGTTCGACAGCGCGGGGGCTAAACCAGTTTTCGTTCTGGACCCACACCCTCGCTCGGGCAGGCGTGAGCGCGGCCGGCGGGGTCTGTCACGCGTCGGTGTCGTCGACGCTCGGATCGCCGGCGCCACACGGTCCGCCGGTCGTATCGCTCAGGAGCGTCAGTTCCCCGTTCCGATCGATCCGAACGAAGAGGTTCAGACACGACGGGTCGTTCCAGTCCGCCGGCGTGACTTCGACCGGCTCGCCCTGATCGAGCCGCGTCGTCACGCGGAACTGCCCCGACTCGGTCGGCCAGTTTCGATCGAGGGTCGTCCCGCCGCCGGCCTCGAGTTCCTCGGTCGCCCAGTCCTCGATTTCCCGGTCGAATTCGACGATGATGTCGACCGTGTGGGCATCGCCGTCTAGGTTGTCGACGGTGATCTCGCCGAGGATCGTTCCGTCGACGGTTTCGCTTTCGGTTTCCCCGTCGGCGGGGTCCTCGGTCCCGCCGTCCCCGGAGCCGTCACCGTTCCCGTCGTCGCCGTCGTCACCGCCCATGCAGCCGGCGACCGCGCCGGTGAGGGCAGTACCGCTTACGGCTAGCAGTTTCCGTCGTGGTAGCTCTCCCATATATCCCGTGGGTAGCAGCCCACGTAATTAAACCTCCGTCAGACGCGGATCGGCGGTCTCCCGCTATCGCACGGCCAGCCCGGTCACGTCCCGGACCCCGATCGGGTGCGGTCGCCATCCGTCCTCGGCGGCCGCTAGGAAGGTTCCGCCCTCGGTCACGGCGTAGACCGTCTCGCCGTAGCCGACGTCGACGATCGGTTCGCTCGCGTCCGGGAGCGCGTCCCACTCGTCGTCGCCGGCGTAGCCGTATACTTCCTCGCTCGCGACTGCGTGTGCGCGCGTCAGCGTCCCCTGTTCCGATCGGGGATCCGCCGAGACGGCATCGAACGGTCCCTCGCGGACCGCCATCCACCCGTTTCCCAGTTTGTATAGGCCCTCGGCGGTGGCCGCGAGCGGGACGCCGGCGGCCGAGATGTCTCGTACGTCGGTCAGACCGGCGTGGTCGAGTCCGCCGTCGTGGATCCGATAGACGCCGTCTTCCGTTCCGACGAGATCGCCGTCGATCGCCCGTACCGATGCGACGGTCTCGTCCGTGAGCGTGGTCCACTCCGTGGCCCCTGCCGGCCGGCGGGCGACCCGGCCATCGGGACTGGCCGCGAGCAGCTCGCCGCCGTCGGCACCGACGGCGACCGCCGGGCCGAACCCGGTTTCGGCGAACGACTCCTCGACCACGTCCCCGTCCTCGAGCGGGGCCACGCGGACGTCCTCGTCGGTCGCGATCGCGACGCTCTCGTCGGTCGTCGCGACGTCTCGAGCCTCGCAGCGTTCGCAGAGACCGAACTCGCCGACGGTGTCGCCGGCGACGCGGACCCGAACGACACCGAACGCGCTCGCGACATAGGCGGTGATCGCGCCCTCTCGGTCGCCGTAGACGCGTTTCTCCTCGATCGAGTGCATACGTGACCGTGGACGGGACGGGCCGAAAACGTTCCGTCCCGGGGCCGTCTTCGGCAGCGGTTTGCGGAATCACTATGGGGCGTCCCCGCCGACTAACGCGTAATGGAGATATTCGGATCGAGCGGGACGCGGGGCGTCGCCAACGAGGAGTTGACGCCCGCGTTCGTCCTCCGCGTTGCGAAGGCGGCGGGGACGATCTGGGCCGAGGACGCCGGCGCGGAGCGGGTCGGGATCGCTCGCGACACCCGCTACACCGGCCGCATGCTGGCCGATGCGGCCGCCAGTGGGTTAGCGAGCATCGGCATCGACGTCGACCGACTGGGGATCGTTCCTACCCCTGGCGCACAGACCTACGCCGAACACGAGGCGGTCCCAGTGATCGTCGTCACGGCCTCGCACAACCCACCCCAGTACAACGGGATCAAACTCGTCGGGGCCGACGGCGTCGAACTCTCGGTCGCGACCCTCGAGACCATCGAGGACCGACTGCTGACCGAGTCGTTCACCGCGGCCGCCTGGGACGAGACGGGCCGGGTCCGCGAGATCGACGGCGTTCGCCGGGCCTACGTCGAGGGGTTGCTCGCGGCCGTCGACCGCCAGCCGATCGCCGACGCGGACCTGACCGTCGCGTTGGATCCCGGCCACGGCGCGGGCGCGCTGACCAGCCCCGAGTTCTTCCGGGAACTGGGCTGTCGGGTCGTTACCGTCAACGGCCAGCCGGACGGCCACTTCCCCGGTCGTGACCCCGAACCGGTCCCCGACAACCTCGCCGATCTGGGTCGGCTCGTCCGATCGACCGACGCCGACGTCGGGATCGCCCACGACGGCGACGCCGACCGCGCGATTTTCTTCGACGAGGACGGCGAGTACGTCGAGGGCGACGCCACGCTCGCGGCGCTTGCGGCCGCCGAACTCGAGGCCGGCGACACGACCGTCTCGGCGGTCAACGTCTCCCAGCGGCTCGTCGACGTCGTGAACGAGGTCGGGGCCGACCTCGAACTCACCCCGATCGGTTCGACGAACATCATCACCCGCATCCGCGAACTCGAGGCCTCGGGCCAGCGGGTCCCGATCGCCGGCGAGGGCAACGGCGGGATCTTCTTCCCGAACTACCGGCTCTCCCGGGACGGGGCCTTCACCGCGGCCCGATTCCTCGAACTCGTGGCCGAGCGGCCGGTCAGCGAGATCGTCGCCCCCTACGACGGCTACGTCAACGTCCGGCGCAACCTCGAGTACGAGTCGACGGCGGAACGCGACGCGATGCTCGATGCGGCCGCCAATCAGGCCAAAGCGGCCGACGCGGAACTCAACACTCGAGACGGCTACCGGCTGGATTACGGCGATGCGTGGGTGCTGGCCCGCCCCTCCGGCACCGAGCCGCTCGTCCGGATCTACGCCGAGGCCCGCGACGGCGACCGTGCCGAGGAACTCGTCGACGACATGTACGAGGCGCTGGCCGACGCGAAGGCCGACGCCTGAACCCGGTTTCTATCGTCCGCTCGAGCGGCCTAACTGTTCAGTACAGGCCATGCAGGTCTCGAAGTAGTAATTAGCTCTCGCCTCTATTAACAGAAGGCATATATTATAGAAATACTATACATTATCTATGAATGACGATCAGTATTTGCTGTTAACAGCACATCTTCGTTCGATTCGTTCGGCTATCGTTGCCTTAGCGTTTGCAGTTCTTGCTGTTGTGACTAGTATAAGTGGAGACGAATCGTGGACAGTATCTCTGATTTTCATCAGTATCGCTATTTGTGTGTATTCTTTCCTGCAAACTGCTGATCATTCGTAGCCCAATCTGTCGTTCTCCATACGAATCTGTACTGAACAGCGCGACCGACTCAGGGAACAATCGTCACCGGAACCGCGGCCCGCCGCGTAACCCCCTCTGCGACGCTGCCCAACAACAGCCGCGAGACGCCCGCCTTCCCCTCGCTGCCCATCACGATCGCGTCGACATCGGCCTCGTCGACGTACTCGAGGATTGCCTCGGCCGCCCCCTCGCCCTCGACGACGGTCGTCTCGAGCGACCGGCCGCGGTCGTCGGCGATCGCCCTCGCGTCGGCGAAGAAGTCGGGCTCGTCGGCCCCCGAAACGATGCCCTCGTAGTCGGCCGTGAGGTCGTCGACCGCGTGGACGACCGTCAGCCGATCGGCCGGCACCCACTCGAGGGCGTGGTCCAGTGCTGCCCGCGCCGGCTCGGAGTCGTCCATCGGCACGAGGACGTGTCTGCTCATACGTGCCGTTCGGTCGGCGGCGGCTAAAGTACAGGGCTGATTTTGCGGCGACGGCGTTCTCGAGCGGCCGGGCCCCTCGCCCGTTTCAGACCGGGTCGTCGATCTCGAGCGCGTCCTCGAGCCGATCGCGTTCGGCCCGCAACTCCTCGAGTTCGGCCTCGACGCGGCCGTCGGTCAGCCGTCGGCGCTGGTCGGCCGAGAGCTGCGCGACCGCCTGGGCGGCCGTCTGGAGCCGGTCGTAGTCGGGATCGGTCGCGAGCAGTCGGACCTCGCGAAGGTTCGCCACGACGTCCTCGTCGGCGATCCGGGCGACGAAGGGACGGTACTCCCGCGCCCGGCGTCGCAGCGCACCGGCTGGCTCGGGCGGCCAGTCGACCGTCAGTGGCTCGGCGTCGATCCCGTCGAGAAACGTCTGCTGGGTCGCCACGTTGCGCTTGAGTTCGTCCGCGCTGTCGACGTAATGAGAGAGCTTCGACCGGGAGTAGTCGGCGTACTCGAGCAGTTCGGGGATCGTGTACTCGCCGGCGTCGTTCTCTCGGACGTACCGCGACAGGTCCTCGGGCGGTTGCTCGTAGCCCACGAACGGGTACCACCGGCTCCGCTCGAGCAGGTCGAACACCTCGCGGGCGCTCGCCTCGAGCCGGTACTCGCGAAAGGCCTCGCGGACGGCCTCGTTGTAGCGCTCGATCGGCTCGCGGAGCCGCTCGACGGGGGCGTCCAAGTCGGCGTTTGCCAGTTCGAGCAGCCGCTCTCGCTCGTCGATCTCGTCGCCGACCGTCCGGAGGCGTTTGCTCGCGGTCTTGCGGGCCTCGGCGAGGTCCGCGCGGGCGGCCTCGCGGTCGTCGAGCAGGTCGGCGTACTCAGCGGCGGGTTCGAGGGCCTCGCGGGCCCGTTCGAAGTCCGACTCGCTGAGCCGGCGCTTGTCGATCGCCTCGAGGGCGTCCTCGAAGGCCTCGTGTTCGGGGAGGTCCTCGGAGAGTCCGGAGACGAGTCCGTCGAACTTCCCCTCGAGTTCGATGTAGGCTTGGAAGTTCTCCTTGCCGGTGCCGGTCGCGCGGTCGACGTAGTCCTCGAGCAGGGTCTCGGCCCGCCGATAGGCCGTCGCGACCTCGTCGACGGTGTCTTCGTCGTGGTCGGCGATGCGGTCCTCGATGGTCTCGAGACGGTTCCGGGCGGCCTCGAGTTCCTCGAGCGGGGTCGGTTCGCCGTCGCTCCCTGCGGTAGCGCCTGCGCGCGCGTCGGAGGGCGGAGCGCGTTCGCTCATCTTATTCGTAGACGGCGTCGGGGTCGAACACTCGTTCGCCGACGTTTTCCCCCTCGATCGTCCGGTAGAAGCACGACCGGTGGCCGGTGTGACACGCGCCACCCTCTTGGTCGACCAGATAGAGCAGCGTGTCGGCGTCGCAGTCGACGCGGACCTCCCTGACGGACTGGACGTGGCCGCTGGTTGCGCCCTTCTCCCATAACTCGTCGCGGCTCCGCGAGTAGTAGTGTGCTCGGCCCGTCTCGCGGGTCCGTTCTAAGGCCTCCGGCGAGACGTACGCGAGCATGAGAACCTCGCCGGAGTCGGCGTCCTGTGCCACGGCGGGGACGAGTCCGTCCTCGCCGAAGTCGACCGAAACTGCCTCGTCCATACTCGCGGTATCGGTCGTCCGAGCGATAGGTCTTTTGCCGCGACTCGGTCGACGCAAGCGCGTCGAAACTTAGCGTCCCTGCCAGCTCCAGCGGCCGACGACGACGATCGCGATCGCGACTGCCAGCAGGCCGACCGTAATGGCGACCGTCGACGCCGCTTCGGCCAGTCCTGGAGCCAGCAGCAGGCCGATCACCAAGAACAACAGCCCGAAGATCGAGACCAGTGAGATGCCGATCCCCTCCCGAATCCCCCACTTCGTGTCGGCTGCGTCCTCGCGGGCGCTGTCGGTCGGTTGCTGTACGGTCCCGCGATTCTGCATTGTCATGTCGTTCGCCTCCGCTAGGGGAGAGCCTTCCGACGGGCATAAAGTACGTTCACGAACGGACGGACTGTCCACACGGTGGCGGTCAGGCTCACTCGAGCGTGAGTGTCCGGCCTCTAGTAACGGACGGTACTGCTGCTACGGTGCTTTTAGTAAGATACGGTACTAAGAGTACAACCAAGAATGAGTAGTAATACACCTAGCCCAGAGGTAGTACGCGTTTCGCAGAAGGGGCAGGCGACCATCCCGAAGGCGTTACGTGAGAAATTCGGTATCGAGACGCCTGGCGAGGTGTTCGTCTACGAGGAGAGTGATCGAATCGTCATCGAACCGGTTCCGTCACCGGACGAACTCCACGGAATCCACGCCGACGCGCGCGAGTCCGGATCGATTACCGAACGGATGCGCAAACTCAGAGACGCCGACCATCGCCGTGAGGAAGAGCAGTTCGAACGACTCCGGCCGGAGAGCGACGAATGAGCGATCGCTACGTTTTCGACACGGAAGCGATCATCGCGTATTTCTACGGCGAATCCGGTCACGAAGCAATCGCAGACCTACTTTCTGCTGTCTTCGCCGGTGACGTGGACGGCCTTCTCACAGAAGCGAACGCCAGCGAAGTGTTCTATCTCGTCGCTCGGTTCGAGGGTACAGACGACGGAACGCCGACCGCTGATTCGTTTCGTGTCGCCGACCGCGATCTCCGTGCCCTCGAGCGACGGGGAGTGACTGTCACAGCTCCTGACTGGCGACTCGTCGGGAAGGTAAAATCCGACGGACACATCTCACTAGCCGACGCGGCTGCCGTTGCACTCGCGTACGAACGGGATGCGACACTCGTCGTCGGTGGAGACGACGATTTCGACGATCTCCCACTCGAAGTGTCGTGCGAACGGTTTCGTGACCACGGCGTATAGCCCTACTAGATCGGATCGGGAGGAACGCTCCGCCGGTCAGAATCGGTTCTACGCTTTGTCCGATCAGTTCTGACCGTTCAGCGTGATGTCGTTGATCCCGATGATCCGCTCGTCGGACTCGAGTTCCTCCTTCGCTTCCGTGGGAACCTCGCTGTCGACGTTGTAGACGGTCAGTGCCTCGCCGCCGATGGTCTCGCGGGCGTTGAACATGCCGGCGATGTTGACGTCGTACTCGCCCATCACGGAGCCGATCTGGCCGATGACGCCGGGTTCGTCGGTGTTGCGGGCGATGACCATCCGGCCGTGGGGGATGGCGTCGACGCGGTAGCCGTCCACGCGGACGATCCGGGGATCGTTGCCGGCGAAGAGGGTCCCGTCGACGGAGACCTCGTCGTCGTCGTTGCTGACAGTCACGGAGATCAGGCTCTGGAAGTCCTCGGCCTGTCGTGTTTTCGATTCCGTCACATCGACGCCCCGATCCTCGGCGATCTGTGGTGCGTTGACCGCGTTGACCTGCCACTCGAGGGGCTGGAAGACGCCCTTGAGCGCGCTCGCGGTGACGAACTCGATGTCCTCGTCGGCGATCTCGCCCTCGTAGACGACCTCGACGTCCTCGATGCGGCCCTCGAGCAGTTGCGCGGCGACCTTGCCCGCGGTCTCGGCGATCTCGATGTAGGGCTCGACGCGGGGGAACGCGCTCTCGTCGATCGAGGGGGCGTTCAGCGCGTTCGCGACGGGCTCCTCGGCCAGTGCAGCGTTGACCTGACTGGCGGTCGAGGTGGCGACGTTCTCCTGAGCGGCCTCCGTCGAGGCACCCAGGTGGGGCGTGACGATGATCTCGTCGTGTTCCAGCAGCGGCGAGTCGGCGGGCAGGGGCTCCTCGGCGAAGACGTCGATCGCCGCGCCGGCCAGCGTGCCGTCCTCGACCTTGGCGGCCAGTGCATCCTCGTCGACGACGCCTCCGCGGGCGCAGTTGACGAGGTAGCCGTCGCCCAGCAGATCGAGTTCGTCCTCGCCGATCAGCCCCTCCGTCTCGGGGGTCAGCGGCGTGTGGACGGTTACGAAGTCGGCGGCCTCGAGACAGTCCTCGAACTCGACGAGTTCGGCACCGATGCGGTCGGCGCGCTCCTCGCTGATGTAGGGGTCGTAGGCGACGATGTCCATGCCCAGCGAGTCGAGTTTCTTGGCGACCTCCTGGCCGACGCGGCCGAGGCCGACGACGCCTAAGGTCTTGCCGTCGAGTTCGGCTCCGAGATAGTCGCTTTTGGCCCACTCGCCGTTTTTCAGGCGGATGTGGGCCTGGGGGATCGAGCGCGCGATCGCGAACGTCATCGCGACGGTGTGTTCCGCGGCCGCCCGAACGTTGCCCTCGGGGGCGTTGGCGACGATGACGCCGTTGTCCGTTGCGGCGTCGATGTCGATGTTGTCGACGCCGATGCCGGCCCGGCCGACGATGGCCAGCTCTTCGGCGGCCTCGAGGACCTCCTCGGTGACCTCGGTCCCGGAGCGAACGATCATGCCGTTGGCGTCCGAAACCGCCTCGAGGAGTGCCTCGCCCTCGAGTTCGTAGCCCGTTTCGACCTCGTGGCCGGCGTCTCTGAGTACGTCCAGACCCGCGTCCGCGATCGGATCCGTGACGAGAACCTTCATGCGCGAGACAACCGGGCGGAACACGTAAACCCTTCCGTTGTGGTCGGGGCCGGCAAAAAATACCGCTGTCTCCCGGTCCGTGTCTCGGCGGCGGTGTGGACGCCGACCCCGTCCCCCGCGTCGTCGATACCGTCGTTTCTCGACGGCAGTCGGCGATCGGTTCCGCCCCGACCTCCCAGTGTCCGAGAATTACGGCGTGGAGTTATCAAGCGACGGACTGTATCGTCGAGTATGTACGACAAAATCCTGCTGCCGACCGACGCCGCGGAGGGAACGGAACTCGCGATCGAACACGCCGTCGCCGTCGCCGAGGACACCGGTGCGGACCTCCACCTGCTGTATGTCGTCGACAGCGACGTCTATAACTCCTACAGCGGGGACGAGTACGTCCACGAGTTCGAGAGCCTCGAGGCCGCGCTGGAACACGTCGGCGAGGAGGCCCTCGAGTCGGCCGCCGAGGCGGCCCGAGACGCGGGTCTCGAGCCGACGACGGTCGTCAGACACGGCCGCCCCCACGAACAGATCCTCGAGTACGCCGACGAGGCCGACGTCGACATGCTCGTAATGGGGTCGAAGGAACGGTCCGGCGACTACCGCCAGCTGCTCGGGAGCGTCACCGATCGCGTCGCGCGATTGGCCTCCCGTCCGGTGACGATCGTCAAGACCCCGGTCGAGGACGGCGAGTAGGACCGGCCGTTATTTCGCTCGCGGGAGGCGGACGACGACGCAACTCCCCGCGCCGTCGCGGGACGTGTAGTCGAGATAGCCCCCGTAGTCGTCGACGATGAGGCTGGCGAGCCACAGCCCCAGCCCGTTGCCGTGTCTGACCTGCGTGATCGGTTCGTCGTTGAAGATGCCGGCCCGCTCGGATGCGGGGATGCCGGGCCCGGTGTCGGCGATCCGAACGGCGACCGTTTCGTCGCTTTCGTCGACGCCGATTTCGACGGCCGGCTCGGCCGCGTCGGCGTGGACGATCGCGTTGTGGACGAGTTCCTCGAGAACGGTCGCGAGCCGATCGTCGCCGGCGACGACGGCGGCCGTCGCCCCGGTGATCGTGATCATACTCGTGGGATGTCGGTCACGGAGGTCGTCGACGACCGTCTCGAGGACGTCACCGACGGCCACTGGCGTCCGCGGGCGGCCGTCCTCGAGGGTCACGTCGGCGAGTTCCTTCGCCGACTCGTTGAGATCGATCAACGACGCGGCCGTCGCCGCGATTTCGGCCGCGTACTCGCGGTGGGTCTCGTCCTCGAGTTCCGCCAGCAGTGTCTCCGCGAACCCGCTGATGACGTTGAGTTCGTTGCGGAGGTTGTGCCGGAGCAGTCGGTGGATGACTCGTAGGTGCTGTTCCCGGAGTTTCAGCGGCGTGATGTCCCGTCCCTCGGTGACGAGCAGCTGAATCTCGCCCCGTTCGTCGGTGATCGGCCGGATCGAAAAGTCGATGATCGCGGTTCGGTCGGCACCTCGGATCCGGAGTTCGTCCCGGAACAGCTCTCCGTCGCCGGCGCGTTCGACGGCCTCGAGGGCAGTCTCGCGCGCCTCGTCGTCCAGCTGGAACCAGTAGGTGTCCCAGACCGGTTTCCCGACGACGTCGGTTCGTTCGACCCCGGCGAAGGAAAGCGCCGTCCGGTTGACTTCGAGGACGGTCCCGTCGGGCTCGAGGAGACCGGTGAACTGGTAGGTGTTGTTGAAGACGGCCTCGAAGCGGCGCTGGCGGGCCTTCCGGCCGGAGAGATCACGAAAGAGGCCGGTGAACAGCCGCTGGCCCTCGTGGGTGTGTTCCCGGAGGCTTACCAGCACGGGGACTTCGTGGCCGTCCTTGTGTAACGCGGGGAGTTCGATCCCGTCCCAGTCGATGTGTTTCTCGCCGGTTCGGAGATACTTCTCCAACCCGGCGGCGTGGGCGTCCTGCAGCCGTTCGGGGATCAACGTCATCTTCGAGGAGCCGATGAGTTCCGCGGGGCTGTAGCCGAGGATCGACTCGATCGCTGGATTGGCGAAGACGATGGTACTCTCCTCGTCGATGGTCAGCAACCCCTCGGAAGTGTTGGCGACCAACTGCCGGAAGAACTCGCCCTCCTCGAAGGGAAACAGCGGCGACTCGAGGCCGTCGGTCGAACTCGACCGCTCACACGCCCGGTCGCCGTCGGTCACGCCAGGGAAACAGTACGCTGAACCTATATAAACATCGGCCACCGGGCGGAAGCGTGAGCCGATCGTCGTCGGTTACCGAGCCGGTCCGGCCAGTCGCGAAACGGCGGCGACGGCGGCCCCGACCCCGACCGCGAACGCGCTCACGCCGGCGGCGAGTCCCTTTCCAAGGCGCGACGGCGATTCCCGTCGGTCGACCGCTCTCCGCTGGTTCGGCGTCGCTCTCGTTGGCGTCCGCGTCACCGTCCGACCGGTCCCCTTCCTCGAGACTCGGCCCCTTCTCGTACTCGGAACATAGAATATCCGACACATACGCGCTACTGTGGGCGGCTCGATACTACGTTTCGGTTCGGCTCTAGCTGAAAGAACGGCAACTCTCGCGATGGGAAACCTGAACTGGTTTATCCCGGGACCGTCAACCGGCGAGCGATGACAGTCGTCGCTTTCGACTTCGACGGGACGCTTTCCGATTCCGAGATGACGGTCCTGCTGGGCGATCGCCGCGGCGTCGCCACGGACATGGACGAGATCACCGAGCGCGCGATGAACGACGAGATCGAGTACGCCGAGAGCCTGCGCAAGCGCGCGGCCCTGCTCGAGGGGCTGCCGGAAGCGGAGGCCGAGGCCGCCTTCGACGAGGTCGTCCTCCGGGAGGGCGCGGCCGATCTCATCGCCGAGTTGAACGACGCCGGCGTCACGACCGCCATCCTCACGGGCGGGTTCGAGCGCGGGGTCGCGGCCGCGTTGGAGCGCGAGGGCGTCTCCGTCGATCACATCGTCTCGAACCGGCTGCCGATGACCGGGGGCGAGAGCGAGGCGACAGCCTCGGACAGTACGAGCGGCGATCAGCCGCGAGTACTCACCGGCGCGGTCGAGGGGCCGCTGATCGAGGGCACCAAGGACGACGCCCTCGCGGACCTCGCCGACGAGGTCGGCGTCGACCTCGCCGACACCGTCGCGGTCGGCGACGGGGCCAACGACCTGCCGATGCTCGAGGTCGCGGGGCTGGCGATCGGGTTCGAACCCAAACCGGCGGTCGAACCCCACTGTGATACCGTCGTCTCGACGATGGCCGAGGCCCGCGAGACGCTCGTCGCGGACGGCGTCCTCGACGACGAGTGAGCGACCCGTAACCGCCGGTTGTATCACTCGTCGATATCCGGTTCTCCGTTCCTACCGTCTCTACTCGCCGTTTCGTCTCGTTACCCGGCTCGGCGTGACTCTCAGGACTAACTGCTGATTTCGGCACCGAACAAGTTATTAACTCGTGACCGAGTAAGTACTGCTGATGATGTGGCAAGACCTCGTATTCATGCTCGGCAGCGGCCTCTCGATCGTCTTCCTCGCGCCCACCCTTCGCGACTCGAGCGCACGGGTTCCGTTAGGCACGAGTCTCCCGTCGATGGGGATCGGCTTCGTCTACGCGACGACGTTCTTCACGCTTGGGATGACTTTTTCGGCGATGGGCGCGTTCGCCGCCGGGACGATGTGGTCGCTGATTGCGCTGTTCCGATCGCCTCAGGGCATCTCGATGAAGCTGCTCGCCCGGGAGAACCTCGCGCTGTTCGTCTCCGATCTCCAGTACTGGCTCGCGCGCCGGCGGTCGAACCGATCGTACGCAGAGCAGTACGTCGCGCTCGAGCAGGGTCACGAACACCAGTCCTGATTCTTTCGACCACACCACGGCCGTGACTGTCGGTGTGCGTTCGTTTCGGTCCGTGTGAGAAATCGATAGGTTCGATCCGTCGTTCGATTCGGCTCCGCGCGTCGATAAGCGACTCGAGCGTTACTGGACCTTCGCCATCACCGTCTCGAGGGCGTCGCGGGGCTGCGTGAGCAGGCCGCCGACGGCTCCGAGGATCGCCGGCACGATGATCCCGGCAAAGAGGAGCGCGTCGGTGGTCGACGGACCGAACTCGGCGTTGGTGGTAACCGAATCGCCCGCGTCGTTGAGGTACTCGCTGGCCTCGAGGCCCAGTACACCGCTGCTCTCGGGACCGATGAGGCTCGCGACGGTGGGCACTTCGGAGTAGCTGTGGCTCATCAGGAACGCCGCGATGGCGGCGAACGCGACGTAGGGGAGCGCGACGGTGACACCCGCCTTCGCGGCGTCGACGGTATCGTCGGCGTCGGTGTACTTGGCGACCGCGTACCCGGCAGCGACGATCCCCCCGACCGTCACGAGGAAGAGAAACAGCGCCGACAGGAAAAATGGGCTACCCGGGCCGCTGCCGAACGCGGCAGCGTGATTCGGGGCACCGCCGAGCGCCGCGGCTTCGCCGTCGACTTCGAATCCCGTCCCGAACACGCTGAGGTAACTCCACCCGGCGGCCTTCCAGGAAGGAACCATCTCCGTGATGATCAACGAGTCCTCACCCGTTCCGACCGCCTCGGCGATCGGCGATGACTGTGCCGTCGCGATCATCGTCAGGAGCAGGTGCGTGAGATACGTCGCGACGACGGCGATGGCCCCGAACACCGCCCCCTCTTTGACCGGCAGTTCGTTCCCGCTGCCCTGCGGGACCTGCCGTTGTACGTCCGATTCATCCTCGTAATCGAGTTGCTTCCCGTCTGACATCACCAATACATCAGACAGACAGGTATTATAATTTACGGCACTGTTCCCCGCTGACACCGATATTGGCTGGCGAAACACCGTGTGAATCGGCCCAACTACCTGTCGAATTTCCGTCTGGTATCGTGGCTGCCACGATCTCACTCGGAAAACAGACTCGTATGGACCGGCGCGAACTCACCGGAGTTGTCGGACTCGGATTCCGGTTCGGTGTCGGTGATCGCCCGTCCCTCGAGCCCGCTTGCGAGCAGGTCCGACAGCGGCGGGCCGACCTTCTCGGGTTCGACGAGGAAGGCGTCGTGGCCGTGATCGGACTCGACGACGTGATGAGCGACGTCGACATCGGCCGCGCGGGCGGCCTCGGCCAGCGCTTCGGCCTGTTCGGTGGTGAAGTGCCAGTCGCCGGTAAAGGAGAGCAAGAGGAGTTCGCCCTCGAAGGCCGCCAGCGCATCGGCGTCTCCCTCGTAGCCCGCCGACAGATCGAAGTCGTCCATCGCGCGGGTCATGTAGAGGTAGCTGTTGGCGTCGAACCGGTCGACGAACTTGTCGGCCTGATAGTCCAGATAGGACTCGACCTCCCGATACGGGAAGAAGGCGGCCGCGGGGTCTGGCTGTTCCTCGCGGACCGTCTCCCGGCCCGCCGACCGCCGGCCGAACTTCCGGCCCATCGAGGCCTTCGAGAGGTACATGATGTGGCCGATCTGGCGGGCTCGAGCCAGCCCCTCCTCGGGTTCGGCCCTCCCGTCGGACGAGTCCGACGACCCTCCGTTCGCGTCGCTCTCGGCGGCGCCGTAGTAGTGGCCGCCGTTCCAGTTCGGGTCGCTCGTGATGGCCCGGCGGGCAACGGTATCGAGCGCGAGACACTGCGGATCGAGGCGGGCGGCGGTTGCGACCGCACCGGCGCGTTCGACGTCGTCCGGATAGCGACGGAGCCAGTCCAGGACGTTCATCCCGCCGACACTGCCGCCGACGACCGCGTGGAGCCGGCCGACGCCGAGTTCGTCGAGCAGTTTCCGCTGGGCGCGGGTCCAGTCGCCGACCGTGACCGGCGGGAAGTCGGTGCCGTAGGGTTTGCCGGTCTCGGGGTTCTCGCTGGCTGGGCCGGTCGTCCCGTAGCACGATCCCGGCACGTTCGCACAGACGACGTAGTACTCCGTCGTGTCGATGGCCTTCCCGGGGCCGACCACGTCGCCCCACCAGGCTCGAGCCTGTCCTGCGGTCTCGTCGCCCGCGTCCGGCCGGCGGGCGACGTGGGCGCTACCGGTCAGCGCGTGACAGATCAGCACCGCGTTATCGCCGGTAAACTCGCCGTAGGTCTCGTAGGCCACCTCGAGGGTCGGGATCGACTCCCCCGAGAGGAACTGGAACTCCCCGAGGTCGGCCGTCTCTTTCGTCGTCACGCCGTCTCACCCGCCGCTTGCGTCGCGGCCGCGATCGCACTCTCGAGGTCCGCGAGGATGTCTTCGGGGTCCTCGATACCCACCGACATCCGGACCAGATCGTCGGTGACGCCGGCCTCCTTGCGCTCTTCGGGCGTGAGTTGGCCGTGGGTGGTGCTGGCTGGGTGGATCACCAGCGTCTTCGCGTCGCCGATGTTCGCGAGGAACGAGGCCAACTCGACGTTCTCGCAGAAGGCCTTGCCCGCCTCGTACCCCTTCTCGAGGCCGAACGCGACCATCCCGCCGTAGTCCTCGAGATATCGCTTGGCGTTGTCGTGGGTCGGGTGGTCCGCGAGGCCGGGATGGGTGACCCAGGCGACGTCCTCGTGATCGTCGAGGTAGTCGGCGACGATCCGGGCGTTCTCGCAGTGTTTGTCGACGCGCAGGGGCATCGACTCCAGCCCTTGCAGGGTCTGCCAGGCGTCGAACGGCGACTGCTGGTTACCGAGACTGCGCAGCGAGCGGTAGCGTGCGGTCGCGGCGAAGGGGGCCTCGGGGAAGTCCCGCGAGAAGTCGACGTCGTGATAGGCGTGGTTCTGGCCCGCGATCTCGTCGTAGCCGTGGTCGCCCCAGGGGAACGAGCCGCCGTCGACGAGTACCCCGCCGACGGTCGTCCCCGAGCCGTGGAGCCACTTGGTCGTCGACTCCCAGACGACGTCGGCCCCGTGTTCCAGCGGTCGACACAGCGCCGGCGTCGCGAACGTGTTGTCGACGACGAGGGGGACGCCGTTGTCGTGGGCGATCTCGGCGACCCGCTCGAAATCCGGCGTCACCAGCGAGGGGTTGCCGATCGTCTCGACGTGGACGAACGCGGTGTCCTCGTCGATGGCCTCGGCGTAGGCGTCGTACTCGAGCGTAGGGACGAACGTCGGTTCGATGTCCCGCCGAGTTGCGGTTTTCGAGAAGTAGGCCGTCGTCCCGCCGTAGGTATCGGTCGAACAGACCACGTTGTCGCCCGCCTCGGCGAGGATCAGGACGGCGGCGTCGAGCGCGGCCATGCCGCTGCCGGTCGCGACCGCGCCCGCACCCCCCTCGAGGTCGGCGAGGCGGTCCTCGAGCGTGGTGACCGTCGGGTTGGCCATCCGCGAGTAGATGTAGCCGTCGTCCTCGAGGGCGTATCGGTCGGCGGCGGTGTCGGCGTCCTCGAAGACGTAGGAGGTCGTCTGATAGATCGGCGGTGCCATCGCACCGGTTTCCGGATCGGGAGACTGGCCGGCGTGGACGCTGCGGGTGCCGAGCCCGCGCTCCTCGCTACCGGCGGTGTCACCGCCTCCATCCCGGGACACCTCCGGTGTCTCACCGTCGGCGTCGTACCCGTCGCTGGCGTCGTCGCTCATGTTTCATATGCATACTTCTCCACATTCATATGCACCGCAGTAACGGCAAAAATAGCAGCCTAGACATTCACATGCACGGACTCCGTCGACGACTCCACGTCACCTGCAGGCTCAACCGCTATCCGCGGGGGCCGCTACCCTCGAGCCGTGCAGACAGTGTTTCATCTCATCGCCGACGAGCCGGCACAGCGAGCGACCGCACTCACGATCGCGCAGAACCTCACCGAGGACGACTCCGTCGATGTGGATGACATCGCTATCGTCGCACAGGCCGACGGCATCGAGCCGCTGACGGCCGGCGGCGACGACAGCGGGATGGTCGAATCGCTGCTCGAGACGGGTGTCGCGGTCAAGGCCTGCGGGAACACGCTCGACCTGAAAGACCTCGCGGAATCGGACCTCGTCGAGGGCGTCGAGACCGTCCCCTCGGGCGGCGGCGAACTCACGCGACTACAGAACGAAGGCTACGCGTATATTCGTCCGTAGCCCGCCTCCGTACGGCCTCGGCTCGGGCGTCGCTACGCGTGTTCGAGCGACTCGAGCATCGTCCGAACAGCCCCGGACTCGGTCTCGAATCCGTGAACCTGCGGGAAGACCGCGACGGGAATCACGAAATCGTCGCCGTGGGTCACCGGTTCGCCGACCAGCAGGAAGACCTCGAGCGACGCGCCGGCGCTGACGAGTCGTGCGCGCGCCTCGTACCGTGCGAGCGTCGTCTCGGTTCCTAGGACCGACACCGACTCCGACCCGACGCGCTCGACGTTCTCGAGTCGGTCGTATCGGTTCTGGATCAGCGCGACGAGGTCGTCCGTCGAGTAGTCGCCGACGGGATTGAACGTCTTCCCGAGGACCGACACCTGCGGCGTCGAGAGGACGGCGACGACCGCCGCCTGGACGCGCGTCAGTCCGACGGCAGCGAGCGAAATCGAGCGGTCGTACTCGGCGTACCAGTTCCGGGCCTCGATCGTCCGTTCGATCCCGAACCGGCTCACGGTCCGTTCGACGGGCACTTCCTCGGCGGTGCGTTCCTCGTACCCGGTCTCCTCGAGCGCGGCCGGGGCGACGGTCGCCGCCTCCGAGGCCAGTTCGTCCTCGAGGACTCCGGCACAGCCGGCGACGGTCGCGGTCCCGGCGGTCATACCCGTGGCGAGCAGTCGGCGACGCGTGAGTGCCATCGATCGATGCAGGTCGTTCGCCGACGAAAGCGCGTCGGTTTCGGCTACACGGGGGACGCGGCCGAAGGCGTCGTCGGAGACGGACGACTTGATACCCCCGTAGTACAAAGGGCCGCCCGTGCACTCGAGTGACCGTGATCGGGTCGTGCTGGCAGCCCTCGTCTTCGCAGTGATGTTCTCCCAGCTGCTGCTCTATCCGGGCGTCGCGACGCTCGTCGAGGCGCTGGGGGCCGACGCGGCGACGTCGGCGTTCGCGGCGACGCCACTCGACGCGAGCATGTGGTTCCTCGTGGCCGAGTTCGCCGCCTACGTCGGCTTCGTCGGCGTCTGGGGGGTCGCGAGCGACGCGACCGGGCGACGGGTCCCGTTCATCGTCGCGGGCTCGTTCGCCGGCGCGGTCGGCTACGCGTCCCTCGCCGCGGTGCCGGCGGTCGGTTCGATTCCCTTCGAAGGCATCCTCGCCCTCCGGGTCCTCCAGGGCGCGATGACCATCGGCGCGTTCTCGCTGACGATGACCATGCTGATGGACCTCGAGGGGGGCCACGGCCGGAACATGGGCGCGGCGGGGATCGCCATCGGCACCGGCGCGGCCCTGGGTGCGCCGATCGGCGGCCAGTTGACCGAGGTCGATCCGCTCGCGCCGCTGCTGGTCGCCGCCGGGCTCCTCGTCTGCGTCGGGGCGCTCGTGACCCGCGTCGAGGACCGAACGCCCGACCGTGGGCGGAGCGCTCGCGCCCTCGTCGACGGTCTCCGACGGCAACCGGTCCTGTCGATCCCGTACGCCTTCGGCTTCGTCGACCGGCTCACCGCGGGGTTTTTCGCGCTCGTCGGCACGCTGTACTTCCAGGAGACGTTCGGACTCGACGCCGGGGCGACCGGTCTCATGCTGGCGTGTTTCTTCGGTCCGTTCGCCCTGTTGCAGTACCCCATGGGCGCGCTCTCGGACCGGATCGGACGAACCGTCCCCATCGTCGTCGGCTCGGCCTGCTACGGTGGCGGGATCCTCCTCGTCGGGGCGTCCCCGTCGGTCGCTACCGCCGCCATCGCGATGATCGGCGTCGGGATCCTCGGTGCGCTCGTCTCCCCCGCGACGATGGCGCTGGTTACCGACCTCGCCGACGAGAGCGAACGCGGCGTCGCCATGGCCGGGTTCAACCTCGCCGGAAGCCTCGGCTTCCTCGGTGGCTTCCTCGTCGGCGGCACCGTCGCCAGCAACCACGGCTACGACCTGGCCTTCCTCGTCGTCGGCGGCTTCGAGATCGCGATCGCCGTCGTCACGATCCCGGCGTTTCTCCGGCTCTCGCTCGAGCCGACCGAGCGGTTCCGATCCGGTGACCGGGGCGATGCCTGAGAGTGGCCGTGCGTCCGACAGGCCACCCCGTCTTGATCGTACAAATATTGTGGTATGTATATTCACATCATTGTAGTGGGAGAAGGTATCAACTTTTATGCTCTCAATCCCTATTCCCGGTGATGGCACGAGATAATCCGGTTTCACGGCGGACAGCGCTGAAGGTGACGGGCGCGGCGGCGACGACCGCGCTCCTCGCCGGTTGTAGCGGTGGCAACGGCAACGGCAACGGCAACGGCAACGGTGACGGTGATGGTATCGAGATCGATCCCGACACGCAGATCGAGTTCGACGGACAGACGTCCGGCTGGGTCGGCATCGCGCCTGACTCGATCGCCGACGAGGAGAACCCGACGCTCATCCTCCAGGAGGGGGAAACCTACGAGATTGGCTGGACAACCGGCGACGGCGCCGAACACAACATCGCGATCTACGACGAGAACGACGAGGTCGTCGACGACCTCGTGACCGACCAGGTCACCGAACCCGGCGACGATCAGTGGCTGGAGTTCGAGGCCAGCAGCGAAATGGTCACGTACATCTGCGAGGTCCATACGACGACGATGGTCGCCGATATCCAGGTCAAATAGTCCGTTGCGGGTGCAGTGGGTGTAACCGTACTACAACGGTGACGGTAAGGTACCTCAGCGAACCCGCCACGGCGATCGCTTTGATCGGCTGTGTTGAATCACCATACGGCGTTGGATTTCACTGTTTGACGGCCCGCTTGATGTTATAGACAACACACATCAAGGCGATTTCACGGAACTCTCGATACCAGGTACGCGCTTGCACGGTGTAGCCGAGCGAGCGCTTGATTGCGGAGTTCACGGTTTCAGTCATTGACCGCTGAGCGTACCGGTCTTCGTCAATACGTGCGTTGTGTGCGTGATCGTAAGGAGCGAAGATCCGGTGTTTGATCAGCGGACGAATGTCGAGTTCACGGAGCTGTTCGCGGAGCGCTTGCTTATCGTAGCCCTTGTCAGCGGCAAGTGACTGCAGATCGCCCGCGTTCCGGCGGGCGATCTGCTCACAAAGGTCTGCGTCACTTCCTTCTAACGTCGTCGAGCAGTGAAGATCGAGAACGGCTTGCGTTGCTGTATCGACGAGTTTTGTGACTTTGATCGTTTGAACGCGGTAATTTGTTCGGTGGCAGCAGTGGCGGCTCGCACGATCACGTTCGTAGAATGTCGTGTCGACAGCGGCGTGTTCAGAAGAGTTGTGCAACTGCCCGACTGGCGCAGCAGCACTCGACAGACACACATCTCGATCCGGTCAAACGCCTTACATAGCGTAGATGGAGCGGGGAAATCGGCCACGTCAAGGCCGATCTCCCCTGCTATTTGCGGCATTTCCTTCAAGAGATCGATCGCCATCCGATAGGACGTATCAGAGCGTGTCATAGAATAGTTCTCAGGAGGCGTTGTTCACGGTTTCGCCCTTGAGCAAAACCCATGACTGACGAAATTCATAGGATTACACGCGAATTGGAAGCTGTATAATCGCCAAGTTGAGGGTATGAGACGTATTCTATGACACGCTACGTATCAAGGTAAATCCGGCGACAATGCAGCGAAATGAGGGCATAGTCGGCGAATCCGCCGCCACCGGTCGGGGTGGCGGATTCGCCTCGTTCACCCGTAACTCTTTGTGCAATCGAGACGCAACGCTCGGTGAAGCGGGAGGTTTGCGTCATGGACAACCAAATTTTCCCGCTTCAACTCCTTCGATTTACTGACCTTTCCTGACGCCGTCTAGTGATTCAACGCAGCCCTTTGATCGGCGCGAGAACCCTTTTGGAACGGCGATAATCCGGATATTGCTCTCGCCGCGGACTCACACGCTGACTGAGGACCTCTCACTATGCGGATATATGGGGTGAAACTGACCGACAGCTGCGACCGGTCTTCTCGCGGGTTGTCTGGACGAGACGTTCGAGCTGATCGAATTCGAGACGACCGTCGAACTCCGATCGCTGGCTATGTCCTGGGAGAGTGTCGCGCCGTCTCAGATCGAAGGCGTGGAGAACCCCACCCTCACTCTCCGAAAGGGCGAGAACTACACGATAACGTGGACAGAGGACGAGCAGGGCGCCCACAACCTCGCGGTCTACGGCGACGGCGAGTCGGCCGGCGTGGGACCGACTGAGGTGTCCAGCGCGAACGACCCGGCCTAAGCCTCGATTCGAAGCCTCGAGTAATACCGTCGAGTTCGTCTGTGAGCCCCACTACTACATCGGAATGCGGGGCACTATCGAGGTCCGAAGCGGCGAGTGACACCGGTGTCGACCGATCATCAAAAGTACCATACTGCCTCGTTCCGCAGTAGCCCGTATCAGGTGATATCCGTGACCGAAAAACGCGAATACATGGGCGACTACCCCGACAAGACGCTGTATATTCCGGGCCCGACCGAGGTGCGCGAGGACGTCATCGAGGCGATGTGCGAGCCGATGTTCGGCCATCGCATGGACCGGATGACCGATCTCTATACGACCATCGTCGAGGACACCAAGGAGTTCCTCGGCACCGACAACGAGGTCGTTATCCTGACCGGGTCGGGCACGGAGTTCTGGGAGTCTTCGACGCTCAACCTCGTCGACGAGAACATCCTCGTCCCGACCTGTGGTAGCTTCAGCGAGCGCCACGCCAACGTGGCCGAGCGACTGGGCAAAGACGTCGACCGCCTCGAGTACGACTGGGGCCAGGCGATCAAACCCGAGGACATCCGCGAGGAACTCGAGGCAAGCGACACCGACTACGACGTCGTCGCGACCGTCATGAACGAGTCCTCGACGGGCGTGCGCAATCCCATCGAGGAGATCGGCGACGTCGTCGCCGAGTATCCGGACACCTACTTCGTCGTCGACGCCGTCTCCTCGCTGGGCGGGGACTACGTCGACATCGACGAACACAACATCGACGTCATCTTCGCGTCGACCCAGAAGGCGTTCGCGATGCCGCCAGGGCTGGCGGTCTGTGTCGTCAGTGACGAGGCCTACGAGCGCGAACTCGAGAAGGACTCCGCCTCGTGGTACGGCGGCTTCCAGCGGACGATCGACTACTACGAGCGGAAGGGCCAGACCCACTCGACGCCGGCGATCCCGATCATGCTCGCGTACCGCAAGCAGATGAAACACATGCTCGAGGAGGGCCACGACGCCCGGGACGAGCGCCACCGTGAGATGGCCGAGTACACCCGCGAGTGGGCGCGTGACCACTTCGACATGTTCCCGGAAGAGGGGTACGAGTCCCAGACCGTGAGTTGCATCGAGAACACGCAGGACATCGACGTCGCCGCGACGATCGAAGCCGTCTCCGAGGAGTACGACTTCGTCTTCTCGAACGGCTACGGCTCGCAACTCGGCGAGCAGACCTTCCGCATCGGCCACATGGGCGAACACGACCTCGAGTCGATCAAAGAGCTGACCGACGCGATCGAGGACGTCGCCGGGCTGTAGGTCCCGGACGTCCCACACCGCGTCTCGGTATGAGGATCGCGAGTACGGATGCGAGGCTGTGATCGGTCGCTCACGTCGATACCGTATCAATGGTGATTTGTTTTCGATGGGTACTGTCGGTGGGGCAGAAGCAATGAGAGGATCCAAGTACACGTTCGAGACGGGTACCAGACCGACCGACGACATCGCAAGCGAGATCGAGGCCGTCATCGACCAACTCGACGGAAACGGCTACGTCGACGACTGTCTGGACAACGTCTACTGGAGTCCCAGCGGAAGTACCTACGACGGGGCGTGGAACGACAAGGCTCCACCGGCGGAAATCGAGGCACCACTGGTGGCGAAGACCTCGATAGAGGACCACAGTTACAGCGGACAGGTACGACTGTACCGTCAGTTCGACGGCGAGTACGTGGCCGTTGACGTCTTTCGATCCCTCTCACACAGCTTTTGGGCGATCGCGGACTACTCGGCGGCTAACTACGGTCTCGTCCCGGCTCTCAACGACGGCTGGTACCGGCTGTTTTCGGAGGAGCGACGGCTTCCAGGCCGTCGCGGACTTCCACTGGACGAGTCCGAGTCGGAGCGACAGGTGGCTCCGTCGGCCGTCCTCCGGGACCAACGCGACGACCTCTCGTTCGAAGCGGCGACGACGCTGCTGGACTGCGACGAGTACTACCACCTGCTCGCGACGAAGCTTCCCGATGCGGTCGAGGACACGGAGATCGATCGACGGATCGCCGACTGGCTGGAAAGCGACGATCCGGATCGAAACGGGCGGGCCGTTCGGTGGATCGGTGCCGTCGCGGCCCGTCCGACCGATCGCTCGTGGGGAACGGTACCCGCGGGGAAAGAACAGTCGAGCCACACACCGGATGCCGTCCCCTCGATCGACGGGGACGATACGTTCGAACGGTTCGTCCGCACGCTTCCGGCGGTCGATGCGGCGACACAGCGGCTGGTCGCGCGGACGCTCTGGGAACCGTGGCTACTGAGCGCCGACACACCCCCGAAGCCGGACCACGTGAGTACGCTGGCGGACCTCCTCGACGCCGAGTTGCCGGAGATACGGGTGGGGGCACTCCACGGCGCCAGCCGCCTCCTCGGCGACCTCATCGTCACCGCCGAGAACGCCGACGACAGTCCCGACTCCCTCGAGGCGCTGGTGCCCGCGATCGAGGCGTTCTACGACGCGTACGTCGCCGCGCTGTCCGACGAGCATCCGATCGTACGAGCGCGAGCCGCCGACCTGATGGTGTCCGTCCTCGCGGGGGAGCGTGGCGACGGTGTGATGCTGGTCGCCGAGCGGCTGCTGAACGAGGTTCCCCTCGAGACGCGAACGGAGATGGTCCGCGGTCTCGTCCGGCTGACCGAAGGGCGAGACGCGATCGCGACCCGGATCATCGACCAAAACGTCGAAAGCCTGTCCGAGCGCGTGTTCGACGACGAGGACGCGACCGGCGGGCGCTCGAACGAATAAATAGACCCCTACTCGTGGCGAGCAACCGGGCGCAGTAGGTGACGGCCGCCACGAACGTCCCGCCGTACGCTATGATTCCCGCGGCTCCGAACGATCGAGCCGGTTCTCGTTGCCTTCGAGACCGCCGAGCGGACGTTGAGCGACCGAGTGACGCGTGACGAGTCCGCTCGAGCGGTCGCTACCGCGGATCACTCGAACAGCCCGAGGAGCCACTCGAAAAAGCCCGCGATCAGATCCACGAGTCGCTCGAGTAGCGAACGGAGGCCGCCGATGGGGCCGTTGCTCCAGTCCGATCCCTCGGTCGCACGCTCGTCACCGAGTGCCGCCCGGGCGTTCACGAGCCCGTCGCCTTCCGCGCAGGTTCCGAGTACCGTCTCGGCCGTCTCGCCGAGGATCTTCCGAACTGGCTCGTTCGGTCCCGGGCCGTCCTCCTCGCGGGTTTCCCAGACGAGCGCCGCGACGCCGGTGACGAACGGACAGGCCATGCTCGTCCCGCTTGCCTGCGCGTACCGGTTGTCGACGGTCGTCGAGTTGACGTTCGTTCCCGGTGCCAGCAGGTCGACGGCCGACCCGACGCTACTGTAGGATGCCAGCCGGTCGTCCTCGTCCATCGCGGTAACCGCGATGACGTTCTCGTGGGTCGCCGGGAAGGTCATCGTCTCCGCGCCACAGGAGTCGGGTCCGTCGTTGCCCTCGTTGCCGGCCGCACAGAGCAGGAGGTGTCCCGCCGAGTGTGCTTCGTCGATCGCCCGGGCCAGCGAGGTGTTTTCGGCCTTGCCGCCGAGACTCATCGAGATCAGCTCGACGTCGTTGGACAGACACCAGTCGATCCCGGCGACCAGTTGGCTGTAGCGGCCGGCACCGTCGTCGTTGAGGACCTTCACCGCGTGCAGGTTCACGTCGGGGGCGACGCCGACGACGCCGCGGTCGTTGTCCAGCGCGCCGACGATCCCGGCGACGTGTGTCCCGTGGCCGTGGCGATCCTCGTAGTCCCCGGGCGGCCCGTCGCCGGTGAAGTTCCGCCCGCCGGCGACCGACAGACTGCAGTGTCCCGACTGGATCCCCGTGTCGAGGATCCCCACGTCGACGCCCGCTCCGTTCGGGTCGACGCCGTCGGCACCGATGCGTTCTACCCCCCACGACGGTCGCTGGTCGGGATGGGTGGCACAGTCGGAGCCGTCAGGGGGATTCAGGAGGTCCGGCAGGGACGGCGACCAGTTCCCGGGGATTCCGGTCTCGTCGTCGTCTTCGATGAACGCTACGCGGTCGTCGCGACGCAACTCCTCTAGTCCGGCCGACGGGACCTCCGCGACCACGAACTCGAAGTTGTCGAACTCGAGGAGCGTGGTTCCGCCGACGGCCTCGATGAGCCCAAAGAGATCGCCGAGGCCGTCGAGCAGCCCCGTTTCGGGGTGGACGAACACCCGCTCGGTGTCGGGTTCGAACTCCGCGGCCGACGCGGGCGTGCCGACCAGCCCGGCCACAGCGCCGGCCCCGATACCGCCGAGTACTCGCCGCCGGCTGTATTTCATGCGCGGGTCGATGCACAACGACTGAATAAGTCTTCTGTGTCGGGCGACAGTCAGTCGACGCGACCGATCGCGCGTTCCTGAGCAGTACGGCGCCAGCGATGTTTCGACTGGGTGATTTCAGAACGCTACCACTGAAAATGGGGAACGGGCTTCGTCGGGCCGTGAAACTATCTACCCGAATTCTCGGCGAGCGAGTGGTTTGGAAAACCCGAGCGAAGCCGTTCACCGCGAGCGCCAAAGGCGCTCGCGGGCCGACGACTGACCCGTAATGAACGCAGTGAATGAAGGGGAAGGAGGAGCGCTTTTCATCGAAGTTTTCCCGAGGGTGCGCCTTCGGCGCACCCGCAGAGGAAAAGTTCGGTCTACTGGATATGGCCTTCGTCGCGCAACTGATCGGCTTCGCTTTTCTCGTAGCGCCAGGTGATGTCGGCTTTCTCGTCCTGCCAGTCCCAGGGTTCGACGAGGACGACGTCGTCCTCACGGATCCAGATGCGTTTTTGCATCTTCCCGGGAATCCGCGCGGTGCGTTCGGTGCCGTCGGCACAGCGTACCTTGACTCGATTCGCCCCGAGCATGTTCGTGACGGTCGCGAAGACCTCGTCGTCCTCGGGCATCCGGAGGTTCTTCCGACCGCCCTCGCCGTCGTCGCTCATGGCCCCAGATTGGCGGTCGAGGGGTTTAACCCTTTACTGATTGCGTGGACGGAATCGCTAGCCGTCGCGGTTGCGGTCGACCGCCCGATCCACGAAACCACGCCGTTTATCTCGCTCGGATCGGCAGTCATCCGTATGCTAAAGAATCTCGGTGCGTTGGGGATCGCTGGTCTCGTGATCGTCCTCGCCGGAATCGGTCTTATCGCCTACGTGAGTCCGCTGATCGCGACCGGCATGGCCCTCGTCGTCGCGGGGCTGGGGCTGGTCGTCAAGTCCCTGATCTCCGGCATGCTCCAGAACTTCGGTATGTTCTGATACGGTCTCCGATCGGTTATTTCGGTGGGACCGCGACCGTCCTGTGGTCTCACCGGTACACCGGGACAGCAAACCGCCTCACACTTCGTTGTCGCCGGCCCGGTGTTCGCTGATCACCTGGTCGACCATCGAGGCCTTGCGCTGTTTCCGTCGTTCGCGGGCCCGGTCGTGCCAGTCGTCGATGACGGCTTCGACGTCGTCCTCGCGGGCGACGGCGAGTTCGTCGACTTCCTGCATCGCCACGTCGTCGGCGGGGCCGACCGGAACCTCGGCCTCGAAGAGGATCTCGTCGGCGATCTCCGAGAGGCCGCCCTCTTTGAGGATCACACGGGGGTCGAACTCCGCCATGAGCTGGGCCGTCGAGCGACCCGCGCCGCTGGCATCCCGGATGTAGACTACGTCGCCGCCGGCGATCCCGTATTGCTCGTCGGCCTCGCGGATCGCACCCTTGGTGAACTTCTCGACGACCTTGACCGGAACCAGCCCCTCCTTCTTCGCCGAGACGTCGCTGAAGTTCGAGTGATCGAGCTTCCAGAGCGCCTTCATTCGCTCGACTTTCTTCTCGAGCGTCTCGACCGTCTCCCGGGCCTCGTCGCGCTCGCGTTCCAGACGGGTCGCCTTTCGCTCGAGGCGGTTCACCTCGCGGTCCTTGCGGACCTGCGTGCGTTCCTCGCGCCGGGCCAGCGAGAGTTCGGACTCGAGTTCGTCGATGCGGTCGTCCCGGTCCTCGAGGCGGCCCTCGAGGGTTTCGACGTGTGATTGCAGCCGTTCGACCTGTCGCTCCAAGTCCTTGATCCGCTGCTCCTCTTCGGTGAGTTCACGGGGCTCGTGTTCGGTGGTCTCGTCGTTCTCGCTGCCGTCGTCGTCGCGAAGGTCCGTCAGGACGGCCTCGACGCTCTCCTCGCCGGCGACGACGCGGGCGGTGACCTTTCCGCGGTCGATCCCCGGCGGCAGCTTGTCGGCGATCCGCTCGAACTGATCCGCGTGGGCGTCGATCGCGTAGAGGGCGGCGGCCATCGCGTCGCGTTGGTGGTCGTTGTCGTAGGGCTGTTCGCGAGTGCGGTGTTGCTTCTCGTCGACCGGGAGGTCGCTGTCGGGCGTCCAGCCGGCGGCGTCGAAGCTCCGCCGGAACTTCTCGACGGTTTCGGGCATCGGCGTCACGTCCGCGGCGACGATGACCGGCCGACCGCGCTCGACGATCCACTCGATCACGTCGGCGGTGTCGCTGGTCCGTGAACTCCAGACGTCTAACACCTCGCCCTCGAGGGAGACGATGGCGACGGCGGTCGTCGTCCCGGGGTCGATACCGACGACGACGTGATCGCGCCGTTTTGCGAGCGGGCGGAACTCGATGCCGTCCCGCCGTTCTCGTTCGATCTCGACGCGGACGTCGCCAGAGCGGTTTCGCGAGACGGGGATGTCCTGTGGGCGCGCTTCGACGGTGAAGACGGCGTTTGCGAAGCCGCCGTAGGCCTCCCGGACCTCGCGCTCGTAGGCGAGGTTCGCGTCCTCGAGTTCGGACTCGACCTCGCGGGCCCGTTTCTTGACGGAGCCGTGGATGCGGCGGGTGTAGCGGTCCTCGCTCCAGCCGCCGCTGCCGGTCGAGCGGCCGCGGGCGACCTTGACTTCGGTCGTGTCGGTAAATGCCGATACCTCGTGGCCGACGTTGTGGGCGGCCAGTCGGGCCGCGGCCTCGGCCTCCTGCATGGGGTCTTTCCCGTAGGGGACGCCGTGGCGTTTCGCGACCCGCGAGAGGGGTTCGGGTTGCTCGGCACCCGTCACCTGAACGAGCATGGTGTCGGCGGGCAGCGATCCCAGGAAGTGGATGAGCTGGTCCTTGTCGGCGGCCAGCTCGTACATGTTGTCGGTCGCGACGATCGCCGGCTCCTCGTCGTCGATCAGTCGCCGGAGTTTCCGGTGGGTGACGACGTCACGTGTGACGCCGTCGCCGTCGTAGACGGCCAGTGCGTACGATGGCGCGTCGCCGCGTACGTCACCGCTCTGGATGTCGACACCGAAGACGACTGCATCGAGCGCACTCGTTCGGGTACTCACAGGGGGTCGTAGGGACGAGGCGGCTATAAATCCGGCGCGGGACCGCACCTGCTTCGACTGCGGGCCGGCATCGAGCGTGGCACACACTCGACCGGTTCGCCGTCGATCACGTCTCGTCGCCGTCGGGGTACGGAATCTCGAGCGCGTCCCCGTCGTCGGGGACGAACACGGCGTCGGGGTCGCCCGCGAAGACCTCGCGGGCTTGCTCCTCGTGATCAGCGGTGTAGCCGGCGTAACGCGAGGACAGATGCAGCAGTGCGAGCCGGTCCGCACCCGCCCGGTTCGCGATCTCGGCGGCCTGTCTCGCAGTGGCGTGGGCGGTCTCGGCCGCGCGGTCGGCGCGGTCATCGGCGAAGGTGGCGTCGTGGATCAGGAGGTCGGGGTCGTCGGCGACCTCGATCGTCGCCTCGGTCGGGCGGGTGTCGCCGGTGTAGACGATCGACCGACCGGGGCGGGAGTCACCGACGACCTGTTCGGGGTCGACGACGGTGCCGTCCTCGAGTTCGACCGACTCGCCCTCGTGGAGTCGTGAGAACTTCGGGCCGACGGGGACACCGAGTTCCTCGGCGCGCTCGCGGTCGAACCGGCCCTTGCGGTCGTCCTCGAGGAGCGCGTAGCCGACCGAGCGGGTGTCGTGATCGGTTCCGAACGCGCGGACCTCGTACTCGTCGGCGCGGTAGGCGACGTCGCCGTCCCCGACTTCGTTGATCCGCACGGGAAACGAGGGGCGGTTTCCGAGCGCGTTGATCAGGCCCTTGATCTGCCCGCGCGTCCCGTGGGGGGTGTGGATCGCCAGCGGCTCGTCCCGGTCGTTGAACGCCATCGTCTGGAGCAGCCCCGGGATCCCGAGGACGTGATCGCCGTGACAGTGCGTGACGAATAGCTGCGAGACGGAAAACCCCGTACCGAAGCGCATCATCTGGCGCTGTGTCCCTTCGCCGGCGTCGAACAGCAACTCCTCGCCCTCGCGGGCGACGAAGACGCTGCTTGGATTCCGGTCGGTCGTCGGGATCGCCCCGGCCGTCCCCAGAAACGTCACGCGCAGTGGCATCGCCCAAGACTCGGCGGGCCGCGACTAAACCGGCTTCGGATCGCTCGAGGGCGGCGTTCGATACCGCCGGGCGATAGTAGGCGGTGACAAACGCCGTGGCGGCGGCGCGTGCCGGTCGAGTTTCGAGTCGGCGCCCGAACGGACAGTCTCCGTGAACTGTGGTAAGCGGAGACTATTCGGGAAAACCGATTCGAACCGATTCGCCGTCCTGCGAACGGACGACGCGTTTTACCACCGTCGGCCCGAATGGGGGAACGACGACCCCCAGATGAGCCCGCAACTGACGTTCGGCACGGTAAAGCGGATCGGCGCGATCTTGCTCGCGATCGCGATCGTCCTCGCCGCCGGGATCGTGGTCGGGCAGGCTCCCGCCATCTTCGGCGTCGAGGAGGATCCCGAGGCGTCGATCACGTTCGAGGACCAACAGGGCAACGGCACCGCGGTCACCATCCGTGAGGTCTCCCTCTCCGAGGGCGGCTACGTCGTCGTCACCGACGGCAGCGACGAGCCGCTTGCGGTCTCGAACCGGCTCGAGGCCGGCACTCACGAGAACGTCACCGTCGAACGCGCCGACGACGCGACTCGCGAACTCGTCGGCCAGCTGACGGCGACGGTCCACCGGGATACCGCGGACCAGGAGGGATACGCCTACGGCGAGACCGACGGCGAGGAGGACCAGCCCTACCTCGAGGCCGGGTTCCCGGTCAGCGACACCGCGACGGTGACCACGAGCGAGGAAGACGCACTGAGCGATTCCTTCGCCGTCGAATCGATCGACGCGCCGGCGTCGGCGACGACCAACGAGACGATCCGGGTGAACGCGACGATCCGCAACCCGACCGAGTTCCAGACCCAACAGCCCGTCGAGGTCCGCATCGACGGCGCGGTCTTCGAACGGCAGATCCTGGAACTCGAGGGTGGCGAGTCCCGAACCGTCACCTTCGAGACCGATACGAGCGGCGCGCCGCCGGGCGAGCGGACGATCGGAATCTACACCGACGCCGACGGCGCGGTCTCGACGATCGACCTCGAGTTCCACACTGAGCCGAGCGTTTCCGTCGCCGATGGCACCACCGAGAGCGTGACGGTCGCCGCGGCGATCCCCGAACGAGGATTCGTCGCCGTCGAAGACAACGGGTCGGTGGTCGGTACGAGTGACCAGCTCGAGCCGGGCGAACACGAGAACGTGACGATCGATCTCTCGGACGACGCGTCGATCGACGAAGACGACGACCTGACGGCCGCCCTCTACGCGGGGAGCCCGGCCGACGCCGACGCGGCGTCGCCGATCGAGTTCGAGGGCGAACCGGTCGAGACGACGTTTACGATCGCGCAGGCGGGGGGCGGTGCGGACGACGGCGACGGAAACGAGTCCGACGGCGGGTAGTCGACCCGGCCCGGCCGCCGCCTAACCGACCGATTCTTACCCGCCTGTCCCCTATCCGCTGGCGATGGACGCGCCGCTGTGGACCGAGATCCACGCCCCGGAGCTGGCCGAGTTGCCACAGGACGACGCTCGCGAGTACTTGGAGCGAGCCGTCGAGGAGCCGATCAACCTCCTCCTGCAGGGCCCACCCGGGAGCGGGAAGACCGCCGCGGCGCGCGCACTGGCCCGCGAGGCCCACGACGATCCGGACAACGACTTCGTCGAGATCAACGTCGCCGACTTCTTCGGGCGGACCAAGACCGAGATCAAGAACGATCCGCGGTTCGAACACTTCCTCGTCGGCCGATCCTCGATGTCCAAACGGGACATGATCAACCACGTCCTCAAGGAGTCCGCGAGCTACGCGCCCGTTTCGGGCGGGTACACCACTATTTTGCTCGACAACGCCGAGGACGTCCGCGAGGACTTCCAGCAGGCCCTGCGCCGGATCATGGAGCAACACCACCGGACGACGCAGTTTATCATCGGGACGCGCCAGCCCACCAAGCTCATCCCGCCGATCCGCTCGCGGTGTTTCCCCGTTTCCTTCCCCTCGCCGACCAGCGAGGAGATCGTTACCGTCCTCGAGCGGATCGTCGAGCGCGAGGGCGTCGACTACGACGCGGACGGCCTCGAGTTTGTCGCGGGCTACGCCGACGGCAACCTCCGACAGGCCATTCTCGCAGCGCAGACGACCGTCGAGGACGCGGGCGAACTCACGATGAGCGCGGCCTACGAGACCCTCGGCGAGGTCGGCCTCGAGGACGAGATCGAGTCCATGCTCGACGACGCCGAGGCCGGCGACTTTACCGACGCCCGGTCGACGCTGGACGACCTGCTCGTCGACGAGGGACTCGACGGCAACGAGGTCCTCGAGGCGATCCTTCGGATCGCTCGCAAGCGGTATCAGGGCGAGCAACTCGCCGAGATCCACCGGCTGGCGGCCGACGTCGACTTCGAGATGCACGAGGGGACCAGCGACCGACTCCACGTCTCGGGGCTGCTCGCCGAACTCGGTCGAGACGCCTGATCGGGGCTCGGACCGCGGGCGGTATTCTCCGGTCAATATCGGTCGAGAACGGACCGTTATCCGCCCGCCGTTCGAAGGGCGAGTATGGCGACGCTTCTCGAGACCCACATCAAGAACCGCTTTCGCGTCCAGCCCAACCACTACCTTCGAACGTAAGTCGGTGAACGAATTCGCCCGAGTGCCGGGCGAATTTGGGTAACCGTTACGTTCGAAGGTAACGCGAACAACAACGACACGCTCCACGGCGGCAACCTGATGAAGTGGCTCGACGAGGTGAGCGCGATGTCGGCGATGCGCTTCGCCGGCGAGACCTGCGTCACCGCCCGCGTGAACGAACTCGACTTCGAGCGGCCGATCCGGATCGGCGACACCGCCCTCGTGGAGGCATACGTCTACGACGCCGGCCGGACGAGCGTCCACGTGGCCCTGCGCGCCTGGCGCGAGGAACCTCGCAGCGGCGAGACCGAGAAGACCACCGAGTCGACGTTCACCTTCGTCGCGATCGACGAGAACGGGGAGACGGTCCCCGTTCCTGACCTCTCCGTCGAGACCGAGAAAGGGGAACGGCTTCGGGATCGCGTCCACGAGATCGAGAACTGAACGGGATCGCTGCGGTGGCGCGCGCCGGGGCGCGGTTCGTCACCGACGAACCGCGACCTAACGTTGCGCGAGGGATGAACGAGTGAACGTAGTGAGCGAGTGAATCGGTTGGGGAGGGTGTGGTGACTCCGTGTTGCCACGATAGCAGCAAATCCGTTTCCCCGTCGTTCTGTATCCGGTAGACGGATTTAGCTACCATAACCGACAGACGTTACGAAGATTCTCGCTCGAGAACCAGCACGTACCGCGTCAGCGACCGATGGACCCGGCGTTCGAAGGCCGACTCGACCTCCCAACCCGCGGCCCGCGCCTCGCCGGCCCACGAGCGATCGGCGATCATGACCGCTCGCGGCGCGACCCGGTGGGCTTCCTCGAGCGCGCCCGCGACGAGGTCCTCGAGCCGGTGGGTGTCGATCTTCGACTGGCGGCCGTAGGGCGCGTCGAAGACGACGCTGTCGACCGCGTCGTCGGCGAGCGGAAGGCGGGTCCCGTCGCTGCGGGCGACGTGCCAGTCCCCGCGGGCGACGCCGGTCGGCGACGGCTCCTCGCGCTCGAGGAAGTGAGTGAGGTTCTCGCGCGCGCCCCGGACCATCTTCGCCTGTGCGTCGGTGCCGATCACGTCCGCGCCGACGAGGCCGGCCTCGACGAGGCCGCCACCGGTCCCACACATCG
This sequence comes from Natrinema pellirubrum DSM 15624, assembly GCF_000230735.2. Lineage (NCBI taxonomy): Archaea > Methanobacteriati > Methanobacteriota > Halobacteria > Halobacteriales > Natrialbaceae > Natrinema > Natrinema pellirubrum. The sequence continues at coordinate 104,695 of NC_019962.1, forward strand.
GATCGAGGATCGTCGCTCTTGGCCGAGCGCCCGCGAGGTTCGCGACGGCCCGCGCGAGCAGGGGGTCCATGCTGCCGGGCTGGAAGAACGGTTTGTCCGTCGGTGCGCGCGTGCCGAAATCGCGGACGCTCTCGGCCGCGAGCCAGCCAAGCGCACAGACCGAGGTCGGGTCGCCGTCGGTTCCGGCCCCGACACTCGTCTCGTCGCCGGCCGACTCGAGGAGGTCACCGCTGCCCGCGAGCGCGCCTTCGGCAAAGACGACCCGCAGGCAGTGATCGGGGTCCTCGAGGTCGACGGAAAACCCCCGGTCGACCAACACCGCGCCCAGCTCGCGTTCGGCCCGTTCGGTACTCACGCCCGTCGAACCGTGAACGTCGGTCGCTCGGACCGCGACCGATCCCTCGCGGTCGATCGCGGCGGCCTCGAGGATCGCGCGGGCGCTCGCGAGGTCGGCGTCGCCCTGGCCGACCAGTTCGCTCGCGCGATGGGTGTAGGCGAGGCCGCGGACCCGCTCGGGGACGACCGCGTCGGCGACGGCCAGCCCGGGCGCGATCCTATCGACGCCGACCGCGGCGCTTTCGGCCTCTCGGGCCGCGAAGGCGTCGTCCTCGCCGCCCAATTCGAGCAGATACACGCCCGATGGTCGCGGCGGCGCGGCCATGAGCCTACCGCTTTCCGCGAACCGGATACTGTGATCGAATACCACGGCCTGAAACCGCAAGCAGCCCGGAATCGGCGTCTCGGCCGCTTCGGCGCGGAGGGTATATACCGGATATATCAGGTGGCGGTACCAACCTTTATAAACCTTAAATACGTCTTTTTAAGCGACTAATGACGGATCCGAAGGACACCATCAACATCGAAAACGTGGTGGCGTCGACCGGCATCGGACAGGAACTCGACCTCCAGAGCGTCGCGATGGACCTCGAGGGGGCCGACTACGATCCCGAGCAGTTCCCCGGTCTCGTCTACCGCACCCAGAATCCCAAGTCCGCCGCGCTGATCTTCCGGTCGGGGAAGATCGTCTGTACCGGCGCGAAAAGCACCGACGACGTTCACGAGAGCCTTCGAATCGTCTTCGACAAGCTCCGTGAACTCCAGATCCAGGTCAACGAGGACCCCGAGATCGTCGTCCAGAACATCGTCACCAGCGCCGACCTCGGTCGGAACCTCAACCTGAACGCGATCGCGATCGGGCTGGGGCTGGAGAACATCGAGTACGAGCCCGAGCAGTTCCCCGGGCTCGTCTATCGACTCGACGACCCCGAGGTCGTCGCGCTGTTGTTTGGCTCGGGCAAGCTCGTCATCACTGGCGGCAAGAAGCCCGAGGACGCCGAACACGCCGTCGACAAGATCGTCTCCCGGCTCGAGGACCTCGGCCTGCTCGAGTAACGGCGTCCGTTTTCGTGCCGCGTCACCCGCGGCCGACGCTACCACCTCTTCAGTCGCGGACGCGTCGACATCGCCCAGCGCGTCCGGCGGCGTTGCCGATCGTTCCTCTCAGTGTCTCGACGTTAGCTGCGATGCCGTTCTCCGCCGCGCCGGTAATATCGGCTTACTTGCGTTCGGTGTCGCCCGTTCCGTTCGGTTCGCTTCGCTCACCTCGATAGTCGCCCGTTCGGCCGTCGCTTTCACCGAATTATCGACCGTTCAATTCCCACCTAGCGCGCTCGACTCGCCTGAATCGAGTCGGACTCGTCGAAACGACCGCTCGCGTTTATCCGGGTCTCCGTCCCTGACTCTCACGTGCCCATGACGATCCACCCAGATCGACCGACGGTCGTTTCGGACCGGTCGCGGCTCGGCAACGACGGCGGTATCGGTCGCCGACCGCCCTCGCGGGAGACGATCCGTCAGGCCGTCGACAGCGACCGGCGGCGCGAGGTCATCCGCTGTGTCCTCGTCGCCGACGGCCCCGTCCCATTGCGGACGCTGGTCGGTCGACTCGCAGACGCCGAACACGATCCGACCGTTGGGACGACGATCCACCGACTGCGCCAGCGGATCCACACCTCGCTGTGTCGAACCCACCTGCCGCTGCTCGAGGATCACGACATCGTCACCTGGGACCGCGCCCGGAGCCTCGTCGGCCCGGCCGCCAACTGCGGAGCGTTCGAATCCGTCCTCGAGATCGACTCGCTCGAGCGGCCGATTTCCGCTCGCTTGGAGTAAGGAGTACCGCCCGCGGCTACTCGACGAGTCGCTCGATCTCGGTCACCAGAATATCGCTCGCGCCGGCCTCCTTGACCGCCGTGATCGTCTCGAAGACGTCGCTCTCGTCGACGACCGCGTGGACCGCCACCTTCTCCCCATCTTCGTCGTCGGCGATGTCCATGACCGTCGGCCCGCCCAGTCCCGGAATGACGTCACGGACCGCCTCGAGTCGGTCCTGCGGGACGTTCATCATCAGGTAGCGTTTGCCTTCGGCCTGCTTGACGGAGCCCAGGGCGGTCCGGACCTCGTCGACTTTCGGGTCGTCGAGGACGTCCTCGCGGCCGAACAGCCGGACCGAACTGGCAAGGACCTCCTCGACGACCGCCAGCCGGTTCATTTTCAGCGTGGTCCCGGTACTCGTGATGTCGACGATGGCGTCGGCCATCTCGACGTGGGGGGTGAGTTCGGTCGCGCCCGACACCTCGACGATGTCGGGGTCGACGCCGGTGTCGGCGAAGAAGTCCGCCGTGATGTTCGGGAACTCGGTCGCGACGGTCTTGCCCGTCAGATCCGCGACGCTGTTGGTGTCTCCGTCTTCGGGGGCTGCGAGGACGAGACGGCAGCGCCCGAACTCGAGATCCAGTAGCTCCGAGACGTTGTCAACGCGTGCTTCCTGCACTTGGTCGAAGCCCGTAATGCCCAGATCGGCCGCGCCGTCGGCGACGTACTCCGGAATGTCCGCAGCGCGGGCGAACAGCACCGTCACGTCGGGATCGACGGTATCCGCGTAGAGCTTTCGGTCCGCTCCGTTCTCGAGGTGCAGCCCCGCCCGCTCTAAGAGATCGATCGTCGGCTCGTGCAGGCGGCCCTTGTTGGGAACGGCGATTCGCATATGCACGTCCTTGGACGGCGACGGGGAACTGTCTTTTCATCCGAGCGGTCGGTCTCGAGGGGTCGCCGGTCAGTCCGCCCGCTCACTCGTCCCGCTCGAGCGCGTCTCGGCGCTGTTCGTACTCCTCGTCGCTCAGGTCGCCGCGAGCGTACGCCAGCCGCAGTTCCTCGAGCGCGCGGTCAGTGTCGTCCCTGCCGGCGATCGCCTGGTAGACGAGGTAGCCGCCGCCGACGATGGCGGCGACGAACAGGAGCTGCAGCAGGACGGCGACGAGCGGCAGCCAGCCGGGTGTCGTTCCGCCGTCCCACATCCCGTGGCCCCACATGCCGCCCATCATCGGGCCGAACCCCATCATTCCGAACCCCATGAACGCCATTGGCAGTACCACGAGGGCACCGATGGCGATGAGGACGATCGTGGCGAGTCGCGTATCGCGTGTGTCGGTTGCCATGCAATCTCACCGGCGACGGAACGGTCCGTCTCCGGCTAGGGATACGGGGTTGTGACTCAATGCAGTTCTCCTTTGGAATGCAATGTCTGGGAAGGATCTCACTTCGACTTTCACAGTTCTATCGTCGGCCACTGACGCGATCGAACCGTGATCCATCGCTGTCACAGTGTGGCGGTTCCCGCCCCATCGGGAGTTCGACGCGAGACGGTCACGAGGAGACGGTGCTGGTACCCCGGAGATCACCGCGTAGTATTCCTGAACCGGCTTCTGCTGCTTCTGGGCGGTCGGTCCGTACCACTACGGCGTGTGGTTCGCGGCCGCTTTCGACCCCGTCGTTCCGGACGGGCGATGTCATCGGTTTCCCAAGGGAAATCGCAATAGTCGATTCCCACGACGTCCTATACATGGCCGTATCACTCGTCGAGGGCGTCCTCGAGTCGCTCCGGATCGGCGTCGGATTCCTCTGGACGGCGGCGTGGGCGATCATCATGGGATTGACGATCACTAGCCTCGTGCAGGTGTACGTCTCGAAGGAGCGAATGGCCCGCGTTCTCGGGGAGAGCGACTTCTCGAGTCTCGCGACGGCGACGGCGTTCGGCGCGGCCAGCAGCGGCTGTAGTTTCGGTGCTGTCGCAATCGGAAAGGGGCTGTTCGCGAAGGGCGCACACGCGGTGAACGTCCTCGCGTTCATGTTCGCGTCGACGAACCTCATCGTCGAACTCGGGCTGATGATCCTGCTCCTGCTCGGCTGGGAGTTCCTCGTCGCGGAACTGCTCGGCGGTCTCGTCCTCATCGCGGTCATGGCCGTCATCGTCCGGCTGACGCTCCCGGAGCCGCTGTTCGACGAGGTCCGTGCGGAACTCGAGCGCGAGGACCGCGAGAGCGGCGGGATGACGGATCCGACCTGCGGCATGGAGGGGTCGGACGAACACACGATCGTGACCGACGGTGGCGAGACGTTGCGGTTCTGCTCCGCGGGCTGTCTGGAAACCTACCGACAGCAAACCGCCAGCAGCGGCGCGTGGTCGGACGAACTCCGGTCGTGGGGCGGCTGGTACAAGATCGCAAACCAGTACCGGAAGGAGTGGTCGATGATCTGGACCGACGTCATCGCGGGCTTTCTCGTCTCGGGCTTCGTCATCGTGTTCGTCCCCCAGTCGGTCTGGAACGCGCTGTTTCTCGGGGGTGACGGCCTGCTCGTGACCGCCGAGAACGCAGTTATGGGCGTCGCAATCGCCGTCGTCAGCTTCGTCGGGAGCATGGGCAACGTCCCGTTCGCGGTCGCTCTCTGGGGTGGCGGGATAAGCTTCGCCGGCGTCATCGCGTTCGTCTACGCCGACCTCATCACGGTTCCGGTACTGAACGTCTACCGGAAGTACTACGGCTGGGCGGTCATGCTGTACATTCTCGGTGTCTTCTTCGTGACGATGGCGTTTACCGGCTTTCTCATGGAACTGCTGTTCGACGCGCTCGGCATCGTCCCGAACTTAGCCGGCGGCGAGACGGCGACCGAGCAGCGGTACTTCGAGCTGAACTACACCTTCTCTCTCAACCTCATCGCCTTCGCCGTCTCCGGGTTCCTCCTGTTCGTGTACCGTCGCGGGCTCGGTGCCCCTGGACAGTACCGCGACCCGGTCTGTGGAATGCGAACCGACGACGACGGTCCGAGCGCCGCACACGACGGCGAGACCTATTATTTCTGTTCGACCACCTGCAAGCGGGCGTTCGAGGACGCGCCGGCCGACTTCGCGGCGCACCCGCCGCGGGTGTCGGACGACGGGTCGTCGCACGACCACCACTGACGCCGCCGTCAGTCGTTGAAAAAAACGGGTTAGGCCGACGCGTCGTAGCCGGCCTCGTCGACCGCGCTGACGAGCGCTTGCGGGTCCGCATCTCCCTCGACGGTGGCCTGTTCGGTCTCCCGGTCGACGGCGACCGATTCGACGCCGTCGACGCCCTCGAGGGCGTCCTCGACGGTCTGTTCGCAGTGTTCACACGACATTCCTTCGACGGTGATCGTCTGACTCATACGAGAACGTAGGGACGCCGCTTCTTTGTGTGTTTCTGCTTTCGATGCTAACGCTCGGATGGATCTGACTTCGACTTCGAAAACTATCGTCGCCACTCTCTTTGGCAGTCGGATCGAACGACGGGTATGCGCGACCTCGACGAGACCGACATGGAAATCCTGCGACTGCTGGGCGAGAACGCCCGGCGGCCGTTCAGCGAGATCGCCGACGAAGTCGACCTCTCCGGGCCCGCCGTCTCCGACCGCGTCGACCGCCTCGAGGAGGCCGGGATTATCAACCGGTTTACGATCGACGTAGACCAGTCACAGCTCCGGGCGGGGGTGCCGGTGTTCGTGCAGGTCACGGCCCCGCCGGGCACAGTCGAGGACTGCCGAACGGCAGCCGCCGAGGCCGACGCCGTCGAACACGTGTTCGTCACCGCCGACGGCGGGGTCTGGTTCTACGCCCGCGCACAGGTCCAGCGGGTCCGCGAGTGGCTCGAGGGACTGCTCCCCGACGCTGCGGGCATCGCCTACGACGTGACGCTGATGGACGACGCCGAGTGGACGCCTTCGCTCGATGGGACGCAGTTCGCGCTCACCTGCGCGGAGTGTGGCAACACCGTCGACAGCGAAGGGGAATCGAGCCGGATCGACGGCGACGTCTATCACTTCTGCTGTTCGTCCTGTCAGGGCCGGTTCGAGGATCGCTACGACCGGCTCGAGGAGGGTGCCTGACTTTCGACTCGAAAGTAAATACTCCTCTGTACTTTGGATTCTGGTCAGTAAAGGGGGTAAGACGGGATCCCCTACTAGCTGGTAATGAGTACTGAGACCACACACTTGGACATCCGGGGCATGAGCTGTGCGAACTGCTCACAGACTATCAGTGACGCCCTGGAATCCCGAGACGGCGTGGCGCAAGCGAACGTCAACTTCGCGACCGACGACGGCACCGTCGAGTACGATTCCGAGACGATCACGCTGGCCGAGATCTACGAGACGATCGACGAGGCCGGCTACGAGGCCGACCGCGCGAGCCGCTCGATCGGGATCACCGACATGAGCTGTGCGAACTGCGCTGAGACCAACGAGACGGCTCTCGAGTCCGTGCCCGGCGTCATCGACGCGGAGGTCAACTACGCGACCGACGAGGCGACCGTCACGTACAACCCGGCCGACGTCTCGCTCGAGTCCCTCTACGCAGCCATCGAGTCAGCCGGTTACACGCCCGTTCGAGACGGGGACGGGGGCGACGAGACGTCCGATCAGGAGCGCCGCGACGCGGCCCGACAGGCGGAGATCCGCAAACAGCTCCGGCTGACCCTCTTCGGTGCAGTGCTTTCCGCCCCGTTCCTGTTCTTCCTCGCCGACAAGTTCCTGCTCGGCGGGACGTACGTTCCCGAGACGGTCTTCGGGGTCTCGTTCGGCTGGGTCGAGTTCCTGCTTGCGACGCCGGTCTACGTCCTGCTGGGGCGGGAGTTCCTCGTCAATTCCTACACGGCGCTGGTGCGCAATCGCACCGCCAACATGGACGTGTTGATCGCGCTCGGTTCCTCGACGGCGTATTTCTACAGCCTCGTCGTCCTGCTCGACCTGCTCGCGGGCAATCTCTACTTCGACACCGCCGCGATGATCCTCGTGTTCATCACGCTGGGCAACTACCTCGAGGCCCGTTCGAAGGGCCAGGCCGGCGAGGCCCTGCGGAAACTGCTCGAGATGGAAGCCGAGACGGCCACGCTGGTCGACGAGGAAGGCACCGAGGAGGAAGTGCCGCTCGAGGACGTCGACGTCGGCGACCGGATGAAGGTCCGGCCCGGTGAGAAGGTGCCGACCGACGGCGTCGTCGTGGACGGCCAGTCGGCGGTCGACGAGTCGATGGTCACCGGCGAGTCCGTGCCGGTCGAAAAGGGCGAGGGCGACGAGGTAATCGGCTCGACGATCAACGAGAACGGTGTGTTAGTCGTCGAGGCGACTAAGGTCGGCTCGGACACGGCCCTCCAGGGGATCGTCCAGACGGTCAAGGAGGCCCAGTCGCGCCAGCCGGAGATCCAGAACCTCGCGGACCGGATCTCGGCGTATTTCGTCCCCGCGGTCATCCTCAACGCGATGTTTTGGGGCCTGGTCTGGTTCCTCTTCCCCGAGACGCTGGCCGGCGTCGTCGACGCGGTGCCGGTGCTGGATCTGGTCGGCGGCGGCCCGGACGCACTCTCGACGTTCGAGTTCGCGATCGTCGTCTTCGCCTCTTCCGTGTTGATCGCCTGTCCCTGCGCGTTGGGGCTTGCGACCCCCGCCGCGACGATGGTCGGCTCCACGCTGGGTGCCCAAAACGGCGTCCTGTTCAAGGGTGGTGACATCTTGGAACGGGCTCGAGACATCGATACCGTCGTCTTCGACAAGACCGGGACGCTGACCACCGGCGAGATGACGCTGACCGACGTGGTCGCACTCGAAGGGGAGTCGGCCGCGACGGACGGCGGTGAGACGGCGGCCGACGGCGGGGCGGTAGTGACCCGCGACTCGCTCGACGAGGACGCGGTCCTCCGACTTGCCGCCAGCGCCGAGCGCAACAGCGAACACCCGCTCGCCCAGGCGATCGTCGAGGGCGCCGAGGAACGGGGCCTCGAGCTAGCCGATCCCGAGGACTTCGAGAACGTCCCCGGACAGGGCGTCCGGACGACTGTCGAGGGCCGTGAGGTGCTGGTCGGCAACCGACGGCTGCTCGAGGGTGACGGCGTCGATCCCGCGCCGGCCGCCGCGGAGATGGAGCGGTTAGAACGCGAGGGAAAGACGGCGATGTTGGTCGCGGTCGACGGCACGGTCGCGGGCGTGGTCGCGGACGCCGACACCGTCAAGGACAGTTCCGCGGACGCGGTCGCGGCCCTGCGCGAGCGCGGCCTCGACGTCATGCTGATCACCGGCGACAACGAGCGGACGGCCCGCGCCGTCGCCGAGCGCGTGGGGATCGACCCCGACAACGTCCGTGCGGGGGTCCTCCCCGAGGACAAGGCCGGCGCCCTCGAGGACATCCAGTCGACGGGCCGCAAGGCGATGATGGTCGGCGACGGGGTCAACGACGCGCCCGCGCTGGCGGTCGCCCACGTCGGCTGTGCAATCGGCTCCGGGACCGACGTGGCCATCGAGGCCGCCGATGTGACCCTGATGCGCGACGACCCGCTCGACGTGGTGAAGGCGATCCGGATCTCGGAGGCTACGCTGGCGAAGATCAAGCAGAACCTCGTCTGGGCGCTGGGGTACAACACCGCGATGATCCCGCTTGCATCGCTCGGACTGCTCCAGCCCGTCCTCGCGGCCGGCGCGATGGCGCTGTCGTCGGTGTCGGTCCTCTCGAACAGCCTGCTGTTCCGCCGGTACACGCCGGATCGGGACTACGAACTGCTCGGCCGACTTCGGCGCTGATCGGCGCTCGAGCGGCCATCGATCCGGTTTAGAAGAATCCGCCGCGTCGCACCCCGAGCGTGCCGTACTCGAGAGCGTACCACGGTGCGGTCGACCGATCAGTCGTCGGCGTTCGCTTCGGGCACACCGTTTCCGTTCCCGTCGTTTCCGTCGCCGTTGCTGCGGTTTTCGTCGTTATCGTCCTCGTCGGCCTCGTCTTTATCGACGTCGCGGATCTCGACGTCGTCGCCGGTGCCGCTCTGGCTGATCACCGGTTTGAGGACGTACTTCCCGCTCCCACCCGCTTTGTGCGGCGCGATGTCGTAAACGAAGTCGATCGATTCGTTGTCGCCGACGGTGAACGCCGAGTTCAGTTTGAGCTTGTTACTCGGGAGTTTCACGTTCGTCTCGTTGCCGTCGGTCAGGACGCCCTCGGTGTCGCTGACGTAGATGAAGACCGTCTCGTAGTCGCCGGCCGGGAGGTCGAACTCGTCGATCATGGACGCGTTCGCGCCCTTCAGCTCGGTGAGGTCGACCGTTCGGTTATCCACGTCGTGTTCGATCCAGCCCTCGTCGCTGTCGGTCTCGTTTTCGGACGTGGTCGACTCGCTGCCGTCATCGGTCTCGTTGCCGTCAGTCTCGTTCGAGTCGCCGTCGGGTTCGCTCGAGCCGTCGCCGCTCGCGGCCGGCTTGAAGCCGACCTTCGTGATCGTCACGTTGAGGTGTTCGAAGTCGTCGATCACGTTCGGCTCGTCGCTGATGTAGAACGCGGCCGTTCCCATCGCTCCGCTCGAGTCGTCCGTCATCGGGGAATCGCCGTCCGCCGATTCGTTCGCCGGTTGTCCGCCCATGCCACCGGCACAGCCGGCGACGGCCACGAGGGCCGCGACGACTACCAGTTGGATCGTTCGTCTGTTCATAGCCAGTGACAGTCAACGACCCGGTAAAAAGGGCGCGACACTTGGGACCGTTCAGGACCGTTTATACCGGCTGAACTGGTCGAAACCGTCGAGTCGTGCCTATGGTACCCCCGCTCCCCCGAGTCGCTCGGTGAACAGCGCCTCGAGCAGTGCGGGCGTGACGAAGGCCTCGACGAACGCGGCGACGACCAGCAGGAGCCAGCCGGCGAGGACGAGGAGCCCAGTTCGGTAGAGGTACCGCTTCGTGAGGATCGCGTCGCGGCTGCCGCGGAGCCGTTGCCCGATCCGGTACAGCAGCCGGAAGCCGACGCCGGCGGCGATAAACAGCGCGGGCAGTTCGAAGATCCCGTGGGGGAGCAGGCCGACGAGGATAAAGCCCGGCCCCACGTCGGCGGCGATGGCGGCACCGACGTTGCCGACGATGATCCCGTTGAACACCATCGCCCAGGCCGTCAGGAGACCGAGCGACAGCGCACCGACGATCGAGAGCAGGAACGCCCGGCTGTTGTTCACGAGCAGGAACCGCGCCAGCTCGAGCCCGGAGAAGTCGGCGATCTCCTCGGGGAAGAGACCCTCGCCGAGCAGGTCGGCGATGATCTCGAGGAGGTTGTAGCCGGCCGCCAGCAGGAGGATGCCGACGACGACGCCGAACGCGAACAGGCCGGCCGCGAAGCCGACGAACCGACTGTGTTCGTCCCAGGCGTCGGCCAGTGCCGCTCTCGGCGGGTAGCCGGCGACGAACGCGCGGACTCCGTTCCGTCGGGGTGGGTCGTCCATACCGGATGTTCCGCCACCGAACTGTTAAACCCGCCGACTGGTCCAGTCGGGATCGAGCCGTCGATCCTCGCCGAAACCGAACTCGGTACGCCAGATCGACACTATAAGGCCACCCGGCGAGAATCCTCGAGCAATGACGACGCTTGCGATCACCGGCGGGTGGGTCCTCCGACCCGACCTGACGGTGACGACCGCGGACGTACTGATCGATCGAGACGCCGGCGAGGTTCGCGAGGTCGGTCCCGACCTCGGCGGCGCGGCCGACGAGACCCTCGACGCCGACGGATCGCTGGTCACCCCGGGGTTCGTCAACGGCCACTGCCACGTCGCGATGACGCTGCTTCGTGGGTACGCCGACGACAAACCGCTGGACGCCTGGCTCCAGGAGGACATCTGGCCGGCCGAGGCCGAACTGACCGCCGAGACCGTTCGCGCGGGGACCGAACTCGGCGTCCTCGAGATGATCAAGTCCGGCATCACTGCCTTCGCGGACATGTACTTCTTCGTGCCAACGATCGCCGAGACGGTCGCCGACGCCGGCCTGCGGGCCCGACTCGGCCACGGCGTGATCTCGGTGGGCAAGGACGACGAGGCGGCCCGCGAGGACGCCCGCGAGGGCCTCGCGGTCGCCGAGGAGATCGACGGACTGGCCGACGGCCGGATCTCGTCGGCCTTTATGCCCCACTCGCTGACGACCGTCGACGGCGAGTACCTGTCGGAGTTCGTGCCACAGGCCCGCGATCTCGACGTTCCGATCCACTACCACGCCAACGAGACCGAAGACGAGGTCGCGCCGATCGTCGACGAACACGGCACGCGCCCCCTCGAGTACGCCGCGGAACGGGGCATGCTCGAGTCCGAGGACTTTATCGCCCACGGCGTCCACGTCGACGACCGGGAGATCGAACTGCTGGCCGAGGCCGGGACCGGCGTGATCCACTGTCCGGCCTCGAACATGAAACTGGCCAGCGGGATGGCCCCCGTCCAGCGCCTGCGCGAGGCCGGCGTCACCGTCGGGCTCGGCACCGACGGCGCGGCCTCGAACAACGACCTCTCGATGCTCGACGAGGCCCGCGACGCGGCCATGCTGGGCAAGCTCGCCGCCGACGACGCGAGTGCGGTGCCCGCTGAGGCGGTCGTCGAGATGATGACTCGAGGGAGCGCCGACGCGATCGGCCTCGAGTCGGGCCGGCTCGAGGCGGGCGCGCCGGCCGACCTCGCGGTGATCGATCTCGAGACGCCGCATCTGACGCCGCGTCACGACCTCGTGAGCCACCTCGCGTACGCGGCCGCGGCGGCCGACGTGCGCCACACCGTCTGTGACGGCCGGGTACTCATGCGCGACCGCGAGGTCCTGACCCTCGACGAGGCGGCGGTTCGAGAGCGAGCGCTCGAGTCCGCCGAGTCGTTGGTGGCTCGCGCCAGCGAGTGAACCAGTGAGACATCCCACCGACTCACTCGAGATAAACGCTCAAAACGCTCTATAAACGCTTAAATCTCGTTTGGCTCCGTTTTAACACCAAGCAAACGCCGAGAACTGCCGGCGGGGTTTATCTAATAAACCGGGAAAGTCAGGAGCGGATGAAGAACAAACTGCTCACGATGACGCTGGTCGCCGTTATGGTCACGTCCGTGTTCGCCTCGGCGGGCGCGGCCGCGGCCACCGTCGACGGTGACCTCGACGTGTCCGTCGACGACGGCGAGGACGTCGTCGTCGGCGTCACGGCAAACGACACTGCGGTCGCGAACGCGACCGTCGACGTATCGACAACTGACGAGAACGCGACCTACGAGGGAACCGGGACGTACACGACGGACAACGACGGGACGGTCGAACTTCCCGACCCCGTCGAAAACGTCACCGTCTCGGTGACCGCGACGGCCGACAATCGGACGGCCTCGACCACGGCGACGCTGACCGCAGCGAGCAACGAGACGCTGGACGGCAACGAGACCGTGGATGGGAACGAGACCGACAACGAGTCGGCCAACGAGACGAGCTTCGGTTCGCTCGTCTCCGATTTCGTTGAGACCCAGCAAAACGAGTCCAACGAGTCGACCGGTATCGCCGTCGCGAACTTCGTTGTCGCCAACAACCCCGGCAACGCGCCGAGCCACGCCGGTCCGCCGAGCCACGCCGGCCCGCCGGACGCGGATGACGACGACGACGAGGACGATGAGGATGAAGACGATGACGACGAACGCGGTCCGCCGGAACACGCCGGCCCGCCGGCTGACGGCGACGACGAAGACGAAGGCGACGAGCAGGTCGACGACGATGACGACGAACGCGGTCCGCCGGAACACGCCGGCCCGCCGGCTGACGGCGACGACGAAGGTGACGACGAGCAGGTCGACGACGATGGCGACGAACGCGGTCCGCCGGAACACGCCGGTCCGCCGGCTGACAGCGGCGATGAGGACGAGACGGACGACGAGACCGCCGACAGCGAACAGTAGCGCCCTCGAAACCGATACCCGACGCCGGGCGACGATCGAGCGGATCGGCGTCGCCGGCGTCGGGCTCCGGTCGCGGCGGTCCGGAGACGGCCGCGACCGAGCGGGCACGTAGTGCGGTCGATCCACCCACCACTTTCGTTACGCCTTTTTCACAGTCGCCGAGTCGGTACGCGGCCGCCTCGAGCCCCGGGACCGGTCCGGAGCCGAACCGGGTTCGGTAGCGTTTTGGCCACGGTCCCACTCTGTCGAGCCATGACCGACACCGAGTATCCCCCGATCAGCGAGCAACTCGACGACCTCGAGTCCGCTCGCGAGGAGGGCCGTCGGAAGATGGACTGGGCCGCCCAACACATGCCGATCCTCGAGTCCGTCCGCGAGGAGTTCGTCGCCGACCAGCCCTTCGCGGGCGAGCGAATCGGGATGGCGATGCACGTCGAGGCCAAGACGGCGATCCTCGTCGAGACGCTCGCGGAGGGCGGCGCGGAGGTCGCCGTCACGGGCTGTAATCCGCTCTCGACCCACGACGACGTCTCCGCGGCGCTGGACACCCACGAGAACATCACCAGCTACGCCAAACGCGGCGTCGACGACGACGAGTATTACGCCGCGATCGAGGCTGTCATCGCCCACGAGCCGACGATCACCGTCGACGACGGGATGGACCTCGTGGCCGCGATCCACGAGGACTACCCCGAACTGATCGATGGCATTGTCGGCGGCGCGGAGGAGACCACCACCGGCGTCCACCGCCTGCGCGCGATGGACGACGACGGGGCCCTGGAGTACCCCGTCTTCGCGGTCAACGACACGCCGATGAAGCGGCTCTTCGACAACGTCCACGGCACCGGCGAGTCCTCGCTGGCCTCCATCGCCATGACCACGAACCTCTCGTGGGCCGGCAAGAACGTCGTCGTCGCCGGCTACGGCTACTGCGGGAAAGGCGTCGCACAGAAGGCAGCGGGCCAGAACGCCAACGTCATCGTCACCGAGGTCGAGCCCCGCCGCGCGCTCGAGGCCCACATGGAGGGCTACGAGGTCATGCCGATGGCCGAAGCGGCCGAAATCGGCGACGTCTTCCTGACGACGACGGGCAACCGCGACGTCATCGTCGAGGACCACTTCGAGAAGATGCAGGACGGCGTCTTGCTCGCGAACGCGGGCCACTTCGACATCGAGATCGACCTCGAGGCCTTGGACGATCTCGCGGTCGAGCGCTACGAGGCCCGCGACGGCGTCGAGGCCTACGAGATGGACGACGGCCGCAAACTGAACGTCATCGCCGAGGGACGACTCGTGAACCTCGCTGCGCCCGTCTCGCTGGGCCACCCCGTCGAAGTCATGGACCAGTCGTTCGGCATTCAGGCCGTCTGTGTGCGCGAGATGCTCGAAAACGGTGACGCCTACGACGCCGGCGTCCACGACGTCCCCGACGAACTCGACAAGGAGATCGCCGAGATCAAACTTGAGGCCGAGGGCGTCGACTTCGACTCGCTGACCGACACCCAACACGAGTATATGGACAGCTGGGACCACGGGACATAGCGGTCAGCGCTCCGGTCCGCCGTCGCCACTCTCGACCACGAACACTAGACTCCCGTCCGCGAGCCCGCCCAGTCGCAACTGGACGGGGAACGTCTCTCCGTCCCGCCGCATCGCCGTACAGCCGCCGGTCCACCGCCAGCCGTCGGCGACCGTCGGGATCGCCGTCGACTCGAGTCGGTCGACGGTCGCGTCGGGAAACAGCGCCCGCCAGTCGGTCCCCGAGAGCGTCTCGAGGTCGTAGCCGAACCGCACCGCGAGCGAGCGGCTCGCGAACTGGATCTCGTCGTCGGGAGTGACGATCGCGATCGATTCTCCAACGAACTCGACGCTCGCCAGCGAGCGCCGCGACAGCGCGGCCAGCCGCCGCCGTTCGACGAGGTCCCACGCCCGTGCCGGCAGCCGCTCGAGGGCGTCCCGATCGAGGACGGCGGTCAGCCGCCGCTCGTGACGGGGGGCCGTGACGGTATCGGCGCCATCGGTGACGACGATCATCGGTTCGTCGGACGCGACCGCTCCGTCTCCCCCGTGGCAGTCGGCATCCTCGGTCGTCCGTTCGTCGCCACCGAGCGCCGCCGTCGGAACGACGAGACAGTCGGCGTCGTCGCTCTCTTCCAACGCGGCCGAAAGCGACGACACCGTCTCGAGGGCGTAGTCATCGCGCTCGCCGCAGGCAGTGGCGACCGCCTCACGGAGGTCGTCGCCGACGACGCGGAGCCGCAGCTCGGTCGGTCGTACTCGAACCCCGTCATCGGCTGCGTCGGTGAGCGGACTCAGCATCGTCGATCACCGGCGTCGGGTCGTGATCGGCGGTCGGTTTCGGTGTGGTCGAACCCTCCCGACCTATCTACTCCCATGGACCGTCCCGTTGACCGTAACGGTGCCGTCACCTCGGACTTCGACGGGCATGCCGTGATACTCGAACTCGACGCGGACGGCTGCCCCCGAACCCGACTGAAAGAGCTGGTCGAGCGCCTCGGGATCGACCACGTCGTACAGTGGCTCGAGGTCGCTGGCGTCGGTGTTCGTCGCGTCCGCAAGTGCGTCGATTACTTGCAGACTGACGGAGTCAGTGTGGTAGTCGAGAGTAGCGCCGGTCATTGTAGACTCACCAATGCGTCCCGGTGGTATCGGGCTGGCCGTTATACACGTAATCTCTTCGCGACCCCGACACTATGTGTATAGCGTCGTCCCGACGATGGGACGGTCGGGGCAGACCGACTGGGCGGCTATCGTCACGCTGTCCCCGAAACCGCCGCTCGAGCCGCCGACCGATCAGGGTCCGTGACGGTACTATTGGGACGACACACAGGGCGTGAAAGTAACCGCTCGTATCATTGTGTCTGGTTTCGTAGGGGACGTATGATCGCTGCCGTGGCTCCTCTCGAGGCGCTCGCGGGACGGCGGGGACGGCTCACGGTCGTTGGGACGATCGGCGTTCTCGTCGCGCTCGTCCTCGGGACGACGCCCGCCGTCTCGCTCCCGTCCGAGCAGATTCCCGGACTCGTCGTCTTCGGGCTCGCCGCCCGTCGGGACGCCGACCGTCCGACCGATATCGAACGACTCACGGACGAACTCCGGGGGTTCGTCTCGCAGCTCGAGGACGCCGATCCGACCGCCGACGACGGCTCTCTCCCGGCCGAGCCGGATCTGGCCGAGTACGAGCGCGACCGAGACGACGAGATCGGCCGGCTCTCCGCGGCCGTCGACGACCTGGCGACGGCGGTCCGGGACCGCGAACGGCAACGGGCCGAGAGCGAGCGCTACCGGCGGGAACTCGCCCGGATCACGTCCGATTCGGGGCTGGGGACAGAGACGAAGATCCGCCGGCTGCTCGAGTTGGGCTGTGAGCGGCTCGGTCTCGAGACGGGACTCGTCTCGCACGTCGACGAACCGGCCGACCGGTACGAGATCGAGGCGGCCGTCGGAGCCGAGGCCGACCTCGAGGGAGCGGTACTGGACCTTTCGGAGACCCATTGCCGGAACACCGTGACGTCGGACGACGTGGTCGGGATCTCGGAGACGCCGGCGGCCGACGTCGACGTGGGTGCGGCCGTCGAATCCGCCGTCGGCTGTTACATCGGCGGGAAGATACGCGTCGATGGGGACCTCTACGGCACGGTCTGTTTCGTGAGCGACGATCCGCGGGACCGGCCGTTCTCGCCGGCAGAACGGTCGTTCGTCGATCTGCTCGCCCGGTGGGTCAGCGGGGCGTTCGAACGCCGCGAGTACGTCGCGGCCATCGAAGAACGGGAGCGCCGCCTCGAGCGGACACAGGCGTTTACCGACGACATGTTAGACGCCGTCGACGACGTTGTCTACCTGCTCGAGGAAGACGGCGACCTCAGGCGGTGGAACGAGACGCTGGTCGACGTGACGGGGTATTCGGACGCGGAGGTCGCGGAGATGAACGCCGTCGACTTCTTCGACGCCGAGAACGAGGGGGCGATTCGGGAGTCGATGGAGGAGGCGTTCGAGACCGGCGAGACCCTCGTCGAGGCCGAACTCCGGACGAAATCGGGCGAGCGGATCCCCTACGAGTTCATCGCGTCGGTACTCGAGGATCCGAACGGGAACCCGGTCGAGGTCGGAATCGGCCGCGACATCAGCGACCGCAAGGAACGCGAGCGCCGCCTCGAACGGACGACGTCCCTGCTCGAGCAGTCCCAGCGGCTGGCCGACGTCGGCGCGTGGGAACTGGATGTCTCCACGGAGCCGTACGACCTCCAGTGGACCGCCGAGATCCGCCGCATTCTCGGCGTTTCACCGGACGAACCGATCGACCTCGAGCGTGCGTTCGAGTTCTACCACCCCGAGGACCGTCCCCGCATTCGCGAGGCGGTCGAGCGTGCGATCACCGACGGGGAGCCCTACGACATAGAGCTTCGCATGTGGACGGCCGACGGCGACCGGCGGTGGGTGCGGACGATCGGCGAACCGGTCCGCGAGGACGGCGAGATCGTCACGCTCCGTGGCTCGTTCCAGGACGTTACGGAGCGGAAAGAGCGCGAACGCGATCTCGAGCGCGCCGAGACGGTCCTCCAGGCGCTGGACGAACTCGTCTACACGATCGACGCGGACGGGGAGTTTACCTACCTGAACGACGCCCTCGAGGGAATCACCGGCTACGAGCCCGACGACCTGATCGGCGACCACGTCTCGACGATGATGGACGACGACGACATCGAGACGGCCCGGGACCGGATCCGTGACCTCCGCAGTGCCGGCGAGCCCACTCGAACCTTCGAGATGGACCTCGAGACCGCCGATGGCGACGTGATCGACGTCGAAAATCACATGGCGCTGTTGCCCAGCGACGACGGCGAGTTCGCCGGGACCGCGGGGGTCCTTCGCGATATCACCGATCGCAAGGAACGGGAACGCGACCTCGAGCGGTTCGAGGCGATCGTGCAGGCGCTGGACGAACTGGTCTACACGCTCGACGAAGAGGGACGATTCACCTATTTGAACGACGCTGCCAAGCCGATCCTCGGCTACGAGCCCGAGGAACTGATCGGCAAACCCGCGGCGACAGTGATCCCGTCGGCGGACGTCGAGCGGGCACAGGACCGGATCCGCGAACTCCTCCGGTCGGACGTTCCCTCCCAGACGGTCGAGATCGTCCTCGAGACCGCCGACGACGAGGTGATCGACGTCGAAAATCACATCGCGTTGTTGCCAAGCGACGACGACGAGTTCGTGGGGTCCGCGGGGGTCGTCCGCGACATCACGGCGCGCAAGGAGCGCGAACGCGACTTGGAGCGGACGACCGAACTCCTCAAACAGGCCGAGCGCCTCGCCGGCATCGGCGGCTGGGAACTCGACCTCAGCGGCGAGACGCGGAACGTGACCTTTACCGACGGGTTACATCGCCTCTACGACCTCCCGCTGGACGCGACGGTCGACTCGGAACTGGCGACCTCGTTCCCCCATCCCGAGGACCGAGAACGCGTCCTCGAGATCGTCGATCGCACGATCGAA
Source organism: Natrinema pellirubrum DSM 15624 (assembly GCF_000230735.2). NCBI lineage: Archaea > Methanobacteriati > Methanobacteriota > Halobacteria > Halobacteriales > Natrialbaceae > Natrinema > Natrinema pellirubrum. The sequence continues at coordinate 123,276 of NC_019962.1, forward strand.
GCGGGCGAGGGATACGACATCGAACACCGAATGCGGACCATGACGGGGGACGAACGGTGGGTCCGTTCGACCGGCGAGCCGATCCGTGCGGACGGTGCCGATGACGCCGGCATCGTCGGCGTCCGCGGGACGATTCAGGACATCACCGACCGCAAGGAGCGCGAACTGACCCTCGAGTCGCTACACGACGCGGCCAGGGACTTACTCGGCACCGACACCGAAGCGGAGGTATCGGCGCTGGTCGTCGAGACCGCCGCGGACATCCTCGAGGCGTCGGGCGCGGCCGTGTACCGGCTCGATCCGGCGGTCAATCGACTCGTCCCTGCCGCCTCGACCGAGGCCTTCGATCGCCTCTGTAACGACGCGCCGTCGGTCGCCATCGGCGACGGCGAGTCCGCCCTCTGGAGTACCTACGTGACCGGGACGGGGACCGTCATCGACGATCCGTCGTCGGTCGATCGGTCGCAGGTCTTCGGTCCGGCCGTCGAGAGCGGGGTCATCGTCCCGATCGGCGACTACGGCGTCTTCACGGTCGCGACCGACGCGGAGCCGATCGACGCCGAGGCCAGGCGGCTGATCGAGACGCTCGTCGCGACGACCGAGGCCGCGTTCGACCGCCTCGAGAGCGAGGCCAGCCTCCGCGAGCGGGAGGCACAACTCGAGGCCCGAAACCAGCGGCTCAACAGACAGATCGAGACGACGGAACTGATCAGGCGGATCGATCAGGTCCTCATCGGGGCCGAGAGCCGCGGGGAGATCGAGCGGACCGTTCCCGAGCGACTACTGGAGGCCGACTCGGTCGCGTTCGCCTGGATCGGCGACCGCGACCCGAGCGGGACCCGTCTCGAGCCCCGTGCCTGGGCCGGTGACGGGCAAGCGTATCTCGACGACGTCTCCCTCGCGGACGACGCCGCCGAGCCGGCCGTCCGAACCGCCATCGACGGGACGCCGACGGTCGTCTCCAACGTCGTCGAGGGGCTGCAGGGCGATCCCTGGCGGCGTCGGGCGGTCGACCGGGGGTTCCAGTCGGTCATCAGCGTCCCGCTGTCCCACGCGGAGTACTCCTACGGCGTCCTGACGATCTACGCCGACGAACCCGACGCATTCGGCGACCTCGAGCGGACGGTCCTGACGGAACTGGGTGAAGGGATCGCCAACTCGATCACCGCGATGAAGACCCGAGAGGCGCTGCACGCCGAACGGTTGCTCGAACTCACGCTCCGGATCGACGGCGACGAGGACCCCCTCTCGCGGCTCGCGGCGAAGATAGGGGCCGACGTCGAGTACGCGGGCATGGGTTCACACTCGAGCGACGAGACGCTGCTGTTCGTCGAGACCGACGGCATTGCGCCCGATGACGTTCGATCGGCGCTCGCGGAGCTGGTGTCGGTCACCGATTCCCGGCTGATCAGCGAAACCGACGGGACGTGTCGGTTCGAGGCGACCGTCTCCGGCGACCCACTGGCCGCCCGGCTGGTCCGTCACGGCGGCAGTCCGCGCTCGATACGGGCCGACGGCGAGGGGCTCGAGGTCGTCGTCGACGTCCCGACCGGGACTGACGTCCGCGAGTTCGTCGAGACGCTCGGGGAGGGACACGGCGGCGTCGAGTTGCGGGCGCGTCGCCACGTCGAGCGGTCGATGGGGACGCGCAGCGAACTCGTGACGTCGTTGTTCGACGCCCTGACCGACCGCCAGCTCGAGGTTCTCCGGACCGCCTACTTCGCCGGCTTCTTCGAGTGGCCCCGCGAGAGTACCGGCGAGGAAATCGCCGAGATGCTCGCGGTAACGCAGCCGACGGTCAACCGTCACCTGCGGCTCGCACAGGGCCGACTGCTGGCACAGTTGTTCGAGGATCAGATCCCGCTCGACTCGAACTGAGTTCGAGCCGGCTCGAGCGACCGTCTCCATGGCCGGGAGTGAAACGCCCAAGGGTCCGGTGGCCGTACGACCGGTCATGGCAACATCAACGCGCCGTCGGACCGACGGGCCGCTTCGCTCGACGCTCGTCGCTGCCGCGCTCGCGATCGTCGGCCTGGCATCGCAGCAAGTGACGACGATCCCCGCGTTCCTGCTGGATCCACAGTTGCTCGAGGGGCCGACCGAGGCGTCGATCGCCAGCCGAACGCTGTTGTTGATCCTGAGTTTCCTCGGGTTCGTCCTCGTCGGCGCGCTCTATCTCGCCGTCACCGGTCGCGGCTGGTCGTACGTCGACCTTCGGACGCCGACGCTGCGAGATCTGGGATACGCCCTCGCGGGCGTCGTCGGCGGCTTCGCGTTCTTCGTCCTCGTCAGCTTACTCGTCCAACTGTTCTCGTTGCCGACCGCGGACAACTCCGTCACGACGTACATCGGCGACGACCAGACGATGGTCCTCGTCATGATCGGTATTGTCTTCTTTTTCAACGCACCGGCCGAGGAGTTCCTGTATCGAAATATCGTCCAAAAACGCCTCTACGACGCCTTCTCTCGCCCTCGAGCGGTCGCTATTGCCAGTCTGATATTCGGACTGATCCACTTCCCCGTCTACGCCGTCCTCTCGGAGTCGCTGCTGGCGACGATGGTGCCGGTCGTCGTCGTCGTCGGCGGTGCCGCGATCTTCGGCTTCCTCTACGCGAAGACGGACAACCTGCTGGTCCCGATCGCGGCCCATGCCGCGTTCAACGCCGTCCAGTTCGGCCTGCTGTATCTCGCCCTCGAGTACGACCTCGAGACCGCGGAGCCGACGACCTCGCTCCTCGTCGCGGCCGCTGGGGCCCTCCCGCTGTAACCGGCCGTCACCCATCGAGCCGCCGGTCGCGTTCGCCGCGCCGTCCGGTCCTTTATTATCGCCCGCCGGTGAGGGTGTGGTATGTCTCAGGCGAAGGGCGACCGCCGCGAGCGGGAACTCGTCAACGAACTCGACGAGGCCGGCTTCGCGGTGATGCGAGCGCCCGCCAGCGGCTCCGCGACCGAGCGGGAACTCCCCGACGTGCTGGCCGGCGACGGCGAGCGCTTCTACGCGATCGAGGCCAAATCGAGTTCCGGCGACCCGATCTATCTCACCGGCGAGGAGGTCGAGGCGCTGACCTTCTTCGCGCGGAACTTCGGCGCGAAACCCCGGATCGGCGTCCGCTTCGACCGCGAGGACTGGTACTTCTTCCACCCCGGCGATCTCTACGTCACCGACGGGGGCAACTACCGCGTCAAGAAGGAAACGGCGCTGGCTGAGGGCACCGATTTCCCCGAGTTCACCGGGCAGTCCGAGAAAGTTACGCTCGAGGAGGCCGCCGGCGAGACCGACGACGGCCCCGACGAGGACCTGCGGCGCGTTCTCAACGCCGTCAAGCAGGGCGTGATGGACGTCGACGAGGCCGCCGACGCCCTCGAGTGAGCGCGGCCGGCCGCTACGGGACTGTGCGAGCCTCGAGGACGCCGCCGACGATCGACGGAGCAGTTACTCGTTCAGCACGACGAGCAGCCCCGTTCCGACACAGACGAACAGCAGCGGCAGCCAGTTCCCGGTCGCGCCGGTGTAGTAGGCGGCGGCGATCGACAGCAGGACCCCTCCAAGGAGTGTGGCCGCTTCGGCTCGCTCGCCGATATCGAGTATCGTATAAGTCATCGATATATCATGACCGACGCATCGATTTAACTGTTTCCGAACGAACGTTTCGCCGCGGTCGGACCGGCCCGGGTTCGAGCTGCTACGCCTTTTCGAGACGGGTCCGCGGGAAGACGTAGACCTTCAGTGACGAGGGGACGACACCGTTCGTGGCGACGGTCGCATGGGGGTAGACCGCGCCGACGACCGGGACGTCGGGATCGTAGTCCTCGTTGGACCCGTACTCGGCGACGGTACAGTCGGCCGCCCCGATCTCGACGGCGTCGGAACGGAGTTCGGAGACGTCGACGACGGTGAGCCGGTCGCCGGTCTCGCGGTCGACGACGGTGTCGCCCGGCGAGATCGCGTGGTCGTCGCAGTAAAACGGCGCGGGGTCGTCGTCCGCGACGAAACACGTCTCACCGCAGTCGTGACACGCGACGGCGATCTCGCCCGGCGGCGGGGTCCGGCCCTCCGTGATCTCGATCGCGACCCGGCGAATGTGCTTACAGCGGGCCTCGCGGAAGACGTGATCCGGGCAGGTACACCTGCCGGCCTCGAGATCGACGAGATAGGTGTGGTCGCTCGCGGACTCGACCTCGTAGAGGCCGTCGCCCAGCGCCAGCACCGACATCGGTTCGGTGCGGGCGCGGCGCGATCGCTCGGTGAGGTGATCCGCGGACGGTACTGGCAGCGGCGCTTTCGGTGACGCTGTTGTTTTCATGGATGCGTCAAGGGGTGAACTCGGTGGTCGGCTGGCGATTCGAACGCGCTAGGGGACCGATGGACATAACGAACTCGCCTGAACTCGCAAGGTCGGCGTTTAAAAGCGCAAGCGAGACAGCTCCTGTCCGACCACCGCCGAGGCCCCCTTCGAAGCGCTTTTCACCGGGCCGACGAAACCGATCCGACAATGCTCGATCGCGAACAGCTCATCGAAATCGTTTCGGCGGTCGGTGCGGTCCTCCTATTGCTTGCGACGATGATCGCCATCGGCTCTTCCTACACTGCCGACAACGGGAGTCTCTCCTCCGAAGGGGCACAGCTGCTCGTTGTGGCTATTACTGGCTTTATCCTCCTGGTGACGGCGGTCGGTATCGGGCTGGCCTACACCCTGAAAGACGAGGAGGACCTCGACGCGACGGCCGACGAGACGGAAACGAACGGAACGTTCTGAGGCGGTATTCGGTCACCGTTTTCGGTTCGTCCCGGCCGATACTGCTCGAGGACCGACCGTACAGTATCACCTCCGCGCGAGCGAACGCCGTCAGTCGCCGCTCGCGGCGCTCCCGTCGCTCCCGTCGTCGCTCTCCCGCCAGTCCTCTAACTCCTCGTCGTCGGCGTCGTCGATCCGCTGTTCGTAGTAGGCCATCGGATGGGGGATCCGCTCGCAGAGGTCGTCCTTGTTCACGCAGTCGCCGTAGGACTGCATCGTGGCACACGAGGGCGGCGAGTATTCCGTCGGCGAGGTGTCCCCGCGGATGTGGTCGGTCTGGTAGCGGGTCATCTCCTCCCCGAACGACGAGTTGACCCGGTAGAGGTCGACGATCTCGTCGGTGTTCATCCCGATGCTCGTCAGGAAGGCGGTGATCGCGAACCGGGAGTGATGCGGCAGATGCTCGCCCTTCTGGATCTGGTCGAGCAGCGCCTTCATACACGGCGGGAAAAGGTCGGGGACGACGGTGTCGATGTCCTGTGTCAGATCCATCTCTGCGAGTACCTCGCGGATCTCGTCGGCCTCGTCCTCGAGGGCGGTCGCGATGGACTCGGGTACCTCGAAGGGGAGCCCGTCGTCGATCCGGCCCCGGATCGCCTCGCGGACCAGCGTCAGGAGTTCGTCCTCGTCGACGGGGACCTCGCCGGCCTCGAGGGGCTGGTTGACGAGCCGCCAGCCGTCGTCCCAGAGGTCCTCGGCCAGCGGCAGGTAGGTCCCGACGTCGATCCGGTACTCCCCGTCGGCGGCCGTCCGGACCGCGTCCCGCAGGTCGAACTCCGCGAGGAGGGCGGATAGGTCGAGGCCTGTCGACTCGACGCTTTTCAGTTCTGTCGTGTCGGTCATGTCCTCGGTGAACCGGTCGTAGGCCGTCGCGGCCTCGGCGCGGGCGTACTTGCGTACGAGGACGCGTTCGTCGACCATTGAGACCAGTACCCGCGCGACCGGATACGAGAGTAACTCGATCCGCGTATCGCGGTGTGGCTCCCCCGTCTCCCCCGACTCGATCGCGGTAATAACCCGTTGACGCGCCCGGTCGACGACCGCTTCGTCCCCCTCGACGACGGTCGCCAGATCGACCGCTTCCGTGGCGACGGTCTCGCGGGCGGCCTCGAGGAACGGATACCGGGCGTGGAGTCGCTGCATCGGTAATTACGTTTTACTCCGGCGGGATAAACACCCTGATTGCGATAATCGTCTTTTATATGTGGCAGTCGGGCTCGCCGATCCGAGACGGGCGATCGGCCGCCGAGACCTCGCCCCCGCTCGGCCCTTGCAGCGACGGTATACCCGTATTACCCGATGCTGTCGGGCGATCGCCGATCGGTCCCGGCCGGCGGTCGTCGTCCCGTCCAGCCTCGAGGATCGATTTCAAGGGCGTTCGACACGTCGGTTCGGCCATGCCACAGGCGACGAGAGACGGCGTGTCGATCTATTACGAGTACGAGCGAAGCGACGGCGACGGTCGGTCGCCGGTCGTCTTCGTGCAGGGGCTCGGGTTCGGACGGTGGATGTGGCGCTGGCAGCGGGAAGCCGTCGCCGACGAGTACGACGTGATCGCCCCCGACAACCGGGGGACGGGTCGCTCCGACGTCGGCCTCCCGCCGCTCGTCGCGCGGCTGCCCGGTACGCTTCGGGGGCTCGTGCTGCTCAAACTCGCCGGCTACTCGATCGGCGGGCTGGCGGCCGACCTCGAGGCGGTCCTCGACGACGCGGGGGTCTACGACGCCCACATCGTCGGGGCGAGCATGGGCGGGATGATCGCCCAGCGCTACGCCATCGAGTACTCCCGAGCGAAGTCGCTGACGCTGTTCTGTACGAGCCACGGCGGCCCCGACGCCGCGCCGGTCCCCGACGAAACCCAGGAACACATGTTCGATACGCCCGATGGCGCGACCGAACGCCAGGTGTTGCGCCACCGCATGCGGCCGGCATTCAACGACCGGTTCACCAACCGCAACCCGCATCTCATCGATCGGATCCTCGAGTGGCGACTCGAACAGGACGCCGACGACCCCGCACGCGAGGCCCAGGCCGCTGCGGTCCAGGGCTTCGACGTCAGCGACCGCCTCGAGCGACTCCGCGTACCGACACTGGTCTGTCACGGGACGAACGACGAGGTGGTCCCGGTCACGAACGCGCGGCTGCTCGAGGAGAAGATCCGGGACAGTCGACTCGAACTCGTCGAGGGCGGTTCCCACCTGTTCTTCATCGAGGAAGCCGACGCCGTCTCCGACTTGCTGCGTTCGTTTCTGGACGAGCAGGACTGACGGACGACCCCGCGTCCCGCTCCGAGACGGTTCGAAACCGCCTCAGTCGGCCGTCACGGTCGCATCCCGGAGCCGGATCTTGCCGTCGGTGCGAACGGCGACATCGAACCCCTCGTAGGTGAACCAGACCTGGTGGCTGCCCGCGGTGCCGACCCGGTCGGCGTGGCCGACCAGCGAATCGAGCGCGTCCGGATCGACGACCGCGTGCAGCGGCTCGAGCGCGGTCGGTTTCGAGCCACGGACCGCAGCGACGGCGGTGACGACGGCCTCGCTGGCCGGCTCGCTGTCGGGATCGAACGTCGTCACGAACTCGAGATCGTCCGGTTCCTGGTCGTCGGTCGTATCGTTCGTGGAGGGCATACCCGATCGTCGGCTAGCGGTCGGGTAGCCACTGCCCTTCGTATATCGAACGTTTAAGTGATCGCGAGAACGGTCGGAACGGTCAGTCGCTCTGGATGCGCGGCGCGAGCATGTAGGTGACCTGGCCCTGCCCCTCGGCGAAGCCGAAGTAGATCTTGACGGGGAACTCCTCGCCCAGCGCCAGCGTGACCTCGGTGTCGCCGGGGATCGCCTTGTTCATGTCCTTGAGATAGTCCAGCGAGAACAGCGAGTGGGCGGGCCCGAGCTGGAGGTCGATCAGATCTTCCTGGGTCAGCTCGAGGTGGACGTCGTCGGTGTCGCCTGCGGCGTCGACGTAGAAGTACTCCTCGCCCTCGTCGACGCCTAGGGCGATGTGGTCGGAGACCATGTCGGCGGCGGTCACCGAGCGGTTGACGTCTTTCCCCTCGAGGACGACCTCGGCGGGGAGATCGAGATCCGGGATGTCGGGCTCCTGTCGGATGGAGTCGGGGTCGATGAGCGCGAGCGTGTACTCGAGCCCGTCGATCTGGATGTGGAGCTTGCGGGTCTCCTCGTCGAGTTCGAGCTGGATGAGCTGGCCGGCGTCGGCCATGCCCGCGATGTCTTCGAGCCGCGAGAGATCGACACCGATCAGCCCGCCGTCGGCCTCGTAGGACTCGAACGCAGACGCATCGAGCGAGAGGTCGACCATCCCGACGTTGGCCGGATCGACGGCCCGGATCTCCAGCCCGTCTTCCTCGAGGTGGATTTTGCACTCGTCGACCAGCACGCTGATCGAATCGAGCGCGCTGGTGAGCGTTTCGGCGCTCACGATGGCCTTGAACATATAGATCGGGGTACGGACGGTCGGCATAAAAAGGCACCCTTTACGCGCGGGCGGGACCGCTGCCGGCAGTACGACGGGTCGGTTCGGGCCACCCATCGATCCCGGCGATACCGCCGGAACGAAAGGGTTGATAATTCGTTAGTGGCGACGACCGATCAGCGAATGCCCATCGACCAGTTGGTGACGCTGCTCGAGAACGAGTCGATCAGGGAGGCGCTCATGATCGTCTACGAGCGGTCGGACGGCGGGACGGAAGAACTCGAGTGGCGCGACGTCAGGGACGCCCTCTCGAGCGAGCAGTGGGGGACGCTCATCGAACAGGAGGTTCTCGTCAGCGCCGGGAGCGGATTCGCGATCGCCGAGCCCGGCCGCGTCGAGCGGCTCCTCGGGGGCGACGACCCGTCCGAGGACGCGGGGACGGACGGGATCGAGTCGCCGTCGTGGACGACCGCGGACAAGGCCGCGGGCGCGTTCGCGTTGCTTCTGTTCGCCGGCTACTGGAACACGGGGATCCGGGACATCGTCGCGTCGGTCGAGAGCGCCATTTTCGGCCCCGTTGCCGGACTCGTTCCCTTTCATCTCGTCATCGTCTTTCTCGCGGTCGTCACCGGGTTCTACTCGACCGTGTTACAGTCGCGGCTGCTGGATCGTGAGAAACTCGAGCAGTACAAACAGCGGATGACGGACCTTCAGGAGCGAACGGCGGCGGCCAAAGAGCGCGGCGACGAGGAAGCCCTCGAGCGGCTGCAGGAGGAGCGAATGGCGGCCGCGGGCGATCAGCTCGGGATGTTCAAGCTACAGTTCCGGCCGATGGTGTGGATCATGCTGTTGACGATCCCGGTCTTTCTCTGGCTCCGTTGGAAGGTCCGCGGCGGCCATCTCGGGACCGGTGAAACGGGGCTGGTCGTCCCGATCGCCGGCGCTGTCACGTGGCAACAGTCCCTCGTCGGCCCGATGCAGACGTGGCTCGTCTGGTATTTCTGCTGCTCGATGGCGGCCCGACAGCTCATCCAGAAGGTGTTCGGACTTCGGACCGGGACGTCCTCGTAGCGCCTCGCCCATTGAGACGGTGTGGCTCGAGCGAGTCGGCCGCCGTGCCGGCCGCTCTCGCCACACCTATCCGTCCCGGCCGTCTAGCCCGTTCAAGAACCACAGATGGCTCGCGACCACTACTACAACAAGGCCAAACAGGAGGGCTACCGCTCCCGTGCGGCCTACAAGCTCAAACAACTGGACCGACTCGAGGACGTCATCGACCGCGGCGACACCGTCGTCGACCTCGGGGCCGCGCCCGGCGGCTGGCTCGAGGTCGCCGCCGAGGAGGTCGGTCCGGAGGGACAGGTCATCGGCGTCGACTTCCAGCGGATCGACGACTTCGCGGACCACGACAACGTCGAGACCCTCCGCGGGGACATGACCGAGGACAAGACCCGCAAGCGAGTCGTCGACGCCGCCGACGGCACCGTCGATGCGGTCATCTCGGACATGGCACCCAACATGTCCGGCGAGTACTCGCTGGACCAGGCCCGCTCGCTGCATCTCGCACGCCAGGCCTTCGAGACCGCGCTCGAACTGCTCGAGGCCGGCGGCGACTTCGTCGTGAAGGTCTTCGAAGGCCCCGACGTCGACGACTTCCGGGCCGACGTCGAGGAGGAGTTCCAGTACGTCCGCGCGACCTCGCCCGACGCGAGCCGCGACGAGTCCTCCGAGGTCTACTTCATCGGGAAGGGTCGGCTCACCGCACCCGTGCGGCCCGGCGACGAACTCGAGGTCGAGATCACCGACGTCGGTAGCGAGGGCGACGGCATCGCCTCGGTCGAGGGCTACCGGCTGTTCGTGCCCGGAGCCGAGGACGGCGAGACGGTCGCGGTCCGCGTCGAGGATGTCAAACCGAGGTTCGGATTCGCCCAGCGCGTCGACCGGGAGTAGGTCACTCCCCGTCGCTCTCGAGGCGATCGTGCCGTTTGTCGATCTCGTCTAAGATATCCAGGTTCTTGCGGATCGAAGACCGGATCGCGTCGCTGCGGTTGACGAACTTGCCGTCGTCGCCGACGTGGTCGTCGAGATCATCGAGGAGTTCCTGCGGAATTTCGACGCTGATCTTTGGCATCAGTCGGTCGATCGTTCACAAGTCGCGGCCTTAAGCGTAGCTGGTCGGCGACGTTCGTCTCGCTCGAGGGAGAACTATGCTTCTCGGTCGCTCGAGCGGCGACGGGGAACGGGAAGACAGTCGGTCGGATCCCTTACTCCGGAGTCGCGCCGGTCCCGTCGGGTTCGGCGGTCGAGCCGCCGCCACCACCGCCGAACAGCCGGCCACCGCCGGTCAGGACGTAGAGGATCCCCAGCCCGAGCAGGTAGGTGAGCGCGATCGGAATCGAGAACAGGAGCATCATCAGCACGCCCTTCGGGCTGAAGAAGGCCGCGAGGACGAAGATGCCGACGACGACCGGCCGCCAGCGCTCGAGCATCGAGCGATAGCTGACGACCCCGCCGACGTGGAACAGCGCCATCGTGACGATGATGTTCAGCAAGAACCCGATCCCGACGGTCGTGAAGATGACGAGCCAGAAGAAGCTCTTGATCCGGTAGGAGACGATCATCTGGTTGGCGAGCGCGTCGGAGACCAGATACGAGATGATCGACGGCGCAACCCAGAAGAACCCGAGGTAGGTCCCGAGGGCGAAGCCGCCGAGCAGCCCGCCGCCCCAGACGAGGAACGTGCGTCGGTCGCCCCGGACCAGTCCCCGTTCCTTGGCGGGGGGCCAGGCGTAGTACAGGATCAGCGGGAGGACGGCGACGATCCCGGCCAGCGCGCTCACTTTGACCTCGAAGATGAGGACCTCGACGGGGTGTAACGCGACGACGATGTCCATCTCCGCGATGAGTTCCTCGAGACTCATCGTACTCGGATCGACGCCGTCCGCGACGACCTCTTCGAGGACGTCTCGGGGAACCCGATCGAGGAAGAGCGTGAGTACGTCGCCGAGGCCGCCGGAGTAGAGCCAGAAGAAGGTCCCGCCCATGACGACCATGAAGAGGCCGACGATGCGGAACACCTTCGAGGTGAGGCTGTTGAGGATGAAGGCGATGTCGTAGGCGTAGCCGCCGATGTCGTCCTCCGTGGTCTCGTCCTCGGTGAACGGATCGAGCATGCCGGCGGCGGTACTCGCGAAGAGTCCGCCGTCGTCCTCGGCGGCCCCGCCCTCCCCGGCCGCCGCGGCCGCACCACCGCTCGCGCCCGCGGCCGCTTCCGCCGATCCATCGCTCTCCGTCGTCTCCTGAACCGTATCGAAGCGATCGAGGATCGCCTCGGCCTTCTCCCGGTCGTCGTCGTACATGGCCTGCCGGGAGTAGTCGAGTGCGTCGTCCTCGCTCATCCGCTGGAAGACCTGCGTGGGAACGTCGGCGATGTCGTCGACGTCGAGCGTCTCGAAGTCGACGTCAGACGGATCGTCGGCCCGCCGAATGTCGTCCTGTCGCGGGTAGACGGGACTCTGGAGGACCTTGACGGTGTAGGCAAACAGCACCAACACGCCGACGACGAGCGCGATCGCGGCTCCGACGGCGACGTCACCGAACAGGCCGTTCTCGGCTGCGTACGTCCCTAATCCGCCCGGACCGCCGGGTGCTGGACGGATCGGCGAGGGAAACAGCGGGAAGACCGACTCCTCGAGTTCGTCGAACCCGCCCTGATTGATGGCCGCGGAGAGCGCGATCGCGACGGCAGCCAGCGCGCCGACGAACTGGAGCGTCCGTCGTTTGATGTGGTCGGTCCCCGAGCCGGTGGCCTTGGCCGCGCCGCGTCGGCGGAGATTGGTGACCAGTTTCGCCAGTCCGAGGCTGAAGACGTAGAGGCCGACCATCGGCATCGCCCACATCACGAGCGTGAACGGGTCCGGCGGGGAGAACAGCCCGCCGAAGACGGTGACGGCGACGACCGCGTGTCGCCACTTGTCCCGGAACGTCTCGTAGGGGATAATCTCGGTGTAGGACAACACGCCCATCAGCAGCGGGAGCTGGGCGGCGAGTCCGAACGACAGCGTCAAAAGCGCCATGAACTCGGTGAACTCGGTGATACCGAAGCTCGGTTTGACGCCGGCGCTGACGGCGTTGCCGGCAAGGAAGTCGAAGGCGAAGGGGAAGAAGATGCTGTAAGCGTAGACGACGCCGGCCACGAACAGGGACAGCGACGCGAGGATGAACCCGGCGATGAACCGGCGGGAGATCGGCACGGAACTGGTGTAGCCGCGACGGCGAAGCGCTTTCCGGGAGAAAAAGAGCAAGGCGGGAACGGCGACGACGGCGCCGGTCAACATTCCGATCTTGGCCTGCAGGAGGATCACTTCGAACGGCGTCCGTGTGATGATGTCCGTCGAGGCGGCGACGTCACCGCTCATCTGTGACTTCGCGGTCGCCTCGAGGAAGTCCCAGACGATGATCCGAAGCGCGTAGAAGGAGCCGAGGAACCCGAGCAGGAAGACGACGAACACCTTCTTGAGGTGTTGCTGGGCGCCCGAGAGTAGTGCGCCGATCGTCTCCCGGCCAGTGTTTATGGCCTGGGCGGTGTCCTCGTCGACGGCAGAACTCATTGGGTAGGTGGTAACTGACATCCAGTTATCAACCTTTCGTGTGGATACGGGCGAGTCAGCGGGCTTCTCACTCTCTCAGGGTCACCGTAAGAAAAAGGCCTATAACCGGTGGCCTATCAATATCCCGTAGATGTCGGACGAGCCGGTGGACGGACGGGACGCCGAGGCGCCCGAAGAGCCGCGGGAAGACGCTGCCTCGGAACTGCCAGACGAGTCCGAACTCGACGGGCCGGCGTCCGACCCCGCCGCGGAGCGGCCCGACCTCGAGACGGACGGCGAGGGCGTCGTCGGCGATCGACACGATCCGACGCCGACCTATCCCGACGCCGACGAGGAAATCGGTGGAATCGAGACGCCGCCGGACGACGAGGAGATGCCGCTGGCCGACCACATCGAGGAGATGGTCCTCCGGCTGGCGGTCGTGTTGCTGTTCGGGGCCGGCGGGACGGCGATCGGGCTGCTGTGGGCCTCCGACGCGATCCAGTTCGTCTGGTTCAACGTCTTTCCGTCGGGCAACGAAGCGCCGCCGCCGCACCTCTATAACCCGCTCGAGCTGTGGCTAACACGGATCAAGATCTCCTCGCTGCTGGGGATCATGGTCGCGCTGCCGGCCTTTGTCTACGAGTGTTACCTGTTCATGCGGCCGGGGCTGTACCCCCACGAACGGAAGTATTATCTCGCTGCCGTCCCGACGAGCGTCGTCCTCGGCGCGCTCGGGATGTTGTTCTCGTACGTGCTGGTGTTGCCGATCCTCTTCCGGTATTTCACCTACTACGCCGAGGAAAGCGCCGACATTGCGTACTCGCTGGGTGAGACGTTCAACCTGATCATCACCCTGACCGGCTTTCTCGCGATCGTCTTCCAGATTCCGCTCTTTATCATGCTAGCGATCATGATGGGCGTAACGACTCGTCGCTGGCTGGCCCAGAAACGGCTGTATTTCTGGGTGGCCTTCGCGGGCCTGTCGTTCATGTTCACCCTCGATCCGACGGGGATGGCTCCCATCCTGGTCGCGGTCACGATGATCCTGCTGTTCGAGGGGACGCTGTTCGTCCTCAAGTGGGTCGGAACCGAGTAGCCGTCCCGCGTTACTGCCGTTCGTCGCTGTCCCTATTCGGCCGCAATCAGTCGAGTTGCTCGAATGCCGTGACCGAACGTCCGATTTGACCCGACGACACTCGATATATAATTCCCTTATACTCCCCCTATTCGTTCACATATTGGCTGGTTCGGCTCCTTCTCGGAGGGAAAGCAATGATGTGTAAACGAACATCGTTTAGTGGGTCCAAATGTTTGGCTAATCCGTGAACATCTGAATGATGGTGGGAAAACACTCTGACAATGGGTGTGATTGTAAATCACACGTGTCGGCGCGCTTCGGTCCACGGAGGTGGCTCCCGTGACCGAACTCGTTCCGACCACGTGTATGCGGTGTGCGGTCGGCTGCGGACACGTCCAGCAGGCCCCCGACCGCGGGTACGGTCTCGACACCGTCCGGGGCGACGCCGGCCATCCGGTCAATCAGGGACTGGCGTGTCAACGCGGCGTCAGCGAAACCGCCGACCCGGACGGGGAGTGGCTGACCCGGCCGCTCGTCCGCGAGGACGGCGACCTCGTACCGACGACCTGGGAGTCGGCCGTAGAGCGCGCTGCGGAGGGACTCGAGGCCGCGCTCGAGGGTGGCGACGACGGCGTCGCGGTCCTCGGGAGCGGCCAGCAGACCAACGAGGCCGCCTACGCGCTGGGCAAACTCGCCCGTGGCGGCTTCGGGACGCTCTACTACGACGCCAACACAACGCTGTGTATGGCGTCGGCCGTCACCGCGTACTACGACGCCTTCGGCAGCGACGCGCCGCCGCCGACGTACGACGACATCCCCGAGGCCGAGCGTCACGTCGTCTGGGGGGCGAACCCGGCCGCCGCCCACCCGGTCATGTTCCGCTGGATCCGCCAGTCAGCCGACGCGGACGACTCCGAGCTGATCGTCGTCGACCCCGTCCACAGCGAGACCGCCGAGGCCGCCGACCACCACGTCCCGCTCGAGCCGGGTGCGGACCTCGCGCTGGCTCGCGCCGTTCTGGCTCGAGTCGTCGAGACCGGCCGTGTCGACCGCGAGTTCGTCGACGAGGCGACCGTCGGCTTCGAGGCCCTCCGCGCGGACCTCCCCGACGCGGCCGAAGCCGCCGAGATGGCCGGCGTCTCGCTGGCCGACGTCGATAAACTGGCCGAGGCGCTCGAGGATCCCAGCCTGCTGTACTGGGGAATGGGAATCAATCAGAGCGTCAACGGCACCGCGGCCGCGGGTGCGCTGATCGATCTGTGTCTGACGACCGGCAACCTCCGGCCCGGCTCCGGTCCGTTCTCACTGACCGGGCAGGCCAACTCGATGGGGACCCGTGTCTGCTCCTCGAAGGGGTCCTGGCCCGGCCACCGTCCGTTCGGCGATCCGGCCCACCGTCGCGAGGTCGCCGAGACCTGGGACGTCCCCGTCTCGCGGTTCCCCGACGACCCCGGCCCGGGCCCGGTCGGCATCGTCGACGTCGTCGGCGACGACGTCGAGGCCGTCTACGCGGTGGCGACCAACCCCGTCGCGGGCATGCCCGACGCCACGCGCGTCCGCGAGAAACTCGACGACGCGTTCCTCGTCGTGCAGGACGCGTTCCACAGCGAGACCGTCGAGTACGCCGATGTCGTTCTCCCCGCGGCGACGTGGGGCGAGTCCGAGGGGACGACGACCAACATGGAACGGACCGTCTCCCGCGTGCGGGCCGCGACCGAGACGCCTCCGGGGGTCAAGACCGATCTCGAGCTGATCGGCGCGCTCGCCGACCGGCTCGTGCCCGACCTGTTCGACGACTCCCTCGAGCCCGACTCGGTCTTCGCGGAGTTCGTCGGGCTGACCGAGGGCACCCCCGCGGACCTTTCGGGGATCAGCTACGACCGTCTCGAGGACGAGACCGCGGTCCGCTG
The DNA here is from genome assembly GCF_000230735.2 of Natrinema pellirubrum DSM 15624. Taxonomy (NCBI): domain Archaea; kingdom Methanobacteriati; phylum Methanobacteriota; class Halobacteria; order Halobacteriales; family Natrialbaceae; genus Natrinema; species Natrinema pellirubrum. The sequence goes on from NC_019962.1 coordinate 139,084, forward strand.
GCCGGCCCCGGAGCCGGACGTCTCGGGCGGCTACCGATACTACGAGGGGCCCGACGCCGACGAGCGGGACGGCGCTGCCGACGGCCTCGACGAATCGTGGTCGTTCTACACGCCCTCGGGCCGCGCCGAGTTCTCGACGGGCGAGGCCCGCCCGCTGCCGGAGCCGACCGACGAGTCCTATCCGTTCACCCTGACGACCGCCCGCCGGCCGGACGCGTACAACACCGGCGTGCGGACTCGCGAGGACGAGCTGCCGACGGCCCGGGTCAGTCCGGCGACGGCAGCCGCGTTCGCGGACGAGTTCGAGAGTCCGGTCGAAACCGCTGACGAGGGCGACGAACGGTACGCCCGCGTCGTCTCCCGGCGAGCGTCGGTGATGGCTCGTGTCGAGGTCGACGAGGCGATCCCCGACGGCGTCGTCTGGCTGCCGATCCACCACCCCGCCGTCAACGACCTCACGCTGCCCGCCGTCGATCCCCGCTCGAACGAACCGAACTTCAAGCAGTGTGCGGTCCGTCTCGAGCCCCCGCGGGACCGAGACGTCGCGGCGGTCGCGGAAGCGAGCGCCTGATCGCCGACGCTAACGACGCTGTTGTCTTTCTCGGCCTCGCGGTCTTCCCGGTCGTCCTCCCCGGCAGACTGTATCGGACCCGCGTCGCGCCGTCGCCAGACGGCCGAGGCCGACCGGCGGGTGAACCCATCCACGCGTTGGGGCTCACACTGTTTGTTCGTCGAAGGCTCCGCCGGTTCGTCGCTGTTGTGTTCTCACGACCGGCATTTTTGTCTCGTCCGGCGGCGGACGCGTCTCGAGTCGGTCGCGTCGTCCGTCCCCGCGAATCAGGATCGGTCGCGCCCATCGCGGTTGACATTCCCCAGTCTCTGCTCGCGTGTCTCGCGACATACGTCCTTATACAGACTATATTCCATTGGAGATACGACGCCCACCACTGAAACTGGGAGAAAATCAATTGAATGTGAACGATTACTGTTATATGCTTCAGTACCATGCCAACAAAACGTGAATTACGACATGTTTGGAGAGGAAACTCGCTATTTCGAGTCAGATCGTCAGGTCGGTGAGGTGGTCGTCGATGGCGCATAAGAAAGAGGAGCGCAAGGCGGACTGTTACGGCGACGAGGTCCGCGACCATATCCTCGAGTTCGCGGACAACGGCGGCTACGAGGCCATCCCCGAGGACGAACGCGAGACGTGGTTCACCCGCTTCAAGTTCTGGGGGCTGTTCCACCAGCGCGACGGGCAGGAGTCGTATTTCATGATGCGGCTGACCAACGCTAGCGGCATCTTAGAGCCCGACCAGCTCCGGACGATCGGCGAAGTCGCCCGCGAGTACGCGAAGGGGCCAGTCGCAAACCCCGAGTTCGGCAACGGCTGGATCGACCTGACGACCCGCCAATCGGTGCAACTACACTGGCTCAAACTCGAGGACGTCCCCGAGATCTGGGAGCAACTCGAGGCCGCGGGCGTCCACTCCCGCTCGGCGGGCGGGGACACGATGCGCAACATCTCGGGCTGTCCGCTCCACGGCAAGGCCGAGGAGTTCGTCGAGGCCGGCCCCCTGCTCGAGCGTTTCGAGGAGGAGCTTCGCAAGGACGACTCGCTGGCGAACATGCCCCGGAAGTTCAACATCAGCGCGTCGGGCTGTACGGTCGGCTGCGCCCAGGACTCGCTCAACGACATCGGGTTCGAGCCGGCGACCAAGGAGGTAGACGGCGAGGAGGTCCGCGGGTTCAACGTCCGGATCGGCGGTGGGCTCGGCGGCCGCCAGCCCCGCGCCGCGACGCCGCTGGATGTCTTCGTCCGCCCGGAGAACGCCTACGAGGTCGGCCGTGGCTTCGTCGAACTCTACCACGACTACGGCGACCGCCAGAACCGCTCGAAGAACCGTGCCCGGTTCTTCGCCGAGGACTGGGGAATGGAGAAAATTCGGGACACGCTCCAGGCGGAGTACGTCGACTTCGAGATGCACACCGCCGGCGAGGATTTCCGCGAGGAGTACACCTACAACGCCGGCCGCCCCGTCGAGGACGGCCAGCACGACCACGTCGGCGTCGGCGACCAGAAAGACGGGAGGAACTACGTCGGCCTGAGCGTCCCCGTCGGTCGACTCCCGGCCGAGGACGCCATCGAACTCGCCGATCTGGCCGACGAGTACGGCTCCGGCGAGGTCCGGCTGACCCGCCGCCAGAACCCCGTTATCATCGATGTCGCCGACGAGGATCTTGAGGCCCTGCTCGCGGAACCGCTGCTCGAGACGTACCCCGCCGAACCGAGCCCCTTCGAGCGCGGTGCGATGGCCTGTACGGGCACCGAGTTCTGTTCGATCGCGTTGACCGAGACGAAAGCGCGGATGGCCCGCATGCTGCGCTGGTTCAACGAGAACGTCGAGTTGCCCGACGACGTCGGCAAGATCAAGATGCACTACTCCGGCTGCACCGCCGACTGCGGCCAGGCGATGACCGCCGACATCGGCCTGCAGGGGATGCGCGCCCGCAAGAACGGCGAGATGGTCGAGGCCTTCGACATCGGCGTCGGCGGCGGCGTCGGCGAGGATCCCTCGTTCATCGACTGGGTCCAGCAACGGGTTCCGGCCGACGAGGCCCCCGGCGCGATCCGGAACCTGCTCGAGGCCTACGCGGCCCACCGTGTGGACGGGCAGTCGTTTCGCGAGTGGGTCGACGCCACCGCTGAGGAACAGCTCGTCGAGTTCTGCGAGCCCGAGGAGACGGACTTCGAGGCCCCCTACATGGCCGACGCCAAGCAGTCGTGGTACCCCTTCGCCGAGAGCGAGTCCGCGGCCGCCGCCGGCGAGGGGTCCGCGGTTCCCTCGGACGACTGAGACACCGGCGACGCCGCGGGCTCGGCGAGTCGCTTCCTCGAGCGTGTGTTTATCAGTTCACGGACCGTACTGTCACCCATGCCCGAAGAAGTACTCTTCAAATCGGAAACCGAACAGAGCCGAGCGGAGATCGCGTCGATGCTGCGTCGCGTCGCCGACAACTTGGATGACGGGAAATCGATCACGCTTACGGCCGGTGCCGACTCCGTGACGCTCGAGCCGCCCGCCCGGCCCACCTTCGAGGTCAAAGCCGAGCGCGAGGGACCGGCCGACAGCCCGGGCGAACTGAGCATCGAATTCGAACTCGAGTGGGACGAGGACAACGGTGGAGACGGCGGGAGCGGGGAGTTGGAGATCGAGTGAACGCATCCGCCGACCGATCGCCCGAGACCCCCGTCGGCACCCGGCTGGCCCCGGACTGCGCCGTCAGCGGTGTTCGCGTGTTCGCTCGTGGGCGTAGTCCAGTGCCTCCTCGAGCGAGCCCGGGCCGTCGTAGCTGGCCGAGAACAGATCCATGAAATCGCTGGCGATCCGGTTACAGCGTTCGAACGTCAGCACTGTCCTGACCCGGATGGTCTCCGAAAGGTCGAGTCCGGGGTAGCTCGTGGCCGTCAGCGCGTAGCCGGGGTGGTCCTCGCCCTCCAGCGAGGCCGGCGCGACCTTCAGCCGCAGGTCTCCCGATTCGTGACGATACGTCCGATACTGCATCTCTCGGTCCGTATCGGCCGGGGTATACGTCCGAGACTCTTCGGTGGTCCACTCGAGCGGCACGTCGGCTTCCATCGATTACTGATACCAACCCGAGTGCTACGTTCGTATCGCAATATGCAATATTATCGGACGGTAGTCCAGAGATTCGGAAATTGATGGATTTCCTGCCGAGAACTGGATTATATTCTGACTGTGCGTGTTCGTATCGGTGGTCTATCCGGACGATCTGTGAACTTCTAGGAGCCGACGGCGCGACACCCGGCGGGCGGTCAGTCGTCCCGTGTGGCGGTCGGTTCGCCGCCGGCCGCCTCGTCGGGGCTAACGCTGCCGGTCCGGTAGCCGTGTAGATCGAGCGTGACGTGGTCGAATCCGAGGTCCGAGAGTTCCGCGCGAACCGTCTCGACGAACTCGCGTTCGAGCGCCCGCTCGAGTTCGTCGGGCGCGACTTCGATACGGGCCAGCCCGTCGTGGTCGCGGACCCGGAACTGGTCGAACCCCCATTGTCGGAGCAGGGCCTCGGCCCGCTCGATCCGGGTCAGCCGATCCTCGGTGACCTCGAGGCCGGTCGGGATCCGCGAGGAGAGACAGGCCATCGAGGGTTTGTCCGCGACCGAGAGATCGTAGCGGTCGGCGATCTCGCGGACCTCGTCCTTCGAGATGTCGTGAGCCAGCAGCGGCGAGTGGACGTCCAGTTCCTCGACGGCCTGCAGCCCGGGCCGGTGTCCCGCGCCCGGATCGTCCGCGTTCGTCCCGTCACAGACCGTCCCGACGCCGAGTTCTCGAGCGGTCTCGAGCATCTCGCCCAGCCGCATCGTCCGGCAGTGATAGCAGCGATCGTCGTCGTTTTCGACGAACGCGTCGCTCTCGAGTTCGGAGAAGGAAACGATCTCATGGCGGATCCCGATCTCGTCGGCCACCCGGCGGGCGTCCGCGAGTTCGGCCCCGGGGAGGGTCTCGCTTTTCGCGGTGCAGGCGATCGCGTCCTCGCCGAGCGCGTCGTGGGCGATCGCGGCCACGGCGCTCGAGTCGACGCCGCCGGAGAAGGCCACGACGACCCCGTCCCGTGCGGCGAGATCCGCGCGGGCGGCCTCGAGTTTCGCCTCGAGCGTTGTCATGGCCCGGCGTTGGGTCCCGACGGGCAAAAGCACGTTGTCGTTGGTCCGACGGCCGTAATCCGCGCGCCGAGCCGTTAAGACGCCGTCGGTGGTAGGGCGCGTGTTCAGACTATCATGGCTGTCTCAGACCACCTGCGACGGTTGCGGTCGATCACCGACACGGAGGGCCACACCAGCGATGTCGACGACCACACTCGCGAGGAACACCTCGTGGACGCGGTGGCCCGCGGGATTCAAGGCGGGTTCGTCGCGACGCTGATCATGACCGCGTTCCGGTTACCGCTGTTGCGATCGCTGCCCCCGTCGGCGAACTTCTGGTCGCAGTACGTCGGCGGCGGTGACCCCGACGATCACCCCATTCCCGGAATCGCACTGCACCTGCTCTACGGGGTGGGTTCGGGCGCGCTCTTCGGCGGGCTATTCTCGCTGTACACCGCCGGCCGGTCCATCGAGCCCGAACAGCGCGGGCTCGCCTGGGGCTCGATCTACGGCATGGTCCTCTCGGTGGTCGGCGTGCAGGTCGTGTTGCAGGGACTGCTGGACATCCGCCTCGAGGCCGACGAACTCACGCTGTTTCATGCCGGTCACCTCGTCTACGGGCTCTCGCTGGGGGCCTGGGTCGGCTCCCGGACCGAGGGCGTCGAGGACCCCGAACGAGAGTACGAGTACGACGACGGCAACTGACCGCGGCCCCGATCACGCGGCTGCGGTAGCCGCCCGCTGTTTCGTCTCCACCATCGTACTGGGCAGCGGGACCGAACGAACGCGAGGAGACCGAGAACGTGATCGACGAACTGGCAACGAGAACTTCGAGGACGCCGATTTCGGCGACTGAACGGAGAATCCGGCCTACTCCGGATCGAAGCCGCCGACGAGTCGCTCGAGCGCGAACAACGCGATCGCGCCGACGGCGGCCCACGCCGCGGTCAGCGCGATCGTCTCGGTCGTCCAGGCGGTGGTTTCTCCGATGTTGTGCAGGGGTGCGGGGACGGAGCCGGCGATGAGACCGATCAGGAAGAGCAGCGTCACGCCGCGATTGCGCGTTAGCGCGGCGCGGACGATGCGGGCGATCGTGACGAGGCCGACGACGCCGCCGGTGACGAACAGTGCGACGGTCGTTCCCGGATCGACGACGGCCGAGAGCGAGCCGCCGCCGAGCAGGTCCAGTGCGGCACGGACGAACGCGCTCAACTCGCTCGAGAGGTAGACGTACTGGCCCAGTAAGATCAGGATGAGCGAGCCGGAGACGCCGGGGAGGATCATCGCGCTGATCGCGACCGCGCCGGCGACGAGGATCACTGCAGGGCCGCTCCCGGGCAGCTGGACGACGTCGGCGGCGACCAGCAAGGCCAGCGTCGTCCCCGCGAGCGCCGCGGCGACGTGGGCCGGCGAGGCGAACTCGAGGCTGCGCCCGAGCGTGATCGCCGAGGCGGCGATCAGCCCGGTGAAAAAGCCGAAGATCGCGACCGGATGGGATTCGGCCAGCGACGAGACGAGATCGGCGATGAGGACGACCGCGGTGACCATCCCGACGCCCAACGGGAGCAGGAAGTCGAGGTCCAACTCGAGGAGTGCCTCCCGCGCCCGGGCCCGGCGATCGGGGTGGTAGCCCCGCAGGACGGCGAGCGCCCGGCCCGGCGTGAACGCGGTGACGGCGGCGATCAACCGGCCGTAAAAGCCCAGCAGGAGCGCGACGGTGCCGCCCGAGACGCCCGGCAGGGCGTCGGCGGTCCCCATACAGAGCCCGTAGCCGTAGGTCCGAAGCAACTCGAAGCGGTCGCCGACGGCCTCGGATCGGTCATACTCCATGGGTTCGGTTCCGTCGTTCCGGTCCTGTGGTGGAGGTCGGTCGCGATCGCCGGTTCGACTGCATATCCGGTAGGTTCCCGTCCACTCGTATAAATGGTCGACAACGCTGTCAGCCCGTGTGTCGCGGGGGCGACACGCGAGCCTGATCGTGCGCCTGCCGACGTGGGCGGGAACTTTTTCTCGCTCCGGTTTGATACGCCGGTCGAGACTATGGACCTCGAGTCGATTCCGGGCGTCGGCGAGAAGACGGCCCGAGCGCTGGCCGAACTCGACGATCCCGAGCGCGCGCTGCGGGCCGGCGACGTGGCCGCGATCGCGGCCGCGCCGGGGATTTCACAGGGGCGGGCCGCCCGCATCGCGCGGGGGGCGATCCGTCGCGATCACGACGACCCTGGCGGGTTCCTCGCGACCGACCGCGCCCGGGAGATCTACCGCGAGGTCCTCGCGTTGCTCGAGGAGCGTACCGTGACCGACTACGCCGCCCAGCGCCTCGAGACGATCTACCCGAGTCCGACGCGCTCGCGCATCGAGGAGGTGCGGGCGTTCGCGGCCGAGGCCCTCGAGCGCGAGCCCGATCCAGCCGTCCTCGAGGCCCTCGAGGGGCTCGAGCCGCTCCGGGAGCCGGGCGACGTGCGGGTCCGCGAGCGGTGTCTGGCGACGACCGACGCCGAGCGCTACTCCGAAGCCCGCGAGGCGATCCCGGAACTCTCCGTCGAGGTCGTCGAGGACGCACAGGGGCTAGCCGAACTCGCGCGGGGGTACTCGACGGTGATCGCCCTCGACGAGTCCTTCGCCGGCGTCACCGTCGAGGGCGACGTGCAGGTCCGACCCGACGCCCTCGAGAACCCGGCCGAAGTCGTTCCCGAGCGTCCCCTCGCGTTCTTCGCGCGGAACCGCGATCGGTTGGGAGCCGCCGTCGCGGTCCACCGGGCCGCCGACATGGACGCGGCCTGTGATCTTTCGGCCTTGGAGAACGGCCTCTCGCGGCTGGCCGAGGACGGCACGGTCGCGGGCGACGACGAACTCGACCGCCTGACGACGGCGGTCGACGATCTGGACGCGGCGGCGAGCGCGGCCGAGAGCGTCGCCAACGACCGCCTCCGGGAGGCGATCCGTGAGCAGGACGTCACGATCGAGGGCTCGGACCTGCTCTCGCTGGTCGAGCGCGGGGCCGGCGTCGACTCCTTGCTCTCGCGGGAGCTGGCCGACGAGTACGCCGCGGCCGTCGAGGCCGCCCGCGATCACCTCGTGGACGCGCTTGATCTCGATCAGGGCGAGAGCGAGATCGCCCGCCGCGCGTTCGGCGACGAGCCCACGTTTCCCGTCGAGCGCGACGAGGACGCGATCGGCCGGCTTCGCGAGGAGCTGACTGCGGCCAAGGAACGCCGTGCCGGCCGCCTGAAACGCGAGCTCGCTGCCGACCTCGCCGACCAGCGCGAGGGGGCCCGCCAACTGGTCCGGGACGCCCTCGAGCTGGACGTAGAGCTGGCGATCGCCCGCTTCGCACGGGATTTCGGGTGTACGATGCCCGAGTTCGTCCCAGCGGCCGAGGCGAGGGGGACCGGCTTCGCGATCGAGGGCGGCCGGTCGCCGCTGCTCGACGAACCCCTCGAGGCGATCGATCCCGTCGACTACGCGGTCTCGGGTGTCGCCTTGCTGTCGGGTGTCAACAGCGGGGGGAAGACGTCGACGCTGGATCTGGTGGCAAGCGTCGTCGTGCTGGCCCACATGGGGCTGCCGGTGCCCGCCGAGAGCGTGCGCCTGCGGCGGTTCGACGACTTACACTACCACGCCAAGACACAGGGGACGCTGGACGCAGGGGCCTTCGAGGCGACGGTCCGGGAGTTCGCCGACCTCGCACAGGGCGGCGAGGGGTCGCTGGTGCTGGTCGACGAACTCGAGAGCATCACCGAGCCCGGCGCCTCGGCGAAGATCATCGCGGGCATCCTCGAGGCACTGTCGGAAAACGGCGCGACCGCGGTGTTCGTCTCCCATCTGGCGGGCGAGATCCGCGAGATGGCCGGCTTCGACGTGACCGTCGACGGCATCGAGGCGGTCGGTCTCGTCGACGGCGAACTCGAGGTCAACCGCTCGCCGGTCAAAGACCACCTGGCGCGGTCGACGCCGGAGTTGATCGTCGAGAAGTTGGCCGACGAGGCCCGGGACGAGGCGGTCGCAGCGAACGGCGGCGCTCCGAACGACGGCGACCCCGAGCCGGTCTTCTACGATCGCTTGCTCGAGAAGTTCGACTAGTAAAGCGGGCCGAACCGGCGACGTGAGCAGTCGGTCTCCCGACTCATCCTACTTCTGTGGGCTCCCGCCGTGCCACTCGAGGATGTTCTTGTGCCCCCACTTCTCGCCGTCATCCCCGTCGTCGGTCAGCGCCGCGAGCGACTCGGCGTCGTTCATCTCGAGGAACTCGGCGAGGTCGTCGACGTAGGCGGCGACGGCGGCGATCGTCTCGTCGTCCTGGAGTGCGAATGCCTCCTTCACCGAGTCGGGCATCCCGTCGGGCGCGATGTACGTCTCCGAGCGGGCGTACTCGCCGATTCCCCGTAGGGTCTCGGGTGAGCAGTCCGCGAACTGCTCGAGCAGGAAGTCGGGGATCGCCTCGGGTGGGTCCGGTCCGATCATATCCATGATACCCATCCATATAGTGAATATTAACAATTGTGTATTGTTACATAGAGGCATGATTGGTATCGAGCGAGCGTGTGAGCCGGTCACCAACCCTTAAGACGCTGCGGAAGCAGGGTGAAAGTGATGGGAGACGACCCCGAAGAGGGGATGTTGTCGTGGGACGAATCCGTGTTCAGGGACGAACACGTCTTCGAGATCGACTACGTCCCCGAGACGTTCAAGCACCGCGAGGGCCAGACCGAGAGTCTGACCTATGCCTTGCGCCCGGCGGTGCGGGGGTCGCGCCCGCTGAACGTCGTCGTCCGCGGCCCGCCCGGGACGGGCAAGACGACGGCGATCCAGAAGCTGTTCGACGAGGTCGGGGCCCAGACGAGCGACGTGCGGACGATCCGGGTCAACTGTCAGGTCAACGCGACCCGCTACTCCGTGTTCTCGCGGCTCTTCGAGGGCACCTTCGACTACGAACCGCCCTCCTCCGGCATCTCCTTTAAGAAGCTGTTCGGCCAGATCGCCGAGAAACTCGTCGAGGAGGACAAGGTCCTCGTCGTCGCCTTGGACGACGTCAACTACCTCTTCTACGAGAACGAGGCGAGCGATACGCTCTATTCGCTGTTGCGCGCCCACGAGGAGTACCCCGGCGCGAAGATCGGCGTCGTCGTCGTCTCCTCCGATCCCGCACTCGACGTGATCGACGAACTCGACTCGCGGGTCCAGAGCGTCTTCCGCCCGGAGGACGTCTACTTCCCGGTCTACGACCAGCCGGAGATCGTCGACATCCTCGCGGAACGTGTCACACGGGGCTTCCACGAGGGCGTCATCGACCGTGATACCCTCGAGTACGTCGCCGAACTTACCGCCGAGAGCGGCGATCTGCGGGTCGGGATCGACCTGCTGCGCCGGGCCGGACTCAACGCCGAGATGCGGGCCAGCCGTACCGTCGAGCGTGAGGACGTCGAGACGGCCTACGAGAAGTCCAAATACATCAACCTCTCGCGGTCGCTGTCGGGGCTGACCGACACCGAGCGGGCCCTGCTCGAGGTCATCGCCCACAACGACGGCGAGCAGGCCGGCGCGGTCTACGAGGCCTTCCACGAGCGGACCGATCTGGGCTACACGCGCTACTCCGAGATCGTCAACAAGCTCGACCAGCTCGGGCTGATCGACGCGGACTACGCCGACGTCGAGGGGCGGGGCCGCTCCCGGTCGCTCTCGCTGTCCTACGAGAAAGACGCGGTACTGGAGCGACTCGAGTAGCACCTGTCCGCGGTCGATACCGCCAGCTCAGACCTGGTCGATGGTCCTGCGGTAGTCCTCGGCCGCCTCGATTGCCGACTCGAGCTTCGCCTCCGTGTCGCCGTCGGCCCGCTTGCGGGCCTGCCGGAGGGCGTTGAGCCGCTCGTCGAGGACGGCGTGGTCGGGTTTCGTGTCGCTCATCGCGTAGTCGGCGAACGCGTCGGTCGTCTCGCGGATGTCCTCGCGGACGTCGTCGCTATCGGCCGACTTCGCGGCCGCCTCGAGGGCGTCTCGGGCGTGCTGGAGTTGCTCCGTCATGGGCGGACCGACGGCGACTCGAGCCATAACGGTTGGGCGGGCAGTCGCCACGTGGGGGCGAACGAGCGCCAGTCGAGGTGAGACTGCGAGTGCTGTAGCCGTCCGCTACGGACTGTCGTGTCTCGAATACGAGGGCCCTACCGACGACAGGGGCCAGATACGCGCGGGTCGTCCCGTGGAAACGGCGATACTACTCGTGATACTGACTGCGGGCTTTTTTCGGTCCCAGTCCCCGGATCCGGTTGCATCATGCCAGTATCACGACGAACGGCCCTGAAAACGATGGGCATCGCGGGCGGACTCACGGCGAGCGGCTCCGTCCTCGCCGTGGGCGACCACGCCGCCGACGAACGATCGGTCGACGGGAAATCCGACGGCGACGGCTCGACGGGCACGCAGGGAGCGGCCGTCCGGGTCGCACACTTCTCGCCGGACGCACCGAACGTCGACGTCTACGTCGCGGGCGACCGCGTCCTCGCGGACGTGGCCTACGGCGACGTCTCACCCTATCTCGAGGTCAAACCGGGTACCTACACGGTGATGATCACGGCCGCGGGCGATCCGGAGACGGTCGCGTTCGAGGGCGACGTGACGTTCGGCGCCGCGTTCTACACCGTCGCCGCGATCGGCGAACTCGAGGCCGACACCTTCCAGCCGGCGGTGCTGGTCGACGCCGGTTCGGCGCTCGTCCGACTCGTTCACGCGTCGCCGGACGCGCCGGCCGTTGACGTCTACGCCGACGGCGAGCCGGTCTTCGAGGACGTCGCGTTTACCGACGCGACCGATTACGTCCCGGTGCCGGCCGGGGCACGCACCGTCTCGGTCCGACCGGCCGGCGGCGAGGCGGCCGTCGCCTCCTTCGACGTGACCCTCGAGCGGGGCACCGCCTACACCGCCTACGCGATCGGCTACCTCGAGCCGCCGACCGCGGACGATCCCATGTTCGCCGTCGAGCCGACGGTCGACGGGCCGATGGCCGACGCCGACGGGGACGACGGGATGGACACGTCCCACTAACGGGAGCGCGCCACGAACGGCACGGTCGTTTCAGCGGTGGCGCACCATCGAAACCGGCGGGCCGGTCGACCAACTGGGTGCTGGAAGCCGACCGACGGCTCCGGCGGTTGCCGCGGTCGCCACGACCCCCGGCCGACCCGACGCGACATGCGAGCGGGTCAAGTGGCTCGAGCCCCTGATCCCGCTAATGAGCGACGCACAAGGACCCCTCCAGCCGGACCGTCCCGACGTCGACCGGCCGTTCTCGGTCGACGCGCCGTTCGAGCCCGCGGGCGACCAGCCCGAAGCGATCGAGCAGTTGGCCGCGGGTTTCCGGGAGGGGATGGACAAACAGACCCTGCTGGGCGTGACCGGCTCCGGGAAGACAAACACCGTCTCGTGGGTCGTCGAGGAGATCCAGAAACCGACGCTGGTGATCGCCCACAACAAGACGCTGGCGGCCCAGCTCTACGAGGAGTTCCGCAACCTCTTTCCCGAGAACGCCGTCGAGTACTTCGTCTCCTACTACGACTACTACCAGCCCGAAGCCTACGTCGAGCAGAGCGACACCTACATCGACAAGGACGCCTCGATCAACGACGAGATCGACCGGCTGCGCCACTCCGCGACCCGCTCGCTGTTGACGCGGGAGGACGTCATCGTCGTCGCCTCCGTCTCCGCGATCTACGGCCTCGGTGACCCGCGCAACTACATCGACATGTCCCTGCGCCTCGAGGTCGGCCAGGAGATCGGCCGTGACGAGCTACTCGCCCAGCTCGTGGATCTGAACTACGAGCGCAACGACGTCGACTTCACGCAGGGCACCTTCCGGGTCCGGGGCGACACCATCGAGATCTACCCGATGTACGGCCGCTATGCGGTGCGGGTCGAGTTGTGGGGCGACGAGATCGACCGCATGGTCAAGGTCGACCCCCTCGAGGGCAAGACGCAGGGCGACCAGCAGGCGGTGCTGGTCCACCCCGCGGAACACTACTCCATTCCGGAGACGAAACTCGAGCGGGCGATGGACGAGATCCGCGACGATCTCGACGACCGGATCTCGTACTTCGAGCGCCAGGGCGATATGATCGCCGCCCAGCGCATCGAGGAGCGCACGACGTTCGACCTCGAGATGATGGCCGAGACGGGCTACTGCTCGGGGATCGAGAACTACTCGGTCTATCTCTCGGACCGCCGGTCGGGCGAAGCGCCCTACACCCTGCTCGACTACTTCCCCGACGACTTCCTGACGGTCGTCGACGAGTCCCACCAGACGCTGCCCCAGATCAAGGGCCAGTACGAGGGCGACAAGTCCCGCAAGGACTCGCTGGTCGAGAACGGCTTTCGGCTCCCGACGGCCTACGACAACCGCCCGCTGACCTTCGAGGAGTTCGAGGACAAGACCGACCAGACGCTGTACGTCTCGGCGACGCCGGCCGACTACGAGCGCGAGGAAAGCGAGCAGATCGTCGAACAGATCGTCCGACCCACTCATCTGGTCGACCCCGCGATCGAGGTCGCGGACGCGACGGGGCAGGTCGACGACCTGTTGGACCGCATCGACGACCGCATCGACCGCGGCGAGCGGACCCTCGTGACGACGCTCACAAAGCGGATGGCCGAGGATCTGACTGAGTACTTGGAGGAGGCCGGCGTCGACGTCGCCTACATGCACGACGAGACGGACACCTTGGAGCGCCACGAGATCATCCGTTCGCTCCGGCTGGGCGAGATCGACGTTCTCGTGGGCATCAACCTCCTGCGGGAGGGACTGGACATCCCCGAGGTCTCGCTGGTAGCCATTCTGGACGCCGATCAGGAGGGGTTCCTGCGCTCCGAAACCACGCTCGTCCAGACGATGGGCCGGGCGGCCCGCAACGTCAACGGTGAGGTCGTCCTCTACGCGGACGAGCCCTCCAATGCCATGGAGTCGGCCATCGAGGAAACCCAGCGCCGCCGCCGCATTCAACAGCAGTACAACGAGGACCACGGCCTCGAGCCGACGACCATCGAGAAGGAGATCGGCGAGACCAACCTCCCCGGCGCCAAGACCGACACCACCGAGGTCTCCGTCCGCGAACTCGAGGACGAGGACGACGCCGCCCGCTATCTCGAGGAACTCGAGACCCAGATGCAGGAGGCCGCGAACAACCTCGAGTTCGAACTGGCCGCGGACATCCGGGATCGGATCCGCGAGGTTCGCGAGGAGTTCGACCTCGCAGGCGACGAGGACGAGGGGATCGCGCCGCCGACCGAGGAGTTCTAGCGCTTCGATTCCGTGCCGTTCTCCCGCTCGAGACTACTAGGCACCACGGGACAGCCACAGGGCGAGGCGGTGCCGACGCCGGGGCCGGTGACGGTCACGACCCAGACGGGGCGACCGCAGCGGGGGCAGTCGGGGACCGCCCACTCGTCGTCCGGATCGTCGACCGGTTCGGAGCGGACCGGCCTCGAGTCGGGCTCGTCGCTCATCGGTCCCTCCGCGGGGAGCGGAGCCGATCCCCGCGATCGGGCGCTGTCGCTGGTCGTTGGGGTTGATTCCACCGTCGTTCGGGACGTTTATATCCCGCTAGAATGTACGCAATCATGGCTTTCGAAGCCTTCCGGCTTGGAAGCCAGTCTCGGGTGCTGGTTCCACCCGGGGCGTTTCGACGGCCGCCCCCAACCGGTCGTGCGTTCGGAGACGGGCTTCCGGTTGAATGTTGCCACTCTATAACTTATAACTACTGCTAAACGTGTGGAAAGTACTGTGGTGCTTCGAGTGCCGCCGTTCGTCATCGACGAACCTGATCGTCACGTTCTCCGACACAGAGCGCTCTCGAGCGACAAATACTGCCAGTAAACGCCTACTGACCGGGTACCGAGATTGGTTCGCCGGCCTCGTTCAGGTTCGTCCAGACGTCCCCCGACCGCGTGATCACGACTTCGAACTGGTGGGGTCCGTCCCCGACGGCGTCGCCGTAGGAATTGAACGACACCACGTCGCTATCGTCGTGGGTAACGGACCGAGCGGTCAAACTGTAGACGCCCGGCGCGCCGTCGAAATCGCTCACCGTCAGTGCCTCGCCGGACGCCGGAACGGTGTACTCCCCCCAGACTGGACGGCTCGTCGAGTCGTCTCGGGGCGCATAGACGAGGGTCAACGCCATCTGCTCCGCTTGGCCCGTCTCGGTCTCGAGGACGATGCGCTCGAGCGTCGCGCGGTCGCTCCGCTCGAGTCCGGTGTTCGTCGACGGCAGGGCGCACCCGGCGAGCCCGACGATGCCCGCTGTACTCGCAGTGTGACGGAGGAGGGCGCGGCGGTGCATACCCGTCGTATGAGCGACCGTCAGCAAATAATTTCCGACGAGAGAAGGCAACAATCAGTCGATTGGGACACGGAGTAGATCGGCGTCTCTGATCGCAGGAAACTCACAGCACGCCGAACCCGAACTCCGCCATCCCGAAGACCGGCCCCCACAGCAGGTGGAGCGCGACGCCGACGACGACCGCCGGCAGGAAGTTGTAGATCGTGGCGACGATGGCTGCTTTGGCGTCGACGGCCAGCAGCGGGAACAGGGCGTCGCCGTCCTGGGCGATCGCGTTCGCGGTCAGCGCCGAGAAGGGGAGTCCGCCCTCGGCGTAGACGCTGGCCAGCAGGATCTGCGGGCCACAGCCGGGGATCAGCCCGACTGCCGCGCCGCCGATCGGCGCGAGGATACCGGCCGTCGCCGCGAGCGTCGCGACGTTGACCCCGCTGAAGAGGACGAAGTACTCGTAGACGAGGAAGGCCACCAGCACCCAGACGGTGACGAAACTCGTCTCCATCGCCGCGTGGGTAAGCGTATCATAGACCGACAGGAAGGAGTCTCGAGCCCGCGCGATCTCCCCCTCGCCGACGTAGTGGCGGCCGATCAGGTAGAGGTACAGCGACAGGACCGCACCGGCGATCCCGGTGACGGTAAAGAGTCCGTCGAAGCCGAGCCCAGCGACGAGCGCGACCTCGGGGCCGCCCCGAAGCAGGTAGAGGCTGCCCAGCACGAGTCCCACGACGGCTGCGATCCACCACAGGACGTGTGCGAGATGGGACAGCGGCGTGAGGACTCGAGAGTGGCGATCGGGACCGCTCTCGTGGGCGTGGGTCGGGGCGGGACCGCCGTAGTCGTGGGCCGGGTTAGGACCGACGCCGCCGTTGACGACGGTGCCGCCGTCCGGCGTCGCGGCGGGTGAGAGCCGGGCGACCGCGGCGTCGACCCGCGAGACGCCCAGCCCGACGGAGTCGACGAGGTAGCCGGTCGCGACCGACGCGGCGAACGCGATGGCGTAGGTGTACAGCGCGGCTTCGGGTGCGAGCGCGAGGATGACAAAGGCCGAGTCGCCCGCCGTCGCGCCCAGCGTCGCCACGACGGTCCCGAAGCTGACGGTGCCACGAACGTACAGCGGCATCACGACGATCGCGCCGCCACAGCCAGGCGTCAGTCCCAGCAGCCCGCCGAAGGCGACCTGTAGCCGCTCGTTACCTTCGATAGCACCGATCACGGCCCCGTCGGTCCAGTACTGGACCAATCCGAACGCGAGTACCGTGACCGCGACGAACGCACTCACCTGTACGTAGCCGTCCCGCAACGACTCGAGGAGAACCGTCAGGACATCGTTCACGCGACCTCACCCCTGCTGTGGGGCCGATCGACCGAAAGATTAGACATCTCTAAACCTAGGTTTAGCACCATCAGGTAAATAGCTGCTGGTGGCGACAGTCGGGCTGTGACGGCGGCTCGAGGCAGCCGCTGCGCGGGAGGATGAACGGTGGCGGTCGAAAACGGAGCGGGCGAGAAACGGAGTCGAGACGGCCCCGATCCCGACGGCGTCGTCGCTATTCGCGGTCGTCCCGATGGTGGTCGTCCCGGAGGTGTTCGATCGCGTGGAGTTCGACGACGGGGACGACCTTAGAGACGGTCAGGAAGATAAGCGCAACCATGCCGATCGTCCCGAGGATCGACAGGACCTCGATCAGTCCCGGGACGTAATTGCCCGGGACGGCCCCGTAGATGTCGAACGTGGGGTGTAAGAAGCCCTCGACGACGAACAGCACTTTCTCCATGATCGTCGCAGTGAGGACCGCGAAGCCGGAGAGGATAGCTCGTCGCTTGGTAAACAGCGTCGGGCGAATCGCCTGGGCGAAGATATACGACAGCGTCACGAAGACCAGCGACATCGACGTGAGGTAGATGGAGTTCGTGGCTCTGGCGAACGCTGCGATCGTCAGGTCGAGGGGGGCCTGGAACAGGCCGGTAATGTTCTGCTGGAGTTGCAGCCACAGGAAGAGCAGACAGAAGAAGCCGAGCCAGAGGAGCAGTCCACGGAAGATGTCGTCGGTAATGATGTGATCCCAGTCGTACGCGCGTCGGAACGAATAGGCGAGGATAATGACGCCGCTGATGGCCGACGTAAGTGCGATGGTAAGGAACTGCGGCCCCTGGACGCCGCCGAACCAGGTCGGATAGTTCGGCAACACGGCGAACAGCCACGGGATCACGCCGCCATGGAGGAGCAGTGGGGCCATGATGATGATCGCGAGCGCGAGCCACCAGACCATCCGCTCGACGATCGCGTCCTCTTTTTCGGTGTAGCCGATCGTCATGAACCGGTAGATCGGATCCAGGCGATCCGGAAGGTCATCACGGAGCCGGCTGACGTCGTACCGCAGCGTCAGCGAGAGATAGGTCGCCGTCAACACGAAATAGGCCGTGATGACGGTCACGTCCCACACCAGCGGCGAGCCGTGGATCGTGATGTGGTAGTGGCCGATGACGCTCGTAACCATTCGGTCCGGCCGACCGAGGTGGACGATGATGTAAAAGCCGGCCGCGGAGAGGCCGGCGATGGTCAGCAGTTCGGCGAGGCGGGCGACCGGCATGTACCGATCCATCCCCAACAGGCGGACGGCAGCCGAGAGGATGATCCCGCCGTGGGCGATGCCGACCCACCAGATGAACGCGCCGATGTAGATCCCCCACGTGGCGCCGCCGCCGCTTCCCCAGTCACCGAGGGCAGTGACGACCAACCCTTCCTGGAGCTGGTAGCCCCATCCGACGAGAAAGGCGAGAAACGCCAGCCCGGCGACGGCGACCATAATGAAGTACGTTGTCGATACCGACCCGATCGGCCGCAGAATGTCGGCCTCGCTCGGCGTTTTCGTTCCCATGTGCGACACTATCTCTCACTAGCGGCCCACTTGCATCCGTGCTATGAATTTGCAAGGACACTGTCGATCATCGCGGTCTCACCGGCCAAGCGGTGTGATCACAGCTCGAGCGTGTAGACGACTTCGCGTCGCTGCTTGCCGCCGATCTCGACGTCGTCTTCGCCGGTGGGCTCGAACCCGTGATCCTCGTAGAACTCGCGGCCGCCCTCGTTCGAGGCGAGGTCGATCGCCCGCATCCGCTCCATGTTGAAGTCCTGGAGGTCCTCGCGCAGCCGCTCGTAGAGCGCGGTGCCGATCCCCTCGCTCTGATGGTCGGGGTGGACGGACATGCGGAGGACATCGCCTTCGTCCTCGCTGACGACGCCGTGGGTGAAGCCGACGATGTCTCTGTCTTTCTCGGCGACGAGGAACGCGGTGCCGGGTTTCGACAGCGCCATCTCGAGGGCCTCGTCGCCGTACCACTCGTCGATGGTCTCGTCGATGGTGTCGGCGTCGAGTTCGTCGTAGGTGTCGTGCCAGGTCGCCCGGGCGACGCGTCTGATCGCCGATCGGTCCTCGCGGGTGGCTGGTCGGAGTTCCATACCGTGACTACGATAGCGAGTAACAAAGCCCTTCCACCCGCTCAGTTAGGTCCCCTCGTCGATCGGCTCGGCGGGTGGCTATATAGTAGCCGCTGAAAGTCATTGCACACCTGATCGAACGACGGCGTTGCGATCAGTGTGTGAACCGTTTCAGCGGCGACTATAGTTCGAGCGTGTAGACCGCTTCGGGGTAGTACTCGCCGTCGATCTCGACCTCGCCCTCGTCGGTCTGCTCGAAGCCCAGCCCCTCGTAGAACCGGCGGCTGGCGTCGTTGAACGCGAAGTCGAACGAGCGGACTTCCTCGGCGTCGGTCTCCTCGAGGGTCGCCATCAGCCGCTCGTGAAGCGCCGAGCCGACCCCCTCGCCCTGGTGGTCGGGGTGGACGTACATCCGGAGGATGTCGGCGGTCTCGCCCTGTGCGACTGCATGGGTGAAGCCGACGAGTTCGTCGTCACGTTCTGCGACGAGAACGACCGTTCCGGGTGCCTCGAGCGGCATCGAGTCGTCGGTGTACCATGCGTCGACGGTCTCGTCGATGGTGTCGGCGTCGAGTTCGTCGTAGGTGTCGTGCCACGTCGCCCGAGCGACGGCCGTGATCGCGTCGAAATCGTCTTCCGTCGCGGATCGAACGTTCATACCACATCATCGAACGTGAGACATAAATAACTCGCTGACATGGCTGGGCCGGCGAGTATTGCCAAAACGGGCCGGCTTCACTCCCGCACGTCGAACCCCCGCTCGCGAAGCAGTTCCGGCACCCGGGAGCGGTGGTCGCCCTGGAGTTCGATGCGCCCCTCGTCGTCGGCGACCGTCCCACCGGTTCCCAGCGCGCTCTTCAGGTCCGAGGCGGTCGATTCGATCTCCGCTTTCGAGAGGTCGAACCCCTCGACGATCGTCACCGGCTTGTCGTACCGGCGGCTCTCCGTCCGGATCGACAGCACCTGCTGGGACGTCTCGAGGTCGCCCTGACTGTCGAGTTCGTCGAGCAGGTCGTCGAGGTCGTCGTCGTTGCCTGCCATACGGTATCATGGGGTCCGGCCGGGGGATAGCCCTGTCCTTGCCCTCGCAACGGGGTCGACGCGACCGCCGACGCGCCGGCCTACAGCCGCGATTTGATCGTCTCGGCCGTCTTCTCGCCGATCCCCTCGACGCTGCGAAGGTCTTCGAGGCTCGCCTCGCGGACGTTTTCGACACTGCCGAACCGCCCCAGCAACCGTTTGCGCGTCTCGGGACCGACTCCCTGCACGTCGTCTAACACCGTCGAGACCTCGTCGCGGACGGTCTGGTGGTACTGCACGGCAAAGCGGTGAGCCTCGTCGCGAACCCGCTGGAGCAGATGGAGGTGTGGTGCGTCGCTGGGCCACGAGAACGACCGCTCGGGCGTGACCACGCGCTCCTCGGCTTTCGCCAGCGCGACGGCCGGTACGTCCCAGCCCGTCTCGGCGAGTGCGTCGCGGGCCGCCTCGAGCTGGCCCTCGCCGCCGTCGATCAGCAGGAGGTCGGGATCGGGTCGGTCGTCCCGTCCCTCGACGGCGCGGGTCGCGCGCCACTCGAGCAGGGCCCGCATGTTATCGTAGTCGTCGTTCTGATCGGTGAGTTTCTTCCGCCGATAATCGGCCTTCTCGGCGCTGCCGTCGGCGAAGGTGACGTTACTGCCGACTGCCGCCGTTCCCTGGGCATGGCTCACGTCGAACCCCTCGATCCGGCTCGCCGAGTCGATCCCGAGGGCGTCGGCGAGCATGCCACACTCGTCGCGCCGACCCACGTTGCGCCGGGCGTTCTTCAGCGCGAGTTCGACTAGCTTGGCCTCCCGGCCCGCGCCCGGCACTCGGACCGAGACGCCCTCGGCTGCGAGCCACGCCGCGACTTCCTCGTCGCCGTGGCGCTCGGGTAGGAGAAGGGCATCGGGCAGTTCGCGCTCGGCGTAGTACTGGACGAGAAACGCCGACAGCACCGCGGGAACGCCCTCGCCGACCGCGCTATCGCTTCCCGCGGAGCCGGGGGCCTCGAGCGTGTGGCGGTCCCGGTCGACCAGCTTGCCGTCCTCGGCACGCAGACGGGCGACGGTGGCGTCCTCGCCCTCGATCGCGACGCCCAGCACGTCGACGCCCCGCTCGTCGCCGACCGACTGGACGGCCTCGCCGCCCTCGCCGTGGAACGCCGCGACGGTCTCGAGTCGGTCCCGCAGGTTCGCCGCGCGCTCGAAGTGCTGCTCCTCGGCGGCGGCCTCCATCTCGCGGCGCAGCGGGTCCGCGAGGATCCCGGTCTCGCCCTCGAGGAACCGCTCGATGGCGGTGACGTCCTCGCGGTAGCTCTCGATATCGATCTCGCGGGTGCAGGGTGCGGTACAGAGCCCCATCTCGTAGTCGAGACACGGCCGGTCCCGACCCGAGTACTTGTGATCCGAACACCCCCGCACTCCGTAGGTTTCCCGCAGGGCCTTCACGACCGTCTCGACCTGCGTCTTGCTGGTGTAGGGCCCGAATACCGTCGCCGACTCGCTGGGATCACGGGTAATTTCGATCCGCGGGGCCTCGTGGTCGGTCAACTGGA
This sequence comes from Natrinema pellirubrum DSM 15624, assembly GCF_000230735.2. Classification (NCBI taxonomy): domain Archaea; kingdom Methanobacteriati; phylum Methanobacteriota; class Halobacteria; order Halobacteriales; family Natrialbaceae; genus Natrinema; species Natrinema pellirubrum. The sequence continues at coordinate 160,083 of NC_019962.1, forward strand.
CCATCGGGTAGGACTTGTCGTCCTTGAGCCGGACGTTGTAGCGGGGCTGGTGGCGCTTGATCAGGTTCGCCTCGAGCAGTAGGGCCTGGGTCTCGGTGTCGGTGACCGCGATCTCGACGCCGTCGGCCCGATCGACCATCCGTCGGATCCGCGCGCTGCGCGGGTCGGCGTAGGACCGCACCCGGTCGCGCAGATCGACGGCTTTCCCGACGTAGAGGGTGGTCTCCCCGTCCCGGAACTGGTAGACGCCGGGCTCGCGGGGCAACGATCCGGCGCGCTCGCGAACCCCATCGGCTTCCATCGGCGGCCCTATGGAGGCAGGGAATTTCAGCCTGACTCCTCGCCGGCCGCTTCGTGTCCCTCGCTCCGACCGCCGCCCCCGTCGACCGGCTCCGGTCGGATCGCCGCCTCGAGGTCGGCGACGACGCCGTCCTCGACCGCTGTGTCGGTGATGGGAACCGCGAGATCGGCCCCGCCGCTGACCCGGATCACCAGTCGTCGCGACCGCGAGCGGACGTAGCCCACAGCGAAAACGACCGCAAAGAGCAGCGCGGTGAGGGCGAGCGCGACCGCGCCCCACTCGAGGACGAGCAGTGCCGTCCCGACGCCCTCGCGGACGGCTCCAGCGAGGTCGGACACCGGCGGGAGGGCCGGCGCGGACGGGAGCCCGACCGGCACGAGATCGCCGAGAGTCGCCCGCGACGCCTCCAGCAGGCCAACGCCGACGACCGCCGCGGCGAGTGACAGGACGAGCCACGCGAGTCGGTCGGTCGACTCGACGGTCACCGTGCCGACGTTCGGTCGATCGACGGCGCGGAAGTTCCGGCCGTCTCGGTCGGGAGTGAACGCCAGCAGCCGACGGTTCGTGACGACGAGCGTCGCCGCCTCGAGGTCGACGCGGTGGTCGATCCGCTCGCCGTCGTCACACAACTGCTCGACGCGCTCGGTCCACGCGGTGGCCCGATCGCCCTGCGCTCTGGCCATCGGTCGCCGCTCCCAGCCCGCGGCCCAAGTACGTCGGACTCCGTTCACGCGAGTAGGGTGCGCCTTCCGAGCCGCTCGAACACGGTACATTCTCGGTCGTCGGGGGACAACCCGATGCGTATGAGTGACTCGACGGTACAGTGCTGGCTCGTCGAACGGGAACTGGGCGACCGCGACTTCGTCACGCTCGTCTACGCGACGCCGGACGGCTCGCGCTACCAGCAACGACAGCGCTCCTCGACGGCGCTGCGGACCGGCGCGACCGTCACCGCGGCCACCGAGGTCCCTGAGGACGAACTCGAGCCGGTGCCCGACGAGGAGACCCGCACGCGTTACGCGACGGAGGTCGACCGGACCGCGGACAAATACGATCCCGACGACCCGATCTGACCCTCTCTCCGCCACCAAAACGTGGGAAATAAGGGTACAGTACGGCTGTCGCGGCCGATATGGTCCTTTGTGGGCAGACTCCTGATGTCACAAACCTTATCGGGAAACGCTGCGACCACACGGCCATGCCCGCTATCACAGTCGACGAACTGACCAAACGCTTCGGTCAGACCCTCGCGCTCGAGGACCTCTCCTTCGAGGTCGAAGAGGGCGAGGTGTTCGGCTTCCTCGGTCCCAACGGTGCTGGCAAGTCGACGACGATCAACGTCATCCTGGACTTCGCCCGGCCGACCGCGGGCGAGGTCAGCGTCCTCGGCATGGACGCCCAGCACAACAGCCGCGAGATCCGGCGTCGAACCGGCGTCCTCCCCGAAGGCGTCGAACTCTACGACCGCCTGACCGCCCGCCAACACCTCGAGTTCGCCATCGAGTCGAAAGACGCCGACGAGGATCCTGAGACGCTGCTCGAACGCGTCGGGCTGGTCGACGCGATCGACCGGAAGGCCGGCGGCTACTCGAAGGGGATGGCCCAGCGACTCATGCTCGCGATGGCGCTTGTCGGCGAGCCCGATCTGCTCATCCTCGACGAGCCCTCCACCGGCCTCGACCCCAACGGGGCCCGCGAGATGCGCGAGATCGTCCGCGAGGAAAACGAACGCGGCGCGACCGTCTTCTTCTCGAGCCACATCATGGAGCAGGTCGAGGCGGTCTGTGACCGCGTCGGCATCCTGCGCGACGGCCGGATGGTCGCCGAAGACTCCGTCGAGGGACTGCGCGACTCCGTCGAGGGCGGCACGACCCTTCGGGTCACCGTCGACCGGATCGACGACGACGCCCTCCAGGCCGTCCGGTCGCTGCCCGACGTAAGCGACGCCACCGTCGAGGGACGCGAGCCGCCGACGGTCGTCGTCACCGTCGACGGCTCGAAGACGGCCGTCCTCTCGGCGCTCGAGGACCGCGGCATCGAGATCCGTGACTTCGAGACGACCGAGGCGTCGCTCGAGGACGTCTTCCAGTCGTACACGACCGACGCTGGGACGGAGGTGCATGCTCGATGAGTTCCGAAACCGGGACGCCGGCGAAGTCGGCAGGCACGAGCGGGTCGGCCTCGAGTTCGATCAATCCAGAGAGCGTTCGTGCGGTCGCGAAGAAGGACTTCCAGGACGCCGTCCGCTCGTGGCTGTTCTGGGGGCTGTCCGTATTCTTCTTCACGATCCTCGTCGTCGTGACTGGGGCGCTCTCGTACTTCGGCGAGGACATCGCAGCGCAGGGAGCGACGACCGACATGCTGGTCGTCTTCGTCAGCCAGATCACGAAAGTCATCGTCCCCCTGATCGCGCTGGTACTGGGCTGGAAGTCGATCGCGGGCGAGCGCGAGTCCGGGAGCATCAAAGTCCTCCTCTCGCTGCCCCACTCCCGAAAGGACGTCCTGCTCGGGAAGCTGCTCGGACGGTCGGCCGTCCTCTCGCTGTCGCTGACGGTCGGCTTCGTCCTCGCCGCCGTCGTCGTCGCCGCGTTGCTCGGCGCCTTCGATATCGTCGACTACGCCGGACTGCTCGTGATGTCGATCATCTACGGCGTCGCTTACATGAGCATCGCCGTTGCGCTCTCGTCGCTGACGCGCTCGACGACCATCGCCGGAGCCGCGATGGGCAGCGTCTTCCTTATGTTCTACGGCGTCTGGAACGGTCTGGAGGGGGTCTTCAGACTGCTCGGCGAGCGCGACATCCTCTTTTTCGATACCGTCACGTACACGGTTGAGTCGGGGGGACGGACCTTCGAACTCACCCGACCCGAAGATTGGGCGTACTTCGTCCTGAATCTCGACCCCGGACAGGCGTACAGTAACGGGCTGACGCTGCTGACGGACGTCGAGGCGCTCGAGCAACAGTCCGCGGTCAGCGCCGAGATGTTCGGCGGCGAGTTACCCATCTTCCTGCAGGACTGGTTCTCGTTCCTGATCCTCCTGTTCTGGGTCGTCGTCCCGCTCGCGATCGCGCTCTACCGGTTCGACCGCGTCGACATCTGATCGGCGGACGGCAGCGGTCCCATTCTCTCGGTCGGCTCCCGTTCGGGAGAGCGATTTATCGTACCCGCCGTGATACCCCCGTCCGTGACCGACTGCATCTTCTACGGCGGCAAGGGCGGCGTCGGGAAGACGACCTGTGCGGCCGCGACGGCCCTTCGGCTCGCCGACGCGGGCCGAGACACGCTCGTCGTCTCGACCGACCCTGCCCACTCGCTGTCGGACTCGCTCGAGACCGATCTCGGTCCCGAGCCCCGCGAACTCGAGGCCGACGCGGCGGGGATCGACGCGGCGAGCGGGAGCCTGTGGGCCGTCGAGATCGACCCCGACGCGCGAACGGAGCGTTACGAACGGCTGGCACGGGCGCTGGCCGCGGACCTGCGCAGCGCCGGCATCCGGCTCGACGACGAGGAAGTCGGCCGGCTGTTCGCCGGCGGCGCGCCGGCCGGTAGCGACGAGATCGCGGCGCTGGACCTGCTCGTCGAGTACGTCGACGACGGCGACTGGGACGTCGTCGTCTTCGACACCGCGCCCACGGGCCACACCCTCCGGCTGTTCGACACGCCCGAGGTGATGGGGCTGGTCCTCGAGACGGCTCAGTCCCTCCGGGGACAGGCCAAACGGATCGGCGACGCCGCCCGGACGGCGGTGCTGGGCCCGATGTCGATGTTCGGGAGCGGCCGCGACGACGAGGAGAGCCTCGAGTCGTTCCGGGCCCGCCTCGAGCGCGCACGCCAACTACTGACCGATCCCGAGCGCACCGAGTTCCGGGTCGTCTTACTGCCGGAATCGATGGCGATCGCCGAGTCCGAGCGACTGGTGGCGACGCTGCGGGAGGCCGACGTGCGGGTCGACCGGCTCGTGGTCAATCGGGTGTTCGAGGACCCCGAGGACGGCTGTTCGCGGTGTCAGTCACGTCATGATCGACACCTCGAGCGGGTCGCGGAGATTCGAGAGACCTTTCCCGACTGCGAGGTCGTGACGCTGCCGGAGCGCGAGGGCGAAGTGCAGGGCCTCGAGACGCTGCTTTCGGTCGGAGACAGACTTCGAAGCGAACGGTGAGGTGCATCAGTCGCGGACCCAGTCACTGGTGGGCTCGTCGTTCGAGTGATCTCGATCGCTGGAGGGACTGAACCAAACCGGTGTCCGCGGGTCACACCAGTGAGATATTCTCGAACGTTTCCGGGGCTAGTATCGCAACTCCAAGCATGAAGAGGCCCATACCCAATGCGGACCCCACAGCGATGTAAATCGTAAATCGGAGATCGACCCAGCCTTCGACAACCCCGGTAACCAACGGAACGAGCAGCAGTGCAAGTATGCCGGGAACGGCTGCAAACAGAAGGAGGCGCTTTGTAATCCCTGTTTTTCCCATATTAGAACGATGTGGGTAAGTGACAATATGCTTGTCCGTGATTGTGGCTGGGTGCTTTACTCCGCATAGCACAACTAAGACCGACTCACAATTGGACAAATACCCCTCTAAAATACATGTCTCTCTGAGCGCAGCAGGCTGAAACGAGGTCCACTCTATAGTAGCCGCTGAAACGATTCACACACTGATCGCACTGTCCGCGGTTCTCGCTCACGTTGCTCGCTCCGAACCGCGCTCCTGTCGTGCGATCAGGTGTACAATGGCTTTCAGCGGCTACTATCGCTCTACGGACTCTCGGCGGGTCGCGTCCGCTGCCGGTCAGCCGATGTACCCTGATCCGGACCACCCCACGAAAGCGCTCGATGCGGTACCGATTTTCGCCCACAGACTTATGATGTCGGCGATTCGTCATTCGACCATGGCACGCTCGCTCGGACGGAACTCGTCCCCGCTGTTCACAGCGATCGGCGTTGCCGTCGCGCTCATTGCGATCGTCGGCACGCAGTTTCTCGGCTGGGAGTGGGGAGACGGTCGACTCGTGCCGACGGTCATCGGCGTCGTCGCCGTCGCGATCGCGGTCGTCGCGGTCCTCGCTCGTCGCGAGTGAGACGGCTGTCGTCGCCTCGAGGGACCGCTTGCTCGGTTCCGTCAGCACCGAGTTCAGCGCCCACCGAACCGGCGGCGCTCACTCGAGGTCGATCCCCTTCTCCGCGAGCAGGTCCCGGAACTCGCCCTCCTCGAGGATCGGGACGTCGTTGTCGCGCGCATCGCCCTGCTTCGTCGCACCCGGATTCTCGCCGGCGACGAGGTAGTCCGTGTTCCCCGAGACGCTGCCGGTCGCGTTGGCCCCGTGGGCCTCGACCGTTGCTTGGGCTTCGTCCCTAGTCACGCCCTCGAGCGAACCGGTGAAGACGAATGTCTGCCCCGCGAGTTCGTCCCCGCCGGTTTCGACGTCGACTTCCTGCGGTGAGACGTGATCGAGGACGGCGTCGACCACGGCTGCGTTGGCCTCGCTCGTAAAGAAGTCGTGGATCGTCTCGGCGACGGTCTCGCCCACGTCGTCGACGCCCTCGAGCCGTTCGGGCTCGCTTTCCGCGGCCTCGCGGAGGGCCGCGAAGGTACCGAACTCGCGGGCGAGTTCGCGGGCCGTCGTCGGGCCGACGAGGGGGATCCCGAGCGCGGAGACGAAGTCGGCGAGCGGCGGCTCGCGGCTGGCCGCGATCTCGGCGAGCAAGTTCTCGGCGCTTTGCTCGCCCCAGCCCTCGAGGTCGGTGAGGGCCTCGCGATCGAGTTCGTAGAGGTCCGCGACCGACTCGAGCAGGCCCGCGTCGACCAGTTGGCGGACGCTCTTTTCGCCGAGTCCCTCGAGGTCGAGGCCGTCGTCGCCCGCGTAGTACTCGATCGACCGACGAAGCTGGGCGTCACAGCCCAATCCACCGGTACAGAAGGCCATGGGGCCGTCGCGCTCGACGGGGCTGTCACAGACGGGACAGCGGTCGGGCAGTTCGTAGTGGCCCTCGCTGCCCTTCTCGAGGACTGCCTCGACGTAGGGGATCACGTCGCCGGCCCGCTGGACGCGAACCGTGTCGCCGATATTGACGTTTTTCTCGGCGATCTCCTCGGGGTTGTGCAGGCTCGCCCGCGAGACGGTGACGCCGCCGACATCGACCGGCTCGAGCAGGGCGACGGGGGTCAGCCGGCCTGTCCGGCCGACCTGGACCGCCACGTCGGCGATCGTCGTCACTTCCGCGCGTGCGGGGAACTTGTAGGCGAAGGCCCAGCGGTCGTGACGGGCCGTTCGCCCCAACTCTTCGCGGGCCTCGCGGTCGTCGACCTTGATCACGACGCCGTCGATCTCGTAGTCCAGGTCGTCGCGAGCCTCGAGCAGCCGGTCGCGGTAGTCGATCGCGTCCTCGATGTCTCCGACGACCTCGACGCGGTCGTTGGTCCGCAGCCCGTAGTCGGGGAACCGCTCGAGTTCATCCCGATGGCTGTCCGCGAGGTCGCTGGCCTCGAGGACGTCGAAGTAAAAGACCGCGAGCGGGCGCTCGGCGACGACGGTCGGATCGAGCTGGCGGATCGTGCCGGCGGTGGCGTTCCGCGGGTTGGCGAAGGGGTCCTCGCCGCGCTCGATGCGTTCGCGGTTGTACGCTTGGAAGGCGTCCTTGGGCATATAGACCTCGCCCCGGACCGCGAGGAACTCGGGGTAATCGCCGCGGAGCCGCTGCGGTACGGAGCCGATCGTGCGCGCGTTTTCGGTCACGTCGTCGCCCTCGCGGCCGTCCCCGCGGGTCACAGCGCGCTCGAGGCGGCCGTCCTCGTAGACGACCTCCATCGAGACGCCGTCGAACTTGGGCTCGCAGACGTAGTCGACGTCGCCGACCTCTCGTCGCACCCGCTCGTCGAACTCGCGTATGTCTTCTTCCTCGCCGCTGCCCTCGATCGAGAGCATCGGCGCGACGTGTTCGACGGTGTCGAACGACTCGATCGGCTCGCCTCCGACCCTTCGGGTGGGGCTATCGGGATGGTCGAGGTCGAACGCCGCCTCGAGGTCGCGCAGGCGGCTAAACAGGGCGTCGTAGGTCCGGTCGCTGATGATCGGGTCGTTCTCGACGTAGTAGCGGCGGTCGTGTTCCCGGACGGCCTCCCGGAGCAGTTCGACCTGCTCGGTGGCCTCGTCTTCCGAGAGATCCTCGATCGACGCGAAATCGGTCGGCGGTTCCCGGAGGTAGGGATTCTCTTCGTTCTCGTCGGCGGCTGGCATTCTTGTTCGAAGGTAGCCGCCGCCAGCCGTTAACGACTGTGTCTCGGCCACGTCACTTCCAGGGGTTGTCCACCAGTTCGCTGTGGACGCTCGAGCCGACCGCGATCCGACAGTCGGCCCGCGGCGAGGCGAGACACAGCAAGACATAGCCGGCCGCCCGGTGTCGGTCCTTCAGTACCCGGGGCTGTCGGCGGTGTGTGAGCGCATCGTCGCCGTCCTCGAGCAGCCGACCCGTACGGGTTCCGCAGGCACCGGTGCGACAGCCGAACGGGAGCGTGCTGTCGTCCCGTTCGGCGGCCTCGAGGACCGTCTCGTCCTCGCGGACCGCGATCGTCCGCGTCCGGCCGTCGGGCCACTCGAGGGTTACGTCGTGGCTCGTCATGCGTTCGGCCGCTCACTGCCAGACGTCGCTCGTACAGTCGCCGTCGGGCCACCGGATCTCGTGGGCGCGGGCTGGTCCCGCCGGACAGTCGCCCCAGTCGACGAGGAAGTCCTCGTCGAGTTCGAGGGTGCCCCTTCGGGGGTCGACATCGGCTTTCAGCATCACCGAGCCGCGCTCGGCTTCCTCGGGGTAGAACTGGTCGTCCCACGAGGAGAACAGCGAGGTGGTCCAGTAGAGGCGCTCGCCGTCCAGCGAGAGCTGGAGCATCTGCGGGCCGCCGGCGAGTTCCCGGCCCTGAACCTCCTGGATCTCGCCGAAGGTACCCCCGACCGACAGCGAGTCGGCCCGCCGCGGGTTCGAGGGGTCCGAGATGTCGTACATCCAGACCTCTCCGTGGAGCCAGTTCGAACCGAACAGGTACCGGTCGTCCATCGAAATCAGGATATCGGTCGTCAGCCCCGGCACGGGCATGTCCCAGTCCTCGTGTTCCCGGCTCTCGAAGTCGATCACCTTCTCGGCGCGGTACTCGTCCGCGTCGTCGTCACGCCAGAAGTGGAACATGTTCGACGAGAGCGCGGCCCCGACGAACCCGTGGGTCGATTCGGGCGTGTGGAGAAACCGCACCTCGAGCGGAATCTGCCCCTCCTCACCGAGGTCGATCGTCTGCTCGACGGTGCCGTCTTCCCAGTCCCAGAAGTGGAGCTTCCGGCCGTAGTTACCCGCCTCGACGTCCTCGAGGTCGAAGCCCGGATAGTACGTCTTGGGTGCGGCCCACTCGCTCGAGACCATCACGTTCTGGCGGGGCTGGTACCAGTAGTCGTAGTTCATCTCGATCTCGCCCGGCGGCTCCCACCGCCCGTCGATCTCGAAGTCCTCGTTCAGCTCGAGGAACCCGCCCGGAAGCTCGCCGTCGGCGTCGCCGAGCATGCTGATCAGGATCTGCCCGTCGGGGATACAGTGGACGGTATGGGGTGCCGAGAGGTCGTACTCGAAGACGTCCTCGGGTTCGATCACCGTCTCGAGTTCGGGATTCCGCCGGTCTTTGGCGTCGAGGACGTGGATCCGCGAGGAGCGCTGGCCGGGGACGATCAGGTGTCGCCGCTCGAGTTCGTCCACGTGACAGGACGACGAGCAGGCGTTCCACCCGAAGTGGTGGAGTTCGTCCCCGCGCTCGGGCATCTCGACCCGGTCGACGATCTCGCAATAGGTCTCGGAGTCGGGATCGAGGTCGACGACCGCGACGAAATCCGGCGCGTCGACGTCCGTACCGACGTAGAGGCTCATCACGTACGCCAACCGTTCCCGCTCGCTCTCCTCGATCGCGGCCTGGGGTGTCGCGTAGCCGGGCCCCTCGTGGTGGTGTTCGTGGTCGTGACCGGGTTCGACGTCGTCTGGCGTGCTAGCGTCACTCATGATACTCCCGATCACGAGCGGGTAGATAAATCTGGTCGGGGATGACGCGAGCGGACGGACCTACGCCCAGGGGCTGTCGCCGACCTCGGCGCGCACCCGCGGCCCGACCTCGATGCGACAGTCGGCCTGCGGCGAGGCAATACACAACAGGACGTAGCCCTCTCCTTGCTCGTCGTCGGTCAGCGCCCGCGGCTGCCGGCGATACGCGAAGGCCTCTCTCACGTCCGGCCGCGCCCCTTCCTCCGTGTCCGTCTCGCCGTCTTCGAGCCCGAGCAGTCGGCCGACGCAGGTGATACAGGTCCCGCTCCGGCAGTCGTAGGGCAGTCGCGCGCCGACCCGCTGGGCCGCCTCGAGGACCGTCTGGCTCTCGGCCACGTCGAGCGTCCGCGTCCGGCCGTCGGTCCACTCGAGGGTTACCTCGTGGGTGGTCATCAGTTCGTCCCCGCTATCATCCGTTGTGCGTACAGTTCGTCCATGTCACTGTATGACGGTACGAGGGCCGAGGAGAAAAAGTCGGTTCCGGTTCGATGACCGGTGTCGCGACGGTCCGGCCGTGCGACGAGCCGGCTCAGTCGACGGACGGCGTCGCCGTCTCCGCCGTCGGTTCCGCCTCGGCGGACTCCTTGTAGACGATTCCCCAGCCGGTCACGCCCATCGCGATGAGGACCAGCGGCGAGAGGATCCCGAAGAAGTAGTACGGCGCGTATTCGATGACCGGCACGCCGAGCGTCGACGCCATGAAGACGCCGCCCGATCCCCAGGGAACGAACGCCGACGTCGTCGTCCCGGCGGCTTCGACCGCCCGCGAGAGGTTCTGGCTCTCGAGGTCGTACTCGTCGTAGAGGTTCTGTAAGGTCATCCCGGGAACGACGATCGCCATGAACTGTTCCGCGGCGAGGAAGTTCATCGCGATCGTCCCGGCGGCCGTCCCGGCGGTCAGCCCGGCGACGCTACTGACGGCCTGGCCGATGTGGTACGCGATCGATGCCAGCACGCCGGTCTCCTGCAGGATTCCGCCGAGCGCCAGCGCAGCGACGATGATCGTAATGACCCACACGGAGCCCGAGAGGCCGCCGCTCGCGAGCAGTTCGTTCGTGAGTTCGAGGCCGGTCTCTGGGCTCGTTCCGTTGTGGACGGCTTCCCAGGCGGCGGCGAAGCTCGCTCCCTGAACGGTGGTACTGATCCCGACGCCGGCGAAGATGCCGACGCCGAGCGACGGCAGCGCCGGTAACCCGTAGAACGCGAGCGCGAACGTGACGATCAGTGGGAGGAGCGTGATCGGAGAGACGACGTAGCTGTTCGCGAGGCCGGCTTGCATCTCGGCGACGCGATCGACGGGGATCGTCCCGCTCGTGTTCAGTCCCAACACGACGAACAGGACCAGTGAGACGGTAAACGCGATCATCGTTCCGGGGCGCATCGCCCGAATGTGGTCCATCAGATCCGTGTTCGTGACCGCGGCGGCGAGGTTCGTGGTATCGGAGAGCGGGGAGTTCTTGTCGCCGGTGTAGGCCCCCGACAGCACGGCACCGGCCGTCATCGCCTCCGGGATTCCGAGCCCGGAGCCGATCCCGATCATCGCGACGCCGAGGGTCCCGGCCGTCGTCCAGGACGAGCCGATCGCGAAGGCGACGACCGCCGAGAGGACGACGGTAAAGGGGAGGAATATCCCCGGCGACAGGAACTCCAGTCCGTAATACATGAGCGTGGGGATCGTTCCGGCATCGATCCACGACGAGATGAGCATGTAGATGACGAACAGGATGAGAATTGCCTGCAGTCCGGTTAGAATACTGCGACTGATGCCATCGTAGAGCCGCTCCCAGGAATAGCCGAAGTAGTACCGCCCGAGTAGCCCCGCGAAGGCGATCCCCCACAACAGCGGCATCTGTGGGTCCATCTCGAGCCAGATCATCCCGATCGAAAGGAACAGTATCATGCCCGTGATCGGGACGAGCGCTTCCCCTAGGCTTGGTCGCTCGTCCTCGGGAATGTCGTCGTAGGCTTTCGGTGTGAAGTCAACTCCCATATGCGAGTCTCGTCCGTGTTTGCGAAACCGGGTATAAATAGATCTTCTTTCGGACGTCGAGCCCAGTGCCCGGCGACGGCCGCCGGCCGGACCCGGTACTTTACCCGTTGGGGCGCCTAGGATCGAGCAGATGGGTCAGGGAACGGAGTTCGGATTGGTCGACCTCGAGGACGTCGATTCGCCCGGTGACGAGTGGGAGGAGATCGACGTCTCGGATACTGAAGCCGACCGGATCGCCCGCAAGCGCGACCGCGAGTTCGAGCAGTTCGAGGAGCGGATCAAGGACGCCGAGCAGTTCAAGGTCGAGCAGTCGGTCTTCGACGACGCGACCTTCGCGGCGCTGTACAAACTCGTCCAGGACGGCTACGTCGAGGCCTTCGGCGGGCCGCTCTCGACCGGCAAAGAGGCCAACGTCTACCACGCGCTGGGCGACGACCGCGAGGTCGCGGTCAAGATCTACCGGATCAACGCCTCGAACTTCCGGCAGATGCGCGACTACTTAGAGGGTGACCCCCGGTTCGAGGGGCTTGGCGGACAGAAGAAAGACGTCGTCCTCGCGTGGACGAAGAAGGAACTAGCGAACCTCCGCCGGGCGAGGGCGGCCGGGGTTCGGGTCCCGGAACCGATCGCGACCGAGCGCAACGTGTTGGTCATGGAGTACATCGGCACCGACGACGGCCGCGCGAAACGCCTCGGCGAGGTCCACATCGAGAACCCACAAACCGCCTACGAGGTCATGCGCGAGTACATGCGTCGGCTCTACTCGGCCGGGCTGATCCACGGCGATCTGAGCGAGTACAACGTCGTCTTCGACGAGGACGAGGGGCAACTGGTGTTGATCGATCTGGGACAGGCCGTCACGGTCCACCACCCCAACAGCCGCGAGTTCTTGGAGCGGGACTGCCGGAACGTCGCGGGCTATTTCTCCCGACAAGGACTCGAGGTGACCGAAGACGATCTGCTCGAGTTCGTCACGAGCCCGGAGCCGGATCCCTCGCGGAACTGATCGCGTTCGCGCGGTCGTCCAAACGCCTTAGTGGATCGCTATCGCGGAAACGCGTATGCACATCGGTATCGTCTCCGACACCCACGACAACGTCGAGGCCATCGAACGCGCCACCGAGATCTTCGCCGAGGAAGGCGTCGAAATCGTCGTTCACTGCGGCGACTTCGTCGCACCCCTGATGGTCGATTACTTCGAGGGGTTCGAACTCCACGGCGTCCTCGGGAACAACGACGGCGACGTCCGGAACCTCCAGCGCGCGTTCGACTCGCTGGGCGGCGAGAGCCAACTCCACGGCCGCTTTGCCGACCTCGAGTTCGATGGGCTCTCCTTTGCCGTTCTCCACGGCGAGAGCAAGGCGGAGGTCGACGCCATCGCGGCCGGCGACGGCTACGATTTCGTCTGTTACGGCCACCACCACGAGCGCGAGCTATCGGCGGACGGCCGGACGACGGTCCTCAACCCCGGCGCGCACGTACTGGCGGCCGACGACGACCGGACGGTCGCGATCGTCGATACCCGATCGCAGTCGGTGCGGTTCCGCTCGCTTCTCGAGTAGGGTCGTTCGGCCGCGCTACGACTCGAGACGGCGCGCGTGACGGTGGCACGGAACACCCGGTACTCGCGGACCAAGCGCTTAACCTCGCCCAGTGAGTATCGAACAGTATGCAGCACGTGAAGATTCCGCAGGACCGCATCGGCGTTCTCATCGGTGAAGGTGGCGAGACGATGCGCGAGATCGAGGCGGCAGCCGAAGTGCGACTCGACATCGACTCGGAGAACGGCTCCGTCGCCGTCGAAACCGTCGGCGACCCCGTACTCGGCCTCAAAGGTCCCGAGATCGTTCGCGCGATCGGCCGCGGGTTCGCGCCCGAGGATGCCCTGCGACTGCTCGAGGACGACATGATGTTGTTCGACGTCGTCGATATCGACGCCGCGTCGCGCAACAAAAACGACATGAAACGCAAGAAGGGCCGGCTCATCGGCGAGGGCGGCCGGACCCGCGAACTGATGGAGGAACTGACCGGGGCCGACGTCGTCATCTACGGCTCGACGCTCGGGGTCATCGGCGCACCACAGGAGGTCGACGCCGTCCGCAGCGCTGCCGAGATGCTCCTCGATGGCGCGCCCCACGGCGCGGTGTACTCGTTCCTCGAGGAGAAGCACAACGAGATGAAACACAAGGGGATGGAGTACCACCGGTTCCCCGGCGGTCAGTCCTGATCCCTGCGGTCGGTCGGTTGCCTTCAGTCGGCGGCCCTGCGAACGAGCGGTCGAGTCCGTCCACCGTCGTCGTTTTCGTCGAACCGCTTTTCTATCGTTAGTCACGGCCCGTCGGAATTCCACGCGATAGCCCGTCTCCGCGCTGGTTCTCAGCGAGTGTGAGTATATATACCCCTACGTCGTTCGGACCGAAACCGCCGTACGGGGGCATCTTCAGCCGTCCCTGTTCGTCGGATTGGAAAAAGCTTATATAGAATCACAATCAATCCTTCGACTGACTATGGCTCAACAGCAGATGGGCAACCAGCCCCTTATCGTACTCTCGGAGGACAGCCAGCGCACCTCCGGGGAGGACGCGCAGTCGATGAACGTGCAGGCCGGGAAGGCCGTCGCCGAGTCGGTTCGGACGACGCTCGGCCCGAAGGGGATGGACAAGATGCTCGTCGACTCCTCGGGCAACGTCATCGTCACCAACGACGGTGTCACGCTGCTCTCGGAGATGGAGATCGACCACCCCGCGGCCGACATGATCGTCGAAGTTGCCGAGACCCAGGAAGAGGAAGTCGGTGACGGCACGACCAGCGCGGTCGTCATCGCCGGTGAGCTCCTCAGCCAGGCCGAGGACCTGCTGGACCAGGACATCCACGCCACCACCCTCGCCCAGGGGTACCGAGAGGCCGCCGAGGAAGCCACCGAGGCCCTCGAAGAAGTCGCCATCGACGTCGACGAGGACGACACCGATGTCCTCGAGCAGATCGCCGCGACGGCGATGACCGGCAAGGGCGCGGAGAACGCCAAGGACCTGCTCTCGGAACTCGTCGTCGAGGCCGTGCGCGCGGTCGCCGGCGACGACGGCGTCGACACGGACAACATCAAAGTCGAGAAGGTCGTCGGCGGCTCCATCGAGAACTCCGAACTCGTCGAGGGCGTCATCGTCGACAAGGAACGGGTCTCCGAGAACATGCCCTACTTCGCCGAGGACGCCAACGTGGCGATCATCGACGGCGACCTCGAGATCAAAGAGACCGAGATCGACGCCGAGGTCAACGTCACCGACCCCGACCAGCTCGAGCAGTTCCTCGAACAGGAGGAACAGCAGCTCAAGGAGATGGCCCAGGGAGTCGCCGACGCCGGTGCCGACGTCGTCTTCGTCGACGGCGGTATCGACGACATGGCCCAGCACTACCTCGCACAGGAGAACATCATCGCAGTCCGTCGCGTCAAATCCAGCGACCAGTCCCAGCTGGCCCGCGCGACCGGCGCGACGCCCGTCTCGAGCGTCGATGACCTGACCGAGGACGACCTCGGTGCCGCAGGTAGCGTCGCCCAGAAGGAGATCGCCGGCGACCAGCGCATCTTCGTCGAGGACGTCGACGACGCCCAGGCCGTCACCCTGATCCTCCGCGGTGGCACGGAACACGTCATCGACGAGATCGACCGCGCCATCGAGGACTCGCTCGGCGTGGTCCGGACGACCATCGAGGACGGCAAGGTGCTTGCCGGCGGCGGCGCACCCGAGATCGAACTCTCGCTCGCGCTGCGTGACTACGCCGACTCCGTCGGCGGCCGCGAACAGCTCGCCGTCGAAGCCTTCGCCGACGCGCTCGAGGTCATCCCGCGCACGCTGGCCGAGAACGCCGGGCTCGACCCCATCGACTCGCTGGTCGAACTCCGTAGCGCCCACGACGGCGGCGACACCGGCGCCGGGCTGGACGCCTACACCGGCGACACCATCGACATGGACGCCGAGGGCGTCTACGAGCCGCTGCGCGTGAAGACCCAGGCCATCGAGTCCGCTACTGAAGCCGCAGTCATGCTGCTGCGCATCGACGACGTCATCGCCGCGGGCGACCTCGCGGTCTCCCACGACGACGATGACGACGACATGCCCGCCGGCGGCCCCGGTGGCATGGGCGGCGGCATGGGCGGTATGGGCGGTGGCATGGGCGGCATGATGTAAACCTAAATTTTGCTCTGCAGGGCGGCGAAGCCGCCCCTCGGCAAAATTTAGTATAAAAGCACTCCTCTCTCCGTTCCGGTCCCTTCGGGACCTCTACATCGGTCGTCGGCCCGCTCGGGCCTGCGGCCCTCGCGGTGTGAACGGAGGTCTTCCACCCGCATCGCCCACTGCAGTCGGCCCATCTGATCGCTTTCTCTTTCGGTAGCACTCCCGGATCCCCTACTCCCGCAGTTCGCGCTCCCACGAATCGTTCGAGACTCGAGTGCCGACTCGAGTTGTTGCTCCGGGCGACGGGCTGATGCCCCCGAAACCGGACCCGTTGCCGCGGGAATGGAAGCAGGGGCCATACCGGGCAGTCCCGTCTGCCATGGCGACCTCAAGTTACCGTCTGACACGGTGGCCTCGAGTCACGACGAACTAAGTACGAGCCCGCAATATTCGCGGGTATGAACACACTTCTACTCGACAGCGATGACGTCGACGAACACGCCGTACTCGCGGCCGTCATCGACGCCGTCGAGGAGGCCTTCGGGGCCTTCGAACGCGGTGACACGCAGATGCCGGCCAAGTCCTACATCGATCTACCGCAGTACAACGGCGACTTCCGGTCGATGCCGGCCTACCTCGATACCGGCGACTGGGACGCCGCCGGGCTCAAGTGGGTCAACGTCCACCCCGACAACCCCGCGGACCACGACCTGCCGACCGTTCTGGGGACGATGATCTACTCCGACCCCGAGACCGCGTTCCCGCTGGCGATCATGGACGGGACGACGCTCACGATGAAACGGACCGGTGCCGCCGCGGCCGTCGCCACCGATTACCTGGCCGTCGAGGACGCCACGAGTCTCGGTCTCGTCGGTGCCGGCGTCCAGTCCTACACCCAGATCGAGGCGATCAGCGAGGTGCGCCCCATCGAGGAAGTCGTGGTCTCGGATCCCGACGACGAACGTGTCGAACGGTTCATCGAGACCTACGAGGACCGGTTCGACGTTCGCGGGGGCTCGATCTCGGAGGCCGGTCACTGCGACGTGCTGTCGACGGTGACGCCCGTCGAGGACCCGATCGTCGGCCCCGACGACGTCGGCGACCACACGCACATCAACGCCATCGGGGCCGACGCCGAGGGGAAACACGAACTCGAGGACGCCCTGCTCGAGGCGGCGCGGATCGTCATCGACGACCACGAACAGTGTACCCACTCGGGCGAGATCAACGTCCCGTACCACGAGGGAGTGCTGACCGACGCGGACATCCACGGCGAGATCGGCGAACTCGTCGTCGGGTCGAAAGCGGGACGGACGGCGGAGACGGGCAACACGGTCTTCGACTCGACCGGACTCGCGATCCAGGACGTCGCCGCCGCACGGGTCGTCTACGAGCGAGCGTCGGCGGACGGTGACGGCCATCCCTTCGATATCGTCGGTGTCGACGACTCGGCGTAAGGGACGTCCGTTCTCGACGTCGCCGGCCGACCGGTCGGCGGCTCACCGACCGCGCAACCGCCGCGGAATCGACCCCGTCATCGACAGTTCGTCGGCGTAGTGGACCTCCGGATCGCCGGTCGGCGTCGGCAGGCCGGCGGCCTCGAGCAGCGTGTTTTCGTGGATCGTCACGGTGGCCGGCTGGAGCGGCCACGGGTCGTGTGCGATCTCGCCGGTCAGGACGCCGGTGGAATCGGGCGCGTAGAACCGCCGACGTTCCGCGAGCCAGTACGCGAGCGTGCCGGGGTCGGCGGTGAAGACCTCGCCGTCCGGCCGGTAGGTCGCGGCGAACCGGGCGGGGGGTCCGTCTCCCTCGCGTCTCACCCGCTCGCTCTCGAAGGCCACGTGGTTTTGGTCGGTCGCCCCGACCCGCATCCGTGCGCGGGAGACCGGTAACCGGGTCGTCCGCCCGACCGTCGCCGCGACCAGCGCGTTGTCGACGTCGATGTTGAAGAAGTATAGCCCGGGATCGCCCCGATAGCGGACGTAGGTCCGGACGTTGAGTGCCGGAAAGGCGAGTCGCAGCACCGACGGGGTCCCGCGGAGGCCGACCTTCGTCAGGACGAACGGCAGGACGCTCAGCCAGGCACGGCCGTCCCGCGTCTCGAGGGTCAGCCGGTCAGGTACGTGCAGGCGCAGCCGGTCGGGGTCGACTGGCCAGTGGACGAACAGGCCGTCTCGCCAGGTCATCGAGACGACGTGTGGTGCGTTCGGCGATGACCCGTTCGCAAACGACCATCGAACGGGGTCCGTGCGTTGTTCGGTCATCCTCGAAACCAACAGGTCTGTAGCGACCCGTACGACTGCGTGGCGTATAAACTAGATAGCAAGCTGTCAGTTCCGATGGCAGTCGTCGGCGGCTCCGACAAGCGAAGCCGCTCCTCGGCGTCAGTCGGCCGGGTCGATGACCGACTCTTCGGGCGACTCGAGCCAGGACACGGCGATGTCGGTCGGTTGGTACAGTGGTCCTCGGCCGTTGGGCCGCCCGTTCCCGAGCGTCCCAGAAAGAACGCGAAAACGACGATCGATGGGATCGCGACCGCCCTGCGGTCCACCGGTACGGCAACCGGTATCAGTCGTCGATCTCGATCGCCGGTCGTCCGGGTTCGGCGTTAGCGAGGGTGCCCTCGTCGGCGTCGACGGCGTGGACGACGTCGACGGGGGCGTCGAATTCGCGTTCGATCAGCCACGCCGCCGACTCCAGTGCCGCGTGTTCCTCGTCGGGGCCCAGCGTCATCGAGAGCGCTTCCCGTTCGACCTGCAGGTCCTGGCCGTAATCGGCCGCGGCGTCGCCCTGCTCGCGGATGTGGGACTCGCTCATGAGTTCGCCGATCAGGTTGTCGGCGTCGCTCTCGATCGCGATCTCGAGGGCGTCGTACTTCCAGTCGGGGGCGACGACGACCTCGATCCCCGTCGGGTCCTCGATCCCGGCGACCTCGACGATGTCGCGGATGTCCTCGCGGGTGTTCTCGACCAACTGCCGGCGCTTTTCGACCCGGTCGCGGTCGATCTCGGCGGTCGGCCACTCGGCCTCGGCGACGAACCCGTCGTTGCCGAGCGTCTCGTGGAGTTCTTCGGCGATGTGGGGTGCGACCGGCGCAAGCAAGCGGACCACGGCCGACAGCCCGCGCTCGTAGGTCTCGGCGTGGGGCTCGGTGTAATCGACGTACTGGCGCAGCGTTCGCACGAGATCCTGCGTTTCACGCAACGCCTTGTTGAACGTCAGGTCGTCGTACTCTGCCGTGGCGATGGCGACCGTAGCGTCGATCTCCGCGTCGACGTAACTCGCGATCGCGTCGTCGTCGCCGTCAGGCTCGTCGGCGACGTAGTCTTCGACCATCCCCTGCAGGCGCTCGAGGAAGGCGTAGGTCGACTGGACGCCCTCTTCGCTCCAGTCGAAGTCGCGCTCGGGCTGGGCGGCCTGCATCATGAACAGCCGCGCGGTGTCGGCACCGTACTCCTCGACGATCCGCTGGGGTGAGACGACGTTGCCCTTGGACTTGGACATCTTCTCGCCCTCGAGTTGGACCATCCCCTGTGCCAGCAGATTGGTGAAGGGCTCGCGATGCTCGAGTCCCTCGTGGTCGGCCAGCACCTTGGTGAAAAAGCGCGAGTACAGCAGGTGCATCACGGCGTGTTCGATGCCGCCGACGTACTGGTCGACGGGCATCCAGTCGTTGGCCCGCTCGAGGTCGAAGGGGGCGTCCTCTAAGTCCGGCGAGACATAGCGCAGGAAGTACCACGAGGAGTCGACGAAGGTGTCCATCGTGTCCGTCTCGCGGGTCGCTTCGCCGCCGCAGTCGGGACAGGTCGTCTGCTTCCACTCCTCGGCGGCGTCCAGTGGGTTGCCGGTCGTGTTGATGAACTCGGGCAGTTCGACGGGCAGGTCCGCCTCGGGGACCATGACCGGGCCGCAGTCGTCGCAGTGGACGACCGGGATCGGCGTCCCCCAGTAGCGCTGGCGGGAGATCCCCCAGTCACGCAGTTGATACTGTGTGGCCTCCGCGGCGCCCTCGATGTCCGCAGTGAGTCGCTCGCGAGCGGTCTCGCTCTCGAGGCCGCTGTATTCGCCGGACTCGATCAGGACGCCGTCCTCGGTGAACGCCTCGTCCGCGATGTCGGGGGCCTCGGGCTCTTCGTCGTCGTCCGGTTCGGGCGCGATGACCGGGCGGATCTCGATGTCGTTCTTCTCGGCGAAGGCGTGGTCGCGCTCGTCGTGGGCCGGCACCGCCATCAGCGCACCCGTCCCGACGTCCGAGAGGACGAAGTCGGCGACGTAGACGGGGATCTCCTCGCCGGTGGCGGGGTTCGTCGCGGTCAGTCCCGTCTCGACGCCGTTGGGTTCGTCGCCGTCGGGGTCGGCCTCCTCATCGATGAACCGGCGGATCTCCTCGTTCTCCTCCGCCAGTTCCTCGCTGATCGGGTGGTCTGGTGCGAGCGCGAAGAAGGTCGCGCCGTGGATGGTGTCGATGCGGGTGGTGAAGGCGGTCACCGAACCGTGCCCTTCGATGGCGAAGTCGACCTCCGCCCCGTACTGGCGGCCGATCCAGTTGCGCTGCATCTGTCGAACCGAGTTGGGCCACCCCTCGAGGTCGTCGATCGCCTCGAGCAGGTCGTCGGCGTACTCCGTGATGCGCAGGAACCACTGCTCGAGTTCGCGCTGCTCGACCGGCGTATCGCAGCGCCAGCAGAGTTCGGCCTCGCCCTCGACCTGTTCGTCGGCCAGGACGGTCTCGCAGTGGGGACACCAGTTGACCTCGGCGTCGCGGCGCTCGACCAGATCCTCCTCGTAGAACCGGGAGAAGAGCCACTGGTTCCACTGGTAGTAGTCGGGCGTGCAGGTGGTGATCTCCCGATCCCAGTCGTAGCCAAAGCCCATCGACTCCATCTGGTCGGTCATCGTCTCGATGCAGTCGATGGTCCAGTCGCGCGGGTTCGTATCGCGCTCTTTGGCCGCGTTCTCCGCGGGGAGGCCGAACGCGTCCCACCCCATCGGATGGAGGACGTCGTCGCCCTGCATTCGTCGGAAGCGAGCGTACGCGTCCGTGATCGTGTAGTTGCGGACGTGGCCCATGTGGAGTTTGCCCGACGGGTACGGATACATCCCGAGGACGTACGTCGGATCCTCGACGTCGTCGGGCGTCCGGTAGACGTCCGCCTCGTCCCACGCCTCTTGCCAGCGCCGTTCGACCGTCGCGTGGTCGTATCCCGCGTCGCTCATTTGCTTATATACCTCTAGAACGGGACGCCACCCTATACCTTTCCATACACTAGCTCGCTTCGCTCGGACCACCGATAGCAGCCTCGAGACGGCTGGGTCCGTCGGCCGGCCGACATATCGTAGCCACTGAAACGATTCCTACACTGGCCCCAACGCCGCATGCGGTCAGATGTGCAGTGACGACTATGGCTCGCCCTCGAGTACCGCAGGAGCCCTCGCCGATACCACGTCGCCGCTTCCGTGCCAGTGCCTCGACCCCCTCCGTCAGCGGTGTCCGTTCGACCGTGATGACCGCGCCGTGCCCGCGTTGTGGCAATCACTCGAGCGACGTATTAAAGTGACATTCAAATGGTGGTGAATGTGTCTCTACCCCTTCTAACGAACGCACGAACGAGTTTGTGCCTTTCTCAAATTCCCATTCAGTCTGATATTGGCGAAAGTATTTTGATCTAATATGTTCATGTACCACGCATGACGATCCGACCGAACAGTTGCCAGCACCGGAGTCACCGCTCGTTCGGGCTCGAACGGACGAGTGAACGGGGGGTGACGGAACGTCCAACCGCCGCGTAGCGCCATCGTACTGGTCCCGTCGCCACGGGGCCACGTTGCTGTCGCCGGACGACGGCCCGCAGGTAGCGCGGGGTGCCGATTCGTGGCGGGCCGTGGCGGTTTGATCGCGTCGGGATCCGCGACCGCTCGCACGGTACTCGAGACTCGACCCCGCGAGCGTGACAGTGCCGTCGGTCGAACAACGAGCAGCACGTCTCCATGACTAGGGTCGGACACTGGATCGACGAGGCGATCGCGCAATCGACCGCCCTCATCGTTTCCCGCCCGCGTACGATCGTTATCGTGTTCCTACTCCTGACCGCGTTTTTCGCCGCTGGAATCCCGTTGGTCGAAACGGAGACCGATCTCCGCGAGCGCTACTCCGACGGCCTCGACGTCAAAGAAACACAAGACGACGTCGAAGCGGACTTTCAGGGATCGTTCACGGCTGAGGATGAGACGACGCGACTCGTCCACGACGGGACCGATGTCCTCACACGGGAGGAACTCCTCCACGTTCTCCGCCTGCTCGAGCGAATCGATGATCGGCCGACGCTCAGAATGGAGTCCGCGGACGGCCCCGCGACGATGGTCGCGCAGGCGCTCGAGCCCGGAGCGGACACGCCGACCGAACAGCGCCGGGCCGTCGAACGGGCGACGGAGACCGAAATTCGGCAGGCGGTCCGAGAGGTCGGCTCGAGGCGGTCGTTCTCGAGGCTGGTCTCGGAGGACTTCAACCGCGATGGGGCGTCGGCATCGGCGTCGATTACGGTGATCTCCCACGACGTGCCATCCGCGTTCGACGATGAGGACATGGACGGCATCCTGACGACGATCGATACGATGGCGGCCGACGAGCCGGCCGATATCCGCGCGTTCGGTAGCGGTATCGTTGACTCCGAACTCGAAGACGTCATCAGCGATTCGTTCGTGATGGTCATGCCCGTCGTCGTGACGCTGCTTTTGGGTTTCCTCGCCGTCGCCTATCGAGACCCGTTCGATCTGTTACTCGGCCTGATCGCGTTGCTGATGACGATGATCTGGACGTTCGGGTTCCTCGGCTACGCCGGGATACCGTTCGGACAGGAGATGATCATTGTTCCCGTCCTGTTGTTGGCCGTCGGCGTCGACTTCGGGATCCACATTATCAACCGCTATCGCGAGGAAAAGATCCGGGGCGACGAGACGGTCCCCGCGATGCGTACCGCGACCCGCCAGCTCTCGGCCGCCTTTTTCATCGTGACCGCCACCGCGGTCTTCGGCTTCGGAGCGAACGTCTTCGCCGAACTCGAGCCGATGCGGGAGATGGGCCTTGTGGCTTCCGCCGGAATCATCTTTACGTTCGTCATCTTCAGCGGATGCTTGCCCGCGATGAAGTTGCAAGCCGACCGCTTTCGGGACCGACACGACGTCCGGGAGTTCAACTCGACCCCGATCGCCTCCGAGGAATCCTTGCTCGGTCGGCTGCTGGCTGTTTCCGCGACCGTCGGAAAGCGGGCTCCGCTCCTCATGGTCGTTCTCCTCGTGTTCTTCGGGGCCGGAATAGGTGCGTACGGCACCGGCGTCGAAACCACGTTCGAGGAGGAGGATTTCCTCCCGCCCGAAGAGGAAGCGTGGTACGTCGATTCCATCCCGGAGCCGTTCGCCCCGGGCGAGTACACTGCCACGGAGACGCTCAACCTGCTTGAAGGGCGGTTCGCGGCCGATCAGGATCAGTCGATAACGATGTACGTCGAGGGACCGTTCGAGGAAGACCACGCGCTCGAGGCACTGGCGGCCCCTGACGATGATCCACCGGAGACGCTCGCCGTCGGGCCGAACGGACGGGCGGAATCACGGAGCATCGTCTCCGTGATTCAGTCCCGTGCCGACGCGGACCCCGAGTTCGCTGCGCTCGTCGCCCGTAACGACCGAGACGGGAACGGCATTCCCGACCGCAACCTCGACCGGATCTACGACGAGTTGTTCGCGTCGCCGGCAGGGCCAGCGGCGGAGCGGTACCTGACTCCCGACCGGCGAGCGGCCCAAGTCGAGTACACCATCGAATCGGACGCCACGATCGACGATATCGCAGCGGACGGAGCCGACCACGCCGATTCCTTCCGCTACACCGCAACTGCGACGGGCACGCCCCTCATTTACAACGCGATCACCAACAGCCTGTTCGAATCATCGATCCAGGGGATGGTGCTTGCTATCGTGTTCTCGGCGGTCTTTCTCGTGATCGTGTACGGCGTTCTCGAGGGGAAACCGTGGATCGGACTCATCAACGTGTTTCCGATCATGATCGCCGTGTCGTGTCTTCTCGGTACGATGCGGCTGCTCGATATGCCGCTCAATGCCGTCACGGGGCTACTCCTGTCGTTCGCTATCGGTCTCGGCGTCGATTACGCTGTCCACTTCATGCATCGCTTCGTCGACGAGTATACTGCACACCCGGAGACGGTATCGGCGCTTACGACGACGCTGTCGAGTACCGGCGGTGCGCTCACCGGCAGTATGCTCACGACATCGATCGGAACGGGGGCGCTGATGCTCGCGATTACGCCCGTGCTCGGTGACTTCGGGCTCCTGATCGCGTTGAGCGTGTTCTACTCGTTTGCTGCATCCATCGTTGCCCTGCCGCCTGCATTGGTTCTCTGGGATCGGGGTGTCACGTCCGACGCGACCGGCACCGCGCGGCTCAAAGCACTACTTGGGGCCTAATCGGCGTGTGACCTCATCGATGACGCCGACCCGCGGACCGTCGTCGCGAGCGCTCTCACACGGACGATCAATCGCTGCCGATGTGGCTCGCCCTCCGACCAACACGGGCTATCTTAATACAGCGAGCGAATCCCGTCGTTTACGACGAGCGAGTAGCGCCACAAGAACAGGTAACTCGCGAACCATACTCTCCCAACGTTCGGGAAACCGCTCCGTTCATCGCGCGGCGGATGTCATGGATGTCGTATCCAGTCGGGGCGTTCCGTCGTCGTGAGGGCGTTGTAGATCGTGTAACCGACGAATCCGACGACGTAGCCCGCAACGATGAGCGTCGTCGCTCCAGTTCTGCCGACGACAGTGACGAGCACGATCAGGAGCGGGCCGAGAACCAGATAGAGATTCAAGACCGTATCACTCGGTCCCGCGTTGACGATCCACGTAAGAAGCCGGCTGCGGTAGCGACGCCGACTCATTCGTAGATACCACCCCGCCAAAAGAGTGCGCGAAGCGTCACGAGGATGGGAATGATCTCGAGTCGCCCGATCCACATGTTCAGGATGAACGCGACCTTGCCAGCCGTCGGCAGCGAGTGGGGACCGGTGATCCCGGTCGAGAGACCGACATTCCCCTGTGCACTCGCGATTTCGAAGAGGATCTGTTCCAGCGGATAGGCCCCGCTCGGGAGCGTCGCTAAAAGGACGAAGACGCTCACCGCGAGGAAGACGAACCAGAGAAGCGCGATGATCGCCGCTTCTCCGAACTCTCGAGGGCCGTCTTCCTCGTCGAGGACGCGGTCGTCGATCCGAAACCGATGGACGGTACTGTCGGGGTAGAAGACGTAGGAGACTCGAAATCGGATCCCTTTCACCAGCATTATCAATCGAATGAGTTTGATGCCGCCCGCGGTAGAGCCGGCGGCGGCACCGACGACCATCGCGAAGACCAGCGTGAGAAGCGCACTCGTGGGCCAGTCCCCCAGCGAGAGGGGCGTCGGATCGGTCGCCGTCTGGAAGCCCGCGGCGGTCACTGCTGAGACGAACTGGAAGACGCCGTATCGGAGCGCGTCCGTGACCGAATCGTACGCTGTCGAGACCGATAGCCAGAGCGCCGCCGATCCGAGCAGGAGAACCGCGGCCAACCATCGCGTCTGCACGTCCGTGTACAGCCCTCGCAGATCCCCCTGGAGGACGAGGTAGTGGATCGGGAACGCAATGCCGCCAGCGATCATGATCGGGAGCAAAACGACTTCGATGACGACGCTGTCGTATGCGCCGATCGAACCGTCGATGACCGAGAAACCGCCAGTCGAAATACCCGTCATGCCGTGATTGATCGCCTGCCACGGTGGCATTCCGGCCAGCCAGAGCGACAGGATCGCGATCGACGTGAAAAGCAGGAAGATCCACCAGATAGTGCGGACGGTCGAGACGATACTCGGGTGTATCTTCTGTGATCGCGCTTCGCCTTCGTACACTGTCAACGAACCACTCCCCGGACGGGCGAGGATCGCTGTCGTCAGCACGATCACACCAACGCCACCGACCCATTCGATTATACTCCGCCACCATTGTAGCGTCCGGGGGAGCGAGCCCTCGTCTGTGATCATGGTCAACCCCGTTCCGGTGAACCCGCTCATACTCTCGAAGAGAGCGTTCAGCGGACTCGTAAGTGCGTCGACGCTCTCTGGGGGTGGTGTCTCGAGTCCGGCAGGCGCGAGCGTCACGATCCAGGCGGTCGTAAGAAAGGGCAGCGAGCCGAACGCTGCGATGGCGAGCCAGCCGATGGCAGCGATCATCATGCCGTGGAGTTTGTCCGGCGGAGCGGCATCGGCGAACACTGTCGAGAGCACCCACCCGATCGTTACCGGTATCACCCCCGAGACGACGAGGCCGGGAATCGCGTAATACTCGCCCCAGACGAGCGGAACGAGGATCGATACCAGGACCAGCCCCCCGAAAACCCGCAGCATCCACCCGAGATCGCGTCCGATCGGTGCCACTGTGGTTCTCATCGGTAATCGTCGAAGAATCCGAAGAGATCCGTCACCGCCGGATCGGTCCCGCGTCCGGAGTAGACGGCGAGCCGATCTCCGGCCCCGATTTCGGTTGTCGACCGAGCGATCCGTGGCCCGCTGCCGTCCTGGGGGACGACAGCGACCACGAGTACATCGTCGGGAATCAAGCCCCCCGATCTGGCGTCCTCGAGGGTCTTTCCGGCGATCGGTGCGGCGTCGGAGACCTTGATCTCGAAGACTTCCGCATCGTCTTCGACGGGCATGTAGTCGATAATCGCGGGCTGTCGTGCCGTCCGGTAGAGCGATTCGGCGGCGAGTTGGTCGGGGCTTTTGACCGCGTTGACGCCCATCTTGCGGAACAGTTCCCGGTGTTCGGGTTGGTGCAGAACGGACACGACGGTCGGAATCCCGAGTTCGGTTGCGAGTAGACAGACGAACAGGTTCGTTGCGTCCAGTTCGCGCGTCGAGATGAGCGCATCGGCCCGAGCAGCGCCCGCCTCTTTGAGCGTCTCCTCCCTCGTCGCGTCCTCGTTGAGGACCAGGCAATCGTACTCGTTCGCGATGTCGTTCGCTCTCGTCACGTCGTGCTCGACGACCACCACGTCGTTTCGAGATCGTGATGCAATATCCACTAGCAGGCGTCCGACATTCCCTGCCCCGACGACGATGAAGTGCATCGCCGTAACGTTTCAAACTAAGTCACATAAGTCTCCCTGATATTGGATTCGGCTGACGGGACTGCTCGAATCGTGTGCGCACAAGCCGGTTCCAGCAGCATTCGCATCGGCTCACTGCTATCCCTAGACACCGATCGCATATCTGTGGTACGCTCGAGCGCACAGCAACGGCGATTCCACCGAACCGGCATCAGTTCACCGTTCAGACCGCCTCTGAACTGCGACGGGCGGCGCTGTTCATATTGCACCCCTGACATTGCGTTATTTGGTCGGCATGGCACTGCTCCGGCGGTTGCGTCTTTGCATCGACTCGACGAGAACCACGATCTCTCCGAGGCTGCGTTTCTCGTCAATCAGTTCGGCTATCGGACTGCCCTTGCTTGATTAGGATTGAGCGGTCGAGCCAACTATACCGACCGAAACTCATCGAGCAGAGGTCTCACACACTCAAAATGCGGATCGATCGCTTCCATACTTCGTGGGTGGGCAGTCGGTCAAGCGTCCGCGAGTGGCTTGAACAGTTCATGCATTACTACAACCGTCGGAGACTGCATCAAACTCTTGACGGAACGACGCCGGTCGAGGGTGTGCTGAACTAGACAGTGCCCTCAACGGAAACACACCAGTTGAGAAATGCAGAACCATATCGACCCCTCCGTCCGATAACCGGTAGTTTTATTTTCGACCCCATCTATCACGTGCTACGATACCAGACGACACTATATTCGTCACGGGCGCGAGTCAGGGACTGGGCCGAGAAATCGCCGTCGCGTTCGCAGACGAGGGTGCAAACGTCGTCCTCGCAGCCAGAAGCGACGGGATCTACGAGACCGAAGACCTGATCGACGCCCCCGAGCGGACGCTGGCGGTCGAGACGGACGTGACCGATCCCGACTCGGTCGAAAACGCCATCGACGAGACGATCGAGACCTTCGGCGGGCTGGACTGTCTCGTGAACAACGCCGGGATCGCCGGCCCCACCGCGCCGCTCGAGGTGACGAGCGACGACGAGTGGCTCGAGACGCTCGATGTCAACGTCGTCGGCGTGGCACGTGTCACGCGGGCAGCGGCCCCGCACCTGCGCGAGTCCGAGCGAGGTAGCGTCGTCAACATCTCCTCGATCGGCGGCAAGCGACCCTACGCCAACCGGGGGCCGTACGCCGCCTCGAAGATGGGGCTGATCGGCGTGACCCGCGCGCTGGCGGCCGAGTTCGGCGACGACGGCGTCACAGTCAACGCGATCTGTCCCGGTCCGGTCGAGGGCGATCGCATTCGGGGTGTCTTCGAGCGACAGGCCGAGGAGGCGGGCGTCCCCGTCGAGGCCGTCGAAGGCGAGGTCCGCGAGAGCCTCATGATCGACGATCTGGTCCCGCCCGAGGAGGTCGCCGACATGGCCGTCCACCTCGCGAGCGAGGCGTCGCGCCACGTCACGGGACAGGACATCAACGTCTCGTCGGGCGGGGCCTGGTACTAAAAACTCAGACGGTCTCCTGTCCGTCATTGCCGGTGGGACCGCGACCTGTCCTGCGGTCCCACCGGTAAATCGGGACAGCAAACCGTATCAGAGGACGGCGAGAACCGCGACGAGCAGGCCGACACCGAGGAAAACCCCGCCGGCCACCCGACGGAGCCGAACCGACGAGCGCACCTGCTCGCGCTGGTCCTCGAGGCTTCCGGTCGCGATCACGAGCGGCGTCTCGTCGGTTCCTCGCAGGACGTAGCCGTCGGCCGTCTCGATCAGTTCGCCCCGAACGACCAGTTCGTCGCCGTCACGGACGACGGTGGCCTGATACTTGTCGGGCATGCTGGTCTTTCCGCCGACGCTCACGGTGAACTCGAGGTCGCTGACGACGCCGTCCTCCCCCGCCAGCCCGGTTCGCTCGAGGAAGCGATTGACCGGGCCGAGGTCGCCGAGATAGGACTCCGTCTCCGGATCGCCCAGAAACAGCCGCGGCGAGTCGAAGGGATCGTCGCCCGCGTCGGTCGCCATCGTCGTCGTGTCCACGCGGACACGGTTCCAACTGTGATCGACGGCGAACTCGCCAATCGCGAGTTCGGACTCGGCGGTCCGCCACCGGCTCCCGTTCCCCGTGTTCTCCTTTTGACGAACGCGCCACGCCCAAAGCGCGGCCGACTCGCCCCCGTTCGGCTCGGGGCCGGTCCGCGTCGGCGACGCCGATTCGAGAACGTGAACCGGCCCGCTGATCGTCGCTTCGCCGCCCGGCTCGACCCGCTCGTCGCCCGCCGACGCGAGTTCGTCGATCGTTTCGCTTCGGTCATCGAGTTCGCCGTCTCGAGACAGTACGATACCGCCAACCAAGAGAAAGACCCCGCCGACGACGAGTGCGAACACTTGAACCATGGCCGAGTTGTTATTGTAGGGACATAATAACTGCCTGGAAACAGCCGACCACCGTGACGGGCCAGCGGGTGCCTGCGCGGACGCCGTCGCTACTCGCGTCGGTCAGTGATCCTGGTCACCGATCCAAAAACGGGCGGCTCCGCGAGGTACTAAGGCCGGCTACTCGATGTCGATCCGTTTCGAGTCCTCGCCCTCCGAAACCTTCGGGAGGTGGACCGTCAGCACGCCGTTCTCGAAGCCGGCGGCGACCCCCTCCTCGTCGACCGGCTCCGGCAGGCGGATCCGACGACTCGCGGTAGTCTCGGTCCGCTCGCGGCGGATATACCGGCTCTCGGCGTCCTCGACCTCGTCGGTCCGGGCGGCCTCGAGGCGCAACGTTCCGTCCGCGAGCGTCAGTTCGATGTCGTCAGTCTCGTAGCCGGGCAGGTCGGCCGTGACGACGAACTCCTCGCCGGTGTCGGCGACGTCGACCGGCACCGAACCGGGGACCTGGAGCCCGCCGGCGGTCATCCCCTCCTCGACCTGACTGCTCACGCGGTCGAGCATCTCCTCGATCTCGTCGAACGGATTTCGTCGCATACGTACTACTAGAACTCCGATGGGGATAAATTCTGCCCGCGATGCGTCGACAGAAGTCGTCGTCACTCCGGCAGCGTCACGAGGCCGTCCTCGAGCGCGTCGAGCAGCACCTCGCGGGCGTGGCCGTCGGGGTCGACGCCGTCGTAAGCGGCCTGTACCTCGCCGTCGGCGAGCAGGAACGTCGTCCGCGTCGTCACGCCGCTATCGCGCAGTTCGACGCCGAAAGCGTCGGCGATTTCGGCGTCTGGGTCCGCGAGCAGATCGAACTCGAGTCCCTCCGAATCGCAGAACGCACGGTGGGAGTCGACGTCGTCGAGCGAGACGCCGTAGACGTCGACGCCAGCCTCGCGGTAGGTCTCGAGTTCGCGTTGGAACTGGTTGGCTTCGACCGTACAGCCGGGGGTGTCGTCTTTCGGATAGAAATACAGGACCGTCGGCGATTCGAACGAGAGGGTGACGTCCTCGCCGTCCTGGTTCGGTGCCGTTACGGTCGGCGCGTCGTCGCCTGCATCGAGTGCCATACCCGTGCTACGGCAGGGCACGGAAAACGGCTTCCGGTACTGTTCGGGATCGATCGCGACTATTATGCCGGGCGTCGGCCTACGGTCGCGCATGGAAGACGTCGTTCTTCACACCGGTACGGAACATCCCGACCTCCTGTGGATCGTCGTCCCGGCCCTGCTCTCGTTCGTCGCCGGGCTCGCGATCGGCCTCTTCGCGTATGCAGACCGCATTCGGGCGTGGCTCCGCCCGGACGGCTCGACGACCGACTGATCCGCCGGGTCGTCGTCCGTCGACTACTCGACGACGTGTTCGGTATCGTACGAACCCAGCCGCTTGACCCACCCCTTCTCGGCCAGTTCCTCGAGGTCCGCGATCGCCGCCTGCGTTCGGGACTCGTAGAGACCCGCCTCGAAGTCGACGTGGAAGACGTAGTCGCCGAGTCGCTGCCCGCTCGGTCGCGACTCGACGCGAGTCAGGTTGATATCGCGGTCCGCGAACGGCTCGAGCAACTCGAGTAGCAGGCCGGGGTAGTTGGCGTTGGGGTAGACCACCAGCGAGGTCTTGCCGCCGCCAGTCGAGCGCTCCGCGGCGGGCGCGATCGCGAAAAAGCGCGTCGCGTTCGAGTCCTGATCCTGAATGTCCTCGGCCAGAACCTCGAGGTCGACGCCGTCCTCGGCGTTGGCCGGGTGACCGATCCCCGCGACCGACGGATCGTCGCGGGCGAACTCGACGCCCTGGGCCGTACTCGCGACGGCCTCGAGCGTGGCGTCGGGATACTCTCGCTCGAGGTAGGAGCGACACTGTGCGAGCGCCTGTGAGTGGCTCGCGACGGTGTCGAACTCGGGTCCTTGTGCCAGCAGGGCGTGTCTGATTGGCGTGACGATCTCGCGGACGACGGCGACGTCGTACTCCGCGAGGGCGTCGAGGCTCTCGGTGACCGAGCCTTCGATGCTATTCTCGATCGGAATGACGCCGCGGTCGTACTCGCCGCTGTCGACGGCGTCGACGATCGCCGTGACCGACTGGCGGAAGTCGATCTCGCCGTCGTCGGCGACCGCCGTCGTCGCTCGGTGTGAGTAGGTCCCTTCGGGTCCCAGCGTGACTGCAGCCATTACCCACCGATAGCAGGCTACGGGTCAAAAGATCGTTGGGTTTCTCGGCGGTGTGTGGCGGCTCCACGGCCAGCGGCTCGCCGAACGCAGGTCAGTCGTCGGACGGTTCGCCTGCGACGGTACTCCCGGCGCTCGCGGCGACGAAGCCGTCCTCGGTCGCCCGCTCGGCGACGTGGGGCTGGAAGACCCACGCACACAGCAAGACGATTGGGATCATCGTGGCCGCAACGACGGAGTAGCCGGTGTGGAGGCTCGGCATCACCGGCGCGGCATAGACCAGCGGGTAGACGATCCCGCCGACCGTCCCGACACCGCCGACGACGCCGGCGACGCTCCCGGAACTGTTCGGGAACATGGCCGGGACCTGCGCGAAGATCGCGCCCTCGGCGAACGCACAGCCCATCCCGACGACGAAGCCGGCGGCGACCGCGAGCATGACCTGCCCGGACAGCCCGGCCAGCGTCATCCCGATCATCGCCAGCACGATGAAACACAGCGAGACGAACGTCCACTGTTCGCGGTACCGGCCGGTGAAGACGGGCAGGATGTTCTTCTCCTTGCGCGCGAGCAGGTCACTGACGTAGCCGCCGAAAGGCCGCAACAGCCCGGCCGCGACCGAGAACGTCGCCGCGAACGTACTCGCGAGGACGAGGTTCTCCGTGTTGAACCCCTCGCGGTAGTAGGTCGCCAGCCAGCCGTTCATCGACAGCTCGAGGCCGAAGCTCATCACGTAGGCCAGCGCGAGGACGACGGTTCCGTAGCGAGTAGCGGTGTGAAGCCACTGTTTGAGCGTCGCGCTCTCGGCGGTCGCCTGCCGGCGCTGCTCGGACTTGGCGGCCTCCCCGATCGTGTAGTAGACGATCGCCAGCAGGATCGAGACGATCCCGGTGTAGAAGAAGGCGGCCCGCCAGTTGCTCTCGAAGAGGGGGCCGCTCCACCCCTCGCCGAACACGCGCGGGAGGATCAACGCGCCGCCGGCAGCACCGGCGTTCCCGACGCCGGCATAGATCCCCTCAGCAGTCCCCAGGTGTTCCTCGTCGAACCACTCGGAGACGTGCTGGATCCCGATGACGAAGGTGATCCCCGCCGTCGCGACGATCAGCCGCGTGACGAAGAACACGCTGTAGGACTGGGCAAACGCCGACGCCATCGAGAACACGCCGACGTAGGCCAGGACGATGGCGAACACCGTCGGCGCGCCCCAGCGATCGGAGAGCCAGCCCGTCAGTATCCGACCGAACGGTGCGAGCCAGATCGCCGCGCTCGCCAGAATCCCGATCTCAGTCACCGAGAGGCCGAACTCCTCGGCCATCGGCCCGGTAAACGGCGCGAAGGAAAACCAGATGAGAAACGAGAAGTTGAACCCGATCGTCGCCAACACCAACGTCCGCCACTTGGTCATCTTGATCACGGCTGCTCACCTCCTGAAACGGCCACGACCTCTCTTTTCGATATGGATCTTAATAGCGCCGATAAGGGGACGAACTTTCCCAATACTGCCGATATACTCTCGTCTATACTGTATGAATCGGTGAAACAGCCTACGTTCATCCACATGCTCTGCTCGAGCGAAACGCGACCGTCCGTATAAACCTACTTATTAGAACAACCCCATCTGTTGGGTCACTTCCCAACAGGTACGTCCAGTATTATTCCATATGTAGTTCTGACAAATGCAGACTATACGGTCTTTCCATCGACATACAGAATCATACCGAAGGGCTGGTGGTCGATCGTCGACTTCCTGTTGTGGCCGACCGATCCCGATCGGTTCGGGCGACGCTGGTGACGGGCTCTCGACTGCGCCCACGCCGGTGTCGTCGAGACACCGAGAAAATGACCGAGCGGGCGACTTACTCGTCTAAGTGTTCGATTCCCTTCTTCGAGACGTTCGCTTCCGTGATCTCGTCGGGCATCCAGTCGGGCTTGTCGTCCGGTGCCGTCTCCTCCCACGCCCAGCCGTCGTAGATGTGGACCTTGTCGGTACCTTTCTCCCGCAGTCTGAGTTCGACCCGCTCGGCCGACTCCTCGCTCGAGCCGGGCTCGAGTCGTCGGGCCGCCTTGAGCGCCGCCTGCCGGGGGGTGTTCCCCGAGAAGACGCTCGATTCGTCGCCGCCCGATTCGCGCAGTGCAAAGTTTCGTTTCCCGTCTTCGCGTACCATGATTTTCGCCTCCGTGTCAGTCCAGCACACGATCCGACATAAAGATATCCCCACTAATCGACCGACTGCGTCGGTATCTTTAAGTGAGCAGCGGCCGCCACGTTTCCGCAGTTTCCGTGTCGACGGTCCCGCCACCGCGTGGCGCCACCCGCCCGGGTCACGCTCCGAGGCGTCGAAAACACTTAAGTATATCCTACGGCGAAGTTCGGGATAGAATCCCGCGATGGTACGGAAAAAGAAGCTGAGTCCAAGCGGTGCGAAAGACGAAGACGGTAACTACCACAACGTCCATCTGAACCTCCACGAGGACGAACTCGAGGTCGCGGGCATGGATATCGGTGACGAAGTCTTCGTCCGAGTCCGGGACGGCAAGATCATCATCCAGAAAGCCGACGAGGACGACGTCGAACACGAGTTCTAAGACCCACCTTTTTACGCCTCGGGGTTCGCTCGCGAAGCGAGCGAACCACTCGGCGCAAAAATCTGGACCAAAAAAGCCGCTCGCTCGTTTCACTCGCTCGCGGTACAGTGACTGGCCCGCAACCGTAGACTGGCGGCAAACAGCAGGAAACCGCTTTTCCCCTCAGCGCAGCGCCTCGAGGTCGAACTCGAAGGCCGAGACCGGCACCTCGAGGTCGTGTTCGACCAGCACCTTCGGATGGACCTCGCCGATCACGCCGACTTCCTCGCCGTCGATGACGACCGCCGCGGTTCGACCCGAAATGAAGGTCGGGTGGTCGGTCGGCGGCGTCTCGAGGTCGACGCCGAAGTTCCGGGTCAGCGCCTGGAGTCTGGCCTTGGCGTCCTCGTACCCGGCCTCGTGGTGGGCGAGGACGGCTCCGACGCGACGGCCTTCCGCGACGCCCGTGTTTTCGCTCTCGTCGACGTTGGCCGCGAAGCCGATCTCCGCGAGGTTCTGGGGATAGGCGCGGTGGGTGTTTCGCTCCAGTACCATCAACAGCGAGGGCATGACCCACGTCCGCAGCATGGTGAAGTCCTCGCTGTAGGGCTCTTTGATCGTCGCGGGCTCGCCGGCCCCGTAGACGTCGTCACCGGGGTCGACGTCGAGCCGGTCGTAGTTCTCCCCCTCGCTGATCATGTGGAAGTTCAGCAGGTCCTCGAAGCCCAGCCCGACGAGTTGCTCGCGGGCCGCTCGCTCGAGCCGCGAGCGCTCGTGGCGGCCGCCGACGGTCCCCACGTCGGGATACCGGGGCTCGAGGTCGTTGAAGCCGTAGGCCCGCCCGAGATCGTCGATGACATCCAGCGGGTGAAGGACGTCGACGCGGTAGGGCGGAACCGTCACCTCGTAGACGAGGTCCCCGTCGTCGTTTTCCTCCCGCGCTGCCTCGAGTCCCGATCGTTCCGCGAGGTCGATGACCTCCTCGGGGTCGAGGCCGATGCCGAGGATGGTCTCGATACGGTCGTGGGCGACCGTCTTCGTCTTCGTCGAGAAGTCCGGGCGAACGATGTCGTGATCCGGATACTCGACTCGTACTTCCTCGATGGTGGCCCCGCGGGCCGACAGTGCGTAGCAGACGATATTGAGCATCTTGTCGATCGTCCACTGGTCGGTGCCCGTCATCTCGACGAACAGGTCACGGGAGTCCGTCGACACCTCGGTGCGCCGGCCGTTGATCACCGGCGGGAACGAGAACAGCCCGATGTCGTCGTAGATCGCCGGATACCGCTCGTACTCGCTGACCAGATCGGCGTAGGTCTGGCCCGTCTGGTGGTCCTCGAGGACCTCCGCGGGCGTCATCTCCGCGTCCGAATCGAGGGGGACGAATCGGTCCTCGTCGGGCTCGAGCCCGACGTACTCGATCGTCGGGGTCCCTTCTTCGGTCGCGGAACTGCCCTTCAGCATCGTCAGGTCGTGAATGCCGATCGCGCCCTTTGCGCGCTTGCGCCCCATCGTCGCGTGGAGCTTCTCCTGCAGTTGGATGAGCGACTCGAGGGCCTCGTCGTCGAGGTCGACGTCGCGGATCACCGCGCCCGTGACGTAGGGTCGCTCGTCGGGAACGGAGTCGTCGACTTCGATCGTCCACTCGGCCGAGTTCGGCGACGGGACGTGAATCCCCCGCGCGTCGCCGTACTGGTAGCGCAGCGAGCGGGCAACGCCCTCGACGGAGAGCCGGTCGAGCCGGTCGGGCGCGAACTCGAGTTCGAACGCGCCGTCCTCGGTCCGGCCCTCGAACTCGAGGCCCAGCCCGAACAGGTCGTCTTTGAGTTCTTCGTCGCCTTTCTCCTCGCTGCCGGTCAGCTCGCGCAGTTCGTCGGGGTCGATGTCGACCGTGGGCATCAGTAGGTCACCTCCGTCTCGCGCAGCAGTTCCAGGTCACACAGCGTTCCGTGGATGTCCCGGATGTCCTCGAAGCCGTACATCAGCATGAGCAGTCGCTCGAGAGCCAGCCCCCATGCCATCACGTCGCATTCGACGCCCAGTGGCTCGAGCATTTCCTCGCGGAAGATCCCCGAGTTGCCGATCTCGACCAGCTCACCGGTCGTCGGGTGGGTGCCGAACAGCTCGAAGCTCGGTTCCGTATAGGGGTTGTAGTGGGGCTTGAACTGGATGTCCTCGATCCCGAACTGCGAGTAGAACTCCTCGAAGGTGCCCATCAGATCGCGAACGGAGAGGTCTTCGGCCATCACCCAGCCCTCGATCTGGAAGAACTCGAGGAGATGGGTCGGGTCGAGCGTGTCGTTCCGATAGACCTTTTCGACGCTGAAATACCGCTGTGGGGGCTCGAGATCGCCGACTTCCTCGCCGGACAGGTAGCGGGTCGACAGCGAGGTGGTGTGGCCCCGCAGGGCCAGCGCGCGAGCGAAGTCCTCGTCCCACGGCGAGTGATAGCCCTCGCCGTCCGGGCCGACGCCTTCCTTGTGGGCGCGCTCGACGCGGTCGACGAGGTCCGGGGGGAGGTCGTCGATATGCGTGGGGTTTTCGAGGGCGAACCGGTCCCAGTGGGTCCGCGCCGGGTGGTCCTGGGGCATGAACAGGCAGTCGTTGATCCAGAAGTCCGCGTCGACGTGGGGGCCGTCCATCTCCTGAAAGCCCATCCCGACGAGGGTGTCTTTGACCCGCTCGGCGGTCTGGCGCAGGATGTGGACCTTGCCGCCGTCGAAGCGCTCGGCGTCGGCCTCGACGTTGTAGTCGGCGAACTCGACGTCTTCCCACTCGCCGCTGGTGAGCAGTTCCGGGGTGACCTCGCCGACCGTCTCGCTGGTCTCGATGCCGGCCATCAGTTCGGTGACGGCGCGTTCGGTCAGCGTGACGTCACGAACCGTCGACTCGTGGCGGTCGACCAGTCCGCGACGCTCGAGCTGGTCGACGGTGTCCGAATCGATGTCGACGGCGTCGACCGGCGTCTCGCCCGCGTCGGCGAGGGCAGCGAGCGCGTCGGCTTCGGCGTCGGCCGCGGGGTCGGCGTCGGGGTCGGCGGTGATCTCACCGCTGTCAATCGTGCCGTATCCCTTCCGCGCGTAGTTCGAGAGCGCAATGTCGACCTGCGGTCCCTCGAGTCCGGAGGTGCCGATGACTTGCCCCATCTGGGTCGATTCCTCGTCGGCGCCGGCCGCAAGGGCGGCCTCGTAGAGTCGTACCTCGGGGAGGGCGTCGCCGGCATACTCGACACCTTCGTCGGTGAGCGTCACCGTTTCGTCGACCCGCTCGCTGACGGCGACCAGCCCCTCGTCCTCGAGTTCGAAGACGGCCCCCGTGACGGTTTCGGGGGGCAGGTCGGTCGCCGCGGCGAGGGCATCGACGGACGTTGCCTCGTCCGCGCTCGCGGCCTCTAGGACCGCGACCTGTTGTGATGGGAGTTGCATTCGCTTGGTTGAATGGCTGCGTGTCGGTCAGTTAGCGGTTCCGATACCGTGCGGGACGGGTCCCGCCGGCGTCGCGAACGGTCGGTTTCGCCGCGAGCGATCGATGTGACCGCTCTCGGGTCCACCGGCCCGGTCTCACCGGGCGAAGAAGAAACCGAATCCCGATCGCGGTCGCCGTAGCTGATCGTCGACACCGGCCTTGTGGGATTCGGGTGCCATACTCGGTGGCACTCGCGACCGGCTCAAAAACGTTGTGATACGCCTCACCACACACCGTCGCTACTCGCCGGCCAGCCGCGTCGTCTCGAGGTCGCCGGCGTCGACCCACTCGAAGCCGTCTTCCTCGGCGACGGCCGCCGCCTCGGACGGGTCGACCGGATCGCAGCCGTCGGCGTACTCGATGCGGACCGTGTCGGGGTCGGCGGCCGGCAACTCGGGGAGAAAGTCGTCGTCCTCGAGCAGCCCGCGGACCGAGACGTCCCCGCCTGCATCGAGCGCCGCGCCGAGCGCGCGGTAGCGATCGGGTGTCGACGCACCCTCGATATCGGTTCCGAACGAGTCGTCGTCGATCCGCGTCCGCTCGCTGGTCCCCGAGAGCGTCCCGAACCCGTCCGAATCCGTCCCGGACTCGTCGACGGCCGCCGATCGATCGCCGGCTCGTGAGTCGCCAGTCTTGCTCGAGCGACCGGCCCCTCCCGTCTCAGCAGCACCCGCCTCGGCCCGCTCGTCGGGCCCCTCGCCTCGCCGCGAGACCGACGGGGTCCCCCGGAGTTCGAACCCGTCGACCGACGACGCTCGCGCCGTCGCCCCGTCGCTCGAGTCGGTCGCCGCCGCGCCCGTCGCGGGCTCTGCCTCCTCGATGAGCGTATCGACGCTTCCCGCGGGCGGCTCAGTACGATGCTCGCGCCGCTCGCGCGCCCACGGCGGCCACGGCCCATCGTCGCTGCCACCGGTCGCGCCGGTGCTGGTCGCGGGCACGTACGCCCCGAGCCCGTATTCGGGGAGCAGCGGGCGATCGAACGCGTCGACCCGCGGCCCGTACGACTCCCGGAGGCGCTCGAGGGCGGACTCGTCGACCAGTGCGGCCCGCCAGCGGTCGACGCCCGCAGAGAGCAGGACGAACCGCGCGTCGGTCCCCGCGAAGAGGTCCTCGGTGATCGTCCACAGGACGGCCGGCAGGTTGTCGGTCCCCAGCGGCGTCTCGGGGTAGGTCACGGTCGTCTCGCGGCTCCGACCGCGCGGATCGGTGGCGGTGAGTCCCAGTCCGTCGCCGGTACGCTCGACCGCCAACGACCAGCCGACCGACTCGAAGACGCCGGTCAGTGCCCGCTCGAGCGCGGCCGTCCGGTAGCGAGCGTCACAGGCGATCCCGCGGTCGCTCCGGGCGATCGTTCGGCGAAGCACTGCCGTCCGGTCGCGGTCGGTCGCGAACGCGTCGGCCAGCGCCGCCTCGAGGGAGCCGTCGCTCGACGTGGCCGCGGTCACGTCGGCCGGCGTGACGCCGAACGAGCCGAGGACGTCGGCGGCAACCGGCGGATCGTCAGTGGTCGGGAGGGCCAGGGCCATCGGTGGCTCCCGGTTCCACGAACGGGCACATATATCCTCGTCAGACGCAGGACAATGCATACGCGAGCCGACCGGACGGACGCGGACAGCGGTCGTCGGCCCGGAAGCGACGGGCAGCACGCGTCGCTCACCCCGCCGGCCGGCGGACGATGGTAACCCGAAACCGGCGACGGATGCCGGAGACCGCGATCGACCCCCGCGTTTCTGCCACAACTACCAAGCCGGTCGACTCGTTCTAGCGAAACGAGATCGGTGAGGGCCGGTACTGGTCGCGTTCGCGACCACAGCCGGGCGAACGGGGGGAGTCCGAGACGCGCTGTGTTCGCCCTGCGGACGGACCTGATCGACGTTTCGATACGAATGACCGAAGCGGGACACGACGGGGAGGCCGGGGTGGACGATTCGACCGTCCAGCTACTGCTCGCTGCCGACGACCGTCGAACGATGGTCCAGGCCCTGCTCTCCGATCGGTACGAGCTGGTGATCGGCGGTCCCGTCGCCGACGCGGACCTGTTCGTCGTCGACTCCGATCGTTTCTCCGAGTATGCCCCCTTGCTCCGGGAGCGAACCGCCGACCGACCGGCGTTTACCCCCGTCATCTTGCTCCGTCGCGATTCCCATACCGACGACATCGCCGTCGCGGACCCCTCCGAGAGCGACGAGCCACAACTCGTCAACGCGGTCGTCGATGCACCGCTCGACCCCGACCGACTCCGTCGGCGCGTCCACTCACTGCTCGTCCGACGCCACCAGTCGCTTACACTACTCGCTGACGCGACGACGGGCGACGAGCGCCCTCGACAGAACCCCCTCGAGCGAGCGGCCGAGCGGCCGGGCCGCACGGATTCAGACGATACCGTC
Source organism: Natrinema pellirubrum DSM 15624 (assembly GCF_000230735.2). NCBI lineage: Archaea > Methanobacteriati > Methanobacteriota > Halobacteria > Halobacteriales > Natrialbaceae > Natrinema > Natrinema pellirubrum. Next base: position 199,758 of record NC_019962.1, read on the forward strand.
GACACCGCGGTCGATCTCTCGACCGATCGTGACGGCACCGGCCGGCCGGTAGCTGATGACCGCTACGAGGCGATCTTCAATCGGACGTCTCAGTTCACTGGCCTCCTCGAGCCGGACGGTATGATCCTCGAGGCCAACGATACCGCACTGGCGTTCGCCGGACTCGACCGGGACGACGTCGTCGGCCGTCCCTTCTGGGAAGCCGACTGGTTCGATCGATCGGCGTCGCTGCGTGAGCAGACCAAACGGGACGTCGAGCGGGCCGCCGACGGCGAGTTCGTCCGGCGAACGATCGAGATGCAGGGTACGGACGACACCGCCATCATCGACTTCTCGATCCGGCCGATCCGGGACGATTCGGGGGACGTGACGCTGCTCGTTCCCGAGGGACGTGAGATCACTTCGCTCAAGGAACGAGAACGGGACCTCCGTCGGTACCAGCGCCGGTTCGAGGCCGTCTTCGAGGACCCCAAGACCCTCGTCGGGCTGCTCGAGCCCGACGGAACGCTCGTTCAGGCGAACGAGACGGCGATGGCAGCCATCGATACGGACCTCGAGTCGATCGTCGGTGAGCCGTTCTGGGACACGCCGTGGTGGCCCGACGACGCGCGGGCCGACGTCCGCGAGTGGACCGATCGCGCCGCTGCTGGCGAGTACGTCGACTACGAGCGCGACCACGTCGGCACCGACGGCACCTTCACCGCCACGGGGACGATCCGGCCAGTCACGAACGCCGCGGGCGAGGTCGTCTCGCTGATCGCCTCCGCCCACGACATCACCGAGCGCAAGGAACGCGAGCGGGAACTCGAGCGAACGAACGAACAGCTAGAGCGGTTCGCCAGCATCGTCAGCCACGACCTGCGGAACCCGCTGAACGTCCTCGCCGGCTGGCTCGAGCAGGCCGAAGCGACCGGGGACCCGAAGCCGTTCGAACACTGCCACGAGGCGGTCGACCGAATGGACCGGCTCATCGACGACCTACTGACGCTCGCCCGGCAGGGCGAGCAGGTCGACGCGATCGACGCCGTCGACCTCGAGCGGGTCGTCTCGGACTGTTGGCAGTCAGTCGAGACGGGGTCTGCGACGCTTCGAACCGACGTTTCGGGATCGATCCACGCCGACGAAACGCGGCTCCGCCAGCTCCTCGAGAACCTGTTTCGAAACGCCGTCGAACATGGTTCGACGAGCCCTGCTTCCCACGCTCAGCAGGACGCCGTCGAGCATGGCTCGACGAATCCCGACTCGCAGGCTCATCAGGGTGACGTCGAACACGGCGAGTCAACGGTCTCCGTCTCCGTCGGACCGCTCGAGGACGGGTTCTACGTCGCGGACGACGGGGCGGGCATTCCGACCGACGAACGCGAGCGCGTCTTCGAGAACGGGTATTCGACGGCATCCGACGGCACCGGGTTCGGCCTCTCGATCGTTGCGACAATCGCTGAGGCCCACGGCTGGGACGTCCGCGTGACGGAGAGTCCGTCGGGCGGCGCCCGGTTCGAGTTCACGGGCGTGACCGTCACGGACTGACCGAGCGGGGCCGGGGGAGTCGTTTCCCGTCAGCGACGCCGCGGCGACTCGAGTTCGATGTCGGCGTCCTCGAGCAGGTCTTCGACTTCGTCGCGTTTCTCCTGGTGGTCCTCGAGGAACTCCTTCATGAGCTGGGCGGCCTGCTCCTTGCAGTCGCCACAGAGGCGTTCGCCGCCGACGCACTCGTCGTAGACGCGCTTGGCGAACTCGTCGTCGTCGCCGGACAGCAGGTAGGCGTAGAGTTCGTAGACGGGACACTCGTCGGCCTTTCCGCCCTTCTCGCGCTGTTCTTCGGCGGTCTCGCGGCCGCCGGTGGTCGCGGCCTTGACCTTGTCGTAGCCGTCCTCGGGGTCGTCTAGCAGGGAGATGTGGGAGGCTGGGATCGAGGAGGACATCTTGCCGCCGGTCAGCCCGGTCATAAAGCGGTGGTAAATCGAGGACGGCGGCTGGAAGCCGTAGCCGCCGTTGTCGACTTCGACCTCGCGGGCCAACTCCTCGGCCTCGGCGCGGTCGAGGTCGAAGGCGTCGACGTGGTTCTCGTAGACGCGCTTTTCGCCCTCGACGGCGTCGATCAGGGCGTCGAAGGCCTCGTCGGTCGCTCGTCGGTCGAAAAAGCGGGTCCGGGGCCGGATCGGCTCCATGCCAGCCTCCTCGAGCTTCGTCAGGACCGAACTCAGCGTGTCGGCGTCGACCGCGAGTTCCGACAGCGGCGTTTCCTCGATCGCCTCGGCGACATGGACACACCGCAGCTGGTCGTCGTCGAAGTCGGCGGGCTCGAGGTCCGCGTAGAAGTCGGCCACGAGGGCACGCTCTTCGGGCTCGAGTTCGAAGCTGGCGTAGGCTTCCGAGACCTTGAAAAAGCGCATCCGCTCGGCCAGATCCCGCGCCAGCCGGACGTGAGGATCCTGATCCGGGCCGACCGGGATCACGGTCGGCTTGGGCTCCTCGAGTTGCGGATAGAGGATGTCGGCCATCTGGGTGACGACCGACTGCATGTGCGAGACGTCGGTCTCGCCGTCGAAGCCGTAGATCGCCTGGAACTCCGAGAAGTTGGCGTCGGCACCGAGTTCGAAGGCCAGATCCTGCAGTTTCCGATTCGTGGACTGCCGGTAGAGTTCGCCCGCCTCGGGATCGAAGCCGAGCGCGAGCAGGGACAGGAGGTAGTCGCGGGCGTGGTCGTCGATCTCCTCCCAGGACATGCCGCGGGCCGAGTTGGCCTCGAGGTCGGCGATCAGGGCGTAGGCGTCGGCTCCCTGCTGTTGGTGCCAGATGATTTCGTCGAAGACCAGCTTGTGGCCGATGTGAGGGTCGCCGGTCGGCATAAAGCCAGAGAGAACCGCCGCCGGCTCGTCGTTCTGCAGCGCTTCGGCGACCGGCCGGTAGTCACGGTGGCCGAAGATAACCCCCCGTCGCATCAGGTAATGTGGGTTCGGGACCTCCTCGAGGATCTCGTCGAACTCCTCGATGCCGAACTCCTCGAACAGCTTGCGGTAGTCGGAGACGCTCGAGGATCCCCAGGGGTCAAGCGCGACATCGTCGGCTCCAGCAGCCCCTCCGTCCGTGAGCGGTTCCCCTGACTCGGACTCCTCGAGTGGGTCGTCTCCGGTCATTACCTGCGTTTTGGCGCGCCGGCGCGCAAAAGCCTTCGGCTTCGCAGTCGCCGAAATCTTCCGTGGACGCGCCGCACTGGAGAACTGTTATGCGAGCGCCGTCCGACGGGGTATCCATGACCGATTTCCCGGTCCTCACCGACGGCGACGTGTACTCGCAGTTCGACTACGCACAGGTCGTCGACGCCATGCGCGACGCCTTCGCCGAACGCGCGGCCGGAACGCTCGAGGCCCCGCCGCGCTGGACGGTCCCGGCCGGCGAGGGCGACCTCCTCTTTACCGCGGGGGCTGCGACCGGGCCGACGACCGCCGCCGGGTTTCGGGTCTACGAGACCCACGGCACCGGCGACGACCACACGGAACTGGTCGCGGTCTTCGACGCCGCCACTGGCGCGTTCGAGGGCCTGCTCGCGGGCCACGCCGTCGGCGGGCTTCGAACCGGCGGCATCGGCGGCGTCGCGATCGACGCACTCGCCCGTTCAGACGCCGACACGCTCGGGATCCTGGGCACGGGATTTCAGGCGCGAGCGCAGGTCGGCGCGGCGTGTGCGGCCCGCGACTTCGCCGATGTCGTCGTCTACAGCCCGACCGCCGAGAGCCGCGCGTCCTTCGCCGACACCCTCGAGGGCGAGGTCGAGCCGACCGTTCGCGCGGCCAGCGACCCCGAACCGGTCGTCCGCGAGGCCGACGCGCTCGTCTGTGCGACCAATAGCGAAGAGCCCGTATTCGACCCCGACTGGCTCGAGGCCGGGACCCACGTCACGACGATCGGCCCGCGGTTCGACGACGCCCACGAACTCCCCCTCGAGGCCGTCGACCGGGCCGACGCGATCGTGACCGACTCGCTCCCGCAGGTCGACGCCTACGACCGCCCGTACATCGCCTCGGGCGCGGACCGCGACCGGATGGTCGAACTCGCCGCCGTCCTCGAGGACCCCGAACTCGGCCGCCAGCGCGCTGACGACCTCACGCTGTTTTGCTCGGTCGGGCTGGCCGGGACGGAGGTCGTCCTCGGGAAGCGGTTCCTCGAGCGGTTCGCGTAGCGAACGGTCGTCTCCCCCTCTGCAGTGGCGCACGCTATGCCACGGTGAGCCGCTGGCGAACCGTGGCCTGACGACGTGCGAGGGATGAGTGAGGGAACGTCGTGACCGAACGAATCGGTTGGGGAGGGCGTGGCCACTCCGTGTTGCCAGTCTGAGCAGAACACTTGTCAGTTCGTCTTTCCGCGGTAGAACGCTCGTCTCGCGATCGTGAAACAGCTAGTTAGGGTGTCAATCGCTCGAGCGACCACCACTCGATCCCGTCGCCGTCGGCCGCCTCGTCGCCCACCAGCGCGAACACCATCGTCTTCCGGACGCCATGTGCCAGCCGCACGTCCAGCGCCAGATCCCGCGGCTCGAAGACGTGGTCGGCCGGATGCACCCGCACCAGCAGTTCGGAGTGGCCCAGGTTCTCGACGGACTCCACGTTGGCGTAGGTCCGGAAGTCAGCGCCGAACTTGTAGCCCGTCTTCGGCACGACGCCGCGCTCGCGCAGTGCCGCGTAGACCCGCAGCCGGCGGTCGAACCGCTCGCCTTCGACCTCCCGGCCCCGCTCGCGGACCGTCGTCGGCTCGAGATCGATCGCCTCCCGTTCGGCCAGATAGGCCGCCTCGAGCAGGGAACACTGCAGCGTCGGCTCGTCGTACTCCCGGCCCTCGAGGGGCTGGCCGTAGAACGTCTGCTCATAGAGGTCAAGCGGCGGCTCCCAGACGACCACCCGGTCGGCCAGCAGGTCGGCCTCGCAGCCGTCGGGGAGGTCGGCGTCGGACCCCGATGTCCCGGTGGGATCGCGCCGGTCGACCTCGAAATAGGTAATCTCGCTCTCCTCGTCGACGACCGCCAGCACGCCCGGCTGGAGTTCCATGGCGGGAATGTCCGTTCGCTCGCCGATGATTCGCAGGGCGTAGGCGATCTCGCCGTCGCCGGGGCCTTTCCCCCGCGGGAAGACCGCGAAGTCGGCCGCGCCGCCCGGCGGGTCGGCCACCCACGGCTCCGCGGCCGGCGAGAGGTAGAACCCGCGCGAGCGCAGGTCCGCGTAGACGAGAAACCGCACGCCGAAGTCGGCCCCCGGCTCCCGCGAAATGAACTCGCGAAAGCCCAACCGCTCGCCGCTCGCGTCGTCGACGACCGCCTCGAGGTCTCCTCGGTAGAGCAGATGGGCCGCTTCCACGGGTGCGAGCGCGATCTCGTTGCCGGAGAGCGGGTAGCCGTAGCCCCGCGAGTCGTGATACCGCTGGCGCGCGTCGCCGCCGACCCGGACGACGCCGTCGGCCGCGTCGAACCGCCCCTCGAGTGTCATAGCCGGGTGTTTGCCGGCCGGCACTAAGTGGCTGCGGATCGATCCCTTGACCTCCCTCCCGTCTCCCGGACGGGCGAACGTCCCTTCGGTGACTCGATCGAACCCTCCGAGCGGATGCAGTGGTGTTGCAGGGGGTGTGGTCGGGGTCGGCCGGCGCGGTGATCGTGTTCGATTCAGGGCCCACCTCCAGCCGACAGTAGATTTATTGCTCCAGTAATGATAGTGTCTGTGTCATGTCTACCGTCCACCTCGATCCCCCGATCAAGCGACGAGTAGCCGAACCCGTTCTTGCTGTCCTCGCAGTCGCCCTGATGGTCACGGTAGTCACTGAACCCGTGACGCTTTTCGAGACCACCTTCGATTCGCTTTGGCTGCCAATAACGATACTCGTTTCCGGACTGCTCGCCCTCTCCGTCCTGATCGGTGTTCTGACACACGGGATCAGACTCGGGTCGGCAGTTCTCGGTTCCGGCACCCGATCTCAGCCCGGTGATACGGCGGTGAGTCGGATCCTCGCCTCGGTCGTACTCGGTGTTTTCGCTCTGTTCTCCCTGTGGTGGGCCGTTGCAACCCTGTTCGTTCACTATCTGGTGGACACGGGCGGTGTTTCCCCGTCGATCTGGGCGCTGTTGTTTGGCGGGGTACTCGGTACCCTCGTCTTGTTACGGACCGCGTTCTTTCAGTTGTTCCCGGAGGGGCCACTCGCCCGACTGCGTTGCCGGTCCCTCAAGTGATCCGGCCTCGGTTCGTCCGCGCTAGTAGAACAGCGACCGTCCGTTCTCGAGTTGTTTTAGCCGTGTCGGCCCAGCCATCACAGAACCGTGGCTTCGATCACACGTTGTCCGGTGGAATCATGTTCCCGTCACTGCGAAGGCGGCTGGGCGGCGTCCCATCGCGGATCGGCGCTCGAGTATCTGCGTTCGTGACGGCTCGCTCAGTCGTCGGCTGCGGCATCGCTCTCGAGCGGTCCCTCGAGCGCCCGGTCACAGGTGGCATCGAGACAGCGGACCCCGCTGGCGGTTTCGAAGGTCGGCAGCCCACAGCCACACTCGCCGTCGACGACACCGGCGGGGACGGCGAAGCCGATCTCACAGTCGGGATAGTGTTCGCAGCCGGCGATGAGCCCGCCCCGCCGGAGGATCCGGAGATCGCCGTCGCAGTCCGGTTCGGGGCAGTTCCACTCGCGGTCGAAGGCCTCTTTGACCGCCGCGTCGAGCGATTCACAGCCCCGATCGAGACAGACGTTGAAGGCCAGCCCGCGCTCGACGCGCATCTTGGGGAGGCCACAGTCGCAGTCACATTGGTCCCCCCGAACCGTCGCGTCGGCGGGGACGCCGTACTCGTCGCCACAGCCGACACAGTGGACCCCGCTCGAGCGCACTAAGGTCCCGTCGCAGTCGGGACAGGTACCGATGGGGGTCCCGGCCGCCGACGAGGGGTAGTGGGCGAACCCGTCCTGGTCGTGGGCGGCGATCCGCAGCGTCTGGGTGTCCTTCTTGGCGACGAGGGTGAACCCGCCGGTTCGGTCGCTCGAGACGCTGTCGGCGCGGGTCAGCCACGCGACGGGCTGGTAGCCGTCGGTGTCGTGGACCAACACGGTGTTGTCGGGTTTGACGATCGTGGTCACTCGACCCCGATACTCCTCGCGGTCGCCGTTCTCGGCGATGACGGTACAGTCACCCGCAAGCACGCGGATCGCGTCGTCGATCATGGCCGCGTTGGCCGCGGTATCGTACTTAAAATCGCGGTCGCGGTAGTCGTCCTCGCCACCGACAGTCCGCAGTTGCGCTAGTCGTCGTCAGTCCGCGGTCGGTTCGGTCGCCGTCTCGTTGCCGTCGCCGGGGCCGCCGGCTCGGCCCTCACCAGGGGCGTCGACCGGGCCGCCGGGGCCGCGATCGGTCCCGATCGAACGACCGACGTCGTCGCCGGCGATCGAGCGGGCGATCGCGGCCGTTTCCGGGCCGCCGAGGTCGCCGGCTCGAGCCCGTAACTGCCCGATCGCCTCGGCGTCAACGTCGTTGTCGGCGAGCGCTCGGTCGGGGACCTCGGCCGCGGCGGTTTCGGCCGCGGCGGTCCGACGCTCGATACTCCGCATCTCGGCGACGGCCGTCGCGACTTCCGCCCGGTAGTGACCCTCGCTGATCTCGCCGGTTTCGCGGGACTCGTTCAGAGTCGCGAGCCGTGACTCGAGTTCCGCCAGTCGCTGCCGACTCTCGTTGACTTCCGTGGCGATGACGGCTGCTTTCGTCTCGTTCGTCTCGGCGCTGGCGAATCGCACGCTGAAGGCCCGCTCCGAGACGTCGCCCTCGAGTTCGGCGTTCTGGACGCCGACGGCCGCGGCGAACTGTTCGCCGGGGGCGATCGAGTCGTTGCCTGCCTCGTCGGCGGTCTCCTCCTGCGCGCCGCCGGTCGGGGCGACGGTCGCCGCAGCCAGCGGGACCGCGACCGCTGCGACGAGTATGACCGCGACGAGCGTGATCGATGTGGGTCGGTTCATTGGTGGTGAGTGTCGCTCGATCGATACCAGGCGGGGCGAGGACTTGGGGTCATCGACGGTTAACGCCGTTCAACGCCGTTTTCGATCCGGTTCCGTCCGGCGATTTCGACGGTTTTCGGCCCGCGAGCGTCTCGGTCGATCCGACGCGAGTCATTCGTCCTCATCTGCCGAGTCCGGGACGATTCCGTCGTCGACCTCGGGCAGCGAGAGGACGTTCTCGCGGCCGAGCCGGAACGACTCGAGCTTGCCGTCCTCGCGGAGCCCGCTGACGACCTTGCTGGTCTTTGCGTCGGTCCAGTCCAGTTCCTCGACGACCGCCTGTTGTTTCATCCGGCCGCCCCGCTCCCTGACCAGCCGAAGGACCTGTTCCTCGTTGCTCAGCAGTTCCGTGTCGACCTGTTCGGTCGTGCCCGCGGCCGCGGTCGCGGCGTCGCTTGCCGGGGCCGACACGTCCGCCGGACTCGAGTCGCCGGTCGACGCGGTCTCGGCAGCCGATCCGGATGGAGACTCGATGTCGGCACCGGATGCGGACCCGCCCCCGGAGCCGGCCGCAGGGGTCCCGTCGCCGGGCTGATCAGCCGTCGGCTCGCGGTTCCGGTACCACCACGTGCCGGCGGCTCCGAGGCCGAGCAGGACGATCGCCACACCCGCGATCAACAGCGGACTCGAGCCGGTCGCGCCGCTCCCGGCGGTGACGACGACGCGGGGTTCGTCGTCGACGAAGTCGGTGTCGTCACCCCGCCAGATCACGGCCCGCTCGCGTTCGTCGTCCGGGTCGGGCGCGACCGACGTCCGCTCGTAGCCCTCGGGCCACTCGATCAGCAGTCGGGTGCCGTCGTCGAGGTAGAGTCCCGCGACGGCGTCGCCGGCCCGGAGCCGGTCGCCATCGACGGCGGCGAACCCGTCCCAGCGGAACGTGTACCTGACGACGCCGTACTCGCGGGCGAACGACTGGCGCTCGGTCTCGACGGCGACATCGGTGGCGGCCATCTCCCGCCCGGTCGCGTTGCTCGCCGTCGCGACCGTCCCGTTCATCCGCTCGGCGAACCGCGCCGTGTGGTTTGCCGGATCCTCCCGGATATCGTCGCGTAACGACTCGAACGCCGCCTCGCTCTCGTTGTCGTCGAGCCGGATCCAGAACTCGAGGGTCCAGTCGGCGCTGCCGTCGGCCCGGAGCGCGACGTCCATCCGGACCTCGTCGGCGTCGATCCCGTCCTGCTGGAGGGTAAACGGCTCCGACTGGCTCCCGCCCGTCGCCGCCGCTCCGGTAGCTGCGACGGGACCGGCAGTCACGAGGAGTATCACGACGACCGCGACCGTCACGCCGGCGCGACCGTTCATACGGGTCGGTACTTCCCAGCTCGCTTAAAACACACGGATGTCGGAAAACGGCACTTCACCCGCTAAAACGGGGTTCTGTGACGAATTCGACGAGAACGTATTGGGCGACTATCACTCGCCGTTACCGTTCGGGATGGCCGCGACATCACCGGGCGTAACGCTCCGGATGGCCTCGCCGACGGCCTTGAGGGCACCGTCGAGGACGTCGGTGATCGTTTCGAGGAGGTCGGAGACGAAGTCCGGAACCCGATCGGGCAGGTCACTCGGCGGGCCGTCCGCGGGCTGTGCTGCCGCGACACCGGTCGCGCCGAGGATGAGAGTCAGTGCAACCGCGATCGTGAGTATCGGTCGTTGCATCACGGCTCGAGCGTGGCGGCTCACCCCTATCAACCGGCCAGTCGGTGACCGCGATTTGTGCCGATTTGAGCCGGATGTCGCCACCGTCGGCTGGGTATTGATCGCCGTCGGCCGATGGCGGGGCCGCTTACGCCCCCGGGACGCCGAACGCCCCGACGCCGAGTCCGAAGACGGCGTTGAGGACGAACAGGATCGCGATCGCGGCGAGCCACGCGATGAACCCGATGGCCGCGGCCACCCCCCAGCCGCCGGGGTAGCGCCAGTTGATCACCCACACCCAGGCGATTAGGGCGAGGATCGGGCCGAAAAGCGGGATCCACGCGGTCAGCCCCCACGCGAACCCGCCGAGGATCGCCGTGACGAACGCGTGCGAGTAGTCGTCCACGTCGGCGACGACCCGCGCGCTGGCGTAGATCGCCAGCCCGCCGACTATCAGTGCGACCAGAAACGCGACGAACGAGCCGACGATGGAAACCATACGAACCGGTACGCTTTCAATACACTTGATACCTCCCTCGCGATAACCGCCCGCGTGAGGCTGTCACCGCCGGGGAGACGGCTCGTAGACGGTAGTGTTCGGAAGAAGCGTCAGCGGGGTGGTGGGGGATACGTCAGCGGGACAGGTACGGAACCGTCAGCGGGAGCGCGATTCAGGTGCCCGGCACGCCGAGCGCCGACACCGAGCCGATACCGACCAGCTCGAGGGCCGCGAGGACGACCACGGCGGCCGCCCAGGCGGCGACGCCGACACCGGCCGAGCGGAGCCAGCCGAGGCCGTAGCGCCACTTGACGACCGCGATCCAGGCGACGATCGCCAGCAGGCCGCCGATCAGTGGCACCGACTCGAGGACCGCCCAGGCGAGGGCGGCCAGCAGCGCGGTCACCACCGCGTGGCCGTAATCGCGGGTCTCGGCGACGACGTAGGTGCCGGCCTGGAGGGCCGCGCCGCCGACCAGCAGGCTCACCGCAAACGCCAGCAGTCGGTCCTCGAGTCCGATCGGTGCCGGCTGTGCGAATGGGGGCATAGGTGTGTAGCGTTACCGGGTGGTCTATTCGTCGGTCGAGTCGTCGGTTTCGTCGTCAGCGTCTTCGTCGGCGGTGTCGCCGGCGTTGCTCTCGTCTGACTGTTCGTCGTCGGTTTCGTCGTCAGCGTCGTTGTCCTCGTCGGTGGTGTCGTCGGCGTCGCTCTCGTCGGAGTCGTCACCGCTCTCGGTCGCGTCATCTTCGTCGGCAGCGTCCTCGTCGTCCGGCGTGACCTCACTGATCGCGTCGCCGAGCGAGGTCTCGAGGTCGCCGCTCAGGAACGCCGAGATCCGGTCGTGGATCGCGGAGACGTGGTCGGGGGCCTGCTCAGGGAGGTCGACGGCGGGCCCCTGGCCGTTCCGGTCGTCAGCGCCGGCGGCTCCGTTCTCGCTGCCGTTGTCGTGGTCGTCTGCGGATCCTGCGCGGTCGTTCGCAGGGTGGTCGTCGGCAGTACTGTCCGCGCCCGTGTCCACGGAGACGGGCGCGGAGCCGGGTGCCGCGGCGGCGAACCCGGTGGCTGCGATCAATGCGGCGAGTGCGACTGCGATGATGGTCGTTCGGTTCATAGCTCGCATCCGATTCTCGGCGGGTCGACGCACTTGAAGGGGTGATGCCGTGAACGCGCTTTGCCGCCGTTTTCGGGAGTTTGACCGACGGTTTCGCCCGTTTGTGCCCGGTTTACCGCGATCCGAGTGCTGGGGAGTCGGCGACACCCGGGCGACTCCGGCGCGACGACGGGACGGCGCGTCGCGCGACACGTGCCGCCGCCTCGAGCGGGCCGATCGGCGGCTCGGGACGAGCGATCGAGCGGGGCGTCCAGCGACGGCTGCCGAAGACACAAACGGCTTTGCTCGTCGCCGGCGACGAGGAGGTATGGCCGATATCGCTGCCGAAATCGTACTATTCGACGGCTTCGACGAACTCGATGCGGTCGGTCCCTACGAGGTCCTCCGGAACGGGGCCCGAGCCGGCGCGTCGCTCGAGACGCGGCTGGTGTCCCTCGCGGAGACCGACCTCGTACGGGCGAGTCACGACCTCCGCCTCGAGCCCGACGGGACGCTTGGGGAGCCGGACCTGCTGCTCGTTCCCGGCGGCGGCTGGACGACCGAGGGCGGCGTCCGGGCGGCCGTCGAGGACGGCGCGCTCCCCGAGGCCGTCCGCGAGCGCTACGACGACGGGGCGACGATCGCCTCGGTCTGTACCGGCGCGATGGTGCTTTCCGCGGCCGGGATCCTCGAGGGCCGACCGGCTGCGACCCATCCCGTCGCCGTCGACGACCTCGCGGCTACCGCGGCGACCGTGGTCGACGAGCGGGTCGTCGACGACGGCGATGTCGTTACGGCCGGCGGCGTGACCTCGGGGATCGATCTGGCGCTGTGGCTGCTCGAGCGGGAGTTCGGCGTCGAAATCGCCGAGGCGGTGGCCGCGGAGATGGCCCATGAGCGGCGGGGCGACGTGTTCGAATCGTCGTAACCGGTGGGCCTACCGACGAGAAGCGTACTGCTATCGTGGCAACAGTGAGTTGCCACACCCTCCCCAGCCGACTCGCTCGCTCCTTTCAGTCGCTCACTCGTCCCTCGCGTGCTGTCGAGCCGTGGCTCGCGTTTGCTCGCCACGACACAGCACGCGCCACTGCATGACGAGTCGGGCAGGTAGCGGACGGCTCACCGCTTCGTGCCAAACGGCTATCCGTCACGACCGGATAGCCTGAGTCACATGAACGCAGTGTTGTTCGATATGGACGGCGTGTTGGTCGATAGCGAGGACTACTGGGTCGAGTTCGAGCGCGCGGAGATCTTTCCCGCGACCGTCCCCGACGCCGAGGTCGACCTGGCCGAGACCAGCGGCATGAACTTCCGCGATATCTACGACTACCTCGAGGCCGAGTACGGGACGGCCATCTCCCGTAAGGAGTTCGTCGAACGCTTCGATGCCGCCGCCGAGGAGATCTACACTGAGCGGGTCGCCCTGCTCGATGGTCTCTACGATCTGCTCGCCGAACTGGACGACTGCGGGGTCGACACGGCGCTCGTGTCGTCGTCGCCTCACGACTGGATCGACATGGTCCTCGAGCGATTCGACCTCGAGGGGGCGTTCGACCGCGTGATCAGCGCCGACGACATCGACGCGGCGAGCAAGCCCGAACCGGACGTCTTCGAGTACGCGGCCGCCGAACTCGGCGTTCCGGCTGTGGAGTGCGTCGTCATCGAGGACTCCGAAAACGGGATCGAAGCCGGCGACAGAGCGGGCGCGACCGTTGTCGCCTACCGGATCGCTGCCCACGGCGACATCGACCGCTCGAGAGCCGACGTGGTCGTCGACTCGTCCGCCGAACTCCGGGCGACCGTTCTCGAGTCGACCGTCTGATCGCAGCGCGAAGCCGTTATTCGACTTCGACCGTTCGGCTCGCCGTGATCGGCACCAGCGGCTCCTCCGGGAAGGCGACGCTGACGGTAAACTCGAGTTCCTCGGCATCCGCGCCGAAGACGCCGACCGGGACGGTCTCGGAATCGCGCAGGTAGGTGTTGGAACTCGTCATTTCCACGCCGTTGACGGTCACCCGGATCCCCGCGCGGGCCGGTTCCCCGACGTTCCGAACGGTCACGTCACAGACCTCGTTCTCGCCGGTCGCGACGGTCCCGGGGAACTGCCCCCAGTCGATATCGAGGGCGGGCAGCGACGACGCACCCTCGGCGACACGCTCGGCGACGCCTTCCGAGAGGCCGGCGTCGATCAGCCCCTCGAGGCCGGCGTCGTCGACGTCGCCGGGCGTCGACAGTCCCTCTTTCGCGAGCTTGCTCGCCCGGCCCGGCCCGACGCCGTCGATGGCGGTCAGTCCGACCGCGTCCTCGGCGACGCCGTTCTCGATGCGGGCCTCGACGCGGCGCGCGAGGTTCGCGGCGTGGGGACCGACGAACCGATCGAGGAAGGCCCCCAGCGCGGAGACGAGCCGGGTCGCGTTGCGCCGGATGGCCCACGCGTCGCTGCGCAGTTCCGCCGGCGTCGAGCCGCTGGCCGCGCTCCGAAGGATCGCGAGGACCTTCCGCTCGCCGGCGTCGAGGTCGTCGGTGTCCTCGCCGACCAGGACCGCCGATATCGCGTCGCGTTCGTCCTGTCGGGCCGACACCGAGTCGAACTCCTCGGCGGTCGCGACCGTCTCGAGGACGTCCCCGGCCGTGATCGGGCCCGATTCGGCCCGGTCACAGAGGGCGGCGAAGCGGGCGGCCGTGTCCAGCCGGAGGTAGTACTTCGAGGTCAACACGCCGAGCGGCGTCGCCTCGATCGAGAGGTCCTCGCCGGTCTCGACGAAGCCGCGCTCAACCAGCCCCTCGAGACAGTCCCGGACTCGCTCGCGCAGGTTCGGGAAGTCGTACTCGTCGGGTTTGGACTGGCCGCGGACGTAGTAGAAGGTCGTCTCGAGCCAGTCCATCACGTCCTCGAGGTCGGTGATCGTCCCCATCGCGATCTCGGCGTTGAGATGCGTCTCGAGGCTCTCCGCGAGTCGGGACTCGATCTCCTTGCCGTCCCGGAGCAGGCGGCGGTACTTGTCGGCCTCCGCCGAGTCACAGACGACCCAGCCGTAGCCGACGTCGTCGTATCCCGGGCGGCCGGCGCGGCCGAGCATCTGGAGGACGTCGAGAGGACTCATATCGACCTCGCCCTCGAGGGGATCGTGGTACTTCGTGTCCCGGATCACGACACAGCGAGCGGGCAGGTTGACGCCCCACGCCAGCGTCGACGTCGAAAAGAGGAGTTCGATGTGGCCCTGCTTGAACCACTCCTCGACGAGATCGCGTTCCTCCTTCGAGAGGCCCGCGTGGTGGAAGGCGACGCCGTCGAGGATCGACTGCCGGAGGGTGTCGTTGTCGATCGCTTCCTTCAGATCGGTGTGGAAATCGTAGTCCCCGCGGACGCCCATCGAGACGTCGCGTTCGGCGATCTCGTCTCTGGCCTTCTTGGCCGCCTGCACGGTGTCCTGCCTCGAGGAGACGAAGACCAGCGCCTGGCCGTCCTCCCGGAGGTGTGGTTCGGCGAGGTCGAGCGCCCGGTAGAGCCGGCGGTACTTGTCCGCGAAGGCGTTGTCGCCGTGGGTGTAGGTCCTGACGCCCGATTTGAGATCGACGGGTCGGTACTCGTCGCCGAACTCGAAGGTGGCCTCCTCGGGGGCGTCGAGCCACGCCGCCACGTCGTCGACGTTTGGCATCGTCGCCGACAGTGCGACGATGCGGGGCGCACAGAGCCGGCGCAGCCGGGAGATCGTCACCTCCAGCACCGACCCTCGTCGGTCCGCGTCCAGCAGGTGGACCTCGTCGATGACACAGACGTCGATGTCGGTGACGAAGTCGTAGCGTCGGGAGTCGTGTTTGCGGGTCGCCGAGTCCAGTTTCTCGGGGGTCATCACGAGGATGTCCGCCCGGCGCGCGCGGCGGGGGTTGAGATCGCGCTCGCCGGTGACGACGTAGACCGAGTAATCCAGCGCCTCGAAGCGGTCCCAGTCGTCCTCTTTCTCGTTGGTCAGCGCCCGCATCGGGGCGATAAACAGCGCGGTGCCGCCGTCGGCTAAGGCCTTACAGATCGCCAGTTCCGCAAGCGCCGTCTTCCCCGAGGCCGTCGGCGCGCTCGCGACCACGTTCTCCGACGACTCGAGCAAGGCCGGTAGAGCCTCGCGTTGCATGCGGTTGAACTCCTCGAAGGCGAAGGCGTCGGCGAACTCGGGGAGAACCTCGGCGACCTCCATCACACGGACAGGAGAAGCGGCGGGTCAAAGGCGTTTCCTTCGAGGCCTCTCCCGGCTACCGCGACGCGAGGATCGTCGCGATCGCGGCCCCCAGCGTGGCGAACACGAGCGGGTAGATCACGCCGCCGAGGAGGACCGCGGGCACGAGCGCCGGCGCGATCGTCCCCGATATCAATTCGATCTCGCCCACCGACACCCCACCCGTCGACTCGGCGGCGACCGCGCCGACGCTCAGCACCGCCGAGTAGCCGATCATCACCGGGATCCCGATAGTGATGGCGTCGCCGAGTTCGCTCGCCCCCAGCCGGACGGCGAGTCCAGCGCCGGCGACGATCAGCGCGAACGGGACGATGACGTACAGCAGATCCGCGACGCCCCCTGTCTCCGCGATGAGATCGAGGGTCCCGGTACCGCTAATCGAGCCGAGCTGCCCGCTGGCTTCGATGTCGACCATGTGGGCCTCGTAGAAGTACCAGGCGACGCCTTTCCACTCGGCAACGCGGTCGCCGAACCGCTCGCCGACCTCGTTCCCGATCAACAGGTAGGTGACGAGATAGCTGATCGCGGCCGTGAGGACGCCGACGCCCGCACTCGCCGCGATGCTCGATCGGCTCGATACTGCGGGTTCGCCGGCCGTCGATCGCTCCGTCGACATCGTATCGGTGATCCGAAACGCGCAATAATGGGTCTTGTGGTCATCAGACGGCCGACTCGTCGGTCGCAACCGCCTCGAGCTGGTCGCTGAGCCGGCTGCTCGCCCGCTCGGGACTGGGGACCCGCTCGAAGGTCAGCTCCGGCTCCCCCGAGCCAGCGGTGTAGACCGTCAGGTCGCCGTACCCGAGCATACGGCCGATCCACGACTGGCGGAGGCTGGTGTTCTGGACCCGCTCGAGGCGAAACTGGGTGACGTCCCTGGAGACGACGCCGCGTTTCTTGTAGAGTTCAGTGGAGGTGATGACGTAGCGGGTGTTCGTCCAGACGAGATAGCGGGCACCGGCGACGGCCGCGCCGACGACGGTCACGAGAACGCCGAGGATCGTCAGGGTCCCGACGCCGTCGGTCCCGCTCCAGCCGGCGAGGAGAAACCCCGCGATCGCGATTGCGATCCCGACCGGGAGTCGCGTTCCCATCGTGACCGGATGGGGACGGCTCTCCCAGACGACGTCCTCGTCGTCGCTGATGTGGAACCAGTCGGGCGTCGAGCCGAGGGCCATCGGCCCCGCCTATTCCGTACCCGTCCGTAAAGCTATCGGGGTAACGGACCGGTTAACGGTGATTCGAGCGAGTCGAGTGTCCGTGCTGGCTCCCCGGACCGTTCGCCGGACCACCACGGTTTTTGGCTATCGGCCCGACGTACCGGTATGAGTCGCGCGCGAAAGCCCGACTGGCTGAAGAGCCGCCCCCCATCGGGCCAGGAGTTCGCCGGCATCCGCGAGACACTGCGCGAGTACGACCTCCATACCGTCTGCGAGGAGGCAAACTGTCCCAATCTGGGCGAGTGCTGGTCGGGTCGATCGGGACCCGGCGACGGGTCGGCCGACGGCGGAACGGCCACGTTCATGCTGCTGGGCGATCGCTGCTCTCGAGCCTGCAACTTCTGTGATGTCGAAACCGGTGGCATGGAGCCGCTCGATCCCGACGAGCCCGCGAACGTCGCCGACGCGATCGCCGAGATCGGGTTGGACTACGTCGTGTTGACCAGCGTCGACCGCGACGACCTTCCCGATCAGGGCGCGGGCCAGTTCGCCGAGACGATCCGCGAGATCAAGGCCCGCCATCCCGGTATCCTCGTCGAGGTGTTGATCCCCGACTTCCAGGGCGAGGAACGGCTCGTCCGGAAGATCATCGACGCCGAACCGGACGTGATCGCCCACAATGTCGAGACTGTCGAGCGCTTGCAGTTCCCGGTCCGGGACCGCCGTGCGGGCTACGAACAGAGCCTCTCGGTCCTGGAACAGGTCGACCGCGAGTCCGACATCTACACGAAGACCTCGATCATGCTCGGCCACGGCGAGTACGATCACGAGGTCTATCAGACGTTAGCGGACTGTCGTGAGCGCGGCGTCGACATCGTCACGTTGGGCCAGTACCTGCGGCCTTCGCGGGACCACCTCGCGGTCCAGCGCTACGACCATCCACACAAGTACGAGACGTGGCGCCGCGTCGCCGAGTCGGAACTCGGCTTTCTCTACTGCGCCAGCGGTCCCATGGTCCGCTCGTCGTACAAGGCGGGCGAACTGTTCGTCGACGCCGTGTTGCGGGAAGGCAAGAGCCTCGAGGAGGCGAGAGCCGATGCCCGTCGCTCGAGGCCCCAGCAGACGGGCCACTGAGCGACGGCCGACGGACCGTCTCGGACCCGCCGGCGCCGTCCATCACGAGTCGTCCGCGATCGAATTTCGAGTTCGTCCAGTCCGACACCGATTCTCCGATACGAACCCAACGAACGTCAAAGAATGCTCTCTTTCGCTCGCTTTCACCCGATACTGTTCGGTATTGGGCGGTGATTCGATAACTGCCAGGCAAGAATCACACCAATAGTAACGTATTTTGGGAAACTCCTTTACCTTGAGCGATAGTTCAGTAGGGTATGTACAGGTGGGTCTTCCTGTGAGTACGATACAACGCGACCCCCGTGAGCGAGTACAGGTTCTCGACGACACCGGCCGCGTCCTCGACGACGCCGACGTGCCCGACCTCTCCGAGGACGAACTCGTCGAGATGTACGAGCAGATGCGGCTCGTGCGGCGATTCGACGAGCGGGCCGTCAGTCTCCAACGCCAGGGCCGAATGGGGACGTATCCGCCCCTGTCGGGGCAGGAGGCCGCACAGGTCGGCAGCGCTCACGCGCTCGCCGACGGCGACTGGGTCTTCCCCAGCTACCGCGAACACGGCGTCGGCCTGGTTCGCGGCCTCTCGCTCGAGCGTACCCTGTTGTACTGGATGGGCCACGAGCGGGGCAACTACATCCCCGAGGACGTCAACATGTTCTCGGTCGCGGTCCCCATCGCGACCCAGATCCCCCACGCGACCGGCGCGGCCTGGGCCTCGAAGCTCAAGGGCGAGGAGAAGGCCTTCGTCTGTTACTTCGGCGATGGCGCGACCTCGGAGGGTGACTTCCACGAGGGGCTGAACTTCGCCGGCGTCTTCGACACGCCGTCGGTCTTTTTCTGTAACAACAACCAGTGGGCGATCTCGGTCCCGCGGGAGCGCCAGACCGCGAGCGATACCCTCGCCCAGAAGGCCACCGCCTACGGCTTCGACGGGGTCCAGGTCGACGGCATGGATCCGCTGGCGGTCTACAAGGTCACCAAGGAGGCCGTCGAAAAGGCCAAAAACCCCGACGCGGACGAACTGCGACCGACGCTGATCGAAGCGGTCCAGTACCGGTTCGGTGCCCACACCACCGCCGACGACCCCTCCGTCTACCGCACCGACGAGGAGGTCGAACGCTGGAAACAGAAGGATCCCATCCCGCGTCTCGAGACGTATCTGCGCTCGACCGGGATCCTCGACGACGAGCGAGTCGACGCGATCGAGGACCGGATCGAGGACGACGTGGCCGACGCCATCGAAGGGGCCGAGTCGTTCGACCGGCCCGACCCCGAGGAGATCTTCGCCCACGTCTACGAGGGGATGCCCCGACGGCTGCAACGGCAACTCGAGTACTTCGAATCGATTCGCGAGGACCACGGCGACGACGCGCTCTTGGAGGGCTAACACATGGCAGCAGAATCAGAGAGTCTGACGCTGGTACAGGCGGTCCGGGACGGACTGCACACCGAGATGGAACGCGACGACGACGTCATCGTCATGGGCGAAGACGTTGGGAAAAACGGCGGCGTCTTCCGCGCGACCGAGGGGCTCTACGACGAATTCGGTGATGACCGGGTCGTCGACACTCCGTTGGCCGAGTCGGGCATCATCGGCACGGCGATCGGGATGGCCGCCTACGGGATGCGGCCAGTCCCCGAAATCCAGTTCCTGGGCTTTATCTACCCTGGATTCGACCAGATAGTCTCGCACGCGGCGCGCCTGCGAACGCGCTCGCGCGGGCGATTTACGTGTCCGATGGTGATCCGGGCCCCCTACGGCGGCGGCATCCGCGCCCCCGAACACCACTCCGAGTCGACCGAGGCGATGTTCGTCCACCAACCCGGGCTCAAAGTCGTCGTTCCCTCGACCCCCTACGACACCAAGGGGCTGTTGATCAGCGCGATCCGAAGTCCGGATCCGGTGATGTTCCTCGAGCCGAAGTTGATCTATCGGGCGTTCCGCGACGATGTCCCGAACGAATCCTACGAGGTCCCGCTCGGCGAGGCGGCCGTCCGCCGCGAGGGGTCGGACGTCTCGGTCTATACGTGGGGCGCGATGACCAGACCGACCCTCGAGGCCGCCGAGAACCTCGCCGAAGAAGGGGTCGACGCCGAGGTGGTCGATCTGCGGACGCTATCGCCGTTAGACGAGGAGACGATCGTCGAATCCTTCGAGAAGACCGGCCGCGCGGCGGTCGTCCACGAGGCCCCGAAGACGGGCGGGCTGGGCGCGGAGATCACTGCCACCCTCCAGGAGGAGTCGCTGCTGTATCAGGAAGCGCCGATCGAACGGGTCACCGGGTTCGACACCCCGTTCCCGCTGTATGCCCTCGAGGACTACTACCTCCCCGAGGCGGCGCGCATCGAGGACGGCATTCGACGGGCCGCGGGGTTCTAACATGGTCAGGGAGTTCGAACTACCGGACGTCGGCGAAGGGGTCGCAGAGGGCGAACTGGTCTCGTGGCTGGTCGAACCGGGAGACGAGGTCACTGAGGACCAGCCGGTCGCGGAGGTCGAGACCGACAAGGCCCTCGTCGAGGTTCCCGCGCCGGTCGACGGCACGGTCCGCGAGTTACACGTCGAGGCTGGCGAGGTCGTTCCCGTCGGGACGGTGATTATCTCGTTCGACGTTGCAGGTGAGGAGACCGAGGGAACTGCAGGGCAGACCGAATCGGAGCGGGAGACAACGAGCGAACACGCCGGCGGTGACGAACCGAGCGAGCAGCCGGGCGATCCCGGTGCGACCGGCGCAGACGCCGAGGACGTCGCGCCGCCGGACGACCGCGTCTTCGCGCCCCCGCGCGTCCGCCGCATGGCCCGCGAGCAGGGGATCGCCCTCTCGAGCGTTCGGGGGAGCGGTCCCGGCGGGCGGATTACCGCGGACGACGTGCGGGCCGCGGCAGGGAGCGAAACGGCAGGGTCGCAGTCCCAGAGCGCCGACCCGGCGGCGGGCGAGACCGCATCCGGGACGGCCGATTCGTCCGGAAGCAGCGCCGCCGCTGGTACTGCCGAGGAGACTACCACCGAGAGCGCGGCGACGGCGACCGCGGACTCGAGCGCCCGGCGACACGAGACGCCGGGGCAGGTCGAGTCCGCAGACCGCGACAAGACGCTGGCCGCGCCCGCAACCCGGCGGATCGCCCAGGAAGAAGGCGTCGACATCGACGCTATCCCGACTGACGAGGAGCGCGACGGCGAGGCCTTTGTCACACCTGAGGCGGTCCGGGAGTACGCTGCGGCCCAGCGACAGGCACAGGAGGCCGACCGCGAATCGCTCGAGGCGGGCGAATCGGTCGGGACGACGGACGCTGACTTCGCCGAGGGCGAGCGCGAACGTCGCGAGCCGTTTACGGGTGTCCGCAAGACGATCGCCGACGCGATGGTCGAGTCCAAGTACAGCGCGCCCCACGTCACTCACCACGACGAGGTCGACGTGACCGAACTCGTCGCGGCCCGGGAGGACCTCAAACCGCGCGCCGAGGAGCGTGGCATCCGGCTGACCTACATGCCGTTCATCATGAAGGCCGTCATCGCGGCGCTGCACGAACACCCCGAGATGAACGCCGTCATCGACGAGGCCAACGAGGAGATCGTCTACCGCGATTACTACAACATCGGCGTCGCGACCGCGACCGACGTCGGACTGATGGTACCGGTGATCGAGGACGCCGATCGGAAGGGGCTCTTGCAACTCTCCTCGGAGATGAACGAGGTCGTCCAGAAGGCCCGCGACCGGACGATCAGTCCCGACGAACTCCGGGGCTCGACGTTTACCATCACCAACATCGGCGGCATCGGCGGCGAGTACGCCACGCCGATCATCAACTACCCCGAGGCGGGCATCCTCGCGATCGGGGAGATCAAGCGCAAACCCCGCGTCGTCACCGACGAGGACGGTACCGAGTCGATCGAACCGCGTTCCGTGATGACCCTCTCGCTGTCGTTCGACCACCGGCTGATCGACGGTGCGGTCGGCGCACAGTTTACGAACACCGTCATGGAGTACCTCGAGAACCCGCACCTACTATTGCTCGAGTAATCGAAGCCGCAACTACCGAACATGAGCGCACATATCACACGCACGACGGAGGACGATAACTGATGGTCGTCGGAGACGTCACCACCGGCACGGACGTACTGGTCATCGGCGCGGGTCCCGCGGGCTACGTGGCCGCGATCCGCGCGGGACAGCTCGATCTCGACGTCACGCTCGTCGAGAAAGACGCCTATGGAGGGACCTGCCTGAACTACGGTTGTATCCCATCGAAGGCGCTGATTACCGCTACCGACGTGGCTCACCACGCCGCAACCGCCGAGGAGATGGGGGTCCACGCCGACCCGGAGATCGACCTCGGCGAGATGATGACGTGGAAAGACGGCGTCGTCGACCAGCTCACAAGCGGCGTCGAGAAGCTCTGTAAGGCCAATGGAGTCTCCTTGCTCGAGGGCACCGCTCGCTTCGCCGGCGAGAACACCGCCCGTGTCTCCCACAGCGGCGAGGGTCAGGGCTCGGAGAGCCTCGAGTTCGAACACGCAGTCATCGCGACCGGCTCCCGCCCCATCGAGATCCCCAACTTCGACTTCGGCGACGGGCCCGTACTGGACTCGAGACAGGCACTCGCCCTCGAGTCGGTGCCGGACTCGCTTGTCGTCGTCGGCGCGGGCTATATCGGAATGGAGCTGGCAAGCGTCTTCGCCAAACTGGGGACCGACGTGACTGTCATCGAGATGCTCGACTCGATCCTCCCGGGATACGACGACGATCTCAAACGCCCCGTCAAAGGGCGGGCGACCGATCTCGGGATCGAGTTCGAATTCGGGTATACCGCGTCGGAGTGGCACGAACGCGACGGCGATGACGGGATCCGCGTCGTCGCCGAACCGGCAGACAACGCCGCTGCCGATGGTGGGAGCGCCGAAGCCGTCGAAGACGAGCGACTCGAACTCGAGGCCGAGAAGGTACTCGTCGCCGTCGGCCGCCAGCCCGTCTCGGACACCCTCGACCTCGAGGAAGCCGGCGTCGAGACCGACGATGCCGGCTTCATTGAAACCGATTCGCGCGCACGCACGAACCTCGAGCATATCTTCGCCGTCGGCGACGTCGCCGGCGAACCGATGCTCGCTCACAAGGGCAGCGCGGAGGGGAAAGTGGCAGCCGAGGTCATCGCCGGCGAACCCGCCGCGATCGACTATCAGGCCATGCCCGCGGCCGTCTTTACCGACCCCGAAATCGGGACCGTCGGGATGACCGAATCCGAGGCCGCCGAGGCCGGCTTCGACCCCGTGACCGGGAAGTTCCCCTTCCGTGCGAGCGGTCGCGCGCTGACGACCGGCGACGCGGACGGCTTCGTCAAGGTCGTTGCCGACCAGGAATCCGGCTACCTCCTCGGTGCCTCGATCGTCGGTCCCGAAGCCTCGGAACTGATCGCCGAACTCGGCCTCGCGATCGAACTCGGCGCGACCCTCGAGGACGTCGCCGCGACAGTCCATACCCACCCCACGCTCTCGGAGTCAGTGATGGAGGCCGCCGAGAACGCGCTCGGACACGCGATTCACACGCTGAACCGGTGATGACGGCCATCGAACGAACGAGCAGGCTGGCATAATCGCCCCCGATTCCACGCCGGCACGTTGAACACCGGTTTGCCGCCATCGACTCGCGGACCGACGTACGAGTCGTCGAGGACGGTATCGCAACTCCGTGCCACTACGATTGCTCGACGCTTCTCGAGGTAGAATCGAGACGAGAACGACACAACAGTCAGTTACGTCCGCGGCCGTGACACGGCGCCGCTCACTGTGCGTACATCGAGTACGCGATCACGAGGAAACCGATCAACACGAGCAGGCTCTCGAGCAGGACCCCCGTGACGAGCGCGACGCCGAGTACCTCGTACAGCATGCCGGCCAGGACGAACCCGAGCGTCACGATTCCGAAGCCAGCCGCGAGATAGCCAAGCGCCGGCTGGCGCGTCCGTCGATAGGCCTTGAAGGCGAAGTACGTGATGACGCTTCCGACCACGAGGACGAGCGTCTTCACGACCGCCAGTGCGAGCATCGTTTCCGTCGGACCGGCAGGGAACGGATTCATGTTTCCTTTCGCACCTCCGACCACAGCTCCGCGAGTCGCTCGTCGGCGGTCCGGGCCGGCCGCTCGATCTCGACCGTCAACTGCCGCTCCTCGTCCAGCCCCAGCGTAATCTCGTCGAACGCGATCGAGTACTTGCTCGCGTGGTGGCCGTCCTGTCGAATCTCGGTCGACTCCTCGAGCAGCGTCGCCTCGGTCAGCAACTCGAGTTTCCGGTATAGCGTCGACTGCGGGATCTCACACCGCTTCGTAAGTTCCGATGCAGTCATGGGTTCCTCGAGATTGCGGATTATCTCACGGCAGTCGGGATCGTCCAGCGCAGAGCAGATCTCCTCCGCGGACGGCGTCGACTCCGAAGCGAACGGGTCCCGGACCATTCGTCCCTACGTTACGACGCACGTGGTTTATCGGCATCGATGCGTCTCGCGCCGCTCGAACGTCCCTCCCATACTGGTTGACATGAACGGCCGGCAGCGATCGGTGACACGAAGCCTTCTTGCGCGTCCGCGCTCGAGAACGACGCACGCGGGTATCATTCGGCCCGACTCCCTACGAGGGTGGGATGACCGGCCGGCCTCCGCCCGCGTGACATTCTCGGCGACCATCGTACTGCTCGAGCGACTGGTGTTTTAATAGCAACACGTCCCCCTTTTCTCGTGGAAAACCGTGCCATGGTATCGGGATCCGATGCGGGAACCGTTCGACGGCCTTATATACTACCCGGGCACTCGATTGTAATGCGAACAACGCGGCGCTCGCCGCCGCGTCCTTCGGCCGTCACCCGGCACGGAGGAACTGCACATCCGCTCTCGACGCTCGTCGGTTCGTTCCGACGGCCTTATGGACACTCGAGGGTTCCGTTGAAGACGTGGTCATAGCTGGTTTCCGGCTGTGACAGTCCGGTGCCCTTATACGTGTCCGGGCGTTCAGTTGTGATCGCACACGCCCTCGCCGGATGCGGTTTCCGGCGTGGCCGCGATCCGACGCCCTTATATGCTCGAGAGCATTCGGATGTGAATGCAAAAGACGATGTGATCGACGGGCCGTTCAACTCGGTCCGTCATCTCGGACGGTTCGAACCCGAAGGGGTTATATACCCCGGACAGTCTACGAATACGTCCGAAGGAAATGAGGATTCCACCCCTGCGGTCCGCCGTACAGATGGGATCTGATGTTAGCCTTGGTAGTTCGGTGACGCTCGATCGGTCAGACGACCGGCGTCAGCGAACGTGGACCCATGTGTGAGTGTGTACCAACATTCACCGCCAAACAGACCCTCCCCAACTGGGGAGATCAGATAGCATTCCGGTTGATCCTGCCGGAGGTCATTGCTATTGGAGTCCGATTTAGCCATGCTAGTTGCACGAGTTCAGACTCGTAGCAGATAGCTCAGTAACACGTGGCCAAACTACCCTATGGATCCGAATAACCTCGGGAAACTGAGGCTAATTCGGAATACGATTCATCGCCTGGAGTGGCGTGAATCCGAAACGCTCCGGCGCCATAGGATGTGGCTGCGGCCGATTAGGTAGACGGTGGGGTAACGGCCCACCGTGCCCATAATCGGTACGGGTTGTGAGAGCAAGAGCCCGGAGACGGTATCTGAGACAAGATACCGGGCCCTACGGGGCGCAGCAGGCGCGAAACCTTTACACTGCACGAAAGTGCGATAAGGGGACTCCAAGTGCGAGGGCATATAGTCCTCGCTTTTTGCGACCGTAAGGTGGTCGCGGAATAAGTGCTGGGCAAGACCGGTGCCAGCCGCCGCGGTAATACCGGCAGCACGAGTGATGACCGCTATTATTGGGCCTAAAGCGTCCGTAGCTGGCCATGCAAGTCCATCGGGAAATCCGCGCGCTTAACGCGCGGGCGTCCGGTGGAAACTGCATGGCTTGGGACCGGAAGACCAGAGGGGTACGTCCGGGGTAGGAGTGAAATCCCGTAATCCTGGACGGACCACCGGTGGCGAAAGCGCCTCTGGAAGACGGATCCGACGGTGAGGGACGAAAGCTCGGGTCACGAACCGGATTAGATACCCGGGTAGTCCGAGCTGTAAACGATGTCTGCTAGGTGTGGCACAGGCTACGAGCCTGTGCTGTGCCGCAGGGAAGCCGTGAAGCAGACCGCCTGGGAAGTACGTCCGCAAGGATGAAACTTAAAGGAATTGGCGGGGGAGCACTACAACCGGAGGAGCCTGCGGTTTAATTGGACTCAACGCCGGACATCTCACCAGCATCGACAATGTGCAGTGAAAGTCAGGTTGATGACCTTACTGGAGCCATTGAGAGGAGGTGCATGGCCGCCGTCAGCTCGTACCGTGAGGCGTCCTGTTAAGTCAGGCAACGAGCGAGACCCGCACTCCTAATTGCCAGCAACACCTAGCGGTGGTTGGGTACATTAGGAGGACTGCCAGTGCCAAACTGGAGGAAGGAACGGGCAACGGTAGGTCAGTATGCCCCGAATGTGCTGGGCGACACGCGGGCTACAATGGCCGAGACAGTGGGATGCAACCCCGAAAGGGGGCGCTAATCTCCGAAACTCGGTCGTAGTTCGGATTGAGGGCTGAAACTCGCCCTCATGAAGCTGGATTCGGTAGTAATCGCGCCTCAGAAGGGCGCGGTGAATACGTCCCTGCTCCTTGCACACACCGCCCGTCAAAGCACCCGAGTGGGGTCCGGATGAGGCCGACGCAACGTCGGTCGAATCTGGGCTCCGCAAGGGGGCTTAAGTCGTAACAAGGTAGCCGTAGGGGAATCTGCGGCTGGATCACCTCCACAGACCGGGACTGGGGCGTCGCCCCAGCCTACCTTGACTCGTAGCATTCGTGCTACGTAGTCCACGTTCGATCGACCCACGTCGTGGCCGATCGGGCACCTTTGAACTACCAAGGCTAACGCTTCACGCTCTGTCCGCCCTTGTGGCGGACGTGGGCCCATAGCTCAGTGGTAGAGTGCCTCCTTTGCAAGGAGGATGCCCAGGGTTCGAATCCCTGTGGGTCCATGTCTCGGAGGAAATCACAGATCGTGCCCCTTAAGTGGGAGACGACCCGAGGATTGAATCCGAACGAACCGATGCACCACCCCGCGCAAGTGCGGGTGGGAAGGGTTAATGCAGGCCGGCCGTCTACCGGCGTGCAGATGAGACCGTGTGTACGTGTAGTCCAGGCGTCCACTGGACCCGTTCCCGGGTCACGATGTTGCGACTCTGTCGCAACGCCGATCCGATGAACGTGGCTACTGTGCCAGCTGGTGGATCGCTCGGCTTGAGAGCTGAAGAAGGACGTGCCAAGCTGCGATAAGCCCAAGGGAGCCGCACGGAGGCAAAGAACTTGGGATCTCCGAATGGGAATCCCCACCGCAATTGCTTCGCGCAATGGGGAACGTCGAGAATTGAAACATCTTAGTATCGACAGGAAAAGAAAGCAAACGCGATGTCGTTAGTAATGGCGAATAAACGCGACACAGTCCAAACCGAAGCCTTCACGGGCAATGTGGTGTTCGGACTGACGATCACTTCCCGAACGGCGACGCGAAGTCTCTTGGAATAGAGTACGAAACAGGGTGACAGTCCCGTACCGTCGACAAGTAAGGAACGAGTCAGCTCCAGAGTATCGGGGGTTGGATATCCCTCGTGAATATCGCGGGCATCGACCGCGAAGACTAAACACTCCTCAAGACCGATAGCGAACAAGTAGCGTGAGCGAACGCTGAAAAGCACCCCACGAAGGGAGGTGCAATAGGGCGTGAAATCAGTTGGCGATGGAGCGACAGGGCACACAAGGTCCCGGACAAAATGAATCAGGTGCGAACCTGTAGTAAGAAGTTTGGGAAGCCGGTGTTCTGTCGTACGTTTTGAAAAACGAACCAGGGAGTGTGCCTGTTTGACGAGTCTAACTCGATCATCGAGGAAGGCGAAGGGAAACCGACATGGCCGCAGTGCTTTGCACGAGGGCCGCCGTGTTCAAGCGCGGGGAGTCAAACGGGCACGACCCGAAACCGGACGATCTAGGCGTGGGCAAGGCGAAGCGTGCCGAAAGGCACGTGGAGGCCTGTTAGAGTTGGTGTCCTACAATACCCTCTCGTGACCTACGTCTAGGGGTGAAAGGCCCATCGAGTCCGGAAACAGCTGGTTCCAACCGAAACATGTCGAAGCATGACCTCTGCCGAGATAGTTCATGGGGTAGAGCGACGGATTGGGGGATCGCACTCCGAGAGGAGTGTGCCCCCCTGTCCAACTCCGAACCTATGAACGTCGTTTGACGCAGGGAGTCCGGTGCACGGGGTAAGCCTGTGTACCGTGAGGGAGACAACCCAGAGCTGGGTTAAGGTCCCCAAGTGTAGACTAAGTGCGATCGAAGGTGGTCTCAAGCCCTAGACAGCCGGGAGGTGAGCTTAGAAGCAGCTACCCTCTAAGAAAAGCGTAACAGCTTACCGGCCGAGGTTTGAGGCGCCCAAAATGATCGGGGCTCAAGTCTACCACCGAGACCTAGCAGCACCACTGATACTGGTGATCTCGTAGGTTGGCGTTCTGTTCGGGTGGAAGCACGGTCGAGAGATCGTGTGGACCGTTCAGTAACGAAAATCCTGGTCATAGTAGCAGCGTTAGTCGGGTTAGAACCCCGACGGCCGAACGAGTAAGGGTTCCTCAGCAATGCTGATCAGCTGAGGGTTAGCCGGTCCTAAGTCAGCCCGTAAGTCGAAGCTGACAACAGGGAAATAGGTTAATATTCCTATGCCAGTGTGTACTCAAAGCCAACGCTTTGGGGCCGCCTCTGCCGGGCTTTCGCCCGGTCGAACTATCGAAGTTCGTGGAAGCCGTAATGGCACGAAGCGACCGAATGATAGGATAGCGCAAGAGAGGTCAACCTAGAGCCCGTGAAAAGGCAAACACACTGTCCGTACCGAGATCCGACACAGGTACTCGTGGCGGCGAAAGCCAAGGTCTGTCGGGAGCAACCGACGTTAGGGAATTCGGCAAGTTAGTCCCGTACGTTCGCAATAAGGGATGCCTGCCCTGCAATGGGGCAGGTCGCAGTGACTCGGGCGCTCCGACTGTCTAGTAACAACATAGGTGACCGCAAATCCGTAAGGACTCGTACGGTCACTGAATCCTGCCCAGTGCAGGTATCTGAACACCCCGTACAAGGGGACGAAGGACCTGTTAACGGCGGGGGTAACTATGACCCTCTTAAGGTAGCGTAGTACCTTGCCGCTTCAGTAGCGGCTTGCATGAATGGATCAACGAGAGCGCCACTGTCCCAACGTTGGGCCCGGTGAACTGTACGTTCCAGTGCGGAGTCTGGAGACCCCCAAGGGGAAGCGAAGACCCTATAGAGCTTTACTGCAGGCTGTCACTGAGACGTGG
The DNA here is from genome assembly GCF_000230735.2 of Natrinema pellirubrum DSM 15624. Lineage (NCBI taxonomy): Archaea > Methanobacteriati > Methanobacteriota > Halobacteria > Halobacteriales > Natrialbaceae > Natrinema > Natrinema pellirubrum. The sequence goes on from NC_019962.1 coordinate 228,956, forward strand.
TCGCCATTGTGCAGCATAGGTAGGAGCCGCTACACAGGTACCCGCGCTAGCGGGCCACCGAGGCAGCATTGAAATACTACCCGATGGTGACTGCGACTCTCACTCCTGGCGGAGGACACTGGTAGCCGGGCAGTTTGACTGGGGCGGTACGCGCCTGAAAAGATATCGGGCGCGCCCCAAGATTTCCTCATCCGCGTCGGAGACGCGGAAAAGAGCGCAAGAGCAAACGGAAGTCTGACAGTGTCCGGCACAACGACGGACGCTGACGCGAAAGCGTGGTCTAGCGAACCAATTAGGCTGCTTGATGCGGCCAATTGCTGACAGAAAAGCTACCTTAGGGATAACAGAGTCGTCACCCGCAAGAGCACATATCGACCGGGTGGCTTGCTACCTCGATGTCGGTTCCCTCCATCCTGCCCGTGCAGAAGCGGGCAAGGGTGAGGTTGTTCGCCTATTAAAGGAGGTCGTGAGCTGGGTTTAGACCGTCGTGAGACAGGTCGGCTGCTATCTATTGGGGGTGTTACGGTATCTGACGGGAACGTTCGTATAGTACGAGAGGAACTACGAATGGGTGCCACTCGTGTACCGGCTGTCCGAAAGGGCACGTGCCGGGCAGCGACGCACCACGGGGTAAGAGCTGAACGCATCTAAGCTCGAAACCCACCTGAAAAAGAGATACCACCGAGGCCACTCGTAGAAGACGAGATCGATAGACTCGGGGTGTACGCACCAAGGCAACGAGGTGTTGAGCCCGCGAGAACTAATCGGCCAAGCCACACACTCATACACTACATCGCATTGGATCCGTGACGCGCGAACGGGTCCGGACGCAAACTGGACTACACGTACACTCGGTCTTGGAGAGACCACCGATATTGGCATGATCGCGGTTCGATTCCGTGAATCGGCGTTACGGCGGCCATAGCGGCGAGGTGCCTCCCGTACCCATCCCGAACACGGAAGATAAGCTCGCCTGCGTTTCGGTCAGTACTGGAGTGGGCGACCCTCTGGGAAATCTGATTCGCCGCCACCATTCATACTTTCATCCAACCTCGAACAGCCACTGCCAGCCAGTGGCTGCTCGGGGTTTTCTGCATTTATAACGCTTCGATCCGATACAAGTGCTGATCCGTACCGCTATGCTTAAACGAACGCAGTAACAACGCTAAAACGCGCCAAGGTGGCAGAGTCCGGCCGAACGCAGCGGCCTGCAGAGCCGCCCACCGCCGGTTCAAATCCGGCCCTTGGCTCTCACACGTTACCCTAAAGCCCAAGACGACTACGTCTTGGCGACACCTCCTACTTTGAGACGCTATGTATGATTCCTGAGATGAATCTCCCGCGAGGAGTTCGTCTACTTCGAATCGGAGTCAGACTCGTCGCTTACTTCGAGGATCTCCGCCGCTACGTCTTTCACGTGCTGCTGGTGAGTAGTCGAAGTCTGGACGCTTTGGGCCGCATCAAGCTGGTCATTGACGACCGCGTTCTGCTGCGGTCCCCACGTCTCGGGGGATTCGGACTTGATGTATTCGACCCAGCGCTTGACACCTTCGATGCGCTGCTCACGGTTGCGTTCGTGTTTTGCATCCAGATGCTCACGCGCGTTTGAGTCGCTCATATTCGGCTTCGACGTTGAGTCGCGTTGCCCACTCTTCGAGGCGGGGCACACTAAGACTTTCCTCGAAGAGCGTGTAGAGGTGGACTGCATCCTCGACGTCCTTTTGCGCACTGAGGTAGAGTTTGTACGCGATCTGGAGTTCTAAGGGGCCTATCGGAATCGTCTTACCACCGATTCGGGCTGTGATAGCGTTTTCGAGGGACGCGCGATCGAATTCATCGCCCGCGAACTTGACTTCGAGGTGCGGCGTGACCTGATCCGTTGGCGCGACCCAGATGTTATCCCCGTTATCGAGCATCTCGTACATCGACGTGAGTGGCATTGCCGGTCCCCAGAACCCCTCTTCGTCCAGCATCGCGGCGAGTTCGTCTGCAGTCTCCTCGTCGATCTGTTCGATGAGGACGTCGACGTCCTCGGTAGAGCGCGCCCGACCAGCGAGTATGGAGACGTACCCCGCGATGTAGACGTGCTTGATGTCAAAATGACCGAGAATTTTGGAGAACCCAATCGCCATCTCGTCGAGCTGATTCGGTTCACGTTCGACGACGAGTGTTCCATTCCGTAGCTCGATACCGCCCATAGAGGTTCGTTTGCAGGTGGGCGCATAAATCGTCGGGACTGAGCAAACGCTTGCGTTTGCGATGTACGGCGAGTTCGCTGATCGAAGCGAGTGAAACGAGCGAAGAGACGAGACTCGCCGGAAGTCGGTGGTCAACTCCCAAATCCGACTTTGATTCCAGTAGTTGGTTCTCTGCTCCAGGGATCGTTCGGTACAGAGTGACCGAATCTTTTCCCGAGCGGGGGACTCGACCGTCATCGTCTCTCTTCGAGGTCGTCGATCGCTCGGTAGAACTGCTCGGTGTTAGCTGGATGCTCCGATGTCGCTTGGTCTTCTAGCACACCGATGTACTTCTCGAACTCGCCTCGGTCAGGATCGCCCGCGAGTACGCACTCGACGTATTCGTCGAGGGCGGACTGCAAGGCGTTAGCGTAGTGGTCGTACGCGGCGTCAATGCGGACTTCGTTATCGTCGATTCCCTCGAACAGCGCGCGATAGGCGGTCGCGGCTTCCAGGTAGCGCTCGCGCTCGCGGTACTGCTCAGCCAACTCGAAGAAATGCGAGAAGTCGATGGCGTCGGTGACGACCGGATAGTCCTGTGTGTGTCGGTCGAACAGTTGCTCGATTTCGGCGCGATACTCTTCGACAGATTTGTCGGTGTCGCCAAAGCGCGCGAGGAACCGATCACGGAGATCCAGATGCTCGGCGAGTACGTCGCGTAGGAATGTCCGGAGATCGTCGGCCGAGACGTTTTGGAGTACTGACTCCACACGTTCGCTCTCGTCTCGGGGTGTATCGGCGGCGATGTCCAGCAACACCGCGACAACGTGTTTGCATTCGCCAGCGCCATCGTAGGGACACGTACACCGAGCGTCGGTGGTCTTTTCTCCTCGTTCGACGGTCACGTCGTATTGAGACGATCCCTGCACGACGGAGGTGACGACATCGTCGAACCGTTCGATTCGCTGGATGCGCCCCTCGTTGCGGTACTTTTGCCCCCGCTCGAACACGGGATCAGTACACAGATTTCGGATGGCCTTTTCGTCGATGTTCATCTGTCGAGGAGTACTATGGACCTGAGGTCGTTTTGTTCCCTCGTCGTGTTGGCCTCCACCGTCAATCGCCGTCCCCGTACCAGTAGTGCCGCACTCTCGGATTGACCCGTATCAGGGCTTAGGATACGGCTATCATCCGAAATTAACTTCGTCTCAACCCTCGTGCTATCTAAAATGCTGCCGTAACTCGGGCCCTTGGATTTTCCGTTTTCAATGACGGCAGCTATCGGTTTGACCCGTTCATATGACGAGTGACTTCCTTCGAACAGTCGAGTCTCTCGTACTCGCTTCACGCAGAAGATTACGATCACTCTACATACAGCGCCGTCGGTCCAGTTGTTAGTAACAAAACATTTCACTGTCTGGGCCGGGACGATTCGAATACGATCGCTCCGCTCGCGCCGTGTGTTTCCTGCGTTCAGATCACGATCGTCGCTCCGCTCGTCACGAACTGTTCCTCGCAGAAGCGGGCCGGGCGCGATTTGAACACGCGACCGTCTGGTTAAAAGCCAGACGCTCTGCCAAACTGAGCTACCGGCCCTGTGTTCCCTACTTTCGGTGAGGAGCGGTTAAACGTTTCTTTCTTCGTCGCCCGGGACTGCTATTCGAAGTACTGTTCGAGTGCTTCGGTGACGATCCGGCCCGGATCGACGTCATCGACCGACGCACGACGGCGGAGATCGCGATAGGTCGTTGGCGAGAGGATAAGGCTGAGTTCGCCGAGGGTAACACCGTGATCCGCGAGGGCATGTTCGATGGAGTCGCCGTCGTTGATCATACTGGCGACGCTTCGGACGTCGCGGACTGTAAGGTCGCCATCAAGCGTTGCCCAGGCCAGAAGCAGCCGTGCTTCGCCGCCGACGCGGGCAATGTGTTTGGCAGCTGTCGGCGCGATCTGTCCGATCGCGACTTGTTTGCGTACCGAGCGCGGTAGATCGTGGACTCGAGCCCACTTCCGAATAAAGGAGACGGTCGCTTCGCCGCCGGCACGTTCGGCGGCTGCCTTGTAGGATCCCTCGCCGCGAACGAGTGCCGCGCAGGCGGCTGCCCCGCGGAGCATGTACAGGTGGTCGTCGTTGGTTGCACCGCCCGCAAACTGGCGGACGATCTCGGCGGCGTCCGCGAGGCTCTCGGGATCGTCGGGATCGAACTGGACGGCCTCGCGAGCGTGTGTTCCCGCGACCGACTCGTCGCCCCGGATGACCGGTGCGCCGACGGGTGATTCTCGGTCCGTCGGGATCGAACGACCGTTTTCACCGCGGCGGGAGGAACGATCTCCGGACCGGTTGTCAGTCATGCACCTGAATACGGGAGTGACGGTCAAAAAGGTCGTTGCCGTGGCGAAATTCTCGCACTACTCTTCGCGCTTCTCGGCGAGGTGTTCCCAGATTTCCGTACAGCCGGCTCCTTCTTCGATGTCGTCGAGGTGGGCGTCGTCGCGCTCTTTCGTCTCTTGCTCGAGCGGCTCCGGTTTGCATTCGGCTGCGTCTGTCATGGGACTCCCTTTGGACCACGACGGGATAAGTATCGCTTCGGCTGCAAGCGATACCCGCGCTCTGTCTTATGGGGTGATTATGCCGCTATCTCCGACGGGTGGTCGATCGAAACCGATTGTGAGTCGCCGAGCGATGTGGTGCTGCGGGGCGATGATGTACCCGTCTTATCCCGTGGCTCGAGTCATCACCAGTGCGGAAGGGGAACTAACGGCTCCGCACTGGGACCACGAACGCGAGTCTAGGCGGTCACAACGGGAGGGATAGCCGTCTCGGATGGGAACTCCCGGATCTCGACATCGGCCGAGCGGCGGTCGTCGTGGACCGTCAGCCGCAGTGTCGCTCGTTTCTGATCGAGTCGGCGTCGAGTTCTCTCGAGCCGTTTGGGGCAAAAACGGCCGGTAGGTGAGGCACGAACGCCGTCTCTGGTCGATGGTTCGTGGTCGTGCTGGTGGCTTTGGCACCGTTCGGCATTCGATCGAGGCCGACGACCCGGCCGATCCGCCGGGCGGTGGCTCCCAGCAACTCTCGCGCGCGGTGGGTACGCGGCCGGATGGAACGGTCGGTGAGCGGGTTCGGTTCCGGCCCTTCGGAGGCGGTGGCCGAACCCCGAGATCGATACGATGGACGAGTAGTATAAGTCGACTCGGCGAATTGACCCGACTGACATGTCCGATCGATTGCTGTCGGTCACTGCGCGCACGACGCTCGATTACGTCGAGGGGAAGGCAGTGGGCGAGACGTTCGAGTGGGAGTCGGTCGCCGTCGTCGACGCGACGGCCGATCGGGAGGATCCCGAGCGCGTCCGGCTCCGGCTCGAATTCGACAACCTCTCGGAGGAGTACGTCCCGAAGCATATGGAGGATCTCGAGTTGACGGCCGAACAGGCCCGGACGCTGGCCGCGGACCTCGAGAAACACGCGACTCGGGTCGAAGAGGCGACGAAAACGGAGTCGTGAGCGCCTGCCGTCGCAGGCTCTCGGCTTTTTCGCCCGGCGGGTGAACGAGCGACTGGTTCACGATGAGTATGGAGACGATCCACGACCTGTTCGAACACGGCCTCGAGGACATCTATCACGCGGAACACCAGCTGCTCGACGCGCTCGAGGAACTGGAGTCGAATACCGATCGCGACGAGATCGCACAGGCGTTTGCGGATCACCGCGAGGAGACACGGGGACAGATCGATCGACTCGAGGAGGTCTTCGACAGTTTCGGCGAGCCGCCGGAGAAAGAGGAGTGTGAAGGGGTTGAAGGGCTGCTCGAGGAGTACGAGGAGTTCACGGCGATGGAGCCGGACCAGGAGGTGATGGACTATCACAACATGGCGGCCGCCGAGAAGACCGAACACTACGAGATCGCGGCCTATGGGAACCTGATCCCGCTGGCCGACCAGCTCGGGATGGACGAGGCGGCCGATCTCCTCGAACAGAACCTCCGTGAGGAACAGGAAGCCCTCGAGGAGTTGAAAGAATTGACCGAGGAGTTCGAGATGGGCGCAATCCCGGCGGAGTGAGTCCCGTGGTGGCCGTCGACGCCGAGGGGCCGGCGGTCGATCCCGTTCGCTTCCGGGACGCGTACGGCTTTTACTGTTCGGCGTGTAACTTCTGGTTGTGACGACGTTCGTGCCGGAGGACGGCGAACGGGTATCGATCCGGCCCGCCGAGCGGGCGGACCTGCTCGCGGTCGTTCGCATCGAGAACGACTCGTTTTCCCAGCCCTGGCCGTACGACGCCTTCGAACGCTTTCTCGGTAATCCCGGGTTTCTGGTCGCCGAAACCGACGGCGAGATTGCTGGCTATATCGTGGCCGACGTGACCCAGCAGATCGGCCGCGCGCTGGGTCACGTCAAGGACATCGCCGTCCATCCCGACCACCGCGGTGCCGGCGTCGGTTCCGCACTGCTGTCCCGATCGCTCGGCGTCCTCGCGGCTCAGGGTGCGGGCACGGTCAAACTCGAGGTTCGCCGGTCGAACGACGGGGCCAAACGGCTCTATCGGGAGTTCGGGTTCGAGCCGCTCCGCCGGGTGCCGGCGTACTACGGCGACGGCGAGGACGCGATCGTGATGATCCGCAAAGTGGAGTAGCGGGACGTTTTACCGTCCGCGGCCGTAGCCTCGGGTATGGGATACGCCTGTCCGGTCTGTGACGCCGAGGAGGCCGACGCGGTCCATCTCGCGAACCATCTCGCGATCACTGCGTCGCTGGGCCGCGAGGAACACCGCGAGTGGCTCGAGGAACACGCGCCCGACTGGGCCGACTGTAGCCCCGAGGAACTCGGGGCGCGCGTCAGTCCACACGCCGAGGAGATCGACACGCCGGAGTTCGAGGGTCACGATCACGGCCACGGTCGCGAGCCGGGCCGTCCGGACTCGCTCGAGGGTGCCGTCAGCCGACAGAGCCGCGGCCGGGGCCGCGGCCGCGGCGACCTGACGGCCGAAGCGGCGGACGTTCTGCAGGAGGCCGCCGAGTTGACCCGCGAGATGCAGCCCTCGGACGGGGACGAGGGGGCCGACTCGACGGACGGCGGCGACGGGAACGAAAACGCGTAACTGCCAGTCGGCCGACCGTCCGAATATGCACACTGAGGGGCTGTTCAGCTTCGAGTCACCTGCCGAAGCGCGGGAGCGATACGAGTCGGTCGGACCCGCGGCACAGACGGTCGTCCGCGAGGTCGCGAAGGCCATGGAATTCGATCGTGAGGAGTACGACGACCGGGTCACCGGCGACGTCGTCGAAACGGCTCGAGACGCCCTCTTCGCCAATCTACTCGAGGTTCACGTCGGATCTCGCGAGGAGTACGAGGAGTGGTGCGAGGGGTACGACGGCGAGGTGACTGAAGTCGGCCACGAGGACGTCGACCGCGTCGTCTGGCACGCGGGACTGGACGGTACGGCCGTCGCCGCGACCTTCCAGAACGAGCCCGAGGCGGCGGTCGCGACGCTCCGTCGGCAGGCGTTCGGGCGGGTATACCGGGACGTAGTCGACCGGTCCTGAAACGGTTCGTGGCTCGACGAACGACCATCTATTACGGCCTCGAGTCCGCAGTAGTAGCCGATGACTGTACCCGACGAGTGGGCGTTGCTCGAGGAGCGAACCGAGTATGAGACGAGTTGGTACGACGGCGGTTACGACTTGCTCGAACAGCCCGACGGAACCGAAAAGCGCTACTACTGGGCCCAGCTGCCGGACGCGGTGGTCGTGGTCGCGCGGGTCGACGGGAGCGTTCTCGCCGACGCGGACGGCGACGGCGATCACCTCCTGTTCGTCGAGCAGTACCGGCCGACGATCCGCGAGACGCATCTCGAGTTGCCGGCGGGGATCGTCGAGGACGGCGAGTCCTACACGACGGCGGCGGCCCGCGAACTCGAGGAGGAGACCGGCTTCCGGCCCTCGAGTACGGCCCTGCTACAGGAGTACGCCGTCGCGACGGGCGTGTTGCGCCACGACCGCGGAATCGTCTACGCCGAGGGACTCGAGCCGGGTGAGCGGGAACTGGACAACAACGAGTTCCTCGAGGTCCGGACGGTACCGGTGAGCGAGGCGCTCGAGCGCGTCCGCGAGGGACCGACGAACGACGCGACCCTCTCGGGGTTGTTGTTGGCGAAGGAAGACGGCGTCCTCTGAGACGGACCGTCGAAATCGGTACGACGGGTGATTGCCGGGGATCTGTCGGGCTGTCGAGGGCCCAAACCCCGGTTCTTATTCGCGTCGACGCCTATCGTTCCGGTAATGGACGGCGAAATCTCCCCGGATGAGGTCAAGGAACTCGTAGAGGACGACGCGGACGTTCGGATCGTCGACATCCGCGACGAGCGGAGCTTCGCACACAGCCACATCCCCGACAGCGAGAACATTCCGTTCGATCGGCTCATGGACCGGCTCGAGGAACTCGAGGGCGAGGACCGTATCGTCACGGTCTGTCCCCACGGGAAGGCGAGCGTCCAGGCGGCCCAGCTCATCGGCACCTACGAGGGGACCGCCGACGCGCGCGTCGAGAGCATGGCGGGCGGGCTGGACAAGTACGGAATGAAGTTCGGGCTCGTCCGCGAGGACGACGGCGAGGACGACGAGGCCGAGCGGGAATCGCCCTTCTAACGCGGCCCCGATCGTATCGACTCGACCGATAGCGGTGGCTCCCAGTGGAGCGACGCGAAAAACGGATACTGAAGCGGCGACGCGGTCGTGGGTTCGGAAGTCGTCTCAGAGCATCGCGGGCATCAGGCGACGTTGAAGCCGCGGTCCCGAAGGAACTCCTCGATGCGGCCGGTGTGGTTGCCTTGGAGTTCGATCTGGTCGTCCTCGACGGTGCCACCACAGGCGAATTTTGATTTGAGATCCGACGAGAGACTGTCCAGATCGACGTCCTTCGGATCGAATCCTTCGACGATCGTTACCTCTTTCCCGTATCTGCGCTCGTCAATGCGGATGTTGAGTTGCTGTTGGCCCTTGGCCACGTCCTCGCAGACGCAGAGTTCCTCGGGCAGCCCGCACGTCGAGCAGACTTCCGACATTACGTTCGTTGGTATGAAACGGGCATATTAAACACTATCGGGACCCGCATGCCTTCGCGTGGTTCTTTTTCAAGGGGCGAGCCGGAGACGCGGGGAAATCGTGGTCGCTCTCCCCGCTTCCGGAATCATATGACCGTGGACACCCGGAGTCGCTGTCACTCTCGACGGCCGATCACCGGGAGCCGGTCCCGGGCGAGATCGTCGACGACCGCGATCGCCGCGTCGGCCTCCGCCCTGTCGACGCCCCCGCCGTAGGTCGCCCGTTCGTAGGCCTCGAGGACGCGCTCGAGGCGCGGATCCGTCGGTGGCTCGCCTTCGTCGGCGGCCGCGGCAAGGGCCGTCAGATACGCCCGGCCCGATTCCGAGCGTCGTCGGGGCCGGTACTGCCGAGCCAGCAGGCGCTCGAGGCGCTCGAACGCGCGTTCGGCGTCCCGGTTGGGATCGCGACGGGGGCCGTGCCAGTAGACGCCGACCTCGCGCCGGAGTCGTGCCAGCGCGCCGGTCCGACGCGCCCCTGCGGCAAGGCCGACGAGCGCCACCACCCCGAGTGCGACCGATTCGCGGGCGACGGCCGAGAGGCGCTCGAGCCAGGATCGCTCGTCCTCGCCGTCGACGGTAGTGCCGTTGAACGACGTCTCGGGGTCGTCGGTGTCGTTCGTCGCGTTGTCCTCGGGTTCCGTGTCGTTTTGGGGCTCCTGCACGTCGGACGGGTCGTTCGGTTCGGTTCCGTTCCCGTCGAAGGAGTCGGATCCGTCCCCATCTCGTGGGTCCTCGTCCGTTCCGGGATCGTTCCCGTCGATTGGCACGTCGGCGCTCTCGTCGGTGTCGGCGTTGTCGTTCCCGTTTGCGCGGGCCTCCTGCAGGCGGTCGGTGTGGACGTCGCTCCGCGTGCTGCTCGGCGTCGGATCGAACCGGACCCAGCCGTGATCGGGGAAGTAGGCCTCGACCCAGGAGTGGGCGTCGAGCCCGCGAACGACGTAGGTGTCGTCGTCGACCTGCTGGCCGGTCGTGTAGCCGGTGACGTAGCGGGCCGGAATCCCTTCCTCACGGAGCATCTGGGTCATCGTCGTCGCGAAGTAGACGCAGTAGCCCGCATCCATCTCCAGCAGGAACTTCTCGGCGACGTTGCCCGAGGGCTGGGACACCTCGAGCGAATAGCGCTTCGTCGACTCGAGGGCGTCCTCGATCGCGACCGCTTTGTCGTAGGGGGTGTCGGCGCCGGCAGTGATCTCGTCGGTTCGGTCGCCAAAGGTACTCGAGGTATCTTCGGGCGTCTGGAGATACGTGTCGGTGATCCGGTCGGGGTAGTCGGTCCCCGCGGCTCGAAGCGCCGCCGGACGCTGGTCGACGACAGCGCTCTCGACCGTGTAGCTCTCGCCCGGCTGGAGCGGTGTCTCGGGCCGGGGCTGGCCGTGTCTGGAGACGGTCGTCCGCCGCGTGATCTCGCCGCCGAGTTCGACCGGCTGGGGTGCGACGGGCATGATCCCGAGTTCCGTTTCGGCGGTGACGGTCTGTTTGACGGTCTCGGTGCTGTCGGGTGGCGAAGCCAGCCGTCCGTCGTACCGCTCGTCCTGTCCCGTCCGGACCCACTCGTCGCCGGTGAACCGGTCGTAGACTCCCGTCCGCCAGTAGGCGGGGTCGTCCGATTCGACGGTAAAGCGCACTTCCGGCGAGAGATCGACCTGGCCGGAGATCCCCGATCGCTGGGGTGCCGAGTCGATCGTCGCCTCGAGGGTCCCGGGTTCGCCCTGTGTCAGGTGTGTCGGCCCCGTCGGCTCGCCGGGGACGACCGAGACCGACAGCGAGAGCGCGACGGTCACCGCGAACAGGACCGCGAGCAGGTCCGCCTGTGCGATCGAGCCGCCACGGTGCCGGAGGTCGCCGAAGGCGACGGCACCGATGGCTGCGAGGGTGCCGGCGAGCGCGGCCGGTGTCCCCGCGTCCCCGGTCAGAACGAGAAAGCCCAGCGCCGCGCCGCCGGGGACGACGCTGGCGGCGTACCGGCCCCGGGCGGCGAGATACCACGAGAGGAACACGGGGGCGGGCGCGAACCCGAGCGTCCAGGTCCCTGCCTGTACCATTCGAAGCAACGGGAGCCCGGTCGCGAGCGCGACGGTGTCGGAAACGAGCTGGTCGGTCGCCGTGAGAACGGTACCGAGTTCGACGCCGGCCGACGTGAAGTAGTAGGCGAACCCGATCCCGGCCCCGACCGCGGCGACCATCGCCGCGGTCCGTGGGCGGATCAGCCCCGCGAGGATCGTCGCCGCGGCGAGGCTCAGGCCGACGATCGCCAGCAACGATCGACTACCGCCGACGACCTGTGTCACGCCGTACAGGACCGAGACGTACGACGCCGTCAGGACCAAGACACAGCCGAGTGCCAGCCAGCGGGCGACATCGACCGTCCCGTCGGTATCGATCGCGACCGTCCGCTCGCCGGCGTGGCTCGAGGCCTCCGTACTCATACGCTCACCCCCGATCGATTGCCGGGATCGGGATCGACCGGCCCGTCGTCTCCCATCCGGTCCGAACGATCCGTGCCGAACAGCCGACCGAAGGGAATCTCCCGGCCGTCGACCGTGATCGTCGTCCCGGTCGACTCGGTCCGGACCACGACGTCGGCGTCTCGGCGCTCTTCCTCGGGGAGTTCACCCGGTTCGGCGACGGCGAGCAGTCCGAGCAGGTCCCGGTGATGGGCACGGCCCGTTCCCGGTGGCTGTGTCGCGTCGGGTGTGACGAGCCCGACCGTCGCCCCCTGCTCGAGGAGGGCGGTCGCGACGCTGGCGGCGGCCGACGCCATCTCGTCGGCCCCGTCCTCGCGGTCGGTCGGGCAATCGGCGGCGATCGTGACGGCACCGACCGCGTCGTCGTCGGCGTACTCCGTGACGACGAGGTCCTCGTCGGGGCGTTTGGCCGCGCTCTTCCAGTGGACGTCGGCCATCGGATCGCCCCGTTGGTACGTCCGGAGATGGTCGAACTCCTCGCGGGTCCGTCGGTCGGCGACGCTGGCGAGCGTCCGCCGATCGACCGCGGGGCCGCCGTCGAGGGCCCGAACCCGGGGGTAGACCAGAACCGTCGCCGTCTCCTCGTATTCGAACTGCCGTTCGATCAGGCCGATGATGTCGCTGACGACTATCGATAGCGGTCCGACCCGATGGCGGCCGCGCGCCTCGAGTCGCAGGTCGTAGGCGAACGCCTCCTCGCCGTCGAGGGTCGTCTCCGCGTACGGGGCCGTGATCGCAGAGAGGCCGTCGCCGACGGTATCGGATACCGTCGCGGCGACGGTATCGTCGGTTTCGATCGCGACCGAAACCGTTCGTTCCTCGCCGATGAACCCCTCGGCGAGCGGACGGCGGGTCACGCGGGGCCGCTCGGCGCGGGCGACCACGACGGCGCCGGCGAGGAGGACGACGAGCAGCGGGACGACGACGGCGTTCAACGCACGTGGTCCGAACCGCCAGCTCATCGCGGTGGCCGCGAGGACGACGGCGACGGCGACCCAGCCGCGGCGCGTGAGTCTCATTCGACGGGGACGCGCTCGAGTGCGTCCTCGATGACCGCGATCCCGTCGCGGTCGCGACCGTTCGTCTTGATCCGATGGCCCAGGACGACCCGTGCCTCGGTCTCGATGTCGTCGGGAATCACGTACTCCCGACCGTTGGTGACCGCCCGGGCCTGGGCCGCTCGCAGCAGCGAGATCGTCCCGCGGGGACTGACGCCGATGTGGGCGTTCTCGCGGGTGTACGCCGCCAGCCGGGTGACGTACTCCCGGACCGGCTCGGCAACCTGTACCGTCGAGACGGTCTCGCGGGCGGCGACGAGGGTCTCGCGGTCGGTCACCGCCTCGAGGGAGTCGATGGGGTGATCGCCGACGGTCCGGCCGAGCAGTTCGGCCTCCTCGTCGGGGTCGGGGTAGCCCAGGCGGAGCTTCTTCATGAAGCGATCGACCTCGGCGAAGGGCAACTCGTAGGTCCGGTTGGGCTCGACGGCGTTCTGGGTCGCGATCACGGTAAAGGGTGTCGGCAGCTCGCGGGTCCGGCCGTCGGTGGTGACCTGCTCTTCCTCCATCGCCTCGAGCAGGGCCGCTTGGGTCTTCGGCGGCGCGCGGTTGATCTCGTCGCCGAGAACGATGTTGCCGAAGACGGGGCCGGGCTGGAACTCGAACTCGCGGGTCTTCTGGTTGAAGACGTTGACGCCGGTCACGTCGGTCGGGAGGAGATCGGGGGTAAACTGGACCCGACTGAACGAACAGTCGACGGATCTGGCGATCGAGCGCGCGAGCATGGTCTTGCCGACTCCCGGCACGTCCTCGAGCAGGACGTGGCCGCGGCCGAGCAAGGCGGTGACGACGTGTTCGACGGCGTCGTCGTGCCCGACGATGACGTCGGCGACGTTTCGCTCGATGTCGTCACAGAGCCGTTCGACGGTGTCGATCCGGAGGGTTTCGCCGTCGGTCGGCGGATCGGTACTCGCGTCCGGCGTCGGATTGGCATCGGTCATACTCTCGTCACTGGCCGCGGGGAGGCGGGCGACTCGGCCGTTACTACGACATCCGGCGCTCCGAGACATATGTTTTGTGTCGCAGGAATTACTACTCGTATGAGACGTATCGGCGGCCAGTCGACCGATCGTCGCTCGAACCCGTTGATCGACGGTGCCGAAGCTATCCGGCTAGCAGTCGGAAAACGATACCTCCGTTCGGGACGACCTAGAGCCGCTCGACGTTAGTCGCGCGTGGCCCCTTCTCGGCCTCCTCGATGTCGAACTCCAGCTCCTGCCCCTCCTCGAGGTCAGGACCGCCGATGTCCTCCATGTGGAAGAACACGTCCTCGTCCGCGTCGTCAGTTTCGATGAAGCCGTAGCCGCCAGTGTCGTTGAAGAAGTCGACCGTACCTTTCGCCATTGCAAGTGTACAAAGCCGCGACGAAGATATAAAACTTCGGGACCCCGTCCGCAGGACACCCCCGAGAAGCCGGTCGTTACCGCCAGCAGTCGCCGATTACCATGATTTGCAGTCCGGACAGACGAGGTCGCCGTCCGCGCGCCAGACCCGGTCGACCGCGGTCTCACAGTGGTTGCACGTGTACGTTCCCCACGCGTACGTCGAGCGGACGCGTGCCCTATCGCCGGGGCTCGCGTCGTCGCTCCCTGACTCCGTCTCGGCTCCGGCCCCGTCGCCCGACTCGGTGGCCGCCTCCTCGTCGTCGAACGCCGAGAGCGTCGCGTCCTCAGTCACGGGCCAATGTTAGAGCGGGAGCGGTTTAATCGCTCCGACGATGCTGTGTGGTCGACCGGCCGGGCGGGACCGGCACGGACAAGTAGCCCCGATAACAACCCCCGCATATGGACACCATCACACCGTTGAACATCGTCGTGGACAACCTCACCGAGATGACCGAACTCTTCAGTGACGTCGCCGCGGGGGACGGGCTCGCGCCGTTGCTGGTCCTGATCGGTGGCCTCCTCGTCGCCTTCTCGCTGGCCGTCTTCGGCGCGCTCACCCTCGGCGCGGTCGGTGACCTCTTTACTGCGAACTGACTGCGAGTCGCTTTTCAGCCGTCGGTACTCGCCCGAGCCAGCGCCTCGCTCGCCCGTTCGACCGCGTCCTCGAGGTCCGGCCCCAGCGGCGAACCGACGACGATCCCGTCGACGTGTTCGAGTGCCGCCCCGAACCGGTCGGCGACCGTCTCGGTCGTCCCGGCGATGCAGAAGGCGTCGATCATCGCCGGCGTGACGCGGCCGAACGCCTCGGGTAGGTCACCCCGCTCGAGGGACTCGCTCACCGCGCTCGCGGCCTCCCGGTCGATGTCGTGGCGCTCGAGGACCGGCTCGGCGGCCCCACCGACGATGAAGGCGACGGGCGGCCGGGCCGCCTCGCGGGCCTCGCTCTCGTCGGCGGCGACGCTGACGCTGGCGAAGGCAAGCGACTCGAACGCGCCGCGGTCGTCCGAGCGTTCGGCGAGTCCTTGCCCTAGCTGCGCCGCGCTCCACTCGAGGTCTTTCGGATGGGCGGCGTTTATCAACACGCCGTCGGCGTGTTTCGCGCTCATTCGGAGCATGTGCGGGCCCTGTGCGCCGACGTAGACCGGGATCTCACCGGCCGGCTCGAGGTTCAGCGAGGCGTCCCGCGCGGTGAAGGTCCCCTCGTGGGTGACCGTCTCGCCGTCCCAGAGGTCCCGTGCGAGGTCGAACGTCTCGAGGACGCGCCGGAGCGGGCTGTCGCGCTCGATGCCCAGGTTCGACAGCGAGGAGCGGTCGCCGGCGCCGACGCCGAAGACCGCCCGCCCGTCGCTGATCTCGTCGATCGTCGCCGTCTGCGAGGCGAGTTTCACCGGATGGGTCTCGTAGGGGTTGACGACGCCCGGGCCAAGCTGCAGGTCGTCGGTGGCGTCGGCCATCCGCGAGAGGACGACGAACGGATCGCGGTTGAAGTAGTGGCCGCTCGCGAACGCGACGTCGAACCCCTCGTCCTCCGCGAGCTCGGCCAGGTCGGCGAGCCGCTCGGGCGGGTGTTCGGGCGTGAGTTCGATGCCCCAGGTCGATCCGGTATCGTCGCTCATGCGTCGACCCTCCACTCCCGCAGCGCCTGTCGAATCAGGTCGTCGTCGACCGACCGGAAGAGTTCGTCGCTGCCCTCGTGGTCGCCGAACTCCCAGTCGCGGACGACGACGGCCGGGGTCCCGCCCGCGCCCTCGCCGGTCACGAGGTTCGCGGCGGCGGCGAGTTCGTCGATCACCGACTGGACGGTGACGCCGAGTTCGTGGCCGTCTCGGTCCGCCTCGCCGCGCCAGTCACGGCTGGCGGGCAGCCCGGCCCAGCCGATCGCGACGCCGGTCTGGCCGTGCCGGAACGGTCGGCCGCAGGTGTCGGTCACCACGACGCCGACGTCATCGTAGCCCCGCTCCGCGAGCCCCGAACGGATCCGCTCGGCGCTCTCGCTTGGTTTGCGCGGCAACAGGAGGATGTCGTGATCGGGCACGTTCGAGCGGTCGATCCCCGCGTTCGGCGCGATATGGCCGAAGCGCGTCTCAGCCAGCAGGAACGGACAGTCGATCAGCAGCTCCGCACTCTCCTCTAAGACTGCCTGTGCGAACCGCGGGTCCTTCTCCTCGCCCGCGACCGATTCGATCCGGCCGGCGATCTCCTCGGCCCGTCCGCTGACGGGGTAGTCCTCGAGATCCGCCGTCCGTCCCTCGGCCTTCGAGACGATCGTACTCGCGACCGTGAGTACGTCGCCCGGCTCGAGGTCGACCCGATCCGCGACGAGGGCGGCGATGTCGTCGCCGGGGCGGACCTCGGGCAGGTCCGCCACGCCGTTGAGTTCCATACCGGTGGGTGGGGAAGCGGCGTCAAAAGGGCACCGTCACCGGAGACTTCGGCCAGTGGCGGTGGGTCGGTCCGATCGGGTTCGGGCTCCGACCGCGTCCGATTACAGCGGCTCTCGATCGTGATCGAACAGCGTCCCCGGCCCGTCGAACGCGTCCTTGAACCCGGCCGCTCCGCAGGCGTCCCACAGCGTCGCGCCGTTGCTCGTGATCACCGGGATCCCGAGTCGCGACTCGAGGTCGTCGACCACGGCTAGCGACCGGTAGTTCGTACAGGAGACGAAGACGGCGTCGACGTCGTCGCCGTCGACCGCCTCGAGTACCTGCCGGGCGGCGTCGTCTGGGGTCAGCGCGCCGATGTCCGTATTCGCCGCGAGCCCGCGGCCGTCGATCGAGGCGACGTCGACGCCCGCGTCCTCGAGGAACGCCCGCTCCCGGTCGTCGAGTTCCGTGGTGTACGGCGTCGCGACCGCGATCCGCTCGGCCTCGAGGGCCTCGAGCGCGCGGACGACCGACCGAGCGGTCGCGACCGCGGGGACGCCGGCCGCCTCCTGCAGTCGGGCCTCGAGTTCGATGTCGAACCCGGGGCCATGCAGGAGGCTCCCGGTCGTACAGGCGTAGGCGACCGCGTCGACGTCGGCGTGGCCGAGGAGTTCGGCGGCCCGCGCCGCGTCGTCGCTCATCGCGTCGAGTTCGTCGACGGTGACCGACTCGAGGGCCATCCGCGCGCCGTGGACGGTGATCCCGTCAGGGAGGAACGCCCGGAACTCCGGTTCGGCCGTCGTGTTCGACGAGGGGACGATCAGCCCAAGTCGGCCGCCGCGGTCGGCATCGGCGTCAGTCATCGGCCTCTCCGTCGCCGCGATCGTCCGGATCGCCGTGCCCGCCGCCGCCGGGCGTCCGTACGGTGACAGTCGTCCCGGCGTCGACGTCGACCGTCGTCTTCGCGGGCACCGCTTCGCCATCGATCAGGTTCTCGCCGGTCGCGCCGTCCTCGCCGCCCGCGACGCCCTTCGGCGCGTGGCGGCGGCGCTCGGTCAGCAGCGACACCGTCGCCGGCGTTTCGACGGTCACCGAACGCTCGAGGCCCTCGCCGCCCCGATGGCGGCCGCGACCGCCGCTGCCCTCGCGGAGCGCGTAGCGCTCGACCCGCAGCGGGTACTCCGTCTCGAGGGACTCGACGGGCGTGTTGAGCGTGTTGGTCATGCCGACCTGGACGCCGTCCATCCCGTCGCGCTCGGCGCGCGCACCGAAGCCGCCGCCGATCGTCTCGTAGTAGGCGAAGGAGCCGTCCCGTGCGCCGATGGTGAGGTTGTTCATCGTGCCCTGTCCCTGCGCGGGGACGCGATCGGGGGCGGCCTCGGCCAGCGCGGTGAAGACCACGTCGGTGACCCGCTGGCTGGTCTCGACGTTGCCGCCGACCACGGCGGCCGGCGCGGTCGGATTCAGTAGCGACCCCTCGGGCGCGCTGACGCTCACCGGCTCGTAACAGCCGTGATTCGGCGGGATCTCGGGGTCGGTGAGGCAGCGAACGACGAAGTAGACGGCGCTCGTCGCGACCGAAAGCGGCGCGTTGAGGTTGCCCGCGACCTGCGCGGCCGTTCCCGAGAAATCGACGTCGATCGACTCGTCCTCGATCGTCACCGTGGCCCTGATCTCGACGTCCTCGTCGGTCACGCCGTCGCCCTCGAGGACGTCGGTCGCCTCGTAGGTCCCGTCGGGGAGGGCCGCGATCTCGTCCGCGAGGCGCTCGCGGGAGTAGTCGATCACGGCGTCGAACCCCGCGAGGACCGTTTCGCGGCCGTGGTCGTCGAAGAGGTCGGCGAGTCGCTTCTCCGCGCGTTCGTTGGCGGCCTGCTGGGCGCGCAGGTCCGCCCGGCGCTCGTCGGGGTTGCGGACGTTCGCGAGAACGAGCGAGCGGACTTCCGTCTGGGGCTCGCCGCCCGCGACGAGCCGGGTCGGCGGGAGCCGGAGCCCCTCCTGGTAGATCTCCTCCGCGCCCGCGGGCATGCTCCCGGGAGTCATTCCGCCCACGTCGGCGTGGTGGGCTCGAGAGACGGCGTAGCCGACGATCTCCCGATCCCCGTCGCCGTTCTCGCCCTCGGAACCGGCTTCGTCTCGATCGGGGGCGATCGGCGAGACCATCGTCACGTCCGGCAGGTGTGTGCCGCCGGTGAAGGGATCGTTGAGGACGAACACGTCTCCGGGCTGTGGGTCGTGTTCGTGAACGGCCGCGACGGCGGCCGGTATCGCGCCCAGATGGACCGGGATGTGTTCGGCCTGTGCGACCATCCGCCCGTCGGCGTCGAACAGCGCCGTCGAGCAGTCCCGCCGTTCCTTGATGTTCGGCGAGTACGCGCCCCGGATCAACGTCTGGCCCATCTCCTCGGCGACGCTCTCGAGTTGGTTCCGCAGGACCTCGAGGGTCACCGGATCGATACCCCCGCTCGCGTCCGTCATTGCGACTCACCTCCTCTTGTCATGACGAGCGTTCCGTCGGCGAGGATCTCGCCGTCCCAGTTCGGGGGGACGACCGTCGTACTCTCCGCCTGCTCGAGTACTGCCGGCCCCGGGACCGACGCGCCGGTCTCGAGTCGCTCCCAGTCGTACACCGTCGTCTCGCGTGCGCCGGCCTCGGGGAAGTGTGCCTCCCGGGTGCCGACGACGGCAGCACCGCTGCCCTCGTGGCTGATCCCCGGTTCGGTCCCCGGAATCGTCGCCGTCGTACGGAGGTTGACGACCTCGATCGATTCGTCCATCGCGTAGCCGTAGGTCCGCTCGTGGGCCTCGTGGAAGCGGTCTGCGACCGCCGCCGCGTCGAACGTCTCGCTGACGGGGACCGTCAACTCGAAGCTCTGGCCCGCATACCGGCAGTCGGCGGCCCGCTCGACTCGTGCCGCGTCCCGATCGGACGCATCCGCGAGGACGTCGGCCACGAGGTCGTCGTAGACGGCCTCGAGCGTCGTCGGGTCCGCACCCTCGAGGTCGACGCCGACCGTTCGCACGGCGTCGTAACTTTCGTCGGCCGCGAGCAGGCCAAAGGCCGACAGCACCCCGCCCGGTCGCGGAACGACGACTCGATCGACCGACAGCGAATCGGCCAGTGCCGCGGCGTGCATCGGTCCCGCACCACCGAAGGCCACGAGCGCGAACTCGCGAGGGTCGTGGCCGCGCTCGACGGTCACCGAGCGAATCGTCCGCGTCATCGTCGCGTTCGCCACCCGGTAGACGCCCTGTGCCGCCTCGAGGGGCCCCTCGAGGCCCGCTTCGTCGGCCAGTCGGCCGAGCGCATCGCGGGCTGCCTCGACGTCGAGGGTCATCTCGCCGCCCAGTGCGGTCTCGGGGCCGATGTAACCCAGGACGACGTTGGCGTCCGTGACGGTCGGTTCAGTCCCGCCACGGCCGTAGCAGGCGGGGCCCGGCTGGGAGCCCGACGATTCCGGGCCGACACGGAGCGCGCCGCCCGAATCGACCCACGCGATCGAGCCGCCGCCCGCGCCGACGGTGTTGACGTCGACCATGGGCGTCCGGATCGGCAGTCCGTCGATTTCGGCATCGGTCGTCCGTTCTGCCCGACCGTCCCGGACGAGGCTCACGTCGCTCGAGGTGCCGCCCATGTCGAAGGTCACGAGCCCCTCGACATCGTCGTCGTCGACGGTCGCCGCGGCACCGACGACGCCGGCGGCAGGGCCTGATAGCGTCGTCGTGACGGCATGTTCGCACACGGTTTCGGGATCGGCGATCCCACCGTTGGCCTGCATGATCCGCGGTGCGGGGATGCCGGCGTCGCCGGCCTCGTCGACCAGCTGGCCGACGTAGGTATCGATCGCCGGGCGGACGTAGGCATCGACCGCGGTCGTCGACGTCCGCTCGAACTCGCGAAACTCCGCGAGTACCTCATGGGACGCCGAAACCGGCACGGCAAGTTCCTCGCGCAGCGTCTCGGCGACCACCCGCTCGTTTTCGGGATCCGCGTAGGCGTGCAACAGTGAAACTGCGACCGCCTCGACGTTGCGCTCGCGCAGCGTCGCCGCCAGCTCGCGGACCTCGCTCTCGGCGACCGGTCGCTCGAGCCCATCGGCGGTCGTCCGTTCGTCGATCTCGAACCGCCGGTCGCGGGGCACCAGCGGCTCCGGCTTCTCGGCCTCGAGATCGTACAGATCGGGCCGGTCCTGCCGGCCGATCTCGAGGACGTCCCGGAACCCCTCGGTGGTCACCAGCGCCGTCTCCGCGCCGCCGCGCTCGAGGAGGGCGTTGACCGAGACGGTCATCGCGTGGGCGAAGCCGTCGATCTCGCCGGGCTCGATGCCGGCGTCGTCGCAGGCCTTCTCGATCCCCTCGAGGACGCCGACGTGCTGGGGGTCGGTCGAGGGCACTTTGGCGGTGACGAGCCGGTCGTCGAGCGAGAGCGCCACATCGGTGAAGGTGCCGCCGACGTCGACGCCGATGCGAGTCCCGTCGCCGTCTCGAGTCGATTCGTTCGTCATTGCGTCCGCGTTCACGTCGCGTGCGTTTGAACCTGTCATTCGAATTCAGACGAGGAGGACGTCGTAGAGCGTTCGGAGGCCGATACCGACCACGACGAGCGTGACGAGCCCCCCGAGGACGTTCTGGAGGGTGGTGTTGGTGTACTCGCCGAGCAGGTCGCGGTTGTTCATCGCGTAGATGAGGAAGACGGCGAGGATCGGCAACAGGAGCCCGTTGGCGACCTGTGCGAAGACGATCACCTGCACGGGGTTGTAGTCCAGTGCGGAGAAGACGATCCCGACGCCGAGGATGGTCATCCAGATCGCCCGGAACCGCATCGAGGTCAGGTCCCGCTCCCAGCCCAGCGCGCCGGCGGTGGCGTAGGCACCGGCCAGCGGCGCGCTCATCGCGCTCGTGAAGCCGGCCGCGAACAGGCCGATCGCGAAGAAGGTCAGCGCGTAGCCGCCAAAGACCGGCTCGAGCTGGTCGGCCATCTCGCCGACGCCGGTGATCTGGGTTCCCTCGGGGAAGACGGCGGCGGCCGTGACGACGATCGCCGTCGTGATCAGGCCGCCGACGATGACCATCCCGATCGTGTCGGTCCGACACTCCGCGAGGTCCTCGGGACCGTCCCATCGCTCCTGAACGGTACTCGCGTGCAAGAACAGGTTGTAGCCGACGACGGTCGTCCCGACGAGACCGGCGATGAGGTAGGCCGATCCCTCCGGCACCGCGGGGACGAGCCCGGTCGCGAGCGACCCGAAATCGGGCCTGACCATGACGGCATTGAGCAGGAAGGCCCCGCCCATGATACCGACGAGGCCGATGAAGACCCGCTCGATCAGTTTGTAGCTGCCGGTCCACAGTAGCGCGCCGGCGACGATCCCCATGATGGGACCCCAGACGTTCTCGCTGATACCGGTGATCGTCGACAGCCCGGCCGCGCCGCCGACGATGTTGCCCGTCTGGAACGCCGCCGTTCCGATGCCGATCGCGCTCACCACGAGCGCGATCGAGATCGTCCGCGGCACCGGATTGTCGAACTCGTCTCGGAACGCTTCACCCAGCCCTTCCTGCGTGATCAGTCCCAGCCGTGCGCTCATCTCCTGGAGGACGATCGTCGCGATGATCGAGAACGCGATCGTCCACACGAGCAGATAGGCGTACTCCGCGCCGATCACGCTCGCGGTCGTTACCGTTCCCGGACCGACGAACGCCGCCGCGACGAGCGCGCCCGGTCCGATTGCCTTGAGGCGGTCAATGACTCCCATGCTGTGTAGTCACATTCCTCACTCGACGACACCCTCAAAAGGGTTGTTGAGAACCGAACATACGTTTTCTCCAGCGTGGTTCATCGATACGGACACCGTATGAAGTCGTATGAAAAAGTATGTGTACCCGGGCGGCACTGCCGACCACGTCGGCAACCGCTTGTTCTCGGCACCTCAGTCGGCCGGCCGCTCGGTTACGATCGCCTTCGAAACCCCGTCCTCGAGATCGATCTCGGTGGGTAACTCGGCGGTACTGCGTTCGATGAACCGGGTCATGAACCAGCGGATGGCCTCGGAGGGGAAGACGAGGTGATAGACGCCGTCGCCCTCCTCGCGGACGTCGAGGAAGCCACAGAACGCGAGCCACTCGAGGAGGTCGCCGACTGCATCGAACCGGGCCGCGTACTCGCGGGCGTGGTAGTCGGAGACCCGATCGGCCGCCGTGACGAACGCCGGATCGGGATCGCCGCCGGCATAACAATGCTCGAGGAAGGCATGCAGGAAGTCGATGTCCAGCAGGACGTGTTCCCCGGAGGCGAGCATCCGGTAGTACTGTTCGAGGTTCTCGCTGGGCTGTTCGTTGGCCGCCTCGAAGTTCGCCACGTAGAAGGCGAGCGCACGGCGGACCACTTCACTCTGGCCGCCGCCGGTCTCCTCGACCAGCGTCTCGAGGGCCGCAGCCGAGTCGTCGTCGAGCGATACCGTTACGCGCCGTGTCATACTCTCACGGGGGGACCCGAGACGGGTATAGTTCACGCTCGAGTGGCGCTGCCCTCACCCTCCCCGGTTCGCAACTCGACGGTCACGTCCCCATCAACGACGGTCGCGACGAACATCGTCTCGTGAGTCGTGGGTGCAGCGCCGGTAGCGCTCCCCGGATTGAGTAGCCGGATGTGACCGGCGGCCCGGCCCCCGTCGGCCGGCCGGGACTCGTCGAACGCGACGGTCTCGTCGACCACCGCGTGGGTGTGACCGGCGACGGCAACGAGATTCGTGTCGGCCGTCGCGTCCGCGTTCTCGCGGGCCGTCTCGACGACTCGCTCCCGCCAGCTACCCGACGATCCGTCGCCGTGAGTGACGACGAACCGCACGCCGTCGACCTCGAGCGTGGCCGTCTTCGGCACGTCGAGCGTCGCCGGATCCACGTTCCCCAGCACGGCAGTCAGCTCGCCATCCGTGCGGTCGACGATCCGCTCGTAGGCCCCGAACGACTCGAAATCGCCGGCATGGATGGTGTGGTCGGCGGCCGCTATCTCGGTGACGACCCACGCGGGAAGCTCCGGCTCTCGAGTGGGTACGTGGGTGTCGGAAACGATCGCGATACGTGTCATGGCCGTGCGTTCGTCGGCAGTCTGGAAAAGCGTTCGTCAGCGGACGACGAGGGGGCGTCCGTCTCGCTCGCTGACGGCCGGTTTCGGGTCGTCTGCCTCGGCGTTCCCAACGGCGCGTTCGAAAGCGACACGTTCCCGGTCGCCGTGGGCCATCGTATGTGCCCGGACACCGACACCACGAGCGGCGATTCGGCTCACGTCGTCACCGCGTTCCTCCGCCATCGGAGTGACGTTCTTTGCTTGCGCCGCAGCGATGCCGTCGGCACCTACCGGGGCCAGTGGGGCGGCGTCTCCGGGTTCGCGGAGGGTAACCCCGACGACCAGGTCCGCACGGAGATCCGCGAGGAGACCGGCCTCGAGCCCGGCGAGACGATCTCGTTCGTTCGGTCCGGACGGCCAGTCGAATTCGAGGATGCCGATCTCGAGCGCGAGTGGGTCGTCCACCCGTACCTGTTCGACTGTAACACCCGCGAGGTCGAGTTGAGCGAGGAACACGACGCCGCCGAGTGGGTCCCGCCGACCGCAATCTTCGAGGACGACCGCGAGACGGTCCCGAAACTGTGGACCGCCTACGAGCGGGTCGCACCGACGGTCCGGTCGATCGCGGCCGACGACGAACACGGGGCCGCTGCCCTCTCGCTGCGCGCGCTCGAGGTGCTGCGCGATCGCGCGGGGCTGCTCGTCGCGGAGCGGGCGGCGAGCAGCGAGGGAACGGAGAGCCCTCGAGCGAACGGGGAACCCGTGAGCGAGGCGACATCGTCGCCTCGGAACGGCGAGCGGGACACCCGCGAATCCGGCCCCCAGCCCGCCGACGAATGGGACGAACTCGCCGAACTCGCGGGCCGACTACTCGAGGCCCGCCCGTCGATGGCCGTCCTCCGGAACCGGGTCAACCGGGCGATGGCCGGCGCTGCCGGGGCTGACGGCGATCGACGGGACGCATCGGCCGTCCTCGAGTCGGCGCTGTCGACCATCGACCGTACCCTCGCAGCCGATACCGAAACCGCGGCGATCGCCGCCGATCGGCTCGGCGGCAGCGTCGCGACCCTCTCGCGGTCGGGGACCGTCCTCGAGGCGCTCGAGACGGGCGAGCCATCCCGGATCTTCGTCGCGGAGTCCCGCCCCGCCCGCGAGGGGATCGACGTCGCCGAACGGCTGGCGGCGACGACCGATTGCACCGTGACGGTCCATACCGACGCGGCCGTCGCGGCCGTCCTCGCGCGTGACGACGTCGACCGGGTCGTCGTCGGTGCCGACACCGTCCTCCCCGACGGCTCGGTGGTGAACAAGACCGGGACCCGCACGCTCGCGGTCGCCGCCGCTCGTGAGGGGGTCCCGGTGTCGGTCGTCGCCGCCACGGCCAAGGTCTCGACCAGCGAGGCCGTCAACCTCGAGTCCGGCGACCGGTCGGCGGTGTACGATGGCGACGCCGCGATCGACGCGCTGAACCCGACCTTCGACGTGACGCCGGCCGACTGCGTGACCGAGATCGTCACCGAGCGCGGGGTACTCGAGCCCGCCGAAATCGATGCCGTCGCGGACGAACTACGCGATCTCGAGGCGTGGTAGTCAGTCAGTTCTCGCTGTGACGGTCGGTTGTCGGACCCTCGTCCGTGAGGTTTTTGCGGACGGCTGGTCTACGACCGCTAGGTGGCGATGACGAAAGTTACCCCCGCTTAGCCCTTTGTGATGAAATCTTTCACTGAGCCACCCTCGTTCCACCACCATAGATACATCTGTAGACCTCGTTCCGCGGAGTATCATTTCCTATCGCTTGGCCACCAGACGATGGCACGCGCACCGACCTCTTTTCGTTCGACTCGTTCGTTTTCGTGTAGCTCATTGAGTCGACGGAGAACGGTTTGCCGGGAGGTATTCAATTGTGTCGCTAGTTCTGCTCCCGTCGCGACTGGAGCGTTCACCTCGCCGAACGCTGCCAGAACATCGTCTACAGTGATCTCGCGCGGCCGGCCTGGGTTCTCCCCCTCTGTCATGCCGTCTCGTTTTGTCCGGACCGGCATAAGTTCTGGAACTGGTTGTCCATAACACATTTATTATTGGGGCACGTGTTCCAAAATGATGCGGCGTGTCAATACTTTCGAGATTCGTCCGCTCAGTGAGCGAGACGAGATACTGCTCTTCGAAATACTCGACGCGTCCGCATCGCTCTGGAACGAACTCACGTATCGCCGTCGACAAGCCTTCTACGCCGGCGAAGACATCTGGCAAGGTGACACCGGCCGGTATCGAAGCAAGTACAAGGGAACGATCGGTGCTGCAGCCGTTCAGCAAGTCATCCGCCGGAACGACGAAGCGTGGCGGGGCTTCTTCGGCCTCCTCGAAGAGGGATCGGACGCGAATCCTCCCGGATACTGGAAGGATGACGAACAGCGGAAACTACGGACGCTCGTTCGGAACGACCAGTACACTCTCGAGTGGGGAAAACGCAGCCGGTTAGAAATCCCGGTCGGACTCGATCTGAAGGAGAAATACGGGCTCGGCTACAACGAACGCCTACGACTGGAAGCACGCGGTGACCCCCGATGGACGGGCAAGGGAGGTCGTCTCGGACTCGTGTACGATAGAGACACTGACTCGTTCAGGGCGCGACAACCTGTCGAAAACGCTACTCGCCGACGACGGGAATCACTGGCTACCGTGTCGAGCGACGACGACGCGGTCGCAGCCCTGGACATCGGTGCAAATAACCTCGTCGCCGTCACGACGACTCGAGGCGACCAACTGCTCTACCACGGTCGCCCTCAGTTTCACCGCTTCCGCAGGACGACCGAGCGGATCGCGACCCTTCAGTCCCGTCTTGGACCAGAGAAGTGGACGAGTCGACGAATCCGTCGGCATTATCAGCAACGTAGTGATCGGCGCAATCACTTGCAGGATGCACTCATTCGAGATCTCCGAGAGTGGTTACGAGATCGTAACGTCAGTTCCGTAATCGTGGGTGATCTCGGTGCCTTCTCCTCACACTGGTGTGCCCGGGTGAATGAAAAAGTGCATCTGTTCTGGGCGTACGGCAGGTTCCAACGGCGTCTCCGAGAGGTGTTACAGGGAGAATACGGTATCGACGTTCGGGAGGTGGACGAAAGCGGTTCGTCCTCGCAGTGCCCTCGGTGTGGTGGACAGAATATCAATCGGTGTAAGGATACGTTCCAGTGCCGTGAATGCGGTTTCGAGGGGCACAGCGACGTAGTCGGAAGCGAGAACCTCCTCTTCGAACATACTGACTGTGGGTCGATGGCTCGGCCCGCGGCCCCGGATCAGAACAGGTCCGGGGAAGGACACCGAGAGGTGCCTCGTCTCGAGTGGGACGATCACCGGTGGCAACGCCGGGATCGATCGACCAAAGAGAATCCCGTGAACCGGAGTACCTGGAACGGGAAATTTGCCGCTGGTGAGTCCGGAACGGCCTGAACCACGCAGCGGATCCTTACACAACCGTGTAAGGTGGAAGTCAACCCAACTGAGCCCCGTTTACTGAAGAGAGGTACAAACCTTCAATTCGGATTCGTTCGTAGATCGCCCCATGGAACTCGAACTCGAGCGGCTCGGGATTCACGAGTCCGTCGCGCAGGTCTTCCCGCCGGCGGAGTTGGCCGACTACCTCGCCGACCTGCCGGTCGCGGTGTCGGTGATCGGCGACGACGGGATCACCGCCTGCGACGCGGTCGTCACCCTCGAGTATCGCGAGGCCGTCCTCGAAGTCGACTGGGTTCACTCGATCCAGGCGGGGGTCGATCGGTTCCCGTTCGACGCGCTCGAGGACGCGGGCGTGGTCCTGACGAACAGCACGGGAATCCACGATCGGACCGTCGGCGAGACGGTCGCGGGCTATCTGCTCTCGTTTTCGCGACGGCTCCACGACCACGTCGCCAACCAGCAAGAACGGCGGTGGGAGCGCCCCGAGTGGGACGCGGCGTTTACCCTGCCGGGTTCGACGGCCTGCGTCGTCGGGACCGGCACCCTCGGGACGGGCGTCGCGGAGACGCTGGGCGGCCTCGGCGTGGACCTGCGGGGGGTCCGGCGCTCGGGCGATCCGGTCCCCGGCTTCGGCGAGGTCTACGCCAACGACCGGCTGCTCGAGGCGATCGCGGACGTCGAGTTCGTGATCGTCACCGTCCCGCTGACCGACGAAACGCACCACCTCTTCGACGCCGCGGCGTTCGAGGCCATGCGTGACGACGCCTATTTCGTGAACGTGGCCCGCGGGTCGGTCGTCGACGAACCGGCCTTGATCGACGCGCTCGAGGCAGATGCCCTCGCCGGCGCAGCGCTGGACGTCTTCGAGGAGGAGCCCCTGCCCGAGGACTCACCGCTGTGGGGGATGGACGAGGTGATCGTCTCGCCCCACTGTGCGGCCTATACCCGCGACTATTTCCGGGACACCGGCGACATCGTCCGCGAGAACGTCGATCGGCTCGAGACTGGCGAGGAATTCCACAACCGCGTGGTCTGATCGCGGGACCGGCTCGAGGCGGTGTGATCCTCATGTGAGTGAAGGTGCCGTGCGGTGGCCGGGCGCACGACTCGAGTATCACGAGAGTCGTGCAACTCGGGGGAGGGCAGGCGCTTACCCGATACCCTCCGTGAGCGAACCCGAAGGGTGAGCGAGCGGGCCGACGACTGATGTGAGTGACTGAAAGGAACGAACGGAAGGAGGAGTGCTTTTCATCAACGTTTTGCCGAGTGCGGTCGCGAAGCGACCGCACGCAGAGCAAAAGGTTGGTCAGAAAAACTTGAACAGGTCGTCCCGCTGTTGCTCGTGGAGCTGGCTCCGGACGGCGTCGTTGAGCGGCTCGAGCTGGCCCTTCTTGGCACTGATGGGGGCGATGGTGTCTTGCCACTGTTTCCACGGCGGGTAGAGGCCGAGCCGGTCACAGAGGGCATCGAGGCGCTCGTCCTCGTCGTCGACCTTGTCCATCTTGTTGACGGCGACGACGGTGGGGATATCGAGGTCCCGCAGGAAGTGAAACATCTCGACGTCGTAGGGGATCTCGTCGGGGCCGGAGTGGCGGTCGATGATGTCGATGACGCTCTTGCCGTCGACGACGAGGACGGCAACGAGGATGTTGTCGGCGTAGTCCTCTAAGTAGTGGACGATCTCGGTCTTGATCTCCTCGCGGAGGTCCTCGTCGACGCCGCTCATGAAGCCGAAGCCGGGGAGGTCGGTGATGACGAAGTCCTCGGGGGCCCAGTCGTAGTGGTTGGGCGAGCGGGTGACGCCGGGTTTGCCGCCGGTGTCGAAGCTGTGGCCGGTCAGTTCGCGCATGAGCGTGGACTTGCCCACGTTCGAACGACCGACGAGGGCCACCTCGGCGTCCCGGTTCGGTCGCGTATCGAACTCGATCATGGCCATCTGTAGGCCGGTGTGACGTTTATAGGCGTTGTAACTGGGCCCGGCCGCTCTCGGAACCCATCCGAGGCGCAATGGTCGAGACTACACGCTCGTCGCAACGAACGCCCCGATTCCGAACGAGACGGCGACGAGGGCGGCGATCGCGACGAGTCGGCGACTCGAGGGCGTCGCCTTGAGGTCGACGTGGCGACTGTCGCGGGCGGTCTGGACGCCGAACCAGGCCATCGACGTGCCGCCGGCCAGCATCGCCGCGGCGAAGATCCACGACGCCGTATCGCCGTCGACGAGGGCGGATCGGACCGCCGACAGCGTGACGACGGCCGCCAGGAGGACGTCGCCGACGCCGATGACGACGTTCCACGGGACGGGTCGGTCGCCGACCGGTATTGAGTCGACGAGGCCGCCGACGATCATGAGAACCGCCGAGAGGACGAAGCCGGCCAGGAGGGCCCCGGCGAGCGGTCCGGTGAACACGCGCGGACCGAACGCGGCAACGTATACACTGACAAGCCCGAGCATGACGATGCCCAGCGGGAGGGCCATCCGGCGCTTCATACCGGGGATTGTTGGCTGTCCTACAATAACCTTTTGCGGTGAGCTGGCCGTCGCTCGAGTCGATCCGACCGACGGGATGGGGCGGAATGCCCCGGAGTTATGGGCCCGGGGTTCGTCAGGGCCTGCTGTGCGGCTCGTACAGTTGACGATCCCGACGGGCAAGCGGGAGACGATCCTCTCGATCCTCGACGAGCGGGGGATCGACTACGTCGTGACCGACGAGACCAGCAGCCGGTCGTATACGGGAGTCACGTACTTCCCGCTGCCGGATGCGGCCGTCGAGCCGGTGTTGGACGAGATTCAGGACGCAGGGATCGAGGAGGACGCCTACACCGTCGTCGTCGACGCCGAGACGGTCGTCTCGCGGCGGTTTCAGGCGCTCCGCGACGAGTACGAGAACGGCGATGTCGGTTCGGACCGCATCTCCCGGCAGGAACTGCAGGCCGAAGCCGACGATCTGACGCCGAGCTTTCCCGTCTACGTGGTGATGACGGTCATCAGTGCCGTCGTCGCGACCGCCGGGCTCTTGCTCGATTCGCCGGCGGTCGTCGTCGGCTCGATGGTGATCGCCCCCCTGATCGGGCCGGCACTCGGCGCGAGCGTCGGGACGGTAATCGACGACGAGGACATGTTCGTCGAGAGCGTCACCTATCAGATCATCGGCGTCGTCGTCGCGATCGTGGCTGCGGCGATCTTCGCGTTGGTCGTCCGGTCGCTGAACATCGTCCCGCCGGACCTCGTCCTCTCGAGCGTCGGGGAGATCTCCGAGCGGCTCGCGCCGGACCTGCTGTCGCTGGCGATCGCGCTCGGGGCCGGCGTCGCGGGGGTCGTCAGCATCGCGACGGGGACTGCGGTCGCGCTGGTCGGCGTCATGATCGCGGCGGCGTTGATCCCGCCGGCCGGCGTCGCGGGTATCGCCATCGCGTGGGGGCAGCCGACGTCGGCGATCGGCGCGACGGTGCTGGTGTTGGTCAATCTGCTGTCGGTCAATCTCGCCGGGCTGGTGACGCTGTGGTACGCCGGCTACCGTCCGGAGAGCCTGTTCTCGCTCGGCGAGACCGAACAGCGCCTCCGTAAGCGGATCGCCGGGCTCGTCGTCATCGTCCTCGTTTTCGCCGTCTTTCTCGGCGGTATCACCTACGCCTCCTACGAGTCAGGGAACTTCGAACAGGACGCTCGCGACGAGGTCGAGAGAGTCCTCTCCCAGGAGCAATACGAGGACTATCAGCTGCTCGAGTTCGAAGTCGTGATGGACGATAATTACCCGTTCCGGAACCCAGAACGGGTGATCGTCACCATCGGCGGGCCACCTGGCGAGTCCGCGCCCGCACTGGCCGATACCCTCCACGAGCGGATCAACGACCACGCCGACGGCTCGGTCGCCGTCGAAGTCAGGTACGTCGAAGTCACCGAACGGGGAGCCGGCTGACGGGCGGCGAGGCGGGAACCGCTGGCGAGTTCGAGTGCTGGAAATCCTTTCGGTACTCGCCCTCGTAGCGCGACTATGCCCACGACCGCCGCGACGCCGGACGCGAACGAGGAGTGTACCTACTGTGGCTCGCGGATCTTCGATCACGATCCGATCTGCGTCCGCGACTGCACCGACGACTGCGGCTCGCCGACTCACTTCTGTCACTACGCCTGTCTCTCGGCACACATCGAGGAGAACGACCTGACGGCGGGCGACGCCTGCGAGTGGTCGCCCGACGAACCCGGCTGCTCGTGACCGGGGTCCGCGGCGACGCCGCGACCGCCGTCACGACGGGTCCGTTCTCGAGCGAGCCGTTCGCTCACGGCTCACCGAGTCGAGGGACGTGCAGTCGAAGATCGGTCCCCGCGTTATCCGTCGAACGGCAGTTCGGGCTCGTAGTCGATCGCCGCGACGGCGGCATCGAGGACCGTCTCGACGTCGTCGCCGGTCTCGACGCTCATGGTGTAGTCGGCGTCGAGGTTCTCGAGCGACTCGTTCCAGACCGCCTGCCGGTCGACCTTGTTCGCGACCGTGAGGACGGGGATCTCGTCGAACCGGGCCGCGATCGCGTCCCGTAACTCGAGCTGCGAGCCGATCGGGTAGCCACACTCCCCCGAGGGATCGAGCATGACGAGCATGCAGTCCGCGAGGTGTTCGATGGCGCTGACCGCCTGGGACTCGATCTCGTTGCGTTCCTCCGGCGGCCGGTCGAGCAGCCCGGGCGTGTCGACGATCTGGTAGCGGATGTGGTCCCGTTCGAAGTGGCCGACGCCGATCCCCTTCGTCGTGAACGGGTAGGAGGCGGTCTCGCCCCGGGCGCTGGTGACGCCGTTGACGAACGAGGACTTGCCGACGTTGGGGTAGCCGGCGACGACGATCGTCGGCTCGTCGGGGTTGATCTCGGGCAGGTCCCGCAGGTCGTTGCGCGACTCGTTGATGTAGAGCAGGTGGTCCTCGACCTGCTCGACGATGTCGGCCAAGCGGGCGAAGGCCTGCTTGCGGTGCTTGCGCGCGGTGTCCACGTCGGTCTTGCGCAGCCGCGGCTGGTACTCCTCGTGGATCTCGCGGGCCTTCCGGCTGGCCCACATTACTTCCGACAGCGCCTGTCGGAGCCGGTCGACGTCGACGATCGCGTCCGCCAGCTCGTAGTAGAACGGGTGGGCGTCGTACTCGAAGTCCGGCCACGCCGTCACCACGTTCTCGAGGTTGTCCGAGATGATGTTCGCCGCCGTCTGGAGCATCGACTGCTGGGCCTCGAGGCCGCCCTTGGCCTTGCCGGCCCGTGCCGCCCGCGAGAACGCCTTGTCGATCAACTCTTCCGACGTGGGCGTCGTCGGAAGGTCTTCGAAAATCATGGGAAGCGGTAGGAGCCGCGACCATAAAAGGGCGTCCGTTGGCCGCCGTCAGCTTATCCCTGCCGCCTGCCTACGGGGAGCCATGACAGATTGGCGCGCGGTGTTCGTCGGCTTCCTCGTCGTGACGGTGGTGGGAATCGTCGGCCTCGTGGTCCCCGGGATCGGCCAGATCGTCGCGGGGCTGGCCGGCGGGTTCGTCGCCGGCTACATGGCCGGCGGCGGGCTGGGACGTGGCTTCTGGCACGGTCTGCTCGCCGGCTCGCTGGGCGGAATCATCGGCGGCCTGTTGATCGGCGTCGCCGTCGGTCTGGCCGGGCTGGCGCTTGGCCCCGTCGGCGGCGCGATCTCGGGGGCCGCTGGGGTCGGGATCTTCGCGCTCGCCGTCGCCGTCTCGCTCGTAATGGCCATCGAGAGCGCGATCGCGGGGATCGTCGGCGCGGCGGTCAGCGACTGATAAAAAAAGCTGTCTCGAGTCCCCCTCAGGCAGCCATCTCCCGGCAGCTCTCGGCACATTTTGGCAAGATCTCCGCACAGGCCTGACAGTGGTCGTGGTCGTGCTGCTTGCACTCCTCGGCACACTCCTCGCAGAGGTCCGCACAGATCTCGCCCAGTTCCCCGTGGTAGCCGGAGTTGCGGGCCATAAAGCGTGCGTGCAGCGAGGCGATATCGGCCACGTCCCGACAGAGTCGGATACAGCGGGCCATGTCCTCACCCTCGCCCGCACAGGCGTCGGCACACCACTCACAGACCTGCGCGGCCTCGAGGCAGTTGTCGATACACTCCTGCATCTGATCGTCCGAGTGCGCGTTTCGGAGTTGTTGAAGCGCCATCACCGGGACGGACGCCACGCGGATGGATGAATTTGTGTTCGGCGACTGCAAGTCGGCCGCCGGCTGCGACTAGCGTCGGTCGTCGGCTCCGACGCCACGTGATCAGCGACGCGCCTCGAGTTCCGCCTCGAGGTCCGCCAGTTCCATGTCGTTCATCGCCAGCAGGACCAGCAGATGATAGACGATATCGGCGCTCTCGTGGGCGATCTCCTCGCGGTCGTCGTCCTTGGCCGCGAGGACGAGTTCGGTCGTCTCCTCGCCGAGTTTCTCCAGGACCGCGTTCTCACCTTTCTCGTGGGTGAACAGCGAGGCGGTGTAGGAGTCCTCGGGCAGCGTTTCCTTCCGGTCCTCGATCACGGCGAACAGCTCCTCGATCGTCTCCTCCATCTACATCTCACCCGACACGTTACGGATGTCTTCGAGGTCGGCGAACTTCTCCCTGTCGTCTCGGCTGTCCGCGAACACGTCCTCGGTGATCTCGATGCCGGCGTCGGTCCGGGCGGCAAGCGCAAGCGAGTCGCTCGGCCGGGCGTCGACGACCGTCTCTCCCCGTGGCGTCTCGAGGTGGAGGTCGGCGATGTAGGTTCCGCCCTGCCCGCTCTCGCGTTGTTCGATCTCGGTGACGACGACGCGGTCGATTCGGCTACCCAGTTCCTCCATGACATCGAGCAGGAGGTCGTGGGTTAGGGGCCGTCCGATATCCTCGGCCTCGAGCCCGCGGGCGATGCTGGTCGCCTCGCTGAACCCGATGAAGATCGGGACGACGTCGTCTTCGCCCTCGACGGTAAGGACGACGACCGGGACCGGTCCCTCCGGGGTCCCCGCGACCCGAACCGCGTCGATGGATGCCTGCATACCCCTACCCTCGGGTAGGAGGGAGAAAACAGGTCCGGTCGCGAATGCATGCACGCGGGACCGTCAACGGCGGCCGAAACGGGCGACACCGGACGCGAGCGCCACCGCGACCCGGACGGCTACTGTGCCTCCTCGATTCCCGGCACCCTTGCGGCCTCGTTCTCGAAGAACGCGAGGCCGTGAATCCGGCTGTCGGGGGTCAGTTCCGGATGGAACGCGGTACCGACGACCGGCCCCTGTCGCACGGCGACCGGCCGGTCGTTCCACGAGGCCAAGACCTCGGCGTCGCCGACCGAATCGATGGCCGGCGCGCGGATGAATACCGCCGGATACGGCTCCGCGAGTCCCGCGACCTCGAGGGGCGCTTCGAAGCTGTCCTTCTGGCGGCCGAAGGCGTTGCGCTCGACGCTCACGTCGAGCAGGCCGAGCTGATCGACCCGGTCGTCGTTCGGGTCGCTCGAGGCGACGATCAGGCCGGCACAGGTCGCCAGCAGCGGTTTGCCGGCGGCGACGTGGTCCCGAATTTCGGGGGCGATTCCCTCGTCACGGATCAGCCGCGATATCGTGGTCGATTCGCCGCCGGGCATCGCCAGCAGGTCGCAGTCGGGGACGAGCCCCGACTCGCGGATCTCGTGGACGGTGACCTCACGGTCGTGGGCCCGCGCAGTGCGTTCGATGGCGGCCGCGTGTTCCTCGACGTCGCCCTGGACCGCGACGACGCCCGCAGTCAGTGACATGGCCGCGGCTACGGAGGGGGAAGTCAAAAACGTCGCGCCACCGACTCGGCCGCGGC
Organism: Natrinema pellirubrum DSM 15624; assembly: GCF_000230735.2. Taxonomy (NCBI): domain Archaea; kingdom Methanobacteriati; phylum Methanobacteriota; class Halobacteria; order Halobacteriales; family Natrialbaceae; genus Natrinema; species Natrinema pellirubrum. The sequence goes on from NC_019962.1 coordinate 263,819, forward strand.
GTCCGCTTCGACCGATCGTGACATGCCTGCCCCATCCTTACTGCCCTCGGACACGTGTGACGAACCGGAGATGAGCCGATCCGACGCGCGCCGATGGGAGTACAGGACGCTCAGGCCGTCCCGCGGCGAAACGAAAAAGGAGGCCGAGGACCCGCAAGCGGCGCTGAACGAGTATGGCGCTGACGGCTGGGAACTCGTCGAGACGATCGACTACACGGGTGGCGGGACCAAGTATCTGGTATTCAAACGCCCCGCCGAGACGACTACCGGTGCCGATGACGGGTGACTCGCCGTGACCGGCACCGATGACGCCGAAAGCGGAACGGCCGGCGACGCCGACGTCGAGACGGCCGGCGACTCCGACATCGCGACGGCGAACACGATGCGCGAACGCGCCGGCGAAAGTCGGCTCAAACTCTGGCTCCTGCTCAGTGCCTCTCGGCTGCAGGTGACCGCCGTCCTGGCACTTGGCGTGTTCGTCTCGTTCGTGGTGTTCGTCACCCTCACGCCGTCGCCTCTGTACCCACAGCTACAGACCGGCGACACGATCGAGACGATGTTCTCGACGATGATCGGGGCGATCATCACCGGTACCACGCTCGTCGTCACCATCGGCCAGCTGGTCCTCTCCCAGGAGAACGGTCCGCTCGGCGACCAGCGCGACCGGATGGAGAACGCGATGGACTTCCGCGATTACACCGAGGAACTCATCGGGTCGCCCAGTCCGGCGGATCCGTCGGAGTTCCTCCGCCAGCTCGTCTTCGTGGCCGAACTGCGGGCGAAGACGCTTCGCGACGGTGTCGCCGACACCGACGACGACCGGCTCCGCGCGGAGGTCGACGAGTTCACCGACAGCCTCGTGGGCAACGCCGAACTGGTCATCGATCAGCTCGAGGGCGCGACGTTCGGGGGCTTCGACGTCCTCTCCGCCGCGTTGAACTTCAACTACGGCTGGAAGATCTTTCAGGTCGAACGGATCGCAAACGAGTTCGAAGACAGCCTGAGCGACGAATCGCTGTCCGATCTGGAGGACCTGAAGACGTCGCTCAGCCTGTTCGGGCCGGCGCGAGAACACGTCAAGACGCTGTATTTCGAGTGGGAACTCGTCACGCTCTCACAGATGATCCTCTACGCGGCGGTTCCGGCGCTGGTCGTCGCCGGCGTCATGCTTACCGTCGTCGACGCGGGCACGTTCCCCGGGAGAACGCTCGGCGTGGCGAACGTCACGTGGGCGATCGGTGCGGCGTTTACGGTGACGCTCGTGCCGTTTCTGCTGTTCGCGGCCTACGTCATCCGAATCGTGACCGTCGCCAAGCGAACGCTCGCCATCGAACCGCTGATCCTCCGCGACTCCCAGCGGTAGCGATCGTTCGGCTGCCGAGCCCAGCGTGGCCGATCGCGTCCCATCCGCGAGGGGTTCCGGCGACGCTGCGGCTACTCGAGGCGGTGGTGAAAGAAAGCGGGCAGCGCGTTACGAGACGAGCGTCAGCAGCTGGACCACGACGCCCAGCATGACGCCGAAGGCGATGACCGTCTTCGGGTCGATTCGGATGGCGTTCGAGTCCTCGGAGTCGAAGTACCGGACCAATCCGGCACTGGACATCAGCCCGCCGGTGTTCTGTCCTTTGTCCATACCCGTTCCTATGTCCCCCCGGAACTAAACCTTTCGACCGACTCCGGCCCGCGCTTTCGGGCGGGTTCGCTCGAGCCAGGGATTCCGTCTCTCGGCGGCCGTTCGCTCCGTTTCCAGCCGGTGTCGTCCTCGCTCGCGTCACCGATTCCGGCAATCGGTTGTCGGTGGGAAACCCTTATGCGCGGCGCGTGGCAACTAGCGATGACCGCATGACTGTCACACTGAAGGATTTCTACGCGGACTGGTGTGGCCCCTGCAAGACCCAGGACCCGATCCTCGAGGAGCTCGAGGACGACTGGGAGGGCCGATTCGAAGTCGAGAAGGTAAACGTCGACGAAAAACAGGACGTCGCAAACGAGTATCAGGTTCGCTCGCTGCCGACGCTGATCATCGAGAACGACGACGGCATTGTCGAGCGCTTCGTCGGCGTCACCCAGCGCGACGACATCGAGGACGCCCTCGAGTCGGCCGGCGCGTAGCCGACGCGGCCGCTTTCTCTCGACCGATCGATCCCGTAGCCGCCGGCTCGCCCGCCCGGTCGGTATTTATACGTCAGGCGGTCTAGTGACGTACTCAGCTTTGCACGTTGAAGTAGGAGCGTGACGTAGGCGGTGGCAAAGACGGATGATGCCGATTACGGACTTCTTGTCGTGTACGCGTGCGTTCGACGAGTTCGAGTCGCTGTCTCCAGCACAACGTCATCACGCCAAAACCTACGCCACAGGTCTTGTTGCGGCCAGCAACAAGACCGTGGCGGGCATCGCACGCGAAGTCCTTCCAGCCAACAGCAAACGCGCTCTCAACAAGTTCCTCACCGAGTACGACTGGGACGAACAGCAGTTCAACCACGAACGCCTTGAAGAACTCCAGAAACACGGTGAAACACGCTGGTCAACGGATGGCTACATTATCCTCGACGACACGATCACCGAGAAAGCCGGGGACGAAGTCCCCGGCGTCGGCCACTTCTACGATCACGCCGAAGGTGACACTGTCTGGGGGCAAGACCTCATCTACGCCTTCTACGCTGACGACAAAACCGCTTACCCGCTCACCTTCCGCCTCTACGAAAAGCAAGACGAGGATGACCAAGACCACGACACCAAGTACGACCTCGCCCGCGAGATCATCACCGAACTCGAAGAAGAGGTAGGTGTGCCTGCGAACACCTACCTCTTCGACTCGTGGTTCGCTCACGATTCTGGCCTTCCTGAACACATCGAATCCTACGGCAAGGACTGGATCGGCCCGCTCCGGAGCAATCGACAGGTGACTTACGCCGGCAAAGAGCTCCGCGTCGATGCGCTGGAAGAGCGCATCGACACGGTTGAGCGCGATATTGACGACGAAACCTATCACATCTGGACGAAGAAGCTTCCCGTCTCCCAGTTGGGAGACGTGAAGCTGGTCATCGCAGAGAAAGAGACCGACGGAGACGAAGATAACCCGATCAAGTACCTCGCTACGAACAAGACCGACGCACCAACCGCCCACATCATTCGCTCCTACGGGATGCGCTGGCGCATCGAGACGTTCTTCGAGGACTCGAAGCAGGATCTCGGCTTGGGAGACTGCGAGCTGCAGACTGACGGAGGTGCCAGTCGCCACTGGCACCTCCTGATGGCTGCCTACAGTCTCGTTCGTCTTGATCCCGATTCGAGCGCCTTGGGAACGGTTCGCTCGAAGGCGTCATCGCTTCGAGCGAACCTCGAACACTCCCTGAAGGAAGCCGTCTACAACCTTCTCTCGTGGGTTCGAGACAATGATGACCGCGGTGTTGATGACCTTATGACCGAGATCGATCATCTCTTCGTTCACTCAACAACCGAGGCTAGCGTGCAAAGCTGAGTGACGTAGATGTTCGACGCACTGCTCGCGGCCGGGATCGATGGGCTCGTCGCCGCCGGTCCGGGCCCGCTGTAGTCCGACGCCGCGATCACGTGATCGCGGGTGCGAAAACTCGAGTCGCCGTCCCTAGATCCACTTGACGCCGACGTCGTGCATGTCCTCGTTGTACTTCGCGATGTTGATGACAAGCGGCGTGACGCTCTCGACCTCCGCGGCGTTGGCAAGCGGCCCGGCCTCGAGCGCGCGCAGGCCGTCGATCTCGTTGGCGACCGTCAGGACGGTCGCTTTGGCGTCGTCGTCGTCGGCGACGACGAGCGTATCGAGGTCCAGCTCGTTCTCGAGGTTCGAGAGGGCGTCGGCCGCGAGGTTGTGGAAGGCACCGACGACCGGCACCTCGTCGGGCGCTCGCTGCGCGACGAGTTCGGTGACGCTGCCGGCGTCGGGCGGGTGGTAGTGCAGGCCGTCCTCGTCGCCCTGCATCCCGACCGCGGGGGTTACGAGGATCGAGTCCGAATCGAGGCTGTCCGCGACCGCCTCGACGGTGTCACCGACGTAGTACGGCGGGACGCTGAGGATGACGATATCGGCGCGGTCGGCCGCCATCTCGTTGTCGAAGCCCTTCAGCTCGGCGTCGGCATCGCGGGCTTCGAGTTCGGCCTCGTAGTCCGCGACCGCGTCGCGGGCCTTTTCGGGGTCGCGCGAGCCGATGAGGATCTCGTGGCTCGTATCGCGTGCAAAGCGCAACGCGAGTCCTTCGCCGATGTCGCCCGTGCCGCCAAGTAGTGCGATTCGCATACCAACGCCTCCGGACGGCACCCGAATAAAAGGGCCGGAGCGCGGCCGATCTCGCCGGGTTCTCGGACGCCGGCGAGACCGCCGTAGACGGCCGCAATCGCATCGCTACGGCGCGTCGTCTTCTGCCGGGTTCATCGCCGACCCCAGCCCGCCGTCGTAGGCGTCGCGCTCTCGCACCTCGCGGATCCGCTGTGCGAGACGGCGCTCGAGGGCCGTCCGCCGGTCCTCGTCGACATCGGGGTTGTTCGCCAGGTCCCGGACGTCTTGCCGGGCGGTCCGCAGGACCGACACGGCGTCCTCGGTCTCGAGGTCGGCGGCGCGGTCCAGCGCGCGTTCGACGTCCGCAAGCGTGGGTTCGGTCATACCGGTGATTGGCGGGGCACACGCATCAACGCCGGGCCGGGAACTGCCACGTCGTCCCGTAGCGCAGTTTACATTACCCGTCACGTCAACGATCCGGTATGGTCCGCCCTGCCGTCATTGCCCACCGCGGCTACGCCGGCGTCGCTCCCGAAAACACGATCGCTGCTGCCGAACGCGCCGCCGCACGCGACGGGACGGTAATGCTCGAGATCGACGTCCGACCGGCCGCCTGTGGGACTCCGGTCGTCGTCCACGACGAGCGCCTCGACGGGACCCGCGACGGCCGCCCGCTGACCGACGCGACCGGTCTCGTCCGGGAGACGCCGCTCGAGGAGCTGCAGGCGACACGAGTACTGGGAACCGACGCGACGGTCCCCTCTCTCGCCGCCCTGCTCGAGGCGGTCCCCGAGTCGGTCGGGGTCAACGTCGAACTGAAGAGTCCGGGCACCGCCGATCTGCGAACCGGCGAGGCACTGCCCCCGGACGATCGCGACCGGCGTCGCCGGACGTGGCGACCGTTCGTCGAACGCGTCGTCGCCGACTGCGAGGCCTTCGGCGGCGACCTGCTGTTTTCCTCGTTCTGTGAGGGCGCGATCGCGGCGCTGCGCGAGGTCGCCGACTACGCCGCCGCCCCGCTGGTCGGTGAGGACCTCGCGGCCGGCCTCGAGATCGCGAGCCGATACGACTGCGAAGCGATTCATCCACCCCGAACCGCGATTCTCGACCCCGAGTCGGCCGAGCCGGCGACGGTCGGGGACGCGAACGACGGCTCCGGGGTCGACCTCCTCGAGCGGGCCCACGAGGCGGGGCGGGCGGTCAACGTCTGGACGGTGCGAAACTGGGTCCAGTTCGACCGGCTCGCGGCCGCCGGCGTCGACGGGATCATCGCCGACTACCCGGGGCTGGGAGCGGCCGCCGGCGACCGATAGCGCCGCCGTCACGCGAACGGCCGTCGAACGGTACAAGTATCGCCTGCAGGCGCACCGGACACCTTGATACGACGAATCGTACTGAGGTAGCGGTATGGTCTCCGTCGCGCCCTCGCCGTTTCGTCGGTTCCGGCACGTCGCGACCGTTTTCGATCACGTCGCCGTCAGTGATACCGCACGACGGATCGAACGGGAGGTGACCCGATGAGCGATTTCCCGCCGCGAACGACGGTCAAGCGGTGGCTGGTTACGACCAATCACAAGGACGTCGGCATCCTCTATCTGGCGACGGCGATTTTCTTCCTTCTGGCTGGCGGGATCCTCGCGTTGCTGTTCCGCGCACACCTGTGGAAAGCCGGCGGCACCGGCCTCCTGACGAACACCCAGTACAATCAGTCGGTCTCGATCCACGGCCTCCTGATGGTGTTCTGGTTCATCTCGCCGCTCGGCTTCGCGTTCGCGAACTACCTCGTCCCCTTACAGATCGGCGCGAACGATCTGGCGTTTCCCCGGCTGAACGCATTGAGCTACTGGTTTTACCTGTTCTCGGGACTTCTCGTCCTGGTCTCGTTCTTCCAGGGGACGACGTGGGCCAACGGCTGGTATATGTACGCCCCGCTGAACGTCCCGATCTACAACCCCGCCTACACGCTGACGATGGGTGGGAACACGACGATCCTGGCCCTGACGCTGTTCGTCATGTCGACCACCCTCAGCACGGTGAACTTCCTGACGACGATCCACACCCGTCGCGCCGAGGGGCTCGGGCTCTGGAACATGCCGCTGTTCACGTGGGGGACGCTGCTGACCGTCTGGATGATGCTCTTTGCCTTCGCGGCGCTTTTGGCCGCGCTGATCCTGCTGTTGTCCGACCGACTCTTGCTGACCCAGTACTTCGGCACCGATCAGGGCTCGAGCCTGCTGTGGGGCCACGTGTTCTGGTTCTTCGGCCATCCGGAGGTGTATATCGTCTTTTTCCCCGCGCTGGGGATCATGTTCGAGACTGTCCAGACGTTTACGGGCCGGCGGTTAGTCGGTCGCAAGTGGGTCATCATCGCGATGGTGCTGGTCGCGGTCCAGTCCTTTCTCGTCTGGATGCATCACATGTTCCTGACGACGATCAACCTCCCGATCAAGACGCTGTTTATGGCCACGACGATCGGCATTTCGCTGCCGTTCGATCTGATGGTGTTTTCGTTGATTTACACCATGGTCAAGGGCCGCGTGCGGTTTACCACGCCGTTTCTCTTCACCATGGGGGCGCTCGTGTTGTTCATCATCGGCGGCATCACGGGCGTGTTCCTCGGTGCGGTCGTGTTAGACTACGAGTTCCGTGGCACCTACTGGGTCGTCGCTCACTTCCACTACGTGATGGTCGCCGGGGTCACGGCACTGATCGGCGGCCTCTACTACTGGTGGCCGAAGATGACCGGGAAGATGTACTCCGAGCGACTCGGGAAGCTCAGCTTCGCCGTCTACTTCTTCGGCTTCAACCTGCTGTATTTCCCGATGTTCATCGCCTGGGAGACGCCCCGGCGGGTCTTTCACTACGGCGAGGGCGCACAGCTCTACCACCAGCTGGCGACCGTCGGCGCGTTCGTCCTCGGGACGTCGGTCCTGTTGGTTCTCGTCACGCTCGGGAAGAGTCTGATCTCGGGGCCCGACGCGCCCGATAACCCGTGGGCGTACGCCCGGACCGCCGAGTGGGCGACGACCTCGCCGCCGCCGCTTGAGAACTGGCCCGACCGACCCAGCTACGCCTCCGGCACGCTCGAGTTCGTCGACGACGCGACGGCGGCCGATGGCGGGGCGGCTACCCACGAACGGGCCGATCAGATCGACTCGCTCGAGGGGGATCACGAGGACCACGCGAGCATCTGGCCGTTCGGAATCGGGGTCGGGATGTTCGTCACGTTTCTTGGCCTGTCCGGGTTGACGCCGTACGTCGCCTCGTTCGCGGTCGAACGCGGGGCGGAGCTGGCCGGTTCGACCGCCGGCTCGACGGACGGTCTCTACCCCGTGATCTCGGTGATCGGCGTCGCGATCCTCGGTTATTCGCTCTTCGAGTACGGCCGCGAGCGGTTCAACGCACCCGGGATGGCGATCGCCGAACGCTGGCCGTTCGAGGGCGTCGGGACGACCAAGACCGGCGTCTGGTTCTTCCTCGCCTCGGACGTGGTCGTCTTCGGTGCCGTCATCGGGGCGTATATTTTCATGCGGATCCACAACGGCTGGGGGAGCTTCGAGACCGTCCCGCCGTCGGCGACCGTCGGCCTGGTCAACACCTACGTCCTGCTGACCTCGAGTTTCACGGTCGTGCTGGCGCTTGTGATGGCCGAACGCGAGAACAAGCGCGGCCTGCTGGCATCGATGGGGGCCACGCTCGCGCTCGGGCTCCTGTTTCTCGGCATCAAGGGCTATGAGTGGAACTACGAGTTCTCCCACGGGGTCTACTGGTTTACCGACCTCGAGTACTCGCTGTATTTCGTAACGACCGGGCTCCACGCCTTCCACGTCATCCTCGGGCTGCTCATCGCCGCGTTCATGATCTATCGGACCCTCTCGGTCGACGCCTATCTCACGGATCATCGGCCGGTGGAGTACTTCGGTCTCTACTGGCACTTCGTCGACATCGTCTGGGTGTTCCTGTTCCCCATCTTCTACCTGATGTAGCGCCGCTCGGCGTCTATTTTCGCGCTGTTCCCGTCCGGCTGCTCGCCGGCGAGCGGGCCGTCACTCTAGATATCGGTGCAACTCGTCGATAACCCGATCCGTGAACGAGTCGGTCACCCGGCCTTGCCACGCGATCATGTCCTCGCGACGGGGTGAGTGAACTGCCCACGGGGAGACGAACGACTCGCGCGGCACACTGCCGATCTCCCAGACCTCGGAATCGAGCGCGATCGATCGCTCGTATCGGTTGGTCGAGACGGCGACAGCGAGGTACTGCTCCCCGCTGAACGGGTGTCGTTCGTTGCTGACGATCAACCACGGCCGTTGTTTCTCCGTCCCGAGTTTGAAGGGGTCCTGGCTCCGGACGATATCGCCTCGCTCCGGTCGCATCGATCAGTTGTCCTCGTCGGCGGACCGTTCACTCGGATGGGACGTATCGGGGGCAGCTGCCTGCCACTCGTCGGGATCGATGCCACCGTCGGATTCGTCGAGACGCTCTGTGGCCGCATGGAGATCGTACGCGGCGGCCACGCGTTCGCGATCTGCGGTGAGAGCCCAGTACCGTCCCTTGTGACGAACCAGATCACGATCTTTCAGCCTCGAGAGAGCGGTTCCAACGGTATTCGTGTCCTCATTGATTGCCGTTGCGATCTCCGATCGCGTAAAGGCCTTGTCGCGGTTATCCGCCAGAAACCCGACGACCTGTTCCGGAACGGTCGTCTCTTGGGGTACGTTCCCGGACTCGAAATCGTCGATACTCACGGGCATGTTGCGTACTTCTTGTGCTGGCGTAATGAGCGTACCGCCGTACGTACGGGCCGATGGGTCCGTGATCGAAGCGGTCGACCCCTCGCGCGATCAGCCGGATACAAGGTGATCTCCCCCTAACCCACTGGTATGCAACTCTCGAGCGTCGTCGATCGACTCGACGAGGAACTGCGAACCGACGACTACGCCGACATCGACGCGAGCGCGAACGGACTCCAGATCGGCCCCGAGGAAGCCGAGATCGAACGGGTCGCGTTCGCAGTCGACGGCGTCCGCGAGACGATCGACCGGGCGATCGACGCCGACGCCGACCTGCTGGTCGTCCACCACGGACTCTCGTGGGGCGGCTTCGACCGCGTGACCGGCCGGACCTACGACCGGATCGCGCCGCTGATCGAGAACGACCTCGCGCTGTACGTCTCCCATCTCCCGCTGGACGGCCACCCGGAACTGGGCAACGCCGCCGGCGTCGCCGACCTGCTCGACCTCGAGGACTTCGCTCCCTTCGGCGAACACGGCCCCGAGTACATCGGCCAGCGCGGGACGGCCGCTGACCCCTACGCGCCAGACGACTTGTGCGATCGGCTCGAGACGGATCTCGAGACCGGCGGTCAGTCGGTCCAGCATCTCGACTTCGGCCCCGACGAGATCGAGGAGGTGGCGATCGTCACCGGCAGCGGCACCGACTGGCTCGACGAAGCCGTCGAAGCGGGCGCGGACGCGCTCGTTACTGGCGAGGGGAAACAGGCGGTCTACCACGAGGCCCGAGAGGCAGGGATCCATGTCTTCCTCGCGGGCCACTATGCGACGGAGACGTTCGGCGTGCGATCGTTGCAGGGCCTGATTGAGGGGTGGGGGCTCGAGACGACCTATCTCGAGGTCCCGACGGGGCTCTGACAGTCGTTCGTCGGCAGGGAACGGTCGTCGTCCCTGCAGGAATCGGTGCGTGAGTCGACGAGCCGAGCCCAACCCAGCAGTGGCGAACGCGGATGCGCGGCCATACCTTTTCGTTCGAGCAGCCAGCATTCATGTCTATGGACATTTACATTTCGGAGTTCTTTTCCGAACCGGGCGGCTGGGACGAGGCGCGAATATCCATCGGTAGTTCGCTCGCTTTCTTCGGGATATACGCGAGCTTCGAACTCCTGTACAACAGCGGTTCGCTCCCGTTGCTAGTTCTCGGCGGCGCGACGGCGCTGTCCGGTATCGCGGAACTGTTGCCGAAGAACCGACGGCGATCCGCGATCGTACTCCGGGTCACGGCGATCGTCCTGCTCGTCGCGCTGATCGCGACGGCGCTGCGCTCGCTGCTGTCGTAATGTGCGAGCTGGGGTCGGTCGGAGGGCACGTTGCAGCGGGACCCCACTACGGGAGACACGGACGCCTCGAGGGACGGACCGACGGAATCGCGACGTTGAAACCGCTGGCTCGCGGACGCATGGACATGAGCGACGACCACGATCACGACGGCGAGGCAGACGGTCACCACGAGCCCGAGCGGGAGACGTTCTCGCACGACCCGGTCGGCCACGCCGAGGTCCGGGCGGGGATGACCGTCGGCGAACTCGCCGACGAGTACGGCGAGGCGGGCGTCGGCGCGGCCGACCTCCACGAGGCCGTCGACGTCACTGAGTCGATGTTCGACGACGACGTGACCGTCTTCTTCGGCCTCGCGGGCGCGATGGTTCCGACGGGGATGCGAGCGATCGTCGCCGACCTGATCCGGGACGGTTACATCGACGTCCTCGTGACGACCGGCGCGAACCTCACCCACGATTCCATCGAGGCCATCGGCGGCAAACACCACCACGGCGCGGTCCACGCTGAGGGCAAAACCGAGCGCGAACACGACGAGACCTTACGCGACGAGGGCGTCGACCGTATCTACAACGTCTATCTCCCACAGGAGTTCTTCGCCGACTTCGAGTCCCATCTGCGCGAGGAGGTCTTCCCCGTCCTCGAGGCCGAGTGCGAGGAGGAGGGGGCCGTCTCGATCCAGCGGCTCACAGAGGAACTCGGTCGGGCCAACGCCGAGATCAACGAGCGAGAGGACGTCGACGAAGACGCCGGCATCGCCGCCGCGGCCTACGAGAACGACGTGCCGATCTACTGTCCGGCCGTCCAGGACTCCGTGCTGGGCCTGCAGGCGTGGATGTACTCTCAGACCGGCGCGTTCACGCTGGACGCACTGGCCGACATGACGCCGCTTACTGACATCGCCTTCGAGGCCGAGGAGGCCGGCGCGTTCGTCGTCGGCGGCGGCGTCCCGAAGAACTTCACCCTCCAGACGATGCTGGTCTCGCCCGACGCCTACGACTACGCCGTCCAACTCACGATGGACCCCAAACAGACCGGCGGCCTCTCCGGCGCGACGTTAGACGAGGCCCGCTCGTGGGGCAAACTCGAGAAAGACGCCGACAACGTCTCGGTCTACGCCGACGCGACGATCACGCTGCCACTGGTAGTCGCGGCCGCGCGGGAACGGCTCGAGAACTGAGCGCAGGACGCCGGGGGTACTATCCGGCACGCCGACTGCACCGTCTCACTCGAGGTCGTCGTCGTAGGTCCGGTAGGTCGCCGAGCCGACGTCGATCCGAACGAGCGTGTTGTCGTCGTAGGCGTCGTGCGCTGCGTCGTATTTCTCGTTGATACGTCGCCGGGCTGCGTCGGTTTCGTCCGCGTCGTCGACGACCGTCGCCGTCCCCAGCAGCGACACCATCCATCGTGCGTGGCCGGCCTCGTCCTGCTGGATCGACAGCGATACCCGCGGGTTCTCTCGGACATTTGCCAGCTTACGCCCTGTCGTGACGATCTCGACGATCTCGTCGTCGGGATCGTACCGGTACCAGACCGGCGCGACGTGCGGTCGCCCCTCGACGCAGGTGCCCAGATGGGCCATCAGCGGCTCGCTCTCGAGCAGTCGCTCGGCCGCCGGTGAAACGGTAGACACGCCCGGAGTGCCTACCGAGAGCGACATAAGGGGTCCGCATGGCGGTGCCGGGCGCGGTCCGGTCGTGCCCTCGACTGCCACACCGCTTATTAGCTCATCGTTCCTTGACGGTACGTATTCAGGAGCCTCTGTCATGACCCGACCGACCGCCGCTGCGGCCGAGGCGGAGCCAGCGACCGCCGAGATCACCGTCTGCTACGTCGACCCGGAGCCGACGGCCACCGAAGTCCCGACCGCCCTCGAGCGGGCGAGCGACCGCCTCGTCGTCGAATCCGTCGCGTCCGAGGACGCGGCGCTGGCCCGCCTCGAGTCGGCCGCCGTCGACTGTCTCGTGTGCCGAGCGGCCGGCGACGATATCGGCGACGACACCTTGCTCGCCAGCGCCCGTGCGGAGTGGCCAACGCTGCCGATCTTTCTCGTCGTCGATGCGTTCGACGAGGCCGACGCCAGTGCCGCGCTCGAGGCCGGTGCGACCGGCTGTGTCTCCGTCTTGACCGCGGAACACGGGACGCGACTCGCGATACGGATCGAACGCGCGGTCGACGCGGCGACCGAACGTCGCGACCTCGAGGCAGCGGCCGCCCGGTTTCGCGCCCTCACCGAGAACGCTTCCTTCGCGGTAATCACGGCGGGCGATGACGGGACGATCCGGTACGCGAACGACGCAGTCGAGTCGCTGTTCGGGTACGCGGCCGACGACCTCGTCGGCGACCGTATCTCGACGCTCGTTCCGGCGAAGTATCGGAACAGCCACCGCGATACGATCGCCCACTACCTGCGGACCGGCGAGCAGACGCTCGACTGGAACTGGGCCGAACTCGATGCGCTCCACGCCGACGGTCACGAAGTACCCGTCGGGGTCTCCTTCGGCGAGGCCGCCGTCTCCGGCGAACACCTCTTTACCGCCGTCATCCGGGACCTCTCCGATCGCAGGCGACTCGAGCGGGAGCGCGAGGCCACGCTCGAGCGGATCGGCGACGCCTTCGTCTCGATCGACCCCGACTGGGCGTTTACCTACGTCAACGACCAGGCGGTCGAACTGTTGGGCCGCCCTCGCGAGGAACTGCTCGGGCAATCGCTCGGAACGGCGTTCGAGGCCGTCGCGGGGACCGAGTTCGAGCGCGAACTCGACCACGCCTTCGCCGAACAGACGACGGTCAGTTTCACCCAGTACTTTGCCGCCCTCGAGCGCTGGTTCGAGGTCCGGGCCTACCCCTCCGCGGACGGCCTTTCGGTTTTCTTTACCGACGTGACCGACCGAGTTCGGGCCGAGGAGGAACTCGAGGCCAGCATCACGGCGCTGCAGGCCCTATACGATATCTCGACCAGGGCCGACGCGTCGTTAGACGAGAAGGTGCCCGAACTGCTGGAGTTGGGCTGTGAATCGTTGGGCCTGTCCTACGGGTTCCTCACCCGGATCGACCTCGACGAGCGGACCCAGACCGTCGTCCAGTCCCGAGGTGATCACGCCCTGCTTCAGGCCGGCGAGTCCTGCCCGCTCGCGGAAGCGTACTGCCGCAAAACGATCAAGACCCACGAACTGGTAACCGTCGCGAACGCACCCGATGAGGGTTGGCTCGGCGACCCCGCGTACGAACTGTTCGAACTCGGCAGCTACGTCGGCGCGAAGGTGACCGTCGACGGCTCCATCTGGGGCACCCTCTGTTTCGCCTCGAGCGAGCCCCGCGAGGGCGACGGCTTCTCCGAGGCCGAGCGGACGCTGGTCAAGCTGATGGCCAAGTGGGTCAGCTACGAGACCGAACGCCAACAGTCCCACGAGACCTTGGCGCGTCAGAACGAGCGACTGCAGGAGTTCACCAGCGTCGTCTCCCACGATCTGCGGAACCCGCTGAACGTCGCCCAAGGCTCACTAGATCTCGCGCTCGAGGGTGACGACACCGCGCTCGAGGCCTGCGAGGAGGCCCTCGAGCGGATGGAGCAGTTGATCGACGAACTGCTCTCGCTGGCCGAACAGGGTGCGACGACGGCCGACCTCGAGCCGGTCGCGCTGCGCGACCTCGCGACGAAGGCGTGGTCGATGGTCGATACTGGCGACGCCACGCTGGCGTTCGACGGTGCGGGTCGGATCCGGGCCGACCCCGAGCGGCTCCAGCAACTGCTCGAGAACCTGTTTCGGAACGCGCTCGATCACGGGGTGCCCGCCGAGGGCACCAGCGCCGACCTAACGGTGACCGTCGGCGACCGCGAAGGCGGGTTCTACGTCGCCGACACCGGACGCGGCATCCCCGTCGAGGAGCGTGAGTCGGTCTTCGACATCGGCTTTACGACCGCCGAGGAGGGGACCGGGTTCGGGCTGGGAATCGTCAAGCGGGTCGCCGACGCCCACGACTGGGGCCTCGCGGTGACCGAGGGCGACGCGGGGGGTGCGCGGTTCGAGATCACCGGCGTCGATACGCCGCGTCCTGCCGGCTCGAGGTGAGACGCCGGCGTCGTCGCCGTTCGCGTTCACTGGGCCGCCCGGAGCCGCTCGAGGTCGAGTCGCAGGTAGTGGCCCAGCGTCCCGGTCAGCCCCAGGTCGGCGATCCGGCGGCCGGAGTTCTCGACCAGCACGGTCCGCCGGTAGCCGATCGGATAGCGGGCGGCCAGCAGCCGGCTGAACGCCGTGTCCTCGTTTGGGACGTCGGGAAACCCGCCGACGTCCTCGAACGCCCGCCGGTGGACCAGACAGCTGAACCCGGGCAGGATCGGTCGCTCGAGCCGCGAGAAGCCGTGGTTGATCGTCGCTTCCATGAGCTTCGCCCGCCGCGGCCCGGTGATTCGGCAGTAGGAACTGGCCGCCGCCAATCCCTCGCGTTCGGTGAACCCCAATAGTTCGGTCAGATACGTCGCCCGGACACGCGTGTCGGCGTCGATAAAGGCTAGCCACTCGCCGGCGGCGCGCTCGGCCCCGAGGTTCCGGGCCGCGGCGATGCTGTGGCCGCCCTCCTGGATCACCGCTGCCTCGTACTCCCGGGCGATCTCGCGGGTGTCGTCGCTCGAGTCGCCGTCGACGACCAACACCTCGTACTCGTAGGCGGTGTCCAGCGCGGCCAGACTCGCGAGGGCCCCCCGAAGGTAGTCTCCCTCGTTTCGCGCCGGTACCACGAAACTGACATCGACCGTGTCGTCTCCAGCGCCCGTCATCGTGCTACTCGAGCCCTCTCTGGGGCGACTTCTCAAGCTATCGGAGTCCGACCGCCTGGCGAGTGCCGTGGGAACACGCCTCGCGAGAGTTGATTTCACCCCTCGGCTCCCGGAGAACAGGTCTATCACGAACTTTTATAATCATGGGGTTGGTATGGTGGGGTAAGCAATGTCGGTCGTACACGTACGCGCCTGAATCAGTCGCTGCCGACGAGTACCGATTTTCGACGACATCCACAACCCGACCGACATGAGTACCCAACACCTCACCCAACCCGACGCCGAACCGACGCCCAACCGCACCCGACCCACACCCTCGAGTACGCTCGAGGACCCCCGGACCGCGACCGACCGCGCCCCACGGACGTTCTCCCACCGCGACGGGGGGCGACTCGAGAACCTGATCGACGAGTGGAACTCGGCCTTTGCCAACGCCGGCGGCGACGAAGCGGCGTAATCGCTCGAGCGAACCCTAATCCAAACCGTCTTTGGAGCGACGCGTGTAGCGTCGCACGGCCGATGACGATCCACTCGCTCCGAGCCGGACTCGGCACCCGGTGGTGACGAGCCCTATGAGTGCCGAGGCCGAACTATTACCGTCCCTTCATTTCTCGTATCCCATGAAGAATATTGGTTGCAGGTAGCCAGCGGCAAGGCTCCTTCCCTATAGTTTCCGGTAGTGTTCAGATAAGCTGATTCCATGCGAAGGCGAACGCTTGGAGCCAATTTTCGACGGTGTCTGCTTCAGCATGGCTAAAACAGTTTGAGAACTGGTTAGTTCGGCGTTTTAGTTCTCGAAATACACGTTCGACACTGTTCCGATTACCGTGTTTTTCGTATCTGTAATCGAGGCCATGTCGGTGGAGTGCCGCTTGCAGCCACGGTGCAGAATCGACGAGAAAGAGCGCGTCATCGACGAGATGTTTGTCGCGGAGTTCCGCGAGGAACATCTCGGTAATTGCTTGATTTCTCGTCGGTGAGAGCTTGACGTGTAGCAAGCGGTTTGTTGCGGGATCAACGGCGGCGTACAGCCAGAATCGTTCGTCATTCAGTTGGATCACGGTCTCGTCAACCGCGACGTGATCCGGATTTGCGCCATCAAGCGGCTGTAAATCTGCCTTCTGCACCCAGTTGTGAACGGTCGATCGACAGCGTTCGACACCCAACCTCTCGAGAATAGAGATGGTATCCGAAAGTGATAGTCCAGCCAGATGGAGCCGGATACCGAGCTTCATCGCGGGCTCGGGTGTCGCCTCTCGCTCCAGAAAATCTAACTCGAAGCAGTCGCTACCTCTGTTGAGGCGGGCGGTTTCGAGCATAGACCACTCAAAAATCGTTCCGCCTCACCCTTCATCCTTATCTGAACACCGCCTAGTTTCCCAGAAAAGATACTAATAGGCTCGTACGGAAGTAGTCCTCTATAGCAATGTTTTCCACTCGTTCGTCTCCCGTGCCTCGTGATGTTATTTCCCGATGGTTAGAATTCGAAGATGCAAGTTCGTTTTCACCTATCTTGGGGAATTGGACGCGAGTATATCAGTCAGGGGACAAGATATTTGAGGCAGATTACGGCAGTCTTCGGCAAGCATACAATGTTCAACCTGTGCTAGTCGACTTAGATGATATTGATGAATTCCTTGATGGAGACCCTAAATCGCAAGCTCCCCGCTTGATATTCTCAGGAGGGACTCCTGCTTGGAGTTCTGAAGAGGGGGACCACTGGGACGACGAATCTACGAAGTCTGTCAACGGAGTAGAAGCAAGCCGTTTTCTCACGAAACTTCGGCATGATGCACCTCGAGTTGAACACGGAATTCTGAGCTTCCACACACTCGTAGAAGATGGTCTGAGGAATTTTCGCTCCCATGAAACTGACGACCATGTCATCCGGTTTGATGAGGATGCTTGGGAGGAACGGGCGGAACAATCTGGATTCATTACAGACAATCTACTGTCAATGGATATCCAAACCGGATATCTATTAGACTATCTTGATGCTCGAAATGCAGCGCTCGTTCTAGCATATTTCCAATCACGGAGTCTCCGCGAATCAACTATAGAAGTTGATATTGACGATGACGGCTGGACTGAGTTAGAAATAGATGAATTTCCTGCAAAGAAACTCTCACGGTACGTTGATGGGCTAGATGAGCGATACCCGCATATAGAATTACATTGTTTCTATGCAATTTTGCCTTCTTCAGCAAACCGGAGTGCAGAGGAAGAAGCTAGCCAGAATCGAGAAATTCCCTTTAGAACAATTCGTGGGGATTCCTATTCACCGGATGACGTGGAAAATCAGCGGGGATTCAAGGATGCCGGATTAAAACGTCCAGCACATGGAGCACAGAGCTTAGAAGAGGCAATGAGCTTCTACGATTGGGTCTTCTTCGATATGAGTGTGCTGGAAAAATACATCCAGGCTGATGACGGACATGTGAATTGGTGGTCTCGGCAAGGAGGGGACGTTGCTTGGAAGGATATCTTCTCTGAACGAGTTTATCGGAACGACGAGTTCGAAGTCGCGTTACTACTTGACGACTTAGCGCACATTCCTGACCAAGAGATTCCTCACTGGAAGACTCATAATATCGCCCCGTCAGGTGGTATTCCAGAGGAAGGAATTACGAATTTTGTATTGGGCGAATTTGTCGACACAGAGTCGTACAGCGGCCAGGTACTGAATGCGATTACATCACTAAATGAGATAGTTGAAGATGAATATAGCAAATCGATTTTTGAAACTTTAGAGGAGTCCGATCCGGCTCATCTCGTAATTATGCCTCCACGGAACGAGCAAGATGCCCTTTTAGATAGCATGGATGCACTAAATAAGGTGTTTTTTGAGAGAATTGACACTGGGAGTATTCGAGAAATCCTTCCCGAGGAACGGGAGGAGGATGTCGGGGGGTCAAAATCAGCCTTGTTTGAACTTGCAGCTGACCATCTGGGTAATGAGGAGGCGGTAGAAGTGTTTGAACCAATAAACGGAATCTATGACCTGAGGGTCGTAGCAGACCATCGGAGTGCGTCAAGTAAATGGGAGCGAGGAATGGACTCATTCGGCATCTCTCCTGATACGGCGAACTACCGCGAGGCCTACTGCAACATCATGGAACAGCTTTCTGAAGCAATTATTAGGATTAGTGATGCCATCGACACTTCTGCTACAGAAGATTCCCCTGAGTAGACCATCTGTTCTAGTTTAGTGACGGAGTGAAGCAGGATCTCAGCGGAGACTATACCGAATTGAGGCGGATTAGCTCAGGAGACTGGGTTCGCTGGAGCAGGCAGTCGCTGATTTGTTGTGTGATACCTTCGAGGCGGCGCACTCACAGCCGTGAGTGCGTCGCCGTTCCAGCGCTGCCGCTATCGACACAGGTGCTTCCCCGGTCGTCAGGCGAGTTCGTTACCAGAACTCGCCTGACTCAACCTGCTCACGTAACCGCGGTCGATGCGGATTTGGATCACGTGAAGCCCACAGCAACAACTCATCTAAATCCGGAAGTTCGTACCCTAAATCGAGCATCACGTACAACTGAATCAGGTGTGAATGGCGTTCGACAGCGTGAGAACATCGTCGACGAGGAAGTTGCGGCGACGACGCTGTGGCGTCGTCGGCGCTTTCCCGTTGTTTCACGTCCAGTTTCCGGAGTTCATCGACGATAACACGGCTCATCAGCAGTGAGATTGCGGCCATGATGACCAGAGCTTCGATGATGTACGGATCGGTCGTGTTGATTTCGTCAAGTCCGAAGCGTGATTTCAGTTCTTTGAACAATAATTCTATTTCCCAGCGCGCCCGATAGAGCTGTGCGATATCGGGCGCACTATAGTCGTCTTTCGAGAGATTTGTCAAATAGAGATGGTACTCTTCAGTATCCTCGTTCCAAACACCGACCAGTCGGAACGTTCGGGTCGTGCTGGTGCACGACCCTCGCTTTCGCTCGAACGAGAGGGTGATGCGAACATCGATTTCCTGTCGCTGCAGGTCGTCAAGGACGTCCTGCAGCGACTCTCCTTCGAGCGGGATACTGTTCCCCCGCCACGTCCGGAGCTCTTCGACGATCTCGAAGTTTGCGTCGTCTTTCACACGGGAGACGAACCAGCCGTTATTCTGGTCGATGCGGTCGAACAACCAGAAGTCGTAGAAACCGAGATCGAGCAAGACAAGTGCGCCAGCTACCCACTCGCCGGTGGGTAGCTGGCTCCGTTCTTGGGTTTTAGCGTCAGTTGTTCGGTACCGTGTTGGAAGGCCAGTTGAGAGTGATTCTGTTAGGTGAAGTTTCAGACCGGCCTGATCGTCACCGGTCGCAGCGTACACATCCGCGGCGTCTTGATAGAGAGAAACAATGCTCCCATCGGCAATGAGGACGTCTCGAAAGCGTTCGAGACGTCCGCTAAGGTCGGCATTTCTGGTATCGAGATTCTCGATGGCATCATCGAGAATCTCTCGAAGGAGTGCAACGAACGGTGGAGAGAACCACCCGTGGAAGGTTGCATAGGAGAGTTCATCGCAGTCGGACATTTCGACGAATCGTTCGAGAAAAGCCTGTACAGATCGGTCTGACCCAGCAGCGAAGCCAAGTGAAAGCGTGTAGAACAGCGCAACAGCGTCGAATTTCCGTTCACGCTCGACGAGATTCGTTGCGCGAGCGCGCTCGCGCAACTCATCGGAGGGAAACGCTCTTTGAATCCGATCAACAATCACTGAATCCGGTGGGGAGTAAGTCACACTATCCACCGGATTTCTCTGACTGGTAGTTACAACGATATCTAATCAGACGACGGTACACTCTGCTAAACTAGAACGGATGCTGAGTAGACAGCCGCGCCGCCTATCGATTTGAGCGAGAATCGAATTTCGCTTCATAAGTAGTCTCGCGAGTCGGTAATAGTTACTAGTTCGAGTGCCGAGGCCACATCTCCGTAGACGTATTCTCTCCTACCGGTACACGCGTTAGTCGGCGATATACCGGGCGAGGACGACGATCGGCAGGACCGGGATCACCAACCCCGTCGCGATGAGGACGACGGCGACGATCGCCTTCTCGAGCGTACTCGAGTCGTCCCAGACCGATCTGGAGAGGCTGTCGATTCCCGCCGCGGTGCGTTGGAGGAGTTCGGCCATCGCGACTAGCTACCGCGTCAGGGGGTGTAAACCCTCTTCGTCCGGAGCGGACAGTCAGCGACGCTGAACCGACGCGCCACGGACTTGTCACGCGGTCGGCGCTGTCACTGACAGAACATGTACTGGTCCCATACGCTCCTGGGACGGCCAGTAGTCGGCCGTTAGTAAATGGCGCGTCCGTCGACCGAGCGGTATGCGACTCGTGCAGGTCTTCGTTCCCAGCGAGGACCGTGCCGCGGTGCGGGAGACGCTCGCCGAGATGGAGGTGGAATTCGTCTTCAGCGACGCGGCCGATCACCGGGACGGGAGCCTGGCGAACGTCCCGGTTCCGGCGGGGGCCGTGGACGCGGTCCTCGAGCGGCTGTACGACGCCGGGCTCGACGAGGACACCTACACCGTCGTCACGGAGGTCGACCGGGCGACCGTTCCGAACGCCGACGAGTTGACGGACCGCTACGTGGAGGGGCCGAAAGGGGAGCGGGGCGCGTCCCACGCCGAGATCCGGGAGCGCGCGGCGGACCTGACCCCCGACACCGCCACCTACCTCGCGTTCGCGATCGCGAGCGCGATCGTCGCAGTCGGCGGCCTCCTGCTGGACTCCGCCATCGTCATCGTCGGCGCGATGGTGATCGCGCCCTTCGCGGGGTCGACGCTCTCCGCGAGCGCCGGCGCGGTCATCAGCGACCGCGAGATGGTCGTCGACAGCGCCACGTCGCAGGTGACGGGGCTGGTCGTCGCCTACCTCGGCGCGGTCGCGATGAGCGTATTCCTGCAACGGTCGGGGTTCCTCCAGCCGACGCTGGATGTCGGTCGCGTCGGGCAGGTCGGTGCCTTCGCCACGCCGAACCTCCTGACGCTGGTCATCGCCATCGCGGCCGGGTTCGCCGGCGCGCTCGCGCTCGCGACCGATCTCCCCGTCTCGCTGGCCGGCGTCGCCGTCGCGGCGGCTATCGTCCCCGCCGCTGCTGCGGCTGGCATCGGGACGGCCTGGGGCGAACCGATCATCGTCGCTGGCGGACTCGTCTTGCTCCTGATGAACATCGTGTTCATCAATCTCACCGCGTATCTGACGCTCATCGCGCTCGGCTACCGCTCGTCGGTGATCCGCAACGTCCGCGAGAACGCGACCGTTTCGCTGCGTACGGGCGCGTACGCCGTCATCGTCCTCGTCTTCCTCGTCGTCGTCGCGCTGACCGCCGTCGGGACCTACCAGCACCTCGTCTTCGAACAGCGGGTCAACGGCGAAGTGCAGGACGTCCTCGAGGAGCCCGAGTACGGCTCGCTGGAACTCGCCGGCGTCGAGACCGAGTACAACGACGGGAGCGTGTTCAGCGACGAGGTCTCGGTGACGGTGACCGTCGGACGCTCGAGCGCCCTCGAACACGAGGGGCTGGCGGACGACTTGCAGACCGAAATCGATGCTCGGACGAGCCGAGCCGTCAGCGTCGACGTTCGGTTCGTCGAGTATCAGCGCGCGGCGGCGGTCGGCAGCGACGACGAGCGGAGCGCATGGTGGCCCATCGACGAGTGGCTGCCGACCTCGACGAGTCCCTCAGTCGCGCAGCCGGCGCCACAGGTTGCGGCACTTCCCGCGGACCTTGTTGAGCAACGAGCCGACCCGGCGTGACCCGGAGAGGAGTCGGAGCGCGCGGACCGACCGCCCGATGCGAAGCAACCGAAACGGGCGGAACCAGGGGACGACGGTGAGGATCAGGAACCAGTTCGAGCGGACGAACGCCCGTGGGTCCTCGTCCGACCACCGGTAGAGGAGCGCGAGATCGAGAAGGAAAACGACGAGGAGCCACTGGAGGACAGCGCGGACCGTCACCGCGAACGAGTCGGAGACGACGAGTACGTCGACGCTGATCGCGACGTCGACGACGAACAGGGCGATCCACGCGAGGGCCACGATCTCGACGAAGGGTGGCCACCAGCGCTCGGCGTCCATCTCCTGGTACGTAGGACGTGACGACCCAAAACGTTGGGTCAGTCGAGTACGAGTGACTTCTTCGCGACCGTCGTGGTACTGCTGTCCCCTCGAGTGGGTCTCCCACTGGCGAAGGTCGATCGTCTTCGAGACTGACTGTCGACGGCCCCGCCTCCAACGCGCTGGAAATCGGGCTTAGCTCGAGGATGCGGGGACGCCGAGAAAATCGAACGGGTCGGTCTCGACGAGGTCGTCGGCGACGTCGCCAGCGAAGACGGTCGTCTGGTTCTCACCGAGCGACAGCGATCGAACGCCGGCATCGGTCTCGAACTCGACCTCGTCGAGGTCCAGCCAGAAGACGTTCGGTGAGAGCGCCGACTCGAAGTAGTAGCGTCGGTCCCGATGATCGGCCACCGTGCGCCAGCGCGTCGAGGAGATATGCGGTTCGTTCGGCGTACTGATTCCGTAGGGGACGGAGACGTTGCGGATCGCGCCGAAGACGCTCGCCGTTGCGGTTCGACGGTCCTCTGTCTGTGGGATCGCGTCCACGTAGAAACTCGCACGAGCGAACCGGTCGGCCGGGCGATTCGTCCCCGGTAACATGGCCGTGCCACCGATCGCCGACCAGTACGCGTCGAGTGCGAGTTGCTGGTCGAACGGCGGGGAATTCGTCAGCACCTGATATTCTCGATCGTGATGGATCGTTAGCTCGCCGTCGACGTACTCGAGGATGGCGCTGTCACCCGTCGCGTCCGAGATGGACAGATGCAGGGTCGCGAACCGACCCTCGTCCGGGATCTCGTCGGATACGACGGTGAACTCCTCGTTCCGGTGGTTCTCGACCGCCTCCGCGACCGTTGCGAAGTTATCGAGGACGTACTGTGCCCACAGCGAGATCGACAGTCCGGGTGTCTCGCCGTCCCACTCGGGGTAGTCGGACTCGGTGAGCCACAGGACGTTCGCGACCAGCCCGGCTTCGTTCATCCCATCGGTCGTCGCGATATCGTATGCGGAGGCGACGACACTGCCGTACTCGGCGGTCCACTCCATCGATGACGGACCGACTTCACCCGTTCGCTCCATGCCGCGCGGGAAGACCCAGATGTTGGTCCCGATTTCGCCGTGCCAGTCCATCGACCGGCCGGTGAGGACGATGTCTTCGGGGCCGAGATACACCAGTCGCGTACACATCTACGGGTCCCCTCCAGTCTCTCCGCTGTCGTGTCTCGTCGGCCCGGACATGGGACTGTCATACCGTAAGCAGGATCATAAGTTGCGTTCGGTCCGAGCTGATACGTCTTGGCCGCTGGAGTATCACCGGCCGGCGGCGGCCGGCGATGCCGCTGACGAGACTCCTCATCCGTGCAGTTGCTGAACAGGCCGTGGCCCTTCCGGCGGACATCGTCGAGGAACGAGCCGATCCGGCGGGGGAGCCCGAGCGCGACGCGATCGGTGAGAAACAGCCCCACCGCCTCGTCGCACGTCCCGAGCGGTCGCCGACTCCGTCTCCAGTCAGGGATCCAGTACGACCTTGATACAGCCGTCCTCCTTGTCGCGGAACGTCTCGTACATCTCGGGCCCCTTCTCGAGCGGTTCCCGATGGGTGACGACGAACGAGGGATCGATCTCGCCGTCCTCGATCTTCGCGAGCAGCGGCTCGAGATACCGCTGGACGTGCGTTTGCCCCGTATTGACGGTCAGGGCCTTGTTCATCAGCGGGCCGACGGGAACGTTGTCCGCGTGGCCGACGTAGACGCCGGGGACCGAGAGCGTCCCGCCCTTCCGGCAGCACTTGATCGCCTGTCGGAGGACGTGGGGCCGATCGGCCTCGAGGTTCACCTGCTGTTTGGCCTTGTCCGTGAGGCCCATGAGACCGGTCCCGTGGGCCTCGGTGCCGACCGCGTCGATACAGCGGTCCGGGCCGCGGCCGCCGGTCATGGCCATCAGCCGGTCGTAGACGTCCTCCTCCTCGAAGTGGATCGTCTCGGCGTCCCCGTGTTCGCGGGCCATCGCGAGCCGTTCGGGGACGCGGTCGATCGCGATGACGCGGCCGGCGTCGAACAGCCAGGCGCTCTGGATGGCGAACTGGCCGACCGGGCCACAGCCCCAGACCGCGACGGTGTCGTCTTCTTCGATCTCGGCGTTCTCGGCGGCCATGTATCCCGTCGGGAACACGTCCGAGAGCAACAGTACCTGCTCGTCGGGGAGGTCCGAGTCGACCGTGATCGGGCCGACGTCGGCGAAGGGGACCCGCAGGTACTCCGCCTGTCCACCGGCGTAGCCCCCCAGCATGTGCGAGTAGCCGAACAGCCCGGCCGGCGACTGGCCCATCGTCTTCCGGGCCAGCTCGGCGTTGGGGTTCGAATTGTCACACAGCGAGTACATGTCCTGCTCGCAGAACCAACAGGAGCCGCAGCTGATCGTGAAGGGAACGACGACCCGGTCGCCCTCTTCTAGGGTCTCGACGTCCTCGCCGACCGCGACGACCTCGCCCATCGGTTCGTGGCCGACGATGTCGCCCTCCCGCATCGAGGGGACGTAGCCGTCGTACAGGTGCAGATCGGAGCCACAGATCGCCGTGGCGGTGATCTCGACGATCGCGTCGTGGGGGTTGGCGATCTCGGGGGCGGGCACCTCGTCGACCCGGATGTCCCCCTCGCCGTGCCAGCACAGCGCCCTCATAGGGCATCACCCGCGCCGCGGGCGGAGGGGTTCGACTCGAGCGTGGGTATCTCGCCCGTCTCGACGAGGCTCTTGAACCGGTCGAGGACGACCGCCGCGAGCGACTCCGGGACGATCCCGAGGCGGTCGGTCACCGCGGTGCCGACGGGGCCACCCGGGGGCTCGAACCGAAAGTGGAAGGTCACTTCCGTCCCGCGGCCGGCCGGGGCCTCGCGGAAGCGGACCGAGCCCTCGCTGTCGACGGGCGCGTTCCCGAGCGACTCCCAGCGCAGGCGCTCGCCGGGGCGGTCCTCGATGACCCGCGTGTCCCACGAGACGCTCGCGCCGAGGGGGCCGCTCGCGGTCCAGTGCCAGCGATTCTCGCTTCGCGCAGTGACCTCGAGCAGGCCGCCGTAGAGACGCGACATCGTCTCGGGGTCGCGCCAGCGCTCATAGACCTCGTCCGTCGGCGCGCCGACCGTGACGGAGCGGGTCGTTTCCACCGCGGTCGTCGCGTCCTCTCGATCGGCCTCGCCTGCAGAACGCGTCCCTTCCGCATCGCTGTCTGCTCGGCCACCGACGAGTCCCCGGTAGAGCAGCCAGCCGCCGGCGACCGCCGCCGTGACGCCGCCGAGCGATCGTCGCCTGAGCCCAAGCACCAGCAGGGTGCCGCCGGCGGTCGCTGCGGCGAGTCGGCCGCCCCGGCCCAGTGACCGCCGCGACGGGCCCGACTCCGGGAGCCGCGGCTCCGCGATCGTTACGTCCTGGCGATCGGCCGCCACGAGTCGCTCACCTCCGGACGGATCCGCTGGTTGGTTCGTCGGCGCTGGCGGCGTCGCCCCGTCGCCGGCCGTCGGTCCACCGATCTGCCCGGACACGGCCTCTCGTTTCGTGTAAGAAGGGATCGCCTCATTAGTTCCGTCGCGACGTTCACCGACCGGTCGTTTGTCAGTGGGCCCCGCAAACGCAGGCTCGAGCAGTCCCGTTCCGGGCCGATACGAGAGCGACCGGCCCGCTTCGAGGCGACACGCCCTCGAGTGAATATCGGTCCACCGATCGCAACTGACGGTCCTCGTGGATCCGAGGGCCTACGTGTCTCGCTCGTGGAATGCGACTGTCGGATGCCTACTGACGCCGCGCCCGGGAGCCGCGATCGCCGCGAGACCGTCCGGTTCTACCTGCTGGATCACCGGACACTGCTGGGGAAAGCGATCGACATTGCGCTGCTCGTGTTGAACCTCGTCTTCGTCGCCGTCTTCGTCGCCGAGACGTATTCGCTCCCCGCGGAGCTACGGACACGACTTTGGGGAGTGGAGGTCGCGATCGCGGGCGTCTTCCTGGTCGAGTACGTCCTGCGGCTGTACGGTGCCAGAGACCGCCTCGCGGAGGCGATGAACCCCTACACCGTGGTCGACCTGCTCGCGATCCTCCCGACGCTGCTCGTGGTCCTCCTGCCGGGGACCGGGACGGTCGCCGGGATCGGGTTCCTTCGGGTCGTTCGGGTGGTTCGGGCCCTCCGATTCTATCGGTTCACGCAGGACGCGGAGTTCTTCTTCGGGACGATTTCGGACAACGCCCTGCGCGCGTCGAAGTTGCTGTTGACGGTGCTGGTTCTCCTGTTCGTTTCGGCTGGACTGTTCTACAGCGCGGAACACGCAGCCAACCCCGACGTCGCCACGTTCGGAGATGCGTTCTACTACGTCGTGGTGGCGCTGTCGACGGTCGGGTTCGGCGACATCGTCCCGATCACGGCCGCGGGGCGGTGGATCACGGTGGCGTCGATCCTGGCCGGGATCATCGTCCTCCCGTGGCAGGCGAGCAAGATCGTCCGGGAGTGGAGTCGCCGGGAGAAGATCGATGTCACCTGTCCGAGCTGCGGGCTGTCGTCGCACGATCGGGACGCCACCCACTGCAAGGCCTGCGGTCACGTCATCTATCAGGAGGTCGACTCGAGCGAGTGACCCAGCGGCCCTGTCAGATCGCGATGAAACGCCGGTGTCGTTTCCGTCCGGTCCGACGATCCGTTCCGACGGCTGCCCATCGTGGCCGACTCGATGTAGCTATCACCCGAGCATCACGATCGAACCGATACGTCGACTGTCGATAGAACGCGCGGGGTATCTACGGTCGAATCGGGCCGAAACGAACGGTTTGTACCGGCATAGCAGCCCGGTGTCCAGGTGATGGAGACGGTAAAAACACCCGATATGGCGGGCCTGTTGTCGAATATTGCGCTGATGCGTCCGAGCGATGGAACCGAACGCCAGCCACGTCGATACACATATCGACGACTGTCGAGGTACGGATCGAAAAAATATGAGTTATACGTCTGGAGTCGAGGGGATGCACTACGGACTCACACGATCCAATAATGTCTGGTAAATACGATCTCGTCATCGTCGGTGGGGGTATCAGTGGCGCATCGCTGCTCTACACGACCGCGAAGTTCACTGACATCGACTCGATCGCCCTGATCGAGAAGGAGTCGGAGGTCGCGGCGATCAACTCGCATCACACGAACAACTCCCAGACGCTGCACTTCGGGGACATCGAGACCAACTACACGCTCGAGAAAGCCGAGGAGGTCAAGGAGGGCGCGGAACTGCTCGCCGGCTACCTCGAGAACTACGACCCCGACCGGGAGATGCACGACAAGCGCAGCAAGATGGTACTCGGCGTCGGCGAGGACGAAGTCGCCGAACTCGAGGAGCGATACCACGACGAGGGCTTCGGCGACCTCTTCCCGAAGCTCCGCCCGATCGACCGCGAGGAGATCGGCGAGATCGAACCCAAGGTCGTCGAGGGACGGGACCCCTCGACGGAGATGCTCGCGCTGCAGACGCCGGACGGCTACGTCGTCGACTACGGTCAGACGACCAAATCCTTCGTCGAGGAGGCCGAGGAGGAGGCCAACGTCGACGTCTTCACCGGGACCGAGGTCACGGACATCACGCCCACGCTGGACGGCTACACGATTGAGACCGACGCGGGCCGGTTCGACTGTGACGCGACGGTCGTCGCCGCCGGTTCCCACAGCCTCCAGATGGCCAAGGAACTGGGCTACGGTCAGGACAAGGTCCTGCTGCCCATCGCGGGGAGTTTCTTCCTCGCCGACGACCTCCTGAACGGGAAGGTCTACACGCTCCAGATGAAGAAGCTGCCCTTCGCGGCCGTCCACGGCGACGCCGACGTCCACGACGACTCGATCACCCGGTTCGGCCCGACCGCCAAGCTCGTCCCCGCCCTCGAGCGCGGTCGCATCTCGACGGTCAAGGACTTCCTCGACGTCTTCGGGCTGAACGCGGCCGCCTTCCTCAGCTACGCCAACATCCTCTCGGATCGGGTCCTGCTGCCCTATGTCCTCCAGAACCTCGTCTACGACCTCCCGAACGTCGGCCGGAAGCAGTTCCTGCCCCACGTCCAGAAGGTCGTCCCGAGCGTCGAACTCGAGGACATCGAACGCGCGAAAGGCTATGGCGGCGTCCGACCGCAGATCGTCGACACGAAGAACAAGTCCTTGGACATGGGCGAGGCCAAGATCGTCGGCGACGACGTCATCTTCAACATCACGCCGTCGCCGGGCGCCTCGACCTGTCTCAAGAACGCCATGCGGGACACGCACACGCTGCTTGACTTCCTCGAGGGCGACTACGAGTTCGACGAGGAAGCGTTCCGCGAGGAGACGATCGACAACTTCCCCCGTGGCGACGATTCGGCCGGCAAGAAAGTCGCCGCGCCCGGCGCGGACGACTGAGACGGTCCGTCGGAACGGGTTCCCGGTGAAACCGCACACGTCGCGCTCGCGCTGGAAACGACTTTCGACAGTCCGTCTGGCCCGCTAGCCGAGTACCGCTCGGATCCTGTTCGATAGCCGTTCGAAAACCGACGACGGGTCGTCGTCTCGAGCGGTCGCCGCCGATGACGAGTCGGCTCGTACTCCGCCGGCCGCACGGTCACAATACGGGCAGGTATCCGTCTCGCTGCCGTAGTACGGCAGGCCACACTCCTCGCAGGTCGTTCGCTGTTTTCGCGTGGCTGTGTCGGAACTCATTGGCCCGCTTGGGATACGGTACCAATCGAAATATAGCTGTGTCATCGCTGACCGAACTGACAGCCGTACTGACTGGTTCGCGATCCCCTCGGCGGCGGTCGGCCGGCCCGGCTCGCATCGCCACCGCCGTTTCCGCGAACGGGCGCGAGTCGTGATTGCAGCCTCGAGCCCGCGCTACACCGTTTTTTCGCCCGCTTCCCGTCCCATCCGCTTGCTGTAGTCCCAGCTGTAGATCTCCCGGGGCTCGATCCGAACGCGGACCTCCTCGCGGTCGTCGTCGAGCAGCCGTGTTGCCAGCGGTGAGTCCGTGTCGCCGAGGTAGCGTTCGATCAGCGCCCGGAGGATGGCCTTGTCCTCGTCGGGTGCGATCTCGGCGGTGCCGGTCCCCCTGATCCCGCGGTAGGGCACGTCGTTCGTCGAGATGTCGAAGCCGACCGCCGGCTCGCGGCGGAGGAACCGAACGACTGCGGCGTTCGCACCGGTCGCACACTCGAGGGCACCGTCGCGGTAGCGATACCACAGAGCGACCGGCCACAGCGACCCGTCGGGCCTGTGGGTCGCGAGCCGGATCGGGATGGTCGCCTCCTGGAGGAACGCTTCGACGTCGTCTTCGTCCCACGCGCCGCGGAACTCGGTCATACGGAACCGCTTCGGAGAGCAGACTGAAAAAGCTCGACCCCGCTGTTCGACTCGGGTCGATCACTCGAGTGCGTCGGGGCCGTCCTCGAGGGCCACCAGGAACGGCTCGAGAGACTGTGCCCGCCGCCCCACGTCGTGGTCTGCCGTCGGGGATACTACTATTAGGTCCCCGTTATATGGTGTGTGGTAGCATGACGGGAAGCGGGGGCGGCTACGACTACGTGATCGTCGGTGCGGGGCCCGCGGGCTGTGTCCTCGCGAACCGGCTGTCGGCCGACGGCGACGAGGTACTGCTGCTCGAGGCGGGCGAGCCCGACGAGCAACGCGAAATTTCGATTCCGGTGGCGTTTTCGGACCTCTTTCAGTCCGACGTCGACTGGAACTACCACACCGAGCCCCAGTCGGCACTCGACGATCGGGAACTCTACTGGCCCCGCGGGAAGACGCTCGGCGGCTCGAGTTCGATCAACGCGATGATCTACGTGCGGGGCCAGCCCGAAGACTACGACCGCTGGGCGGAACTGGGCAACGAGGGCTGGGGGTACGAGGACGTGTTGCCCTACTTCAAGCGGGCCGAGGACAACGCCCGCGGCCCGTCGGCGTACCACGGGATCGGCGGGCCGCGACACGTCGACGATATTCGGTCGCCGAACGAACTCAGCGAGGCCTTCGTGAAAGCGGGGCAGGCGGTCGGACTGTCCCACAACGCGGACTTCAACGCCGGCGAGCAGGCGGGGGTCGGCTTCTATCAGGTGACCCAGGAGGACGGTCGCCGCCACAGCGCCGCCGACGCCTATCTGAAACCCGTCCTCGATCGGCCGAACCTGACCGCGGTGACGGAGGCACGGGTCACGCGGATCCGGTTCGACGGCCAAACGGCCGTCGGCGTCGAGTACGCCCGCGACGACGGCGACGGCAGCCCCGCGACGGTTGATGCGAGCAAGGAGGTGATCTGTGCGGCCGGCGCGATCAACTCGCCGCAATTGCTCATGCTCTCGGGTGTCGGTCCGGCCGACCACCTCGAGCGCCACGACATCGACGTCGTTGCGGACCGCCCGGGCGTGGGCCGGAACTTGCAGGACCACCTGCAGGTCGGGGTCAACTACGAGTGCGAGGAGCCGATCAGCCTCGCCGACGCGGACTCCTTGCTGAACCTCGCGACGTTCTTCCTCCTGAAGCGGGGGCCGCTGACCTCGAACGTCGCGGAGGCCGGCGGCTTCGCGACCGTTACCGACGACGCCGACCGCCCCGAGATCCAGTTTCACTTCGGCCCGTCGTATTTCGTCGAACACGGCTTCGACAACCCCGACGGCCACGGCTTCTCGCTCGGTGCCCTCCGCCTGCGTCCCGACAGCCGCGGCCGAATCACGCTCCAGTCGGCTGACCCCTTCGACGAGCCGGCCATCGATCCACAGTACCTGACCGAGGGAGACGACCTCGAGGTGTTGCTCGAGGGGATCAAGCTGGTCCGGGAGATCCTGCAGACCGAGCCGTTCGACGAGTACCGCGGCGAAGAGGTGGTGCCGGGATCGGACGTCCAAAGCGACGAGGCACTGATCGAGTACATCCGCGAGACCGCCGAGACGCTGTATCACCCCGTCGGCACCTGCAAGATGGGCGACGACGAGCTGGCGGTCGTCGACGACCGGCTCCGGGTACGGGGGGTCGAGGGTCTGCGCGTCGTCGACGCCTCGGTGATGCCGACGATCACGAGCGGCAACACGGACGCGCCGACGACGATGATCGCGGAGAAGGCGGCCGACCTCGTTCGAACCGACAACTGATCGGTGCGCTCGAGCGCCACCGCCGTCGTCTCGCGGCACGGAATTGATGGATGAGTAACTATTTCATCGTCCCCTTCGAACCCTCGAGTGACTATGGACGTCGACGAATTCGTCACCGAGAACGAACCGAAAGCCGGCGGCGAGGCCTTCCAACTCGAGAGCGACAAGCTGCTCGACGTCGCCGTCGACGGCTCCGTGATCGCCAAGGCGGGTTCGATGATCGCCTACGACGGGGACCTCTCCTTCGAGGGGATCTCCTCGGCCGAGGGCGGCATCACCGGCTTCCTCAAGGAGAAGGCGACCGGGGAGGGGACCCCGGTCATGGAGGCGACCGGCACCGGCCACCTCTATCTCGCCGATCAGGAGAAGAAGATCCAACTGCTGGAACTCGATGCCGGCCAGTCGATCTCGGTCAACGGCAACGACGTCCTCGCGTTCGAGCCGAGCGTCGACTACGAGATCAGGACCGTCGAGAGCATCGCCGGCTTCTCGGCCGGTGGATTGACCAACGTCTTTCTCGAGGGACCGGGGACCGTCGCGATCACGACCCACGGGGAGCCCCTGGTCTTGCGACCGCCGGTCAGGACCGACCCCAGTGCGACCGTCGCCTGGAGCGGGACGACGCCGGGCAGTCACGTCGACAAGGCGTTCTCGAATATGATCGGGCAGTCCTCCGGCGAGACCTACCAGCTCGAGTTCACGGGGTCGGAGGGGTTCGTCGTCGTCCAGCCCTACGAGGAGCGGACGCCACAGCAATAGCAGGCATCACCGGCATCACACCGTCCCACGTATCACCGGTGGACCGGTACGCGTTCCTAGACGACTTCCATGAAACGACGAGCGCTCGGCGCGATTTCGGTCGCGGTCGCACTCACTCTCCCCTGGGTCGCCGTCGTGGGGGCAACCGACTTCCTCCCCTGGGTTGCGACGACGGTCGGGGTCGGGTACGAAGCGCCGGCTGCGCTCCGAACGCTCTCGACGCTCGCGACGGTGATCCTCACGGGGCTTGCCGTCCTCGGTGCTGCGTTCCTGCTCGCGTGGGCCGCCGAAACCGCCGAGAAAGACGTTCCACAGGCGTTCGCGATCGCCGTCCTCGCCGTGTTAGCCGTCGCACCCGAGTACGCCGTCGACGCGCTCTATGCCTGGAACGCTGGCGTGTTCGCCGGGACCGAACGCGGGATGGAAGCCGGCAACTTGGCCGTCGCCAACATGACTGGCGCGAACCGCATCCTCATCGGCATCGGCTGGGCCGGCGTCGCCCTCTTTACGATCTACCGTAGCGGGTCGTCGGCGGACCCCGCCGTCGAGCGACGCGACGGGTTCCTCTCGGACGTCGTCGTCCTCGACCGGGAGATCGGCCTCGAGATCGTCTTCCTGTTGCTCGCGACGCTGTGGGCCTTTCTCGTCCCGCTCAACGGCGGGATCGATGTTTTCGACATGCTGTTTCTGGTCGGGCTCTACGTCTGTTATATCGCGGTCATCCTCCGGGGCGAGGTCGAACCCGACATGGACCACGTCGGCGTTCCGGCGTACCTCCAGTCGTTCCCGAAGCCTGCCCGGATCGCGACCGTCCTCCTGCTGTTTGCCTACTCCGGCGTGATGATCTTCACCGCCGTCGAACCCTTCGCCCACGGCCTCGAGTCCCTCGGCGAGAGCGTCGGGATCCCCTCGTTTTTCATGATCCAGTGGATCGCGCCGCTGGCCTCCGAAGCGCCGGAACTGATCGTCGTCGTCTACCTCGTCAACAAGGCCCGCTCGACGGCGGGCTTCAACGCCCTGATCTCGTCGAAGCTCAACCAGTGGACGCTGCTGATCGGGACCCTCGTGGTCGTTCACTCGCTGGCGCTTGGCAGCTATGGCGTCCTCGCGTTCGACTTCAAACAGTCCGCAGAGATCTGGCTGACCGCCGCCCAATCGTTCTTCGCGATCTCCCTGCTGATCCGCTTCGAGATCTCCGTGAAAGAAGCGGTCACGCTGTTGATGCTGTTTCTCTCGCAGGTACTGCTCGAGTTCGCCATCATCCGGGCGTTCGTCGCGTTGCCCGTCTCGAGTACCGACCTCCTGTTGCTCTACAGCGGGCTTTACCTCGTTCTCGGGACGGCGCTGTTCGTCCGCCGTCGGCGGGCGCTCGGGCGCCTCGTTCGCCGAACCGCGGGAACCGTCGGGGACGCGATATCGACCGGCGATGAACGGCCCCACAGCGCTGACGACTGAACCGGCCGGCCATAGACATACGGAGCCGGAGGTGGTGACGCCCTCGTAGCGTGTCCTCGATCGGCCCGCTTCCCGCCGATGCGGCGCTCGCTCCCGCGCTCGCAGTCGCCCTCGCACTGGTGCATCTGTTCGCCGGCCGACTGGGCGTCGGCGGGCGGATCCCGCGGAGCCGGTGGCTCTCCCTCGCCGGCGGCGTCTCGGTCGCGTACGTGTTCGTCCACCTCCTGCCCGAGATCGGCGCGGCCGCGACGACGCTCGGGGCCCGCGGGGCGGCGACCGGCGAATCGGCTGGCTACCTGATCGCCCTGCTCGGCTTCGTCGCCTTCTACGGTCTCGAGCAGTTCGCCCGGCGGTCGACCCTCGATCCCGGCGCGGACGGCGACCGGTCCGGGACCGCGGTGTTCTGGATTCACGTGGGCTCTTTCGCCGTCTACAACGCGATCGTCGGGGCCCTGCTTCTGGACCGCGAACTCGGCGGGCTCTTCCCCTTCTTCGTCGCGATGGCGCTGCATTTCCTCGTCACCGACGACGGCCTTCGGAACCACCACGGTCCGACCTATCGGCACCGTGGCCGGTGGGTGCTGTCGGCCGCGGTTCTCGTCGGCGTCGTTGTCGGATACGCCCTCGAGGACACCGATCTCCTCGTCTCGGTGTTCGTGCCCTTTCTGGCCGGCGGGATCGTCCTCAACGTGATCAAGGAGGAGCTGCCGTCCGACCGCGAGAGTCGGTTCCCGGCGTTCGCCATCGGAGCGGCGGGGTACGCTGCGCTGTTGCTGTTCGTCTGAACGGTTCCGCTGCCGGGTGCCGGCACTCGACAAACGGGGGCGTTTTACCGCTCCGCTATAATCGACCGCTATGAAACTTCGACGGCCGCGCCGGCCGCGGGACTTCCGGCTCGCGGACTCGGCCCAGCAGATCGTCGGCGGGTTCCTGCTCGCCGGCCCGTTCGTGGTCACCGAGGAGGTCTGGACGCTCGCGGCGAGCATGAACCTCTTCCAGGCGATCGGGACCGTGATCGTGGTGTTCGGGATCGGCTACGGCGCGCTGTATACCGCCGACACGACCCGCGACGTCGACGACGAGCAGGAGGTCGCCGGGATTCCGTTGCGCTTCATCTCGCTGATGATCGTCTCCTTCGGCGCGGTGACCGTACTCGCGCTCTTACTGGATGCCCCCGACACGTTCCTCGAGGACGCCGAGACGACCCGCGAAGTCGCACAGACGACGTTCAAGGCCATCAGCGTCGGCTCGGTGTTCAGCGTCGTCGGTGCGGCGACGGCCGACAGCATCTTCGCGAAGAACGGTTAGAGCCGCGAGTCGTCGTACGACTCCTTGGACCGCTCGGCGTGGTCGTTCCCGCAGTCGGGACAGGCGAGCCGCTCCATGTTGTCCATCGAGACCGCGAGCGAGCCGCAGTTCGCACAGTAATAGCCGTACTGCTGTTTTCGGTCCTCGTCCTCGTAGGTGTGGAAAAACGGCGCCGCGGTGCCGGATTCGGCCTCGTCGCGGTCGATGTAGACCGTCGTCCCGTCGTCGGTCGCGGTCAGATCGCCGTCGGTCGTCTCCGTCCCGGGGAGGTCCTCGTCGGCGGTGTCGGCGGTGTCAGCCTCGTCGGCGCGCGAGTCCGTCGGCAGATCGACGTCCGTCTCCGGCCCAGTATCAGTACCTCACAAAGCATCGCCGGCTAATCCGACTTGAGCCATCTGTTCTGTTGTGGTGAGTCGTCGATCACGGTTGAGCAACGCTGATCGAAGGCGGAGCTGTCGCTGTCGGCGGCGCTCAGCCGCCGACGCGACAGCGTTGCCACTTGCGGAGACGCCGTACTCGGTGGGTGACTACCGGTGGAACCGGTCGTCTGGTGGCCGGTTCGCGGGGACGGCCCGACGCACCGCGAGGGCCGTCCACGCTGCCCGTCGAACCATATTCACGAACTCCTTGTACGGCCACCACCAGAGGCGACGCCCGCCTCGGCGCGGCGTCGCCACGTATTCGTAGTGCAGATACCGCCACGTGTTCTGCAACAGCAGACTCACCACGACGTACAGCAGTCTCACCGTGGAGTCTCGCGTCGTTGTCGTCGCTATCGCTTGCTCAGACAACCGATAGCTCGACTCGATACCGAACCGTTTCGAGTAGTGGTATCGAGCGTCGCGTGGATTCTCGATGAACGGCGCGTCAGCGGCGTAGCCGTGACGCGCCACGCCGTGCTCGTCGTACCGTCCGTTCAGGTACGTACAGTCGATGTAGACGGGAAACTCGACGGTCCAGCTGTGACCGTCGAGTTTCCCCGTCAGATCGTGTTGGATGACGCGACTCCACCCTTCCGAGAGTTCCTGCTGAATCGCTTCACCCCACCGGATGATCGGGACAACGTAGGCGTAGTTGTGCGTCTGTAACAGCGTGAGACACTTGCTGTCGTAGAATCCGCGATCAAGATAGACGGCCTTGACGTCGGTGTCAAGGCCGTCGAGGACACCGAGGAACTCAGCGAGGACGCTGCTGGCGGTGTCGCCGTCTTCGAGACGGCGCACCGCCAGCGTGTAGCGTTTGTTCTTCACACGCGCGTAGAGTGTGGCGTAGGCGTGGAATGCGGTGGTTCCACGCTTGGCTTCCGAGTGATAGAGGTTCTCCGTGTCGTCTTCATCACCGTAGTAGGGCCGCAGGTGGAGGTCTGCGCAGACCTCCACCTGCTCGGGGAGCAGTTCGACGATGTCTCGGCGAAGAAGCGTGTTAGCGACGCGTTCGAGCCGTTCCGGCTCGAACTTCGTCCGTAGATGATAGAGAATCGTGTTCGCCGATGGGGAGTCTTCACTGGAGTTGCACAGCGTCGAGATCGAGGTCCCGTCGGCGGTCGCGCCGACGAGGACCTCGTAGATGTCCTCTGCACCGATTTCAGCGTTGTTGGCGAGGTTGAGAGAAACTTCCTCGTCAAGGCAGTTGACGAGGAAGTTAAGGAGCTGGTCCTCGTGAATCTCACTGTCTGCTTGCTGGGTCGTAGACACACCTTCAGCAAGCAGACGTTAGCGTGTCATAGAATACGTCTCATACCCTCAACTTGGCGATTATACAGCTTCCAATTCGCGTGTAATCCTATGAATTTCGTCAGTCATGGGTTTTGCTCAAGGGCGAAACCGTGAACAACGCCTCCTGAGAACTATTCTATGACACGCTCGTTGTTACTATAACTGGCTGGTGGAGCGTGTCATAGAAACGTTCTCAACGAAGGCAGCAGGGTGTGGAAACTATGTCCAGCAGCGCCACAACCCTGCAAGGCGTAGCTTCGGTTGACGACTTCTTGAATGTCGCGGCTACGGAGACAGCACCGCTATTCGAGTACTTAGAGTTCGAGTTTCTGCTGGAGTACGACGTGTTCGCCCCCGCTTCGAGGGGGCGAACACGAGTCCACAAGCCCCCAGAACTCTTCAAAGGCTTCCTGCACTGCTACTACAAAGGCATCTACGGCCCACGACCAGTCACACGAGAACTCCACAATACACTCACTTGGCTCTCCTGCGGTTTCGAGAAGCCGCCCTCACGAGACACTGTTGATCGGTTTCTCACCGATCTTGAATTGGTGGTGGATGATGTCTTCGACCGCCTCGTCGAGCAGGCCGCCTGCCGGGGCCTGCTCGACTCCACATACCGCATCGATTCGACTCACGTCACTGCAATCCAGTACAACGATGAAGCGACGTGGAACTACGACTCAACGGCTGAGGAACACTACTACGGATTCGGCTGTGTGATTGTGTCGGCCGGGCCAAAGATTCCGATTGCTGCAGAGTTCACACAGCGAAAGCAGATCGATGCTGAGACGGCGATGCGCGTCACGAAGGACGCGCTCGCCGTCGATACACCGATCTGGATGCTCGGAGACAGCGCTTACGACGTGCTGGAGTGGCACGACTTCCTGCTGTCGCAGGGAGTCGTGCCGATTGCGCCGTACAACCCACGCAATACGGACGATCCGCTTGACATCGAATACAGGGTCGAGGACCGCATTGACGAACACGCCGAAGACATCAGTCTCAAACAATCAGTACTCGCCGAGACGTATGATCATCGGACGCAAGTGGAACGAACAAACGAAGCCTGCAAGGACTGCGGCCTCGGGCACGTCCGCGCCCGAGGCCGCGTACATGCACGAACACAGGTGTTCCTTGCACTGAGTCTCCGCGTGATCGTCGCAGTTACCAACTACGAAAGAGGACACAATCCCGGACGAACGAAGCTCAAAACCCTGTGATCGATTCTATGACACGCTCAGCAGACGTTCTAACTAAGCGGCTTTGTGATGTACTGAGTATAGACGTACTTGACGAGCGATTCGCCGGCGATCTCGACCTCCCGATCGCCGTCGTGTTCGAGGCCGAACCGTTCGACGAACCCGTGGCCCTCGGTGTTCTCCTCGAGGACGGTCACGCGGACGTGGTCGGCCCCGCGTTCGCGGAGGCGCTCGGTCACCGTCTCGTAGAGTTCCGTCCCGATCCCCTTGCCGCGGTGTTCCGGATCGACGAACAGCCAGTCGATCTCGCCCCACCCGTCCTCGAGTCGGCCCTCGACGACGCCGGCGATGGTTCGGTCCTCGATCTCCGCGCCGGTCTCGACGACGTAGAGGACGGTCTCGTCGTCCTCGAGTCGGTCGCTGACGGCGTCGTCGGCGAACTCCTCGTCGGTGATCCCGTCGATCTGGCCCGGGCTGAGCCTGAACGAGGTCGTCATCGAACTCTCTACCACGTCCCGGATCCGCTCGCTCTCGTCCGGTTCCGGCTCCCGTATCTCCATACTGGGTAGTCGACGCCGATCCGGATAAGATGGCTGCCGGCAGAAACAGCCGACGTTACGAGCGGGAACGGTCTGTCATATTACTCCCCGCCGCCGCCGGTGACGATGACCGGCCGATCGGACCTGAGGATCACGCCCTGCGTGGTGCTGCCGAAGATCGCCTTGCCGACGGGCGAGCGCTTCCGGCCGCCGAGAACGATCGAATCGACGTCGTAGCCCTCGGCCTCCTCGAGGATGTCGTCTTCCGTATCGCCACTGTCCTCGATCAGGGTCACATCGACGCCGGCCTCCTCGAGGCGCTCCTTCGCGCGCCGGACCGAGCCGATCCGGGAGGCGGACTTGAACTTCTCGAATTCCTTCGGGAGCTTCTCGCTGTTTTCGGTGAAGACGAAGAGGATGTACGCTTCGACCGACTCCGCCGCGTCGGGCAGCGACGCGACGTACTCGGCCTGTTCGACTGCGCGGTCCTCGTTGGCATCGACGGGCATCAACACGCGGTACATGCGCAGTGGTTGGCATTCGGCAACAATAAAACCGGCCGTGACTGTCACCGCGCCGGAGGGGTTCGACCGCGCTCGAGCGGTTCGGACGATCCCCACGCCCGACGGGTTACTCGTCGGTTCCGTCGCCCTCGCGCAGGGACCGGCGGCGGATCTTGCCGGTCGTCGTCGTCGGCAGCCGCTCGACGAACTCGATGTGTTTCGGATACTCGTACTCGGCGAGGCGGTCCCGGACCAGGTCACGGATCTCCGCACGGAGTCCCTCGGGGTCGTAGTCGTCGACGGCCGGCTTGACGAAGGCCTTGATCGCCTCGCCACGTGTCTCGTCGGGGACGCCGACGACACCGGCCTGTTCGACGGCCTCGTGGGCGAGGACCGCGTCCTCGACCTCCGTCGGTCCGACGCGGTAGCCACTGGTAAGGATCACGTCGTCGGCTCGCGAGTGGAACCAGACGTAGCCGTCCTCGTCGCGCTCGACCAGATCGTCGGTCAGGAACCACCTTCCGGAAGACCGTTGCTCTTCCGACTCCCCGCTCGCTCCGCTCGCGGGGACGTCTTCGGTCCGCTTGTTCGCCGTCTTCTCCGGCAGGCCGTGGTACTCGTCGAAGAAGACCCGCCGGTCGCCGGGTTTGACAGCCAGTTCGCCGACCTCGCCGCGCTCGAGGCGCTCGCCCGTCTCGGGGTCTACCACCGCGATCTCGTAGCCGGGCAGGGGCTTGCCCATGCTGCCGGGGCGGGTATCGAACCACCGCGCCGCGTTCCCGACGACGAGGTTGAGTTCGGTTTGGCCGTAGAACTCGTTGATCGCGACATCGTCGAACGTCGACCCGACCCAGTCGACGACCTCCGAGGTGAGCGGTTCGCCGGCCGACGCGAACGTCCTGATCGAGAGATCGTACCGATCTTCGGGGTCGTCGACGCCCATCAGCAACCGGAGTGCCGTCGGGGGCATGAACGCCTCGGTCACGTCGTGGCGCTCGAGCAGGTCGTAGACATCGTCGGGATCGAACTCGTCGCGGGGCCAGCCGACGACCGAGCAGCCGTGGTGCCAGGCCGCGAAGAGCGTGCCGCCCAGTGCCGCGCCCCACGCCCAGTCGGCGGGTGTCCAGAGCGTGGCCTCGCCGTCGGCCAGTCCGCCGTCGAAGTAATTGTAGGCCGCGGCGGCCCGCCCGAGCCAGAGCGCGTGGCTGTGTCGAACGCCTTTCGGCGGCCCCGTCGATCCGCTCGTATACATGATCGCCGTCGGTGTCTCGGGCGTCGCGTCGTAGACGTCGATCCCGGGCTCATGTGCTGCGATCAACTCCTCGAACGAGTGGGCGTCGCCCCGTACCGCGTCGCCGTCGTCGAGTTCGATCACGGCCTCGAGGGCGGGACACTCCTCGCGGATCTCGTCGACGGTCTCGCGGACGCTCGGATCGACGACGACCGCTTTCGCCTCGCTGTCCGCGAGCCGGTACTGTAAGGCGTCGCGGCCGAACAGGACCGTCAGCGGCACGGACACCGCACCGAGTTTCCAGTTCGCGAGGTGCGTGATCGGGTTCCCCGGTTTCTGCGGGATCACGACGCCGACCCGATCGCCCGCCCCGACGCCGAGGTCGGCGAGTGCGGCGGCGAGCCGATCCGACCGGTCGTCGAGTTCATCGAAGGAGTAGGTCTCGAGGCCGCCTTCGGGGGTCTCGTACCGCAGCGCCGTTTGACTCGTGTCCTCGTGTTTCCGGAGGAAGTCGACGGCGGGGTTGTACTCGTCGGGGAGGTCCCACGAGAACGATTCGCGGGCCCGCTCGTACGACTCGAACGCCGGCATGACCGTCCAGCTCATGGCTCGTGATACCGAGGCCAGCACATAGCCTCTTTCGACACGCGCGAAAATGAGAAGTGGTCGACGGGCCGGCGACCACGGGGCCGAATCAGTCTTCTTCGCTTTCCCCGTCCGCCTCGGATTCTTCTTCGTCGTTGCTCGCCTCGGGTTCCCCGTCCGTTTCGGACGCTTCTTCCTCGTCGGCCGTCGTTTCCCCGTCTTCGCCCTCGACTTCGATCTCCGCTTCGACCTCGATCGAGAGTCCGTCGGCCTCGAGTTCGCCCTCGAACTCGCGTTCGTCGCCGACCTCGATCTCGAGTTCGTTCGAATCCACTTCGACTTCGACCTCGACGTCGACGGTGACTTCGTCGTCCATACGCCCGCTTCGCCGGGCACCCCTAAAGTGGTATCGCGCGTTTTCGGGAGTCGAACACGCCCGCTGTCGCCCGTCCGGAACCTATTTTTAGGCCGGCCGAAAAAGAGGGATATGACCGATCCCGTCCGGGTGACGCTCGAGGACGACGACGACGCGACCTCGGTCCGAGTTTACGACGACGAGGGCGACGTTTCGACCGACGGCGCGACGTTCCGGTTCAGCGTCGACGGGGACGGAAGCGGCGGCGACAACGCCGGCGCGGAACCGGCGGGGACCGATCCCGACCGCGAGCCACGCTACGTCGCACCGCTGTCGGCCGTCCCGACCGACGGCACGCTTCGCTGTGAGGCCCGCCGGGACCGTTGCGGGACCGAACTGATCCTCCGACGACGCGGTGACGACGTCCTCGCGTGGCGCAACTCCTGTCCCCACAAGCCCGAGGTCCGACTCGATCCCGGCCCTGGCGCGATCGTCAGGGACGACCAACTGG
The DNA here is from genome assembly GCF_000230735.2 of Natrinema pellirubrum DSM 15624. Lineage (NCBI taxonomy): Archaea > Methanobacteriati > Methanobacteriota > Halobacteria > Halobacteriales > Natrialbaceae > Natrinema > Natrinema pellirubrum. The sequence continues at coordinate 305,278 of NC_019962.1, forward strand.
TGTGTCACGAACACGCCGCTCGCTTCGACTGTGACGACGGCGTCTGTACGGCCGGTCCCTGCCGGGGTGACGCCCTCGAGGAAATCGCGGTCGCCGTCCGCGACGGCAACGTCTATCTGACCGACGACCGGTTCGATTCCTGCCGGCGGCTCGACGAGCCACGCGCGTAGTCCAGCCCCCGATATCCCCTCGGAACTGATGTCCGAACCCGAACTGCGGTCGATCCCCGTGATCGTGCTGACGAGTTCGCCCTCGGCGGAGGATCTCGCTCGCTCGTCCGACCCGCACGCCAACGCCTCCGTTCAGAAACCCGTCGAGCCCGAGGCGTTCATCGAACGCGGCCGCTCGTTCGAGGACTTCTGGCTGACGTTCGTCCGGTTTCCCGGCGACGCGCCCTGACGGCCTGCGTGTCTCCCGCCTACGACTCGAGCAGGTCCGGCACGTCGTTGACCGACTCGAGGACCGCCGCCGCACCGTCGTCTTCGTACTTCCGACGGCCCTCGTCGCCGGTCAGCCCGCCAGTGAGGACGCCGATGCCGTGGTACTCGCGGTCCGGGTCGGCGTCGCTCGCGTTGACCGCCGTCCGCACGTCGTCCAGCGTGTCGCCGACGAACGCGACCGAATCGGCGTCGAACCGCCCGGCAAGCGTCGTCAACGCCCGCGGATGCGGCTTGCCCTCCTCCCAGTCGTCCATCGTGAAGCGATGCTCGAGCGGCACCGCGTCGTCGAGGCCAACCCGCTCGAGGGCGATCTCGGCCTCGGCCGCCGGGCGCCCCGTCAGCACGCCAACGTCCCACGACGCGAGCAGCCGATCGCGCGTCTCGGGCTCGAGCAACACCGGCTCGTCGTGAATAAAGCCCGGCGTCTCGCGCTCCAGATCGGGCTCGCCGCCCTCGAGCCCGCGGTAGAGTTCGTCGCCGAGATACAACTGTTGGAAGACGTCCCGCAGCCGCTCGCGGTCCCAGCGGCCGGTCACGCGCTGGGTCGCCCGCGCGCCGATCCCGTCGCGAACGACGCTTTCGGCCGCCTCGAGGCCGCCGCCGTTCGCAGCGATCCCGTCGGTGAAGATCTCGAGCGACTCGTCGTACCCCTCCTCGGTCGCGAGGATGTACAGCGCGGCGGCGTACGTTAGTTCCCAGTCGTTGTTGAACCCGCCCGCGTCCTTGAACCGCTGGATGCCTGCCTTGCGGATCGTCCGGTCGTAGACCGCCTCGACGGACTCGACGATCGCCCGGCGGTAGGAGTCGGCGACGTCGACGAGTACTCCGTCGACGTCAAGCACGACGGCGTCTGCGTTCATACCCGTCCCGACGGGCCCGCGGAAATAAAGGGGACCGATTTCAGAGGCCGACTGCGCCGAAGACGGCGAACGCGACGATCGCGATGCCGACGGCGTAGAGCAGATCGGCCCACAGCCACGACAGGACGTTGACGACGTAGATAGCGACGACGACCGGGACCCCGAGCAGGACGATCGGTGACCGCCGCCACTCCGCCCGCGAACGGGTCCACAGCGTGTTCGCGTCGCCGAAACTCGGGAAGGCCTTCGCGCCGACGGCGAGGCCGATCCAGCCGAGGCCGATCGCCAGCGCGAGCGTCGGCGTCGAGGCGCCGCCGAGGACCTCGACCAGTTCGAGCAACGCCTCTAGCGACGACCGACTGTCGGCCGCCGTCGTCGCGACCGCGGCGAGGGCGAGAAAGGCGACGAACGAGAGGGCGGTGTTGACGAGAAACGGGGCGACGCTGATGACGAACGTCTCCCGATACCGGTCGGGCTGGCCGTGGCGGACGTATCCCGCCGGAGACCCGAGCCGGAAGTATTCGACCTCGACGACTGGCACGCCGACGAGATCGCAGGCCCGCTTGTGAGCGAACTCGTGAACGACGGTCCCGGGCGCGGCTGCGAGTCGAAACGGGAGCGACACCAGGTGACCGGCGCCGGCGATCCACGCGAGTACGACGACCACGACCGCGAGCGCGAAGACGTGGTCGACTCCGATAGCCATCGCTTCCCGGAACGGTCCATCGGGTGATAACTCATTCGAACCGAACTGTCGTCGTCGTCGCGCCGATCGCGATCCGACCGTCTACTCTCCGCGCGCTCGAGCGACGTACAGCGTCCCCGTCTCGATCGTTTTCCGTTCGACCGGCACTGCAGACGGGTCGCCGCCCAGCGTCGTAAACAGGAACTCGGCGTCGGCGGTCCGGGCGACCTCGAGGGCCGGGCGATGCAGTTCGGGCGGCAGGTTCCGCGCGTAGATCGCGTCCGCGTCCGCGTAGACCGCCGGCTCGGGATTGACGATGTCGTCGCGGACGAACGCCACGCCCGCCGGCACGTCGCGCTCGTGGACGTCCGTCGCGGTGACGGCGACCCCGTGGTCGGCCAGCGCTCGCGCTAGATCGGTCCGGCGGCCGATTCCGATCTCGACGACGCGATCGTAGTCCGCGAGGACCTCGAGCAACGCGTGGGGATTCCGGCGAGAGTGGGCCACGGCGGGACGTTTATGCCACCCGCGGCCATAGCCCTTGCTATGCTCGTCGATATCGTGCCGGTCGGCAGCGTCCCCGCCGAGGTCAAGCGGGCGGCCTCCGCCGCGTTGCGATCGGTCTACGACTGCGACGTCTCGATCAACGACTCGCAGTCGGTCCCCAACGGTGCCTACGACTCCGACCGGAACCAGTACTCCGCCGAGACCTTCATCCAACTCGCCGAACGGGTCGGTCGCGGCGAGAAAAACATCGCGATTACCCCCCACGACCTCTTCTATCGGCGGCGAAACTACGTCTTCGGTCTCGCCTATCTCGACGGCAGCGGGAGCGTCGTTTCGACCTACCGGCTCCAGACCTCGAGCGACGGCGGCTTCTCGAATCAGAGCGCGGCCGATATCTTCGAGGACCGCGTCCGCAAGGAGATCGTCCACGAGATCGGCCATACCTACGGCCTCGAACACTGCGACAACAACCGCTGTGTGATGAACTTCTCGCCGACCGTCCGTGAGGTCGACATCAAAGAGGAGAACCTCTGTGGGAGTTGTCAGCGGCTGATTGGTTGACTGTTATATTACACCATTTGCCCATCCATTTGTATAAGCAAGCTCTACGGTTGATCGAACCAGTAAATCATCGTTGCTGCTATACTATTCCGGAAATTGGCCTCTCAAGCTAATAAACACTCTCACAGGCGGTCAGAAACGTTCATTCACATAATGTTTGCTACATTCATAAATTATATCTAATCCATATTGATTTTTCTCAGCGAAGAACTAATAGAACAACTCCCACAAGACCAATTGCAGCGAACAGTACTGACAGCCATACTAAAATGGGGTTTGGATCAAAATTGGCAGAACGCTTCCCGACTAATCGATACCCGGAACTGAGAAACATGCCAACACCTCCGATGAGCATGAGTGTAGTGACTATATTCGAATCATTGTTGGCTATACTCAAGAGAGAAATTACTGCAAGAGCGCCACCACCTATCAATCCAGAACCATGGAATAGGTTTTTCTTATCCATACCCACACTTTAATTCCGGTCTTGAAATAGCTTTGGGCACTATAATATTAATATGATATATTTCAGAAGATTTGAAGAAGGGGCGGCCTCAGAAGCACGTATTATCATTACACCCCTCATTGACGCAAATAGCGCCCTCTGTAGTGCCAGATGCGGCGATGTAGTCCGGAAGTGATAGATATGATTTTGCCGCTGCGCAGAGCGTTGACGATCGTTCACCGAGACAACAACCGAGTCCACAGCCACATGAGGCACAGCCGATACAACCGAAGATTGCCGTCGGATTACCTATTGAAAGGCTACCACAATTGGAACATGAGGCTCCACAACCAGCGATTGTACCGAGAATGACCGGAATGCTGTCGGGACAAGATGTCGCGGCGGTGGTCACACCTCCGTCGGTTGTATCAGTTCCCCTAACGCTCGAACCGCTAATTCGCTTTACTGTTTCTGTGTCCATATCTACTGTCATTACGAATGGCGTTGAATCAGTCTGGGATTCCACTGTTGCTCTCTGCTCCGATTTTCCTCCGATTTGAGACGACAATTCAATAGCGTGGCTTTCGGTTTCGATTACTTCTGTCCCGAGAATGGATCCGGTATTATCCTGTTCGGGAATTACATTGATTCCCTTGGTGACCTTTTCAGCACTACCGGTCACGATTGCGAACCCATTCAATGGTTCAGTGCTCTTCCATACCACGTGACCGAATTCAATGATATTAGTTTCTGAACTGAGGCTTTTCGACTTTGGTATTTGCCAAGAGGGTTATTATTTTCCTTCTGAAGGAGAGGTAGGAAGACAGTCACGGCTTTTCTCTTCCATTTGTGACCTCGTTGGTCACCATTGCATCTTCTGCTGTTACTTTGTATCCTCGCTTGGAAAGACGTTCTCTGAGCGGTGCGTAATTGTTTCTCTCGGCGATGTCAAATATAGCCTTCTCGATATATCTGTTTGCTTTTCGTCCGTTTACTTCAATCACTTGATTTTCTCTTGCCTTGTCCACCGCGCTGACGCTACTCGTGACCGCTCCAGCACCGATTCCGGTTACGGTTGCCACGCTAGTGGTTTTGAGTAATCTCCGCCTGCTCAACTTTTGTTCTCCGCTATCTTCTCCACTCATTCCAATGGCAATTTATATTCTATGAGTAGTAAAACTTACTGAGGAACAGGATGTGTTATGAGAAAATGGCCATATGGAAAATTACTACTATATGGCGTAATTTTCGACATTAATTGTAATATAATGGTGTACACTAAATAATTTAACAATAAGGATTAAAAAACTCGAAGAATCAACTTTCCTCCTTCCTTGATCAAATCTCTCCTCGTCTGATCCTCTAGAAGACGCTATTTGTTCTCGTTCAGGGCGCGTAGTAGTACTCGCCCTCGTCTTTCTGCTGGCGGTCCAGCTGGGACTCGGGTTTGTTGATCCGCGGTCGGGAGGTGCGCTCGTCGCGGCGGAACGTGACCTCGAGGTTCGCGAGGAACTCGTTCATGCCGTCGCGCATGGACTGGGGTTGGCCGGCACGGCCCTGAACGGCGGGCTCGCCGTCGAAGACCATCAGCCGGTCGGCGAGCAGGTCCATCATGTAGATGTCGTGGTCGATGACCAGCACGGTGGCGTCCTGCTGTTCGGCGTAGCGCCGGATCGCCTTCGTGGCCTGGACCCGCTGTTCAACGTCGAGGTGGGCCGAGGGTTCGTCGAGCAGGTAGAGATCGGCCGAATCGGAGAGACAGGCCGCGATGGCGACCCGCTGGCGCTCCCCGCCCGAGAGGTCCGAGAGGTTCTGCTCCATGATCCGCTCTAACTGCAAGGGCTGGGCGATCTCCGTGTTCCAGTACGAGGAGCCGAACTGGTCGGTGATCGACGAGAGGAACGCATCGACCCGCATGTGCTGGTCGATGGTGACGTACTGGGGCTTGTACGAGATGTCCAGATCGAGGTCGGCGTCGCCCACATCGGGCTCGAGGTTCCCTGTTAGCAGCTTCGCGAAGGTCGACTTCCCGATCCCGTTGGGACCGACGACGCCCAGGACTTCGTTCTCCCGGATCGTGCCGCCCTCGACCTCGAGGGTGAACTCACCGTCGCCGTAGCTCTTGGTGAGGTCGGGATACTCGACGAGCGTATCGGCACGGCTCACGCTCCGGGGTGCGTGTTCCTCGAACTCGATCGGGTTCGGTCGGATCCGCATGTTCTCGTTGTCGAGATAGCCCGAGAGGTACTCGTTGATCCCGTTGCGGACGGACTTCGGCGAGGTGATGACCCCGTACGCGCCGGGTTCACCGTAGGCGACATGGAGCGTGTCGGCCAGCAGGTCCAAGATCGCGAGGTCGTGTTCGATGACCAGCATCGACTTGTCCTCCTCCTCGGCGAGTTCCCGGATCAGTCGCGCCGCGGTCACGCGCTGGCCGATGTCGAGATACGGCGTGATCTCGTCGAGGAAGTAGAAGTCAGTGTCCCGGGCCAGCGTGGCCGCGATGGCTACCCGCTGGAGTTCCCCGCCCGAGAGGTCGTCGATCGACTGGTCCATGACCGGCCCGATCTCGAGGCGTTCGACCAGCGAGTCGAGGGCACCGCGCTCGTCGGTCCGCTCGAGCAGCTCGCGGGTGTTACCGTCGAAGCTCTCGGGGATCTGGTCGACGTACTGGGGTTTTCGGGAGATCGTCACGTCGCCGTCCCGGACGTCCGCGATGTAGTCCTGCAGTTCGGTCCCTCGGTAGGCTTCCAGCACTTCGTCCCAGCCCGGTTCCTCCTCGTGACGGCCGAGGTTGGGCTCGAGTTCGCCGGCCAGAATGCGGACGGCGGTGGTCTTCCCGATCCCGTTCGGGCCGAGGATGCCGGTGACCTGTCCCTCCTGTGGAGCGGGCAGGCCGTACAGCGAGAAGGCGTTCTCGCCGTAGCGGTGAACGGGCTCGTCCTGCAGTTCCTGGGGCAGGTTGATGATCTCGATGGCGTCGAACGGACACTTCTCGACGCAGATCCCACAGCTCTCACCCAGGCAGATCTCCTCGGAGATGTGGATCTGCTCGGGCTGGCCCTCGGCGGCCTCCTCACCGCGGAGGGTAATACACTCCTTCCCGGTCCGGTTGGGCGGGCAGTAGTTCTTGCACTCGTAGCCACAGCGATCGGGCTGGCACCGATCGAGGTCTACGACGGCGATGCTGTCGTCGGCCATGTTAGCCCGTGACCTCCGCCGTCAGCAGGATTCCCCACGTCACGAACCACAGCGAGAAGGTCATGAACGCGACGAAGAGGTAGTGTTTCGCCCCGAACTCGTCGTCGCCGTAGATCCCCGCAGCGTTGATGACGACGTACTGGAGCAAAATTGCGCCGAGGACGAACGCGAGCGCCTGCGTGTTCTGGGCGGCCTCGGTGGTGGTCCCGACCCAGGTAGTAGACGCAAGCGCCGCGCCGACGCCCAGCAACGCCGACATCGCGGTGACGCTGACCGAGCGAATGTGTTCGCGTCGGTCGCTGATCGATTCGGTCGACATAGAAGGATGTCCGCGGGCGGGGCTGAAAAGGCGTTCGGGTTGGGCTTCTCGAGGAGTCGCGATCGATCTACCAGGGCCGGTCACTGCAGGTCCAGCAAATGATTACGTGGGGTCGAGGCAGGCTGTCCCGAAGACGAAGCTACGAAGAACTCAGAATACTGCTCAGCGATTGTCAACTATTGTACCGTCTGCCTCGATTTCGCCGCCGACTTTCGCCCCGGATTCAATCGTTACGTCTCCACCAGCACGGAGAACGACACCATCACCTAGGTCTTCATTACCATCAACCGCCGCCCCATCTCGGATAGTTACGTCACCGTCGGCGTCGATATACTCGTCCACTTTCGCCTGATCGTTGATCGTGACCGAATCTCCGGCAGTTATCCTTCCTTTTGCCACGCTCTCCGGTTCCATCGTCACGCTCCCCGTTTCAGAGATAATATCTCCCTTTATCTGCCGCTCAGAGCCGACCGTTATCTCATCACCAGCAGTTATCGATTGCGAAACCTCGGATTTTGCACCGAGATCGATCTCGCCATCGGCGTTAATTGATCCGTCAATCTTACTGCCATCATTCGCAGTCACATCACCTCCTGCATCGATATCTCCTGCACCATCTTCAACGACCACGTCACCATTAGTCACAACGTCCTCACCACTAGCTGGGTATGCCGGAGCCGTGACAGTAACCTGCTCGATAAACTTCCCGTTGGAACCGTACAGTGAGAGGGAGACGTCTTTACCCTCAATGGAAACTGGAGTTCCGATAGTATCCTGAAACCCATATACTCCGACCGTTACCTTCTCGCCCGAATTCATTTGAACCTTCTTTCGCAACTCTGATATATCGCCGAGTGCCACGTTACTTGCTTCCGTTCCGTCGATTTCGACGTTCTCGATCTCGGCCGCATCTGCTGCCGTCGTTTCGATGCTGATATACTTTATTTGTGCCTTCTTCTGACCGATATTTTTGAGATCGAACTCGAGTTCGTCGAAATCATCGCCGAGAGTAGTGGGATTGGAAGTCTCGAAGTCTCCCTTCGTTCCACCAGCACAACTGTATTGGAACGTCATGCTGTGACTGACATCGCGAACTTCTAGCGTCGATCCGTAGGCATCAGCATCGACTACTACCGTCGCTTCCCCCCCGTTGTTGCCGTCACAAGTCAACTCTACACCTGTGGTCTCTCCTGGGGGAAGAGAAGAGTCGAATCCACTGCTGATCGCCAGCGATCCACCGCTGTCCTCAACGATGGTCGCTTGAGCCTCGAGTGGATCGTATGCCTCGTTTGCGTTGTTCGTGATTTCGACGACGACGGCGTCAGTATCTTTATCGGGTACCTCACCGGTTACCTCAATCCCAACGAGTGCATCGCTGTCTGCCGTGGAGATGTCGGTGGTTCTATCGGCTGCTATCGTAGTGAATCCGAAAACAGGACCGTACATCGTCATCACTCCTGTGACGACCAGCAGGAGACCGAGTTTTGCTATTCTGCTCATGGCTTATGGTGGCCGCTCTAACTCACCGAGTCGCATTCGTCTGTTCTGCATCACATGTGCGATGGATGACACGGCAAACAGCGCAAAGACCAACGTCGCCCATCCCAGTTTCGGAATCGGCTCCGTCGGAACGACCTCGAGCCACAACCCAGCCATCACGACCGCACCGACCGCCGACAGCCCCAGATAGTAGACCCCCCACGGAACCGAATCACCGGGGACGATATCCAGATAGACGTCCAACTCGGCGGCCTCGTCAGTGAGTTCGATCGTTCGATCGTCGAACTCGATGACGTCGGCCCGCTCGAGCGTGGGGAGGTGGGTCTGCTGTAAGGAGGTGTAGACCCGCTTTCGCTCGGCGGAGGTGATCTCCTCGACTTCTTTCTCGAGTTCCCAGGCGGCGACGTGTTCGGCGAGGTCACCCAGCGTGACGGGGCCGTCCTCTCGTTTGCAGTAGTGAATCGCGTACCGGCGTCGCTGGTTGCTCAACAGGTCGAAAATTTCGCCCTCCCGCGACTGGTCGTCCTGACCTGTCGCTGGTTTGCTCTCGCTGGTTGTCGCCATCCCCCTCTATATGTGAATCTTGGTGTTGTTGATACATAACGCTTGTTGCTGACCAAGTTCCATTTGGACACTTTTCACAATGCTCAGCGTCCGATTCTGGTACGTGGCTGACTCGACTCCGGAACGACTACTCCAGTCCTCCGAAACGAGAATCAGGTCTCCACAGCAGAGTCACTCACATTGGACGGGAATCTCCCGCTCGAGTTCAACAGTAATTGTTCCATCGCTGGTCTCGAGGTCCATCGTGAGATCCGTGCTACTACTTTCCTGGTAACGCCCATCCCAGAGATTAAATCCCGCGTCGCACCGAAGTGTAACCTTGACAATATATTTTCCATTGTTCATCTGGATATCATACTCTTCGAGTGATGGATAGCCGGCGGCCTCCGCCGAAATATCGAGTCCTGTATCCGTCACCTCGAGTTTCGAGGAGGGGGTGTTATCTATTATTCTGATAAGTTCGACATCGGTATATTCATACACGCACTCCACGCTCCAATCATTCCAGATACATTTCCGACTCCCGTCTTCTTTAACTAAACTAATCGGTTCTTTTTCAATCCCAACGAGCGCGTCTTCATCGGATGCGGTTTCAACGCCCACTCCTCGATCAGCACTTGTCAGATCGAACGCACCGCTCGGTGCGGCGAGTACGATGCCACCAATGAGTATCAATCCGAGGCTAAGGGCTGTAAGTGATCGCATGGTGTGTCGTGTTTGGATTCGGGTTTGGTTTCATCGACAGTGGACTTCGACAATCGAGTTCAGACCACAGAGAGTCACAGCGATAGGCCCGTCTCGATCGAAGATGAGGAGCGGTCACAACGTTGCCGTCAGCCGATAACGATGTGGTCAGCGTCGACATCGACGCCGGTGTCACCCGTCATGCCGCCCGTCACGTCGTTGTCGGACGTCCCGGTTCCGATGTCGGGCCCTGCGCCTTCGTCGGCGTCTCCCTCGAGGCTCGGATCGACTTCGACGGGCCCGTCGCCTGTCTTGCTCCCGTCACCGGTATCGACATCGGTCGAGTCGCCGCCACCGGGCATGATCGTAATACTGGGCGTTCCGGGATCGACACCCGCGCGTTCGACCTGGACGTATACGATCAGATCGTTGAAGTCCGGATCATTGGGTTCGTCTTCAGGGGCCGAGATCGCTTGGTCCCAGAGTGCATCAATATCATTGTCGTCACAGCCATACCCACAGTTGGCAGTATTTTCGAAGAGAAACACGAACTCGCCAGGTCCGAGATCAAGCTCGTCTTCGTCTTTCATCAGCCCTCGCTCTTCGAGAGTCTCGGTCGCAGTCATCTGTTGGTCTGCAGCCGTAGGAAGCACCGGAATCGTATTGTTTTCCGCGCTTCGAACACGAACGTTCTGTAGATTTTGACCTTGTGATGCGTTAATCGTCTTGAATGCCGGATGTGATGGAATATTATCACACCACACTAATGTTCGGTCTTCAGGATCAGAGTAGTGTGGCAGTTCGTCGGGATCAGTGCTTTGGCCACACGTATTGTATCTATATATGCGATTTCCTAAGGTGAGTTCCGTTTCGTTCTCAATCGTGAAATTATAGGTGTAACTACTATTAGTCTTGTCCTGCCACGTCGGCCCGGTATTGATGTTATCGTCGCCGCTCGGATTTTCGAAGGTGTGTTTTGTCTCACCATTTGCAACCACGTCTAAGCTCATTGGGTAAAGTTGATGAATAAAGAACGGTTCCTCGAGGATGACCTCGTTTGTCGAGACCTGTGATCCCATGACATCGACGCTCACGTTCGCGTCGTCGACCTCGCCCAGACCGACCCGGCCGGGATCGATTCCAGCATCAACGGTGAAGTTCCTCGTTTTAACTCCGTCCTCAGTTTGAATCGTTGCCTGGTACTCTCCATCGAGCAGCTTGGTCCCATTGAACCTCATCTCGATGGTGTCCGACTCGCCGAATGACCGGTTGACTGTACCTTCGACATCTGTTCTAGTTTAGTGACGGAGTGAAGCAGGATCTCAGCGGAGACTATACCGAATTGAGGCGGATTAGCTCAGGAGACTGGGTTCGCTGGAGCAGGCAGTCGCTGATTTGTTGTGTGATACCTTCGAGGCGGCGCACTCACAGCCGTGAGTGCGTCGCCGTTCCAGCGCTGCCGCTATCGACACAGGTGCTTCCCCGGTCGTCAGGCGAGTTCGTTACCAGAACTCGCCTGACTCAACCTGCTCACGTAACCGCGGTCGATGCGGATTTGGATCACGTGAAGCCCACAGCAACAACTCATCTAAATCCGGAAGTTCGTACCCTAAATCGAGCATCACGTACAACTGAATCAGGTGTGAATGGCGTTCGACAGCGTGAGAACATCGTCGACGAGGAAGTTGCGGCGACGACGCTGTGGCGTCGTCGGCGCTTTCCCGTTGTTTCACGTCCAGTTTCCGGAGTTCATCGACGATAACACGGCTCATCAGCAGTGAGATTGCGGCCATGATGACCAGAGCTTCGATGATGTACGGATCGGTCGTGTTGATTTCGTCAAGTCCGAAGCGTGATTTCAGTTCTTTGAACAATAATTCTATTTCCCAGCGCGCCCGATAGAGCTGTGCGATATCGGGCGCACTATAGTCGTCTTTCGAGAGATTTGTCAAATAGAGATGGTACTCTTCAGTATCCTCGTTCCAAACACCGACCAGTCGGAACGTTCGGGTCGTGCTGGTGCACGACCCTCGCTTTCGCTCGAACGAGAGGGTGATGCGAACATCGATTTCCTGTCGCTGCAGGTCGTCAAGGACGTCCTGCAGCGACTCTCCTTCGAGCGGGATACTGTTCCCCCGCCACGTCCGGAGCTCTTCGACGATCTCGAAGTTTGCGTCGTCTTTCACACGGGAGACGAACCAGCCGTTATTCTGGTCGATGCGGTCGAACAACCAGAAGTCGTAGAAACCGAGATCGAGCAAGACAAGTGCGCCAGCTACCCACTCGCCGGTGGGTAGCTGGCTCCGTTCTTGGGTTTTAGCGTCAGTTGTTCGGTACCGTGTTGGAAGGCCAGTTGAGAGTGATTCTGTTAGGTGAAGTTTCAGACCGGCCTGATCGTCACCGGTCGCAGCGTACACATCCGCGGCGTCTTGATAGAGAGAAACAATGCTCCCATCGGCAATGAGGACGTCTCGAAAGCGTTCGAGACGTCCGCTAAGGTCGGCATTTCTGGTATCGAGATTCTCGATGGCATCATCGAGAATCTCTCGAAGGAGTGCAACGAACGGTGGAGAGAACCACCCGTGGAAGGTTGCATAGGAGAGTTCATCGCAGTCGGACATTTCGACGAATCGTTCGAGAAAAGCCTGTACAGATCGGTCTGACCCAGCAGCGAAGCCAAGTGAAAGCGTGTAGAACAGCGCAACAGCGTCGAATTTCCGTTCACGCTCGACGAGATTCGTTGCGCGAGCGCGCTCGCGCAACTCATCGGAGGGAAACGCTCTTTGAATCCGATCAACAATCACTGAATCCGGTGGGGAGTAAGTCACACTATCCACCGGATTTCTCTGACTGGTAGTTACAACGATATCTAATCAGACGACGGTACACTCTGCTAAACTAGAACGGATGGTACCTTCGAAGATCCGTCCGTACGGATTTTCGTCCTCGAGGTCGGCCGGCATCTCATCGAGATATTCGATATCGAGCGTTACGGTCTGTGAACCGGACTCGACGCCGGTGTTTTCCAGATCGGCCGTGACGGTGATGTTCTCCACACCGGAGACGTTCGCGTTCGATAGTTCGAAGTTCGTTCCCGGCTTGCCGACGTAGAACGATCCAGGTTCGCTCAAGCCCTCGTCACCGGCCGTGACGTTGTACTCGTAGACCGTCCCGGCCTCGAGATCGTGTTCGTCGGGATCGACGGTAAACGAGACCGTCTCTCGCTCGCCGCTCTCGAGCGTCGTTGGTTCGGGTATGGTGATTTCAGCGTCCGGAACCGTCAACGTGACATCTCGCGACTGTTCGGTGGCATACGTATTCTCGACGACGGCTTCGACGGTGAACGACTCGTCATCGGTGACGATCTGATCGTCGCCGACGCCGTTGTCCTCGACGACCGTGAACGCATTTTCTACCTCTCCGGTGGCCCCTCCGACAATGGTCTCCGTTGCAGTGTCGTCACCGGTCCCAACTTCGAACTCGTTTGGCTCGTATGGCAGTGCAGTTTTGTTGACCGTCCAGGTGACCGTCCCGGTCGCTCCGTAGTCGAGGGTCAACTCCTCGCTCGCAGTGACATCGAACTCATCGAAATCGATGGTCACGGTACGGTCGCCCTCCTCGACACCGATGTTCGTGATCTCGGCGCTAATAGTCGCGTTGTCGCCGTCAGCTGACGTCGTTTCGATGTTGTCGACGGTAAAGTACGACCCTGATTCTCCGAGGTAGAACTCCCCGGGGTCCTCGAGCGTATCGTCGATGTCACCGTTCTCATCGAGTGTTTGGAGCGTATACTCGTACGTCTGGCCGGGCGAGAGGTGGTCCTCGTAGTTGTCCGAGTCGATTTTGACTGACCGATCTTTTTCCTGGTTACCGGGAACAGCCCCACTGCCGCCGCTAGCACCGTTGTTCGAGACGACTGACCCACCATCGATTGCGACGCGCATCGTCGGTGGGGTGACTCTGTCGCTTCCGGTGTTGTTCAGCGTCGCCTGGAAGCGTAGATTGTCCCCGAATTCGACCGGTTCCGTGTTTCCGTTCGTGTCTTCAATTCCGTTGTCGGACTCGATCAGCAGCGATGCACTTTCGACTGGCGTCCTGACGTTCTCGATTTGGACGACGACGGCTTCGGTGGCCGGCTTGTGGGTTACGGACACCTCGCTGTATTCGTCTGCCCCAACTGCGTCCTCGAGATACGTCGCCCATCCCTCGTGGTACGTACTGTTTTCGATGCTGAACTCGATCGAGGCCGCGTCGCTACAGGCCCTGGCGCGACTGTTGATCGTCTCGGTCAGTTCCGTCGATCGGCTGTGGTCCGCTCTCGCAACCGTGCCGCTCGATCCGAAGTCGTCCTCCTCGAGTTCCATGATCTGGAGCTGCAACGAATCATTGTCGTATCCGATATTGGGCTCCGAGACAGTGCTGACGCCGCGATCGGTTTTCTCCCAGATGCCGCCACCCTGGTGGGCGATCGTCCGATCATCGAGTTCGAACTCGAGTGCGCGGAGTTCTCCCTCGACGGGGGCACAAGTACGACTCCCGCTCGACGCATTATACCACCTGACGGAGATATTCCCGTCATCGGTGATCGTCGGTTCGTTCCCCTGCATCTCATCGATCGGCAGTGGCTGGTCCGATCCCGTCGTCGCGACGGTCGTTAGCCTGTGATCGATTTCCATTGCGAACTGCTGGGTCTGTTCACTGTTCGCTTCCGATTTGATTGCATCGAGCATCGCCGAACCGGCGACGAAGACGAGCATCGCACCCATTATCACGAGTGCGAACAGCAAGACGATTCCAACGAGCGGACTCGCGCCGCGGTCCTTTGAGTCCTCCCGTTGGGAACCGTCCCGGTTTCTTTCTCCCACCATTACTGAATCTCTTACTCAGTTACTACTTTCTCACTATAAAAATACGCATCGTCGTTGAAATATCGTAACCTGGGAGAGAGTTACAAGTACATCTTGAGCGATGTCGAACGGCACCAACCGACTGTTGAAGTCCGATGTGAATCGGCTTGGGCGCTTCTCTCAGTAATCTCGAGCAAAGTAGACACTGCTTGGCGTAAATATACGGTCCCAATATCGATGACGAGCCACGTCACATTTAGGGCTGATTGCGATCGTTCAGGCGATACTTGTGGGCCTCGAGTGTCTGCGAACTGCGTTCAGGGGCGTCTTGAACGATCGTATGGCCGGTCTTGTGCCCGCTCTGGATACTCAATACAAAGTGGATACGGTTCGTGGGCATGAGTAGGAACTGCGTTCCGGCACCCCTCGCGGGGCGGTGCTGGGGCGCGGAACGGAGACCATACCATGAGAATGAATCGACGCAACGTGTTAGTCGGATTGGGTACGATTGTCGCTGGCGGTGGCGCTGCACTGGGAACGGGCGCTTTCAGTAGCGTTGAAGCCGAGCGAACAGTAAGTGTTGAGACTGCGGATGACTCGTCTGCGTTTCTCGCGCTCAGCTCTGCACGTAGCGATGCTGCTTTTGTTAATGAAAGTGATGGTACTGTCCAAATTAATCTTGATGGGACCAGTTCTGCGGATGGTGACGGTGTCAACCAGAACGCGAAAACCACGCTGGACGAACTCGTCCAAGTAACGAATCAAGGGACACAGACGGTTAACACGCTTACATTCGAATTTAGTGTTGATGATACGGATATAAGTCAATCTGCTTCGGATGTCAAAAGTACACTTGGAATTGTCAGCGGTGACGCAACGATTAACGGGGAGGGCGATGATCTTCTGAGCCAAGGCAGTACGTCTAACAGCCTTGAATCATCTACCTCTATCATGTTCGGCCTTGAGATTGATCTACTTAATTCTAATATCAATAATATTGACGATGGTGCAGGTATTACTCTCACGATCAAAGCAGAAACAGCGGCGAACTGAGGAACATACTAATGAAAAGACGTAGTGTTTTGGTCAGCCTCGGGACGATCGTTGCAGGTGGGGGTGCCGCGCTCGGAACGGGCGCGTTCAGTAGCGTGGAAGCCGAGCGGACAGTTACCGTCGAAACTGCCGGCGATGCGAACGCATTTCTCGCACTCACTCCCGCGAGTGGTGCGAGCGATTACGTCGACGACACAGGAGACACCATCGTAATCGATATCAGCGGTAACTCGGAAGGTGCAACTGGTGTCAACCAGAATTCCCTCACGTCGTTTGACGCACTCGTCACGGTCACGAATCAGGGAACGAACGACGTCGATAGTGTCACGCTCACGATCCAGGGGGACAACGGCGAGGGCGAACTCCTGACGCCGAACCCGACGAGTTTCGGTGATGGTGATTTCCCCGATAACGGTGATGCGTCCGTGTTAGCGCCCGGTGAGACGGTCTCATTCGGCCTCGAAATCGAACTTCGCGCGGATCAAATCAACGACACCGTGGCTGCATACGATAACGGCGATATCGACAGCGCCAATTTCGAGCCGACGATTCTGATCGAAGCGACGACGGCGTGACGAACTCGGGAATCGAACGCGACCCTTGTATTCATCGAGCCGTTCGTCGCAGTTCTCTCGACGGTGACGAGAGATACGTTTCGCCGCCTTGGGGCGGGTATTTCTCACACGACCTCACGCGATATTCGGGTTCAATGACGGCCTGAAGGTGGTATCGCCGACTATTCGACCGTTCTGCTCGATCAATACAAAGTGGGTACAGTAATGAGAGGTAGGTAGAAGGTCGGTCGGTACTCCATGCCTTCGGGTACCGGCAGAGACTACATGGTGATCATACAATGTCAATGAACAGACGAAATGTGTTGCTCGGACTCGGAACGATCGTCGCCGGCGGTGGCGCTGCGCTCGGTTCGGGCGCGTTCAGTCAGGCAGAAGCACAGCGGTCGGTTAGCGTTTCCCTTGAGGGCGACTCGAGCGGGTTACTCCGGCCCACTGTTAACGACGGTGACTACGAAGGAGTCGACAGCAATACCACGACAGAAAGCGACAATGGGAGCGTCAGCATCACGCAGATCAATTTCGTCGGTATCAACGACGAATCCGTGTTCGCTTTCGATGACGTTCTAACGATTGGCCTCCAAGATGAAAGTGGCAACGAAGTCAGTGGGACCTTCGATATCAGTATCTCCACTGATTCTGGTAGTGTCGCAGTCTACAGGGATAGCTTCCCCACTGATGGATCTCGTGGCGACGTGACGGATGCCGAACTCGGAACAATCTCCGCTAGTGACTCCGGCTCAGCTACAGACGGTTCAAGCGTTTCCGCTGGTATTGCTATCAACACGAATTCAACTAACAGTGATGATCGATTCGATGGTACACTGAATGAGGATAGTACCGCCGATATAACCATCACTGCTCAGCAGCAGGACTCCTGATCAAACCCCGAATGTAGGCCTCCGAAACCCGACACCGTACCGGTATTCGACCATCGGATGATTCGGACGGGTTGTTCGCTCTACGTATACACTCATAACGGACCGCAATGCTATCGTCACGAATGCTACTCGTCATGGCCGCCGTCTGCTTTCTGTTTACGCTCGCGATTCCGACGGCGGCACTGACGGTCGGGGAAGACGAGACGTCGGACGAGGTCGTCCTCGAGCCGACGAGCAGTTACGCGGAACTCGACGAGTCGAACGAACTGTTCCTCGACTTCGACGGGTTCAACGGGAACACGGCGTTCGTGACTCGAGACGTGTTCACGATCGCGGTCGGTGAGGATGCCGACGATATCGAGTCAGTCTGGATCGAACACGATGTCGAGGGCGTGGCCTTCTACGCGGACGGGAGCGAGATCACTCCGGAATCGCGACTCGAACTGTCCTCGGGCGACTCTCAGACCGTGGATGTTACCGTCGATACCCACGTCGCCAAATCGACGACCGAGACGTTCACGGTCGTGGTCGAGTACGAGGGTGACGAAGTCGATGATGACCGTGGCAGCGACTCCTTCATTTACGGCTCGAGCCTATCCGTCTCGTCGACGACCGTCGAGGCGGGCGAGACGGTGACGGTCAACGCGACCTACCGCAACGACGGCGACGGGTGGGGGACCGAGACGGCCCGGCTGACGGTCGATGGGACCGTCGTCGACCGGCGAACGGTCGCCCTCTCGTCGGGCGAGGAACGGACCGTCAGCTTCGAGCGCCGGATGGAGTGGCCCGGCACCTACGAGGTCGGGATCGAGGGAGTCGGGTACCAGTCCGTGACCGTCGCGGGCCCGCAGGTCGAGGTCTCGAGCGCTACTATCGACGACGCCACGATCACCGCCGGCGAGACCGCGGATGTCCGGGCGACGGTCCGAAACCCGTCCGACAGGCGGATCGAGCGTACGCTCGAGCTATCGGTCGACGGGATCGTCGTCGATACCCGCACCGTTTCGATCCCGGCCAACGGCGAGCGGACGGTCACGTTTCAGCGAGCGTTCGACGAGCCGGGAACCTACGCGATCGCGGTCAGCGGCGTCGACGCGGGGACGGTGACGGTCGAGGAGCGGGCCGGGTTCGACATCCGGAACCGCGAACTGTCGCCGATGACGACGGCGGCGCTCGCGCCGCCGGCGACGGCCGGATTGCTGTTCCTGGCGATCGCTGCGAACCGGCGCTGGTCGTTCGTCCGGTAGGTCGCGACCTCGAGCCGCCGCGAGCGCGACTCGACGACTCTCGCGAGTTTTATACTTCACCGGACATATACTTGGATCGAGGCGTCTGCTACCGATGACCGTCACTCACCGATGACAAACTCGACGCTCGTCACGCGGGGGCTCGGTGCCCTCCTCGCGCTGGTCGTCATCCTCCTGATAGTCGGCCAGCTGCTGGGCCAGCCGATTCTGCTCGGCTACGTCGCGACCGGCAGTATGGAGCCGGAAATCGACGCTGGCGACGGCTTCGTCGCCGTGCCAAGCGTCGCCGCCGGCTCGGTCGAGGAGGGGGACGTGGTCGTGTTTCAGGCACGGGATCTCAACGGCGGCGGGCTGACGACCCACCGCGTCGTCGACGAGACCGAAGAGGGGTACGTCACGAAAGGGGACGCCAACCCCTTTACCGATCAGGACGGCGGCGAACCCCACGTCACGGAGGGACAGATCGTCGCCGAAGCCTGGCAAGTCAACGGGAAGGTCGTGACGATCCCGCATTTGGGTACCGCGATCATGGGGTTCCAGAGCGCTGCCCAGGGTGGCGTCGAGACGGTCACGTCGGTGTTCGGCGTGACGACCGGCTCCTCGAACGGGCTCGGTGCCTTGCTGGTCGGCGTCGGGGTCGCGATGCTCGGGTTCGGAACCCTCCTCGAGCGGCTCGGGCCGGGCCGCCGTGAGACGAGCAGGTCCCGCTCGCGGGAGAACGTGATCGCGTTCTGGACGGCGCTGGGCCTCGTCTTGCTCGTGTTCGTGACCTTCGCGACCGCGGCGATGGTCGTCCCGTCGGGCACTACCGAGTACGGTCTCATTAGTTCCGAGTCGCCCACCGACGATCCACAGATCGTCGCGCCCGGCGAAACGTCGGAACTGACCCGGACGGTTGACAACGCCGGCTACCTGCCGATCGTAGTCGCTCACGAGGCCGAAAGCGGCGGAATCGGCGTCGAGCCGCGGTCGCAGACGATCGGGATCCGTGACAGCGGGGAGGCGACGGTAACGCTGTCGGCACCCGAGCAGACGGGCGAGTACACGCGTCATCTCGGCGAGTACCGGTATCTTGCCGTGTTGCCACCATCGGTACTGCTCTGGCTCCACGGCCTCCATCCGCTCGCCGCCATCGCGGCGGTCAACGTCGTCATCGTCGGGATCGCGGTCGCGATCGTACTGCTGCTGTTCGGCAGCGACGATATCCGCGTTCGGTCTGCGGGGAGTCACGTCCCGCTGTCGACCCGTCTCAAGCGTCGCGCTCGCCGCTGGTTCCGTGATTGGAAATAACGTTTCGTTGTTGCAAATACCACGGAAAGGCCACTATCCTTATAGTGGTCTGTTTCTTTCACTTAGTCATGTATTGTCCCGAAGGCCGACCAGTTCGGCCCCGATCGGCTCGTACGGAGCCGAGTGGTCGACTGGCCGGCCGGGACACCGGGGGACACAGGGATGACCGATAACCCGCGTCTCGAGTTGCTGTTGGCCAAGCACGGTCGGACCATCGTGATCGCACTGATCGCGGTCGGCGTGCTGTCGATCGCCGCGACGGGGTGGGCCGTCGCCAATCCGGAAACGACGACCGCCCCACAGTACACCGAGGAACGCGTGACGACCGACGGGAGTACCAGCGCCGTCGTCACCGAGAGCGGGACGCTGTGGACGGAGGGGCAGCGACTCTCGGACAGCTCGGTCTACTTGCTGAACGCGACGCCGGAGCTGACGATCGAGGCCGAAACCCGACTACGAAACGAGACCGGCGGGGCCCCCGTCGAGTCGGGGGACGTGACACACGAACTGGGACTGCGCTTCCAGGCGACCCGTGACGGCTCGCCGTTCTGGAACGAGACGACGACGGTGTTGCGCGAGTCGCCGTCGGTCGAGAACGGCGTCGCTACGTCGAACGCGACGATCGACGTCGAATCCTACCGCCGACAACAGCGCCAACTCGAGCGCGAACTCGGCGGGATCGGATCGGTCGAACTGGCCGTAGTGCTTCGCACCGAGTACGATACCGGAACCCATCAGGGGACGCTCACGACTACCGCCCCGATGACGATCACCGACGAAGCCTACTGGCTCGAGGGCGAACTGTCGGAGTCGACGCCACATCGCTACCGCAGCGGGACCGAGCGGACGACCACGTCCCGCAGTCCGGCGATGATCGGCGGCCTGTCGCTGCTGGGGACCCTGTCGCTCGCCGGCGCGGCACTGGTCGTGCGCCGCTCGCCGGGCGACATCGAGGCCGCCCGCCGGGCGCTTCACGAACGGCGCTACGCCGAGTGGATCTCGCGGGGATCGATCCCGATGTGGATCGGCGACTACCACGTCTCGCTCGATACGCTCGAGGACGTCGTCGACGTCGCGATCGACACGAACGAGCGCGTCGTTCACGACACCCAGCGCGGACTGTTCGCGGTGGTCAACGACGGCGTGGTCTACTACTACAGCGACCGCGGGCTCTGGGAGGAGACCGCGTGGCCGGAGATGGACCTGGAGGCGAGTCCGGCCGTCATCGACGGCGACGGCGACCTTCCCACGCAGGATCTGTCGGAACTCGACACGAGCAACGAGTTCGCCGCGCCCGACGACCCAGACGGGTTCGAGGACGACGAAGAGGTCTGGGAACAGCTCTGAGGATCCCGCGGTTTCGTCGTGACGGTGTCGCTGTTCTTATCGGGCCGTCACATCGAGCCGGCTACCGTTTGCATACGACCGAACGTTTCGGTCCGACACCGATTCTGTATCTGAACCGAATCCCTCCCGATTGATCATAAACGAAATCCATATATGACCGTTCTGCAAAATTTGATCCGTATGGAAACGCCACTCATTGTCACGGACTTTCTCGAGCAGGCCCGTTCCCATTACGGGGACGAGGAGGCGATCGTCGGGGCGGACGGCGAACGGTTTACCTACGCCGAGTTCGGCGACCGAGTCGATCGCTTCGCGGCGGCGCTGCAGGCACGGGGGATCGAGAAGGGCGATCGCGTGGCCGTGCTGGATCCGAATACCCACTACCACCTCGAGGCGGCCCACGGCGCGATGGGGATCGGAGCCGTGCATACGCCGCTGAACTACCGGCTCGAGCCCGACGACTACGAGTACATCCTCTCGGACGCGGGCGTCGACGCCATTTATGCCGACTACGAGTACGCCGAGAAGATCGAGGCGATCCGCGACGACGTGCCGACCGAGACGTTCATTACGAACGACGCCGATGCCGTCGAGGGCGACTGGGAGAGCTTCGATGCCGTCCTCGAGGATACGGATCCGGAGTATGACCGCCCCGAGATGGCCGAAGACGAGGTCATCACGATCAACTACACCTCGGGGACGACGGGGGATCCGAAGGGGGTCTGTCGCACCCATCGGACGGAGACGATCCACGCCTACCTGATGTCGATCTATCACGAGATCACCGACGACGATACCTACCTGTGGACGCTGCCGATGTTCCACGTCAACGGGTGGGGCCACATCTACGCGGTGACCGGAATGGGCGCGACCCACGTCTGTACGCGCGGGGTCAACGCCGACGACGTCGTGTCGTCGATCCGTGATGAGGACGTCTCTCTGCTCTGTGCGGCTCCGGCGGTACTCAATCAGTTGATCGATTACTACGAGACCGAGGGCGAACCCGAGATGACGGGGGCGAATCCGGTCCGGGTCACGACCGCGGGGTCGGCGCCGCCGGAAGCGACGATCCGTGCCGTCGAGGACCGCTTCGGCTGGTATCTCAAGCACCTCTACGGGGCGACCGAGACGGGACCGCTGATCACTATCTCCGACGCGAAGCGGCTGATCGACGA
Source organism: Natrinema pellirubrum DSM 15624 (assembly GCF_000230735.2). Lineage (NCBI taxonomy): Archaea > Methanobacteriati > Methanobacteriota > Halobacteria > Halobacteriales > Natrialbaceae > Natrinema > Natrinema pellirubrum. The sequence goes on from NC_019962.1 coordinate 327,456, forward strand.
TGGGAACCGCTTCGAGATCAAGAAACGGCAGGGCATGGGCGTCCTCGGGACCGACGTCCGCGTCGTCGACGAGGACGGCAACGACGTCCCCCGCGACGATCAGACGCTGGGCGAAGTCGTCGTCCGGGGCAACCAGATCATGGACCGCTACTGGAACAAGCCCGAGGCGACAGAGGAAGCCTTCAACGATCGCGTCGAGGGCTACTACCACACCGGCGACCTCGCGACGATCGACGAGAACGGCATGATCGCGCTCCGCGATCGGAAGAAAGACATCATCATCTCGGGCGGGGAGAACATCTCGAGCATCGAACTCGAGGACACGCTGTTCGATCACGAGGCGGTCGCGGATGCGGCCGTCATTCCGGCGCCCAGCGACGAGTGGGGTGAGACGCCGAAGGCCTTCGTCGTGCCGTCGAACGGCGACCCGACCGATCCGCCCGTGTCGGCTGAAGAACTGACTGACTTCACCCGCGAGCAACTCGCGGGCTACAAGGTCGTTCGCCGGGTCGAGTACGTCAAGGAACTTCCCAAGACTGCGACCGGCAAGACCCAAAAGTACGAACTCCGCCAGCAGGAGTGGGCCGACGAAGACCGAATGATCGGCGAGGGGTAACGTCTCGTCCCGTTGATTCCCGTCTTTTTTGACGCGTTTCGATCGATCGGTGACGACACGCATATCAGCCGCTGTAGCGACTCACGGGGCACTTTACTCGACGATATATATAGAATCCTATCGTAGTTCGATCCGGGGTAAGGCTCAACTTTTATACTGCTGGGGCCTTTCGAATCGTAATATGGCAGAGACCGACGGGGAGGAAATCGAAGACTTGCCACCGAGCGCGAAACTCGTCTTCAAGGTTCTCGAGTACGACGGGCCGCTGACGCAGAAACAGATCGTCGAGGAATCGATGCTCTCGGCCCGGACGGTACGGTACGCGCTCGAGCGCCTCGAGGAGATCGGGATCGTCGACGAGGACATCTACTTCGCTGACGCCCGTCAGAGCCTCTATCGGCTCGAGGAACCGGTCGCCGCCGACGGTAACGGCGTCGAGGAGTCCCCGAAAAAGGACGCCTGCTGCGCGGAGTAATCGGTCAAACGGCAGTCTTATTTTCCAGCCGTGACCGTCCCCGATATGGACAAAGAGCGGCTCCCACGCTGGGGCTGGCTGTTGATCGGCCTGTTTCTCGCGGCGCTGGTCGCCAACCTACTCAATCTCGTCGTGTTAGTGCCGACCGTCTTCCCCGAGGCGTACCGATCGATCACGGTCATCACGACCATGTCGCCGGTGTTGATCTACGTCGGCGTCTGGTACGACGAGGATCGGCAAGGCTACTGGCGACACTCGCGGGCGCGGATCGTCGGCGATGTCCTCTACGTCGTCGCGGGGGCCGCGATCGGGTCGGCGATCGTCCTCGTGGCGCTGGTCGATCGGGGGCTGCCGCCGTTCCTGCTCGACGTCCTCGCGATGGGTGCCGGGTTCCTGCTCTCGTGGGGGCTGTTCTGGTGGCGGAATCCGGAACTGTACAGCAGCGACGACGAGCGCTGAGCCGCAGCGGACTGTGTCCTCGCCGAGCGCGATCAGCCGGCCGAGCGGTCGTCACCGCGACCGGCGAGTCCCGGTGTCGGCGGCGTCGCCCGCTTGTGATCGGTGGCGACGTACAGCGACGCGATGTCGGCCGCGGTCTCACGGTCGATCCGTAATCCCTTCATTGCCTCCTCGAGCGGACGACCCTCGTCGACCAGCCGGACGAGCAGGGGATCGATGACGTCGTAGCCTGCTCCGAGTTCGCCGGCGTCGGTCTGGGTGGCCCAAAAGCCCGCCGTCGGCTCCTTGCTGACGATCCGGCGGGGAAGGCCGAGGTGTTTCGCGAGCGCGCGAACCTCCGTCTTGTAGCAGTCGCCGAGCGGATAGCTGTCGGCGGCGCCGTCGCCGTACTTGGTGAAATAGCCCAGCAGCCGCTCCGAGCGGTTCGCGGTCCCGATTACGAGCCGCGACTGGCAGTTCGCGGCGTAGTAGGCGGTGACCATCCGCAGCCGCGCGACGGCGTTGCCAATATCGTGGGGCCGATCGTCGTCCGCCTCGTTGGCGGTCCCGAGCCCGCCCGCGACCGTTTCCTCGAAGGCCTCGAGCAGCGGCCGTAACTGGATCTCCTCGAACTCGATGCCCATCCCCTCCGCGAGGGTACGGGCATCGCTGACGTGTGTCGCCTCGGTCTTGTGACAGGGCAGTCCCAGCCCGAGAACGTTCTCGGCCCCGACGGCTTCGACCGCTAGTGCCGTCGTTACCGTCGAATCGATCCCGCCGCTCATCGCCACGACGACGCCGCTTGCATCCGCGTCGTCGACTCTCGTCTCGATGTCCGCGACGATCAGCTCGTGCATCGCCTCGAGGGACCGGTGATCCGTCAGAAACGGCCCGTTCGATCGCTCGATTCCCGAATAGACGAACGTTGTCCTATCTGCACTCATCCGTTGGAATCACTCCGTTGTTCACACTGAATGCAGACGATTGTCCTCTATATGAATCTGATCCTTAAACACCTAGTTATAATTCCTGTGTCGTCGATTCACATGGTCTGGTGTCTGGGGGATCGGCTGATCATGTGTCCACTTTCTCCACGCAGACATCTCCGTTTCGTCCGATCGTCGTCTCCCACTTGGCCGGACCGATGGTCACCGGTCGGGAGGGTCGTCGCTTCCTACGAGGAGAGATATCGACCGACGGCGTAGACGACACAGGAACTGATCGCCGCCGCGGCACCGACGACGATCACGGGGACCGAGATGCCGGTCTGTTCGTAGGGGTTTCGCGGCGCGGATTCGACGACCGCGCTGACGGTCTCGACGCCGGCGTGGCCGAGCAGGAAGAACCCAACCGTGATCAGGATCGCGAAGCCGCCAGTTGCCAGTCCGAACATCGAGGCCACGTCCTCGACGTTTAGCAGCGCGTGTACCTGCGACTCCGAGAGTGAGGGTTCGTACCGCCGACGTGCGATCGCGACCGCGACGAGACAGGCTGCAGTCCCCAATTCGATGCCGCCGGCGTAGACACCGACCCAGAGGACCAGCGGCGACGACCATAATGGGTCGCCGCCCGGAAACGTCGCTTGCACTGACGACGGATAGGTGGCGACGATCGGAACGACGAGTGCGATCGCAAACAGCAGGCCGCTCTGATAGACGAGCTTTTGCGGAATTCGGCGCTTGATCAGCGCGTATCGCTCGACTCTGAGTCGTTCGTACGTTGATTCACCGAGGAGTGCGTCCGCGATCGGATCGTTCGGATCAGTCGAAGTCATCAGTTGTGGCGGGTGTTTCGGGATCGGGGTATTCGATCGGACACAGAACACCCCAAAATACGCTGCGGTTTCACTCCCCACGTCGAATTTCTTGACATACACGCTACGATGGGTGTTATTTTCGTTAGGCTCAAGCGGTATGTATTGTCCCTTCATAGCAACCACCATGGCCGCAACAGTTGGCCCAGAATCCATTTGGCTGTGGATCGGCACGATCGGAATGACCCTCGGAACCCTGTACTTCATCGGGCGCGGACGTGGCGTTCGCGACCGGAAGATGCAGGAGTTCTACATCATTACGACCTTCATTACGACCATCGCCGCTGCGATGTACTTCGCGATGGCGACCGGCTTCGGCGTCACCGAAGTCATGGTCGGCGACGAGGCGCTCACGATCTATTGGGCGCGCTATGCCGACTGGCTGTTTACGACGCCGCTGTTGCTGCTTGACCTCTCGCTGCTCGCCGGAGCGAACCGAAACACGATCGCGACGCTGATCGGACTCGACGTCTTCATGATCGGAACCGGCATGATCGCGGCGTTCGCGTCCACCCCGGGCACCCGGATCGCCTGGTGGGCGATCAGCACCGGCGCCCTGCTCGCCCTGCTGTACGTCCTCGTCGGGACGCTCTCCGAGAACGCGCGCAGTCAGTCCCCCGAAGTCGCATCGCTCTTCGGGCGACTCCGTAACCTGGTCATCGTGCTGTGGTTCCTCTACCCGGTGGTCTGGATCCTCGGCACGGAGGGGACGTTCGGCATCCTCCCGCTGTACTGGGAAACCGCCGCGTTCATGGTACTCGACCTCTCGGCAAAGGTCGGATTCGGGGTGGTCCTGCTCCGGAGTCGCTCCGTTCTGGACCGGGTCACGACGCCGACGGCTGCACCGGCTTGAGGACGCAGCATCGACTTCCGACGGTCGGCTTCGTGACGCTCGTCTCGCAACCGACCCGCGACCGGTTCCCTTGCCGGTTCGAACGCGGGTACTCGACCGATGGCACCCGGAACGATACGATAGCGCTACCTCGGCGTTCTTGATCGCTGCTCGTCAATCTCCGCATCGAGCCGATCTTTGCCGTCCCTAACCAGTATGGACACGGCACTATTGGGTTCCCCTTCGTACCCCCGCACGGCGGTTCCGGGCCCCGCCGTCGCGCCGACGATCATCGACTGACCCATGGCTATCCAGTTCACGTACTTCGGAATCCACCTCGCGTTCCTGCTGCCCCCAATCCTGATTCTGGGGTGGCTCGCGATCCGGCGCGACCGTGCCTGGTGGGGGGTTCGACCCCTCTCGGGACTCGGCATCATGATCGCCCTCGCGGTCGTCTACACGACGCCCTTTACCAACCGCCTCATCCCCGTCGGCGTCTGGTGGTACGGAGACGGTGCCGTCCTCGCGACCGTCTGGTACACGCCGATCGAGGAGTACATCTTCTTCGTCCTCCAGCCGATACTGACCGCGCTCTGGCTGTTTCAGGTGGGACCGACCGCCGATCGGTCGCTGGCGATTCCTCGCATACACCGGCTGCTCGGCGTTGCTGGCGGGCTGGCGATCGCCGTTATCGGCTGGGCACTTCTCGACACCACCGCGACGTACTACCTGGGCTGGCTGCTTCTCTGGGTCGGGCCGGTTCTCGCTCTTCAGTGGGGGTTCGGATCGACGTACCTGTGGACCGTCCGCCGGCCGCTGCTGGTCGCGATCGCCGTCCCGACGCTGTACCTCTGGCTCGTCGATCGGATCGCGATCGAACTCGGCGTCTGGGTCATCTCCGACGCGTACACCACCGGGTATGCGCTCTTCGGACTTCCCATCGAGGAGGCACTGTTCTTCCTCGTGACCAACCTCTTCGTCGTCCAGGGGATCACCATGTACGTCTGGCTCCTCGATCGAATCGGCGCCGGTTCGGCGTGGCCGAGCGCATCACCGCGGCTTCCGACGGGTTCCGATGACCGGTGACGCGACCGATCGGCGCACCGACCTGCGAGCGAGCGCCGAAAGCCGATCGCGAGCCGCTCGGCTGACCCTCGGTTTCGGTTCGTCGCTTGCCGTCGCTGCCGTCGCGACGGTCGCGTTCGGGCCGCCACCGCTCGTCTATCAGTACGTGCCGCTGGCACTCAGCGTCCTCGTTCTCGGACTCCCCCACGGTGCCGTCGACCACCTCGTGTTACCGCGGGCTCGAGACAACCCGGTAACGCCGCGATCGCTCGCGTCCATCGGCGCCCTCTACCTGCTCTTCGGCTCCGCCTACGCCCTCGTCTGGGTTCTCGCGCCCGTCGCCGCGTTCGTCCTGTTTCTCCTCGTCACGCTCGTCCACTGGGGGCAGGGTGACGTCTATGTGCTTCTCGAGTTCCTCGGTGCCGACTACCTCGAGACGCGGGCCAGTCGACTGCTCGCTCTCCTCGTCAGGGGCGGTCTGCCGATGCTCGTCCCGCTGGTCGCCTTTCCGGCACAGTACGCGTTCGTCGCCGAGACGATCGTCGGGCTGTTCGACCCCGGCGCGGCGACCGCGCTCGAGCCCCTCTTCGAACCGCCGGTTCGGGCGGCCGTGGCGGTCGGGTTCGGATCTCTGATCGCACTCTCGCTCGCCCTCGGACTCGGCCGAACGAGCCCCGGCGGGCGGCGGCCGTGGCTCGTCGACGCCGCGGAGACGATCGGCCTCGTCGGCTTCTTCGCCACCGTCCCGCCGATCCTCGCTATCGGGCTCTATTTCTGTGTCTGGCACTCGCTCCGGCACGTCCTCAGAACGATGCTCGTCGATCCCGTCGCCAGCGCGGCCCTCGAGCGCGGAGCGACCCGGACCGCCTTCCGGCGCTTCGCCAGGGACGCGGCGCCGCTGACCGTCGCCGCGCTGGGCGTCCTCGTCGGTATCTGGTTCGCCGTCCCCCGGACGCCCGCGACCGTCCCCGACGTCCTCGCGGTCTATCTGGTCGCGATCGCCGTGCTGACGCTTCCCCACGTCGTCGTGGTCGCGCTGCTCGATCGGGAAGCGGGGATCTGGTCGCCCTGAGTCGAGACGCCGGTCGCTCGCGAAAACATCTGGACCAAAACGCCGCTCACGGGCTGATGCCCGTTCGCGTTCTCGCGGTTCTCACTCACCGCGTTCGCTCCGAACCGCGCACTGCTCGCGGTACAGCTGCTTACGAGGGAACGACCGTAATCGGATCCTTCACAATCCACCTTTTTCCACTCGGGTTCGCGTTGCTCACCCTCGAGGAAAAATCTGGACCAAAAAGCCGCTCACTCGCTCCGCTCGTTCACGGTCGGTTCCCTACGACGGCACGACCGTAATCGGATCCTTCCGGTCGATCGCTCGCTCGAGTTCCTCGGCGATCCCGCTCCCTCTCGAGACCTGAATCTCGCCGCCGCGGCTCACCGTCGCCGTAAAGAGGTACTCGCCGCCGGCCTGAATCTCGACGGTCTCGCCGTGGTTGCCGTCGACCGGGATGACGATGTGCCGGGAGGTGATCTCGGGCTGGACCATCTGGCCGGCCTGGGAGCCGCCACCGCCGCCGTTGGCGCTGGCACCGCCGCTCCCGCCGCCCGCGCCGTAGTTGGGGTTCTCGTCGTGGGTCCGGACGTCGATGTCGATGCCCAGTCGGTTCTCGACGTCGGTGATCCGACCGCCGCCCTTGCCGATGACGCTCGAGATGTCGTCTTCCTCGACGTAGACGACGGCCTTGTCCTGGCTCTTGAGTTCGACGTCGACGTAGCCCCGCGCGATCGAGCGGATCTCCCGTTCGATCTCCTGTTTGGCGATCCGGTCGACGCCGGACTCGGTGCCGGGGCCGCCGTCCTCGTCGTTCAGCGGGACGGTGACGACCTGCCGGTTGAACGTGTAGATCTCGTACTCGGGCTCGCCCGTCTGGAAGTTCGTGACCTGAATCACGGGGCGAGCGAGGTCCTCTTCCGTGAGGCCGGCGGGGACCTTGACTTCAGTCTTCACGTCGTAGACGGTGTTGACCTCGCCCGCTTCGATGTAGACGACGGTGTCGACGACCTGTGGAATCATCCCGAGTTCGACCCGGCCGACCAGGCGCTGGAGGGCGTCGATCGGTCGCGTCGCGTGGACGACGCCGAGCATGCCGACGCCGGCCAGGCGCATGTCCGCAAAGACCTCGAAGTCGTCGGTCTTGCGGACCTCGTCGTAGATCGTGTAATCGGGCCGGACCATCAGCAGGGCGTCGGCGGTCTTTGCCATCTCGCCGCCCAGTTCCGTGTACTGGGTGATGTCGGGGCCGACCTGCAGGTCGCGGGGTTTCTCCATCGTCTTGACGGAGTAGTCGTGATCCGCGATGTAGCGGGCGACCGCCTGCGCGAACGTCGATTTGCCCGCCCCGGGTGCCCCCGAGATCAGGACGCCGCGCTGGCGCTCGAGCAGTCGTTCTTTGAGTTCGTCGGCGTGTTCGTAGTCCTCGATGTCGGTCTGGGCGATCGGTCGGACGGCGGTGATCTCGATGCCGTCCGAGAACGGCGGTCGGCCGATCGCGATCCGGTAGTCGCGGAACTGGACGATCTTCATGCCCGGTTCGGAGAGTTCGATGAAGCCGTCCGGGGACTCCTTGGCACCGTCGACGACCTCGCGGGCGTACTCGTCCATCGTCGCCTCGTCGGTGGGTTCGTCGGCGATCGGCTCGTAGACCATCGCGCCGAGTTCGCCCCGCTTTGCTTTGGGGACGGTGTCGGTCTTGAGGTGGACGCTCATCGTCTGCTCGTCGAAGAACTCCTCGACGGCGAGCGTTCCGACCTCCCGTACCTCGGGGGAGACGTGTTCGACGTCGAGCCCTTTGGCCTGTGCGACCTCGGCCTGGACGACGTCGCTAGTGACGAAGGTCGCCTCCAGTTCCTCCGCGAGGTCCCGGATGAGGGCGTCGATCTCGCCCTCGGAGGCGTGGCCCCGCTCGATGGCGTTGGGCCGCTCGCCGACGTACTCGAGGTCGACGACGCCGTCGTCGGCCAACTCGGCCAGCCGCTGGAGTTCCTCGAGACCGTCCCAGCCGCTGTCGATCCCGTCGTTTGCCTGCGCCTCGAGTTCCGCGACGACTGCTTCGGGCACGCAGATCGTCGCTCCCTCGAACTGCCCGTCTTCGATTGTCGCCGAGACGCGGCCGTCGATGACCACGCTCGTATCCGGCACGACGTTCATACGTAAACTGGTCGACGTACGCCTATAAGGGTGTTCACAGCGGCTCCGTGCCGTTCGGTCCCGTCCCCCATGCCGTCTTCGGAACTCGCGTCAATTCCTATTCCGCGGGAACACTCACGGAACTTAATGAGTCGACCGAACACGTTTCCCCCATGCAACCGCAGGAGACGTTCGGCCAGGGTGGACTCAACGGCTTTCTCGACGTCGAGGACCTCATCGATCGGATCGGGCTCGACGAAGACGAAATCGCGTGGCGCAAGGAGTTTATCGGGTTCGACGAGGCCGACGAGCGCCGGCTGGCCGACCTCGAGCCGCTCTTGCGGGCCAATTCGGAGACGATCGCCGACGACTTCTACGACAACGTCCTCGAGTACGAGCAGACCCGGGCGATCGTCGACCGCTCGCCGAAGGGGATCGACGCGCTCAAACGGACCCAGCAGGCGTATCTCGTCTCGCTGGCGACCGGCGACTACGATCAGTCGTACTTCGAGAACCGGACCCGGATCGGCAAGCTCCACGAGATGCTCGATATGCCCCTGAAACAGTACGTGGGGCAGTACGGCGTCTACTACGATCTCCTCCTGTCGCGGATGAACGAGCGCGTCCAGGCACAGGTCGTCGACGCCATCGAGGAGTGGGCCGCCGAGCGCGAGGCCGAACAGGACGGGGGCGGCCTCGGCCGGTTCGTCGGCGCACTCGGACTGGGCGGCGAGGACGGGGACAATGACGACGGCCTCGAGGAGTCGTTCGAGCGGGCCGTCAGGGACGCCATCGACGAGGGCATGATGGACGTTCTCTCGCTGTTGCGGATCATCAACCTCGACATGCAGGTCGCGACCGACACGTACGTCGACTCCTACGCCCAGCGGCTCGAGGAGTCGATCGAGCGCCGGAAGCGCCTCGCCGAGGAGGTCGAAACGGACGTGCAGACGCCCCTCGGAGAGCTGTACGACGCCAGCGAAGCCGTTTCGAAACGTGCCGAAGCGATCAGCGACCACACGGAGTCCCAGGCCGCGGGCATCACGCAGGCCGCCCGCGAACTCGACGAGGTCAGCGCCGCCGTTGAGGAGGTCGCAAGCGTCGCCGACGAGGTCAGCGACGAGAGCGACCGGACCGAGCGCCTCGCGGCCGAGGGTGTCGAGGCGGCCGACGACGCGTTGGACGAACTCGAGGCCATCGAGGACGCGACCGACCGCGTCGCCGAGGCGGTCGACGGGCTCGCGGCCCGGACCGACCAGATCGACGAGATCGTCGATCGGCTCGACGACCTCGCCGAGCGAACGACGGTGCTGGCGGCCAACGCCAAGATCGAGTCCTCCCGCTCGGGCGACCAGGCCAGCGAGACCATGGGCGTCATCGCGGGGGAAGTGCGGTCGTTCGCCGAGCAGACGAAAGACGACCTCGCGGAGATCGAAGACGCCGTCGAAGCCGTCCGCGAGGACGCGGCGGCGACGGTCGCGACGACGGAGGAAACCGTCGCTCGCGTCGACACCGGGACCGATCGCGTTCGGGAGACGATCGACTCGCTCGAGGAGATCCACGATGCGGCCGAATCGACGGCCACCGGCATGGAAGACGTCGCGAGCGCGGCCGACCAGCAGGCCCACGGGGTCGAGACGACGGCCGAGACGCTCGCGGATCTCTCGCAGTCGGCCGATAAGGTCGCCAGCGCCGCGGAATCGGTCGCGGCGGCGAGCCAGCAACAGACCGCCAGCCTGCGTGAGGTACAGCAGTCGGTCGCCCGGCTCACCGACGAGGAGGCCGAGCCGGAGCAACCGGTCTACGAGCGGATGGACTAACGCCCGACTGACTCGCCCGCCGGTTCCGATGCACTGAACAGCGACGCCGTCGACGGATCGGCCATGACGCTCGTCGAACTGACCCGCGACCTCGCCGCGATCCCGAGCCACGAGGACGCGACCGCCGCCGGCGACTTCCTTGAGGACTGGCTCCGTACGGAAACCGACGCGGCCGTGACTCGAGACGAGGCCGGGAACGTCATCGCCCGAACGGGAACGGGTGCGGAGACGCTGGCGCTGGTGGGCCACCACGACGTCGTGGAGCCGGCGGCGTCGCAGGTCGCGAATCCGGACGCGGGCGCTGCCGGAGCCGGCCACGACGCGGGCGAGTACGTCGTCGAGGAGCGCGACGGCCGGCTCTACGGCCGCGGCACGGCGGACATGAAGGGGGCACTCGCGGCCGCCCTGCTGGCGTTCCGCGAGGCCGACCCGGCCGAGGAACTCGTCTTCGCGAGTTTCGTCGGCGAGGAGGTCGGCGGCGTCGGTGCCCGACACGCGATCGACGACGGGTTCGCCCCCGACTACGCCGTGGTCGGCGAGGGCTCGACGAACTACTCCGGCCGCGACGTCACCGACGTCGCCGTCGCCCACAAGGGCCGCCGCGGGAGTACGATCACCGCCCGCGGCACCGCCGCCCACGCCAGCGAGGCCGACGCCGGCGAGAACGCCATCTATCGGGCCACTGCCGCCGTCGATCGGGTCCGCGACCTCGAGGTCCCTGCCGTCGACGTCGCGGGCGAGACCCTCGAGGGCCGGCTCACCGTCACCGAGATCGAGGGCGGGTCGGCGATGAACGTCGTTCCGGCCCGCTGTACGGTCACCGTCGACGAGCGGACGGTCCCCGGCGAGCGTGCCGCCCTCGAGCGGGTCGCCGACCTCGAGGGAATCGAGTGGACCGTCGACCAGGACCTGCCGCCGATGCGCTGCGAGGACCGGGCCTTCGCCGACGCGGTGCGTGCGGCCGCCGACGCCGCGCAGGCCGGCGAGCCAGAACTCGTGACGAAGCCCCACGCGACGGACGCGGGCTGGCTCGCCGAGGCCGGGACCGAGTGTGTGATCTACGGCCCCTCCGAACCCGGCGAGGCCCACACCGACGACGAGAGCGTCTCGATCGACGTCCTCGAGCGGTGTCGGGAGACCTACCGGCGGGTGGCGGAGCAGTGGCCGGTGGAGTGACCAATGGTTTGCAGTGCGCCCGCGACTCAGAGCCCCGGGACCCCGACCGCTTCGAAGCCGGTGACCCCGAGCGCGGCGAGGGCATAGAGGACGAGCAGGACGGTGACCCAGGCGACGAGGCCGATCATCGCCGCGGCGGTCCAGTCGCCGGGATACCGCCAGTTGATGACGCCGACGTAGGCGACCAGCGCCAGCAGCGGGCCGAGAAGGGGGATCCAGCCGACGACGAAGCCGACGATCGCCCAGACGATCGCGCCGATCAACGCGGTGACGATGGCGTGGTCGTAATCGCCCCGGCCGACGATGACGCGTGCCCCGGCGTAGATACCGAGGGCACCGATCAGCAGACTCACGACGAACACGACGGCTGCCGCGATTGGCGAAGCGAGGGCCATGGTGGCTCGACGTACGTCAGGTCGGCGGAACAGTTCGCTGCTTGCACGTTCCGCATCGTTCGCATCCGTTCTCCGATGTGGGCCCGTGAGCCACTGACGGCGGCATCGGTACCGAGTACGTACCGTCTCGAGACCCGACACCTCGGGTTGTCCCACACCCTGACGGGTGGTTCGTGGGTGGGTTGCGCTGTCCGGAACCCCGACGTTGATACCGATTCCGGTCGAACGGTACGCCCATGGCGACCGATCAGGCCGACGCGAGCGAGGCCGACACCTACGAGCAGTTCGAAACGCGAGTGCAGCGGATTTCGAACGTCGGGAACGCGGCCGGCGTCCTCCGGTGGGACCAGGAAGTCGTAATGCCCGACGAGGGCACCCCGGCCCGGGCACAGCAACTCTCGACGCTGTCCTCGCTCAGTCACGAACTCCTGACCGCCGACGAGACCGGTGACTTGCTCGCGGAGTTAGAGGAGACGTCCCTGGCGGACGAGCAGTCCGCCGTCGTCCGCGAGATCCGCCGCCGGTACGACCGCGAGACCAGCGTCCCACAGGACCTCGTCGAGGAGATCTCTGCGACGGCGTCGAACGCCCATCCCACGTGGAAACAGGCCAAGGAGGAAGACGACTTCGAGCAGTTCGCGCCCACCCTCGAGCAACTGGTCGATCTCAAACGCGAGTACGCGAATCACATCGATCCCGATGCCGATCCCTACGCCGTTCTTTTCGCGGACTACGAGCCCTACATCGATCTCGAGACCGCCGAGCGCGTCCTCGAGCGCCTACGTGAGACCCTCGTGCCGCTGATCGACGCCGTTCAGGACAGCGATGTCGAGCTGACAACGGACGCCTTCGCCGGGCAGTTCGACGACGCGGATCAGGAGGCGCTGGCGCGGGACGTACTGGACTCGCTGGGCTACGACTGGGACCGCGGGCGGCTCGACACCGCGCCCCATCCGTTCTCCTCCGGCACACAGTTCGACGCCCGCGTGACGACCCGGTTCGAGGAAGACGACCTGCTGGGCTCGATCACCTCGACCATCCACGAATTCGGCCACGCGAACTACACGCAGGGGCTGCCCGACGACGGCTACGGCACGCCGCTTGGCGAGGCCCGCGACCTCTCGGTCCACGAATCCCAGTCGCGGCTCTGGGAGAACCATGTCGGCCGCTCGCGGCCGTTCTGGGAACACTTCCTGCCGATCGCCCGCGAGCGATTCCCCGAACTCGCGGACGTGACCCCCGAGGAGGCCTACGAGTCCGCGAATCAGGTCCACGACGACAACCTCATCCGGGTCGAGGCGGACGAACTCACCTATCACCTCCACATCGTGATCCGTTTCGAGATCGAACGCGACCTGATCCGGGGCGACCTCGAGGTTGCGGAGGTCCCGCAGGTCTGGAACGACAAGTACGAGGAGTACCTCGGCGTCCGGCCGGAGACGGACGCGGAGGGCTGTCTGCAGGACATCCACTGGTCTCACGGTGACTTCGGCTACTTCTCGACGTACTCGCTGGGCTCGGTGCTTGCGGCTCAGCTATACGCCGCCGCCGAGGCCGACCGCGGTCCCTTCGACGACGAGATCCGCGAGGGCGAGTTCGACGACCTCAACGGCTGGCTCCGCGAGAACGTCCACCAGCACGGGAAACGGTACGTCACTCCCGACCTGATCGAGCGGGCCACCGGCGAGGGGCTGACCGCCGACTACTTCCTCGAGTACGTCGAGTCGAAGTACGGTGATCTATACGATCTCGAGGAGTACTGACGCGTTTCGAACCGGGTACCGTCGGCTCACCGATCCGGACGACCCTCGTTTTTACGACCGCTGCGCCCCTATTCACCGGCGATGGCAGCAACACTCGAGTCGAAGACGGCAATCGTCACCGGGGCGAGTTCCGGTATCGGCGCGGCGACCTGTCACGAACTCGCCGACGGCGGTGCGAACGTCGTCCTCGCGGCCCGCAGCGAGGACCGCCTGTCCGACCTCGCGGCGGATCTCGAGGCCGACCACGGCGTCGAGGCCCTGGCCGTACCGACGGATGTCCGCGAGGAGAGCGATGTCGACGCGCTCCTCGAGGCCGCCGTCGACCGATTCGGCGGGATCGACGTGCTGGTGAACAACGCAGGGCTGGCCCGGGGCAGCGACGTCGAATCGATGACGACCGAGGCATACGAGACGATGCAGGAGACCAACGTCGACGGCGTCTTCTACGCGTCTCGAGCGGCGTTGCCGCACCTCCGTGAGCGCGAGGGCCACCTCGTTTTCGTCGCCAGCTTCGCTGGCCGACATCCGCGGCCGGCCAACCCGGTCTACGCGGCCACGAAGTGGTGGGTTCGGGGCTTCGCCAAGAGCCTCGCGGCCCAGGTCGGCGACGACGATATCGGCATTACGATCGTCAACCCCGCCGAGGTCCGCTCGGAGTTCGGGGCGGCCGACGGCGAAAGCTTCGCCGAGCGGTTCGAGGAAGGCGAGGTCAGCGAACCCGAGGAGGTCGCGCAAGCGATCCGCTTCGCCGCGAGCCGTGAGGGCTCGAGCATCAGCGAACTCGACATCAACCGTCGGGACAAGTTCGCCGACACCTTCCACTGATACGGTTTGCTGTCCCGATTTCCCGGTGGGACCGCAGGGCAGTCGCGGTCCCACCGGCAATGACGGACAGGAGACCGTATGACGCGACGGACGCTGGCGACCGGCGCCGCCCGCGACCCGTATAAAACCGGGCTGTGAGTGCCGGGTGGGGACTCACCCGTCCCCGGCCCCCTCCCTCGAGTATGCGACTCTCCATCCCCGGCGCTCCGGGCGTCTACTTCGACACCGATGCGGAACCGCTGGCGATCAACGTCGCCCTGACCGCCGCCGGCCGCCGCGCGCCGAAACCCCAGGGGTACGCCCTGCAGGCCCTGCCGTACCTCTGGTCGTTCGACGTCGACTTACGGGAGGTGCCGACCGACCACCCGATCCAGTATCTCCACCCCGAAGGCGCGCGGAGTCTGGGCGATCTTTCCCGTCGCCGCGGCGTCGGCGAGGCCGGCACCGAACTCGAGTCGGTGCTGCGGTTCGTCTGGTCGGTCAATCGGGAAGTGGAGTCGGCGACCGGGCAACTGCTCGGCATGGGCGACGGCGATGACGGCGTCACCATCGAGATTCAGGACGGAGCCGTCAGTGCCGCGGGCGCTCCCCTCGAGACCGACGCGTTCGACCTCGCCGACGACGATCTCGGCGAGTCGGGAACCGACGAGTTCGACGACAACGAGCCCTGACGACGGCGGGTCGTGCTGCCGCCCTCCCGCCCGTAGATTCGGTACCAATTTCGGGAGCCGATTCGAAGCGACGGCCATGCCTTCCGGGCTGACTGCCCTCCGGATACGAATGGTCGCTGCAATCGTCGCCCTCGGCGTCGTGACGGTCGCCTTTCTCGCCGGCGTGTGGGCCGTCTTTTACGGCGTACTCCAGTTGCTCGACGTCGGGATTGCCGCACGGTTGGCGTTCGGCACGACGGTCGCGACGGTCGTCACGATCGGCTACCTCGAGTACAGACAGCTCGAGACGATCGAGTACCTCGCCGACGCCCATCCGGTGGACCGCGAGACGGCACCGGACCTCTACGAGACGGCGACCCGGGTCGCCGCCCAGCTCGGCGTCCCCGCGCCGACCATCGCTGTCTCGGATCGCGACGCACCCGAGGCGCTGGCCGTGGGCCTCCGACCGGACGCCGTCCATCTGGTACTCTCGCTGGGAACGATCGACGCGCTCGACGGTGACCAACTCGAGGCGGTGATCGCACACGAACTCGCCCACGTCGGCAATCGCGACGCGATGGTGATGACGGCCGCGTCGCTTCCCGTGGTACTCGCCGACGGACTGGGCTCTCGACTCGACCGGATAGAGAACCCCGGCTGGGCGGCCGTCGTCA
This sequence comes from Natrinema pellirubrum DSM 15624, assembly GCF_000230735.2. Lineage (NCBI taxonomy): Archaea > Methanobacteriati > Methanobacteriota > Halobacteria > Halobacteriales > Natrialbaceae > Natrinema > Natrinema pellirubrum. Next base: position 343,185 of record NC_019962.1, read on the forward strand.
CCGTCCCACTGGGGTTCCTGTCGACAGCCGTTTGGGTCGTCGGCAGAACGATTACGGCGCGGTTTTCCAGGGCACGGGAACGAGCGGCCGACCGGGCTGCCGCGGAAGCGACCGGTTCGCCCGCTGCCCTCGCGAGCGCGCTCCGGCGGCTCGACCGGGAGATCGACGAGACGCCGGATCGAGACCTGCGGGAGGCCTCGAGCGTCTCTTCGCTGTCCGTCCTCTCACTCGAACCAGACGAGCCCGAGAAGATTATGCTTGGGCCCGAGGGTGAGACCGAACCATCGTACTGGCAGCTCCGCAAACGGCTCTACCGCCTCGAGCGCTACCTCTTCGATACCCACCCAGCGACGGACGATCGAATCGCCGCGCTCGCCGCCCTCGAGCGACGACAGTGAGACGGTTATAACACCCTGGCCGCGCTGGGTCGACCTGATGGCTCGCCGCGCGTTCCGGATCGCTTACGACGGGACCGACTATCACGGGTTTCAGCGCCAGCCCCAACCCGACGTGCCGACCGTCGAGGACGCCATCTTCGACGCCCTCCGCGACCTCTCGGTCCTCGAGCCCGACGCCGACAAACCGGCGGGCTACGCCGCGGCCGGCCGCACCGACGCGGGCGTCTCCGCGCTCGCCCAGACGATCGCGCTCGAGGCCCCCGACTGGCTCGCGCCGCGGGCGTTGAACGGCCGTCTCCCGGCCGACGTCCGGGCGTGGGCGGCGGCCGACGCGCCCTCGGACTTTCACGCGACCCACCACGCGACCCGACGGGCCTACACCTACCATCTGTACGCACCGGCCACCGAAACGGACGGCGCGCCCGCCGTCGACGACGACCGGTTCCACGCAGCCTGCGAGGCGCTGTCCGGAACACACGACGTTCGCAATCTGACGCCGGACGATCACAACACCGAGCGCTCGCTGACTCTCGCAGCCGAGCGGGACGGCGACTACATCGTCCTCACGGTCGCCGCGGGCGGGTTCTCCCGCGAACTCGTCCGTCGGCTCGTCTCGCTCGCCCGCGCGGTCGGGACCGGCGACGCCCCCCGCGAGAAGATCGACCGCGTCCTCGAGCCCGAGCCGCTGCCCGGCCACGAGGGGATCGCACCCGCCCCGCCGGAGCCACTCGTCCTGACCGACGTTCGATATCCCGACCTCGAGTTCGAGATCGACGATGAGGCGGCCCAGAGCGCTCGTTCGGTGTTCGATCGCCGCCGGATCGACCGGCGAACGGGTGCGCGGGTCGCCGGACAGCTCACCGACGGAATGCGCTGACTGCCCGGCCGCACCCCCGTCTCCCTGCTCGCCTCGCGCCTGCGTACCAGCGCTTTTGGCCCCTGAACGCACACGTCGGCGCATGGAACTCTCTCCTGAAGAGTACGGTGCCTACTGGCGGGCGTCGATCCGTGTCGCCGCGGGCGCGCTCGTGATCTTCTTCGGAACGCGGCTGACCGCGCCGCTGCGGACCCATCCGGAGATCGGCGCGTCCGCGCTCGGCGTCGTCCTGTTCGTCTTGCTGGTCCTCGTCGGTACCTATCTCGCCACGCTCGGGCTCGCCCGCGTCGTCCGGACCGCCGTCGACGCGGAGACCTAGGTCTCGAGCGCCCGGACCGTCCCGTTCCCGTCACCGACGACGATCGCGCCGTCCGTGACCGCCGGCGACGCGACCACGCGAGTGTCGGTCGGGAGCCGCCACAGCCCCGCCCCGTCGGCCAGCGAGACGGCGACGACGCCCGCCGTGGTTCCGACGACGACCGCATTGCCCGCGATGACCGGTGACGACCAGCTCGGCGCGTACTGGGCCGTCCCGGCGCTGCCGCCCGATCGCGAGAGCGACTCGATTCCCTCGAGCGGGGCTCCCCATCGCTCGCTCCCATCGCTCCGATCCAGCGCGACCAGTCGTTCGTCGGAGTCATGACGCACGACCCGTTCGTCGCCGACAGCCACTGAGGGGGCCATCGGTGGGAGTTCCTGTCGGCGACCGCTCGCTCGAGTCCCCTGCAGGGACAGCGACGCAGCCCCCTTGCCGCCCCACTGGATCTCGCCGCTTTCGGCCGCCAGCGCGACCGGCGTCGCTCCCCCGACGTAGACGGCTCCGTCGACCACCGCCGGCGCGGACCGGACCGCACGCTCTGTATCGTGGGTCCACTCGCTCGAGCCGTCGGCGGCGTCGAACGCGGCGATCCCGGTTTCCGTTCCGACGACGACGCGGCCGTCGGCGACGGCCGGGGAAGTGACCCCGCCGGCCGTCTGGCGCTGCCGTGCTAGCGACGCCCAGCCGTCGGTCGCCGGCGAGCGCCACGTCACCGCGCCGTCCGCGAGCCCGATCGCGACGAGGTCGCCGGCCGGCGTCCCAACGTACGCCGTGCCGTCGACGACGGTCGGCGAGGACGGTACTGACGGGCCGGCCTGTTGCTGTGCGGTCAGCCGAGCAGTCGTCGTACCGTCGTACGGGACGTGACGCCGGTCGTTCCCCTCGTGGTCGACGACGAGTAGCCCCTCGGCGTCGGGACAGACCACGGCGTCAGCCGCGACGGCCGGCGATCCGGTTCGGGTCCCCTCGAGGGCGACCGTCCAGCGCTCGTCGCCGTTCGCGAGATCGATCGCGGACAGCCTCGAGCCCGCCGCGAGGTAGGCCGTGCCGTCGGCGATCGCGGCCGTTCCCGGGGAAGTCGGCAGGTCGACCGTCCAGCGTTCCGTCGGCTCCTCGTCGAACCCATCCACGTCGGCGACCGCCGCGTTGGACGGGCCGCCGCGAAACGACGGCCACGTCCCGCTTTCGGCCGCCGATCCGTCGCCGTCCCCGTTCGCTTCGTCGTCCGTTCCGTCCCCGAGACAGCCGGCCCCGAACGCGAGGGCCACCCCGCACGTTCCGAGTACCCCGCGGCGTGAGATCGGTCGCATCGTCCCCGTTTCGGGACCGATCCGTCAAAAGTAGTTCGCAGACCTGACAGTCACGCGATCGAATCAGTTCTGATGTCGGTCGGGTTCGTCGCCCGCCCCCATTCGATCCGTCCCCGATCGCCGCAAGCACGCCGTCGAGACCGGCGCGTGGCTCAGTCGTCCACGGAGCTGGCGGGTTCGGCGTCGACGGCGTCCGCAGCCGGCTCCGCGTCGGTCGGCGGGGCGTCGAACAGCGGGCTCTCCGTACCGGGGACGAACGTGTTGAGGACCAGTGCCGATAGCGCGGTCACGATGACCGACTGTCCGAAGAACAGTTCCGCGCCGCTCGGGAGTCCCGCGAGGGCTTCGGGCGTCGTCGCGACGCCGAGTCCAAGGCCGAGCGAGACGGCGACGATGACCGTGTTCCGCCGATCGAGGTCGACGTGCGTGACGACCAGTCGGAACCCACTGGCGGCGACCATCCCGGCCATCAGCAGGACGGCACCGCCAAAGACCGCGCTGGGGATCGTCGTGACGGCAGCGCCGACTTTGGGACTCAGTCCGAGGACGGCGAGGAAGACGCCGCCGATGCCGACGACGTGACGGCTCATCACGCCGGTGAAGTTGACGATGCCGACGTTCTGGGAGAACGACGTGATCGGGAACGCACTGAAGACGGCGCCGATCGAACTCAACAGTCCGTCGTTGAACAGCCCGCCGCGGAACTCCTCGTTCGTCGGATTGCGCCCCTCGGCGGCCGTGACGCCGGACATGTCGCCGACGGTCTCCATCGAGGAGACGAGAAAGAGGACGGCGAAGGTGGCGATCGCGATCGGTTCGAACTCGAAGCCGAAGCGCGTCGGCGACGGGAGCGCGATCCACGCGGCGCTCCCGACGCTCGAGAAGTCGACGAGTTCGAGCCCGGTCGCGAACGTGAGAGCGATGGCGGTCGCGTAGCCGACGAAGATCGCAAACAGCACGGACAACAGTCGCGTGACGCCGCGCGTGAACATGTTGAGACCGACGGCGATCGCCAGCACGAGCGCCGCGAGTCCGATGTGGTGCAAAGCACCGAAGTCCGACGCGCCGACCCCGCCGGCGGCGTAGTCCATCGCGACCGGCACGAGATAGAGGCCGATGATGACGACGACGAGACCGGTCACCAGCGGCGGGAAGAACGGCTTGATACGTTTGAACTGCCAGCCGATCAGGCCCTCGACGACGAAGCCGGTCACGAGGATCGCACCGAAGACGGCGGCCAGCCCGAAGCTAGCGCCGATATCGATCGTCGCGCCGACGAAGGTAAAACTCGAGCCCATGACGATCGGCAGCCGCGCACCGACCGGGCCGACGGTGTACGCCTGGACCATCGTTGCCAGTCCGGAAAACAGCAGGACCATCTGAACGAGGTAGGCCGCGTCGGCCTCGGCACCGACCCCGTTTGCGACGACGTACGCCACTGCCGTCGCCGGCACGATCATGACCGCGACGTGTTGCAAGCCCAGCAGGATGGACTTCGGTAACGGCGGTTTTTCGTCGACGCCGTATTCGATCCGAATGCCCCCGTCAGTTCCGTTCGACATACTATACCCACCCCGTAGCGAATCGATGTACAAAAAATCTCGTATATGCGCTCATCGAGCGGTCGATTGGGGCCGACTATATCCACAACCGTGCATATGTTTCGGGGGCGGCGACGGGGAGCCGCCGCTACCTACTACTCTTGCGGGACAACGACGGAAACCAACGGGGTCGATCAGTGAACCGTTACCTCTCCGTCCTCGACGGTGATGTCGAGGAGGCTCGTCGCATCGAACTTCGTGTCGTCGAGCGCGGAGTCGCCGATCTTTCGAAGGACGACCACGATGTCGACGATGTCGGCACCGATATCGTCCAGCGCGGTGCAGATGGCCGCCAGCGTGCCGCCGGTCGAGAGCATGTCGTCGACGATCAGGACGCGGTCGCCCGCCTCGACGTCGTTGATGTACATCTCCGACTCCGAGTAGCCCGTCTCCTGATGGAGGGAGACCTCACCATCGAGCCCGTAGGCCCGCTTTCGGATGACGACCAACGGCACGTCGGCCTGCAGGGAGAGCGCGGTCGCGAGGTGGATGCCCATCGCCTCCGGTGCGACGATCTTGTCCACGTCGAGGTCCGCGGTTCGCATCACTTCGACGACGACCTCCCGCAACAGGGCGGGATCGAGCTGTGGGACCCCGTTGCTGATCGGATGGACGAGGTACTCGTACCCGTCCTTGTCGATAATCGGCGCGTCGTCTAACGACTCGAGGAGCCGGTTCATACTGGCGATTCGGGAAATGAGAGTGAAAAGCCGTTCGTTCTTCCGGTCGGGGCACCCGCTGCGAACGCTCGGCGGACGGGATCGGGTTGCTCCCGGCTTCCCGTCCCCTGAAGGGGTCCGACACGCTTTACCGCCACCGCTTCGAACGCGTGGCTATGAGTTCCGTACCCGAACGCTCGGAGGTCGACGAGCAGTATACGTGGGACCTCGAGAGCATCTACGCGACCGACGACGACTGGGAGGCGGCCTACGAGGCCGTCGCCGAGCGCGTCGACGACCTCGAGGCTTACGAGGGACAGGTCACCGACGACGCCGAGACCCTCCTCGAGACCCTCGAGTTACGCGACGAGATCATGCGCGAGGTGTCGACGGTCTCGGCCTACGCCCGGATGCGCCGCGACGAGGACACGACGAACCAGCAGTACCAGGCCCTGACCGCCCGCGCCCAGTCGCTGGCGGCCGACGCCCAGTCCGCCGCCTCCTTTATCGAACCCGAACTCCAGGACCTGACCCGCGAGGCCTTCGACGAGTTGGTCGACGAGGAACCGGCCCTCGAGACCTACGACCACTACGTCGACGACGTTCTCCGGATGAAACCCCACACGCGCTCGGCCGAGGTCGAGGCGCTGCTGGCCGACCTGAGCGAGGTGACCGGGGCGACCGGCGAGGTCTACAACATGCTCTCGAACGCGGACATGGCGTTCCCCACCGTCGAGGATCCCGAGGGCGAGGCCGTCGAGATCACCCAGAGCAACTTCACGAACCTACTCAAGCGTCCCGATCGGGACTTTCGCAAACGGGTCTACGAGGGCTACTTCGACGAGTGGGAGTCGGTTCGCAACACCGTTGCGGCCAGCTACAAGAACAGCGTCAAGGCCGACGTCAAGACCGCTCGAGCGCGCAACTACGACACCGCCCGCGAGGCCGCCCTCGACGGGCCGAACGTCCCCGTCGAGGTCTACGATACGCTCGTCGATACTGTCCATGATAACCTCGACAAGCTCCACCACCACGCCGAACTCAAAGAGCGGGCGCTCGGCGTCGACGACCTGCAGATGTGGGACCTCTACATGCCACTGACCGGCGACGAGGGCCCCGACCTCGAGTACGACCTGGCCACCGAGTACGTCGTCGACGCGCTCGCGCCGCTCGGTGAGGAGTACCAATCCCGCGTCGCGGACGGCCTCGACTCCCAGTGGATCGACGTCTACGAGAACGAGGGCAAACAGTCGGGAGCCTACTCCGGCGGCACCTACGACACCCAGCCGTTCATCCTGCTGAACTACCAGCAGGACATCGCCTCGATGTACACGCTGGCCCACGAACTCGGCCACTCGATGCACTCGGAACTCACGAAGGACGAACAGCCCTACATCTACTCGAACTACGAGATCTTCGTGGCCGAGGTCGCCAGTACGGTCAACGAGGCCCTGTTGACCAACCACCTGCTGGAAACCGTCGACGACCCCGAGTTCCGCAAGCACGTCCTGAACGAGTTCTTAGAGCGGGTCCGCTCGACCCTCTATCGCCAGACCCTCTTCGCCGAGTTCGAACACGAAACCCACCGCCTCGAGGAGGACGGCGAGCCGCTGACCGCGGACCGGCTGGACGACCTCTACAGCGGACTCAAGGCGGACTACTACGAACCCGCCGAGATAGACGACCGAATCGCCCGCGAGTGGATGCGAATCCCCCACTTCTACCGGGCGTTCTACGTCTACCAGTACGCCACTGGTATCTCGGCGGCGCTGGCGATCGTCGACGACGTTCTCGAGAACGGCCAACCCGCCGCCGAGGATTACCTCGAGTTCCTCCGGCACGGCTCCCGGGAGTATCCCCTCGACCTCCTGCGGATCGCCGGCGTCGATATGAGTTCCTCGGCCCCGATCGATCGCGCCCTCGAGACCTACGGCCAGCGCCTCGAGGAGTTCGAATCACTGCTCGACTGAGACGATCCCCTCTACCGACTTCTCGGCGGCTCGCGGGACGGTCGCGGTTGCTCCGAAATAACTTCCAGCGGTCCATGCGCGATCACCGCTTCTCACGCCGGACGGACCGCTCGCGCCGAAACCGTCAAACTGCGGGTTCTGTTTCCCAATCGCGTCAGAAAACCCTCCGGGACCCAAAGGCACATTTACCGTCGAAATCCTATCGGCGTACATCAGGATGTCTCGAAGCCCGTCTATTCCCGACCGACCTCACCGCGATATCGACTCGGATCTCCCTGACGACGAACGGCTCGAGGCGCTTCGGGGACACTACGAGGACCTCGTCGACGTCAACGAGCAACTGTCCGACCAGCTCGACGACGCCGAGGACCGCCGCGAGCGCCTGCGGGAGAAAGTCGACCGCGTCGAACGCGAAAACGAGACGCTGAAAAGCTCCTCGCTGTACATCGCCACCGTCGAGGATGTCCTCGACGACGAGGAAGTCATCGTCAAGCAACACGGCAACAACCAGGAGGTGCTGACCGAGGTCTCTTCCCGACTCGTCGACGACCTCGAGCCCGGCGACCGCGTCGCGGTCAACGATTCCTTCGCGATCCAGACCATCCTCAACGCCGAGACCGACGCCCGCGCCCAGTCGATGGAGATCACCGAGAAGCCGGCGGTCGCATACACGGACATCGGCGGCATCGACGAACAGGTCCGTGAGGTCCGGGAAGCCGTCGAGCAGCCGCTCGCCGAGCCCGAACTCTTCGACGAGGTCGGGATCGATCCGCCAAGCGGCGTGCTACTGTACGGGCCGCCGGGGACGGGCAAGACGATGCTCGCGAAGGCCGTCGCCAACGAGACCGACGCCACATTCATCAAGATGGCCGGCTCGGAACTCGTCCGGAAGTTCATCGGCGAGGGCTCGCGGCTCGTCCGTGACCTCTTCGAGATGGCCCGTGAACGCCAGCCCGCCATCATCTTCATCGACGAGATCGACGCCATCGCCACGCGTCGCACGGAGTCGAAGACCTCCGGCGACGCCGAGGTCCAGCGGACGATGATGCAACTACTCAGCGAGATGGACGGCTTCGAGGCCCGCGGTGAGGTCCGCATCATCGCCGCGACCAACCGCTTCGACATGCTCGATCGCGCCATCCTTCGGCCCGGCCGGTTCGACCGCCTGATCGAGGTCCCCGAGCCCGACGCCGAGGGCCGCGAACAGATCCTCGAGATCCACACGCGGACCATGAACGTCTCCGACGACGTCGACTTCGCCGCGCTGGCGGCCGACACCGACGGCTACTCCGGAGCCGACATCGAGAGTCTCGCCACCGAGGCCGGCATGTTCGCCATCCGCAACGACCGCGACGAGGTCTCCCATCAGGACTTCACCGAGGCCTTAGAGAAGATCGAGGAAGACGACTCGAGCGACGTGGTCTCCTCGGCTGGTTACTTCTACCAATAACCACCGACCTTTTGCTCTACGTGGGGTCGCGAAGCGACCCCACTCGGCAAAACGTCGATGAAAAGCACTCCTCCCTCCGTTCCGAACGCAAAGCGTTCTCCACATCGGTCGTCGGCCCGCTCGCTTCGCTCGCGGTGACTGTCGGTGAGTGTCGCCTGCCTTTCCCCGGTTCGCGCGACTCTCGCCGCTGCTCGAGCCGCGCTCCCGGCCGCTGTACTCGCTACCAAGACGATGTGTTCGATCCCGGATCGCAAGCCCTTACGCTGCCCGTCTCCGAGTTCAGGTATGAGTACGATCCGAGTCGTCTGGGGGGCCGCGTCGGCGCCCACGGCGATGGCTTCCTACGACGCGGCGCTGGCCGAGGCCGGCATCGAGAACTACAACCTCGTCTCGGTCTCCTCGGTGATCCCGGCCGATACCGAGGTCGAGGCCGTCGGCACCGCACCCGATCTCGGCCCCGCCGGCGAGCGCCTGACCGTCGTCGAAGCACGCGCGACGACCGCTGGCCCCGGCCGCGTGAGTGCGGCGCTCGCGTGGGCCCAGTCCGCCGACGACGGCCCGGGACTGTTCTACGAGACCGCCGGCGAGATGGATCGCGAAGACGTCGAGCGGGGGGTCCGGGAAGGACTGGCCGCAGGGCAAGAGCTTCGCGACTGGTCGTTTGCCGACCCGCGGGTGACCGTCGAGAGTCGGCAGGCCGACTCGGGCCAGCACACGACGGCGGTCGTCCTCGCCGTGTACGGTGACAGCGAGCCGATCATCTAGTCCGGACTGTCAGTCGGTGCCGGCACACTCCCGTAGGTAGCCGGGAACCGCGACACCAGCCCCACGGGATTGTCCCAAAGCGAACCCTTTTGACCGGTCGGCTCGTTGCTACTGGCACACACTTCTCATGAACGGAAACACGCCGTACGCAGGGCTACCGGGCGAGACTGGGGCTGGGCAGCGAGCCGCGGCGGACGTTCCGGACCTCTCGAACGCGCAAAAGCGGCTCCTCCACCGCGACGTCTCGCGGATCGCCGCCCGCACGCGGGAGTTTCTTCCCAACGAATACATCGTCGATTCGGATATCTCGAGCGGGATGAGCGGCCCGCAGGTCACCGTCGCCGTCCGCCCGCCGGTCGGCCACGCCGTCTCCGCCGGCTTCACGCCCGATCTAGAGGACGCGGCCGCCGCCGAAGAGGCCATCACTGCGGACGAACGCGACGAGGTTGCCCGCGGACTAGCCGCAAGCGCCGCCTTGCAGGTCAAACAGGCGGTCAGCAACAACGTCACGCCGACTGGAAAGTAGTCCATCGCTCCAGATCCGTTTTCGCCGCCGTCAGTACAGTAGATCCTCGAGTTGGTGGCGTCGCCGCTCGAGATCGATCGCGGGTTCGACCGACGGGTCCGCGACGAGGCGATCGAGGACGAGCAGCGGGTCCGTCCCGGCCCGTTCGACCGACTCGAGGAGCCCCTCGATCGCGGGACGGTTCGTCGCGAGCGAGGAACACAGCCCGATCGCAAGCGCCAGCGGGACGGCGCTCTCCGGATCGGTCGGGAACGCGTCGCTGATCCGCGAGACGTCGGTGTCGTTGCCCGCGGCCGCCGCGGCTCCGTCGTCGATCGGCTCGAGCGTCAGACAGCGTGGACAAACGGCAACGGTTGCGGCCGTCACGGGAACATCGTCGCGGTACTCGGCGGGGACGGACATCGAAAGCGTCGGCGTGTCACACTCGGGACAGTCCATCGATCAGTGAAGAGAGGGCTGCAAACGTGACGGCCCGGCGGAGTCAGTCGTCCGCGGTGGCCTGCTCGAGTTCGTCGTCCGCTTCGACCTCGGCTTCGGCGGCCGCTTCGGCCTCCCGCTCGGCGGCTTCCTCGGCTTCTTTCTTCTCCTTGATCTTCTTCAGGCGGAACGTCTCCTCGCGTTCCTGTTCCTCGAGTTTCTGCTCGATGTACTCCTGGTTCTCGTAGAGTTCGGGCAGGAGCTTGAACTCGAGGGCGTTGACGCGACGCTTGGTGGTCTCGATCTCGCGGAGCATCTTCTTCATCGCCGTCTCGACCTCGGCGGCGAGGATGATGCTCTCAAGGAGGTCCTCGTAGGCCTCGGCGGCCTCGTCGATGCGTGCGGAGGTGCCCATGATCCCGTAGCCGCGCTGATCGAGGCTCTTGGTGACCTTCGAGGACTCGATCTGGGGGACGACGACGCCCATGATGTTCTTCGATTCGGTAGTGATCTCGGGGTGTTCCTGCAGCGCCGCCGCGGCACCGCGGACCGCGACGTCGCCTTCCATCGCCCGGGCCATGTTGATCTTCTTCTGGGCGTCCTCGTAGTCCTGTGCGAGGTCGCCGCGGACGTCCTGGGCCTTGTCCAGAATGTCCATGAACTCCATGATCAGCCCGTCGCGTTTCTTCTCGAGCGTGCCGTGACCCCGCTCGGAGAGCTCGATGCGATCCTCGATCGCCATCAAGTTCTTGCGGGTGGGCTTGACGTCGTTGGCCATCTTGTCGAGGGGTAACGCCCCCAGTCGGATAACTGTTTGCAGTTTTCCGTGAGCGACGGCGTCGCACTGACTCGAGGCGACGATCGATCGGCGCCCAACTCGAGTTTACGAACGGATTTTCATTCCGTAATCAACAGCATTAATCAAATATATAACTACAAAGTGCGGATCCACCAGCAGAGCAGCCATGTCGCTGAATTACCTCTACGGCAGCAGCACAGAACGCTAGGCAAGCGGTATACCCGACAGGACCGCTAGGTCCAACTGAGGTACAGACGCCCGCACACTGGCTTCGTTGAATGTTATCTCCGAACTTTTCGCAAGCCGTCACAATTATCGCAATACATGTTTCTTGACCAATTGTGTCATGGAAGCTCTGCGTGGACAAGTTATCGGACGAAGGCTCCACCTCGTACGTACCATTGCTTTTTGCTCCGTTTTCGCCATCTGGAGCATAGTCCATTACTTCAGACACCCCTGAATCCATGGCCTGTTCGGTACTAACCATACCTCGAGCAATGGCCGTGTTACGACCACCCGATTCGCCATCGACAGTAACGGCATAGATTATCCCCGCCTTATGAGTCTCTTCTTTAGGTTTGAGACCAAAAATTATGACGACCGGATTTTTCTCGTTAATTGATTCGTTACTAGTGATTACTTGCGTTGCGAACGCTCCTGCCTCTTCTAGGCCGTGTTTGTCCTTAACATCATCAACAAACGGATTCCCGATTTCGGAGCGTTTCACCACTTCTAATGCATCTTCGGTTTCGCTTTCGGAAAGTTTGTTCGTATCAATAACGTTGAGATCATCAATATCTCCACTATTCAATTCTCCGTCACCAGTGGCGCTCCCAACTCCGCTAACTCCGATTAATCCGACTGACGCAATACCGGTTATCGCGCCTGTTTTGAGTATGTCTCTCCGATTGAACTCGCTATCTTGACTCTCGTCAGACATTGCAGTCTAAAATCATCCTCGGTGGACAATATTATTTTCTCGCGATAACAGTCTCGTACAATAGTGGAAATTAATATGTTGTGTTATAAGCCAAATACATAAATCTTTTTACTGTATAATGGGAAATCTCTTGGTAAAAGAGTGCTAAAGTAAGGCTGATGGATGTACTGGCTGGTCCAAGTGCCTCTCCGTCCAATACAAGAGTCGAGACGACGATGAACCGATTGCATCCTAGTGTTCGAGTTGTCTGGGGAGTAAAATGGATCCTATTCGGCGTTGGTGTTGGAATAGTCACCTCGTTCGTCACCGGCTTTGACACGCACGTCATTTCAATCGTGACTGTGACCTCTATCATCGGTATCGCGGTCGCTAGCCTTCGTTATCGAGCGTTCCGATACGAACTCCGCGACGACGGTATATACCTTCGACGCGGTATACTCACCCAGAAAGAGACGGTCATCCCAGTCGGTAGTGTTCAGCAGATCGATGTCGACAAACCACTTCTAGACAGACCCTTTGGGCTCGTTCACGTACAGATCTACACTGCAGGGACGTTTGGGGGTCGAAGTACGATCCCCGGGATCAAATTGGACACTGCGATCGATCTCGCGAATCGACTCGACCGACTCGCAAGGGGAAATTCTGACATATGAAACTGAGTCAGCGCGCTATTCTAGCCAGAGTACTCGAGCAGTATGACCTCGGATTGTTTGCGATGCTATCCGTGTTGCTGACGGTCCTCAGTGACAAGTCGGGTACCGAAGCAATTATTTCTGGCCTTCAGTCTCTGGTTCTGGTCGCCCTGTTTTATGGACTCTTCCAGCTTATTCTCCAGATCGGTCAGTGGTGGAACTACGAACTTCACTTAGAGGACGAGTCGATCGTCGTTCGTTCGGGGATCGTTCGCCCGAAGCGTCGGAGGATCCCATTCGACCGAATTCAGCACTCGGCGGTTTCGACGACCACAGTGAGCCGCTTGTTCGGACTTGCCGCGTTAAAGTGCGAAACCGCAGGAAACCCCGACGAAGCCGATGTTTCGGTTCGCTACCTTGAGCCCGAAGACGCCGAAGCACTTCAACAGCGGATACGCTCCGGTGCCGATGCAGCGTCATCACAGACACCGAACCGTGGTCGCATCTTCTCGTTCGGGACACGAACACTTGTCCTATACAGTGTGGCACGTCTCCACCTCCGGACGGTTCTCCCGGCCGTGTTAACGGGAGCAGCAGTGCTTTACTTCGAGCTAGAATCGGCAGCCAGCCTCCGATCGATTGTGGTCGCGCTCTTCTCGGATCTGCTACCGCTGTCCTCGGCAGTCACGCTGGGACTGGTTGCCACCGGCGGGTGGCTCGTCGGTGTCGTCCTCGCAATCGAACGGATGGCTATGTTTCGGCTCTCAGCGGGTGACGACTCGTTCCGACGACGCCACGGTATACTCAGAACAATCGATGCAGATGTCTCGACTGATCGGATTCAGGTCGCCCGCATCAGATCAAATCCGCTGCACCGAATTTTCGGGGTAGTACAGGTAGATGTCGGTACCGCTGGTCTCTCTGGAGTCCTTCCGTTCGGCTTACAGTGGCCGTTGGCACCACTCGCCCGGCGCGATGTCGCTTGGGACCTCGTTGAACGGGCCGCCGGGACTTCACAACCGACGTTTCAGTCCCTTCCCGCTCACGCGCGCCGACGATACGTTGTCAGGTACTGTCTCATGATCATCATACTGACCGTCGTAACGGCAGTTGCACAGCAATTCGTTGCGACGATCCGAGTAATTCCGCTCTGGTCGTGTAGTGTCCTCTTCGTGTTCGCTCCGCTCGCCGGCCATATCGCATGGACACATCGCGGGTACGCACTGCTCGACGACGCTATTGTCGTCCGGTACGGCTTCTGGACGCAACGGATCTATGTCGTTCCGACCGACAACATCCAGAATCTGACCATCTCACAGTCACCATTTCAGAAACGCGTTGACCTCGTCTCGGTACGCCTAGACATTGCGTCGCTGCCGTTCCTGCCTGGAGTTCCGCTCCCCGACATCAGCGAGTCAGTCGGAGGGCACCTCAAGCGACGATTTCTCGAGACCGAGCCATCAAGCGAACGGTCGTCGGAACCAACGGCCACTTAGGACTCGGTCTGCCCGAATCGTCAGTACTCGGGGCCAAACGACACGCTAATTTGAAACACAGGTGCCTCGTCTTCGATTCAGACTTAGACAGTAAAATGATTACTGACGTGTCTAATGTCGGTTTTCGTCGCATCGGTGCTGGTGATCTGCTTGCGAAGATTGCCAGCGTTCTCGAGCGTGTCCAATAGCCACCGACCGATGACTGGCCGCTATTCTTAATTCCTCATGCGGATCAAAGTATAGCACTGTCGAAGCCGCTACGGGCGAGCGTCCGAAGTTCGGGGATAAGTTTGATTTCTTCTCGTTGGTAGCCTCTCGTACGGAATCGCACAGGCGGTTTCAGGATGGACGACATAGCTTTGCCAAAACGGGACTGTGAATTACACGCTCTCTTGTATGAGTGAATCACTGTCTCGCCAATAGGTGCCACTGAAACGATTCATGTTGCTCGAAATCTGATGTGCAATAGCTTTCAGTGGCTACATTTCTCCTCGTATATCGATCGTATCAGGTACTGTTGAAATCGGGCCAAGCGATACCCTCTGAATATGGATCGCTGACGAACGTGATCCCTTTTCACTCGAGGACGTGGACCCGCTGCTCGTCGATCGAGAGCCCGACGGAGTCGCCGACCCGGTAGCCGTCGATCCCGTGGGCGTGCAGCGTCACCGTCGTGTCGTCGGGCAGCGTCGCCGTGAGCCGGGTCCGGTCCCCGAGATACGTCACGTCGGTCAGGTCTGCCTCGAGCGACCCCTCGCCGAGTTCGAACGCGGCGGGCCGGGCCGCGACCCGCACCGAGCCGTTCGTCTCGGCCGCCACGGGCAGTTCGGTAAAGCCCAGATCGACGTGGCCGTTCTCGGCGACGCCCTCGAGCAGGGTCGAACTCCCGACGAAGTTCGCGACGAAGGGATTTTCGGGTCGGCGGTAGATCTCCGCAGGCGGGCCGACCTGCTCGAGCGTGCCGTCGGCCAGCACCGCGATCCGATCGCACATCGCCATCGCCTCCTCCTGGTCGTGGGTGACGTAGAGAGCGGTCACCTCGAGATCGGCCAGCAGGTCGCCGATCTCGTCGCGCAGCCGGGTCTTGAGTTCGGCGTCCAACCCCGTCATCGGCTCGTCGAGCAGGAGGACGTGAGGTTCGATCGCGAGCGCACGCGCGAGGCCGACCCGCTGTTGTTGGCCGCCCGACAGCGTCGTCGGCCGGCGGTCGGCCAGTTCGGCGATATCGAGCATGGCGAGCAGTTCGTCGGCACGCTCGCGGCGCTCGGCTTTCGGGACCCCCTGCATCTTCGGCCCGAACGCGACGTTCTCGCGGACGGTCATGGTGTCGAACAGGGCGTAGGACTGGAAGACCAGACCGACGTTGCGCTCTTCGGGTGGGACGTGTGTCACGTCGACCCCGTCGAACAGCACCCGGCCCTGCGTCGGCGTCTCGAAGCCGGCGATGGTCCGCAACGTCGTCGTCTTTCCACAGCCCGAGGGGCCAACGACCCCGAGGATTTCGCCGTCCCGGATCGTCAGATCGATCCCGTCGACGGCCACCTCGTCGCCGTAGGCCTTCGTCAGTGACTCGAGGGTGACGTCACTCACGGGTGGTCACCCCCCTCGAGTACGCTCCGTTCTGTCGGTGTGTGAGCGATCCGATTCCGTACTCCGTTCGTAGCGTGTCTCATTGGTGTGCGGTCGAGAAGCCTCGCTTGCCGAGCAGTTGCAGGACGACGATCGCGGCCACGACGATCAGGAAGTACACCGAGACCGCCGCGGCCGACTGCAGGTACAAAGCGTTGTTCGCGATGTTACGATAGAGAAACATCGCGAACGGATCGGGGCTACCGCTGGCGACCTTGTGCGTGAAGTTGAACTCCGCAGCCGCGAGCGTCCAGGTGATGATCGCGCCGGCGACGATCCCCCGCTTGGCGTGCGGAACGATGACCGTCAGGAAGGTCCGCGGCCACGAGGCTCCCAGCGATCGGGCGCTCTCCTCGAGGCGGACCAGATCCATCGACTGGAAGGAACTTTGGACGGTCAACACCATGTAGGGCGATTTGAGCAGACAGTAGCCGGCGAGCAGTCCCAGTGACGACCGGCCGTGTTCGGGGTACGTCTGGATGAAGGCGATCCCGAGGATCAGCCCCGGCACGAGCGGCAGGATCGCGAACGTGTTGATCCAGTCACGGGCGTAGAAGTCGTACCGCGCGAGCGCGTACGCGATCGGGACGCCGATCAGGACGTTCAGGACCATCCCGCCGGTCGCGATCAGGAGGCTGTAGGTCAGCCCGGGGACCGCGTTCTGTCGGACGCCGTACTCGCCGAACCCGAGGACCTTCCGCCAGTGATCGAACGTGACGAACCCCGTGGGCAGGACGCCGCTGCCGCTCTCCGCGAACGAAGAGACGAACGCGACGAGTACCGGCACCGTCAGGAACGCGGTCACGACGGCGACGACGACGGCGACGATCGGCCGACCGAACAGCGTCGAGAGGGCCCTGCCGGACCGTGACCAGCGGCGGTTCCGGGCCCCCGTCGCCGAGCCGCCATCGAGACGAGTCGTCGACGCGGCGGCCGTGGAGTCCGCGTTCTCGGCCGCGCTCGAGCCGTCGTCCGCTCGCGGTGGCGTGTCCCCGGTCATCTCAGACCTCCACCGCGTCGTCGACGAACCGCAGCCCGACGAACGTGAACGCGACGATGAAGACCACGTAGACGAGCCCGATCGCGGCCGCCACGTCGGGGGCGTACGAGCCGACGCTGACCTCGTTGTGTATCTGCAGCGTTACGACCTGGTGGCTCTGCAGGATGAGTACCGTCCCGAAGATGGCGAGCCCCGAGCGGAAGGTGAGGATCGCGGCGGCGGCGATACCCGGCTTGATCTCGGGGAGGGTCACGTGATAGAACGTCTCCCAGCGGCTGGCACCGAGTGCGCGGGCCGCCTCCTCGGCCTGTGCGTTGACTTCCGCGTAGGTCCCCCGAAGCACCATCGTCGCCCGCGGCAACAGCGAGTAGACGTAGCCCAGAAAGAGGCCGGTGATCGCCGTCGCGCTCGCGAGATCGAACGCGCTCGCACCGGTCACGGTCGCGATCGCGTTGGTGACCACTCCCTGGTTGCCGAGCAGGACCGTGATGAGGTAGGCGACGACGATCCCCGGCAGCGCGATGGGAAACGACACCGCCGCGACGACGACCCGCTCCGCCGGCAAGTCGTACTTCTCGAGGGCGTGTGCGACGGCGACCCCGAGCGCGACGCTGACTGCCGTCGCCAGCCCGACGAACCACAGCGTGTTCCAGGCGACCCGTCGGTACGTCGGGGTCGTCACGAGCGTCTCCCAGGCCCCGAGCGACCAGCCCTCCATCCAGATCGTGTCCTCCGCGAGGCTGATCCGGACGAGCATCGCCAGCGGGACAAAGCCCGCGACGATCGCGAGTACGAAGAAGGGGAGACAGAGGACCGCGATCCGCCGGCGCTCGCGCTCGCGTTCGGTCGTCGGACGGGCGGTCGTCGACGCGAGCGTCGCGATGCGCCGGACCGACGTTGTCGCCGATTTCCGGACCGACATCCTCGATCACTGGGCTCCCTGCAGCGGGGTTCGCTCGACGAGTTCCTCCTGAATGTCGGTCTGGTTCTCGACGAGGGTCTCCTGATCGACGGTAAAGCCCGCCGCCTCGTAGGACGACTGGTCGGGGAACTCGTCGGGCTGGTCGAGTTCGTTCGCTCGGATCGGGCGGACGTAGGCGTCGAAAAACAGCTCCTGACAGTCCTCGGTTAGGACGTAGTCCATGAACAGTTTCGCCGCCTCGGGGTTGGGCGCGTTCCGCAGGAGGGCGTAGCCGTAGGGGACGCTCATCGCGCCCGGCTCGCCCTCGGGCCCCTCGAGGATCGCGACCTCGATCTGGTTCTCGTCGAACTCGTCGTTGTTGTACTTGAGGTTCAGCCCGGTGTAGTCGTACTCGATGACGGTCGAGATCTCGCCGCTGGTCATCGGCCCCTCGACGTTACGCCGGAAGTCCGCGCCGTGGTCGGCGATCTCCTCGTGGTACTCGATGACCGGATCGAGATTGTCGAGGTCGCCGCCGTAGGCCCGGTTGACCGACAGCGCCGACGCCTGTCCGTTGGCGGTGTGTGGCGGCGTGAACGCCAGGTCCTGTGCGATGTCGGGGTGTTTCAGGTCCTCCCACGTTTCGGGGGCGTCTAGTCCCCGCTCCTCGTAGACGTCGGCCCGGTAGGTCACCGCGGTCGTCATCTGCCGGGTCGCGGTCACGTGTCCGTTGTCGGTCTTCAGATCGTCGGGGACGACATCCCAGTTGGCCGGCTTGTAGTCGGTCGTCAGTTCGTCGTTCATCGCCTCGAGGCCGAACGAGTAGCCGCCGTTGTACGCCGAGTGGGTTGGGTTCCGAGCGTTGGCCCGCATGTCCTCGAGGGCCTCGCCGGAGGAACCCTGCGCGTCGTACAGCGGGAGGTCGTACTCGTCTTCGAACGCCTCCATGACGGCACCCCAGTTCGACCAGCCGGTCTGGACGCAGTAGATCTGCAGTTCGTCGGGGAACGCCGCGGAGTCGACCTCGGTCTCGTACTCGCCGTGGCCGACCGTGAACGTCTGCCCGCTCCCACCGCCGGTCAGGTCGCTCAGACAGCCCGCCATCGCGGCGGTCCCGGCGGCGGCCCCACTCGAAAGCACTGCGCGTCGTGTCGTCCCTGTCGGGTCGGACATACCCAAGAATCCGTCAAAACCTACTAATCTGTTGCTATGTTCGGAATTCTTACCTATATAGGAGGCCGTAGTGACACGGAGCGGTGGGGACCGATCCCCACCCGACCCTGGGCTCGAGTCAGCCCTGTCCGACCATCCGCTCTTCGTCGTCCCACTCCTCCTGGCGAAGTTCGTACTTCTGGACCTTGCCGGTCGCGGTCGTCGGCAACTCGTTGACGTACTCGATCCGCCGGACGGCCTTGTACCCCGCGAGCTGCTCGCGGGTGAACTCGGTCAGTTCCTCGGCCGAGACCGGCGGGTCGTTTGGATCACCGTTCGACGGCACGACGAAGGCCTTCGGCGTCTCGCCCCACTCGTCGCTCGGTGCCGGGATCACGGCCGCGTCCGCGACCGCCTCGTGATCGAACAGCGTGTCCTCGAGTTCGATGCTCGAGATGTTCTCCCCGCCCGAGATGATGATGTCTTTCTTGCGGTCCTGAATCGCGATCATGCCGTTCTCGTCGACTGTCGCGAGGTCGCCGGTGTGGTAGTAGCCCTCGACGCGGTCGGTGAAGGCCTCCTCGGTCGCCTCGGGCTTGTTCCAGTACTTCTCCATGATCTGGTTGCCCCGGACGACGACTTCGCCGAGCGTCTCGTCGTCCCGGGGAACGTCCGCGCCGTCCTCGTCGACGACGCGGATCTCGGTGCCCAGATAGGCCAGCCCCTGCCGTTTCTTGATCCGGAACCGGTCGTCGCTGTCCGCCTGGAAGTGCCGGCGCGCGTCGGAGGTGGTGATCAGCGGCCCCGTCTCGGTCGCGCCGTAGACGTGTTTCAGGTACCAGCCGAACTCGTCCTCGACGGTCCGGATGGTCGCCTCCGGCGGGGCCGAGCCCGCGGTCGCGAGCCGAACGTCGGCCTCGCCGGTCGTCTCCGGTTCGTGGTCCCGATAGTAGTCGATCAGCATGTTCAGCACCGTCGGTGCGCCACACATGTACGAGACGTCCTCGGCCCGGACCGTCTCGAAGATCTCCGCGGCGTCGACCCCGCGCGTACAGACGTGGGTCGCGCCGATGCCCGTCACCGCGAAGATGTGTCCCCAGCCGTTCGCGTGGAACATCGGCAGCGTCCACAGGTAGGTGTCGTCGTCGGTGATTTCCTGATGGCCGACCAGCAAGTAGGCGTGGATGGTCTCGCAACGATGCGTGCGACAGACCCCCTTCGGATCCCCCGTCGTCCCCGAGGTGTAGTTGATCGTGATGATCTCGTCCTCGCTCATCTCGGGGCGGTCGTACTCGGGACCCGCGTCCTCGAGGACGGCGTCGAAGCTCTCCCAGTCGCCCTCGACGGCATCAGCGTCGTTCGTAATGAACGTCTCGGTCGGCACGTCGTCGCGGATCGCCTCGATCCTGTCGGCGTACTCGTAGTCGGCGTAGATCGCATCCACGCCCGCGTCCGAGAGGATGTACTTGAAGTCATCGGGCGTGAGCCGATAGTTCAGCGGCGTGTGGACCGCCCCGGTCTGCATGCTTCCGTACGCCGCCTCGAGGTGGTAGTGGGTGTTCGGATCCAGCACGGCCACGCGGTCGCCCTTCTCGATCCCCCGTGCTTGCAGCGCCGCCGCGAACCGATCGGCGCGCTCGCCGAGGTCGTCGTAGGTGAACCGTTCGCCCGTCGTCGCCACGACGGCCTCGTCGTCGCTGTAATGGGTCCGCGCCCGGTCGAGGAACTCCGGAACGAGCAATGGTTTGTGCATACATAACACGCTTTACCGACGATCCATACGATCCTTTCCCCCTGTTGCACGCAGTGATAGTCACGATATTTGATCGATAGAAGCCGGTCTCGCCCGCTCGAGGTCGACCGTCGAATCGGCCCCGCCGTTGGGGCTGACCGGTGCAATTCCCGGCCCCTGTGGCGGCCACGGCTGCGGGGGCGCGACGCGCCGACGACGGCGTTGCCTGTTCTGAGCGTGTCGCCCGCGTGCGCGGAAACTGGTGTATTGCTCGAGTACCAGCGACTCCCCGGCTCGAGTCGAAGAAACGGAGGCGGCGGTGAAACGCAGGTGGTCGTCAGTCGGCCTGCACGGCTTCGGCCGATTCGTCTTCGCGGTAGTGTTCCGCGATGAGGTCCTCGTCGATCCGGTTGAGTTCCTCCTTCGGGAGGTCCGAGAGGAGGTCCCAGCCGAGTTCGAGGGTGTCGTCGATCGAGCGGTTGGTGTCGTACCCCTGCTGGACGAACTCCGCCTCGAAGCGGTCGGCGAAGTCGAGGAACTTGTTGTCACGCTCGGACAGCGCCTCGCGACCGACGATGTTCACGAGGTCGCGCAGGTCCTCACCCTCCGCGTAGGCGGCGTACATCTGGTCGGAGACGTCGCCGTGGTCTTCGCGGGTCAGGCCCTCGCCGATCCCGTCGTCCATCAGCCGCGAGAGGCTGGGCAGGACGTTGACCGGCGGTTCGATGCCCTGACTGTTTAAGTCCCGGTCCATCATGATCTGGCCCTCGGTAATGTAGCCAGTCAGGTCCGGAATCGGGTGCGTGTCGTCGTCGCCGGGCATCGTCAGGATCGGGATCTGCGTGACCGAGCCCTCTTTGCCCTCGATTCGACCGGCGCGCTCGTAGAGCTGTGCCAGGTCGGTGTACATGTAGCCGGGGTAGCCACGGCGGCCCGGGACCTCCTCACGTGCGGCACCGATCTCGCGCAGTGCCTCACAGTAGTTGGTCATGTCCGTCAGGATGACCAGCACGTGGTAATCCTTCTCGAAGGCCAGGTACTCGGCCGTGGTCAAGGCGAGTCGCGGGGTGACCTGGCGCTCGACTGCCGGGTCGTCCGCGAGGTTCATGAAGACGACCGACCGCTCAAGCGCGCCCGTGCGCTCGAAGTCGTCCATGAACTCGTTTGCCTCTTCCTGGGTGATCCCCATCGCGCCGAAGATGACGGCGAACTCCGAGCCCTCGCCTTCTTCGTCTTCCTCGGGCACCGTCGCCTGACGGGCGATCTGCAGGGCGAGTTCGTTGTGGGGCAGGCCGGATCCGGAGAAGATCGGCAGCTTCTGACCCCGGACCAGCGTGTTCATGCCGTCGATGGCGGAGACGCCGGTCTGGATGAACTCCTCGGGGTACTCCCGGGAGTATGGGTTGATCGCCTTGCCGACGATGTCCTGTCGCTTGTCGGGGACGATCTCCGGGCCGCCGTCGATCGGGTTCCCGGAACCGTCCAGCACCCGCCCGAGGAGGTCCTCGGTGACGGGCATCTTCATCGTCTCGCCCAGGAAGCGAACGGAGGCGTTGCGGTCGATCCCGCCCGTCCCTTCGAACACCTGGATCGAGACGATACCCTCGCTCGATTCCAGTACCTGGCCGCGCAGCGTCCGTCCGTCCTCGGTCTCGATCTCGACGATCTCGTCGTACCCGACGGGCTCGTCGACCTCGGCGAACACCAGCGGACCGCTGATTTCCGTGATAGTCTGGTACTCTTTCATCGTTAGTACAGTGTTCGTAGTTGTTCTTTGAGGTCGTTCTCGATCTCGTCGATGAACTCCTCCCACTCCTCGGCCGTGCCCATCCGGTTGAGCTTCGGCGCGGCGTCGACGTCCGTGATCTCTTCCGGCGGCACGCCAGCGTCGA
Organism: Natrinema pellirubrum DSM 15624; assembly: GCF_000230735.2. Taxonomy (NCBI): domain Archaea; kingdom Methanobacteriati; phylum Methanobacteriota; class Halobacteria; order Halobacteriales; family Natrialbaceae; genus Natrinema; species Natrinema pellirubrum. Next base: position 365,650 of record NC_019962.1, read on the forward strand.
GCGCCTCGAAGGCCTCGTCGTTGAACGTCTGGATCGCGCCGAGCATCCGGTAGGTCTTCTCGGGTTCGCAGTAGGTGTCCACGTCGTGCAGGGCGTTCTGCTGGAGCCACGCCTCACGCAGGTAGCGGGCGACCTCGAGGGTCAGCTGCTGGTCCTCCGGCAGCGCGTCCTTGCCGACGAGCTGGACGATCTCTTGGAGTTCGTCTTCCTCGTCGAGGACGTCGACGGCCCACTGGCGGGTTTCCGCCCAGTCACCGGCGACGTTGTCCGTCCACCACGGGTCGAGCTGGTCCTTGTACAGCGAGTAGGACTCGTTCCAGTTGATCGAGGGGAAGTGCCGACGTTCCGCGAGGTCGGCGTCCAGTGCCCAGAACGTCTTGACGATACGCAGCGTGTTCTGGGTGACCGGTTCGGAGAAGTCACCGCCCGGCGGCGAGACCGCCCCGACGACCGAGATCGATCCCTCGCCGCCGTTCATCAGCTGGAACTTGCCGGCGCGCTCGTAGAACTCCGAGAGCGCAGCGGCCAGATACGCGGGATAGCCCTCTTCGCCGGGCATCTCCTCGAGTCGGCTCGAGATCTCCCGCATGGCCTCGGCCCACCGCGAGGTGGAGTCGGCCATCAGCGCGACGTCGTAGCCCATGTCGCGGTAATACTCCGCGATCGTGATCCCCGTGTAAATGCAGGATTCCCGGGCTGCGACGGGCATGTTCGACGTGTTGGCGATGAGGCAGGTCCGGGCCATCAGCGGGTTCCCGGTCTGTGGGTCCGGCAGTTCCGGGAAGTCCTCGATGACCTCGGTCATCTCGTTGCCCCGTTCGCCACAGCCGATGTAGACGACGATGTCCGCGTCGGACCACTTGGCGAGTTGCTGCTGGGTGACGGTCTTCCCGGAGCCGAATGGGCCCGGAATCGCCGCCGTCCCGCCTTTCGCGAGCGGGAACAGGCCGTCCTGGACGCGCTGGCCGGTCACCAGCGGCTCGGTCGGCGTCTCCTTCTCACCGGCGGGCCGGGCTTCACGAACCGGCCACTCCTGGTGCATCTGGATCTCTTCGCCGTTGTCGAGTTCGACGACGGTCTCCTCGACCGTGAACTCGCCGCTCTCGACAGACGTGACTTCGCCGCCCTCGTAGTCCGGCGGCACCATGACCTTGTGGTCGATGGTGACCGTTTCCTCGACGACCCCGACGACGTCGCCGGGCTCGACCGCGTCGCCCGCTTCGACGGTGGGTTCGAACTCCCACTCCTTCTCGAGGTCGATACCGGGGGCGTCGACCCCACGGTCGAGGAACGCGGTCCCCATCTTGTCCTCGAGGACGTCCAGCGGACGCTGGACGCCGTCGTAGATGGAGTCCATCATACCGGGTCCGAGGTCGACGCTCAGGGGTTCGCCCGTGTTCTCGACGGGTTCGCCCGGGCCGACGCCGGAGGTTTCCTCGTAGACCTGAATCGTGGTCAGGTTCCCTTCGATCTCGATGACCTCGCCCATCAGTCCTTCGTCGCCGACGTAGACGACGTCGTTCATCCGGGCGTCGAGGTCCGTGGCGGTCACGACGGGACCGCTCACGCTTTCGATTACACCGTCTTCGTCGACGGTCTCGGTTTGTTCTGCCTGGCTCATAGTTTAGCTGTCTTCGTCCTCGTCCATCAGGTCGATACCGATCGCACGCTTGATCTGGTCGCGCAGCCCGCCGCCACCGGTGCCGCTGCCGATGGTGACGACGACCGGCTCGACGCTCGTCTCGACTTCCTGGCGTACGTTGCGCGACAGGTACTCGAGGTCGTCGTCGTGCATGACGACGATGCCGACGCCCTCGTCCTCGAGGGCTGCCGTTGCAGCGTCGTCGAGTCGCTCGTCTTTCTCGTCGTCCGGGACGTTCTCGAACCGGCGGACGCCCGCGAGGCGGAAGCCGGTCGTGAACTCCGGGCTGCCGACGACTGCGATCTCCTGGCTCATAGGATCACCAGCTCCTCTTCGATCTCGCTCTCGTCGAGTCCGACCTCGCGACCACGCGCGATCGCGCGGATGTTCTCGACCTCCCGTTCCTTCGCGAGGATGTACGACAACACGGCCGACACCGAGGCCGGATAGATGCTCGAGAGCGTATCGGCGTACTCGAGCAACGCAGCGTCTAGTGCGTGTTCGAACTGGATAAGGCTGTCAGCCTCGCGGAGCCGACCGAGCGCCTCGGAAAGTCGGTCCCCGTACCGACGGTTCTCGGCGATGTGATCGACCAGCGCATCGTAATCGCCGACCAGTCGGCTCAGTTCCGACTCGTCGAACAGGACGCCGCCGTCGATGTAGTAGGTCGCGGGATCGAGATCGGCCCCACTGCGGGCGAGCCGCAGCGCGTTCCGGGCGTTCCGGAAGTCGATCTCGGCCTGCAGGAACTCGATGTATTTCGCTTCCGGGCCCTCCTGTGGCTCGTTGCCCGGGCCGCCCGAGACGTCTGCCAGCAGGTTCTCGTAGAACTCCCGGTCGAGGGCGTTCTCGAGGGGGACGAGCGCGCCGGTCTCCTCGAACTCCTCGTAGGCGACGGTCAGCGGCTCGTAGTAGATCGTCCCGTACAGCACTTCGATCGCGTCCTCGATGTCGTCGGTCTCGAGGAGCCGATCGATCGTCCGCTCCTCGAGTTCGCCGGCCCGGATGAGGTCGGTCCGGATGTCATCGGGGGCGGTATCGGTGTAGATCCCGCGGATGATCGTCTTCAGGTTCCAGACGTCGAACTTCCGCAGGTAGCGGGCGATGAGGTCGTAGAGGCGACCGTCGGCCCAGTCGATCAGGTCTTCGAAGTGCTTCGCGAGGTTGCGGTTCAGCGCGTACTCGATCAGGTCGACGCCCGAGAACCGCGCGCCGAGTTCGTTGATCTCGCGTTCGTACTCGGTCTCCTCCATGAACCGCGCGATCTCGCTCGGCCCCATCCGGATCAGCTTGCGGTAGTCTTCGTCCGAGAACAGCGAGGCTCGGCGCGACCGAACGCGAGCGTTCACGTATTCCGGATTCGAGGCACCTGCGCTCATTGCTCGAAGAGTCGGTTGCTGATCCCCTGGAGGTTGTCTTCCCAGACGTCTTCCAGGACCGAGTCGAACGTGTTGTTGACTCGGACCCGGGACTGGTCGCTCTCGACGACGACGCCGCCGAGACAGTCGACTTCGCCGGCGTACTCGTAGCCGTCGTAGTCCGTGACGATCGACTCGAGCAGCTCCGCGTCGTCGCTTCGACCGTAGACGTTGACGTCGTTGCCCTCGTCGAACTCCTCGCTCGCGGCCTCGAGCAGGTCACGAGTGAGGTCCTCGCGGGTGTCCCCCTCGAGGGTGGCGAGTTCGTCCTCGACGGCCTCGCGGACCTCCCCGAGGACGTCGCGGCGGGCCTCCAGACGCTTCTGTTTCGCCTCCAGCTTCGCACTGGAGAGGCGCTGTTCGCGGAGCTGGTCGATCTCGCGGTCGACCTCGGCCTCCGCATCGGCGCGGATCTCCTCGGCGTCGGCCTCGGCCGCCGATTCGATCTCCTCGGCGCGCGTCTCGCCCTCACTGCGGATGTCCTCCGCACGCGCGTTGGCCTCTTCTCGAATGTCTTTGACGACTGTGTCCAAACTCATTGTGAGAGAAGGGGGTGTGGTTATCCGACGATGAAGACGACGACCAGCGCCAGGATCACGAGCGTCTCCGGAAGGACGGTCATGATCAGGCCCGGGACGAACATGTCGTCGTCTTCGGCGATGGCACCGACCGCGGCCGCGCCGATACCGCGCTCGGCGTATCCTGCTGCGAGCGCGGCGAGACCGACGGCGATCGCCGCGGCACCGGCGTCGTTGAGCGTGGGCGCTGCTTCGACTGCTGCGTCTCCGTTCTGAAGTGCGACGTCTGCGAGTTCAATCATTGTTTATGGGTCCTCTGTGTGATTTCGATCGGTTCCGAACGGTTCGTAGTTCTCCCCACCGCCTTCATAAAACTTGTTAAAGAATTCGACGTACTCGAGGCGCACAGCCTGTAAGCCGGCGCTTGTCACGCCAAGCACTAACACAACGATGTGTCCGAGTACGAGAATAACAAGTCCACCGAGCAGGGCCGCGGTCCCCGAGTGCATGAGCCCGTTGAAGATGACGTCTGCACCCTCGCCGTAGTGTTCGGCGACGTAGCTCGGTTCGTGATTCCGAAGGAAGTGGAACTCGCCGTCGGGGTCCTCGTAGGCCCCGAAGAACAGCAGGTTGACCACGAAGGCCATGCCGGCCTTCGCGAGCAACACTGCGCCCATCCGGGTGTAGGAGAACACGTTGACGACGACGTCAAGCGATTCGACTGCCTCGACGGGTTCGCTCACGACGAGCATGACGAACCCGATCAGGAAGACAAGCAGCGGCGCCGTCAGGGGGAATCCACCGAGTAGCGGAATCGCTTCGGGGAACGCGAATAGCTCCCACATCGGGAATCCGGTAAAGCCGATCGGGAACGGCCCGTCGCTGGCAAACGTCTTGAACAGGAACCCGGGCTTCGATCCCTTGCCCTGTGCCGAGAAGATCCAGATCCAGATCCCGTTGATCATCAGGATCCAGGAGCCGCTGTGGAACAGCGCGTCCTTGAATCCGTGGCTGAGATTCTCGTAGAAGTCCAGGATGTACCCGATGTTCAGGTGGACGATCCCGGCCAGCACGCTCACGACCATCCAGCCGAGCGCGAAGTCACTCGCGGCCGGCTCGAGGCCCTTGTTCAGTGGCAACAGCTCGGAGTGGAACAGGTCGTGCCAGATGACCTCTCCGAGGATGTGCAGGCCGAATATCTCGCCGTAGATGATCCCGAAGAGGATCGTGAACAGCCCCGCCCAGATGGCGACGCCGCCGAGGCTGGAGATTCCCTTGCTGTCGAACTGCGTGGCCATGTACGCACCGATGGCGACGTACATGATCCCGTAGCCGACGTCCCCGATCATGAACCCGAAGAACGCCGGGAACGTCAGGAACAGGAAGATCGTCGGATCCAGCTCGCTGTATTTCGGTCGGTTGACTGCCTGTACGAGCAGTTCGAACGGCTTGGCCACGCCCGGATTGTTCTGGACCGTCGGCGGCTCGTCGCCCATCGTGACCGTCGAGCCACCGTCGGTGACCGCCTTCTGCTGTTGGTCGTCCGCGTCGGCGGCTGCGTCGTCTTCGTCCGCTGCTGACGGCGCACCCTCCTGTACGTCCTCCGTATGGGAGTGTGCCCCGTGGCGGTCGTAGTCCGCCCGCTCGAGTTCTTCGATCTCGACGCTGTCGCCGACGGCGTCGTCCAGCGCGGCGACGAGTCGGTCGTACTCGTCGGTCGGGATCCAGCCCTCCGCGATGAAGGCACGATCGGTCGTCGCGAACTGCAGCGGCGCTTCCGCTTGCTGGACCTCGACGGTCAGTTCCTCCTCGACCCGCAGGAGGAAGCCGGCTTCCTCCCGCTTGATCTCTTCGAGTTCCGCGTCGATCTCCTCGCGTCTGCTCTCGAGGTCTGCCCTCTCGTCCTCGAGGTCGGCGACGTACGCCTCGGGACTCTGTTCGGTCTCGGGCACCGAATGGCGCGTGACGTCGACGCCGACCAGGGCGTCGTCGATCGGCGCGTCGTCGGCGTCCGCGGTCGGTGCGGCGACGATCGCCACGACGTCACCGCCGGTGAACGTTTCGAACGCCCGGATGTCGTCGGACGCCGCGACGGCGTCCTCGATCGCACCGACGGGACCTTCGACGACGGCCACGTCGACCGACTCGTACCCCGACAGCAGGTCGAGGTCGATCCCGAGTTCCGCGAAGGGCGCGACGCGGTCGATCTTCTCGTTGACCTGTCGCAGCTCGTCGGTGACCTCACCGCGTTGGTCGTCGAGTTCGTTGACTCGCGTGCGGATCTCCTCGAGTCGATCCTCCCAGCCTGTCTCGAGTCGCCCCGGCTCGGCCTCGTCGGCCGACAGCTCGAGGGTGTTTTCGAGGGCTCGGACGGTCACGAGCTTTTCCGACGCCTGATCGGCACCTTCGATGGGGTTGCCGTTATCGAACCCCTCCCACGAGCCGTCGTAGTCCGAGAGATGGACCAGGTTCAGCTCGTGGATCGTCTCGATGACCGGAGCCATGACGGCTCTGGATCCGGTCACCGAGACCTTGCTCATCTGCTCAGGTCTGAGCATGGACGTCCTCCTGGAACAGTTCGACGACGTGGTCGGTCACTTCGTCGACCCGCTCCCGGGCGCGCTCGGCGAGTTCCTCGCGCTCCTGTTCGCCTTCTTCGAGGACCTGCTCACATTCCGCATCGATCTCCTCGCGAGCTTCCTCCAGGCGGCGCTCCCGCAACTCCTGGGCCTCCTGTTCCGCTTCCGTGCGAATCTCCTCGGCACGTTCCCGGGCCTCGGCTATTCGCTCGTCGCGGTCGTTCTCTGCCAATGCGACGATCTCGTCGGCCTCCTCTTCCGCCGACTTAATTCGTTCGAGAACCTCTGGCCTCGGCATACTCTAAGCAACCGGACGTTTGCCAGAGCGCGTATATGGTAGTTGCGAAAGTGCCTCAGCGGGAACCGGACCGATCGCGGATAATAGCGGCTTACGTTCCAGCCGCGAGCCCCCGGGAACGGCAGACATATGCCGATCCGACCGAAACTCGATCCTAATGGGACTTCTCGAGAACAAGGCCCGCGCTCGACTGTTCTATAAGTACCTCTCGCGGGTCTACGACCAGGTCAATCCGTTCGTCTGGACCGAAGAGATGCGCACCGAGGCCCTGTCCCTGCTCGAGTTAGAAGCGGACATGACGGTACTCGACGTCGGCTGTGGCACCGGGTTCGCCACCGAGGGACTGCTCGAACACGTCGACGAGGTCTACGCGCTCGACCAGAGCGAACACCAGCTCGAACAGGCCTACGAGAAGTTCGGCAAGCGCGGGCCGCCGGTTCACTTCCACCGCGGCGATGCCGAACGACTGCCCTTCGCGACGGACACGTTCGACGTCGTCTGGTCGTCGGGCTCGATCGAATACTGGCCGAACCCGATCCTCGCGCTCCGGGAGTTCCGCCGCGTCCTCAAACCCGGCGGGCAGGTGCTGGTCGTCGGCCCGAACTACCCCGACAACGTCGTCAGCCAACTGCTTGCCGACTCGATCATGCTCTTTTACGACGAGTATGAAGCCGACCGGATGTTCAAGGCCGCTGGCTTCGAGGACGTGAAACACGCCTTCATGGGGCCGTCCTACGAGCCCGACGTCGCGATCACGACGATCGGTCGCGCGCCCGAGTAGTCCGATCCCGATTCAGGTCGCCGTCGTCTCGAGAGTAGCTATCTGCCGTCCGTCGACAGCGAGCGTGACGGTGACGGAATCACCTGTCGCAAACGTTGGACTGTTCGTCGCAGCGACCGAAACACCGGCGCGCTCTCCTGCTGTCCACTCGGAATCGCTTCTGGCGTTGAACGGACCATCGGGCGCGCCGTCGAATCCACTTGCACCGACGAACGGAATCGGCGGTTGTTCGGCAATCGCTGTCCCGTTTACGGCAATCCTTACTGATAGCGTCTCGACGTCGATGACATCCCCCGTGACGTGGGTGATCACGATCGTGGAGCGATCGCCGTCAGCCGAAAGTTCGAACGTCGCGGTCGGGCTAGATGACTCGAGCGACCACGTTCCGACACCGACTGCGACGACGGCTGCCAGACAGACGGTGAGTACGATCAGCGCGAGTACGCCGATAATCGGGCTCACGGCCCGTGTATCTGCAGTCGCGGCTCGGTTCGTCCTCTCGGTCACACCACCTCTTGGCCACGCCTTGTGGTATAAAAGATCGGTCTCACAGTGGTACTCGTTCGATCAAACGGCAAGCGAGAGCGGGAAGTTTCGAGCCCCGAATTCGAACTTCGTGGTTAGGAACTCGAGAGTGTGACGGGGACGCTCGTTCCGTCCGCTGTTTTTACTTGCAGTTCGTACTCACCCTTGGGTGGTACGTACCAGAGACTGCCGTCGTCACCGGTCGTTCCAACTGCGAATCCGTCGACGGTGATCGGTACAGAGATGGGATCGCCCGTTTCCGAATCGTTCACTGATACGGTCGCTGGCCCGTCCGCTTTCGTTTCCATGACGGATATTTCTACCCCTTCCTTAACTGAAGTTTTTCTATTTTCGAATGGCAACGAAGTCCGGTCTATAACCTGGACTTCTCGGTAAATCTCACCCGTTCCTCCGTCGAGATACGCCTCGAGATGTCCGTGTTCGTGGTTATTGTCGATCTTGTACAACTGTACCGTAGTATATTCGTTGAACGACGGAGACTGGACCGTTTCGTACGCCCAAGGGTACAGTTCGCGGGCATGGTCGTATGCATCCAGGATGTCCTCGAACTGAGTCGACTGTGACGCGTTCCGGTTATCGAAGCGAGTCGCTTCGCGGACGTAACTCTCTCCGAGTAGGGAGAGTACGTACCCGTTCCGTGACGTCTCGATTGCGATTACGTTGCCGTCGACCGAGCCGCCGTACCTGTATGCCGAGTCGAGTTGTGCCCGAATTTCCGTTCGGTGCATCTCGAGTTTGTCCCGCTCGTCGTCGACCAAGAGTGAGAAATTCTGAACCCGATCCGATCGCTCATCGAGTTCGGCGAACGACTCGGAGAGGACTGTTGCTTCCCGATGATTCCGAACCAAGACCTGCAGTAACTGTTCGTCCGACAGTTCGTCGTTAGCGTGGGAACGGACGGCGCGTCGTTCCCGTTCTTCGAGCCCGTCCGATTGCTCTTTCAACCGCTCGTAGCCGTTTTGGAGCAGCTCTCGCCGTTCGTCCGCGGTTGCATCGTCGAACTCCTTATCGACGGTCGTGTACTGGGCGTGATCGACTCGAATTTTGTCGTCCGCACTCGCGAGCGCTGCGCCGAGGTCGGAGCCGTATTCGGCGTACCTCATTCTGGATGTTTCATCGAGTGAGAGGCGGTTCGTCGTGTTCTCGATTGTCTGTGGAGACGGGCTGTTAGCCGCACGTAGGTTCTCTTGATGGAGCGTCTCGAGAGGGTCGTTCGCTCCGGTTACGGGGTCTGCAACCACTGGAATCGCTGTCAGCGATAGAACTAGAGCGGCTGCGAGGAGGGGCGGAATCGCGCGGTTCATCGAACGACCGTATGTTCTCCTGATACAAAAACTGGTCGCACTTCAATTCACTCGAATACCTGGATTAAATTCGTGCTACTGATGTTTTACCGCCTCTACCAGAAGTGTTCTCTGGCCCGGAAACGCTTTAGGACCGGTAGTGACGTTTTATTTTCGATGGAAAGGGTTTTTTCCCCCGGGCGACCACCCGATGGTACGCATGCGGGTATCCACCGCCGTCACAGTCGCCCTCACAATCCTCCTCATCACGACTCTTCTGGGGGCGGTGGCCGTGAAACCGGCTATGTCCGCTTCGACACCGGCATCGGAGCGGGCCGATACGATCGGTGATCGGTCCCCAACGACGATAGAACGGTCGCCAACTGACTATCGCTTGGCCGACTCCCGATTCCGAACGGCTGGTTCACCACCGTCGGCCATCACTGCCCAATCGACAGAGCCGCTCGAGCGACCCGCTACTCGGCAGGTATTTCGACTTACCGTTCGCGACAACGGCGATGTCAGGTGGACGATCGAGAGTCGCTTTCTCATAACGAACGAGAGCGAAGAGACGGTGTTCCGGGAATACGCCGCGGAAGTCACGAATAACCAGCGTAACGTCGGCTACGATCTCGACGTGTTCGAAGACTTCCGTCGAACTGCTGAACAGGAGACCGGACGTGAGATGTCGATCGAGGACCCCGGGTGGGACGACCCGACAGTCGTCGAGTCGCCGAACGACACTGTCGTTCGTAACAACACGACGACAGACGACGTTCAGGTCGGCGTCATCTCCTACTCGTTCACCTGGACGAACTTTGCTACTGTCGACGGGGATCGTGTTAATTTCGGCGACGCGTTCCGAACGGAGAACGGTGTCTGGTTTCAACTGTACGACGGACAGCGCCTCGTTGTCGAAACACCCCAACAGTACGCTCTCGAGACGCCAACACAACTTTCTTGGGACGGTCCCTACGAGTTCGACGCTACCGAACTCGAGATCGTTTTTATCCGAACCAGTGATTCGGTGATACCGATGTGGGGGTGGCTTCTGGGCGGTCTCCTCTTCGTCGTCGGGTTCATGAGTGTGGGGTACCTCGTGGTACGACGGGACGGCCGGACCAGCCCGTCAATTCCGACCGATAGACTACCCTCGATCGAAGCGATCGGGATCGCCACCAGTACTGCCAGCGACGGGGACGGTACTGAGGCGGCCGAGTCCGATGGCCCGGATTCGCCAGGGAGGAAACCGACTGGCCCGACCTCTTCGACCGGTGCCGCAATCGACGACGATCGCAACACTGGAACCAGCCTCGAGTTCGAGGAACCGGTCGGGGACGCAGTCGATCCGGAACTGCTGAGCGACGAGGAGCGCGTCCTTCGGATGCTCAAGCAAAACGGCGGCCGGATGAAACAGGCCTCGATCGTCTCGGAGACCGGCTGGTCCAACGCCAAGGTGTCGCAACTGCTCTCGCAGATGGACGACGACGACGAGATCGAGAAACTCCGGATCGGCCGGGAGAACCTCATCACGCTGCCGGGCGTCGATCCGACCGAAGTCGACTGATCGTTCGACCCGGAGTAGCCGATCCGCGACTACCGTACGGCTACCGAGTAGTTCTCGCCTGATTCCGAATCGCCGTCGGTCGAACTCGAGCCATCAGTGCCCGTCTCCGGATTGAACTGAACGTCCTTGCCGACGGCGTCGTAGATGTCGTCCCAGTCCTTGTCCTCGTCCATCAGGAAGACTTCGACGGTTAGTGACCCCGAGTCGAACTCCTCGAGCCCGGCCGGGCGAACCTCGATGTGGAACGTGCCGTTTTCTTCCATCCGAACCTCGTCCGTCCGCTCGACGAGTTTCTGTTCGTCCTCGTTGATCTTGACGAAGAAGTACGGCTCGCCCTCCACGTCACCGTGTTCCGGCGGATCGACGTTCTCCATGCTGGTGTTGGCGACGACCTCGAGGTTGAAGTTCGAGTAGCCGTCCCCGTTCTCCGCCGGCTCTTTGTCGACGAACTCGACGCTCTCGATTCGGTCCTCGCGCTTGTCCTCGAGGGGCCGGTTTGGTTCTTCCGGCGGGGACCACTCTGCGGTGGTGTCTGCGTCCCCGGTATCGTCTCCGCTGTCCGGTTCCGTTTTGTTCTCGCTTCCGCTCGACTCGACGTCATCGCCGGGGGACTCGGATTCATCGTCTGCTATGCCGTTCGTGTCCGTCTCGGTGTCGTTCGACGGTTCCGCTTGCGATCCCCCGAGGGCGCTGCATCCCGAGAGGGCCACGAGCAGCGCAACCGCGACGACGGCGACGTTTCGAAGTTCCATCGTGGCTCCCGCTTCCGACGGGGAGACCATTATTACAGCCCTGATAAGCGTCGGTGACTCATTCGACGACCGACGCGTCAGTACGGTCCCGAGTCGGCGGTCCCGTGGTGTTGAACGATGCGAAACGATCCTTATCCCATGCAAAAACCTGCAGCAAGACGGCTGCTCGCTCACGGCTCACTTCGTTCCCCGTTCGCATTCGCGGTTCTCACTCGCTTCGCTCGTTCCGAACCGCGCAACGCTCGCGGTACTTACGCAAGCGGCGTCCGCTCGACGACCTGTCCGTCGTAGGTCGGATATTGCTCGACGATCTGCGCGCACCTTTTTCTCGTCGGGTTCGCGATGCTCACCACTCCTCGAAAAATCTGCACCAAAAAGACCGCGAACGAAGCGAGCGGTCCTTACGCTAGTGGCGTCCGTTCGACGACCTGTCCATCGTAGGTCGGATACTGCTCAACGATCTGCGCGCACCTTTTTCTCGTCGGGTTCGCGATGCTCCCCACTCCTCGAAAAATCTGCACCAAAAAGACCGCGAACGAAGCGAGCGGTCCTTACGCGAGTGGCGTCCGTTCGACGACCTGTCCGTCGTAGGTCGGATACTGCTCAACGATTTCGCCGTCCTCGAGGTCACCCTCCTCGATCATCTCCTCGAGAAGCCACCAGGCGACCTCGACGTGGTCGCTCTTGACGGTGTAGAACTCCTCCGGGACCCCCAGTGCCTCGAAGCGGTCGGGGTCGGCGTACGTCTTGCCGTAGACGAGGGTGCCGTCGTCGGTGACGTCGTCGAACTCGCGGCGGATGTTGCGGGCCATGCGTTTCAGGCGGCGGCGGTGTTGGGCGGCGTCTTTGAACACGGAGGTACAGAAGTAGACCTTCTCGTGGTTGCCCATCACGTCGAGGATCTCCTCGCGGTCGCCGTCGACGGCGCTCATGTGGTCTTCCTTGAGTTCGTACCCCTGTTCCTGCATCCGACGGTAGTTCCCGTCGCTCATCTCGAACTCGTTGACGTTACAGAACTCGGCCGCGCCCTCGTCGATGAGTTCGAGGAACTCCTCCTCGGGGCGGATACCGGGGATTTCGAACGCGGGGGTCAGCCCCTCTTCACGGGCGATGTAGAGGATCTCCTCCCATTCGGTGCCGTGGAGGTCGCCCCACTGTTCGTAGGGTGGGTGGAACCGGATCTCGTCGAGTCCGGCCTCCGAGAGACGGCGCATGTTCTCGCGGCCGCCGGTGATGCCGGTGTAGAGGTGAGTGTGGTGGTCCTCGCCGAACTCGTCTTTCAGCAGTTCGAGATAGTGGCAGGTCCGGCCCAAGGCCTCTTGCGGTTCGCCGCCGGTGATCGAGGTGCCCAGCGCATCCATGCGGTGGGCCTCGGTCAGGACGTCCTCGTCGCTTTCGACGAGTCGCTCGTTGGCGTAGACGTCGGTGACGTTTTTCCGATTTTCGCCGAGCGGGCAGTAAAAGCAGTCGCGCTGGTCGCAGTAACCGTAGACGAACAGCACCATCTTGCCGCCTTTCGCGCACTGCTCACAGCCCTTCGAGATCATTCGAGGGTACGTACCCCCCCGAGCCTCAAAAGCCGTGCGAAACTGCCGGCCCATGTGTCGTGGCACCACACAACCCCATATTATTATGCGATGAGATTGTACGTAACGTAACCAATGTCTCCGGGGATCCGTGTTCTCTCTGTCGATGACGACCTCCAACTGCGCGAGCTGACCGCCACCGTTCTCGAGCGACGGAACGACGAGATCGACGTGACGACCGCGGCGAACGGTCGCGACGCGCTGGCGGTCTTCGACGGTGCGAGCGACGGGGCCGGCCGACCGATCGACTGCGTCGTCAGTGACTACGAGCTGCCGGAGATGGATGGCCTCGAGCTGTTCGTGGCGATACGGGAGCGCGATCCGTCAGTCCCGTTCGTTCTCTTTACCGGCACAGCCCCCGACGAGATCGCGAGCGAGGCGATCTCGGCCGGCGTTACCGACTACCTCCGGAAGGGGTCGGGAACCGCCCAGTACACCGTGCTTGCAAACCGGATCGAGAACGCCGTCGCGAAACGCCGCGCCGAACGGGCCCGCCGCGAGAGCGAACGGCAACTCGAGCGATACCGGGCCCTCGTCGAGAACGTTCGAATCCTCGAACTCGTGCCGACCGCGCTGTTTACCCTCGACACTGACGCCGTCATCAACTGGTGTAACGACGAGTTCGCCGACCCTTTCGTCGAGGGACGGACGGAACTGATCGGAACGCCGTTCCCGGATCTCATCGATCGCGGCTACTACGACGAGCAGGTAACGACTAAGTACATCGAGGAAGTCCGTGGCCTGCTCTCCTCGACGACCGACCGGGAGCGGGCGAAGTATCAGGTTCGGTTTCAGTCACCGGACGGTGAGGAACGAATCCACGACGTCCACACCAGACTCCTGCCGCTCGAGAACGGGGAGTTCACCGGAACGGTACACGCGATTCGGGACGTCACGCGCCGACGACGCTACCGACGCGAACTCGAGCGCCAGAACGAGCGGTTGTCGGAGTTCGCGAGCCTCGTGAGTCACGACCTGCGGAACCCGCTGAACGTCGCGCAGGGGCACCTCGATTTCATCGCGGACGGGGCCGACGACCGCCACGTCGAGAAACTACAGCGGTCGCTCGTCCGGATCGAGGAACTCATCGACGGGCTCCTCCAGCTGGCCCGACAGGGAAAAGCGATCGGCGACGAGGAGCGGTTTTCGCTCGCTGACACGGCCCAAGCAGCCTGGGCGACCGTCGACACCGGTGATGCCCGCCTCGAGATCGAAACCGATCCGATGCTGTACGGCGATGAAGACCGTGTTCGATCGCTGCTCGAGAACCTCTTTCGAAACGCCGTCGAACATGGTTCGACAACCCCTGCTTCCCACGCTCAGCAGGACGCCGTCGAGCATAGTGATTCGGGAAAGTTATTGAGTAGAAGTATCTCTTTAGTGTAGTGACTGGTCGAGAGAAGAAAATCGTGCGACACCTGAGTGAAGAAGATCTGGATCGTCTTCTCGGCGAGGCAGACGATCAGAAGGAATTCGAACGCCTCGTGTTCATCAAACGGCTGTACAAGGGTGCCACGCTGAAGGAAGCCGCCGACGACGTCGGGAAATCTGAGGGCACCGCCACGAACTGGGTTAACCGCTGGAACGAAGGAGGTCTCGGCAAACTCACTCCGAACTTCGGGGGCGGTCGGCCCCCGAAGCTCGACGAAGACCAACAAGACGAACTCATCGATCGACTACGTGAGGGACAACCGTGGAAAAAACAGGAGATTCAGCACCTTCTCGACGAGGAGTTCGACGTCGAATATCATCCACACTACCTCCCAACGTTCCTACACAATCTCGGCCTTTCCTACGCCATTCCTCGGACAAAACGGCCTGATCGACCCGACAACGCCGAAGAGATCCTCGACGAACGCGTTGAGTACGCGTTCGACGAGGATGCTCACGACCAGCCACATAATAAGCGCGAGAGTGACGACGATGACGACGAAGAGAAGTGGCGTACCGATGAGGATATCTGCACTGATGGCGGGACTGTGGTGGGATTTTTCGATGTCTCGCATCCACAACCATGGGACAACTCTCAGCGACTGTATACGGTCGATGAACCACATATCACTCGGCCGCTGGTGAAAATCGATACACCAGCGGCCGGGTTCTATGCGCTCAACGGAGAGAGCGTGCTGTCGTTCCCACCGAACCAGGAGAAAGAACAAATCTGTGGGTGTTTCGAGGAGATCCGCGAGCAGAATCCCGGCAAGCGGATTCTGCTCGTGTTGGATAACTTTTCGTCACACGTCTGCAAGCACACGCGCAAGCGTGCTCATGAACTCGGGATTGATCTGGTGTTCCTTCCGGTTGGTTCCCCGGACCTCAACCCAATCGAACCTGTCTGGAAGAGTCTCAAGTGGGAGTCTTCGCCGTTGATTGTTAACGGCGAAGACGAGTACCGGAGACTCCTTGACGAACTGTTCGACCAACTGACCGAGAAACTGAGTTTCGCTGCATCGTGGATTGACAATCACCTCAGTGGATTTCTCAATAAGATTTGCTAATCACTAGGCTCGACGAGCCCTGACTCCCACCCCCGTCAGGACGCCGTCGGACACGGCGACGACGCCGATCGGTTGACCGTCACCGTCGGCCCGCTCGAGCGCAAGCCCCAGTCCGCCGGCAGCGGCGACCGTCCCGACGGCTTCTACGTCGAGGATACGGGACCGGGGCTGCCGACCGATCGCGAGTCGTTGTTCGAGTTCGGCCACACGACCGCGGCGGAGGGGACCGGGTTCGGACTGGCGATCGTCGAGGAGATCGCCGAGGCCCACGGCTGGACCGTCGCCGCGTGCGACGGCGACGACGGCGGTGCGCGGTTCGAGTTCCGTGACGTCATCGTTCCGACCGACGGGACGACATCGACGCGATCGACGTAGGGTCGGTGGTCGACGGGCGTCGGTCGCCGACCCTCGAGCGGAGTTGCGGACCACGACACCCGTGTCGCCCTCGAGCCCCTCGAGCGTCTTCTTCCGTCCCCAGAAGATGGAAATACCCCGCCCTCGAACGTCCGACTGATGCTGCTGGTCCTCTGTGTCGACCTCGACGATGACCTCGGGCGCAAGACCGGCTTTTCGACGCCGGTCATCGGTCGCGAGCCCGTCGAGGAGGCGGCCGTTGCCCTCGCGACCGCGGACCCGGAGGACTCGGACGTCAACGTGATCTTTCAGGGGTTGCACGTCTACGACGATCTGGCCGACCGCGACGAGAGCGTCGAGGTCGCCGTCGTCACCGGTAACGACGAGGGCGACGTCAGCGCCAACCGGGAGGTCGGGGACGAGGTCGACACCGTTCTCGCGAGCCTCTCGACCGGGGAAGACGTCACCGCCTTGGTCGTTACCGACGGCGCACAGGACGAGTCCGTCATTCCGATCATCCGCTCGCGAGTCCCGATCGACGGCGTCCGCCGCGTCGTCGTCCGGCAGGCACAGAACCTCGAGTCGATGTACTACACGATCAAGCAAGTGCTGGACGACCCCGAGACCCGCGGGACGGTCCTCATTCCGCTTGGTATCCTCCTGTTGATCTATCCGCTTGCCCTGATCGGCACCGTCCTCGACATGCCGGGGTTCGTCCTCGGGACGACCTCCGCCCTGCTCGGGCTCTATCTCATTTCGCGGGGGCTGGGACTCGGCGACCGACTCGATACGAGCGTCGAACGCGCTCGCCGATCGCTGTATGCCGGTCGGACGACCCTGCTCGCCTACGTCGTCGCCGCCGCCCTGTTCGTCCTCGGCGGCGTTAACGGACTCGATACCCTCGAGGCGGTCCGGGAATCGACCGCCGGCGACCTCGGGGTCCCGGTCATGCTGGCCGCGCTTCTCAACGGCTCGATCCGCTGGTTCGCCGTCGCGGGGCTGACGACCAGTCTCGGCCAGATCACCGACGAGTACATCGCCGGCTCGCTCGAGTGGCGCTACCTCAACGCCCCCTTCTACGTCCTCTCGATCGCCGTCGTTCTCCACGCGGTGAGTGCCTTCTTCCTCGACCGGGTCGAACTCACCTTCCTCGCGACGGCGCTGACGGCAGGGACGCTGCTCGGTATCGTCAGTACGCTTACCTTCGCCGTCGCGGAATCGCGCTTTTCGGACTCGGAGCGGGAGGAAGACAGGCGAGGCGCGGAGCGAGTCTGACCGCCTTACCGCTCGCGCTCGACGACGAACTCCGCCAGCTCGAGCAGGTAGCCGCGGGCCTCCGGATCGGCGACCTCGACCCGTTCGAGGGCGTCTATCGCCCGGTCGGCCTCGGTCCGGGCGCGGGCGTTGGCCGCTTCGGGCGTGAGGTCGGTCACCTGGACGACCGACGGCCGTTCCAAAGCGGCGTCGTGTCCGGTCGGTTTGCCGAGTTCCTCGGGGTCGGCGACGGCGTCTAACACGTCGTCTCTGATCTGGAAGGCGACCCCGACGCGTTCGGCGTACTCGCCGAGCGCCTCGACGGTAACGGGATCGGAGTCGGCAGCGATCGCACCGAGTTCGGCTGCGGCCCGAAAGAGCGCGCCGGTCTTGCGGCGGGCCAGCGTCATGTACTCGTCCTCGTTTTCCGGCTGGGCCGAGAGTTCGGTCGCCTCGCCGACGCCGAGTTCGACCATCGCATCGGCGACGACGCGAGTGGCGTCGGGATCCGCCGAAAACAGTGCGAACGCCTCCCCGAGCAGGCCGTCACTCGTGATGATCGCCGGTCCGTGGCCGAACTCGGCCCACGCACTGGTCGTCCCGCGTCGGAGTTCCGATCGATCGATGATGTCGTCGACGACCAGCGAGGCCGTGTGGACGAGTTCGATTCCGACGCCGAACTCGACCGCGTCCTCGGCCCGTCCGCCGACCGTCTCGCAGGCCAGCAGGGTCACCATCGGTCGAACGCGCTTCCCCCCGGAGAGCGCGACGTGGCGGACCTCATCGCTGAGCGTCTCGGGCTCGAGCCCCTCGACGACCTCGACGAGACGCTCTTCGATCAGCGCCCGTCGCCGCTCCAGCAGTTCCATCACCCGCGCTTAGGATGGGGTGAAAAAGTAGCTAACGGATCCACCACGACCGACCTTTTTTCCGCTCGGGTGGCTCGCCCCGCGAGCCACCACTCGCGCAAAAAATCTCGACCAAAAAAGGCCGCGAGCGTCGCAGACGCTCGCGGTACTACTGCTTGCTCCGGAAGACGCACAGCCTCCGATCGAGCCGTTCAGCACGCTCTGCTTACTCTAAAAAATCGACGATTAAGGCCTGTTTAGCCCTCGAACTCTTCGATGAGTTCGGGGACGACGTCGAAGAGGTCGTCGACGATCGCGTAGTCGGCGATGTCCATGATCGGTGCGTTGGGGTCTGTGTTGATCGCGACGATCGTGTCGGAGCCCTTCATCCCGGCGACGTGCTGGACAGCGCCGGAGATCCCGATGGCGATGTAGACGTCAGGGGTGACGACCTTCCCGGACTGGCCGACCTGACGGTTCTTGGGCAGCCAGCCGTTGTCGACGATCGGTCGCGAGGAGGACAGCGTCGCGCCGAGCGCGTCGGCCAGGTCCCGGATGAGGTCGAGGTTCTCCTCTTCCTCGATCCCGCGACCGATCGAGACCAGCAGGTCGGCCTCGCTGATGTCGACGTCGCCGCCGCCGACTTCCTCGAAGCCGCTCACGGTGGAGCCGATCGCGTCCTCGTCGATGTCGGCGTCGAACGCTTCGATGGCGGCGTCGCCGGTGCCCTCGGCGGCGGGCCACTCGGCACCGCGGATCGTGACGACCGCGTCGCCCTCGAGTTCGTTGGTCGTCTCGACTTTCCCGCCGTACATCTCGCGGGTCGCGATCAGGGTCTCGCCGTCGGTCTCGAGATCGACCGTGTCGGTGACGATCGGCAGGTCGAGTTCGTTGGCGACGGCCGGCGCGTAGTCGAGCCCGTTGACGCTGTTGGGCGTCACGACGAACTGGGGTGCCAGCTCGTCGTAGAGCTGCGTGATCGCCTGCGAGTAGACGTCGTGGTTGAACTCCTCACCGTGGGAAACGGTGTGGATGGCGTCGACGCCTTCGCGGTTGAGCTTCTCGGCGAACTCGTCGACGGTGCCGCTGATGACCGCGAGGTGGAGGTCGCCGCCGGTCTCGTCGGCGAGCTGGCGACCGGCGGTGATGATCTCGTAGCTGACGTCGCGCAGTTCGCCGCGGCGGTGGTCCGCGACTGCGAGGACGTCCGTCATTGTGCCACCCCCTTGTCGCGGAGCAGTTCACCCAGCTCCGAGGCGGTCTCGTCGGCGCTTCCCTCCCAGGTCGTCACGTCGCTCTCGCTCTCGGGCTCGTACATGTCCGTCAGCTCGAGTTCGGTTTCGATCGTGCTCTCGTCGACGCCGATGTCGGCGAGTGCCTTGACGTCCATCGGTTTCTGCTGTGCCTGTCGGATGCCACGGAGGCTGGCATAGCGGGGCTCGTTGATCCCGGTCTGGATCGTCAACACGGCGGGGAGTTCGATGTCGGTCAGCTCCTCGACACCGCCCTCGAGTTCGCGCCGCACGGAGGCGATCCCATCGTCGAGATCGTGTTCGAGGTGGTTGACGACGGCGCCCCACTGGAAGCCGATGTTCTCGGCGACGGAGACGCCGGTCGCGGCGAAGCTGTCGTCGCCGGCCTGGACGCCCGAGAGGACGAGGTCGGGGTCCTCTTCCTCGATGACGGCGCTCAGAATCTCCGTCTTGGCGTTGACGTCGAGCAGGTCGACGTCTTCGAGCGCGTCGTCCCAGACGCGGACGGCGCGGTCGGCGCCCTTCGCGAGCGCCTGTCGGATGGTCTGTTCGCAGTCTTCCGGCCCGATCGTGACCGTCACGACCTCGTCGGCGATTCCGTCCTCCTGGAGCTGGACGGCTTCCTCGATCGCGTAGTCGTCCCACTCGTTCAAGTCGGCACCGAGGTACTGCTGTGCGATTTCAGTTCCCTCGATTTCGAACTCGTCTTCGACGGTCGCCACCTCTTTGACCGTTACGAGAATTTTCATCGTTTGTCACTGCTACGTCCATACCGTAAACCTTTTCGAAACCGCACGTCACCCAGGCGTCGTTTCGTTACCATGTTTTCGCTAGCCGCCGGTGACTGTTAGTGGTGCAGCCTCGCTCCCCGCTCTTTACTTCCAACGTTTCGCCCCACCGTCGATCCACGAGACGGAAACGGTTTAACGCCACCGCTGGTAGTGGCGTGCATGGCAGACTGTCCACTCGCCGACGACTGCCCGGAGTTCTCCGAACGGATCTCGGGGATGGGGTGTCAACACTACGGTGACCGGGGTGGCAAGGAGTGGTGTAACCACTACAATCAGCCGATCGAGGACCTCAAGACCCAGCCGGTCAAGGCGGGCCAGGAAGTCGTCATCGACGTCGTCGACATGCACGAAAGCGGTGCCGGTGTCGGGCGGACCGAGGACGGCTTCATCGTCATGGTCGACGGCGTCCTGCCGGAGGCTCGCGCTCGCGTCGAGATCACCCGCGTTCACAGCAACCACGCCCGTGCGGAGGAACTCGAGTTGCTGCCGATGGAACCCGACGAGGACGACGTGGACGACGACGCGTCCACTGATGGCGACGCCGCTGACGGCGATGCCGCCGACGAAGCCGCAGCCGACGACGCCGACGGCGGTCCCGAGCGCGAGCGACTCGGCAGCCGCGACAACTTCTGGGGCTCGTAAGCCCCGCGAGTGGACAGTCGATCCGAGACGGCGGTTTTGCCGCGGCTGAGACGATATCTGGGCCCCGGCCTTCCGATGTGCCGCTTCAGATAACGTTTTCTCGGCCCCCGTGCGATATGACCCCATGGAGCGCATCTCGTTATCGAACTCGGCGTTCGAAGGCGACAACAACGCGTACCTCTTCGCGGACGGCCCCGAAACGGCTCTAATCGACACCGGCGACTGGATGGCGACCACGCGCGAGCAACTCGAGGCGGCGCTTGCCGACCGCGGACTCGCCTTTTCCGACATCGACCGAATCTTCCTGACTCACTGGCACCACGATCACTGCGGGCTGGCCGGCGAGATTCAGGCCGAGAGCGGGGCCGACGTATACGTTCACGAAAACGACGCGGCGCTGGTCGGGGGCGACGAGGACGCCTGGGACGCGATGTACGACCGCCAACGGGGGTACTTCGAGGAGTGGGGGATGCCCGAGGACCGACAAGAGGTATTGCTCGAGCGGATGGCCGACGGCGAGACGACGGTCGAGACGCCGACCGTCACGGCGTTCGAGGACGGGGACACGTTCTCGATTAACGGCACCGAACTCACGGCGGTCCACACCTCCGGCCACGCGGCCGGACTCTCCATGTTCGAGGCCGACCTCGAGGGCGGCCACGAGGTCTTCTCCGGCGACGCCTTGCTGCCGGTCTATACCCCGAACGTCGGGGGTGCGGACGTCCGCGTCGACCGGCCGCTCGAGCGCTACCTCCGGGCGCTGCAGGGGATCGTCGACGCGGATTACGACCGCGCGTGGCCGGGCCACCGCGATCCGATCGACGACCCCGCCGACCGCGCTCGGCATATCATCGATCACCACGAGGAGCGCTCCTGGCGGGTCCTCGACGCCCTCGACCGGAAGGGGCCCTGTGACGCCTGGACGGTCAGCGCCGACCTGTTCGGCGACCTCGAGGGAATCCACATCCTCCACGGCCCCGGCGAGTCCTACGCGCATCTCGAACACCTGGAGCGGGCGGGAACCGTCGTCCGCGAGGGTGGGGACTACCGGCTCGCCGACGGCGTGAGCGAACGCCTCGCAGCGGCCGATGCGGAGCGCTGGGACCTCGAGTACTGAGCCGGTTTGCTGTCCCTGTTTTTTTTACTGTCCCTGTTTTCCCCGTACGGTCGCCGCTGCAATACCGAGAAGTATTTACTCGGCACCGAGTTAGGAATGGGTATGATGTGGCAAGACCTCGTGTTCCTCGCCGGCAGCGTCCTCTCGATCGTCTTTCTCGCGCCCACGGTTCGGGACGTGACGGCGAACGTTCCGCTCGGATCGAGCGTCCCCTCGATGACCATCGGGACGATCTACGCGGTGACCTACGCGACGATGGGGATGCGCTTCTCCGCGTTCGGCTCGCTGGGCGTCGCGACGATGTGGTCGCTGATCGTCTGCTATCGCTCGCCCGGTCCCCGCGACGGCCCCGCGAACGTCCTTCGGTTCGTCCGCTCGCTGGCCCGCCAGGCCCACGGTGCCGTCACCAGGACGCCGACCGACGACGACCGCGTCGCGGCCGGCCAGTCAGCCGACTGAGTCCCCGCTCGTTCTACCCTCGTTCCGTGGCCCCGCGCTGGGACCGTGGAAGCTTTGATCCCACCGCCGATTAGTTCACCGTATGTCCACGCGAGCCTGCGGCTCCCGCGGGAGGGGATCGCCGTGATCGACGACGTCGAGGAACTCCTCGCGGAGATCGGTTTCGACCCCGAGACCAGCGTGTTGACCTATCGGCAGGCACAGGTACTCGCGTTGCGCGAGCGGGGCGTCTCGCAGGCCGACATCGCCGACGAACTCGGAACCTCGCGGGCGAACGTCTCCTCGATCGAATCGAGCGCCCGCGAGAACGTCGAGAAGGCCCGCGAGACGGTCGCGTTCGCGGAGGCGCTTCGGGCACCGGTCCGCGTTCGCGTCGCCGCCGGGACGGACCTCTACGACGTTCCCCAGATGGTCTATGACGCCTGCGACGAGGCCGGCGTCAAGGTCGACCACACTGCGCCGGATCTGATGAAGATCGTCAGCGACGCCGCGGGCTCGGCCGTTTCGGGTCGGCAGATCTCGACGCCGCTGATCGTCGGCGTCACGTCGGAGGGGATGGTCCGCGTTCGCCATCAGGAGTGACGGCGTTGCTAGCTGCCGGCTCCCCGACCCATTTGTAGGCCGCTCCCGTGTCGTCGGGTATGGACTTCGATCTCGACGGCAATTCGGCGCTGGTGACAGCCTCCTCGAGCGGCCTCGGCTTCGCGAGCGCGCACGCACTCGCCGAGGAGGGTGCGAACGTGGCGATCTGTGGCCGCGACGCCGAGCGACTCGACGCGGCCCGCGAGGACCTCGAAGCGGCGGGAACGGGCGACGTCCTCGCCGTCCAGACCGATCTCACGGACCCCGACGACGTCTCCCGACTCGTGAGCGAAACGGTCGACGCCTTCGGCGGGCTCGACCACCTCGTCACTTCCTCGGGCGGCCCGCCGAGTACGACCTTCCGCGAGACCGACGAACAGGATTGGTACCAGGCCTACGATCTGCTCGTGATGAGCGTCGTCTGGACAGTTGAGGCGGCCTACGAACCCCTGCTCGAGTCCGACTACGGAACGATCACCTGTATCACCTCCCGGACCGTCCGGGAGGTCGTCGACGGCCTCCTGCTCTCGAACTCGGTCCGTCGGGGCGTGATCGGCCTCGTGAAGACGATTTCGCGCGAGTTCGCGCCCGAGATCCGAGCCAACGCCGTCCTGCCGGGAACGATCGAGACGCCCCGGATCGAGGAACTCATCGAGGCCGGCGTCGAGCGCGGCACCTACGACGACTACGAGGAGGGCCTGACAGCGATGGCCGACGACATCCCGGCGGATCGCATCGGCGACCCGCGGGAACTCGGCGACGTCGTCGCCTTCCTCTCGAGCCCGCGGGCGAGTTTCGTCAACGGGGCCGAGATCCCGATCGACGGCGGGCTATTGCGGAGTTGAGACCGGTCCGCGAGGCCGGATCGACCGATCGCCGTGCCCGCGACCCGACAGCCGGCTCCCGATTCTCCGAATCGCAACCCTCTCGGAGCCCCCCGGGAGAGTGGGGGGTATGTACGGTTCGATTCGAGTCGCCGGCTACCTCGCGTTGCTCGCGACGCCGGCCGCGTTGCTCCTCGGTGCCGTCCGTGCGCCGCCCGACCTCCACGTCGGCGCGGTCTGGGTGCCCCTCGGTGTCGGGCTCACCGGGACCGTCGTCGCCGCGACGGAGCGACGGCGGCTCTCGAGACTCGAGGGGAGCGGGCTCGCTCGCGCGGACGCCGTCGACGCGCTCGCGGTCGCAGCCGCGGCGGTCGTCACGTACGTCCTGAGCGTTCACGCCGGCCTCGGCCCGGTCGTGGCCGCCGCCGCGGTCGGGTTGCTCGTCGGGGTCGGCCTCCCCCGGATCGACGGCCCGGCCTACTGCGGGACGTTCGTCGGAATGGCCTCGCCGGCGGTGTTTCCCTCCCTCGAGCCGGTCGCGGTCGCCGGTGTGATCGCCGGGCTCGCGTTCGTCGCGACGACCGGCTCGTTCGACGGCTTCGGCGGCAAGTACGGGACGATCGCGCTCTTTGGCTGCATCACGACGGTTGCCCTGCTCGACGTCGACTACGCCGCCGCCAGCGCGCTCGAGCCGCGACTCGCCCCGGCAGTCGTCCTCATCGCCGGCGTCGCGGCGGTCGCGACCGTCGCGCTCCGGACCCGCGGTGGGGCCAGCTCCGTCGTCGCCTCTGCCGCGGTCGGACTCGTCGCCGGCATCGCGTTCCCCCCGCTCTTTCCGTCGCTCGGGTCGACGCTGGCCGTGGTCGCGTTCTGTGCCTCGTTCGTCGGCATGTCGGGCGACGAGCGGCTGGCGACCACCGGACAGGTCGCCGCCGCCGGCTGTCTCTGTGGCCTCGTCTACTTCGCGGTCGTGCCGTCCCTGTCCGGGGCGGGCGGCAAGCTCGGGACCACCGCGTTCGCCTCCTGTCTCGCCGTCGCCGGTACGTTGCGATTGCCCGCCGTCGTCCGATCGAGACTCGGCCGCACCGCCTCGAGCGACTGACGAGGGAGCCGGTCCGCGCTCCTGTGGCCGGATCACTAGCCGACACGAGGAGTACTTTCAAGAGCCGCGGAAACTGATAGTCATCTAACTGCAATGCCCCTGCTTCGCAATACCCTCGCGGACCTGACCGACGAGCGGTTCCGAACGGCGGTCCTCCTCGGCCTCGCTTCGATCCCGTTCACCGTCGCCCTCTCGTGGGAGTCCGCGCCGACGTCGTTTTCGGGCGAAGCCGTCGTCGCCGCCGGCTTTCTCGCCGGCCTCCACTACGCCGATCGATCGGCCGGAAACGGCGACATCGGTCTACTCGAGGCCGTTCGGTACGGCAAACGACCGTCCGTGAGCCGCCGGGCTGGTGTGGTCGCCGGCGTCGTCGGCTCCGTGCCGGCGATCGGCTGGGAGATCGCTCACACGGCCGAAATCGTGTGGACGTTTTTCGGTTGGCAGGGAGCGCTCGCCGTCGTCGTACTCCCGATCATCGTCCTGCTTCTCGTCGCGTTCTTCGGGCTCGGCGGCGTCGTCGGCGCGGCCGTCGGTGACTGGCTGGTCAGTCAGATCGATTGGACTCGAGACGGGGCAGGTTCGCGGTCGGATCCGGACGCGGCGGCCGACGACTCCCGCTGGTGGTGGCTGGTCGCTGCGTACGTCGTCGTCGCGCCGGCGGTGTTACTGTACGTGTTCGGCGTGAATCCGGTCAGTGATGCCGGGCTTTTGGTCGCAATACTGTCGCTGTTCGTACTGGTTCCGTTCGCCGTCTTCGTCGCCGTCGCGCTGTTCAAGGACGCGATCGCCCTCGGCGCGGCGGGTCGGGGTTGGGTACCGAACTACTGGGCGTACGTCGGCGCGCCGCTCGGAACCTACGCCGTCGCGTATGTTGCGGCACGGATCGCCCAGTCGACGAATCCGTCGGGAGTCGGCGTCTACGCCTTTCTGATCGCGCTCTGGATCTCGTCGGTTGCCTATCTCGACCATCGCCGTCGGTACGCCAGCGCCTCGTAGTCGGTGACTCCTCGAGACCGACCGCGTCGACCCCGTCAGTCGGCCGAAATCTCGCAGGTCCCCTCGTAAGCCACGTCCGAGACCGACTCGATCTCGGGGTCGTCGCCACAGACTGGACACGCCGGGTTCGGCTGGACGGGGACCTCCTCGAAGCTCATGTCCATCGCGTCGTACAGCAGCAGCCGACCCTCGAGCAGGTCGCCTTTCCCGAGCAGGTATTTGACGACCTCGGTGGCCTGAATGCAGCCGACGGTCCCGGGGAGGACGCCGAGGACGCCGGTCGTCGCGCAGTCGGGGACGGTACCGGGTTCGGGTGCTTCGGGGAAGAGACACCGGTAGCACGGCCGCGGTTCGTCGCCGCCACGTTCGTTCGTGAAGGAGGTGAGCTGGCCCTCGAAGCGGTAGATCGCGCCGTGAAACAGCGGCGTTTCGGTGAGGACGCAGTGGTCGTTCAGCAGGTACCGGGTGGCGAAGTTGTCGCTGGCGTCTAACACGATGTCGTAGTCGGCGACGAGGTCCGCGACGGTGTCGGCCGTGACGCGCGTCTCGTGGGTCTCGACGGCGATATCGGGATTCAGCGCTGCGACGTAGTCGGCCGCGCTGTCGACTTTCGGTCGCCCCACGTCGTCGTCGCCGTGGACGATCTGGCGCTGCAGGTTCGAGCGCTCGACGACGTCGTCGTCGACGATCCCCAACCGGCCGACGCCGGCGGCCGCGAGATACTGGATCGCCGGCGATCCCAGCCCGCCCGCGCCGACGATCAGCACCGATCCCTCGAGCAGCCGCTGTTGGCCCTCCGGACCGATCTCGTCCATGATGACGTGTCTCGAGTAGCGATCGAGTTGGGTCGCGTCCAGACGCAGGTCGCTCATACGTCGTCGTAGGCTCGAGAGCGAGAAAAGTCCGCGGGTCGACTCGAGAGGGGCGACGGCTGGCCGAGTCGGTCGTAGTCGGTTCCGTGGCCGCGGGGCCGACGTGTGGGGTCGCGAAGGAGGCAGGATTAGCAGCCACCATTCGATTTAATACTGTGGGGTGTGTTCACATGGATATGGCAACCTCACCCAATGACGCCGGTGACGACGTCATCGACCAATTCCTGTCCGACCGCGGTCACTCGGTCGAACGAGTAGGGTGGGAGCAGGAGTATAACAAAAAGCAGTGTCCCGACTGCGGCGGCCTTCACGAGACGTCCGCCAACTCCTGTAGCGTTTGTGGGTGGGAGCCAACGCCGTAGGGTCGACCGCTGACTCGAGCCCGTTGCGGCCGTCCCGTCGATAAATTCGCGTTCCGTGTACTGTTTTTATCAGTGTGTATTCGACACAATTATAATGGGTTACAGATGATAGCGTATTGAGGAGAACTATGCCGGAATGCCAGAACTGCGGTGCGTTCGTCACGGAGACGTACGCCCGGGTGTTTACGCCCCGCGGCGTTGAGGATCCCCGCGTCTGCCCGGACTGTCAGGACAAGATACGCGACGGTGCCGAGGTTCGAGACGCCCGTTCCCCACGCGATCCCTGATCGTCGCGTCGTCGTCGGCTTCTGTCGCCGAAAACCCACGTCACTTATGGGTGTCGCGCTCCTGTACAGCTACAATGACTACGACGGACACGACGGTTACCCGCCTGTTCGGCGGTCCGGGAAGCGGGAAGACGACCGCCTTGCTGGACCACGTCGAGGAGATCCTCGAGCAGGACGGGGTCACTTTTCGGGATATTCTCGTCGTCTCGTATACGCGAGCGGCGGCCCAAGAGGTTCGCGAGCGGTTAGCCGAGCGCCTCGACGAGAGTCCGCGTGCGCTGCAGGGCAACGTCTGTACGATGCACGCGAAAGCCTACGAACTGCTCGATCTCTCCCGAAGCGACGTCATCGGCGAATCCGACAAGGAGGGGTTCTGCGAGCAGTACGGCATCGAGTACGAGGACGAGTACTCCGGCGCGGGGCGACGCACCGCCCGTTCGACGACGATCGGGAACAAGGTCATCGCGACGAGCCAGTGGCTCCAGCGGACCAGCCGCGACGTCTCCGACTGGTACGACGTCCCCTTCCAGTGGGACGACGAGGAGGTCCGGCTCCCGCCCGAAATCGACCCGAACGCTCAGGAAGGGAACAAGTACACCCCGACTTGGCCCAGCGACGACGACCGGATCGACGTTCCCGAGGCGATCCGCGGCTGGCGCTCCTACAAGGGCGAGGAGGGCAAGATCGGCTTCGCGGACATGTTAGAGCGGGTCAAACAGCGCTCCCTGCTCCCGAACGTCGACTACCTCGTTATCGACGAGTTCCAGGACATCACGACCCTGCAGTACGACGTCTACGAGGAGTGGAAACCCCACATGGAGCAGGTCCTGATCGCCGGCGACGATGATCAGGTCGTCTACTCCTGGCAGGGTGCCGACCCCGCGCTCTTGCTCGAGGAAGAAGTCGACGAGGACATCATTCTGCCGAACTCCTATCGCCTGCCCTCGAACGTTCTCAACGCGGTCAACAGGGAAATCCGTCACATCGAGACCCGACAGGACAAGGACCTCAAGCCCCGCAAGGAAGGCGGTGCCGTCGAGGCCCGTACCAACGCCTCGATGCTCGACGTCGTCCGGAACGTCCGCCGAACCCTCGTCGAGGGCGACGGTACCATCATGGTCCTGTTCCGGGCCCGCTACCAGATGTTCCAGTTCATCGATGAGTTCATCACCGAGGGGGTCCCCTTCACCTCGCTGACCGACCAGCGGATGTGGACCGACCGACTCACCCAGTACGTCCGGGCGGTCGAGGCCATCGACGCCGGCGAGGACGTCACCGGACTGCAGGCCCGCCGGCTCGCCGACATGCTCCAGGAGTCGGCCTTCGGTACCGCGGAACGCGACGACCTCTTCGACGAGATCGACGACCGACAGGAAGAAGCGGGTATCGACGACCTCGAGGACCTCATGATTCCCGCCGATGTCATCGAGGACCACGCGCCGTTCATGCCCGGCCCCGGCTCGGCGGCCGACATGCTCCGGAAGGTCACCAACTTCCAGAAGAAAAGCGTCCGCTCGTACTTCGCCATCGGCGAGTACCAGGGGATGGACACCGACCGCGTCCGCGTCGGGACGATCCACTCCGCGAAGGGTCGCGAGGCCGACCACGTCTTCGTCGGCACCGACCTCACCGAGAAGGTCGTCGAGCAGATGGTCGCCACCGTCGACGACCCCACCGACATCCCCGGCTGCGAGGAGTTCACCAAGACCACCTCGCCCGTCCCCGTGCTGACCGACAACGAACGCCGCGTCTTCTACGTCGGCATGTCGCGGGCCCGCGAACGGCTCGTCCTCCTCGAGAACCTGGTCGATGGCGCGCCGACGCTGCCGGTCGACGTCCTCCTCGAGAACGAACTGACCGACATGACCCTCGAGGAACTCGTCGAGCAGGCCCAACAGCCCGATCCCGATCCCGACACCGAGGCCGACGATCTCGAGGCCGAAGCCGAAGCGCCGTGACCGGTGGGAACGCCGACGGCGCGACGGACAGGCCCGGGTTCGACGACGGCACGGAACTCGGCCGCGAGCGCCGGCGCCACGCGGCCGACGTCCTCTCGACTGCCCTCGCCGACCGCGACGGCGCCGCGTTCGTTCACGCTGGCGTCGACCACGATCCCGGGATTCGCTACGCCTGCGACCGGCCGGCCGACACGACGGCCGTGGCCTACGACGGCACCGCCGACGAGTGGCTCGTCCGCTCGAGCGCCGACGGGGCCGGCGGTCACCCCGCGGACCGGCTGGCGTCGGCGCTGGCCGATCGGGGACTCGAGGGGACCGTCCTGGCTCCGCCACGCATCCCACACGACGCCGCACTCTACCTCGAGCGGGCGGGATTCGACCTCGCCTCGACGGACGCCCTCGAGCGGGCGCGAGCGACGAAAACGGCCGGCGAGCGCGAGCGCATCGCGGCCGCCCAGCGGGCGGCCGCCGCCGGGGTCCGGCGAGCGGCGTCGCTGTTGGCCGAGTCGACGGTCGTCGACGGGCGGCTCGCAGTGGGTGAACACGACGATGGAGCCGACCCCGAACCGCTGACGGCCACCCACCTGCGGACCGCCATCGACGAGGCGATCGTCGGCGCGGGCGGGTTGCCGGCCGGCAATACCGCCGTCGATCCGGACTCGAGTCGCGACCCCGACGAACCGCTCCGACCCGGCGAGCCGATCGTCATCGCGGCCGCGCCGCGGGAGCCGGCGGGCTACTACGGCGGCCTCGTTCGGACGCTGGTCGTCGACAGCGACGGCGGCCGGGAGCGGCGTGTCCACGTCGCCGTCACGCAGTCGTTTCGCTCGGCGCGGTCGATGCTGACCGCCGGCGTGGAGTCGGTGACCGCCGTCGAAGCCGACCTCGAGGCCGAGGTCCGGTCGTTCGGGTTCGATACCGAGCAGACGGTCACGACCGAGGTCGCCGGCGTGGGACTCGAGCCCCGCGAGCGCCCCCTTGCGGGCGGCGACGAGGTCGGTCCCGGCGCCGTGGTCCGACTCGACGTGGCCGGAGCGGTCGGTCCGGGGAGTCGGATCCGGATCGCCGACGTGCTGGCGGTCACCGACGAGGGCGAGCGGCCCGAGTGGCTCGCCACGCCGTCTCAGTCGCTGTCGCCCGCGTCGCTACTGTAGTCAACGGGAGCAGTGGCTTGCGTCGACGCTCCCCCGGCGGCCGAGCCCGGGCCTACGGCTCGTCGTCGCCCTCTGCGTCGGGCTCTTTTGCGATCGTCCCCATGACCCGCTCGGCCAGTAGCTCTGGAATGTCGGTCGGCATCGTTAGCCAGTGCTGGGCGATCACGAGGCCGACGGCGAGTCCGAGCAACGCAACGCCGAACCCCGTCTGGCCGCGAAGTAACAACAACTCGAGTCCGGCGAGGGCCGCGGGCAAGGCGAGAACGAGCGTGCCCGCGAACTTGATCGTCTCGATGATACCGGCCATCGATACGCGGTAGGGGGGCGACCGATAAAAACACGGCGACGAGGCACGCTGACCGATCGCCGTGGCCGTCTCTCGTCGGGCGTTTCGTTTGCCGTTGGCCGCTCGGATAATTTACTAAAAGATTGAAACCTGTCGGGAATCGTGGTTTCGGTATCGGCTCCGAAACCGACCGCCACCCATGGATCAGGACCCGCGACAGCGATACGAAGCCATCTGTGAAGCCTCGCCCGACGCGATCGTCGTCGCCGACCGCGACGGACGTATCACCTATGCGAACGGCCGCGTCACCGATCTGTTCGGCTACGATCCGTCCGAACTCGTCGGCGAACCGATCGAGACCCTCGTTCCCGAGGCCGCTCGAGCCGATCACGTCGCCGATCGCGACGCCTACATCGCCGACCCAGAGACCCGCCAGATGGGTGCCGGACTGGACCTCTCGGGCCGGCGGAAGGACGGTTCGGAGATTCCCATCGACATCAGTCTAAGCCCGATCGGGAGCGGCGGCCGACGCGAGGTCATGGCCGCCGTTCGGGACGTTCACGACCGGGAAGCGCTCCGCGCGAAGTACCAGACGATCCTCGAGGCGGTTCCCGACCCAGTCGTCGTCGCGGACGCGGCGACGGGCGAGATAATCGAGGTGAACCGACGGGCCGGTGATCTGCTCGGGTACGAGCCCTGTGACCTCGTGGGGCGGCCACAGACCGTCCTTCACCCCTCCGGGGAGGCCGACCGCTATCGGGCGCTCTTCGACGAATACGTCGCCGGCCCCAGTTCCGATCGATCGATCTTACATGCGTTTCCGGATGGTGCCGACATCCACGCCGAGACCAGCGGTGGCGAGCGGATCCCAGTCGAGATCAACGCTCACGTCTTCGACCTGTACGACCGCCGATTAATCGCCGGCGTCTTCCGCGACGTGACCGACCGGAAAGAGTACCAGCGACAGCTTCGAACGCTCCATTCGGCGACGCGGCAGCTGATTGCCGCCGACGATCGCGAGGAGATCGCCGCCCTCGTCGCCGATGCCGCGCGGACGATCCTCGGTTACGAGTACAACGTGGTCCGGCTCGCCGACGACGACCGATTGCGGCCGGCCGCTGTGACCGACGGGGCCGAAACGGAGATGGGCGACCGTCCGATGTACCCGATCGACGGGTCGGCTCCGGTCAGTCGCGTCTACGACAGCGGCGAGTCGCTCCGGTTCGACGACGTTCGGACCCTCGAGGACGGGTACGACCGCGGCGACGCGCGATCCGCGATGTACCACCCGATGGGCGACCACGGCGTGATCAGCGTCGTCGATCCCGCGGTGGGGACGTTCGATCCGTCCGACGAGGAACTCGCCTCGGTGCTGTCGGTCAACGCAGAGATCGCACTCAACCGACTGTCCTACGAGCGGGACCTCGAGCGCCAGAACGAGCGGTTGGACGAGTTCGCGAGCGTCGTCGCCCACGACCTCCGGAACCCGCTCAACGTCGCCCAGGGACTGCTCGAGGGCGAGCGGACCGGTGCCGTGGCCACCCATGGCGACGAGATCGCAGCCGCCCTCGACCGGATGGAAGGGATCGTCGACGACGTGTTGACGATGGTCCGGGACGGGTACGAGGTCGACGACGTGGAGTCGCTCGCGTTCGATACGATCGTCGCCGACTGCTGGGACTGCGTAGCGACCGCCGATGCGACGCTGCGGGTCGAATCCGACGGCCTCCTCTATGCCGACTCGAGTCGGATCCGCAACCTGCTTGAGAACCTCTTTCGCAACGCGGTGGAACACGGCGGTCCGGACGTCACGGTCACGGTCGCGCTCTCGGAAGGGGGGTTCGCCGTGGCCGACGACGGGCCGGGCATCCCGCCCGCCGACCGCGACCGCGTCCTCGAGCCGGGGTGGACGACCGGCGAGAACGGGACGGGGCTGGGGCTGAACATCGTCCGTGAGATCGCACGGGCCCACGACTGGGGGATCGACGTGACCGAAAGCGCGGCCGGCGGCGCGCGCTTCGAGTTCACCGGGGTCCGGACCGTTCCCGCCGACGGCGCCTTCGAGTCGGACCCGGAACGGCTTTGACGCGTCGCCCGTCAGTTGCGGCTATGTTCACGGGGATCGTCGAGGAGACCGGCGAGATCGTCGCACGAGAACACACCGACGACGGCCTCCGGCTCCGGATCGGTGCCGACGAGGTCGCGACGGGGCTCGAACACGGCCAGAGCATCAGCGTCAGCGGCGCGTGTCTCACCGTCGAAGAGTTCCGCGAGCGCGAGTGGTTCGAGGTCTTCCTCGCGACCGAGACGGTCGAGCGGACCTATCTGGGCGACCTCGAGACCGGCGAGACGGTCAACCTCGAGCGGGCGATGCCGGCCGACGGCCGGTTCGACGGCCACGTCGTCCAGGGGCACGTCGATGCGGTCGCCACCGTCACCGAGATCGAGTCCGTCGAAGAGGACTGGTTCTTCGAGTTCGACCTCCCGGCGGCGTTCGACCGATACGTCGTCGAGAAGGGGTCGATCACGCTCGATGGCATCAGCCTGACCGTCGCGGACCTGGACGAGGAACGCGGCCGGGTTACCGTCGCGATCATCCCGACGACCTACGACCTGACGACGCTCGCCGAGAAGGAGCCCGGCGATCCCGTCCATCTCGAGGTCGACGTCCTCGCGAAGTACGTCGAACGGCTGCTGGAAGCGCGGTTCGACTGAGCGGCGCTCTCGAGACGGTTCTCGTCGCCCCGGCCCGGTCAGCGCTGGGGCGGGTCGAACTCGGTCAGTTCCGGCCGCAAGTCGCCGACGCCGTCGTTCGTGACGGTCTGGTAGGTCCGGCGGTAGCGTGCGAGCTTTCGGTAGAGGTAGTAGCCGACCGCCAGATCGTAGCACACGACGTAGCCGACGAAGGCGATCCCGTAGCCGATCGGGAGCGCGCTGGCCACCTGCCCGGGTACGATGCCGACGGTCACGTTGTACGTGCCGTGGACGAACGCGGCGACGAGCAGCCCTTTGAGGACGATCGGGCCGGCGTACTCGCGGTTGAACTTCGCCAGCCCGAGGTAGTAGCCCGCGATCGCCGAGTAGATGACGTGGCCGGGGCCGGCCAGCGCCCGGACGGTCGCGATCCCGCCCGCCGTCGCGAGGAGGCTGGCTTCGGGTTCCGCCTCGCCGACGACTCGGCCGATGTAGATCGCGTTCTCGATGGCCGCGAAGCCGAGTCCCGCCACGGCACCGTAGACCGCGCCGTCGATCACGGCATCGAAACTGCTGCTCCGGTAGGCGAAGACCTTTACGGCGAGCAGTTTGACCGTCTCCTCGACGGGGCCGACGATCAGGTAGAAAAAGAGGAGGCTCCCGACGGCCCCGACGCCGAACAGCGGCCGCGTCACTGAGTTTACGACTGCGGCGAACGTCGCGAACAGGATCGCCAGCAGAAAGGTCGCGACGAGCAGCCGTAGCGGTTCCGCCGTCGTGATATCGGCGTACCAGATATACGCCGCGAGCAGTCCCGCGGGGACGAGCGAAAGCGCGAAAAAGCCCGCGAGATACGGGTCCTCGACGACGAGCGCGGCCGGCGAGACGAGCAAGGAGAGAGTGATCACGATCGCGGTTAGCAACACGATCGCCCGAAACCCGTAGCTGACCGCGTTGTAGAGCGTGTACGCGATCAGATCCGGGACGGATCGCGGTTTCCACGTCGAGACATCGTAGAGGTCGAGTGACCCGTCTCCGGACCGCTCCTCGGCGCGTTCGACCGGGTCTCGCCTGCGTTGCATGAGCGACGGTATGGCTGCCGGCCGGGTATAGGTTCGGCAACCGGCGGCGTCCCGTCGTCCAGTGTCCCGACGGCCGTCTCAGTCGTCGGTCGTGCCCGGCGTCGAGTCCGGGACGTCCGTCTCCGACCAGACGGTGGCCGCGCGGTCGATCTTGTCGTTCCAGCCGGCGACGAGCGTCGTGACTGCCAAGTCGCCGGTCACGTTGTTCATCGTCCGCAGGCGGTCGAGGATCGGATCGACGCCCGCGACCATGCCGACGACCTCGAGCGGGAGGCCGAGTTGCGTAAGGACCATGGTGAGCATGATCAGGCCGCTTCCGGGGACGCCGGCAGTACCGACGCTCGCGAGGAGGGCCGTCGCGACGACGGTGAGCTGTTCGCCGATGGTCAGGGTCTGGCCGACCATGTTGGCGGCGAAGACTGCCGCGACGCCCTGATACATCGCCGTCCCGTCCATGTTGATCGTCGCGCCCAGCGGCAGCGAGAAGCTGTAGACCTCCTCGTCGACGCCGAAGTTCTCGTCGGCGTCGTTCATCGTGACCGGCAGCGTTCCGCTGGAGGAGCGGATCGAGAGCGCGGTTACCATCGCTTCCTTGCTTCCCCGGAGGAAATCCAGCGGTGATTCCCGGAGCAGTCCCCACTGGATGATCAGCAGGTAGGTGACGCCGATGTGGAGGCCGACGGCGATCGCGAGCGCGCCGATGAGCTTGGCAAACGGTGCGATCGCGTCGACCCCGGCG
Organism: Natrinema pellirubrum DSM 15624; assembly: GCF_000230735.2. Classification (NCBI taxonomy): domain Archaea; kingdom Methanobacteriati; phylum Methanobacteriota; class Halobacteria; order Halobacteriales; family Natrialbaceae; genus Natrinema; species Natrinema pellirubrum. Next base: position 400,774 of record NC_019962.1, read on the forward strand.
TTCCCGAACGTCGTCGCCATCAGGGCGAAGACGCCGATCACGCCGTACTCCATGACGCCCCAGACGATCTTGAACATCGCCTCCGCGCCTGTTTCGGCGATCTCGAACACCGTTTCGGCACCCTCGTGAACGGCCGAGCTGACGTCGTACTCGTCTTGCAGATAGGCCAGCGCGAGCCCGAACACGATCGTGAAGAAAATCGTCGGGAGGACGTCGCCCGCGGCCATCGCTCCGATCGGGTTCGTCGGCACGATGTTCATGAACACCTCGACGATGTCGGGGGCCTCTTTGGTCTCGACGGTCGCGTCGGCCACCTCGAGCCCGGTCCCGGGATTGATCAGGTTCGCGACGAACAGCCCGATACCGATCGCGATCGCAGTCGTGACCAGATACAGCGCGACGACCTGCCCGCCGATCTTCCCGAGGTTCGACGGCGAGAGCCGTCTGGCACCCATAAGCAGTGTGAAGACGATGATCGGAATCACGATCATCTGAAGCAGTCGAACGAAGAGATCACCGAGCGGCTCGAGCCGCGTTGCCGGTTCGCCGACCGTCAGGCCGACGAGCGAGCCGAGGACGAACGCGACGCCGATGCGGTAGATGATCGGAACGGAGCGATATCGATCGTAGAGCTGCCTGAGTGTGATCGCCATACCCACCCTGGCAATACTCACACAATAAAATCATCGATCCTGAACATACGGTCTGGGTCCGTCGCGCTCGGATAGCTATTTTCCAGAGATGGTGTATCATTCTTCCCGGATGAAAACACACTACAAATAATTACTAATGGCTGGGGGGAGGATGTACGAACGATCAGGTATCGGTCGGTTGCCTCGATCGGATCCCCTGCCAGCATTGTCTCTCCCCGTCGTCAGAACGATGCCCTGTCCTGTCCAGTCCGACGTGCCGGGTCCCGAAAGCGCCGATCGCTCGGACTCGGAATCCACAAAGGCCTCCCGTTCGAACCGACGCCCATGCACTTCGACCAGCGAACTCAGCGGGCGCTCCGGGACGTCGGCCTCGAGACCGACGACCTCCGTGCCGCCTCCGAGGCGGTCGTCGAGGCCGTCGCGGACGACGCGGCGGCGCTCGAGGCGTTCTTCGACGATCACGACACCGTCTACTCGGATATGGACATGGCCCACTCGAGTTCGGCGTATCCGGAACACGCGGTCGATTACGCCGACATCACGACCCACGGCGACGAGATGCGGGGCTGGCTCCGCTTCGACACCTGGGGTGTCTACGTCGAAGGGGGGCGGCTCCTCGAGGACGGCTCGGTCGAACTCTCCCTGGGACCGACGATCAACGACCGGGTGCGGTTCGCCGCCGACCGCGACAGGCTGCGATGACGACGGCTCGAGTCCGCGGCATCTACACGACGGCCGTCACGCAACTGCTGAGCGAGGCCGACTGCGAGGTCGTGCAGGCCTCCGAGCCGATTCGGGAGCGCTTCGACCAGTCGTTCGACGCCGCGCCGGCCGACGCGACGGTCGAGACGACCCGCGATCGGCAGGGCGTCGAGATTTCCGGCGACCCCGACGCGGTCGAGACGGTCGCGACGGCCCTCGAAGGGCTAGCCATCGACGCCTTCCGCTGGGACGCCGAGGTTCCCCGCGGCGCGGTCTTCGACGCCGAGGTCCTCGAGGCCGGCGGCGGGGGCGGCGCAGTGGTCGACCTGGGCGAGGGCCGGCGGGGCTATCTCGCGTACGACGCCGTCGACGGCTACGTCGACGCGGGCGACTGCTACCGGGTGCAGGTCAGCGAGCCTGCGCCGCCGTGGGACGACGACCGCCCGCTCGTGGAACCGACTCTCGAGGTCGCTGGCGGGCTCTGTACGCTCTCGCAGGATCGCAGCGGCGTCTCGGCGGCGCTGCGGGGCGAGCGCGCCGAGGAACTGGTCGGCATGACCGACCTGCTCTCGGTCGAGATCCCCGAGGGGTGGGGACTGCGCTGGCAACACGCCGCGGCCAACGCAGACCTCGAGGCGATGGGGGCTGCCCTCGAGGACGCCGCGAGCCGGGCCCGGGCGCTCGAGGATGCGCTTGCCGACGCGCCGGGCGAGCCCGGCGAGCCGGGACTGCTCGCCACGCCCCGGCGGACCGAGTGGTGTTGGTTCGGCCGCGAGACCCGATTCGAACTGGACGGCGTCCGCCGGCGGGTCGAGACGACGATGCCGGGCCATCACCGGTCGAAGGCCGCCGATCGGGCCGCCAGCGCCGCGGTCGACTTCGCGGAGGCGGTCTGTGGCTCGCTGGGTGCCGATACGACCGACGACGATGCCTTCCCCTTCGCCGCGGTCGCCCGCCAGTTCGGCCCGACGAACGGCGACCGCCTCGAGATCGGCCACGGCAAACCCGATGGCCGGCTCATCTCGCTCGGTCGCGGCGAGGTCACCGACTGGGACCCCGAGGGCAAGCTCACCCTCGAGCGCTCGATGAGCGGCGGCGGCAGCTACGACGCGCTCGGGGTGCCCAAGGAGTCGGGCGACGTGGCCGTGACGAAGTTCCGCGAGGGTCGGTGGTGGTATCCGACGACCTACAAGGCGGCCGACGGCACGGCGAAGGGCACCTACGTCAACGTCTGTACGCCGGTCGAACTCTTTCCGGATACCGCGCGGTACGTCGACCTCTACGTCGACGTGATCCGGCAGCCTGACGGGACCGTCGAGATCGTCGACGCGGACGACCTCGAGGCGGCCATCGACGACGGACTCGTCGCCGAGGATCTCGCCGCAAAGGCGATGAACGTGGCGGAAGCCGTCGAACGGGCGCTTTCGAAATAGGTCCGCGTCGGTCCGCGTTTTCGGTGCGCTCGCGCTCGAGAGCGACGCGACTGGGAGCGTCCGTCCGGAACGCGATCCGCGCCGGCGATCAGTCCGAGGCGCTCGAGGCCGGTTCGGCCCCCGCGGCGACCGGGAGCAGATCGACGTACTCGTCGAGATCGAGCGCGAACTCCCCCGCTGTCGCCGGCTGGACCCAGCGGAACTCGAACTCCGAGCCGTGTTCGCCGCCGCCGTCGGTGACGGTGTGGGTCCACCGATCTCGCGGTTCGTAGACCGTGGCATGGAAGAAGTGCCAAACGTAGCGCTTCGGCGGCTCTTCGCGGCGGGTCCAGACGTCGGTCGTCAGATGCTGGGTGCCGTTCAGCGTTCCCAGTCCGCTCTCCTCACGGACCTCTCGGAACAGCGCTTCCTGCGGTGATTCTCCCGGCTCGAGGGTGCCTTTGGGAATCTGGAGCCCGTCGTGGCCCGGCCCCTCGAAGACCAGTAGCTCGCTCGAGCCGCGGGTGATGTAGGCGCACGCCTTCCGGACGTACGTGACGTCTCCCATGTTACTAGTTAACACAGTATGCCGGCGTAAAAACCTGTCATGGGGGTAATTGAATGTCCTTAAGGGAATTGTCCGACCGATCGCGCCGAACGACGACTCCGGCGGTCAGTCGGCGGCGGCCGGCTCCCCGTCCCCGACGGGCGCGTCCTCGTCGAGGTAGGTAAACAGCGTCGCCAGCGCCGGGCCGGAGACGTTGTGCCAGACGCTAAAGAGCGCCGGGATCAGTGCGGCACCCGCGCTGAAGTGGGCCGTCGCGAGCGCGACGGCTAGGCCGCTGTTCTGGAGGCCGACCTCGAACGCACACGCTCGCGCTCGATCCTCCGCCATGTCGGCCGCGTGACCGACCGCGTAGCCGGCCCCGAGCCCGAGGCCGTTGTGCAACACGACCGCGAGGAAGACCAGTGCGCTCGCGCCGAGGATCGTCTCGACGTTGAGGCCGACGACCGCCGCCACGATGGCGACGATGGCGATCACGCTGATCGCCGGGAAGATAGAGAGTCCGGCCTGTGCGAGCGCCGGCGCGTACTCGTCGAGGACGTAGCGCAGTACCAGGCCCCCGACGACCGGGAGCAAAACGACCTGCACGATCGACGTCGCCATCTCCGCGAACGTGACGGTGATCGACTCGCCGGCCAACAGGACGATCCACGCCGGCATCACGAGCGGCGCGGCGATCGTCGTCACCGACGTGATCGACACCGAGAGCGCGACGTCGCCGCGCCCGAGATAGGTCATCACGTTCGAGGCGGTCCCGCCCGGGGCCGCGCCGACGAGTATCAGGCCGAGACCGATCTCCTCCGGCAACCCAAGCGCGACGACGAGGACGTAGGCGATCGTCGGCATCAGGAGCCATTGGCTCATCGCGCCGATGAAGACGTCCCGCGGCCGCTCGAGGATACGACGGAAGTCCGCGGGAGTCAGCGTCAGCCCCATCCCGAGCATGATGATGCCCAGCAGCGGTGTGATGTAGGGTGCGATCGGGGTGAACGTCTCGGGGGAGTAGAGCGCGAGCGGGGAGACGACCAGTACCCAGACGACGAAATACTTGCTCGTCACCGATCCGATTCGTTCCAGAACACGCTGCAAACTCATTCGGTTCTCACCGCACTGTGAAACATGCACAGCCGTCTGTGAGTCTGCTACATTAATACTACGGCTTACGTGTGCGTTTGTCACAGCAACGGCTCACGTGGAACGCGAGTCGGGACGTGGTGAGACGAGCGGCTCCCGATCGGGTCGGTAATACAGGCGGGGGCTCGAGACGCGGGTCATCGCATCGGTGAGCGATCTATGCCGGATCCGCGCGTTCGGTGCTGCCGGCGACCGGTGTGAAGTGATCGTCGGCGACGGGCCGGCCACAGACGGGACAGCCGTTGGCCAACGTCGCCTCTCGCACGGGCTCGGTCACCGCCATCTCCTGGCGACAGTCGGGGCAGGTAAATTCGTACGGTGTCATGGTGGGTGGTATCCTCGACGACTAGACCTTCGGCTCCATCCCCGATAGGGAGACGACCCAGATATAGAGGGTCGTATATACGTGGGTCCGCTGATCCCCACGATCACGGCCCGACGGCCGATCGCAGGGGTTCGGATTCGACCGCTCGGCGGTGTTCGGTACCCGTACTCGAGACACTGCCCGATCGGTCGACTCGAGCCGCTACAGGACGTTGGCCGTAACGAACGCGATCTGACCGAGGACGAGGGTCAGGAGGACCGTCAGCACACACAGCTCGTAGTACCCGCGCCGGCGATCGAACGCCTCGGTGCCCTCGAGGGCCGTCCCGAGCGCACGCAGTCCGAGATAGACGGCCGCCACGAGGCCGGACGCGGCGGTCAGCGCGAGGACCGTCGGCGCGTATTCCGGGCCGTAGTACGTCCCGACCGACCAGCGGATCCGGACGCTGTCGCCGAGGGCCGGCGCGGCTGCGAGGCTCACCGCGATGCTTGCGAGGACGACAAGGAGCCCGCCGGCCGCGGTCGGCCGGAGTCGGCCGCCAGCGCGACTCGCACACAGTGTCGCCAGCCGCGTCGCGACGCGGCGGAATCGATCACGGAACCGCTCGAGCCGTCCGGTCGTTCGGGTCGATGACATCGTATGCTCACGGACGGGGGCCGGACGGAAAGCCGGTCTCGCACGACTGCAGCGGCTGCAGTCGTGAAAACCCCTTTATGTCCGTTCTCGGTACAGACCCGTACCGTGAGTGAGGAGCCGGACGTCGAGACGGTCGGGGCCCTGCTGGAGGACCCGACAGTTCGCACGATCCTCACCCAGACGAGTCAGGAACCCATGTCTGCCACCACTCTGAGTACCCACTGTGACGCGTCCCAACCGACGGTGTATCGGCGGCTCGAGGACCTCCGGGAGTGCGGTCTCCTCGTCGAGCGGACCAGGCCCGATCCCGACGGCGGCCACCACCGGACCGTCTACTCGACGAATCTCGAGCGGATCACGGCTGACCTCGAGGGCGGCGAGCTGACCCTCCGTATCGAGCGCCGCGAGGACATGGCCGACCGCTTCACGGACCTGATCGAGGGGATCTGACGTGCGCTCGCTCCCGCTGCAGCTCTGGGAGGCCTCGCCCGCCGACTGGGTCGCGACGTTCGTGCAGGCGACCGACGTCCTGAGCGCGGTCATCGGGCTGTTCATCGCGTATCAAGCCTACCGGGGCTACCGGCGAAACGACAGCCGGCCGATGCTGGTGATCGCCGTCGGGTTCCTGTTCGCGCTCGCGGTCCCGTTCCTACTCGTGATCCTCTACGCGGTACTCCCGTTCCTCTCGGAGACGCTGCTCGCGGTTCTCAGTCAGGCGAGCCAGCTCTCGGGGCTGCTCGCGATCCTGTACGCGCTCCGAATGCCGGCCTGAACGCACCGGATCCGGCTTCGAAAGAAGCCGTCGGCTCGATCAGTCGGCCGCGAGTTTGTCCAGTCCGGCCGACTCGATGTCCGCGCCGTCGACGGACGAGCGCAGCGCGTCCATCCCGTCGTCGCGGTCGATGTCGAAGTCGTTCACGTAGAGTTCGTCGACGCGGGTCATCTCCTCGTCGGTGAGCTTCGGCACGTCGCTGGCGGCCGCCCACTCGTCGATGTCGCCTTTCGTACGGAACGTCGGCGTCACGGTCGCGACGGGGTCGTGAGAGAGCAGCCACGCGATCGCGGCCTGCCCCATCGTGCGCTCGCCGTCGCGTTCAAGGAAGCGCAGTTGCTCGAGTTTCTCCCAGCCCGTCTCGTACCACTCGTCGGGGCGGAAGCCCCGATGGTCGCCCTCACCGAGTTCGGTGTCGGGCGTGACCTGCTCGTTGAGAATGCCCGAGGAGTGTGGCACCCGGGGGATGAGGCTGGTCGAGGACCCCGTGCGCTCGATCGTCTCGAGGAAGTGGTTCCCGACCTCCTGCTCGAGGACGTTCCAGACCAGTTGGACGGAGTCGAACTCCTCCTCGATGGCGAGGTCGCCCTCGGCGAGCCAGCCGATCGAGGGGCCGAGCGCGAGCCCGGTGGCGTCGATCAGGCCCTCCTCTTCGAGTTCGTCCAGTAGCTCGAGGACGTCGGGGGTGATTTCGTCGACGTCGGCGTTGTGCAGTTGGAGGACGTCGACGGAGTCCATGTCGAGCCGCTCGAGGCTCTGTTCGACGGCCTCCCGCAGGTAGTCGGGCTCCATCTCCTTCGGGAGTTCGCCGTGGCCGGCCTGGGGGTTGTCGTAGAAGTCGTAGCCGACCTTGGTGGCGACGGTGACCTCGTCGCGGACCTCGGCCAGGGCCTCGCCGAGCAGTTCCTCGCTGTCGCCGTGGCCGTAGACGTCGCCCGTGTCGAAGTAGGTGATCCCCTGATCGACGGCGTACTGGACCATCTCGATGGCGTCGTCCGCGGAGCGGTCGCCCCACCAGTCGGTCCCGACGACCCACGCACCGAAGCCGACCTCGCTGACCTCGACGCCGGAGTCGCCCAGTTCGCTGTGTTGCATATCGACCCCTTCGTAGTGGGGGAACTTATGGTGAACGGAACGCTCGAGCGGCCGTCCGAACGGGTTCGGGGCGACCGCGTCGGCGAGGCGAACCGTTATGCGGCCTAGGCTGACAGCTATCGGTATGGTCGCCGCTCGCAGCCGCAATCCCCGACTGATCCTGTTCGGGGTCGTCCTCGCACTGCTTCCGATCGGACTGCTTGCCGGTCGCTCCCTCGAGTTTGCGACCGATCGGCTGACGATCAGCGGCGTCGTCGTCGGCGTCGTTTTGGTCGTCGTCGCGCTCGCGATCCCCGTCCTGTTGCTCGCTAGCTGGCAGGCCGAGACCGAATCGCGGTGACACGCGTGCCAGTGGGTCCGGCAACCGGGACCGGACAACCGAACCCCTATCAACTCGGCGGGCAATACTTCGGGGTATGACAAAGCGGTACGTGTCGCTCCCCGACGAGGCCGAATCGGGGATGCGCGAGTTCATCGACGAGGTCGATCGACGGCTTGCGAGCGACGAGGACACCTGCTCGATCGTCGAAGACGTCCTGATCGACCTCTCGGGCGACCGCGAAGCCTACGAGCGCTGGCAGCGCGGCGAGTCGGTGTCGGCGGCCGAACGCGTCCGCCTGCAGAGCTACGATCCCTGCAACACCACGCTCGAGAGCGAGTACTACGCCGAGAAGGACGAGGAGCGGTTCCGCCGCTCGAAACACCTCCAGTGGCTCTGGCGGCAGTTCGACAGCCTCCCGATCGCGGACAACGTCGAGTTCGCGCTGCGATTCAGACGGATGCTCGCGGACCACCTCTTCGAGGAGTGTGGCGACAACTGTCGGTTCTTCAAGGGTATCACCTTCACCTACGGCCACAACATCACGATCGGGGACAACACGGTCGTCCACGACGACGTCCACCTGGACGACCGCGGGAAACTCACCATCGGCGACCGCGTCTCGATCTCCGACGGCGTCCACGTCTACAGCCACGACCACGACGTCGTCGACCAGACCGAGGTCCGCAACTACCACACCATCGTCGAGGACGACGTTCGGCTCACCTACGACGCGATGGTCCGGGCCGGCTGCAAGGTCGGCGAGAACGCCATCGTCGGCGCGCGCGGCATCGTTCAGAACGACGTCCCCGCCCACCACATCGCGATCGGGATGCCCGCGACAAGCGTCAAGATCAAGCCCGGCTGGGAGGACGTCGCCACGCCCGTCGACGAGGCCGGCACGAACCGTCAGGCACAACGGCGGATCGAGTACGATGTCCCGGACGACCTCGAGGTCTTCGACGAGTTCGGCCGGAACCTCCAGCCACCCGAGTAGGTCCCGTTTCTCGAACTGTCTTCGATTCGGACGGCGGGGAATAGCCAAGTGCCTCGAGAACATATGTCACGGTGATGGAGCTGTGGGGCTGGCTCATCGGATACATCGCGCTGTTTGCCCTGTTGCACCTGTTACTGTACTATCTCTACGCCCGGCGCGACGACGGCGACGGTGAGCGGACGCCGTCGCTGGCCGATCCGAACCGCGCGAGCGTCCGGTCCTCGCCGGGTTCCGACCGGTACCCGCACGCGTCCGACGACGTCGACGCCGAGCCGGTCCCTGACGACCGGGCGGTGGTCGACGGCGAACCGACCCGCTGTCCCCACTGCGGTGCGCCCAACGAGGGTGATCAGGCGTTTACGTACTGCTGGAACTGCGTGTCCGCACTGCGCCGATAAACGCCGGCACGGACTGGTGCCCCTCTCGAACGCGGATCGATCCGGGACCCGTTCGACGATCCGGCATCGGCACTCACTGTCGCCGTTCGGTGGCCCGTCGCAACTCGATTGCACACTTCGTTTCTAGTTCGTGGATACTCTCGAGTTCTAACTACTGTTCCTCCGTCACTCCACCGGGTTGATGTAGTAATAAACGATTACGCTTTTGGTTCTCAAGTGAGGACTGGACGCAGACGAACCGCAATGAACGATTACGCTTCCGCCGCCGCCCGGTCTCGCTCTCCGCCCCTGTATCGCGTCTCGCACGATCCCGCCGGCCCGGCGACGCTCAGCACGACCGTGATCCACGCGCTGGCCGACTGCATGGGCGTCGACGTCACCGACGGCCGCGTCGCACTGTACGATGCCGTCGACCCCGCCGCGCTGGACAGGCTCTTCCGACCGCGCCACAACGGCAGTCCCCGGACCGGTGGCGCGCTCTCGTTCGTCGTCGATGGCTATCACGTCACGGTCAGGGGCGACGGTGAAATCCTGATCGAACCGCCGACCCGGCGCTGAAAACAACCGCTTTTTCGTCAGCTCGAGAGGTCAGTCGCGAGCCGCTCGAGGTGATCGACGCCGACGACGGCGACGACGTCGCCCGACTCGGCCCGGAGACCCTCGAGGCGATCGATCATACACTGCTCGCGCGTATCATCGCGATAGGACAGCGCCGTTCCGTCGGTATCGACGCCGCCCAGTAGCGCCTGCACGCCGGCCACGTGGGCACGCTCGTGGTCGGCCTGTCGCTCCGGCGGGTCGTCGCGATCGCAGTCGTATTCGGCCCGCGTGCCAGGGACGACCGTCATCGAGGTCGCGTGAGTCAGCGTCGCGGCGACCCGACAGGCGAGTGCCTCGCGGGTCGCGCCGCCGACGCTCGCGAGGACGCGCCGGGCGGTCCCGGCCGAGACGCGGTCGGCGACCAGCCGCCGGACGAGCAGTCGGAGAAACGACCAGTTCGGCGCGTCGATCCCGACGGGATCGGCCTCGGGTGCGGCCCGAATCGCGGCGCTCATCTCACCGCCGAACCGCGGCGACGCCGCGTCGTCGGCGCGATCACGGGCGTAGACGCGATACAGCGGGACGGCGATGGCCGGTAACTCGAGGGCGACCGTCTCGGGCTCGATCCGCTCGAGGACCCGCTCGACGCGGGCGATGCTCGCGGGGTGGTCGTGGACGACCCCGACGAGTACGAGGTCGCCGTCCGGTCCGGGCAGCCGGCGGTAGAACTGGGGGGTGATCCGGGGATCGTTGAACGATTCGGGAACGGACGGGGACTCGTCCATGCTCGAGTGGTAATACGTTACTACCGGGATAACCCTTCTGTTGTGTTGACTCGGCACTGAGTCAGTATTTATTCACCAACCGGCGCCGGGTCTGGCATCGTTTCGGCCGGAAAACCACGGCTTTCCGGACCGGTGGATCAGCGGTTCGGTCGACGGTCCCAAACGAGGGTCGTGAGACGTGTTTTCGATGGCGTCGTGAGGGGTGCCATTGGTTGGTCCGAACGAGGATCCCATCGCCACACACTATCTAATATAAAAGCACCGTGCCGACCCCCGACTGGGAACGATTCACGAGCCGATCCGATCGGCGAAATCGGTCGTCAATCCCGTACACTGTGGCGGTTTTCGTCGGCGAATCGGCCGCCGGACTGGTACGGCCGACTGCGACGATTGAGAAAGCTTTATGTAGAATCACAATCAATCGATCGAGTGACTATGAGTCAGCGAATGCAGCAGGGGCAGCCGATGATCGTAATGAGCGAGGACTCCCAGCGCGTCAAGGACAAGGACGCGCAGGATTACAACATCAGCGCCGCCCGTGCGGTCGCTGAAGCCGTTCGATCCACACTCGGCCCGAAGGGCATGGACAAGATGCTCGTCGACTCCATGGGATCGGTGACGATCACTAACGACGGCGTCACCATCCTCAAGGAGATGGACATCGACAACCCGACGGCCGAGATGATCATCGAGGTCGCCGAAACGCAGGAAGACGAGGCCGGTGACGGCACCACGACCGCCGTCGCGATCGCCGGCGAACTCCTCAAAAACGCCGAGGACCTCCTCGAGCAGGACATCCACCCGACGGCGATCATCAAGGGCTTCCACCTCGCTTCCGAGCAGGCCCGCCAGGAGATCGACGACATCGCGACCGACATCGACACGAGCGACGAGGAACTCCTCCGAAAGACCGCCGAGACCTCGATGACCGGCAAGGGCACCGAGGTCAACAAGGAGTATCTCGCCGAACTCATCGTCGAGGCCATCCGGCAGGTCACCGTCGAGGACGAGAACGGCGACAACGTCGTCGACCTCGAGTTCCTCAACATCGAGACCCAGACGGGTCGCAGTGCCGGCGAGTCCGACCTCCTCGAGGGCGGCATCGTCGACAAGGACCCCGTCCACGACAACATGCCCAACTCGGTCGAGGACGCCGACATCCTCCTGCTCGACGAGGCGATCGAAGTCGAGGAGACCGACGTCGACACCGAGGTCTCGGTCACCGACCCCGACCAGCTCCAGAAGTTCCTCGACCGCGAGGAGAAACAGCTACAGGAGAAAGTCGACACGATCGCCGACCTCGGCGCTGACGTCGTCTTCTGCCAGAAGGGCATCGATGACCTCGCTCAGCACTACCTCGCCAAGGAAGGCATCCTCGCGGTGCGACGCGCCAAGAAGTCCGACCTCGAGTTCCTCCAGGAAGTCGTCGGCGCGGCGATCGTCTCCGACCTCGAGAGCGCGACCGAGGAGGACCTCGGCTTCGGCGACGTCACCCGCGACGAGGAAGACGAACTGTTCTACGTCGAGGGCGAGGACGCCCACGGCGTCACCCTCCTGCTGCGTGGCTCGACCGACCACGTCGTCGACGAACTCGAGCGCGGCGTCAACGACGCGCTCGATGTCGTCGCACAGACTGTCTCCGACGGCCGCGTCCTCGCGGGCGGCGGTGCCATCGAGGTCGAACTCGCCGGCCGTCTGCGCGACTACGCCGACTCCGTCTCCGGCCGCGAACAGCTGGCCGTCGAGGCCTTCGCCGACTCGCTCGAACTCGTCCCGCGCGTCCTCGCCGGGAACGCGGGACTGGACTCGATCGACACGCTCGTCGACCTGCGTGCGGCCCACGACGACGGGCAGATCACGGCCGGTCTGAACGTCTTCTCGGGCGACGTCGAGGACACCTTCGAGGCCGGCGTCGTCGAACCGGCCCACGCCAAGGAACAGGCCGTGACCTCCGCCGCGGAGGCCGCGAACCTCGTTCTCAAGATCGACGACATCATCTCCGCCGGCGACCTCTCCACCGACAAGGGCGACGACGAAGAGGGCGGCCCCGGCGGTGCCGGCGGCATGGGCGGCATGGGCGGCGGCATGGGCGGCATGATGTAAGCCCAGCTTTTACGCTGTCAACCGAAAGAGCGCGTAGTGATTCGGGAAAGTTATTGAGTAGAAGTATCTCTTTAGTGTAGTGACTGGTCGAGAGAAGAAAATCGTGCGACACCTGAGTGAAGAAGATCTGGATCGTCTTCTCGGCGAGGCAGACGATCAGAAGGAATTCGAACGCCTCGTGTTCATCAAACGGCTGTACAAGGGTGCCACGCTGAAGGAAGCCGCCGACGACGTCGGGAAATCTGAGGGCACCGCCACGAACTGGGTTAACCGCTGGAACGAAGGAGGTCTCGGCAAACTCACTCCGAACTTCGGGGGCGGTCGGCCCCCGAAGCTCGACGAAGACCAACAAGACGAACTCATCGATCGACTACGTGAGGGACAACCGTGGAAAAAACAGGAGATTCAGCACCTTCTCGACGAGGAGTTCGACGTCGAATATCATCCACACTACCTCCCAACGTTCCTACACAATCTCGGCCTTTCCTACGCCATTCCTCGGACAAAACGGCCTGATCGACCCGACAACGCCGAAGAGATCCTCGACGAACGCGTTGAGTACGCGTTCGACGAGGATGCTCACGACCAGCCACATAATAAGCGCGAGAGTGACGACGATGACGACGAAGAGAAGTGGCGTACCGATGAGGATATCTGCACTGATGGCGGGACTGTGGTGGGATTTTTCGATGTCTCGCATCCACAACCATGGGACAACTCTCAGCGACTGTATACGGTCGATGAACCACATATCACTCGGCCGCTGGTGAAAATCGATACACCAGCGGCCGGGTTCTATGCGCTCAACGGAGAGAGCGTGCTGTCGTTCCCACCGAACCAGGAGAAAGAACAAATCTGTGGGTGTTTCGAGGAGATCCGCGAGCAGAATCCCGGCAAGCGGATTCTGCTCGTGTTGGATAACTTTTCGTCACACGTCTGCAAGCACACGCGCAAGCGTGCTCATGAACTCGGGATTGATCTGGTGTTCCTTCCGGTTGGTTCCCCGGACCTCAACCCAATCGAACCTGTCTGGAAGAGTCTCAAGTGGGAGTCTTCGCCGTTGATTGTTAACGGCGAAGACGAGTACCGGAGACTCCTTGACGAACTGTTCGACCAACTGACCGAGAAACTGAGTTTCGCTGCATCGTGGATTGACAATCACCTCAGTGGATTTCTCAATAAGATTTGCTAATCACTACGCGCTCTTTCGTGATAACGAGACGGCTCCGCCGTCTCGAACCACGCTCACTCGCTCACGCTGCTCGCTCGTTCGCTCGGTAAAACCTGGACCAAAAGCACTCCTCGCTCCCGACGGTCGCTCGTCGGCCCGAACGCGAAGCGTTCGGTGAACGGCATCGTTCGGGTTCTTCGAACCGCTCACTCGCCGATATTTGCGAGTGCTTGATGACATTTTAACAGACGACGCGGAGTCGCCACTATTCGAGTGAACCCTGCCGAAAAGACCCGTCCGATTACTCTTCGCCTTCGACCTCGAGTTCGAACTGTTCGTTCTCGCTCACGGCGTTGAGAACGACGCTCGTGTTCGAGGCCTTGATATCGGGATCGGTCAGCAGTTGCTTGATCTGGTCGTTCATCCCATCGGTGTCCTCGAACTTGCCGATGGCGATCACGTCGTAGTCGCCGGTGACCTCGTAGACGCTGGTCATCTGGCGGTGATCGCGCAGCGTGTCGGTGACGTCGGGGAGGGCGTTCCCCTCGACCTGCAGTTGGATCACGGCAGTCACGTCGTAGCCGACCGCGTCGTAATCCACCCGCGGGGTGTAGCCCTCGATCACGCCTTGCTCCTCGAGATCGGAGAGGTGGTTCGAGACGGTGGTCACGGACACGTCGAGTTCCTCCGCGAGGCTTCGCAGGCTCGCCCGGCCGTCACCGAGAAGTGCATTCACTAGTTTTGCATCGAGATTTTCGTACGTCATCAGGTATACCCACTCACCGTGCCCTTTAGAAATTTACGAATATGCAGTTTCGAGAGGGAGAGCGAAGATTTGCACGGAACGGTAGTGCTTTAGTATACTGGTTACGAGGATACGACGAGAAAGATGACAAGCGGAAACCTCTCTGAAACCGAACAAGCGGTATTGGACGAGATCGAGGAGCAAGACGTCGACTTCCTCCGACTACAGTTTACCGACATTCTGGGCACAGTCAAGAACGTCTCCGTGCCGGCCCGCCAGGCCGAGAAGGCCTTCACCGAGGGGATCTACTTCGACGGTTCTTCTATCGAAGGCTTCGTTCGCATTCAGGAGTCGGACATGCGACTCAAGCCCGACCCCGAGACGTTCGCGATCCTCCCGTGGCGCCAGAAGGACGACAGTGCCGCCGCCCGAATGATCTGTGACGTCTACGACACGACCACGGGCGAACCCTTCGAGGGCGATCCGCGCCGCGTTCTCAAGAACGCACTCGACCGCGCCGAGGAGATGGGCTACATGGTCAACGCCGCACCCGAACCGGAGTTCTTCCTGTTCGAGGAGGACGAGGACGGCCGCGCCACGACCAAGACCAACGACGCCGGCGGCTACTTCGACCTCGCGCCGAAGGACCTCGCCAGCGATGTCCGCCGCGACATCATCTACGGCCTCGAGGAGATGGGCTTCGAGGTCGAGGCCAGCCACCACGAGGTCGCCGAGGGCCAACACGAGATCAACTTCACCTACGACGACGCACTCGCGACGGCCGACAACGTCGGCACCTTCCGGACCGTCGTTCGTGCGATCGCCGCCCAGCACGACCTGCACGCGACGTTCATGCCCAA
This sequence comes from Natrinema pellirubrum DSM 15624, assembly GCF_000230735.2. Classification (NCBI taxonomy): domain Archaea; kingdom Methanobacteriati; phylum Methanobacteriota; class Halobacteria; order Halobacteriales; family Natrialbaceae; genus Natrinema; species Natrinema pellirubrum. The sequence continues at coordinate 415,986 of NC_019962.1, forward strand.
GCCGATCCCGCGTATCAACGGCTCGGGGATGCACACGCACCTCTCGCTGTTCACCGAGGACGGCGAGAACGCCTTCCACGACGAGGACGACGAGTTCAACCTGAGCGACGAGGCCCACGCCTTCACCGCCGGGATCCTCGAACACGCGCCGGCGATCACGGCGATCGCGAACCCGACCGTCAACAGCTACAAGCGCCTGGTGCCCGGCTACGAGGCGCCCGTCTACGTCGCCTGGTCGGACCGCAACCGCTCGGCGCTGATCCGCAAACCGGCGGCCCGAACGCCGGCGGCCTCGCGCGTCGAACTGCGCTCGCCCGACCCGTCCTGTAACCCGTATCTCGCGCTCGCCGTCATGATCCACGCCGGCCTCGACGGCATCGAGAACGATCTCGACTGCCCCGACCCGGTCCGCGAGAACATCTACGAGTTCGACGAGGCAAAACGCGAGGAGTACGGCATCAACACGCTGCCCTCGAACCTCGGCGAGGCCGTCGACGCCCTCGAGGAGGACGAGGCCATCTACAACGCGCTGGGCGACCACGTCGCGCCCAAGTTCGTCGAAGCGAAGCGACAGGAGTTCGAGGACTACCTCGTCGACGTCTCCGACTGGGAACTCGACCGCTACCTCGAGACGTTCTGAACGCCGCCGATCGGTCCGGCCTTTTGTTCTCCGCTTCGGTCATCAGCCCTCGCTCGCGGTCGTGACTCGAGTCCCGTTGCCAATGCATCGACGACTGTCACGGTGATCGTGATTCGGTATTATGGGTGCGATAGTGATACTGTCACACATGGTCGACAGCAGGACCTACGCGTTCGAGGACGACCGGCCGACGATCGACGACACGGCCCGCGTTAGCAGCGAGGCGACCCTCGTCGGTGACGTCGAGGTTGCGGCGGACGCGAGCGTCTGGCCCGGCGTCGTGCTACGTGGCGACGTCGGTCCCGTCCGGGTCGGCCGGGAAACGCACGTCGGGGACAACGCGACGATCCACGCCTCGCGACTCGCGAGCGAAGTCATGGTCGGTCACGGGGCCGTCCTCAACGAGACGTCCGTCGAGAAGCGATCGCTGATCGGGTTCAACGCGACGATAAACACCGGCGTGACGATCGGCACCGGCAGCATCGTCGCCGCTGGCACCGTCGTCCCCGACGAGTATACGATCCCGCCTGACTCGTTCGTTCGCGGCGTCCCTGCGGAGATCACGCCGCTCGAGGACACCGGGATCGACGCGGCGGCGATCCTCGACGACTACTCGTCGGGCGAGTACACGAACCTGGCCCAGCGCCACGAGGAACTGTTCGATTGAAAACAGCCCGCTCGCGCGGCATCCGGAACCGCGCTACGACCGCTAGGTCGCGGTTCCGATCTCGAAGATCTCCCGGTAGAGGCTCTCGGCGAGGTGGTCGATTCGCTCCTCGGCCTCGCTGGCGGCCATCGTGTCGGCGATGCCCCGCCACTCCACGGAGAGGCGGGCGATCGGCACCAGCGCGACCCCGCCGATGACGATGTCGCCCTCGGGGGTGTGAACGCGCCACTCGGTCCTCGTTCCCGTCGCGGCGCGGGTGACGCCCTCGATCTCGCCGCCGGCAGCGACCCACCGCTCGACCAGATCGTCGGTGATCCGGCGGAGCTTTCGTTCGCCGAGCAGGTGACAGCCGAGGCCGACGCCGGTCACCACCGCGAACGACGCGGCCGCCATCGCGAGGCCGCCGTAGGGGACGTTGATCGACGCGGCGAGGCCGGCCGTCACGACGACCAGCCCGACGACCCGTGCGTCGACCGCGTTCGGCACCGTGCCCTCCCAACTCGCCTCCCGGGACGGCTGCTCGAGTTGCATATCGACTGGGGGTTGCGACGACGTTCGGGTAGCCGTTTGCCTGTCCCACTGCGGCCTTTATACGCTGTTCCAGAGGTTCACTCGTCTTCGAGTAACGCATCGTCGCCGTGGCGCTCCCGCAGGTCGGCGAGGTAGTCGCGCTGGGCCTCGAGTCGCGGCGTCGGCTCCGCGTAGGCGTACTCGAACATATCGCCGGGATCGCCCGCCACGTCTTCGGCGCGGTCGACCAGCGTGGCCAGCGTCTCCTCGATCTCGCTCTCGATCGCCTCGATCCGGTCGTCGTCGAGGACGCCCGCGTCCCGCAGGTAGGCTTCGAACCGGTCGATCGGATCCTTCTCGCGCCATTCCTCGACTTCTTCCTCGTCCCGGTAGACGTCGGGATCGTCGGCCGTCGTGTGCGCGCCGTAGCGGTACTGGACCGCCTCGATCAGCGTCGGTCGTAATCGCTCGTCGCTGGACTCGAGGGCTTTTTCCCGGGCGGCCTTCGTGACGACGTAGGTCGCGAGCGGGTCCATCCCGTCGACCTGGACGCCCGCGAAGCCGTAGGCGGTGGCCTTCTGTGCGATGGTCGCGCTCGCGGTCTGGCGCTCCCGTGGGACCGAGATCGCCCACTGGTTGTTGTTACAGAAAAAGACCGTCGGCGTGTCGAAGACAGCGTGGGACTACGTCCCACGAGCAGTCGGGCCACGCCCGACGACGCCGGCGAAGTTCAGCGCCTCGTGGAAGTCCCCCTCGGAGGTCGAGCCGTCGCCGAAGTGGGCGACGCCGACGCGCTCGTCGCCGTTCAGCTTCGCGGCCCACGACCAGCCGACGATGTGGGGAAGGTGGGCGGCGATCGAGATGTCCAGCGGTAGGACGTCGATCTCGGCCAGCGCGGCGTTGCCGTCCTCGTGGCCCATCCAGTACAGCAGGTACTCCCATGGCAGACCCCGAACGACCAGCGCCCCGTGTTCCCGGTACTGAAAGGAGAGCATGTCGTCGTCGGCCAGCGCGTAGGTCGACCCGATCTGGGAGCCCTCCTGACCGGCCAGCGAGGAGTAGGTCCCCAGCCGGCCCTGCCGCTGGAGGCTGATCATCCGCTCGTCGAACCGGCGGGAAAACCGCATGTCCCGGTACATCGACCGCAGCGTCTCGGCCGCGAGGTCCGGCTCGAGTTCGGGCGCGACGACGGTGCCGTCCGGGTCGAGTACGCGGATCCGGTCGTCAGGCTCCCGGTCCAGCAGGTCTCGCTCGAGGGCGTCTCCCGACATGGCTCGACCGTTGATGCCGGAGCATATAAGACTCACTCCGGGGGTCGCCCCTCGAGCCCCGCTCGAGGGGCGCGGGGGCCACCAGCGGCCGTCACTCGTCGACCGTCACGACGCCCTCACCGGCGGCGACGGTCACCCGCCGATCGGCGTCGACGGTCAGCGTGGCGTGGGCCGACTCGAGGCTCGCCGGCCGGTCGAACCGCGCGAGGACCGTTCGGGCGGTGATGTCGTCGGTTCTCTCGCACGGCAGACGGTGGCACCCGAACGCGTGGACGCCGTTCCTCGTCGTCTCGACCCGCTTGAGATGCGGTCGCACCGTCCCGGATCCCCACCCAGTCTGGACGACGAGGACGGCCTCGGACGCGGGGTCCGTGCCCGCGAGCAGCTCGTCGACTGCCGAGCCCTCGCGACGCCGCACCCGCTCGAGACCGTCGGTATCGGTCAACAGCGCCGCGTAGAACTGCGACCCGGAGTCGTCGTGGTGCCCGGTGAGGCCCTCGTCCCGGCGGACCGCTCCCGTCGTCGACACCTGTTCGAACGACAACGAGGGAGCGGTCGGCATGGCCTCGCACAGCCAGAGCGGCTCGCGACCGCCGTCGGGGCCGCAGCCGGGATCGATGATCTCGTAGGGTGGCTCGTCGACTCGCGGGAGGTCGTCGTCCCCGGTGTTCTCGATCGGGGTGAAGCGGATCTCGAGCCCCTCCTCGGCCGTGTACGTGACGTCTACGTACCCCTCCCGTCCGCCAGGGATCGGTTCGACGTCGAACGCGAGCGTCTCGGTCGCGGTCGTTCCGTCCACGGTGACCTCGATCGTCCGCGATTCCCCGGGGCCGGCGATCGCCGGAATTCTCGTCGTTCCGTTCGCCGGGACGTCCCGCTCGTCATCCGCGACGACGGTGCCGGTCTCGTCCCGAACCGTTACCGCGAAGACCCGTGCCGTCGCGGCATCGTTGTGCAGTCGGCCGTCGATCGAACGGTCCTCGGCGTCGCCGGCCGGCTCCCCGGGATCGCGGTTCCGGTCCGATTCGTCGTCGTTCTCGTCGGCCTCTCCGGTCCCGTCGTCGCCGCTCGAGAGACAGCCCGCGACGACCGTTCCGAGGGCCGAGCCGCTCGCGGCTCGGAGCGTCCGTCTGCGACTCCAGTCCATACGGGGACCCACGGTGACGACTATCGAATACTTTCGGCTGGCTAAAACGACCGTTTCACCAGCACGTCTCGTTCTCGATCGCCCCTAGTATTCCGGCAGCCGCGCCGACCGGTCCGATCCCTCGACGAATGGCAGTTCGGTCCGCGTTGCGGCGACCTCCTCGCCATCGATTCGGACCGTCAGGTCGTCGCTCTCGAGGCCGTAGTCGACGACGGCGAGTGCGATGATCTCCTCGAGCATCGGGCTCTCGCCCGCGCGGGTCACCTCGCCGACCGAGGCGTCGCCGTCGAAGACGGCCGCGCCGCCCTCGGGGACGGTCTCGCCCTCGAGCGTCAGTCCGACGAGCCGCCGACTCGGCTGGCCACGGTTCTCGACGCGGGAGACGACTTCTTGACCGACGTAACAGCCCTTCTCGAAGTCCAAGGCGTTTCGGAGGCCGAGGACGTTCGGCAGCTCCCCCTCGAGTTCGGTGTGGAACAGGGGGGTCCCGGCCTCGAGCGCGAGGCTCTCGAAGGTCCGGTAGCCGAAGGGGGCGGCGTTGAGGCCGTGGTTGAGCAGCGTGTCGTAGACCGCTTCGGCGTCGTCGGCCGCACAGATCACGTCGAAACTCTCCTCGCCGGTCAGCGCGTCGGTCCGGACAACTGTGACCCCTTCGTCGCCCATCGTCCCGCGGACGAACGAAAGCGGGCGATCGGGCGAGGCGGCCCCGTTGAGAACGCTGGCGATCTTCTCGGTCGCTTGCGGACCGTGGATGCCGAAGATCCCGTAATCGTCGGTCGCGACCCGGATCTCGACGTCCTGAATGAACACCTTCTCCGACCACTCCTCGGCCAGCGGTTCGGCGGTTTCGGGCTGGGTGAAAAGCAGCAGTCGCTCGCCCGCGTTGTAGACGTAGAGTTCGACCTCGATCCCGCCCTGTGGGTCGAGGACGAGCGCGTAACAGCCCTCGCCGTCCTCGGCGGGGACCCGGTTCGAGACCACGTTGTCGACGTATTCGACGCGATCGTCGCCCTCCACGACGATCACGCCGTAGGCCGGTTCGAACAGTCCGACGCCGTTGCGGACCGCGCGATGGGTTCGTTCGGGACGCCCGAAGTGGTCGACGATCGTCCGGTCGGCGCGCTCCCCGAACGTGGCCCCGTGATCCTCGTGGATGGACTCGATGACGCTCATGGATACTCCCTGGGGCCTGACCGTATCAGGCGTTTCGATTCAAAAAGGCAGCCGGTCGCGAAGCCACTCGCCGAACGACTCGTCGTCGTCCTCGTCGGTCGGCTCGTCGGGAACGACGCGGTCGGCGGGTTTGATCACCGTCTCCGAGCCCGAGTCGACGGCGATCAGGTCGTCCTCTTTGAGCGTCGCCAGGGCGTCCTCGAGTTCGTCGATGTCGACCTCGACGGCCGCCCGGAGTTCGAAGACCGTCATTCCGTCCTCGGCGCGGTCGACCAAGGCGTCGAGTACCGCCACCTCCGTCCTCTCCCGGTTCCGGTACTCCCGCTTTGCTCTCATCCGTGTGTCCATTCGACGACCCGGGATTTGACGTTTGTCGTTCCGACAGCGACGAACGCCGCCGCCGAACCCGCCTCCTCGAGCCACGACTCGAGGTACGGTCCGACTCGCCTGTCCGCCGATCTGCACTCAACGCGTTGTCACGACCGAAAATCCGCTTAGCAGTACGTTTTTTATGGGACCGGTCGGTACGGTGGGACAATGGTCCTGCGATGTTCGCTGCTCGGACACGACTTCGGCGAGACCGAGGTCGAACGCGAGCGCGAAGAACGGGGCAGCGAGGTCGTCGTAACCGTCCAGGAGTACGAGGAGTGTGCCCGCTGTGGCGAGCGCAACGTCATCAGCGAGAACACCGAAGTAACGAGCCTCTCCGCCGGGACGGACGCCGACTCTCCCCCCGCCGAGCCCGATACCGAACCGCCCGAACCAGCACTCGCGTCCGACTCCGATCCGATCGACGGCGAGGAGGACGCCGAGTTCATCGATGCCGACGAACCCGCGACGGCGGCCGCCGGCCCCGCAACCGCCGATCCGGCCGACACGGACGACGCCGACCAGACTGCGGCCGACCCGGCCGCCCCTGACCTCGAGGCGGCCGAGCCCGACCCGGCCGGAGTCGACGACGAGATCGATCTCCCGACCGACGAGAACGGCAATCCGGTCACCGACGACGGCGAGATCCTCGAGGACGACGACGAACCGGTCGCCGATCCCGACCGTGACCGCGAACGCGGCGAGTGGCCCGACTCCGACGACGTCGGTCCGCCGGCGGACGAGACGAACGAACCGACCGACTGGCCCGACGACGGCCCTGCAGGTGCCGACGACGCGGCCGACGCCGGTGCCGAGGTCGATCCGGCCGCGATCGAGGACGACGCCGTCCTCCTCGACGACGAGCCGGACGACCCCGTCGGCGGTGCTGACGCCGCCGAGGCCGCTGCCGACGCCCGCTCCGTGACTGCCGAGCCGCCGACGCAGGACGCGACCGAGGCTGCCGCCGACGTCGCGTCGGAATCGGGGACCGGCATCGAGCGAGCCGAGTCGGTCCCGACGCCCGCCGAGGGCGACAGCGGTCCCGGCGAGGACGTGCCGACCGAGTTCTACTGCCCCCGGTGTGAGTACATCGCTGCCGGCGATCGGGGCTCGTTGCGGGCCGGCGACATCTGTCCCGACTGCCGGAAGGGATATCTCAGCGAACGCGAGCGGCGTTGATACGGACCGGGATCCCGATTTCGCGGTGCAACCGCGACGGTCACGGGTCCCGTGTCCGTGATACCGCCGTTCGAGCGATCCCTGACAGGTCAGCGGATCGAATCGTTGGCTATGAAAAGAGGTAAACGCGCCGCCGTGTTTCTCCCAATCCATGAAGGAGTACAAGATGCGTCGCGGTGAATATCTCGAGGAGCGCATTCCGGATATGGAGTCGACGGTCGAGGACTACTTCGGCCCGATCACCGGCACCGAGGAGTACAAGGGCAGCGACCTCTACCTCATCGACGAGCCGGACAACCCGGTCTTCGAGAAGATCGTCGTCGGTGCTGTCGAGTACTCCGGCAAGAAGGACAAACTCGGCGTCGAGTTCAACGAGCGCGACCCCACCGAACTCGGCCCCGACGAACTCGAGGCCGCGGCCGACGCCGTCGACATCAAGAACGACTTCCTGCTCGAGGCGACCGGCCGTGACGCCAAGGCACGACGCGACTCGATGAAGCGGAAAGTCGAGGACGACCCGGATCACGATTTCGATTAACGACGACCTTTTGCGCTGCGGTCTATCGCGCTGGCGGCAGCGTAGCTGCCGCCCAGCGCACCGTCCCTCGGCAAAAGGTCGATCAAAAACACTCCTCCCTCCGTTTCGGGGCGCGCTGCGCCCCTCCACATCGGTCGTCGGTCCGCTCGCTCAGCCCGTCTCGCGGCCGTCGGCCGCTCGACTGTCCGCGGCGCGAAGCGCCGCGCACGGCTTCGCTCGCGGTCGGATCGGGTGGTGGCCTGCCCTCCCCCGAGTCGGGCGACTCACCGCGGGTGCGGTGAGCCGCCCTCCCGGCCATGGCACTGCTCTTCTCGTGGGGCCGTCCACCGGCTTCGTAACGGCTTTGATCGCCGCGTCGAAGTACTCAGTAATGGAACTACAGGCGTTTCTCGCGGCGACGCTGGTCGCTCACGTCGGCTTCGCGATCTTCGTGACCGCCCACGGCCACCTGACCGGCCGTGATCCCGGCAAGTGGCCGTTCGTGACGCTGGCGTTCGGTCTGGCCGGAATCGCCGCCTACTTCTTCTACGACGAGTCGGCGGACTCGAGTCCCTGATCAGTCACCGGCTGCGACGCCGTCCTCGCCGTCGCCACTGGCTTGCGAGCCGTCGGCCCAGACCCCCTCAGTGAGGTCGATCCCGTCGGTCCACTTGCCGACGACCGACGCGACCGCGAGGTCGCCGGTGACGTTGTTCGTCGTCGCGATCCGGCCGAGGATCGGGTCGACCCCCGCGACGAAGCCGACGATCTCGAGGGGGAGTCCAACGGCGTTCAGAATAACGGTCAGCATGATGAGCCCGGCCCCGGGGACCCCGGCGGTGCCGATACTGATCAGGATCACGGTCGCGAGGACGATCAACTGATCGCCGAGGCCGAGCGACACGCCGACCATGTTCGCGGCGAAGACCACCGTGACGGCCTGTCTGATCGCCGCCCCGTCCATGTTGATCGTCGCCCCGAGCGGGAGGCCGAAGCCGTAGACCGACTCGTCGATGCGCAGGTTCCGTTCGGCGTCGGTGATCGTCACCGGCAGCGTCCCGCTCGAGGAACGGATCGTAAAGGCCGTCACCATCGCGTCTTTCGCGCCGTCGAGAAACGCGAGCGGTGACTGACCGAGGATACCGACGGTCATCACGCCCAGGTAGGTAACGGTCATGTGGATCGCGATGCCGATCGCGATGACGCCGACGAGCGCGCCCAGTTGCACGATCGCGCCCAGGCCTTCGGTCCCGATCGCGGTGGCCATGAGCGCGAAGACGCCGACGACGCCGTACTCCATGACGCCCCAGACGATCGTGAACAGCGCCTGTGTACCGGCGTCGATAAACCCGAAGAAGCCGTCGATCGCGTCCGCGATCGGCTCCTCGGTCGTCGACTCGCGGACGATCGTCAACGCCAACCCGAAGACGACGACGACGAAGATCGTCGCCAGAATCTCACCGTTGACCATCGCGGCCAGCGGATTCTCGGGGACGATACCGAGGACGACCTCGGAGACCGACGGCGGTTCGGCCTGCTGGGCCTCGCCACCGGTGAACTCCACGGCCGTTCCGGGATCGAACAGGTTCGCGACTGCCAGCCCGATCAGGGCCGCGATCGTCGTCGTCGCGGCATAGAGTGCGACGGTCAGTCCGCCGACCTTCCCGAGTTTCGACGGCGTCAGCTTGCGCATCCCGCCAAGCAGCGTAAAGACGATCAACGGGATGATCAGCATCTCGAGCAACCGCAAGAAGAGATCACCAAGCGGGCTGAGAACGGCAGCGCGTTCGCCGGCGATGGCCCCGAGTGCGGTCCCGAGGACGAACGCGACCGCAATACGGTAAATGATCGGAATCGAGCGATACTGCTCCCACGTTCGTCGTGGCAACGACTCCTGCGTCGTACTCATCGATCCGCCTTATGAACGGGACCGATCAACCCGTGTCGGTACCGGTGAGACTGTCCCACACCTATGACGGGCCGTCCTGGCGGAGACGACTGGGGTCCGTCTCAGGCCAGGAAGACGTGTCGCGGTCGGTCCGCGAGGACGTCCCGTCCGAACTCGACGGTCTCCGAGAAGGCGTCGCTCCGGAAGAACGTCATGGCGTCCTCCCGGGAGTCCCAGCGGCTGGCGATGAACATGTCGTTTTCGTCCTCGCGGTTGACAAGCAGGTCGGTCTTACGGTGGCCGTCCATGTCGGCGAGAACGCCACCGACGTCGTCGAAGGTTTCGACGAAGTCCCCGCGGTGGTCCGGTTTGACGGTGTAGAACATCCCCATCGTCCCCCACGAATCGTCCTCGTCGTCACCGGCCTGTCGGACGACTTCGGGTAACTCGGCGAGGAATCCGGCGGCCGTGTTCGCGGCCCGTTCGGTATCCCAGAGGCTGACGACGGCGGTTTCGCTGTCGGTATCCTGGGGCTCGTAGACCGCCGTCTTCACGTGGGTGTCGTAGTGGTCGAAGTTCTCCCGGTAGCCGTCGACCTCCGCGAACAGTTCGTCGGGGTCGGCCGCCGAGTAAAGGACGACCGCGTGGACGTCCTCGCCGTGGGGCTGGCCCGCGTAGATGCCCTCGTCCTCGAGTTCATCGCGGACACCGCCGCTCTCGTCGCCGTGGCCCGATCCCGAGTCGTCGCCGTGATGATGTCCGTCGGAGCCGCCGTGGTGTCCCTCGGCGTCACCGCCGGCGTGGGGATGGGACCCCTCGCCCTCGGCCGGCACGCGGTCGCCGGCGAGGAAGGCCCCGAGATCTTCCGGCGGGAACCGCCGTGCCGAGAGGAACCGCCCGAACTCGGCGAAGCGGGAACTCGAGGGGTCAAAGCGCATCTCGTAGAGCAGTTCCTTGACGTCGGTCGGGTCGTCACCGAACAGGGTCACACCCCACTCGAAGTCGTCGAGCCCGACGCTGCCGGTGATGATCTGGGTGACGCGGCCGGCGTAGTCCTTGCCGATCTCGCCGTGGTTCGCGAGGTAGTCCGCCCGCTCGTCGAAGGGCAGTTCGTACCAGTTGTGGTCCGGCCCGCGGCGCTTGCTCATCGGGTAGAAGCTCAGGAACTCGCTGTCGGGAATCTCGGGTTTGAGCCGGGACTCGATGTAGCGCTCGAGGCCGGCGTCTTCGACCTCGCTGTCCTCGTCGAAGTAGTCCTCGGACATGTAGCCCGAGACCTCCGTGACCGACACGTAGGAGTCGGCTCGCTCGGTGAACTCCGCGAGCGCAGTGTGTTCGAACTGCCGCTCGAGTGCGTCGATATCGCCGAGGGTGGGACGGAGATGGAGGACGAGCAGGTCGGCCTTGTGGCCGAGGACGGCGAACGTCGCCGAATCGCCCTCGTCGGCGTCGTCGACGGCCTCGCTGGCCTCGAGGTAGTCGATACCTTCCTCGATAGCCCGCTCACGTCGCCGCTCCGGGGCGGCTCGCCAGGCGTCCCAGTCGATCGACCGGAAATCGTGGAGAACGTACCAGCCTTCTTCGGTCTGTGGTGGTCGCCGTCGTTCCATAGTTGCGGGTTGGAACCGGGCGCTCAAGAAGGACCGGATTTCGGTTGACAGTTTCGGCCCCGACCGTCGCCGCCAGATCAACCGGTACCGAACCTGCACCGTCGGAACTCGGCGTGACCGAAACCCTTTAGCGCCGTCCGTTTTATCCCCGAGACACATGCGGAAAAGTGGCCCGCCGAAAGGACTCATCGCCTATCTCGTCCTCGAGCTTCTCGCGGAGAAACCACGGTACGGATACGAGATCTTGAAGGAGATCTGTGAGATCAGCGGCGGTCACTGGGAGCCATCCTACGGCTCGGTCTACCCCATCCTCTATAAGTTCGAGGACAAGGGCTGGGCCGAGCGCATCGAACGCGAGGACGAACCCGACCGAAAGTACTTCGAACTGACCGCCGAGGGTCGGGCGGAACTCGAGGAGCGGCGCGAAACGGGCGCGGAGAAGGCCCGTGACTTCGCGGACGTCATCCTTGGCTTTTTCCACGTCTATGCCGCCTTCTCGACGGACGACCGGTTCGACATTCCCCCAATGGAGGGTGAGTGGCACTTCGACGAGGCGTTCAGCCGCTGGGTCGTCGAACAGGTCGTCCGCCACTACGAACACTACTTCGATACCGAGTTCGAACGCCTCGAGGCGACGCCCGAGGAGTTCTACGAGCGCCACGGCGTCGAGTACGAGGAGTGACGTCGCGGGCCTGACGGTCGTTCGCTACCCCGAGACCAACTGCGGCCCGAACAGCAACAGGAGGAAGCTCACGAGCATCGTCACGCCGACCGTCGTCGTCACGACCCGGACCATCCCACGGGTCGCCTCGATCGGGAGCCGCGAGATGATCGCCTCGGTACTCGTCCGGAGGATGTGGCCACCGTCCAGCGGGAACGCCGGAATGCAGTTGAAAAAGCCAAGCTGGAGGTTGATCCAGCCGGTCCAGAACAGCAGATTCGCCAGCAGGAAGACGGTCCCGTCGCCGAACGCGCCGAGGAGCCCCTGTGCCTCGTAGAAGTTCTGAATCCCGCCGGTGAAGCCGGCGAAGTTGAACGGCAGCGCGCCGCTGACGCCCATCACCGGCAGCAGGATTGCGAGCCCCACTTTCCCGAGGAACGTGTCGGTAATCGGTCCGAACCGCGTGTCGCCATCGCCGCCGAGCAGCCCCAGGTACTCGTCGGCGGGATAGAGTTGGACCCCGATGTCGCTGACCGCCACGCCGGACGTTCCCTGGTACGGCTGAATGCCGAGGAACCCGCTGTCGGATCGCGGATGCTCGTCGAGGGTCACCTCGTAGCTTCCCCGTTCGTCACCGATGTAGCCCGCGACCGCGACCTCCTGTCCGGGCTCGGTGTCCTCGAGCAGGTCGGCCAACTCCGCGTAGCTGTGGACCCGTTCGCCGTCGAACCGGGTGATGACCATCGTCTCGTCGGTCGGTCCGGTCTCGGCCTCGAGGGGTTCGTCTTCGACGACCGAGACGGCGGCTCCGACGGCCACCGTACGCTCGATTCGGTCGCCGCCGTCGGCGGGGTCGATCGTCAGGTTCACGCGCTCGTTCTCGCCGACGGCGTCGAAGAAGCCGCGTTCGGTCGCGACCGTCTGCCCGTCGACGGCGCGGATCTCGTCGCCGGTCGAGAGGCCGGTCGGGCCGTCGTCGATCGCCGCGGTCACGAGCAGGGATCGGTCGACGGTCACCGTCTCCTCGCCGTTGAGTTCGACGGCCACCCGTTCGCCGCTGGTGGCCTCGAGACGGTCCGCGAGGTCGTCGTTGGTCTCGACGGCGGTGCCGTTGATCGCCGTGATGCGGTCGTTGGGTTCGATCCCGGCGTCGTCGGCGGGGGAGTCGGGTGCGACGCCGCCGACGGCGGCCCCGGAGGCGACGCCGATCGAGCCGACGACGGGGCCGAAAAGCAGGGCGAAGGCAAGCAGCGTGATCGCGAAGTTGTTCGTGACGCCGGCGGCGAACATCCGGGTCTGGCCGCCGCGGGAGGCAGACTTGCTGCTCTCCTGATCGGGCTCGACGAACGCGCCGACCGGCAGGACGGCAAGCATCGCGATCCCCATCGAGTCGATATCGATGTCCTCGACGCGACAGAGCAGCCCGTGGCCGCCCTCGTGGACGACGAGGCCGACGAGCAGCCCGAAGACGATCCCGGGCGTGGCAGACAGCGGCAGGAAGTCGTTGACGCCGGGAATCACGAGGACGTTACGCGGCTGTCGAACGGCGGATGTCGCCATCTCCGGCGTCGAGAGCGCGGTGATCGCCGCCTGCAGGAGGAACACGAACATCCCGATCATCACGACCAGCGCGATGCCGACGCCGAGGTTCGACCACGCCCGCCAGAACCGTTTGGGGCGAGCGAGGCGGTCGAGGAGGGCACGACCGCGTTTGGTATGGAGGGTGAGGATCGGTCCCTGTGTGCCGACGTAGTCCGGTAGCCGGCCCGCGTTTCGCAGGCCGACGATCGCGGCCCAGTAGCAGAGGAGACCGATCAGGGCCCACGTGAGGAGTTCGGAGCCGTATATTGCAGGGGGCGAGACGAAACCGAGGGAACCGTGATCCATCGGTACTACCTCGGGCGGGCGTTCTCAAATGGCTTTTGTCTGTCCTAGCGTTCCCGCCGGAGCCGCGCGACGACGAACTCCCGGTCGACCTTCGCGAGGAACGGGCCGAGTTTCGGCCCCTGGTCCTCGTCGAAGAACAGCCGGTACCCCGCCGCGAAGAAGTCGCCGACATCGACGTCGTGGCGCTTTGCGGTCTCGTAGATCTCGCCCTGGATCTCGTCGGGCTCGTGGCCCGCTTCGATGAAGTCGGCCAACTCCGCCAGCGCGTCCTCGGTCGCCGCGTCGAAGTCGTGATCCGGGATCGCCGTCCGTTTGAGTTCGTAGTCGAACTCGTTGCCGGTACGCCGTGCCCAGTTGCGGGCCTGTTCGACCCGATCCAGGGCGTCCTCGATCGCCCACTCGGGCGCATCGTCGGGAATGTGGCCTTCTTTGCGAGCGACGTCCTCGCGCAGGTCGGGATCGTCGAACATCCCGAGTACCGCGGCGAAGGTGTAGGGCAGCCGGATTCGCTCCTCGCGGGGCGCTTCGACAATGAAGGGGTAGACCCGCTCGGCGAATGCCCGCTCGTCCTCGTCGGCCTCGATCTCGCCGAAGTAGATCGCCTCGAGCCGGTCGAACTCGTCGACCAGCTGGTCGAGGTGTTCGATGCTGAAGTCGCGTGCCTTCACGGGATCCTTCACGAAGAAGTACCGCAGGACTTCGGGCTCGAGCAGTTCCAGGACGTCCGAGACGAGAATGACGTTGCCGGCCGAGGAGGAGAAGGGCTCGCCGTCGAGGGTAAACCACTCGTAGACCATCGGCACCGGGGGCTCGATCTCGAGGACGTTGCGGGCGACGTCTTGGCCACTCGGCCACGAGCCTTCGGCGTGGTCCTTTCCGAAGGGCTCGAAGTCGACGCCCAGCAGCTGCCACTGGCCGGGCCACTCGAAGCGCCACGGGAGCTTCCCCTCCCGCAGCGTGGCGGTACCCTCGTGGCCGCAGCCGTCGATCGTCTGGTCGCCGGCCTCCATGTCGGTACAGCGGTAGTCGACGGTCGGTTCGTCACCGGCCAGCTCGACGCTCGTCACCGTCTCGGTGACTTTCCCACACTCCTCGCAGATCGGGTTAAACGGGACGTAGTCGCCGTCTGCGTCGACTTTGTCCTGGTACTTCGAGAGGACCTCACTCGCCCGCTCGCGGTGTTCGAGGACGAACCGGGTCACGGCATCGAACTCGCCGGACTCGTACAGCTCGGTGTTCGAAACCAGTTCGATCGGCACGTCGAGTGCGTCGGCGCTGTCCTGGATGATCGTCGCGAAGTGGTCGCCGTAGGAGTCACAGCAGCCGAACGGATCCGGGATATCGGTGTAGGGCGCGCCGAGGTTCCGGCCGAGCGCGCCGGCGTCGACCTCGCCGAGATCGACGAGGTTCCCCTCGAGGTCACAGAGGGTCCGGGGCAGTCCCCGGAGCGGGTCGCGGTCGTCGGCGGTGAAGACCTGTCGGACCTCGTGGCCGCGGTCCCGAAGCACCTCGGCGACGAAGTACCCCCGCATGATCTCGTTGACGTTGCCCAGGTGAGGAACGCCCGAGGGCGAGATACCGCCCTTGACGACGATCGGCTCGTCGGGATCGCGCGCTTCGATGCGGTCCGCGACCGTGTCGGCCCAGAACGCGTGGCGTGTCTCGCTTGCCTCCTCACTCTGGAGCGTGTAGGGACTGATCGCGTCCGACGCCGCCGCGTCGCCGGTCTCCTCGTCGGCGTCGCCGTCGGCACTCATTGCTCGTCGGCCGCCCAGTAGGTCGGTTCCGCGCCGGCACCGTCGGGGACGATGTCGGTCCCCTCGTGATCGCCGTACCGAACGGCGCGGGCGATCCGGTCCGGATCGGTGCCGTCGAGGACGATCGTCCGCATCCCCGAGCGCTCGATGATCTTCGCCGCCAGCAGGTCCACGGGCGCGGAGGCGCCGGCGTTCATCTCGAGGCCGGCGATGGCGTCGACCAGTTCCGTCGCGGAGAGCCGATCGTGTTTGGTCGCGTCGTCGTCCTCGTTGGGGTCGGCGCTGTAGACGCCGGGGACGCTCGTGGCGTAGACCAGCAGGTCGGCGTCGATGTACTCAGCGAGGGCGGCCCCGACCGCGTCGGTCGTCTGGGCCGGTGCGACCCCGCCCATGATGCAGATGTCGTCCCGGCGCAGCGCCTCGCTTGCCTCCTCGTAGTCCAGTGCGGGCGCGGTCACCGACTCCTCGCTGAGCGCGGCGATGAGCAGCCGTGCGTTGAGTCGGGTAACGTCGATCCCGAGCTGGTCGAGTTCGATCTCGTTGGCCCCGAGGTCGCGAGCGGCTCCGATGTATTCGCGGGCGACGCCGCCACCCCCGACGACGGCCCCGATCCGACAGCCTTCGCTGATGAGATCCTCGATGACGGCGGCGTGCTCGGCCACCCGATCCGCGCCCGGCTCGGGGACGAGTACGCTCCCGCCGATGGAGACGACCACTTTCATACTACCCCGGTGTAGCGGAGTTGCTATCTTAAGGGTTGTCAACTGCCCGGACGGCGTGGTGACACACCGCTCGAGCCAGTCGCCGCCGCGACTCACCGCTCGAGCGACAGGACGAGTCCGTCGCCTTCGCGCTCGAACTCGGTCCCGAACGGATCGGACAGTTCGCGTATCCGATCTCGGGCCCACGCGGCCGCGTCCGGGCTCGCCTCGTGGACCGCACAGCCGTCGATTTCGGTGGGATACAACCGGAGGTCGCGGACTCCACCCGCGGGCGTCACACGCAGAACGAACAGGAAACTGCGGTCGTTGTGCAACGCCTCGTCGATCCGGTAGTCGTCCACGAAATCGCCCGTATCGTAGCAGATCGGAACCCCCTCGTAGACCTCGATCCCCTGCAAGACGTGGGCACTGTGGCCGTGGACGAGATCGACGCCGTTCTCGACGAGCCAGTGACCGAAGTCCCTGAAAGAGTCCGGCGGTTCCGTCACCATGTTCGGCCCCCAGTGTAGCGAGGCCACCAGTATATCAGGATCTCGTTCGCGTGCGCGCTCGAGGGCATCCCGGACGAGCCGTCGCGTCTCCGGATCGTCGGCGTCGATCTCGATCCGGGCCGTTCCCGGCGAGTCCGCGTCGGCGGCGTATTCGGGCGTGTTGTCGGTAAACGAGACGATCGCGAGGTCGAGTCCGTCGTTGCCGCCGCTTGCCTCGGAGTTGGGGATCGTCAGCACCGCCGACTCGAGCGCTTCGTCGAGCGTCTCACCCGCACCCGTGCGGGCGATCCCGGCGTCGTCGAGCGCGGCGAGGGTGTCCCGTAACGCGGTCTCCTCGTAGTCGAGGACGTGGTTGTTCGCCAGCGCACAGGCGTCGACGCCCGCGCGCTCGAGCGCCGGGACCGCCCAGTCGGGGTCGGCCCGAAAGTGAAACGGACGGTGAGTTCGCTGCCACTCCCGACCCCGCGTCGAGAGGACGCACTCGAGGTTGCACACCAGCCCGTCCAGTCCGTGGAGCCGCTCGAGGACGGTGCCCCAGACGGCGTCGACCGGGCGGCTCCGATGGCGCTCGTCGACGAGCCGCCCGAGCATGACGTCACCGGTGAAGCCGATTCGGAGCGCCATACGAATCGTTCGCGACCGAGACCCAAAATCCCGGACCAGCGTTCGACGGCTCGAGGCACCGCGTCCCGACCGCGACGACCCCCGGCCGCGGGGCTTTCGTCGACAGCTACAAACCCCGACCGACCCACAGTCTAGCCATGCACGTACTCGGTGTTCGCGACGCGGGAGCCGACGGCGACGCGCTCGAGGCGGTCGTCGATCGGGTCGTCGACCGGCTCTCCGAGCGGGGGCGGGTCGGGGTCGTCAGATACGACGCGACCATCGCCGACGGGACGCAAGTCCGCGAGTCGGCGACACGCGGCGGCGACGTCACTTACGACCTTGGCGTCGACGGCGACTGGACCGCTTCGGGGACGGGGATGGGCGTCCGCGACGCCCTCGACCGGCTGGCGACCGACTGCGAGTACGCGGTCGTGGTCGGCGTCCCCTCGTTGCAGTATCCGTCGATTCTCGTCGGCGGCGACGGGTCCGACCGCGAGGCCGCCGGCGAGGTGCTGGCGACCGTCGAGGGGCCCGCCGGCCTCGACCTCGCGGCGCTGGTCGACGACCTCGAGGCGGCCGAACCCCACCGAACCCTCGAGTCGCTGGTGGCCCGAGTCAAGGCGTCGCCGGCGGCCGACCGTGCGGGCGCGATCGCGACGTTTACCGGCCGCGTCCGAGCGAAAGACAGTGCGGACGACGCGCGCACGCAGTACCTCGAGTTCGAGAAGTACGAGGGCGTCGCCGACGAGCGCTTGGCCGCCCTCGAGGCCGACCTCGAGTCGCGGGACGGCGTCTTTGCGGTCGAACTTTACCACCGGACCGGGATCGTCGAGAACGGCGAGGACATCGTGTTCGTCGTCGTGCTGGCCGGTCACCGCGGGGAGGCGTTCCGGACCGTCGAGGACGGGATCAACCGGTTGAAAGACGAAGTCCCACTGTTCAAGAAGGAGGTCACGGTCGAGGACGAGTTCTGGGTCCACGAGCGATCGTGATCGTTCCCGTCGTTCACCGGCCGGGCTGAACGGGCGAAACGGTCGGGAAAGACGACATTGAACTCCCCATGCCTATCGAGCCGAAGATAATATGTTAGAAGCGGTTTTAAAACGTCTAACGGGATCTGAGCGGTTCGATAATAGTTCTATTACCGAACATAAAACGTCTATTACCCTCCGGATAGCTGAACACAATCGAAACGGGGCTAACCAACCCTTCTTTATAACGGGTCGCCGCCACAAGGGAGAATCGTCGATGAGTACGACAGCCCAACCCTCCACGGAAAGCAAGGAACGCCGCCTGAAACGCTACCTGCGCGAACGTGCCGAAGACGGCGAGCTGTACTTCAAAGGCAAGTTCATCGCGGACGACGTCGGGATGTCCCCCAAAGAGATCGGCGCGTTGATGGTCAAGCTCTCCGACTCGGTCAGCGACCTCGAGATCGAGAAGTGGTCGTACACGAGCGCGACGACGTGGCGTGTCGCTCCCGCGTAACGCCGTACCGACGCTCGATCGGTCCGCCCGTCCCCGCATCCGCTCCCGCGTGCCGCCGCGTCACTAACGCTATCCGGCACGACGTTCCGAACACGTTGACGCGTTCACCGACGACGCGGTTCGTACTCGTTTTCCCGCCGACAGCCATATTGCTATCCGCTCGCCGATAGCCGCGGCCAGCCCACGAGAAACGGATTCGGCTGCCGGCGACAGTCGTTTTATACGGCCCCGAGCCGAATCACGGGTGATGGACGACGGCGACCGGTCCGGCTTCGACGGCACGGAACGTGACGGCCGTTCCCCCGCGGACGGACCGCCGATCGATCGGATCGAGTCGGTGTTTGCAGTCTACGAAGTCCGACGCGAGGACGATCAGATAGTGTACTACGGCGACCCGCTGACCCACCCCGAGCGGGTCATGCGCGACCTCTGGCCGGCGTTCAACGACCGGGGCTACGACCTCGAGTTCGAACGCCGCCACGGCGAGTACGTCCTCGTCGCCGAGCCGGCGACCCGCGGGATCGACGGGATCCCCTGGACGAACGTCGTGCTGTTGCTGGCGACGATCGCGTCGACGCTGTTCGTCGGCTCGTGGTGGTGGTATCCGGCGCTCGACCCGTTCGCGAACCCGACCGATCTCCTCCACGCGTGGCCGTTCTCGCTGGCGATCCTCGGCGTTCTCATGGTTCACGAGATGGGCCATTACGTCATGAGTCGGTACCACCGGGTCGAGGCCTCGCTGCCCTACTTCATTCCGATTCCGACGCTCATCGGGACGATGGGCGCGGTCATCAGGATGAAAGGCCGGATGCCTGACCGGAAGGCGTTGTTCGATATCGGCGTCGCCGGGCCGCTCGCGGGGCTGGTCGCGACGGTCGTCGTGAGCGTGATCGGGCTCCACCTGCCACCCGTGACCGTCGATCCGGCGCTGCTCCAGAACCCCGACGCGGTCCGGATCGAACTGGGCTATCCGCCGCTGCTCGAGTTGCTCGCAGCGGCGTTCGACCAGCCGCTGTATCGTGACGACCCGACGACGGGCGTGAACCCGGTCGTCATCGGCGCGTGGGTCGGGATGTTCGTCACGTTTCTGAACCTGATCCCGGTCGGCCAGCTCGACGGCGGCCACATTTTGCGGGCGATGACCGGCGAGTTCCACGACACCGTGGCCGCGCTCGTCCCTGGCGCGCTGTTCGTTCTTGCTGGCTATCTCTACTACGTCCAGGAGTACACGGTGAACGCGGTCTCGGTCTGGATCATCTGGGGGCTGCTGACGACGGTGTTCGCGTCGGCGGGGGCAGCGACGCCGATTCGGGACGACCGCCTCGGTACCGGCCGGACCGTCCTCGGCGTCGTCACGTTCGGGCTCGGCTTGCTCTGTTTCATGCCGGTTCCGGTGATGGTCATCGGCTGAGCCGTCACCGTCAGTCACCGGCGCCTACCCGTGCGTGTAACCCCGGTCCGCTAGCTGTTCGCCGTCCATACTGATCCCGTGGTCGCGCTCCCGAACCGTTCCGAGGACCGACAGCGGGACGTCGGTCGCCGACCGGACCGCCGACAGCGAGTCCTCGGGCACGGTCGCGACGAGTTCGAAGTCCTCGCCGAAGGTCGTCGCGCGCTCGAGCGCGTCGGCGTCACCGTCTGTGACCTCGCGGACGGCGTCGTCGATCGGGACCGCCGCCGACTCGATCGCGAAGCCGCAATCGCTCGCTTCGGCCAGTTGATGCAGCGAGCGGGCCAGCCCGTCGCTCGAGTCCATCATCGCGCTCGCGTGCGGGGCGAGGGCTCGGCCGGCCGCGATCCGTGGGCGAAACCGAAACAGTTCGTTCGCCCGCTCGGTGTGGCCCCGATCGAACAACTTGAGCGCGGCCGCGCTGCGGCCGAGGGTGCCGGTGACGCAGACGTGGTCGCCGGGGCGGGCCCCCGACCGGCGGACGGGATCGTCGGCGCGGCCGATCGCGGTCGTCGCCGTCGTGAACTCGTCGTGGCCGTCGAGGTCGCCGCCGACGTATTCGGCGTCGACGTGGTCGCAGATTTCGCTCGCGCCACGAACGAAGGCGAGCAGTTCGTCCCGTTCGAAGGTCGGTGCGGCGTAGGCTGCGACCGCGGCCGTCGCCTCGGCACCCATCGCGGCGACGTCCGACAGCGACGCGCCGATGGCGCGCCAGCCGGCGGTATACCGGGTCGTCCCGTCCGGAAAGTCGGTTCGATCGTGCAGCATGTCCGTCGTCACGACCAGTCCGTCGACGACGGCCGCGTCGTCGCCGGCCGCCGCGAGTTCCCCCTCGAGCAGTCGGAGGGCGGCGCGTTCGTCCATACCCCCCGTTTCGACTCGAGGGCGAAAAGCGGTCCGGGCCGGCCGGATCGGCTCGATACGATGGTCTTAAATGCCGCGGACGGAAATCACACGCCAATGGCTACGATGTACGACGTTCCGGCGGACGACCTCATCGAGGCGCTCGCCGACGATCTCGCGGACCGACTCGAGGAACCGGACTGGGGCAAATTCGCCAAGAGCGGCGTCGCCAACGAACTGCCGCCCGAGCAGGACGACTTCTGGGCCACCCGCGCGGCCAGCCTCCTGCGCAAGGTCGCCGACCGCGGCCCGATCGGCGTCGAGCGACTCTCGACGGAGTACGGCGGCGCGAAGGGCGGCTCGAACCGCTATCAGGTCGCGCCCGCGAAGCGAACCGACGGCTCGAAGAACCTCATCCGGACCATCCTCCAGCAGCTCGAGGAGGAAGACCTCGTCGAGACCGCCGAGGGCGAGGGTCGCCGCATCACCGCCGACGGCCGGAGTCTGCTCGACGAGACCGCCGACGAGGTCCTCGAGGAACTCGACCGCCCGGAACTCGAGCGCTACGCGTAACGCCGTTCACGTCGCACCGTTCTCGCATCGATTTCGCCGCCCAGAGCGACGCTTCCGTCGTCCGTAATCATTTTCCCGCCCGCCGGACAAGTACGTAACAACCATGAGTGGCTCACCGGACGAGGAGAAACTCGAGGAGCTCCGACAGAAGAAAATGGAGCAGCTACAGGACCGGGCCGAGGCCCAACAGGGCGAGGGCGGCCAGGAGGCGGCCCAGCAGCAGGCCGAAGCCCAGAAGAAGGCCGTGTTGCGCCAGCACCTGACCGACGACGCCCGCAAGCGGCTCAACACCGTCAAGATGAGCAAGCCCCAGTTCGGCGAACAGGTCGAGCGCCAGGTCATCAGCCTCGCCCGTAGCGGCCGCATTCAGGGGAAGATCGACGACGACAAGATGAAACAGCTCCTCAAGGAGCTGAAACCCGACTCCCAGAGCTTCGACATCCAGCGCCGGTGATGGAGCTCGGACTGCTCTACAGCGGCGGCAAGGACTCGACGCTGGCCGCACTCTTGCTCGAGGAGTTCTACGACGTGACGCTACTGACGGCCCACTTCGGGATCAGCGACGACTGGCAACACGCCCGCGAAACGGCCGAGTCCGCGGGCTTTGCCTTCGAACGCCTCGAGTGTGATCCCGACGTCGCCCGCGAAGCCGTCGATCGCATCCGCGAGGACGGGTTCCCGCGAAACGGCATCCAGCACGTCCACCAGCATGCCTTGGAGCGACTGGCGACACGGGAGTTCGACGCCATCGCCGACGGCACCCGCCGGGACGACCGTGTGCCGACCGTCTCGCGGGCACAGGCTCAGAGCCTCGAGGACCGCCACGACATCGATTACATCGCCCCGCTGTCGGGCTTCGGTCGCTCGGCCGTCGACCGGCTCGTCGACGACCGACTGGACGTGACGGTCGGTCCGAGCGAGGAGATCGATCGGGCCGACTACGAGGCGGAACTCCGGGCGCTCATCGCCGAGGAGGAGGGGCGGGCGGCAATCGCGGACTACTTCCCCGATCACGATCAGACGTACGTGACGAACGTCCGCTGACGACGGTGTCGCTCCGGTCCATACCCGCCGCGCGCGAACTCGAACCGGGCCCCGCCGGCCTCGCTTTCGGTAATCGTCACCTGCCAGTCGTGGGCGTCGGCGACGCGTTGCACAGTCGGTGTCGGGTACAGGTCGACATCGATCGACGGGCTGGGCTCGGAACGGGACTGGTGGAACGAAGGGAAGCAGCGCCGACGCAAACGGGTGGCGACCGCGAGCGCCGCGGGAGCGGAACGAAAGGATAGAAGTTCGGCGTCCCCGAACGGATATCCATGTACGACCGGATCAAGGGCTTTCGTGACTTCTACCCCGGCGAGATGGCCGCCAGACGGGAGGCCATCGACGTGCTGGAGGACACTGCCCGCGAGTACGGCTTTCGCGAGATCGGGACGCCGGCGCTCGAGCGCGCCGAGATGTGGACCGACAAGAGCGGCGACGACATCGTCGACGAACTCTACGCCTTCGAGGACCAGAGCGGTCGCCACGTCACGCTGACGCCGGAGCTGACGCCGACCGTTGCCCGGATGGTCGTCGCGAAACAGCAGGAACTGTCGAAGCCGATCAAGTGGGTCTCCACGCGGCCGTTCTGGCGCTACGAACAGGTCCAGCAGGGCCGCTACCGCGAGTTCTATCAGACCAACGTCGACATCTTCGGCTCGTCGGAGCCGACGGCCGACGCCGAAATCCTCGCGTGGGCCGCCGACGCCCTGACCGGACTGGGACTGACCGGCGACCACTTCGAGTTCCGAATTTCTCACCGGGACATCCTCGGGGGCGTCCTCGAGAGCTACGAGGCCGACGTCGACACCGAGGCGGCGATCCGTGCGGTCGACAAATCGGACAAGCTCTCGCGGGCCGAGTACCACGACCTGCTGATCGAGGCCGGCCTCTCGGCTGATCAGGCCGCCGAGTTCGGCGACCTTATCGCGGCCGGCGATCTCGAGGAAGTCGAGGCGTTCGCGGGGACCGAGCGTGTGACCGCAGCGGTCGAGAACCTACAGAACGTACTGGACGCGGCCGCGGACTTCGGTGCCCGGGAGTACTGTACGATCTCGCTCGAGACGGCCCGCGGACTGGATTACTACACGGGCGTCGTCTTCGAGTGTTTCGACTCGGCGGGCGAGGTATCACGGTCGATCTTCGGGGGCGGACGCTACGACGACCTCATCGAGAGTTTCGGCGGCCAGCCGACGCCGGCGGTCGGCGTCGCGCCGGGCCACGCGACGCTCGCGTTGCTCTGCCAGCGGGCCGGCGTCTGGCCCGAAGAAGACGTGACGACCGACTACTACGTCCTCCAGATCGGAGACACGCGCACCGAAGCGGCCCGAATCGTCGGCGAACTGCGTGACCGGGGCCACGTCGTCGAGACGGACATCGCAGGCCGGTCGTTCGGCGCGCAACTGGACTACGCCGACTCGATAAATGCCGAGACGGTCGTTATCGTCGGCGAACAGGACCTCGCGAACGACGAGGTGACGATCAAGGATATGGAATCGGGTGACCAGACGCAAGTCCCCGTCGACGAGTTCCCCGGCGACCGCGAGCGACCGACGTTCGAGGACCTCGCCTGACTCACTCGCGGTTTGGCCGCTGTGCTTCCGTTCCCGACTCCGGCCGCCCTGCCGACTGTGCTTTGGCTCCCCGACTATCACCGTCGTTTTCGGGGCGACTGTCCGCGTCGCGGCGCTCGACCGGCGAGTGGCCGGTCTCGACGAAGTGGTCGATCATCGCCCGGCTGAGTTCCCCGGTTTCCCCGTCGGTCCGATACTCCCACCCACATTCGTCGCAGTACGCGCTCGGCACGTGCGGCCCCTCGAAGGGCGGCCCAATGAACGGTGGGGTTCACGCGGTTGCGTCTTATACGGCAGTCGCGCTCGAGCCGCCGAGAGCCGCCGAGAGCCGCCGCAGGTCCCACCATTAACTGCGACCGGGGTGTACGACGGTCGATGGCCGACTCCGACTCCCGCCCGAACGTCCTGTTCGTCCTCACCGATCAGGAGCGATACGACGCCAGCGCGCCTGACGGGCCGCCGGTCGAAACCGAGGCGATCGACTCGCTCTCGAGCGAGGGGGTCCGCTTCCAGCAGGCGGTCACCCCGATCAGTATCTGCTCGAGCGCTCGTGCGTCGCTGCTGACGGGGCAGTTCCCCCACGGTCACGGGATGTTGAACAACTGCCACGAGCCCGACGCAATCCGGGAGGATCTCCCCGACGAGTTGCCGACGTTCTCGGAGGAACTCGTCGCGGCCGGCTACGACCTGACTTACACGGGCAAGTGGCACGCCGGTCGCGAGCGGACGCCGGCCGACTTCGGCTTCTCGTATCTCGGCGGGAGCGACACGCACCACGACGACATCGACGAGGCGTTTCGCGAGTACCGCAGGGAGCGTGGCACGCCCGTCGGCGAGGTCGCACTCGAGGGGACGATCTACACCGGCGAGGATCCAAGAGACGGCGAAAACGGGACGTTCGTCGCCGCGAAGTCCCCCATCGACGTCGAGGAGACGCGCGCGTACTTCCTCGCCGAACGGACGATCGACGCGATCGAGTCCCACGCCGACGGCGACCGGGACGGCCCCTTCTTCCACCGAACGGATTTCTACGGGCCCCACCATCCCTACGTCGTCCCGGAACCCTACGCCTCGATGTACGATCCGGATGACATCGAGCCACCCGACAGCTACGCGGAGACCTACGACGGGAAACCGCGCGTCCACGAGAACTACCTCGCCTACCGCGGCGTTGCGGACTTCGACTGGGAGTTGTGGGCCGAGGCGCTCGCGAAGTACTGGGGGTTTCTCACGATGATCGATCACCAACTCGAGCGGATCCTCGGGGCCCTCGACGACCACGGGCTGGCCGACGAGACGGTCGTCGTCCACGCCTCCGATCACGGGGACTTCGCCGGGAGCCACCGCCAGTTCAACAAGGGGCCGTTGATGTACGACGATACCTATCGGATCCCGCTGCAGATCCGCTGGCCCGGCGTCACCGACGGCGCGACCTGCGAGACGCCGGTCCACCTCCACGACCTCGCGGCGACGTTCCTCGAGATCGCCGAGGTCCCCGTTCCGGAGAGCTTCGACTCGCGGAGCCTGGTCCCGCTGCTCGAGAACGGGGGCGAGCCGCCCGCCGACCTCGAGTGGCGCGACTCGACGTTCGCCCAGTACCACGGCGACGAGTTCGGCCTCTACAGTCAGCGGATGGTCCGGACGGCGGCGTACAAATACGTCTACAACGGCCCCGATATGGATGAACTATACGACCTCGAGGCCGATCCCGCCGAGTTGCGAAACCTGATCGACCATCCCGAGTACGAGACCGTCCGCACAAACATGCGCGAGCGGCTGACCGAGTGGATGGATGAGACGGACGACCCGAACCGGGTCTGGGTGAGCGGTGTGCTGGAAAATGCGTCGTAGCTTTCAGTTGGTTTGGAAGGCGCGGTGGCGCGCGCTGTCGGCCGACCGAGTGCCAACGAGGGCGGCCGATGACACTGTGCGAGGGATGAGCGAACGCCGGAGGCGTGAGCGAATCGGTTGGGGAGGGTGTGGCCACTCCGTGTTGCCACGATAGCAGGGCGCTCCCTGTTGTCGTCCGTAACGATGGCAGCGCGTTCGGTGACGTTCTCGTTTGAAGAGACGACTCCGAAGACGACTCCACCATACAATGTCGAAACGGAAGCGTACGTTTACGGTGCCGAAGCCGATACCATCGTCTATGATCGCCGCCACCGACGAGACGGGGGGACAGCGATGACGCGCGACGACACCGACGACTCGCCCGCCGACCTCCGCGAGCGGGCCGCCCGCGACGAGGAGATCGCCGACGCACTCGAGGACCTCCTCGAAGAGTTGCGCGACGAGGACATCAAAGGGTCGCGTCTCGAGGGCCTGTTCGACGAGGTCAGCTCGAGCAATCCGAACATCTGGAACATCGTCTCGGCCTTTATCGACGTCGAGGACGGCGAGGCGATCGTCACCGACGAGTCGAAACTGGCACAGGGCAGCTGGGCCCCCGAGATCGTCGAGGGCTGTGACACGATGATCACCCTCGAGATCGAGTACGGAATGATGCCCGACGAGTTCGCCTACACCGCGGGCAAGAAGCTGACCCAGCGGATCGAAGAGTTCCGCGAGCGGGCGGCCGAGGCCCGCGAGCGGGCCGACGAACTCGAGGACGACTGACCCCGCAGACGGACCGGGTCACTCGACGACGACTTGCTCTCGCTCGAACCGATCGCCGGGAGCGTCGGCTCCGTCGCTCCCCGTCCGCCAGCGCCACGACCCGATCTCGAGGGGCTCGAGCGAGACGATCACGTACGACCGATCGGGCCAGGTCGCGTTCGCGGCGTCGGTCGCGCTCGGCCGCGCTGGCCCGCGGGGATGGGAGTGATAGAAGCCGACGATCGCCTCGCCGCTGTCCTCGAGCCGGTCGAAAAGCCGCAGCTGTTGCTCCGGATCGATCTCGTATCTGGTCCGCGGGTCGTCGGCGACGTTCCTGGCCGGGTACTGCGACGCCACGCGGCTCCGCCCGTCGGGGTCGTACTCGCCGCCGAGGACGCCACAGATCTCCGCAGGCGTTCCGTCGCGGGCACGCTCGAGGATCGTCTCCCGGATCCCGGTCGGTAGGACGATCACGGTCCCGAGTCGACCTCGGCTCGAGGGTCTCCCTGGACGGACTCGCTGCCCGGGACGTCCGCCTCGAGATCGTCGAACGGCACCGCGACCGCGGGGTCGGGGCCGTCGAATCGCTCGGGGTGGACGATCGGGGCCAGCGCCTCGAGGGTGTCGACCAGCCGCGGCCCGGGCCGGTTGAGGTAGTGGTCGCCGTCCATCGCCCAGACCCGTCCCTCCCGGACCGCCGTCAGCTCCGCCCAGCCGTCGCGCTCGGTCAGATCCGTCGCATTTTGTGCGATCTGCTCGAGGCCGAACCCACAGGGCGCAACGATCAGCACCTCGGGGTCGTACGCCCGGATCTCCTCCCACTCGCGGGGGCGCGAGCGCTCGCCGGCGTCGGCCAGTCCGTACTCGCCGCCGGCCCAGTCGACGAGTTCGGCCGTCCAGTGGCCCGCGACCATGGCGGGGTCGGTCCAGTCGAGGATCGCCACGCGCGGGCGGTCTTCGGGCGGAATGTCCGCCGTCCTCTCCCGGATCGCCTCGAGCCGGGCCTCGAGATCGGCCCGCAACTCGCTGGCCTGCTGCTGGCGGTCGATCGCCGCGCCGATCCGTTCGATGTCGTCCAGCACGTCGCCGACGCTGTGGGGGTCGGTCGGGACGATCTCGGGACTCGCATCGATCCGGGCGACGGCGTCTTCGATCACCGCCACGTCGACCGCACAGACGTCACACATCCCCTGCGTGACGATGGCGTCGGGCTCGAGGGCGTCGAGCGTTTCGACGTCGATGTCGTAGACGCCGGCCTCGGTGTCGGCCGTCTCGAGGACCTGTTGATCGATCTCGCCGCTCGAGGCCGACTCGTCGACCTCGAGCCGGGAGCGAGTGATCGCGGGGGCGTCCGCGGCCGCCGGCGGGTAGTCGCACTCGTGGGAGACGCCGACCGGCTCGCGGCCGAGTGCGGCGACGATTTCGGTGGCCGAGGGCAGCGTCGTGACGGTTCGCATGGTCGTCCGTAGGGAGCGAGCGGTCAAAAACGGCGGGCTCGAGGAATGATGATATACAACCCACTTGACGACAGTGTGAATGAATCATGTCCTGCTATCGTGGCACCACGGAGCGGCCACGCCCTCCCCAACCGATTCGCTCACGCCTCCGGCGTTCGCTCATCCCTCGCGCAGTGTCATCGGCCGACCGAGTGCTAACGAGGGCGGCCGCCAGCGCGCGCCACCGCGCACCGGGTGACTGGTTTAGGGCAGTCCATTCCTCACTCCGACGGAACGCCGATAGCTCTCGAGCGGCCGAGAACTGGTCGAAAGGACTCGCTGCTATCGCTGCGCCGACGATACGTCCGAAAGCGCTGCCTCGAGTTCCCGAACTCCCTCCTTCTCGGTTCGATCGGGGTTCGCCAGCACGCACACCGGCTGCTCGCCGAGCGGGACGAACCCGAGATCGAGTCGGTCGGCGGTCTCGCGCAGGCCCAGTCCGGCGTCGGCGTCGCCGGCGATGACCTTCCGGGCGGGGCTCTCGTGGGCGCGCAGCCCCAAGTCGAAGCCGTCGATGGCGTCGACGATGTCGTGGCGGTCGACGCCCCGCTCGTCGGCGAGATCGGCCACCGCAGCGCCGAGGCTCGAGCGCAGGCCGGAGTCGGTCGTCCGATTGATAAAGCGCAGGTCGCGATCGACCAGATCCGCAAGCCCCTCGAGTTCGGCGGGGTTGCCCGCGGGGACGACCAGCCCCCACTCGCGCTCCCAGCGGCCGAGTTCGATCGCTTCGAACTCGGGTTCGACGGGGCCGGCGACGACGGCCGCGTCGGGGACCCCCTCCCGGAGCCGCCGCAGGCCAGGGCGGCTGCCCACCGAGAGATAGCGGGGGTTCTCGAGGCCGTCGAGCAGCCGCGAGAACGTCGGGTCATCTTCGCCGACGGCAAAGAGCGTCGGCGGCCGGACGTCCGGCGAAAAGAGGGTGACGGTGGCGGGTTCGCCCGCCTCGAGGTAGTCGGTCTCGGGCCCGACCTCGACGACGCCGTCGGCATCCGCGAGGCTGGTGGTCGCGCCGCTGCCCTTGTCGACGGGGTAGACGAGTACCTCGCCGTCGCCGTCGGTCACGAGGCCGACCGGCATGAGTCGATGGCGGCCCTCCTCGTAGCGTTCCTGCCGCGCCAGCCGCCCCGAAACGGTTGCCGATGCGGGCTCTGGCTTCCCGGCGGCCTCGCGGATCGCCGGCGCGACGAAGGTTCGAAAGACCATCATCGCGGAGACGGGATAGCCCGGAAGGCCGACATACGCGGAGTCGTCCAACCGCCCGATCAGCATCGGCTTCCCGGGTTTGATGCTCACGCCGTGGAGCAACAACTCGCCCTGCTCCTCGATGACCCGGTAGATGACGTCGACTGCACTCGCGCTGGTCGATCCCGACGAGAGGACGAGATCGCACTCGTCGGCCGCGGTCCGCAGGATCTCCTCCATCTCCGATTGCTCGTCGCCGGCGTGGGGATACAGCACCGCCTCGCCGCCCGCGTCCTCGACCCCCGCGGCGATCGTGTAGCTGTTGACGTCATAGATCTCGCCCCGATCGCTCTCGAGTTCGTCGCCCGGCCGTACCAGTTCGTCGCCGGTCGAGACGATACCGACCGTCGGTTTCGCCCGAACCGGCACTTCGTCGATGCCCAGCGCCGATAGCAAACCGATGTCCCGGGGCGTGATCGTCGTCCCCGGACCGAGCGCGCGCTCGCCGGCGGCGACGTCCGCGCCGGCGAACATGACGTTGTCGCCGGGGGCGACCGAAGTACGGACCAGGACCTCGTCGCCGTCAGTATCGGTACGCTCGACCGGCACCATCGCATCGGCCCCGTCGGGCATCACCGCACCGGTCGAGATCTCGGCCGCTTGACCCTCCTCGAGTGCCACGTCTGGCTTCGCGCCGGCGTGGACCTCGCCGACGATCTCGAGGTGGGCTGGATCGGCCTCGTCCGCGCCGAACGTATCGCGGGCTCGGAGCGCGTAGCCGTCGAGGCTCGCCCGGTCGAAGCCGGGCACGTCGAGTTCGGCATCGAGTCGCGCGACGAGGACACGGCCGCGGGCGTCTTCGAGCGGAACGCGTTCGATCCCGCCCTCGAGGGACAGCGAGTCGATCGCCTCGCGGGCCTCGTCGGGTGAGGCCAGATCGCGGAACTCCTTGCGGTTCATACCCGCTCTTGGAGCGCCGCGGCTAAAAACGTCGGTCGACTCGCCGTCAGGTGCTACGCTCCTGTGATATGTTCTCGTACAACAACGATTAAGCATCCGCCCGAAGAGGTGCGATCCATGTCACGCATTTCCGAGCGGGACCGCGAGCGCATCGCCGATCTCTTCGACCGCCATCTCGAGGCCGGCCTCCACCACGGGGCCCAACTCGCCGTCTACGTCGACGGCGAACCGGTGATCGATCTCGCCGGCGGGGTCGAAGCGCCCGACGGCCCCGAGGAGACCCGCGAGACACGGCATATCCTCTTCTCGAGTACGAAGCCCTACGCGGCGGTGACGCTGCACTCGCTGGTCGAGGAGGGCGAACTCGCCTACGACGACCGGGTCGTCGACCACTGGCCCGAGTTCGCCGACGAGGGAACCGAAAAGGCCGAGATCACCGTCCGACAGGTCCTCAGCCACACGTCGGGGCTCAACCGCGGCGAGATCGACGACCGGCCCGACCTTTGGGGCGACTGGGACGCCGTCGTCGAGAAACTCGAGGAAATGGAACCGAACTTCACGCCCGGCGAAACGCCGGCCTATCACGCGCTGACGTTCGGCTGGCTGGTCGGCGAACTCGTCCGCCGGGTATCGGGAACGCCGATCGAGGCGGCCGCTCGAGAGCGGGTCTTCGACCCGCTCGGACTGGCCGACACCGGGATCGGCCTGCGCGAGGACGAGGACGACGACGTCGCGACGCTGGTCGGCTTCGAGCCGTTCGACCGCTGTCGCGATCCCGACGAGGGGCTCGGAAAGAACGCCGAGGTCGCAGCACCGTTCAATTCCGAGGAGGTCCACCGCGCGGTGATCCCGGCTGCCAACGGGATCGGCACCGCCAGCGATATGGCTCGCTTTTACGCCTGTCTGGCCAACGGCGGCGAACTCGAGGGGACGCAGTTGCTCGAGTCCGAGACGGTCAAGCGGATGACGCAGGTCCAGGCCGAGACCGAGGCCGACGGCACGATCGGCCGCGAGGGCCGGTTCGCGCTTGGCTTCTGGAAGGGCGGGACGACGGTCGCGCCCTACGGCACGCTCTCGCCGAAACACGTCTTCGGCCACGCCGGGCTGGGCAGCAGCGTCGGCTGGGCCGACCCCGAGGAAAACGTCGGCTTTTCGTACGTGACCAACGGGGTCCGGGACGGCTCCTACGAACACGTCGCCCGCGTCAACGCCCTGGGGGACGCGGTCCGGCACGCGATCCGGTGAGCCGACGACCCGCCGTCGTGAGAACTCGCCGAGATGTTATGTAAACCGAGATATAAGCAAGGGTATGCCCCACGATCAGGACGTCGAAGGCGAGAACGATCCGGTGTCCGCGTCGACCTACGAGTGTCTCGAGTGCGGCGACATCGTCGAATCGACTACGCATCCCGGCATCTGCGACTGCGGCGGCGAGTACCAGAACCGGGCGAAGTCCCTCGAGTAGGTCCGACGCGGTTTCGGCGGCAGTTCCGTGGCGCGTGTGCGGACAGTGGCCCCGGTCGTGGAGCCACGGTGTCGTCTCACGGATTCACTTCCCAGTCCTCGACAGCGACCGTCTCACCGGCCGGAATCCCCTCGCGGTCGTCGTCGACGACCACCCAGCCGTCGGCCAGCGCGACGCTCGAGAGGACGCCCGACCCGCTCGCTCGCGTCGGGACCGCCTCGTAGCGGGGCTCGTCGGGGCCGCGGTCGGGCGCGTCGCGTTCCTCGAGTCGCACCCGCGCGAACGTCCGCGTGCCGGGCTCGCTGGGAATCTTGCGCTCGAGGCGGGCCCGCGTCGTCGGGTGGGGGTCGGGCTCGGTACCCTCGAGCCACCGCAGGACCGGCCGGAGGAACTGGACGGCGTTGACGATGCAGGCGACGGGATACCCCGGCAGCGCGAGGACGGGGGTGTCCTGTACGATCCCCAGACAGACCGGGTGGCCGGGCTTGAGCCCGACGCCGTGGGCCAGTACCTCGCCCAAGTCGTCGATCACCTCCGGCAACAGGTCCCGTTCGCCGACGCTCGAGCCGCCGGTGGTGACGACGACGTCTTTCGTCAGATCGCGCTGGATTGCCACGCGCAGCGACTCGGGGTCGTCGGTGACCACGTCGCGGTAGGTCGCTTTCGCGCCCCAGCGCTGGGCCAGCCGCGAGACGGTCAGCCCGTTGGTCTCGATCACCTCGCCGGGGCCGGGATCGCCCGCGACGAGTTCCTCGCCCGTCGGAACGACGCCGACCGTCGGCTGTTGGGCCACCGCGACGCTGCCGTAGCCCGCCGAACGAAGGAGGCCGAGGTCCGACGGTCGGAGCCGGTGGCCCGCGTCGTAGAGGTGCTGGCCCTCCTCGACGTCCTCGCCGACCGGCGCGACGTTTTCCCCCTCCGCGAGGGCGTCCTCGACCTCGAGTTCGCCGACCGACTCGCGCTCGGTGACCCGTTCGATCATGACGACGGCGTCGGCCCCCTCGGGAAGCGCGCTGCCGGTGTGGACCCGCGCGGCCGTGCCCGGCTCGATCCGGTCGGCGGTGGCGTGGTCGCCCTCGCCGTCCGGGGCTGCGATCCGCAGCACTTCCGGCGAGCGCTCGCTGGCCCCGAAGGTGTCGCCAGCCCGGACGGCATAGCCGTCCATCGCCGCCCGTTCGTAGTGGGGGACGTTGCGGGCCGATTCGACGGGTGCGGCGAGGACGCGGCCGTCCGCGCGATCGACGTCGACCGTCTCGGTCCCGCAGGGAACGTCTCCCTCCTCGCCCCCCACGACCGCCTCCTGCAGCATCCGGCGCGCCTCGTCGACCGGCGTTCGAACCTTGAACCCGGCCTCCGTGCGCTCGCGGTCGGCTCCTTCCATACCCTGAATCGGGTCGCCGGAGGCCAAAAGCGTGGGGGAACCCGCCGTCCGATACCGCCGTTCGTGGATCGTTCGACGTGGGTGGCGCGCGCTGTCGGCCGACCGAGCGCTAGCGAGGACGGCCGAGAACATTGCGCGAGGGATGAGTGAGCGACTGAACGGAGCGAACGAATCGGCTGGGGAGGGCGAGGAAATCCCTGTTGCCACGATAGCAGGACGCTTCTCTCTCCAGTCGACTATCTATTCAGGTCGACCATCTAGTCGTCTCGAGCAGAGCGTGGTTTTTGCCGTGAACAGCAGCTAACGCGTCCTGCTATCTGGCAACAATGAGGGCCACACCCACCCCAGCCGATTCACTCACTTCGTTCGTTCATCCCTCGCGCAATGTTCTCGCCCGCCTTCGTAAGTACTCAGGCGGCCGACAGCGCGCGCCACCGCACATCGATTGCCCGCCGTCGCCCGACTCGAGGGGGCCCGTTGGCGGACGGTCTCTCTCCCCGCGGGACGCTCGAGCGATCGACGGATCGCCGCGACCGCGGCCTTTTTCGTATCGGCGTTCGAACCGGTATCTATGTCAGCGCTCCGCGACGCGTTGCGGGATCTCTCCGACGACGTCTTCTTCGATCTGCTCGAGAGCGAGGAGGCCTATCTCCTCGTCCTCGACGTCCCGGGCGTCTCCGCCGAGTCGCTCGAGGTCGCGATCGAGGACGGCCGGATCTCCATCGACGCCCAACGGGAGAAAGACC
The DNA here is from genome assembly GCF_000230735.2 of Natrinema pellirubrum DSM 15624. Taxonomy (NCBI): domain Archaea; kingdom Methanobacteriati; phylum Methanobacteriota; class Halobacteria; order Halobacteriales; family Natrialbaceae; genus Natrinema; species Natrinema pellirubrum. The sequence continues at coordinate 449,875 of NC_019962.1, forward strand.
CCGCCGGCGACTACCGCTATCTCGAGGAGAACCGGTCGCTGTTTCTCGAGGTGGACCTCCCGCTGCCCGACGACGCCTCCGACGCCGGCGGCGAAGCGACGGTCGACCGGGGCGTCCTCGAGTTGACGCTGCCGAAACGCGGGACCGGCGAGGAGACGACGATCGACGTCGTCGACGAAGACGCCCAAACGGGGTGACAGAGGCTGGCTTCCCTCCGTGCATACAAGCGGTTCGTCATCGTCGCTTGGCAGTTCCTCCCGCTGTTGCTGGCCTACGCTCGTGACCGGCGGCGCTTCCTGCTGTTCGGTCGCCGGCGGCAAGTCGATCCCGAGACCCATCGCCACCGGGCCGAGGTATTGCTCGAGTCGCTGTTGACGCTCGGGCCGACCTTCATCAAGCTGGGGCAGTTGCTCTCGACCCGGCCCGACATCCTCCCACCGGCGTACGTCGACGTCCTCGCGTCGCTGCAAGACGACGTGCCGCCGGCCGACTGGGAGGAGGCGAAAACCGTCCTCGAGGACGAACTCGGCCCCGTCGACGAGCGCTTCGCCGAGTTCGACACCGAACCGATCAGCGGCGCGAGTCTGGGACAGGTCTACCGCGCGCGCCTCGACGCCGAGAGCGAGCGCGAACGAGAGAGCAGTGACGGTACCGACCACCGCGACGTGGCAGTGAAGATCCGGCGACCGAACATCGAGTCGCTCGTGCAGGCGGACCTGCGGGTGATCAAGTGGTCCCTGCCGATCCTGCTGTACTTCGTCGACGACGCCCGGTCGTTCTCGCTCGAGAACTTGGCCGAGGAGTTCTCGAAGACGATCCGCGAGGAGATGGACTACGAGCGCGAGGCGGAGATGCTCACCGAGATCCGCGGCAACTTCGCGGACGACGACCGCTTTCTCATCCCCGACGTGATCGGGAGCCACTCCGGGTCCCGCGTGCTGACCATGGAGTACGTCGAGGGGACGAAGATCAACGACGTCGCGGAACTCGAACGACGAGGGATCGACCGAACACAGGTCGCGGAGAACCTGGAACGGTCCTACCTGCAGATGATCATGGACGATGGGGTCTTTCACGCCGATCCCCACCCCGGAAATCTCGCGGTGACCGACGACGGGCTGATCGTCTTCTACGACTTCGGGATGTCGGGTCGGGTCGATCCGTTCGTTCAGGAGAAGATCGTCGACTTCTATATCGCCGTCGCCAACCAGGACATCGACGGCATCCTCGACGCCTTGGTCGAGATCGGGACGCTCTCGCCGGAGGCAGATCGAGGCGTGATGGCCGAGGTCATGGAGATCGCCATCCAGGACGCCCGCGGCGAGGACGTCGAGCAGTACCGGGTCAATCAGATCGTCGGGCAGGTCGAGGACTCGATCTACGAGTTCCCGCTCCGGCTCCCGAAGAACCTCGCGCTCGTTCTTCGGGTCGCGACCGTCGTCGAGGGCGTCTGCGTGACCTTAGACGAGGACTTCGATTTCATCTCCGTCGCGACCGACTACCTGACCGAACAGGGCTACCGCGAGGAGTCCATCCGACAGTACATCGACGAGACGGGCGACCAACTCCGGCGGACCGGCCAATCCCTGACCCGGATCACCCCCAAGGCCGAGCGGGCCCTCGACCGGCTCGATCGCGACGACCTCTACGTCCGGATCGGCGTCGAGGACGAGTCGAACGTCTTCGAGAACCTCGCCAAGCGGCTCGTCTACGGCATGCTCCTGACGATGTCGCTGTTCTCGATGGGCGTCTTATACGCCCTCGAGGCCCCGCGGGCCTCGGTCGTCGCGGCGGTCTTCTCGATTATCGTGCTGATCCAGCTCTACCGGTCGTTCCGCTCGGCCAAGGGAATCGGTGCCCGACCGCAGTTCACTCGCCAGAACCTCCGCCAGCGCCGCGGCAACGAGTAGCGGGACCGCCAACGCTCTTGGGGCTCGCTGTCGTCGGGGCAGTATGGAGTACGATCGGATCGCCGACCTCTCATTGTCGATCGACGACGTTTCGACGGCCCGCCTCGAGCGCGAGACCACGAGCGATTTCACCCGGGTAACGACGGTGATCTCGCTGTCGGGGCCCACGCCGGATGGGGACGGGACGGTCACGGGACGCGGCGAGGACGTCACCTACGAGACCGCCGATCACGACCGGCTGGCCGAGACCGGGCTGCCGGATCTCACCGGCGAGTACACGTTCGACGCCTTTGCCGACCGGCTCGACGGCCTCGACCTGTTCCCGGGCGGTGCGCCCGATCGGGAGGTTTTCCGGAACTACCGGCGCTGGGGACTCGAGAGCGCTGCACTGGACCTCGCACTTCGGCAGGCAGAGACCGACCTCGGGAGCGTTCTCGATCGTAGCCTCGATCCCGTCCGGTTCGTCGCCAGCACCCGACTGGGCGATCCGCCGACGGCCGACCGGCTCGCGGGACTGCGCGATCGGATCCCGGACCTCGAGTTCAAGCTCGATCCGACCCCCGAGTGGGATGCGGGCCTCGTCGACGCGATCGACGAGGCGGTCGGGACCGACGCCGTCCGCATCCTCGACCTGAAAGGCCACTACGAGGGGACCGACGTCGACGTGCCGGCCGACCCCGACCTGTACGAACGCGTCCTCGAGTCGTTCCCCGAGGCCGTCATCGAGGACCCCGACCTGACCGACGAGACGAGACCGCTGTTCGACGATCCCGAGGTCCGAGCGCGGGTCTCGTGGGACGCGCCGATCCACGGCGTCGCCGACGTCGAGGCGCTGCCCTGGAAGCCCGACTGGCTCAACATCAAACCCTCGCGCTTCGGCTCGCTCGAGTCGCTGTGCGAGACGCTGCGCTACTGCGACGACCACGACATCCGGTGCTACGGCGGCGGGCAGTTCGAACTCGGGGTCGGTCGCGCCCAGCTCCAGACGCTGGCCGCGATCGGCTATCCCGACGGCCCCAACGACGTCGCGCCGCGGGCGTACAACGATCCCGGGGTCGCGGACGGACTGCCGGCGAGCCCGCTCGAGCCCGTGACCGATGCCGTCGGGTTCGGCTCAGCGTTCGACGGCTGAGCGGGCGCTGGATCGATCGACGTTCGGGTCCCCAACTGGTCGGCCAGCAACACTTTACTCGTGTGACCGCAATCGAAGATGTCCGGGTTGGACTGGATGGATGTGAGCGTGCGGTCCAGCCTGGATGTGAGTTTTTTACCCGGACACTCGTTCGGTTTCTGATCCTCCTCAAAAATAGATGCGGTTCCGGCAGCCAACGAGATACCGCCCGGGCCGCGATACGGCTCGGCGGTTCCGCGCCGATACTGGCCGTCGGCTCCCGACCGACCGACCGTCGGGCGGAACGGCCGTCCGCGACGAACCCGACCGGCCCTGTGAGTACATCGAACGCACGCCAGCGGCCATTCCAAACGGTTTATGCACGTCGATTGATTACGCCGGGACATGGCGAAACAGCAGACCGAAGTTCGCGATCTCCAGGAAGGCAGCTACGTCATGATCGAGGACACACCGTGTAAGATCAACGCCTACTCGACGGCCAAGCCGGGCAAACACGGCAGCGCCAAGGCCCGCGTCGAGGCTGAGGGCGTCTTCGACGGTAAGAAACGCTCGCTCTCCCAGCCCGTCGACGCGAAGATCTGGGTCCCGATTATCGAGCGCAAAAACGGGCAGGTCGTCTCCGTCGACGGCTCGGACATGCAGGTCATGGACCTCGAAACGTACGAGACGATCACGATGCGGGTCCCCGAGGACATCGATGTCTCCCCCGACGAGAACATCGAGTACCTCGAGATGGAAGACCAGCGAAAGATCGTCTGATGTTTCCCGGGGCGGCCGACGACGGCGAGGTGACCGACGCGGCGGACGCTGCCGACCGTGGAGTCACGAACTTCGTGGTCGTCGGTGCGCCCCTGGACGCCACGACGACCTTTCAGCCGGGGACCAGATTCGGTCCCGACCGGATCCGTTCGTTTGCCGAACCGTTCGATGATTACGATCACCGGACGGACCAGCACTTCTCCGACCTGGGCGTCGTCGATCGCGGCGACGTCCGTGCGTGGAACGACGTCGAAGCCTATCTCGAGTACCTCACGAGTACGCTCCGCGAGGCCGTTTGGGACGACGCCGTCCCGCTGACGCTGGGTGGCGAACACACCGTCTCGCTCGCGGGCGCACGCGCAGTCGAACCCGAGGTGGTCGTCTGTTGTGACGCCCACCTCGATCTGTACGACGCCTACGACGGCGAGCGGTTCTCACACGCCGCCGTCACCCGGCGGATCCTCGAGGACGTCGACTCGGTCGAGGAGGTCATCCTGCTCGGCGTCCGCACGGGCAGCGAGGGCGAGTGGGACCGAGCGGCCGACGACGACGTGACCGTCGTCCCGCCCGAGGACGTGGGCGACTGGACGCCCGACGGCCGGCTCGCGGACCGCGAGGTCTACCTGAGCGTCGACATCGACGCCGCCGACCCCGGCTACGCGCCGGGAACGGGCACGAAAGAACCGTTCGGGCTCGAGCCCCGCGAACTCCGCGACGTGGTGCGGGACGTGGCACCGCAGGCCGGCGGGTTCGACGTGGTCGAGGTCAACGACCGCGACGACGGGCAGGCGGCCGCGCTGGCCGCGAAACTGGTTCGGGAGTTCGTCTTTTCGCACGCCGACGGGTGACCATCGGTTCGCTCTCCGTCGGTGTACTGCGGTGGCGCGTGCTGAGCGACGGCGAGCCATGCGAGCCGTCGCTTGACTTCACGCGAGGGATGAGCGAGTGACCGAAGGGAACGAGCGTTAGCGCGGGACCGGAGGTCCCGCGAACCATGCGAACGGGTGCTACGCACCCGTGAGCAGAAATCGGTTGGGGAGGGCGTGGCGATCCCCTGTTGCCACGATAGCAGCACAGCCCTTCCGGACTCCCCTCTCCTCACGAACTCGAGCCGGTATCAAAGCGAGCGTACACCCTTTTCACGCTCCGAGCGAATCCCCGCGTATGATCGAGGCGACGCTGTGTTTTCCGCTCCGCGAGGGTGGCGACGCCGACGAGGAAGTCCTCCTCATCGAGAAACGCCGCGGCCTAGGCGAGGGCTGGTACAACGGCCCCGGTGGCAAGTGCGAACCCGGCGAGACCCCTCGCGAGTGCGCAGTCCGCGAAACCGAGGAAGAGGTCGGCCTCGAGGTCACGGATCTCGAGAAAGCCGGTGAACTCACCTTTCTGCTCGACGGTGAGGCCCACACCTTCTGTCACGTCTACCGCTCCCGATCGTTCGAGGGCGAACCCACGTCGTCCGAGGAGGCCTATCCGGAATGGGTCCCCGTCGACGACGTGCCCTACGACCGGATGTGGGACGACGACCACCTCTGGCTGCCCGGCGTCCTCGAGGGGAACACCGTGGCCGGTGAGTTCCGGTTCGAGGGCGGCGAGCCCCTTGACGAGGCCGCGTTCGTCGATCACGATCTCGAGTGGGGAGTGTCCCTCGAGAGTCGCGAATAACGGAGCATCGGTTGTCCGTGGACGAGGGGGCGGTTCGCGGGAAGACACTGGAGACGGGCTGACGAATACCCAAGCGAAACAGTTGCGATCCACCGTGGGAAATGACTGAACACGAAACAAGACATAGAAGCAAACGAGAGAGGTAACGCAGACGACATCCGAATCCAGTACACTAGCTACGAGACTCTCGGTCAATGAAGAGCCTTCCATACTACACGTCGATCGAAGTTGACGATACCAGCGGGGTGAGTAGAGCTGTCTGTACGGCGGTTGGACTGGCAGTTGAGAGGATCCCGACCGAGCAACCCACCGCAAACCCGGACTCATCCGTATTGCTCGTCTCCGGGGACGAATGGGACTTCGAGATTCGGCTCGAATCAGACGCCGACAGTTCAGCACCAGCACCAGAAATCGTCATCGCGGGGACACCCTGGTTCGACAACCCGTGGGAAAGAGGCGTCGAAGACGACGAGTATCAGCGGCGTGTCGACCGGCTGTTCGAAGTCATCTGCCGGCTTACGATGGCGCTCGAGGTCGACTATGCTCCGATGTTGGGGTTTGTCGACCCGTTGCAAGTCTGGCCAACCGATCGGCCGCTCGCTGAGAACATCGCAGAACTCCCGATCTTTGGGATCTATTCCGAGTCGATACTCGAGGATTTCGGTGGCCGTTCGGAGATGTTTGACGGGTCGTTGTGGTACGTAGCGGAACTACCGAGCGGTCACACGGTCGTCGTTCAGGCGGACTTCCCGTGGAATAGGAAGGACTGGACGCCGCCCAGGGATGCCGACTTTCTCGAGACGACGTCGGTCCACGAACCGACTGCGACCCGCAGTTCCGCCGAGGACACTCACTAGAGCGACAATGGGATCGACGGTCCGTTTGTAGCCCTCGAGACGGGCGAGATGGGCACCGATCTCTGTGTTCTTCGCGAGAAAACCGCGCCCGAGTTCCGCACCGATGATCTCGAACTCGTTCGTGTCTACGTTGACGACCAGCGGAACCTTCGACGTATCGATACTGACGTATTCGGCCAGAATATCGTCGATGACGACCCCGGCGACGACGCTGCGTCCATGATGGCGATGCTCGCCGATGTTCCAGCTGACGCGGCCGAAGACGATCTTCTGGTGTCGGCGGTACTCCGAGAGGCCATCCCGCCGGCATTCGTTCGGCCCGCCAATTCGTCCGATGCGACCGTCGTCTCGAGGCTCGTGGCTCTCGACAGCGATATCAACAAGGTGGAGTTACTCGTCAGCCACGGGCGCGTCGCTCGCGAAGCGGGTTCGATGCCAATGCTGTCTGAGAGATGGAACAGGTTCTCGAGTCGCTTGAGGTTCTTCGAGACTAACGAAACCGCAGATGGTTTCCTAACAAGGGTCGATGGCCCAGTGAAAGATGTCGATAACCCGGCCCAATCTGCAAATATAATCGAAGACGACTTCCATGATATTACAATGGAGTTCAAAGGCTTCGAGGAAGTCGGTGAATAATAGTGAGTGAGCGACTGCGAATGGACGGGAGTGTCTTCGTCTCGTTCCACAGTACGGAACGGCCGCAGTACGACGAGTTGGTCAGCCCGACGCTGTCGGCCTGTGCGGAGGTGGGGCTCGTTACCGAATCAGCGGCACCTCCGGATACCGACACGGTCACGCTCAGCGATAGAAATAGAACGGCCGTATACGATGGCAATAGAGCGGTGCAGCTAAATTTCAGGATCGACGGCTGGGACGGTCCGATAGATTCGGTGCTGAATATCACGACGACCGCTAATACGCTCGTCTCGGTGGATGCTGATCCCGACGACGAATATACCGGATTCGCGCGCGACTTAGTTGCTCTCATACGCTCGCTCGGCGTCGAGTTAGATCCCATCTACGTCTCGACGTTCAACACGCATGTCGAACCGACCACTCCCTCGCCAGAGACCGTTCTCCCATTCGAGTTCCCACTCGATATCGAGCGGATCCCATGGTTGGGCGTCTACTCCGAGCCGGTGATCGAGCAACTCGGTGGTAGAGAATACGTCCTCGAGACTCCGGCCTGGAAAGTCGAGGAACTCGAGAACGGGAACATCCTCATCATCACGACACGAACGCCGTGGGAGGGATATCACAGCAAACTGCCGGCCGACGAGCATCTCTTGGGAGAGGCCGATGCTGAGCGAGCAACGGCTGACGATGAGTCTGACGGACTGTCCGATCCGTTCGCTACGCTGGATCGCGGTGAGATCGGTGCCGACGTCTGCGTCTACCGCGACGATATTAGCGAGCAATTTCGCAACGAAGACCTCCACCTCGTCCGCGTGCGCGTCGACGAACGGGGTGATCTCCGGCGACTCGAGGACGGCAGCTTCGTCCGGAACGTCGTCGAAGACGATTCCGGAGGCAAGGCCGACGTGATCGGCCGAATGCTCGATGACAGTCCGGATGACACGACACGCGACGAGCAAATGGTCTCGGCGTTGCTCCACGAGTCTATCCCACCGTCGTTCGTTCGTCTCGAGGAGCCAGATAGCCAGAACGTCGTCACGAAGGTAATGGATCTCGATGTCAAGACGGACAAGCACGACTTGCTCGTCTCGCTCGGTCGTGTCGCCCACCTCGAGACGTTCGACGAAGACGAGGATCTCGAAATGATGTGCAATGCTCTCGATAAGATTGCTGATCTCGAGGATATCGACGGTATCGAGCGGACGCTTGAAGAGTGGCTGGGCTGAGACTGCGTCGCGGCTGCTGGCGTGGTCCGTCTCACTTGAACTTCGATCGGTCGCCCAGTCTCGGGTGCGCTTTATCGTCGGCTGAGATCACGGAGGAATTCGAAATCGGCTCCTTCCGTTGAGATCCGACTCGGGGGCCGGATTGAAAGCCGTTTTCAGGGCTTCAGCACGATCTTCCCGGAACTCTTCCGGTCCTCGATGTACTGGTGGGCCTCGGCGGCGTCCTCGAGCGCGAAGGATTCGCCCAGAATAACCTCGAGGTCGCCGCTCGCGAACCCGTCGGTGAGTTCGGGGATCGCTTTCATGACCCGGTCCGGGTCGTGCATGGTGGCCTGCCCGAGGTGGAATCCCTTGACCGTCTTGTTCTCGAAGAGCAGCCGCTGGTTGCTGACCTCGGCGGGAACGCCGCTGGCCACGCCGTAGGTTACCATGCGTCCGAAGTGGCTCATCGCGTCGAGGCTGCGATCGAAGACGTCGTCGCCGACGCTTTCTAAGACGAGGTCGACGCCCTCGCCGTCGGTCTCGGCCTCGACGACTTCGCGGAAGTCCGTCTCGGTGTAGTTAATCGGGTGATCACAGCCCAGCTCGGCCGCGAGGTCGAGTTTCTCCTGTGTACTCGCGGTGCCGAAGACCTCCGCGCCGTAGTTCGACGCCAGCTGGACGGCGGCCGTGCCGACCCCGCCCGCGGCGGCCTGAATCAGGACGGATTCGTCCGGCTCGAGACCGCCCCACTCGAACAGACTCGCGTGAGCGGTGAGGAACTGGACGGGGAAGCCGGCGGCCTCGTCGAAGCTCATCGCCTCGGGGACCGGAAAGAGCATGGCCGCCGGGGCGGTGACGTACTCGGCGTAGCCACCGGTATCGAGCATGCCGACGACGCGGTCGCCGACCGAGAGATCGTCGACGCCCTCGCCGACCGCGTCGACCGTTCCCGCGGCCTCCATGCCGGGAACGTAGGGGGCTTCGGGTCCGTCCGGGTAGTGGCCCCGTCGCTGCATGATGTCCGCGAAGTTGATGCCCGCGGCCTTGATTTCGATTCGTACCTCGCCCGCGCCGGGCTCGGGCGTCGGGACGTCGACGACCGATAGTTCGTCACTGTCGCCATAAGAGTCGACCTCGATTGCTTTCATGTCGATCCCCTATAAGACGGTCGCGTCCATAAACCTGTGAGAACCGGATGAAACGAAGCAAGGGTTTCCGAGTGTTTCGCTCCGATTGCTGTCGGCGGACGTGACTGCTCGAGTCGCCCGTGGTCCCGTCGGTACCGGTTCGGTGGTGGATGCAGGGACGATAGCTGGCGCTCGAGAGTGTTAGAGAGACGGTGTAGGTCGGACAGCGGAACCGCCACGGAAACCGCGACGGCTGAAAGGGGCCGGCCGACCGTGCCGCCTACTCCCACCAACTGGCTATCGGTACAAAACACCTCCGGTACGCGGACCCGAACGGCGGCCGCGAGCGGGCGTTGCTCTTCGCATGGTTTAAGCCCGCGCTGACTGCATGTCGTACTAATGAGCGACGAGAGTCAGGAACTCGGCATCACCGAGTCGAAATCGCACAAGCCCGGCGAGTGGTACGCCGAGGTCGTCCAGAAGGCCGACCTCGCGGACTACGCACCGATGGGCGGCTTTATCGTCACCAAGCCCCGCGGCTACGCCCTCTGGGAGGCGATTCAGGACTCGCTCGACGGCTGGTTCAAGGAGACCGGTGTCGACAACGTCTACTTCCCGATGTTCATCCCCGAGAGCTTCCTCGAGCGGGAGAAAGACATCGTCGAAGGGTTCGACCCCGAGGTCGCGTGGGTGACCCAGGGCGGCCACGACGAACTCGAGGAACGCCTCGCCGTACGACCGACGAGCGAATCGATCATCGCGCCGTTTATGGCCGACTGGACGCGCAGCCACCGCGACCTCCCGATGCGGCTCAACCAGTGGTGTTCGGTCGTCCGGTGGGAGGCGACGGAGACGAAGCCGTTCTTCCGCACGAAGGAGTTCATGTGGCAGGAGGGCCACACCGCCCACGCCAGCAACGAGGGCGCGTGGGAGGAGGTCTGGACCCGACTCGGCCAGTACGAGCGCGTCTACGAGGACGTGCTGGCGATCCCGGTCCTGCGGGGCAAGAAGCCCGAACACGACAAGTTCCCCGGTGCGGACACCACGACGACCGTCGAGGCGCTGATGCCCGACGGCAAGTCCGTCCAAGGCGCGACCAGCCACAACCTCGGCCAGAGTTTCGCCGAAGCCTTCGACATCTCCTTCGTCGACGAGGACGAGGAGGAACAGACGGCCTACACCACCTCGTGGGGGCTCTCCTGGCGCGCGCTCGGGGCGCTCATCATGACCCACTCCGACGATCAGGGGCTAGTGCTGCCGCCGACGGTCGCGCCCACGCAGGTCGTCATCGTCCCGATCTGGCAGGAAGACACCAAGGAAGAGGTCCTCGAGTACTCCGAGGGGATCGCCGACGACCTCGAGGACGCCGGCTTCCGCGTCGAACTCGACGACCGAGACGAGCGCAATCCCGGATTCAAGTTCAACGAACACGAACTCAACGGGGTGCCGCTGCGGCTCGAGATCGGTCCCTACGAGGTCGAGGACGAGGAAGCCACGCTGGTCCACCGGCCGGACAACGAGGAGACCGTCGAGGACCGCGACGGGATCGTCGACGCCGTCGACGAGCATCTCGAGGAGATCTACGACAAACTCTACGAGGCCGCCGAGGAAACCCTCGAGGACAACGTCCGTGAGGCCCACAGCCCCGAGGAGATCCTCGGGACGATCGGGAAACACGGCGGCTACGTGAAGACGCCGTGGTGTGGCGACGAGGCCTGCGAGGAGGTTATCAAGGAGAAGATCGCCGCCGAGATCGTCATGCAACCCCTCGAGGACGAGGGCGGGTCGTCGGGCGGTGAAGTACCCGAACCCGACCACGACGAGTGTGGTGTCTGTGGCGATCCCGCCGACGAGATCGCCTACTTCGCGAAGTCGTACTGACCGTTCCCGGCCGATCTCCGTTTTTCACCGCTGTACGGACTCGACGTCTGCTCGAGATCGGGCGCAGTTTCGTGGGGACGTTGAACGGACCGTTTACACGGGTGACTGTTTCACGCACACCTAATTCTTTAGCCCAAGATTGCTTAGGGGAGGATACCGTTCCAATGGATGTGGTGTTCACTCTGGTGGGTGAACACTACGTGCCTCTGACATTTCGTCCCGCCACCGGGAACTCGCGTTTCCGGGTCGGGATTTCGTTCGTCGCTCCGACGACTGCGTGTTTTCCCGTCCGATAGTCGGCACCGATAGTCGAAACTAAGGTGTTTACATATACCTTATATTGGTCTATATGTGTTTATAATACACTTAGCCATAATGGATTAGCCTCTTATATCTGTTCCCGCTACGGGGGTGTATGTCACAGCCACATATGGAGTCATCCACCGAGCGTTCACAGGGGCTCGCCGACCCCGCGGACGCGCGGTCGAACTGCGGCGTCGGTGTCGTCATGGATCTCGATGGGGACGGGGGCCACGACATCGTCGCCGACGGACTCGAACTGCTCGAAAACCTCGAACACCGCGGGACGACCGGCGCGGAGAAAGACACCGGCGACGGAGCCGGCATCATGCTCCAGACGCCCGATTCGTTCTTCGAGAGCGTTCTCGAGACCGATCTCCCCGAGACCTACGCCGTCGGCTCGCTCTTTCTGCCACAGGACGACCAAGCGCGCGAGCAACTCCGCGATCTCGCTGCCGACACCTTCGACACCTACGATCTCGAGGTGCTGGAGTGGCGCGACGTGCCGACGAACAACGACGATCTCGGCCGGACGGCCGTCGACTCGGAACCCGACGTTTTCCAGGTCGTCGTCGCACCCGAGGACGATCTCTCCGAGGACGACTTCGACCGCCGGCTCTACGTCGCTCGACGCGCGCTGGAAAACGCCGTCGAGGACGCCGACATCGAGAACAAAGAGCGGTTCTACGTCGTTTCGCTGGATGCTGATACCGTCGTCTACAAGGGGCTGCTCAAGGGCGTCCAGGTCCCCGCCTACTACCCCGATCTCACCGACGAGCGGATGGAATCGACGTTCGTGATGGTCCACGAGCGGTTCTCGACGAACACGCTCGGCGCGTGGCACCTCGCACATCCGTACCGCAACATCATCCACAACGGCGAGTTCAACACCATTCAGGGTAACATCAACTGGATGCGGGCCCGCGAGACCGACATCGAGAGCGACGTCCTCTCCGATCTCGAGGCGGTCAAGCCGATCATCGACGATCCCGACCAGTCCGACACCGCAAGCGTCGACAACGCCCTCGAACTGCTGATGCAGGACGGCCGCGACCTCGCACACGCCCTGCGAATGCTCGTTCCCGAGGCCTGGCGGGGCGACGACGCGATGGATCCCGATCGGAAGGACTGGTACGACTTCCACGCGTCGCTGGTCGAACCGTGGGACGGCCCCGCGCTCGTGGCGGCGACCGACGGCGAACGCGTCGGCGCAGTCCTCGACCGTAACGGACTGCGCCCGTGCCGGTACGACGTCACGATCGACAACCAGCTCATCATGGCCAGCGAGGCCGGCGCGCTCGAGACTGAGCCCGGGAAAATCGAAGAACGTGGCCGTCTCAAGCCCGGCCAGCTCTTCCTCGCCGACCCCGAGGAGGGGCGGGTCATCCCCGACGAGGAAGTCTTCGACGACCTCACCGACGACCGATACGGCGAGTGGGTCGACCAGGAACAGGTCCATCTGGACGACATTCGGACCACGAACGACCGTTCGCCACAGACGGAAATCTCGGCACTGCGCGACCAACAGGCCGCGTTCGGCTACACGCACGACGAACTCGAGAACCTGATCGAGCCGATGACCCAGAAGGGGAAAGACCCCGTCGGCTCGATGGGCGACGACACGCCGCTGTCGGTGCTGACCGAGTTCAACCGACCGCTGTTTTCCTACTTCAAACAGCTGTTCGCACAGGTTACGAACCCGCCGCTCGATTATATCCGCGAGGAACTCGTCACCTCGATGGAGTCGCGGCTGGGCTTCCAGCGCAACCTGTTAGACGAATCGCCCGAACACGCCCGCCAGCTCGTGCTGGATTCGCCGATCCTGACCGACGCCGAACTCGAGTCGGTCCGTGACTGTTCGGCAAACGGGATCACGTCCGCGACGATCGATATCACCTACGAGCCCGAGAGCGACGACCTCGGCGCGGACCTCGAGGCCGCGGTCGAGCGCGTCCGCGAGGACGTCGTCGACGCGATCGAGAACGGTGGCCACGACGTCATCGTCCTCTCGGACCGCAACGTCGACGAGGACCGGATCGCGATCCCGAGCCTGCTGGCGACCGGCGGCGTCCACCACCACCTGGTGCGCAACGGCCTGCGCAATCACGTCGGCCTCGTCGTCGAATCGGCCGATCCGCGGACCGTCCATCACTTCGCGACGCTGGTCGGCTACGGTGCCGGCGCGGTTAACCCGTACCTCGCCTACCAGACGATCGAGGACATCACCGCCGGTCCCGACGGCGCCGACACCGAGGTCGCCATTGACGCCTACGTCAACGCCGTCGAGGACGGCCTCCTGAAGATCATGGCCAAGATGGGGATCTCGACCGTCGAGAGCTACCAGGGCGCCCAGATCTTCGAGGCCGTCGGCCTCGATTCCGACCTCGTCGAGGAGTACTTCGAGGGCACCGAGAACCGTACCGAGGGGATCGGCCTCGCCGAGATCGAGGAGGACCTCCGCGAGCGCCACGCGACCGCCTTCGGCGACGACGGCGAGGAGTCCGACCTCGACCGCCACGGCGAGTTCGAACACCGCTCGGGCGGCATCCACCACCAGTGGAACCCCGACACCGTCGGCGCGCTCCAGCAGGCCGTCCGCTCGAACGACTACGAGCGCTACCAGGAGTTCGCCGCAAAGATAAACGACCAACAGACGAACCTCCAGACCCTGCGTGGCCTCCTCGAGTTCGACTCCGACCGTGATCCGATCCCGGTCGAGGAGGTCGAGCCGATCAAGGACATCGTCCAGCGATTCTCGACCGCCGCGATGTCGCTTGGCTCGCTCTCGCCGGAGGCCCACGAGAACAACTCGATCGCGATGAACCGGCTCGGCGCCAAGAGCAACTCGGGCGAGGGCGGCGAGCCGCCCGAACGGTTCAACACCGAACGCGAGTGTAACGTCAAACAGGTCGCCTCCGGCCGGTTCGGCGTTACGTCGACGTATCTCTCGAACGCCGACGAGCTACAGATCAAGATGGCCCAAGGCTCCAAGCCCGGCGAGGGCGGCCATCTCCCCGGCTCGAAGGTCAACGAGATGATCGCCCACGTCCGCAAGTCCACGCCCGGCGTGGGGCTGATCTCGCCGCCGCCGCTGCACGACATCTACTCGATCGAGGACCTCAAACAGCTGATATTCGATCTCAAGGCCGCCAACGAGACGGCCGACATCAACGTCAAACTCGTCTCCGAGGCCGGCATCGGGACGGTCGCGGCGGGCGTCGCGAAGGCAAACGCCGACGTGGTCCACATCTCCGGTCACGACGGCGGGACCGGTGCCTCGCCCAAGACGTCGATCAAGAGCGCCGGCCTCCCGTGGGAACTCGGCCTCGCGGAGGCCAACCAGATGCTCTGTCGGACCGGCCTCCGGGACCGCATCCGCGTCTCCGCCGACGGCGGGATGAAGACCGGGCGCGACGTCGCCGTCGCCGCTCTGCTGGGCGCCGAGGAGTACATCTTCGGCACCGCCTCGCTGGTCACCGGCGGCTGTGTCATGGCCCGGCAGTGTCACAAGAACACCTGTCCGGTCGGCGTCGCTACCCAGCGCGAGGACCTGCGCAAGCGGTTCCCCGGCGAGCCCGAACACGTCATCAACTACATGACCTTCATCGCGCAGGAACTGCGTGAGATCATGGCCGAACTCGGCTACGAGACGATCGACGAGATGATCGGCCAGGTCGACGCCTTGGAGCAGCGCGACGACGTCGACCACCCGAAGGCCCGCAACGTCGACCTCTCGGAGGTGCTTGCCGACCCCGGCAGCGAGGTCCGACGCAAGATCCGCGAGCAGGACCACGAACTCGAGGACCAGCTCGACCGCGATCTCATCGCCGCCGCGGCCGACGCCATCGAGGACCAGGAGCCGGTCAGCCTCGAGACCGAGGTTACCAACGTCGACCGCACCGTCGGCGCGATGCTCTCGAACCGGATCACCGACCGCTACGGCGAGCCCGGCCTCCCCGAGGACACCATCACCGTCGACGCGGAAGGGACCGCCGGCCAGAGCTTCGGCGCGTTCCTGGCAAGCGGCGTCTCGATGCACTTAGACGGCAGCGCCAACGACTACGTCGGCAAGGGCCTGTCCGGTGGCAAGCTCACGATTCGAACGCCCGAGACCGCCGCCTACGACCCGACCGAGAACGTCTCGATCGGCAACGTCGCGCTCTACGGCGCGACCGACGGCCAGCTGTACGTCAACGGCGTCGCCGGCGAGCGCTTCGCCGTCCGTAACTCCGGCGCCAAGGCCGTCGTCGAAGGCGTCGGCGACCACGGCTGTGAGTACATGACCGGCGGCGTCGTCGCCGTGCTGGGGGAGACGGGCAAGAACTTCGCCGCGGGGATGAGTGGGGGCGTCGCCTACGTCTACGACCCCGACGACGAGTTCGAAGCCAAGGCCAACACTGGCATGGTCTCGCTCCATGACGACCTCGAGGAGAAAGACGAGCGGATGCTCCGTCGACTCGTCGAGAACCACGTCGCCTACACCGGCTCCGAGCGGGGTAAACTCCTGCTCGAGAACTGGGAGCGCGCGCTCGAGGCCTTCGTGAAGGTCATGCCCGAGGCCTACTACGAGGCGATCACCGAACAGGGCAGCGACGACGTGCGCAACGAACTGCCCGGCGAACCCGAGGCCGCGGCCGCGGCCGAATCGGCCAGCTTCGCGGCGAGCGACGACTGATCTAGGCTGCTGTCACTGGTTTCCGGAGCGATCGCAGGACGGCTCGCGGTCGCGCCGGAACTGACTGCCAGTGGTCCGTATGACGCGTTCGGTGGCGTTTCGCCCGCGTTACTGTGTTCCGTCCCGTTCTTCGACGGTCGATCACTCCGCCAGCCGCGCGTGGAAATACGGGAACCGAGCGTCCTCCTCGTCGGCGAGCGCGTCAGTGAACTCCCCCGTCGTGACCAGTTCGAACCCGGCCGATTCGAGCTGCTCACGTGTCGCTTTCGCCCCGGCCATGTGCCACTGCATCTCGGTCCCGCTCTCGAGCCAGTTCGGGTTCGAACCGGTCCATTCGGTCCACCCTTCCGTGAGGAGGAGCCGTCCGCCGGGTTTGAGAACGCGTTCGAACGCCTCGATCGCCGTCTGATGGTCGTCGATCGGGACGTGAATCAGCGAATACAGTGCCGTGACGGTGTCAAACGTGTCCGCAGCGAACGGCAGCTGACTCATCTCTCCCTGACACAACGCCGCGTCGGGAACGAGCCGCATCGCCGTCTCGAGTTGTCCCCGCGAGAGGTCGAGCCCGACGGCTAGCTCCGGGTCGCACTCGTTCGAGGGGTCGAGGGCGTACTCGAGCGCCGGGGTTCCTTGTCCGCAGCCGGCATCGAGGAGGCGACACCCGTCCGGCACCGAATCGAACAGCGCCTCGAGCGCTGCCGACTCGGACTCGTCGTACGTCGCGACTCGCTCGCTCGTGTACGTCGTCGTGATTTCGTCGTACGCACAGCGGACGTCTTCCCTGTCGACCATGGCTGCCCGTCTCCCGTGAGCGACAAGTGCCTTTGGTCGCTGTGTGATTTACTCCCGCCCGAGCGTATGGAACTCGTCGTTGGGGCGCATCTCGGCGAACGTCGCCATGCGATTGCTCATGTTGTTAGCGTGTCATAGAATACGTCTCATACCCTCAACTTGGCGATTATACAGCTTCCAATTCGCGTGTAATCCTATGAATTTCGTCAGTCATGGGTTTTGCTCAAGGGCGAAACCGTGAACAACGCCTCCTGAGAACTATTCTATGACACGCTCCATGTTGTAGTAGGCCGTGACGGCTCCGATGTCCCAGATCGCCTCCTCGCTGAAGCCGGCCTCCCGTAACGCCTCGAGGTCGGCGGGCCCGACTTCGGTCGGCCGCTCGGTCAGCTTCACGGCGACGTCGAGCATCGTTCGGTGGGCGTCGTTGATGTCCGCGGTCCGGTAGTTCGCGACCAGCTGATCCGCGAGGTGCGGGTCCTCGGCGTAGATCCGTACAAGCGCGCCGTGGGCGACGTTACAGTAGTAGCAGTGATTGACGCCGGAGACGGCGACGACGATCATTTCGATCTCCTCGCGCTCTAAGGCGGTGTCCTCGACGAGCGCGTCGTGGAACGCGAAAAAGGCCCGGAAGTGCGAGGGCTTGTACGCGAACGCCGAGAACACGTTGGGCGTGAACCCGGCTTCCTCGGTCTCCTCGGCGATTCGCTCCCGCAGGTCCGCAGGGAGGTCGTCGAACGCGGGAACCGGGAACTGAGCCATCGCGTCATCATCGAGTTCCGTTGTCGGTTCGGCCGTCGAGTCAGTGTCGGAATTGGCCATAGCTACCGTTTTACAAGGAGGCGTAAGAACGCACCGGCGAACGTGGGCGTTACTGGTCGGCGACGCCGCCTGCGTCGACTGCGGCGGTTCGAACCGTCGCCGCGTCGGGAACCGCGAGGAGGTGTGCCTTGCAGTCACAGTCCGACGCGCCGAACCCGTCGACCGGCTCCCCCGGCAACCCGGCCGCCAGTTCGCACTCCCGATCGGCATCGGGGAACGTGATCACGGTCTCGAGTCGCGTCGCGGGATGGCCGAGCAGGTAATCGACGTGCCAGTGGCGCGTCTCGCGGTCGCCGGCGGCCAGTTCGCGGTGGCGATCGACCCGGCTGAAGCCGCCGGGGCCGAACGCCGACCCGATGTACGCATACGCGCCCGCGGCAAATTCCCGCTCGCCCAGCGCCCCGACCTCGATGGTCGCCGCTCGCGTCGCCTCGATTACGAGAACGTACGTGCCGCCCATATCGCACCCTCGGAACGGGGCCGACAAAAACGAGGGTGATGTCGCTCGGCGGGAGTTGGCGTCTGTTGGCCGCGTCTCAGCGCGACCGGTCCTCGGGGGTCGGATCGCGCTCGTGAACGTGCCGTCGGTTGCTCATGTCGTCGTCCTGGAACTGGCGGTTCTCCTCGCCGCTCGAGCCCCGCGACTCGCGGGACTCGGTCCAGTCGCCCTGCTCGGAGCGTCGTCCCTGCTGGCGGTACTCGAGGCCGCCGCCGGACTGTTGCTCGCGGTTCATGCGCCCGCCGGTGGTATCGCGGTCCTCGCCGCGGTCGAACTGCTGGGTGTCGCCGTAGTCCCGTTGCGAACGGCCCGTTCCCTGCACACTTCGGTCCCGCTGCCGTCCGGGTTCGTGGCCCGCGCTCCGCTGGTGGCGACGGGACTCCGGCTGGCCCCGTTGGTACTGGCTCCCGTGTTGCTGCCCGCGGTGCTGTCGGTCCTGCTCGCTCGTCGTCGCGCCCGGCTGGGCATCGCGGTTCTCGTGCCAGCGCTGCTGGGCTCTCTGTCGGTCGTCTTCGCGTCGCGTCTCCTCTCGATGCTGTTGGGACTGGCCCCCCGTCCGCTGTCCCTGCTCCGTGGGGCCGCGCTGGCCGCGTTGGTCCCGCTCGGCGGGTTGTCGGCGCTGCTGGCCTTGTTCGTGCTGTCTCCCCGTCTCTCCCCGCTGCTGGCCCTGTCCGCGTCGGCCCTGCATGCCGCGCTGCCCGCCGCGGTGTTTCTCGTGGCGGGCCTCGCCGCCGTACTCGAGGTTGGCCTCCTGCATCGCGTTCGTTTCGAAGCCGCTGTCCCTTCTGCGGCCGCCCTGCTGTCCGGTCCCGCCTCGTCGTCGGCCGGACTGCTGGCCGCGCTGGCGGTCTGCCCCCTGACTCCGCTCACGACGCTGGTCCGACCCCTGCTGCTGGCGGTCGGGCTGGCGACCGTCGGCCCGGCGCTGTTCCTGCCCGCGTTCAGGGCCCTGTGTCCCTCGATCCTTGCTCTCGCCACGGCTGAAGAGGCCGTGGAGCCAGCCGCGGTCGCTGTCCTCGCGGTTCCGGTCGCCGCCGTGGTCTCGCGTGCCGCGTCCGCGGTCGGTCGATCGCTCGGTACGCCGTCGATCTCGGTCCCGGTTTCGATCGGTCATGGTGTGGCTGTGGATCGTCTCTCACTGACGCTCGAACGACGCGCCCGCCGCTGGTCGGTGTGTGACTGCGGTCGGTCCTATACCGAACGCCGGGATAAAGCCTGAGCGTGCGTTCGCGTGCAGTCGGCGTCGGAACTGACCCTCCACTCCCCGGCCGCTACCGGCGCTGGGCCGATTGGGTGGACCCGTTCCCGAGGTCGCGGGCCTGTCGAGTGTCCGTGTTCGGGCCGGACGCGAACAGCCCGCGGGCGGGCTCGTAGTCGTACGTTACCCACTGGGGGAGAAACGCCGCCCCGGTCAGTTTCCGGACCGCGAGCTGTTTGTGCCGGGTCTCCGCCGCGCCCCCATCGCGCAGCCGCAGGTCGACGATCCCGTCGAAGACCCGCTCGGTTTCGGGATACGCCGCCTGCCCCGCCGTCGTGGCTGCGGCGACGATCGGGACGAACCGGGCCATACAGACCGTCGCTCGAACGTCTTTCACGAAGTCGTGGACGAGCCCGGAACCCGAAAGCGACTCGAGTTCGTCCAGCGAGTCGATCGTCACCAGCCCCGTCTCGGTCATCTCGAGGTCGTCGAGCGCCCGGTGAAGCCCGTTTGCCACCTCGCGGCGGTCGCTCGGAGCCTCGACCTCGACGACCGCGTCGGCGGCGGCCTCGCCGAGAAAGGTCGCCCACTCGTTTCGCCCGGCGCGAAACTCGTCGCGGTCGTCGAGCCGATGGGTGAAACAGTCGACGATCCGCAGGCGGTCGCGCTCCAGCGCCGGCAGGACGTTCCAGCCGTTCTCGTAGAAGCGCTCGAGCGTCGCCGTCGGCGGGTTCGCGACAGAACAGACGACCGCGGGTTCGCCCCGCTCGAGGGCGCGCCAGACGAGTTCGGTCCCGAGTTCGGCCCGGCGGGTGCCCTCATCGCCCGACAGGAGGAGCAACGAGTCGGCCGGGATCCCGTCCGGAACCAGCGAGTCCAGCGGTTCGACCCCTGTCATCACCCGCTTGTAGGCATCGGGGTCTGGCATCGTCGCGCCGTCGCCAGCGGCCTCGCGGCAGGCGGCCGAACAGTAGCGGCCGTCCTCGTCCGCTTCGGGCTCGCCGGGGATCGGATAGTGGCAGTGATCGCACTCGAGGGGGTACTCCCGGGCGCGATCGGTCCAGAGCTGGTCGGACATATCGACCCGCCCTACCACCGACGGCGGCAAAGAACCCGTCCCTGCAGGCGACCGTACCGACGGGTCTCGAACGGCGCTCGAGTGGGCATCGGTCGATCGACAGCGACGCGTCAGTCCAACGGCGAGCGATCGCGACGGTGTTTCGACGAGACCGCGAGTTCGGTCAGCGACACCCTCTGGCCCGCTCAGTCGACCTGCGGTGGCGCGCGCTGTCGACTGCTCGAGCGACGGCGAGAGCAGTCGATGACACTGCGCGAGGGATGAGTGAGTGACCAGCGGGAACGAACGAATCGGCTGGGGAGGACGTGGTTATCCCTCCTAGTAGCCACGATAGCAGAACGCTCGTTGTTACGCAACCTCAAGCGATCTATTAAATATAGCCTTGAAAAGAGCGTTCTGCTATCGTGGCAATACGGAGGTGCCTCGCCCTCCCCAGCCGATTCGCTCACTTCGTTCGCTCATCCCTCGCGCAGTGTCGTCGATCGTCCTCACTGCCGTTCGGCCGATCGACAGCGCGCGCCACGGCATGGGTCGGTTGTTTCGGCAGACACGGGAGACGCGTGATCGGTGTCGGATTCCATCGCGGGACGCAAGCGGACCAAATCCCCTCGACCGCTCGTCCGCCATCGTTTTCCCCGACAGCGGTGACGGGTCGGTATGGACGACGCCTTAGTCATCGGCGGCACGCGCTTTATCGGCCGCCACCTCGTCGCGGAACTACTCGATCACGACTACGACGTGACCCTGTTCACGCGGGGTACCCGCGAGAACCCCTTCGCGGACGACGACCGCGTCGCCCACGTCGAGGGCGACCGGACGAACGACACGGCCCTCGAGGCGGCCGCAACGACCGTCGACCCTGACGCCGTCTTCGACTGCGTGGCCTACCACCCGAAGGACGTCCGGGCCGCCACCCGGATCTTCGCGGACTGTGAGGCCTACGTTTACGTCTCGAGCGGCGCGGCCTACGGCCGCGAGGAGATCCCCAAGCGGGAGGGCGAGACGCCGTTACACGAGTGTACGCCCGACCAAGCGACTGACGATAGCTTCAAGACCTACGGGAATCGAAAGGCCGAGGGCGACCGGGCGGCGTTCGCGGCGGCCGACGACGGCGTGCCTGCGATGGTCGTCCGGCCGCCGATCGTTTACGGCCCCCACGACTACACCGAACGACTGAACTGGTGGGTCGATCGCGTGAACCACTTCGACCGCGTCGTCGTCCCCGGCGACGGAACGAACCTCCGCCATCTCGTCTACGTCGAGGACGTGGCCGCCGCGCTGCGGATCGTCGCCGAACGCGGCGAGCCCGGCGAGGCCTACAACGTCGGCGACCGGCGGCTCGTCCCGCTCGAGGAACTGGTCGAGCGACTTGCCGACGCGCTCGAGACCGACGTCGAGATCGTCCACGCCGGGCCGCGCGAACTCGCAGCCGGCGAGATCTCCCTCGAGGACTACCCGCTCTATCGGTCCTATCCGCACGTCCTCTCGACGGCGAAACTCGCCGGGCTGGGCTGGGAATCGACGCCGCTCGAGGACTCGCTGGCCCGGACGGTCGACGATCACCTCGAGAGCGATCGGGACGGCGACGACAACGGACCGGACCGCGAGGCCGAGGAGCGGGTGCTGGCGATCCTCGAGACGCTTTAGGCGTCGCGGAGCCGCTCGAGCCGTCGGCTCGTCGACGGCCGCGCGGCGAGCCGTTCATGGAGGCGGTTCCGGTTGTCGGCCAGGTCGGTCCCGGCCTCGAGCGCGCGCTCGAGGGCATCTGCGCCGACTGCCCGTGCCGCGTCCCGATCCGCAGCGAACTCGGCGCGCTGGAGCGCTCGGGCGAGCAACGGCCCGGTGACCGCGAGCGCGACGAGCGCGATGGCCATCGATAGCCAGACGGCCAGCGTCAGGAACAGTCCGAAGAGGACCGCGACGACCAGCGCCCGTCGCTCGAGGAGCCATCGTTCGTCCGCGGCGCTGGCCCGCGCACACAGTGCTGTCAGCTCCTCGTCGTCGAGGACCCCGAACGCGTAGTCCGTGGCGTACGTGCGTCGGTTCCAGAACGGCCCGTCGAGGTAGATGCCGGCGACCTCGGTTTCGCGACCCGGGATCACGCCGGCGATCGTCGCGGCCAGTTCGGCCCGGTCGGCCGCGGCCTCGAGCCGTCGGCGTTGGTCGGGCGTCGGCGCGGTGATCGTCTGCGAGAGCCGAACGCTGTACTGGAGCCAGGCGTAGCACCCGACGGCGAGGACGGCAAACAGGAGCGGAATCCACAGCGGACTGGGGTCGGAGGCGGCGACCAGTGCCGTAAACGGCGCGAGCGCGACCACCACGAAGAGCGTAATCGCCCCGAGGTACTTTGCGAGGCGGCCGACTGCCGTTCCGGCACTGATCTCGAGGTCGCGCCGTTCGCGGGCGAACGGAAAGATGCCGAGGTACGCGACCAGGACGGCGGCGATCGTTCCGCCCGCCGTCGGGAGCCAGGAAAGCGGCGCGGCGACCCCGCCCGCCAGCGCCGGATGGACGGCCGCGAGCGCGCGTTCGGTCGCGTCGACGAGGCCGCCGAACGCGAGGACAAGCAGGGCTACGAGACCGACGACGGCGAGGAGTCGATACGTCCCGCGGGAGCGGTCCTCCGCATCGGTGCGTCGGAGCGAATACTTGCCGTAGTACCGGCCCCCGACGTAGCCGCCGGCGAGCAGTCCGAACCAGAGCGCGAGTAGGCCGAGCATATGCGGCCATTGAAGTTGGAAATCTTATAATATTGCCGATCGTGTCGACGGATCGTTTCGCCGCCGGTGATCGCTCGCTCGAGCGGGCCGTCGGCGCCGATCGCGACGTCATCACCGTCGTCCCGGACCGCGTCGGGGATCGTCCTGGCCGGGGCGCTGAGGAAAAGCACATGTCCCGGGGGTGTGTGGGATCCGGTATGTTCGAGAAGTCGACGTGGATCCGCCTCCCGCGAAACGTCGTGGTCGGCCACGGCGTTCGCAGCGAGGTCGTCGACGTGGTCGACGACCTCCACCTGCAAGGGCGGCCGCTGTTCGTCACGAGTCCGACACCCCGCGAGGTCGCCGCCGATCCCATCGCGGCCGACTTCGAGGCCGCCGGGATCGAGCCCGCGATCGTCACGATCGAGAAAGCGACCTTCGACGCCGTCGAGCGGGTGATCGAGGTCGCCGAGGCCGAAGGAGTATCCTACCTGGTCGGCATCGGCGGCGGGAAGGCCATCGACATCGCGAAGTTGGCCAGCCACCACCTCGAGATGGGCTTTCTCTCCGTTCCAACGGCGGCGAGCCACGACGGGATCGTCAGTAATCGCGGCTCGGTACCGGACGGCGACTCCAGACACAGCGTCGCCGCCGAACCGCCGCTGGCGGTCGTCGCCGATACGGGAATCCTCGCCGAGGCTCCGTGGGAACTGACGACCGCCGGCTGTGCCGACATCATCTCCAACTACACCGCCGTCATGGACTGGCGGCTCGCCCAGCGACTCCAGGACGTCGAGTACTCCGAGTACGCCGCTGCGCTCTCGGAGATGACCGCCGAGATCTTAGTCGACAACGCCGACCTCATCCGGCCGGGCCTGGAGGAGTCTGCCTGGGTCGTCACCAAGGCGCTGATGTCCTCCGGCGTCGCGATGAGCATCGCCGGCTCCTCGCGGCCGGCCAGCGGGGCTGAACACCTCTTTTCGCACCAACTCGACCGACTGGCACCCGGTGCGGCCTTACACGGCCATCAGGTCGGCGTCGGCTCGATCATGACCGCCTACCTCCACCAGGGAGCGGACGGGATCTGGCGGGCCATCCGTGACGCGCTGGCGAGCATCGACGCGCCGACGACCGCGGCGGAACTGGGAATCGACGACGAGACCGTCATCGAGGCGTTGACGACCTGCCACGAGATCCGCGACCGCTACACGATTCTGGGCAGCGGGATGAACGAACGGGCGGCTCGAGACGTGGCGACGAAAACTGGCGTCATCGACTGACGCGACGAAGCGGTTCGCAGTCGGCAGTGTGAACCGTTCTTAGCTGAGGTCCGTTCGACGGAACTGCCATGCGCCCAGCAACAGCGGGACGACGATCCAGCCGGCGAGGATCACGAGCATGAACCAGCCTTGGATGTAGAACGGATTGGTCCCAGCCGTCGTGGCCTGTAGGGCGGTGAAATCGTCCGGAAAGACGAGTTTCATCCCGTTGAGGTAGGCCCCAGTCGGGCTGAGGCTGAAGATAAGGTCCAGCAGCGAGTCGCTGTAGTCGACACCGAGTTCTTCGAAGACGAACTCGGCCATCTGGACGGGACTAACCGGCAGGAAGTTCCACGCGAGGTTAAACACGAAGAAGAAGCCGATCGCGCCGGTCATCGCCCGCGAGCGACTCGCGGTGGCCGCCGAGATCGCGACGGCGACGGCGACGTATGCCAGGGCGTACAGCAGGGTCAGCGCGACGAAGGCGGCGTAGCCGTCGTACTCGAGGGTCATGTCGGGGACGAGTATCTGTGCGGCGATGATCCCGATGGCGAACGCGATCAGCAGCGACGCCACGACGACGCCGGTACGGGCGAGCAGTTTGCCGACGACCACGTCCGACCGCGAGACCGGGAGACTCAGCTGATAGCGAATACTGCCGGACCCACGCTCGCCGGCGATCGAGAGATACGCCGCGACGATCGCGACGAGCGGGATGACCAGCGCCCCGCCGACGCCTGCCAGACTCCACAGGACCATGTAGAAGTCCGGTTCCGGACGACTGCTCTGGCCCCAGTAGAAGACGAGCATGAACAGGGCATACAGCAGGGCAGGGATCCAGACGAGCTTGGCCCGCCGAACGTTCAGGAAGTCCCGCTTGGCAACGGAGAGTGCGCTCATGCGGACACCTCCTGTTCTCGCTGCTCCGCTTCCGGCGCGACCGATCCCTCGCCCGCGCTCTCGGCCCCGGTGTATTGGTTGAACAGTTCCTCGAGCGAGGTGTCAGTCGAGAGGATATCGGTCACGATCGCCCGCTCGTCGACGTGGCGGACGACATCGACCTTGACTGCGGGCTCGTCACAGACCGCAGTGACGGTATCTCCGTCCGCGGAGACCCGCTGTACCCCCTCGATCGAGCCGACATCGAGCGCGTCGGGATCGACCGCCTCGGCGAGTTCGACGTCGATCGTCGCCGCGCCGGTCGACTCGTCCCGGAGGTTCTCGATGCTGTCTAAGGCGACGAGCCGGCCCTCGTTCATGATGCCGACGCGGTCACAGACCGCCTCGACCTCCGAGAGGATGTGACTCGAGAAGAAGACGGTCGTCCCCGAGTCGGCCTCCGCTCGCAGCAGTTCCCGCATGTCCTGAATCCCCGTCGGGTCGAGCCCGGAGGAGGGCTCGTCGAGGAGCAGTAGTTCGGGGTCGCCGACCAGCGCCATCCCGAGGCCGAGCCGCTGGCGCATCCCCTTCGAGAAGCCGCCGGCGGCCCGGTCGGCGTCCTCAAGGATCCCGACGCGCTCTAACAGCGCGTCGACGTCGGTATCGACACCTTTGGTGTCGGCGACCCACTCGACGTGTTCGCGGGCGGTCAGGCGCTCGTAGAGGGTCGCGCCTTCCGGGAGGACGCCGATCCGCTCGCGGATCTCTCCGGTTTCGTCCTGTGCGTCGTACCCCAGCACCGTTGCGCTCCCGTCGGTGGGACGGACGAAGTCCAGTAACATGTTGATCGTCGTCGACTTCCCGGCCCCGTTCGGACCGAGGAAGCCGAAGATCTCTCCCTCCTCGACGGTCAGGTCGAGATCGTCGACGGCGAGGACCGAGTCGCCGTACCGCTTGGTCAACGAAGTCGTTTCGATGGCGGCCATACTCGTCAGTCCACGATCACGTCATGTATAGTTTTTGTAATAATTCCGCGAACCGATTCGGCCTCCCGTGGGGGATCAGACGTGTTCGTCGAGGAAGGCCGCGATCTCGCTGTAGGCCTCGAGACGGTTCTCGAGTTTCGAGAAGCCGTGGCCTTCGTCCTCGAAGATGAGCTTTCGAACGGGAACGCCCTGCTCGGCGGCCCGCTCGGCGATCTGTTCGGCCTCTCCGACCGGGACGCGAGGATCGTTTTCGCCGTGGAGGACGAACAGCGGGGCCGCGATGTTCTCGACGTTGTTGATCGGCGAGATCTCTTCCAAGAACTCGCGGTCCTCGGCGAGGCTCCCGTACTCGGCTTCCCGCAACTCGCGCCGCCAGTCGCCCGTGTTCTCGAGGAAGGTGACGAAGTTGGCGATCCCGACCACGTCGATGCCGGCGGCCCAGAGGTCGGGGTACTCGGTTAGCGCGGCCAGTACCATGAAGCCGCCGTAGGAGCCGCCCTTGGCGGCGATCCGATCCGGGTCGATCGCGGGATGGCCCTGTAGCCACTCGACACAGGCCTCGATGTCCGCGACCGAGTCCATCCGGTTCTCGACGTCGTCCAGCGCCGCGTAGTCCGCGCCGTAGCCGGACGACCCCCGGACGTTGGGTTCGAAGTAGGCGTAGCCCCGATCGAGGAAGTACTGCTTGACCGAAGAGAAGGAGGGGCGGCGCTGGCTCTCGGGGCCGCCGTGGATGTCGACGATGACGGGTGTCTCGCCCTTGGTGTACTCGTCCGGAAGGGTGAGAAAGCCGGGAACGTCCAGCCCGTCGAAACTCTCGATGTCGACGAGGTCGGAGCCGTCGAACGACTCCCGGGGGATGCCGGCGGTCGGCGCGTCGGTCCAGCGCTCGGCCTCGCCGGTCTCGATATCGACCACGAAGACGTTCGTGTTGACGGTGTCGCCGCTCGTCGAGAGGGCGAACCGTTCGGCGTCGGGGTCGAAGCTTACGCCGCCGGCCACCCCGCCCGGCAGGTCGGGGTCGGGGAAGGTCTCGAACGCGGTCGGGTCGTCGGGATCGAACTCGCCGACGGTCAACTCGGTGTAGCCCTCGACGTTGCGCGAACAGACGAACCGGCCCGTCTCGTCGTCCAGCGCGATGCCGTCGACGTTCCAGCCGTCCCCATCAATGACCGTCTCGAGGTCGTTCGTCGCCAGGTCCAAATATGCCAGATAGAGCGTCTCAGCCTCGCCCTCGTCGGTCACGAGGTAGATCCCCTCGCCGTCCGGTGCCCAGCTCGCGCTCTGGTAGCGGACGTCACCGTCGTGGGGCGTGAGATGATCGAGGTCGGGCTCGTCGGCCTCGAGGTCGAGGACGGAGAGGTCCTGATCGAAGTTGGAGTAGGCCTGCGAGACCAGCAGCCGGGAGTCGTCGGGGCTCCAGCCGGACAGCGAGAGCCAGCCGTCGCCCTCGTAGACCAGTTCCGCTTCGTCGCCGGTCGCGTCCCGGTCCTGTACGTAGACATCGAAGACGGACTCGTCGCGGCGGTTCGAGGTGAAGGCGAACCGGTCGCCGTCGTGGCTCCAGCCGCCCCAGCGGTGTTTGGCATCCGGCATCGCGGTCAGGTTCTCGATTTCGCCGGTCTCGGCGTCGAGTCTGAACAGTTGGGCGCGTTCGTTGCCGCCCTCGTCCATCCCGAAGATCAGTTCCGGTCGCTCGGGCGACCACGAGGCGAAGGTCACCCGCTCGTCGTAGAAGGTCCGCTGCTCGGGCCACTCCCGTGGTCCCTCGAGGGTCCAGACCTGCGACGTGCCGGTCGTATCCATCAGAAAGGAGAGTCGGTCCCCCTCGGGACCGAACGAAGCACCGTAGGCACTGCGAATGTTGAGGTAGCGCTCGATGTCGTAACCCATGCCAGGGCCGTACGGACGCGGGGGAGTAATCGTTTCGGTCACCGGACTCGCTCGCGGAGCCACGGCCCCAGTAGGGACCGATTTCTCGCAGTCGGCCCGTGGACGCTCGCTCGAGCGCCGTGGCCGGATCCGTTCGTCCCCGTCGCGGAATTGCATCGGTTAACAAAGCCGTCCGAGGGAGTGGCGTCACTCGATGGCAACCGAAACCGACGCCTCGTCGGTCGGCGTCGTCCTCGTGACGACCGTTCTCATCCTCGCGGCCTTCGGGCTCACCGTCGCGGCCGTCGGGTCGGAACTGTTCGTGGGGGATCCGGTCGGGGACTCGACGACCGACGGCGGAGTCGAGCAGCCGGAGTTCGACGTGGAAAGCAACGATTCCGACAGCGACGACGGTGACGATGGCGCTTCGAGTGACGACGGTGGGGACGAGAACGGCGATGAGGCGTCCGGGGATGGAGATCCGGATGACGAGAACGACTCGGACGGCGACGGAAGTGACGAGTTGGATGACGCGGACGATTCCGTTGGCGACGATGACGACGACAGCGACGAGACGATCGGAAGCGATGATGACAACGATAGTGACGAGACAATCGGAAGCGATGATGACGACGATAGTGACGAGACGGACGGTGGGAACGACGGAGCAGACTCGGCGGAAAGCGATACCGGGGACGAGGACGGCAGTGACGGTGAGACGGAGACCGACACCGAAAGCGACGACGACGGCTTTTTCGAGGGTATCGACTCGTTTTTCGGCGATGACGACGACTCCGCCAACGCCAGCGGTGACTGACTCCTTCCACAACTGACGTCGTGGGTTCGTGTCGGTCACGGACCAAGCGCCCGACACGGACGGGGATCGCCACGGCGGAGTTTCGTGGTCGACTGCCACGGTTCGGGCCGTGCCAGTCCGGCCCCGACAGGGACCGGCGGCCGCCCGCTTACGCGGACCCGCGGGCCGACGAATCGAGTGAAAAAAGTGACTTTATAGCCCGGGGCTCCGTTGCCGCCGAGTATGCGAATCGCGTTCGTCTCGTTCGAAACGGCTCACCACCGCGATACCGAGACGAACCAGCGGTTCCGAACCGTCTGTGAGATCCTCGCCGAGAACGGCCACGACGTCCACTGCTACTGTGCGGGCTTTTGGGCCGGCGAGGACGCGACGTTCGAGCGAAACGGGATCACCTATCACGCGGTCTCGAGCGGCCTCGAGGCCAGGAGTTCCTTTCTGCTTCGTCTTCCGTTCGTCCTCGCCGCCGCGCGCCCGGACGTGATTCACGCCAGCGCCGAGCCGGCGAGTCAGGTCGTCGCCGCCAAGTGGGGCGCGCGGCTCGCGCGGGCCCCGCTCGTCCTCGAGTGGTACGGCGACGGCGGCGTCACGGAGACGCGCTGGACGCGGGCCGCCGCCCGGCGGCCGGATCGGATCGTCACCCCGTCGTCGCTCGTCACGACGTGGGTCCGCGAACTCGGCGCGGACGGCGACCTCGTCGAGCCCGTCCCGAACCCGATCGACTGCGACCGAATCCAGGCGGTAGAGCCGGCCGAGCAGGTCGACGTGATCTACGCCCGCCGGCTCGACGAGGGGGCCAACCTCGAGAGCCTGCTGTTGGCCCTCGCGGAACTGCGAGGGCGGGACTGGCAGGCGACAGTCGTCGGCGACGGGCCGGAACGCGATACGTACGAACGGCTCGCGAGCGACCTCCGGATCGAAGACCGCGTGACCTTCGCCGGCGATCTCGACCTCGAGGAGCGGATCGCGGCCTACCGTGGCGCACACGTCTTCGCCCAGACGGCCGACCACTGCGTGTTCCCGACGGAGATGCTGTGGGCGCTCGCGGCCGGCTGTGTCGGGCTCGTGGAGTATCACGTCGACTCGAGCGCACACGAACTCGTCGAGGGCTGGGACCGAGGATTCCGGACCACCAGCGAGACCGAACTCGTCGAGGCGATCCTCGCGGCGCGCGATCTCGAGCATCGCGAGTACGACGATCGGTTCGCCGACTACGACCGATCGGTGGTGGCCGAACGGTACCGCGACCTGTACCGAACGGTTCGGGACGAGTACGGCGTGCTGTGATCGCGACGCGGCCGGAGATAGCTATTTGTTAATTCGTGAGAACATTCGGCTATGCACGACGACTGTGAGTTCTGCCGGACCGTCGCCGGCGAGCAGGCGGCACACGTCCTCCACGAGGACGAACGGACGCTTGCCTTCCTCGACGAGAACCCTGCTACACCGGGACACACACTCATCGTTCCACGCGCCCACGCGGAGGAGGTAGTGACCGCCGACGAGCCGACAGCAGCCGCCGTCTTCGAGACGGTCCGTACCGTCGCGACCGCGCTCAAGTCCGTCCTCGAGCCCGACGGGTTCAGCGTCTTCCACACCAGCGGCCCGCTGGTCGGCAGCGTCGACCACGCACACGTCCATCTGGTCCCCCGCCGAACGGACGACGACGTGCGACTGTCGCTGTCACGGACGCCGCTCGAGCCCGACGCGGCAGCCGACCTGACGGGCCGTGTCCGGTCGGTCCTATAGCTCGAATTTCGCGGCCGCCGTCTCCATATCCTTGTCGCCGCGACCCGAGAGGTTCACGAGGATCGTGTCGTGATCGCCCGCCTCAGCGAGTTCGATCGCGCGAGCGATCCCGTGGCTCGACTCGAGCGCCGGGATGATCCCCTCGGTCTCGCTGAGTTCGCGGAAGGCCGTAAGCGCCTCGTCGTCGGTGACGCCGGTGTACTCACAGCGTCCCACTTCGCGGAACATGGCGTGTTCGGGGCCGACGCCGGGGTAGTCAAGCCCCGCCGAGACGGAGTGAACCTCGACGTCGTCCTCGATGACTCTGGTCTTCATCCCGTGGATCGTGTCGTCTTTCCCTTCCGCCAGCGGAGCGGCGTGACGGCTCGAACCGGCCCCCTCCCCGCCACCCTCGGCACCGTAGAAGTCGACGTCGTCGTCGCGGAAGGCATGGAAGAGCCCGATGGCGTTGGAGCCGCCGCCGACGCAGGCGACGGCAGCGTCGGGCAGGTCCCCGGTCCGCTCTCGGATCTGTTCGCGGGCTTCCTCGCCGATCACCGACTGGAAGTCCCGGACCATCCGCGGGAACGGGTCCGGGCCGACGACGCTGCCGACCAGGTAGTGGGTGTCGTCGACGTTCTCGGCGAAGTCCTCGAGCGCGGCGTCGACGGCGTCGGCCAGCCCCTCGTCGCCGCGGGTGACTTCGTTGACCTCGGCACCCATCAGCCGCATCCGGAAGACGTTCATCTCCTGGCGTTCGACGTCTTTGGCCCCCATGTAGATCTCCGTCTCGAGGCCGAGCAGTGCGCCGACCATCGCGGTCGCGGTGCCGTGTTGGCCGGCGCCGGTCTCGGCGATGAGCCGGTCGCGACCGGCCTGCTTCGCCAGCAGGGCCTGCCCGAGACAGTTGTTGATCTTGTGTGCGCCGCCGTGGAGCAGGTCCTCCCGCTTGAGATAGATGTCGGCCCCGTAGCGATCGCTCAAGTTCCGCGCGTAGTACAGCGGCGTCGGTCGGCCCGCGAACGTCTCGAGCAGGTCGCGTAGCTCCGACTGGAACTCGTCGGTGGCCGCGATGTCGTCGTACGCGGTGGCCAACTGCTCGAGCGGTTCCTGTAGGGGTTCGGGGACGTGTCTGCCACCGTACCCTTCGAATGCTCCGTTGGACATACGTCTGTGACTGACATGCTGGCGGCAAATAGCTTCTGTGCTGTCCGGCCGCGACGGGCGCCATTGACGGGACTTGGCGTCTCGTGCGGCCGGACGTTGTGGCCGTAGCCGCGGCTTCGGAACGGAGCTAGGCGGCCGAGACCGCTTTGGACATCGCCGAGCCGGCGGCGGATCTCCGGAGCCGGCTCGTCGGTGCCGTGGATCGGCTGGTCGCTGCGGTAACCAGACAGCTATCTGAAATGACGCGGTATCGGCCGGCCGTTTCGTGATCCTGCTCCGTCAGCCCCACATGGCTGTCCAAGCGAGCGGTTCCGGCTATCCCAGCGTCGATCGGATGGTGCGTATTTTGCCGGCTTCTCGAACACGACTACGGCCGCGGTATTGGGTCCGGGTCGCTCCGCTCAGAACAGCAGGACCAGTGCCGCGAGCGAGAGGGCGCTACTGGCAAGCAGTGCGATCAGCACGACGACGGCGGGCGTCCACCCAGTGGTACGGAGATCGGCGAGTCGGATCTCGGTGCCGAGGCCGGCGAACGCGACCACGAACAACCAGTTGTAGGCGTTCTCGATCGATGCCAACTGGGCCGAGGAGAGGACGCCGGCGCTCGCGACGACGGCGAGTGCGAGAAATCCCAGCACGAACTTCGGGAACTCGTCCCAGAGTGTCAGAACGGAGGGACGACTGTCGCCGGCCGCGCGTGCATAGTAGCTCGCGTATGCGAGAACGACGACGCCGATCAGGGCGTTTCGCGAGAGCTTCGTCATCGTCGCCCACTGTCCGGCGGCCTCGGAGTGGGCGAAGCCGACGGCCACGACGGGACCGGTCGAGAACATGCTGACGCCGGCCCACGTCCCGAATACCATCCCCGAGAGACCCAACAGATCGCCGACGATCGGGTAGACGACGATCGTGACCGCGTCGAACAGCAGGACCGTCGCGGCCGCGTATGCGATCTGCTCCTCGCGGGCCCGAATCGAGCCGGCCACCGCGACGACCGCCGAGACGCCACAGATGCTGGCACCGGCCGCCAGCAGCGACCCCATTCGGTCGGCCAGCCCGAACACGTTGCGTGCGAGGAGTTCCACGACCAGCAGCGTCGTCGCGGTCACGCCGACGACGAGTAGCAGGACGACTCCACCGACTTCGAGGACGGTCTCGAGCGAGATCGACGCGCCCATGAGTACGATCCCCGTGCCCAGCCAGAGCTTGTGCGTCTCGATACCGGGCTCGAGGCAATCGGGAATCCCGACGGCGTTCGCCGCGACGAATCCGAGCGCGATCGCCAGCAGGAGATGATTGACGCCGAGCGCGCCGGCGAGCGTTCGGGCGAGGAGCGCACCCAGACAGAGAGCCAGCAGGCCCGGCAGTAGTCGACGCCCGTTCATCGCCTCACCACGGAATCCGCAACTCGAGGAGGACGACGAGTGCGACGATCGCCGCGCCGATCAGCACGCTCTGCCAGTCGCGCTCGAGGACCGTCCAGCGATCCGTCACGGCGTCGCCGATCGGCAGCCAGCCATCGGTCGACATGTGTCCGTGTTCGAGAGACGGCCGTAGTTAACTGTTGTCGATTCCGTCGTAGATCCCGGCGCATGTTTCCGGTATATTCGGCAGATCGATTCGATCGACGGACTGTCGGTTCGCTTCGACGACTCGCTCGAGGCCTCGAGCATCTCGGGCGGCACCGGGTGGGCGTTGAAATACGGGCTGTGGATCGCGAATCGGGCCGGCCGCGCTCGTCGGAATCGCTTATGTATCCCGTCGCCCGTAGCGTGGGGTATGTCTCGAGGGTTCGAGTGGTTCGACGCGTTCCGCGAGGTCGCCCCCGAGTGGGCCGTCGTCCTGCTCGGGCTCGTGACCCAACTGGGAGACGTTTGGTTCCTCGGGCTGATCGTGGGGGTCGCCTACTGGGGGGCGACGGCCCGCCGGGACGAGGCCGCCGCCGTACTCGGCGCGATGGTAGCCGGCCTGTCGCTGATCACGGGCCTGAAGCACGTCTTCGCCCTCCCCCGGCCCGAGCGGGTACTCGTGGAGGCGGGTGCGCTGCCGGCGGCGGTTCAGCCGCTCCACCGTGCGACGGCGACCGCGACTGGCTACGGCTTTCCGAGCGGTCACGCCCTGATGACGACGGTCGTCTACGTCAGCCTTGCCGAGTACCTCTCGGTCGGCACGCGACGGCAGCGGTATCTCACCGCCGCCGCGCTCGTGACGGCCGTCTGCCTCTCTCGGGTCGGGCTCGGCGTCCACTACCTCGTTGACGTCGTCGCCGGCGTCGGCGTCGGGCTGGCGTTTCTGGTCCTCCTCTGGCGGCTGCTGGATCGGTATCCAACCCGCCGCGGCACGCTCGGACTCGGGCTCGCGGTCGGGTTCGCCGCCATCGCCGTCGCCACGAGCGACGCCGACCCCGACGCCGTCCTCCTGTTGGGCACGTCGATCGGCGCGTTCGCCGGCTGGCAGCTCCCGGCCCTCGCTCGAGGGCTCGAGGCCGGACACGGTCCGATACGAACGAGCCGACCGCTCGCGGCGCGAGCCGTCGCCGTCCTCCTCGCGGCCGCGTCGCTGGCCGTGCTTACCAGTATTTACTGGCCCGAACCGCTGCTCGCCGCGAGCGGGGTTCTCGGCGTCGCCGCCGCTGCGTTCGTCGCGGCGCCCGTTCTCTACCACTCGGACCTCGAGAACTGCCTTCGGCGTCAGTCGCCCTCGCGATCGCAGTAAGTCCGTCGGGGGCGAGGACCGCGTTTATTTCTCGTCCTCGTCCGCCTCGTCGTCCGTCGCTTCCGCGTTGTCCGTTGCCGCCTCGTCGTCCGTCTCCGACTCGGATTCGTCGTCATCGGGCGGCTCGACTTTCATCTCGGAGGCGTCCTCAGCGGGGCTGGCCTCCGGTTCCGTCTCCGCCGTCTGGGTCGGCTGGGCCTGAGTCGGGTCCGGCCCGGTCGCCTCGCTGGTCTCGTCGGCCATCGCGGTGTTGGAGACGTCTACTTCCACCTCGTCCGTCCCGGTCTCGCGTCGGGGCTCTCCCTCGTCGGCTCCGAGATCTGGCCGGGACCGCGAGGGGTCCTCGTCCGGCTCGTCGGTGAACTCGATCCGCGAGCCCGAGTCCGCGGGGTCGTCGATCCCCCGGTCGGCCGTGATCTCGCCGTCGCCCTCGATCTCGGACTCCCGGCCGGAGTCGACCCGTTCGGCGGCCGCACTGGCCGCGTCCGAGACGTCTTTCCCGTCGGTGCCGCCCTCGACAGCCGGCACGCCATCGCTCTCGGCGCTCGAACGACGTCTGCGAAGCCCGTACCCGGCGAGCGCGCCCCCGGCGACGGCAAGCGGGATCGCCCGCCGGCGGTTCGCGGCCAGCGAGCGGACGGCGGCCGCGAGCAGGAGGCCGCCGCCGAGAACCGGGAGCGCCCCGCCCCCGAGCGCGTCGGATGCCGCTGTGAGTCCGCTCTCCGGGTCGACCAGTTCCTCGCGGTCCGTGAGGTCCTCGATTCCGGGTCGGTCATCGATCGATTCGTCGGTCGTCGCGTCGTCGTGGGGTGCAGTCATCCGTTCATCGCTGGTACGCCGTCCGGCCGGATGAAGATTCGACCGGCAACTGACTACCCGGCCGGGACCGTCCCGGTCATCGCCCGCCTCGAGCGATATCGGATATTGCGGTTCTGGAGCGCTTCCGACGACAAATCGGGCGATAGAACTGATTACGGCCCTGCATACTCCGGGCTGGTGACCTTCCCTCCACCGCGTGGAGATACCCCCATCCATGTCGGACTCGAACGGACGTGACGACGAGTCACATCGTACTGTGCGGAACGTGGTTCTCGTCGTTCTCGACACGGCGCGGTCGAAAAGCGTCGGCCTGCAAGGGCTTTCGGAGGGGACCGCGGCGGGTCCCGATCACGTCGGCTCGAAATCGCGTCCGGGTGATCGGGCCGCGAACGGCGACGGCACGGGCGCGCGCCCGACGCCCACGGTGGCGCGACTCGCCGCCGAGGGTGTCGCCTTCGAGAACGCCTTCGCGACCGCGCCGTGGACGCTGCCCTCCCACGCGTCGCTGTTTACCGGCACCTATCCTTCCGAACACGGCACCCACGGCGGCCACACCTATCTCGAGGGCGACCTGCGGACGCTACCGGAAGCCTTCGCTGACGCGGGGTACGAGACGGTCGGCGTCTCGAACAACACCTGGATCACCGAGGAGTTCGGCTTCGACCGCGGCTTCGACCGACTGCGCAAGGGGTGGCAGTACATTCAGGCAGACGCCGACATGGGCGCGGTCGTCCGCGGCGAGGACTTCCGGGAGAAACTCGACGCAACCCGCGAGCGGCTCTTCGACGGCAACCCCGTCGTCAATGCCGCCAACATCCTCTACAGCGAACTGCTCCAACCGGCCGGCGACGACGGCTCCGCCCGCGCGGTCGACTGGACCGCCGACTGGCTCGAGAGCCGAAGTGACGACCGTCCCTTCTTCCTGTTCTGTAACTTCATCGAGCCCCACGTCGAGTACGACCCGCCCCGCGAGTACGCCGAGCGGTTCCTCCCCGAGGGAGCCAGCTACGAGGATGCGACGGCGATCAGACAGGACCCCCGAGCCTACGACTGCGAGGACTACGAGATCTCCGACCGGGAGTTCGCCATGCTTCGGGGCCTCTACCGCGCGGAACTGACCTACGTCGACCACCAGGTCGGCCGGCTCCGGGCTGCACTCTCCGACGCCGGCGAGTGGGAGGACACCCTCTTCGTCGTCTGTGGCGACCACGGCGAACACGTCGGCGAACACGGCTTCTTCGGCCACCAGTACAACCTCTACGACACCCTGCTGAACGTCCCCCTCGTCGCCCACGGCGGGCCCTTCATCGGCGGCGACGCCCGCCACGACCTCGTGAGCCTGCTCGATCTCCCTGCCACCCTGCTCGAGACGGCTGGTATCGACGACCCCGCGCTCCGCGAGGGGTGGTCGAGCCGGTCGCTCCATCCCGACTCGGACGACGACCCCCGTGAGGCCGTCTTCGCCGAGTACGTCGCCCCGCAGCCCTCGATCGAGCGCCTCGAGGCCCGCTTCGGCGCGATCCCCGACCGCGTCCGCGCGTTCGACCGGCGGCTGCGGGCGGTCCGGACGGCCGACTACAAGTACGTCCGCGGCGACGACGGCTTCGAACGCCTCCATCACGTTCGATCGGACCCGCTCGAGGGAACCGATATCAGCGACGCGGAACCCGATCGGGTCCGGGCGCTCCGGCGGCGACTCGAGGCGCGGTTCGACCCGCTCGAGGCGGCCGGAGAGTCGGGCGAGGTCGAGATGCGCGAGGGGACCAAAGATCGACTTGCGGATCTGGGCTATCTGTGACGGCGTGATTGGCCGGTGACCGCTCACACCCCGTGCGGTGGCGCGCGCTGGCGGCTCCCCGAACGTCAGTGAGGGGAGGCGACGACGCTGCGCGAGGGATGAGCGAGCGCAGTGAGCGAATCGGCTGGGGAGGGCGAGGCCCCTCCGTGTTGCCACGATAGCAGAACGCTCTTTTGAACCGATTTCTCAATAGATCGGTCGAGATCGATATCACAACGACCGTTCTGCTATCGTGGCTACTAGGGATTACCACGTCCTCCCCAGCCGATTCGTTCGGTCACTTCGTTCCGTCTCTCATCCCTCGCGCAGTGTCATCGGCCGCCCTCACTATCGTTCGGGCGACCGACAGCGCGCGCCACCGCACGTTGTTCCGAAGGCCGTGGTGCAACGGTATCAAGCGCGCAACTGTACACGCCGGACGGTTTCCCACCGCCGTCGGAACGTGGAGCCATGTCCGCCAACGGCTCCGCCGAACCGGCGTCGTTCCCGTTCCCCACGCAGGTCGTCTACGAGGCGTCGGCCGAGCGACTCCGCGCCGCCGTCGACGTCGCCCCCGCAGCGATGGACGACGTGACCGTCGAGGTCGGCTCGCGTCGCCTCCGATTCGCGGTCGACCGCGCCGGAACCGACGGCCACCTCGGCGACGAGACCACCACGACTGACGACCAAACCCTCGAACGCACCGTCACGCCGCTCCCGCCCGGCCTCGAGTTCGGAGCCGATCGCCACGCGTTCTACAACAACGGCGTCCTCACCGTCTCGCTCGAGACGGAATCGTGAGTCTCTGTCGCCCACCCCGACGGGCTCTCATTTCCGGTCGATGGGACCGAGGGGACTGCCTGCAGCACGTTTTTGCTCCCCAGTCCGGTAGGCAAGACGACAGTCACGGAACTGATGGCCACCCACGACGAACGCTCGAGCGACGGCTTCCTCCCGTTCTTTCGCGAGTACACGAAGACCTGGATCCACGCGGTCGCGGCAGCCGGACTGACGGCGTTCGGGACGCTGTCGGTCTATCACCGCGCGTTCATCGCCCTCGCGTTGGCGTCCTATGTCGTCCCGCCGATCGCCCTGTACCTGTGGCGGCCGTCCGCGGGACGGGATGCCGCGACCGACCGGGCGAGCGAACCGTCGGCCGCTCGAGACCGCGCGGCGACGACCGCCGATCGAGCGGCGACCGGTGACACGGCGCTCGAGCGCCCGGATGTGGCGGCCGAATCCGCGG
The DNA here is from genome assembly GCF_000230735.2 of Natrinema pellirubrum DSM 15624. NCBI lineage: Archaea > Methanobacteriati > Methanobacteriota > Halobacteria > Halobacteriales > Natrialbaceae > Natrinema > Natrinema pellirubrum. The sequence goes on from NC_019962.1 coordinate 488,375, forward strand.
ACCGCGACGGACACGACGGCGTCGCTCTCGGCTCGGACGACGACCGTCCCGATGTCGATACCAGCGGCGGAGCATCCGGGACCGACGCCGCCAGCGAGACCAGGCGGCCCCACGTCCGGGAGTGGCGGCCCGTCGACGTTCCCACCGAGGCGACGCTGCGGGACGTCTGCGTGACCGACGGCGGCGCGGCCCACGCGGTCGGCGAGGACGGGGTCGTCCTCTCGGCCACCGGCGGCGACACCGAGTGGTCGGTCGCGCTCGCGGACGGGCCGGCCGCGCAGGGCGAGGAGTTACAGGGGGTCGACGCGACGGCCGACGGCGCGGCGGTCTGGATCGCCGGTGACAGCGGCGCGGTGGGCCGACTCGAGCCCGAGACGGGACTGCACACCGATTACACGGCCCCGCTCGAGATCACGAACAACTGGCTGGGAGTCGCCGTCGCCGGCCGAAGCGGCGACGAGACGGTTCTGCTGATCGATGGCTCCGGAGCCGTCCTCCGCGGACGATACCGCGACGGGACGATCGGGTGGGACGAGCCCGTCACCCCCGGCAGCGGCTCGAGCCTGAGCGGGGTGGCGCTGGCCGACTCCGCGGTCGGCTACTGCTGTGATACGAACGACGCGGTCTTCGAGACGGCCGACGGCGGGGCGTCGTTCGACCGCGTCGGCCCCGTCGGCGCCGGCGGCACGCTCGAGGCCGTCGCGACACTCGGCCGCGGCGACTGTCTGGTGAGCGCGGACGACGGCGTCGTCCACCGCTACGGCGGGTCGACGTGGACGCCGGAACGGGTCAGCGAGGAAGCGATCTGTGGGCTGGCCCGTCGGGAGGGGGAGGCGATCGCCTGCGACGCTGACGGCATCATCTACGAGCGCGGCGGGGCCGACTGGGACGCGGTCGATACGGGCCCGCTCGAGTCGCTGATCGCCGTCGCGGTCGCGCCCGACGGACGGCGGGCGGTCGCGGTCGGCGACGAGGGGACCGTCGTCGAGCGGCGATGAGCGACGGTCGGATCGGCCACTGTTATTGCCGTCGAACCCACATCGCCTAGCGTGAGCGATCGAGACGCGACTGGCGACGGAACCGACCGCTGTCGGCTCTGCGGCACGCCGCTCTCGGGGGCCGGTGAGCGGGCCGCCGACGACTTCTGCTCGAGCGGCTGTCGCGATATCGCCGCCGAGTACGGAACCGGCGACGACGGCCCCCGTTCGACGGACCGGCCGGCCGACTCGAGCCCGGACACGACGGCGGAGACCGACGGGACCGTCCGGACCTTCTTCCGGGTCGACGGCATGCATTCGGCCAGTTGCGAGGCCTACCTCGAGTCCGTCGCCGAGGGCCGCGACGGCGTCCGCGATGCCGAGGCGAGCTACGTCACCGAGACAGTCCGGGTCGATCACGACCCTGATCGGATCGGCGCGGACGCCCTCGAGGACGCGCTGAGTACGCTTGGCTACACCGCCTACCGGCGCGAGGACGCAAGCGCTGACGAGGATACCGGTGGCACCCGCCGCTCCCGGGAGATGGACGGGCTCCGGAAGCGCCGCGCCGACGATATGCTCGAAATGCGGTACGTCGTCGGCGTCGTCTTCGGTTCCTTCCTGCTGTTGCCGTTCGTGGCGGTCTTCTATCCGATGTACCTGACCGCGTTTACCGACTGGGGCGCGATCGCCCACTTCGAGGGGTCGTTCACCGGCTTTAGCGGCTCCCTCTATCTCCCGCTCTTTGTCGTCCTGACCGGCGCGATCGTCTACCTGACCGGCGGGCCCGTCCTCCGGGGCGCGTACGTCAGTCTGAAGCTTCGGCGGCCGACGACGGACCTGCTCGCGGCGCTGACGATTCTGGCCGCGTACACGTACGCCTCGACCACCGCCGCCCTCGGTCGGACCGACGTCTACTTCGATCTGACCATCGTCGTCGCTTCGCTCGTAATGGGCGCGACCTACTACGAGTCGACCGTCAAGCGCCGTGCGACCGACCGGCTGACCGACCTTACCGTCTCGCAGGTCGACACTGCCCGGCTGTACGCCGAAGACGGCTCCACGACCGAAATCCCGGTCGCCGACCTTGAGTCCGGCGACCGCCTGCTCGTCCGTGAGGGCGAGCGGATCCCGGTCGACGGCCGGCTGGCCGAAGGCGAGTGTACCGTCGACGAGGCCGTCGTCACCGGCGAGTCGCTCCCGGTCCCGAAGGAAGCCGGCGACGAGGTGGTCGGTGGCTCGGTCGTCACGACCGACGCGGCGGTCGTCGACGTCGGCGAGCGGACCACCAGTAGCATCGAGCGACTCACCCGGGTCGTCTGGAACGTCCAGAGCGCCGACCACGGCGTCACCCGGCAGGCCGACGAACTCGCCGCCCGACTCGTCCCCGCCGTCCTCGCGGTCGCCGCCCTCGTCGGCGTCGGGGCCGCTCTCACCGGTGCCGGCACGACCGCGACCGCGCTCGCGGCGCTCATGACGCTCATGGTCGCCTGCCCGTGGGCGCTCGGCTTCGCGACACCCTACTCCGTCGCGACGAGTCTGGAAGCGGCCCTCGAGCGCGGCATCGTCGTCTTCGACGAGACGGTCTTCGAGCGTCTGCGTGCGATCGACGTCGTTGTCTTCGACAAGACCGGGACGCTGACGACCGGCGAGATGTCCGTCCGCGAAGCCGACGCCCCCGACGACCTGCTCGCGGCCGCCGCCGCCCTCGAGCGGCGGGCGGCCCACCCGGCCGCGGCGGCGATCGCGGCGGCCTTCGGCGACGGGAGCGAGACAACTGGCGAGGCCGACGGCGCGGCCCGGGCCGACGGGGGCTCGGCCGCCGCGAGCGACCTCGAGGTCCGGGACTTTCACACCCACGCGACCGGCGTCGAGGGGACCGTCGACGGCCGGCGGATACTGGTCGGCCACCCGGACCTGTTCCGGGAGCGAGGCTGGACGCTCGAGGACGGGCTCGAGAAGCGGATCGAACGAGCGCGGGAAGCGGGACGGCTCCCGGTCGTCGTCGGCCGGGACGGGGATGCAGAGGGGCTCGTGATCGTCGGCGACGAACCGCGTGAGGGGTGGGAGGAGACGGTGACGGCGCTCTCCGAGTCCGGCGTCGAGGTCGTGGTCCTGACCGGCGACGACGGGACGGCCGCCGACGCCTTCGCGGCGCATCCGGGCGTCGATCACGTCTTCGCCGGCGTTTCGCCCGACGGGAAGACGGCGGCGATCGATCGGCTCCGGGCCGACGGCCGCGTGGCGATGGTCGGCGACGGAACCAACGACGCGCCCGCGCTGGCCGCGGCCGATCTGGGTATCTCGCTGGGCAGCGGGACGGCGCTGGCCGCCGACGCGGCCGACGTCGCCATCGCCGACGACGACCTCGCGGCGGTCGAGCGCGCCTTCGCGCTGGCCCGGGCCGCCCGCGATCGGATCAGGCAGAACCTCGGGCTCGCGTTCGTCTATAACGCTCTCGCGATCCCACCGGCGGTTCTCGGGCTCGTGAACCCGCTGGTGACGACCGTCGCGGTCGTGATCGGCACCCTGCTGATCGTCGGCAACGCCGAGCGCTCGCTGCTCGCGGACTGAGCCGGGGAGTCGATGCCGGGGAGACGTACCGGGAGGACAAACTACAGGGATCGCCGTAACCGATCCACGGCCGGATGACTGGACGGATGGACCGTCGCCGCGCGTACGCGGCCGTCGTCGTCGGAACGCTGGGCTATACCTGTCTGATGTTCGTCTGGTTCTCGCTGCCGGCCTATCTCTCGACGATCATCGACGATCTCGGGCTCTCAGGGACCCAGGCCGGCGCCGTCGCCGGGGCGGTCCCGTTGACCTACATCCCGATCGCGCTGTTTTCGGGCGTCGTCGTCGACCGGATCGGGCCGGGCCGGAGCCTCGCTGCGGGCGTGTTGATCTACGGGTTCGCACAGGTCGCTCGCAGCTTCGCGGCCGGCTTCCCCTCCCTGCTCGCCGCGACCCTCCTGATCGGTGTCGGCGCGACCGCGATCACCTTCGGGCTCCCGAAGCTCGTCTCGGTGCTGTTCCCGCCCGACGAAACCGGCCTCCCGTCCTCGATCTATCTGGTCGGCGCGTCGACGGGGACCGCGAGCGTCTTCGCCGTCGGCCGGCCCGTTTTCGGCCCGCTGCTGGGTGGCTGGCGGCCCCTCTTCTTCTGGAGTGGCGTCGTCGCGATCGCGTACGGCCTGCTGTGGCTCGGCGTCGCGCACCGACTGGGGATCGACGCCCGCAATCGAGCGGCCAACGACGCCGACGACGCGGACTCCTCGCTCTCTCCTGCGGCGATCGCTCGCGACCTGAAACTCGTGCTGACCCACCGCGAACTGCAGCTGGTGGTCGTCGTCGGGACGATGTACCTGCTGATCGCCCACGGTACCCAGAGCTGGCTCCCGACGCTGCTCGAGGCCCGAGGTTACTCGGCCGATCGGGCCGGCCGGACGACGAGCCTGCTGGTGGCCGCGAACGTCGTCGGCGTGGTGGCCGTCCCGGCGGTCGCCGACCGGCTCGGCGTCCGCCGTTCCGCCCTGATCGGCTGCGGGCTGATCGCCGCGCTCGGGATTTCGGGGATCCTCTCGAGCGGGCTCGGACTCGCCCTGCTCGGGAGCGTCCTCGTCACCGGGTTCGGCTTCGGCGGGCTCTCGCCGCTCATCCGGGCGATCCCGCCGGAACTCGAGGGGATCGGCGCGCGCCTGACCGGCACCGCGGTCGGGTTCATCTTCGCTGTCGGCGAGATCGGCGGCTTCCTCGGCCCGGTACTCGTCGGGACGCTGTACGACCGCACCGGCTCGTACGCGCCGGGGCTGGGGCTGTTGGCCACGGCGGGGCTCGTCGTGGCGGTCGCCGGCAGCGTGTTGCGGTTTCGGTACGGCGATTCCTGACGGTCGCTCTCGCTCGAGGCCGTACGGGGTCACGAGCCCCGGCCGGCGTGACTCGAGCTAGCCGTCGTCCGACTTCCGTCGCGCCGGTGGGGTCTTCGAGAGGTACCGTCCCCATCGGCCGCGGTTGTCGGCGACCCACCGGTAGGCGCGCTCCCGAAACCGTTCGTAGTCCTCGAACTGCCGGAGGAACCCAACGGCGTCGCCGGCGGGCTCGACCAGTTCCGTCCGCCTGAACGCCTCCTCGATCGAGGCCCCACAGGAGTAGACCCCCTCGTCGGTGACCATGTGCGAACATTCCTCATAGTCCTCGGGCAGCCGAGCCAGCAGGTCCTCTGAGAGATCACTGAAGCCGACGATCCGGAGATCCGCCCGGTCGTCGAAGAAGTCGGCCCACCACGTACAGAACCCGCAGTCGTCGTCGTAGACGAGCGTGGCCTCGCTCATACCCCATCTGGGGACCCGACGCTACTAACGCTTGTTCCCGCCGGCTCGAGTGCGGGTCGGACTCGAGGCGCCACCGACGAGGTCGTCCTCGTCGGCATCGCAATCGAACCTCGAGGTTCGGTTGCGGTCTCGGTCCGGGGAGTCGATGTCTCCGGCCGGTTCGGGCGACTTCCCGCCCCGAAACACCTATTACTCTTTTGCTGTAATTTGTAATCAGATACTCGCATGTCCCGTACTACCGATCACGGAACTGATGACGTCGTCGGTGCCTTCCTCTCGGTCGCCGATCTCCTCGAGGAACCTCGACTCGCCCGGCTCTACGCGGCGCTTTCGCGAACGGACGAGATGTCCGTCAGCGAACTCATGGACGCGCTCGACCTCCCGCAGGGGACGGCCTATGCAGACGTAAACCGCCTCGAAGAAGCCGGGTTGATCGAGCCGACGACGACCGATCAGCCCCACCGGTACGCGGCGGTCGATGTCGATCTCACGCTCACCAGTTCCGGGACCGAATACACCATCACACCCGCATTGATCGATGCCGTCGGCCGTCGCGCGACCGACGACGACATCGACGCCTATATCGATCGCCACGGCGTCGGCGGGCTCGCGATCGCGCTCTCGTACGCCGTCGATCGAGAACGCGGTGACACGACCCATCGTCTGATGGCACGGGACCTCGATTGCTCACCGATCGAAGCCGAGGCCATCTTGCAGGCGCTCCGTCCGGTCGTACAGGATCACTTCGATCTCGACTCGTCCGGCGCGTCGCTCGCCGATGTCGCCGCGGACGACGCGACTGATTTCACCGACGACGCGTGACGACCGTTCATATCGCCGATACGGGATTCGTCGTCACGATCGGGTCGCCATCGAACGAGCGGTATCGGCGGGTCCGAACGTTCTTCAACGGCGCCGACCGTCCGGTCGTCGTTCCCCAGCGGGTCTACGAGGAACTGACGGCGAGCGAAATACCCGACTCGAGCAAGCCGTTGCCGGTCGATACTGCGATCGACGAGGGGTGGCTACGTATCGCGCAGCCGCTCGACTATTCGATGCCGGTCGTCTCCCGAACGATGGACGGCGTCCAGCGGTACATCGCGAGCGCCGACGGCCGACCCGAAGACGAGGTGGAGCGGGCGGATGCGGCGCTCGGCGGGCTCGCCGCGCAGGTACTCGGATCCGGGGCAGCGACACAGGTCTACGTGTATACGACGGATATCGCTGCCGGCGAGGGAATCGAAACCGTCCTCGAGAGCGAGGGCTACGGCGACTCGGTCGCGTTCGTCGACGGCTTCCGATTCGTCGAAGACCTGCTCGATCGGTAACGGCCGCCGGAACCTTCTTGAAACCGCTGGGCAATCCTGAGCCATGAGCAGTGCGGCCCGGCCGCTCTCGGAACCGCGGGTCCTCGCCCACGCCAAACGGCGACTCTTTCCCGCCGACGACGAGTCGGCCGCCTACGCAGTCGCCGACACCCAGTTCGCCAGCGAGGAGTGGCTCCCTGGCCGCCCGGTCGCGCCCGCGATCCGCGAGCGGCTGGCCCCGTTCAACCACGTCCAACTCGGTAGCGGCTACCCCGATCTCGTGGGAGTGCGTACCCTCGAGCCCGAGCTGCTGGCGGTCGAGCGGGTCGGCGACGAGCCGCCCCTGATCGCCATCGAGGCGAAAGGCGAGACCAGCGGCGGCGTCGACACCGAGCGGGGGATCGTCCAGGCCTACGACCGGCTCGGCGAGGCGAACGCGGCGTATCTCGCCGCGCCGATCGACGCGATCGCCGAGACCGATCGCACGCTCGCGACCGAACTGAACGTCGGCGTCCTCGGCGTCGACAGCGCGGGCTCTGTCGAGCCCCTCGAGGTCCCCCGCGTCGTCGGCAACCGGACGACGACCGAGGCGACGGCCCTGCGGTTCCAGGCGAGTGTCCAGGGGGTCGCCGACGCCTCCTTCGGGCTGAACCATCCGAAGAACTACCTGGGGTATCCGCTGGCCCACTACGCGGCCGGTGAGACGGCGACGCTGCTGTCGGAATACGACATCGTCGGGGCCGTCGATGACGCGCGACGCGGGGCCGCGTTCCTGGGCCTGATCGAGGACCGGCCGGGCCTCGAGGGCGATTCCCTGACCCCGCTGGGCGAGGAAGTCGTCCGGTTCGCGAAGAGTCACAGCGGGTCGGTCGAGGCGGCGCTTTCGGAGTTCGCGGACTGGTACCGATCGCGGAAACGGTTCGTCGACCTCGCGCCGGCGTGGGGCCGGCTCGTCCGGCGGGTCCTCTTCGACTACGAGGCGACGGGCCTGCTCGTCCGGGAACTCCAGCACATGTACGAGGACGGGATCGCCGACCCGTCGCTGGTCGACGTCGTCGAATATCTCCACGAACTCCACCCCTCCTTCACCGTCGAGCTGTTCGTCCGCGGCGACGACGGCGTCCGCGGCCGGGTCCTGACCGACGACGGCGACCTCCGGCGAGCGCCGCTCGAGGACGGGTCGATCTACCACTCGCCGACCGTCTTCCAACTGAAGACGATGCTGTTCCACGCGGGGATTCTCGCCGAGCGCGGGACCGAGCCGCATCGGCTCGAACCGCTCGCGGATAGCTGGGCGCTTCGGGAGCCGGTGTGATCGCTTCGAGCGGCCGCTCGGTGATCTCCTCAATCAGTACTCTTTCCGCGTTGGTTCCCGAACTAACGATATAGCGGACGGCTTCGACCGACGACGATCTCGACACGGACTGCCGATCACACGTCTACGACCACGGCAGGTGACACATCATGCCCACCACAAACGTACTCCTGGTCACGATCGGGGACGGCGACGGACTGTACGAGGAGGGCCTCGAGGCGATTCGAACGCTGCGGGGCGGCGAGTCCGTCGACCGACCGGCGACGGTAACGTTCGCGAACGAGCGACAGCTAAGCGACGTGTTCAACGAGCGAACGTACACGCTGCTTCGCGTGATCCGCGACGAACACCCCGATAGCATCCGCGAGACGGCCCGGGTCGTCGGTCGCGACGTAAAGAACGTCCACGAGGAGTTGACGACCCTCGAGGCGCTGGGGATCATCCGGTTCGACGACGACGGCCAGTCGAAGCGGCCGGTCTTTCCCTACGACGACCTCATCATCAGTCCCTTCGCGCACGACGGCGGTGATTCCGCCCCCGCTACTCCCTAACGACCGCAGTGAGCGCCGGATCTATTCGCTATCGGATTCGAGATCGTCGGCATCGAGTTCCCCCTCGAGATACCGCACGCCGGGCGTAGCGATTTCGTAGTAGCCGCGCTCGACTCGAGTGACGAGTCCGTACTCGACGAGGACAGAGAGACGGCGATTGACCTGTTCGCGACTCTTGTCGATGTTCTTTCCTATGACAGCTGGCGAGAGGATGAGTCCTGACGAGTGGAGTACTTCGAGAACCCGCTCGTCAGTCGGTAACTGCATCCAATCACCGGGTTTTCGCATCGTCTAATTGTACCCGAATGGCTTCTTACGCCTATCGGTCGAACGGTATCAAATCACTGATAAACAATCCAAGAGTCATCTATTAGTGGTTAGTTTTATGCAGCTCTAATAGAGACAGTATTTTACGGGAAACGCGCTCTGTCGCTAATCAGGTCGGCAGAACGTGGGAGGCCCGGTGTCAGGGCACCGGGCCGCGACAGCTCCCGTATCAAGCTACGGAAGCCATGTCCGACGACAATTCACGGGACCATGAAGGTCCCGACCGATCCGACGTATCGACCCCATCCACGCCCGATGCCGAACTGACGGACGGCACCGTCCGCGAGCGCCTCGAGGCGATCGACCGACTCACGCGGTCGTTGCTCGGCGACATTCAAGCCGGAACGGAAACCACTCCGACTATGGATACCGACGCTCGGTCCGAGGCCTGCCGGCACGTTCGAGAGATCAGAGCCGAGGCCAGCCACGTCGGCCTCCTGCTGTTCGGCCCGGAGATGGCGATCCCCTACGACCCGGCGGCCCACGACGGCGATGCACCGAGGGTGTCTCGTAGTAGCTCGCTCACGACGGCGTTTCGAGGTCCGGTGCCCGGGGCGCTCGAGCAGAATCGGCAGCGGGACAGCGATGGATAGGTAACGGATTTCGTTCGTCAGGGCTCGTATGAACGGATTCGGCTTATTTTCGATTTCGGGCCTCTGGGGTTCTATCCTGGTCTAATTTGAGGAACTAATCGCTTATCGAGGGATGCAGATAGACAAGAAACGACGGTACGACACCAGTAGCGCTGCTAAACCAGACAGCACTCGGGAAACACGATCATCACAGTGTATGAAGGGTTTATTATATTAACTTAATAAAGATTATTATTCTATTAACTAATTAGAATATTTATATTCAATGCGATTATTGGTTGTTGGTACGATGATAGAAGATCGTAACCTAAACAGACGTAAGGTCCTACGAAATGCTGCGGCTGCTGGGACTGCATCCCTCCTTGGGATGACAGCCTCGGTTGGTGCAACGCCAGAAGAAGCATCCATCGATATTGATCAGTTGCTGGAATCGGATAGGATAGAGAAGCTCAAAAAAGAAATCCCTGACCTCAAATTCCGTTCGGAAGACGCCCGCGTACTCGGGGGCAAGAAGGTGTTGTCGCTATTCCTGCAAATCACGGGACGGCTCTTACTCGCGCACAAGGAGAGACAGACGCCGCAAGTTTCTATTTCGACGAATGGGTTCGCGGTGTGGACTCTGACTGGGTTGAAGGAACTGAAGCACGGCTGAGGGTAACGGACGATGAAACGTCTCTGATCCGGAGTGCAACCGATGAAGAGGCTGAGAAATTCCTCCATTCCATCGATACAGAAGAACTCGATCGTGAGAATACGGATGTGGCAGTCCAGTCGGAAACTGGCGAAGTCACGATCACTCATGTCGACAGCGAAGATCATCGATATGATCGCATTCAGGCGGAACCTGTTGAGAGGGCTGAGGCACAGATCGCAACGGAAAATAACGGCTTGCCTGCTGCTAAAGTTGAGTTAGAGGTCACCGACCGACAAACCGAGTCCTTCTCAGGGGGGTCTCGAGAAGTTGGGGCGCAGGCATCCTGCGACCAAGATGACGTTGTCTTCTGTGTCATCGAGGCAAGCAGCTGCCTGCCCTGTGCCGCTGCTACTGCTACAGGGCCGCTTCTTGCCGTCTGTATCCTCTTCGTGTGCCTCGGGTTCCCTGCCGTACCGATCGCAACTGCCCTGGCAGACATCGGCTGTACCAATGTGGCTGGTTGTACGGCAGATGCGGCCATAGATATCATGAGTGATTTGGCCGACGAGTTAGGTGACGAAATCCCGGTCTAAGACGTCAACATCATCCCGGAGATAGTAGACCTCCCCATTTCGGGATGCACTAAAGGTTTTCAACATGGGGTTTTTGAGCGTGTGAAACCACTTTTTGATATGGCTTTGGTCGACAGGACTGAGCTGACCACCCAAATCTAATCGAGATCAAATTCCGCTGCGTAGCTCTCGTTAAGCAGGCCTGCGAGCAACATTCCAAACTCATTCTACGACCTTCTCGTTCCTCAAACTACGCTAACTAGATAGGGACCTCAAATATTAATATGGTGCGGGTAGAAATTTGATCTATGACTTGGGCATCTGTTCTAGTTTAGTGACGGAGTGAAGCAGGATCTCAGCGGAGACTATACCGAATTGAGGCGGATTAGCTCAGGAGACTGGGTTCGCTGGAGCAGGCAGTCGCTGATTTGTTGTGTGATACCTTCGAGGCGGCGCACTCACAGCCGTGAGTGCGTCGCCGTTCCAGCGCTGCCGCTATCGACACAGGTGCTTCCCCGGTCGTCAGGCGAGTTCGTTACCAGAACTCGCCTGACTCAACCTGCTCACGTAACCGCGGTCGATGCGGATTTGGATCACGTGAAGCCCACAGCAACAACTCATCTAAATCCGGAAGTTCGTACCCTAAATCGAGCATCACGTACAACTGAATCAGGTGTGAATGGCGTTCGACAGCGTGAGAACATCGTCGACGAGGAAGTTGCGGCGACGACGCTGTGGCGTCGTCGGCGCTTTCCCGTTGTTTCACGTCCAGTTTCCGGAGTTCATCGACGATAACACGGCTCATCAGCAGTGAGATTGCGGCCATGATGACCAGAGCTTCGATGATGTACGGATCGGTCGTGTTGATTTCGTCAAGTCCGAAGCGTGATTTCAGTTCTTTGAACAATAATTCTATTTCCCAGCGCGCCCGATAGAGCTGTGCGATATCGGGCGCACTATAGTCGTCTTTCGAGAGATTTGTCAAATAGAGATGGTACTCTTCAGTATCCTCGTTCCAAACACCGACCAGTCGGAACGTTCGGGTCGTGCTGGTGCACGACCCTCGCTTTCGCTCGAACGAGAGGGTGATGCGAACATCGATTTCCTGTCGCTGCAGGTCGTCAAGGACGTCCTGCAGCGACTCTCCTTCGAGCGGGATACTGTTCCCCCGCCACGTCCGGAGCTCTTCGACGATCTCGAAGTTTGCGTCGTCTTTCACACGGGAGACGAACCAGCCGTTATTCTGGTCGATGCGGTCGAACAACCAGAAGTCGTAGAAACCGAGATCGAGCAAGACAAGTGCGCCAGCTACCCACTCGCCGGTGGGTAGCTGGCTCCGTTCTTGGGTTTTAGCGTCAGTTGTTCGGTACCGTGTTGGAAGGCCAGTTGAGAGTGATTCTGTTAGGTGAAGTTTCAGACCGGCCTGATCGTCACCGGTCGCAGCGTACACATCCGCGGCGTCTTGATAGAGAGAAACAATGCTCCCATCGGCAATGAGGACGTCTCGAAAGCGTTCGAGACGTCCGCTAAGGTCGGCATTTCTGGTATCGAGATTCTCGATGGCATCATCGAGAATCTCTCGAAGGAGTGCAACGAACGGTGGAGAGAACCACCCGTGGAAGGTTGCATAGGAGAGTTCATCGCAGTCGGACATTTCGACGAATCGTTCGAGAAAAGCCTGTACAGATCGGTCTGACCCAGCAGCGAAGCCAAGTGAAAGCGTGTAGAACAGCGCAACAGCGTCGAATTTCCGTTCACGCTCGACGAGATTCGTTGCGCGAGCGCGCTCGCGCAACTCATCGGAGGGAAACGCTCTTTGAATCCGATCAACAATCACTGAATCCGGTGGGGAGTAAGTCACACTATCCACCGGATTTCTCTGACTGGTAGTTACAACGATATCTAATCAGACGACGGTACACTCTGCTAAACTAGAACGGATGATGACTTGGGAAGATATCGGCTGGAGAGATCCGAAAGACTTCGTGATAGTTATGGGTAAAATACTTGTAGCATTAGCCGGTGCGATGCTACTGACCGGTGTTCTGATGACGGTTCTTCCGTATAGTGACTACAGTCCACAAACTCCAGAGAGAGTCATAGTCGTTAGCGTATTTTATGCTGCTTGGCTGCTTTTGATGCTCAAGCTTCTGTTTGGAAAGTTTCTTCCACTGGGAATGTTCAAAACGCGTGAGGCGTAGTATTTAGTTAGTCGACCCTGTTCTGTACTCTGTAACTCGAACAGAACGATGGCGTCGTGATGCTCCAGTTGGCCACCTAGGGATCTGCGTTAAAACTGCAACGGTCGTACTTCCGCTCAGAGACCCGAATTCGCACCCACTGAGGTAACAATTAGCGCCCTCGATCGTGAATCGGGGGAGATGCACTGGTACTACGTATTCGATTTAGGCCCTAACGTGATGGTACCACCGGTACTGGTTGATGGAACTGTATTCTCACAGCCAGTAGTATGGACGGTCTCGGTGCCTTCGGCGACGTGACCACACGAGATAGCTGAATATTTGAACATCGGCGTACTCCTAACCTGCAATCACTAAGCATTCTGCCCAATTCGGCGTACTCCTAACCTGCAATCACTAAGCATTCTGCCCAATCACCGAATCATGTGGGAAATTATGGCAGAATCCCCTCCCCAAATAATTTCCACATACTAATAATCCCGAACCAGAAGGGATGTTAATTCTACATATATAGGAAACGGCACTGTCTAGTTCAGCACCTCCTCGGCCGGCGTCTTTCCGTCGAGAGCTTGATGCGGTCTCTGACGGTTGTAGTAATGCATGAACTGTTCAAGCCACCCGCGGACGTTCGACCGACTTCCCACCCACGAAGTATGGAAGCGGTCGATCAGTATTTTGAGTGTGTGAAACCACTTTTCGATGAGGTTTCGGTCGGTATAGTTGACCCGACCGCTCAATCCTACTCGAGAGAGGGCAGTCCGATAGCCGAACTGATCGACGAGAAACTCAGCCTCGGAGAGATCGTGTTTCTCGTCCAGTCGCTGCAGAAATGCAGCCGCCGGATCAGTGTCATGCCGACCAAATAACGCGACGTCAAGAATCAGTTTTGTCTCGGTGTCTATTGCAGCGTACAACCAAGACCACTCGCCGTTTATCTTGACAGCGGTCTCGTCAACCGCGACCCGCTTTGGCTGCGCCTCAGGCGGGTCGCAGCCGCTGTCAGCTAGCCGATGAACCCAATTCTAGACAGCACCATGAGAGCGTTCAACGCCTAATTCAGCCAGAATCGTTGTTGTCTCTCGAAGCGAACAACCAGTCTGATGGAGACGGACGGCGAACGCCCTGACGGGCGTCGCCGTCCGCTCGTTCTCCCAAGATTCTTCTAAATCCCCGTCATAACTCTCACTGAGCAGGTCTGCGAGCATCTCTCGGCAAGTTACTCAACGACCTGCTCACTTCTCAAACTGACTCAACTAGACAGTGCCCTCTCAACTATTTTCTCACCGAATACAATTGAGATGAATAGTGGTTCAACCACATTTCCCTTAACAGACTCCAGAAACACGATGAAACAGGCTGGCCACACGACGGCTATATCATCTCATCCGGAAATAGGTGCAGGTAATGGAAGTATCTATTATGTGAAATTCTAACTCACTATACGTGCGCCTGCGTATCCCCCCAAGAAGTATTATCGTGTAGCCCATATTATTTCCAAAATGAGGAAATTATTGAAATCTAGGGTGTTCACAACTAACTGGGATGCATGGAACAACAAATGGGCTCCCATCGTGGCTGCACCGTTTTTAGCCGTTCTCGGTGTGGTAATTGGTACCGTTTTGGGCATCCACTTTACATCATCTGAACTAGGTCAGACCCTAGTAATGGGTCTCTTTTTATTTGTGACAATGATGGCAGGATTCACACTTCTTGCGCTTGTTGATTAACACATTACGGGCGTGTTATACCATAATGTCACTGACAACTATTCACAATATCGTCCCTAATTAACGCTCTTCTGTAGGAGATTGTTGATACTGGTGAGCTGCCGCTGTCGAGTCGAAGAGGACAAGGACACCGCGTCAGCGGTGTCCGACACGGATGATTCCGCTAGATGTGTTTGGGTCGGAATCGGTCGCAGCGGACCTGCTCCAACAGGTTCGCTGGCGTGACGGCGTTTCCTGTCCTCGCTGCCGTTCTGACCGAACGGTCAGAAACGGCAGCTACGGGCACTTTCAGCGGTATCTCTGTAAGGATTGCGGCCGCACGTTCAACGATAAGACCGGCACGATCTTCGCTCACTCGAAGATTGCGCTCCGCAAGTGGCTGTTTTCGATCTACGCGTTTTTGCGGTTTAACACGAGTCTCAGGCAGTTACAGTGCGAAATCGAGGTCACCTACAAAACGATCCACAGGCGTGTCGAGCGCTTCGCCGAAGCGCTTGACGTGCCGTCACTCGATCTCCGTGGCCCGGTCGAAATTGACGAGTTCTACGTCTCTGCCGGCTTGAAAGGCCGCGAGCGCGACCGCTGGTCGCGCTCTCGCGGCCTCTCTCGACGCGGGCGCGGAACATATGACCAGGACAAACCGCCCGTGTTCGTCCTCGTGGATCGTAGCACCGAGCAGCGGTACGTTGTGCCGGCGAAATCCGCAGACGAATCGACGATCCGGCTCCTGCTGGCTGAGCGCCAGCAGGAGCCTCTCACCGTCTATACCGACGGATTTAGCGCGTACGATCCGCTTGAAGAAGACGAGCAATTCGACCGCGAATACGTCGTTCACGGAGACGGTGAGTACGCCGATGACGCAGTCCACGTGAACACCTGCGAGAGCCACGCGTCGCTGGCGCGACGGTGGCTCTCGCCGCATCGAGGCATCTCAAAAGATCGTCTCACACAGTATCTCCGAGCGTTCCAACTCAGACGAGAACTCTACCGCAAACCCGGACGAGAAGCGCTCAAACACGCCGTTAAAGCCACTCTCTGAAATCAACAATGTGCTACACAAGAGCGCTAATTAAAATCTCCGACTGACGAAGCTCAGAGGATTACAAGTGAGTTGACTACTGTATAATCACTAGCTGTTGAGCATGACACGGATTCTATGACACACTGATATACGAAACGCTGGCGCTGTCGCCTTGGCGACACCCCTTCTCGTCGAGATGATTCACCCCTGACCTCTTGGTCCGGAACCAAGGGCTCCGTCCACTGCGCGACGCGCCCTCGAGCGAAGCTCCCGCTAGGAAAACTATACCCAGTCCCGTTTCGATCCGCTCACCGCCCGCGTTCGGGCGCGGCCGAGTCCTCGAGCGCGACTCGAACTCCCTCGTCGTCGGCCGTGGCCCTGATCGAATAGCCGTGATAGTCGAACACAAGACTCTCGAAGCCCGCGGCGTCGGGTAGCGAGTCCAGCAGGTCGGGATCGATCGCGTCGTAGAGCGGTTCGAGCGCCGTTGGATCGGCATCCTCGAGTCGGGAGACGAGGTCGATGACGGCCATACTGAGCTGCTCGCCTTCACTGAGAGAAACGGCTGTCGTCTCGAGCGATTGCATCACTCCTGCTGGGTGGCCGTCGGTAAAGAAAATATCCCACTATTGCAGCCGATCCGTTCTGGACGAAACGATAGTCAGATGGCCAGACACGTGTGCGGCGGTGCGACGGCCCCGCTCGCGGTGCCCCGGTCGTGGCATCGCCGACTCGAGTGTCACTCCCGCCGGGGAACCTCGTGGCGACCGAAGCCGTATCGCAGGCGGTTTGCGAGCCGGCGCGAGAACCGGCCGTCGTCGGCCCGCGAGCCGAACCGCTCGGAGAGGGCGGTGTAGATCAGCGGCAGCGGGACCTCCTGCTCGAGGGCCTCCTGGACGGTCCAGGTGCCGGTCGAGCCGCCCTCGACGCGGTCGGCGACGGTGCCGAGATCGCTGCCCTCCTCGCGGAAGGCCTCCTCGCAGAGTTCCAGCAGCCACGAGCGGATCACCGCGCCGTTGTTCCAGACCGACGCGACCGATTCGAGGTCGAGGTCGTACCGGCCCTCGTGGAGCAGTTCGAACCCCTCGCCGTAGGCCTGCATCAGGGCGTACTCGACGCCGTTGTGGATCATCTTGACGTAGTGGCCGGAGCCGGCGGGCCCCATCCGGCCGTGGCCGTCCGGGCCCGTCGCGACGGCGTCGAAGACCGGCTCGAGTTCGTCGTAGGCCCACTGGGGGCCGCCGACCATCAGGGAAAAGCCCAGTTCCGCACCGGCGGGGCCGCCGGAGGTGCCACAGTCGAGGTAGGCCGCGGGGCAGGACTCCGCGCGGCGCACCGAGTCCTCGAAGTAGGAGTTGCCGCCGTCGACCACGACGTCGTCGCCGTCGAGGTGGGGCGCGAGTTCCTCGAGGGTGACGTCGACCGCCTCGCCGGCGGGGACCATCAGCCAGATGCGCTTGTCCGCGCCCAGCCGCTCGAGGAGGTCGTCGATGGAGTCGGCGGGGGTCGCGCCCGCGTCGGCGGCCGTCGCGACGGCTTCCTCGTCGAGGTCGAAGGCGACCACGTCGTGGCCCGCCGCGAGGGTTCGGTCGACGACGATCTGTCCCATTCGGCCGAGTCCGATTACGCCCAGTTGCATGGATAGGGGTCGGCCGGCCGGTGTGGTAGGGGTTGCGGTTCCGGGTCCGCGGGCGCGTCGGGATCAATCCCCGTCGGCCGACGGCGCGGGCTCGAGCGCGATCTCGACCCGGCTGCCGCCCAGGGCCGACTCGCTAAAGGAGACGCTGCCGCCGTAGCTGTCGACCATCCACCGGACCAGCCAGAGGCCGAGCCCGCTGCTGTGGGTCAACTGCGTGATGTCGCTCTCGCCGGTGACGACGTCGATCTCGGCGGGCGGGATGCCGGGCCCGTCGTCGGCGACCGCCAGCCGGACCCGACAGTCCTCGCGTGCCACGGCGATGTCGACGGTCGGCTCCGGACCCCCGTGTCGGATGGCGTTTTCGACGAGGTTCTCGACGACCAGTCCCAGCCCGGGGTCGGCCCAGGCCGAGGGGTCGTCGGCCGCCGAGACGGAGACGGTCGCGCCGTCGGTGTCGAGCCCCTCGACGGTCTCCGTGACGGTCGCGGCGACGTCGATCGGCTCGAGGTCACCGTCGCGATCGAGCGCGTACTGGATGGCACGGGTCTTCTCGCTGGTACCCGCGAGGTCGGCCGCGGTCTCTCTGAGCGTGTCGGCCGCGGCCACGAGGTCCGGGTCGTCGAGCCGTTCGCGGAGGAGTTCGGCGTAGCCGATGACGACGGTGAGGTCGTTCCGGAGGTTGTGCCGGAGGACGCGATTGAGGACCTGCAGGTACTGTTCGCGTTCCTTGCGCTTGGTGATGTCCCTGACGACGCTGACGGTGCCGTGGAACTCGTCGTCGTCGCCGTCGTGGGGCAACAGCGAACACTCGATCTCGACCGGGAACCGGTCCCCGTCGGCGGTCGTGTAGGTGGCTTCGAAGGCCCCGCTATCACAGTCGGCGTCCGAGAGCAGGTCCTCGATGTGGTCGACCGCGCGGTCGTAGGACTCGTCGGCGAAGATGCGGGATACGGGCTCGCCGACGAGTTCGTCGCGATCGTAGCCCAACCGCTCGGCGAGCGGGTCGGTCACGAGCGTCAGGCGAGCGTCGCCGTCGATGGCGTACACCATCCCCTCGACAGTCTCGAGGATCTGCTCGTGGCGCAGCAACTCCTCGCCGCGTTCGGCCCGTTCTAAGGCGGCGGCCGCGCTGGCGGTCAGCAGCCGCGCGAGCTGGACGTGTTGGTCGTCGAACGCGTCGACGACCGGCGACCCGACGTTGAGCAACCCGTGGTCCCCGAGCGGGACGCACATGCCGGCCTGCAACCGTTCGTACTCGTGTGGTGAGTTAGTCCGGAGGTCCTCGATGAGGACCGGTTCGCCCCGGCGAAACGCCTCTCCCATCGGCCCCTCGCCGAGGCCGACTCGCGTTCGCTTTCGGATTCCATCGCCGCTTGCCTCCGAGACGGCCGTCAGGACGAGATCGTCGGTCTCGGCGTCGTGAAGCCGGACCGTGGCGAGATCGAACCCGAGGACGCGTTCGGCGGCCTCGACGACGACCTCCGAGACGTCGGCGCGTGACTCACAGGCAAACAGCGAGCGGGTCGTCTCGAGCAACCCGGTGACGACGTCCGTACGGCGGCGGCGTTCGGTCACGTCGCGGACGACACAGACGAACGCGATATCCTCCGGACCGGCCGCCGAAAGCGGCGTGACGTTGGCCTCGACGTGGACGACTCCGCCGTCGACTCGCCGGAGTTCGGTTTCGACCGTTTCGCCAGGGGTCGGTGATCCGACTGCGGCCATCCAGTCACGGTACGCAGCTTCGTCGATGATCGACGCCGCCGAACGCCCGACGAGACCCTCTCGGTCAGCACCCACGAGATCGGCGAAGGCATCGTTGACGTGGACGAATCGCCGATCCGAATCGACGACGATGACGGCGTCGTCGAACCGACCGAGGATCGCGTCGCGCTCCGCAGGCCCGACCGGTGGGGCCTGCCCGTCAGCCGTTTCCGTCCGCGCGGTGAGGTCGGTTCCCACGTCGGCCGAAGCGGGCGATTCGGTCGCGGCGTCGACCGTGGCCGGTCGGATCGGGCTGTCTCCCCCGCCGGTCGAGAGGGCCTCGATGCGATCGATGAGGGATGGGTCGCCCGTCCGGACGACGTACTCCGTCGCGCCGGCTCGCGTCGCCGCGGCCGCGGCGCTCCCATCGGGCGTCGCCGTCGTATAAATGATCGGCACCGTCGGTGCAACGTCGCGGACCGTGGCGACGGTTTCGACGCGGTCGCTGCCGGTCCCGTCGACGATCACACAGTCGACGCGCGTCGTCTCGAGGCAGTCGACGACCGTCGCCCGGTCGCCCGCCGTGACCACGTCGAAGGCGGCGTCGAGGTCACACGGCGGCGTCGGATTACCGACGAAAACGACGTGCTGGCCGGCTCGGGACACGGTCTGGCCAACGGTTGGTGCCGTTGGTCATTAATGTTGTGGCGAGATACCATGGGTCGAGGGAGCAACCTACGCGATCGGTTCCTCGAGGCGCGCCCAGCCGATCGCATCGAGGACGACGATGCGGTCGTTGTACCGAACGTAGACCCCGTTGTACCCGTGATCGTCGGCGTCGTAGTACGGCAGCGACTGGCGGATCCGGTCGACGACCGACCACGCGCCGTCGCGCTCGAGCGTGACATGTTCCCACTCCTCATGTGCGCCGTTGCGGACTGCGCGATCGAGCGCCTGTCGCGCGCCGGGAATTCGGCCAAGCCGTTCCGCCGAGGCGTCGACGACCGTGACGTCGTCGGGGACCTCGTCCGGCCCGATGACCCGTGCGCCGAGGTCGGCTTTCGATCGCGAGGCGCCGGTCGCCGACCGGTCCGAACTGAGTACGTAGCCGGCGACGGCGGCCGTCCCGACCGCAAGCAGTGATAGTGCCATGTCCTTACCCCTGATCATTAGCGAGTACCTTACAGTAACTGACTAAGTATCTTTCGCAAGAACGTTCGTTGCGAAGATGTTCCGACGGAAACCGATCGTCAGTCGCCGCTACAGGAAGCTAGCGACGTTGCCCGACAGCAGCCCCGCAACCACCAGCAGGCCGACGGCTGCGATCGCCGCCGCACGGAAAACGGGCAGGGCGTCGCGGGCCGGCTCGCGGATCTTCTTGCCGGTGAGGCCGGTCTCGAGTCGCTTCGTCCCGATCTCGACGAGGGCGGTCAGCGCCAGCCAGAGCGCGACCATCGAGAGGACGAGGTGGCCGTTCGTCGAGCCAAAGAGCGTGTCGCTGGTGTAGATCCGTCCCGCCAGATGCCCGCCCGAGAGAAAGAGGACGAGCGAACTCACGCGCGAGACGGTGGTCAGCTTCCCCGAGATCACCTCGAGCGGGTGGGTCGTGTTGAACGCGCCGTCGCGTGCCAGCGGCAAGACGACGGCGGCGACGAAACAGACGCTGCCGGCCCAGAGGGCCGCGAAGACGAGATGAAGTGTTCTGGCTGCGAGAACGTCGATCATACGGCATCGCTCGAACAGCGGGCGTATCAGCGTTCCGACTTCGGATCGCCGGACTGTCGCGACGGCTGTCGTGTCCGCGGTCACTCGAGCCAGTCGGGCGTCCACGCGACCAGCCGTCGCCGACAGAGCGCGTACAGCAGCGACACCGCGAGGCCGCCAGCGGCGGCGGTGCGGAGCCATCCCTCGAAGACGAGCAGGGCCGGAACCGCGAGTGCGACGCCGAGAACGGCGTCTTCCGGCGCGCCGTCGTAGCGGATCCAGCGCCGCGGCCGGAGCCAGCGGCCGCGCACGTGATCGTAGACCGCGCGGTCGGAGCGGTCGTTCCACGGGTCCATCTCCGGCCCGCCGCCGATCGAGTCACTGGCGGCGTGAAGCCAGGCCGTGACCGCGAACGCGGCGACCGCAAGCGTCGCGCTCGCCGGAGCGACGGCCGCGACGGCGAGGGCGGGGACGGCGGCCGCGAGCCCGGCGACCGGAAAGTGAAACGTCCGCCGATGCGCGAACGCGAGGTCGAGATCGGGAGCCAGTCCGCCGAGGATCGCCCCGAGCGCGAGCGCCGTCCCGAACTCGGGAACGTGGTACGCGACGGGGGCGACGACCGCAAGCCCGGTGAACACGTGCGTGGTCGCCATCATCGGTACGAGCGGCTACGAGGGGAACGGCAAAAACGGCCGCGGTCACTCGAGGTTTTCGCCCTGATAGCTCCCCTCGTAGACGTCCTCGTGGTCGGCCCTGGCAAAGACCAGTTGGGCGATCCGCGCCCCGCGCTCGAGTTCGATGTCGTGGTGGACCTGCAACAGGCCCTCGCCGCGGCCCTCGTAGCCGGCGTCCCAGACGGCCGTGTTGAGCATACAGGAGTTGCGCATGAGCGACGACCGGGGGTAGACGAAGCCGATGTGGCCCTCCGGGATCGCGATCCGCTCGCCGTACCGGACGACGTAGGCCCCCTTCGGCAGGTAATAGGTGTCGGGATCGGCCTCCTCGAGTTCCTCGAGCGGGCGGGCGATCCGGTCGCCGATCTCCTTGCCGTCCCGGGTGATGCGGCCCGGTTCTAACTGCTCGAAGACGACGTCGGCGGTCAGGTCAACCCCGTTGGGCTGGACCTGCTCGTCGGTCGTCGGCGAAACGTGGTCGGCGACGAACGCACCGGAACGGAACATCGTGTTGGTTCGACGCCGCGGCGGCGAGAAAAGCGTATCCGTTCGCGGTGACCCGACGGTGCGGTAGCATCCGTCACGCCGCGACCCAGTCCGTCACGATCCCATCCACCGGTTCGTGCCGGCCGGACCGTCGTCGCGTGCCCCTTGCCGGAGCATCTGGTCCTGGTGAAACTGCGTTCAACGAACGGGCAGCCGACCGGCAATATTTACGGATCGCGTTCCGATTCGGGAGGTGGTATTGGGCCCTACATCGGTAGAAACACGCTGGATTTATCAGGACGGACGGCCGACTTTTGGGTGCTATGGGACAGACTCTCACCGAAAAGATTCTCGACGACCACCTCGTCGAGGGCGAACTCGAGACCGGCGAGGAGATCGGGATCGAGATCGACCAGGTACTTACCCAGGACACGACCGGAACGATGGTCTGGCTCCAGTTCGAAGCGATGGGACTGGACGAAGTCCAGACCGAAATCGCCGCGCAGTACTGCGACCACCAGACTTATCAGTTCGACTTTAAGAACACCGACGACCACCGTTTCCTGCGTTCTGCGGCCGGCAAATACGGCGCTTACTTCTCTCGACCCGGCAACGGCATCTGCCACAACGTCCACCGCGAGAACTTCGCGGCCCCCGGCAAGACCCTGCTGGGTTCGGACAGCCACACGCCGACCCCCGGCGGCCTCGGCGAACTCGCCATCGGCGCTGGCGGGATCGACGTCACCGTCGCCATGGGTGGCGCTCCCTACTACATCGAGATGCCCGAAGTCGTCAACGTCCGCCTCGAGGGCGAACTCCCCGAGTGGGCCACCGCGAAAGACGTCATCTTGGAACTGCTCCGTCGCCTGACGGTCAAAGGCGGCGTCGGCAAGATCCTCGAGTACACCGGCCCCGGCGTCGAGTCGCTGACCGCGCCTGAGCGGATGACCATCACCAACATGGGCACGGAACTGGGCGCAACCTCGTCGATCTTCCCGACCGACGAGCAGACCGAAGACTACCTCGAGCGTCTCAACCGCGGCGACGAGTACGAGCGACTCCAGCCCGACGACGACGCCGAGTACGACGACGAGATCGTCGTCGACCTCTCCGACCTCGAGCCGCTGATCGCCCAGCCCTCGATGCCGGACAAGGTCGTGCCGGTCCGTGAGGTCGCCGGCCAGTCCGTCGAACAGGTCATCGTTGGCTCCTGTACCAACGGCGGCTACGAGGACGTCCTCCCGGCCGCGAAGATGCTCGAGGGCCGCGAGGTCAACTCCACGACCGAGATGATCGTCGCGCCCGGCTCCAAGCAGGCCTCCGAGATGCTCGCCCGCGAGGGCTGGGTCGCGGAGATGATGGCCGCCGGCGTCAACTTCTCCGAGGCGACGTGTGGTGCCTGTATCGGCATCGGCCACGTCCCCTCCTCGGATTCGGTCTCGCTGCGGACCTTCAACCGCAACTTCGAGGGCCGCTCGGGTATCGAAGACGACAACGTCTTCCTCTGCTCGCCGGAGGTCGCCGCCGCCGCGGCGATCAAGGGCGAAATCATCGATCCGCGCGACCTCGCCGAGGAAGAGGGCGACCTCGAGGCACCCGGCATCGAGCTGCCCGACGAGTACGACGGCTCGAAGACGGACCTCATCACGCCCGAGGAAGCCCCCGACGACGAACTCGTCAAGGGCCCGAACATCGGCGACGTCCCGCTGAAGGACCAGCTCGACGCCGACATCGCGGGCGAGGCCCTCCTCAAGATGGAGGACAACATCACGACCGACCACATCATTCCTGCGACCCAGGACATCCTGATGTACCGGTCGAACATCGACAAGCTCTCCGAGTTCACCCTCTCCCGTGTCGACGACACGTTCGCCGAGCGCGCCCGTGAGGCCGACGGCGGCGTCCTCGTCGCCGGCGAGAACTACGGGCAGGGCTCCTCGCGAGAGCACGCCGCGATGTGTCCGATGTACCTCGGCATCGAGGCCGTCCTCGCACAGAGCTTCGCACGCATCCACCGCGCGAACCTCTTCAACTTCGGGATCGTCCCGCTGACGATCGACGAGGACACCTACGCCGACATCGACCAGGGCGACGAGGTCGAGATCGTCGACGACGTCTACGACGCCGTCACCTCCGGACAGGAGGAGTTCACCGTCCGCGTCAACGGTGAGGAGTACACCGCGACGCTCGACGCTTCCGAGCGCGAACGCGCGATCCTCGCGGCCGGCGGCAAGCTCTCCTGGACGAAAGAACAGGCCCAGAGCGACGAGGGCGGCGCGACGCCCGCCGACGACTGATCGGCTGCTCGCCGACTCGGTCGCGACTCTCAATTCTGTCTTTTTTACCGGCCTCGAGTGGCGACGCTCCCGGCGGTCGGTTCCCGTTACCCGATCATCGCCGAGGGCTGCCAACCGATGCCGGCAACGATACCGGACAACGCCACCGTCATATCGCTCGGCCCGATAGCACGATCGAATGCCCGCCGACGGACACGAAAACGCTGGGTATCGACGGCTGTTCGAACCGGACGGCTTGACCTTCGGTGCCGGCTTTCCCCTGACCGGCGCGAACCGATCGACGCCCGACATCGAGGCCGAAGTCGAACTCGCGAGATACGCCGAAGCCGTCGGCTTCGACGGCCTCTGGGCTCGCGACGTGCCGACCTACTGGCCGAAGTTCGGTGACGCCGGTCAGACGTTCGACACCTGGCCGTGGCTCACCCATGTCGCGGCCCGGACCGACGATATCGCGCTCGGGACTTCGAGCGTCGTTCTCACGCTCCGGCATCCGCTCCACGTCGCGAAATCGGCCGCGACGGTCGACCGGCTGTCGGACGGCCGGCTCGTCCTCGGGGTCGCCTCCGGCGACCGCGACCCCGAGTACCCCGCCTTCGACGTCGACCGCGAGGAGCGTGGCGCGCTGTTTCGCGAGTCCGTCGACGCCCTCCGGGCGGTCTGGCGTGAGGAGTTCCCCGAACTCGAGGGCCGGTGGGGCCGGCTCGAGGGCGATCTCGACGTCGTCCCGAAGCCGACGACCGAGACGATCCCGCTGTTGCCGACCGGCAACGCCCGCCAGTCCCAGGAGTGGATCGCCGACCACGGCGACGGCTGGCTGTTCTATCACCTCCCCGAATCGACCCTCGAGAGTTATCTTGCCGAGTGGCGCGCGGCCGCCGGCGACAAGCCCTTCGCGATCGCTGTTCGGGTCGAACTGGCCGACGACCGAACGGCCGACCCCGAGCCGCTCCACTTGGGCTTTCGGGCCGGTATCGAGTGGTTCCGGGACTACTTCCGCCGGCTCGAGACGTACGGCCTCGATCACGCGATTATCGGGATTCAAAACGACGACCGCGAGGCCGCACTGGCGACGTTCGCCGACGAGATCATCGACGACCTGTAGGTCTTATTCGCCGTCACCGTCGTCGGCGCGCTCGCGCAACTGCCGCTTCTGCCGGCGCTCGGTCACGTGATCGATCCCGTCGGCCAACTCCGTTCTGACCTCGTCCTCGAAGCCGTCGACTGCCTCGAGGAACTCCCCCGAGAACTCCTCGACGAGTTCGAAGGTCCACTCGTCGCTGATCGCGCCCGCGGGGAGATGCTCGTCCCGGAGGGCGTCGGCCCACTCCTCGTGGCCGGCCTCGCGCAGCCGGTCCTCGGCGTCGTCCATTCGATCCATCGCGTGGCCGAGTTCGTGGTGGAACTCGAGCAGGGTGCCGTAGGCGCGATGGACGTGTTCGATCCCGAGTTGGAGTTCGTGTAGCGCCGCCTGTTCGGCGTCGCTCAGCTCGAGGTCGTCGGGGTCGACGTCCGTCTCGGGGCCGGCCGTGGAATCGGGATCGCTCATACTAGGTCCGACGGGGACGGCGGTCAAAACGGTCGGCGTTGAACGTGCCGGACCGGCTCCTGCGAGTGGCGGCTCGGCCACATCGTCAGCACTCGCAGCGGTCGCCGAGTTCCGGCGCGGCGGCGTCGAAGCCATCAGTACGAAGCTCCGCGGCGAACGCCGCACAGCGGTCGCCGTGATTGACGAGGACCCGCGTGTCCTCGTAGGCCGCGAGGAAGTCGCGCAGGCCGTCGCGGTCGGCGTGGGCCGAGAAGTCGTACTGCTCGACCTGTGCGCTGACCGGCAGCATCCGGCCGTCGATCTCGGCGCTCCCGGTCTCGAGCAGGTCTCGGCCCGGGGTCCCCTCGACCTGATAGCCGGTCATGGCGATCTTGTTGGTCGGGTGCGAGCGAACGGCGGGGACGTAGGTCATCGCGGGGCCGCCGTGGAGCATCCCGCTGGTGGTGACGATGACAGTGTTTTGCTCGGCGATCCGTCGCCGCTGGCCGTCGCGGCCGTCGACGAACCGGGCGTTGCCCTTTGCCCGGCGCAACAGGTCCGGATCGCGCAGATAGCCGCGGTTCGCCTCGCGCAGGAACAGTTCGGTGACGCGTTTGCCCATCCCGTCGACGTAGCACTCGAGGTCGTACGCCTCGCAGAGACACAGCACTTCCTGCGTGCGGCCGATGCCGAAAGCCGGGACGACGACGGTCCCGCCCTCCCAGATCGTCGTCCGGAGGCTCTCGACGAACTCCCGTTCGATCTCTTCGCGGGGCGGTCGGGTCACGTCCGAGTACGTACTCTCACAGACGACGACGTCGGCGTCGGGCCGGGCAGTCGTGCCGGCGAGCAGCCGCTGGTCTTCGGTGTGGAAGTCGCCGGTGTAGAGCAGCCGCGTGTTGCCATCGTCGACCAACACGTGGGCGCTGCCGGGGACGTGGCCGGCGTCGAAGAACGTGACCTCGTAGCCCGCGGCCTCGAAGGATTCCTCGTAGCCGTGGGTCTCGGAGACTTCGGCGACGCGGGCGAGTTCCGCCTCGGTGAACGGGCAGTCGTAGCTGCCGCCGTGGAGCTTCAGCGTGTCCCGAGCGAGGACCATGGTGAGGTCGTAGGTCGGCGGCGTCCAGTGGATCTCGGGGCGGGCGTCGCCGGACAGCAGTGCCGGTACCGAACCGACGTGATCGAGGTGGCCGTGGCTGACGACGACGGCTTCGGGGTCGACGTCGCCGATCGGAAACGACGGTGGGTTCCCCGAGTCCATTCCGAAATCGAGAACGAGCCTCTCGTCGATACAGAGCGCGCTCCGACCGATCTCGCCGGCACCGCCGAGAAACCGTACGTCCATTACCGAGCGGTAACGGTCCGGACCGTTTGACGCCATCGGTTACCCCCGGCCGCATACTCGCGATCGGCCCGACGGACTGATCACCGAAAGAGAATAGGCTCGGGTACGTCAAACGAACGCACGGATGAACAACACACTCGACGAGCGGGACGTCAAGATTCTCTTTGCGATCGCCGATCGGGAGACCGATAACACGGAAATCATCCACGAGGAAACGGGGATCCCGAAATCGACGGTCCACTATCGCCTGCAGAATCTCAAAGAAGCGGGCGTCATCACGAACGATCTGTACGAACTCGATCTCGACGAAGTCGGCCTGGGGCTGACCGTCATCTCCGAGGTCTGGGCGGAGTTCGATGAGGGGTATCACGAACGGGTCGGCGAACAACTCGCCGATATCGAGGGGATCAACCAGGTGTATTTCACGATGGGAGACACCGACTTCGTCCTCATCGGGCGACTGACCTCGCGGGATATGGTCGAACGACTCGTCGAGGACTACGAATCGATCGACGAAATCAACCGGACGAGTTCGAAGTTCGTCATCTCGACGATCAAGACCAGCGAGGGGATCGGCACCCTGCGCGACTACGATCAGGCATCGTTTCTCGAGGCACACGGTCTCTCGGACGAGACCGAATAGCGACGGCGGTGTCCCCGCGACGCGTTCCGATCGCTCATTCGTATCGTAACCACTGACAGTCAAGACACACCTGCTCACACGACAGCGGTGCGATCAGTGTGTCAATCGTTTCAGCGGCTACTATAGACGGGGATGCCGGTGAACTCCTCGCCGAGGACGAGCGTGTGGATGTCGTGGGTCCCCTCGTAGGTGTAGACCGTCTCGAGGTTGGCCATGTGTCGCATCGGCGAGTAGTCGGTGGTGATGCCGTTGCCGCCGAGCATCTCGCGGGCGATCCGCGACTGATTGCGCGCCATCCGCACGTTGTTGCGTTTGGCCATCGAGACGTGCTGGGGACGCATCTCGTCGCGTGTTTTCAGCTCGGTGAGACGGGTGACGAGCAACTGGGCGAGCGTGATCTGGGTGCCCATCTCCGCGAGCTTGCGCTGCTGGAGCTGGAATCGACCGATCGGACCGCCGAACTGGTCGCGATCTTTCGCGTACGCCCGCGCCGTCTCGAAACAGTCCCGAGCGGCACCGACCGCACCCCAGGCGATGCCGAAGCGAGCCTGTGTGAGACAGGACAGCGGCCCTTTCATTCCGGAAACGCCCGGGAGGACGTTCTCTTCGGGCACGTGGACGTCGTTCAGGCCGATCTCGCCCGTGATGGAGGCTCGCAACGAGAGCTTGTCGTCGATCTCGTTGGTCGTGACGCCGTCGCGGTCGGTCTCGACGAGGAACCCGCGAACGGGGTCGTCCTCGGCCGAGTTGTCACGCGCCCAGACGATCGCCACGTCGGCGATCGGTGAGTTCGTGATCCAGGTTTTGGAGCCGTTGAGGACGTAGCCGTCGCCGTCCGCTTCGGCACGGGTCTCCATCGCCGACGGGTTCGAGCCGTGTTCGGGTTCGGTCAGCCCGAAACAGCCGACGGCCTCGCCGTTGCCGAGCTTCGGCAGCCACTCTTCCTTCTGTGCGTCTGAACCGTAGGTGTGGATCGGGTACATCACGAGCGCACCCTGGACCGAGGCCATCGAGCGCAGCCCCGAGTCACAGGCCTCGAGTTCCCGCATCAACAGGCCGTAGGCCGTCTCGGAGACGTTCGGCGAGCCATAGCCATCGAGATTGGGTGCGTAAAACCCCATTTCGCCCATCTCCGGAATGAGGTCGGTGGGGAAGGTGCCGTTCTCGAAGTGGTCGCCGATGGTCGGGCGCACCCGATCGTCGACGAACTCGCGTGCCGTGTCCCGGATCAGGCGCTCTTCGTCCGTCAGTTCCGACTCGAGATCGAGGAAGTCGAACATCAGTTCCGTCCCTCGGTGGTACTCGCTCGAATCGCGTTACAGAGGATGTCCATCCCGACTTCCGCCTGTTCGCGGGTGAGGACGAGTGGCGGGATCAGCCGCAAGACGTTCCCGTGTCGGCCGGCGTTCCAGACGAGGAGTCCGTTCTCGTAACAGCGGGTCTGGATCGTTTCGACGACATCGGCGCCGGGTGCGCCGTCGGCGTCGACGAACTCCGCGCCGACGAAGAGCCCCTTGCCTCGCACGTCCACCAGTTCCGACGTCGTCTCCGCGACCTCGTCGAGCCGATCGCGGAGATACTGTTCGAGCGCCGTCGCGTGTGACAGCAGGTCGTGGGATTCGATGTACTCGATCGCTCGCAGCCCGCCGACCATCGCCGGCGCGTTGCCACGGAAGGTCCCGACGTGGCCGCCGGGCCCCCACGTATCGAAGTCCTCGTGATAGAGCATCGCCCCGATCGGGAGGCCGGTCCCGCCCAGTGCCTTCGCCATCGTGATCGCGTCGGGGGTCACGTCGAAGTGGTCGGTCGCGAACCACTCGCCGGTCCGCCCCAGCCCGGTCTGGATCTCGTCGACGATCAGCATCGCATCGTTGTCGTCCGCGATGTCGCGAAGCCCCTGAAGAAAGCCCTCCGGGGGGACGACGACGCCCCCCTCGCCCTGGATCGGCTCGACCCAGATGCCGGCGGGCGTTTCGTGACCGCCGTAGGGGGCCTCGAACTTCCGCTTGACGGCGTCGAGACACCGCTCACACGCGTCCCGGCCACCCGCGCCCGCGTCCCGCGTCGGATACGGGACGTGAACGGCGTCCGCCAGTAGCGGGCCGTACCCTTTTTTGTACTTCTTGCCCGCGGTGAGACTGAGCGCGCCGGCGGTCGTCCCGTGATACGCCCCCTCGAAGCCCAAAATCCCGTGGCGACCCGTGTTGTGTTTGGCGAGTTTGATCGATCCCTCGATCGCGTCGCTCCCGCTTGGGCCGCCGAACACGACGTTGCTCGAGCCGGCCAACCC
The DNA here is from genome assembly GCF_000230735.2 of Natrinema pellirubrum DSM 15624. Taxonomy (NCBI): domain Archaea; kingdom Methanobacteriati; phylum Methanobacteriota; class Halobacteria; order Halobacteriales; family Natrialbaceae; genus Natrinema; species Natrinema pellirubrum. The sequence goes on from NC_019962.1 coordinate 518,238, forward strand.
GCCCGGGGCGATCGTTCGTAGTTTCTCGATGAGATCGACCCGCGCCTCGGTCGGGAAGTCGATCGTGTGTGCGATCGACTCGAGTTGCTCTTGGGTCCCCTCGAGAACGTAGGGGTTCGAGTGACCGACGTTCAGGACGCCGATCCCCGCGAAGAAATCGAGGAACGTGTTTCCGTCGGCGTCCCGAACCGTCGCTCCCCGGGCCTCCTCGAGCGCGATGAGGACGCGGCGCGGATACGCCACTGCGTTGCTATCGATCTCCCGTTGTCGTTCCAGTAGTTTCCGTGAGTTCGGTCCCGGCACCTCGTCGACCGATGGTTCGGTCGCGAAGTGAAGCTCGTCGATCGATGGGCCTACGGCCATGTGCCCTAGTCACACTCTTTGGATATATTTGGTTCGGTTCCTAGCTCAGTGCAGTAGAATAGGAATATAGCCAATAGAGAATAGAATATCATATTTCGTCCAATTAGGTTGGAATGGTGACGTTCTGTGCGGTCCCTTCGAGTGGCTGTTCTCGAGTCCACCTGTGGATGTCCGCTCACCGGTAATCGCCGGCCGAACGATTCTGCTAAATATACAATATTAGATGATGAAATTGTATAGCTACCAGTACAGACTCCCTGTTCCTGGTAAATATACAATACTGCCGGAAGGTATAAGTAGGGGCGTATGTATGCGGTACATGTTAAGAAGTAACAAGACACACCATGTCAGAGACAACACAGAGCGGACTGGAGAAGGCACTCGGAATGCTCTGTTGAACGCAAGACGGCGGCAGTATTGAAACTTTGACATTCAGGCAGGTGGCGTTAGAACTCCTGTACTGATGGTTTTGAGATCTGGATGATGTGGGAGGAGTACAGTTCGTTGATTCTGCAACCATCAGAATTAGGTCACTTTGTGAGAACCCGTACGTGGATGACGGCGATGTCTCTGGCGGATACGTCCAGAGAAAGAGAGCAGGCGGCGAGCCCTAACTCGCCGCCTGCGATAGGTTATGCACGATACACTTGCGCGTGAGCTCTCGGAACTGGCCGTGCCAGCTCCGAGAGCGTAACTTCTCACCGTCATCCTTCAGCAGTGAGAACGCAGTCTCACTCAGTGTCCGCTGATGGTACAGATCTTCGTCCATCCGAGCGTTATGCGCTTTCTTCAGCGCATTGTGCTCCCTGTGTTTGATTAGCGGTCGTGTCGCGCCAGCGCGACACTCCTCTCTGAGATCTGACCACGAATAGTTCGCATCTGCAAGGAACTCTTGCAGGTCTTCGGCGTTGCGCCGATAGACCTGCAAGCCGATGTGTCCGTCCCACTTGCGCTTCGTCGTGAAATGAACGTCTTTGATCGCCAGTGACTCTGTATCGACCAAAATCGTTGTCTTCAGCTTGTGAAACGAGAAGCCAGCACGATTCCGGTAATGATAGCTGGTTTGATCTCGCTGGAAGCCACTGGCGTCGATTGCTGCTGTTCCCGACCAGCCAGCCTGCTCCGCACTGCGGCGGAGCAGGCTGCGGAGTTCACGCATGTCGACCTGTTGCTCCCATCGACAGAGCGTGGTGTGATCCGGCGATTTGTCGATGTTAAGCTCTTCACGGATGGCTCTGGAGTCATTGAACCATGCTTCAGTCTCTCGGAAATCTTTGTCGAGTTCCGCATGCAAGAGGATAAACGCGATCTGAGTCCACTCGGCGAACCCGCTGGCGCCGTCCGGCGCAGCGGGTTCGTCAGGGTTATCCACGTGCTGTTTGGCAAGATTCTTACACTGCCGTATGATCGGCCGTTTCGACCTCATATCGCAAGACGGCGTCCAATTCCCCACAAGCCTCACGGAAATCAGCCGAGAACAAGGCTGAAACTGGTGCTATTCGACGCTGCAACAGAGCAACTCGGAAGCAAAGAGATGCTAATTCTGGCGTTCGGAGCGATGATCGGGTGGGGATGGATTATCCTCGCCGGTGACTGGATCAACGATGGGGGCCCGCTGGGAGCGATCGTCGCGTTTCTCGGCGGGGCCGTCGTCGTCGGTATCGTCGCGATCATTTACAGCGAACTCGCCGCTGCGATGCCGTTAGTCGGGGGCGAACACGTCTATAGCCTCCGCGCCCTCGGACCGGCCGGGTCGTTCGTTTGCACCTGGGCGATCGTCTTCGGGTACGTTACCGTCGCCGCGTTCGAAGCGGTCGCGCTCCCGTCCGCGATGGCGTTTATCGTCCCCGGGTTCAATGCGGTCCCGCTCTGGGACGTCGCCGGCGAACCGGTGTACGCGACGTGGATCCTCGTCGGCGTATTCGGCACGCTCGGCATCACGTACCTGAACTATATCGGGATCCGGGTCGCCGCGCAGTTCCAGATCATCATGACCGTCATCATCGCGCTCGCCGGCCTCATCCTGATCGGCGGGGCAGTTACCAACGGGCAACCGTCGCCCGATAGCTCGTTCGGCGCCGGGACCGCTGGCATCTTCACCGTCGTATTGATGACCCCGTTTATGTTCGTCGGCTTCGACGTTATTCCACAATCCGCCGAAGAAGCCGACATTCCGGCGCGGACGCTGGGACTGCTGATCATCCTCGCCGTCGGGTTGGCCGCTCTGTTCTACATGGCCGTCATCTGGGGCTCGAGTCGCGCGCTCTCCGGGAGTGCCCTCGTCGATAGTTCGCTCCCTGCGGCGGCGGCGATGGCCGAACTGTACGACAGTTCGACCGCCGGTCAACTCATGGCTCTCGCGGGCGTCGCGGGAATCCTCACGAGCTGGAACGCGTTCATCATCGGCGGGAGTCGAGCGCTCTTTGCACTCTCGGAGTCGGGGATGCTCCCGGAACCCCTTTCGAAAGTCCACCCGAAACACAACACGCCGAGCAACGCGATCCTGTTGGTCGGCGGCCTGTCCGCGCTCGCGCCGTTTTTCGGCGAACAGATGCTTACGTGGATCGTCAACGCAGGCGGCCTCGGGATCGTCGTCGCCTGGTTCCTCGTCGTCGTCTCGTTTCTGGTGCTGCGCTACCGTGAACCCGAGATGAATCGTCCGTACGAGGTCCCCGGTGGCCCCGTCGTCGGTATTCTCGGGTTCGTGGCAACGGCGATTTTCATCACGCTCTATCTTCCGGGCGGCCAGTCGGCGCTGTTGTGGCCCTACGAGTGGCTCATCGTCCTCGGCTGGTGTGTCCTCGGACTCGTCCTATACGCGGTCTCCGGCGACGGGTCGGTCGAAACGGCCGACGAAGTGGTGCGCAGAATCGAAGCCCTAGACGAATAACGGCCGCGCCGATCCGTGGCTCCATCACCGCCGCTCTCGTTCTCGGTGCCGACGACGCGATCGGTCGGCCTCGACGTCGTCGACGCCGACCGTCTCCTCGCCGAGAACCCGCTCGAGTTCCCGTTCGAACTCCTCGTCGTCGAGGTCGCCGTCGACGTACCGGGAGCGAACGCGTTCCTCTGGATCGGGCCGGGTTTCGGCCGGCGTGTCCGCGTCGCTCCCGGCGCTCGAGTCCGCGCCGACCAACGAGAACAGACCGACGGCGGCCAGGACGACCAGCGACAGGACGGCAAGCGTCAGCACCAGCGAGAGGACGGCCGCGATCACCGAGAGGGCGATGCCGACGATCGTGGCGACGACGCTCAGTACGACGACTGCGAGGACGACCGCGCCGAGCCCTTTGAGCAGGACGGAACTGAGACGTCCCATAGTCGTCGTTCGGTCGACGGGCACAAAAACACGCGGGGCCACCCCAGGCCGCCGTCGCCGGCGGGGTCGTCAGGAACTGTTCGAGCGGCGGTCGTCCGCCCCGGCCGGCGGGAGGGTGGTCCGTTCGGCCAGCCCGATGAGATAGACATCGAGCAGACAGACCAGCAGGATCGTCAGCGGGACGGCGACGTCGGTGTAACTCACGGCGTCGAACTGCAGCGCCGTCACCACGAACGGTTCCTCGAGGCTGAGCGCACCCGAGACGGTTCGCGCGCTCAGGAACACGAGCGCGAGGCCGTAACAGAGGAACCAGATCCCGCCGCGTTTCCATCGGCCGAGATAACAGTGGCCGAGGCCGGCGACGAGTACCGACAGCGGGTACGCCGGCCAGACCGGTCGCGACAGTTCGTTCATCGGGGTCCCCTACGGCCCGGAGGACAATCGGTGTTACTCTTCGTTGCTGATCGCTATTTCCGATACTGGCGAATATCGAACCGGCCGTAGCCGCCGTATGCAAGCTCGAGCGAGCCGATCCACCAGTTCCACCGCTCCGGTGGGGTTCCCTCGGGGGCGTCGGCCAACTCCTCGAGGACGATCTCGTTGGTCAGTGCGGTCCCGACGTCCGATTCGTATTTCCCGGCGTCCGCGAGGTCGACGGCCTGCCGGACGACGACCCGTGATTGGCCCATCGTGCCGCCGAACTCCTCGCGCAGGCGATCCTCGAGTCGCCCCGGATCGATGAACACGGCTCGAGGTAGGCGTTGCAGCTACTTGACTGTTCGAGCGGAACGGGCGGGAAAAGCGTCGAAGACGGTTCGGTGGCCGGGAGGACGGCTCGAGCGCTGCGAGAGCTGTCGGACCCGGGGGAAGGCAGGCAGCTACCCGGTACTGACCGCGAGCGAGCCCGCAGGGCGAGCGAGCGGGCCGACGACCGATGTGGAGAGCGCGGAGCGCTCGGAACGGAGGGAGGAGTGCTTTTCATCGAAGTTTTGCCGAGGGCGCGGCTGTGCCGCGCCCGCAGAGCAAAAGTTCGGTGACGATCGATGATCTTTTGAGCGACGGCCGTCTTCCGTCGGGCATGGCAAGTTTCACTGTCGTTGTCGGCGACCCCGATTCCGGGTCGTCCTACCAGCTCGAGGCGGAGGAACAGGACGCGAACCGGTTCATCGGCAAGTCGATCGGCGAGGAAGTCGACGGCGGTGCCGTCGGGCTCGACGGCTACACGCTCGAGATCACCGGCGGCTCCGACGAGGCCGGCCGCCCGCTCAACGACGAGGTCGCCGGTTCGAACCTGAAGGAAGTGCTGATGAACGGTCGACAGACCGGCTACAAGCCGTCCCGTGACGGCGAGCGCCGCCGGATCACCGTCCGCGGCCGCGAGGTCTCCGACGCCGTCGCCCAGATCAACGCCTCGATCTCCGAGCGCGGTAGCAGCGATGTCGACGAACTCCTCGGCGACGGCGACGACGAGTAACGCCCTCGCCATCCGTTTTCCATGTCAGATAGAATTTCGAGCGATCATCCCTCGGTGCGGACGGTCCGTGCGACGTGTACGGAGACGGCCACCGGGGTCAAACTCGAGGTGCCGGCCGACGACCGCGACGCCTTTCCGACCGACGAGGTCGTCCGGCTCGTCCTCGAGGGTGAGGAACTGTTCGCACAGATCGAGCGCGCACTGACCGGCGACGAGCTGTCGGTGCCGGGCGTCTACGAGACGCCGGACAGTGCCCGCGATCCCAGCGGCGCGACCGACCGCCTTCCCGAGTGGGTCGACGATCACGACGTTCCCCTCGGCGGCTCGGTGCTGATCGACGTCGTCGAACCCGAGTTCCTCTACGGCTGTCGCGCGCCCGGCGAGACAGTCTTTTACGACGCCCGCGAACCGCCAAGCGACAGCCTCAGCGAGATCGCGAAGGACCTCGAGGACGGGTAGCCACGCGCGATCGGCCTGCCGTGGCTGTCGCCGACCGATGGCGCGGCGAACCGCGAATACGGTCCTTTTTCCACCTCGAGCGCGAATCCGGGGCCATGACTGACCAACGCGCGGAGTTCCTCGCCGGCGAGCGCCCCGAGGACGTGGCGCTGTTTCTGGCCGATTCGTTCGTCTCGGACGACCGCCTCGAGCAGTTCGGTGATCCCGTCGCGGACGGGACGCTGATCGTCGTCGACGGCGAGCGAGGCCGCAACGCGTTCCAGGCGGCGACCGGCACCGGGGCGATGGAGTTCGCTAAGTCCGCGATGAGTACCGAAGGGGAGATCGACGACGACCTCGCGGGTGCGCAATGTCCGGACGCGGGCGAGGATGGCGACCACGAGACCCAGTTCGTCTTCGCCTTCGCGGAGGAGCAAAACGAGGAGGTCGGCGGCATCTACGCCGACGGCGACGTGATCCACGCCTACGCCCAGTGTACCTGTGGGACGGCGTTTTCCGACCGCTGGAACGTCACCGAGGCGTAGCCGCTCGCGACGCTTCGAACGGCCGCGATATCGTCTCAGGAGTAGGCCGCAGGCTTTTGCGGCCCAGCGACGTAGCGAGCCCATGAGTGCGACCGAAACCCCGACCGGGACTCGCCGCGGGTTCGGTCTCTCGAGTCGGGACGCGCGGGTGATCGGCGGCGCGAGCCTCCTGCTGGCGATCAACATCGCGGTGATGTACGCGCTGGCGACGACGCCGCTGGCGGCGCTCAACGACGTCCTTTTTTCGTTCCCGATCGTCGGCGCGATCGCCTACGGCGCGGCGATTATGGCCGGCCAACTGGTCGCCGAGCGCGGCGTTGCCGGCGGCAACACCGGGATCGCGGTCCTCGGAATGGTGATCCTCCAACTGGCCTTCGGGGTCTTCGGGGCCGGCGCACTTCGGTTCGTGCCGCGGGAGTCCCAACTGACGGTCCTCACCGTGACAGCTGTCGTCGTCGCGGTGCTGACGGCACTCATCGCCGCCTACGTCTACGCCCGCTCGAGTGACTTCGATCACTGGGGTTCCTACGCCAACTACGCCTTCATCGGTGGGCTCGTCGCCATCGCCGTCGGGACGTTCTACACGCCGGCGTTGCTCGCTGGCTTCGCCCTGATCTTTCTGGGATTCCTGCTGCAACTCGGCTGGGAGATCTGGAACGTTCGGGACCAGCGGACGGCGTCGGTCACGCTCCAGACGATCGGCGTCTACATCGCCGTCGCCGGCGTTTTCGTCCACGTGTTGCAGCTCGTACTGCGATACGTCGCGTCTCGAGGGTAAGCGAGTTCTCGAGCCAGCAGTGACAGAATCGTGATGTCCCCTATTTCGATGGATTGAGTGTGTTCTCCGGTGGTATTGGCACGACTCTCTTGCTATCGTGGCACCACGGAGGGGCCACACCCTCCCCAACCGATTGCTGCTCACGGGTGCGTAGCACCCGTTCGCATGGTTCGCGGGACCTCCGGTCCCGCGCTAACGCTCGCTCCGAGATCGCTCGCTCATCCCTCGCACGGAGTCTGGCCGCGGTTCGTCGGTGACTCACCGCGCCCCAGCGTGCGCCACCGCATACTGTTCGGTCAGGGTGGAGTGATACGTCGCTGGCTTCACTCTTGTTAGCAAGAGAAAAACGGTATGAGCGCTCTTCGAACTGATCAGTTCTCGCTTTCGTCGCTATCGCTCTCGTCGTCCTCGGTCGTCTCGTCGACGACCTCGCGGAACGCGTCGAGGATGACCTGCTTGGTCACCGCGCCGCGGGTCGTCCAGTGGTTCGCGAAGTCGAGCATGTCGTCGTAGATGTCGGGCTTGCAGCCGGCAGCCTTCGGGTGGCCGCCGCCGTTTACCTTCCCTGCGACCTCGTGACAGCGGTCGAACTCGTCGGTGCCCCGGATCGAGGCCGAGCCGGCGGGCTTGACGATCACCGAGGCGTCGGCCCCCGCCTCGCGCATCGCCTCCGCGACCTCGTTTTGCGAACAGCGGCCGTAGGTCACGCCGACGGTGTAGCCGCCGATCTCGCGGTACTCCGCGCGCCCGACCGCGCGATCGATCAGCGCCTCCTTCTCGACGCGGCGCTCGGCGATGTAGTCCTCGACCCACGCGGGCAGGTCGGCGCCGTACTCGCGGACGACCTCGACGTATTCGGCGGGGTCGGTCCAGTAGGCGTAGTCCGCCAGATCGTCGCTGCGGGGGTCCTCCCGCAGCCAGAGGTCGTGGTCCCGCGTGACCGCCGCGAGTTCCTCGTACATCGGGTCGAACTCGTACTCGAGCGAGCGATAGACCACGTCGGCGGAACACTCCTCGTCGGAGTCACCGATCACGAGGTCGACGCCGGCCTCGCGGACCGCCGCCGCGACGTCATCGCCCCACTGGTGGTGATCGTACCACGAGACCCGGTCGGCCGTCTCGAGGGCCGCGTCGAGTTCCGACTCGACATACTCGTATTTGTCCGGCGCGAGGTCACAGACAAACAGGTCGATCCCCTCGTCGCCGTACTCGGCGACGCGAGCGAGTGCGTCCTCGACGTCGTGGGGACTGGCTGGAATCAACGCGACGCCGTGGGGCGTCGGCTCGGGCTCCTCGAGCGGGTCGTCGTCCTCGCCGGCCGCGACGGGGGGCTCCGCCTCGTCGACGTCGTCGGTCGCGTCGGCGACCGGTTCGTCACCGTCGTCCCCGGCCCCGGCCACGGAATCCTCCGGTTCGGGTACGTTTCGGACGTCGTCGTAGGCCTCGCGAAGCAGGGCCACGCAGGCCAGTCCGTCGGCGTCCGGGTCCGCAACGACCGCGACCTCAGCCCCCTCGAGGGCGGCCGCGGCCTGCTGTTCTTCGAGGTCCTCCTCGAGTTCGTCGGGCAGGAAGAAGCCGGTTCCTGGGAGGACCGATTTCCGCGAGAGCGGGAGATCGCCGCTCTCGATGAGTTCGTCGTACATGGTTCCCCGTGGGTGACCGGCGGGGAAGTAACCGCCGGTCTCGGGAGCGCAGGAGGCGGCTCCAGTCGCCGGACGGGGTCAGGCGTCGACCGCCGACTCGCCCCCGTCGTCGCCGGTCGGCTCGAGCTGGCGGACGGTCAGGACGGGCACAGGTGAAGTACGGACGACCCGCTCGGCGACGCTGCCGAGCAGGAGCCGGTTCTCGCCGTGGCGACCGCGGGTCCCGGTCGCGACGGCGTCGGCGTCGACTTCGCGAGCGTATTCGCAGATCTCGGCGGCAGGCCGGCCGTCGCGGATCGCGGTCGTTACCCCCCTGTCGGCCCGGTCCTCGACGGTGGCCAGTGCCGCGTCGGCGGTCGTCTCGAGCGCGGTGCGGAGTTCGTCCCGGAGCTGCTGGGGCGAGGCGTCGACTTCGCTCGCGTCGACTACCGAGAGGGCGTGGACGTCGGCCTCGAAGCGGGCGGCGAGATCGAGCGCGACGTCGACCGCTCGCGTGACGCTGTCGGAGCCGTCGGTCGCGACCACGACGGTATCGAACATAGCGGGGGTTTCGGTCGGGAACGCTTAAACCTCCCCGTTCGACGGGGCGAACGGGCGTCCCGGTGCCGCCGCGGTGGGATGGCTTTTTCATGCCGGCCCACCCACTGCCGCGTATGGACGCCAGCGAGCCGGTTACCGTCGACACCGTCCTGGTGACGGTCGACGGGAGCGAGGAGTCAGCCACCGCCGTCGAGTACGCCGTCGCGGTCGCGGACCGCTACGACGCCAGCGTCCACGCGCTGTTCGTCCTCGGACGCGGGGTCGTCCGCGGGTTGGACGCCGGGACGGTCGACGAGACCGACGTCGCGGAGACGACACAGGAGTTCTTCGACGACGTCCGGCGGATCGCCGACGACGCCGGCGTCGACCTCGCGACCTCCGTCGACGACGGCTTCTCGCAGACGCGCAAGACCCGCCATCCGGGCAACGTCGTCCTCGACACGGCCGACGCCGTCGACGCCGACTTCGTCGTCCTCCCCCGGGAACCGGTTACTGGCACCGAGGCGGAGGTCCTCGAGAAGGCAGCCGAGTACGTTCTCTCCTACGCGAGCCAGCCCGTGCTGTCGGTGTAGCGACGGCGGCCGTTCCGTTCCACACGAGCAACTGCAAGTCATTGCCGATGGGACTGCGACTACCCTGCGGTCTCTCCGGTAACTCGTTACAGTAGACCGTGTTAGCCCTCGGGATCGAGCAGGATCGCCATCTCCTGTTCGAAGCTCTCGGTACCCGTCGACTCGAATCCGACTCGTTCGTAGAGGGCGATCGCCGGGTTGTTCCAGCGCTCGACGGTCAGCCAGACGCGTTCGATCCCGATCTCGACCGCATGACCCAGCAGATTCTCGAGCAACACGGTGCCGATCCCGGCCTGCTGATAGGCCTGCAGGACGAAGATCGCCAGCTCCCACTCGATTTCGGCGTTGTCCTCGATCGCCGACGGATCGTCGGTGTCGGGGACCAACATCGCGTGGCCGACGGCGTCGCCATCGTGGGAAGCGACGACGTTGACGCTGTCCTCGCCGATCGTCTCGAGCCAGTTGCGGATGCGGCTCTCGCCGGTCGGTGGGATCCCCTGTGCCCGATCGGCGGGATCGAACGCGAGGTACATCTCGACGACGTCCTCGAGCGCGCCCTCGGCGAACGAGCCGACGGCGCGGATCTCGATGGGGCGGTCCTCGCGGTCCTCGATCGTCGTCGGCGGCGCGGGAAACGGTCCGGACGGGTCGTCCGGGTACTGACGCGAACCCGACATCGTTATCGCACCAACTTGACCGTCGTGGGGGCGTTCAACAGGACGAACTCGGTGATCGGCCCGAGCTGTATCTTCCCCATCGGACTCAGCGTCCCGCCGCCGATGACCAGCTGATCGTACTCGCCCTGTTCGGCGTAATCGACGAGCGCGCTGCCCGGATCGCCCTCGAGTTTCTCGACGGGCCTGTCCTCGAGGCCAGCCTCGTCGAGGGCCTCGCGGGCCTGCTGGCACATTTCGTCTTGCGATCGCTTCGACTCGGGTTTGTCGACGATGGCGACGGTCAGGTCGTCGCCGACGTCGGTCGTTCGCTCGATGGTCCGTCGCAGCGTCTTCACCGACTCGTCGCTGCCGCCCAGACCCAGCAACACGTTCATACACGTGACTGTGAGCCGATACACGAAAACGGTTGTGCCATTTGCCCCCGAATCGCGTCGAGCCGACCGTTCGCGAGCCAGCCAATCGCAGACGTTGTGCAGGACGACGCTGTTAAGAGCGTGTAGTGAATACGTTGACCGAATGAGTGATGCAGCGCTCGATGTCGTGGAGTTCCTGCTCACGACGAGCGTGTATTCGGACGACCGGACGTTAGACGAGAACGATCTCCCGCCGGCGTTTCGCCGGGTCTACTGGACCGGTGGCGTCGATGAGGACGGGGACGACGGGGGCTCGAGCCGCAAACCCGCGGGGATCGATCGCCCGCTCTCGGTCACGACCACGACCGCCCGCGAGGCGACCGATGTCGACCGGCCGTGGGAAGCCATTTCCGACCTGATGTTCACCGAGCGCGACGAGTTCTCGGGGACGATCACCCTCGCTCAACGGGACATGGCCGAGGAGTGGTTCGCCGAACGCGTCGACGCGGAGCGCCTGCTGGAGAACCCGACGCTGGCGAAACACTTCGAGCGCCACGACGACTACGATTTCGACGTTTCCCACGAGGCAGCCCGGGAGCGCAACCGGCCGATCCAGGCCGATCGGGTCTGGATCGACGGCCTCCTGAACGAGTACTTCGACGAGGAGGAAGACGAGGAAATGTTGGACCTCGTGGAAGTCCGCGCGCCCGAGGAGGTCGACATGTCGCTGGACGACCTCGTGCTGACCGACGACCAACAGAACGAACTCAACAAGATCTCGAAGGCGATCGAACACCGCGACTACCTCGCCGACATCGGTCTGCGCGAGATCGGGAAGCTCCTGTTCGTCGGCCCGCCGGGGACCGGGAAGACCTCGACCGCACAGGCGCTCGCACAGGACATGGACCTGCCGTTCGTCGAGGTCAAGCTCTCGATGATTACCTCGCAATACTTGGGAGAGACGGCGAAAAACGTCGATAAGACCTTCGAGGTCGCCAAGCGACTCTCGCCGTGTATCCTCTTTATCGACGAGTTCGACTTCGTCGCCAAGACCCGCCGCAGCGACGAACATGCCGCGCTGAAGCGAGCGGTCAACACCCTCCTCAAGAGCATCGACAACATCTCGCTCATCGAGGACGACGTCTTGCTCATCGGGGCGACCAACCACCCCGACCAACTGGACGACGCCGCCTGGCGGCGCTTCGACGAGATCATCAACTTCCCCAAACCCGACCAGGGCATGCGGGCGGACATCCTCGGACTCATCACCCGGACGATGGACATCGACGAGTTCGACCCCCAACTCATCGCCGATGTCACTGAGGGACTGACCGGCAGCGACCTCCGGATGGTCCTCCGGGAGGCAGTCCTCGAGGCCCTGACCGAGGACCGAACGACGCTGACCCAGCAGGACCTCCTGAACGCCGTCGAGGAGTTCGAGGAGCGGGACACGTTAAAGAACATGGACATGATGGAGGGCGACCACGACGCCTTAGTCGCCGGCGGAGACCTCGACAAGGCCAGCGACGGCGGCCACTCGCACGACCACGACCACGATCACGATCACTGACGGGCGATTCGGCACTGGGCCCGGTACGGTTCTCTCGATCGGTTTGCGCAATCGAGGTCTCGAGTTCCGGTAGCGACGGCTCGGTCGTGCGGACCGGATTACGGCCGGCCGAGCGCTCGACTCAGGTACGACTGACCGCTCCGAGATCGGCCGCTCGCCGTGCCAATACAGGCGTTAGTAGCCGCCGACGGCGACCGCGGCCTACGCGGGATACAGGGCGCTCCGCGGGGGTAGCGGTCGGGTCGGCACCGCTTGACCGGTGGCGACCCGTCACCACGCTTTTCTAGCCGCCTCTCCTTGCCGCAGCCATGCCTGACGACCGGAACGTGTACGGCGCCGAACTCGAGCCCTGCTGTACCGACCCGATGACGGGATTCCTGCGGGACGGCTGCTGTCGCCGGGTCGAGTCCGATCGGGGCCGCCACGAACTCTGTGCCGTGGTGACATCCTCGCCCGCCGTAAACGGCGGGGCTTCCTACAAGGGAAGACTCGCGTTGGAGGTTTCAGGACCCGAAGGCCGCAAGCGTCGTCTGTCGGGATTGCCGACTCGGCGTGCGGTGTCCTGTGGCCGTGTCACAACGGCTCCCATCCCGAGGCGAGTCATCGCGTTCCGATTTCCAAGGAACACTCTCTCCCCACGGGTCAAAGCGACCGGCGATGTTCGCGGCCGCGTTGATATCTGCCTGATACTCCGTGACCCAACACTCCGCGTTCGTACACTTGAACTCGGCTTGCGACCCACGACTTCCGATGTGCCCGCACTCGTGGCAGGTCTGGCTCGTGTAGCGTGGGTTCACGAACCCGACCGGAATACCGGCTTCGAGAGCCTTGTCCTTGATGCGGTCGGTGAGGCGAGCGAACGCCCACGAGTGCAAGCGTCGGTTCATGTACTTCCCGTAGTCCAAGTTCTCGCGGATGTACGACAAGTCCTCGAGTACGATTACCGGGTCCTCGAAAGACTCGGCGTACTCGACGGCTTCGCGAGACGCCTTCTCGACGATATCCGTGAGCGCGTTCTGGTAGTGGTCGAAACGTTCGTCGATCCGCCACTGGGCGGCGTCACGTTCCTGCAGGCGCTTGAGGGTCGTGTACATCTCCTTGCGGAGTGCCCGCGCACGGCCGCCGTCGTAGATGTATGGTTGGGTCGGAGTGTCGTTCTGACAGGCACAGCCCGTCAGAAGCTTAGACTCGCCAATATCGAAACCGATTCGAGTCGGATCGTCCGGCGTCTCTGGTTCGGCTACGTCGTACTCGACGGTGACGTGCAGCACCCAGTTCGTTCGGTACTGTTGCAGTCGGAACTCACCGACCGACACGTCGCCGTTGAGCAGATCGAACCACAGCGATTCCTGCTCGGGGTTAATTCGAAGTGGAATCCAGAACGCGTTGCCACGTCCAGCCTGTGGAACGCGCCAACAGAACTCGTACGCACGCTCGCCGGAGTGATCGATTCGAAAGCCACGGTTCGTGAATCGAACCGGGTGGTCGTCCTCGAGTTCCGAGGCGTTGTACGTCCGGCGGAGTTGCGGGACGTAGTTCTTGAGGGCGTCTTTGGCGTAGGACGTGAGCGTGTACGGCGTGACGATCTCGTTGACTGCGTTCTGCGTATCCGCGCCACTCTCGAAGGCATCCTCAAGGGCGCGGCGGTAAGTCGCCACAGTGCGCTCGAGGCGTTGCTCTTTGCCCGTAGTGGGTGGCGCGAGAGTAGCTTCGAGCGTTTTCGTGGCGGTAGTTTCAGCGACCATTCGACAGTACAGGCTACGACCGCAACCCACATAAACCACACGGATAGTACACGTATGTATGGGTACAGAAATCAGATTCGAGGTAGACGACGAACAGTACGAGCGACTGAAAGCGATCAAAGACAAGCGCGGCTACACTTGGAAGGGGCTGATGCTCGAAGGTGTCGAAGCGTTGGACACCGGGGAGCCATAACAGGGCGAATTGAGACACGAACGAACGCGATTCCTCCCCGCCCCAAGGGGCGGGGTTTCCTCGCTACAGCAAGATGACCGAGGAGTTCCTCCGCTTCAGTCGAGCGCGGGGCAACGATCTCACCACGCCGAGACCGGAGTTCGAATTCCCCGGGCTCGAGGCCGGCGATCGCTGGTGTCTCTGTCTCGCCCGCTGGGTCGAGGCTGAGGAGGCCGACTGCGCCCCGCCGGTCGTCCTCGAGGCGACCCACGAGGCGGTCCTGCGCGATGTCGAGCCAGACCTGTTGCGCGAACACGAGTACGACGGCGGCGACGACACCGCCGCGACGGAGTAGGGATCGGACCCGCGGGGAATACCCTTTATGCGACGGCTGTCAAGGGGCACCTATGAGCGATGACGCCCCAGCGGGAGACGCCGCGGCGACGTTCGCGGCCCGGGCACAGGACGACCACGACGAGGCGATCCGCGACCTCGTCGTCTTCGGCGACGCCGCCCGGGGCGACGATCGCGGCGTCCACGCGTCGGTCGAGGTACTGCTGGTCCTCGAGGAAGCGGACCCGGAACGCGAGCGGCGACTCGAGGCGCTGGCCGAAACCGTGGGGGCCGAACACGGCGTCGTCTTCGAGGTACACGTCCTGCCGGCCGAGCGAGTCGAGGCGAACGCCGACCACCCGTTCATCCGGACGGCGCTCGAGAAAGGCAAATCGTATGTGTAGGCGACGAGCCGGTGGTCGCAACCGCGTCGAACCGCCCCGCCGACACGCCCTCGGAGGGACGAACTGACGATGCGGGTGACCCTGCTCGGGACCGGCGACACGACCGGGACGCCCACCGTCGGCTGTGACTGTGACACCTGCGCGGCGGCTCGAGCGCGCGGCGTCGAGCGCACGCGCTTTTCGGTCCACGTCGAGAACGAGCGCGTCGACGAGTCGCTGCTGATCGACTTCAGCCCCGACTTCCGGTATCAGTTCCTCCGGGACGAGGTGTCGCTTCCCGATGCCGCCGTCATCACCCATATCCACTTCGACCACCTCGACGGACTGGGCAACGTCTTCCGCGTGCTGGACTCCCTCGAGGTCTACGCCGCCGACGAGACCGACCCCAAGACGGGAAAGAGCGTCGCCGAGACCGTCGACGACGACTACCACTATCTCGATCCGCTCACGGTCGTCCCGACGTCGCCGCTCGAGACGGTCCGGATCTGCGGGCTCGACGTGACGCTGGTGCCGGTCGACCACCCGCCGCTGGTCTGTTACGGCCTCTCCGTCGAGGACCCCGTGACGGGTGCGAAGCTGTCGATCACGGGCGATACGAGCTACGACGTTCCCGAGGCGTCCCGGGACGTCCTCGCCGACGCCGACCTCCTGCTGGCCGACGGCATCGTCCCAGCGAGTCTGGCCGACTACCACCCGCTGGGCGGCCGTCACGAGGACGCCGACGGCGTCGCTCGGACGTTCGGGACGAAACACATGACCCGTGAGGGCGCGCTCGCGCTGGCCGGGGAGTTGAACGCCGACCGGACGCGGCTGGTGCATCTCGCGCACTTCTACCCCGCCGAGGAGGCCTTCGCAGAGCCGCTTGCGGTTGACGGCGAGGTCTACGAGCTGTAGATCCGGGGGAACGTGTCCGTCCGGCGCTCGAGCGGCGGCCGAGCCGTCAGCCGAACCGATCGAGTCCCGACTGTCGCCGCCGTTTGCCGTCGGGATCGGCCGTCCACGGGGTCCGCCGGTCGCGTTCGGCCTCGAGGTCGATCGCGATCTCGGCCGCCGACCCCGGCTCGTGGCCCGGACAGTCCGGGCCGCACTCCGTGTTGGCGTCGACGACCCGACCGTTCCACGCGCAGTACGGTAGCGTCGCGCCGCTCGCGTCGGTCGGGCGACACGCGCCGCAGTTCGGAAACCCGTACGTTCGCCAGCCCTTGCCGTAGGCCCGTTCGGCGAGCCGGCGGCGCGCCCGCGCCTTCGCATCGGGCGAGACGACCTCGATCTCCGTTCGCCCCGGGTGGGCGGCGAGGGGCTCGATCCCGGGCTCGTCGGGTGTGAGCGGGGTCGGCTCGCGGACCACTTCGATCTCGAGGCCCTCCCCCGCCGCACCCTCGTCGCGGTGGATTCGCCAGACGCCGACCGCGTCGGGGATGCGGTTCAGGTGCGCGCGCGTGACGTAGCTCTCTGTCGCGAGGATCGCCTCGTCCAGCAGGGCGAGGCTCACGTCGGTCCGCAGTTGCATCTCGAGGTCGCCCGGCCGGCCCAGATCGGGCTTGTTCTCGATCCCGACGATGCGGTCGTACCAGTCGGGGTAGCGGGTGACCTGCCGGACGTACTCCCGGTTGCTGGTCGCGCTGGCCTCACGGTCGCGTTCGAAGAAGCCGATCTCGAGGGCCTGCTCGGTGGCGTTGCGGGCGCGCTCGGGGTGGCAGTCGAAGGCGTCCTTCCAGTAGCGAGCCCGCCCGGTGCCGACCGCCGACTCGATCGCGGCGTCGGGGATCGTCTCACTGGTGAGTTCGACGCGGTCGTCGAACTCGGAGCCGGGTTCGACGCAGAGTACGTCGAGGATCCGGCCGCCGGGATCGGCGACGCTGCCCCCGAGCTGGCGAGCGACGATTCCCTCGCGGCGCCCCTCGAGGCGGGCACACAACTCGAGTTCGAACGCGAACTCGGACACGGTACGTGTGAGGGGCGGACGGGAGATAAGTCGTCGGGATCGCCGGTGTGGAACGACAGCACGGGTGATATTCTCTCGGTTCCGTCGACCTCGAAATCGACGGGATAGCTCGCAACCTTTATCAGTCGCACAGGGGAATCACTACCCAAGATTACTCATCGTCTTATGGTAGGAAATCGACAACCGGAGGTGAACATCGGGCTCGTCGGTCACGTCGACCACGGCAAGACGACGCTGGTGCAAGCGCTCAGCGGCTCGTGGACGGACCAACACAGCGAGGAGATGAAACGCGGAATCTCGATCAGGCTCGGCTATGCCGACGCCACGTTCCGTCACTGCGACGGCCTGGATGAACCCGAGTGTTACACCGTCGAGGAGGAGTGTCCGGACGGCTCCGAGAGCGAGCCGCTGCGGACCGTCTCGTTCGTCGACGCCCCGGGGCACGAGACCCTGATGGCGACGATGCTGTCCGGCGCGTCCCTGATGGACGGCGCGGTGCTGGTCGTCAGCGCCAACGAACCCGTCCCCCAGCCCCAGACGGAGGAACACCTGATGGCGCTGGACATTATCGGGATCGACAACATCGTCATCGCCCAGAACAAGGTCGACCTCGTCGATGCGGAGACCGCCCGGAACAACTACGACCAGATCAAGGAGTTCGTCGCGGGCACCGTCGCCGAGGACGCCCCGATCGTTCCCGTCTCCGCGGGCCAGGAGGTCAACCTCGATCTGCTGATCCAGGCGATCGAGGAGGAGATCCCCACCCCCGATCGGGATCCCGACGCCGATCCCCGGATGCACGTCGCCCGCAGTTTCGACATCAACAAACCCGGTACGTCCGCGAAGGACCTCGCCGGCGGCGTCCTCGGGGGCAGCCTCGTCGCGGGCGAACTCGAGGTCGGCGACGAGATCGAGATTCGCCCCGGCCGCGAGGTTGAGGAGGGCGGCCAGACTGAATACGTCCCCATCGAGACGACGATCCGCTCGCTGCAGGCCGGCGGCGAGACCGTCGACACCGTCACGCCGGGTGGCCTGCTCGGCGTCGGGACCGGGCTCGACCCTTCGCTGACCAAAGGCGACGCGCTGGCCGGCCGGATGGCCGGGCCGCCGGGGACGCTCCCGCCGACCTGGAACGAGTTCACGATGGAGGTCGACCTGCTCGAGCGGGTCGTCGGCGCGGACCAGGGCGAGACGGTCGACGAGATCAGCACCGGCGAACCGCTGATGATGACCGTCGGCACGGCGACGACCGTCGGCTCGGTCACCAGCGCCCGCGAGGGCGAGTGCGAGGTCCGACTCAAGCGGCCCGTCGCCGCCGAACCGGGGACGAAAATCGCGATCAACCGCCGCATCGGCGCGCGCTGGCGGCTGATCGGTCTCGGTACCCTGACGGACTGAGATGGGACAGTCGACGCGGGTCGCCCTCGACACGAGCGCGCTCATGATGCCGGTCGAACTCGACGTGCGGCTGTTCGAGGAACTCGAGCGGCTGTTGGACGACTACGAGGCGACGATCCCACAGGCCGTCCTCGAGGAACTCCGGCGACTTTCCGAGAAGGGCGGGCAGGAGGGAACGGCCGCGACCGTCGGCCACGACTTGGCGACCGAGCGCTGTCTCGCCGTCGACACGGAGGCATCGTACGCCGACGACGCACTGGTCGAACTCGCCCGCGAGGGCAACGTCGACTACGTCGTCACGAACGACCGCCCGCTGCGCGACCGGGTCCTCGAAGCGGGGAGACCGGTAATTGCATTACGCGGGAGAAACAAGTTAGCGATCACTCAACCATAGATGTACAAACGGGTTAGACTGAAGGACACGGTAGAAGTACCGCCGGAAGAACTCGGCGACGTTTCGCCGGATCGAGTCAAACGACTGCTCCAGGACAAACTCGAGGGGCGCATGGACGAGGAGGTGGGCAGCGTCGTCTCCGTCACGGAGGTCCACGATATCGGTGAGGGAACGGTGCTGCCGAATCGGCCAGGCGTCTACTACGAGGCCGAGTTCGACGCCGTCACCTTCGATCCACAGATGCAGGAAGTCGTCGACGGCACCGTCGTCGAAGTCGTCGAGTTCGGTGCCTTCGTCGGCATCGGCCCCGTCGACGGCCTGCTCCACGTCTCGCAGATCAGCGACGAGTATCTCGCCTTCGACGGCGAGAACCAGCGACTCTCATCGAACGAGTCCGACCGCGCGCTCGGCGTCGACGACGCCGTCCGCGCCCGCATCGTCACCAAGAGCATCGACGAACGCAACCCCCGAGACTCGAAGATCGGGCTCACCGCGAAACAGCCCGGCCTCGGCAAACACGCCTGGCTCGAGGACGAACACGAGAAACGCGAAGCCACGGCAGGTGAATAACCATGGCATCCGATCGGCTCGTCTGTCGCGAGTGTCACCGGGTCAACGAACCCGACAACGAGACGTGTGACGCCTGCAACTCCTCCTCGCTGACCGAGGACTGGGCGGGCTACGTCATCATCGCCCACCCCGAGGACAGCGAGATCGCGACGGAGATGCAGATCACCGAACCGGGCGCGTACGCCCTGAAGGTTCGCTGACGCGTGACTCGCGACGACACAGACGACGCGTTCGCCGACGACGACCAGCTGCTGGTCCTGCCCGACGCCTTGCGCCACGAACTCAAAGAGCCGATGGGCCCGATCGAGACCGACGCCGACCGGCTCCTCGAGGGCGTCGACGGCCCCCTGATCGCCGTCGGCGACGTCGTCACCTATCACCTCCTGCAGGCGGGCCGCCGGCCCGACGTGGCCCTCGTCGACGGCCGGACCAAACGTACCGAGGTCGACGCCGAAATCCGCGAGGCGGTCACCGAGGGCGCGAGCATCGAGGTCCGAAACCCCCCCGCCGAACTGGGCGTGCCGGTCGTCCGGGCGCTCCGGCGCGCGCTCTCGACCGGCGACCCGACCACGATTCTGGTCGACGGTGAGGAGGACCTCGTCGCGCTGCCGGCGATCGTCGCCGCGCCCGAGGGCGCAAGCGTCGTCTACGGCCAGCCCGACGAGGGGATGGTCCACGTGACCGTTACCGACGACCACCGCGCCGAGATGCGCGACCTGCTCGAGCGCTTCGAGGGCGACACCGAACGGTTCTGGGAGTTGCTCGAGGGTTGAATCAGCCGTCGTCTCGTTTTCCGAGCGCCCGTTCGAAGACCCGCTGGGCCCGTTCGTAGGCGTCGTCTCTGTGGACGATCGGTGCCGGATAGTCGGGCGCGAGTGCCGCCCGCCGCTCGGCGGGGAGCGTCGGCCACTCCACGATCGCCTCGGCGGGCGCGTCGGCCAGTTCGGGGACGTACTCGCGGACGAACGCCCCGGTGTCGTCGTACTTGGCGGCCTGTGCGACGGGATCGAAGATCCGAACGTCGACCGAGTCGGTCCCCGTCGAAGCGACCCACTGCCAGTTCCCGGGGTTGACCGCGGGATCGTGATCGACTAGCCGCTCCCGGAAGTGGGCCGCGCCGCGTCGCCAGTCTATCAGGAGGTGTTTCGTCAGGAAGCTCGCGACGACCTGTCGCGGCCGGTTGTGGATGTACCCTTCCCGGTCGAGCTGGCGCATTCCGGCGTCGACGAGTGGATACCCCGTCTCGCCGCGTTTCCACGCCCGGAACTCGGCCTCGTCGTTTCGCCACGCGATCTCGTTCGGGAACTGCTTGTAGTTTGCCGTCGCCAGATCGGGAGTGTGGGCGAGCAGGTGGTAGTACAGTTCTCGCCACGTGAGTTCGAACGCGTACTTGTCGACGTTGCGCCGCTCGTCGCCGTCGACGCCGTCCCGGACATCCGTGACGGTTTCCCAGACCTCGCGGATTCCGATCGCACCGGCGGCCAGATACGGTGAGAGCCGTGAGACGGCCTCGAGCGGGCGCTCGACCGCGGCCGCGAGATCGTCCCGGGTGTCGGCGTAGTGCCGCAGTCCGGTGTCGCGGAAGGATGCGAGGCGATCGCGGGCGGCCTCGGTCCCCGCCTCGGGGAGATCGATGTCGCTATCCGCGATCGCGATCGGTTCGTCGGCGGTGACGTCGGCGAGCGCGTCCGGGTCGGGCTCGGGTGCTGGGGCCGGCTTCGGCCGCTCCTGCCAGTCCGCGTGAAACTGACTGTGGGTCGGGTACGACGGTTCGAGCGTTCGCGGATCGACCAAGACCGTATCTACGTGGGTCTCGAGGGGGACCGCGAGCGCGGCATCGACGGCGGCCGTTCGGTCCCGGCGGACCGGGTCGTAGCACTCCGTCGTAACGACGCGGTCGACGTCGTACTCATCGCAGAGATCGGCGAGGACGTCGGGCGCCGCTCCCGATCGCACGAGGAGGTCGCTCTCGAGGTCGCGATACCGCGCTCGGAGCGCCCGGACGGTCCGGTCGACGAACGCGCGTTTGCGCGCACCGAGCCGGTCGGTGACCGCGGGATCGAACACGTAGACGGGGAGGACGGGTCCGTCCGCGGCATCGACCGCGGCGGCCAGTCCCCGATCGTCGGCCGTCCGTCGATCGCGCCGGTGCCAGTACAGAAGCATGGTGGTGCTAGCGACCCGAGGGTGTAATGTCCTCCGCGTGGCGGCCAGAACTTCAGGCTCGGAAACCGTGATTTTCGGTTTATACGGGTTCCCGACAGAGAGGGGAACGAAATGGTCCGTGACGCACTCGACAGGTGTATCGACGCGATCACGACGCACAACCGGATCGTGATCGTCGTATTGTTACTGCTGACCGCCGGCGCGGTCGCCGGGATCGGGAACATCGATACGTCCAATCAGGCCAGCAGCAGCGACGTCGGCGAGACGACGCCCGCACAGAAGGCCGACTACATCGCCGAGAACTACGGCGATCCGGACGACGAGTCGAACGTTTCCGTCGCGCCGGTCTACGTCCGCCACGAGGACGGCAACGCCCTCTCGAAGGCTGCATTGATCGACTCCCTCGAGTACCAGCAAACGGTGCTGGACAACGATTCGGTATCGGCCTCGCTCGCCGACGACGGCGGGGTCACCGGTGTCGCAAACATCGTCGGGGCGCGGGCCGCCGAGGATCCCAACGCGACCCGCGCCGAACAGATCGCCGCCCTCGAGTCGACCGACGACGACGAGTACGCGGCGCTGCTTTCGGAGTCGCTGACGCCCGAGTCGGGCGCGCTCTCCTTGCTGCCACAGCGCTACGACCCCGGAAGTACGACCGCCGAGAGCCACCGGATGATCTTCCGGTTCGAGACCGACGGGGCGGACGGCTCGTCGGGAGTGCCAAGCGACGCACAGCGGGCCCTCTACGAGGCGGCCGACGATCGCGACGAGCCGAACTACTTCACCCTCGGCGAACACGCGGTCGCCGATCTCAACCAGCGGATGGCGTCGAACACGACGACGCTGATCCTGCCGGTCGCGCTGGCGTTGATCCTCGGAATTCTCGCGTTCACCTACCGCGACCTCGTCGATGTCGTCGTCGGGATGATCGGCGTCGTCGTCTCCATTCTATGGATGTTCGGCATCCTGGGCTGGCTCGGGATCTCGGCCGGGGTGACGATGATCATCGGGCCGGTGCTGATCGCCGGGCTCAGCATCGACTTCGGGTTCCACGTCTTCATGCGCTACCGGGAACAGCGGGGTAACGACGAAGGGATCCGCCCGCCGATGACGCGGTCGCTCCGCTCGGTCGCAGTCGCGCTCGCGCTGGTCACCGTGACGACGTCGATCGGCTTCCTCTCGAACGTCGTCAACCCGGTGACCTCGATCCGAGATATGGCGATCGGGATCACGCTCGGCGTGTTCTCGGCGCTCGTCATCTTCGTCACGCTCGTTCCCGCGTTGAAGATCAGTATCGACGGCCTCCTCGAGCGTGTCGGCGTCGATCGGCACAAGCAACCGCTCGGCTACGGCAGCTATCTGGGCCGCGTCCTCGGCGGCAGCGTCACCCTCGCGAAGCGGGCGGCCCCGGTCGTCATCGTCGTCGCGCTCGTTGCGGGGACCGCCGGCGCGGTGGCCTGGCCCGCGCTCGAACAGGAGAGCTTCCAGCAGCGGACCGAGTCGGTCGCCGACTGGAAGACCGAACTGCCGGGCCCGATGGCCTGGGAGGAGTCCGAGTTCGTCGAGAACCAGCTGTATGTGACCGATCAGTATCGCTCCAGCGACGACAGCG
Source organism: Natrinema pellirubrum DSM 15624 (assembly GCF_000230735.2). Classification (NCBI taxonomy): domain Archaea; kingdom Methanobacteriati; phylum Methanobacteriota; class Halobacteria; order Halobacteriales; family Natrialbaceae; genus Natrinema; species Natrinema pellirubrum. The sequence continues at coordinate 541,249 of NC_019962.1, forward strand.
TCGGCCGCTCGGCCGTCCTCATCGAGGGGGACGTGACCGCCGACGGGACCTTGCAACGGGTCGCTGAGGGGGGCGATACCGCCCGCGAAACCGGCGTCGCCTTCGACCAGCAGGGCGTCGAGTCGGTCCGCTCGCCGCTCTCGGTCATCGAAGCGACCGCCGCGGAGAACGACTCCTTCGCCGCGACGGTCGACTCGGCCGACGCGGACGGCGATGGGGTGCCCGATCGGAACCTCGAGTCGGTCTACGATCACCTCTTCGAGGTCGCCCCCGCGGAGGCGGGGCAGGTGATCGAGCGCACCGACGATGGGGAGTATCGCTCGCTCCGCATACTCGTCACCGTCGACCGCGGCGACACCTACGACGAGCGTGCCGACGACATGCAGGCGGTGGCCGCGACGATCGAGGACGGCGACGGGGATCTGACCGCCACTGCGGCCGGCCCGGCGGCGGTCACCCAGGCCGAACTGGGCGAAGTCACCGACGGAATCCTCTACGTGTTGGTCCTCGCGCTCGGCGTGATCGCGGTCGCCCTGATCGGCATCTACCGACTGAGCGAGGGCAGCGCGACGCTGGGGGCCGTGACCGTCGTCCCGATCGCGCTGGTCGCCGGCCTCGTCATCGGGAGCATGTCTCTGCTCGAGGTCCCCCTGACGCTGCTGACTGCCCTCCTGATGAGTCTGGTCATCGGGCTGGGGATCGACTACAACATCCACCTCAGCGATCGCTTCGCACAGGAACTCGGGCGACACGGCGGCGTCTACGACGCGCTCGAGGCGGCCGTCGTCGGGACCGGCGGGGCGTTGCTCGGGAGTACGCTCACCTCCTCGGCGGCGTTCCTGGCGCTGCTCTTGCACCCGCATCCGCAACTCCAGAGCCTCGGCCTGCTGGTCGTCCTCGCGCTCGTCACCTCGTTCCTGGTGAGCGTGTTGGTCCTCCCGAGCATGCTCGCGCTGTGGGCGCGCTACGCCGACGTGACCCGCGTCGCGGCGGGTGCGGAACCGTCGGCGGCACGCACCGGCGACGACTGACGGCGACGGGCGCGTTTTTGTCACTCGGGCAACGAGACGAACCATGAACAGAGCGCTCCCCGCCGGGTTCGGAATCGGGCTGGCCGCCGGCGGCACCCTCCGTGTCGCGTTCGGGTCGAACTGGTTTCTAGTCGCCGCCACAGTCGCGCTGTACGCCGGCTGGGGCTATTTTGCCGTCGCGTACCGTCGGCTACTGGTCTCCGAGTTCCCCGCGTTCGACCGCTCGACGGATCGGCTCGGCTACGGGATCGGGCTGTTCGGGCTCGGTGTCGGTCCCGTCGCCGTCAGCCAGCAGTTCACGACGGGCGACGTGAGTCTCCAGTTCTTCGTCGCCTATCTCGGCGTCGTCGGGTTCCTGCTCACCTCGAGCGCCGCGGCGGCCGAGAGCGAGCGCGACGCCGGGTAGCGCCGCGGACCGCGCTACTCGACGACCGTGTGTTCGAGGGTACCGATCCCTTCGACGCCGAGTTCGACGGTGTCGCCGTCCTCGAGCCACTGTCCCAGCTCGAGCCCACAGCCCTCGCCGACGGTACCGCTGCCGATGACGTCGCCGGGGTGGAGCGTCTCGGACTGGGAGATGTGTTCGATGATCTCGGCGAAGGAGTGGTACATCTCGTCGACCGTTCCTTCGGACCAGACCTCGCCGTCGATCCGGGCGGTCATCGGTGCCGAGAGGACGTCGATGTCCTCGCGCGGGACGAAGTAGGGGCCCAGCCCGTTCGCGAAGTCCTTGCCCTTCGCGGGACCGAGCCGCCCCTCCATCTCCTTGCCCTGGATGTCGCGGGCGCTGAAGTCGTTGAAGACGGTGTAGCCGGCGATGTGGTCCTCGGCTTCTTCAGCGGAGATGTCCCGGCCGCGCTCCCCGATCACCGCCGCGATCTCGAGTTCGTAGTCCATGATCTGTGAGTAGTCGGGCCACTGGATCGTCTCGCCGGGCGCGACGACGCTGTCGGCGTTGCCCTTGTAGTAGACCGGCAGTTCGTACCAGACGTCGGCGATCTCGCCGTCCATACTGTTTTGGACGTGTTCCTCGATGGCCATGCAATCGCGCAGCGAGTTGGGACGCGGCAGCGGCGCGAGCAGCCGGTACGCGCCGGGTTCGTACCGGAGTTTCGCGCCGTCGGGGCCGCGCTCGGCATCGGTCTCGGCCGCGTACGCGAGGGCCTCGCGGGCATCCGCGATCGCCCGGTCGCCGCGCTCGAGGAAGGCGGTCATCTCCGGCGGGACGTGTGTGTGGGCTAGATCAGCGGGTGCCGGCTCGCCCTCGGACTCGAGGGCCGCGCCGTAGGCCGCGGTGAGATCGACGAGAGTCGCGTCACCGGCCGCGCTGTCGCCGGACTCACTGGACTCGTCGACGGCACCGATGCGTTCGACCGGACCGACGGGCGTGTCGACTTCGAACGTTGCGAGTTTCATGTGGTATCACCTCCCGTCTCGTCCCCGATAAGGGCGACCGGCCGCACCCAGCCCGCGCTCCCGTTCTCGATTTTGATGGGGAACGCGACAAGGGGGATGTCGGTCTTGCGCGGCAGCGCGTCGAGGTTGGCCATCTTCTCGATCTGGCAGTACTCGACTTCGCGGCCGGCGAAGTGGGCCGGCCACAGTTCGTCCTCGTCGCCTGATTCGACGTAGCTCTCGCCCATCGCCGCGAATGGCTTGTCGAAGCCGTAGGCGTCGGTGCCGATCACCTTGATTCCCTGCTCGACGAGATATTTGGTCCCCTCGGCGCTCATCCCGGGGAACTCGGTCAGATACTCGGGCTGGCCCCACAGCTCGTCGGCCCCGGTCTGGAGCAGGACGATCTCGCCCGGTGAGAGCTCGTGATCGAGGTCGTCGAGGGCGGCCTCGAGGTCCGCGACCCCGATCTCCTCACCGGGATCCATGGACCGGAAATCCAGCACGACGGCCGACCCGCGACACCACTCGAGGGGGATCTCGTCGATCGTCTTCGCGGGCTCGCCGTCGACCTCGGGGCCGTAGTGCCACGGCGCGTCGAGGTGGGTGCCGGCGTGGGGGATCACTGCGAGGTCCTCCCACGCCAGCCCCATCCCCTCGGGGAAGTCCGCGGGTTCGACGTCGTACCCCTGTTCCTGCAGGTTTTCGGCGAGTCGCTTCGCGCCCGCCTTGTGATCGAATGCGTCGATCGCCGGCGGCGTCGGCTCGCTCGGCGCTCCGTCCTCGAGACCGATGCTGAGATCGATTAGTTCGGCCTCGTCGAATGTCAACAGTTCGCTCATGATAGCCACGACTGGGGGAACCCATTTGAAACTGACTCACAAGCGACTCTCTGGTCGAGGCCGACGGTCGCGACCGCCGGCGATCAGAGTCCCCAGATGAGCGTAATACCGACGGTCGTGACGACCGCCAGCAACAACTGGAGCGGGCCGCCGACACGCAGGAAGTCGGTGAACTCGTAGCCGCCGGGCCCGTAGACCATCAGGTTCGTCTGGTAGCCGACCGGCGTCATGAACGACGTCGCGGAGGCAAACAGCACTGCGAGAAGAAACGAAAACGGCGCAGCGCCGAGACTCGTCGCCGCGTCGACCGCGATCGGGATCATCAGCACGACCGTCGCGACGGGCGTGATGACGTTCGCGAGCAGCCCCGTGACGACGGTAAACAGCAGCAATACCGCCACGAGCGGCAGGTAGGTGGCCGCCGATACCAACCCGGTCGCGATGACCGCCGAACCGCCGGTGGCCTCGAGGGCGATCCCCAGCGGGATGACCCCCGCCAGCAGGAAGACGACGTTCCACGAGACGGCGTCGTAGGCGTCATCGATCGAGAGACAGCCGCTGACGACCATCAGGAAGACGCCGGCGAAGGCCGCGATCACGATCGAGAGCAGCCCCAGCGCGGCCGCGCCGATAACGCCGGCCATGATCCCGATCGCGATCGGCGTTTTCGGCGACAGCGGCGCGACGTCCTCGAGGTCGGCGTCCGCCAGCCGATCGACGGCGTCGTCGACGACGAGCAGGTCGTTCGACGTGGTGAAGTGGTCGATCGCGTCGTCGGAAGTCTGGAGCAGGAGGAGGTCGCCGGGGGCGAGTCGGACGTCCGCGAGGTCCGTTCGGAGGAGGTCGCCGCCCCGGCGGACCGCCAGCACGGTCGTCCCGAAGAACTCCCGGAGGGCCGTCTCGCCGAGGCGCTCGCCGGCGAACGCCGACGACTCGGGAACGACGGCCTTCGCGAGGACGTCCTCGCTCGGGGCCTCCTCGAACGTCTCCTCGGTCACCGACTCCCGGGCCAGCTGGTGTACCCGCTGGGCCTCGACGAATCGGTTGATCGCCTGCAGGCTCCCGTGGACCGTGAGCAGGTCTCCCTCGCGGATCCGCTCGTCGGTCGCGGCCGCGACGAACGACTCGCCATCAGCGGGGATCGACGCCGCGTCCGCCTCGAGTTGCGTCCGGCCGTCGCCGGAGCGCTGGCCGGGGGTCGACGCCTCGGGTCCCGCCTCGAGGGTCGCCTCCCGATCGCCGTCGTACTCGAGGACGCGGTCCGCCGACGCGGTTTCGCCGTCACTCCCGTCGCCCGCCCGGCGGAGCTGGAGAACGCGGACGTCCGCGTCCGCGCGTGCCTCGAGGTCGTCGACCGTCCGCCCGACCGGTGCCGAATCGGCCCGCACCCGGACCGTCGCGAGGTGGTCCTCGAGTTCGAACTCCTCGACGAGGTCGGCGTCGACCGGGATCCGTGCGGGCGTCAGCCACCGACCGACGGTCGCGAGGTATGCGAGCCCGACCAGTAGAATCACGACGCCGAGCGCGGAGAACTCGAACATGCCGATCGGCTCGCGGCCGAGCAGTTCGACGGCGAACTCGCTGGCCAGCAGGTTCGTCGACGTGCCGATCAGCGTCAGCGTGCCGCCCAGAATCGCCGCGTACGACAGCGGCAGGAGGAGCTTCGACGGGGAGATCCCGGTCTTCTCCGCGAGGTCGGTGATCATCGGGACGAAGATCGCCACGATCGGCGTGTTGTTGATAAAGCCCGCGAGCGGACCGGTCGTACAGATCGTCGCCAGCAGTGCCCGCTTCTCGCTGCCGTTCGTGATCGTCGCGAGATAGACGCCGAGACGTTGGACCACGCCCGTTCCCTGAATCGCCGCACTGAGCATGTACATGGCGACGATCGTCACCGTCGCGGTGTTGGCGAACCCGGAGATGGCCGCTCTGGGACCGACGCCGGTCATCGGCTCGAGGGCCGCCAGCGAGACGATGATCCCGATCGCGGTCACGTCGGTGGGGATCGCCTCGGTCACGAACAGGACGAGCGCGACGGCGATGAGGCCGAAGACGACCAGCGCACCGGTCGAGAGGTCCGCGGGGATCACGGTGCGATCAGCTCGCGTTCGCCCCGGGCCATCGCCCGTCTCTCGGTCGGAGTCGGCGCTTGCGTCGCGTTCATATCGTGTGAGATCGGACAACTCACAAAACTGTATCCGTTTATCGACTGTCAGTCACCGGTCCCGACCATCGTCGGCGTCGGTCGACGGCCGGGACGTTTCGAACGTGTCCGACGGCAGCGAGCGAATCTCGAGAACCTATTTACCGTCCGGCGTGAACGTCCCGAGCATGTACGATTTCGTCGTCGTCGGCGTCGGCCCGCCGGGGGCGCGGTTCGCCCGCCGGGCCGCCGAGGAAGGCTACGACGTCCTCGCCCTCGAGCAGGGGACGATCGGCGAGCCGCTCGCCTGCTCGGGCCACGTGAGTACGGATGTCTGGGAGTTCACCGGCGAGGGGGCCCGCGAGGACCTCTTTCAGAACGAGATCTACGGCGCGCGCTTTCACGTCGGCGGACCCGGCAGCGACGCCTACCCCTTCTACAAGGACACCGTCGCGTCGAACGTCATCGACCGTGTCGGACTCGACCGCCACCTCGCCGAGTTGGCCCGCGAGGCGGGCGCAGACGTCCGCGAGAACCACACCGTCACCGGCGTCACCGAACGCCGCGACCGGGTCGCGATCGTCGCCAGCGGCCCCGACGGCCGCCTCGAGGTCGAGGCGAAGATGGTCGCGGGCTGTGACGGGCCGCGCTCGCGGGTGCGGGACGAACTCGGCCTCCCACAGCCCGGTGAGTTCCTCCACGGCGTCCTCGCCTTTTCGGAGGAGGACGATCACCAGGACTTCGTCGACGTCCATCTCACGCCGCCGACGTTCTTCGCGTGGCGCATTCCCCGCGGCGAGGCCGGCGTCGAGTACGGGCTGGCCGCCCCGCCGGGCGTGCAGGTCACCAAGCACTTCGAAGAGCTGATCGACGGCTACGAGATCGACGTCTCCCATCGTTGTTCGGGCGCGATTCCGGTCGGGCCGCCCGATCGGGTGACGTCCCGACGGGCGTTCCTCATCGGGGATGCGGCCGCCCAGACCAAGCCCTTCACCGGCGGCGGCATCCTCTATAGCATGACCAGCGCCGATCACGCCGCCCGCGAGATCGACCCCGACCGGCCGACCACGCTGGCGGCCTACGAACGGGCCTGGCGCGACGACTTGGCGCGCGAACAGCGACTCGGGCACTGGATCCGACGCGCATACTCGCTGCCCGAACCCGTCCAGCGGCTGGGACTGGGCGCGCTGTCGGGCGAGATCGGCGTCCACATGGACCGGCCGACCTCGCTGGTGTCGCCGACTCACCTGAAAGCGATGCTCTCGCGGCTGCGCGGGTAGGCGCTTCGCGGGCTCCACGCGGGAGGAAAGGCCGCCTCGAGTGCCGGAGCCGACAGACCGAAGGCGTCGGTCACGCAACGGGGGAGCGATGACGGGCCAGCAGTGGCGGGCGGCCGCGATCGAGGTCGTCGCCGGACTCTTGGAGCGAGCCGGTATCATCGACGGGGAGCGGTTTCGCCCGACGATGGAGTTGGCCTGGCCGCGGATCGTCACCGGCTTCGCGATCATGTCCAAGCAGACGGCCGACCTCGCGATGGTCGGGGCCGCCGTCGGGACGGCCGGCACGGCGGGGCTGGCCTTCGCGCTCGGCTACTGGCAGATCGTCACGCTGCTGGGACTCGGGGTCGCGGGCGGGACCGTCACGCTCGTCTCGCAGAACTACGGCGGCGAGGCGACCGACCGCGCGTCGGTGGCGGTCAACCAGAGCGTCGTCCTCGCGACCGCGCTGGCGACCCCGATCGCGGTCCTGTTCCTCGCCGTCCCCGGCCCCCTAATCGCCCTGCTCGGCTCCGGGCCGGACGCGCTCGTCCACGGGCGGATCTACCTCGTCTACGTCGCGCCCGCGGTGGTCTTCGAACTGCTGAACCTGATCGCCAGCCGGACCTATACCGGCGTCGGCGACACGTTCACCGAGATGGTCGCCCGTGCCGGCGGCGCGGTCCTCAACGTCGTCCTCAGTGGGCTGTTGATCTTCGGCTTCGGCCTCGGTGCCGCGGGCGCGGCCATCGGGACGACCCTCGCCAGCGGGTTCGTGACGGTCGTCCTCACGTGGGGGATGCTCGGGCGCTCCTACGGCCGGCTCGGGATGGAGCCAAGCCCCGTCCCGATCACCCGATCCGGGCCGTGGTTCGAGCCGACGCTGTTGCGCCAACTGATCGAGATTTCCCTGCCGGAGATCGGCCGCCGACTCGCGCAGGGGGCGGTCGTCTTCCCGCTGTTGTGGATCGCCGCCTCCTTCGGCCCGGTCGTCGTGACGGCGCTCGAGGTCGGCCGGCGGGTGCGGGCCCTGATCAACAGCGTCAACTGGGGGCTGTCGCTGGCCGCGAGTTCGCTCGTCGGCCAACACCTCGGTGCGGGCGAGGAAGCGGAGGCGGGGGCCTATGGCGCGGCGATCATCCGGCTCTCGACGGTGATCTACGCCGTCGCGGGGGCGCTGGTCGTGGTCTTCGCGCGGCCGATCGCGGGGCTGTTCGTGAGCGATCCCGCAGCAGTCACCCAGGCCGCGGTCTTCGTCGCCGTCGGCGCGGTCAGTTCGGTCGGCTACGGGCTCGACGGAGCGGCTGCCGGGGCCTTGCTCGGTGCCGGCGACACCCGCTGGCCGTTCGTCGCCTCGCTGCTTGGCCGGTACGCCTTCGCGCTCCCCGCGGCCGCGCTCGGACTCGTCACGCCGCTTGCCGTCGGCGGGCTCTACCTCGCACTCTTCCTCGAGACGAGCGTCCCCGGCGGAATCAACTACTGGCTGTTCCGTAGCGGGCGCTGGAAGGCGGTGAGCCGGCGGTACCGGCCGTCGTCGGAGCCCGGCTGACGGCGAGCGTCGACGCGAACCCGCCGCGGGAATCGAACCGACGCGGTCGAGCGTGACCCGGGAAGACGACGAGATCCCCGATCGGCTGTCGAGTCGCCTTATACGGTTTCCGTCGTCGCCAGTGGGGCCGCAGGACGGTCGCGATCCCACCGGGATCGGGACAGCAGCCCGTATCAGCGATCGTTCGCGGTCCGCAACGCCGTGTCCCCGTCCCCGTCCCCGTCCCCGTTTCCATCCTCACCCCGCTCCTCGGCGACGACGTACTGGACTTCGACGACCAGCGACCCATCGCTGTGGGGCCTGATCGCCTCGTAGAGTCGATCGGCGAGGCCCGATTCCGGGCCGGGTTCGCGCTCGGAGACCGTCACGACGACCCGGTCGACCGACTGAATCGGGTAGTCACCGTCGAGTTCGACTACGACATCGTCGCTCTCGAGCCCGTCGTAGCGGGGCTGTGCGAGGACGGCGTCGACCTCGTCCTCGGCAGCGGACTCAAGTTCCGTCGTGTGAAAGTCAAGCAGCGTGACGCTTGCCAGCGGCGCGGCGAGTACCAACAGTCCGACCCCGAAGATCACTGCATACGTGTAGGTCGGTGTCCGCGTCGGCGACACTTCGAACAGTCCCTGCGGACGGTAGCCGGCGATCCACAGCGTCGCCAGCGCGGCGAGATTGATCGACAGGAGGTTGACGACCACGAGGGCGGCGGCTCCGGTCGCCGCGCCGGACATCCCCCAGGCAACCGTGATCCCGACCGCGGCCGACGGCGGGATCAGCGCCGCGGCGATCATCACGCCGACGATGGCCTCCGAAAAGCCCCGCGTGAGACTCAGGATGCCGGCGATCCCCGCTCCCAGCGCGACCGCCAGCGAGAACAGGTTCGGTGCGACCCGCTCCTCGAGTTCGGTGGCGACGACGATGTCGACCCCGGCGGGCTCGAGGCCAGCCAGCCGAGCCAGCATCGCGAGGGCGATCGAGGCGACGACGACCATCGTTACGCCGGCGATCTGATAGGTGAAGCCAGTCCGTTTGAGCCGGCCGTCGCCGGTCACGATGCCGACGTTGGCGGCCAGCGCGGGCCCCAGAAGCGGCGCGATGACCATCGCCCCGATCACGACCGCCGGCGAATCGGCCAGCAGCCCCGCGGTGGCGACGACCGCGCTGATCAGTAGCATGACCGTATAGATCGCGAAGGGCGGCGTGAGTTCGTCCGCCTTCGTCCGGAGTACCTGCCGCGAGGTACGCGAGCCCGTCTGACCGCCGCGGCTGTATCGCTCGCGAAGCGTCGCGAACTCCTCGGAGACGACCGTTTCGGCGTTGATCACGACGACGCTGACCTCGTCGCCGATGCCGGCCCGCTCGAGCCGATCGAGCAGCGGTTCGACGGCCTGGGTCGGGACCGGAAACCGAACGACGGCCGCCTCCCCTCGGCCGCTGGTCTCGTCGCTGACGACGTAGTCGAACCCCTCGTCCTCGAGGACGTCGAGAACGGCCCGTCGCTTCCCCTCGGGGACCGTGATCTCGAGATAGCGCATACTGTGGCCACACTGGTGTCGTGGATAGTATTCGGGTCGGCAGTGGACGGGTTCGATTCCCGCAGGCATCTCAGTTCGAACTGACACCCGATCGGAAGAGTACAATCTAAACCAGAAGAATACGGATGGCCTCGAAGTAATTATTTCCTTCGATTAGTGTGATCTAGTATGGAACGAAGAGAACTATTGGCGATATCCGGGACGATGTTGCTTAGCGGGTGCGGTGTGTTCGACTCGAGGGTCCGACTCGGCGGGGTTCGCCTCGAAAACTTCGATGCGAAATCGAGAGAGGTCGACATCCGCATCAAGAAGGACGGCAATATCGTCTACGACGAGACGGTTTCGATCGACTCGCCCTCGGACACCGTCTCGACTCGGATTATCGATTGTCCATGGGATACTGACGCAAAGAGTGCGTATTCCGTGTCCGCGAAAGTGTTCGACCGAGCGGAGTGGACCGAACTCGCGCTGGACAAGGAAGGTGGTGCCTGCCAGTGGGTTTCGGTTCAGTGTGAGAACGATGGAATTCATTTGGACTCCAGAAACTGTAACGACTATCCTGAGACGCCGTGTGATCTACCCGCTCGTTGAGCCCGATGCAGGGGTCACAGACAGCAGTCTGTGTGACCAGCGTATCCGTTCACCGAATACCGGGGCTATCGATATCGTTACGTTCCCCTAGTCGCAATCGGGTTGCGGCCCGCACCCGCACGGGAGCGTGCAGTGCCCCCTACTCGTCCGTCCCGACGATCCCGCAGGCGATCGCTTCGGGCTCGAGCAGATCCTCGCCGTCGACGGCGTCGGGATGGACGACGAGGATGGTGTCGTCGGGCAACTCGCCCTCGACGCGCACGCCACAGCCTAGGACTGACTCGAGGTCGCCGACGTCGTCGATCCCGGACTCGCGGTCGATACACAGGTCGGCGTTGGCCCGCGAGCAGACGACTACGAGCGCCCCTGGCTCGAGGTGTTCGCTCTCGGCGGCCTCGAGTAGGGTCTCGAGCGTGTCGGCGCGGACGGCCTCGAGCGAGCGGACGGTCACGCGATCGGTATCGGTGTCTGGCGCTCGCTGGGACTGGGTGCGGACGCGGGCGGCCAGTTCCGCGAAGTCGGTCGTGGCGTCGAGATCGGTGGTCATGGGCGGTCGTCGTCGGGCGGTGGCCTTGAGAACCCGGCCGGCCAGTTCCGGCCCTCGAGGGTCGCCGCGAGGGGATTCGTCCGCGACGGAAACGGCGGTATCAGCCAGCGCGACAGTCAGGTTCGTCGCGACAGCGGTTTTTAGGCACCGACGGTGTACGACGCTCGATGTCGACGATAGCCGATCTCCGGCTGCCGGCCGCGGAAACGGCGCTTGCCACCGCCTTCGAGCGCGCGCCGGCGGCCACGTTCGAACTCGAGTCCTCGGTATCGAAGACCCGCCCCTCGCTGTGGGTGGCCGACGTGGATCGCGAGACGGTCGACGCCGCCTTCGACGCGGACCCGTCGGTCGCGGCCGCCGAACTGCTCGTCGAAACCGATTCCCGGCTCCTGTACGACGTGACGTTCGCCGACGACGCGGGGACGACCCGCCTCTGGGAGGATCTGCTAGTGGATGGCGGTTCCCTGCTCGAGGCCCGGGCCAGCGACGGCTGGTGGCAGGTGACGGTCCGCTACCGGGACCGCGAGACGCTCTGTGAGGCCTACGAGCGGCTGCTCGATCGGGGAATCAACGTCGAACTCCGGCGCGTGACCGACGTGACCGATACCGGCGGCCACGCGACGCGACTCACGCCCGAACAACAGGAGGCCTTAGAGGCCGCGCTCGAGTACGGCTACTTCGAGATCCCGCGCGGGGTGTCGATGGAGGAGTTGGCCGACGAGCTAGGGATCTCGCATCAGGCGCTCTCCGAGCGGTTCCGCCGGGCCTACGAGACGCTGGTCGACGCCGAACTCCAGCCGGCCGGCGAGGGGTCGCGGTTCGATTGACCGCCGACCCCGCCGCCCTCAGGGACGAACGCGGCACAATCGTTATTTGACTGGCTTGCGTTCGGCTCCACATGGCTGATCTGCTTTCCGACGACGAGATCGAGGCGGAACTCCCCGACGGCTGGGACCGCGAGGGGGACGAGATCGTTCGGATCTACGAGTTCGACGACTACCTCCGCGGGGTCAACTTCGCCCAGATGGTCGGTGAGATCGCCGAGGCCCAGTTCCACCACCCCGAAATCATCATCCGCTACGCCGAACTCGAGATCCGATTGACCTCCCACGAGGAAGGCGGCATCACCGGGGACGACATCGAGATGGCGGAACTGATTGAGGCCGAACGCGGGGACTGAACCGGCCGTGGACGCCCGCTACGTCTTCCGCGTTCGCGTCCGCATAGAGCCCGCTCGGGCGGCCGTCTCGCTCGAGCCCGACAGCGCCGAGACGACGGTGACGCTCTATCGGGATGCACCCAAACCGGGGACGGAGGGGTGGCTGTTCTTCCGGAACACGCTCTGGCGCGGCGCGGTCGGCGACGACGACTACGCCCGCCGGCTCGCCGCGGAGTGGCTGGGCGTTCCCGAACGGACCGTCGACGCCGTCGACTTCCGCGAACTCCAGACCGACGAGGCGTACCTCGACGCGCTAAAGGAAGCGATCGCGGCCGATCTCGAGGCGTTCAAGGCCGACGACGTCGACGACGCGCTCTCGAAGTATCTGGGCTCGAGCATCCGCGTGACCGATGGCGACTGACAGTCGATGGCGATGATCGCGTCACGGGAACGGGGTCTCGGGACCCGCAGATAATGGGTGTTGGTAACACCCTTCGCCTATCTTTATATACTCGCTTGTGGCCGCTGTTGGTGATGATCGCGAGCGAACACCGATCGGCGGTTCGGGAGAGACGCGGCTCACGAGGGGCGCGACGTGTCGTGCGTTCCGTCCGCGGCGGCTGGACAGGCCCCGGACGAACGCTCGGGCCGGCGGACGTTCTCGCCGTCGAAGGACGCATCGGCGCAGCAGCCGTCGGACCGACCGGAGGTGACGATGTCCGACCGTGAGCCCGCCGTGTCACTGATCGCCGACCCCGATACGGGCGGAGCGATCGGGATCGACTGTTACGTCCGCTCGAGCGTCCCGGCCGCCGTCTCCGAACGGATCGCTGCGGTCACCGAGCGGCTTCGGACGCTTCGCGATCGGGGCTACCTCGACGAGTTGCGAATCGACCAGTGGCCGTCCCAGCACGCGACGGGACCGATGCGGACCCGCGACGAACTCGTCGCCGAGTTCGAACGCTGGGCGGACCGACACGACTACTGCCTCGAGCCGGGGTTTCGCCGCCGAACGGTCCCACGCTCGCCGTTCGGCGTCGACGTCGAATCGCACGAACGGGTCCGCGTCCCGCTGGTGGCGCTGGCGCTCTACGAGTACGCGGGCGACGGCGAGACGCTGCGGGCCGTCCTCCCGTGTACGGAACTCTCCTACACCGGCGACGAACGGACCTACACCGTCGACGAGTGGCTCACCGCGGTCGAGACGCGGGCGTTCGACGAACCGGTGCGTGCGTCTCGGATCGACGGTCCGTCTCCGCTTGAAGGGCAACAGTAACCGACGGCCGGGCGACACTCGAGCCAGCCCGGACCGCCGACTCGGGACTACGCCACGTCGTCGTGGGTCAACAGCGGTCGTGTTCGCTCGCCCGCGGGCGGCTCGTAGGTGATGACCTCGAGCAGGTTCCCGTCGGGATCGAGGAAATAGAACCCCTCGAACTCGCCCCAGTCGTAGGGTCCCTGGTTCGGGAACTGGCCCTCGAGTCGGTCCAGCAACGCGTCGTAGTCCGCGCGGTCGGTCTCGAACGCCAGATGGGCCTTGTCGAGGGGGTGATCGAGGCCCGTCTGATCCCAGTTCTCGGCACGGCCGGTTGCGGCCAGCGTGACGACCGTCTCGCCGGCCCGGAACATCGCGTGATCGCCCTGAAAGTCGTCGGGCGGTCTGACTACCTCCAGGCCGAGCGTCTCCCGGTAGAACTCGTAGCAGGGCTCGAGCGCGTCGACGTCGACGTTGATGTGATCGACGGCGTCCATGCTACGACTCCGGTTCGACCCGCGATCGCGACGGGGTTCGTCGCCACGCTGGCTCCTCTCGGGGCGGCGCGAGGACGCCGATGCCGACGGCCGCCTCGTCGGTTCGGTTCTCCGCACCGTGGCGCTCGTGGGGGTGGAACAGGTACGCGTCGCCGGCCCGGAGCGGGTACTCCTCGCCGTCGACGACGGCGACGAGTTCCCCCTCGAGGACGAACCCGATCTGTTCGTTCGCGTGCGTGTGCGAGGGCAGCGTCGCCCCCGGTTCGATCCGCCAGTAGACCATGCTCGCCCGTTCGCCCGCCTGGAGATCCGCCAGCGACACCCCGTCGGCGACCTCCTCGGACGCCGCGTCGGTCGTCGAAACTCGTTCCATGGGAACAGGGACCACTCCCCACGCCGACACTGATAAACGTATCATGAAAACCCTTTAAGCCCCTCTTCGGTGTGGGGTGTCCCATGCTAGCACAGAAATCGGTCCGACTGTTCCACCTCCCGTTCTCGTTCATGCTCCCACAGAAGGTAGCCGCCGAGGCGGGATACTTCCGCGAGGAGGGGCTCGCGGTCGAATTGGTCGAACGGGACCGGCGCGACGTCTCCGTCAAGTACATCCCCGCCGAGGAGACGCTGACCGGGGCGTACGACGTGGATCTCTACCCCATCTGTAAGTGGGAGAGCATCCGCCGGACGTGGGAGATGGACGACGGCCGAATCGTCGCCAACGGAACGTTCGCGAACCTTCCCTACACCGTCGTGACCCGTCCCGACTCCGATATCGAGTCCCCGGCCGACCTCGCGAACGTCCCGGTCGGCGTCAACCTGCGAACGGGGCAAGAGTACACCGCACGGAAGGCCCTCGAGGACCACCTCGAGCCCGACGAGATCGACCTCGTCGGCTGCGGAATGCCGACCGACCGGCTACAGGCGCTTTACGAGGGACGGGTCGACGCCGTGACACTCATCGACCCACACACCACCCTCGCCGACCACCTCGGCTTCCAGCGGCTGCTCGAGTACGACAACCACATGGGAATCGTCGGCGACGAGAGCATCGATCGGGACGTCCTCGAGGCGTTCCTCCGGGCCTACGGCCGCGCGGTCGAGGACGTCAACGCGCGCCCGGAGGCCTACCGCGAGACCTACCTCGAGTTGCTCGCGGCCGACGCCGCGGTCGCGCCCGACCTGTTCGACGATGTGGACATGGACGCGGTTCGCGAGGATCTCACCGTCCCACGCTACGAAGTACCCGACCCGGTCGACCCCGACGAACTCGACGGTCACCTCGAGTGGATGCGAGCGCGCGGCCTGATCGACGAGGAGGCGACGATCGACGACATCGTCGCGTCGCTGTGAGTTCCAGCCATGACCGACATCGACATCAGTACCCAACAGGCGGCAATCGACGAGTATCAGGGCGACCCCGGCGACCGACCCGTTCTGCGGGCCCGGTTCGAACACAACGGTAGCCCGCGGTACCTGCTCTATACGATCAAGCGGTTCGGCTACGATCACGACCATGGGTTCCACCTCGACCTGCAACTGGTCTCGGACGAACTGGACGAGGGCCGCGAGACCGTCGAGGCGAAACTGCAGGAGGGCGACGCCGACCTGATCGATATCGACTACGTCTCGACGGCGCGGGAGCGCACCGCGGGCGCGCCGATCGTCGCCTTCCATCCCTACGGCCGGACGGTCGGCGGCCTCGTCGTCCCCGAGGACTCCCCGATCGACGGGCTCGATGCCCTCTCGGGCCACCGGATCGGCGTCGTCAGACGCCTCGACAAGAACTGGATCCTCGTCCGGGCGGCCTGCCGCGAGTTCCACGGCTTCGATCCCGACGAGACGGCCACCCCGGTCGAGGCCGGCTCGAAGGTCGAACTCACCCGGCTGCTCGAGGACGGCGAGGTCGACGGCGTCCTCCAGTTCTGGCAGATAATTCCCGAAATCGTCGAAACCGGGCCGTATCGCGAGGTCCTCCCGATGTCGCGGGTGGTCGACCGGCTCGCGGACGCCGATGCCGGCGGTGAGGATCGACCGATTCCCGTCTCGACGTTCCTGACGAGCGAGGACTACCTCGCGGCTCACCCCGATGCAGTTCGTGGGTTCCAAGGCGCGTATCGCGACGCGGTCGACCGGTTGCAACGCGACGACGACCTTTGGGACGAGATCGGCGAGCGGCTCATGTACGAGGACGATCCCGCCGTCGTCCGAGCCGTGCGGGACCGGTGGCGCGAGATGGTCGTCCGCGACTGGGACGAGGGCACCGTCGACGGGATGGAACGGCTGTTCGACCGACTGAAAGGAGTCGCCGGCGCGGACGCCCTCGGCGTCGCGGAACTCCCCGACGGGCTGTTCCGGCTCGACCTCGAGGTGGAAGCATGAGCGGACCCGCTCCGCTCGCCTTCCAACTCAACTGGGAGCCCAACGGCTTCCAAGCGCCGTATTTCCTCGCCCGCGAGGCGGGCCACTACGAGGCCGAGGGGCTCGCCGTCGAGTTCGTCGAGGGCCACGGCTCGCCGTACGCGGCCGAACGCGCGGCCCAGGGCGACGCCGATATCGCACTGGCCGGGGCCAGCGCCGTCCTGGCGAAACGGAGCGAGGGGTTCGAGCCGCGGGCGATCGCCGCGGTGACCCAGAAGACGCCCGCGGCCGTCTACACCTTGCGCGACGTCTTCGGCGAGCCCCTCTCCGAGCCCGAACAGCTGGCCGGCCGGACCGTCGCGCCATCCGCGACGAAGACCCGGATCCTCACGGCACAGTTGCTCGAGGACGCGGGGATCCGCGACGAGGTCGACCTGCTCGAGGTCGATCCTCACACCCACCACCGCGTCCAGCACAAGGTGATCGACGGGACCGTCGACGCGGCGGTCGGCGTCGTCACGAACGGGATCGAGATCGGCCGCGAACACGACCGGACGCCCGACGAACTGCCGATCGGTGAGTTCCTCGATATCTACGGAATGACGCTGGTCACGAGTCCCGAGTTCGCGGCCGACCACCCCGGACGGCTCCGATCGTTCCTCCGGGCGACCGCCCGCGGTTGGGCCGACGCGACCCGCGACCCCGAACGGGCGATCGACGTCCTCGTCGACCGGAACGCTACCCTCGAGCGCAATCGAGCGATCGAGCGGTTGAAATTCGAGACCGCCGCCAACCGGCTGCAGTTCACGCCGTACGTCCGCGACCACGGCTGGGGGGCACAGGACCCCGACCGCTGGCAGCGACTCGGCGAGACGCTGTCCGAGACGGCGCTGCTCGAGGGCGAGATCGACCCCGACGCCGCGTGGACCGACGAGTTCCGGCCCGACGACGAGCAACTGGTGGCAGAGTACGCCGACCGGGCGCGACCGACGGCGGACTGAGACGCTTTGTCGTCCCGATTTCCCGGTGGGACCGCAGGGCGGTCGCGGTCCTCCCGGCGATGACGGACAGGAGACCGTCCGAGACCGGGCTGGACCCGCGTTCGGGCGACAGGCATTTACTCCGGTAGCCGCTACATTTGTGTCCGAATGACCCTCGACCACGACTACGACTTCTGGTTGCTCGATCTCGACGGGACCCTCGTCGACGTCGAGTGGTCCTACACGCGGGGGGTCTTCGACCGGGTCGGCGACCGGCTCGGTCGCGAGTTTTCCGATCGGCAGGCAGAGATCATCTGGAACGGCCTGACCGGCTCCCGGGACCGCCAACTCGAGGCGTGGGGGGTCGATCCCGACGCGTTCTGGACGGCCTTCCACGAGGAGGAGGACCCGATCGAGCGGGCCGAACGGACCTACCTCCACGAAGACGCCGCCGTCGTCGGCGATCTCGAGGTGCCGGTCGGGCTGGTCACACACTGCCAGGAGTTTCTCACCGAGCCCGTCCTGGATCACCTCGACATCCACGACTGGTTCGACGCGCGGCTGTGCTGTACCGAGGAGACCGGCTGGAAGCCGGATCCGACCCCCGTCGAGCGGGTGATGAACGACCTCGGCGTCGGCCACAACGGCCACCGCGGCGTCCTCGCGGGCGACGGGGCCTGTGACGTGGGTGCGGCCTGGAACGCCGGCCTCGACGCCATCCACGTCGAGCGCGTCGGCCACGAGCAACGGGGCCGCTGCGTTCTCGGGGACCACCGGGTCACGTCCTTCGACGAACTGTACTGACCGGCCTCGTCGTTCGGCCGCTTCGAGAGCGATGGACGACCCACCGCCTCACCGAAAGGGCTTCAGGAGTCCAGTCGGATTCGGAGTCACGATGAAGTACTGTCTCGACTGCGACTGGCACACGGCCGCCGCCGACTCCGACCAGCGCGACCGCTCTCGAGCGGCGATCGACCACTACGTCGAAACGGGCCACACGATCGACTCGAGCGAGTCGCTCGTCCGACCGACGACGCCCGACGGACTCGGGACGGTTCTGGCTCGCGACCTGACTCCCTCGAGCGACTGATGTATCGAACCGCCGGCCGTCGCTACCCGTAGTACTCCTCGAGATAGTCGACGATCTCGTCGCTCTCGTAGCGCTGTTCTTGCCGGTCGGTGTCGACGAGAAAGGGGATGGCGTCCTTGCCACCGAGATCCGTCATGGCCTCGTGGGCCCATTCGTTGAGAACCTCGCCGTCGCTTCCGGGCCGACGGGGGTTGTGAATCACGTACGAGACGCCGAGTTCCGTCAACGTCTCCCGAACCGTCGCGCTATGCGGGCAGTCCTCCGCCTGATAGAGTTCGAGCATTCGTCGGTCCGACCACACGGATCGGCATCAACGTTGGCCGGGCAGCCGCCGGCGTCGACCGGTCACCTAACCGTCGTATTCACGCCATCTTACCATTATTTCGACAGGAAAGCTTATGCCGGGACCCTCGCGTTATCGAGCCATGGCACGCGACACTCCGGTACAGAACAGTACAGCCGCGGACGCCACCCAGACACTTCCGAACCTCGTCACGATCGTCGGACGGGGCGTTCCATCGAACTTCGAGATCTCGGTCGACGGCGACCTCGAGATGCTGGCCGACGACCCTGTGGCCGAGGGGACCGTCGTCTCCGGCGGCGTCGCCGAGGGGGCGATCGATGTCGGCGTCCAGCGGTTCCGGTTTTCGGGATAGATGGCGAACGTTCGACTCGTCGACTGGAACGGCAACGAGGCCGCCGACTCCGCGAGCGTTCCGACGGTTCACGTCGAGTACGGCTCAGCACAGCGATAAGCAGTCGCGACACCCCGCGGACCCGGGTAGGGTTTTCCGGCTCACGACGCTTCGATAGTCGCCACTGACAGTCAATGTACATCCGATTGCACGACAGCGTTGCGATCAGTGGTTTCAGCGGTTCCTATCACGACGGCCCCGCGGCTCTCGACGGTTGATCGGCTCCTCGAGAACGGTACCGGTCAATCGTCGTCGGTTGCGCCGATGCTCGCCTCGCCGCTCCCGGTGTTGGGAGCGATCGAGGGGGGAGCGATCGGACCGTCGTTCTCGCCGAACTCCGGATCGAACAGCTGCAAGGCGGTGTGGATCGTACTCCAGTCGTCCTCGGCCGCGGCCTCTCGCAGGCTCTTGGTCGGCGCGGCGAGCAGTTGGTTGATCAGCGAGTCGGCCATCGACTCGAGGACCTCGCGGTGTTGCTCCGACGGCTCCTCGAGATGCGAGAGGGCGGTCTCGACCTCTCGGTCCTTCATCCGCTCGGCGGCCTCGTACATCGCCGCGATGGCCTCGTCGGCGCGGGCGCGCTTGTACTGTTCGGTCAGGAGATCGAACTCCCGATCGACGATCGCCTCGACCTCGCGAGCGGCGTCGGTGCGTTTGTCGCGTGTCTCCGCAGTAATCGACTCGAGGTCGTCCAGATCGAAGACCCGAACGGACGACAGGTCGTCGGCCGCCGGGGCAACGTCTCTGGGCTGGCCCAGATCGACGACGACCTGCTCGCTCGGGCCCTCGAGATGGCGGGGTTCGAGGACCGGCTCCTCGCTGCCGGTCGCCGTGACGACGACGTCGGCGCGCGAGGCGACGGAATCGAGCGCCTCGAGCGGCGCAGCCTCGGCGTCGGTGTCGGCCTCGAGGTCGTCGACGAGGTGGTCGGCGTGGGCGACGGTCCGGTTGGCGATGACGACTTCCGCGACGTCGGCGGCCGCGAGACTCCGCGCGGCGAGTTGCCCCATCTCGCCGGCCCCGACGACCAGCGCGGTCGCGTCCTCGAGCGCGATCTCCTCGGCGGCCCGGCGGGTCGCGGCCGAGCCAAGCGAGACGACGCCCTCGTTGATCGCGGTCTCGGTGCGGGCGCGTTCGCCGACGTGGATCGCCTTCGTGACGCCGGCCTCGAGCATCGAGCCGATGCCGCCGGCGTCGCGCGAATCCTCGTAGGCGGTCCGGACCTGCCCGATGATCTGGTCCTCGCCGAGGATCACCGACTCGAGGCCGGCGGCGACACGCATGAGATGGCGTAAGCTCTCGTCGTGGTCGGTCACGACGACTGCCTCGTCCGCGACGCCGGCGAAGAACTCCTCGAGGGCGGCTCGACCGACGGCGTGGTCCGGCCCGACGACGTAGGCTTCGACCCGGTTGCACGTCGAGAGGACGTATGCCTCCTCGACGTCGGGAACGGCCAGCAGCTCCTCAACGGCGCTTGACTGGCCGTCGGGACTGGCAGCGGCGAGCTGGTCGACGCTACCGCTTCCGTGTGTCACTCGCGCCGCAGTGACGACTCCGGTCGACATCACGTTCGATCACCCCCTGAGTGTTCCTCGCCGAGCACGTCCTCGATCACTTGGGCACAGTTGGAAGTACCCGTACGTAAAGCTGTCCAAAGGTCCGGGGAATTGACGACGTCGGTGACGATCGCCCGGCGGCGCTCCGCCGGCACGTCGCGGGCCTTGAGTTCCGCCCGCAACTCGCCACAGACCCGTGCCATCTCGCCGGCCCCCGAAAGCGTCTCCTCGAGTTCTTCACGAAGGTACTTGCTCAGTGCGGGCGCGGTGCCGCCGGTCGCGACGGCGACGGTCACCGGGTCCTCGCGGACGGTCGCGGGGACGACGACGCTGCCGACGTCGCGTTCCCCCGAGCGATCGGCACGGTTGACCAACGCCCCCCGCTCGCGGGCCGCGTCGGCGACGGCCTCGTTGACCGCCGCGTCGTCGGTCGCGGCGACGACCAGCGCGGGCTCGATCCGCTCGAGCCACGCCGGGACGTCCGCGGGGTCGGGCGCGGCTCGGACCCGTTCGGCCCCGCCGAACTCGCGATCGGCGAAGGCCGGGCTGACGACGATCACCCGTGCCTCGCGGGCGAACCGCCGGGCCTTTCGGGACCCGACGGGACCGCCGCCGAAGATCAGCACCGTCTCGTTCGTGAAATCGTGCAAAAGCGGTATCATCGTAGGCGATATGTGTCAGGCGGTCGGCGCTACTGCTCTCTCGTGTTCGCATCGGCTCGTTCCGCCATTCGTATGCCGGTCTTCTTCAAGATCTGCGTTGAGTGCAAGGTATCCCAGTCGTTGGCCGTTACGTCCCAGTACTCCTCCATCCGTTCCCGAACCTGTTCGACTCGCTGCTGGCTTTCGGCCTCGCTACGGCCGTGAGTCATCGCGAAGAAGTTGTACGGCCAGACGCCCTCGTGACGCGGCCGCCGGTAACAGTGTGTCACGAACGGAAGCGCGGCGATTTCGGGGCCGACCTCGGGGACGATTTCATCGGGGACGTTCCAGACCGTCATGCCGTTTTCCGTGTACCCCAGGGCGTAGTGATTCGGCACGACACCGATCCGGCGGATCTTGCCCTCGCGGTCGAACCGTTTGATCGTCTCGAGGACCCACTCGCGGTCCTGCCCGATCGCGTCGGCGACGTCGGCGTAGGGCGTCGCCGTCAGGGGCATGCCGCCCTGGACCTCGATCACGAGGTCGCGTTCGGCCGGGGCAAGCGTCGCCGCGTCGGTCGGCTCGATCGCGGGCCCCAGATCCGAGCGGTCGATGCCGGCTGCCTCGATATCCCCGTCGCCGTCCAGCGGGCCGTCGACGTAGAACTTGGCCTCGACGCGGAACTCCCGCTTTTTCGGCAGATTGTACGTCTCCTGTCCCGTTTCGGCCTCGATCTCGTCGAGGACGGTTTCGACGCGGTCCTCGTCTGCGACGCTGACGACGAACCAGACGTTGAGGTGGGGGTGTTCGCGCTCGTAGTTGTGGGCCACCTCGCGGTGGTCGTTGACCGTCTCGACGATCTCGTCGAACCGGTCCTCGGGGGCGTGCATGGCGACCAGCGTCGCCGCGCCGCCGATCTCCTGGGCGTTGACGAGCGGCCCGAACCGCGAGAGAACGCCCCGGTCGTCGAGGTCGCGGATCGTCTCGAGCAGCTCGGTGGCCGTAATGTCGACCCCGTGGTCGCGCATGGCGGCTGCCGCCGGTTCGAACGGTCGTTCCACGACGGGGAACCCGCCCTGATAGGCGTTGACGACCGCCCGCTCGCGCTCCGTGAGATCGACGTCCGTGGTCATACGAACCCCTCGGGACTGACGGTGTATAAGCGGAGTGGAACCTCGGATCCAGCCGTCCACACGGCCGGCAGTCTCCTGCCGACGGTTCACTCCAGTAGTGCGGTATCGGTCGGTATGAAGCGGGTCGTCGACTCGAAATATCCGTCTGACCCGCTTTGCGGGCACGACGGCCGGCATCGTCCTGCACCCCGAACACGTCGGCCGACCGACAGCGGTTCGGGCACCGGCTGTCGGTCACACGCGACGATCTGCGTTACTCGCCTTCGACGCCGGTCACGTCGAACCCCAACTCGCGGATCCCCTCGAGGATGGCTTCGTGGTCGGCCGTGGCCCGGTAGTAGATGACGATGTCGAAGCTACCCTCGCGCAGCAGTTGCTGACACTCCCAGACGAACTCCTCGTCCGCCAGCGTCAGACCCTGGTGCTGGTTCGAGGAGAAGTCGGGGTCGTCGTTGCCCGAGTGGACGAAACAGTCCGTCGGGTCGTAGCCGGACTGTTCGGCGATGATGTCGCCGACGTCGATCGTCGCCTGCATCATCTTGACGTCCTCCTGGCCGTCGTAGTCGGTGTGGACGATCGCCCCGTTGAGATCGATCTCGCCGGGCTCGAGCAGTGCCTTGGTCCGCTGGTAGAGGTCCTCGTCGATCGGCTGTTGGTTCGCGTCTGCCATTGTCAGAACCGTGAGGGGCCGGGCCCAAAGCCGTCACGGTTCGGACGGGCTGATCGACCCGTCGTTCGGCGGGATTTTACCCATCTCGACACACGGTATCAAACCGGTTTCGCGCTCGGAGAATGACACGCAAGACACATAGGCGTCGGTGACCTTCCTTCGAGTAATGAAGCGGTGGCTCCGAAAACGCGTCGACGCGGCGTACGAGCGGTTGCTCGCCCGCGAAGTGTCGGGTGCGCCGACCCACGTCGCCGTCATTCAAGACGGCAACCGGCGGTACGCCCGCAAGCGGGGCGGCGACGCCCACGAGGGCCACCGCGCAGGGGCCGAGACGACCGAACGCGTCCTCGAGTGGTGTCAGGACATCGGCGTCGAGGAGTTGACGCTGTACACGTTCTCGACGGAGAACTTCGACCGTCCCGACGAGCAAAACGAGGCACTGTTCGACCTGCTGTGTGAGAAACTCCACGAGTTCGCGGACGCCGACCGCGTCCACGACAACGAGGTCTGCATTCGCGTAATCGGCGAGACGGACATGCTCCCCGAGCGGGTCCAACACGCCGTCGAATACGCCGAACGCCGCACGCACGACTACGACCGGTTCACGCTCAACATCGCGCTTGCGTACGGCGGTCGCTCGCGACTGCTCGAGGCCACCCGCGGAGTCGCCGCGGACGTGGAGGCGGGCGACCTCGACCCCGAGGAGATCGACATCGAGGACATCGAACGACGGCTATACGACCGGCCGATCCGGGACGTCGACCTGATAATTCGACCAGCCGGCGAAGAGCGCACCTCGAACTTCCTGCCCTGGCACGCCAACGGCAACGAGGCGGCCGTCTTCTTCTGTACACCCTACTGGCCGGAGTTCTCCAAGGCCGACTTCCTGCGGGGGATCCGCACCTACGAACACCGCGCGGAGTCGTGGCGGCGGACCCGCGCCCGGCGCGCGCTGGCCCTGTTCGGTGCCGTCAGCGAGACGGAACTCGCCGAGGCCCGGGCGATCGTCGATCGGTTCCGCGACTCGCTGCCCTCCGCCGAGCGGCCCGACGCCGACGATCTCGAGGCCGGTGACTCGGGTAGTCAGGCCGCGGACTGACCGCACCGGTTCTCGTCCCACCGGTAACGACTCCTTCAGCCACCAGAAGACATTTCACTGTCATTATGGCAGTAGTAGTCGTGATGCCGACTCCGAACACCGCCCCTCCAGTCGACGTCGAACGGTTCGTTCGGCTGACGAACGTCCCGCTCGACGAGGCGTACACGCTCCTCGCGAACCCGCGGACGCGTCTCGCCTTGCACGCGCTATCGGCGGCCGAACCACCGGTTTCGGTCACCGAATTGGCCGCCGTCGTCGCCGACCGGGACGGCGCCGACGAGCGGACCGTTGAAGCGTCGCTCGTCCACGCCGTCCTCCCGAAACTCGTGGGTGCGGACGTTCTCGAGTACGACGGTGAGACCGGTCGAATCCGTCTCGAGCGCCCGGTCGTCGTGGCCGCGGATCCGTTCACGGACCCGTCGCTGCCCGGCCGATCGGGGCCGAACGCGTCCCCGTAACCCGCGATCAGCGGCCGAACCGCCGCGACCGGTTACAGTACTCTCGGACCGCCCGGAGGAAGTCCCGCTTGCGGAAGTTCCGCCAGTTCACGTCGGTGAAGTACAGTTCCGAGTAGACCGACTGCCAGATCATGAAATCCGAGAGCCGTTCGGCTCCGGTCTTGATCACCAGGTCCGGCTCCGACGGGAAGATCAGGTGGTCCTCGACGCTGTCGTCGTCGATCTCGTCGGGCGCTAACTCGCCCGCGTCGACCCGTTCGGCCAGCGTTCGGACCGCGCTGGTGAACTCGTGTTTCCCGCCGAGCCCGATCCCGATTCGGATCGGCGCGTCGGCCCGGGCCCGATCGCCCGGACCCCGAACCGCGACCGGCCGCGGCGCGTCGATCGTCTCGAGTTCCCGTTGCAGGGCCGGCACCGCGGCCTCGTCGAGGACGCTCACGTAGACCGTAATCCGCGATGCATACTCCGTGGCCCACTCGAAGAAATCGGTCAGCGTCTCGTAGGCTCCCCGTTCTAGGAGATCGCGCTCGGTGATCACGAGCGCGACGTGATCGGGCGGGTCGCCGTCGTGACGCCGGATCCGAAAGGCGAGGTACCGTTCGTACAGTCCCACACCGGCGATTTTCTCGGCGGCTGCTATACCGGTTACGGGTTCGGACCGGTCGTTCGACCGCCGGCCGATTCGTCCGGAGTGGGGCCGCTGAGTGCGGTAATACCCGCCTCGAGCGGGTTCACGAAGGTTGAAGTAACCGCCACAGAAAGGGACCGATATCGTGACAGCACCCGTTCGGCGAGCCGGCGTGTTCGCGGCGCTCTGTACGCTCTCGCTCGCCGTGCCGCTCTTCGGTCCGCAGGCAGGAGCCGCCGTCGCGGGCGTCGTCCTGCTCGGGGCCTACCTCGTCCCCGAGGGGTCGCTGTTCGACCTGCTCGCCTACCCGGGCGACTACGAGGACGCGCGGCTGTACGGTCTGATCACGTTCGTCCTCGCGGGGGTCGCCCTCGGGCTCATCGCGACCGCGGCGTCGATGTCGGTCGCCGTCTTCGTCGGGACGATCCTGCTGGTCGGCTACGGGAATCTCGGCGAGCAACTCGTCAGGCTCCGGACGGACAACGACGTCGTTCGCGTCGCCGGTTTCTGTCTCGCGGGGAGCCTGGCCGCCGTCGCCGGACTGGCGGGGACGCGGGCTCTCGCCGGCGATCCCGTCGCCGCGGCGCTGCCGGTCGTCGTCTTTCTGGCCGCGAGCGGTGCCGTTCTCGGCGCGTTGCTCCGGGACATGCTGTTGCGGTCCGACGACCCGATCGTCGTCCTCTCGGTTGGCCTCCTGCTGTGGCTGCTCGCCGAACTCGGCCCCTCGATCGGCCGCCTCGAGATCGTCGTCGCGCTCGCGGTCACGGTCGCGCTCGGCTACGCCTCCTACGCCCTCGAGACGGCCTCGATCGCCGGGATGCTCACCGGCGTCTTGCTCGTCTTGCTGACGATCGTCCTCGGCGGGTACGGCTGGGTCGCCGTCCTCGTTTCCTTTTTCGCCATCGGCGGCCTCTCGACGAAGTTCCGGTACGACCGCAAGACGGAACTCGGCGTCGCCGAGGACAACAACGGGGCCCGCGGCAGCGGCAACGTCCTGGGCAACGCCGCGGTCGCGCTCGTTGCCGTCCTCGGCTACGCGGCCAGCGACGCCGGATTGCTCCCCCACGAACCAGGGCTATTTCTCTTCGCGTTCGCCGGGTCGATCGCGACCGCAATGAGCGACACCCTCTCGAGCGAGATCGGCAGCGTCTTCGATCGCCCCCGGCTAATCACGACGCTCGAGCCGGTCGAGCCCGGCACCGACGGCGGCGTCACCTGGCAGGGCGAACTCGCCGGTCTCACGGGCGCGACCGTCGTCGCCGCCATCACCGCCGGCGTCTTCCCCGAGATCGACCTCGTCGGCGGGGCGATCGTCGTCGTGGCCGGCGTCGTCGGGATGACCGTCGACAGCCTCCTCGGGGCGACCCTCGAGGGGCCGCTGCTGGGCAATCAGAGCGTGAACTTCCTCGCGACGCTGTCCGGCGCGCTTGCAAGCGCCGCGCTGGTGCTGGTCGTTCCCCTCCTCGGCTGACGTTGGCGTGGACGAAAACCGGCACACGAGTCAGTCGTCCGCAGTCGAGAACGACGGCTCCTCGAGTGACTGTTCGGACTGTTCCTCGAGACCGAATCGATCGTCGGCCCGCGCTTGCCCTCCGGCGGCGGTCGTCGTCGCCCACAGGGTCACGAGAATCCAGACGCCGAGCAGCGCGAGCGCGGCGGTCGCGGGTGGTGCCATTACCGGCCGCTCGGCACTCGCCGCCTATCAACGGTTCGGACCGCTCCCGACCGGTGAGAACGCCGTCGGAGCCACTGCAAGCACTGTCTACCCGACCCACGACTCTTCTGCAATCAGTACGAAAACCGGTTCAGTGGCTCTTATTCGTCTCCGGCGGTCGCTCGGCGATCTCGTCGATCGCGTGGATCCGGACGGCCGTCGGTCGCTTGGTAAACGCCCCGAGCGAGCGGGCGATGATCCGGTCGACGCCGCGGTCGGCCGCCAGATCGAGCAGCCGCTGTCCCAAGGCGTCGTCGAGGACGACCGTCGTCGGCACCGGCTCGAGGTCCTCGAGGGCGTCGTAGGCGTCGCCAGCGTGGACCTCGTCGATCGTCTCCCCGTCGCCGTCGAGGAACCGAACGCGGTCGGTCTCCGCACGGATGACGGCGGCTGCGTGGCCGTAGACGGTTTCCGGTGAGCGGTCGTCGTCCGATTCGGCCTCGTCAGCGGCCGTTCGGTCACCGCCGGACGCCGGGGACGACTCCGTACCGGTTCGGTTCGGTTCGGACTCGCCCGCCGATCGGGTCGTGGCCGTCCGTTCGGTCTTCGCTTTCGCCGGCTGCGTCGGGTCGGCATCGGCGGCGGTCGCCCCGTCGCCGGCCCCGGTCTCGGTCGTAGCCGTCGTCTCTCGACGGTCGGTCGCGTCGGGTCCGGCGTCCGACGGCGGCGGGGACGGCGTCGCACTGCCGTCGGTCGCGGCGACCGCCTCCCGGGGTTCGTTCAGTTCGGCGACGGTGTCGTAGGGGACCTTGTTCCGGAGGGCGGCGAACAGTTCGTGATGGTCCAGGTCCTCGACGGAGCCCTCGGCCGGGGCGAAGGCCACGTAGTCGATGTCGCCGACCTGTGCGAGTTCCTCGAGGATCAGATCGCCGCCGCGGTCGCCGTCGAGGAAGGCCGTGACGGTACGGTGGCGGGTGAGTTCGGCGACCGCGTCGGGGACGTTCGTCCCCTCGACGGCGATGGCGTTTTTGATGCCGTATTTCAACAGCGTGAGGACGTCTGCCCGTCCCTCGACGACGATGATGGCATCGCTGTCCGTCACCCGAGGACCCGCGGGCAGCCCCTCGTACTCGGTGATGTCCTCGACACGGACCTGCTGGCGGACCTCCGCGAGGATCTCGTCGGAGGACATGATCGTATCGTCGAAGCCCGTCCGGAGCAGTTCCTTCGCCCGGTCGACGACTTCCTTTCGCTTTGCCGCCCGGACGTCTTCGATCTCGCGGATCTCGAGGTCGGCCCGACAGGGACCGACCCGGGAGATCGTCTCGAGGGCGGCCGCGAGGGTCGCGGTTTCGACTTTGTCGAGGCTCGTCGCGATGGTTACTTGGCCGTGTGACTGGCCGCCGGTACTCGTGATTTCGACGTCGATACGGCCGACTTTGCCGGACTGGCGGAGGTCGCGAAGGTCGAGGTCGTCGCCGAGCAGGCCCTCCGTCTGGCCGAAGATGGCACCGACGACGTCGCTGCGTTCGACGACCCCGTCGGCCGTCACGTCCGCGTGAATGAGGTATTTCGAGGTGTCTTCCATGGGAGATCTGTCCCCGTGAGGGGCGGTGACGCGGGAAACGCGTACAGAGACCGATTTATATACGATTTCGTTCGTGAACGGCAAATAGCTGTTGACCCGTGCCAGCCTTGCATCCCGGCTCCCGGTCGGACACTCCGTGACTCGTCTCGTGTGATCCCGCGAGGGCGCGGTCACCGCTGGCTGCACTACCCGTTCGTGGTCGATCGCTCGGCCACGAGATAGCGCCGGCGTTGCTCGAGTCGCGCCACGTGATCCAGGAGCGCGACCTCATCTCGCTCCTGACTGTAGCGGACG
Source organism: Natrinema pellirubrum DSM 15624 (assembly GCF_000230735.2). Taxonomy (NCBI): domain Archaea; kingdom Methanobacteriati; phylum Methanobacteriota; class Halobacteria; order Halobacteriales; family Natrialbaceae; genus Natrinema; species Natrinema pellirubrum. Next base: position 569,890 of record NC_019962.1, read on the forward strand.
TAGTCGGCGTCCGCCAACTTCGGGACGTGCGTGTGATAGAGCGAGACGTAGATCCGCTTGACTGCCTCGGCCGAAATCTCCGGCAGCGGACGGTCGTGTTCCCTGACGGCGACCTCGTCGGCCAGATCGGCGAGCGCCAGCGGCGTCTCGTACTCCCGGAGACACTGCAGCGCATAGCGACGACGGTGGTGTGAGAGAACGTCGAACGCGTCGTTCGCGGTGTCGTGTGCGTCTTTCGGCCCAACCATACATTATAAACCGTCCCCGGACGGAAGAGGTGGCGGGTTGTATGCACAACCCGTCCGGTGACGATCGACTACCCCTTGTCGGCGTCCCCGACCGTCAGCGTACTCGCGATGAGGTTCTCGTACGCGCCCCGGAACCGCTTCGAGAGTGCCTGCTGGGAGACGCCCATCCGGTCGGCTAGCTCGTCCATCGTGACCGCCTGCGGGACCTCGTAGTAGCCCACCTCGAGCGCGGTCACGAGCGTCTCGCGTTGCTTTGGCGTGAGGCCGTACCGGGCGCTGGCCATCGGCTGTTCCTGTTCCGTGATCCGCTCGAGGTCGGCGGTGATGTCGTGGTCGTCGCAGTAGGTCCGAAACCGCGAGAGGCTCTCCCGGTCGTCGAACCGCATCCGCAGGTCCCAGCTCGCCGCCTTTCCGGTCGCCCGCAGGATCGTCGCTCCGAGTTCGACGTAGGCGTAGACGATCGTCTCTACGTTTCGCGTCCACTCGCCGCGATACAGTTTCGCGTCGTCGGCTTCGTCGACGGCCGCGATATTCGTGACCGAGTCGTCGTCGCGAAACGCCGCTTCGAACGCCGCGTGGTCCCCGCCGCTGACCCAGAAGTACGGCATGATCCTGTCTTCCATCGTCGCGACGACCTGCTCGATCGCGACCACCATCTCCGGGGCGGCGGTCAGCGCGTGGTTGAGCGCGAAGTCGTCCGACTTGATCGAGAACTTGGCGATGAGGCTCATACCGCCGATACGCCGGGGGCATCATAAGACGCCGCCGACGAAGACGCGGCTGCGGACGGTTGTCAGCGAGTCGCCGTCGACCGGTGGTCACGACGGGATCTCGAGACTCAGTACGCCGGTCGGTACCAGTACCAGTAGGCCGCGACCGCGAGCAGCACGGTCAACCCGCCGAGGAAAAACAGCAGTCCCGGCGGAACGGTTCCGAAGACCGCATCCGCCACTTCCGCGCCGCCGTCGGCAACGTTGCCGACCGTCTCGTTGTCCGTGGCGTTCTCGAGCAGTTCACCGTCGGCACCGTCCGCACCCGCATCGCCGTCGGCACCGTCCGCACCCCCATCGCCGGCGGTTCCGTTGCCGTTTTCGTCAACGTCTGTCGTCCCCATATCGTTCTCGTCCTCGGTCGATTTCGGGCTCGAGCCGTCGTCGGCCCCACCGTCCGCCCCGACGGGCTGTGCCCCGCTATCGTCCGTCGGCTGCCCGTCCGTGGGTCCGAGCCACCGCGTCGCCGCGTACTGGACCAGCAGGCTCCCGCCGGCCAGCACGCCGACGCCGCCCAGCAGCCGCGAGAGCGCCTCCTTGAGCCGCGTCGCGCGGGACTCGTCGCTGGTCACGATCAGGGGCCCGTCGGTCGTCGCGTAGACGCTCATCTCGTTGCCCCGCGAGGAATACCACGTATCGACGATTTCGACCAGCCCCGCGTCCTCGAGTTTCTCGAGGTGATAGCGGACGTTCTGGATCGAGGAATCGACCGCCTCGGCGATATCGCTCGGCGTCGCCGGCTCGCCGTCTAGATGCGCATAGATCCGTCGTGCCGTCGTCGACGAGAGCGCGGCGAAGACCGCGTCGGCATCCTCCCCCTCGAGATCGACGACGCGGGGGGTGCCTTCCTCGGCGTTCGTTTCGGAGCGAAAGGGAAACAGACGAGCCATACAGGTGTCGATTCCTATTCGATGACAAACACATATACTCTTTTTCCTCGGTGAAAGACCGATTTCACCTACCGGAAACCGCAGGACATGGTGGTGATGCCCTATCGATGAATATATTTCTTCGATATCGGGGTTCGAAGGGAAAGGACTACCCATGTCGGGACGAACGATCCGACATGCGCCGGACTGAACTGTTGCCGTGGCTCGCGGCCGCGGTCGTCCTCGCCGGACTGACCGTGCCGTGGTTCCTGTGGGGCTCCTCGACCGTCGTCGCCGGACTGCCGGTCTGGCTCTGGTGGCACGTCGGTTGGATGTGTCTCGCGTCGGTCGCCTTCTGGCTGTTCGCCCAGCGGGCCTGGGGCCTCGGCATCGAAACGGCCGCTGACGGCTCGAGCGAGGCGTCGCCCGACGGAGCCGATCCCGCCCGCGAGGCCGGGACCGAAACTGGAGGTGAGTTCCGATGAACGCCGTCACCATCCAGTTGTCTATCATCGTCGGCTACCTGCTGTTGGCCCTCGCCGTCGGGCTGGTCGCCTACCGGCTGACCGACCGCACCGCCGAGGACTTCTATCTGGCGAGCCGAACCCTCGGAACCGTCGTCCTGCTCTTTACGACGTTCGCGACGCTGCTGTCGGCGTTTACCTTCTTCGCCGGCCCGAACGTCGCCTACGCACAGGGCCCCGAGTGGATCCTCGTCATGGGGCTGATGGACGGGATCATTTTCGCCATCCTCTGGTACGTGATCGGCTACAAGCAGTGGCTGCTCGGGCAGCGATACGGCTACGTGACCCTCGGCGAGATGCTCGGCGACCGTTTCGGCTCGCCGTACCTGCGCGGGCTCGTCGCCGGCGTCAGCCTGCTGTGGCTCTTCCCCTACGTCATGCTCCAACAGGTCGGGGCCGGCACCGCCCTCGAGGCGCTGACCGAGGGCGCAATCTCCTACGCCGCGGGGGCCGGCCTGATCACCGCGTTCATGATCCTCTACGTCGTCGCCGCCGGGATGCGCGGGATCGCCTGGACCGACACGCTGCAGGGCGTCTTCATGCTCGTGACCACCTGGGTCGCGCTGCTGTGGGTGCTGTCGGCCGTCGGCGGCCCCGGCGCCGCGACCGAGGCGCTGGCGTCGAACCCGGACACCGCCGGCTTCCTCTCGCTAGGTAGCGACTACTACACCGTCAACTGGATCCTTTCGACGGCGATCACGATCGGCTTCGGCGTCGCGATGTTCCCGCAGGTCAACCAGCGCTTCTTCGCCGCGGGCTCGAAAACCGTCCTCAAGCGCACCTTCGCGCTGTGGCCGGTCCTCTGTGTCCTGCTTTTCGTCCCCTCGTTCATGCTCGGAGCCTGGGCCGCCGGCCTCGCGGTCGCGGTCCCCGAGGGCGCGAACGTCCTGCCACTGGTCCTCGCGGAGTACACGCCGACGTGGTTCGCCGCCTTGGTCATCGCCGGCGCGATGGCCGCGATGATGTCCTCTTCGGACTCAATGTTGCTGTCGGGCTCGTCGTACTTCACGCGGGATCTCTACCGCCCCTTCGTCGAACGGGATCTCTCCGACCGCCGGGAAGACCTGATCGCCCGCGGCGGTGTCGTCCTCTTCGCGACCGCGGCGTTTCTCGGCAGCCTGCTCCGACCGGCCGGCCTGTTCGAACTCGGCGAAGCGGCCTTCAGCGGCTTCGCCCAGCTCGCGCTGCCGGTCCTGCTCGCGCTCTACTGGCGGTCGATCACCCGGGCCGGTATCACCGCCGGCATCCTCGCCAGTCAGGGCTTTTACCTCTCGAGTCTCTTCCTCGCCGTCGTCCCCGGCTCCTACGCCGGTTGGACGGCCGGCATCGTCGGGATGGGGCTGGGCCTCGTCGTTACCGTCGCCGTCTCACTGGTCACGTCGCCGGCAGCCGAGGAGCGCCGCGCGATCTACTTCGATCGGCTGGGTGCGGACTGACCGCCGAACCGCCACGCTGAACCGCCCCGCCGTCGTACCCGTCGGCGATGGCTATCGATCTGCCGCCCGCAGTGGCCGACGACTGGCACCACGTCGGCGGCCGGACCGACGACCGGAGCCTCTCGCTGGCGACGATCACCGCCGAGACGGCCGTCTTCGAACACCGGCCGACCGCCGACGCCCTCGAGCGGCTCCGCACCGACGGCGACGTGCCGGCTCGGTCGCTGTTCACCGTCGACCTCGAGATTACCCCCTCCCTCTCGGCGATCGGGCTCGATCCCGGCGACGCCCTCGAGCTGGCCGCCCCGAAGGCCCGTGACGGCGTCGTCGAGACACTCGCCGACGACGGGATCAAGGTCGGCGCGGAACGCGCAAACGAGTACATCGACCGGCCCGACGGGGCCATCGGCCACCTGACGGTCCTCGAGGCCGCGTACCCGATCGATTCGAACGCGGCGACCGACGGCGGGACGCCCGATGACGACTCCGTGACCATCGACGCCGAGGTCCACGCTGCGGTCTGGCCCGACGGCGAGTCCTACACGCTGGCCGGCGGCCTCCTCCCGCTCGAGGCCCCCGAGTCGGACCTGCTGGCGGCCGCCCTCGACGTCGATCCGGCCCGCGACCGGGAGGCGATCGTCGACCTGTTCCGGGGGCTCGACCTCGAGTCCGACGGCGACTGACCGTCGCTCTGTCGTAATAATTAGGTGATCGGGGCGTGATCACCCAACCATGGCACACTACGGCGGTCGGAACTATTCGAAACTGACGAAGACCGGCTTTTTTGTCGGCCTCGCGCTCTTTGTCGTCGGCACGGGAACCGAACTGGTCGGCCACGCCCTCTTTGGCTCGCTCCCGCAGTGGGAGAACTCCCTGCTGTTCGCGATGGCGCTCGTCGGCTTCGCGATCGGATTCGCGTCGCCGTTCGTGTTCGGGATCATCATGCCGCTCGTCGAATAACGGTCATCTTCTGCAGATTAGTTAGACACCTAACTGCGTTTCACTCATAAACAGATGGGCTCGAGACTAGTTGTTCTGCTATATACTCAATTCAAAAATTAAAATAAATCAATATTACTTCCGTATAGAAATGTCATAAAGTATAATAGGGATTGGTTGCCATGTGAAAGAGAAATGGATAGAAGAACCTATTTAACGACGACAGCAGGTGTGATCGGCGCAGTAGGATTAGCTGGTTGCTCAGGCGACGAAGGTGATTTTGAGGGCGGAAATGGCAACGGTAACGGGAACGGTAATAATGGCTCCTCAAATGACGTAGAATTGCTGAATCACGAATTGGTCCGAGAAAATGAGGGAGGAATGGCAGAAACCGTTTCAGTTGACGGAGAAGCTGAAAACGTGAGCGGGAGTGAACTCTCCTATGCGGAAGTCGAAGTAAAATTCTATGAAGGGGATACCTTAGCGGATAGTTTCCTCGACAACGTGAATAATCTCGGAGCAGGGGAGACATGGGCCTTTAGCGTGCAGTATACGGGTATGGGAGAGGATGCAGCTGCGATTACGGATTACGAGATCCGGGCGGGGACATCGCTATAGACTCTCCGAATACGATCTCAGAACGTCTCGACCGGTAGAAAATCGGAATCACCGGGTGTAGACCGATGATCTAAAGACTGCACTTTTATAAATAGCATTGCTACGTACCACGTATGCAAACCCACATCGTCCCGGTCGGCTTCGACTACGACCGGCTGATCGCGCCGCTGGTCCGCGATCAGATCGACGTCGACAGCGTCATTCTGCTCGAGGGCGCGGTCGGGAGCGAGGCCAACGTCGAGTACTCCCGGCACCTCTCTCAGAAACTCGAGACCGATTTCAAGAACCTGCTGGGGGCCGACACCGATCGGTTCGTCCTCGAGGACGTCTACGACTACGACGACGCCTTCGAGCAGGCCTACGAACTCATTACTGCGGAACTGGACGCCGGCAACGAGGTCTGGGTCAACGTCGCCGCGATGCCCCGGACGGTGAGTTTCGCCTTCGCTAACGCCGCCCACTCGCTGATGGTCGAACGGGAGGAGGACCGCGAGGGGATCCACACCTACTACACCGCCCCCGAGAAGTACCTCGAGACGGAACTCGCCGAGGAGTTGCGCGAGCAGATCGCCCTGCTCGAGGACCTTCGCGAGGACGACGATCCCGAAGACGACCGGATCCAGACGCGACTCGAGAGCGCACGGAACCTGTTGGCCGAGTTCGACGAGCGCGGGACGACGATCGGCGCGAAGGAGATCGATGGCAAACACATCGTCGAGTTACCGGTCGCTTCCTTCTCGAACGTCAAACCCTTCGAGGAACTCATCCTGTACAAGCTCGGCGAGGACGGCGAGTTCGACTCCGTCTCGGAACTCGCGGAGTCGCTGGCCCGTGAACTCAACGAGGAATACACCGACAGCTTCCGCTCGAAGGTCATCTACAACGTCGACCGGCTGGGGCCGGGCGGCAAGGGCTACATCGAGCGCGAGGAACACGGCAAGTCCTACCGGACGCGACTCTCCCGGATCGGCGAACTGTGGGTGCGCGCCCACTCCGACGACGGCGAGAACTGAGCCGACCGCGGACGGGGTCGCCGTCGACTCGGTCGGACGCTCGAGTCGACGACGAAAGTGCTATCAGGATCGCCGGCCGAAGTGACGGACATGCCAGTCTCCGTCGCGGTCGCGTTCGGCCGCCGTGAAGGGGCGCGCGACACCGTTTTCGTAGGGGCGTCCTAGCCCCCGCCTCCCACCCCGTTTCGACGGATGTATTGTCGCCGACCAGCATTCACCGAGCAACGACCGCTTTATGCACGATAGCCAATCCGACAGTTCGACGATGGAACGCCGACGCCCGCGACGGGCGGTGAGAGCATGAGTACGGACCGGACCGACGAGCCGAGCCTCGAGGGCGGCTACGACCCCGAGGCGGTCGAGTCGCGCTGGCAGGAGCGCTGGGTCGATTCGGACGTCTACGCCTACGACGGCGATGAGAAGCGCGACCCCAACACGGTCTATGCGATCGACACGCCGCCGCCGACGGTCTCGGGCAGCCTGCACATGGGCCACCTCTACGGCTCGACCCTGCAGGACTTCGCCGCGCGATTCCAGCGGATGGCCGACGGCGACGTCCTCTTTCCCTTCGGCTACGACGACAACGGGATCGCGAGCGAGCGCCTGACCGAGAAGGAGCTGGACATTCGCCATCAGGACTACGAGCGCCGGGAGTTTCAGGAACTCTGCCGCGAGGTCTGTACGGAGTACGAGGCCGAGTTCACGGAGAAGATGCAGAACCTCGGGACCTCGATCGATTGGAACAACACCTACAAGACGATCGAACCGCGCGTCCAGCGGATCTCCCAGCTGTCCTTCCTCGACCTCTACGAGAAGGGCCGCGAGTACCGGAAGAAGGCGCCCGCGATCTGGTGTCCCGAGTGCGAGACGGCCATCTCGCAGGTCGAGATGGAAGACGACGAGCGGGGCTCGCACTTCAACGACATCGCGTTCGAATTGGTCGGCGACGACGCCCCCCGCGAAGAATTCATCATCTCGACGACACGACCCGAGCTGATCCCGGCTTGTGTCTCCGTCTTCGTCCACCCCGACGACGAGGAGAACCAGGACCTGATCGGCGAGACCGCTCGCATCCCGATCTTCGGCCACGAGGTGCCGATCATCGAGGACGAGCGCGTCGACATGGAGAAAGGCAGCGGCGTCGTGATGTGTTGTACCTTCGGCGACCAGAACGACATCGAGTGGTACCAGGCCCACGACCTGCCGCTTCGTGTCGCCATCGACGAGTCCGCGACGATGACCGACCTCGCCGGCGACTACGAGGGCATGTCAACCGAGGAGGCCCGCGAGGCAATCGTCGAGGACCTCGAGGACGAGGGCTCTCTCAGGGACCGCTGGGAGATCACCCACGCGGTTCAGGTCCACGAACGCTGTGACACCGCCGTCGAGTACCGCGTCTCCAAGCAGTGGTACGTCGAGATCCTGGATCACAAGGAAGAGTACCTCGAGGCCGGCCGGGAGATGGACTGGTACCCGGAGAAGATGTTCTCTCGCTACCAGCACTGGATCGAGGGCCTCGAGTGGGACTGGCTGATCTCGCGCCAGCGCGACTCGGGGATCCCGTTCCCGGTCTGGTACTGCGCCGACTGCGACCACGAGGTCATGGCCGAGAAGGAAGACCTTCCGGTCGATCCGCTCTCCGACGAGCCCCCGGTCGATAGCTGTCCCGAGTGCGGGGCCGACGACTTCGTTCCGGAAGACGACGTCTTCGACACGTGGGCGACCTCCTCGCTGACGCCACTGATCAACGCGGGCTGGGACTGGGACGCCGACAGCGGGGCGTTCACCATGGACAACCCCGAACTCTACCCCTTCGATCTCCGTCCGCAGGGCCACGACATCATCTCCTTCTGGCTGTTCCACACCATCGTCAAGTGCTACGAACACACCGGCGAGGTGCCCTTCGACGCGACGATGATCAACGGCCACGTCTTGGACGAGAACCGCGAGAAGATGTCGAAATCGAGAGGAAACATCGTCGCCCCTGACGAGGTCCTGGCGGAGTATCCCGTCGACGCAGTCCGGTTCTGGGCCGCAAGCGCCGCCGTCGGCGACGACTTCCCGTACCAGGAGAAGGACCTGACCGCGGGCGAGAAACTCCTCCGGAAGCTCTGGAACGCCTCGAAGCTCGTCGACACCCTCGCACCGCGCGAGCCTGACGAACCCGCCAACCTCGAGGCGATCGACCGCTGGCTGCTGGCCGAACTGGACGACGCCGTCGCGGATCTCACGGCCCACTTCGAGGACTACGAGTTCGCGAAGGCCCGCGACCGCCTGCGAACGTTCTTCTGGAACACGTTCTGTGACGACTACCTCGAGATCGCCAAGACCCGCGAGGACAACCCCTCGACCCAGTACGCGCTACGGACGGCCCACCGGACCTTCCTCGAGCTGTGGGCGCCGTTCCTCCCCCACGCGACCGAGGAGATCTGGCAGGCCGTCTACAGCGACGATCCCGCGGCCCTCGAGGACAGCAGCATCCACGTCCGCGACTGGCCCGACCCGCAGGGGTACGAGGCCGACCTCGAGGCCGGCGAGACCGCGATGGAGGTTATCTCCGCGCTGCGCCGCTACAAAAGCGAGAACCAGCTCCCGCTGAACGCCGACCTCGAGTCGGTGTCGGTCTACGGCCCGGTCGACGGCTTCGAGGACGCGATCCGGAACGTGATGCACGTGCGGGATCTCACGCTGCTCGAGGACGAGCCCGAAATCTCGACCGAGGTCGCCGCGATCGACCTCGACTACTCCACGCTCGGGCCGAAGTTCGGCTCGAAGGTCGGCGAGATCGACAGCGGTATCGAGAGCGGCGAGTACGAGATCGACGATGGCGCGGAGCCACGCTCCGCGGACAACTCGAGCGGCGATGAGCCGCGAGAGGGTCGCGTGCTGCGCGTCGCCGGCGAGGAACTCGAGGACGACCTCTTCGAAGTCGAACTCGAGCGGACCTACTCCGGCGAGGGCGAGATGATCGAGACCGAGTCGGCGGTCGTTATCCTCGAGTAGCACCGCCGTCTCCCGATTCGTCGTTTCGCGGATGCGAGCGCCGTTCGCGACTGCTACCCGTTCGCGGCCCGCGATCGCTCGAGTTTTTGCACCCGGATCGCGAGCGCGAGAAACAGCGCCAGCAGGACGAACGTGACCTCGCCGGCGGCGATCACGCCCAGCGCGTCGGCCTCGAGAAACATCGCCTTCGCGCGCTCGACGGGGATGATCGTGTGGTGGGGCTCGCCGACGATCGGGACGAAGTAGTCGACGATCAGGTTGCTCCAGTACCAGACGGCGGCGACGCCGACGGCCCACACCGGGAAGTCGCTGATCCGGTGGAGGACGAAGGCCTGAACGACCATCGCGAGGTGACTCCAGAAGAGGAAGTGATACATCCAGACGGGGAGGGACGCGTAGGAGTCGGCAAAGGCAAGCAGCGTGTACGGCGTCCACAGGCCCAACACGACGTTGCCGAAAAAGGCGAGCGCGGTCAGCCACGGCTGCTCGCGACCCAGTTTCCAGGCGGCGATCGCCAGCGCGATAAACAGCGTCGCGAGCGGGCTGTCGGGCACCCAGGGCCACAGCGCGGTTGCGGTCCCGGCGAACTGTCCCGAGTAGTACCAGAAGCCAAAGGCCGTCCCCGCGAGGTTGATCGCTACGACCAGCCACGCAAAGCGCAGGCCGAGGTCCTCGAGCGCTCTCGGGACCGGCGCGAGATAGGCCGGGAGCGACTCCTCGTCGCCACGTTCGCGCTCCGCCGTCCGGGTCGACGCGGTCATCGTCCGGCGCGACGGACGGCACCCGCAAAACAGTAGCGGTCTCCGAACCGGCACGCGCTGCCTCGAGCATTGGTCGGGTCCGTGACCGCAGCCGGCCTCGGGAACGTCTCGCGAGCGATCCGACGGCCGACGGCGCAACGGCGGCGATCGACCGCCGGGCGAGGCAAACGATCTCGAGGTCCGCGGCCGGACCGTTCCCAAAGAACACGCGTAAGTGCGACGACTCCTAAGCGCGCAGTATGTCGGAACCAGCCGATCTCGAAGAACTACGACGCGGGACCGATCTCGTCAAGCGCGGGTTCGCGCGGATGCAGAAGGGCGGCGTCATCATGGACGTCGTCAACGAAGAACAGGCCCGAATCGCCGAGGACGCCGGCGCGGTCGCCGTGATGGCCCTCGAGGCCGTTCCGGCCGACATCCGCAAACGCGGCGGCGTCGCCCGGATGGCCGACCCCGCCGACGTCGAGGCGATCGTCGACGAGGTCTCGATCCCGGTGATGGGTAAGTCCCGGATCGGCCACACCAAGGAGGCACAGATCCTCGAGGCGATCGGTGTCGACATGATCGACGAGTCGGAGGTCCTGACCCCGGCGGACGACGCCTACCACATCGACAAGCGTGACTTCACTGCGCCCTTCGTCTGTGGCGCGCGCAACCTCGGCGAGGCACTGCGCCGGGTCAACGAGGGCGCGGCGATGATCCGCACCAAAGGCGAAGCCGGTACCGGCGACGTCAACCAGGCTGTCCACCACCAGCGGACGATCAAGGGCGCGATCCGCGAACTCGAAGGGATGACCCACGAGGAACGCGAGGCCTACGCCCGCGAGATCGAAGCGCCCGCGGAACTGGTCCACGAGACCGCCGAACTGGGTCGGCTTCCAGTGGTGAACTTCGCCGCCGGCGGCATCGCGACGCCGGCCGACGCCGCCCTGATGATGCACCACGAGTGCGACGGCATCTTCGTCGGCAGCGGGATCTTCGGCGCGGAGAACCCGCCCGCGATGGCCGAGGCGATCGTCGAGGCGACGAACAACTGGGACGACCCCGAGCGACTGGCCGACATCTCGAAGAACCTCGGCAAGGGAATGAAAGGCGACGCGAACGCCGACCTTCCCGAGGAAGAGAAACTGCAGGACCGCGGCGTCTGATCGGCATCGACTCGGTTTCGTCGACCGCTCGTTTTTCGGTTACTCCTCGAGCGATACCTCGTAGGCGGTCACGCCGAGACGCCGGAGCCGCGGTCCAGTGACGGCGACTTCCGCGGCGTCGATCCGCTCGTCGTACGCGACTCCACCGGGTCTGACGTTGCCGACCGCGACGCGCTCGGCGACGATGCCGCCCCGGACCGTCGGGTTTCCCTGCAGCGAGACGCTCGAGTCCGGCGCGTAGACCAGTCCCGCGACCGTCGGGGTCCCTCTGGCGGTCGTGACATTTCCATCGTCGGAGACGAGCAACTGCGTTCGGCCCGGGTCGGAGTCGTTCCCGACGACGGCGTTTCCGCCGACGGAAACCGGCCCGTCCACGAGGAGAGTTAGGTCGTTCTCGCCCACGTGACGGAGATCGTCGCCCCGGACGTCGATCCCGTCCCGGACCACGACCTCGATCTCCCCGTCGGACGTATCGAACGTGTGCCCGTCCTCGAGCGTCTCGACGCAGTAGCGACCGCCCTCGAGGACGTCGTCGGACTCCTCGAACCCCGTTCGTTCACACGCCGCGACGCGGTCGGAGACGTAGCTATCGACCGACGGATAGTCGTAGTCCGTCCCGGAAACGCTCCCGTTGACCCGATCGTCGTCGACGCTGGCCGCGTCGACATCACCCTCGATCGGCGGCGCGTTTCGGTGGATGTCGACCTCGTGTGCGGCGATGGCGGTATCGATACCGCCGATGTCGGGCGGGTCGGTCAGTTCGAACCGAACGCGGTCGGTCCGTCCCGCCGAACACCGCTCGGTGACTCCGCCGGAGAACGTCGATTCGATCTCGCGCTGCCAGCCCTCGCAGTAGGCGCTCTCGACCTCGAGCCGTACGTCGCCGCTCTCTGCCCCGTCGTCGCCCCTGCCGACGCGTGTCGGCGGTCCCGTCCGGTTCACGACGCCGTCGATGGCGTTCCCGCGAGTCCGCGTCTCGCCGACCCGAACGACGGGGAACCACAGCGATCCGTCCCGGTACTCGAGCGGCGGCGCGGAGACGGCGACGGTCCCATCCCCGTCGGACCGCCACACGCCGCCACCCTGGGACGCGATCTCGGTGTCGCCGTTGGCGTACGTGACCGCTCCGAGCGGTTCGTCGTACAACACCTCGGTCCCCGAACCGTCCTCGCGGACGATCCGCAGGCGGCCGGCGTCCGCTCGCGTCTCGAGCGTTCCGCGATCGAGCCCCTCGATCGTCACCGGCACCCGATCACCGCCCGCTTCGGCCGCGGTCCGGGTTGCGTGCGTGAACTCGACCAGCGAGCGCTCGGCGTGTTCGATCTCGACGGCCGATTCGGATGCCTCGAGGCCGGAACCGCCGAACAACAGGACCGCGCCGGATCCGACGACGACGATACCGACGAGCAACACGTAGCCGAGCAGGTGTGTCTGTCCTCGACCCCGATCCGTCGGGACGCCGGACGACGTTTCGGCATCCCGCTCGATCCTCAGTGATCCCCCGCTCCGCGGCGCGTCGAACTCCCCCCGCATACGGGCATCGATTCCTGACAGTCACGGATAGTTATCAGTCGAGTTCCGATCCGTAATCGGCGGCCTACCAGGTGGTAGACGGTCGTTACGGCGGTTCGATTCGACGAACTGCCCGGAGCGGTCGACTACCTATAGTAGGCGTTAGAAATAATTGCTCACTTTTGGAACAGAGAGTTGGTCGAGAGCGGTGTCGATCGCCGTTGTTAACTCGTTGAGTGAGTCGAAGAATCGGTTGCTGAGTGCCTGTTGTAGCTGTCGCCAGCATTCTTCGACCGGGTTGAGCTCCGGCGAATACGCTGGCAGCGTCACGAAGGCGAGGTCGTCACGGGCCGCCAGGTCCGTGACGGCCGACGCCTGGAAGTACGGCGCACCATCCAGCACCACGAGCAAGTCATCCTCGAACTCTTCACATAATGCTAAGATGAAATGTTTCGCGTGGTCGGCGGTGACGTACTCTTCGAACCGGGAGAAGAAGCGATCACCGTCCTCGGTGATCGCGCCCAACAGACACGTCCAGTCGCGCTGTCCGGAGAGGTCGACGCTTGGGCGCGTGCCGCGCGGAAACCACGCGGCACGCGGCTCGACCTGGACGGATTTCTTGGTCTGATCGATACAGACTACGGTGGCGTCCATCTCCCGCCGCTTTTTTTGAACTCCTCGTGAAATTCTTCTTGCTCGTCTTCATCGGCTTCAGCGGCTGAACGGCGGGGTTTCTGATAGCTGAGCCCCGCTTCTTTCAGCAACCGCCGGCAACTCGGATAGGAGTACTCGACGCCGTAGGTTTCTTCGAGAAACTGCTGGACGAGCGCCGGCGTCCACGCCGGCGCGTCGTAGCCGACCTCGGTCGGTGGCTCGTGCACAGTCTGCTCGAACTCTTCTTGCTGTCTATCCGAGAGCTTTCGCTTTCTCCCGGTTCGCTTAGCATCAACCACAGCTTGCTCGAGCGGTTCGTCCGTATCCAGTCGCATCAGCCAGCTGTAGATGGTTCGACGGCCGGTACCGTACCACTCGGCAAGCTCAGTTTGCGTAACGCCGTTTTTGTACGCAATCGCAGCTAACAGCCGCTGTGTCGGTTTGTTCCCCTCGACGTTGTCGAGCGCGTCTTGGAGGTCTTCGACGGGGATCTCGTCGAGGTGATCCATTGCCTACGCGTACACACTCTGGGCTGAAAATTCTAACGACTACTATAGCACGCGATATGACGACGGCGAACAGGAACAGCAGGTACGTCACTAGCGTTCCGATCCCCGCCGAGAAGACGGCTGTCGGTGCGAACGCGACGCCGAGCCCGACGATACCGAACGACAGCGCGAGCGCCGCGAGCTGGACCGGCCTGCGTTCCCAGTACGCCCGGACCGTCCCGTAGTACTGGAACGCCACCAGCTCGAAACCGAGCGTCCCGACACAGCCGAGTACAAAACAGGATATCGAGAGCGGGGAGCCGACGTGAGCGAACGCGATCACGAACCCGGCCAGCGAGATCGACGCAAGTACCGCGTCGGTTCGGGTTCCCATCGCCGAGCTACGAGCCGTCCCGGTACAGCGTCGCCCCCTGGCTGACAGCCGTCTGGTAGGCCCGACTCTCGACGCCGGCGGCGTCGAAGGCGTCGACCATCGCCGAGGCGATCGCCCGCTGATTCTGCCGGTGACAGACCGCCAGAATCCCGGGGCCGGCTCCGCTGACGGTGACGCCGGTCGCGCCCGCCTCGAGGGCGGCCTCCCGAACCCGGTCGTAGCCGTCGATGAGTTTGGTGCGCTCGGGCGTGACGACCGTGTCGGCCATCCCCGTGCCGACGAGATCGGGATCGTTCCGGCTCATGCCGACGGCCAGCGTGGCGGCGTTGCCGACGGTATCGACGAGTTCGTCCATCGTCGCCGACTCGGGGACCACGCCGCGCGCATCGCGCGTGGAGACGGAGATATCGGGGAGGCAGACGACGACGGGGACCGAGGCGTCGACCTGCGTGACCCCGTCGTCGGTGACGACGGTAAACCCGCCCAGTAGCGAGGGTGCGACGTTGTCCGCGTGGGCCTCGCCGGAGACGAGCGCCTCGCCCTCGGCGGCGATCGGCACGAGTTCCTCCCGGGAGCGACCGCGGTCGTACAGGGCGTTCAGGGCGACGGCCGCGGCGGCCGCGCTCGCGGCCGACGACCCCAGCCCCGACGAGGGACGGACCCCCTTGTCGATTCGGATGCGAGCGGGGGCGTCGAGCGCCTTCGCAACCGCACCGACGGTGTTCTTCTCGGGGTCTTCCGGGATGTACTCGCTGCCGGCACCGGTGACCGAGATCGTCGTTTCCGGTGCGCGTTCGACCCGGACGACGTCGGCGGGCGTCCCGAGAGCGACGCCGAAGACGTCGAAGCCGCTCCCGAGGTTCGCACTCGTCGCGGGGGCCCGCACGGTGAGCATGCCGATTCCTTTCCAGACTGCAGTCAAAAAGGTAGCGAACGACGACGACAGCCGCGGCGGCTGCCATCGTCACCTCGAGCGGTTCCGGTCCGGAGCCGCCGATCGATCGTCGTTACTCGTCGTCGGTCGTGCCGAACGTGAAGACGTCGTCGTTGTCGTCGTCGGTTTCGCTGTCGGCAGCGTCTCCTTCGTCGGTATCGGCGTCGTCGACCGGCTCGAGCGGTTCGGCGGCCGCATCGTCGCTGTCGGCTTCCTCGTCGACTTCGAATCCGGGACTCTCGTCGGCCGCGGGTTCGCCCTCGGTCGCCGATTCCGTGTCGTCGGCCAGCGGGTCGTCCGGCTCACCGTCGTCGGCCAGCGGATCCGGTTCGTCGGCGTCGGCCAGCGGGTCGTCCGTCTCGCCGTCGTCCGCGAGCGGATCCGTTTCGGTGTCGCCGCCGAGCGGCTCGGCTGACTCGTCGTCGGCCAGCGGATCCACATCGTCGGTCGCGGTCGCTTCGTCGGCGTCCGTCAGCGGCTCCGCCGCCGCTTCGTCCTCGATGCCGAGAATCTCCTCGGCACCGATCTCCTCGGGGGTGTCGGCGTCCTCGAGCGCGGTCGCGGGCTCGGCGTCCGTTTCGTCGGCGCTCGATTGCGTCGCCTCGAGGGCGTCCCCGTCGTTGTCGTCGTCCGTCGGCTCGGCGTCGGCCGCGGGCGCGTCGTCGTCACCGATGCCGGGACTTGCCGCCGTCTCGGCGTCGTCGGCGTCGGTATCGAAGGTAATCCCCTGTTCCTGTTCGTCGGCCGCGTCGTCGACCGCGTACTCGGATTCGGTCTCGCCAAGTTCCGTATCGACGTCGAACGCCGACTCGAGTTCGACGTCCGCGAGGTCGATCTCGGTGTCGAATCGGTCGAGCGCTTCCGAGAGCTGCGAAGCCTGTTCGGAGAGACTCGAGGCGGACTTGGTGACCTCGGTCAGTGCAGTGGTCTGTTCCTCGGCGGCGGCAGCGACGTTTTCGGCCTCGGAGGTCGTCTCCTCGGAGATCGTGGCCGCGTCGTCGACCATCGCGACGACTTCCTGTGTGGAAGCCGCCTGCTCTTCGGTCGCCGCGGAGATCTCCTGGACACCGACGTTGGTCTCCTTGGCGAGGTCGGCGATCTCCTCGAGCGCGCTGACTGCCTCCTGGACCTGCCGGCTGGCGTTCTCGATGTCGCTACTCGTGCCCTCGACCTCGGCCGCGGACTGCTCGGTCCGATCGCGGATCGCCTCGAGGCGGTCCTCGGCCTCGTTGGCGGCCTCGGCGACGTCTTCCGAGAGTGCCTTGACTTCCTTGGCGACGACGGAGAACCCTTCATCGTCGCTGCTGCCGCCCGCGGAGCGGGAGGCCTCGATGTTGGCGTTCAGCGCCAGCATGTTGGTCTGGCGGGCGATCTCGGAAATGGTGTTGATCAGTTCGTCGATCTGCTGGACCTCCTCCTCGAGCCGGCGGATCTCGCTGACGGCCGACTCGGACTCGGTCTCGATCTCTTCCATGGCGGCGATCGCCTCTTGGGCGGCTTCCTGCCCTTCCTGTCCGGTGTTGACGGTCCGTTCGGCGATGTCGGCGACCTCGTTCGAGGAGGCGGCGATCTCCTCGGTCGTCGTCGAGAGGCCGCTCATCTCCTGGTTGACCGACTGTAGCGACTCGTTCTGTCGGTCCGCACCGTCGGAAATCTCCTGAATCGATTCGGTGACCTGCTGGGAGGCCGAGCGGACCTCCTCGCTCGAGGCGGTCACCTGTTCGGAGGCAGTCGCGACGTCGGTCGCGAACCGGTTGAGTTCGGCGATGGTCTGCTCGATCTCGTCGAGCATCTCGTTGAAGTCCTCGCCGATCTGTTGCATCTGCTCGTTGTCGCTGTCGGCGTCTGCCCGGGCGGTGAGATCGCCGTCGGCGGCGTCGCCCATGACCGCACAGTATTCGGCGGCCTTCTCCTCGAGGTGGTCGTTGATCTCTTTGACGCGTTCGCGCTCCTGTTCGGCCTCCTCGCGGGCGGCTTCGGCCTCGCGGATCTGTTCGCGAAGGGCGTCACGCATCGAGTCGAAGCCGTTGTAGAGCCGGCCGATGTTGTCGATCCGTTTCGTCTCGAGGTCGACGTCGAGGTTGCCCTCCTCCATCTGGCCGGCCTTGTCGGTCAGTCGGTCGATGGAGACGGCGGTGTTCCGGCCGAGGACGGCACCCACCATGCCGATCATGAGGACGCCGAGGATCGTCGCGTAGATCCCGTACTGGTTGACCGCGTTGACGAACCCGAAGGCCTGATCGGCGGGCTCGTGGGTCACGACGACCCAGTCGGTGCCGAACACGCGTGCGGAACTCGTGACGTACTCGTCGTAGCCGTCCGATCCGAACCCGTAGGCGTCGTTATCGAAGGTGAGTGTGGAACTATCGATCTGCTGGGTCGTCGCACCCTCGGTCCGTGCGGACTCTAACAGGCTACCGTTGCCGGCGTAGGCGGTCCCCAGCGTCGAGTGGTTGCCGCCGTAGCCGGCGTTGTCGAGCATGATCTCGTCGTCACCGTCGACAACCATCGTCGTGACCCCCTCGTCGTCTTGGAGCTGGTTCGCGTAGGCCTCGAGGTCGGCGGTGTAGACGATCGCTCGATCCTCGGTTTCGGGCGAGTACTGGACGTACGTGATCACCGTCGTCTCCTCGCCGAGGTCGCCCTCAGCGAGGTAGGCGTCGGAGACCCACGGAACGTTCGTGGTCGCCTCCTCGTAGGCGCTCGCGTCGACGTTGTCCATCTCGGTTGCGGTCGTCCCACGAAGCTCCGCGTTGGTGCTTGCCGTGACCGTGTCGTTGCTGGTATCGACGTAGGAGATGTCGAACGTGTCGGCGTCTAGGTGTTCCTCCCAGTCGAGGAACCGCTGTTGGATCGCGTCCGTATCGTCAGTTGCGACGACGTCCGATCTGGCGATCGTACTGATCGTGTGTTCGTTCTGCTCGTTCCACATCTGCAGGCTCTGTGCTTCCTGTCCCGCTGCAGACGCGTGGTCGTTCTGCACCCGATCCTCCACCTGGTTGGTAATTGCCCCCGTTGCAGCGTATCCGATGAGACCGACGGAGAGTCCGAGAATCAACAGCGCGATTCCGAACTTGACGGCGTACCGCCGTCGGATAGCTGTCGGCACCAGTCGTCGAGCGAAATCCATGGATAGATCACGCGTGATTTCGTCGGTACATAAATTGTCAGGCGTGGTTATCGAAGCTGATAATGGCGTCGTTTCTCCACATCGTCATACGCATAGTCGAAATCCTCTCCCTTGTCCAATTCTTCTGGCCCAATATAGTAAAATAAAGTGTTTCGAACCGTATCGGTGGCTGGAACGAATGTCTCTCCTGCCGCTCTCGACGAGTCACAATGCTATACTTTCGAGATCGGTAGCTTCGCAAACGTTAAGAAACGGAGGTCGAAACGACCGTTCAATATGGCTGAAGATAGCTGCGGCCGTCGGAACGGCGGGCGCGCTCCAACCGATACGCCAGCACGTGGGCCGAACCGCCGCCGCGTGCTGAAAACGACGGCCGGCGGTGTCGCCGGACTCTCGCTTGCGGGCTGTCTCGAGACTGCCGGATCGATCGTCGGCGATGAGGAGGTCGAGCCGGTTCGGATCGGCGTGCTGGCACCCGACCCGGATAGCAATCCGACGGGGCAATCGATCGTTTCCGGTGCTGCGATCGCCCGTGCGCAACTCAACGACAACGGAGGCATCGACGGGCGGGATGTCGAACTGGTCCTCGGTGATACGAACGGAAGTCCGCTCGAGGCGCGCCGCCAGTACCAGCGACTGATCCTCGAGGAGAAGGTAGACGCGACTATCGGTATTGCCACGACCGAGGTGCTGATGGCGTTGATGGACGATATCGCCGAGCAAAAGGTTCCGCATCTCACAGTCGGTTCTGCGACGTCGGGGGCGAGTCAGTTGGTCAACGAGCAATACGAGGAGTACAAGTATCACTTCCGTGCCGGCCCGATCAACGACGTCAACCTCGCCGAAACCCAGATCGACTTCCTCGACGATATGGGGGCCGAAATCGGGTGGGACTCCGTTGCGATTCTCGTGGAGGACTACGACTGGACTGAGAGGCTGTGGCGGGTGTACCGAAACCGACTCGGTGACGTAGACGTCGACGTGGCGATGCAACAACGATACCCGCCGGCAACTGAGGACTTCTCAGGCATCTACGACGAAGTCGAGCGGTCCGGTGCCGACGCAGCGATCGTTTCGGCAGCCCACACCGGAACCCAGGCCGTCATGGATTGGGGACCGGCGGAGCGGCCGTTTGCCTTCGGCGGGATTCACGTGCCGATGCAACTGTCTTCGTACTACGAGAAGGTCAATGGTGCGTGCCGTTACGCGGCCGGCTACGCCTTCGCGACACCGACCGCTGAAACCACCGACAAGACCCAGCCGTTCGTTCAGGAATATCAGAACAGAAACGGAGGGGACGCTCCCGTTTACACCGGCTATATTGCGTTCGACGCGATCAAACTCTTCGCCGATGCGGCCGAACGGGCCGGTACGTTCGATTCCGACGAACTGGTTGGTGCGCTCGAATCGACCTCCTTTACCGGAACGACCGGAACGATCGAGTTCCACGATGCGGACCACGAACACGCCCACGACGTCATCTACGGGGAGGACAACGTCCATCCGCTGTACTTCCAGTGGCGGGAAAACGACGACGGCGAGGGCGTTCAGCGGACGATCTGGCCCGACACCTACTCGACGACCGACTACGTCGAACCCGACTGGTTCTGAGGGGAATTCGGCAGGCAACTGCCTATCGCTCTCTCGCGACTGCCGGCGGTGACCCAGCCACCAGACGTGGTGATTGCCGACTGCAGTCCTCGTTTCATCCCTGAGCAGTGACTGCGCGGCGACGGTGGCGGCTGATACGAGCCACTCGCCAAGTAGCACATTACATAATATTTTCAATATGTTGATTGTAATATTCGAAAACACTAAGAAACAGAGGTTGAAACGATCGTCAGGATGAATGCGTACAAGGGACGTGGTGGGGAATCGAACGACCGAACGACGTCTCGTTCTCCGAGGGTCGACCGCCGACGGTTCTTGAGGGCGACGGGCGGGATCGCCGCTGGTGCATCGCTTGCGGGCTGTCTCGGGACGTATGGCTCGATCGTCGGAAACGACGAGGCCGAGCCGGTTCGGATCGGCGTGCTGGCACCGGATCCGGACAGCGATTCGACCGGCCGCTCGATCGTGCAGGGCGCTCGGATCGCCGTCGACGAACTCAACGAGAACGACGGGATCAATGGCCGAGACGTCGAGATGGTCGTCGGCGACACGAACGCGAGTCCGACGGAAGGTCGTCGCCAGTACCAGCGGCTCATCCTCGAGGAGGACGTCGACGTCACCGTCGGCATCTCGACGACCGAGGTCCTCGAGCCGCTGATGGACGAGATCGCCGAACAGGAGACGATTCATCTCACGGCCGGCTCCGCGACGACGACGGCCAGCGAGAACGTCGGCTCGGACTACGACAAGTACAAGTACCACTTCCGAGTCGGGCCGATCAACGGGACCAACCTCGCACAGGCACAGATCGACTTCCTGACCGAGAAAAGCGAGAGCATGGGCTGGGACTCCATCGCCGTTCTCGCGGAAGACTACGACTGGACCGACGGCCTGTGGGCGTTCTACCAGAGCCAGTTCCCGGACACCGACATCGACGTCGCCACGTGGGAGCGGTATCCGCCGGCGACCGAGGACTTCTCCGACATCTACGATGACGTCGAGGCGTCGGGGGCGGACGCGGCGTTCATCTCGACGGCCCACACCGGTACTGCGGCCTTGCAGGACTGGCGACCGGCCGAACGTGAGTTCGCGTTCGGCGGTATCCACGTTCCGATGCAACTCCCCTCGTACTACGAGGAGACCAATGGGGCCTGTGAGTACGCCGTCGGCTACGCCAGTGCAGTGTCCACCGCGGAGATCACGTCCAAAACGCAGGATTTCGTCTCCACGTACCAGTCCAAACACGGCGGGACGAGTCCGGTCTACACCGGCTACATCGCGTACGACGCGGTCAAGGTGTTCGCGGATGCGGCCACGCGCGGCGAGACCGTCGCGTCGAAGGATCTGGTCGGGCCGCTCGAGGAAACCTCGTTTACCGGTACCACCGGCACCATCGAGTTCCACGGCCAGGACGACCCACACCCCCACGACGTCATTTACGGCGAGGGCAACGTCCATCCCGTCTACTTCCAGTGGCAGGAGACCGACGACGGCGAGGGCGAGCAGACGGTCATCTGGCCCGACGAACACGCGGCCGACGGCGACGAGTACGAACAGCCGGACTGGTTGTAACCCGCTCGAGTTCTCCCGTTTGCCGCCGTTTCGGCGCTGGTTTCATCCGATAGCGGTCGGTCCTCACGACGACTGCCGTCGTTTCCACCAGTCTCGACGAGTAGCGACGGCCCGGTGGTGCGGCCCGGCACGAGCTGCTATGCGTCTCGACACGTGTCATTCAATAAGTAATATTCTGATTGTAACTATGCGAAAACACTAAGAAACCCAAGGAGAAACGGTTGTCAAGATGAATGGGAGCAAGGGACACGGTACCGAATCGAACGACCACTCGACGTCGCGTTCTCGGGCACTCGACCGCCGACGGCTCTTGAGAGCGACGGGTGGAGTTGCCGCCGGCGCATCGCTTGCGGGCTGTCTCGGCACGTACGAATCGATCGTCGGCGGAAGCGCTACCGAGGGACCGGTCAGGATTGGATTGCTCGCACCCGATCCGGACAGCGATCAGATCGGCCGGTCGATGGAACGCGGGGCAACGGTGGCGGTCGACGAACTCAATGACAACGACGGGATCGATGGGCGAGACGTCGAACTGGTCGTCGGCGATACGAACGGGAGTCCATCCGAGGCCCGGCGACAGTACCAGCGGCTCATCCTCGAGGAGGGCGTGGACGTAACGATCGGCGTCTTCGCCAGCGAGGCGCTGATGAACATCATCGAAGACATCGCCGAACAGGAGACGGTTCATCTCACCTCCGGTGCGGCGACGACGGCGGTAAGCCAGCGCATCAGCGAGCAGTACGAGAAGTACAAGTATCATTTCCGGGTTGGGCCGAACAACAACCACGACCTCGGCCAGATGCAGGTCGACTTCCTGACCGACAAGGCCGACGATATCGGCTGGAACTCCGTCGCCGTCCTCGTCGAGGACTACGACTGGACCGAGGAGCCGTGGAAGGTCTATCAGAACCAGCTCCCGGACGCGGGCGTCGACGTCGTCATGGAAGAGCAGTATCCGCCCGCGACGGAGGACTTCACGGCGATCTACGACGAGGTCGAGGCTGCCGGGGCGGACGCGGCGTTCATTACGACGGCTCATACCGGAACCGACGCACTTCTGGATTGGGTCACGCCCCAACCGCGCCCGTTCGCGTTCGGCGGCATCCACGTGCCGATGCAGCTCCCCTCGTACTACGAGGCGACGAACGAGGCCTGTCGGTTCGGGGTCGGTCAAAGCAGCGCAACGGCACAGAGTACGCGAACCGACAAGACACAGCCGTTCGTGAACGCGTATCAGGACACCTACAACGGCTCGAGCCCGGTGTACACCGGCTATCACACGTACGACGCGGTCGCCCTGTTCGCCGACGCCGTCGAGAATACGGGGACGTTCGACGCCGACGAACTTGTCTCGTATATCGAAGAGGTTTCGTTTACCGGCAGCGCCGGGACGGTCGAGTTCTACGGTCAGGATCACGAGCATACGCACGATCTCCGGTACAACAGCTCCGATCCGGATCCGGTCTACTTCCAGTGGCAGGAAACCGAGGACGGCGAGGGATCACAGGAGATCATCTGGCCGGAGGACCGAGCGACGGCGGAGTACCAGACACCAACCTGGCTCGCGTAAGCTTCCGCTCGAGCGAGCGGCGGCGACCGCGTTTCTCTTCTCGCCGCGTGGGCGCCCAGTGTCGGCTACTCCTTCGCCCCGGCGGGGCGTTCGGCCCCGGTGAATCGACCGAGACCGGCGAGCAACGCCACCGAGAGGCCGGCCCCGGCGAGGGCGAAGGTCGCGATCACGCCGAAAAACGCCGCCAGCGAGGCCTCGCCGAGGACGAACCCGCCGACGGCGATGCTCGCAGCGCCGATCCCGAACTCCCCGAGGTAGGTATAGCCGTAGGAGAGCCCGCGGGTGTCCGGCGGCGTGTACACCGCGACGGCGTTCTGGTAGAACGGCTGGATCGCAAAGAGAAAGAACCCGAACGCGCCACAGAGCGCGGCGACGGGGAGCAGTCCCAGTCCGGTCACGGGAACGAACGCCAGCGCCAGCGCCGCGAGGACGCCGAAAATCGCCAGCAGACCGCGGGCCGGCTCGAGCCGATCGGTCAGTTTCCCGCCGGCGTACTGGCCGCCCATCCCGACGACCAACAGGCCGACGTAGATGTAGTCCGCGGGCTCGATCCCCTCGAGGCCGGCGGGGACGACCAGTCCCTCGATGGCCGGCAACCCGTGGAGAATCTCCGGGAGGTAGGTGAGCATCCCACGGTAGTACAGCCCCTCGACGGCGACGATGGCGAAGATCAATGCGAAGGCGCTGGCGAACAGCGCCCGCGAGTCCGCGAAAAATTCCGACAGCGACAGCGCGTCGTCGGGGCCGGCATCGACGTCGTCGGCGACGGCCGCGGTGGGGTCGAACTCCGCACTGAGCCCGTACAGGACCGCGAGGACGCCCGGCACGGCGAGCAAGGCGGCGACGAGTTGCCACTCGAGGACGATCAGCAGGGTCGCGGCGACGAAGGGGCCGAGCGCGATGCCGGTGTTGCCCGCGATGCCGTGCCAGGCGAAGACGGTGCCCCGTTCCTCGACGCCGGTGCTGATCAGCGCGAGGCCGGCGGGGTGATAGACGCTGGCGGCGACGCCCCACAGGACGAGGCCGACGGCGATCGCGTAGATCGACGTCGCCAGCGAGAGGACGAGGAAGGCGGCGCTCATCCCGGCCAGACAGGCGACGATGAGCCGCTTCGTGCCGTATCGGTCCGCGAGGACGCCGCCGGGCAACGCGCCGATCCCGAAGGGGGCATAGCCAAGCGCGACGACGATTCCGAACAGGCTCACGCCCGCGTCGAACTCGGTCAGCCAGACGACCAGAAAGATCGGAATCGAGGTTTCGAACCAGTGAACCAGCGCGTGGCCGGCCATCGTAAACGCCGCGATCGATCGGTCGTTGCCCTCGAGTGCCATGATAGCCGTTGCCCGAACCGGAACGCTCCGGCTACTTAGCCGTGTGGGAACCGGCTGCCGCCGACCGGGAGAAGCACACGAACAGCGTCGATGCCTCTCTCAGTCCTCGTCCGTGACGACCTGCGAGACGTCGACGTCCTCGGGCTCGTCCTGCCCGCCGATGATCAGCTCGCCGTCGTCGGTCTCGACGTAGACGTCGTCGGCGAACCCGCCCTCGGCGTGTGGGTGATCGGGATCGTCGAGCCGTTCGGGGGTCGACGGTGCCTCGGGCAGTCCCTCCGGCGGGGCGAACTGGCCCAGCGGCTCGTCGATGGTCACGTCCCAGCGCTCGAAGAACTCGCCGTAGCGGTCGTAGTGGGCCTCGAGTTCGTCGGCCGGAAACTCCATCATCTCGGTCCAGCCGTGGTTGTAGAAGTCGAAGTTGGCCTGGATATGGGTGATCTCGCGGGCCTCGGCTTCGGAGTACCCCTCCTGGAGCGCCCGTAGGTAGGCATCCATCGTCGCGTCGAAGAGGCCGTCGAGGTGGGCTTTCCGTTCCTCGGCGCGGGCCGGGTCGGCCTTCCCGGTGAAGATCTTGGTGTGGAGCCGAACCAGCCCCGAGTTGGCGACCGAGCGGATCCCGGGCGTCTCGAGGGCCTTGCGATAGGCGAAGTGTTTCGCGTTCTGTCGCAGTTTCATGCCCGACGGTTGGGGGGATATCCTAAAGAACGGTTCGGACAACACTGTTAGGGTCCGCGATCGTCGGCGATGCCAGCAATCGTTGCATGCTCGAGAAATGGTGCCGGAACGCTCGAGATCAGTAAACTCTGGTGAATATATTCGGCGTTCAGTTTACGCTCGTAGTGTCAGACACTGTCGTCCGGCAAAATAGACGAGATAGCAACCCACTTTAACCCGGATTACGAACCATCGGGATATGACTCAGTACGTCATCATCGGTGACGGGATCTCGGGCAGTTCGGCCGCCGAGACCCTCCGGGAAGAGGACCCGGACGCGAAGATTACCGTCATCACCGATGAGGGGGAGCCACTGTATAACCGGATTCTCATCAAGGAACACGCGAAGGGCAAACTCCCCGAAGCCCCGATCTCGATCCACGACGAGGACTGGTACGAGGACCGCGACATCGACCTCTCGCTCAATACCCACGTCACGAGCGTCGACACGGAGGGGAAGGTCGTCCACACTCACGACAGCGGGGAGATCCCCTACGACAAGCTGCTCGTGGCGACCGGCGGAACGCCGACCCAACTGCCCGTCGAGAACAGCGACGCCGACGGAATCCATCACTTCTGGACCTTCGAGGACGCTCGCGGCATCCGCAACCACGCCGACGAGGCCGACAGGGGCGTCATCGTCGGTGCGGGCCTGCTCGGGATCGACTTCGCCGCGGTCTGTGGCGCACAGGGGATCGAGGCCGACTACCTGATGCGGGGCGACCGCTGGTGGCGCTACGCCCTCTCGGCCGAGGGTGCCGAGATCATGCACGAGGGCATGCGCGACGTCGGCGTCGAACCGGTCTTCGACAGCGGCGTCGACCGCTTCGAGGTCGACGACGACGGCCGCGTCACCGCCGCGGTCGACCCCAACGGCGACCGCTACGAGTGTGACTTCGCCGGCGTCGCTATCGGCCTGTCGTTCAACACCGAATTCCTCCGTGGAGCCGGCATCGAGCAGGACAACGGGATCGTCGTCGACGAGTACATGCAGACCAACGTCGACGACGTCTATGCGGCCGGCGACCTCACGCAGTTCCACGACGTCCTGCTGGGCGAGCAGGCCCAGAACGGCTCGTGGGGCTCGGCCAAGGAACAGGGCCGGGTCGCCGCCATCAACATGGCCGCCGACGCCGAGGAAGAGGGCTTCCAGTGGGTTTCGTCGTACTCCATTACGCACTTCGACTTCCCGTTCCTCTCCTTCGGTCATCCGACACGCGGCGACGAACACGCCGAGCGCAAATACAGCGACACCGAGTGGCGACGCATCGCCTTCAAGGACGGCAAGATCGTCGGCGGCGTCCTCATCGGTGACCTCTCGCCCCAGAGCAAGTTCAAACAGCTGATGCGCGAACAGCGCGTCGTCGCTGATCAGGCCGAGGTCCTCTTAGAGCAGTCCGTCGACCTCGACGAACTCGCCCCCACGCAGGAGCAGTAGCGGCCACCTCCGTTTTCCGATCCGTTCGCGGCGCTTTTCGACGAATCGAACCGAGAGACCGGCGTCTCCGCGACGACGAACTGTTCTCCCGTCTCGCCGCCGCCACTGCCGGAAGCGGAACGCTTAACACAGACGAGTACATTTGGTAACAATGAACATGGCGACCAGTGAACTCCAGTCCCGATCAGTACGTCCCGAGTCCGCTGCTGTGCGACTCGAGCGAGTCCCGTCCGTGCCGGCGGACGCGACAGTCCGTCACGTCGATCAGTTCGAGACGGAGACGCTGGACGCCATCTATCGCGCCGTCACCGAGGACCGCCCCGTTTCGGCCGCCGAGACCGACCTCGAGCCGGGTGAGGTACTCGTCTTTACGGACTACTACCGCGTCGAACGGGTCTGAGCCACCGGGGCTCCGCCTCCCGCACCGTGGGTGGTATCGAAGTCGTTTTCCCGTGTGCGCGCTTTCGATGACGCATGAACGGCGACAGCGACATGACACTGGCGTTCGAACTCGAGGCGCTCAAGGAACTCGCCTCGCCCGAGCGCGTGTTCGAAGACGCCAGAGGGTGGACCGAGTACATCGGCGTCGTTTCCGAGAAACCGACCTACGTCGTCACGAACTTCACCCGGAAGAACCGCATCCGACAGGACTTCTTCTCCGGACCCCGGGGCAAAGCCGAGAGCCTTGAGGGCGTCAAAGACCAGTTCGACACCGGACGCTACGTCTACGTCGGGGCCAGCGAGGAGGACGAGCAATTGGCCGAGGAGGTCGACTGGGAGTATCTGGCGGTCGAGGACGCTGCGGAGGCGGCCGACTGGATCATCGCCTCGAGCGCCGACGACGAGGACGACGACGCCGAAGAGGTCCGCGACGACTGGCCCTAGTGACGGGTCGGATCGCCTGGTTACCCGTTTTCGACACAGTACAGCATACGATTAGACGGTGATCCGCGGTGGCGCGTACTGGCGGCCGACTGAGCGCTAGCGAAGGCGGCCGGTGACACTGCGCGAGGGATAAGTGAGCGACTTACGGAAGCGAACGAATCGGCTGGGGTGGGTGTGGCTCTCAGTATTGCCACGATAGCAGGACGCTGTCTTTTCTGATCAGCCAGTGTCATTTACGCACAAATGGCTCTTTCTACTATAGTCCACGAAAGCGATACGCCCTGCTATCGTGGCAACAGGGAATTTCCTCGTCCTCCCCAGCCGATTCGCTCACTGCGTTCGCTCATCCCTCGCGCAGTGTCGTTGCCTGCTCTCGCTTTTGCTCGAGCAGCCGACAGCGCGCGCCACGGCGATCGGCGTCCGGGAAGCGCGAACGCATCGGTCCCGAGTCGTCGCCCTTAAGCCCGCTCCGGCCGAACGACGGGCAATGGCAGGCCCCGGCGCTGCGGGTGCGGACGGCGGCGATCGGCTCGAGTTACCCTGCGGGACCCACCTCGACCCCCACGAGATCGACCTGGGGATGCGCGAGTACGACTGTCCCTGCGGTGACAGCCACGCGGTCGTCACGGACGTCCACCCGCCCTCTCGGTTCGTTCCCGAATCGCTGGTGACGGTCCTGCGGGAGACGATCGACACCGACGACGAGTTCGAGGAGTTCGGCACCCCCCACCTGCTGGGGGTCGTCCTGGAGGAGTTCCCCGAGGCGGTCGTCGTCCACGACGCCAGCGACGACGGTGCGGTCGGCTACACGCTCGTCTGGGTCACCGACTTCGACGCCCGCCGGCTCCACGAGGTCGTCGTCGAACTCGTCGTCGAACTCATGGAACACGCGATCAGCCACGCCGACGACGACGCCGCAGTCTCCGAGTTCGAGTCCCAGATGCTCGAGTTCGACGTCGAGGCCTTCGTCGAGCAGTACCGGCGGGAACGGGAGTTCGAGAGCGAACACGACCGCGCGTTATAGATCGGCCATGTCTCCGTCCTCGAACGAGACCGCCAGTCGGAGCCCGCCTGCCGCGCTTTCCTCGACCGTAATTGACCAGCCGTGGGCCTCGATCGCCTCGGAGACGATCGCCAGCCCGAAGCCGGTCCCGTCCG
Source organism: Natrinema pellirubrum DSM 15624 (assembly GCF_000230735.2). Taxonomy (NCBI): domain Archaea; kingdom Methanobacteriati; phylum Methanobacteriota; class Halobacteria; order Halobacteriales; family Natrialbaceae; genus Natrinema; species Natrinema pellirubrum. The sequence goes on from NC_019962.1 coordinate 598,613, forward strand.
GATCGGTGCTGTAGCCGGACTCGAGGATGTCCGTCCGTTCGGCTGGCGGGACGCCGGGACCGTCGTCGGCGATCGCGAACCCGTCGGCAGTCCGCTCGACCGTGACCGTCACATCCTCGCCGACGTGTTCGCGGGCGTTGCGGAAGGCGTTCTCGAAGCAGACGAGCAGCCGCTCCGGATCGGCCTCGACCGTCGGTAGCGAGTCCTCGTGGACGAGGTCGAGGTCGGGATCGACGGTCCGGTGTGCCCGCTCGACGATCTCGTCGAGATCGACCGCGTCCGTCTTGGTTAGGCGCTGGCCGCTTCGAGCCAGTGTGAGAACGTTCTCGATGAGCGTGTTCATCCGTTCGAGCGCCCAGTCGATCTCCTCGCGGTAGCGTTCGCCCTCGCTATCGACGTGGGCCTCGAGGTTCTCGAGGTGGCCCGCCGCGAGGGTCAGCGGGTTCCGCAGGTCGTGGGAGACGGTGCTGGCGAAGGCGTCCAGGCGATCGTTCTGGCGCTCGAGTTCGGCCGTCCGCGCGGCGAGTTCGGCCTCGCGACGGGCCCGCTCGAGTGCGGCCTCGACGTTGGCCGCGAGGATGCGCGCGAGGGTGACCGTCTCGGCGTCGAAATCGTTGGGCGTCGTCGAACCGGCGATGAAGATCCCCGCGTCGCCCAGCGGGATGTGGATCTCGCTCCGCATCGACGTCTCGGGGTTGCGAACGTTATCGGCACGGCGGACGTCGCCGTGGACGAGCGTTTCCCCGGCCGTGAAGGCGTCCCAGGCGATGCTGTCGGGGCCGAGTGCCGGTACCGTCCCGAGGAGGGCTTCCGTCTCGTCGGTCGCCGCGGCCGGGACGAGAACGCCGTGTTCGTCCCGTGATTCGGTGGTGGAATCGGTCCCCGCGGTCGCGTCGCATGCCGGCGCGGAACGGACGACCGGCTCCTCTTCGTACAGGTAGACGGAGTTGAGTTCGAGCGACAGCGCGTCGCGGGCGATTTCGGTCGCGACGCGAGCGACCTCGTCGGTGCGTTCGGCCGCCATCAGGCGACGGGTGCCCTCGTGGAGGCGCTGGATGCGTCGCTCGCGTTCCTTGCGATCGCTGATGTCGCGGATCACGCCGACGCTGCCGGTGAACGTCCCGCCTTCGTCGACCAGCGGCGCGACGTTGTTCTCGACGAGCAACGGGTCGCCGTCGACGGGCTCGAACTGCATCTCGTAGGTCTCCCACGTCCGATCCTCGTCGGCAAGGATCTCACGGAGGGTCGCCGTCGCCCGTTCGACGTCCTCGTCGGTCATGTAATCGCTCGGGTGATCCCCGACGAGGTCCGAACGCGTCGTTCCGAGGACGGCCGCCATCGCTTCGTTGACCATCTCGATCCGCCCGTCCGCGTCGAGGACGAACATCGGATCGCCGACGGTGTCGACGAGCGTCCGATACCGCTCGAGGTCACGCTCCCGGCGCTTCTGTGCGGCGATGTCGGTGTAGATCGCGTACTCGTGGATCTCGTCGCCGAGATCGACCGCGAACACGCGAAGCAGGAACTCCCGGGGGCCCTCCGCGGTCACCCGCTCGTCGATGGTGGTCACGCTCCCGCCCGGGCCGCTTTCCCCGTAGGCGTCGACCGACTCCGAGCCGTCGGGGACGAGCCGATCCTCGACCGACGTTCCGACGAGCGTCTCCCGGTCGTAGCCGAACATCTCCTCGAACGCCGGATTGACATCGAGAATTCGATTGCCGTCGTCACGAACCGTCAACACGACCGGATCGGGGATGTTCTCGAACAGCGAGCGAAACCGGTCCCGCTCGGTTTCGACGGCACCGTCCGACCGGGGATCGGTCGGCGTCTCGTCGCGTTCCGCCTCCTCGACGGCCCGTCGGATCTGTGCGAGCAATCGCTCGAGCGAATCCTCGTGACCTCTCGGAACGTAGCCGGCCAGTCCGGCCCCGATGGCGTCGCTCGCGAGCAGTTCGTCGCCGTCGCCGGTGTAGAGGACGAACGGCACGGGTGGCTCCTCGCCGGCCGCGACCTGGTCGTACAGCGTCATCGCGCTCGTCTCGCCGAGGTCGCGTTCGGTGACGACACAGGTGCGCTCGGACGCCCCCGCGAGCGCGTCGCGGAGCGCGGTCGGCGTCGCAACGGGGACGACCGTGAGTGTGTTCGCTGCCGACTCGAGGGCGTCGACCGTCCGTCGTCGGCGTCCGGGGGATGGATCGGCGTAGATAACGGTCGTCGGTCGAGAGAACTGATCCGAGCCGGGCCTAACCATCTGATTGCTCCGAAGCAAGGAAACGGGCCGTGATAAGAAATTCGGCCGACATATGTGGTCATAACCGCCGATAACGGGAACGGTGCCGGGGAGCGAATGACGCACGTAGTTCACGCTTAACCGGCGGAGATCGGTCGTCGAAACCCGAAACCGGTGTCTCCGGTACCCGTCCGACGCCGTGGGTTCGAATTTCGAAAATCGATTTCGAGATTCGTACTGTATCGTGGGGCTTATTACGATGTGCGAACTCCGATTCGACAAGACAAATGAGTACGGACACCGCCACCGACGCCGAGACGGGCGACGGCCGCACGATCCTGTTGATCGGCAGCGGCCCGATCCAGATCGGACAGGCCGCCGAATTCGACTACTCGGGCGCACAGGCCTGCCGGGCGCTCCAGGAGGAGGGCGCTCGCGTCGTCCTCGTCAACTCGAATCCGGCGACGATCATGACCGACCCGGAGATGGCCGACGAGGTCTACATCGAGCCGATCACCACTGACGCCATCGCCGAGATCATCCGCAAGGAAAACCCCGACGGCGTCATCGCCGGGCTGGGCGGCCAGACCGGCCTGAACGTCACCGCCGAACTCGCCGAGGAGGGCGTCTTAGAGGAGTACGACGTCGAGATCATGGGGACGCCGCTGGATACGATCTACGCGACGGAGGACCGCGACCTCTTCCGCCAGCGCATGGAGAAGATCGGCCAGCCGGTTCCCGCCTCGACGACCATCTCGCTCGAGGCGGACGAAGAAGTCTCGGAGATGACTGAGGCCGACCTGAAAGAGCGCGTCGAGGCCGCCGTCGACGAGGTCGGCGGACTGCCGGTCATCGCCCGCACGACCTACACGCTGGGGGGCTCCGGCTCCGGTGTCGTCCACGAGATGGACGAACTGCTGCGCCGCGTCCGCAAGGGCCTGCGTCTCTCCCGGAACAGCGAGGTCCTCATCACGGAGTCCATCGCCGGCTGGGTCGAGTACGAGTACGAAGTGATGCGCGACGCCGACGACTCCTGTATCATCATCTGTAATATGGAGAACATCGACCCGATGGGCATCCACACCGGGGAGTCGACGGTCGTCACGCCGTCCCAGATCGTCCCCGACGAGGGTCACCAGGAGATGCGCTCGGCGGCGCTCGACGTTATCCGCGAACTCGGTATCCAAGGTGGGTGTAACATCCAGTTCGCCTGGCACGACGACGGCACCCCCGGCGGCGAGTATCGCGTCGTCGAGGTCAACCCCCGTGTCTCCCGTTCCTCCGCGCTCGCGTCGAAGGCGACCGGCTACCCGATCGCCCGCGTCACCGCGAAAGTCGCACTGGGCAAGCGCCTCCACGAGATCGACAACGAGATCACCGGCGAAACGACGGCGGCGTTCGAGCCCGCGATCGACTACGTCGTCACCAAGGTGCCCCGGTGGCCCAAAGACAAGTTCGATGACGTCGACTTCGAGCTGACGACGGCGATGAAATCGACCGGCGAGGCGATGGCGATCGGCCGCTCCTTCGAGGAGAGCCTGCTCAAGGCGCTTCGCTCCTCGGAGTACGAACCCGACGTCGACTGGGCCGAGGTCAGCGACGCGGAACTCGAGGAACAGTACCTCGAGCGCCCCTCGCCCGACCGCCCGTACGCCATGTTCGAGGCGTTCGAACGCGGCTACACCGTCGACGAGGTCGTCGACCTGACGGGCATCTTCGAGTGGTACACCGAGCGCTACAAGAACATCGCCGACTCGACGCTGGCGGCCCAGGAGGGCGACTTCACCGAGGCCGCGATCGCCGGCCACACCAACGCGACGATCGCCTCGGCCGCCGGTGCGGACGTCGACACCGTCGAAACCGAGGTTCCCGGCCGCACCTACAAACAGGTCGACACCTGCGCCGGCGAGTTCGAGGCCGAGACGCCGTACTACTACTCGGCGCGCAAGTCCGAGTTCGAGTCCGGCCCGCTGCTGGGCGACGCCGCCGCGGGCGAACTCGAGGTCGATCGCGACATCGAGAGCGTGATCGTCGTCGGCGGCGGTCCGATCCGCATCGGGCAGGGCGTCGAGTTCGACTACTGTTCGGTCCACGCCGTCCGCGCCCTGCGTGAACTCGGTATCGACGCCTACGTCGTCAACAACAACCCCGAGACGGTCTCGACCGACTACGACACCTCCGACGGCCTCTTCTTCGAGCCGATCACGGCCGAGGAGGTCGCCGACGTCGCCGAGGCGACCGGTGCCGACGGCGTGATGGTCCAGTTCGGCGGCCAGACTTCCGTCAACATCGGCGAACCCCTCGAGGACGAACTCAAACGCCGCGACCTCGACTGTGAGGTCATGGGCACGTCTGTCGAGGCAATGGACCTCGCGGAGGACCGCGACCGCTTCAACCTCCTGATGGAGGAGATGGGTATCTCCCAGCCCGACGGTGGTACCGCCTTCTCGGAGGAAGAGGCCCTCGAGCTGGCCCACGACATCGGCTACCCCGTCCTCGTGCGTCCTTCCTACGTGCTGGGCGGCCGCGCGATGGACGTCGTCTACAACGACGACGAACTCGAGACCTACATCGAGGAGGCGGTCCGCGTCGCACCCGACAAGCCGATCCTCGTGGACGACTTCCTTGAGGACGCGGTCGAACTCGACGTCGACGCCGTCTCGGACGGCCGCAACGTCATCATCGGCGGCATCATGGAACACGTCGAGAGCGCCGGTGTCCACTCCGGCGACTCCGCGTGTATGATCCCGCCCCGCTCGCTCGAGGAAGACACCTTAGAGCGCGTCCGCGAGGTCACCGAGGACATCGCCGAGGCGCTCAAGACCAAAGGCCTGCTGAACGTCCAGCTCGCGGTTCGTGACGGCGAAGTCTACGTGCTGGAAGCGAACCCGCGCTCCTCGCGTACCGTGCCCTTCGTCTCGAAGGCGACCGGCGTCCCGATCGCCAAACTCGCCGCGAAGGTCATGGCCGGCGAGACGCTCTCGAGCCTCGAGGCCGACGAGCAGATCCCCGAACACACCTCGATCAAGGAGGTCGTCCTGCCGTTCGACCGCCTGCCGGGCTCGGACCCGCGTCTCGGCCCGGAGATGAAATCTACCGGCGAGGTCATGGGCACGGCAAGCGACTTCGGCACGGCCTACTGGAAGTCCCAGCAGGCGGCCGGCAACGCCGTCAGCGAGGGGACCGCCGTCGTCGATCTCGACGTCGACGGCTTCGAAAACCACTTCGACATCGCGGCGTTCGACGACGTACCGGCGGCCATCCGCGAGGGCGAGGTCGACTTCGTCGTCAGCCGCGATCGCGACTCGCTCGAGATGGCCGTTGAAGAGGAGATCCCCTACCTCTCGACGGTCGCCAGCGCCGAGGCCTACGTCGAAGCGCTCGACGAGTTCGACGGCGATCTCGAGGTCGCGTCGGTCACCGAACGGCCGAAGCGCACCGCGAAGTGGGGCGTGTCGGAGTAAGACCGCTCGCCGACGGCGTCTATTCTCGAAGCCGTTCAGCCGTTTCACCGGTACACGCGAGTATCAACCGTGCCGCCTCGTCGGGGGCGTCCCAGTGTGGGTAGTGCCCGGCGTCCTCGAACCAGTACACCCGCGCGTTGGGGAACCGCTCCACGGCTCGTTTCGCCTGCCGTGGGAGCGTGACGCGGTCCTTGCGTCCCCAGCCGAGGACGACCGGTCCCGGCGTGTCGTCGGCGCCCGGTTGGCCGGGTCCGAAGGCCAACCGATACAGGAGTTCGTCGAACGACGGCGAGTCCGCGAAGGTCCGCATCTCCGCGAGCGCCACGTCGGGGGACAACGCCCAGGGTCGCGCCGAGAGCTGGGCCAACAGGGCGGTGCGACCCGCGGCGCTGTTCATCAGTCGCCCCATCACGGGCTGGAGCAACCGAACGAGCCGGATCGACGGGGCCAGCGTCGCGTAGAAGAAGTACCGCTCCCATCCCTCCCAGAACCCGCCGGGGTCGAGCGCGACCGTCGCGCCGATATCGCCCCGCCGCGCCAGTTCGAGGACGAGCCGCCCGCCCATCGAGTTGCCGACGGCGTCGACCCCCTCGAGGTCGTTCGCCGCCAGAAACGAGCCGACGGCGTCGGCGAGCGTCTCGACGGACGATTCGCCGGGCAGCGGCGGCGTCTCGCCGTGGCCGGGGAGGTCGACGGCGATCACTTCACGCTCGGCGGCCAGCGACTCGAGGACGGGGGTCCACGTTCGCCAGCTCCCGCCCAGTCCGTGAACGAGCAGTAACGGCTCGCCGCTCCCGCGGCGCACGGTGTTCATTCGCATGCGCTCCCCATGTGCGCCGACCGTGTAGAACCCCTGCATGATGGCAGGTTACGGACGCCGGCGCGGTGATACGCCGGCGAACGGAATCGCCTACTCGAAGTCGTACCAGTCGAACCGCTCGACACCGTAGCGGTAGGAAATCGGCGGCGCGAGCAGGCCGCCGATCAGCACGATCCACGACCCGATCGTGATCGCGCGGGCCGAGACCTCGACCTCGGGCAGCGGGGTCAACGCGGTGGCGGCTCGAAGCAGGCCGGCGATCGTCTCCGGGGCCTCGAGGTAGAGGACGGCGGCCGCGATCGCCGGCAGCGCGATCGCCAGCGTGTAGACGAGGAACGCGGTCTTGCTCGGCATCACCGCCTCGCGGTTGTTGGTCACGCTGACGCTGCCAAACCGGGGGAACGCCGAGCCGATCCCCGACGCCAGCGCCGGCGTGGCGATCGCCCCGACGACGGTCCCGGCGACGAGGACGCCGGTCCGCTCGAGCGAGAGGGGGCTGACGACCCCGAGGACGAGCGGGACGACCACCGCGAACGGGACGGCGACGAGGGCAGCGGCGACGATCCGGCCGCGGATCGCGTCTCGACCGGTGAGCGTCGACGTGACGACGGCGGGCAGTGCCGGCCCGAGATCGCCGAGCGGGTTGAGCGTGAACAGCGCGCCGGCCGCCCAGACGACGTACAGACAGAACAGCGCGACCATGAACGACGGGACGGTCCCGGACTCGATGATCTGCTGGATGAACCCGATGGCACCGAGCAGCGGGTAGCCGACGTACGCGAGCCGGATCGGCGAGCGTTTCGTCCGTCGGATCGCCGTCACGGCTACGGTTCGGACTGGCCGCGTGAGGACACCCGAGAGGGCTCCCGTGAGCCGGTCGTCGCCCCGTTCGACGGTCGGGTCGGGTTCGTCCTCGGTTCGGGCCGCATCGGCGAACCAGTGGGTCCGTGCGCCGGCCGTCCCGACGGCGAGGGCGGCACCGACGACGAGCAGCGAGCCGACCGCCGCACCGCCGATCGCGACCATCGACGAATCGATGATGGGGACGCCGACCAAAAGGAGGTGGCCGGGCCAGCCCAGCGGGCTGGCCTGCAGGTGCCGAAAGAGCGTCGCCGCGATCTCGTTGATTCCCCCGGTCATGATCACACCGAAGTACGCGACCCAGAAGGCGGCAAACAGCAGCGTCCGGTACTTAGCGATCGGTTCGTAGGCGGTGATCAGGTGGCGAACCCAGACGCCGACGGCGAACCCGACCGGGACGGCGGTCGCGATGATCACCACTAGGAAAAGCGGCGCGACCAGAACGGGTACTACAGTTCCCGCACCGGAGGCAAACGCCGCGGCGAACACAACCGCCGGCAGCAGTACCCAGGTCAGAAAACGGGCGATCTCCGCACCGACGAGGCCGACGACGGCGTTGCGGACCGACGTCGACAACAGGAGAAAGGCCGGCTTATCGACGTCAGCGGTCGTCGTGACCGCCCGCATGACGGCCATGACGACCAGAAACAGCCAGAGAAGCGCGGTTCCACCGGTGACAAACTCCGTGATCGTTGTGGTGCCGGACGCCGACAGCGAGCCGGCGGCGGCACGTTCGCCCAACTCCGGCAGGAAGAGGACCCCGACTGCCGTAATCGGGCCGAGCGCGATCAGCAGGGCGATCGCGATCAGAAACAACCGCGTCCGGTTGCCCACGATAGCGCGAGCGGTCCGCCGGAACTCCGTTTCGGTGATCGTACGGGCGATAGCGGCTTGTCCCATCAGCGATCACCTCGAGTCGATCGCAGCGTGCGGGGATGGACAGGGCTCATAGTCAGGTCTGCGTAACGCATTCAGTAAAATATTCGGTCTTTGTCATCACTGCGGCGTCGCCCGGTCGGCCGAATCAGCTCCGACTCGAGGCGGTCGCCCGCGGCCGTTGACGACCGACACTTATGACACACATTTAACTATAGCGGTACGAAAAGACATCTATGAGCCCTGTCGACGCCCTCGCTATCGAGACCGATGGCCTGACGAAACGGTACGGCAACACGACGGCGGTCGACGATCTGACGATGCAAGTCGAGCGCGGGACCGTTTACGGCTTTCTCGGCCCCAACGGCGCGGGGAAGACGACCACGATGCGGATGCTGACGACGCTGACGCGGCCGACCGCAGGAACGGCCAGCGTCGCCGGCCACTCGATCGTCGACCGCGAGTCAGTCACCCCCCACATCGGCTACCTGCCCGAGGAACCGCCGGTTTACGACGAACTCACCGGCCGGGAACAGCTCGAGTACGCCGCCGGGCTGCGCGATCTGCCCGACGACGAGGCCAGCGAGCGCATCGAGTCGCTGCTCGAGCGGTTCGACCTGCTCGAAGACGCGAACAAGCGCATCGAGGACTACTCGAAGGGGATGCGCCAGAAGGTCGGCGTCATCCAGGCGGTGTTACACGAGCCCGACGTCGCCTTCCTCGACGAGCCGACGAGCGGGCTCGACCCCCGCGCGGCCCGAACGATGCGCGACACCATCGCCGATCTCGCCGACCACGAGATGACCATCTTCCTCTCGACGCACATCCTCCCGGTCGTCGACGAGCTGGCCGATACGATCGGCGTCCTCCACGACGGCGAACTCGTCGCCGAGGACGACCCCGAACGGCTCAAGACCCGCGCCGAAACCGGCGACGCCCGTAGTCTCGAGGACGCCTTCCTCGATATCACCCGCGACCACGACGACGAGGTGGCGGCCGAACCGTCCGCGGAGTGATCGAGCGGGTCGATCGGCGACGGACCGATCGACCGCCCCCCGTGCCGTCACGATGGAGTCGGGGGAGAGGAAGACACACGAGACTGGCTGAGGCTGTCGTAGCAGGGCTGCGGGGTGTTCTGTGGCTCTCGTTTCCCGCATATTTTAGTATTCGGCAGTCGTACGTTCGTTCGGAGGTGAGAATCGATGGTACGGAGAGACATCACTGGATTCGACACGGTTGCTCGCATCGTTGACCGCCTCTCGACGATCGACCGATACGATTGCCTGCTCGGACTGATCCCGACGGCGCTGACGGTCGCGGCGCTCGTCGGACAGGTCCTCGATCTCCCCACCGAGGCGACGCTCCTCGGTGGCGTTGCCATCGCCTTACTGGCCCTGCTCGATGGACTGTTCTTCCGCCCGCCGACCGGGCTGCAGGGCACGTGAGCCGTTCGTCGCCCCCTCGAGTCCCGACCGGAGGCGAGTCGCCGTCACGACGACGGCCGCGCTACGGATCGAAAACGCCGCGTCGCAACCCCTCGCGGACGGGGTCGTGTTCGGCGTCGGTCGGCGGCGGGCTCGTGACCAGCAGGGCCTCGAGCCGTTCGTCCTCGCTCGCTCGAATCCCCCGGTCGACGTCGGCTTCCACGACGACGATATCGTCGGGTTCGACCGCGTGTTCGGTCTCGCCCTCGCGGACGACGCCCGTACCCGACCGGACACAGATCGTCACGTCGCTGCCCGGCGCGTGGACCGGGATGAACTGTCCGGGCTCGAAGTAGCCACAGACGACCTTGATCCGGTCGTTTTTGAACACTGGCTGTGCGCTGAACTGCTCCTCGTCGTACGCCCGTTCGGCGTCGAAATCGGTTGCTGGCATGGCTGAATCCTCGGCGGATCTAGGTCCGCCTAATTCCGTACCGGAGGAGAGACGGGCCGGCGGGGTCGGTCTTCCCCCGAACATATTGGCCCGTCCTGGGGAGCGCACGGGAAGCCGGGAACGGCCGCCTCGAGGCGACGCGAGCGGTCCGCGAACGGAATACTCTAAAACGACCGGGTGCTGTGGTTTCGTATGGAGTATCACGAGGCGGCGGACTTCTTATTCGATCTGCGTCGGTTCCGCCCGAAGCCGGGCACCGAGTCGACGGCCCGGCTACTCGCCCACTTCGGGACCCCCCACGACGACGTCGACTGCGTCCAGATCGCCGGCTCCAACGGGAAGGGAAGCACGGCCCGAATGGTCGAGCGCACGCTGCGGGAGGCCGGCTACTCCGTCGGCCTCTACACCTCGCCCCACCTCGAGGACCTCCGCGAACGCGTCCGCGTCGACGGCCGGAAGATGCCTCAGTCGGCCGTCTGCGAGTTCGTCGACGCCGTTCGCGAGTACGTGACGACCCGCGGTGCCGACGGCGAGTCGCCGACCTTCTTCGAGACGATGACCGCCATGGCGCTGTGGCAGTTCGGCCGCGAGGACGTCGATGTCGCCGTTCTCGAGGTCGGCATCGGCGGGAAGTACGACGCCACCAGCGTCGTCGATCCGGTCGCCAGCGCGGTCACGAGCGTCACGCTGGAACACACGGGGATCCTCGGCGACACCGTCGGGGAGATCGCCCGCGACAAGGCCCACGTCGCGCCGAGCGAGGCCCCGCTCGTGACCGGTACGACCGGGGACGCGCTCGCGGCGGTCCGCGAGGTCGCCGGCGACGTGGTCACCGTCGGCCCCTCACCCGCGGGGGAGTCGGACCCCACCGCGCCGGACGTTCGCGTCGCCTACGACGGCCGGACCAACCACACCGAAGCCGCCGTTTCGATCGACGCCGACGACTGGGACCTCGAGACCGAAATTCCGCTGCTGGGCGAGCATCAGGCCGTCAACGCCGGTATCGCGGCCGCCCTCGCCCGCCAGATCGGTGACGTCTCCGAAACCGACCTCGCCCGCGGCCTGCGCAGCGCCCACTGGCCGGGCCGGTTCGAGGTGATGGACACCGAGCCGCTGGTGGTCCTCGACGGCGCGCACAACCCCGGTGCCTGCGAGGGGCTCGCGACGACGCTCGAGACGTACGACTACGACGACCTCCATCTCGTCTTCGGCGCGATGCACGACAAGGACCACCGCGAGATGGCCGCCGCCCTGCCGACGCCGGCCTCGATCGTGACGACCGAGCCGACGCTGGACCGAGCCGAGGAGCCGGCGGTCCTCGCCGAGGCGTTCGCCGACGCCGGTGTCGGCCGCGTCCGGACCGAGGCTGCCGTTCAGGACGCGCTGGCGACCGCGCTGGCCGACGCCGACGGCGACGACTGCGTCCTCGTGACCGGGTCGCTGTTCGCGGTCGCAGAGGCCCGCTCCCGATGGACCCGCATTGACGTCCCCAAACGGATTCGGGACCGTTCGGACGCCCGCGCCGCCCTCGCGGAGGCCAACGTCGCGGCGGGCGACGTCGAGCGACTGGACGGCGACGCCGTCCACCGAGTCGTCAGGACGGCCCTGCGGGATCGACAGGCGACGGTCCTCAAGGAGGAACTGCTGCGGCTGGGCGGCGAGTGTGCCCTGTCGGGCCTCGAGCGCGACGACGAGGCCGTCGACGCCGTCCTGATGGGAACCATAGCGCAGTTCGAGTCCCTCGTCGAGGCCCTCGAGGCCCGCTCGCGGCCCCACGGGCTGGCCGACGTGGCCGGCGAACTGCGAGCGACCCTCGAGATCGACGCGAGCGACGAGTCGCGGACGACGATCCGTCCCGCGGACGACTCCCGAGGCGACGACGCGGGCCACCGATCCCCCTGGGACGACCGGACAGCCGTCATGGGCATCCTGAACGTCACACCCGACAGCTTCCACGACGGCGGCGAGTACGACGCCCTCGAGGACGCCGTCGACCGCGCCGAGGCGATGGTCGCGAACGACGTCGACATCATCGACATCGGCGGCGAGTCGACCCGTCCCGGTGCGGATCCGGTTTCGGTCGACGAGGAACTCGAGCGCGTGGTGCCCGTCATCGAGCGGATCGCCGATCTCGATGCCCGGATCTCCGTCGACACGCGCCGCGCCGCGGTCGCCGACGCGGCCCTCGAGGCCGGCGCGGACATCGTCAACGACGTGTCGGGGCTCGAGGACCCCGAGATGCGGTTCGTCGCCGCCGACCACGACGCGGGGCTAGTCGTGATGCACAGCATCGACGCGCCGGTCGTCCCCGACCGCGACGTCGACTACGACGACGTCGTCGCGGACGTGATCGACCAGCTTTCCGAACGCGTGTTGCTCGCGGAGAAGGCGGGTCTCGACCGCGAGCAGATCATCGTCGATCCCGGCATCGGCTTCGGCAAGTCCGCCGCCGAGAACTTCGAACTGCTCGACCGGATCGACGAGTTTCGGGCGCTTGGCTGTCCCGTCCTCTTCGGGCACTCTCACAAATCCATGTTCGCCAAAGTCGGCCGTGAGGGCGGCGAGCGACTCGAGGCGACCGTCGCGGCGACGGCGCTCGCGGCGGATCGCGGGGCCGACATCGTCCGGGTCCACGACGTAACCGAAAACGTCGCCGCGGTCCGGACGGCGCTGGCCGCGCACGATCCGGAGCAGTTCGACTGGCGGTCGTAAGAGCTACTTTTTCCGCCCGTCCGAGCCTCAGTCGTCGTCCGAAACACCCGTATCCGGCGTCCACTCGTCCGGTCCACAGCCCAGCGACCGGTGCGGACAGTGCCGGCAGTGGTCGCCCGGTGTCGTCTCCGTGAACGAGGGCTCGTCGACCGCCGCGAGCGTCTCGAGGACCGACTCCCAGGCCGGTAGCTCGTCGGGATCGAACAGGTCGACGCGGGGGCCGTCGACGTCGCCGACGTAGACGTAGCCGACCGCGGCGATCGGCTCGTCGAACCGCCGCTCGCAGGCCCGCAGATACAGCGCCAACTGGACGGCGTCCTCGGGGGCGATCCGCTCGGCGGTGGCCTTGTAGTCCAGCACGGTCAGTCCGCCGTCGGGGAGCCGCCGGACCGAGTCGACGTAGCCGACCACGTCCCCGGTCACGTCCGCGACGTCCTCGAGCGAAAACGGGAGTTCCGCGGCCAGGGGTTCCCAGTCGGCGACCGGCCGGTCGTATGCGGGCGCGGTCGCCGCGAAGTACCGATCGATACAGGCGAGGACGGGCTCGCGGTACGCGAGCAGATCCCGCGCGGTGAGCTGGCGGACGGCGGCCTCGCGCCAGGCCTCGCAACCCTCGTACTCGCGGTGGAACGCTTCCTCGGCGACGTCGTGGAAGACAGTGCCGACGAGCCGAGAGGCCGCGTCGTCGGTTTCCGTCGCGGTCCCCTCCGTGTCGTCTACTGTCCTGTCCGCCGGCTCCGCCGTCGCCGGCGGATCGTCGAACGCCCGAACGACGTGATCGAGATAGTGTTTGCGCGGACAGGTCTCGTGGGTGTCCATCGCGGAGTAGCTGTGTCGCATCGCGACGGGCAGCTCGGTCGCGGTCGCGAGCGTCTCGACGGGGAACCGGACGGTGTCGGTCGTCAGCGCGGACGGGCGGCGCCCGCTCGGTACCGGCCGGTCGCTGCCCCCCGCCTCGAGGCCGCCGTGGCTCGTGGCGTCGGCGGCGGGCAGCAACGATCCGTCCCGAAGCTGTCGGCCCAGTCGGTGGACCGTCTCGATCGCCTCGCGGGTCTCGAGGGGTTCGACGGGGCGGTCGCCGTAGCCGGCGTAGTAGGTGATCGTGCCGGGGGTCTCGCCGGCCGAGGCGGCGATCTCGTCGGTGCGATCGACCACGGTTTCGGGGTAGGCCTCCCGGACCCGCTCGACGCTCTCGGTCAGCGACGACCAGAGATCCATCCGCCGGCCGGTCACCGACCACGCGATCTCGTCGGCCAGGCAGGCGTCGGCGGTCGCGGCCGCGAGCCCGTCGGCCGGGTCGTACTCGTACTCGGCCCCGAAGAGGAACAGGTGGTTCGCAGCGCGGGTGAGCGCGACGTGGAGGACTCGCCACTCCTCGGCGACCGAGTCGGCGGCCAGATCGGCCGTCAGCGGCGAGTCGACGTCGTCGTCGAGCGTCGCCGCCAGCAGGCGGTCCCGGGCGCGGTCGGCGTAGTCGCCCTCGACGCACCACTCCTCGTCCGAGAGGAAGGGGACGAGGACGGTGTCGAACTCCAGTCCCTTGGCCTGATGGACCGTCATCACGTCGACGCAGTCCGCCGAGTGGCTCCCCCGGGTACGGTCGCCCCCGCCGCTTCGTAGCGTCGCCGCGAGCGCGTCCACGAACTCCCCCGAGAGCGACTGGACGACCCCATCGGACTCGTAGGCCTCGACGAACCGCTCGATGCGGTCGAACTCCGATCGCTCCTTGCCCGTACAGAACCACTCGAGCCGGGTCACGTCCCTGAACCGCCGCACGAACCCCGACAGCGGATAGACGTCGCGGTACTCCTCGAGGATCGCGAGGTGGTCCCGGACCGTCTCGAGTCGGTCGGGTGCCTCGAGAGCGAGCGTCGTCGGATCTGCCTCGGTCACGGCGTCGTACAGCGACCCGTCCCGTCGCTGGAGCGTCGCCAGATCGCTCTCGGAGAACCGGTACCGATAGAGTAACACGCGCCGGAGGTGGGCGTCCGCGCCCGGGTCGACCAGCACTCGGAGGTACGACAGCGCCGTCCGCAGGCCGGGCGAGACCTCGCCTCGCGGCGAGCCCGACACCTCGTAGGGGATCCGCAGCGACCGGAGTTCGTCAGCCACCGCCTGCGCGTGGCGGTTGGTTCGGACGATGACCGCGAGATCGCCCAGCGATCGCTGCGGGACGTTTTCCGCCTCTCCATTGAGAAGTCGCGAGACCGTCGTCGCGACCTGTTCCGGCGTCGACTGGGGAATCTCGTCGCTCTCGATTTTGACGACGCGATCCGGCGGGTCGGCCTCGTCGTAGGTCCCCTCGGTTCGGCCGTGTTCGCGCAGCGTCTTCGAGGACTGGTGGGCGTAGTCACAGGCGTTTGTCAGCGCGAGGATCTCCTGTCGCGAGCGGAAGTTGAGTTCGAGTTCGATCCCGCGGTGATCGTCCGCGGTCGTCGCCAGCCGGTCGAGCCCCTCGCGGTCGGTGCCGCGCCAGCCGTAGATAGCCTGGTCCTTGTCGCCGATCGCGAGCAGGTCGGGCCGGTCGGGGCCGTCGGTGAGTTCGGTCAGTAACGAAAACTGGGTCGCGTCGGTATCTTGGAACTCGTCGCAGTAGACCTGCGTCCACTGGCCGGTGATCTCCGGGGCGACGGCGTCGTCCTCGAGCAGCGTCGTCGCTGTCCGCACCAGCTCGTCGAAGTCCAGCGCCCGCTCGGCCTCGAGGTGGTCGTGATAGTCCGCGTAGACGTCGGTGTAGTGGCGGGCCAGCCGGAGGAACTCGACGTAGTGTTTGAGCCGGCCGAAAGGCGTCTGCTCGAGCCGTTCCGTGGCCGACCCCCAGATTTCGTTGCCAAACAGCGCCCGCGGGAGGTGTTTCGTGGTCGGCTCTGCGAGGTCGAGCGTCCCGATCGCGTTCGTCACGCAGGTCTGGAGCGCCCGCAGATAGCGATCGATGTCGCGAACCACGTCCTCCGCCCGGAAGGCGTCGGGTGCTTCGGCGATCTTCTCGCGGCAGTACTCGATGAGCTTGCCGTAGTCGACCAGCGACTCGCGGGCGGTCCCAAGGTGGTCCTCGTCGTTGAACCACCGCAGCGCCTCGTTGTCGAAGGACAGCTCCGCGTCGGCGGTCCGCTCGAGCCAGAGGACGAACTCGGCACACAGCTCGAGAGTCCGGACCGACGGCAGCGCCGACCGGAGTCGCTCGGGGGTGATTCCCTCTCGACTTATCGCGGCGATAAAGTCGTCGACCGCGTCGGCGAGGTCAGCCGTCCCCTCGTCCGGGCGGGCCGAGGCGGCCGCGAAGTCGTAGTCGTTGCTCGCGAGCAGGCGGCCGACGATCCGGCGGCGCTTGCGCTCGGTGACGACCTCGAAGTCGGGCGCGTAGCCGAGGTAGTAGGCGTACTCGCGGACGAGCCGGTAACAGAACGAGTGGTAGGTGTAGACGTCGATCGCCGCGGCGGCGTCGGGCGAGAGTCGCTCGGCGACCGCGTCGCGGATGCTCGCGGCGGCCTCGTTGGCGAAGGTCAACACGAGGACGTCCTCGGGGTCGACGTCGCCGCGCTCGATGGCGCGTTCGATCCGCAACAGCATCGTCGTCGTCTTCCCGGTCCCGGCCCCCGCGTCGACGGAGGTACAAGCCGCGTCGCTTTCGATGACGGCCCGCTGGTTGCCCTTGGGGTCGACGCCGGCCGCAAACGCGTGGCCGGGCGCGTCGCCGGCGTCGGCTCGGGTCGTGCCGCGATCGGTCCCGGACTCGAGCCCGTCCGTCGGATCGCGGTCGGGGCCGCTGCGGCGGTCCTCAGCCATCGAATCCCACCTCCCGAGCGATGTAGTCCTGACAGCAGACGGTGTACTCACACGTCGGGCAGGCGTGGTCCTCGATCGCCGCCCACCGCGCCGTGGGGTCGTACGGTCCCGAAACCAGCTCGGCAGCAACCGTCGCGAGCCGGTCGTCGACGGTCTCGTTGCGATGCTCGTGGGTCATCCCGAAGGTGTGGTGATCGACGTAGCCGTCGGTCAGGTCGACGATCTCGAGGCTCGTCTCGACGTCGTCGCGGACCCAGTTCACCGCCGTCCCCGACCGATCGGCGAGCGGAATCTGCACGTACCGACAGGTCCGATCGCCCAACTCGAGCCGGTCGCGGAGCCCGCGGAGCCCGTCGAGGACGACGGCGGTCTCGAGGAGCGCGCCGACGGGAGCGGGGTCGAACGCCGCCGATTCGGGGTCAAAGTGATCGGTAAAGTGGGAAGCGACGTCGCCCTCCCAGTCCGATCGGTACCGGAGAAGGCCAAGCGGCGCCACGGTCGGCACGAATCGGACGCCGACGAGCGACGAGCCGTCGGCGGTGACGTAGTCGACCGTCGCGTCGATCCGCACCGATTCGGGGGCCGACGGCGACTCGTCCCCGCGGTCCGCACTCGATAGCTCGACCGTACTCGAGAGCGGGAGTCCCGGCCCGACGAGTTCGCCGTCGGTCGCTTCGGCCTCGAGTCGCTCGATCCCCGCGGCGTGGTCGACGCCGACGGCATCGACGTACGCGGCGGCCGTCGCCTCGAGGACGCGCCGCTCGTGGCGGCGCTGGGTCGCCGAATGAAAGCGCTCGTCGTGGTCGGCCCACAGCGTCGCCAGCCGGTCCGCGGCCATCGACTCGAGGGCCTCGCGGTCCGCATCGGCATTTCGGAGCGCATCACAGAGCGCGGTCCGCAGCAGGTCGACCCGGTCGTCGCCGGCCGCCGCCTCGCCCTCGAGTTCGTGGACGTGGGCGAACTCGTACTGGCGGGGACAGCGGAGGCCGGTCCGGAGTCCCTCGACGGAGAGCGTGGGAACGGCCGCTGCGTCGGCGTCACTCATCTCGGACCACCTCGCCCGCGGCGAACTCGAACTGCGACCGGACCGCCTCGGCGAGTTCCGGGTCGATATCGCCGTCCTCGAGGACGACCGCGATCTCCTCGAACAGCGTCTCGGTCTCGCCGAGGTCGGCCTCACCCCCCGTACTCGCCTCCCGGAGGAGCCGCTCGAGTTCACCCCGCGGCTGGGAAAGCAGCGCCTCGACGGCGTCGGTCTCGCCGTGGATCGCCGCCCCGGCGGTCGCGTCGACGGATTCGAGGGCGAGCCCGGGCGTCGCGTCGATCAGTTGCAAGTACCGCGACTCGTCGTGGGTCCGGCGGAGGCCGCCCGACCCCCGCTCGTAGGAACACAGATAGAGGGCGCGTTCGGCGGCGCGGGCCCCGAGAGCGAGCCGGCGTCGGGATCGCTGTGCGTGGTAGGTCTCGAAGCGGTCGCCGACGCCGTCGGCGTCGACGGTGGCGAAGGTGTCGGCGATGGCGTCGACCGACGGATCGGTGACCGCGGGATAGCTCGGCATCGATCGGAGCCACGCCCCGGGGAACAGCTGGGTGAGAAACTGCTTGCCCGGATAGGTCTCGTCGGTCAGATCGAGCAGGAACACTGCCCGCCGCGAGTCGTATTTGAGGTCGCCGACGGCACAGACGGTCACGCCGCCGGTCGGCGGCCGCGTCTCGACCGAATGCACGTACGGCGCGTCGTACTGGATCGTCCGCCGGAGCATCCGGCGCAGCCCCTGCCAGTCCGGCCCCACGAGGTCCGTCTCCTCGACGAACGCGGCGATTTCGAGGACGCGACGGACGCCCTCGTAGCCCTCGCGGGCGTCGACCCACGCTTCCTCGCGGGCGATCCGTCCTTTGAGGTCCGTCCGCCGGATCCAGCGCTCGAGCGAGCGCCGGACGCTCGAGCCGGCGGTCTCGGCGAGCAGGTCGGCCGAGAACGCCGGCACCCGGGCCCGGAGCCGATCCAGCGACGCGGTCAGGGAATCGGGCCGGTCCCGGTCGGGGTCGACGGGATCGGCGTCGGCTCGCTCGAGTGCGTCGCCGTCCCGTTCCCGCTCGCACTGACAGGTAACGACCGCGTAGAGTTCGTTGACGGCGGGGTCTTCGGCTAGCGAGGGAGTGCCGATCGTCGCCGTCGGGACGCCGGCCTCGCGGAGCCGCCGTCTGGTTTCGGGGACGCGCTCGATCCGTGGGACGGCGACGGCGAACTCGTCGAACGGCCAGCCGTGGCGGTCGCGTAGCGACTGGATCTCGGTAGCGACCGCCCGGGTCTGTTCACGAGCGGTCTCGGTCCGGAGCCGTCGGGCCCGGCCGGCCGGCTCCGCGTCCGTCGCGTCGGCGGCCGCCGATTCGGCGCTCTCGTCGGAACCCGCGCTCCCCGGCACCTCGCCGGTCGCGAGGAACCGCGTGATCGCCCGGTGTGGCGGCCCGTCGTCGTCCGACGGCGGCTCGAGCGACTCGACCGCGAGCCCGGCTTCGGTCGCAATGTCGGCGACTCCTCCGGGCTCGACCCGCGTCCGCTCGACGCTGGCGTGGCGTTCACCGAGACAGACGAGATCGGCGTCCGCCGCCAGCGCGGCGAGATAGCGGCGGTCGAGCCGGCGGTACTCCTCGAACTCGACGGCCAGCACGGCGTCGAAGGCGGCGGTCACGCGGGATCGCAGGCCGTCCGCGTCGGCCTCGAGCAGGTCGACCGCCCGGGGGATCACGTCCGCCCGCTCGACGTAGCCCCGGTCGGCGAGTTCGTCGTGGAATCGGTCGTTCATCGCGTAGAGGAAGGCCAGACAGTCGTGAGGGTCGTCGAGGTCCGCGAGGCGGATCCGTTGGCGGGTCGCCTCGAGCAGGAACTGGCCCACATCGCGGGAAAAGCCCTCGTGGTCGGCGGCGCGCTCGAGGTAGTCGGGGACGGATCGGCTCGCGCCGTCGATCACCAGCGAGATGAGTTCGATGCGTTCCTCGTACTCGAGGCGGTCGAGGGTCGGGTCGTACGTCTCGATGGTCTTGGAGGCGTGTTCCGGCAGCGACTCGACGCGGGGCGAGCGGGGGCCGTCGGCGCGCTCGAGGGGCGCGTCGGCCAGCGCCTCGGTCAGCGATGCCAGGCCCGCCGGATGCCGTTTCAGCACCAGCACGTTCCGCGGGCCGTGGTCGGCGGCGAGGGCGGCGTACTCGTCGGCGACGGCCGCGAGGAGGGCGTCGCTGTGCGCGGGTTCGGGGAGGAGTTTGCACGTTCCCTCGAGGGTTGGCGAGGACGGCATTACACGTCACCCTGTATGGCCGATTTCGTATTTAAATGTGCGCCACTCTCCCGTCCGGTCGCTCGGAGACGGCTCGGCTGCTCCGTACGCCTTCCGCAGTCCAACAATTCTTATATTCTCTACCGAATACCGTACGGTATGGAAGACATTTTCGTCGCGCGAGTCATGTCAACGGATGTCTATACGGTCGCGCCGGATACGCTCGTCGAGGACGCCGCGGGCGAGATGCTCGACAACGGGATCGGGTCGGTTGTCGTCGTCGACGACGACAACCGGCTCGAGGGGATCCTGACGACGACGGACTTCGTTCGGATCGTCGCCGAGCGAAAGCCCAAGGACCGGACCCCGGTTTCGACCTACATGAGTACGGACGTCGTCACTGTCGGGGCACAGGACAGCATCCGCGACGCCGCCGACGTGATGGTCGAACGCGGCTTCCACCACATCCCCGTCGTCGACGAGGACGAGGGCGTCATCGGGATGGTCACGACATCGGACTTGGCCGGCTACATCTCGCGGGTACAGGAGCCGAGTCCCGAGTAGCCCCCCGGTCGGGCTCCGACGGACTCTCCGGTCGTCGCTCCCGATGCGTCGCTCCGGCGTACAGCTTTTCATACCGCTCGTCGCCGTCATCCGCCGACCAGTCATCCGAGTGCCGGTCGGCGGACCATGCCCGACGGGCCGAGCCGGGTCCCGTGTCCGTTACGACGAGTCGACCTCGTCCCCGGGCGCATCGTCCTCAGTCATCCAGCGGACGACCTCGCCCAGTCGTTCCCGCAACCGCCGCGCCTCTGTCGGCGTCAGCTCGACGTCCGCGTGGCCGGTCGCGTGGTCCCCCGCCATCGCGTCGATGCTCAGCACGACTCGGTGGCGGTCCTCCGCTTCGGGCCGCACCGAGATATCGGCCCGTTCGGGATACTCCCGCGGCGGCCCCATCTCGAGGTCGAGTTCGCCCCGCGTGACGCCGATCCGGACCCGCTCGGCGTCCTCGAGGTCGAACGAGTCCGTCCGCGCCTCCTCGGTCGCCGGCGGTTCGTCGGTGTGTGTCTCGTTCTCTCCCATGTCCTGGAGTTGACCGTCCGTCCCCTTGGCTGTACGCCCGGTCGTCACTCCGAAAGTTGCGCCACGAAGGACCGACGACGGCGACGCCATCGTGAACGGGCAGGCCCGGGACCGACAGCCGGTACGACCCGCCGCTGTGGCTCTCCCGTCACTCGACCGCGAAGATCTCCGCATCCAACAGCCGCCCGCCGGTCCAGCACTCGCGGGCGAACCAGCCGAAATACCCCACCGCGAAGACGGTTAGTGCGGCCGTGAGCAGCCACGGCACGCTTCCGACGGCGAACGCGCCGAGTTGGGTGAGGCCGAACCCGCCACAGCCCACGGCGAGCAGACAGACCCCGACCGCGGCCACGCGGGGCCAGCCGACGGTGCGTCCGGCAATCGCGAGTCGCTCTCGCGTCCCTGCAAGGAAGAGCGTGACGCCGA
Organism: Natrinema pellirubrum DSM 15624; assembly: GCF_000230735.2. Lineage (NCBI taxonomy): Archaea > Methanobacteriati > Methanobacteriota > Halobacteria > Halobacteriales > Natrialbaceae > Natrinema > Natrinema pellirubrum. The sequence goes on from NC_019962.1 coordinate 620,024, forward strand.
CAGCACCGAGCCACCCGGCCGGAACCAGCGTCGAGACTGCGCCCCGCTCGCCACCGACGACGAACAGTCCGGCCAACAACAGGGTCGCGACGCCGCCGCCGGTGAACCCGCGGCGGACGACGGTCTTCAATCGATTCATCGCTCGAGCGGTTCCGACGGAACGCAGTTATACTGTTCGCTGTCGAGTGCCGAGCGAGCGGTCCTCGTGTCGACCCGGTGGCCGATACCGCTCGTCGCCGTCAATCGTCGTCCATCGGCGCGGTCACGGGCTCGACCCGCTCGCCGCGGGGGCCCTCGAGGTCGATCTTCGGCAGGAGATCGCGCAGATAGCGCCCGGTGTGGGAGTCGTCTAGACGCGCGACTTCCTCGGGGGTTCCGGTCGCGACGATCTCGCCGCCGTTCTCGCCGCCCTCGGGGCCGAGGTCGATGATGTGGTCGGCGTTTTTCACGAGGTCGAGTTCGTGTTCGATGACGACGACGGTGTTGCCGTCATCGGTCAGTCGGTGGAGGACATCGATGAGCTTGCGCTCGTCCTCGCTGTGGAGTCCGGTCGTGGGTTCGTCGAGCAGGTACAGCGTCTCGCCCGAGTCTTTCTTCCCCAACTCCTCCGCCAGCTTGATCCGCTGGGCCTCACCACCGGAGAGCGTCGTCGATGGCTGGCCGAGTTTCATGTAGTCCAGCCCGACGTCTTTCAGCAGCTTCAGCCGGCGGCGGATCCGGCTCGAGGACTCGAAGAAGTCGTAGGCCTCTTCGACGGACAGCTCGAGGACGTCGGCGATCGTCTTCCCCTTGTAGGTCACGTCGAGCGTGGCGTCGTTGTACCGTGCGCCGTCACACTCCTCGCAGGGGACGTGGACGTCCGAGAGGAAGTTCATCTCGATTTTGACGGTTCCCTGCCCGCCACACTCCTCACAGCGGCCGCCCTTGACGTTGAAGGAGAACCGCCCCTTCTCGTAGCCGCGCTGTTTCGACAGCTTCGTCTGGGCGAACAGCTCGCGGATGTAGTCGAAGACGCCGGTGTAGGTTGCCGGGTTCGACCGGGGCGTGCGGCCGATCGGCGACTGGTCGATCAGTCGGACCGTCTCGATCTGATCGAGGCCCTCGAGACTGTCGTGGTCGCCCGGGATCACGCTCGTGTTGTCGTTCATCTGGCGGGCCAGCCCTTTGTAGAGGACCTCGTGCATGAGCGTGGATTTGCCCGAGCCCGAGACGCCCGTAATTGCAGTAAAGCAGCCCAGCGGGATGTCGACGTCGAGGTCCGTCAGGTTGTGCTGGCGCGCCCCGAGGACGGTCAGCGCGCCGTCGGGATCGCGTCGCTCGTCGGGCACCGGGATCTGCTTGCGGCCCGAGAGGTAATCGCCGGTGATCGATTCCTCGGTCGCTTTGACCTCCTCGACGGTGCCGTTGGCGACGACCTCGCCGCCGCGCTTGCCGGGGCCGGGCCCCATGTCGATGACGTTGTCCGCCCGCCGCATCGTCTCCTCGTCGTGTTCGACGACCAGCAGGGTGTTCCCGAGGTCGCGCAGTTCCTCGAGCGTATCGAGCAGGCGGTCGTTGTCCCGCTGGTGGAGCCCGATCGAGGGCTCGTCGAGGACGTACAACACGCCCACGAGGCCGGAGCCGATCTGGGTCGCGAGTCGGATGCGCTGGCTCTCCCCGCCCGACAGGGTGGCCGCCTCCCGATCGAGCGTGAGGTACTCGAGGCCGACCTCGACCATGAAGCTCAGTCGCGCGCGGATCTCCTTTAAGATCTCCTCGGCGATGACCTTCTCGCGTTCAGTGAGGTCGGCTTCCATCGACTCGAAGTGATCGAGGGCGTCCCCGATGCTCATCGCGTTGATCTCCGTGATTGCGGTGTCGTCGACCAACACGGCGCGGCTGGCTGGCTTGAGCCGCGTACCGTCACAGGCCGGACACTCCGTGACCGACATGTAGTCCTCGATGTGGTCCCGCGTCGAGTCGGAGTCGGTCTCGATGTAGCGGCGCTCGAGGTTCGGGATGACCCCTTCGAAGCGCTTTTGCTTCCGGCGGGTGCCGTTCTTGGTGCTTCGCTTGAAGACGACTTCGCCGTCCGTCCCGTAGAGGAACGCCTGCCGGACGTCCTCGTCGAGGTCCTCGAACGGCGTCGACAGGGAGACGCCGAAGTGTTCGGCGACGGCGTCGAGCCGGGTCTGGTAGTACGACCGGTTGTAGCTCCAGGCCTCGAAGACGTGCTTGAGCGGCTTGGACTCGTCTTGGACGACGAGGCCCTCGTCGACCTCCTTGGTCTCGCCCAGCCCTTCACACTCGGGACACGCGCCGTGGGGCGAGTTGAACGAGAACGAACGCGTCTCGATCTCGGGGACGTCGATCCCGCAGTGGGTGCAGGCGAGGTCCTTCGAGAACTCGACGACGAAGCGGTCGTCCTCCTCGCGTTCCTCACCCAGCGCGCCGGTCCGGCGGGCTTCTTCGCCGAGGTCGGCGGCGACCGCCTCGGATGCGTCCGGGAGGATGACCTTCAGGACGCCCTCGGCCTCGGCAAGCGCCGTCTCGACGCTGTCGATGATCCGCGGTCGGGTCTCGGTGCTGACCTTCACGCGGTCGACGATCACGTCGACGGTGTGATCGAAGTTCTCGTCGAGATCGGGGTCGTCCATCGTGAGATCGTACTCCTCCCCGTCGATCTCGACGCGGGCATAGCCCTCCGAGACGAGTTCCTCGAAGAGGTCCTCGAAGGCACCCTTCTGGTCGCGGACGACCGGTGCCGCGAGCTTGGCCTTGGTCCCCTCGGGCAACTCGAGGATGCGCTCGACCATGTTTTGCGCACTCTGCTCGCCGACTTCGCGGCCACAGTCGGGACAGTGGGGCGTGCCGACGCGTGCGTAGAGGAGCCGGAGATAGTCGTGGAGTTCCGTGACCGTCCCGACCGTCGAACGGGGGTTGTTCGCGGCGTTTTTCTGGTCGATCGAGATCGCCGGAGAGAGTCCCTCGACGGTCTCGACCTGTGGCTTGTCCATCTGGCCCAGGAAGTTCCGGGCGTAGGCCGAGAGGCTCTCGATGTACCGCCGTTGCCCTTCGGCGTAGACCGTCTCGAACGCCAGCGAGGACTTTCCCGACCCCGAGAGGCCGGTGACGACGGTAAACTCCTCACGGGGGATCGTCACGTCGATGTCCTTGAGGTTGTGTTCTTCCGCACCGCGGACGTCGATGGTGTCCTTGCTCATCGTTCGCTCGAGAATCGGGACTGTTCGGGTCGGCGATACGGTGTCGAATTCATTGTACTGAGTCAGTGGCCGCAAGAACTTAACGAGTCTGAAAGCCCAATGCCGTGGTGTGTGTTGACATTCGAGATCGGGCCGTGAGGTCGCCCCCTCGAACCGAACGGCCGTCCGACGGCCGCGGGTCGGGGCTTTCGCCCGTCTTTATGCTTCCGGGGTCGAAACGGGACGTATGGACGAGATCGATCTCGAGGAACTCGCGGCCTCGCTGACGCTGCGCGAGGAGAACCAGGCGATCAAGAGCTACCAGAACACGGTCGCGGTCGCCTGCCCGGCCTGTGACGAGCAGTTCGACGACCTCGTCGTCTGCCATCTGTTCTAGTTTAGTGACGGAGTGAAGCAGGATCTCAGCGGAGACTATACCGAATTGAGGCGGATTAGCTCAGGAGACTGGGTTCGCTGGAGCAGGCAGTCGCTGATTTGTTGTGTGATACCTTCGAGGCGGCGCACTCACAGCCGTGAGTGCGTCGCCGTTCCAGCGCTGCCGCTATCGACACAGGTGCTTCCCCGGTCGTCAGGCGAGTTCGTTACCAGAACTCGCCTGACTCAACCTGCTCACGTAACCGCGGTCGATGCGGATTTGGATCACGTGAAGCCCACAGCAACAACTCATCTAAATCCGGAAGTTCGTACCCTAAATCGAGCATCACGTACAACTGAATCAGGTGTGAATGGCGTTCGACAGCGTGAGAACATCGTCGACGAGGAAGTTGCGGCGACGACGCTGTGGCGTCGTCGGCGCTTTCCCGTTGTTTCACGTCCAGTTTCCGGAGTTCATCGACGATAACACGGCTCATCAGCAGTGAGATTGCGGCCATGATGACCAGAGCTTCGATGATGTACGGATCGGTCGTGTTGATTTCGTCAAGTCCGAAGCGTGATTTCAGTTCTTTGAACAATAATTCTATTTCCCAGCGCGCCCGATAGAGCTGTGCGATATCGGGCGCACTATAGTCGTCTTTCGAGAGATTTGTCAAATAGAGATGGTACTCTTCAGTATCCTCGTTCCAAACACCGACCAGTCGGAACGTTCGGGTCGTGCTGGTGCACGACCCTCGCTTTCGCTCGAACGAGAGGGTGATGCGAACATCGATTTCCTGTCGCTGCAGGTCGTCAAGGACGTCCTGCAGCGACTCTCCTTCGAGCGGGATACTGTTCCCCCGCCACGTCCGGAGCTCTTCGACGATCTCGAAGTTTGCGTCGTCTTTCACACGGGAGACGAACCAGCCGTTATTCTGGTCGATGCGGTCGAACAACCAGAAGTCGTAGAAACCGAGATCGAGCAAGACAAGTGCGCCAGCTACCCACTCGCCGGTGGGTAGCTGGCTCCGTTCTTGGGTTTTAGCGTCAGTTGTTCGGTACCGTGTTGGAAGGCCAGTTGAGAGTGATTCTGTTAGGTGAAGTTTCAGACCGGCCTGATCGTCACCGGTCGCAGCGTACACATCCGCGGCGTCTTGATAGAGAGAAACAATGCTCCCATCGGCAATGAGGACGTCTCGAAAGCGTTCGAGACGTCCGCTAAGGTCGGCATTTCTGGTATCGAGATTCTCGATGGCATCATCGAGAATCTCTCGAAGGAGTGCAACGAACGGTGGAGAGAACCACCCGTGGAAGGTTGCATAGGAGAGTTCATCGCAGTCGGACATTTCGACGAATCGTTCGAGAAAAGCCTGTACAGATCGGTCTGACCCAGCAGCGAAGCCAAGTGAAAGCGTGTAGAACAGCGCAACAGCGTCGAATTTCCGTTCACGCTCGACGAGATTCGTTGCGCGAGCGCGCTCGCGCAACTCATCGGAGGGAAACGCTCTTTGAATCCGATCAACAATCACTGAATCCGGTGGGGAGTAAGTCACACTATCCACCGGATTTCTCTGACTGGTAGTTACAACGATATCTAATCAGACGACGGTACACTCTGCTAAACTAGAACGGATGCGTCGTCTGCAAGGAGAACCCGACGAGCCTGAACCTCTCGAAACAGCTTGATCTCTGTGTCGGGTCGGCCGACGGCAAGGGCGTCATCTTCACGCACAAAAAATAGCGATCCGGCACCGTCGACCGCTCCGTCGTCGCTCGAGTTGGGGCCGCCGTTCAGACGCTCTACTGGAAGTCATTGCCGGTGGGACCGCAGGACGGCCGTGGTCCCACCGGGAAATCGTTACAGTAAACCGTATCAGGCCGAGGGCAGATCGCGATTCCACCCGGGGTCGTGGCCGGTCTGCTCGATGAGATCGGACCGACACGCCGGACAGTAGTCGGGGGTGGCGGATTTGCCTCGAGGGACGTACACCGCGTTGCCGCATTCCACGCACGCGTCCGCGACGATGGTTACACAGTCCGCACAGACGTTGAAGTCGTCGACCGTGAGGTCGCGCAGGGGTTCGAGTTGTTTATCCAGGAGATACTCGTCGATGACCGCCTGACAGCTGTGACACGGTTTCATAGCGATGCTTGTAGGCCCATGTTACCATGGCGTAAATACTTGTCTCCGTGAGCGACGGCCACACCGTCGCGCCCGCTCTCTCGGGACGGCCGCGTCGCTGGTATACGGACGAGTACGCCGGACTAACGCCCGATTCCGACGGCGAGCCGTGACGGCGGGTCTTTCGGAAGTGTTATCCCCGAGTCGGGACTACGAGTGGTTGTAATGGCAAACGGTAAGGTTGACTTCTTCAACGACACGGGCGGCTACGGTTTTATTTCGACTGACAGCGACGAAGTAGACGATGACGAGGACGTGTTCTTCCACATGGAAGACGTCGGCGGTCCGGACCTCGAGGAGGGTCAGGAAGTCGAGTTCGACATCGAATCATCCCCCAAGGGACCCCGCGCGACGAACCTCGTCCGCAAGTAATAACGACCGCCCGCTGTCGCTCATCGCGACGAACGGCGATCGCGTTTTTTCACAGCGCTACATGCGATAGCAGTCGCTGAAACGATTTACACACTGATCGCACTGCTGTCGTGCGATCAGGTATGCAATGACATCCAGCGGCTACTATACCGCCACCGCCCGTTCCGGGCAGAGTCCCTCCGTCTCCCAACGGCTTGCTCTCCGCTCTCTCCCCTACGGGTCGGTCGACGCTTCGGAGAGGCCGCCGTCAGTTTACGGACTCGCGCTCGTCTCCGCTCGCTTCGATACCCCGCTTCCACCGGTAGTAGAGCGACCGCGTGGTTCGATCGGCGTCTCGAGCCATGAGAACAGTTGTCCCGTTCAGTTCCGAAAGCGTCTGCTGAACTGATTCGAAGACCAACTGTTCCAATCGGGATTGCTGCTCCGGGGCCCCTATCGATGTCAGATCGTGTGTCTTCGCTTCCCGTACGATCTCGTCGGCCGTCTCGGGGGCCTCTCTGAGTTCCACTTCGGACGTCACGTCGGGGCCAAGGACGTATTCGGCGAATTTCAGTATCTCTGTCCCCTCAGCCGCCGTCTGGGTGGGTGCATCAGGGGGAATCACGTGGAGGACGGTGACTGACGCATCGACAGCGCGTGCCAGCGCGCGTGCTGCTTCCGCAGCGAGGGCGGCGTGTGGACCCCCTCCGACGGGCAACAGTATCGAATCGATCGGCTTCGCTTCGGATTCCGCGATCGAAGCGACAGTGTGGTCCTCGACGTCCGGGACGTACAGCGGGGTCTCTTCTCCTCGCACGCTCGGCGTTTCGACGAACACGTCACACTCGGCGTCAGTCAGGATCGAATCAATCGTTCCCACGCTGCGTCGCCCGTCCTCACCGAACCCGGTGTCCCGGAGCAACAGAACCGCCGTCTCCCTCCCGTCATCGATGACGTCACGAATCCCGTCCGTGGTGTCGCTCACGACCCGAACGATTGGCCGAACCGGGACGCTCGGCTCGAGGTCTCGAGTCCGCTCAGCTATTCGGGCGACGTGCTTGCGTCGCTTTTCGACGGTCTCAGGTACTTCCGCGTCGGAGTTGGCCGATCGTTCCCGTCGGAGATACCGTCGAACCGTCTCGAGTGACGCGTCGTTCGGCACGGTCTCGAGGCCGAGCAACAGTACCCGGCCGTCGTTGTCCGCTGCGAGTGCAACTGCTGTCCGGAGGAACGGCCGGACGTTGCTCTGCGCCTCGGTATCGAGCAATACGTCGGTCACGGGGACGACGACGGTATACTCCGGCGTCCGGATGAGCGGTCCGCTACGGAGGGACGAATCCACATCCGAATCGACGGACCGGCGTGGGACGGTGATGCGAACGGCCGTTCGTTCGGAACCGTCGACCATGGTTACGGCCCCGTGAACGCATTCGTGACCCGGTTCGTTGCCCCGTTTCTTGCGAAGATCGTGACAACGTCATCCGCTCGGATCTCGGTCTCTCCCTGTGGAATGACCAGGTCGTCGTCCCGTACGATCGCCACGATAATCGTCTCTTCGGGCAGCAGACCGTCCCTGTCAGCATCGATCAGGCTGCGACCGTCGATCGGCGCGCCCGCATCGACCGTAGCTTCGAAGATTTCCGCTCCACCCGCTATCGGCATAAAGTCCTGGATTGCGGGGTGTTGGACCGCCCGATAGAGATACTGACCGTTGAGTCGGTGGGGACTCTCGACGATACTCACACCGAGGTCCTCGAACAGTTCCATATGGGCGGGGTCGTTGATCGAACTCACGAGCGTCTCAACCCCGTACTGCTTGCCGAACATGGTAATCATGAGATTGACCGAATCACTCTCCGTTGTCGAGATGAGTGCATCCGCCTCTTCGATGCCGGCTTCGAGCAGGATCTCTTTCGATGCCGCATCTGCATTGAGGACCAGACAGTCGTAGGTCGTACTCACTGCTTCGGCTAGTTCCGTCTCGCGTTCGATGACGACCACCTCGTGGTCGTCCCGCGTTGCGAGGTCGATGACAGTGTTTCCGGTGCGGCCCGCGCCGATGATGATTACGTACATTGTGATGGTGTCTGACGGCGATAGTCGACGAGCGATACGACCGAGGGATCGCGACCGGTCGGCGGGCCGGGCACGTCGAGGACGGGCGTACTGGATTCGCTCCGGTTGAACATCCATGTCATCTCCTGAAGAGACTGTTAAGCAGGACGAGGACCGGGATGATCTCGAGGCGCCCCATCCACATCTGACCGATGAACAGTAGTTCCGCGATAACCGGCATATCCGGGCCAGTGATCCCCGACGAGAGCCCGACGGTACCCTGTGCAGTCGCCACTTCGAAGATCCCGTCGGCAAGCGTGAAGTCCGATGGGAGAACCGCCAACAGTACGAACAGCGAGACGGCCAGTACGATGAGATAGATGAATGCAAAGGTCATCGCGGCCCGTATCTCGTCGTTGGCTTCATCGGCCGTGACTCTCCGTTGTCCGATGCGGAGATCATCGATCGCGTGCTTCGGGAGGAACACGCGGGAGATCTCCCACCGAATCCCACGAGCGATGATGTGGCCGCGGATGATTTTGATCCCGCCGACCGTCGCACCTGCGGACCCGCCGAACAACATGGCACCGAGGACGATGACCATGACTGCGCCGCCGTTCCAGTCGCCGATCGCGGACGTCTGCCAGCCGGTGGTCGTCTGGGCACTGATAAACTGGAAGAGCCCGTCACGGAGCGCCTGACTCGTCACCACGTTACTGAGGTACGCTATCGGATCTCCGGTATAGGGAACGCCGACCCAGCGAGCGAGGAACGCTGTCAGCCCGACCACACCGACGATGAACATTGCACAGAGTCCCCTGACCTGTGGATCTCGAGTGAACTCCCGGACGTCACGCTCGGAAAGCACCCCGTAGTAGACCGGGATCGAGATCGCGCCGGTAATCATCGCGGGGATGTGGACGAGTTCCATCGCGTAGGAATCGTAGCCGGCGATGGAGTCGTCGAGCGTGCTGAACCCGCCGGTGGACTGACCGGTCATCGCGTGATTGATCGCGTCGAAGATCGTGTTCTCGATGCCGTAATTCGGGGCGATGAGGAACGTCGCCGCTGCGAGATACACGGCGACCAGAGCGGTAACACCGACGTAAATTTTCCAGATTGCACGCGCCGTACCGGCGATACTGGGCCGTAACTTCTCGTTTCGTCCTTCCGACTGATAGAGCGAGATGCCTGCGACCCCGTGGGGCTGTCTGAGAATCGCCAACGAGAGGACGATCATCCCCGCGCCACCGATCCACTGCATCTGTGACCGATACCAGAGGAACCCGTGCCCGACCGAGGGTTCATGGATGCTCATCGTCAGCCCCGTGGTCGTATACCCGCTCATGCTCTCGAAGAAGGCGTGGAGGGGGTTCCGAAAGTAACGGAGACTTGAGCTGTAGCTCTCCCCCGCCGGGACGAACGATTCGAGTACGGCCGGTGGCGTGATGTGGGCGGCAACGATAAACGGGAGGGCGCCGAACGCCGCAGTGACGAACCACCCGAGCGCCGCAACGATCATCGCGTGATGGCGTTTCGGTTCGGGAGCGTCTTCGCATATTTTATACACGGTTGCGCCACTGAGGGCGGTTATCATCCCCGCAATCAGAAACGCAACTGCGCTATACCATTCCTGATAGAAGAGTGAAACGAGTAGCGGCACCGACATCAGTCCCCCGATGAGAACCTGGAGGGAACCGATGTCCCTACTGACCGTTTTCGATGCAGCCACGAACCCGGAGCGACCGACTGTCGAATGTGACATATAATTTACACCAATTGGTCTTCGTAATGGCCGAAGATGTCCGTGAGTTCTGGATCAGCACCGGTCGCAGAATAGACCGTCAGCAGGTCGTTCGCCCGGATTCGGGTGTCTCCTCGTGGTGTCTGTGGCTTGTCTTCGCCCTCCCGTTCGATAGCAACGATCAGGGTATCGTCCGGTAGGAACTGCCTCTCGCCTGCTTCAGTGAGGGTCTTGCCGGCGATCGGTGCCTCCGCTGTGACCCTGATTTCGAAGACTTCCGCTTCCTCCCCGATTCGCATGTAATCGACGATAGCCGGCCTGGCCACCGCCCGATAGAGGGAGCCCGCGATGAGCTGTTGTGGGTTTTCGATCGTGTTCACCCCCGCCTGGCGGAAGAGGTTCATGTGGCTCGTATCGTGAACCACGGACGTGATCGCGGGAACGCCAAACTCCTTTGCGAGTAAACAGACCATGACGTTCGTTGCGTCCCAGTCCGTCGTCGAGATGACTGCATCTGCTCGGTCGGCACCGGCTTCACTCAGCGTTTCTTTTATCGTCGCATCCGCATTCAGCACCAGGCAGTCGTACGTGCCGGCGATCTCGTCGGCTTTCGCTCCGTCTTTCTCGATCACTACGACCTCGTTTCCGGAGCGAGTAGCGATGTCGATCAGTGGCGATCCGATATCGCCCGCTCCGACGATGATTATATACATGTGTTTTGTCTTATATTTTGGTAGCTAGTCTCGAGCGTTCCGTCTGATCTCACTTGCGCTACCCTCACCGGTCGGTCGGGGGAGAACGAGAACGGGGATATCACTGTCTTCGATGAGGTTGTGAGAGACGTCTCCGGTCAACAGTTTCCGCCAGCGACTGCCCCCTCGTGGTGTGAACGCGATCGCACTCGCGCCACCGTCGTGGGCCGCGTCGATGATGGCCGTCGCAATGTCGGTTCCGTAGCGAAGATCCGTTTCAATCGATATTCGGGAATCGTCGAACCCGTCGGAAACGATGGCGAAGACGTCTTCCGCATACCGCTTGCGTTGCTCAACCGACGCCTTATCCGGTGCGCCACTACTCTTCTCGATAACGTGGACGACGATTACGGTACGATCCGTCCCCGCAACGTGCGGGCGGAGTGCGGTAGCGGTCGCTGTCGCGTCGTCACGGTTTGCGATCGGAACGACGATCCGTCGGAAAAGTGGCTCAGTCATCTCGGTCCCCCTCGACTCCGCCGTAAACTCTTCCGAGGTAGTGCCACCGGTACGTTCCCCCTTCGTCGTTGATGTGAGGTTCCCACCTGACACGGTAGGCGAACGGTCCTCGTGCCTCGCCCGTCTCGTCCGGGCGTTCGACGACGACGTTCGTGTACGCGTTGTACTCCGCTATGCGAACGAATTCTTCCCCGTTTCGTGCTTCGATTGCATCAGTGAGGGGCGGCTGCTCTCGGAGGCATCGTTGCGCGTAGTGGATTATCTCCCTGAGCTGACTATCACTGCTGTCTTCGAGGACAGCAGTGATCTCTTCAGGGACGGTCTCCGGGGAATGCGCATCAGTCGTTGTCATACTTGAGTGGAATCTCCGTCGTTCCGTTCGGCTACGGACTACGACGGACGGTCATGCGGTCCGCGAACGATACGATTACTGTCACGGCACGTTCCTATCCCGTCCTAAATTTCCCCTAAACCATAAATATACCTGTCTCTATTTCGCTATAGCGAAATTGAGGCCAGAAAAATTTTTGTGTGCAGAAATGGTGGCACCGGTGTGACCAGTAACAAGTGTCGGATCGCGTCGGATACCGATCCCACCAACTCCGGTTTACCAGCCCGACCACGACGCGGACGGGTCGTCGTCACGAATCGGTTGAATCGATTCACTCAGACGGAGACCAACTCCGCGTGTGCGGATCTGCGGGAGTCTCGGAGCCAGCATCGCTGGACGAACGCGGGAGTTCAGAGAAGACATTTATGAGCCCTGAACGTAGTTTCCCTATGACCCAGCGCGTCGATGAAATCGACAAACGCATCCTCTATTATTTGGCACTGGATGCACGGAACACGGCAACATCGGATATCGCCGACGAAATGGAGGTGACGCCGGCAACGATTCGAAACCGAATCGCACAACTCGAGGAGCAGGGGATCCTTCGCGGGTATCTCGCTGATATTGATTACAAGTCCATCGACGGGTACGTCACCTATCATTTCAGGTGTACGGCCCCCATTCCGGATCGTGCCCGGCTGGCCCAGTCGGCCCTGGAAATTTCGGGCGTCATAACGGTCCAGGAGTTGATGGCGGGATCCGCGAACTTGGGGATCACGGTCGTCGGAGCGGACACGAACGAGATTAACAAAATCGCGGGCGAACTCTCCGATCTCGGGTTGGAGATCGAAGACGAGAGCGTTATCGAAGGCGAGTATCACACGCCGTACAACCCGTTCGGCCCGGAAAACGTGCCCAAGGGACCGTCGTTAACCGATTTCATGAGTCTGGCCGGAGACGCGGAAGTCGTCGAATTTACCGTCTCGGAAGGGGCCGAGATCGCGGACACGACTATCGAAGAGGCGGTCGATGAAGAACTGCTGGCCGACGAAATGCTTGTCGTCGGGATCGAACGGGACGGAGATGTCCTCACGCCGAAAGGCGAGACCGTTATTCAAACGGGCGATGTCGTCTCCCTCTTCTCGAAGGCCCCGTTGGAAACGGACTCTCTGGAAGTGTTCGGGACGCAGTGAAATCCGGACCGAGTGCGGAGCGGACGCTTCGGAGTCGAACCGTCGCCCGGCCCCACCGTCGGGACCAAAGTGACTTCGGCCGGCAGCCCCAAGGGAGACTATGAGCGACGACGCCGCGGACCCACTCGCGGTCGACGACCTCGTCGAGTACTGTCGTACGCAGGCCGGCCTGCTCTCGGGCAGCGTCGAGACGATGGCCGCGGAGGCCGACGACCTCCTCGACGAGATCGACGCCGAGATGGCCGAGATCCGCTCGCGCCTCGAGGCCCTGCCCGACGAGGTACCGGCGACCGAAACCCCCTCGACCGCGGATGTCCCCGATGCCGGCGAGGTCGACGTCACGGCGATTGAGGAGTTACAGGCGGAACTCGAGGAGAAACAGCTCCTCGTCGAGGCCAAACAGGCCCGGATGCAGGCGTTTCAGGACCTGGCGGCCGACTATACCGATCTTGCCGAGGAGTTGGCCACGGATGTCGAGGACGGCCAGACGGCCCTGACCCGGGTCATCGAGTTCGAGGCCGACGCCGATGCGCCGGCCTACTTCGACGAGCGGGAGACGATGCTCGAGACGGCCGCCGCGTCGGCCGATTCGGCCGCCGAGTAGCGGTTCGGAAACGGACGGCTGCGGCGTCCCAGGCCGCCGGGTACCGGTTCGGCCGACTGCTCTCGTTCCCGACGACAGTCGGTGAAACCGACCGGAACGTTGATTATGGTATCTGTTGTCGTGGCACCACATGACAATCGACTATAGCGATCGCGAGACGTCGTACGAACTCTATCGGAAGGGCAAACGGGAGGGGACGTGGGACCCCGACGAGTACGACCTCGAGCGGGACCAAGAGGACTGGGCGTCGTTCACCGAGGCGGAACAACACCGGTTTCTCGCGACGTGTTCGGGCTTCTACGATGGCGAGGAGGACGTCACCCGGACGCTCGCGCCGTACATGATGGCGCTGGACGCCCTGCCCAACGAGGAGATGCCCTTCGACACCGTCCAAGAGGAGATGTACCTGGCCCAGCAGGTCTACGAGGAGGCCAAACACACCGACCTCTTCAGCCGGTACTTCGAGGAGGTCTTCGGCACGCAGGAGACGGCCCCCTACCGCGAGGGCGGCTATCAGGAGCAGGGGTACAGCACGGACGACCTCTACGACACCGCCGACGACCTCCTCGCGGCGATCAACGGCGGTGACCGGACCGAACTCGTCTACACCCTCGGGGAAGCCTACCTGAACTACATGGGGATCGTCGAGGCACAACTCGCCCGCGGCGGCTACCTCAGCTTCGATCAGATGATCGAACTGAAAGCCGAGGCAATGGGGCGGGACATCGTCCTCGAGTCGTTCCAGGAAGCCATCGGCAAGGTCCGACAAGACGAGACCCGCCACATCGAGAACGGCCGCTGGGTCTTACAGCAGTTGGCTGTGGCCGAACCGGATATCGTCACCGACGTCTACGAGCCCCGTATCGAGGAGTACGTCGAGAATCGACTGCTCGCCGACCCGATCTACGACGAGCAGCCCTTCGACGGCTACGACCAGCAACGGATCGGCAAACAGCTCGCCCAGTACCTGCAAGACACCGTCGACTACATCGGTGCCGACCGGTTCGAGCGGTACGGCGACGTTAGATCCGCCCTCGAGGAGCGACAGGCCGCCGACTGACCGCCCCGACCGGCCATTGCCGGAAGGGCTACAGCGCCTCGAGCAGCGCGTCGACGTCCGCCTCGCTGTTGAACGCGTGGATCGACGCTCGGATCGCATCCGGCGTTGGCAACGGACGCACGACGATCCCCCGGTCGGCGAGTCGGTCGACGGTCGCCGCGGGGTCGTCGGCGTCGATCGTCACCAGCCCGGACTCGTACTCGCGCGGACTCACCAGTCGATCGTCCGGTACCCCGTCCTTGAGCCGGTCGGTGAGCGTTTCGATCCGGCGTTGGATCGCGTCGATTCCGATCGCCTCGAGGAGATCGATCGCCTCGGTCAGCCCGGCGTAGGGTGCAGGACTGGCGGTCCCGACCTCGAATCGCCGTGCGCCCGGGGCGTACCGGTAGTCGTCCGCGTTCTCCTCCTCGACGCTGCGGTAGCCGATCGCGGCGGGGGACAGGCCGTCCTCGACGCCGTCACGAACGTACAGAAAGCCGGCACCGAAGGGGCCGAGCAACCACTTGTGGCCCGCCCCGACGACGAAGTCGGCACCCCACTCCCGGACGTCGACCGGTACCTGTCCGGGCGATTGGACGGCGTCGATCAGCGTCAGCGCGCCGGCGTCGCGGGCGATGTCGACGATTTCCGCGACCGGCAGCCGCGTCCCGTGGGTCCACGTGAGCGAACTCACGCAAAACAGCGTCGCGTCCTCGGCCGCCGCCTTCACCGCCTCGAGGTCGAGCCGTCCGCCCTCATCGACGGCTTCTTCTCGCGGGCGCTGCCCGCTCGAATGGTCCGCGGAGCTTTGCTCCGCGCGATCGCCGTCTGCTCGTTGCGTCTCCGACGCAACGCTGGTCTCGAGGACCCGGACCTCGAGCCCCTCCTGGCGCTCGAGTCGCTGCCACGGCAGGATCCCCGCCGAGTGTTCGAGATCGGTCCGGACCACCACGTCGTCGGCGTCCCAGTCGAACGCGCCCGCGACCCGGTTGATCCCGTCGGTCGTACTCTCCGTGAGCGCGATCTCGTCCGGCGTCGCGCCCAGTAGGCCGCCGACGGCCGTTCGTGCCTCGTCGTAGACGTCGAACGTCGCGGGATACATCCCCTCGGCCGTCGGGGCCTCGTACTCGTGGTGTTCGAGCGCCGCCTCGGCTGCCTCGACGACGCGACGAGGGCTCGGCCCGCCGGCTCCCCAGTTACAGTAGACGCCCGACTCGAGGGCGGGCATCGTCTCGCGCCGCTCGATCGGATCATATCGACCGGCCGTTCGTGCCGTCCCGTGTTCGTTCTGGCGGTTCCCCCACTGCCGGGTGGCTGCTCTTGTATCTGGAACTCGAGGATTCGAGACTAGCTGCCGCGTTCGGTCTCGTATCGATCCGGTTGAGGGGCCCTCTATCGGACGAAACAGTACAGTATCCGACGAAGTATTTAAACACCCACGATATGTTGGGAAGGGTCAGATCTCTTACCACTACCCGAGAATCGTCGACACCCCTGAACGTATCCCCCCAGTATGAGCAAGTGAGGAGAAGACCAATGACCCAATCCAATCTCACCCGACGACGGGCGATGCAGGCGATCGGAGCGACCGGCGCGTTGGCAGTCGCCGGCTGCCTCGGTGGCGACACCCAGACCGACAGCGGGAACGGCGACCAGTCGGCGGCTGAGGACGAGGGGCTGCCAGCGGCCAAAACCGTCGATGTCGACCGCATCGCGCGGGACCCGACGGACATTCCGGACCCGGTCGACTGGAACGAGCCCCGCGAACACGACGTCACGATCCGGACCGAGCGGGTCACGGCCGAGATCGAGCCCGGGGTCACCTTCGACTACATGACCTTCGAGGGGCAGGTGCCTGGACCGATGCTCCGGGTTCGCCGCGGCGACCGAGTGAACCTCACCTTCGATGTCCCCGACGACCTGAACGTGGCCGCCCACAACATGGACTTCCACGCGGTCTACGGCCCCGGCGGCGGTGCCGACGCGACCACGATCGCGCCCGGCGACGACCCCACCCAGATCAGCTTCACCGCCGATTACGCCGGCGTGTTCATCTATCACTGTGCGATCCCGAACATGGATCAGCACATCAGTAGCGGCATGTTCGGCTCGATCCTCGTCGAACCCGAGGACGGTCTGCCCGAGGTCGACAACGAGTTCTACCTCGGTCAGCACGAGATCTACACGGACGGTGACCTCGGCGAGGAAGGCCACCACGGCTTCGACTTCGATGCGATGCTCAAAGAAGAGCCGACCTACGTGGTCTTCAACGGCCAGGCCTACGGCTTCACCCCCGACGGCGGCGTCCCCATGGAGGCCAACACTGGCGAAACCGCCCGGGTGTACTTCGCCAACGGCGGCCCGAACCTGCTGAGTTCCTGGCACGCCATCGGCAACGTCTGGAGTCGCTTCTACCGCGACGGCGACCTCCTGACCGACCCCGATCGCAACGTCGAAACCGCTCCCGTCGCACCCGGCACTACCGCCGCGGCCGAAATGGAGTTCCCGGTGCCGGGACCGGTCAAGATCGTCGACCACGCCCTGACTCGTGCCGCCCGCCGCGGCGCACTCGGCGTCGTCGACGTCAGTGGCGAGCCTACCCGCGACATCTACGACGAGGACCCGTGAGCGGGGACTCGGCCGCTGATCCCTTTCTCGCCGCCTCGGTACTTGTCTGACCGCGCCGGGACCGACAGCCGTCGCCTCGAGCGGTGCGACCGCGGTCGCTGAACCGACTCGTCACTGGCCGGTATGTCGGACGCTGCGCGGTCGTCCGCGACGGCTTCCCGAGCGGCGGAAACAGGGATACATACTTATACTGGCTCGGCTGTCACGTTCATCCGATGGTGTTCGCCCCTATTTCGTCGATCACGTTCGATGCCAGCGATCCGGCCACGACGGTCGCGATCGGACGGCTGTTCGCGTACCTCGCGATGGGCGTTGCAGCCGTCGTATTGCTCTATTATGCGATCATCTACGTTCGAGAGGTGCTGGCCGTCGAAGCCACCACCGAACAGTGGTATCTGTTGATCGGCATCGGCGCGGCGATCGTCTACGCCGTCTCAGGCGTCGCCTCGCTGTTGCTCGAGCCCGAGTGGATCGGCCGGTTCGTCGACGGAGCGATCCTCTTTTTCTTCCTCTTTATCGCGTTGGCGATCCGTGCGATGTACCACGACCAGCCGGCCGCGGGCGACCGGTCTCGGCTGTTACCGGCGTGGGCGGATTACGTCGTCATCGCCGGCTTCGTCGCCGCGTGGTGGGGGGCCTTCCTCGCACAGACCGCCTCGACCCGGCTGGTGGTCGCGGTCGGCTGGATCGTTACTTCCGCGTGGGCGGTGTTGTACGGCGTCCGCGCCGTGCGGGTCCACGAGGGGACGACATTCGCCGCCCTGACGCGACACCTGCTGCCGGCGATCGTCTGTGTCACTGCCGTCGTCTTCGTCGATCTGGTGACGAACCACCTCGCAGGCTACGGGGCACTCGCCGACGCCGCGTGGCTCGTCGGGACCTCGCTGGTCGCCGCGTTCCTGTTCAACACCGCCGTGGCAATCCGCCAGCAGGGCGGCGAACTCGAGCGGATGTACGACTGGACGACTTGGCGCGAACAGTCGCTTGACGACGGTTCGTTCGAGTGACGCTGTCGGCCGGTGCGAACGCACCGACTAGAGTTCGCCCCGCAGGACGACCTCGTTGTCGACGCGGCGAAGCATGTCCTCGGTAACGACGTAGTCCTCGTCGTCTTCGCCCTCCCAGCCGACCGAGGCGAGGACCTGTTCGGCCAGACTGGGGTCGGGATCGACGTACGCCCTGCCGTTCTCGACTTTCGCGACGATGCCCAGTTCCTTCCCTTCGACATCGACGACAGTCTTGCCGACCGCATCGTCGGTCAGTGGTGCTGTCACGGGGAGCGGATACGAGGGGGATCGGGGTAAACGACCGGCCGTCCCGTGCCGGCGGGAGACGGCCGCAGGC
Source organism: Natrinema pellirubrum DSM 15624 (assembly GCF_000230735.2). Classification (NCBI taxonomy): domain Archaea; kingdom Methanobacteriati; phylum Methanobacteriota; class Halobacteria; order Halobacteriales; family Natrialbaceae; genus Natrinema; species Natrinema pellirubrum. Next base: position 638,263 of record NC_019962.1, read on the forward strand.
GAGAACCGGCCGGCATCCGGTCGATTTCGGCTGTGTGCCCCCGGACTATTTGCCGCTGGGTGCAGACTGTACGGCTGACGGAACGCGGACCGGCCGCACCACACGTACCCATGACACAGACACTCGAGATCGGCGACGATCTGGCGGAGCGACTCGAAAGCCACTGCGAGGAGGGCCAATCGCCCGCGGAACTCATCGAGGAACTGGTCTCGATGTACGAGACCGAGGGCGCGTTCTTACAGGAGGGCTACTCCGAGTAACGGGAATGGGTCTCGAGTACCCCTTCTTTCTGGTAAATTTCAAGGCCGCCGAGGGGACGGCCGGCGACGACGGCCTCGCGTTCGCGGAGACGATCGACCGCGTCGCCGACGAAACGGGGCGTCGGTTCGCCGTCGCTCCGCAGCCCCCCGACCTCCGGCGCGTCGCCGAGCGAACCGACCTGCTCGTCGTCGCGCAGGCGGGTACCCCACGAGCGGAGTGTGGCGTGGGCGACCTCTCCCTCGAGGCGGTCGCGGCCGCGGGGGCCGACGCCGTCTTCGTCTCGCATCCGGAGAACGAGGTCGCGTTCACGGCCCTCGAGCGTGCGGTAGACCGGTGTCGCGAACTGGGCCTCGACTCGATCGTCGCCGTCGAGAGCCGGGCGACGACCCGGATGGCGCTGGCCGCCGAGCCGGACTGTCTGCTCTTCGAGCGGCCGACGGATATCGGCAGCGACGCGGGGCTGATCCGGAGCGACCCCGAGCGGATCGCAACGTTCGTCGAGACGGTCGCCGACGAACGCCCGGCGACGAGGACGTTCGTCGGCGGCGGGGTCCGCACCGCCGCGGACGTCGCCCGCGCGTTCGAGTGTGGCGTCGACGCGACGGGGGCCGCCTCCGCGGCCCTCGAGGCCGCGGATCGGGACTCGTGGCTGCGATCGATCGCGACGGCCGTCCCACCGGCCGGATCGGCTGAGTGACCGCAGTCTGCGTCGATTCGCTCGCGGCGGTTCGGTTTGCGGGACACTCAGTCGTCACTAGATGTGACAGGGCCTGACACTCAAGTGGGTGGTCGGCGTACGGTCCGGTATGCACCAACTGGTCGCGCTCGATGACTCGGAACCGGGGTGGGCGGCCCTCGAGTTCGCCTGCCGGGAGCATCCCGACGACGACCTCACCGTCGTTCACGCGGTCGATCCGACCGATAGCGGCTACGGCGAGATGGCGCATCTGGGTCCGGAGGGACTGCTCGAGCGCCAGCGGGAGGCCGCCGAGGAGTTGCTCGCCGAGGCCGACGAGCGCGCGGCCGAGTACGACTGTGCGCTCGAGACGGCAACGATCGTCGGCCAACCGGCCGAGGCGATCGTCGACTTCGCCGTCGAGAACGGCGTCGACCGGATCGTCGTGGGGAGTCACGGCCGGACCGGGTTCTCGCGGGTACTGCTCGGCAGCGTCGCCGAACGGATCGCCCGACAGGCGCCCGTCCCCGTGACGATCGTTCGGTAGCGACCTGTCGTCTCGTCGTGGACGGCCTCGAAGAACTCTCTGTGTCCCATGGCAACTATGCCCACGGCGTTACGTTCGAGACGTCAATTCGTTCCGCCGAACCTGTTCGATTAGCGGAGTATCTCCCGGTATCGATGCTGTACGACCGGTCTATCGGTTCTCCCGAGTCAGGCCCGGTACCCAAGGGATTCCACTACGTACCGCCCGTCGTAACTGGACAAACTAATTAAGGTCCGCCACAGTCCCGATTACATGAACGACCGCTACGACGTAGTCATCGCCGGTGCCGGTCCCGCCGGCGCACAGTGTGCCCGCGATATCGCTGCCAGGGGGTACGACGTCGTCGTCCTCGAGACCGAAGCGGAGGACGAGTTCCCGCGCCAGAGCAACAAGTCCACTGCGGGAACCTTCCACTCGATGATGTCCGCGTTCGGTATCCCCGACGACGTGGTGATGCAGTACACCGACAGTGTCGTCCTCGAGTCCCCGACCGAACACTACGTCCGGGACCAGCCCGGTGCGGTACTGGAGTTCGCGGACTTCAAACGTTACCTCGTTGCAGACGGGCGTGAAACGGGTGCGGAGTACCGGTTCGACGCCCGCGTGACCGCGCCGATCATGGAGGGCGGCGAGATCGCCGGCGTCAGATACAACGGCGACGAAGAGGTGTACGGCGACATCGTCATCGACGCGACGGGGCCGAGCGCCCCCCTCGCGAAGAAGCTCGACGTCGTCGACCTCAAACGCGAGAACCACGCCATCGGCATCGAGTACGAGTTCGAGGGGATCGATATCGACCGCCCCGGCTTCGCCGACCTGCGGGACGCGATGATGCTCCGGCTCGACCACGAGATCGCGCCCGGCGGCTACTCGTGGATCTTCCACACCGGCGAGGACACCGCCAAGGTCGGCCTCTGTTACATCCAGAACGAACACCACAGCCGCTACGCCAAGGACGGCCACACCATCGACGACTACATGGAACACTGGCTCGAGACCGACCCTCGATTCAGCGAGGCCGAAAAGATCGCCGGCAAGCAACACCGCGGCTCGGCCCACATCCAAAAGCCCGGCCAGCTCCACACCGACCGGTTCATGGCCATCGGCGACACGGTCCCGACCGTCGACCCGCTCTGGGGCGAGGGAATCAACAAGTGCATGCAGTCGGGCCGGGTGGCCGCCATGGCCGCCGACAGCTGTCTCAAACACGACGACATCGAGCCCACCGCCGAGAACCTCGCGGTCTATGACACCCTCTGGCACCGCGACGTCGCGCCCAACGTCGACAACCGGCTGCTGATGACTCGCCTCCTCTATCTCGCACCCAACGAGCGCTACGACAAGCTCATGCGGGACCTCGAGCGCCTAGACGACGACACGCTGGCCAAGGCGAACAAGGGGAACTTCCGTGCCATCGCGCGCCTGCTCGAACTCGAGGACGCGCCGCTGCTCGTCCAACTCGCAAAACAGCACCTCGATCTGGACCTCCGATCGCTGGTATAGGCGGCGGCTGCCGGCCCGCGATACCGAACTGACCCGCGACGACCGAACCGCTTGCCGCGTTCTCAGTCGAGAAACAGCGTCTCGAACGAGCGGACGCTCTCGTCCGTCCCGGCGATGACGACCTCGTCGCCCGCCTCGAAGACGAACGCGGCCGGATCGAACTCGGTGATCGTCTCGCCGTCTCGAACCGCGGCGAGGACGGTACAACCGGTCCGGGAGCGGACGTCGGCGTCGACGACCGTTCGCCCGGCCAACTCGCCGGCGGGGAGTCTCACGACGTCGACCTGTCTGTCGACGGCCAGGACCTCCTCGTCCTCGAGGACGGTCGAGGCGAGCATCCGCCCGCTGACGGTCGCCAGCGACTGGACGTAATCCGCGCCCGCACGGTACAGTTTCTGGACGTTCTCCGCGTCGTTGGCCCGAACGATGATGTCGACTGATGGGTCCAGGTCTCGGACGACCAGCGTGGCAAAGATGGCGCTCGTGTCGTCGTCCAGCGTGATGATCACGGCCGACGCACCGTCGATCCCGACCTCGTCGATCGTCGCCGGATCGCGCGCGTCTCCGACGATATCGACGCCGTCCTTGTCGTCGCTGTCGAGGACGGTTACCCGGGTGTTCGTCGCCGCGAGCGCCTCGCCGGCCGCCATACCGGCCTCGCCGTAGCCGGCGATCACGACACGCCGTGCCGCGAAGGGATGGACCGTCGACGCGGCCTCGGCCCGCAACTCGTCGATCCGGTCGGGCTCGCCCGCTACGAGCAGTCGCGTCCCCGTCTCGAGGTCGCGATCGGGCGGAATCGGGCTCTCGAAGTCCCCGTTGAACCAGGCCCCGATCCCGTCGACGCCGAACCGGTTCCGGAGCCCGACCGCGTCGGCGGTCCGTCCACAGAGGTCGCTCCCCTCGGCGATCGAGAGTTCGACGAGTTCCAGATCGTTCCCGATCTCGACCCCCTCGTCGACCGCGGTCGTGACGGCCGTCGGCACCCGGTGGGCGAAGCTCTCGCCGAGCAACTGCCGGGGTGAGAGGACCTCGTCGGCCCCCGCAATCCGGTGATACTCCCCGAGGCGCTGATCCTCGACCAGCGTCACGACCCTGATCTCGGGGTTTGCCTCCTGCGCCGAGAGGACGATGCTCGCGTTCGTGTCGTCCGCTGCATCGGCCACGACTGCCCGCGCCCGTTCGATCCCCGCGTCCTCGAGAACGTCGATGGATTCGGGATCACCGTGGACCACCCGCCGGTCGGTCTCGTGGAGTTCCCTCGCCGCTCCTTCGTCGGACTCGACGACGACGTACTCCTGTCCGCGGGACTCGAGTTCCTCGATAAAGGCATCGCCGCGGGGCGAGTACTCGCAGACGATGACGTGGTCCTCGAGGTCGGACGCGGTCGTCGGGGGCGTCGTCGCGAGCGCCGATCGGAGCCACGGGACGGCGAAGATGTCGACACCCGTGAGGATCAGCCCGATTCCCGTCAGTTGGAGCCCGATCATCAGGAAGTTCATCTGGGGCGTCGACCAGGGCGCATCCTCGCCGTAGCCGGTCGTCGTAAAGGTCTGGAAGACGACCTCGAGCGACCGGTAGAGCGGCTGGGGGTCGTTCTCCAAGGTCGCCATCCCGTAGTTGTACAGCAGCGTGGCGGCGACAGTGGTTCCGGCCACCAGCGCGAGGTAGGAGCCGGCCCGGCGCGATCGCCACAGTGACATACACGTGCCATTCGGCGGGTGGCTGTTGACGGTATCGGTCGGCGATCTCGGAGCGAACGCCCCCGCTGCCCACCGTATGAGGGGGCGAACCGTCGATAACACGGTTACGAACGCCGCTTTCGCCGCCGATTTATACGTTTATCACCGATATCCGGTAGATGGTTGCGCTGGAGAACCTCGTGCTGGTGTTCATCGCCGGCCTGATCACGGCGCTGGCGACCGGCCTCGGCGCGCTCCCGTTTTTCTTTTTCGATGGCATTAGCGATCGGCGTAACGTCGTTCTCTGGGGGCTGTCCTCGGGGATCATGGTGTCAGCGTCGCTGTTCGGACTGGTCGAGGAGGGGCTGGCGGAGGGGACACCCCTCGAGATCGCGATCGGAATGGTCGCCGGCGTCGCACTGGTCGTCATCGCACACGATGTCCTGATGGACACCGAGATCGATCCGCGGGAGTACGAGCAGGCCGACTTCAAGAAACTCGTCCTCATCCTCGGAATCCTGACGGTTCACAGCTTCCCCGAGGGGGTCGCCATCGGCGTCTCCTTCGCGGACCTCGGTCTCGAGGGCGGCGCGCAGTTCCTCGGCTTTACCGTCCCCGTACTGGCGATCTTCATGACGATCGCGATCTCCATCCACAACGTACCCGAGGGGACCGCGATCTCGATCCCGCTGCGTTCGATGGGCGTCTCCGAATGGAAGATGGTCTGGTGGGCCGTCTTCTCGAGTCTCCCCCAGCCGATCGGGGCGGTACTGGCGTTCGGCTTCGTCCGCTACGCTCGGGAGTTCCTTCCCTACGGCTTCGGCTTCGCCGCGGGCGCGATGATCTACCTCGTCCTCACCGAGTTCATCCCCGAGGCGCTTGACGTCGGCGAGGGGCTCCCTCGCGGCGGCAAGCGGGAACTACTCGCCGGGATCGCCGTCGGCGTGGCCGTGATGGTGCCGCTGGCGTTCATCTGATCCGTCGGCCCCGATCGAAGTCACGTTCCGGTAGGAATTTCACCGCGCCTGTCGTACGACCGAGAAATGTTTGACACGATCGTGCTTCCGACGGACGGGAGCGACCACGCCGAGGTCGCCGCCGAGACCGGTATCGAACTTGCGACCGCCCACGACGCGGCGGTACACGTCGTCAGCGTCGCCGACACCGGTCTGCTCGGCGGTCTCCGCCTCCCGGGCGAGGCCGCCAGCGCCGAAGACGCGATGCGGGGCCGAGCGCAGGAATCCGTCGATGCGGTCGTCGAGGCCGCCGAGGCCGCCGGCCTCGAGCCCACCGGGGCGGTCCTCGACGGACCGCCGGCGGAGGCGATCCTCGAGTACGCCCGCGACGTCGACGCCGACCTCATCGTCATGGGGACCCGCGGACGGGGCGGCGTCCACCGGATGGCGATGGGCAGCGTCACGGACCACGTCGTCCGGTTCGGTGACGTGCCGGTCTTCGTCGCCAACTCCGAATCGAGCGTCGAGTGAGCCGTTCCCGACCGGACGAGCAGCCGGCGTGACTAGCGGACGATCTCGTTGATCGCTTCCGTCCGGCGGCCGATCGACCAGCCGATCAGTGCGAGGCCGGCATAGATGCCAAGCGCCGGCAGGGCATAGACCGGCGCGGTCGCTTCGGACGCGAGTCCGACTGCATCGAGCGCCAGCGCGATCACCAGCGAAACCAACAGGAGCGCGATACCGATGTCGGCAAACCGCATGTTCGGCAACTCCCGGGGAGCGGACTGGAGCCGCCCGATCGCGTAACATAGCAGTGTTACGCTCGCCCAGCCGGCGATCAGTGCCAGCCCGGCCGATACCGGTTCGTTCGGGAGATATCGCGGGAGCAGCCAGAGATGAACGAGTCCCGCCATGGCCAGCGCACTCCCCAGTAACACGACCACGAACGGTCGTCGATCGTCACTCATTGGTCTCCCTGACTGTCTCCCGTTCTATTACTGTTTTGTCATCGGCGCGCACGGGACCTCTGGGTCCGATCTCCTGTCCGATCGAGACCGGTCGTCGCGTCTCGTCGGCCGAGGAATCAGGGTCCGGCGCCGAGCAACTCGTCGGTGCGTACGACCGCGGCGAACTCGCCCTCGAGGTGGGCCAGCGCGGTTCGGTGGACCGTTTCGGGACCGAACGAGTCGCCGTCGAACGTCCGCCCGAACGTCGCGGTGGCGTCGGCGACGACGATCGGTTCGAAGCCGAGGTTCTCCGCCATCCGGGTCGTGGTTGAGACGCAGTGGTCGGTCGTGAGCCCGACGAGGACGAGCGTCTCGATGTCCCGCTCGCGGAGGCGCTCCTCGAGGCCCGTTCCGACGAACGCGCTGTTGACCGACTTGACGAGCGTCGGCTCGCCGTCGACCGGCGCGGTCTCGGGCTTGAACGCGAACCCCGCCTCGTCGCGCCGGAGCGGCGAGTCGGGCTCCGTCGAGTCGTGCCGGACGTGGACGACCGGGCGATCGGCCTCGCGCCAGCGCTCGAGCAGGGCCGCGGCGTTGGCTTCGGCGTCGGGATTGTTCCGCTCGCCCCACGAGGGGTCGTCGAACCCCCGCTGGAGGTCGACGAGGACGAGCGCGGCGTTCTCGAGCCGGTCTCCGATCGCGACCCCGTCCGCCGTCATGGCAGTCGCGCGGCGGGTTTCGGGTGCGTTCGCGTGATCGTGATCGGACACGTCGACGGGGCCTGTTCCTCGTCCGACGAGAGCATGTACTGGGGCCACTCCCGGTCGCCATCGACGCCCCAGTCGCCGATGTCGGCGTGGGGACAGACGCCGTCGTACTCCTCGAGGCGGTCCTGAATCACGTCGCGGGCGCGCTGGCCGGCCTCGGTGTCGGCGGTGACATCGAGGGACTCGAACAGCGCCCGCGGCTGGAACGTGATCTCGAGGCCGATCGGGCAGTACCGGCTCTTGCGCCGATCGTAGAAGGGAGCCCGGCAGGTCGGGAACATGGGTTCGCCGCCGAGACAGAACTCCCAGTAGGGATCGTCGGGATCGGTCGGAATGTCCGCGGGCCAGGGCTCGGGATCGTGACAGTGCAACGTCTGCAGAACGTGCCAGAGCGCGTCGTGGTACTCCCGTTCCGACAACGGCTCCGCGGGCGGCTTGAAAAACGTCACGAGCGACGCCCGCTCGGAGTGGTCCTCGTAGACCTCGAGGTACTCGAGGAGCCGATCGCGCAGCGTCAACAGCGCGTCGGCATCGCTCATCGAGGGCACTGCGGTGTAGAGCGGCTCGCCGTCCCGGACCGATTCGGCCCCGAAGAAACACGGAAACGAGGTGCCGTTTCGCTCGCCCAGCAGCCCCTCGCGAAACGAGTGCCAGTGGTCGGCAACCCACTCTGGGGCTTCGTCGGTTCGAACGCGCCGATCGAGCGTCTCCTGGTCCATCAGCGACTGGATGCCAGGTTCGTTCATTGTACGTCTCCGTTCGGTCTCACGAACATGTAGGTTCCGCTCTTTCCGGTCGACCGGTAACGACTGCGCCTCGAGGGCGTCCGCTTCGATCAGTGTCGGGTCTCTGCCCCCGCGGTCGACTCACTCCCACCGCCGATTCCGCGAGGACGCGATGTCGACGCCGCGGCTGTAGTAACAGACCGGCGTCCCGGCGGGCGCGTCGAACCCGTTGGCCTCGAACAGCGTGTTCCGCTCGATCTCGGCCGTCGCCGCCCGGAGCGTCCAGGGCTCGTGGTCGATGTCGGCGTAGCGAAGCGTCCCGTCTCGAGCCGTCGTGTAGTAGCGGTAGTGTTCGGTGAGAAACGCCGCGAGTGAGCCGGGTTCCGGCTTGAAGGCGTCCCCGACGGGTGCGTAGGTGCCGACGAATTCGGCCGGGGCGGCACCCGGGTGCCGGCGCTCGCTCGCAAAGGCGATACCGCGCTCGGTCCCGGAGATCTCGACGTCGGCGTAGTAGTACGGCAGCCGGTGGAACAGCCGTGCGCCGAGAACGCCGAGCATTCCCTCGGCGTCGAGGCTGAAGAAGTAGACGCCGGGCTCGCCGTCCCGGCTGACGTAGGTCCGGAGGTTGAGTTCGGGCAGATCGACGCCGGCGGCCGCGGGGACACCCCGTGGACGAACGTCGACGTTCAGGTAGGGGACGACCGAGAGCCACGCCCGGCCGTCGTAGGTCTCGACCTCGAGGTCGTCCGGCAGTCGGGCCGCGACGATCTCGGGCTCGACGGGCCAGTTGGCAAAGAGCAGGTGTCGCCACCCCATCGCGATCGGGAGACTCATGTGTGTGCTAGAGTCCGAACGCGTGAAAGGGAGGGGCCAAACCTTGTCAATTGCCGGTTCCACGGCGACTCGTCGGGTCTTCGATGCCGGGTCGAGTCGGAGTGCCCGTTCGAACGGTCAGCCGTCCTCGGGTAGCCAGCCATCGTCGACATCGATGTTCTCCACCCACCTTTTTACTGCGTCGGGGTCTCTCACGCCGTTCGAGACCCGCTCCTCGCAAAAGGCTGGATCAAAAACGACCCGCGGCACATCGCGCCGCGGATCGACTGCTCGGTCCTCAGACCGTCTCCGGCAGCCAGCCACCGTCGACCTCGATGTTCTCGCCGCTGACGTACTCACTGTCGGGATCGAGGAAGAAATACAGCGGCGCGATCAGGTCCTCGAAGCTCGCGGGCCGGTCCCGCGGGAGGTCCGCGGGGAACTCGTCGGAGTTCTCCACGACGTACGGCGAGACGGCATTGACCGTGATCCCGTCGTCGGCCGTGTCGGCCGCGAGCATCCGCGTAAACATCAACACTCCCGTCTTCGCGACGAAATAGGGGAAGTTCTTGGGGCTCACCATGGCCCGCTCGCTCGAGGCGTACCCGATATTGACGATCCGACCGTACTCGTTCTCGCGCATCGCCGGCAGCGCCCGCTTCGAGCAGAGGTAGGTCCCGTTGAGGTTCGTCTCGAGGACGCGGTTCCAGGTCTCGAACGCGAGGGACTCCCAGTGGGCGGGCGCGAAGTCGCCGACGTTGTTCACCAGTACGTCGACATCCCCGAGTTCGGCTTCGACGGTTTCGAAGAGGCCGTCGACGCTGTCGGGGTCGGTCACGTCGGCCTGTACCGTCGTCGCCGCCTCGGCACCGCGCTCGCGGGCGTCGGCGGCCGTCTCGCGAGCGGCGTCGGCACTCGTGTGGTAGTGGACCGCCGTCTTCGCGCCGCAGTCTGCCGTCGCCAACAGGAGTTCGCGGCCGACGCCGCGGCCGGCACCGGTGACGAGTACCGTCTGCCCCGTGAGGTCTGGTCCGTCCATGTCTTCCCCGTCGGCGAGAACGTGGAAAAATCGCCCGGGACGGGGCCGTCACCGTCCGCTTCCGTGACCCTCGGATTTACGTCGCTGCACGAGCAATCCCTGTCCATGCTAGAGACAGTATTGCTTGCTGTCGGTCCCGGTGATTCCGACCGAAGCGGACTGCTGGCCGAGGCTGCCCTCGAGGTAGCGAACCCCGCCGACGCGACGGTCGTTCTCGCGCACGTGTTCACCAGCAGCGAGTACGACGACGTCCTCGACCGCCTCGATTTCGATCCGACCGTCAACGAGATCGACCCCGACGAGGTGGCCGCACGTCACGCCACGATCCACGACATCCGGGACGTCCTCGAGAACCACGACGTCGACTACGAGATCCGGGGTGCGGTCGGCGAACACGGCCCGTCGATCGTCGAACTGGCCGAGAGCGCCAGTGCCGATCGGGTCATCGTCGGCGGTCGCCGGCGGTCGCCGACGGGGAAGGCGATCTTCGGCTCGACGGCCCAGGAAGTGATGCTGTCGGCCCCCTGTCCCGTTACCTTCGTCCGCAGCGACGGGTTCGAGGAGTAGTCCCGCCACGACCGTCCGCGCCCGGGTCCCGTCGGGTATTTCTGGAATACTGCAACGACGAGAATACTTAAGCGGGTGGCCCAACCACTGTGACGGTATGGCAATCGATACAGTACTCCTTGCGGTCGGACCGATGGACACAGTACGCGCCCCGGAACTCGCCGAGACCGTTCTCGAGATCGCCGATCCACTCGACGCGACGGTCGTGATCGGCCACGCCTTCACCGAAGACGAGTACGAGGACATCCACGAGGAACTCGGCTTCGACGCTCGCGCCGAGGACGTCGACCCCGATGCAGTCGCTGCCGAGCGCGCGCCGGTGCCCCAACTCGCGGAGCGCTTCGAGGACGCCGGCGTCGACTACGAGATCAGGGGCGCGCTCGGCGAGGTCAGTAGCGAGGTCGTCGACATGGCGGTCGACGTCGGCGCCGATCGCATGGTCGTCGGCGGCCGCCGGCGCTCGCCCGCGGAAAAGGCCGTTCTTGGCTCCGTCTCGCAGGAGATCATCCTGCAGGCCCCCTGCCCGGTCACCTACTTCCGCGACCTCGACGTGATGGAGTAGGCCGCGATCCGCCGTCTCGCTTCCGCCCGATTCCGTCTCCCGGTGGCGACGCGACAGACGCCCACTCACGAACGGCGTTCGGCGACCGACAGCGTCGGTTATCACTTCTCCGCCCGTCGCTTCCACTCCCGTTCCTGTCGGCGTTCGCGGACGTGTCGTTTCCCGTCGGCCAACTCACGCCGGACCCGGCGCTCGAGCGATCGGGTCTCCGCGAGCAGCGTGGTCTGGAAGTTCTCGAGGACGTCGTAGGACCAGCGGTCCTCGTCGACGACGCCGTGGGGGAGCAGTTCGGTTCGGATCGCGTCCGCGAGATCGTCGTTACCGGCCTCTCTGAGCAACTCCTCGCTCCGGGCGAGGTGGTCCATCCCGTGGCCCGTTGCGTGGTGGAACTCGAGCAGACAGCCCTGGGCCCGCTGGATCCACTCGAGTCCGAGTTCGACCTCGTGGAGGGCCTCGAGTTCGGCGTCGGAGGGAACCGCGGCCGGGTCGGCGTCGCGGTCGGGGTGTGGGTCGTCGGTAGCCATACTAGGACTATGACACAGAGTAACATACGAGTGTCGGCGGCGGCGGTACGCCCCGATCACGGCCCGGACGGCGGGCGACGCCGGCCGTGACGTATCGAGATCGCAACTCATCGGCGAGTACAATCTGGGTAGTTAAGTAGGGTCGCGGTCGTCCCTAGGACAGCATGGTCTACTATGCGGGCGTCGATCTCGGTGCGACCAACGTCCGGGCGGTCGTCGCCGAGGCCGACGGGACGAGGATCGGCACGAACCGCCGATCGACGCCGCGCGGGCCGACTGGTATCGACGTGACGGAGGGCGTGCTGCGAACGCTTCGGGGGGCGTGTGCGGAGGCGGGGATCGACCCTCAGCGGATCGCCGCGACCGGAATCGGGTCGATCGGACCGTTCGACCTCGCCGAAGGGGCGGTGATCGACCCCGCGAACCTCCCCGATTCGATCGACCGGATCCCGCTGACCGGGCCGATTTCGGAACTGATCGGCAGCGACGACGTCTTCCTCCACAACGACACCACCGCCGGCGTCATCGGCGAGCGTTTTCACGCCGATCGCAACCCCGACGACATGGTCTACGTGACTATCTCCTCGGGGATCGGTGCCGGCGTCTGCTGTGACGGCGAGGTCGTGGGCGGCTGGGACGGCAACGCCGGCGAGGTCGGCCACTACGTCGTCGATCCGCGCGGCCGACTGACCTGTGGCTGCGGTCACGAAGGTCACTGGGAGGCCTACTGCTCGGGCAACGCCATCCCCGACTACGCCCGCCTGCTGGCCGAGGACGACCCGACGATTTCGACGAGCCTCCCGCTCGAGGGCCCCGACTTCACCGCGAAGGACGTCTTCGAACTCGCGGGCGAGGACGAACTGGCCGACTACGTCATCGAGCAACTGGCCCACTGGAACGCGATCGGCGTCACGAACGTGATCCACGCCTTCGCCCCGCTCGTGGTCTCCTTCGGCGGCGCGGTCGCCCTGTACAACGAGGAGCTGGTCGTCGATCCGATCCGCGAGCGCGTCTCGGAGATGGTGATGACCAACGTCCCCGAGATTCGCGTCACCGATCAGGGTGACGACGTCGTCGTCGAGGGCGCGCTCGCGAGTGCGCTCACCGAGGGCACCGGCGACCGGCGGCGACTGCGGGAGTGACCGGTCGCCCGTCTGCGACCGATCCCTGACCCGCGTTCCGTGGCTGCCACCTGACCCGTGTTCCGTGACCGCCCGTCCGCTCGAGTGGGGCTTCTGTACTAGAAAAACGAAAGCGAGTACCCGACCCACCGTGGTCGGGGGTGAAGCCCGACACTCAGCCAACCTATCACCCGTATCCCACATCTTCACAAGGGAGCTGTACCACAATTAAGGTATGCAGAAGTCGCTGACCAAAACACTCGTCTTCCAACTTCAGCCCGACGAGAGTGGTCAGCAACTTCTGGCCGACGCCTTCCTCGAAGCCCGGCGCGTGTACAACGAAACCATCCGTCGGGCAAAGAACGGTGAGGACTGGGATGAGATTCGGCAGGATTTGGAGTCTGACGCCGACCTCGTGAACAACACCGCGCAACTCGTCGTACAGAAATCGCTTGAAGCGATGGAGAACTACTACGAGTACGACGACTACAACCAACCCAGCCACACCAAAGATGGGGCATATCCGCTCCGGTCAAACTACGAAGAAGGCTACAACCTGTTCCTTGAAGACGACTGCATCCGCTATCGGGCCAGCACGAAACCGTACAACACGGTAAAAGGCACTCTCAGTGGCTCACCCGACTCCCTCGAACAACTCCGACACGCCATTCAATCCGATGCGTGGCGTGTCGGAACGGCAGAAGCGATGAGACGGAACAAGAATTACGAACTCCACATCAACATCACCCACACGAAGGCCAAAGTTCGAGAAAAAGAGGAGTCACGAACGGTGGTTGGTGCGGATATTAACGAGGACTGTGTCGCTCTCGCCGCACTCCACGAGGAGGATATCATTGATTCGGTAGTCATCGACTACCCGGAAATCAAGGGGAAGCGCCATCGGTATTTCACGATGCGAAAGCGGACACAGAACGTCGGGAAGTCGTCGTTCGACCGGATGTTCGAGCGGAAGGAGGAACGGTTCGTTCACGATCGGCTCCATAAAGTCTCTCGACAAGTCGTGGAGTGGGTGTCACGGTTTGAGAAGCCCGTTATTGTCTTTGAAGACCTCAAAGGCATGCGGGACTCGATTGACTACGGTACCCGTATGAACTGCCGTCTCCACTCACTTCCGTTCCGTAAACTCCGGGAGTTCATCACGTACAAAGCCGCGTTCCAAGGAATCCCCTCCGATAAAATCAACCCCAAATATACGAGTCAGGCGTGTTCGCTCACTGATTGCGAGCATACGACCCGCGTAAACAGGAACAAGAAGCGGTTCAAATGCGTGGAGTGTGGTCGCCAAGACCACGCTGATCGGAATGCGGCCATCAACATCGCCAAGAAGGGATTGGGGAAATTAAATCGAAATGTGCCTGCTCTCAAGACGCTTCCCAATGTGCGGAAGATGCGACGGCAGGCATCGGGCTGTGTGAACCAGCCGACCGTGACCCACGGCACCGCCAGAAGCCACCACGCCGATGGTATCGTAGGTGTGTCAGACTAACCCACGGGAAGCCACGGGCCATCGGGCCCGTGGCGTTCACGTAGCTGGACGAGAGGCCATACGTATGGAGCGACGAATCTTCCTCCGGGCCAGCGCCGTCGGCTTATCGCTATCGAGCGCGGCCCCGGTCACAACGGCTCGAATGGGGCCAGCAACCGCACGACAGGGATCTTACGAGCCGCTCGGTCGGGTGCCCGTCGAGGCCGCCGCCGAGGCCGTCGTCGGCGACGGCGGCGAAACGGCGTATCTAGCGACCATGACCGGGTTTGCGACCGTCGACGTGAGCGACCCCACCGACCCGACGGTCCTCGTCGACCGCGAGGTCGAGATCGGCGATCGGCCACTGTCTAACATACTCGACGTGAGTGTCGACGGCGACCGACTGGTCGTTGCGGGACCGGCCAATTTCGGCTACGAGCCGATGGGATTTCGCTGCTACGACGTGAGCGACCCCGCCGACCCGATTCCGGCCGGGGAGTACGAAACCGGCTACCACATCCACAACTGCTATCTCGAGGGCGACCTGCTGTTCGTCGCCGAGAACGACTTCGATACGGACACGAACGCGCTCGCGATCTTCGACGTGGCCGACGGGATCGAACGGATCGGCTCGTGGTCGCTGCTGGACCGCGACCCCGGCTGGCGGGATCGCCCCTTCCTCGGGCGGTACCTCCACGACGTATACGTGCAGGACGACCTCGCGTACCTCCCCTATTGGAACGCCGGCACCTATCTCGTCGACGTGAGCGATCCGACCGCTCCCGAGTACGTCTCTCACGTCGCGGACACGACGCTCGAGGCCCAGCAGGGTGTCGCCCGGGAGGACGCCGTCTACGGACTGCCGGGCAACGACCACTACGCCGCCGTCGACGACACCGGCGACCTCATGGCCGTCGGCCGGGAGGCGTGGGCGACCAGCGGTGATCCCGACCGGCCGGGCGGGATCGACCTCTACGACGTGAGCGACACTGCCGAGCCGGTTCACAGGGGTTCGATCGACCCGCCGCGGGCCGACGACGAGACCTACGCGGGCCGCCGGTGGACCACCTCGCACAACTTCGAGTTCCGCGACGGCCGCCTCTACTCGTCGTGGTACCGCGGCGGCGTGAAGATCCACGACGTCTCCGACCCGAGCGAGCCCGAGGAGCTCACGTGGTGGCGCGACGCCGACGAGACCGCCTTCTGGACCGCACAGGTCCTCGAGCCCGGCGAGACCTTCGTCGCGTCGAGTACGGAAGCGATCCCGAGAACGTCCCTCGACGGGGCACTCTACACGTTCCCGATCGAGCGCGGCACCACCGTGGTCGACGACGGGTTCGATGCCGACTCTCCATCGAACGGTTCCGAGTCAGACGGCGCGGATGACTCCGTTCCCGGCTTTACCGGGGCCGCCGCCCTCGTCGGGGGTGCGGCCGGCCTCGAGTGGCTCCGCCGACGCGGGAACGGAAACGTTCAGGATTAATTCGGCTGTTTTCGCCGCCGTGACCCAACTTATACCACGCTCGAGCGCCTAGCACGGCACATGACCAACTCCGAGGACGAGCCGTCACTGCAGGAACGCGTCGAGCAGTGGATGGCCAAGGAGATGCCGATCATTCAGATGCACGGCGGGACCAGCGCGGTGCGGGCGGCCGACCCCGAGACGGGCGAGGTGATCATCGAACTCGGCGGCGGCTGCAAGGGGTGTTCGGTCAGCGACGTGACGACCGGCAACATCGAGGCTGAACTCATCACGTGGCCGGAGATCGACGAGGTCACCGTCCGCGTCCCCGACGCTCGAGACAGCCTCGGCGGCCCCGACCAACCCGAGTCGATCATGGGCGTCGATCGGACCGAGGGCGGCCGCGGCGACTGGGGCTCGTCGAACCCCGGGAAGGACCACCTCTGACGGCTCGGAGACTGGGCCACGCTTCGTCTTCCCCCTGTGTCCCACGTTGACAGGGTCGGACAGTTTTGGCAAGTCCTATATCCTTTTACGCGCCCGTTACGGACATCAGATATCATGACGAGTAGACGCCTGCAGGCAGGAGGTGTCGGCGATGGGTGACGCGCCCGATTCCGGCGAGGACGAGCCCGACGCCGAGACCGACGGCGGCGTCCGCGCGTACACCGTCCGGCTCGAGCTGGTCGACGAACCCGGCGAGTTGCTTCGCGCGCTCGCCCCGATCGCCGACAACGGCGGCAATCTGTTGAGCATCCACCACCAGCGGGGCAACATCACACCGCGTGGGCACATTCCCGTCGAGGTCGACCTCGAGTGTCCGCCCGACCGGTTCGACGACATCGTCGACGCCTTGCGCGGTGCCGGCGTCAACGTCATCCAGGCCGGCGAGGAACACTACGGCGAAGAAGTCAGCGTCGTGCTGGTGGGCAACCTCGTCGAGACCGATCTCTCGAACACCCTCTCACGGATCGAGGACGAGGCCGACGCCGTCGTCCAGGATCTCTCGCTGGCCGCGCCCGAGGGCACCGACGGCATCTCGAGCGCCCGTGCCCGGCTGGCGATCGATTCCGGCCGCTCCGAGGAGGCCCTCGCGGCCATCCGCTCGATCGGCTCGGACAAGGAACTGACCGTCGTCGAACCGCTGCTCGGAGGTGAGGCCTGATGCGACTCGCAATTCTCGGTGCCGGCGACGTAGGCCGTTCGGTGGCCGATCTGGCCGGCGAGTACGGCCACGAGGTCGTCGCGCTGGCCGACTCGACCAGCGCCGCGGTCGATCCCGACGGGATCCCTGTCGAGGCGGCCCTCGAGCGCAAGGCCGGCGACGAGGCCATCGGACCGGCCGATCCCGAGGACGTCCTCGAGACCGAGTACGACGTCCTCATCGAGGCGACGCCGACGACGCTGGACGACGCCGAACCTGGCTTCAGTCACGTCCGGCGCGCGCTCGAGGCCGACCGCCACGCCGTGCTGGCGAACAAGGGGCCGGTCGCCGAACGCTACGAGGAACTTCGCGCGCTCGAGGCCGACAGCGCGGGCTCGATCCGGTTCGAGGCGACCGTCGGCGGCGCGATTCCGGTGCTGTCGACGATCGAGGACTGCACGCCCCAGTCGGTCACCGCCGTCCGCGGCGTCCTCAACGGCACCGCGAACTTCATCCTCACGCGCATGGCCGCGGAAGGTCTCGATTACGAACACGTCCTCGCGGAGGCCCAAGACCTCGGCGTCGCGGAAGCCGATCCGACCTTCGACGTCGACGGCACCGACGCCGCGCTGAAGTTCGTCATCCTCGCGAACGTGCTTGCCGACGGCGGGTTCTCGCTCGCGGACGCGACCGTCGAGGGCATCCAGTCGATCCCCGGCAGTGCGCTCGATCTCGCCGCCGAGGACGGGCGGACGATCCGGCTGATCGGCGAGGCGACCCGCGACGGCGTCCGCGTCGGCCCGCGGCTCATCCCCGAGAACGGCGCGCTCGCGGTCACGGGCACGCGAAACATCGTCCAGATCGAGACCCGCAACGCCGGCTCCTTGCACTCGAGCGGTCGCGGCGCGGGCGGCCCGGAGACGGCGACCGCGGTGCTGTCGGACGTCGGCCGTCTCCCGCCGCTGTAACCGGCTGTTTCTCCCGTACACTCCGTGTTTTCGGCTCTTCCGTTCGAATAGTTGGTCCTCGACGTCGTGCGTATCCGAGCGACCGCTACCCCGGCCGTTCGAACGGTCCATGTCGTGTGAATGCTAGCCAAACCGCAAGAAGGCGGCGGGATGGACCGAATACGCTTTCGAAATGGTTTTAACCGCAACGAGCCAAAGGGACCGATATAAGCGCCTCTGCGCGTGAGCTACAACAATGAGCGACCAACACCAGAACCTGGCCATCATCGGTCACGTCGACCACGGGAAGAGTACGCTCGTGGGGCGACTCCTCTACGAGACGGGGAGCGTACCCGAGCACGTCATCGAACAGCACCGCGAAGAAGCCGAAGAGAAGGGTAAGGGCGGCTTCGAGTTCGCCTACGTCATGGACAACCTCGCCGAGGAGCGAGAGCGTGGTGTCACCATCGACATCGCCCACCAGGAGTTCTCGACGGACGCCTACGACTTCACAATCGTCGACTGTCCGGGCCACCGAGACTTCGTCAAGAACATGATCACCGGGGCCTCGCAGGCCGACAACGCGGTCCTCGTCGTCGCCGCCGACGACGGTGTCGCGCCCCAGACCCAGGAACACGTCTTCCTGGCTCGTACCCTCGGTATCGACGAACTCATCATCGGCATCAACAAGATGGACATCGTCGACTACGAGGAGTCGACGTTCGACGAGGTCGTCGAGGAAGTCAACCAGCTGCTCAAGCAGGTTCAGTTCCAGACCGACGACGCCTCGTTCATCCCGATCTCGGCGTTCGAAGGCGACAACATCGCCGAGAAGTCCGACAACACGCCGTGGTACGACGGCGAAACCCTGCTCGAGGCCCTGAACGACCTGCCGGAGCCGGAGCCGCCGACGGACGCGCCGCTTCGACTCCCGATCCAGGACGTCTACACGATTTCGGGTATCGGTACCGTCCCTGTCGGACGTATCGAGACCGGCCTCCTCAACACCGGCGACAACGTCTCCTTCCAGCCCAGCGACGTGGGCGGCGAGGTCAAGACGATCGAGATGCACCACGAAGAGGTGCCCAAAGCAGAGCCCGGTGACAACGTCGGCTTCAACGTCCGCGGCATCGGCAAGGACGACATCCGACGTGGTGACGTCTGTGGCCCCGCCGACGACCCGCCAAGCGTCGCCGAGACGTTCCAGGCCCAGGTCGTCGTCATGCAACACCCCAGCGTGATCACGGCCGGCTACACCCCGGTCTTCCACGCTCACACGGCTCAGGTCGCCTGTACGATCGAGTCGATCGACAAGAAGATGGACCCCTCGAGCGGCGAGGTCGCCGAGGAGAACCCCGACTTCATCCAGTCGGGCGACGCTGCCGTGGTCACCATCCGACCGCAAAAGCCCCTCAGCATCGAACCGTCCAGCGAGATCCCCGAACTCGGGAGCTTCGCCATCCGCGACATGGGTCAGACCATCGCCGCCGGCAAGGTCCTCGAAGTCCACGAGAAAGAATAAATGCAGCAAGCACGCGTTCGACTCGCGGGCACGAGTCCAGACGACTTAGACGACATCTGCGACGACGTCCGCGAGATCGCGAACAACACCGGCGTCAACCTGAGCGGTCCGATCCCGCTGCCGACGAAGACCCTCGAGGTGCCGACCCGGAAATCGCCTGACGGCGAGGGCACTGCGACGTGGGAGCACTGGGAGATGCGCGTCCACAAGCGCCTGATCGATCTGGACGCCGACGAACGCGCACTCCGACAGCTCATGCGCATTCAGGTGCCGAACGACGTCTCGATCGAGATCGTCCTCGAAGACTGACGATCCGATCGCGACTCGAGAGCGAGTTTCACGTTTTCGCCGTTCCCGTTCGACCAGCGGCCGCTGTCTCGATCGGTATCCGAGAGGGCCCGCACTGACCGTCGACACCACACCAGTAAGCGCCGGGACTTTTGCCCACCGCCGTCCTGACTCTCCTCATGGCCCGTCCCTCCACGTCCCAATCGACGATCGACCTGCGACCCGACGCCGGGAGCGAGGAGTCGGGACCCCGCTCGAGTAGCGCCGTCCTCGAGGTGCTTGCCGTCTTCGTCCTGGTCTTCGTCATCCAGGGGCTGACCGCGCTGGTCGGCGTGATGGGAACGTTCTTCGTCCTCAGACCGCCGCTGGCCGCCGACCCGTGGACGATCGTCACGAGCGTCTACGCCCACGACGGCCTCGGCCACCTCGTCTCGAACGGCCTCGCTCTGATCGTCTTCGGCTGGCCGGTCGCGCGAGCGACGACGCGGGCCCGCTTTCACGCCTTCGTCGCCGTGACGGGCGCGACCGCTGGCACTGCCCAGATCGTCCTCACGCGACTGCTCGCGTCGGTACCGCTGCTCCCCGTCGCGCCCTCGCCCGGCGTCCTCGGGGCCAGCGGTGCCGTCTTCGCCCTGCTGGGCTATCTCCTCGCGTCGAACCGCCTCTCGAGCGGCCTGGGCTCGCTCGTCGACGTCCCGCCCTGGCTGTCGGCGCTTGTCGTCATCGGCCTCGCGGTCGCGGTCACCGTCGCAACCGCCTCGCCCGGCGTCGCGCTGCTGGCACACTTCGTCGGCTTCCTCGTCGGTGCCGTCGCCGGACGGGCGCGCCTTCTCGCGGTCGGGTCGAGTGACGGCTCGGACGCCACGAGGATTTGAACTCCGAGCAGGGCCGTCTCCCGGTGACCGACGTGGATCGCGACGGCCGTCGTTTCGTGCCGTCGCACCGAGGGGCCCCCGATCACGACAATCTCGTTTCTCGAGCGACGATCCGGCTCGAGCCACGACCGTGGTGGTGTGTCCCGATCCCGCTTCGAAACACAAGCCTCAAATAGAAACCACGGATATGAACGTTCGAGGGCTCGTAGATCAGTGGTAGATCGCTTCCTTCGCAAGGAAGAGGCCCGGGGTTCAAATCCCCGCGAGTCCATCCCCCTGTTTTGACATTTCGAGCTATCCGCTGAGTTGCATCGGTAGCGCTCGAGCAAACAGTTTGCTCTTCGACTCCTGTCGGAAACAAACGGGCAAAATCCGAGTGATTCCGCCGAAATCAACCGGGCTGACGCTGTCCGTCGATTAGACCGAAGGAAATCGGGGTGGTTCGCGTGAGTGCCTTCCAGTCACCATCAGACGGCGGACCTCTCGACTTCCTGACTGAACGCGACGGCGGCACGGAGTCGTGGGCTCGAGCGGACCCACGCGAGGCGTTGATCGAGTCGTTCGGCCGGTTCGGGTCCAAGGTCACGCTCAGGGGCGGCGAGAGCGTCCACTACTGCGAACGCGGGATCGAGGACAGCGAATAATCGGCAGTGGGACTGCAGGACTGGGAGTGCCACGACGGCCTGTGCGCCCATCTCTGCACGCTTCGCGAGGCCGACTTCCTCGAGCCGCTGATGTGGCGTCGACCGACGGTAGTCCCAACGAGGAACACGAAGTGTGAACGCGACCGGTAGAATCGTCGGTGGTGGAACACTGTCACAGTCACGTTCGGTGACTGGGACGACCGCTCTGCTGAGTTCGTTCGACTCGCTCTATTGCAGGGGCTATGTCCCCTGTGGAAAATCAACTGGTATTGGAGATCTACGACACACTGTTCTTTTGATAATAGGAACGTACTGTTTCAGGCCGTATACAGGCACTCAATTCTTATACTACAGCTGATCGTATCGGCTTCCTCGGATGAACCGAAGGCACGTCGTACGGTTAGCCGCACTGGGGGGGCTCACGATCCCACTCGCTGGTTGTTCGAATCAGGCAACTGGCAATGGGGACTCGTCTGACGACGACGGAGACGACACGGACGAGGACGAAGAACCGGTGGCAGAGCCAGACGACCAGGAGTTCTCCGGAACTGGAAACGATGTTATCGCGGACGTCCCGATCGAGGGCGGCCTCACCATCATCGAGGCTCTGCACGAGGGAGGGGGTGATTTCGGGGTCCGCCTCATTCCCGGTGACGACGGGTCCGGCACGCTGTTTGCCGACTCATCGGGTGCATATACTGGGGAAACGGCTCGAGATCTCGACGAAGGGGCATACGAACTCAGCGTCGTCGCCGACGGCACCTGGGAAGTAACGATCAGGCAGCCACGTGATACGAGCGGGGAAAACCCACCGCTCTCCATCAGCGGCAGCGGAAACGAAGTCCACGGCCCGTTCGAGTTCGATGGCACCTACCAGCCGTCCGGTGACCTCGATGGAGGGCGCATCAGTGTCAATATCCTCTCGTCGACGGGAGACTCCCGACAATTCGTCTTCAACGAGAGTAGCATCGCCAGTCCATCTCGGTTCCAGTACGAGGATGCTGGCTATATCGAAGTCAAATCTGATGGTGAGTGGTCAGTCGAGATCGAATAACCGTTACCCAGTCGATTTTACCGACCACTACTTTCCGCTGGGCAGTGTATAGCACCAGTCGCTGACCGATTCGACAGAGCCACTGCGATCGTCGGTTCCCGGTCCAAGTGGGACCACTGTCGACTCGACGAGGCCGGTGTACTCGTCCTTGTAATCGGGACGGACCGTCCGGTCGTACTCCGGCGCGTTGCAACGAGCAACTCGCCGCCATCTATCCGGTCGCGCTCGAGCCATGGTATCGTCCTGTTGGCCGTCGTTACTGTCCTCGACCCGGGACGGAATGGAGAGACTACCAAATAGGGTGCCCCGTCTGTCGTCGATCAATGGCACAAGGGACCGGCGGCGAAGCGCGCTCGAGACTCCGTCGCGTCGGGGCGGTGCTGTCCGAACACGTCAGCCCCACGGTCGATGCGGACTCGAGCCTCGAGATCGAAGTCGTCGATTCGGTCGCGGAGGTCGGCCGAGAGCGCTGGAACGGGCTGGTCGAGCGCTCGAGTCGGGGGAGCGTCTTTCATCGCTACGAATGGCTCGCGGCGGTCGAGTCGGGGCTTGGGTATCCGGCCCGACATCTCGTGGTGCGAAAGGACGGGAACGTGATCGGTTGTCTGCCGAACGTCGTCGTCGGGATCGAGAAGACGCCGTTCAAGCGGCTTTCGTCGGCCTATCCTGGCTTCGGCGGACCGCTGTTGCCGACGGACACGATGGACGCGCTCGAGCGGGTACTCGATGCGGTGCCGTCGCACTGTGGCGGGCGGACGATCGTCCACCAGATTCGGGGACTGGACGCGGGATATCTGCGGTACAACGATCCGCTGCAGGAGCGGGGGTATCGCCCGTATCGGCGCGAGTGTCGGTTCCTGCTGGATCTGACGCAGGGTCACGACGCGATCCGTTCGGGCATGAGTCGGACTCGGCGACGGGGGATCGAACACGGCGAGGACGGCGACTACGAGATCGTCGCGGAGGACATCACCCGCGGGAACCTCCGGCGGTTCCACCGCACGTACGAACGGGTCATGGACCGCGTCGGCGCAGCGGCCTACCCGTTCTCCTTTTTCGATGCGCTCCGTCCGATGGCCGACCGGCTCCTCCTGCTGACGATCCGGATCGACGGCGAGTACGCCGGCGGGATGCTCGAGATCCTCGACGACGAGCGGGACGCAGTTCATGGCTTTTTCGCGGCTGTGCCGCGGGAGTACTTCGACGATCACGCGTCGGAACTGCTCTACGATCGGGTGTTCCAGTGGGGAATCGATCATGGCTACGAGACCTACGACTTCGGGAGTACGACCACGGACTTCACGGACGGCGTCTTCCGGTTCAAGGAGAGTTTCGGCGGACGGGCCGTCCCGGTCCTCGTCTGGGAGCGGGGCTGTAGTCCCCTCTGGCGACTGGTGAAGATCGGCCGGTCGCTGTACTGGCCGTACTACACCTGAATCGGGGTCCGAAAGCGCACCCGATTCGGTGCGAGGACTCCTATGATGGGGCGCTTCCCGTCGATCGTTTAGCCCGCTTAGTTTGTCGTTCAAATAATCCATTCAAACGCATAACTGTTATTTATGATGGGTTCGTAATCCAATAGCATGCGATACGTGACATACGTTATCACGCCACCACGGGGGTACTTCGATCGGGGTGCGGAGCGTCTCCGGGAACTTGGGGTCACGTTCGATGCCGTTCGGAACGTCGAGCAACTCGACGACGGGACGATCATGACACAGAAAGTACTGCGGGGGGATCGGGCCGTCGCCGAGCGGGCACTCGAAGAGACGGGGCCGACGGTCGTCGACTACCAGTTGACCGACGCCGGCGATAGGTCGATCCTTCAACTCCACTACGAGCCGAGCGACCTCACGCGGGAGTTACGGGCGATACACGACCGACATGCGGTGTTGCTCGACTACCCGCTCGAGTACACCGGGCCGGCAAACCGGAGCCTCCGCGTCTCGGAGATCGGCCGCGAGGACGCACTCCGTCGTCTCATCGAGGAGACGCGGGCGATCGTCGACGTCGAAATCGAGCGACTCGGCAGCTACGATCCGTCCGCCGAACGGCCCTTTACCGAACTGACCGATCGCCAGCGGGAGGTGTTACGCGTCGCCGTCGAGGAGGGATACTACGAGGAGCCCCGGCAGGTCACCTACGGGGATATCGCCGCCCGGCTGGACTGTTCTGCGGGAACGGTCGGCCAACACCTCCGCCGGATCGAAGCCCGGCTCATGTCGTCGCTCATCAGCGGCGACGCCGAACGGGCGGCCGAGACCGACGGGCACCCCGATCCTCCGGCGACTGGCCCGTCCCGATAGCCGACCGTCGCGCTCGAGCGGGGACGGTCGTCCCAGACTCGGCCGGTCGCCGAAGTCGAGCGCCACCGGACGCGGCCGGCGAGCCGGTTGGTACGGTGCCGCGTCACCCGCCAGTATCAGCGGGTCTCTCGTCTCGGACAGCGGCCATCGTTACGGCCAGCGTCGAGCCGACGAGAGCCGTACTCAGCGCCGTTCCGACGAACGGAACGAGTCCTAACAGCCACGCCGCGAGGCCGAAACAGACGACGAGCGCGAGCAGCCGCCAGCCGATCCCGCGGGTCGCACGAGCGCTCCGGGCGAGCGCGGCGGCCGGCCCCGACCCGGTGACGACGAACGCGGGCGCGGGGAAGAACCGCACGAACGCGGCGAAGAGGGGGACTGCGAGTATCACGCCGACGACGAGCCCGACGTCGCCGACGGAGCCGACCGCCCGCCCGACCGCATCGAACAGGACGATCAGTCCGAGATACGCCAGCCATCGCCGTCCCCACTGTCGCCAGCTCCAGCCGTCGTCGCTCTCGAGCGTTCGCGCGATGGTCGCGGTTCCGGCGGCCGCGACGACCGCCACCGCGAGCGCCTCGAGGCCGACCGCCCAGGCGAGGTAGGGGAGTTTCAGGTCGATGAGCGCCCCGAGCGAGCGGGCCGTGTCCGGGACGCCGGTCGGGTAGCCGGCGTATTCGATCCCGATCGAGACGTCGTCGCCGGTGACCAGCGTCGGAATCGGGTCCCACCGCCGGAGCCGGTCGAGGAGCGCGAGGACGAGCCCGGCCACGGTAAACGGCACCAGCAGCGCCGGATCGCGCCGGAGACGCGGTATCGCGCCGGCGATCCCGGTCGGCGGCGTGTCGGTATCGTCGGTATCGGTCTCAGAGGCCGCCTCGTCGGTCGTTGCCGGTGTCGCCGAGTCGTCGCTGCTGGTCGGCTCCCGTTTCCGTCCGTCGTCGCTCTCGTCGTCACTCATGGTCTCCCTCCAGCGCGAGGACGCGGTCGCCGTCGACGACGTAGAGAACGCCGTCGCCGACCGCCGGTTGCGAGAAGAACCAGTCGGTTTCGCGGGTGAACCGCCGGTCACCCGTCGCGGCGTCGAGGATCATGAGGTCGTAGCCGCCGGTCACGTAGACGACGCCGTCCGCGACGACGGGGGCCGCTTCCCGGGTGAACGCCAGCGTCCACTCCTCGGTCCCCGTCTCGAGATCGCGTGCGTGGAGCGACTCGGTACCGTCCGCGAAGAACACCCGGCCGTCGGCGACGGCGGCCGCGCCGCCGGTCGCGTTGCCCGCGAGATCCCGCGACCAGCGAACGTCGCCGTTCGCCTCGTAGACTGTGAGGCCGTCTCGAGTCGGGACGACGACCCCGTCGGCCGTCGCCGTCGGCGGGAGTACCATCTGCTCGTCGAGTTCGTCCTCCCACACGACGTCGCCCGTTTCGGCGTCGAGAGCCCGGACCTGCGACGGCCAGCCGGTGACGAAGACGGTCCCGTCTCCCACTGCCGGCCGTCGGACGGTCACGCTGAACTCGTCGCCGGCGTCGAGCCGTCGCCGCCACTGCTCGCTGCCGTCGGTGGCCCCGAGCGCGACGATCTCGCCGCGGTCGGGGGCGGCGACGTACACCGTCCCGTCCGCGGGGACCGGCGGCGGGCTCTCGAGCGCGTTCGTGGGCGGTGACGAGGGGGACGGCCCCGGCCCGCGCCACCGGGTCGCACCGAACTGGACGCCGAACGCCCGGAGGCCGCCGCCGGCGTTCAGTCCGGCGATGCCGTTGTCCGTACTGACCGTCAGCGTTCCGGTCCGGTAGATCGAGGGGGAGACGTAGGCGGGACTGGAGCGGAACGTGCTGTCGTACGAGAACCGCTCGTCGCCGCCCGCGGCGTCGAACGCGGTGAGGTTCTCGTTGCCAGCATAGACCGTCTCGTCGACGACCACGGGCGGCGTGACCGCGAAGCCGCCGGTGTCCGCGAGTCGCCCCTCCCACGCGAGCCGTAGGTCGTCTTTCGGACCCACCGCGTCGGGGCTGTGGCCGGTTCCGGCGGCGTCGTAGCGGGCCATCGGCCAGTCGATCGTCGCGGCGTCGGCTCGATCGTCGACGGCCGCGTAGCCGCCGAAGAGGCCGCCGACCCCGAGAACGCCGCTCGCGAGCGCCTGTCGTCTGGAGGGCATTCCACTGAACCTGTAAGTTCAATAAATAAATACGTTCACATTTCGATCCGATCGGACCACGGAGCCGGGCCGCGGTTTCGGACTCGTCGGGGAACGCGTCGCGTCCCATCGGTGGCCGCTTCGAAATCCTTTTAGGCGCTACACGGGGATAGTAGGGTAACTGAGTGATATCATGGACGTCGACATCATCTCCGAAACGGAGAACCCCATGTTGCATCGGACCGACGTGACCTTCGAACTCTCCCACGAGGACGCGACTCCCGAGCGACTGCAGGTTCGGGACAGTCTGGCCGCGAAGCTGAACAAGGACGCCGACGAGGTCGTCATCCGCAAGCTCGACACCAAGTTCGGGATGCGCAAGACCGTCGGACAGGCCAAGGTCTACGAGACCGCAGACGACGCCCGTGACGTCGAGCAAGACCACATGCTCGAGCGGAACAAGATCGGTGCCGACGAGGAGGCCGACGCCGAGGCAGAACCGGAGGAAGCCTAAATGGCTCGCTACGAACTCTACAACGACGATGGGAGTACGGAGCGCGAACAGTGCCCCCGCTGCGGTGACGTGTTCCTCGCCGACCACGGCGACCGCAAGCACTGCGGGAAGTGCAGTTACACCGAGTGGGAGTAAGGCGATGTGCCGAGCGACCGCGAGGCACATCGAAACGCGAGCGGGACGTGAAACGACCCGCAAGCGCGCGGTCACCCGGCCGTAGCGGGATGTCTCGACCGCCGATGACTACCCGTTTTCAGCCGTGACTGACACCCGCATCCTCGGTATCGAGGGCACCGCCTGGGCCGCCAGCGCGGCCGTCTTCGACGCCGCACGCGACGACGTGTTCATCGAGAGCGACGCCTACCAGCCCGAGAGCGGCGGCATTCACCCACGGGAAGCCGCCGAACACATGCACGAGGCCGTCCCCCGCGTCGTCGAACGCGCCCTCGAGTACGCCCGCGAGACCCACGACGGCCCCGCGAGCGAACCGCCGGTCGACGCGGTCGCCTTCTCTCGCGGGCCCGGCCTAGGCCCCTGTCTGCGGGTTGTCGGGACCGCCGCCCGCGCGCTGAGCCAGGCGCTTTCGGTGCCGCTGGTCGGCGTCAACCACATGGTCGCCCACCTCGAGATCGGTCGTCACACCTCCGGGTTCGACGCGCCGGTCTGTCTGAACGCCAGCGGCGCGAACGCGCACCTGCTGGCCTACCGCAACGGGCGCTATCGCGTCCTCGGCGAGACGATGGACACCGGCGTCGGCAACGCCATCGACAAGTTCACGCGTCACGTCGGCTGGTCCCACCCCGGCGGGCCGAAGGTCGAGGAGGCGGCGAAGGAGGGCGACTACGTCGACCTGCCCTACGTCGTCAAGGGGATGGATTTCTCCTTCTCGGGCATCATGAGCGCTGCCAAGCAGGCATACGACGATGGCGTCCCCGTCGAGGACGTCTGTTACTCCCTGCAGGAGAACATCTTCGGCATGCTGACCGAAGTCTCCGAACGCGCCCTCTCGCTGACCGGCAGCGACGAACTCGTCCTGGGCGGCGGCGTCGGACAGAACGACCGCCTGCGCGAGATGCTCGGGGAGATGTGCGCCCAGCGCGGGGCCGAGTTCCACGCCCCCGAGCCGCGGTTCCTGCGGGACAACGCGGGGATGATCGCCGTGCTAGGTGCGAAGATGTACGACGCCGGCGACACGCTCGCGCTCGAGGATTCGCGCGTCGACCCGGACTTCCGGCCGGATCAGGTAGCCGTCACCTGGCGCTCCGATGAGCCGGACCTCGCAGCCGGTCGCGGCGCGGCCGATGCGGGCGACCAGCAGGTCCGCGGTGCCGAGGCGCTGGTCGACCTCGAGCCCGCGGCCGGCCGCGTCACGAAGCGCCGCGAGGCAAAGACCTATCGCCACCCCGAACTCGACGACCGGCTGCGTCGCGAGCGGACGACGCTGGAGGCCCGACTGACGAGTCTGGCCCGCCGCGAGGGGGTGCCGACGCCGGTGCTGTCGGACATCGATCCCCACGAGTCTCGGTTGGAACTCGAGTACGTCGGCGAGCGGGACCTCCGCGCGGCGCTGACGGCTGCGGGCGTTCGTGACGTCGGCCGGCACCTCGCGCGGCTCCACCGGGCGGGGTTCGTCCACGGCGATCCGACGACGAGAAACGTCAGGGTCGACGGGGACCGAACGTATCTCATCGACTTCGGGCTCGGCTACCACACCGACCACGCCGAGGACTACGCGATGGACCTCCACGTCTTCGACCAGAGTCTCGTCGGGACCGCCGACGACCCCGAACCGCTGCGCGAGGCGGTCCGTGCGGGGTATCGCGAGGTCGGCGAGGAGCGCGTCCTCGAGCGCCTGCGAGCGGTCGAAGGCCGGGGCCGGTACCAGTCGGACGCGTAAGGTGGGGCGGTCCGGCCGCCGGCGGCCGATCTCGGTGACGGCACCAGCACACAATCCCTTTATCGGGGGACAACGTATCACCGAGCATGGCAGACAAGTCGACATCCGGTGAGATCCTCGGGGTACCGTACAACTTCGAACGACCGAGCATCAGTCGCATGCTCTCGTCGTACTGGCAGCCCGGCGAGGGGATGCTCGTCGAGAAGCCCTTCGGGGTCGGCTACACCCTGAACCTCGCCAACTGGCGCTCGTGGATCGTCGTCGCCGTCGCCGGTGCGCTGCTCTGGCAGCAGGAACAGGGCGCGTCCGGGGACGACGAGGAGTCGGTCGACGAGCCCGTCGAGGTCATCGTCGACGACACCGACGACTGAGACGGTTTCCTGTACCGATTTACCGGTTCGACCGTAGACCGTGTCGCGGTCGCACCGGAAATGACGTACAGCAGACCGCATGACCGGCGCGAACCGTCCTTTTCGCGGCCGCTCCGAGCGACGAGCGACTGCGCCGTCGCTCAGCGATCGACTTCGCCCATGATACAGTCGAGGCTCCCGATCGCCGCGATGAGGTCGGCGACGTACTCGCCGCGTGCGATCTCGGGCAGCGCCGAGAGGTTCGAGAAACACGGGCTGCGGATCTTGAACCGCGCCGGCGTCTCGGTGCCGTCCGACCGAATGTAGATCCCGAGTTCGCCTTTCGCGCCCTCGACGGCGCGGTAGCTCTCGGCGTCGGTTTCGGGCTTGAGCGTTCTGGGGACGTTGCTCTGGACGGTGCGTTCGTCAGTGGGCCAGTCCACAAGCAGGTCGAGACACTGATCGACGATCTTCGCCGACT
Organism: Natrinema pellirubrum DSM 15624; assembly: GCF_000230735.2. Classification (NCBI taxonomy): domain Archaea; kingdom Methanobacteriati; phylum Methanobacteriota; class Halobacteria; order Halobacteriales; family Natrialbaceae; genus Natrinema; species Natrinema pellirubrum. The sequence continues at coordinate 668,058 of NC_019962.1, forward strand.
CCTCGATCTCCCGCAGTCGGACGAGCAGTCGGGCGAAGTTGTCGCCGTCGGGTTCGGTGACCACGTCCCACTCGAGGTTGTCGTAGTAGCCGTAGGGATCGTCTCGCCGGAGGTCGTAGTCGATCCCAGAGCCGCGGGCGACGGGGCCGGTGCAGCCGTAGTCTTTCGCGGCCTCGGGTTCCAGGACGCCGGTGTCGACACAGCGGCGCTGGAAGATCTCGTTGGTCACGAGCAGGTCGTGATACTCCTCGAGTTTCGCCGGGAAGCCGTCGAGGACGTCCCGAACGTCCGCGATGAACTCCCCGCGGGGTTCGGGCAGGTCCCAGGCGACCCCGCCCACTCGGAAGTAGTTGAACATCATCCGTTGGCCGGTCAGTGCCTCGAGACAGTCGAGGACGAGTTCGCGGTCCCGGATCGCGTATTGGAAGGCGGCACAGAACTCGCCGACGATGTCCAGCGCGTAGGTGCCGATGGCGATGAAATGCGAGGCCAGCCGCGAGAGTTCGGCCCCCATCGTCCGGATCACCTGTGCGTACTCCGGGACGTCGATGTCCGCGAGGGCCTCGATCGTGCGGGCGTAGGCCCACTCGTTGCACAGTCCCGAGGACACCCAGTCCCAGCGGTCCGGGTACGGCATGATCTGATGGCGATACGTACTCTGCTGGCACATCTGTTCCTCACACCGGTGGATGTACCCGATGTCGGGATCGACATCGACGACCGTCTCGCCGTCCAGCACGGCCTTCACGTGGAGGACGCCGTGGGTCGAAGGGTGGTGGGGACCGATGTTGAGAAACATCGTCTCCGAGGTGGTGTCGTGTTCGTCGCCCGCGATCGGGTTCGCGTGTTCCGAGAGGGTGACGATCTGTGACTGTTCCTGATCGTAGTCCAGCGAGAGTGGATGTCCCTGCCACGTCTCCGGCAGGAGGATTCGGCGCAGGTCGGGGTGGTCCTCGTACTCGATCCCGATCAGGTCGTAGGCCTCCCGCTCGTGCCAGTTGGCCGTCTCGAAAACCGGCGCGGCCGACTCGCTTTTCGGTTCGCGGGTCGGCGTCGGCACCACCACGCTCACCTCCCGCGTCGGCTCCGCGTAGGACCGCAGGTGATAGATCGTCTCGAACCGGTCCGGATACTGCTGGGCGGTCACACACGCACAGTGATCGAACCCCGCCTCGTCGCGAAGCGTCGCCAACACCTGCCGTACCTCGTCGGGCCGGATCACGACCGCCGGCGCGTTCTCGTGATCGTCCCGCCCGAGGACCGCGTCCCCGAGCAGGCCCTCGAGCGTTGTCTCCCCATCCGCATCGTCGCCGTCCGCCGGCCGCGACTCGAGCGTCGAGTCCGCTGTCATGGCCGGCCGTTCGGCCGCTCGAGGCGAGTCGGTTCTGCGTCACGGGCTAGGCTATTTATATACGCAGGCCGGACCCTCCGGTCGTGAAGACCGTTCGGCTCACGCTGCGGTTCGACGCCGAGACGATCCACCCGATGCACCGGTTCGTCGCCGAGAGCGACGCGTTCGAGTCCTATCGGCTGGTCCACGGTAACTTCGCTGGCGAGAACGACGACAACGTTTTTATCTTTCACGTCGTCGGCGACGCCGACGTCTACGAGGCCGCGCTCGCCGAGACCGACCGCGTCGACGACTACGAACTCACGCGGACCGGCGATCGAACCTTTACCGTCTACGTCCGCGATCTGCCGGCCGACGTCGATACGAGGCTCCTCGAGGGCCTCACCGCGGGCAGTCTCGTCGTCCTGCCGCCGCTTGAGTACCGGTCGGACTGGACGGTCCGGTTCTCCGTCGTCGGCGAATCGGCCGATCTCCGGGCGGCGCTCGAGGGGATGCCCGACGGCATCGAGACGGCCGTCGACCGCGTCGGCGAGTACGACGGGGCCGACGCGGCGGTCGGCGCACTGACCGCCCGCCAGCGGGAGACGCTCCGGGTCGCTCGCGAGCTGGGGTACTTCGAGGTCCCACGCGCGGCGGGCGTCGAGGACGTCGCCGCCGAACTCGACTGTGCGCCCGGGACGGCCGCCGAACACCTCCGGAAGGCTGAAGCGACCGTGATAGAGGCACTCGAACTGTAGTCCGGGCGCGTCGGTCCCGGCCGTCGATCGGTCCCGCCCTCGGCTCGGGCGAGCAACCGACGCCTATTTTCGGCCCGCGGCCCCCCGCTCGGATATGACCGTTCGATTCGTCACCGGCAACGAGGGCAAGGCGCGCGAGGCGCGGGACTATCTCTCGGGCATCGAGCCCGTCGAGCAGATCGAGTACGACTACACCGAGATTCAAAGCGACTCGCTCGAGGAAATCGCGGCCCACGGGGCGCGCGAGGCCTTCGACGAACTCGGGGGTGAGGAGCCGGTGCTGGTCGACGACGCCGGGCTGTTCGTCGAGGCCCTCGGCGGGTTCCCCGGCCCGTACTCGGCGTACGTCGAGGACACTGTCGGCGTCGAGCGGCTCTGGCGACTCGCGAGCGAGGAGGAGAACCGCCGCGCGCACTTCCGGACCGTCCTCGCGTACGCGGACGAGGACGGGACGGAGACGTTCGAGGGATCGGTCGCCGGAACGCTCGTCGCGCCCCGCGGCGAGGGCGGGTTCGGCTACGATCCCATTTTCGAGTACAACGGACAGACGTTGGCCGAACTGAGTACCGAAGAGAAGAACGCGATCTCTCACCGCGGGCGCGCGCTGGCGGCGTTCACCGAGTGGTACGCCGACCGCGACGCGTAACGGGCGCAGCTCCCGCGGCTCGGCGATCAGTACGCTCGATCGTCAGTCGTCGCTTTCTGCCGGCGGACTCGAGCCGTCGTCGGCCGCCAGATCGGCTTCGGAGACGCTCTTGGATTCGCTCTCGACGCTGACGCCCTCCCAGTCGTGGTCCGTGTGGTACCCCTCGCGGTCCTTCGCGCTGGGCGCGACGCGGATGAACTCGGCACCGTCCCGGGCGGCCGGGATGGTGTGTCCGCCGCAGTAGGAGAGCCCGGATCGGATGCCGGCGCAGAACTCCTCGACGACGTCGGCGACCGGTCCCTTGTAGGGGGTCAGGGCCTCGACGCCCTCGTCGGCGTCGACATCGACGTCCTTGTCGTCGCGGTCCTCGGCGGCCGCGGTGGTCGCCATCCCCCGCGAGCGCTTGTATCGGGTGCCGTCGACCTCGACGACAGCGCCGGGCGCTTCCTCGGTGCCGGCCAGCAGGCTCCCGACCATCACGGTGTCGGCCCCGGCCATCAGCGCCTTGACCGCGTCGCCGGAGGTACGGATCCCGCCGTCGGCACAGATCGTCACGTCCAGGTCCTCGGCGGCGCTCGCACAGTCGTCGACGGCCGTCAACTGCGGGACGCCGGCCCCGGCGACCTTTCGAGTCGTACAGTGCGAACCGGGACCGATCCCGACCTTCACACAGTCCGCGCCGGCAGCGGCGAGGTCTTCGACGCCCGCCGGCGTCGCGACGTTCCCCGCGACGAGGTCCGTCTCCGGGAACGCCTCGCTCAGTTGCTCGACGGCCTCGAGCGTCCGCTCCAAGTGGCCGTGGGCGACGTCGACGACGATCGCGTCGACGCCGGCGTCGACGATCGCGTCGCTTCGCTTGACGTAGTCCTCGTTGATCCCGACGGCGGCGGCCACCTGCTCGTCGGCCTCTTTCACTCGTTCGACCTGCTCGGCCTGCTCGGCCGCCGTCAGAAACCGGTGTAACACGCCGATGCCGCCGGCCCGCGAGAGTTCGATCGCCAGGTCGGCCTCCGTGACGGTATCCATCGCGGCCGAGACCAGCGGCGTCTCGAGGTCGACGGACGGCGTGAACGGCGTCTCGAGGTCGACGGTACTGCGGCTGTCAACGGGTGAGCGCTGTGGGACGAGGAGAACGTCCCCGTAGCTCAGTCCGGTCCGGAGATCACGTAGATTGGTCATTCCCCTCATAAATCAGGGGCTCCCACCGCATAAGTCACACGTTCTTCGTGTAGCGGGCCCGTCGCCGGCGGTTACGCTCGCGGGTCCCGGTCCGGCCCGGGATACTCGCCGTCCTCGACGGCCGCGTACAGACTCTCGGGATCGAACAGGCGCGCGAACGCGTCCGGCGGCCGGATGCTGACCGAGACGCGGGGCTGGAGCGTCAGGCCGGCCTCTGCCGATCGTAGCCGCTCGTCGTAGGAGAGCAGGTGTGCCGCCTCGCCCCGATAGGCCGACGCCAGCGCGGGATGATCTCCCTCGGGCTGGTCGACCGCGACCCGCTCGGCCTCGAGGCGCTCGCGGTGATCGGCGGCGAGGTCGGCGTCGGCGAGTGCCGTTACCAGCTCCTCGGTCGCCGCGAGCAGCGGGTCGCTCGCGACCAGTTCGACCCACGAGTGGCGGCGGACGTGATCGAGCGCCTCGCGGGCCGATCCGCCGACCAGCAGGTCCGCCGCGAGGACGTCGGCGTCCGCGACGACGCGGGCGGGATCGGGCTCCTCAGGCATCGTCTTCCTCCCGGATCGTCGCGAGTTCGTCTCGGATCGACTCGAGATCACCGTCGTACTCCGCGCCGCGATCGAACAGGTCGGCCCAGCTCGGTGGCATCGGTGACGGTTAGCGCTACGGGATGAAAGGTCGTCCGGCTCCCGGCGCTTATTCCGCACGGGAGAGCAGCCAGAACGCGACAGCCCCGGCGACGAAGGCGACGCCGACGTTGACGGCCGCGCCGACGGCTCCGACCCCCACCACGAGCGCGAGCGACCGACGGTCGTCGACTGGATCGAACGCCGCTCGAGCCAGCTGACCACCGACGACGACCAGCAGGACGCCCAGAAGCGCCATCGGGAACGCCGCGAGGGCAGCCCCGGCGGCGACCAGCGCGAGCGCGAGGTAGCCGACGCCGAGCAGGACGTTCGCGCCGCCGGTCCGCGCGCCGAAGGCGTACTTGCCGGCCAGCCCGCCGCTGCCGTGACACATCGGCACGCCGCCCAGCGGGACCGCCGCCAGACAGGTCACGCCCATGCTCCGTGAGAGCGCGTCGGCCGAGACCTCGCGGTCGTAGAGGTCGCCACAGAGCAGGGCGGTCGCGATGGCGGCGTTCCCGATCGTCATGCCCAGCTGGGCGACGGTCCCCTCGATGGCGGCCGCGGATAGCGCCGGCCGCCCGGCAGGGAAGACCGCGAGCGCGGGCGCGGTCGGCGTCGGAACGCCCGCCGTCGCGACGGCCGCAACCGCGCCGAGCCCGAGGACGACTAGTGCGCTCGTCCGGGCGTGGCCGACCAGCGCCAGCAGGCCGACGACGGCGAGCCCGGTCGCCGCTACGGGCGGGTTCCCGACCGAGAGATCGACCGCCGCCTCGAGCAGGAGCAGTGCGACCGCGAACTGGACGCCGCGGATGACGGGCTCGCCGACGACCTGCTGAAGCCGACCGACGAGCCCGAGCCGGCCGACGACGAGCAAGACGCCGCCGGCGAGCAGCCCGGCCGCGGCCAGTTCGGCGTAGGAAAGCGCGCCGACGATCGCCAGCCCGACCAGGGCCTTCATCGGCTCGACGGACAGCGGCAGCCCGTAGTAGAGCCCCCAGACGATCTGGAAGACGCCAAAGCCAAGCAGGACGTGAGGGAGAGAGACGCTCGTCGTCGCCCCAAGCGCGACCAGCAGCGGCAACACCGTAACCGAATCCCCTAGCGCACCCGTGAGTTCGCCCGCGGAGAACTCGAGGTCGCGACCGGCCCGCGACTCGACGGAGTACGCCATCTGTCCCCCGTAATTCGGGGACGAACTTGACTCTTGCCTGTAACTGTTCTCCCTTTCGGGCCGGCGTAAGCGTAATCTATAGTGGTTATCGGACGGGTCGGGACGCTCCCTCGAGCCGCCGGTCGGCGGCCGTCAGTCGGGTCGTCGCTATCGAGACGCGGTGCCGCCGTCGCCGATCGTCTCCGGCGTCGCGTCGGCCGTCGAGACGGCCTCCGGGTCGACGTCGTCGGCGGTCCGTGGCTCCGGCAGGTCGTAGCCGCTCTCGGTGTCGTAGGCCACGAGCTGTGCGTTCAACTCGCCGGCCTGCTCGGTCAGGACGGTCGCGCTGCGGGCCACGTGGGAGAGCGCCTCCGCCTGGGCCGACGCCCGGCGGGCCGCTCGCGCCGAGGTCGACGCCGTCGCCGCGCTCGTCTCGGCGGCGTCCTCGACCAGCACGACGACCTGCTGGGTCGCCGACGCCTGCTCTTGGGTCGCCGCGGAGATCTCCTGAACGCCGTCGTTTGTCTCCTCGGCGAGTCCGGCGACCTCCTCGAGCGCGGTCGCGGCGTCCTCGACGTCGGCGACGCTGTCCTCGATTCGGCCGCGGCTGGTCCGGACCTCGTCGGCGGCCGCCATCGCCCGCTCTTTGAGTCCCTCGAGGCGTTCCTCGACGGTCTGGACCGAGTCGTAGACCTCCTCTGAGAGGGTCTGAATCTCGTCGGCGACCGCGCCGAAGCCCTCGCCACCGGCCTCGCCCGAACGAGTCGCCTCGATGTTGGCGTTCAGCGCCAGCATGTTGGTCTGTTCGGCGATCTCGCTGATCGATTCGATCAGCTCGTCGATCCGCTCGGCTTCGGCCTCGAGCCCCTCGATCTCCTCGAGGGTCCGTTCGGTCTCGGTGTCGATCACGGCCATGCCGGTGATCGCGTCGCCCGCGGCCTCGCTTCCCTGCCGGCCGACGCGTGCGGTCCGGTCGGCGGTGTCGGCGACCTCGGAGGCGGTCGCGGCGATCTCCTCGACCGTCGTCGAGAAGTTCTCCATCTCGGCCGTTACGGTTCGCAACTGCTCGTTCTGTTCCCTGTTGTCCGCGACGACCTCGGTCAGCGCCTCGCTCGTGCGTTCGCCTTCCGCCTGTACCGCCTCCATGCTGGTCGTGAGTTCGCGGCTGTAGGTGACGACCTCGCCGGAGAAGGACTTCAGCGTCCCGAAGGTGTCCTCGATCTCCGCGAGCATCCTGTTGGAGTTGTCGGCCAACTCGTCGAGCGATTCGTGGGTGCCCGGCCGCTCGAACCGACGGGTGAGATCGCCCGCGGCGACCGCCCGCGTCGTCTCCGCGTGGGTCTGGACGGTCCGCTCGAGTTCGTCCAGCGACCGGTCCGTCCGGTCGCGTTCGGCCAACTGCTCCCGGATCCCGGCCAGCGATGACTCGAGGGCCGCGAACTCGTCGTCGCGGTCGCCGTCGAAGGGGTCGTCGTACTCGCCGGCCTCGAGGCGCGTCACTCGCTCGGTCAGGTCGGCGATCCCCGCACGCAGTCGGTCGCGCTGGCCCGGCGCGGTTCGGGCGCTCGAGGCGGCGGCGATCCCGGCCGCGGTGGCGCCCGTCGCGACGACGCCGGCGACGCCAGCCCCGAAGACGGCCGCGGTCTGGCCGCCGAGCGCGACCGCCGCGACGGCGACGACGACCAGTCCGACCACGGCGACCGCGAGGGCGAAACCGACCGGTCGATCCGATTGGATCGCCCCGGGAATCGGCGACGAGTCGCCCGCGCCGGCCGCCTCGAGCGAGTCAGTCATTCGCCTCCCCGCTGCGGACGGTAGCCGTGTCCGCCTCGGCGGATACTCGCCGCCGAATGTCGAAGACGCAGGCGTCGTCGCCCTCGTGCATACAGGTCCGCTCCTCGGCGACGAGGTCCTCGTCGAAGCGGTCGGCGACGCCCTGGATCGCGCCGCGAGCCACGTCACAGAGTTTCCGGTCCGAATCGTAGGTGATCCGGACCCGGTTCTCGTCGACCCGCTCCGACCGAATGCGCGGGGTCGTCAGCGTCGTCATGTCCCGGGTCCGCAGTGAGGTATGGAACCGCTGGATGTTCGCGATGAGTTCGAGCCCCTCCCAGTCGTCGTCGATGTGGAGGTCGTAGGTCTCGAGCAACGCGGGGACGACCCACCGCCCGTACTGGGTGAGGATCGTCCGCGGGCTCTGATCGGTGAGATCGCCGGCAGTGCGGGCGATCTCGTAGACGTCGCCGTCCGGATAGACCGTGACCGGGACATAGACCTTCTCCTCGATGTCGGCCTCGTTCTGAATCGCTAACCAGGCGTCCTCGCCGTAGGTGTCGACGACGAACGACTGGAGCGTCTGGAGGATTATGCCGTGCATTCCGCCTCCCCTCGTCCCGCGTCCCCGACGACGGTCGCTCCGAACATATCAGATTTCACGATTAGTAACCCTTCTTATGAACGTACCTGCTTAGCCTTTCACCCTGCACTGTTGGGTATCCGGATCGGCCGTGAAAGCATCTCATACAGCTCGAGCCGACGATACTGTCGCGTCCGATGTCGCCGCCCGATACCGATTACGGCGACGAATCAGTACGTCTAAGTCGTCTGACTGGTATCGATCACCCGTGAGCGACCTCGGAAAAATCGATCGCGCGTTCTTCGACCGCCACATCGCGCCGAACCTCGGTGCCGACCGCGACGACGTCGCCGTCGGGCCGACCCACGGCGTCGATTTCGGCGTCCTCGATATCGGCGACCGCGCGCTGGTCACCGCGACCGACCCCCTCTCGATCCTGCCCGCGCTGGGCCTCGAACGGGCCGCGCGCTTCGCCCTCGATCTCGTCCTCGCGGACGTGGCCGTCAGCGGTGTCCCCCCGTCACATCTCTCGATCTGTTTCACGCTGCCCGAGGGGATGACCGACGACGAGTTCGCGACGGTCTGGGAGACGATCCACGCGGAGTGTGCGGACCTCGGCGTCGCCGTCGTGACCGGCCACACGGCGCGCTACGCCGACCCGTCCCACCCATGGGTCGGCGCGGCCACCGCGATGGGCGTCGGCGACCACGGCGACATCGTTCGGCCCGACGGGGCCCGCCCCGGCGATCGGCTCCTCCTGACGAACGGCCCCGCCGTCGAGGCCGTCGGCCTCCTGAGTACGCTCTTCGGCGAGGAAATCGACTGTCCCGCCGAGACGATCTCGGCCGCCCAGGACCGCCTCGAGGAGGTCTACGCCGTCCGGGACGCCCTCACGGCGGCCGCCGCGGGGCCGGTCCGGGCGATGCACGACGTGACCGAGGGCGGCCTCGCGGGCGCGTTGAACGAGATGGCCGACGGGGCCGACGCCCGGTTCGCGATCGACCGCGACGCTGTCCCGCTGCGCCCCGGCGTCCGCGAGGTCTGTGACGCCCTCGGGATCGACCCCTGGGCGGCGACCAGTTGCGGGTCGCTGCTGCTTTCGGTCGACCCTGACGGCGTCGCCGACGTCCGCGAGGCGCTCGCGGATCGGGGGACGCCGGTCGCCGAGATCGGCCGCGTCGAGGCGCTCGAGGGCGACGACGGTGCGGTGCTAGTCGACGGCGACCGGCTCGCGCATCCGAACGCCGACCCGTCGTGGGATGCCTATGCGGCGCTGGCCGCCGCGGCCAACGGCGACGGATCGTAATCACGGCTCGTTCCTTCTCGTCGTCTGGTCCCGACCGTTCAGACCTCGCGCAAGCCAAGGCTGTACTCGAGCGCGGTGTCGACCTCGTCCATCCGATCGGCCGGCACCGATCCGACGACGTCCGTGATCCGGTCGTCGATCGAGACGGTTCGAACCTGACTACAGAGCGCGACCGAGTCCTCGCGGAGGGTACACTCGTCGGCGGGGATCAGCACTTCGAACGGATAGCGTTCGTTCCCGTAGGACGTGGTAAAGGGGACGACGATCGTCGTCGGGGCGTTTTCGTTGCCGACGTCGTTCTGGACGACGAGACAGGGTCTGGTCCCCCGCTGTTCGGAGCCGCGCGTCGGATCGAGTTCGACGACGACGATGTCGCCCCGCCGGACGTGCATCGTTACTCCTCCCAGCCGGGCGCGTCGCCGAGTGAGGCGTTCGCTTCCCGCGAGGATCCGGCCATCTCGTCCGCGAGTTCGCGGTGGTGTTCGGCGCGGCGTCGATACCCCTCCGCGAGGTCCGCCCGCGACGTCGGTTTCTCGATGACGATCTTGTCACCTGCTTCGCGGATCGTCACCTCGTCACCACCGTGGATATCGAACGCCTCTCGAAGACGCTTCGGCAGCGTTACCTGCCCGCGATCGCCGACTTTCCGTGTTTCGGGCTCGCTCATACGTATTCAAATCATATCCATACCCATAACGCTGCCGTCCGGACCGCGTGTCGTCGTTCGAAACCGATCTCGATGGGACTCGCTGGCCCCCTCGTCCGCCGACGGGTCAGTCTCGAGCCACTCCGGACAAGGCGTACCCGTGTCGGGGCCGTACACCGTCGTGACCGATGAGCGACCTCGAACGAGTGAAAGCGGCGATCGTCGACGAACTCGAGGGGGAGCGCTACACCCACACGGCCCTCAGGGAGCGGGTCGCCGACGAGTACGACTGCAGCGAGGCGGCCGTCAGTCGCGCAATCTCGGCGCTCCACGACGCGGGCGTGATCGAACACAAACAGGGATTCTTCGAACTCACCGACGACTGACGGCGGGCGGTTCTCGACGACCAGACGTCCTCGAGGTGTCGATCACACCGCGGACGACTCTCAGCGTCGCTGACCATCACCGCTTAGTATAAGCCGGGAATACGGTTTCGTATGCGAACACCAGCACCCGAGAGCCGGCCGGTCGCGCTGACGATCGCTGGCAGCGACTCCGGCGGCGGCGCGGGGATCCAGGCCGACCTCGCGACGATGGCCGCCCACGGCGTCTTCGGCACGTCGGCGATCACCGCCGTCACCGCCCAAAACACCCGCGGCGTCGAGTCTTCCCACGTCCTGCCGACCGCGGAGATCGCCGCCCAGCTCGAGGCCGTCACCGACGACTTCGCGGTCGGCGCGGCCAAGACCGGGATGCTCGCGACGACCGAGGTCATCGAGACCGTCGCCGAGTACGCACAGGAGTTCGCGTTCCCGCTGGTCGTCGACCCCGTGATGGTCGCGACCTCGGGCGATCGGCTGCTCGAGCCCGAGGCCGAACGGGCCTACGAGGAACTGCTGGGTACGGCGACGGTCGCGACGCCCAACGCCGACGAGGCCGAAGTGCTGACGGACATCGCCGTCACCGACGAGGAGACGGCTCGCGAGGCCGGCGAGGCGATCCTCGAGACGGGCGTCGACGCGGTCCTCGTGAAGGGTGGGCACGTCCCCGGCGAGCGGGTCCGGGACACCCTCGTCACCGCGGAGACGGTCCGGACGTTCGAACACCCCCGCGTCGGGACCGAGGCCACCCACGGCTCGGGCTGTGCGCTGGCCGCCGCGATCGCGGCCCGACTGGCCACGGGCGAACCGCTCGAGTCGGCCGTCGAGGGGGCGACGGACTTCCTTGCCCGCGCGGTTCGGTACCCCTACGATGTGGGCGAGGGTCACGGCGCGGTCAACCACATGCACCCGCTGCGAAACGACGCCGCCCGGGAGCCCACCGCCGAGGAGGTGCAGGCGATCGTCGACCGGTTCGTCGCGGCCGACGTCTCGGCGCTGGTCCCCGAGGTGGGGATGAACGTCGTCGGCGCAACGCCCTACGCCGAGTCCGTCGCCGAGACCGCCGCCGTCGAGGGCCGGATCACGCGGACCCTCTCGGGGGTTCGACCCAACCGCGGGGTCCGGTTCGGGGCCTCGAGCCACATGGCCCGCTTCCTGCTGTCCGCGCGGGAGTTCGTCCCCGACCTGCGATTCGCGGTGAACTGCCGGTTCGACGCGGACGTCGAGGCCGCACTCGAGGCCCTCGCGTGGCCGATCGCCGAGTACGATCGCGGCGACCAGCCGGCCGAGATCAGGGAGACGGAGGGGAGTACGATGGGATGGGGTGCCCGGCAGGCGTTCGCGGCCCGCGAGGAGCCCCCCGTCGCCGTCGTCGATCGCGGCGAGGTCGGCAAGGAGGCGCTCGTGAAGATCGTCGCGGCCGACCCCGAGACGCTCGCCGACCGGACGCTGGCGCTCGAGCGCGAGGTGACCCGATGAGCCCCGCCGACGGGGACGCGACCGCCCTCGAGACCGGTATCATCCTCCCCCAGTACGGCACCGAGATCGACACGGTCCGGGACACCGCACTCGAGGCCGAGCGGCTGGGCTACGACGCGGTCTGGCTCGAGGATCACTTCCAGTCGTGGATCGGTGACCCCCGGCGAGCGACCCACGAGTGCTGGACGACGCTCAGCGCAGTCGCGGAGGCCACCGACGAGATTCGGCTAGGGACGCTCGTGACCAGTCAGTCGTACCGCCATCCCGCCCTGCTGGCGAAGATGGCGGCGGGGGTCGACCAAGTGAGCGACGGCCGGCTCGAGCTGGGGCTGGGCGGGGGCTGGTACGAGGCCGAGTACGACCGCTTCGGCTACGAGTTCCGCGAACCGCCCGCCGAACGGCTCCGACGGCTGGCCGAAACCGTCGAAATCCTGCAGGGGCTGTGGACCAACGAGACCTACAGTCACGAGGGCCGACACCTCGAGATCGATCTCGAGGACGCCTTCTGCGAACCGAAGCCCGTACAGGATCCGCATCCGCCGATCTGGATCGGCGGCGGGGGCGAGCAGTTTACGCTGCGGTACGCCGCCGAACTGGCCGACGGCTGGAACTACGGGACCCTCGAGCCCGACGGCTTCGCCGACAAGCTCGACGTGTTGCGGGATCACTGCGAGAGCGAGGCCCGGTACGACGAGATCCGCAAGTCCGCCGAGCTGTTCGTCTTCGTCGGGGAAACGACCGCGGCCGCCGAGGAAAAGCGCGAGTCGTTCCGCGACGAATTCCTGCCCGCCGACGGCCCGAGCGAGCCCCGAGAGTTCTTCCTCGCGGGCTACCTCGAGACGGCCCCCACCGGGACGCCGGCCGAAATCCGCGAGCGGCTCGCCGACTACGCCGACGCCGGCATCGAGGAGGTCATGCTCGCGGTCCCGAACGCGGTCGACGACGGCGACGAGAGCCTGTCGCTGCTGGCCGCGGCACTCGCCGCGTGACTGTCCGCCGGTGGACATCCCAGCGGTCAGTACTCGACAGTAGAGCTATACGGCAGGCGTGAGACGCACCCGGTATGAGCGATTCGTCGTCGGTCGGCGGGACCAACGTCGACGGGGAGTCACCGCAACTCGAGCCGACGGTCGAGACCGACGAGGCGACGATCACCGACGACGCCGAACTCGAGCGGACGCTCGGGCTCACCGGCGGCCTCGCCATCGGGATCGGGACGATGATCGGGGCGGGCATCTTCGTCTTTCCGGGACTCGCCGCCGGACAGGCGGGCCCTGCCGCGGCGGGCTCGTTCGCGATCGGCGCGCTCGTGGCCTTGCTGGTCGCGTTGCCGACGTCGGAACTCGCGACGGCGATGCCGAAAAGCGGGGGCGGCTACTACTACATCTCCCGCGGTCTGGGGACGCTCGCCGGGACCGTCGTCGGACTGTCGCTGTGGTTCGGGCTGGTGTTCGCGACGGCGTTTTACCTCGTCGGCTTCGGCTACTACGCGGTCGATACGCTCGCCGAACTCGGGGTCGCGGTCGGCGACGGACTCGTCATCCCGCTGGCGCTGCTGTTCGGCGCGGGCTTTACGGTGTTGAACGTCACCGGGACGGAAAACGCGGCGAAGCTCCAGAACGGGATCGTCGCGTTACTGCTGTCGATCCTGGTCGTCTTCCTCGGGTACGGCGGCCTCGACGCCATGGGGCTCATCGGCGACCCATCCGCACCCGAACAGTTCGCCCCCTTCGGTACGATGCCGATACTGACGACCGCGGCGCTCGTGTTCACCTCGTATCTCGGCTTCGCACAGGTCGCGACCGTTGCCGGGGAGATGAAAGACCCCGGCCGGAACCTGCCGCTGGCGATGGTCGGCTCCGTCCTCATCGTCGGCGTCCTCTACGTGGCGACGATCTTCGTCGCGACGAGCGCCTTCGGGAGCGAACGACTCGCCGAGTTCGGCGAGACGGCCATGGTCGAGGTCGGCCGCCACTACCTCGGCGCGGCCGGTGCCGTCGCCATCGTCTTCGGCGGGCTGCTCGCGACCATGTCGAGCGCGAACGCGTCGATTCTCAGCACGTCTCGAGCGATCTACGCCGTCTCGAAGGACGCCCTGTTGCCGCGGCGGGCGAGCCACATCAACCTCCGCTATGGCACGCCACACGTCGCGCTGGGGATGGCAGGCGGGCCGATCCTCGTGTTGGTCGCGACCGGCCGCGTGGAACTGCTCGCGGAGGTCGCTTCCTTCCTTCATCTGGTCATGTACGGGCTGATCTGTGTGGCCCTGCTCGTCCTGCGCCGCGACGAACCGGAGTGGTACGACCCCGACTTCCGGGTCCCCGGCTACCCCGTCGTCCCGATACTCGGCGCGCTCGCGAGTTTCGCCATGATCGGCTTCATGCAGCGCGCGTCACAGCTCCTCGGCGTCGGGATCATGCTCGCGACCGCCGGGTGGTACGCCTACTACGCTCGCGACGTCACGCTCAGGGGGGCACTCCAATGACGCGCATCCTCGTCCCGCTGGCGATCCTCGAGGGCGAGACGGTCCCGGCCGGTCTACCGACGCTGCTCGCGCCCGTGGACGTGACGGTACTCGGCTATCACGTCCTGCCCGAGCAGACGCCGCCCGATCAGGCGCGGCTCCAGTACGAGGACCGGGCGACCGCCGCCCTCGAGGACCTCGTCGCCGAGTTCGAGGCGGCCGGCAGCGAGGCCGACCACCGCCTCGTGTTCACCCACGACCGGGCACAGACGATCGACCGGATCGCCGCGGAGACCGGAGCGGACGCCTACGCGATTCCGGGCGTGACCGGGCCGGTCGATCGGCTCCTCGTGGCGCTCTCCGGCGACGTCGCCGTCGACCGCATCGGGTCGTTCGTCGCCGACCTGGTCGGCGGCCGCGAGATCGGCGTCACGCTCTTTCTCGCGACCGACGACGAGGCCGGGGGCCGGGACTCCCTCGAGGCGGCCGCCGCGGACCTCGCCGCGGCCGGGATCGACGCCGAGACCGAACTCGCCGTCAGTGACGCGCCGCTCGAGGCACTGGTGGACGCCACGGCGGACCACGACGCCGTCGTCATGGGCGAGCAGGCCCCGTCGCTCCGGTCGTTCCTGCTGGGCGAGGACGCCGAGCGGGTCGCCGCCGAGTCGGTCGGTCCGGTACTCATCGTCCGGAGTTCCGACGGCGCGTGATCTCCGCGTGTGGCTGTGCCACACGGTCGCTACTCCTCGTTTTCGCTGCCGTGTTCCGTGTCCTCTGCCGTCGTCTCGAGGTACTCGCCGCGAATCACCAGGACCGGATCGACCGTCTCTTGGGCCAGCCGTTCGACGCGATCCCGGAAGACGTACCGGCGGATCGACGGCCGACTCTCGCCGAGGACGAGGAGGTCGTGATCCGCCGCGGCGTCGAGAATCGCTGCCGTGGGCGAGTCGTCGACGACGACCGTGCTGTCGATCCGCCCGTCGTCGAGGCCAGCGGCCACCAGTTCCGACCGCGCCCGCTCGAGCAGTTCCGCGCCCGCGTCTCGCTCTCCCTCGTCGGCGGCGACGTGAAAGAGGGTGACCGCGAGCGTCGTGTCGGCGAGGACCGTACGGAGCAGTCGGGCGATGTGTTCGACGTTGACGTCGCTCCGAATCGCGACGAGTACCGTCTCGAGGATAGGCGCTGGGTTGCAGACCAGGACGGCGTCGCACGATTCCTCGACGGCGACGCGTTCGAACGTCTTCAGTCGGGAGTGGGTAAACGCCAACCGCGACTCGACGTCACAGCCGGCGTCCTCGAACACCGTCCGTCGCTCCGCGAGTTCGGCCCGCATGCGATCGCCGTACTGATCGCGTGCCTGCTCCGTGCCGGTCTGGTCCGGGAGTTCGCGATAGCCCAGCAGAACGACCGGAATCGACGCGAACGCGTCGACGAGCGTCCGCGGAACGCTCTCCCCCTCGAGGACGTCGACCGGAATCAACACGCGATGGGCGCGGTCTGACATGACTGACGAGTGACTCTCCCACGGGCAGCGTAATATATCCCGGCCGACGACCGCCCCCTCGAGCCCCGTTTCGGCGGACGGCCGCGCGTTTTTGTAGCTCGGCCACTTAAACCAGTACCGTGACGGCGCGAGAAAACAGCGTGACGACGAACGGAACGGACGCCGTGGCCGCGTTCAGTGAGGGAGCCGGTGCGTCGCCCGGCGACGACGCGGTGGGGACCGACCGAGGGTTCGAGCGGGAGCGGCCACCGGCCGAGACGCGCCCGGACAGCGGCGAGCGGTCGGCGACGGTTGACCGCGATATCGCCGTCTCCGTCACCGGGCTGTCCAAGCGGTTCGGCGCCGGCGAGACGGCGGTGACCGCCGTCGACGACGTGAGCGTCGACATCGAGACCGGCTCGATCGTGGGCCTGTTAGGGCCAAACGGTGCCGGCAAGACGACGCTCATCAAGTCGATCCTCGGGATGGTCGTGCCGGACGCGGGCAGCGTCCGGATCCGCGGCATCGACCTCCGGGAGCGACCACGGGCGGCCTACAGCGCCGTCGACGCCATGCTCGAGGGAGCACGAAACGACTACTGGCGGCTGACCGTCCGGGAGAACCTCCGCTATTTCGCTACGATCAGCGGCGTCGACCCGAACTCGGTCCGCGACCGCCACGACCGGCTGCTGGCCCAGCTCGACCTCGAGGCGAAGGCGGACGTTCCGGTCCGCGATCTCTCCCGGGGGATGAAACAGAAGGTCTCGTTGGCGAGCGTCCTCGCCGGTGGTGCCGAGGTCGTCTTCCTCGACGAACCAACGCTCGGGTTGGATATCGAGAGTTCCCGGACGCTCCAGCGGGAACTGCGACGCCTCGCCGCGGAGGAAGACCTCACCGTCGTCCTTAGCAGCCACGACATGGACGTCGTCGAGACGGTCTGTGACCGCGTTCTCATCATGTCCGACGGGGAAATCATCGCGGACGACACCGTCGACGCCTTGCTGTCCGACACGGACCGCCACTGCGTTCGGATCACGAGCGCCGACATCGACGCCGCGCTCGTCTCGCGACTGCGACGGCGCTTTGAGTCGCTCGAGGCCGAGCGACGCGACGCCGGCCACCGGATCGAGGTCGTGACCGACAGCGATGGCCTCTACGAACTGCTGGAGCGGCTCCGCGACGCCGACGTGACCCTCGAGCGCGTCCGGACGGTCGAACCGGACCTCGAGGACGTCTTCGTCGAACTGACGAGCGGCGATCGAGGTGGGCGATGAGCGCGGGCGCGGGTCGGCAGGACGGGACCGACCGGCCGCGGCCGGCCGGTTACCGCCACCTCGCGCGGGCCGTCCTCTACCGCGAGTACCTGATCTTCGTTCGCTACCCCGCAAACGCCGTCGGCGGGCTCGTCATCTCGGTGTTTTTCTTCGGGCTGCTGTTCTACGGCGGCCGGGCGATCGCCGGACAGGCCTTGACCGACTCGATCGAGGGGATCATCGTCGGCTACTTCCTGTGGTCGCTCTCGGTCGGGGCGTACTCCTCGATCTCGAACGACATCGGGAGCGAGGTCCAGTGGGGGACCCTCGAGCGCCACGTGATGTCGCCGTTTGGCTTCGCGCCCGTGGCCCTGTTGAAGGGCCTCGCCAAGATCGTCCGGTCGTTCGTCACCTCGTCGGTGCTGCTCGCGGTGATGCTGCTCATCACCGGGCGGAGCCTCGAACTGAACGTGGGGACGATCGTCGTCGTCGCGACGCTCAGCATCGTCTCGGTGCTGGGGCTCGGACTGGCCGCCGGCGGCGTGACCGTCCTCTACAAGCGGGTCGGCAACTGGCTCAACCTGCTCCAGTTCGGCTTTATCGTGCTGATCTCCGCGCCCGCGTTCGACCTCGGCTGGCTGCGATTCTTCCCGCTCGCCCAAGGCAGCGCGCTCCTCCAGCGGACGATGATCCACGACGTCCGTCTCTGGGAGTTCCCCGCGGTCGATCTCGCAATCTTGCTCGGGGTCGCCGTCGGCTACGTCACGCTCGGCTACGCGATCTTCCAGTACGCGACCCGCCGGGCGCGACGGCTCGGCGTCCTCGGGGACTACTGACCCGCTTTCAGCCCGCCGGACTGACGGCGTCCGGAACCGTCGCCCCCGCCAGACTCTCCCCCGTGGCACCCGTTCGATTTCGTATGGCCCACGACAGGATCCACGCGCGGAAACCGACACACGACCTCGAGCGATGGTCCGTCGGGACGATCGCCGCCATCGACCAACGGGACGGTCACGCCGTCTTCGAGGTTACGACCGAGGGCGGCGAGTCGGTCGAACTCGTCGTGACGGTCGCGATCCGGGATCTCGTCCTCCGGCGACTCGATCTCGCGGCCGACGAGTCGCCGATCGGTGCCCGCGTCTGGTACCGCACCCGCGGCGGCTGACGGCGGCGGATCGATACCTAGTTTTCGGTGGCGACGGTATCGTGGGGCATGGTCGAGAGCCCGTTCGACGTGACGATCGAGGTTGGCGAGGTACTCGAGGCCGAACCGTTCCCCGAAGCCGAGAAGCCCGAGATGACCAAGCTGTGGATCGACCTCGGCGACGAGGAGATCCAGTCCGCGGCGCAGTTGGACCACCATCACGACGCCGCCGACCTCGAGGGCCGGCAGGTGCTGTGCGCGACGAACCTTGGCTCCGTACGGATCGCGGGATTCAAATCGGAGGCGCTGACTGTCGGCGTTCCCAGTGAGGAGGGGTATCCCGTGCTGGTCTCGCCCGACGAGGACGTGCCGCTGGGCGGAACGCTGTACTGATATTGGGAATAGTCTAAGTAGTACCCACTGTAACCGTATACGTGTGAAAGATGGGGACGGAAACTGACGACCGCGGACGGCTCTATCTCTCGAAGGACCTCCGTGAGCGGCACGGAGAGCGTTTTCACGTCGTCGAATACAGCGACCACATCGAACTGATCCCGATCGACGACGACCCGCTCGAGGGACTTCGAGAAGCCGTCGGCGACGCGTTCGATGACAAATCGATCGACGAACTGCGCGACGAAGCCCGGGAGTTGGCCCGCGAGGAGGTAGCGAACGATGTACGTCGAGACTGATTTCCTGCTAGCGCTTCTCAAGGACTCTGACTGGTTGCAGGCCGAGGCGAAAGCTGCCCTCGACGAACACGAGGTAGAAACGTCGATCCTCGCCTACGCAGAACTCTTTCTCCTCCTCGACGACTACGACGTCGATCGCGTTCGAGCGATTTCCAACCTCGTCGAACTCGTCCCGGTTCGACCCGAGGAACACTCACAGGCCGTTCTCAAGGCGGTCAAGTATCAGGACGAACACGGGATGACGAACTTCGACTCGCTTCACGCGGGGATGGTCGACACGTGGGAGACGCCAGTTCTTGGTAGCGAACGTGACTACGACGACCTCGAGATCGAGCGCATCCCGCTCGAGCCGACGAACGAGGAGTCCGAGTAGGGCAGTCCCGTCGCTGCCCGGCCACGTTCACCGCGGATCCCGCAGGGTTTTTGCGGTGGAGGGACAGTCACCGGATATGACCGAGGCGACGGGGATCGTCGGCGAGTTCTTCTCGCTCAAGGAAGACACCGACGCCGACCTCCTGACGATGCAGTGTGGCGATTTCTACGAGTTCTTCGGGGAGGACGCCGAACTCGTCAGCGAGGAACTCGACCTCAAAGTCTCACAGAAGTCCTCGCACGGTTCCTCCTATCCGATGGCCGGCGTGCCGATCGACGACCTGACGCCCTACCTCAAGGCCCTCGTCGAACGCGGCTACCGCGTCGCCGTCGCCGACCAGTACGAGACCGACTCCGGCCACGCCCGCGAGGTCGTCCGCGTCGTGACCCCCGGGACCCTGCTCGAGACGAGCGACGCCGATGCCCAGTACATGGCGGCGGTCGTCGACGGGAGCGAGGTCGGCGGGGCGAGCAGTGACGGCTACGGCCTCGCGTTCGCCGACGTGACGACCGGCCGCTTTCTCGTCGCCGACGCCGCCGACCCCGACGAGGCGCTGACGGAACTCTATCGATTCGATCCGGTCGAGGTCCTGCCCGGCCCCGAAGTGCGGACCGACGACGACCTGCTCGGGAAACTGCGCGAGCGCGTCGACGCGACGCTGACGCTCCACGAGACCGACGCGTTCGCGCCGAAACGCGGTGCCCACACTGTCCGTGAGCAGTTCGGAACCGAGACCGTCGACCGACTGTCGGTCGGCGAGCAGACGCTCGCGGCCGCCGGTGCGGTGCTTTCCTACGTCGAGGAGACCGGCGCGGGCGTGCTGGCCTCGATGACCCGCATCCAGGCCCACCACGGCGACGACCACGTCACCCTGGACGCGACCACCCAGCGTAACCTCGAGTTGACCGAGACGATGCAAGGCGACGGCGACGGCTCGCTGTTCGCGACGATCGACCACACCGAGACCAGCGCCGGCGGCCGCCTGCTCAAAGAATGGCTCCAGCGGCCCAGACGGTCGCTCGAGACCCTCGAGGAGCGACAGGCGAGCGTCGACGCGCTCTCGACGGCGGCGCTGGCCCGCGACGAGATCCAGGACCGCCTCGGCGAAGCCTACGATCTCGCCCGCCTCGCCTCGAAGGCCAGCCACGGCAGCGCCGACGCGCGGGATCTGGTGGCTGTCCGCGAGACGCTGGCCGTCCTCCCGGCCGTGGCCGAGACGATCGAGTCGACGCCGGCACTGGCCGACTCCCCCCTCTCGGCGATCGTCGACCGGCCGGATCGAGCGGCCGCGCGGGAGTTGCGCGAGACCCTCGAGGAAGCCGTCGCCGAGGACCCGCCGTCGACGGTGACGCAGGGGGAACTCCTCCGGAAAGGGTACGACGACGAACTCGACGAGGTGATCGAGCGCCACGAGGAAGTCAGGGAGTGGCTCGACACCCTCGCCGAGCGCGAGAAGCGCCAGCACGGACTCTCGCACGTCACCGTCGACCGGAACAAGACCGACGGCTACTACATCCAGGTCGGCAAATCGGCCGCGGACGGCGTGCCCGACCACTACGAGCAGATCAAGACGCTGAAAAACTCCAAGCGGTTCACGACCGAGGAACTCGAGGAGAAAGAACGCGACGTCCTCCGGCTCGAGGACCGGCGCGGCGAACTGGAGTACGAACTCTTCGAGGAACTCCGCGACGAGGTGGCCGAGCGGGCGGCACTGCTACAGGACGTCGGCCGGGCCTTAGCGACGATCGACGCGCTGGCGAGTCTGGCGACCCACGCCGCCGAGAACCGCTGGGTGCGGCCGGAGCTGCATCGGGGCGATGACCTGACGATCGAGCAGGGCCGCCACCCGGTCGTCGAGCAGACGACGGAGTTCGTGCCCAACGACGTCCGCATGGACGAGGACCGCGGCTTTCTGGTCGTCACCGGCCCCAACATGTCCGGCAAGTCGACGTACATGCGCCAAGTCGCGTGTATCGTCTTGCTCGCCCAGATCGGGAGCTTCGTCCCGGCCGAAGCGGCCGAGATCGGCGTCGTCGACGGTATCTTCACTCGCGTCGGCGCGCTCGACGAACTCGCACAGGGCCGGTCGACGTTCATGGTCGAGATGAGCGAACTCTCGAACATCCTCCACACCGCGACCGAGGAGTCGCTGGTCATCCTGGACGAGGTGGGGCGGGGCACCGCGACCTACGACGGTATCTCGATCGCGTGGGCCGCCACGGAGTACCTGCACAACGAAGTGAAAGCGAAGACCCTCTTTGCCACCCACTACCACGAACTGACCGGCCTCGCGGAGAACCTCCCCCGCGTCGCCAACGTCCACGTCGCGGCCGACGAGCGCGACGGCGAGGTCACCTTCCTCCGGACGGTCCGCGACGGCCCCACGGATCGGTCCTACGGCGTCCACGTCGCCGATCTCGCCGGCGTCCCGGATCCCGTCGTCGACCGCTCGAGGGAAGTCCTCGAGCGGCTGCGCGAGGAGAAAGCAATCGAGGCGAAAGGCGGGGCCTCGAACGAGCCGGTGCAGGCGGTCTTCGATCTGGGCAGCGGGACGATGCAGACCGAGTCCCAAGACCGGTCGCAAGCGGCGTCGACCGACGGCGGCCCGGCGGGCGAGTCGGCGGCCGCGATCGACCCCGAAACCGAGGCCGTCCTCGAGGACCTCGAGTCGATCGACGTCAACACGACGCCGCCGATCGAACTCGTCTCGCAAGTCCAGGAGTTACAGGAGCGACTCGAGGAGTGACCCGGCCGCAGACGCCGCGTTCGATGTCGGAGAGCGAGAGGTAGCGATCGGTGCTCGGATGGGTTCCGAAAACGAAGCGGCTGAATCGGTAGGTCGACATGCGAACTTATCGACGAAGTCGAAGCGTTAGCAGCGCCACCATCGGACCGAGGAACAAAATAAAACCGACCCCGATAAGTAACACTTCCAGCGGGAGAATAAGGTAAAGCAGCAGTACAAGGTTGCTAAGCAAAAGTACGATAATCAGATTGAGGCGGAAGATGATCGATCTATTATTCATTGACTGATTGTTTTAACTATTTCACCATATATTTTGTCTGTACTGCTTGCCTGCCCTGAATTGGAGTGTTCTCCGGCTCCGGCGGAGGAACGCGAACCGGAAACTACTGGTGGCCGTCCCGTTCGAACGCCTTGAACGCGTCCGTGTACGATCGCAGGACCGCCAGGAGCAGCGCGAGCAGCAGGAGCGGGGCGGCGTACACGAACTGGGCGTACGGATCCGGCGGTGACACGACCGCCGGGAGGAGGATCGCGATAGCGCCGAAGACGGCCAAGGTCCGGACGAATCGACGATGCGGAGACGAACTCATACCGACGCGTTTCGGACCGACGATATAAATTTCACTAGTGAGTCGACAGAACGGTTAGCGTAACTCCGTTCCGTGGTAGTGCCGGCGTCGCGTTCCGTCCGATCGAGGGGCAACGCAGTTCGCCGAGATCCCGCCAGTCGCGACAGTCACGGTGGTCGATAACCGTCGGTACCGCACGACCGAACGACGGCGAGGCCGTCGGCGATCGGTAGAACTTTGAGACACTGGGGCACTCGGTAGCACGATGCACGAAGCAGACTTCGACGTGGCGGGGAAGACCGCCATCGTCACCGGCGCGAGTCAGGGGATCGGCGAATCGATCGCGAAGACGCTGGCCGCAGGCGGCGCGGACGTCGCCATTTGTTCGCGGTCGATGGACCGTGTCGGTCCGGTGGCCGACGAGATCAACGACGCCGACGACGCGGCCCAGGCGCTCGCGGTCGAGTGCAACGTCCGCGAGCGCGAGCAGGTTCAAAATCTCGTCGACGAGACGGTCGCGGAGTTCGGCGACGTCGACATCCTGATCAACAACGCCGGCGGCGAGTTCGTCGCGCCCTTCGAGGACATCTCCGCGAACGGCTGGGAGACCATCGTCGACCTCAACCTCAATAGCACCGTCCACTGCACGCAACTCGCCGGCGAGGTCATGCGCGAGGGCGACGGCGGGGTCATCATCAACATGTCCAGCGTCAACGGCCAGCACGCCGCGCCCGGCGAGAGCCACTACGGCGCGTCCAAGGCGGCGATCATTCGCCTCACTGAGACACTCGCAGTCGAGTGGGCCGAGGACGGCATCCGCGTCAACTGCATCGCGCCCGGGCTCATCCAGACGCCCGGCGTCGCCGAGACGCTCGGCATCGACAGCGAGGACATGCCGCCCCGCGAGGAGACCGACCGCCGCATCGGCTACGGCGAGGACATCGCCGACGTCGCACAGTTCCTCGCCAGCCCCGCCGCCGCCTTCATGAACGGCGAGACCGTGACGGTCAAAGGCGTCCCGCGAGCCGGTAACTCGATGTCGCAGGACCTCGGCCTCGAGGACTGACGGCGTCCGACGCTGACCCCGTCTTCGTTCCGTTCGTCGCCGTCGGATCAGCCGGGTCACGCTGACGACGGACGGGTAACGAATATGTCGGGCGGCTACCAAATGTGGCCGATGGCGACTCCTTCGAACCCCGGCATCGACGTGGTTGCAGCCGTCGGCCTGTACGTCGCGGCGGTCGCAGTCGGCCTCGTCGCGCTCGGTGGGGTCGCCACGGGGGCCTCGAGCGACGCTCTCGTAGCGCTGGTTCCGACCGCGTTCACCACCGGCTTGCTCTGTGGGGTCGTCGTTGCGCGCGTCACCGCCGACGCCGTGGTCCGACTCGGTGCCTGGCGGTGGCGGACCGTCGCTTGTTGGGCGCCCGCGTCGCTCGTCGCGGGCGGTGCCGTCGTCCTCTCGGCGACTGGCGCGGTCTCACGGGGCTGGCGACTGCTACTGCTCGGCGGCGCGTCGGTCGCGGTCGTCCTGTCGGGCTGGCTGCTGTCGCGGACGACGCGCGACGCTTACGTCGGCGCGGCGATCGACGACCGCGACGACATGCTCGTCGACTGGACGTGGTATCAATCCGGGACCCACGCGTTCCTGACCGCCATCGGACTCGCCCTGTTCGGGGTCGGAACGGCGGCCTCGCTCGCCGTCGGCACGCTCTCATATCGGTTCCTCCTCCCCTCGATCGTACTGGTCGTCCTCGGGTGGGCACCGACGCTCTCGGTCCCGACTCCTGGCGGCGACGACCTGACGCTGTTCTCGGTCACCGGGCTCGAAGGTGCCCGCGCCGACGTCCGCGCCTATCCCGACGGCATCGTCGTCGAGCCCCGACTGATCCCGTCGTACAGGTGGTTCGTCCCGTGGGACCGGATCGTCGGCGTGCGAACGACCGCGGATCGACTCGTCTTCGAGCGCCGGTGGCGACCGGCCGTTCGCTGTGATCGGTCGGCGATCGAGGACGCCGAGGCCGTTCGCGACGCGATCGAGCGGGCGCGGCGGGGGACGGTCGATTCCCAAACCACAATTTAACGCCGTTCGAACGCGAGCCAAAACCATGAACGGACCGCGGACGAGGACCGATGGGAGCGCACCCGGTTCCCCATCGAGTGCGCACGACGGGGACGAACGCCGACGGTACCGACGCCGCCGTACTCGAATCCAGCAATGACTACCGACCCACCCCAGGACGACACCGAGATCCGCCAGTTAGACGAGGACACCGTCGCCCGGATCGCCGCCGGCGAGGTCGTCGAGCGACCAGCCAGCGCGGTGAAGGAACTCGTCGAGAACAGCTTAGACGCCGACGCCGACAGCGTCGACGTCACCGTCGAGGCGGGCGGCACCGATCTGATCCGGGTCGCCGACGACGGCCGCGGGATGAGCGAGGCCGACCTCCGGGCGGCCGTCCGCGAACACACGACCAGCAAGATCGACGGCCTCGAGGACCTCGAATCCGGCGTCGCCACCCTCGGATTCCGCGGCGAGGCCCTCCACACGATCGGCTCGGTCTCGCGAATGACCATCCGCTCGTGGCCCCGCGGGAGCGAGGGTGCGGGGACGGAACTCGTCTACGAGGGCGGCGACGTGACCAGCGTCGAGCCGACGGGCTGTCCCGAGGGGACGACGGTCGAAATCGAAGACCTGTTCTACAACACCCCCGCTCGGCGGAAGTTCCTCAAGACGACCGCGACGGAGTTCTCCCACGTCAACCGCGTCGTCACGCGCTACGCGCTCGCAAATCCGGACGTGGCCGTCTCGCTGACCCACGACGGCCGCGAGGTGTTCTCGACGACGGGACAGGGCGACCTGCAGGCCGCCGTCCTCGCAGTCTACGGCCGCGAGGTCGCCTCCTCGATGATCCCCGTCGAAGCCGACGGCGACGACCTCCCGCCGGGCCCCCTCGAGTCCGTCTCGGGGCTCGTTTCCCATCCGGAGACCAACCGCTCGAGCCGGGACTACCTCGCGACCTACGTCAACGGTCGCGCCGTCACGGCCGACGCCGTCCGCGAGGGGATCATGGGGGCCTACGGGACGCAACTGGGTGGGGACCGCTACCCGTTCGTCACCCTCTTTCTCGAGGTTCCGGGCGAAGCGGTCGACGTCAACGTCCACCCGCGCAAGCGGGAGGTCCGTTTCGACGACGACGACGCGGTCCGCCGGCAGGTCGATGCCGCCGTCGAATCGGCGTTGCTCGAACACGGCCTGCTTCGCTCGCGTGCCCCGCGCGGTCGGTCGGCCCCCGGCGAGGCGCGGGTCCGGCCCGACGCGCGCGGAACCGGAGCCGGGACCGATCCGGCCGCTGCCGGTGGCGAACCCGCGACGCTCGAGGACGGTGTCGAAACGGGGTCGTCGGCGAGCGACTCGAGTCCGACCGAACGCGATGAGGACGACGGCCCGGGCGAGCGGTCGTCGACCGACCGGGCCGCGGACGCGAGAACGGAAACGGACGCCAGCGACCCCGTCGCTGATTCGAGCCGCGCGGCCGGCGATCGGGCCGCGAGCGCCAGCTCGGACTCGAGCGGGTCGACCGCCGCCGATTCCGTCACCCACACGGAACCCGACGCCAGTGGTTCCACGGCCGACTCGAGCGCCCCCGATTCGCGCCGGAACCGCGACGCGAGTGCGGGTCGGGAACGGGGTCGCGACCGCGACGCCGACCGCAAATTCGACGCCGCGACCGAGCAGCGGACCCTGACCGGCGAGGCCGCGACGGGCGAGGAAACCGCGTTCGACTCGCTGCCCCCCCTGCGGGTGCTGGGACAGCTCCACGACACCTATCTGGTCTGTGAGACCGACGACGGGCTCGTCCTGATCGACCAACACGCCGCCGACGAGCGGGTCAACTACGAGCGCCTGCAGGCGGCCTTCGCCGACGATCCCACCGCACAGGCGCTGGCCGACCCCGTCGAACTCGAGTTGACCGCCGCCGAGGCCGAGGCCTTCGCGCAGTACAGCGACGCGCTCTCACGGCTGGGCTTTTACGCCGACCGGACCGACGACCGGACCGTCGCCGTGACGACCGTCCCCGCCGTCCTCGAGGAGACTCTCGAGCCCGATCGCCTGCGGGACGTGTTGGCCTCGTTCGTCGCGGGCGACAGCGAGGCGGGGGCCGAGACGGTCGACGCGTTGGCCGACGAGTTCCTCGGCGATCTCGCGTGCTATCCGTCGATTACCGGCAACACGTCGCTGACCGAAGGCTCGGTCGTCGACCTGCTCGAGGCGTTGGACGACTGCGAGAACCCCTACGCCTGCCCGCACGGCCGGCCCGTGATCGTCCGGTTCGACGAGGCCGAGATCGAGGATCGGTTCGAGCGGGACTATCCGGGCCACGGCGGCTGACGGAGAGGGTTAGCCGTCCGATGGTGCCCCCGGTGCGGCGTCGGCGAGCGGCGACGCGATGAGGTACCCGACGGCGGCGACCGCGAGGAAACCGCCACCGAGCGCGGCGACGGCCCCGGTCGGGGTCGCCCGGTCCGCGACGACGCCGGCCAGGGGCAGCAACGGCGCACGGACGAGCGCATTGCCCATCGAAACCCCGCTCAGGACGGTCGCCCGGCCGGCGTCGGGTATCCGGTCGTTGAGGAACTGTGCGACGAGTGGCTTCGAGAGCGCCTCGCTACCTTTCATACCGAAGAAGACCGGAACCGAGAGCAACGGGACGGCAAGCGGCAGGAGAAACGACGCGGCGACACAGATCGGGAGCCACCGGAGCGCGTGCCGGAGTCCGAACCGCCGACGGACGGCTTCGGCGTAGTAGCTGCCCACGGCGGCCACTGCCGCGAACCCCGCGTAGACGAACCCGAGCAGCGCCGCCGATCGGATTGCGATCCCGGCGACGGCGACGTTCTCGAGCGGCCCACCGACCTGTGCGCGGAGAACGTCGACCGTGATCGGCTGGACGTACGTGTCGGCCGCGTGTACGATGCCGAAAAACAGTGCGGCGTAGGCGACGAACGCCCGAATCGGGGGGACCGCGAGTCGCGCGGCGAGTACGGAGAGCGATTCGAAGACGCCGAGCCGCTCGTCCGTCTTCCCGGAGTTCGAGGCCGTCCCCTCGAACCGCAAATTTCGCGGCATGGCGAGGACGACCAACACGCCGGCCGCGTTGAGCAACGCCGAGGCGACGAAGGGAACGGTCGGGTGGACGACGTAGAGGAAGCCCCCGCCGATCATCGTGACGGCCGACGTCCATTGGTGGACGGCCCCGCCCCGGCCTCGTACGTGTGTGAACCGTCGCGATTCGGACGGTTCGTTCTCCACTCTGTCGCCGCCGAGCGCGTCGTAGAGCCACGCGTCGGCGGTCCCGCTCTGGAGCGCCATCGAGAGCGCCCAGAGTGCGTACAGTACCGCGAACTCGAGGAAGGCGTCGGCGACGACGAATCCCGCCGTCGAGGCGGCCATCGAGAGCATCCCCGCCCCGAGGACGAGGCGGCGGCCGTAGCGATCGGCGACGTATCCCGTCGGGACCTCCAGCGAGACGACCAGAACCGCGGAGATAGCACTCAACGTCCCGATCTGGGCGTAGGTGAGGCCGTTCCACAACAGAAAGAGGGTAAACACCGGCCAGATAAATCCGACCGAGTCTGCCATCCGGTACAGGTAGTAGGCGATCGCGACCGATCGCCCGCTGCGAACTCGAGACATCGTCGTCTCTCACGTGCGGGCGGGCTCGGAAATACGCTCCCGAACGCGAGTTTTAGTTGGGATAGTCACATTTCTATAGACACCGCGGCGGCAGGATTATTGCGGCGTCGGGACGACTCTCGAGGCATGGACGGCAATCGTACGGGACCGACACCGGACGGTCTCGCGCCCGCCGACGCCTTCTCCCTGCTCGGACACGACCTCCGGGTCGACATTCTGCGGGCACTTCTCGAGCGGAGTCGAACGGGGGACGAGTACCCCTCGTCGTTCTCGACGCTGCGCGAGCAAGTGGGCGCCGAGGTGAGCGCGCAGTTCAACTACCACCTCGGGAAGCTGACGGGGCACTTCGTCAGGCGGACGGACGACGGCTACGAACTCCGGTACGCGGGCTGGGCCGTGGCGACCTCGATTCTCGCGGGAACGTACAACCGGCGGGCCGCATTCGGCCCCGAAGGGATCGACGGCCGCTGTCCCCACTGTGGGACGGCGTCGCTCGTCGCGTCGTACCGCGAGGAGTGGCTCGTCGTCGAATGTACCGGCTGCGACGACCGACTCGTCAGGTACCCGTTTCCGCCGGGCGGGCTCGAGTCCCGCTCGTTACCGGACGTTCTCGAGGCGTTCGACCGACGCGTTCGGTCCCACGTGGCACTCGCCCGTGACGGGGTCTGTCCGGCCTGTACAGGGCCGATGGCGGTCGCGGTTTCGGCGGTGGTCGACGGGGACGCCAGTACCGGTTCCGACGGCACCGACGCGGACGCCGCGGACGGTCCGATCGCGACCTTCCGCTGTCGCCGGTGTGGCAATCGCATTCGACCGGAACCGGGGCTGGCCCTCCTCGGACACGAACGCGTCGTTCGGTTCGCCGCCGAGCGCGGCCGCTCGCTTTCGGCGACGCCGTTCTGGGAACTCGAGTGGTGCGTCTCCGGAGACGCCGCGTCGGTGACGGCGACGGATCCGTGGCGGTGTACGGTTTCGATCCCCATCGGGAACGAGTCCTTGCTGGTCACCGTCGACGACGAGTTCGTGGTCCGATCCGCGACGGTCGAGAGCGCCGAACCGGACCGGTAGCGGTACGCTCGGCTTTATTTGCCGGCGACGCCTCGACCGCCGTCGTCGCCGTCCGCCTTCCCGTCGGCCCGCTCCTCCGAGTCGGGGTCGGGGTTCTCGCCGCTCGAGGCGGGAGCATCGGTGAGAGTCGTCGTACGCCGCTTCTCGTGGTAGTAGAGCCAGCCCGTACAGACGAACGCGATCACGCCGGCGACGGTGGCGATCCCAAACGCGATCCGGTAGCCGGTCTCGGTGTAGACACGGACGCCGCCGACGAGGTCGCCGGTCCAGTAGGCGTCGAGCGCTCGCCCCATCAGGGTCGGGAAGATCGCCGCGCCGGTGAAGGCCGCGGCATTCGTCGCCCCCGTCGAAATCCCGCTCGCGCTGCTTGGGTGGCGTTCCTGAACGACCGAATACCCCAGCACGAACGCGCCGAGCATGATCCCCGCGAGCAGAAACACCGCGCCGACGACCGGGAGCGGCGGGTTCCCGACGACCGCGAGCAGGGCGAGACAGGCGGTGTAACACGCCCCGCCGACGACCATCAGTTCGATCCGCCGCTCGAGGCGGTCGGCCAGCCAGCCGACGACGGGCGGGCCGACCATCAGTCCGAGCCCGCCAAGCAGGGTCAGCGTGGAGGCTCTGGTCACCGTCACGTCGTAGGTCTGGACGACGTAGGGAACGCCCCACAGCCCGAACAGGGTGATGTTCACGCCGGTCGAACAGAACAGCATGACGCTGATGACCCAGAGCCAGCGGTCCCGGAGGACGGCGGCGAGATGCGATTTGAGCTGGGCGTTCGTCAGCACCTCCTGTCCGGGGACGCCCTCGAGCGGCTCGAAGCCTGCGGCGCTCGGGGAGTTTCGGACGAGAGCGAAGGCGACGCCAGTCATCGCGAGGCCGAGGACGCCGAGCCCGGCGACCGTCGACCGCCAGCCGAAACGGCCGACGGCGAGCGCGAGCGGCGTCGTCGCGAAGACGCCGCCGAAGCCCGCGACGGCGAAGGTCGCGCCGCTCATCGTCGCGAACTCGTCGGTACGGTACCAGTTCGCACAGAATCGGAGGACGCAGACGAAGATCACGCTCCCCCCGAGGCCGATCAGCCCGCGGGCCAGCGTCGCCGCGAGATAGCCCTCAGCGACGGAAAACCAGACGACGCCGACGTTCATTCACGATCGCGCCGCCGGTGGCCGTCAGTCGGGGCCCGATCCGGTCGGCCAGCAGGCCCGACGGGATCTGCATCGCCGCGTAGACCCAGAAGAAGACGGCGTGGAGCGTCCCCAGCTGTGCCCCGGTCGTCCCGAACGCGGCCATCAGGTCCTCCGAGAGAACCGCCGTCGAGAGCCGGCTGACGTTGACCAGCAAGAAGAGGACGCTCAGGATCGCCCACAGGAGCCACCGACGCCGAAGCGGATCGTGCCAGAGTCCCATGCACTGGGACTCCCCCGCGGAGCATGGAAAAGCTTCACAAACCGGAACCGACGGAACCGGTTGACGAACGCCGGTCCGAAACACGAGTCGATCTCGAGCCGGCCCGAAGCCGCCACCGGTAGGTACCTCGAGTCCGCAGTCGACTCCATGACGACTCCGCGCGAACTCGACGGCGCGAACGCCGGCGGCCAGTTCGTCCGGACCGCGCTCGCGCTGTCGGTCCGCACGAACGAGCCGGTTCGCCTCGAGAACGTCCGCGGCGACCGGCCGACGCCCGGGCTTCGCCACCAGCATCTGGCGGTCCTCGAGACGCTGGCCGAGGTCTGTGACGCCGACGTTTCGGGCGCGGAACTCGGCGCGGAGACCGTCGCGTTCGACCCCGGACTCGAGGGCCATGGCGGACTCGAGGGCGGCGAGTACGCCGTCGATATCGGAACCGCCGGCAGCGCGACGCTGCTTTGCAATGCACTCTTGCCGCTGGCGACGGCCCTCGAGTCGCCGCTGTCGGTCACGGTCACCGGCGGGACGGACGTGGCGTGGTCGCCGCCGCTTGATTACCTGCGGTGCGTGAAACTCCCGCTTCTCCGGCGGTTCGGCCTCGAGGCCGCCTGCGACGTCGACCGTCGCGGGTTCTACCCCGACGGCGGCGGCGAGGTTACGCTTCGGCTCGAGCCGTCCGCTCTCGAGCCGATCACCCTCGACGAGCGGGGGTCGCTCGAGGCCCTGCAGCTCTACTCGACCGAGTCGGAATCGCTTGCCGACCGCGACGTCGCTCACCGACAGGTCGAGGGGGCGCTCGAGCGGCTCGATCGAGACGACCTCGAACTCACAACGCGGCGCGAAATCGCCGTGGACAGTCCGTCCCCGGGCTCCGCGCTGGTGATCCGCGTCGATCACGGGACCGGGATCGCCGGCTTCTCGGCGCTCGGTGAGCGCGGGAAACCGGCCGAGCGGGTCGGCGAAGACGCAGCCGACGACGCGAACCGGTTCCTCGCGGGGGCGGCCCCCGTCGATCGACACATGGCCGACCAACTGCTTGGCTTCCTCGCGCTCGCGGGCGGCCGGCTACGGATTCCGTCCGTGACCGACCACGTCGAAACCCGGTGTGAGCTGCTCGAGGCGTTCGGGGCCGAAATCGACCGCGAGGGCGACGGCGAGACAGCGGTCGTAACGGTCGCGTCGCCGCTGACCGAGGGGCAATAGTTTCTGGGGTTACCGCGGTTCTCGGTTCAGCAGTCCCGCCAGCACGATCAGCAGGCCGATCACGAGGACACCACCTCCCGTGACTGCGAGCGCGAACGCCGGGGCTGTGGGCTCGACGCCTGCGTCCGCGAGCGGGAGCGTCCCAAGTACCTCAGGAGTCGGCTACCCGCGCTGGCGACGAGGACGAATGCGATAGCGAGCCCCAGGAAGAGAAGCTGGTAGTCGAACCATGTTTTGAGCCCGTCTGCGGACACCATCCACAAACATGTTACTACGGCAACTGTATAGCCTTTTGGCCGGCCCGAAACGGCGGTCTCGAGTGCCACCCGGGCTCCGATCGAACGTCGCCGACCGCGGAACCCGCTGTGGCATGTGCCGGAGCGGTGGGGGAGACACGTCCCTGATCGGTACGATTCGGACCCACGCCTGGCATCGGCCCGATCGAGCGTGATTCTGGGTTGACAGACCGCCATAACTTATATCAACGCCGTTCGTTGGCTGGAGTATGACCGAGGGACACACCGACCGTCGCGGCCGTACAACTCGGGGGGTCGACCGGTGAGCGACATCGTCACCTTCGGTGAGACGATGCTCCGGCTCTCGCCGCCGGGGAACGAGCGACTCGAGAACGCCGACGAGTTCGAGGTCCGGGCCGCCGGGGCCGAGAGCAACGTCGCCATCGCGGCCGACCGGCTCGGCGCGTCGGCGACCTGGCTGTCGAAGGTGCCCGAGACGCCGCTGGGTCGCCGGGTCGTCAGCGAACTCCGGGGCCACGGCATCGAGACCGATGTGACCTGGAGCCACCGTGGCCGACAGGGAACCTACTACCTCGAGCACGCCGGCAAACCCCGCGGGACGAACGTGATCTACGATCGGGAGAACACGGCGGTTTCGACGGCGAAGATCCGCGATATCGACATCGACAAGATTCAGAACGCGCGGGTCTTTTTCACGACCGGGATCACGCCGGCGCTCTCCTCGACGCTGCGGGACACGACGCTCAAGTTGCTCAAAGCGGCCCGAAAGGGCGGGACGACCACCGCCTTCGACTTCAACTACCGTCGCAAGCTCTGGTCGCCCGACGAGGCTCGAGAGACGCTGACCAAGCTGTTCCCCGGCATCGACGTCCTCGTGATCGCCGCCCGCGACGCGCGAACAGTCCTCGGATTCGAGGGCGACCCGCGACAGTTGGCACACAAACTCGGCTCGCAATACGATTTCACGACCGTCGTCGTCACCCGCGGCGAAGAGGGTGCGCTCGGCTGGCACGACAGCGTCGTCCACGACCACGCGGCCTACGAGACCGACACCGTCGATCCCATCGGTACCGGCGACGCCTTCACGGGTGCGTTCATCGCCCGTCGACTCGACGGCGACAACGTCCCAACCGCCCTCGAGTACGCCGCCGCGACGGCCTCGCTCAAACGGACTATCCCCGGTGACGTCGCGCTGGTCACCGCCGACGAGGTCGAGGCCGTCGTCAAAGAGCAGGATCGGGACATCTCACGGTAGTCGGTTGGTAACTGTTCGCTCGGTCCGAAGTCACGGCGCGGCGACCGTAACGAACAGCTGGGGGTCGGGCCTCGCTTTTTATCGACCGCTGTCCTACCTCCGGCCGTGAGTCGAACCGTTCGTCCGGCGACGGTCGACGACGTCTGGGTCGTCCACGGGATCGCACGCGAGAGTTGGCACGCCGCCTACGACGACATCCTCGGCCCCCAGCGGGTCGATACCGTCGTCGACGAGTGGTACGCGCTCGGCGACCTCGAGTCGTCGATCGCGGCGGCGACGGACCGTGAGGATGCCGCCTTTCTCGTGGCCGAAGGATCGACCGACGGCGGCGAGGACGGGACCGGGACGGGCGCTGACTGCCACGGGTTCGCCCACGCGGTCCCGTGGCCGGAGGACACCTCCGTGGCGTTTCTCGCCCGCCTCTACGTCCACCCAGCCGTCTGGAGCGAGGGCGTCGGCACCGCCCTGCTCGAGGCGCTCGAAACCGCCCTCGAGGGGACCGCCGAACGGCTCCGACTGGCGGTACTAGCCGCCAACGACGTCGGGATCGCCTTCTACGAATCGCGGGGGTTCGATCGCGTCCGGACCCGCCCCTCGGACCTGGGCGACGGCCTCGAGGAACACGTCTACGAGCGGCGGTTTACCGACGCCGACTGAGTCGATCGCTCGCCGGGTGCCAAACAGTTACGTTGCCGACACTGTATTGTTATCTCATGCCAACCGGCGAGACGTTCGATTCGGACGGCATTCGTATCGCGTACGACGATCTCCACCCCGAGGGCGACGGGGACGCTCCGCCGGTCGTCCTCGTCCACGGCTTCGCCTCGAGCCGCGGCGAGAACTGGCGCGATCGGGAGTGGTACGAGACGCTACTCGAGGACGGGCGCCGCGTCATCGCGATGGACTGCCGGGGCCACGGCGAGAGCGAGAAACCCCACGACCCAGCGGCCTACGAGACGGACGTGATGGCCGCTGACGTGGCCCGACTGCTCGATCACCTCGGGATCGAGCAGGCCGATTTCCTGGGGTACTCGATGGGGGGCCGGATCGGCACCGAGGCGCTGTACCGCCATCCGGAGCGGTTCAACGCGGCCGTGCTGGCCGGGATCGGCGCGGCGACGAGGGAGCCCAGCGACGCCGGCGACCGGATCGCCGACGGCCTGCTGGCCGACGACCCCGACGACGTCACCGACCCGCTCGGGAAGCGGTTTCGCGTCTTCGCCGAGACGGCGGACAATGACCTCGAGGCGCTGGCGGCCTGTGCCCGGACCCGAACCGCGCCCGCCGACTGGGACGACATCTCGGGGGTCGACCACCCCGTGGTGATCGTGGCCGGTTTGGATGACGATATTACGTGCGATCCGGAACCGCTCGCGGACGGCTTTTCGAACGGCGAGGCCGTCGTCATCGACGGGAAAGACCACCTGACGACCGTTCCGGACGAGCGGTTTACCGAGGCGGTACTGGGCTTCCTCGAGCGAGAAGGATTGTAGCGTCTCGTTCGTACAGGGGTGGCTGTTAGTCCGATTGTGTAGCGGTGACTGATAACTCGAGTACGTTGCTCACACTGGCAACAGGGAATCGCCACACCCTCCCCAGCCGATTCGCTCACTCACTCCGTTCGCTCGCTCATCCCTCGCACGGCTTTGGATCGCGGTTCCCTATACGGTCACCGTGAGCCAGCGCGCGCCACTGCATGCGGAAACATCGCCCGCTATAGCATTTTCTCCGCTTCCTCGTCGTCCACGATTTCGATCCCGCGGTTGTTGACCGCCACCGGGTCGAGGCCGACCTTCTGCAGGAAGTCCTTGTACTCGCGCTCGCACTGCTCGGCGTCTTTCTGCTTGTCGCTGGCCCAATGACAGAGTTCGATCAGGTTCTCCGGGATGCCGTTCTGGTAGACGATCCGGTGATTGATCAGGTCGCTGAGTCGGCGGATCGGGCTGGTAAAGCGGCCGTAGATCTCGAAGTTCAGCGCGTGGTGGCCGCCGAACGGGTCGTTCATGTACTTTGCGCGGGACATCACCTTCATCATGGATCTTGATGAGTTGGCGACCGAGGGCGTCCGTGCGTACGGAAGAGATCACGCCGACATCGAACAGCTACTCCTGACTGTATCGGTCCCGAACAATATTCTTTCCAAATACTACAAAAATACAAAATAGGGGGAGTAATGCGAAACGTTCCGGTTTGATCTACTAACCAATATTATTTTATATTAAACAGTATCTCCATTTAACCTCGTTTCTACATGATTGAATCTCCCATTCGAAGATGCGACGACATCAGTGAAAATGTAATCATTTTTTACTTTTGTGAACCCACCAGATAGCAATACATGTCTACCGAATTTGCCTTCCGCTTCTGAATGGAAGTACTGGCCATCTGCATAAACCGTATTGTCAGGTCCTTGGGATATGCCTTCGTATGTCCAATTTGCAACAGTGAATCTCTTACCATCGCCAAAGACGTCCGCATCTATGCTACGGACATCTGGTGGCCAGTCCTCGTTTCCTTCCCAACTAACTTCGTGGGTCCATTCCGCGATTTCTTTTTCCGTTTTAAAACAGCTTCCATCGGGGAGGCAAGCTTCTATACCTGTTTTTGGGGAGACTGATGTACTATCCTCAAAGTAGGAATAGTCATCCTCAGCCGAGGCGCTGGCTTGAACCACCTGCTTATCTGTGTCCCCGCCCTCCACATTCATTCTACCATTGTGATCAATCGGTCCAACTGAATCCGAAATAGGTTGATCCTGAGGAACAGCAGTGAGTTCTATGTTAGCTACGATCTCAGCTATTGCTTCAAATTGACGTTCTGTTAACTCCTCCTCCAAAATATTCCTTCGCTTATCTATCTTGTTTTTATATTCTTGTCGTGCTAACCCTACGCTGTGCTTATTCTGTAGATCTCCTTTGACTTTACTATCCGATGCTAGAGAAGTCATCACAAATTTCGCCGCTTGATCTTTCTTCTTTGGATCAAAGTCCAGATCTAGTTCATCATCAATTGACTGCGGAACATCTGAGTCTGACGTGGCTCCTGTTGTTGCTGGGATGGATGCAAGGGCACCAGTTGTGGCGACTCCTTTTACCATGCTTCGTCGAGTAATTGAACGAGGCGTGCCACGCTTACCATTTCTCTGCTTTCCGTCAACCATTGTCTCCGTCAACTGATCGAATCTCTTTTGTATTAAATTTATTGGGGGTAATCAGACATAGAAACCACTTCAGTATAGTTATTTAACCCCTTCTATTAAATTAATGATATTTATTTATAATATATATTATATATTTATAGTACCTATAGTATGGGTTAGTAACGATATTCCAGAACACATAGACAGAGCGGCACGCTTTGATGAGCGGCTACAAGGAGATAGTGGAAACAGTAGGAGAATTTTGTAAAGGTCTTATTAATTTGACCTCCGAGGCAAAGTAGCAACACAGTTCTGAGATGACGATTGCAAAGCATATTTCCTAGCAAAATTTTATAGCCACAGATGAGTTTAACACGGGTATGAGCTCTGAGGAGAAAATGGCTACCGATGGTGGTGCAGCCCCTGGTATCGACCAGGAAGAACTCTATACTACCGTCTATTCCGCAACGAAAGATGCGATGCTAGCGACGGTTGCCACAGTTGTGTACTTGGGACTTGCAGCGTTCTTCGTCTTCGGTGGTGTGGACCTCGCGCTTTCTAACTCGGGGACATCCAGTCTCATCTGGGGAATAAGCGTAAGTGTGATTGGATTTGGCATCGCTGCGGAGGCCACGGGTGTCACATCCCTGTTGAGCCGCTTTCGGTGAAGAATGGAACACTCTTAGTACGTCCGTGGTGAGGTGTGGCACGCAGGAAGATACTTTGTCAGCAAATTTGCCGCGCGAGAGGGGAATCGCATGACAACCAGCCGAATCACACGCTGGCGTACCTGCTCCCCGGTACAATCGCACAGTACCGAACACGAGCGCTCACGAAGGCGGTTCTGACAACGAACGCTGGTCAGATCGTCTTGTCCGCTTGCTCGTCTTCAACGACTTCGATCCCGCGGTTGTTGACCGCCATCGGATCGAGGCCGACCTCCTGCAGGAAGTCCTTGTACTCGCGCTCGCACTGTTCGGCGTCTTTCTGCTTGTCGCTGGCGCGATCGCAGAGTTCGACGAGGTTCTCGGGGACGTCGTTCTGGTAGACGATCCAGTGGTTGATCAGGTCCGAGAGCCGCCGGATGGGGCTCGTGAAGTGGCCATAGATCTCGAAGTTCAGCGCGTGGTGGCCGCCGAAGGGGTCGTTCATATACCGCGCTCGAGGCATGACCTTCATCACCGCCCACTGGATCTTGTCCAGTTGGCGCTCGGGCGCGTCCTCGAGCGTCGCGTTGACGGCCTTTCGCGGGTCGTCCCACGTGCTGCCCGGGATCGAGACGCCGTCTAAGTCCTGAATCTCCCGCAGCGCTTCGGACCACTCGTCGGGGCTGGGCTGGGGGTGGACCCGGTACATGGCCGAGACGCCGCGGTTCCACATGAGTTCGTGCGTGACGGCCTTGTTGGCCTTCAGCATGCACTCCTCGATGATGGTGTGGGCGCGGTCGCGGGCCGGGTTCAGGACAAGCGAGCCGTCTTCCTTGCGCTGTTCGTGCATCTGCTCTGCGAGGTCGTAGACCAGCGCGTTCTCCTCGTGGAGGTCGGCTCCGGGCTCTTCGAGCCGGCTCTCGGCCTCGGCGTAGGTGAGCCGCTCGTCGGACTCGATGACGGACTTGTAGATCTCGATGTTCTCGTAGGTCAGGTTCTCCTTGTCGAGGTGCATCTCGACGGTGTGGGCCAGTCGGTCCTCGTTGGGAACCAGCGAGCAGACCGTCTCGGCCAGCACCGGCGGCAGCATGTGGACCGTGTAGCCGGGGAGATAGACCGTGTTGCCCCGTTCGACGGCCTCGTCCCACATCGCCGTCTCGGGGTTGACGTAGTGGGTCACGTCGGCGATGTGGACCCAGAGGACGTACTCGTCCTCGCGCTCTTCGATCGAGAGCGCGTCGTCGAAGTCTTGAGCGTCGATCGGGTCGGTCGTCCACGTCGTCAGATCCCGCAGGTCCTGTCGATCGTCGATCTCGTCCTCGATCTCGGCCGTCACGCCCTCCGTCCGGGCCTCGGCCTCGTCCAACACTTCCGGGGGGAACTCGTCGCGCAACTCGAACTTCTCGAATAAGTCCTCGCGCTTGTTCTCGAGATGGCGCGCGAGTTCCTCGGAGACCTCGACGGGACCCTGTCCTTCGACGGTCCCGGCTTCGGCCTGTGCGTCGTCACTCATGCCGAGGGCTACGCACGTAAGAGTGAAAGTCGTGTCGGGATCGTCCCCGGCTGCAAACCGCCGACCGGCCGGCGGGACGCGTCGGGCTCAGTCTCTCCGCTTATCGCTGGGACCGGACGATCCGCGACCGACTGCGAGCCAGTGCGGTCAGGTGGCCGGCGTCCTCGAGGACGGTCAGTTCGCCGTCAGGTACCCGCTCCCGAAGGCTGCGGGCCCCCTGAAGGGGTGCGTTCGCGTCGGCGTCGCCGTGCCAGAGCCGGACCGTGTGATCGATATCCGACAGCGAGAACCCCCACTCAGTCGCCACCAGCCGCGTCTCGGTGACGAACCCGTCCCGCTGTGTCCCGACTCCCTCGAGGAAGTCGCGTCGAACGCGCTCCGCCATTGCCGGCGGGATCTCGGCGCGCTCGGCCGCCGTGGTGTACTGCGAGAGGACGACCGCGGGCGGCGTCCGCGCAACGAGTCGCGTCTGAACGCCGAGTAACCCACTCAGCAGGCGGGGCGTCCGCCGCGCGAGCGATCCGAGTAGGCGCTGAACGGCGGGGAGATCGGCCGCGAGCGACGGCGGCGGCGCGCCGGAGACGATATCGATCTCCGTCACGAGGTCGCCCCGCGTCGCCGCGACCGCGAGCGCGTGGGGCCCGCCGCCCGAAAACGCGATGATTCCCGCTCGGGAGACGCCCTCGGCCTCGAGGACCGCAGCGACGGTCGCCCCGGTGTCGGTGACGTCCCGGTTGGGAACGGGCGACGAGCGTCCGTACCCCGGCCGGTCCGGGACGAGCAGGCGAACACCGTTTTCCCGCGCCTGGTCGTCGAACAGGGCACCGAAGCGCCGCGAGCCGGGCGTGCCGTGGAGAACCACGACCGGCGTCCCGTCGGGGTCACCGTAGTCGGCGTACGCGACCCGTCTCCCGTCGCTCCCCGTGACGATCGTCGGTGGATCCCCCTCCCGGCCGTCGTCTTCGGTCGGCGCATCCGATCGCGACTGTGTCATCGACCGAGCGTTGTCGCCCGATCCGGGAGTGACTTCTCCCGGACCTATGCGGTCTTTTAATAGCTCCCGGCGACATCGGCCGACGATGAGACGGGTTTCGTTCAGCGTGACGTTTCCGGACGGGGTCGCACACCCCCTCCATCGACTGCTCGTGGCGACGGACGGCGTATCGCGGGTGGAACTCCTGATGTGGGGGCCGATGGGGACCGTGACGACGCTGTTGTGGTGTGACGGCGGCCCGGCGGCGACCGCCGACCTGTTGGCCGCCGTCGAGAGCGTCACTGCGACCGAGTTCGTCGAGCGCGACGACGGGACGTACGCGTTCGTCCACCAGACGACCTACGAGTTCGAGACGGCGATCCTCACGCTCGTCGAGGACGCGCGGGTCGTGTTCCTGCCGCCGGTCACGTTTCACGACACCGGTGCGGTGGCGTTCGAGGCCGTCGGACGAGCCGACGCGCTGACCGACTTCTACGACGAACTGACCGACCTTGGCGAGGGAACGATCGAACGCGTCCGCGAGTTCGACCGCCGGGCGTCGGCGGCCGCACTGACCGACCGCCAGCGGGCCGCGCTCGAGGCCGCCGTTACCGTCGGTTACTACGACGTTCCACGGTCCGGCTCGGTCGCCGACGTTGCCGACGAACTGGACTGTGCCGGCAGTACGGCCGGCGAACTACTGCGGAAAGCGGAAGCGACGCTCGTAACGGACGCCATCGACACGGGGTAGCGCCGACCGGCGGCGACCGTCGCTTACGACTCCTCCTCGAGCGGCCCGTATCGCTCCTCGACCGCCGTCAGGTAGCTCGCGAGAAAGCCCGCCCGGTCCCGCCGCCCGGCCTCGATCTCGACCAGCAGGTCCTCGAGGTCGTCCCGCGGGTGATGACACAGCTCGCGGTGACAGGACTTACAGAGGTGTTCGAAGGTCTTGTCCGCGCGGTCCCAGCGATCCCCGTGTTTGTCGTACTCGCGGGCCTCGTCGCGCGGACACTCGGTGCCACAGGCGAGACAGGTGACGGTCTCGGTTCCCGACCGAGCGGGCCACATACGCGGTCCGACGGGGTGGACCCACTTAGCAATTGGTACGCCCCGCGGCGTCGCCCGGGGGCTCGAGGACCCGGAACGGGTCTTTTAACTCCGGACCGCTCGTTGGCCCGGACATGCAGGTCAAATCCCGACACCACCTCCGCAGCGACGCGGTCTCGGCCCTCGAGGACACCCTCGAGGCACAGCTGGGCGTCTCCCCCGAGGGCGACGCCTACGAGCGCGTCGAGTTCGAGGACACCGACTGGGAGGTCGTCCTCATCGACGGCGAGCCACAGGTTGCGTACTTCGACGAGGAACCGTTCCTGACAGTCCGGGGCGCTAACGCCTACGACCCCGACAAGCGACTCGTCACTGTCGACGCCGGCGCGGTTTCGTTCGTCAGCGACGGGGCCGACGTGATGCGGCCCGGAATCACCGAGGCCACCGACGACATCTCGCCGGACGATCTGGTCGTCATCGCGGAGGAGTCCCACGGCAAGGTTCTGGCCGTCGGCCGCGCCCGCGTCGACGGTACTGAGATGGCCGGCGACGAGGGGAAGGTCGTCGACTCGCTGCACCACGTCGGCGACGACCTCTACGAGTTCACCGGGTGAGCCGGTCGGGTCATGCGGCGACGAGAGCGCGCGTTTCCTCGTCGACCCAAAGCACTGCTACGAATCCGTTCAAATTCCTCGGTTAGTGTGCGATAGTGCTAGCAATATTAGGATCTAGAAGACGTATGTCCACAGACCCTATATAGTGTCGTGCGATATCATGCCCCATGATAGTGACGACGGTCGAAACGGTCGCACTCCGATCACCCCCGACGATCGCACCGACGACCCCGGTATCCGAAGCGGCGCGGCGACTCCGACGTCCGGGCGTGTCCGCGCTCCCGGTTCTCGAGGACGGTTCGCTCGTTGGTATCGTCACCGGGTCGGATATCGTCGCACTGGTCGCCGAAACTGACGCCCGGCCGGCCGTTCGGGAACTCATGTCGAGCCCCGTGACGACGATCGGCCCGGCTGCGACGCTGTCGGCGGCCGCCGAACGGATGCGAACCGCCGGGGTCAGACGGCTTCCCGTCGTGGCCGACGGTCGGTACCGCGGGCTGCTCGCCGCGCACACGTTGGCACCGTACCTCTCGCGGCATCGACTCGAGATCGAGTGGGACGACGAGCCGCTCCGGATCGATCGGTCGGCCGAGTCCGGTCTCACTGCGGGCGACTGAGTACCCACCGATCGCCCTCGACCGGCGCTCACTCGCCGCTTTCCGCGAGGTCGTCGGCCTCGTAGGCGTCCTCGTACCGGGCGAGGGTGTCCCGGTAGCCCCGGACCGCGAGGTCGTAGGTCTCCCGAAGGTCCGCGATCGGCGTCTCGGTCGCGTCGATCCGCAGATCGTTGTACGGCGGCTCGACGGGGTGTGACTCGGTCGTCTCGACGACGACCGCTGCGCTCTGGACCGACAGCTCCTCGCGTTTGTCTCCGCCCTCGCGGTCGCCGGCGGCGAGCGCGTCGATCAGCCGCTTCGCGAGCGGGTCGGTGTCGACGTCCGCAGTGACGGCGGCCGGACCGGTCGAGGGGTCCAGTTCGTCGCGAACGGCGGTCGCCTCGTAAGCCTCCGCGGCCGCCTCGAGGACCGCCGGGCCGGTCAACAGGTTGCCGGCGACGGTGTAGGTCTCGCCCTCGCGATGGCCGTACCAATCGCCACACTCCTCGCCGGAGAACGTAAACGTCGTCTCCCGATCGACCCCGTGGAGCTGTCGCTGGGGCGCGCCCTCGTCGGCGTTGAGCAGGGCCTCGAGGGCGTCGTCGACCGCTAGCCCGTCGTCGATGTAGGCGATCCCGCGCTCGCCGAGTTCGACGTTGACCAGACTCTGGGTCGCGACGGTACCGTGTTCGCTGACGAAGGGACAGAGCGTCCCGACGCCAGGGAGTCGCGTCGTGACCGCAACGCCGAATCGGTGGTGACGCTCCCCGGATTCGGTTTCGTAGGGCTCGTGAACGCAGATGCTAAACGTCATCGTTTGAATCGCTACGGTGAAGGAATTAAAAACCCACGGACGGCCCAATCGGGCCGCTCGCCGGTCCGACCGTCCACCCCACTGACCGCCGGGACGAACCGATCAAACCGTCCGACTGCCCCGACTGAACGACCGTAATCGACCGACGACGGTCCGGCTGTGACGACCGTGTCTGACGTAAGAACTATACAGACAGCGACGGACGCACACACCTATGGGATTGATGAGCAAAATTCTCGGCGGGAACCAGTCCCGCACCGTCGAGGACTACGCCGAACTGAACCTCGAGGACGTCGACGCGGGGTCGGCCGAGGCGACGATGCAGGTACACATCGCGGAGGTCGGCAGTCAGGCCGACGCGATCGACATCAAAGACGCCGTCTACGACGGCGACATCGTCATCGCGGATATCACGCGGCTCCGAACCGAGGACAGCACGGTCGAACACGTCATCGACGAACTGCGGCAGGTGGCCCAGGAGGTCGACGGCGACATCGTCCGAAAGGGCGACGATCAGATGATCATCACCCCGACGGGCGTCCGGATCAGCCGCGAGAAGCTCGGCCAGAACCTCTGAGCGACGAGCCCCACCGCGCCCGTGACGAATCGTCGAACACCCCTTCGTGGTCGGTATCGTCTCGCTGCTTTTCGGCACCGTCTTTCTGTTTGGCTCGAGGTCGGACTCTCGCTGTGGTACCCGTGGCGAACCGCCGATCGACCGAACGGACGCGTCGATGTCACGACCGGCGATTGGTCGGTCCAACCCGGCGATCCGTCCGAAAGAAGCAGGCATTTATGCCGGTTCCGGCGACGGAGCCGTCCGATGGCCACTCGAGCGAGAGGGCTCCCGAGTCGCGAGATCCATCCGACGGGGCGAATAAAATCGGGACATACGAAGGGTGACAGTTCTGTCAGGAGTGGCGACGGCCCGCTGCCGTGGTTCCGGAGCGACGGTACTGTTTACCCGGACGCGTAGCTGAAAGGGGAGTCGGCCACAACCGACGAGTACACCATGAGTATGACAGTATCGAACGTTCGACAGGAACGGTCGGCGAGCGGCCGATCGGCCCGGTCCGGTCGCCGCGGCCACGCCGACCGTGACCGCGTGGGTGATCTCGCGTGAGCTTCGGCCCTGCGGTGGTCTCGCCGTCGTGGCTCGAGGCCCACCGGGAGTCGGACTCGGTCGTCGCGGTCGATGTCCGGGAGCGGCGCGACTACGAGGAGCTGGGGCATCTCCCCGGCGCAGTCAGTGTTCCGGGTGATCGGTTCCGCGACCCCAGTAGCGTCGCGGCCGGGAAGTTGCCGGCGGCGGACGACTTCGCGAGCCTGCTCGCCGAGGCCGGCATCGACCCCGACGACACCCTCGTCGCCTACGGGGGCGACCCCGCGCTC
This sequence comes from Natrinema pellirubrum DSM 15624, assembly GCF_000230735.2. Taxonomy (NCBI): domain Archaea; kingdom Methanobacteriati; phylum Methanobacteriota; class Halobacteria; order Halobacteriales; family Natrialbaceae; genus Natrinema; species Natrinema pellirubrum. Next base: position 712,261 of record NC_019962.1, read on the forward strand.
GCGGCCCGCTTTCTGGTGACCGCGCTGGTCTACGGTCACGAGGGGAGTCTTTACCTGTTAGACGGCGGCCTCGAGGCCTGGCGCGACGGCGACGACCGCTCGCTGACCACGGACGTGCCCGACCGCGAGCCGACCGACTACGAGGCCGCGCTGTGCGAGGACGCGCCGCTGGTCGACCGCGAGGACGTCGAGGACGCGGTCGAGGGCGACGCCGTCCTCGTCGACACTCGGACCACCGCCGAGTACGAGCAGTCCCGCATTCCGGGGGCCGTCCACCTCGACTGGGAGGCCCTGCTCGAGGACGGCCGGCTCAAGCCCGAGGCCGACCTCGAGGCCCTGCTCGCGGAGCGGGGAATCGAGCCGGACGAACGGATCCTGCTGTACTGTAACACGGCCCGGCGGCTCAGTCACACCTTCGTCGTCCTCCGTCACCTGGGCTACGAGGACGTGGCCTTCTACGAGGGGAGTCTCACTGACTGGGTGCGCACCGAAGCGCCCGAGTGGGACCCCGTCGAACTGCAGGCACAGGTCCGGTACTACGCCGACAACGGCGGCTTCGAGGCGATGGTCGACGAACTGGGCGAGGACGTCCTCGGCCGCCTGAAGCTGATCGGGCTCTACCACCAGAAACAGCGGGGCTACTTCATGTTGCGGACACGGGCCCCCGGCGGACGCCTCACCGCCGAGCAGGCCCGCACGATCGGCGAGGTCGCCGACGAGTTCGCGACGGCACCCGCGGAATACGGCGGCCCCGACCAGAACCCGGTCTTCGGCGACGGCTACCTCGACGTGACGACCCGACAGGACGTCCAGATGCACTGGATCGAGATCGAGGATATCGCCGAGATCTGGGACCGCTACGACGCGGTCGGGCTCTCGACGATGCAGGCCTGTGGCAACTCGGTCCGGAACGTCGTCGGCTGTCCCGCGGCCGGGCTCGACCCCGACGAGACCGTCGATATCGAGCCCGTCGTCGAGCGGGTGAGCCAGCGGTTCCTCGGGGACCACCACTACGCCAACCTCCCCCGGAAGTTCAAGGTCAGCGTCACGGGCTGTCACGAGGACTGCGCCCGGTCGGGCATCCAGGATCTCGGGCTGACACCCGCCCGGAAGGACGGAAAAGACGGGTTCGTCGCGCGGGTCGGCGGCGGCCTCTCGGACGGTCCCCGCGTCGCCAGCGACATCGACCTCTTCGTCGAACCCGACCAGGTCGACGACCTCGTGGCCGCGATGGCCGACCTGTTCATGGACCACGGCAGCTATCTCGACACCGCGGTCAACCGGCTGCGATTCCTCGTCGCCGAGTTCGGCCCCGAGCGGTTCCGCGAGGAACTCGAGTCCTACGCCGACTTCGAGTTCGTCGAACCCGACGAGACCCTCACGATGGACTACCGCGGGGACCACGTCGGTGTCCACGAGGGGGCGGACGGCCGTTCCTACGTCGGGCTGAACGTTCCGACGGGCCGGATGGGCGGCGACGAGTTCGCTGAGTTGGCAGAACTGGCCGACGACCTGGGCGACGGCGAAGTCCGCCTGACGCCCAACCAGAACGTCCTCGTCCCGCATCTCGCGGACGACGAACTCGAGGCATTGCTCGAGGAGCCGCTGCTCGAGCGCTACAGTCCCGATCCGGGGCCGTTCACGCGCGGAATCGTCACCTGCACGGGCCGGGAGTTCTGTAACTACGGGATCATCGAGACGAAAAACAGGGCGATCAGGTGGGCCCGCGAACTGGACGACTGGGCCGAGCAGGTCGGCATCGCCGACGATCACGAGGCGATCCGGATCCACATGTCGGGCTGTTCGGCCTCCTGTGCCCAGCCCCAGCTGGGCGATTTCGGGCTGCGCGGCGAGGTCTACCGCGACGACTACGAGTCCGGGCGGGCGGCCGACCTCGGACTGGGCGGCGACCTCGGCAACGACGAGTTCATCGACTGGCTCGTCGGGAAGATCCCGATCGACGATGTGCCCGATGTCGTCAAGGCCACAATGTGTGCCTACGACGCCGACAGCGAGCCCGAGGAGTCCTTCACCGAGTGGACCGACCGGACCTCGAACGCGGCGCTGCGGGAGATCGTTACCGAGGGACCGGCACGCGACTCGCCCGCCATCGGGACGGAGGTGACCTAGATGTCGGGTACCGATCCCGCCGCGACCGACGGGCCCCGTCCCGGCGTTCCGCAGGCGGGGGTCAAGGGCGTCGGCGAGGATCCGCGCGAGCAGGACCGCGACGTCGCCGAGGCCCCCGGGAAGATCTGGTTCCGCGACTTAGACGAGGCCGTCATCGAGGCCGACCGCTGTATCCAGTGTGCCTCCTGTGTCGCGGCCTGTCCCTCCGACTCCATCGGCATCGACGAGGACGAGGGCAGACCGACGCTGGTCAAGATGTGTACCGGCTGTTCGCGCTGCTGGGACTTCTGTCCCCGCAGTGGCCTGCGCTACGAGCGCCACCTCGAGCTTACCCAGGCGGAACGCGGCCTCGCGGAGCCGGTCACCTACGCCGCGCGAGCGACCGATGAGGCCGCCGATGCGGGCCAGGACGGCGGCGTCGTGACGGCCCTGCTCACCGAACTCATCGAAGCGGGTGAGATCGACGGCGCGATCGTCGCCCGCGAGCGCGAGGACGAGCCGCTGCGCGGCGAGGCCGTACTGGCGACCTCCCGCGAGGAACTGCTCGCGGCCGTCGGCAGCGTCTACAACCAGACGATGGGGCTGGGGCAAGTCGACGAGTTGCTCGCTGACGCCGATCTGGGCGACGACCCGGACCTCGCGCTGGTCGGCACCCCCTGTATGATTCAGGGGGCGACCGCGCTCGATCGCTACGACCACGAGCCCGCCGACCCGATCGCGCTGACCGTCGCGCTGATGTGTACCCGCAGCTTCGAGCACAGCCGGCTGGTGTCGCGACTCGAGACCTTCGACGTCGACCCTGACGCCGTCGATACCCTCGACATCAGTGACGGGCAGCTCCGCGCGACCGACGCGGGCGGCGAGACGCTGCTCGAGACCGACGTTGACGCGTTCGACGCGGCCGGGCTGCGCGGCTGTGACGAGTGTGCGGACTTCGTCGGTGGCGCGGCCGACATCAGCGTCGGCAACGTCGGCAGCCCGGATGGCGAGACGACCGTCGTCGTCCGGACCGAAACCGGCGAGTCGGCCTGGGAGACGGCAGCCCCCGACCTCGAGGCGGCCGCGATCGACCGGCCGGGGACGCTCGAGAAACTGGCCGACTGGAACCGCCGTCGCGCCGAGTCGATCCTCCCGCGGGAGTACGACCCCGAGGCCGGGATCGGCATCTCCTACGAACACCACCGCGAGAGCTACGACGGGACCGACCGCGAGCCCGAACCGCTGAACCCGGCTCGCGTCCACCAGTACGAGGAGTGGTGTTGACCGGCTGCGGGTCCGCCGCGGGCTCGAGCGACGCGTTGGGGCCGCTCGAAGTGTTTTCATCCGGCGGGAATTCTCGGCCGGGTTATCCCCCGCCGTCCCGTATGGGGTAGTATGACGGGCTTTCGTGCAACGGTCGTCGTCAACGAACCGGCGGACTGTCCGGTCGCTACTGTTTCAGCGGAGGCCAACGAGCAGATCGATTCGATCGCTCGCTCCTCACAGGCGACCGCCGACGGGACCGTCGTCGAGGAGTTCGGCGTCGCCGCCGACGCCTCGATCGACGAAAGCGGGGACGCCGGCGTCGAGCTGACGCCGGTCCAATCGAACGAACGGGAGGCCATCTACCGGTTCGAGCGCGACGCCGCCGCCGACTGCGTCTGCGAGGTCGTCGAACGGACCGGCACCCCCGTTTCCTCGGTCCGGGCGCAGGACGGCTCCCTGCTGTTGTCCTTTCGGACCCTCGAGCTGGCCGAGATCGCCGACATCGTCGATCACCTGCGAGAGCTGTTCGACGGCGTCCTCGTCGAGGAACTGACACAGGACCACGAGGAGGTCTCGGCGGATCCGGTCGTCGTCGACCGCGAGATACTCACGGACAGACAACAGGAGATCGTCGAGACGGCCCACGAGATGGGCTATTTCGACTACCCGAAGGGTGCGAACGCGACCGACGTCGCCGAGGAGTTGGGCGTCGCCCGGTCGACCTTCACCGAACATCTGGCGGCGGCCCAGACGAAGCTGATGGACGCGATCCTCGAGGAAGAAACGTAGGCTGCTGGCATCGTTTTCGGACCGAATCCCGTGTTCCTTATTCGGCGATGATGACCGGTCGGTCGGCGTCGATGATGACCCGCTGACTGACGCTGCCGAAGATCGCTTTGCCGACCGGCGACCGTTTCCGAACGCCCAGCAGGATCGCATCGGCGTCGATCTCCGCCGCGACCTGTCCGATACCGTCGGCCGGGTCGCCGACCATTTCCATCCGCTCGACGTCGATGCCGTCGTCCGCGAGCCGTTCTTCGATCAGCGTGACGGTGTCGGGAACGTCACGGATCTCGGGCAGCGACTCGTTGAGATCGTCGATGAACGTCGTTCCACCTCCGTCGGCGATCGTGTCGATCTCCTCGAGGACGTGCAGGACCGTCACCGACAGGTCGTCGGGATCGGCCGGGAGCGAGCGTAGCGTCTCGAGCTGTGCGGTTGCGCGCTGTTCGTCGGTGTCGACCGGGACGAGAACGTGGTACATACCCGATCGTGAGGGCCATGCCGTCAAAGGTGTACTGGCGGTTCCCACCGCGTGACGGCGACGCCCCGCCGTCCGGCAGGTGACTGGTCGGTTCCCTCCGAGAACCGGCAGTCCCGGCACCTGCCAGTAACCCTTTGGCCGGCGGCGTCCTCCCGGACCACATGGACGTCATTCACACGGCGCTGTGGGTCTCGGATCTCGAACGCACCCGGAAGTTCTACGTCGACGCCCTCGGACTCGAGGAGAACTGGTCGTTCGTGACCGACGACGGGGTCGAGAACGTCTACATCGGCGGCGAGAACGCGGAGTTCCAGTTCAAGTACGATCCCGAGGGCGGCCCCGAGATCGATTCCGGGACGATGGCCCACGTCGCGGTCGGCGTCGACAGCGTCGACGAGGTCTTTGATCGACTCGTCGAACGGGTCGATCCGCCGGTCCACGAGGAGCCGATGACGATGGACGACATCGGCGTCCGCGTTGCCTTCCTCGAGGACCCGGACGGTTACGTGGTCGAACTGGTCGAAGAACTCGATTCCTAGTCCGACTCGCCGGCCGCAGCGGGGTTCGTCACGGTCGGCTCCGTCCGAACGACCTGGACGAGGAATCCGGCCGCGATCGTGACGACGGCGGCCAGAAACAGCCACGATGTGCGGTAGCCCACCGTGTCGGCCAGATAGCCGAACGCGGGCGGGGCGACGAGTGCGCCGCTCGTCAACGCGAGTTGGCCGCCGGCGGTCGCACCGCCCATCTCGTCGGCGCGGACGAGCGTCGCCATGACGGAGTAGTAGACGCCGGTGTAGCCGAGGACGAAAAAACCGAGGACCGAGAAGGCGATCGCGGCGCCGCGTTCGCTCGTCGTCGACGCGACGACGACGAACATGACGGCGCTGCCGATCGATTGGGCGATCAGCAGCGAGCCGATCCTGATCCGGGGCTCCCCGGGGAGGGCGTCGCTCAGCCACCCGGTCAGCACGCGACCCACACTGCCGAACAACTGGACGAGTGCGAGGACGACCCCGCCGAACGCGACGGACGCGCCGACGGACTCCTCGACGTAGAGAACGGTGTAGCCCGTCGTCGTGAACAGGGCCGCTCCGAGAAAGAGCCCAGCAACGATCAACGAGCGGTATGCCCGATTCGAGAGCAGTTTGCGGAAGTCCGGATAGCCGGGCTCGTCCCCCTCGCTGTCGCTCGCGTAAAGCCGATAGAAGGCGACGGCGACGAGCAGTCCAACGGCGGCGGCGACGAGAAAGCCAGCCTGCCAGAACAGCGCGCCCGCGAGCCCGGTGACCAGCAGGGCGCTGATGCCGCTGCCACCGGTGACGCCGACCTGCTTGATCCCCATCGCGAGGTTCTGGCGCCCGGGGTCGATGTTGTCGAAGACGGCCTTGTTCGTCCCCGGAATCGCGGTGCCGTACAGCGACCCGAGAACGAACACCGCCGCGAGCAGCAATGCATAGGTGGGCGCACCCGCGACCAGCAGCGTCCCCGTCGCGAGTCCCAACAGGCCAAGCGTCAGCGTCGTCCGCTCGCCGAACCGGTCGGTCAGGGCACCGAGGGGCAACAGGAAGACGGCGTAGCCGAGGGTAAGTGCCGTGACGACGACCCCGACCGAAAACCGGGAGAGGCCGAAGGCGGTCCGGAAGAACGGCGTTGCCGCGAAGATCGTATAGTAACAGATACTTGCCGAGATCTGCCACGTCGTGACCAACAGGACGGTCCGCCAGTCCGATCGCTCCATCCGCGGTACCCTTTGCAGAGGGGTTCGAAAAACGTGGCGGCGACGGTGTCCCCTGCCGAATCGATTGCGTGCGTCGCCGACCCTGACGGGGCCGGCGGTGGCTCGACCCGGGCGCTCGAGCGAACCCCACGAAAGACAATTATAGTAATCGGTGGGGCATTCGACTGACTGTCTGTTCGTTCGATGTCGAAAACGCCACCCGGACGTGTTCGTGATACCGGCAAAATGCGGACATCCGACGTGCCGAGTGCCGGCACCGACTAAACGATAATACTTTTCCATTGGCGTCCGAAATCCCTGAGTATGTCTGACGACCTCAAGAAAGGGCTCGAGGGCGTGTTGGTTGCCGAATCGGAGCTCAGCTCGATCGACGGTGATGCGGGCCGGCTGATCTATCGCGGCTACACCATCGAGGATCTGGCTCGCGGCGCGAGCTACGAGGAGGTCCTCTATCTGCTCTGGAACGGTCATCTCCCGACCGAGGACGAACTCGAGCCGTTTATCGAGGCCCTGCTCGAGGAACGCGAGGTCGACGACGACGTCCTCGACACGATGGAGCGGTTGGCCGCGGCCGGCGAGCGGCCGATGGCCGCGCTGCGGACCGCCGTCTCGATGTTTTCGGCCTACGAACCCGAGGACGACGCCGATCCCGAGGATCTCGACGCGACGCTCCGGAAGGGTCGTCGCATCACGGCCAAGATTCCGACCGCACTCGCGGCGTTCGAACGCTACCGGCAGGGCGAGGAGCCGATCGATCCCAACCCCGATCTGGGGCTGGCAGCGAACTTCCTCTACATGCTGACCGGCGAGGAACCGGACGACGTCGCCGCCGAAACCTTCGATCAGGCGCTGATCCTCCACGCCGATCACGGGCTCAACGCCTCGACGTTTACCTCGATGGTCATCGGCTCGACGATGGCCGACATCTACAGCGCCGTCACCGGCGGCATCAGCGCCCTCTCGGGGCCGCTTCACGGCGGTGCGAACCAGGACGTCATGGAAGTCCTCATCGAGATCGACGAGAGCGACCTCGACCACCGCGAGTGGGTCGAGCAGGCGACCGCCGAAGGCCGGCGCATTCCCGGCTTCGGCCACCGTGTCTACAACGTCAAGGACCCCCGCGCGAAGATCCTCCAGGAACGCAGCAAGGAACTCGCCGAGACCGGTGAGGACAAGTGGTACAACTACACCACGACGATCGAGCAGTTCCTCACCGAGGAGAAGGGCCTCGTCGAGAAGGGGATCGCCCCGAACGTCGACTTCTACTCCGGCTCGGTCTACTACCAGCTTGGCATCCCGATCGACATGTACACGCCCATCTTCGCGATGAGCCGCGTCGGCGGCTGGATCGCCCACGTCCTCGAGTACCAGGCGGAAAACCGCCTCATCCGACCGCGCGCCCGCTACACCGGCCCGCAGGATCAGGCGTTCGTCCCGCTCGAGGAACGGTAACGGCCGCGAGTCGTTTCGGTTCGGGTTCGATCGCGCGCGAACGTTTTCGGCGGATTCAGTACCGATCGCTCAGTTCTCGGACCAGCACGGAGACCCCGATCAGCGATGTCAGCAAGAGGGTGAGATTGAACGCGGCGTGGACGAGCGGCCGGTACTTGGGATCGACCCAGAGGTCGATGGCGTCGGTCACGCTGCCGTAGAACCGGACGAGCGCGACGACCGCGACCACCGAACAGACGGCGAGCCCGCCCCAGACGAGGTATCGCCGGATCGTCGCCGAACGCGGATCGAGCCCGTCGTCCGAATCGGCGGTCGGCGGGGCATCGTCCGTTTCATCGTGGTACTGGTCGTCCGGCGGTGCCTCGAGCGTCGTTTCGGCGTCGGTCGATGTCTCGGTCATTGGAACCTCCGTGCGAGGGCGATCGTCGCGAGGACGGCGGCCGCGGTGACGGCGATCCCGAAGCCGGGCGTGCCGTCGTCGCTTCCGTCTTCGCCGTCCTCGCCGTCGGCGTCGTCGTCCGCGCCGTACCCGTCACTGCCATCGTCCGCGCCGGTCGGGCCGCCGGCGAAGTCGCTCACCTCGAGCCCGCTGTCCGTCGCCGTCTCGTTGACCGACAGCGATCCCGGACCGAGGTTGGCGACCGAGCGGTCCGTGCCGACGATCGTGCCGTCCCGCCACAGCACCGCGTCGAGGTAGTAGTCGTATTCGGCCGGGACGGTGAGTTCGGCGGTCGGCGACGCGGTCTTTCCTGGCTCGATCGTCGACAGGTCGACGGTCGCCGCGTCGGCGACGACGTTCGACCCCGACTGCCGGGCGACGACCTCGAGTTCGAGATCGGATTCGGGGTCGTCACCGGTGTTGGTAAGGTAGCTCTCGACCGCGAGCGTCGCCCGCTCGTCGGTGGTCGACTCGATCGAGTAGCCGATCGCGGGCACGTCCGCGAGACTCCCGCCGGCCTCGCCGCCGAACCGGTGGAACTCGACGTCGGTGTCGGCGTAGTCCGGAGTCAGCGAGCCGACGCCCTCGACGGTGTGGCTCGTCGACTCGGTCCGGTTGCCGTCCCGGTAGACCAGCGTCTCGATCTCGTAGCCGCTCTCCCGGGGGACGGCGACCGAACTCGAGACGACGCGTTCGGACTCCTCGTCGAGCCGGCCGACCTCGCGTTCGGTCGTCGCCTCGACGAGGCCGCTCTCCGTATCGATCGCTCGGTGGACGACGGTGACGTTTTCGACTGGCCCGCCGCGGTGATCGAGATACGTATCGACCGCCAGCGTCGCCGTGCCGCCGGTGACGCTGTCGGCGCTGATCGTCAACTCCGTCAGCGAGACGTGGCCGGCGGGTTCGACGTCGCTGGCCGTCTCGGACGCCGCTGGATCGGACACCGCGCCGGCGAGAGCGAGCGTCGTGAGCGCCCCGAGGACGACCACGAGCGTCGCGACGGCGAGGAGGGACTCGCGGTTCATGCCCGAACGGTCCGATCAGTTGTATAAGTGCTTTGTGTAATTTGAGGTGAACGTCCCGCGAGACGATCGTCCCCGTCCCAGGCGGTACGTGCAAGTCCTTCGAGGCCGAACCGCAGCCCGTGACGGTCTTCGTCTACGGGACGCTGACCGACCCCGAACGGGTGGCATCCGTCCTCGAGACGACGCCCGCGGCGGCAACCCGGCTGTTCGTCGGCCACGCGACGCTCGAGGGACTTCAGCGGGTCGACGGCCGGTATCCGACGCTCGTTCCCGGCGGCAGCGTCGACGGTCGGTTGCTCGCGGTCGACGATGCGACCCTCGAGCGACTCGACCGATACGAGGGTGTCGACGGCGGGCTGTACGTCCGGGTCGCAGTCCCGAACGTTGACGCCGACGGTGATCGGCGGGACGGCTCGAGTGTCGCGTCGGATCGGGTGACCGCCGCCGACGCGACGCCCGAGCGGTCGTGGGTGTACGTCGGCGACCCGGCACGACTCGCGGTCGACGTGACTTGGCCCGGGGACGGCCCGTTCGCCGACCGCGTTCGCCGGCTCGTTTCGCGGGCTGATATCGTCGTGCGGAACCGCGAATGACACCCGTCGTCCTTCCGTCTGACGCGGTGATTAACCCGCCGCCCTCGTGTGGTTTCACTTTCACTGCGGGTGCATGAGATTTATATGGTCACGGTCCCCTTCTCCAGTCGCACGTCACACGCCGTGCATTCCCTGTATTCCCTGTCGTGTTGCCCGACTGGCAACACATCCTGTTGGGGGTGGGCGGGCCCCACGGGCTCCCCGTTCCCTGACAGAAATCCTTACACTCCACGTCCCGTAGTCGGGGGTATGCTCGAACTCTCGGATATTCTCGAGGCACGCGAGCGGGTCCGGGAAACCTCCCGGCACACGCCGCTCGAACACTCACACACGTATTCGTCGATGACCGGAGCCGACGTCCGGCTGAAACTGGAGAACTTCCAGCGGACCGGCTCGTTCAAGATCCGCGGGGCGACAAACCGGATCGCGACTCTCTCAGAGGACCAGAAAGATGCGGGCGTCGTCACCGCCAGCGCGGGCAATCACGCGCAGGGCGTCGCGCTGGCAGCCACCAGGTCCGGCGTCGACTCGAAGATCGTCATGCCCGAACACGCGCCGATTTCGAAAGTCAAAGCGACCAAGAGCTACGGCGCGGAGGTCGTCCTCGCGGGCCAGGACTACAACGAGGCCGCCGAACGCGCCCACGAGATCGAACGCGAGGAAAGCCGCACCTACGTCCACGCCTTCGACGACGAGGACGTCATGGCCGGCCAGGGCACCATCGGCCTCGAGATCATCGACGACTGTCCCGACGTCGAAACCGTCGTCGTTCCGATCGGCGGCGGCGGACTCATCAGTGGAATCGCGACTGCGATCAAGGAGCAACAGCCCGAGGCCCGCGTGATCGGCGTCCAGGCCGATGGGGCCTCTAGCGCCGCGAAGTCCCTCGAGAAGGGCGAGCGGGTCTCGCTCGACGGCGTCGATACCATCGCCGACGGGATCGCGACCCGCAGCGTCGGCGAGCAGACCTTCCCCCACATTCAGGAGTACGTCGACGAGGTCGTCACCGTCTCCGACCCCGAGATCGCCGTCGCCCTGGTCTACCTGCTCGAGCGCTCGAAGACGGTGGTCGAGGGCGCGGGCGCGGTGGCGCTCGCCGCGGTGTTGTTCGAGAAGTTCGACTACGCCGAGGACGAGGTCATCGTCCCCGCGCTCTGTGGGGGCAACATCGACCTCAATACCCTGACCAACGTCATCGTCCGCGGCCTCGTCGAGACCGGCCGCTACCTGAAGATCCGGACCGTGCTGAAAGACCGCCCGGGCGCGCTCGAGGACCTCCTCGACGTCTTCACCGCCCACCGGGCGAACATCTACGCGATCCACCACGACCGGACCTCCCGCGAGGTCGAGATGAGCGATACCGAAGTCGAGATCGAACTCGAGATGCGCGGTCCCGACCACGTCGACGCGTTCCTGTCGGCGCTGCGGGACGCGGGCTACGAAGTCGACGTGCTGGCCTAAATCGTTCGCGCCGGTATGCGTATATGAATGAATTTATATATTATGAATATATAGTAAGATTACATGATTGGTGGGGGAAGCCGACGACAGTACATATTCAAAGCCGGATCAGCTAGTATAGCAGCCATTGCTGGTTGTATTTCGGACGACAATGACGATTCCGACATCGAAAATAATGGGTCTGGAACTAATACGTGGCCGATGTTTCAGTATGATACGAGAAATACTGGACAGAATCCGAATCTAACTGCGCCATCTTCAACCGTAGAGGAAGAACCCGTGTTCGAAGCTGACGGGAGCCTTATGACTCCAGTGATCGGTAACAAAACGGCGTATTTCGGAAGCTCGGCCGGTCTTCTCTATGCCGTCGATACCGAGACCGGGACGGAGAGCTGGTACGCCGATGTCGATGAACCGATCAATGCTGTTCCTGCAGTGGCTGACAGCACGATTATTGTCGGCTCTGGTGAACAGTACGGCGATGCAGGGAACGTCTATACATTCGATACGAGCGATGGAACGCAACGGTGGAAGTACGACGATGGACGGTTAGCTTCGATAATGGCCGTTAACGACGGAACCGCGTACTTCGGGACGGGAGAGCAAGGGGAAGTTCACGCTGTCGACGTTGATTCCGGTACGAAAGAATGGAAATTCGATACAGGAGAGACGATAGTCGGCGCGGCCGTTTCAGACGGAATGGTATTCTTCGAGACACTACCTGATGAGGGGACGATCTATGCGCTTTCGGCTGATGATGGGGCTGTCGAATGGAAATCCTCGATCAATACGGACACTCGCGTACCTACTGTCGGCGACGAAACCGTTTACGTGAGCGCGAATTCAGACCGGTTTGGTTCGGACTTGTACGCGCTCCAAGCATCTGATGGAACTGTGAGTTGGACCACCAGTCTTGAGAGCCGCATCGACTCGTATCCAGTTCTCGCTAATGACACACTCTATGCCGCAGCATCTGACACCCTGTATGCGATTGATACTGACAACGGTGATCCCATCTGGAACTACGAAACGGGACGGGAGTACGTGAATGGAACCTACTCTGTAGGTGTTACTGATAATACGGTCTATTTTATCCTCTCTCTGGAGCCCGGACCGCCCGAGGCGATCCTGTACGCGCTTAAACCGGACGGAACAGAACGATGGACTGCGGAACTCGAGCATGGAAATATATTTGCGACGGCTCCTGCTGATGGTAAATTGTATCTCGCTAGCAGTGACGGAACACTGTATAAACTGAGCTAACGCACAGCCAGTCAGTACTTGTCGAGTACAATACAGAGACTAATAGATAGTAGCCAATATTGGAATGTGTGTTTCTCCTCTCGTAGGGTTAAAGGATATCAAAAACACATATGACCCATGAAACGCATCACCGAGACCGACGACGCGCCCGCCGCAGTTGGGGCCTACAGTCAGGCGACCGACAACGGCTCGCTGCTGTTTACCGCCGGCCAGATCCCCATGACTGCCGACGGCGAACTGCTCGACGACGAACCCATCGCGGCCCAGACCGAGCAGGCGCTGTACAACCTCGACGCCGTCCTCGACGAGGCCGGCGGCGGCTACGAGGACGTCCTCAAGGTGACCGTCTTCCTCGAGGACATCGACGACTTCGACGCCATGAACGAGGCCTACGCCGACTACTTCGACGACGAACCGCCGGCCAGAAGCGCCGTCGAGGTCGCTGCCCTCCCCAAAGGTGTCGGGATCGAGATCGAAGCCGTCGCCGACCTCGAGTGAACCCGGTGAGCGTCGCGTGAGCGGCTACCCGGCCGGAAAGATGGGAATCGGGCCGCGGACCAAGTCGGCGGTCCTGTGGGGGCTCGTCGGCGGACTGGCGTTTCTGGTCCTCGTCCAGGGGTATGCCCTGCTCGTGACACCGCTGGTCCCCATTACGGGCGCGCTGGCGCTGGCTCTGGGGGTCGGACTCGCCTCGGGGCTGGGTGCCTACCTGCTCGAGCCCCGGATCGCCGCGTGGTCGCTCGAGCGCGAGCGGGGCGACGGATCTCGTAAGGGTTAAACGAGGGACGCGGTTAGGATAGCGTGAGCCAGGATGGCCGAACGGTAAGGCGCACGCCTGGAAAGCGTGTTCCCTTTGGGATTCAGGGTTCAAATCCCTGTCCTGGCGTTTTCGTGATTTCATTTGCTACGAGCGACGCACAGCGGCGCGAGTAATCCAAAGTCACGCAACGGCACATACTGGATTTGAACACGTCGCACGCGGCCGAGCGAAGTGAGGCCGATAGTCTCGCAACTGTTCAAATCCCTGTCCCGGCGTTTTCGTTGACATCGACCGATGAGCGACGCGTCGCTGAGAGAGTCGCGAGCGAACGGCGGAAAACGGGTAGGGGTACCGGAGCGCTACCGCTCGATCTCGACAGGGGATTCGGTCGCGATCCAGCAATCGGGGTCGTCAGGATCTCGGAGTTCGAGCGCGCCGCGCTGACACACCACCATTTCGTATCGATCGTCCATGTTGACCCCATCGAAGGGTCGACCGGGATCGGGTATCGTAACGCGGTCCGTACCCGGCGGTTCGGTCGGAGTAACGGCTTCCTACTGTCCCTAAGCCCGTTTTGACGACCACTCGAGGGAGCCACTGACACCCCGTCGCGACCGCGGCGGGCGAGCCGCGACCGGACAACCCTTTGGGCTGTCGGGCTGAGGATCGGGTATGTGCGGTCGCTACACGCTCACCGTCGATGGGGACGACCTCGAGGCACGGTTCGACGCCCGGCTGTCCGACTCCGGGTTCGAACCGCGGTACAACATGGCACCTGGCCAGGAACTGCCGGTGATCACGAACGAGGAACCCGAGGCCTTTCGACGCCTCGAGTGGGGGCTGATCCCGTCGTGGGCCGACGACGACAGTGGCGGGCTGATCAACGCGCGGGCCGAGTCCGTCGACGAGAAGCCGAGCTTTCGCGAGGCCTACGAGCGACGGCGATGTCTCGTCCCTGCGGACGGGTTCTACGAGTGGGTCGAGACCGACGGTGGTGAGGGAATCGGCGATTCGCGATCCTCGTCGGATCCCCGATCCGACGGCGGGAAACGTCCCTACCGAGTCACCTTCGAGGACGAGCGGGTGTTCGCGATGGCGGGGCTGTGGGAGCGCTGGGAGCCGGACGCGACTCAGACCGGACTCGACAGTTTCGGCGGCGGCCTCGAGGGCGGGACCGAGACCGGCCCCCTCGAGACGTTTACGATCGTCACGACCGAACCCAACGACCTCGTCGCGGACCTCCATCACCGGATGGCCGTAATTCTCGACCCCGACGACGAGCAGCGGTGGCTGTCGGGCGAGGCCGGCCGGGAACTGCTCGAGCCCCGGGCGGCCGAGGGGATGACGGCGTATCCGGTTTCGACGGCGGTCAACGATCCGGCGACGGACGAGCCGTCGCTGGTCGACCCGGTCGAAACGGCGTGACGCGGCGGCCGCGCGACCGTCCCGTTCCAACGAATATATGGTTTAGGCTTGCCTAATCCTTCCGCATGGAACTGACGAGGCGGGACGCGGTCGCCGCGCTGTCGGCGCTCGGCGTCGGGGGGACGCTGGCGGGCTGTGTCTCCCCGCCCGGTTCGGAACCGGTCGACGTCGATCGCCTCCACGAGACGCTGGTCGCGGCCGCCGAGGTCGTCTATCCGAGCGAGGTATCCGGGATCGACCCGTTCGTCGCGGCCTTCCTCGAGGGACGGCTCGCGGATCGGGCCCACGTCGACGGGCTCGAGGGGGCGGTCGCGGAACTGGACGAGAACGCGTGGGTGTGGTTCGACGAGGAGTTCGCGGCGCTGTCGATTGCCGACCGCGACCAGGTCCTGCGGAACGTGGGAGCCGACGAGGCCGACGAGGACCCGTCGGGGACGGCGAGCGAACGGGTCCGGTACTACGTCGTCAACGACCTCCTGCTGGCGCTGTACGCTTCGCCGACCGGCGGCGAGCTGGTCGGCCTCGAGAACCCGCAGGGCCACGCCGGCGGGACCGGGAGCTACCAGCGGGGGCCGAACGCGTGAGCTGGGACCGTCCGCCGGCCGGTTCGGCGTCGCCGGTAACCGACGACATCGACCGAACGCCCGTGGACGATGCCGATGTCTGTGTCATCGGTGCGGGGCCGGCCGGCGGAATCGTCGCTGACCGCCTCGCCGGAGCCGGCCGCGAGGTCGTGATCCTCGAAGCCGGGCCGCGGTTCGATCCCGACGACCGGCTCGCCCGGCAGGAACGGGCGATCCGGCCGGCCTACGACCGTCCGGACGTCTGGGACGGCGATCCGGAGCGGGACGCCTACGAGTCCACCGGCGAGCGGTTCTACCCGCTGAACCACGCTCGCGCTCGCGGGGTCGGCGGCTCGACGCTGCACTGGCAGGGGATGGTGATGCGGCTCCACGAGGACGACTTCGCCTCGGAAAGCGCCCGCGGCGTCGGCACCGACTGGCCGATCGACTACGACGACCTGCGGCCCTACTACGCCGCGGCCGAGCGGGAACTGGGCGTTTCGGGGGCCGACGACAATCCCTTCGCCCCGCCGCGGGAGCAGCCCCATCCGATGCCGGCCTTCCCGCCCTCCTACAGCGACTCGCTGTTCGCCGAGGCCTGCGACGAACTCGAGATCGCCATGCACTCGGTGCCCAACGCGCGCAACTCGGAAGCGTACGACGACCGGGGGGCCTGCGTCGGCTACGGCACCTGCCAGCCGGTCTGTCCCTCGGGCGCGAAGTACGACGCGACCGTCCACGTCGAGCGCGCCGAGCGGAAGGGCGCGACGGTGATCGACCGCGCGCCGGTCCAGCGCCTCGAGCATACGGCCGACGCGATCGAGGCGGCCGTCTACGCGACGCCCGACGGCGAGCGCCACCGCCAGTCGGCCGACGCCTTCGTGATCGCCTGCGGCGGCGTCGAGACACCGCGCCTGCTCTTGCTCTCCGAATCCAGTCACTATCCGGACGGGCTGGCCAACTCGAGCGGGCTCGTCGGCCGGTACTTCATGGACCACCTCTTTGCGGGCACCGGCGGGGTCCTCGATGAACCCACCCGGCAGAACCACGTCGGCTTCCTGACCAGCGAGTCCCACCAGTTCTACGACGAGGCC
Source organism: Natrinema pellirubrum DSM 15624 (assembly GCF_000230735.2). Lineage (NCBI taxonomy): Archaea > Methanobacteriati > Methanobacteriota > Halobacteria > Halobacteriales > Natrialbaceae > Natrinema > Natrinema pellirubrum. Next base: position 728,716 of record NC_019962.1, read on the forward strand.
GACGCCGAGCAGGCTCCCTTCAAACTCGAGTTCTTCAACTACGACGGCCCCTCGCCGGTCGGGATGGCCCTGACCGGCGACGACTGGGGCGACGACCTGCTCGAGCGGCTCCGGTCGGACTACGGCACCCACATCGGCATGGGTGCCCTCGTCGAACAGCTCCCTCGCGAGGACAGCTACGTCGGGCTCGATCCCTCGACGACCGACGATCACGGTAACCCGGTACCCGACGTCCACTGGACCGTCGGCGACCGCGCGCTCGAGACGATCGAGCGCGTCAACGAGATTCAGGAACGAATCCTCGCGGAACTCGGCGTGGAGATAACCTGGCAGGCCGACCCCGAGGGGACGGGGCCGGCTTACCATCACATGGGGACGACCCGGATGGGGTCGGAACCGACCGAGAGCGTCGTCGGCCCCGACCTGCGAACGCACGACCTCGAGAACTGCTGGATCGCCTCGAGCAGCGTCTTCCCGACCGGCGGGGCGATGAACCCGACGCTGACGATCGCGGCGCTGGCGCTGAAGGCAGCCGACCACGTCCTCGAGACCGCGTGAGCGGTCACCGGACGCGATCACGAGGACAGCGTCTCGAACGCGGTCCGACCACAGCTTCTTTTCAATCGCACCGAATGGGAGGGGTATGAACCGCGTACGGCTCGCAGGTATCGGACTGATCGCAGTCGGAGTCGTCGGCTACGTCGTCGGCGTGTCCGTCGCGTACGCCGGTCGGGCGTTTTCCTTGACGGCGGTCATGATCGGTATCACGCTCGTCGCGATCGCACCGCGGACGGCGGCGAGGGCGGAACCGTGACTCTGCGTGCGATGGTGTACTCGGACGACGGCTTCGGACGGTACGACGAACTCGAGGCCGCGATCGCCGCGCCGGGCGAGACGTGGGTTCACGCCGCCGGGATCGAACCGGACGAACTGCAGGCGCTCGAGGATCGGCTCGGCATCCATCCGCTGGCCGTCGACGATGTCGTCGACGATCAGACGCGACCGAAGACCGCCGAGTACGAAACGCACACGTTCGTTCTGCTCAAGACCGTCAGCCTCAGTCAGCGCGACGAGGTCGCGCTGCAAAAGGAGATCCAGACACACTCCGTCGGCTTCTTTATCGGCGAGGGGTGGCTCGTGACGATGTCGACGACCGACATCGACGTCGTCGACCAGTCGGCCCCGCAGTGGGCGAGAAACGAACGCCGCGTCGCTGATCGGGGCACGGACTTCCTCGCGTATCGGCTCATGGACGCCATCGTCGACGACTATTTCGACGTCCTCGACGAGATCGAGGACGACATCGAAGCGGTCGAGGAGCGCGTCCTCGACGAGCCGGAGCCCCGTATTCTGGAGGACTTAAACGATGTCCGCCGGGACCTGCTGGCCTTCCGGAAAGTCGCCTGGCCGGCCAGGGAGGCGATCTCGTCGCTCTCCCGCGGCGACATTCCGGAGGTCGCCGACGAGAACGAGAAGTACTTCCGCGACGTCTACGACCACCTCGTGCAGGTCGTCGATCTCATCGAGACCTACCGCGATCTCACCGGCGGCTCCCGCGATATCTATCTCAACGCCGTCTCGCAGTCGACCAACGACGTGATGAAGACGCTGACGGTCGTCGCGACCATCTTCATCCCCCTGACGTTCGTCGCCGGAATCTACGGAATGAACTTCGCGGAGACGCCGCTCGCCATGCCCGAACTCTACTGGACGTACGGCTATCCGGCGACGATGCTCGGGATGGGGGCAGTTGCCGGACTGATGCTCGTCTACTTCCGTCGTCAGGACTGGATCTGAGCGATCGCTCTCCGGCGAACGGGGCCGAGTCACGACTGTTTTAGGCAAACCTAAACGCATAAATACGGCGGGCAGAGAGTACCGCCAATGAGCGATGGGGCCCAGCCCGCGACGACCGACGGTTCGGACGAGGAGTACACCTTCGAAGACGTCAGCGTCGTCATGGGAACGTACAACGAGGAGGAAGCGATCGGCACGGTACTGACCGACATCGACGAGGTCACCGACGGGACGGCCGAGGTCGTCTGCGTCGACGGCTCGTCGGATCGAACCCCCGAAATCGCCCGTGACCACGGCGCGACGGTCATCGAACAGGAGCCACAGGGGTACGGCATCGCCGTCCGTGCGGCCGTCTTAGAGCCCGACCGGCCGATCGTCGTCACGACCGACTGCGACGACACCTATCCGATGGAACAGCTCCCGGAGTTCCTCGCACTGATCAACGACGGCTACGATGTCGTCAGCGGCGACCGACTCTACCACGGTACCGACGCGATGCCGGCGCTCAACCGCCTCGGCAACCACGCCTTCGCCGCCGTCGCGAGCCTCCTCATGGGTACCCGCGTCCACGACACCACGACCGGGATGCGGGCCTACCGGCGCGACGTCGTCGAGGACATCGAGTGGACCGAAAACACCGGCCTCTCGGCGGAACTGCTTATCCGCCCCCTGATGCGGGGCTACGACGTCCGCGAACACCCGATCGAGTACCGCGAGCGCGCCGGCCAGACCAAGCTCGACCCGTTCAAAGGCGGGGCCGAGATCGCCCGCTCGATCGTCAAAGTCTCACTCGAGGAACGGCTCCGAGAACTCCCCCACCGGCCGACACAGTAGTCGACGCGGCTTCGATTTTCGTTCCGATCAGTCCCGGTCCGGCGTCGTGAGTTCGGTCCGGACGAACGTCCCGTCGGGCGCACTGTCGGGAAGGTACGCCGCCTCGCCGCCACAGTCGCGGATCCCGGTACACCGCTCGACCCTGGGTGTCAGCGCCCGTGTCGTTCCGTTCTCGGCCGCCTCCACCGGCAGCTCGAGCCGATAACTGAAGCTGTTGCCGGGCCCCCGATCGACGAACACGGTCAGCGTGACGTCATCCCGTTCGTCGACGGCGATCGAGTCGGTGGCGTTCCACGCCGCGCCGCGCAACCGGACCTCGCCGTCGGCCACGACAAGCTGGGTCGCCAGCGGGCTCGAGACGTCGTCGGCGACGTAGGTGGCGCTTTCCTCGTCGGTCGTGACCGTCGCGCTGACGCCGCCGGCCGTTTCCGGGACGCCGATGGTCGCGTTCAGTGCGACTGCCTCGCCGGCGACCCGGTCAACCCGCTGGAGTCGGGCTCCCTGTGGCGATCCGGCCTGTGGGGCCCAGGTCCCCCGGTACGCGAGGCGATACAGCGTGCGGTCGGGGTAGGCGTCGGCCACGTCGAACGGCCGCTCGTCGAGAGCGTAGACGCGCTCCCCGTCGAACCCGGGGTCGTTGCGAAGCGCCTGGAACGGATGCCCGAGCCAGTCGCCGTACGGCGTCGGCAGGTAGACGACCGCCGGCTCCTCGATCGCCCCGTCCTCGAGCGGGTCGTAGACCCGCTCGTAGGTCTCGGTGACGGCCTCGTTTCGCTCGAGTTTTCCGTCGAAGGTCGTCGCCGTGACGCCGCCGACCGCGAGCGCGCCCACGAGCAGTATCGCGACGACGACCGCGCGTGCGCGCTCCGGCGACAGCGATCGATCGGCCCGTCGGCGAACGCCGTCGAACAGCGCCAGCGCGCCGACGGCGGCGAAGGCCGCGACCGGGAGCAGGAGATCGAAGTGGTAGTAGGGGCCGTGCGTGGCGATCAGTCCAGTCCCGGCCCGGTCGATGTCGCCGAGGACGTTGAAGTTCCCCCAGAAGTAGACGTTGCCGACGGAGATCGTCAGTAACTGTCCAGCGAGGATCGCCGCGCGTGGCGAGAGATTTCGGCGGACGGTCAGCCCGAGTCCGGCCGCGGCCAGCCCCGCGCCCAGCAGTCCGCCGACGACCCACTCGGTGACAAACGACCGCAATACCAGCGCGTTCGACCGCAACGCCAGCCCGACGGTGTACTCGATCTCGTGTTCGAGGATGCGCCGACGGCCGAACCCGAGCCCATCGAGCGGGGCGAACGCCTCGTAGGGGAACACAAGCGCCGATCCGGTCACGACGGCGTTGTAGCCGAGCGCGAGGGAAACGCCGGCCAGCCCGAACGCCGCCGTCGCGGCCTGACGGGGAAGCGCCGCTCGGTGGTCCCGCCACAGCGTCCAGCAGGCGTGGGCGATGAACGGGGCGGCGAACAGGACTGCCGTGTACGGCCGCGCGAAAAAGGCCAGCCCGATCGCCACGCCGGCCGCGCCCGCGACCCGCAGGTCCCCCGTCCGGTCGGCCCGGAGGTAGGCGTATGCAAAGGCCAGATTGAGCATCGCCGTCGGCGCGTAGGGCAGGAACACCGCCGTCTGGATCAGGAACAGCGGCGAACACAACACGGCGACGGCGGCCACGAGGCCCGTCCGCCGGTCGAAGACCTCGCGCACAACCAGCGCCACGAGCGCGGGGACGGCCGCGCCGATCCCGGCCAGCGCGAGCCGGTAGCCACCCACAATCTTCCCGAGCGCGAAGATCGCTGCGGGCACCGGCGAGTACTTCGGATAGAGCCGGCCGCCGTCCTCGACGAAGAACCAGGGGCGGAAGGCCTCCTCGACCGGCGGCCGGACGAACAGTTGCCCCTCGAGCAACATCGCCGCTTGCTGAAGGTAGACCCCTTCGTCGTGGTTGAGCGAGTGGTGGGGGAAAGTCCGCGTCGCAAGCAACCAGATCGCGATCGCACCGACGAGGGCGATAGCGGCGACCGCGGCCCGCCATCGTCGCCGTCTCATCGCCTACCCCGTGTTCGTCGTCCCGGCCCTGTTCTCACGGTCGTCACCGTCCTTCCTGTGCGAGCATCACGGCCATCGACAGCCCCGAGATGGCCACGAGGACGAGCGCCGGCACCGCCGCCTGGCCGTAGAGACCTGCCTCCTCGACCCGCCAGATGTAGGTCACGAGCGTCTCGAATCCGAGCGGGCGCAACATGAGCGTCGCCGGGAGTTCCTTCATCGTCGTGAGAAAGACCAGCGCGGCTCCGGCGGCCACGCCCGGCAGGATCAGCGGGAGCGTCACCGACCGGAAGGCGTTCAGTCGCGATCGGCCCAGCGTCCGAGCCGCCTCGACCAACTTCTGGTCGACCTGCAGCGTCGAGGTCCGGATCGAGCCGATCGCCTGGGGCATGAACCGGACGACGTAGGCAAAGACCAGCAGCGGGACGGTCTTGTAGATCGACGGTAGCACGTCGAGGCTGAAGCTGAGCAACGCGATCGCCAGCACGATCCCGGGCGTGGCGTATCCGATGTAGGGGGCCCGGTCGGCCAGCGCCGCTACCCGCGAATCGGAGGTCGCCGATCCGATCGCGATCGGCAGCGCCACCAGCACCGAGACGAGGGCGGCCAGCAGTGCGACGTAGGCCGAGTTGAACCCGTACTCCCAGTCGAAGGTCAGTCGACCGAGCTGATAGCCGGGTCCGCCCGTGTTCAGCCACATGGTGAAGATGGCGATCGGGAGCCCGATCGCGAGCAGGGCGATCGCAATCGGCAACAGCAGGGCCGGATACCGCCACGCTCCGAGTTCGAGGTCGGCAGTACCGCGGTCGCCGCCGCTCTCGTAGGCCCCGGAGTCGTCGGCACCGATGCGGGACTCGATCGCGAGGATGATCACGGTCACCGTCAGCAACTGCAGGGACAACAACGCGGCGTAGTCGCGGGCGAAGGCGTTGTATCTGGCGTAGATGAACTGCGTGAACACCTCGACGCGCATGATGTTCGGCGTGCCGAAGTCCGCGAGGGCATACAGGGCGACAAGCAGCGCACCGGCGGCGATCCCCGGCAGGATCTGCGGGAGGGTGATCCGGCGAAACGCCTCCCAGCGGCCCGAGTTGAGCGTCCGAGCGGCCTCTACGAGCGAGCCGTCCATCGAGAGCAGGGAGGCTCGCGTAGTCAGGAACACGTACGGGTAAGTATACAGCGTCAGTACGAACGCAGCACCCGTGAAGCCATAGACCGACGGGAGGGCGTCGACGCCGAGCGGTTCGAGGAAGCCGACGAGTTCACCCTGTGGACCGAACGCCGAGACGAACGCGAAGGCCCCGAGATAGCTCGGGACGGCCAGCGGCAACGCGATGAGGACGGTCCAGAACCGGGGGAACGGAATCTCGCCTTGGACCGTCAACACCGCGAGCGGGACGCCGATGAGGACACTCGCACCCGTTACGATCGTGACGAGAGCGACGCTTCGGATCAGTACGTCGATCGTTTGGGAATCGACGGCGAGTTCGAACGCTCGAGTCCCGAGCCCGGCGGCGTCGACGACCAGCCAGAGCAAGGGGAGAACGAGAACGGCCGCGATGGCCGCGGCGAGCAGGGTGAGCCCGACGCCGGTGGCGCCGCTCCCGTCGTCGTCACCGGCTCGCTCGACCGTCTTCGCGACTCGATCCCGGACGCTCATTCCGTTATCCGGAGACGCCGGCTTCGTCCATCAGTTCGAGCGTCGGCTCGATGTCGGCCAGTTCCGCGAGGTCGATGTCCGGCGGGCTCAACTCGTCGATGGTCGGCAGCCCGCCGACGGGTTCGACGCCCGAGATCATCGGATAGGCGAAACTGATCGTCGCGAAGTACTCCTGGGCCTCGGCCGAGAGCAGGTGGCGGACGAAGTTATCGACCAGTTCGCCTTTCTGGGTGCCCTGTACCTTCAGCGCGCCCGCGACGTTGATCAACGCGCCGGCGTCGCCCTCGGTAAAGGCCAGATCGATCGGAGCGTCCGGCCGATTGTTTTTGACCCGCATCGCGTAGTAGTGGTTGGCGAACCCGGCCGACAGCGAGCCGTTGGCGACCGCCTCGGAGACGGCGTACTCGTTGCCGCGTCGTTCCGTTCCGGCCTCGCTCATGCTCTGTAGCCAGTTGCGGGTCTCGTCGTCGCCACGGAGCAGGCGCATGGCCGTCACGAAGGCCTTGAACGCGCCGTAGGTCGGTGCCCACCCCATCGTCCCCTGCAGCGCGTCGGCGTCGGGGAAGTCCTGCACCGTGGTCGGGATGTCCGACTCGCTCAGTTCGTTCGTGTTGTACGGCACGGCACGGGCGCGTCCGGCGACGCCGGCCCACGCGTTGTCGTCGCCGACGAACTGGCTGTTCCCGACCGCCTCGACCGCCTCGTCCGACAGCGGCTCGTAGGCGTCGTTCTCCGCGACGAACCCGAGGGAGCTGGCGTCGATCGACCAGAAAACGTCGGCCTGGGCCGCGCCGGCGTCGGCCTCTTCGACGATCGTCTGTGCCAGCGACGACGAACTGTTGTCGGTCGAGTGGACCTCGAAGTCCGGGTAGATGTCCTCGAGCATCTCCACGAACTCGTAGTAGATGCCGCTTTCACCGCCGCCGATGTAGAGCGCGAGGTCCCCCGAGAGGTTCGGGAGGTCCTCGATCGACGTGCCGCCCGGTGCCGGCCGGCCGTCGACCAGCGATCCGGATCCCCGAAACTCCGAGAGCGGCGGGATATCCGCGCTCTGTCCGTCGTCGAAAAACCCGAGACAGCCCGCGAGCGATGCGGCCCCGAACGCGGAGCCGACCTGTAACGCCCGCCGACGTGAAACCGCTCGATTGCCCTCCTCGTCGTTCATACTCGGTTTAGGTTAACCTAAAAACTTATAGTTGACGATTCAGTCGTCCGCGACGACCCGTGGGCCGTCGGTCTCGAGGCCGGCCCCCGGGCGTAGCGTCGCCAGACAGTCGAGCCAGTCGAGCATGTACTCGCCGACGTGGTTGAAGAAGGCGCCGTTGTTGTAGTCGTCCCAGTCGCCGTCGGCGAGTTCGCGAGCCATCGCCTCGAAGACCGCGGCGTAGGAGTCAGCGTCACTGCCGGTTTCGTCGATCACGCGCCAGAGGTGTTCGTTGAGTTCCAGCCCCGGCACCTCGTTGTTCAGGTCGTCGAAGGTGCTGCGGGGGGCCTTGTTGTGTTCACACAGCGGCGCGCCGTTGTAGATCCGCTTGCCCAGCACGTCGCAGGCGCGCTTGAGGAACACGCCCGACCAGATGTCGTCGAATCGGCCCACGTCCCACTCGTTTTCGTCCATCGGGAGCTGGTAGAACGCGGGAATCACCTCTCGGCGGAACGCGAGGTTCATCGAACAGACAGTGAGGTAGTTGTTCCGCGCGGCGACGAAGTCCTCGCCGAAGTCCTCGCTCGAGGTGCGGGTCTGGGCCTGCCCCTCGAGGTCGCCGTCCATCAGGATGCGGACGGCGTCCAAATCGGGGACGTTGGTCCAGAGTCCCTGTGAGGCGACGACCTCGCCGCCCGCGATATCGGTCGTTCCAGTCTCGACGGTCTCATCCATCGCCGAGTATGGGTACCCCCGCGGGTAGAGGCCGTGTTCCTCGGCGTTCTGGTAGAGGACGTTGACCCACTGCTCGTCAGAGGACACGGATTCGATCTCGCCCTCGAACGCGAGGTTCTCCATGTGCGTGCCGAAGAAGTCCTCGTCCTCGTGGGGCAGCGTGTCGTCGTCGATGAAGAAGCCGTAGTCGAACTCGTCGTGGGCCCACATGTACAGCAGGCCGAAGCTCGTCTCGGCGTGGCTGGCCGCCGGCACGACGTGGCCGTACTCGGCGACGTCGTGGGCCTCGTACCACTCCTCGCGGCGGCTGCCGTCGAAGACCTCGCCCGAAACGCCTTCGTCCTCGAGCATGGCCTCCATCTCCTCGGTCTCACAGAAATCCTCGGTGACGAGGACGACGTGGAGTCGCTCGAGGTCGAAGCCGTGGTCGCGGGCGTTCGCGAAGTACGAGCGCATGCACTCGTACTCCCGTATCGTCGGGACGATGACACAGATGTCCTGATTCATTGCTCGACTATCTTTTAGGCGAGCCTAAAACACTGTCGGTCTCCCGCGTCGGTTCCGCGGCCGTCGCGTCCGAGACGGAGAGCCCCAGCGCGGCGACCGCGCCGGCCCCGCCGACCAGTGTCACACCGTTTTTCAGCGCGTGGTCGACGATCGCCGCCGCCAGCGCGGTCCCCGCCCCGACGGGCGTCAGGGCGACGACGAGCGCCGTAAACGCGGCCTCGTAGAGCCCGACGCCGCCCTGGGACAGCGGGAGGACCTTCGCTAAGTTCCCGACGCTGACCGCCAGCGTCCCGACCGCCAGCAACGGCCCGAGCGCGAGCCCGCTTCCCAGCGCCGCGAGTACCAGGACCGCCGTCAGCACGTCGAACGCCCAGATCAGCAGGCTTCCCGCGCCGATCCGTGCGACCGCCCTCGGCTGGCGGGCGACGACCTGAACGTCCGCCGCGAACCCGAGTGCGGCCTCGAGCGCCCGCTCGAGACGCGGTCGGCCCATCGTCCGTGCCCGCAGCCACGGCCCCAGTCCGTGGTCCGCCCGCGCCGTGGTGACGACGACGAACCCGACGCCGACCGTCGCCGTACTCACGGCCGCCGCGGCCGCCAGCGCGGTCCGTGCGCCCCCGGCCTCGGCGGCGATCTCGAGCGGGCCGGCCGCACCGGTGGCCGCGAGCCACGCCGTCGCCAGCCCCGCGAGCGCGGCGATCGTCGCCAGATCGAACACCCGCTCGACGGCCAGCGACGCGAACCCGGCGGTGTAGGGCACGTCCCGTCTGGTCTCCATCACGTACGCGCGGACCGCGTCGCCGGCCCGCGCCGGGATCGCCAGGTTCGCCGTCTGGCTGACAAAAACGGCGGCCGTACAGAACGCCGTCCCGGTCCGCCGCCCCATCGCGGCCAGTACGTCGCCGTACCGTCGCCCCCGAAGGGGCCACGAGACGGCGTAGACGGCGACCGCGGCGACGAGGAGGCGCGGGTCGGCCGCCGAAATCTCCGCGAGGACCGTCCCGACATCGACGTCCCGGAGGGCGACGAACAGGCCGGCGAGGACGAACAGCGTCCCGCCGATCGTGAGCCGGCGGCGGGTCAGCGCCGCGGCGAGCCCGCCACTCGCGGCGTCGCCGTCGGTCGCGTCCGCCCCCGTTCGCTCGCCCCCGTCGTTCATACGCGACGCTTTGAGCCCAGATATTTAAGCCCACCTAAAACCGGGCTGGACCGGCGGAACGGTCACGCTCGAGCGGCTTTCTGCCGCGGAAACCTATCGCACGGTCGTCGCTCAGCGCAGTTCCTCGATGATCTTTCGGGTCGCTTGCCGCACCGCCTCGTCGCTCGAGCGGCGGGGTTCCCAACCCAGCGCCGCGAGCTTCTCGATCGAGAGGCGCATCTTCGGCACGTCACCGGTCCAGCCGCGGTCGCCGCCGGTGTATTCGAACGCGGGCTCGAGGTCCAGTTCGTCCGCGACGATGGCGGCGATCCGGTCGACCGAGGTCGTCGTCCGCGTGCCGAGGTTGTAGGTGTTCATCGCGCCGTCGGCGTTCTCGACGACGTGGCACATGGCGTCGAGGCAGTCCTCGATGTACAGATAGGACTTCTCCTGACGGCCGTCGCCCAGGATCGTCAGCGTCTCGGGATCGTCCCGCAACTTCTCGATGAAGTCGGGGATCACCGCCCCGCGCAGTCGCGGGCCGACGACGTTCGCAAAGCGGAAGTTCCAGACGGAGAGGTCGTGGCTGTGGGCTCGTGCCGAAAGCAACCCCTCGTCGGCCAGCTTGCTCGCCCCGTAGGCGCTGATCGGCTCGAGCGGCGCGTAGTCCTCGGGCGTCGGCCGCGGGGCCTCTCCATAGACCGTCGAGGAGGAGGTGTAGGCGATCTCCGTGATCCCCGCGTCGGCCATCGCCTCGAGGATGTTCCGGGTCATTCGCGTGTTGTCGTCGAACTGGCCGTGGGGGCGGTCCGTGTCGACGTGTTTCGACGCCGCGAGGTGGAAGACGAGGTCGACATCGTCGAGATGCCCCTCGAGGGCGTCGGGCTCGGTGAGGTCTGCCTCGAGGAACCCGGCGTCGTCGGGGACGCGGCCGCGGTCGCCGTTGGACAGATTGTCGACGACCGTGACGGACGCGCCGTCGGCGAGCAGGCGCTCGGTGAGATGGGAACCGATGAAGCCGGCTCCGCCCGTGACGAGTACGTTCCGGTCCGAAAGTGACATTGACGGCGATTCAGCGACGGAGCGGTAAGGAGTTGCGGTTCGATCGCGGTAGGGAGCCACACGAACGGGAGGGCGTTCGAACGGCGAAACCAACGACCTTAGACGCCGGTCGAGTACCGCAGCAGGCCCGCGAACCCGCCGAAGGCGTTCAGCAGCTGTTCGCCCTTCTCGAAGTCCGTCGAGATGAACTTGGTCTCGGTACCCCGTTGTTCGGCGATATCGATGAGGTGATCGATGGCGTCCTCGCGGTCGTCCTCGTCCCCTTCGACCTCGGTGCCACAGTCGGTACAGGTGTGGGTCGGCGTCGACTTTCGCCGGTCGATGACCTCGCGTTCGGTCGTGCCACACTCGGGACAGTCGTAGGTGATCACGTCCTTCCGGAGGTCCTCGCTGATGAGCAGGCGATCGACCGCGCCCATCATCAGGTTTCGGCGGGTCTGCTCGAAGCCGTAAGTGGCCTGATCGCCCGCGTTGAGTTCCTCGAAGAACTCCTCCATCACCTTCTTGTCCTTCATTACCTCGGCGTCGGCCAAGGCGTCCTCGGCGTTGTCGACCAGGTCCTTCAGGCCGGACTCGTCGGTGTAGGCGACGTCGAACTTGCCCAGGACTTCGTCTTGGAGTTCGTGGTGAAGGTAGTCGCCGTCCAAGAACTCGTCTTTGGTCGGCGAGGGACCGCCCACGAGGATGCCGTCGATTTCGTGGCGCTTGGGGACGAACAGGTCGTTTGCCATCCCCGCGACCTCCTGATAGAAGTTGTCGATGGCCTCGAGGCGCAGGCGGGCGAATCGCTGGGCGGACTGGCCACCCTTTCGCTGCTTGCCGGGGACCAGCGAGGAAGCGGACTTGACGGGTTCGATGCGCTTGCCCTTCAGCCAGCCGACGTTAGCCTCGCGGCGGTCGAGGACGATCAGGCCGTACAGGCCCTTGTCGGCCATCATCTCCTCTAGGGGCTCGGTCAGGAAGTCCGAGTCGCAGTGATAGCGGAAGGACTCGACCGGCTGGGGCGGACTCTCGAGGACTTTCGTGACCATGTCGGTCCGGCCGCCGCCGGAGTCGACCGCGCCGGAAAACAGCACCATGCCGTTCTCGGGCGGGTACGTACTGTAATATTTGAGACGATCCTTGATGCTCGTCAGCGCGTCCTGGACCGCCGTTCGGGTCTGCTTCGACTTGATGTTGGCCGCTTCGCTGTGTTCCTGCGTGACGTGTTGGACGACGTCACTGATCTGTCTGTCGTCGGGAACGTAGATCGTCACGAGCTGCGTTCCGGAGCCGTCGTAGTCCTTGAGGTCCTCGATGACCTTCCGGAACTCGTACTTTTTCCGGTCGGATTGCTCCTGCTCGCCCTCCTGGCTCATTACACGTATAAAACCGGGCTGTCGGTAAGAATCCTTTGACACACCGATCGACCGGGCGACCGCCCGGTCCGACGCCGCCTCGATCGAACCGCGCTCGACCACCGGTCGGCCGACCCTCCCACCGGGCGGGCGGTGAGGTGACGATTTAAGGGGGTGCCGTTCCACTGTCCGGACAGTACCCACGTATGTCTCACGAGACTGTCTATGCCATCGCGAGCGGAAAAGGCGGTGTCGGGAAGACGACGACGACGGTCAACCTCGGCACGGCCCTCGCGGACGCCGGGGCACGCGTCGCCATCGTCGACGCCGACCTCGGGATGGCGAACCTCGCCGGGTTCGTCAGCCTCTCTCCCGACTCGACGACACTTCACGACGTGTTAGCCGACGACGCATCGATCGAGGACGCCACCTATCGACTGGCCGACGACATCGTCGCCGTGCCGAGCGGCACGAGCCTCGACGAGTACGCCGAGACCTCCCCCGAAGGGCTGCGCGAGGCCGTCGACGACCTCCGCTCGCGCTTCGACTACGTCCTGCTCGACGTCGGGGCCGGCATCAGTCACGAAACCGTCCTGCCGCTCGGACTGGCCGACGCCGTCGTCCTCGTCTCGACGCCCGAACCCGCCGCCGTCCACGACACGAAAAAGACCGTCGAGCTGACCGACCGTTCCGGCGGCGAGGTCGCGGGCCTCGTTCTGACCCGAACCCGACCCGACGGCGACGTCTCCCACGCGGACCTCGCCGACCGTCTCGAGGTCCCGCTGCTGGGAACGATCCCCGAGGACCCGGCGGCCCGGGACAGCGTCTACGCCGGGACGCCGCTGGTCGTCTACGAACCGGACGGCCCGGCGGCAGTCGCCTACCGGCGGCTCGCGGCCGATCTGACCGGCCTCGAGGTACCCGTCCCGACCGACGACGACCCCGAGACGGCCGACGCGGACGCTCCCGACGACGTGACGGACGCGGCGTCCGAGCCGGCCGCCGACGCGGCGACCGACGAGGACGACGGCCGGGAAGCCGCACACGACGACGTCTCGAGTGCGATTACGGAAGCCGAGTCCGATCCCTGATCGGCGGCCCGAACGCGACGGTTAACGGCTGCATTCCCTGGCTCTCGGCCGCGGGTATCGACCCGCGGTTCGGAACGACCCGATTAGCGCCGTTCGGTCTCTTCACGAGCGCACGGCGGTCGGACGCCACGTACTGTCGGTCTCGAGCCGATATGGCCGCCGTTTCGATCAGTTTGGTGGTCCCTTCTCGACGCGGTTTCGACCGCCGGGACGATCCGAATTAGTCGCCGTTCGTGACTGACCGGGTAACGAACTTATTACTAATCACGACTGTTCCCGATGGGTCGCCCATGGAGCGACGAAAGATCCTCCTCGGCAGTGGCGCTGCGCTCGCAACGGTCCTCGCCGGTTGTTCCAGCGACGAAACCGGCGACGACGACTCGAACGATGGCGATGACGACGACGGGTCGCCGTCCAACGGCGGGAACGGCGACAACGGCGAGCCCGACGACGAGAACGAGTCCGACATCCCCGGGATGGATACGGACGCGATGGAACTCGACAGCGAGAAGATATCGATCAAGGACGTCAACAAGGACGGCGACGAGGTCGACGTCGTCGCGACGACGACCACGACCGACCCCGACGTACTGCGTGCGGAACTCCAGTCGATCGGGGAGTCGCTCGCGGCGGCGATCACCGACCCCGAGGCGTTCGCGGCCGAGGTCAACAGCGTCACCTGGGTCCTCGAGCAGGACGGCGCGATGGTGATGTCGTTCTACGTCGACGTCCAGTGGGCGATCAAGTACATCAACGACGAGATCGACGAGGACGAACTCGCCGATCTCGTGTTCGATACCACCGACGAGTAAGCGCGGTCGTCCGTGCGGACGGCGTCGTTCTTTCGGCCACACCCCGACCAGCCGCGGGACCGTCCCGACGACCGGCACCGCTGCGACCGCCCCGCAGACCCCGATTGCTTACATCGACCGCGGCGCGGCCACACCCAGGATCGACAGGGCGTTCGCGACCGTGTGTTTCGAGGCGGCGACCAGCGCGAGTCGGGCCTCGCGAACGTCGGGATCGACGTCGTCGGCCAGCACCGGACACTCCCGATAGAAGCCGTTGAACCGATCGGCGAACTCGCGGGTGTAGGTCGCGATCTGGTGTGGCTCGAGGTCGTCGCCGGCCTCGTCGACGACCGCCGGGAACCGCGCGATCGTCTCCAGCAGGTCACGCTCGGCGTCGGTCGCGAGCAGGTCGGCCTCGAGCGCCTCGAGTTCGACGTCCTGGTCCACGAGGTCGGCCTCGGGGTCGAGGTCGGCCTCTTCGAGGATGCCACAACAGCGCGCGTGGACGTACTGGACGTACGGCGCGGACTGGGCCTCGAAGTCCAGCGCGCGGTCCCACTCGAAGGTGATCGCCTTCGTCGGCTGTTTCGAGACGATGTCGTACCGGACCGCGCCGATCCCGACCTGATGGGCGATGCGCTCGATGTCGTCGTCGTCGAGTTCGTCGTCGCGGATGCGGTCGTCGAGTCGGTCCTCGACCTCGTCGCGGGCCCGGTCGATCGCCTCGTCCAGCAGGTCGTCCAGATCGACGCCGGTCCCGCGGCGGGTACTCATCTTCCCCTCGGGGAGGTTGACGTAGGAGTACAGCACCTGCCGGAGGCCGTCGGTGTCGTTGCCCAGCAACTCCAGCGTCGTCCGGAGCTGTCTGGCCTGGAGCTTGTGATCCTCGCCCAGCACCGTCACGGCCCGATCGTACTCGTCGAACTTCCACTCGTGGTGGGCCAGGTCCCGCGTGGCGTAGAGCGAGGTGTCGTCCGACCGCAGGAAGACCAGGTTCTTGTCGATGCCGTGGTCCTCGAGGTCGAGCTGCCAGGCATCCTCCTCGTAGACCGACTCGTCGAGGTCTTTCAGTCGGGAGACGAGGTCGTCGGTGTCGCCGTTCCGCATGAACCGGGTCTCCTTGACGAACTCGTCGAACTCGGCGGGCAGGCGCTCCAGACACTCGGTCATCCCGCCAAGCACCTGATCGACGACCTCGCTGACGCGCTCGTAGGCCTCGTCGTCGCCGGCCTCCAGGCCCTGCATGATCGACTCGATCTCGGCCTCGGCGGCCGCGACCTCGTCCTCGGGCCCGTTCTCGAGGACCCGGTTGCCCTTGCGGTAGTAGCGCACGAGGTCGTACTCTTTCCGGTCGCGTTCGGGCTCGCTCTCTAAGTCCGACTCGTCGAAGGTCTCGTAGGCCCACGTGAAGACGGCCATCTGGCGGCCGGCGTCGTTGACGTAGTAGTGCCGATCGACGTCGTAGCCGGCGTACTCGAGCAGGTTGGCGACGGCGTCGCCGATGATCGGGTTCCGCGCGCGGCCGACGTGGACCGGCCCCGTCGGGTTCGCGCTCGTGTGTTCGACGACGACGCTTTCCTCGCGGTCCGGCAGGGTACCGTAGTCGTCGGCGGTCGCTTCGGACAGCGTCTCCGCGAAGTAGGCGTCGCTTGGCAGGAAGTTGAGATAGGGGCCCTGCGTCTGGACTGCGGCGACGTAGGTCAGTTCGTCGGCGTCGATCTCGTCGGCGACCTGGCCGGCGACCTGCGGTGGCGGCGCGCCCGCCTCGCTGGCGAGTCGGAAGGCGACGCTCGAGGCCAGCACGCTCGCGACGTCGTCCGGCGGTTCTTCGATCCCGAGATCGTCCGTCGGGAAGTCGAGCGCGGCGAGTGCCCCCTCAAGGGCGTCCTCGACTTCCGTGCGTAGGGCAAGGAACATACCCGCCCGTATTCAGGGCCGGAGTAAAGGGATGTCGGGTTTCGGTTCAAAGGAAAGCGTCAAAATTCGTTTTGAACACGAACTATCACTAGACAGTTCCGACTGCTCCTTTTAGAAGTTTTAAGCTTTAACACCTCTAAAGGTAGGGTGGGAATATACATAATAATCAGATATGAAGAAAACCCACAATAGGATATTTTTCTTCTCCCACCATATTGAATATACAATACATGGTATTGAAAAAGGAAGAGTTTATTATTCTATGGGTTACAATTTACGTGTGGCTACATTAGTTTCTACTTCCTCGGAAAGCGATGATGGATCGGATCGTGATCAAAGAGAAAATGATCGCTCCAGTTACTGGCTACGTCGGTATGACCCTCATTCTTGGCTGTTGACAATGTCTGTCAGTGGAGGTATTGGATTTTTGGTAACTCTTGTAGTCTTCTTTCTATGGGTCGAAGTTGAGCAACTCATCATCGGAGTTTGGTTATTAGGTCCACTAATCGCTGGCACCGTGTCTAGCTACTTATTAGAGCGTGTCATAGAATCGATCACAGGGTTTTGAGCTTCGTTCGTCCGGGATTGTGTCCTCTTTCGTAGTTGGTAACTGCGACGATCACGCGGAGACTCAGTGCAAGGAACACCTGTGTTCGTGCATGTACGCGGCCTCGGGCGCGGACGTGCCCGAGGCCGCAGTCCTTGCAGGCTTCGTTTGTTCGTTCCACTTGCGTCCGATGATCATACGTCTCGGCGAGTACTGATTGTTTGAGACTGATGTCTTCGGCGTGTTCGTCAATGCGGTCCTCGACCCTGTATTCGATGTCAAGCGGATCGTCCGTATTGCGTGGGTTGTACGGCGCAATCGGCACGACTCCCTGCGACAGCAGGAAGTCGTGCCACTCCAGCACGTCGTAAGCGCTGTCTCCGAGCATCCAGATCGGTGTATCGACGGCGAGCGCGTCCTTCGTGACGCGCATCGCCGTCTCAGCATCGATCTGCTTTCGCTGTGTGAACTCTGCAGCAATCGGAATCTTTGGCCCGGCCGACACAATCACACAGCCGAATCCGTAGTAGTGTTCCTCAGCCGTTGAGTCGTAGTTCCACGTCGCTTCATCGTTGTACTGGATTGCAGTGACGTGAGTCGAATCGATGCGGTATGTGGAGTCGAGCAGGCCCCGGCAGGCGGCCTGCTCGACGAGGCGGTCGAAGACATCATCCACCACCAATTCAAGATCGGTGAGAAACCGATCAACAGTGTCTCGTGAGGGCGGCTTCTCGAAACCGCAGGAGAGCCAAGTGAGTGTATTGTGGAGTTCTCGTGTGACTGGTCGTGGGCCGTAGATGCCTTTGTAGTAGCAGTGCAGGAAGCCTTTGAAGAGTTCTGGGGGCTTGTGGACTCGTGTTCGCCCCCTCGAAGCGGGGGCGAACACGTCGTACTCCAGCAGAAACTCGAACTCTAAGTACTCGAATAGCGGTGCTGTCTCCGTAGCCGCGACATTCAAGAAGTCGTCAACCGAAGCTACGCCTTGCAGGGTTGTGGCGCTGCTGGACATAGTTTCCACACCCTGCTGCCTTCGTTGAGAACGTTTCTATGACACGCTCCACCAGCCAGTTATAGTAACAACGAGCGTGTCATAGAATAGTTCTCAGGAGGCGTTGTTCACGGTTTCGCCCTTGAGCAAAACCCATGACTGACGAAATTCATAGGATTACACGCGAATTGGAAGCTGTATAATCGCCAAGTTGAGGGTATGAGACGTATTCTATGACACGCTAACTTATTAAGGAAGTATGATACTGACCACACACTCATAGGTGCTGCTAGCGGTTTATTAGCTGCATTTCCAGTACTCGCCATAATCGCGGTGAATATTTTTGCTAGTGTTCAAACGCTCGGCCATGTCGGACTCACCGATTCTTGGACAGATGTCACTACGACTGCAGGGTTAGGGCTTTCACTAACCGCAGGACTCACTGCCTTAGCTGTGATGACGATCGCTTTCGCGGTGACGGGGATCGCTGGCCGATACCTCGGTGATATTTTATATTCTATATGAAAAATTAATAGAATTATTGTAGTGCGAGGATTCCGGAGGGGATGAACTAGGATTGGCAATACTGACCCTTAGTGTATATAATATGTACAAAAATAATATCCAATATTGTGTTTATATCCCCTCACTAATTGATCTGTTTACTGTGATTTCACAGTTTTAGCGTTGTGTACTTCGACACCGCATCCTAGATTCTTCGAACTTACGTAGCTAGCTCCTAAGTTTACTAATAGGCCGGCAATAGACAGGATCGCACCAGGAATCACACCCACTGGACCGACAGATATACCACCGACGGCTCCCACGATCACACCTGCCACCGCCATCGTGGTCCCAACGGTCCGAAGACTATAGACAACTTCACTGGTATCTTTATTATTGAGATATAATTCATCATCTGTTCGTTTCGTCACACCACATGAACTCGAACTAAGAGCGATGCGACTCGTTTGGGAAGTCTCTGTTCGGGAAATCGCATCCTCGAAATATTGTGATCCGGATTTGGTAAGCTTAAGCCAGATGTCCCCACCACGCTCCACCGGCTTCCAAAAACCCTTCTTTACACCCTTGTTAATATCTTGCACAAATTCCTGAGCAGAGTACTTGGGTTCAGATTCCGATGACAGTGCGGAGACACCAGTCATTGTAACTCTGCCATCCCTAACGGTGACTTCTTCACTGAACCCTGAATTCCAACTCTCTAAATCATTTTCACTTGTACTATTAGAGGCAGCGACTGCCGAATTTGGTACTAATGCACTACCAGTTGCAATACCACCTGATGCCATGAGCTTCCTACGGCTGAGCAAGCCAGTCTTATTTTCGCTTATTGCATATAGACTATTTAATATTCCGTTACTTTAATCTTTATACATTCTACACTCACCAGATGGGTTCAGTATACTATGACTTGAATGAACAAACACTGGCCGTTCACGGGAACTGATTGACAGCCTCCCGGAACCGATCCTCGTGGACCGGCCGAAACGTCTCCGCGGAGGCGTCGAACTCGGCCGGCGTCCAGAACCGTGCGTCCGTCGCGTCGCTGCCCGCGACCGGCTCGCCCTCGCTGTCGGCCCGGTCGACCACGTAGTGGACCGTCACGACGTGTTTGCCAGTCCGGGGCGGCATCGCCGACGCCGCCAGGATCTCGAGGTCGGCCGGATCGACGGCGATGCCGGTTTCTTCCTCGAGTTCGCGGGCGACCGCTTCCGGGGGTTCCTCGCCCACTTCCATGTGGCCGCCGGGGATCGTCCACTCGCCGACCCCCGGCGGGACGCCGCGCTCGACACAGAGGACGGCCGGGTCCGGCCCGGAGCGGTCGACGACAGCGACGCCGGCACAGGGGACGGGGTTGTGCCAGACGATGGCCTCGCAGTCCGGACAGCGCTTTCGCTCGCGGTCGTCGGCGCTCGTCCGCTCGAGGCGGGTACCACAGTCGGGACAGAACGTCGGGGGTCGGCTGACCATTCTTCGACGTCTCGGTATGCAGGCCTCATACGGTTTGCTGTACCGATTTACCGGTGCGACCGCAGGCCGTGTCGCGGTCGCACCGGAAATGACGTACAGCAGACCGTATCAAAGGGTCTTCAATCCACTGCCGGTCAGCGGGACGACGACGTCGTCCCCGTCGTCGATGACGCCGTCCTCGCGGTACTGCTCGAGGGCCGCCGGCGCGACCGCACAGGTGGGTTCGACGTAGAAGCCGTTGCGGTGGAGTCGATCGAGCGCGGTCTCGATCGGATCCCCGCCGAGGGCGATGGCGTCGCCGTCGGTTTCCTCGATGGCCTCGAGGATCTCGGTGCCGCGCGCGGGCTCGGTGATCTGGATACCGTCGGCGATGGTCGTCGCCTCACCGTCGGCGTCGGTAGTGTCGCCGCCGAGTGCGGCGACGATGGGTGCGTAGCCGGCCGCCTGCGCGCCCAGCAGTCGGGGCATCCCGTCGACGATGCCGGCCTCGTTCAGCAGCGAGAAGCCACGATACGCGCCCAAAAAGAGCGTCCCGTGGCCGATCGGGAGGACGACGGCGTCGGGGACGGTCCAGCCCTGCTGGGCAGCCACCTCGAACGCGAAGGTCATCGTACCCGCGTAGAAGGCGGGGTTCCAGGCGTGGCTGGCGTACCAGCCGTCGCCGGTCTGGTAGGGGGCATCGCGCTCCCCGTCGCCCTCGACGGCCCGCTGACAGGCGGCAGTGACGTCCTCCCGAGAGCCCTCGATCCGAACCGGGCGGGCGTCGGCCCGCTGGATCGCCATCAGCTTGGACTGCTTGACGTCGGCGGGGACGTAGATGTCCGCGTCCAGTCCCGCCCGCGCGGCGTAGGTCGCGATCGACGCGCCCGCATTGCCCGAGGAGTCCTCGATGACCTTCTCGACGCCGAGTTCGACCGCCCGCGAGAGCGTGGTCGTCGCACCGCGGTCCTTGAACGACCCCGTCGGGAAGACGTACTCGAGTTTGAACTGCGCGTCCCAGTCGGGGGCCTCGACCAGCGGCGTAAAGCCCTCGTAGAAGGTGACGTGCTGTTCGATCGGGAGAAACTCGAAGAAGGTCCACAGCCCCTCGGTCGTGTCGAGGCTATGCAACGGGA
The DNA here is from genome assembly GCF_000230735.2 of Natrinema pellirubrum DSM 15624. Classification (NCBI taxonomy): domain Archaea; kingdom Methanobacteriati; phylum Methanobacteriota; class Halobacteria; order Halobacteriales; family Natrialbaceae; genus Natrinema; species Natrinema pellirubrum. Next base: position 749,414 of record NC_019962.1, read on the forward strand.
GCGGATCGCCCTGTGGGTGCGGTCGTTCATCGAACTCCAGGGCGTGGCCACAGCCACAGCGCCAGGGCTCGTCCGGTCCGGCCTCGTAGACGGTCCCGCAGTCGGGGCAGGTGAGATCGGCCGGCATGTTAGTACTCGTCGATGTCGGTCCCGACCGAGCAGACGTACTCGCCGGTCGCGACCTGCGGGAGCCGTCTGGCCCGCCAGAGGATTCCTTTGCTATCGGCGGTCACCTCCGCTTTCGGCTCGCCGAAGGGAGTCGTCACCTCGAACAGCGTCTCGCCGGGGCGGACGCGGTCCCCGAGGTCTTTCGTTCGGGTCACGAGCCCGCCGGCAGGGGCACCGTACTGCTCGAAGCCCTTCGCTCGAGTCTGGGTCTCGAGCGGGGTCCCCTCCTCGAGGAAGTTGTAGTACTTGAGAACGTTGAACACGCCCGCGACGCCCTTTCGAATGCTCTCCTCGTCCCAGCCGACCGCGCCGCCGAGTTCGGGGTCGACGGTCGGGATCCCCTCGTCGGGGGCCGCGCGGGCCAACTGGCCGTCCGGTCCCTTCTGGTCGAGGACGTAGCCGCAGCCGAAGGCCTTCGCCAGCTCGAGACACTGGTCGTGGAGCCGGTGGCGCTTCCCACAGCGGACCCGGACCTCGTCGAGCATCCGGCTGGTCGAGCCCTGGTGGAGATCGAGGATCAGGTCGGCCCGCGAGGCGGCCTCGAAGGTCGCGGCTGCGATCCGTTCGGTCGAGGTGCCCCCCTCGTTGCCCGGATAGGCCCTGTTCATCTTCGTGTCGTCGATCGGGTTCCGGTGTTCGGCGACCTGGAACGCGTGGTAGTTGACGATCCCGACGATCAGGATCGTCCCCGAGAGTTCGGTGGGGTCCAGTCGCGGCACGACCCGCTGGACGACGCCGACGCCGTTGAGTTCGTCGCCGTCGCTTGCCGCCTGCATGTAGAGGGTCTTCCCCGACTTCGCGCCGTTGACCACGGCTACGGGCAGTCCGAACGGACTGCCATCCCGCGTCTCGCCGACCTCGAGACGGCCCGTATCGATCTCGCCGGGCCCCGCGCTCGCCGTACCGAGCGTCGTCGTCATATGTCCCTCACGATGAACCCGTTCGCCTTTATACTATCCTTTGATCTCGAGCGGTGGGAGCAGCGACGGGACGAACGACCGAGCCGGTTGCCGGTTTCTACGGAAACGGGACGGGTCGAATCACCCGCCTTTCGGCGAGCCATACCGGCCGTGGTTTACCCCGAGATCGGCCGTCGGTCGCGCTCGAGGCCGACCGGGGCTCGAGGTCTCGAGCAACGGCCGTATATCGGTCCCGGTCAGCTGCTGAGAACGGCCCGAAGCGCGAACCGGAGGTTTTCCCGCCGTTCGGCGACCCGACGATAGAAGTACGACAGCCAGCGGTCGCCGTAGGGGACGTACTGATAGACGTCGTACTCCTCGGCCAACTCGTACTGGGCCGCTTCGCGGACGCCCATCAGCATCTGGATCTCGAAGTCGGTGCCGTAACGGTCGTGTAACGCCGTCGCGTGTTCGATCATCGCCGGATCGTGGCTGCCCACCGCGATCCCGCCGTCGTAGTGTTCGAACGCGTACTCGAGCAGGGTCCGATACTCCTGATCAACGCGCGTGGAATCGGTGTAGGCCACGTCGCTGGGCGGATCGTAGGCCCCCTTGACCAGCCGGATCTTGCCGGGGACGTCGGCGAGTCGCCTGAGATCGGCCCGGGTCCGTCGGAGGTTCGCCTGCAGGCAGACGCCGACCCCATCGTCGGATCGATGGTCCGACGAGGATCGCTCACCGCCGTCCCGTTCACGAGCGACCGCCTCGAAGGCGTCCAGCGTCGCGTCGGTCGTCGTGTGATCCTCCATGTCGATCCAGACGAAGACGCCTCGCTCGGTCGCGGCGGCGACGATCTCTTCCAGCTCCCGCCGGAATACCGACTCGTCGATCTCGAGGCCCAACTGTGAGGGTTTGACCGAGATGCAGGCCCCGAGCCGCGAGCCGGCGATGTCGGCGACGAGCCGTCGGTACTCGGCGGCGTCGGCGGCTGCTGGCTCCCGCTCGTCGTAGTGTTCACCGAGCAGGTTGACGATGCCGTTCACGCCGTGGCCGTTCAGTTGCCGGACGTGTGCGAGCGCCTCGGCCGGGGACTCCCCCGCGACGAACCGGTTCGCGATCGGCGGGATCATAGCCCCTACTGGGGGCGCAACTGACAAGAGGATTCCTCCGTTTCTCGAGCCGCTACAGGCGGTAGCGGCGGTGTGCCGGTTCCCGGCCGCTCACTCTTCGTCGTGACCCAGCAACCGCTCGCGCATGGAGCGCTCGCGGGCCCGTTCGGCCAGCAACACCGACCCCTCGATGTCCTCGTGGACGTCTAAGACCAGCGAGCCGCGGACGATCCGCGAGAGCAGGCCCTTCCCGGTCGCGCCGAGGACCACCAGCGTCGCCTCCGTCGCGGCCTCGGTGATGGCCGTCTCGACGTCGCCGTCCTCGAGTCGCAACTCGGCGTCGGCGAGGTCGTTCTCGGCGGCCCACTCCTCGAGGAACTGCTCGCCCTCAGCGAGGGACTCGTCGTCGGTGAGGACGTGCAACAGCGTCACCTCGGAGTCAAACTCTTCGCGAAGCAGTCGGACGACGTCGGCGCTGAGCGCCGAGTCGGGGCCGCCCGCGGTCGGGACGAGGATGCGGGACGGATCGAAGCCCCGATCTTTCAACACGAGGAAGTCACAGGGGAGATCGTGGGTCAGTTCGTCGATGCGGGACTCTGCCCGGCCGTGGGCGGTCGGTCCCCACCCCATGACGACCTGATCGGCCTCGAACGCGCGAGCGGCGTCGAAGACCTCCTCGAACGAGCGATGTGAGAGAACGGTGTGGGTCTCGACGGGCACGCCGAACGTCTCGGCGTCGGTCCGGGCCTGCTCGAGCAGTTTCTTGGACTCGGCGTCGAGGCGCTCGTTCTCCTCGGCGCGTGCCAGCGGCGTCTGGTCCGGCACCTGCACGATGTGGACCGCGTGGACGGTGCCGCCGCGTTGCTTCGCGATGGCTCCCGCAAGGGTGATGAGTTCCTTCTCGGTCCGGGGGTTGGCCAGCGGGACCATCACGCGGAAGTCGTCACCCGTCGCGCCCGCATCCGCCGCTTTGGCGGCGTCGGGGCGGACGGTGTCGGCTGCGGCGACCGCGGCGTCGGGCATCTCCTCGGAGCGGTCGAGTATCCATCCGGCGAAGACGCCGGCGCTCTCGACGCGCTGGCGGGCGTAGAACAGGTACCACGCGCCCGCGAAGACGACCAACGCCGCCGACAGCAGAATGACGAACGGCTCGATGTAGGCGATCAGGGCGAACGACGAGATCGTCCCGATAATCGGAACGACCGGATACAGCGGCACCTCGAAGTCCGGATCGTAGTCGGCCGGTTCGGCCTCCCGCATGACGATCAACGCGATGTTCAACAGGCCGTAGACGATCAGGTGCAACACCGAGCCGGCCGTCGAGAGGATCTCGAGGTTGCCAAAGAGCAGGAAGACGATGATGAGCGAGCCGGTGATCAGGATCGACTTGTACGGCGTGCCAAAGCGGGGATGGATCTCGTTGACCGACGGCGAGATGATCTTCTCCCGGCCCATCGCGAAGTTGATCCGCGAGGATGAGAGGATCGAGGCGTTCGCGCTCGAGGCCGTCGCGAGGAGACCGCCCAGCAAGAGCAGTCCCCAACCGAGCGTTCCCAGGCCGAACCCGAAGATGTCGTACTGTCCGAACAGCAGTTCGGCGGCCTCGACGACGGCGGTGTCGTTGTTCGCGACGAGGTCGTTCGGGACCGCCGCGAGTAGGACAAGCAGGAAGAGCGCGTAGACGACGGTCACGATGACGACCGAGCCGATGACGGCCAGCGGGAGGTTCCGGCCGGGGTCCTTGATCTCCTCGGCGACGGAGGTGATCTGAACGAAGCCGAGATAGGAGACGAAGACGATGGCGGTCACCGGCAGCACCTCGCCGGTCGTTCCCTCCGGGGCAAGCGGCCGCAGCGACTCGAGGTCGGCGTTCAACAGCCCGACGATCGTGAAGGCGCCCAGAATGGCAAGTAGCGTGAGGACGATCCCGATCTGGAGGCCGCCGGTCTCCTTCGCGCCCATGTAGTTGACGGCGATAAACAGCGCCGCGCCGATCAGGCCGATCGTCTGGGCGGCCGACACCGTGACGGGACCGAGCGCGAGCGCCGGCGCGCCCACAAGCTGGTTGACGTACTCGCCGAACCCGTACATGTAGAACGCGGAGGCGAAGGCGAGTCCGAGCCAGTTGGCCCAGCCGAGCGTGTCATAGAAAGCGTCACGTACGAAGCAGCAGGGTGCGGAAAGTGTGTCCAGCACAACCGCGACCCTGCAAGACGTTGCTTCGGTCGATGAGTTTTTGAATGCAGCGGCTACGGAAACAGTTCCGCTGTTTGAGTATCTTGAGTTCGAGTTTCTACTGGAGTACGACGTGTTCGCCCCCGCTCGCCGGGGGCGAACACGAGTTCACCAGCCACCTGATCTCTTTCGCGCCTTTCTCCATTGCTACTACAAGAACATCTACGGAACACGCCCAGTCACGCGAGAACTCCAGCACGGCCTTGTCTGGTACTACTGCGGACTCGACAAACCGCCATCGAGAGACACCATTGACCGGTTTCTCACTGATCTCGAACACATTATCAACGATGTCTTCGACAGGCTCGTCGAGCAGGCCGCCGTCCGCGGCCTGCTCGACTCGACGTACTCTATCGATTCGACGCACATCGAGGCGATCCAGTACAACGACGCTGCCTCATGGAACTACGATCCAACAGCCGAAGAGTACTACTACGGCTTCGGCTGTACGATCGTTTCAACCGGTGCAAAGATCCCGATAGCAGCGGAGTTCACACAGGCCAAACAAGCAGACCAAGAGACGGCGATGCGCGTCACGGGTGACGCGCTCGCCGTCGATACACCGATCTGGATGCTTGGAGACAGCGCCTACGACATCCTCGATTGGCACGACTACCTGCTGACCGCAGGAGTCGTGCCAATCGCTCCGTACAACCCGCGAAACACTGACGACCCGAAAGACATCGAGTACAGGGTCGAAGACCGCATTGAGGAACACAGCGAGGACGTTCAGCTGAAACGATCCATCTTGGACGAGACGTTCAACAACCGGACAGGAATCGAACGAACCAACGACGCAGTCAAGGACTGCGGCCTCGGGCACGTCCGCGCCCGAGGCCGCGTCCACGCACGAACAGAAGTGTTCGTTGCGCTATGTCTTCGGATCGTCATTGCAATCACCAACTACGAGCGAGGACACGATCCAGGACGTGAGATGCTCAAGCTATGAGTTGGATTCTATGACACGCTCCCAGCCACTAATCGAGCCAAAGAGCGGACCAAGGGCGCGATTGATGTAGAAGTACGCGCCGCCGGACTTGGGCATCGCCGTCCCCAGCTCGGAAGCCGACAGCGCCGTGAACAGCGCGGTGACGCCGCCGATGACGAAGGTAAGCGCCGCGAGCGGGCCGGCGCGAGCCACCGCGGTGCCCGGCAATACGAAGATACCGGCTCCGATCATCGTCCCGATCCCGATCGCGATCGCCGACAGCAGGCCGAGGTCCTTCGCGAGTTCCTCGTCGGCGCTCATACGGGGCCACCCCCGCCGCCCTCGGCTGGTCCGAGGACGCGGCCCGACGCTGCGTTGACGACGCCGACAGAGTGCGGACCTCCGCGCTCGTCGGTCCGTTTCGACCGGTGTCTACGTCGCTTGGTCGCGTTCGATACCGACCGTCTCGACGGACCGCGCGCTCGAGTTTGGACGTTCATCGCCCGGAGTTGTGTCGGAACCGATGATAAACTCCCTGATTACGGGAAGGACCTGCGAACGGCTCTCGTGGGCCGGCTTCTCGCGGTCCGAAGGGGTTCGACCGCCGTCGATCGATCGCAACGCGAAGACGGCATCGCGGTGTGGTCTCGTCGCATCTCGAGTCACCGACCCCGGACCGTGTTCAGTATCTGTATACAGTCTGCATGAATATCGTGGACAAGTTATTTGTAATCGGTTCCCTTGCCACTACGTATGACGGCAGGACCGCCGATAGACGAACTCCACTTCGCGGACGCACCGACCGTCGACGACGTTCCCGGCCCGAACACGCGGGCCTTGCTCGAGAAACAGCGTGAGATCGACAGCAGCGCGGTCGCGTATCCCGACGATATCCCGATCGCCTTCGAGGAGGGCAAGGGCGCAACCGTTCGGGACGCCGACGGCAACACCTACATCGATCTCTTCGCGGGGATCGGCGTCCTCAACGTGGGCCACTCGAACCCGTACGTCCTCGAGGCGGTCCACGAGCAGGCAGACAAGTTCGTCCACACGGTCGACTTCCCGACCGAGGCACGGCTCGAGCTGATCGAGAAACTCGACGAGATCGCACCCGACGGCTTGCAGGGCCAGAACAAGGTCGTCTTCGGCGGCCCGACGGGGAGCGACGCCATCGAGGCGTCGATCAAGCTCTCCAAGTACAACACCGGCGGCGACGGCCTCATCGCGTTCCGCGGTGCCTACCACGGCGCGACGACCGGCGCGATGAGCGTCACCTCGAACAAGAAGTTCAAGGGTGACTACACGCCGCTGCTCGCCGATGTCGTCCACGCGCCGTACCCCCATCCGTTCCGCCAGGACAAGGCACCCCAGGAAGCGGTCGACCACGCCCTCGAGGAGGTCCAGGCGATCGTCGAGGACCCCTACGGCGGTCTCGCGAACCCCGCGGGGATCATCGTCGAGCCGATTCAGGGCGAGGGCGGGATCGTCACGCCCCCGGAGGGGTTCCTGCAGGGGCTGCGCGATATCGCCGACGACAACGACGTGACGCTGGTCTTCGACGAGATCCAGAGCGGGCTCGGTCGGACGGGCCAGTGGTGGGCCAGCGACTGGGAGGGAGTCACCCCCGACGCGATGACCAGCGCGAAGGCGCTCGGCGGCGTCGGCTTCCCGCTCTCGGCGACGATGTACCACGAGGATCTCGATACCTGGGGCTCGGGCGACCACGCCGGCACCTACCGGGGCCACGTCGTCGGCATGCGGGCCGGGACCCGCGCGATCGAGTACATTCAGGACCACGACCTGCTCGCACACGCCCGCGATCTCGGCGAGTACATTCGGGGGCGGCTCCGCGAGGCGGGCGAGGGCACTGCCCACCTCGCTGACGTTCGTGGCAAGGGGCTGTTCATCGGTGCCGAGTTCGTCGACGCCGACGGCAAGCCCGACGGCGACCTCGTCGACGCCATCCAGCAGTACTGCTTCGAGAAGGGTGTCCTCGTCTGGACGGCCGGCCGCCACGGCAACGTCCTTCGGTTCCTGCCGCCGCTGGTGTTGACCCACGACCTGGCAGAAACCGCACTGGACGTCGTCGTCGAGGCGATCGAGGCGGTCACCGCCGAGGCGACACGAACCGCCTGACTCGAGCCCACGACGATCCACATGTCCGACATCGATCCCATCGAAACCGACGACGCACCGAGCAACGACAACCCCTACTCGCAGGGGGTCCGCGCCGGCGACACGCTGTACGTCTCCGGCTACGGCCCCGTCGATCCCGGGACGGGCGCGGTCGTCGACGGCGACATCGAGGTGCAAACGAATCGGGTCCTCGATAACATCGCGGCCGTCGTCGACGAAGCCGGCGGTGACGGTCTCGCCGACGTGGTCAAAGTCACGGTCTACCTGACCGATCTCGAGGACTACGAGCGGGTCAACGCGGCCTACGGCGGGCGGTTCAGTAATGAGCCGCCCGCGCGGGTCTGCGTCGAGGTCTCCCGACTGCCCGAGGACGTCCGTGTCGAACTGGACGCGACCGCGTACTTGGGTTAACTCGGTTGGTCACCGTCCGCGTCGGCACCGACGAACGCCGGCGCGAAGGGGTATTCCCAGGCCTCGCCGAAGATCGCCTTTGCCATCGCGACGATCCAGACGAAGACGCTGAGAGCGCCGAGGACGATCGCGAGGACCGTCAGGACGAAGACCGGCAGAAAGACGACCGTCTCGAGGAGGTCCGGTGCCGAGACGTACTCGAACAGCGCATCTAGCCCGAATACGAGGACGACCGTCCCGATGAACGAGCCACTGACCAGCAGATGCCAGTTGAGCGCGTTCCGGGCGTTGGCGCGGGTAAAGTCGTGGGTCGATACCAGATAGATCACGGCGGTGGCGACGATGCCGACGAGTGGCAGGATCGCGATGAAGTGGACGAAAATGCCCAGTAGCGTCCGCTCCGTGAGGATCGACGGGCCGGGTTCGGTCGTTGCGGTTGGTTGTGACATGTGTTCTGTCGTGTGTGCTATTAGTTGGGGTTCGATCGATCAGCCGTCGGCACCGAAGCGGCGGTTCCGCCGTCGCGGCGCTTACGAACGGCGCGTTCGGCGACGAGCAATACGAGACAGGCGACGAAGAGGTTCCCGGCGGCCACCCAGAGCCCGTGACTGGCACTGACCGGGGCCTCGATCGACAGGGCGGTCAACACGACGCCGGCGCTGAAAAGCACCAGACTCAACTGGAAGCCCGCGAGGACCAGCGTTCTGATCCCCGCGGGGTTGCGAAGTCGGAGGAAGTCCCCGGCAGACAGCGTCTCGAGCGGTGTCTCGTACTCGAGGGCACGTTTTCCCTCGGGCGAGAGCGGCCACTGCGACTCGGGGTGGTTGACGTAGTACAGCGTGATCGTCTCGGGGTAGGTCTCCGCCGCGACGACGTCGATCTCGCGGAGTTCGTCGAGGCGGTTCCGAACCGTCTCCGTGCTGACGGTCGGTCGCACGCGGGACTGGAGCTGTCGAATCGAGAAGAACGGTCGATCCGACTCGAGCATCACCTCGACGACGTGTCGTTGCGTGAGTTTCTTTTCGAACGTGGGATCGATTCGGTCCTCGATCCACGTCGGGAGGGTCGTCATGGGTAGTCCCGGCATCGGTCGGGTTCGAAGTAAACCCCGGGGCGGATTTGCTGGCTCCCAAACGCGACTCCGCCCCCACCAAGGACCGGACGGTGAATGGAAAGGAGTACTTGAACGGCGTGCAGTCGTGTGGTTTCGACCGGTTCCGGACACGCCTCGGCGCAGGACCGACCGCCCGGCGATTTGCCATCGATCGTGATGAAACAGTATACGATTATTGACTATGGTTAAGTATCCGCCGGGCGTACAACCGGCAAGAATGTCCTACGAGGTGCGAAACAGAGTGCGGGATCTCCGGCGGGCGTTTCACCGCCACCCCGAGCCCGGCTGGCGCGAGTTCCGGACGACGGCCCGGGTCGTCGAGGAACTCGAGCGGATCGGGGTCGACGAGATCGCCGTCGGCCGCGAGGCGCTGGCGACCGACGAGCGGATGGCGGTGCCGCCCGAGTCGGAACTCGAACCGTGGCGCGAGCGCGCCCGCGAGGCCGGGGTTCGGTCGGACCTCCTCGAGCGGACCGCCGACGGACACACGGGGGTCGTCGCGACGCTCGAGCAAGGCGAGGGGCCCTGTCTGGGGCTGCGGGTCGACCTCGACGCGATCTCGATGCGAGAGTCGACGGCCGACGATCACCGGCCGGCCGCCGAGGGGTTCCGGTCGGAACACGACGGCTACATGCACGCCTGCGGCCACGACGCCCACCTCGCGATGGCGCTTGGGGCGCTCGAGACGGTCAAAGCAAGCGAGTTCGAAGGCACGTTCAAGGTGTTCTTCCAGCCGGCCGAGGAGATCTCCGGTGGGGGGAAGGCGATGGCCGAGAGCGGCCACCTCGACGACGTCGACTACCTGCTGGCGTTGCACGTCGGGCTGGATCATCCCACCGGCGAGATCGTCGCCGGCATCGAGAAGCCGCTGGCGATGGCCCACCTCACCGCGACCTTCGAGGGGGCAAGCGCCCACGCGGGGAAGGCCCCGAACGAGGGGGCAAACGCCATGCAGGCGGCCGCGACCGCCATCCAGAACGCCTACGGCATCCCCCGCCACAGCGACGGGCTGACCCGGGTCAACGTCGGCCGGATCGAGGGCGGGACCGCGAGCAACGTCATCGCCGAGGAGGTCACCATCGAGGCGGAGGTCCGCGGCGAGACGACCGCTCTGATGGAGTATACGCGCACCGAACTCGAGCGGGTCTGCTATGCCGCCGCGGAGATGCACGATTGCGACGTGACGCCGCGGATGATCAGCGAGTCCCCGCGCGTCGACAGCCACCCCGCTCTGCGGGATCTCGTGGGCAACGTCGCGTGGGACGTCGACGGCGTCGAGCGGGTGATCCCGACCGAGGAGTTCGGCGTGAGCGAGGACGTGACCTATCTCATGCAGCGAGTGCAAAACAACGGCGGGCTGGCCTCCTACGTCCTGATCGGGGCCGACCACCCGACGAGCCACCACACGCCGACGTTCGACATCGACGAGACAAGCCTCGAGGTGGGGGTGGCACTGCTCGCCGAGACGGCGATCGAACTCTCCCGGCGGCGACCGTAGCAGTCGGGGAAGGCGGAGTCCATTCGTCCCGTCGACGGCGGGGTCGGATGCCGCCCGGAAAAATTATGCGGCCGCAGCGCCGACACGTCAGACGAGCAATGGATCGGTCCATCGAGTTCTCGAGCGACTTCCCGTGGCTGCTCTTCTACGTGTCCCAACTGGTCGTGCTTTCGCTCGTGCTGTTCTTCGTCGTGTTCCCGCTCGAGAGACCCGTCGACGTCCTGATAGCGTCCCTGACCGTGTTGTTGCTGATCGCGGTAGCGGTGGGCCTGTGGCGGCGGACGACCGACGGAGACGAGCGCGCCCACATCGGGACGGCCGACGACGTTGCGTACGATCCGTACGCGGATCCCGGTCAGGCGGCCCACGACAGGTGGGTGCGGGCGATCCGTCGGCTCTCCGACGGGGACGGCGACGACGAGGACTGATACCGGGCCATCGGCCGACTCGAGCGGGCGCGACCGTCCGCGGGTCCGAACCCTCGGACTAGCTGCCGAGGGAACGAGCGCTCGAGAACTGTCGGAAGGCTACCACGTTCCCGGAATGGGAAACGTTAATTCGCGCGACCTCCGTGTATCTTCCATGAGCCAGGACGACGTGCCGGAGTCGCTACGGACGGCGGCGGACTCGGATCGCCCGCGCGGGATTCTCACGCCCTCCGACCGCGACTTCCTGCTCGGTCGGAAGACCGACTACACCGACCACTCCAAGAAGCAGAAGCGAAACCGCATTCGACGGCGGGTACGCAACGCCGTTCTCGATTTCAGCATTCTCTTCGAGTACATGGAGGAACGCGACCGGGAGACGGTCTTCGACCCCGACGACGACGAACGCGACGCCTACACCCAGGGGATCACCGATATGCTCGCGTTCCTCCATCTCGGGACGATGGGGTATCACACCCCGTTCAAGGATATGCTCTCGGAGGGGGTCGGCAAGGCCGAACAGCGCCTGGCCGGCTCGAACTATCGGATGGTCAACGTCGAGTTCAACGTTGATCCGGTCGGCCAGATCGACGTCGACGAGGTTGTCGACAAACTGGAACACGAGGAGTTCGCCCAGCTCACCGACGAGGAACTCCGCGCGTTCGTCCGTCTGCTGACGATGTCCGACGACTTTTCGCCGACGGAAACACGGGCGGAGATCAAAGACCGGGTCGACGAGTTCGCCGAGCGGGTAACCGAAAGCACCGAGGCCCGCGAGCGGGCAGTCGAAGAACTAACCGACTGACCTGTCATCGAATTCCGTTTGCGACGACGGGCGACTCGAGGCCGGTACCCGGTCGCGGTTCCCACGCGTTCGTTCTCACGTCGTGGGTGGTGACACCTCTCCACGACACGCAACTCCAGTCCAGCACGCGCTTCGCCCTCGACTGGTGCCACTTCCGATCCGAATACGATTTCTGATTCCACCCGGTATTCCGCCATCTATCTCCTGTCCGAGAATAGGTTTGGTATTTTGTTTTCTAACTTAGTTTGGTGGCTGATTGAACATATCGCGGCTATACTTGGTGTGTTTTAGTCTTGTGTAGAACTAAACGTAATTCGTTTATTATTCTCGTGAGTGAGAAACACTTATTGTATACGGCGTCAATGGTCGCGGTATGCCATTACGCAGCATGGCAAATGGTCGGTGGAGAACGGGGCAATCAGCGAGTAGTCGCTCGATTCACGGGGGTGAAGCCGGATGAGCGACGCGGAGCAGGGGATGGTCGACGAGTTCCTCGAGGAGATCGACACGACGGTCTTCGCGTTCGGCGCGCTGTTGACCGTCGGGGTGATCGCGGCGTTCTTCATCAGTCCGAGTACGGTGGAGAACGGTATCTCGACGCTGAACGATCAGATGCTCGGTGTGTTCAACTGGGCGCTGCTGTTGATCGTATTCCTGATCGTCGTCTTCCTGTTGTTCCTGATCATCGGCCCGTGGGGAAAGATCAAGATGGGAGACGAGGATCCGGAGTACAGCTTCCTGTCGTTCTTCGCGATGCTGTACTCCGCGGGGTTCGCCGCTGGCGTCGTGTTCTGGGGCCCGACCGAGGGGCTGTTCTACTACTCGAACCCATCGCCCCTGTTCGGTGGCGTCGAGGGGGGATCGGCCGCAGCAATGACCGTCGCAATCCAGCAGACGCTGTTCCACTGGGCCCTGCCCCAGCTGGCGGTGTTTACGATCATGGGGGTCGCGATCGGCTACTTCGCGTACAACTACGAGAACGTCCCGTTGCGGGTGTCCTCGGCATTGACGCCGATCATCGGTGCCGATAATCTCGACGGTCCGGTCGCCAAGGTCGTCGATATCCTCGCCGTCTTCGCGACGATCGGCGGCGTGGCCACCTCGCTCGGCTTCATCGGGAGCCAGTTCATCACCGGACTGGACTACCAGTGGGGGATCAGTATGGGGAACATCGGTATTCTCCTCGTGGTGACGTTCATGACGCTCCTGTTCACTACCTCGATGGTGCTGGGGGTCGACAAGGGGATCCGCCGGCTCTCGAACTTCAACATGATCCTCTTCGTCGTTCTCATGGTGGGGACGTTCATCGTCGGTCCGACGCTGTTCCTGATCCTGCTCGGGACCCAGGCCGTCGGCGGGATGATCACGGACTTCGTCTCGATGAGCCTCTTCACTGGGGCCGGCGCCTTCGGCGCAGGGTAGTTGGATAGCGATTTGCCGTCAGACCGATTTCGTAGCAGTCTCATGAATGGTCTCTCAATGGTGAACCAAGTGTGTCGCTGGGGATTGGCGGATCGCCGGAATCGATAGATTCCGCGATCCGCACCGAGAACAGTACGCATCTCCGCCAGCAACTCGTAGTCCAAAAGCTCGAGAACCGCCTTCTCCGTCGTCAACTCGCTGTAAAGCAACAGCAGATAGAGGTACTTGAGACTCGCCTCAAGCGGTACGAAAACCCAAACACACCACCCAGTAAGCAGGGTGGCGCGGCTGGATCACCTGGCAACGGTGACAGCGACAAGGAAGAGAACGAAGACCAAGGGGACGACGCTGGCGGCGACGCTGACGCCGCCAGCGACTCCTCTCCAGGACGTGACGAAGGTCACGAAGGAACAACTCGACCGCCTCCGGAACCAGAGGAGACTATTCGAGTCGATCAGGGATATTGCCCAGACTGTGAGCAAATCCTCTCTAACCCGGACAGCTACATCTCACGGACGATTATCGACATACCTCTCCCTATTCCAACCACTGTCGTCGAGTACGAACTCGGCAAACACCGCTGTTCCTGTGGAAACGAAGTCGTTGCTGAACATCCTGACTGCCCGGAAACCGGGCGGTTTGGGCCAAATATCATGGCCCAAACCGCCCTCGGTAGGTTCCATCAGCGACTTCCAAACCGTAAACAGGCGGAGCTGTTTGACTGGGAGCTCGATACACCCATCTCTCATCGGACGATCTACAACCTGACCAAGCGGGTCGCAGACCGGCTGCGACCCGCGTATGACGATGTCAAAGCCCGTATTCAGGAAAGTGACGTCGTCTACTGCGATGAAACGGGCTTTCCTGTTGACGGAGAGCAACACTGGGCGTGGACGTTCGTTACTGACGAAGAAGTGCTGTTCTGGGTTGATGAGAGTCGTGGAAGCCAGGTGTTAGAGGACGTCCTCGGCGAGGACTTCGCCGAGGACTCAACGCTCAGCTGTGACGGTTGGTCAGCGTATCCGAGCTATCACACGAAGCTCCAGCGGTGCTGGGCACATCTGTTGCGGGAGGCGGAGTACGTTGCTGAACGGTACGAGGAAGCAGAGAGGTTGTCTGAGGAGTTACACGCTCTCCACGACGATTTAACGGCGTTCGACGAGGAGGATCCGTCCGCCTCCGCCCGCGAGCAAAAGCGGGCGGAGGCGTCGTTACATCTGGAAGGCCTGATCAGGGAAGACTACGAGGCACAGGAGGTCAAGAAGCTGATCGAGAAGATCAGGAACGGGTTAGGGCACTGGCTGACGTTCGTTACAGAGCCAGATGTCGATTCGACGAATAATCGCGCAGAGCGCGCTCTGCGCGAGCAAGTTGTGCTGCGGAAGATGTTCCGGACCCTCCGCTCAGCCGAAGGGGTCCAGATTCACGAGACGATCACGACCATGTTGGCCACGTGGAAACGACGAGGACTAGATCCGCCCGAACAGCTCCAGTCTATCCTCGGTGGAGAAGAACTCAGCTCAGGGTGAGAGGCATCACCGAGCAGTGAATTATAGTCACGCTATCCAACTACGGCGCAGGAAACCCCGAGGCGACGAACTGGATGAACACCTGGACCGTCTTCTACTGGGCGTGGGCGCTCTCGTGGTCGCCGTTCGCGGGCCTGTTCATCGCCCGTATCTCCAAGGGACGAACGGTTCGCGAAGTCGCCTTTACCGGGATCGTCGCGACCTCAGCGGCGACCATCCCGTGGTTCACGATCGTCGGCGGCACGTCCGTCTGGTCACACCACAACGGCATCGCCGACTTCGGTGCGGTGATTGCCGGTGAAGCTGGGCCTGAAGTTTCCGGCTTCATCCTGTTCGAAACGTTCCCCTTGGGATCGCTGTTCATGCTGGCGTTTATGATCCTCGTGACGACGTTCTTCGTCACGTCCGCGGACTCCTCGACGCTGGCCGTCTCGATGATGACGACCGGCGGCAAGGCGCGCCCATCGACCATCAATCGCGTCTTCTGGGGTGTCGTCCTCGGCATGACCGCTGCGATCCTGATGATCCTCGGCGGGACCGGCAGCGCGAACACGCTCCAGCAGGCGGCGATCATCACCGGGACGCCCTTCGCCTTCGTCTGCTTCCTCGCGATGCTCTCGCTGATCAAGGACTTCGGCTCGAACTACGGTCGCGTCCTCCTGCAGGACGAAACCGTCCTGATCGGCTCGAGCCGGAAGACCGATACCGACTCGCCGTCCGGCCCCGCCGGTACCGTCGAAACGGACGACGACTGACCGTCTCGCGGCCCTCCGTCCGCGGTTCGGCGATACCCGCCGGCCGTCATGCTGTCCGCGTTTTTCCCGTCGTGACCGCACACCCTCGCCAATCTATAACAAGTTTTAATGTACGAGGTACACATAAACTGTGTATGGATAGGGACACGGCGGAACCCGATGCGGACGCGCTTCCCGGGCCGAACGCCCAGCAGTGGGTCGACTTCCATCAGGAGTACTCCGCGCCCAGCGAGTACTCTCACGAGTTCGTCTGGGACGTGACCCGCGAGGCCGACGGCCCCTTCGTCACGGACGTCGACGGCAACGTCTTGCTCGATTTCACCTGTCACATCGGTGCGGCACCGCTGGGCTACAACAACGAGAAGGTCCTCGAGAAAGTCCGCGAGTTCGACCTCGTCGAACCGATGAAGATCGCGGGCCAGGACATGTACTTCGGCTCCGGCCCCAATCCCGACGAGGCCGAGTTCCCCGGCTCGAGTCACCTCATGCAGAAACTGACCGAGGTCTCGAGCCAGTACGGCATGGACACGGTCTTCCTCTCGAACTCCGGCGCGGAGGCCATGGAGAACGCGATGAAGATCACCAACGACTACCGCGCACCGGCCAAATACGGCGTCGCGTTTTCGGGGAGCTTCCACGGCCGTACCCTCGGCACGCTCTCGCTGACGAAGTCCAAGGACGTCTACACGCGCCATTACCCCGAGATCAGCGGGATCGAGACGGTACCGTTCTGCGCCGACCGGGGTTGTGACGCCGACAGCTGCGACTGCGGGTTCTTCGCCGGCGGTGGCTCGCAGCTCCGCAATATGCTCGCGCCCGAAGGCGGCCACGTCGACCCCGACGAGATCGCCTTCCTCACGCTCGAGCCGATTCAGGGCGTCGGCGGTTACCGGTTCCCCAGCGAGACGTTCATGGAGGAAGTCGCGGCCGTCACCGACGAGTACGACATTCCTCTGGTCGTCGACGAGATCCAGGCCGGCGTGGGCCGGACCGGGGAGATCTGGGCCTCTGATCACTACCCGATCGAACCCGACGTCATCGCCAGCGCGAAGGCCTTGCGCGTCGGCGCGACGATCTCCCGGTCGGAGGTCTTCCCCAGCCAGAAGAACCGGCTGGGCTCGACCTTCGGCGGCGGCGACCTGCTCGGCTCGATGATGGGTGCGTTCACGCTCGAGGCGATCCAGGAACACGACCTGCTCGACAACGCCACCCGACGGGGCGAACAGGCGACGGAACTCCTCCGGGACGACGCACCCGACCACGTCGAGGACGTCCGCGGGAAGGGGCTGATGCTGGCCGTCGAGTTCGACACCCCCGAACGCCGCAACGCCGTCGTCGAGTCGGCCCTCGAGCGCGGCCTCCTGACGCTGGGCTGTGGCAAGAAGACCATCCGGCTGCTGCCACCGCTGGACTCGACCGAACGCGAGATCGAACTCGGCATCGACATCTTCTGTGAGGCGATCGAGGCCGTCGGGCCGAGTGCGACGGTCGCGTAAAAACCGGCGTCGTCCAACCCCTACTGCGGCTCGATTACCACGGTTCGTTCTTTAACTCGAGTTTGTACGCCGCCATGTTCGTCGTCACGTGCAGGATCGGGGTGAGGACGACGACGACGAGGACGACCTCGAGCGTGAACCAGGTGGAAAACCACCCGAAGTCGAGCAGCGCCACGAGCGGCAGGGAGACGACGACGAAGTCCAACTGGTCGAGGCCGGGGAACATCGCGCCGCGCTGGCGGCCCGTCCGGCGTTTGAGAAAGGAGGCGAGGATGTCACCGAGCATCGCGCCGCCGGCGAGGCCGAGGGCCGCGAGCGGGGTGAACGCGGGTACGTCGAAGCCGAGCGAATCGCTAACGGTCGGCTCGACGACGGTGAGGACGGCCGCGAGCGCGAGGCCCGCCGCGACGCCCATCGCCGTCCCGCGCCAGGTCTTTCCGTCGCCGAGTACCCGCTTGTCGCCCCAGGTCCGGCCGCCGTCGATCGGACGGCCGCCGCCGGCCAACACCGCGGCGTTGTTGGGGACGTACGCGGGCAACATCGCCCAGAACGCGATCACGAGCGTCTCGAGTACTGCCATATCGGCCGGAAGGAGCCGACGTGTCTTAATCGGCGGTGGTTCGATCGGACGGGCCGACCGGTTCGAGACGGCTCCCTCGCCCTCGAGCCGGCTGTGGCCGACGGTCCGGTCCGTCGCTGCCCGCCCGAGCCGCCCACATAGTAAACAGTATCTGTACCTACTATACACGAAAAGATTTTATTACTACTCGCCGATGCTCTTCGTAGAGGTCCTGTTACCATGCCACGAGAGCATATTTTCGACGAGGCCGAATACGAGCGACGGGTCGAACGGACCAAAGAGCGGTTGCGCGAGGAGGATCTCGACGCCATCGTCGTCGCCGATCCGGCGAACATGAACTACCTGACCGGCTACGACGGCTGGTCGTTCTACGTCCATCAAGCCGTCGTTGTCACGCCCGACCGCGACGAACCGGTCTGGATCGGCCGCGACATGGACGGTGGCGGCGCGCGGGCGACGACCCACCTCGGCGACGACAGCATCCGCGCCTACAGCGACGATCACGTCCACTCGCCCCACGACCTCCACCCGATGGACTTCGTCGCGGGCGTCCTCGAGGAACTCGAGGTCGCGGACGGCCGGATCGGCCTCGAGATGGACGCGGCCTACTTCACCGCGAAGTCCTACACCCGCCTGCAGCAAAACCTCCCCGAGGCCGAGTTCGAGGACGCGACGCTCCTCGTGGGGTGGGTGCGCATCAAGAAGTCCGAGCAAGAACTCGAGTACATGCGCGAGGCCGCCCGCATTTCGGAGAACGCGATGTGGGCGGGGCTGGACGTCATCGAGGAGGGGGTTCCGGAGTACGAGGCCGCGGCCGCGATCTACGAACAACTCATTACCGGCACCGAGGAGTACGGCGGCGACTACCCCTCGATCGTCCCGCTGATGCCCTCGGGCGACCACACCGGGACGCCGCATCTGACCTGGACCGACCGCGAGTTCGAGGACGGCGATCCGGTCATCATCGAACTCTCCGGTTGCCGCCATCGGTATCACTCCCCGCTTGCCCGAACGACGTTCGTCGGCGACCCGCCCGCGGAACTCCAGGAGACCGCCGACATCGTCGTCGAAGGGATCGAGGCCGCGCTCGACACCGTCGAACCCGGCGTCACCTGCGAGGCGGTCGAAAAGGCCTGGCGCGAGACCATCGCCCAGTACGGCCTCGAGAAGGAGGACCGGATCGGCTACTCGATGGGACTGGGCTACCCGCCGGACTGGGGCGAACACACCGCGAGTATCCGTCCCGGCGACGAGACCGTCCTCGAGGAGGACATGACCTTCCACATGATTCCCGGCATCTGGACCGACGAGATCGGGATGGAGATCAGCGAGACGTTCCGCGTCACGAGTACGGGCGCGGAGACACTGGCCGACTTCCCACGGGAGTTATTCACGACGTAACGCGATCCACACCGACCATGGAACGCCAACCATACTACTGTCTTCGATACGACTAGCATATTGATGACTACCTCATCACCCGCGACGGAAAACGAATCAACGGACGAACCCGCCTCGGCGCTTGTCACCGCGCGTCGCCAGCTCGAGCGGGCCGCGACCCACGTCGACGTCGACCCCGGCGTCGTCGAGCGACTGAAACACCCGACACGGGTCCAGCAGGTATCGGTCCCCTTAGAGCGCGATGACGGGACCGTCGAGGTCTTTACCGGTTACCGAGCCCAGCACGACGACGTCCGCGGCCCCTACAAGGGCGGCCTGCGCTACCACCCCGAGGTCAGCGCGGAGGAGTGTACCGGGCTCTCGATGTGGATGACCTGGAAGTGTGCGGTGATGGACCTGCCCTTCGGCGGCGGGAAAGGCGGAATCGCCGTCGATCCAAAGTCCTTGACTGACGACGAGACCGAGCGACTCACCCGCCGGTTCGCCGAGGAACTGCGCGATGCCGTCGGGCCGACGAAGGACGTCCCCGCGCCCGACATGGGGACCGACGCCCAGACGATGGCCTGGTTCATGGACGCCTACTCGATGCAACAGGGCGAGACCATCCCCGGCGTCGTCACCGGGAAACCGCCGGTTATCGGCGGCTCCTACGGCCGCGAGGAGGCCCCCGGCCGCTCGACTGCCATCGCCGCTCGCGAGGCGATCCAGTACTACGATCGGGAGGCCTCCGAGACCACGGTCGCCGTTCAGGGCTTCGGCAGCGTCGGTGCCAACGCCGCCCGCCTGCTCCACGAGTGGGGCGCGTCGATCGTCGCCGTCTCCGACGTCAACAGCGCGGTCTACGACCCCGACGGGCTCGACGTCGAGGCGATTCCCTCCCACCACGAGGAACCCGAAGCGGTCACCAGCTTCGCGAACGGCCTCGAGGGCGACGATAGCGTCCGTCAGCTCACGAACGAGGAACTGCTCGAACTCGATGTCGACGTCCTGATCCCGGCCGCGGTCGGCAACGTCATCACCGCCGACAACGCCGACGCGATCGCCGCGGACATCGTCGTCGAAGGGGCCAACGGGCCGACTACCTTCGCCGCCGACGCCATCCTCGAGGAGCGGGACGTGCCGGTGATCCCTGACATCCTCGCGAACGCCGGCGGCGTCACCGTCTCCTACTTCGAGTGGCTCCAGGACATCAACCGCCGCCAGTGGTCCCTCGAACGGGTCAACGAGGAACTCGAGGACCACATGCTCGAGGCCTGGACCGATGTCCGCGACGTCGTCGACGCCGAGGGGCTGACGTGGCGCGACGCCGCTTACGTGGTCGCGCTGTCCCGGATCGCCGAAGCGAAGGAGACGCGCGGGCTCTGGCCGTAGTCGGCCCGGTCGCCAGCGGCGGGCCGGACTGGCGACTCCCGGCCGAGCGCGGTTGCGAAGGGAAGCGCTCATGTCCCGCCGATCACATACTCCGACAATGGCGTGGAAGCGCGAGTTCGCGAGCGGACTGATCGTTATCGGTCCGATACTCGTCACGCTGTATGTCCTGTACCGCGTCTACGCGCTGATAGCCGGTATTACGCCGCCGGTGCCGACCGACGCCCTGTTAACAGGGCTGATCGCTCACGAGCAGACTCGCACGGTCGCCGTCGGCGTCTCGCAGGCGATCGTTCCGCTGGCGTTGTTCTGTCTCGTGACGGTCGTCGTCGGCTTTCTGACCCGAACGACGGTCGGTGATCTCTTCACGCGAGGCGTCGACCACGCCGCGAACCGTGTTCCGGGGTTGCGCGTCATCTACAACGCATCGAAAGTCGCCGCCGAAACCACGTTCGGCGAGGAACAGGCGCTGCAGGAACCGGTCAGAGTCGAGAACTGGAACGGCGTCGAGGTACCCGCGTTCAAGACCGGCCACACGACTCCCGACGGACGGCCCGTCCTCTTTATTCCGACCGCGCCGAACATCTCCTCCGGGTTCGTCGTCGAGGCCGATCCCGACCGCGTCACGGAGACCGACGAACGCGTCGACGAAACGCTGGCTCACGTCCTAAGCGCCGGGTTCGGTGAGTCGACTCGGCCGGACGGAGCGGCCCCGACGGTCCCGTTCGAGACGACTGACGACCGCGCCGAGGACGACTGACCGGTCACTCGCTCGAATCCGGCCGCAACACGGCGTTTTCGATCTCGCCGCCGGATGCGAGGGCCTCGAGGTTGCCGGCGACGATGTCGGCCAGCCGGTCCCAGTGTTTAGGCGTGTGACCGCCGGTGTGGGGCGTAATGAGACAGTTCTCGAGGTCCCACAGCGGGTGGTCGGCCGGCAGCGGCTCGGGGTCGGTGACGTCCAGTGCCGCCCCGCGGATCCCCTCGGACTGTAGCGCCGAAAGCAACGCGTCGGTGTCGACGATGCCACCGCGGGCCGCGTTGACGATCACGGCGTTCGGGGGCAGCGTCGCCAGTTCCGCCTCGCCGACGAGCCCGCGGGTCAGGTCGTTGAGCGGGCACGCCAGCACGACGTAGTCGCTCCGCGAGAAGGCCTCGTGGACGTCGTCCTCGTCGAACCCGAGTACCTCGTCGGTCGGCCCGCCCTTCTCCGGGGTGTAGCGGATCCCGATCGTCTCGACCTCGAACCCCTCGAGGCGTTGGACGACCGCCTGTCCGATCGAGCCCAGCCCGACGACCGTGACGGTGCTGTCCGTGAACTCGTGGGACTGGAAATGTCGCCACTCGCCGTTTTCCTTGCGCCGCCACCCCTCGTGGAGCCGGCGGGCGAATACGAGCATGTTCCCGATCGTCTGCTCGGCGATCCCGGGGGCGTGGATGCCGCCGGCGTTCGTCACGGTCACGCCGCGGTCGGCCAGCGCATCCATCGGCACGTGATCGGTGCCGGCGAAGGTACACGCGAACAGCTCGAGCCGGTCGGCCCGCTCGAGGAGCGCCTCGTCGATCGAGATCCCGGTCACGACTCGGGCCTGCGGGATCAGTTCATGTTCTTCTTTCGGCGTGCGTGCGAGCGCGACGGTGTGATCCGGCAGTCGCTCGCGCAGTCGCTCGGCGTACGATTCCATCGACAGCCCTTCCGTTCCCTCGCGGAGAACGACGACGTCCGGCTCCGGACTCATTGTCCGACGATCGTCATCGACTCCCTTATCCTTTTTGTGTAGTCGTCGTAAACACTCACTGTGTATAATTAAGTCCCTGGGGCGCGTCAGCCTCTCGCATGACCGAGCCGATCCAGGACCGACTCGTGACGGTTCGTCGCAGCTTCCACCGCCACCCCGAGCCCGCGTGGCGCGAGTTCCTCACCACGGCCCGCCTCGTCGAGGAGATCAGGGGTATCGGCGTCGACGAACTGGCCGTCGGCCCCGACGCCTACGACCCCGCCGACCGAATGGCCGTCCCCGACGCCGACCTCGAGCCGTGGGTCGAGCGCGCCCGCGAGCGCGGCGCGGACGAGGCCCTCTTAGAGCGCATGACCGGCGGCAATACGGGGGCCGTCGCGGTCCTCGAGCGCGGCGAGGGACCGGCGATCGGGCTGCGCGTCGACATCGACGGGCTGTTCATCGAGGAATCGACCGACCCGGATCACGACCCCGTCGACGAGGGCTTTCGCTCGGAGATCGAGGGCACGATGCACGCCTGCGGCCACGACGCCCACATGACCTGGGGGCTGGCCGTCCTCGAGGCCATCGCCGAGAGCGACTTTGCCGGCCGACTGGTGGTCTTCTTCCAACCGGCCGAGGAGACCGGCGGCGGCGGCTGTCCGATGGCCAAAAGCGAGTTCGCCGACGACCTGGACTACCTGCTCGCGGTCCACGTCGGACTCGACCACCCCACGGGCGAGGTGATCGCCGGGATCGAGAAGCCGCTGGCGATGTGTCACGTCGACGTGACGATCGAGGGGACCTCCGCGCACGCGGGCAAGGCCCCGAACGAGGGGGCAAACGCCATGCACGCCATGGGTGCCGGGATCGTCAACGCCTACGGGATCCCCCGCCACAGCGACGGGAT
Source organism: Natrinema pellirubrum DSM 15624 (assembly GCF_000230735.2). Taxonomy (NCBI): domain Archaea; kingdom Methanobacteriati; phylum Methanobacteriota; class Halobacteria; order Halobacteriales; family Natrialbaceae; genus Natrinema; species Natrinema pellirubrum. The sequence goes on from NC_019962.1 coordinate 772,321, forward strand.
GACGCGGGTGAACGTCGGCAAGGCCGAGGCCGGCACCGCGAGTAACGTCATCGCCGAACGCGCCCACATGGAAGCCGAGGCCCGCGGCGAGACCACCGAGTTGATGGAGTACATGAAACGCCGCCTCGAGCGGACGATGCGGTCCGCGGCGAAGATGCACGGCTGCCGGGCCGACGTCGAGGTCGTCAGCGAGTCGCCCCGGGCCGACAGCGACCCCGAACTGCAGGCGCTGGTGAGCGAGGTCGCCGGCGGCATTGCGGGCGTCGACCACGTGGTGCCGGCCGCCGACTTCGGCGCGAGCGAGGACGCGACCTTCCTGATGGAACGAGTTCAGGAAGACGGTGGGCTGGCGACGTACATGATCGTCGGCACCGACCATCCCACCAGCCACCACACGCCGACCTTCGACGTCGACGAGCGGAGCCTCCAGCACGGCGTCGACGTGCTGGTCGGGACGATTCGGGAACTCGAGGCCCGCCATCCGGTCCCACAGGTCGACGCGGGGGACGCGACGCCGGCCGACGATGCGAGCGCGGAGGCCGGTGAATGAACGGGGGCGACGCGGCAAGCGGGGCGGACGACCCCCCGGTCACGCTCGCGGACGTCGAAGCCGCCCGCGAGCGCATCGGCGACGTCGTCCATCGGACGCCGCTTGACACCTCCCGGACATTCGCCGAGATGAGCGGGGCGGCGTCGGTCGGACTCAAACTCGAGACCGTCCAGCGGACCGGCTCGTTCAAGATCCGCGGGGCGTACAACCGGATGGCACAGCTCTCGGCCGCGGAACGCGAGGCGGGGGTCATCACCGCGAGCGCGGGTAATCATGCCCAGGGCGTGGCGCTGGCGGGCGACCTGCTCGGGATCGAGACGACGATCGTCGTCCCCGAGATCACCCCCGCCGCGAAGATCGAGGCCACCCGCGGCTACGGAGCGGAGGTCGTCGTCGAGGGCGACATCTACGAACGCTCCTACGAGTACGCCCTCGAGCGGGCCGGTGAGACGGGCGCGACGTTCGTCCACCCCTTCGACGACGAGGCCGTCGTCGCCGGACAGGGGACGATCGGCCTCGAGTTGCGCGAGCAGTTCCCCGAGATCGACACCGTCCTCGTGTCGATCGGCGGGGGCGGGCTCATCGGGGGCATCGGCACGGTACTGAAGGCCACCGACCCCGAGACGCGGGTGATCGGCGTCCAGCCCGAGGGGGCTGCCCACGCCAAGCCCTCGCTCGAGGCCGGCGAGATCCGCCGGCTCGAGACGGTCGACACCGTCGCGGAGGGGATCGCCGACGCGCGCATGCTCGAGACGACCTTCGAGATCGCCCGCGAGGTCGTCGACGACGTGATCAGCGTGAGCGACCGGGAGATCGCCGCCGCCGTGACCCTGCTCGCCGAACGGGCCAAGACCGTCGCCGAGGCCGCCGGGGCCACACCGCTTGCCGCCGCGCTCTCGGACGATCTCGACCTCGAGGGCGACCGCGTTGCGATCGTCGTCTCGGGTGGCAACGTCGATCTCACCGACCACGCCGAACTGACTCGGACCGGCCTCCACGAACTCGGGCGCTACGCCGAGGCCAGACTCGCGCTCGCGGGCTGGCCGACGGCGGTCGGCGACGTGGTCGAGACGGTCGAATCCGAAGGGGCCGAACTCGACGTCCTCGAGCGCGCCCGCCGGACCGCCGTCGACGAGCCCAACCGGACGCCCGTGACGATCGGCCTCGCGGGCAGCGGCCCCGACCACCTCGCGGGCGTCCTCGAGGAACTGGCGGCGCTCGAGGGCGTCTCGGTCGTCGAGCGCTCGCTCGAGTGACGGCGCTGGAGGGCTTCGAGCGAACGGCGGCGAAACCGAGCGTTCGCGGCCGCTTACTCCAGTTCCGCCCGCATGTCCGCGACGGCCGCCTCGTAGGCCTCGTGGGCGCGATCGAGGTCGATGGGATCGGAGATCATGCTGAAGAACCCGTGGATCATGTCGTCGTAGTTGTGGTACTCGACGGGGACGCCCGCGTCCTCGAGTCGGTCGGCATAGTTCGCACCGACGTCGCGAAGCGGGTCGAAGCCGGCGGTGAGGACCGTCGCGGGCGGTAGCCCCGAGAGGTCGGCCGCGAACAGGGGGAAAGCGTAGATATTCCCCATATCGATCTCGGTCTCGAAGTAGTGGCCCCGGAACCACTCCATGTCCGCTTCGGTGAGGAAATAGCCCTCTTTGTTCTCCTCGTAGGCTTCGGTCGCGGGCGCGTCGCCGACGCTGGGGTAGATCAGCAGCTGATAGGCAATGTCGGGGCCGCCCTGATCCCGGACGAGCAGCGACAGTCCCGCCGCGAGGCCGCCGCCGGCGCTGTCGCCGCCCACGATGACCCTGTCCGGATCAGCACGGAGTTCGTCGGCTTTCTCGGCGACCCACTCGAGGGCGGCGTAACAGTCTTGGAGTCCTTCGGGGAAGGGGTGGTCCGGTGCGAGCCCGTAGTCGACGCTAACGACGGGGTACCCGGTGTCGTCGGCCAGTTTCCTGCAGACGCCGTCGTGAGTGTCGACGCTTCCGACGACCCACCCACCCCCGTGGAAGTACAGGAGCAGCGGCCGGTCCTCGCCCTGGGTGCCGGGGTCGTAGCTCCGGACGACGAGGTCGCCGTGTGGCCCGTCGATCGTGTGATCTTCGACGGACTCGAGTTCGATATCGGGCTCGTCAGTGACGCGCATCTCCTCGAAGTTCCGGCGGGCCTCCTCGGGCGAGATCTCGCTGAACTCGGGGGTGTCCAGCGACTCGTAGAGTTCGAGGAACGCCTGCACGTCCGGATGCGGCTCGTCGGCTCTGGATGATGTCATTATAGGGCACACTTCCCTCGGAGAACAAAAACCTACCTGCAGCGGCAGCCGGGAACCCGCTGCTGCCCGGCGATCGCGGGGATTGACCTCGCTCGAGCGTCCGCCGACTGCGTTCCACACCGCTTATTTCGGTCCGGCGCGCCCTCTCGAGCATGACGAACCAGGACCTCATCGACGCCCTGCGGGCGGCCGACGCCGTGCAGTTCGGCGAGTTCGAACTCTCCCACGGCGGCACCAGCGAGTACTACGTCGACAAGTACCTCTTCGAGACCGAGCCGGACTGTCTCGAGGCCATCAGCGAGGCCTTCGCCGAGCGACTCGCACCCGACGACAAACTCGGCGGCGTCGCCCTCGGCGGCGTCCCCCTCGCCGCGGCGACCAGCGTCGCGGCCGGCGTCCCCTACGTCATCGCGCGCAAGCAGCGCAAAGAGTACGGGACGGCCAACCTCGTCGAGGGCCGCCTCGAGGACGGCGAGGAGGTTGTCGTCGTCGAGGACATCGTGACGACGGGGACGAGCCTCGTGGAAGCCGTCGAGGCGCTGCGGGAGGCGGGCGCGACCGTCGAGCGCGCGCTGGTCGTCGTCGACCGAGAGGAGGGCGGCCGCGAGAACGTCGAAGACGCCGGGGTCGAGATGGAGGCGCTGGTGACCGCGAGCGACCTGCTCGACTCGCAGTGAACTCGTCAGGGATCGACAGCTACTGCCCGTAGGACTCGAACTGCTCGAGGACCGTCTCGAGTTGCGCGTCCGAAAGCGTGGTCGGCTCGAGGCCGGCCGCGCGGGTCTGGAGGTACAACCGGGCGAGGCTCTCGACGTGATGCGTGTTTTCGAGCGCGGTCTCTATGTCCGACGCCGTGACGACGAGGCCGTGGTTTTCGACGAGCGTCGCGGTCGCCTCGGCCTCGTCCATCGCCTGGACGATGTTCGCTGCGAGTTCGTCGGTCCCGTAGGGCGCGTACTCGGCGACGGGGACGCGCTTGCCGACGGCGACGATCATGTAGTGGATCGGCGGCAGCAGCTCGCGAGCGACGGCCAGCGTCGTCGCCCACGGCGAGTGGGTGTGGACGATCGCGCCGACGTCCTCGCGGCGGTAGATCGCGGCGTGCATCGGCACCTCGCTGCTCGGGGCCATCGCGCCGTTGCGCTGTTCGCCGTCGGTCGCGACGACCGGGACGTCCTCGACGCCGAAACCATCGTAGGGGACGCCGGTTGGCGTGATCGCGAAGGCGTCGCCGCGCTCGCTGTCACGAACGCTCAAATTGCCCGTTCGCCCGGGCGTCAGCCCCGCGAGTTCCGGTGCGGACTCGACCACCGCCTGGCGTTCGGACTCGAGGATCATAGCACCACCTCCGGCAGGGCCGCGACCGAATCGATCCGATGGTCCGGTTCTCGGTCGCCCTCGAGCGGCCCGTCGGGGTCGTCACCGTCGGCGCTGAACAGCACCGTCTCGAGGCCGACCGCGTTGGCCCCGACGATATCGGCCTCGACGTTGTCGCCCACCATCACCGCCTCGGACGGGCGACGATCGAGGCGCGACAGCGCCAGCGTGAACATGACCGAGCCGGGTTTCTCGCGGCCCGTCTCCTCGGAGGTCACCAGCAGGTCGAGATCGTCACCGAGCCCCACCGCCTCGAGTTTCTCGAGCTGGGTTCGCGCCGTGAAGTTCGTGACGACCCCGACATCGATCCCTCGGTCTCGCAACGATTCGAGGGTCGCCTCGACGTCCGGCAAGAGTTCCATCGCATCGATATACGCCCTCCAGTAGGCCTCGCCGAGCGCGAGCGCCTCGGTCGGCTTCGGTCGGCCGGTGTGGCGCTCGAGCGCGCGTTTGAAGTAGAGGTACCGATCGTGAGATGCCGCCGTGCCGGGCACTTCGCGCTTTATCGCCCGCCGGCCCGTCTGATAGAACGCCTCGAACCCCCCGCGATCGAACTCGTAGCCCAGTTCCCGCGCGGCCGCTCGAGCGGCGTCTTTCCCCGCCCGATTGCACGGCGCGTAGGGATAGAGCGTGTTGTCGAAGTCGAAAAGGACGGCCTTGGCGCGCATATCCCATCGTCAATGGGAAGGGAAAAACGAGTACCGGTTCCCGTGGGTCTATAGTAGTGCCCGGCCAGTCGCGAGCGCAATGTGAGGTTCGTTGACCGCCACGGAACCTGCATCTCCGCCCGATTCGGTTCCGGATCCGAACGGCCACATCGCACACCATCACAACGCTTTTACCCCACTCGAGACTACGCGTAGCCACGATGGTAGGTGTCCGTTTTACACGCCGGGCTCATGCCCGCTTCTAACTCACACCTACCGTTTGTTGTGTCGGCCCTGAACGACCAGCAGACGGTGGGACTGGCTCGCCCGTCGACGGACACGCCACCGGCGTTTTCCACGCAGTTACAACACCCACACCAGCTACACCCATGTCAGAATCAGATTCCCAGTCACAGGAACGGATAACGGTCGTACTGCCCGACGGCTCCGAACTCGAGGTCGACGCCGACGCCACCGTCGAGGATTGTGCGTACGAGATCGGCCCCGGCCTCGGCAGCGACACCGTCGCCGGCAAACTCGACGGCGACCTCGTCGCCAAGGAGGAACCGGCCTACGACGGTGCCGAACTCGAGATCATCACGGACGGGAGCGAGGAGTACCTCGAGGTCATGCGCCACTCCGCGGCCCACTGTCTCGCGCAGGCGGTCGAGCGCCTGTACGACGAGGACACGGTCAAACTCGCGATCGGCCCGCCGACGGACGAGGGCTTCTACTACGACTTCGACGACCTCGACGTCGACGAGGAGGACCTCGCCGGCCTCGAGGCCGAGATCGAGGCGATCATCGACGAGGACTACGACATCGAGCGCGAGGTCGTCTCGATCGACGAGGCCGAGCAGCGCCTCGCGGGCGAGCCCTACAAGCTCGAGTTGCTCTCCGAGTTCGCCGACGAGAACGACACCGTCACGTTCTACAAACAGGGCGAGTGGGAGGACCTCTGTGCCGGCCCCCACGTCGACTCGACCGGCGAGATCGGCGTCGTCGAACTGCTCGAGATCGCCGGGGCCTACTGGCGCGGCGACGAGGACAACACCATGCAGACCCGCATCTACGGCACGGCCTTCGAGGACGAGAGCGACCTCGAGGACTTCTTAGAGCGCAAGCGCGAGGCCGAGAAGCGGGACCACCGTCGCATCGGCAACGAGATGGACCTGTTCTCGATCCAGGACGTGACCGGCCCCGGACTGCCGCTGTATCATCCCGCCGGGAAGACCGTCCTCTCGGAACTCGAGGCGTTCGTCAAGGATCTCAACGAGGACGCGGGTTACGACTACGTCGAGACGCCTCACGTCTTCAAGACGGATCTGTGGCACCGGTCGGGCCACTACGAGAACTATCAGGACGACATGTTCATCTTCGACGTCGGCGACGACGAGTTCGGCCTGAAGCCGATGAACTGTCCCGGCCACGCCGCCATCTTCCAGGACCACTCCTGGAGCTATCGGGACCTGCCGATCCGCTACGCCGAGAACGGCAAGGTCTATCGAAAAGAGCAGCGCGGCGAACTCTCGGGGCTCTCGCGGGTCTGGGCCTTCACCATCGACGACGGCCACCTGTTCATCCGGCCCGACCAGATCAGACAGGAGGTCGAGGAGATCATGGACATGATCACGGACGTCCTCGAGACGTTCGACCTCGACTACGAGATGGCGCTTGCGACCCGTCCCGAGAAGTCCGTCGGCAGCGACGAGATCTGGGACCGCGCCGAGGAGCAACTCGAGAACGTCCTCGAGAACCGCGCCCACGACTACGAGATCGAGGAGGGCGACGGCGCGTTCTACGGGCCGAAGATCGACTTCGCGTTCGAGGACGCCATCGGCCGCTCGTGGGACGGGCCGACGGTCCAACTGGACTTCAACATGCCCGAGCGGTTCGACCTGAACTACGTCGGCGAGGACAACGAGGAACACCGGCCGGTCATGATCCACCGCGCGCTCTACGGCAGCTACGAGCGGTTCTTCATGATGCTCATCGAGCACTACGAGGGCCGATTCCCGCTGTGGCTCGCGCCCGAACAGGTCCGCGTGCTGCCGATCTCCGACGACAACCTCGGCTACGCCCACCGCGTGGCAAACGAGTTCGATGACTTCCGCGTCGAGGTCGACGGCCGCGACTCCACCCTCGAGCGGAAGATCCGCGCGGCCCACGACGATCGGGTTCCGTACCAGATCATCGTTGGCGACAACGAGGAAGAAGACGGCAACATCTCGGTCCGCGACCGTTTCGAGGACCAGGAGTACGACGTCGAGATCGAGGAGTTCCGCGACCATCTCGAGGCCGAGCGCGACGAGCAGCGGACGGAACCGGACTTCCTGCAGTAACGGCCTCGACGACCGCATCGACGCGGATCGGTTCACTTTCTCCCACCGATTGACGGCCGACGTCTATCCGCCACAGGCTCGGGATGACTCCACGTTCGTGCCTGTTTCTCGATTCGGAGCCGATCGTAATACCCATAGTTACGGAATCATGCATATCTGTATGAACAGAGCCGAGAAGGCGGCCCTCCAGCTGCGGGCCGTCGACGTACTGCGGATGTTAAAGGAGACCCGGACCTACGACGAACTCGCCGAGACGACCGGGCTTCCGGCGGGCGATCTCAACCGCTACGTCAACGGGCACGTTCTCCCCGGTACCGATCGCGCGCGCGAGGTCGTCGAGGACCTCGGCCGGGAGGCGCTGGCGGCGGAACTCGACGCACGAATCGCCGTCGACGACGAGGGGTACGTCGACAACAGCGCGACTGTCTTCGACCAGCCGTTCCTCGACTTGGCCGCTCCAGTCGTGGCCAACGGGTTCGACTTCGATCGACCGGACGTCGTTCTCACCGCCGCGACCGACGGGATCACGCTCGCGGCGGCGCTCGCGAGTTACTACGGGGTCCGCTGTGCCTACGCGAAAAAGAGCAAGGAGACTGCCGTCGAGGAGTTCATCGAGGCCCGCCAGCGACTGCAGTCGGGGATCGAACTCACCTACTACCTGCCCGCCTCGGCCATCGACCCTGGCGAGTCGGTGCTGGTCGTCGACGACCTCATCCGTTCGGGCGAGACGCAGGAACTCCTGTTGGACATCGCTCACACCGCCGAAGCCGACGTCGCCGGCGTCTTCGCGCTCATCGCCGCCGGCGAGGACGGAATCGAACGCGCCCGCGGTCGGACCGACGCGCCGGTCGGTGCCCTCACGAGCGTCGCCCCGACGACAGGCCGGGTAACGAACGACTGACCGCCCGCACTGCATTTCGTCCGTCGACGGAACGAACGCGCAGTGTTCCAGACCGAAACGTGAAAGCGTTGTTTTCGACGCCGCGTTCGCTAAAACGCCTCGAGAAACCGCCCGAGGGGAACCGTGTGAACGATTGGCACATTATTAATCATTAGGTTTATGGTGGTCCCTCCAGTTTGTGGTGGTACGCACATGACCGAGACAGTCATCCTCGGCGTGATCGGTTCCGACGCTCACGTCGTCGGGATCACCATCCTGGAACAGGCGCTGGAGGCAGCCGGATTCGACGTCGTCAATCTGGGGGTTCAGAGTTCCCAGGAGGAGTTCGTCGAAGCCGCGTCCGCCAACGATGCCGAGGCTGTACTCGTCTCGTCGCTCTACGGCCACGCCAAACAGGACTGTGAGGGCTTCCACCAGCGAATCGCCGAGTCCGACCTCGATGTCACGACCTACATCGGCGGCAACCTCGCCGTCGGACAGGACGACTTCGAGGAGACCCGCAAGTTCTTCCGCGAGATGGGGTTCGATCGGGTCTTCGACTCCGAGACCGACCCCGAGGAGGCCATCGACGCGCTGATGGCCGATCTGGATATGCGCTCGACCGAGAGCGAACAGGAAAGTCAGACTATTTCGGCGTAAGCCGACCGATCACGTCTTCTCCGCTGTCGCTATCGACCCACTGAGCCGACGCTATCGTTCGGTAGTGGCCACTGTTCGATCGACTCGTCTCGAGCGAGCGGCGACCGCGATCAGCGAACGATCGTCACTGGGACCGGCGACCGCCGAGCGACCGTCTCGGCAACGCTCCCGAGTAAAATGCGGCTCGCGCCGGTCCGACCGTGGCTCCCGATCACGATGTGATCCATGTCGTGTTCGGCCGCGTAATCCACGATCGACCGCGAGACGCCACCGACGACGTGGTCCGTCTCGATCTCGAGCCCGTGGTCGTCGGCCTGTTCTCGCGCCGTCTCGAGGATGTTCTCGGCCCGTTCCTCGTGATGGTCCTGTATCTCGTCGTAGTTGGCCATCGCGGTCCCCTCCACACCGGTCACGGCGTAGAAGTCGCCCGGATCGAGGACGTGAATCGCGGTGATCGTCGCCTCGGGATACTCGCGACAAGCGAACTCGAGGGCTTCCGTCGATTGGTTCGAGTCGTCGACCGCCACGAGGACGTTGTCTGCCATGCGCGCTGGTACATCGGCCTACCGAATAAGTCCACCTCTGAATCCGACGGTACGGGAGTTGCCGCCAGCGTCCGTTCGGTCGCTCTCGGTGGGACTCGAGATCGTCCCACCTCGTCCACGCAGGCGGCCTCACGTGGACACGGCAGCGCGGCCGCTGTCGAAGTCGATCGCGAAAGAAACGTGTTGGTTTACGTCGTGACTGCGCGTTACTTCGCGCGTCCCTGACCGCCGGTGTTGGAGGGACGGACCTTCTCCGCGCCCTTGCCACGGTTGTTGAGGCCACGGTTGGCCTTGCCGGCGTTGGTCAGTCCGCGGAACGCGCGGTTGGTGTGGTCGTCGTCACAGATCCAACTGAGGTCGTCGTCGTTCTCGATCGCGGGGTGGTTCGGGTCCACGAGGATCGCTTCGAACCACTTCTGCGAGCCGTCTTCACCGACCCAGTAGCTGTTGAGAACGCGCAGGTTGGGGTACTTCCGGGAGACGCGTTCCTCGCCGATGCGCTGGATGTTCTTGCGCCGCCCGATGCGGTTGACACCCTGGCGCTTCGAGCGCCGACCGGCGGTGAACCGTTCCTTCCGGGCAGTCCCTTTGCGGACCGAGACCCGGACCACGACGATGCCCTGTTTGGCCTTGTAGCCGAGTTCGCGTGCCTTGTCCAGTCGCGTCGGGCGCTCGATGCGCTCGATAGCGCCCTGGTCGCGCCACTCCTGTTTGCGCTGCCACTGTAGCTCCCCGAGCTTGCCGTCGTCGGGGTCCTTCCATGCGTCCTTGATGTGGGAATAGAAGCTTTCTGCCATTGTATTCACCCGCGGGCGTTTGCTGGTTCAATCCCGACCGGGGCCAAGCCCCGCGGATCACATCCCGACCTGTGACACGGCGTCGTGCAGGTGCCCGCTGATGCCCGCGAACCAGCGAGTCTACCCTCCCTTCCCGGCTCTCGGGTATAAGCGCTTCGAACTCCGGGAACGCAGCGATCGCCCCTCGAGAGCGGGCCTCGCGTCGCCGACCGATCACGTAGTCTCTCTGTCGACGAGAATTTCGATTTCATATATCGAAATTCGGTTTATTCGGGGCGCGCTCGAGACGAATCGCTGGTCGCACCGGATCAGGGGACGACGGCCGTCGCGACGACCCGTCCGACCGCTCCCGCGGACGGTTCGAACGTCGGGCCCGCCGATCCTCGTCCGCGAGAAGCCGCTCGCTATCCGGGTGTTCTTCCGCGACCGGCTGGTACCGATACATACCATCCGAGGCAACTCTATTGGGGTGCGCTCGAGACGACGACAAGGAAACCGAATCGTTCGACGGGCCGATCAAACCGCCGTGAACCGCGTTCCCGACCGGTAGTCCTCCGGTATCGGTGCGGCTATACGTCGACCTCGAGCGAGTCGAACGCGCCGGCCTCGATCTCGCGAGCGAGATCGTCGGCCTCGAGGTCGTCGGGGACGTGCTGGGGGTACTTCCGGCGGAAGTAGCCCACGATATTGGTCAGGTCTCGGCGGAGGAACTCGCTGGCGTTCTCGTGGTCGGTCGGGACCGCCTGGGGCCAGTCGAAGATCGTCACGCCGCCCTCGTCGACGAAGACGTTGTACTCGCTCATGTCCGCGTGGACATAGCCCGTCTCGTAGGCTTCGGCCATCTCGCTGACAAGCAATTCGAGGACGCCCAGCACCTGCTCGTCCTCGAGGCGGGTTCGGGAGAGTTCGACGCCGTCCATCTTCTCCATGACGATAGCATGGCGGTTCTGCCCGATCGGCTGGGGGACCGCCACGTCGGGGTAGAGTTCCTCGAGAATGTCGTACTCGCGCTCGGCGGCCTTCCGGGCGGTGTACATCCACGAGACGTGGTCGTTGTCCGAGGTATAGTCGCGTTCCTTGTGTACTTCCCGGAAGTTCGTATAGCCCTCGCGGTGATACTTCAGGGCCAGCGGCTTGTAGGAGCGGACCTCGTAGACGTCGCTTTCCTTGCCGACGCCAAGCGGCGAGCCGAATTCCGAGATCGTATCCTGTTCGACCAGCGCCCGCAAGGCGAGGGTATCGTAGCCCTCGAACTGCAGTGTATAGCCCTCGTACTGGATCGTCTTTCGCTCGACCAGCCCGCGCTTGAGACACCGCTCGAGGCGGTACTCGACCTCCTCGTCGGGTAGGTCGGCGAACTTCGGGAGCTTCTCCCGCTGGACCCACTCGGAGAAGCGCATCCCCTGCTCGACGCCCGAGAGGAGATAGAAGTCCTCGTCCTCGAGTTCCGGGAGCAACCCGGCGACGTTGCGCACCATAAGCGCCGATAGCCGGCGTGTACGTAAAAACGGCGTGACGCGGCTCCGGCGTCGGCGACGCGACTCGGGCTGGTGATGCCGACTGGGACGGGATCGGCGCATGAGGTGGCTCGGAGCCACGGTGCCACCGTGGTTCGACCCGACGCTCGGCCGGGATAAATCGAATACCGATATACGAAAATCGAGGTGCGTCGGAATCGATTTCCATCTCGTCCCCATTGCCCCACGTATGACCGACCGCACCGATCGGGACTGGCGGCTAATCCGGGACGAGCCCCGCGACGGGGCAACGCAGATGGCCCTCGAGGAAATCGCCGCGCGGACGGCCCTCGAAGACGGCCTGCGAACGGTACGGACCTACTCGTGGGCACCGAGTACGCTCTCGCTGGGATACCGACAGGACGCTGACACTGTCGACTGGGACTTTTGCGAGCGGGAGGGGATCGACGTCACCCGTCGTCAGACCGGCGGCGGCGGGATCTATCACGACCGCTACGCCGACATTTCCTACACGATCGTCGCGCCCGCCGACGAGGTCCCGGGGGATCTGATGGACTGTTACGAACTGTTCTGCGAGCCGATCCTCGAGGCGTTCGACCGACTGGGCGTCGACGCCGACTTCGCCGCGGCCGAGCAGGACGCGATCTATCACCCTTCCTGCTATCTGCGCGATATCAACCCTGCCCACGACATCGTCGCGCCGGCAGGCGCGGGGGCGGACGCGAGGAAAATCAGCGGCAACGCCCAGTACCGCCAGCGCGACGTGGTCATCCAGCACGGCTCGATCAGCTACGCGCTCGAGCCCCACGCCCACGTCGGCGTCTTCGACACCGACCTCGCGGAGTCGACGTTCACCGACCGGGTAACGAGCGTCCGCGACGAAGTCGGGGTCGATCGCGAGACGGCTGTCGACGCGATCGCGGGCGCGCTTGGCGAGTGGTGCGACGCCGAGGAATCGACTTGGCGCGAGAGCGAACTCGAGGCGGCCCGCGACCTCGCCGCCCGGAAGTTTGGGGCCGACGAATGGGTCCGCGATCGGAAGGTCCTCGAGGCGGGCGAGCAGTGACGGAAGGACGCCAAGCACGGCTCGAGCGGGCGGTTCGGTAGCGCGTGCCGTACCGCGATGGCCGACAGTAGGTCACAGGAAAACACCGCGCGACGGTTCGCTACCGGTAAACCGTCGCACAGCACGCGCCACGGCGGGTCCGGCGGCCGGTCGGATCGACACCGTCAGTCGATCGAATCGGGGCGGTCCGTTATACCTATCACGGCCCGGTACTGACCGGCAGGCATGACGATGAAGGTCGGCGCACACGTCTCGATCTCCGGCTCGCGCGTCTCTTCCGACGACGAAACACCGCCGTACGACGATCTCCGCAACGCCGTCCACCGTCAACTCGCTTTCGGCGGCAACTGTGGCCAGATCTTCACCACCTCGCCGCAAGTCTGGCAACAACCCGAAATCGGCGACGAGGCCGCTGACGGGTTCCGGGAAGAGACCGACGAGGAACTCGAGGGGCCGTGGGTGATCCACTCCTCGTATCTCGTCAATCTCTGTACGCCCAAGGACGATCTCCGCCGGAAGTCCAAAGAGAGCATGCAGGCGGAACTCGATGCCGCCGAGCGACTGGGAATTCCCTACGTCAACGTCCACCTCGGGGCACACACCGGCGCGGGCGTCGAGGGTGGCCTCGACAACGCCGCGAGCCTGATCGACGACCTCGAGGTCCCCGAGGGCGTCCAGATTCTCATCGAATCCGACGCGGGCAGCGGGACGAAACTCGGCGGCGAGTTCGACCATCTGGCGGGGATCATCGATCGCACCGACACCGACATCGGGATCTGTATCGACACCGCCCACACGCTCGTCGCGGGCAACGACCTCACGACCCCCGAGGCGGTCGACGAGACCGTCGGCCGCTTCGACGACGAGGTCGGCCTCGAGTACCTCGAGTACATCCACCTCAACGACTCGAAACACGACGTGGGCACCCACAAGGACGAACACGCCCACATCGGCGAGGGCTACATCGGCGAGGACGGAATGAAAGCGATCGTCAACCACCCCGACCTGCGGGACCTTCCCTTTGCCCTCGAAACGCCGACCGAGGACGGCCGTGGCTTCGCGTGGAACATCGAGAAAGTACAGGAACTGCGCGAGGACTAACCCCTCTCGCCGCTCGAGAAACCGACCCGTTTTTACTCGTACCGCCGGTATCGTGGCCCGTGCGCGAGTTCTCCGAATCGTACCTCAGCCGGACCCGCGAGGGGATGTGGGCCGACTCTCGCGAGGCCCTCGAGCCGCTGGCCCTCGACACCCGCGACCGAATCCTCGACGTGGGCTGTGGGACCGGCGAACTGAGCCGGGTCCTCGCGGCGGAATCGCCGGGCGAGGTGATCGGCTGCGATGCCGACCCGGACCTGCTTTCGGCGGCCGACGCTCACGTCCCGGTCGTCGCCGGCGACGCCTTCCGGCTGCCGTTTCCGGACGACACGTTCGACCTCGTTGTCTGTCAGGCGCTGCTGATCAACCTGCCCGATCCCGCGGCCGCAATCGCCGAGTTCGCCCGCGTCTCGACGGATCTCGTCGCGGCCGTCGAACCCGACAACGCCGCGGTCGAGATCGACTCGAGCGTCGACGCCGAGGACGACCTCGAGCGGCGGGCACGCGGAGCCTACATCGACGGCGTGCCGACGGACGTCGCGCTCGGGGCCGACGCCCGCGAGGAATTCGACGATGCAGGGCTCGCAGTCCTCGAGACGCGTCGGTACGATCACGTCCGGACGGTCGAACCACCGTACAGCGAAGGCGCGCTGCGGAACGCTCGCCGGAAAGCGACCGGTGCGGGGCTGGCAGACGATCGGGAGACGATGCTCTCGGGGCCGTTGACCGAGGCGGAGTACGACGACCTCCGCGGCTCGTGGCGGGAGATGGGACGGACCGTCATCGAGCAGATGGAAGCGGAGGAGTATCGCCGGACGGAAGCGGTCCCATTTTTCGTTACCGTGGGCAGGGTCCCCCGATCGTAGCCACTGCCGGTCACGACGGACTGTTTCGCGCAAGGCGTTGCGAGTCCGAGTGAACCGTTTCGGTGGCGAGGATCGTCACCCGGACGGACTGTGGCTGCGTTTGCGAGTCCGGACGTCCCGAGCGTCGTGTCTCACCACGGAGAGAGCGCCCGCAGCCCGCTGCCGACCAGCCCGCCGACGAGGCCGTCGATGGCAGTCAGCAGCGAGAAGGCGGCGGCGAGTAGGACGACGCTCGGAAGCCCGAGCCCGGAGAGCCCCGGACTGACCGGTCCGACCGAGGAGAGGACGAACAGCGGCGGTTCGGTGTACAGCCCGGAGAGCGCGCCGAGAAACGCCATGAAGAAGCCTGCGAGGCCGCCGACGAGCGCGCTCGCGACAACCGCGTACGCGAGGCCGGTCACGACCCGCCCGGCGGCGTACGCGGCGATAAATCCCGCGACGATGCCGCCACCGATCCGCGTTAAGACCGGTACCAGAAGCGAGGTAAAGGAAACGAACACCCCGACGGCGGCGGCTCCGAGGACGATTCGCGAGTCGATCGCTGCCAACGACGGCGCGTACTCCTCAACGTCGTTCGTCTCGTGATCGCTCATGGTTCGCTTTCCCGCTCGTCACTGACTCCGTCGTCCGTCGATCGATTTCCAGTCCGCGCTGGCGTCTCCGTGTCGTTCTCGTCGGCCTCAGGGGCGGTCGGGGTTGCCGTCTGTTCATCGCCGTTCGGACTCTCGCTACCGGACTCGTTCGACGGCAAATCGCCAGCCGAATCGCTCGTGGTCCCGTCGCTTTCGTTGGTCAGGCCGTCACTTTCGTTGTCCAGCCCATCGGTCTCGTTCCCTCGAGTTTCGGTTTCGTTGTCTCGGATCTCACCGTCGTCGTGGCCGTCGTTTTCATTGTCTCTGCTATCGCTTTCGTTTCCTCCATCATTCTCGGTTACTCCTCCAACGCTCTCGTTTCCTTCTCCGACGCTCTCATTTCCTCCAACGCTCTCGTTGGCCGAACGGTCGGTCTCGTTGTTTCGGCTCTCGGTTTCGTCCTCTCGATCACCACCGTCGTTTTGCCCACCGATGTCGTGCGGTGGGTCGAACGGGGCGGGTGCGGGGACGTCGCGTTCCGGGCCGACCTCGACGGTGTACCCGGTAACGGAGCGGTTTCGCAACTCGACCGAGCGGGCGTCAACGACGACGTCGGTTTGCTGTGCCGTGAAACACTCTTCGCCCGCCGCGAGATCGTTGAGCGCCTCGTTTTGTCGGCCCGTTCGTAACACGATTTCTCCCTCGGCGGATCGCGTCTCCTCGAGTTCGACGCGTCTGGTTTCGTCGAAGTGAATCGTGACGTTTCCGTCGTCGCCTCGAACGACGATCCGGTTGGTGTCCGACGAAAGTTGCTGGACGCAGACGGTCGCGCCCTCGACCGTACCGAGGTCGACGGTGATGGCTTGCTCGTCGGCCTGACCGGCCACGTGGGACGGGCCGACCATGACACCACCGAGGGCGACCGCGACCACGACGACGACGATCGCACCGGCCCGTGTCATGCGTCGTGGCGGTCCCTCGGTCGGATTCGTCTTGTCGTCACTCGTCGGTACCCCACCGTTTGATTCGGTCGATGCCCGCACGGCAACTCAGGAGTAGCCGTCCGACGAGGCGACCGAACCCCGCGTCGATCCGGGCCGCCGCCTTGTCGACGACGCTCGGCTCCGAGACGGCGTCGTCGACGACATCGTCGCGTGGCTTCCAGGCGAGACAGAGGTTCCCGCCGAGAATCCCAAGCAGCATGCCAACCAGCAACCCGCCGAGGGATCCGAACAGCGAGAAGATCGCCAGGACGGTCCCGACGACGCCGGCGACGTCGGCGTGTGCCGGCTTGACCAGCACGTAGATCCCCGTCAGAAAGACGAACACGCCGAAGAGGGCACCGATCGCGAGAAAGCCCGCCATCTGTCCGCCGATGAAGGCGAGATCCGGCAGGATCTGCATCGGCACCCAGGTGATCAGGACCCCGGCCAGACACAGCAAGAGCCCACCGAGGAACGGCCGTCCGGCCCGCCAGGTGTTGAACCGGCCCCATCTGGTCCCGCTCCACTGGCTGACCCTGCTCCACCGGCTCCTGGCCCGTGCGGGAAGCGTATCGGTCTCGTCCTGCTCGTTTTCGGGCGACATGGGTGATCACCCGTCGGGGTGGTACTCCACGTCAACGTCGAGACCGGGGAGTGAGATCTCGTTCGAGGCGAGATACACCGCTTCCATCTCGACGTCTTCCTGCACCATTCCGGGCTGTTCCCCGGAGATGTCCGTGAGGTAGCCGTCCTCGGGATCGGCGTTGCCACCGGCCGTCTGCTGGAACTGCTGTTCCGGGTTGTCGGTCGCCTGTGCGTTGACGACCTGTCCGTTGAATGTCGCCTCTTCTGCCTTCAGGTCGGTGAGCTTGATGTACTGCTCGTCCGCTTTGACCGTCCCGTCAGCGGCGAAGGAAATCTCCATCGAGCCGTCGATCATGGGTATCGACTTCTCGCCGCTCAGTACCATGCCGTCGATCTCGACGCCGCGTTGTTCGACGACGGCGACCGGCGTCGTCCCCTCGGTGTCCTCCCCGATGCTGGGATAGAGGAGGAAGTCGTCCGATCTGATCTCGTCGGCCGTGACCGTAAAGCCGCTGCCGCTGGCGGTAGCCATCGCCGTCGCGTAGGCCGTCCCCGACGAGAGGACGACGAGACCGACCAGGGCGACGATCAGGAACGACGCGACGGTCCCGGTCGCGAGTCGCTTTCGGCGGTACATACTACACGCACCTCCGAACGATCGGTTCGGCGGCTTTCGTTCTATTCGCTGCTCCCACACCGTTTCCGCTCCGATATCGCGGCCTCATTTCGAACGTCACAAGTCCACACCCAACACGATGTTCAATCATTTTTCCTCCTTGTATGCGAGGGCATTTATAACCAGTTCGGGGAAAATATTACAACAACGATGGCTGTCTGCCGGCTGGGACGTATCGAACCATCGTCGTCCCGAACCGGCATAAAAGACCGTGGAAACGCGGGGAAACGTCTACTCGAGCGTACCGCTCGTATCGGAGCATGCGACCGAAACGGACTGGAATCGACGAACGCAACGACACCTGCTCCGAGTTCGATCCCGACTCTCGTAACCCCCGAAGCGGTGTCGGTCGTCGCGAAGCCGTCGTCAGTGGTCATACCGCCGGCGCGGTGGCTGTGACGGTCACGCCGGGGCTCGACTCGAGACCGTCCCATCGAACTTCTATACTAGCAATCGATACTGAAAAATACCTGTACGATGTCGTGGCTGTCGAACGATGAGATACGCGAAATGTGTTATCATTCCCGATGAGGAGGGATTGCATCCGCTCGATCGACGGATCGCCGAACACCCGGACGTGACGCGTGAACTACTCCACAACGTCAACCTCCTCGTCGATGATACGATCGTCGCGCTCTATCAGTTCTCGGGCGATAGAAACGCTCTCGAGTCGATCCTGTCGTCATCACCGATGGCTAATCAGCACCAGCTTTCGAGCGCCGACGGCGAACACCACGCCTACATCCACCTCGAGGCGGACGACCGGCTCGTCGGGCTGTTGAGCATGCTCAGGGAGTTCGAGTTCATCTACGATACGCCCCTCGAGTTCACTCGCCGTGGGGGCCTCCGGGTCACGATGATCGGTGACGTAAAGAGTTTCCAGAAGGCCGTTCCGGACGTTCCCGACGGGATCAGGCTCAAACTCCTCAAGACCGGCCGGTACGAACCGAACACCGATCGGCTGTTCTCACAGTTGACCGGGCGCCAACAGGAGATCCTCCGGACCGCCGTCGAGATGGGGTACTACGACGTTCCACGGGCGGTGACACACGAGGATATCGGCGAGGCGCTTGGCTGTACCGGGGGGACGGTCGGCGGCCACCTGCGACGGATCGAGGCGACGCTGCTTACCCAGATCGTCCCCTGATGCGGTCGCGGTCGATGCGACCGGTACCGCCCGGCGTGACCGACGCGGTCCGGCTCGAGTGGCGACTAGACTAACCGTCATATTACATAGGGATGGCCGCCGAGGGTGCCGGTATGGCAGCAATCGAACTCGAGGGGCTCACGAAAGATTACGGCGAGGTACTCGCCAACGACGACGTGACGTTTTCGGTCGAGGAAGGGGAGATTTTCGGGTATCTCGGCCCCAACGGCGCGGGGAAAACGACGACCATCCGGACGCTGCTCGGACTGCTCTCACCGACCGCGGGGACGGCTCGGTTGCTCGGCAACGACGTGACCGACGAGGCGCAACTGCTCGCGGCCAAACGCCGACTCGGCTACCTCCCCGACGATCCGGGGTTCGACGAGACGGCGACCGGTCGGGCGGTCCTCGACCTCCACGCATCGCTCAAGGGCGACGAGCGAAGCGCGGAGTTGCTCGAACTGTTCGATCCGCCGCTCGACCGCGAAATCAGGGAGTATTCGCGCGGAAACGTCCAGAAGCTGGGGCTGGTAACGACGTTCATGCACGATCCCGATCTGGTGATCTTGGACGAGCCGACAAGCGGATTGGATCCACTCCTCCAACGACGGTTCGAGGAGTTCCTCCGGGCCGAGCGGGAGCGCGGGCTGACGGTGTTTTTCTCCTCGCACATCCTGAGCGAGGTGCGAAAGCTGTGTGACCGCGTGGGTATCATCCGTGGTGGCCGACTCGTCACGGTCGAGCCGGTGGAATCGCTGCTGGATAGGAGCGGCAAGTTCGTCCGGATACACGCCGCGGAGTCGATTCCGGTCGACGCCCTCGAGATCGACGGGGTCCACGGCATCGAGTCCGAGACGGGGCCGAGCGACGGGACCGACTACGCGTTCACGTTCACCGGCGACGTCAACGCCTTGCTCGGGGCCCTTCGAGAGTACCGGTTGCACGATCTGTCGATCGAGGAAGCGCCGCTCGAGGAGGTTTTCATGCGGTTCTACGACGATACCGACGGGAGCGAACGGAACGGGGCGGATCTGACCGTCGGGCCCGGTGCGGCGAGTGGGGGTGAAGACGATGTTTGAACTGACTGCCTACGACGGCCGCCGGCGGGTCCGGGGCAGCGTGTATCTCTCGATCGGGCTCTCCGTGCTCGCCGCGATGGTCGTCTGGGTCTACCCCTCCTTCGAGGCCGAAATCGACCTCAATGAGTTGCTGGCGGCCTATCCGGAACCGATCCTGCAGGTGATGGGGGTCCAGACGATGACGAGTCTGGCGGGCTTTCTCTCGTTCGAACTCTACACCTTCGGCTGGATCATTATGTTGGGGCTGTATCTGGCCTACAGCACTGCGGGGACGATCGCCGACGACGTCGACCGCGGGCGGATGGACGTGTTGTTGTCGATGCCGATCTCCCGACGGCGGCTGGTCGCCGAGCGATTCGGGGCGATGGCCGTCCCGATCGTCGGTGCCAACCTCTTCCCGCCGCTTGTCGTCTACGTCGGTGCCGAACTGATCGATCATCCGATCGCCGCCGCCGACGTCCTCGCGGTCCACCTGCTTTCGATCCCGTATCTGTTCGCCTGCGCCGGGATCGGCCTGCTCGCGTCCGTGATCGTCGACCGGGCGGCGATCGCCCAGCGGGTCGCGCTGGGCGTGACCTTCGCGCTCTTTCTCTCCGAATCGTTGCTGTCGGGGACCGACGCCGAGGCCGTCGGCGCGATCGCACCGATGCGGTACTACGATCCCAACGCCGTCCTGCTCGAGGGCACCTACGACCTCCTCGGCGCGGGAATCTTGGTGGCGATGACCGTCGCGTTGCTGATCGCGAGCCAGGCCTGGTTCCGCCGTCGCGACGTCTGAGGGCCGGTCGTCGCTCTGGGTCGGCCTCACTCCCGACGCGGCTCCGCGCCGGTCCCTCTTCGCTACCCTATTCCGTGCCGGGTCCCAAGACCACACGATGTCACAGGAGTGGCTGCAGCGCCACCAGACCGCCGTCTACGCGGTCGCGGTCATGGCCGCCGTCGGGATCGGGCTGGGCCGGCCGGCGTCGGCGTCGGTCTTCCAGCGACTCATCACGCCAGTGCTGGCGGTGTTGCTCTACGTGACCTTCCTCGAGATCCCGTTCGTCCGGTTTCGCGCGGCGATCACCAACGGCCGGTTCATGATCGGCGCGCTCGGACTGAATTTCCTCGTCGTTCCGATCGTCGTCTACGGGCTCACCCGGTTCCTCCCGAACGAGCCCGTCGTTCTGGTCGGCGCGTTCATGGTGTTGTTGACGCCGTGTATCGATTACGTGATCGCGTTCACCGACCTCGCCGGAGGTGACGCCGAACAACTCACCGCCGCGACGCCGGCGCTGATGCTCCTACAACTGCTGTTTCTGCCCGCGTACCTCTGGCTGTTCATGGGCGAGCGGATCGCGGCCGTCGTCGAGCCCGGCCCCTTCCTCGAGGCGTTTCTCCTGTTGATCGCCGCGCCGCTGGCGCTGGCGTGGCTCACCGAGATCGGGGCGATCCGCTCGCCGACCGCCCGCCGCTGGCAGTCGGCGATGGGCTGGCTGCCGGTCCCGATGATGGGCGCGACCCTGTTGGTCGTGATCGCCTCGCAGCTCCCGCGGGTACGGGACTCGATCGACCAAATCGCGGCCGTCGTGCCCGTTTACGTCGCCTTCCTGATCGTCATGCCGCTGCTCGGCCGGCTCGCGGCCGGGCTGCTCCGGCTGGACACCGGCGCGAGCCGTGCGCTCGTCTTCACCGCCGTTACCCGGAACTCGCTGGTCGTTCTGCCGCTGGCGCTTGCCCTTCCGGCGAGGTACGAACTGGCACCGGCGGTCGTCGTCACCCAGACGCTCGTCGAACTGGCCGGGATGGTCGTCCTCACCCGCGTCGTGCCCGCGTGGCTCGTGCCCGACGCCCCGGATCCGATCCCCGTCCCCGGCGTCACGCCCGAGGAGTGAGCGTGGGCGAGACGGTTTCCGTCCCGGATCTCGCCAGCCCGACCCCGACAACGGCGACCGGTCGTCGTACACCGTGTTCTCGACGAGCGTCTCGACGCCGCGACGGAACCGCTCCGACGCCGCGTTCTGTGAGATGCCGAGTCGCTCGCCGAGTTCTGCCAGCGTACAGGACCGCGGAATATCCAGATAGCCCGCCTCGACGGCGGCGACGAGTGCCTCGCGCTGCCGACTCGTCAGGCCGAACTGGGACCCCGCGTCCCCACCGCCGGCGGATTCGCGGGTGTCGCGGAGTTTCCGGACGTCGACCTCAAAACCGCGCTCGAGGAAGAACCCGTGGAACCGCTCGAGCGCCTCGTCACTGGGGAAGGCGACGCGAAAGAACCAGCCTTCGTGGGTCACGGACGCCTCCTGTAAGACGCCGCCTTCCTCGATCACGGTTGGGTAGACGCTCGATTCTTCCCCCTCGGGCGTCAACTCGAGTTGGTAGAGCCACCGGTCGTCGAACGCGGCCGTCTGCAGGGGCGCTGTGACGGTCGGGTCCGCCTCGAGACCAGCCTTGAAGGCCGCCCGTTCGTCGTCGTCGCCGTCGATCCAGACGAGCATTCGGTGGTCGTTGTCCGCGGTGAGGTCCGACTGCTCCCACGTGACGGTCACGCCGGGAGCATGCGATAACGCGTCGCGAAGAATGGGGTAGTCGATCAGCAGCGTCGCGAGTAGCATCCGAGATACCGACGTAAGACACCGTGCCGTTTCCCGGTTTCGGCCGAACGCACGCCAGGGACTGATAAATAGCGTGAATACTGCCGCGCCGCAACTATCCGACGGGCTGTCCCAGTGACGGACGATGACTCACCAGGACGGGGCGAGTAGCGAAGCACAGCCGGTGATCGATCGGTCGCTCGCCGCGTTAAGCGATCCGTACCGCCGATCCGTCTGCCGGTACGCCATGCGAACGCAGACGACGCGTCTCGACCACGCGGAGATCGCCGACTACATCGTCGACCGGGCATCGCCGGCGGACGACCTCGATCGGCGGACCGTCGCGACGGAACTGCGCCACCTCCACCTGCCGAAACTCGAAGACGCCGGGCTGCTCGAGTACGAGCGGGACAGCGGCGTCGTCCACGCCGATCGCGAGCGGATCGCCGACCGGCTCGAGCGACTCCGGGCGACGATCGCGGAGCTACAGGACGTCTCGATCGATCGCTAACGGCCGTCAGACCACGTCGCCCCGAACCGTCACGCCGTCCTGTTGCTCTCGCCACGCGTGGAGTTCCCGCGCCGCGGTCTCGGCCTCGGCGTCGTCCAGTCCGAGCATCTCGAGGGCCGCCGATAGCGTCGGCAGGGCCAGTTCGCCCTCCCGAAGCTTCCGGAACGCCTCGTCGCTTCGCGTGCCCTCGGCCCAGAGACAGACGCCGCGGGGGTCGAGCAACTGCGTGTAGTCCTCCCGCAGGCGCGCGCCGCGCAGCCGCTGGGTGACGTTGTCCTCGAAGGCGGCGTTACAGACCTCGAGATGGACCGGTTCGTCTTCCTCGAGGAGGTGGGCGGCGAGACACTGCTCGGGCGCGGCGTGGCCGTTCGCGTTGGCTCGCAGATACTCGGGGTGGTCGGCGGCCCAGTCGGCCCGGACCGACTTGCCGATCCCCTCGACGCCGTATTCGGCGGCGATCGCGTCGGCGTCTACCGCCCCATTGTCGCTGTCGTCGCGCATGAGGACGTCCTTGGTCACGTAGACGTCCAGCCGTTCGACGGGATCGAGGCCCAACGCGACGTCGCCGAACGCCCACACTTCCCGGACCGGAACCGGCATTCGCTCGTTCGCGACGGTCTCGACGAGGTCCTCGAGACGGTCGACCGCTCTCGCCCGATCGAATCCACTCATCGGTCGCCGTTGGGGCCGGACGCGCAAAGTCGTTTCTCAGTCGCGACCGCGTCGGTCGTCCGGACCCGCGACCGACCTGCGGTCAGCAGCCACGACCGTCACGAGCGGTGGCTCGAGAGATCAGGTTTTTTACCGGTTCGCGGCGAACGCAAACCCATGCGACACCGGATCTTCAACGAGGACGGCGACGCGGAACTCGTCTTCGTCATGGGCTGGGGCAACCGCTGGACCCACGAGAACGTCAGCTGGCTCATCGGACAGCTGACCGCGGCCGACTATCGGGTCCACGCGTTCGAACTCCCGACGAACATCGACGATTTCAAAGCCGACTGGCTCGAGCCCGTCGCCGAGTACGTCCGCGACCTCGAGGGCTATCAGTTGCTTGGCCACAGCGCCGGCTCGCTGGTGGCACAGGCCCTCGACGGCGCGGACAACCACGTCTACCTGAGCCCGTGGTGGGGGTACGGCGAGGGATTTCCGGAACCGGTGTTAAAGGCCGTCTCGAAGCTCCAGACGGCATTCCCCTGTCTTCCGACCGGCGGCTTCGACCGCGAGGATCTGGGTCAGGAGGCGACCGATCACCAACTCGAGACGACCCCGTCGTGGGTGTCGCCGGCTTTCGTTCGGGAGACCCGCCGCGCACAACGGGAGCTGCTGACGATCGATCACGACGCCGTCGTCTTCTGCTCGCTGCGCGATCCCGTCATCGACCTGCGACCGATCGGCGAGCGGGTGCCCGCCGATCATGTCGTCCTCTACGACGGCGGCCACGAGCTATTCTCCTCGCCGGGCCGCGACCGGTACGTCGACCCCCTGCTGGCCGCGCTCGAGGACGGGGCCGATGCCGTCGAGGACCGGGAACGGGTTCCCGTCTGATCCGGCCGACGGAACGATCCGGATAGGCCGCGACGTGTGTCGACCGAGACGGCTGCCAGGAAAGGCTGTGGGACGGACGCCCGCTCACCGCTCGAGACGGCCGCCGCGCTCCGGCAGACGAAACCGTGATTGGCGGCGACCGACAACGGGCCGCTAATGGACTGTACCCGATGCGACGAGGAAGCGGTCATGCACGCCGCCTACTCCGGCTCCCATCTCTGTGCGGATCACTTCCGCGAGTCGGTCGAAAAGCGGGTCCGGCGGCGCGTCCGACGGGACGATCTCGTCTCACACGACGCGACGCCCGAGGATCCCGAGACCTGGGTGATCGGCCTTTCCGGCGGGAAAGACAGCGTCGTTCTCACGCAGATCCTCCACGAGACGTTCGCCGAGGACCCCCGCATCGAACTCGTCGGGCTGACCATCCACGAGGGCATCGAGGGCTACCGCGACGAGTCCGTCGACGCCTGCGTCGAACTCAGCGAGGAACTGGGCATCCGCCACGAACTCGTCAGCTACGCCGAGGAGTTCGGCGTCCGCATGGACGAGGTCGTCGAGGACGACCCCGAAAACATGGCCGCCTGTGCCTACTGTGGCGTCTTCCGGCGAGATCTCCTCGAGAAGTACGCCGAGGAACTCGGAGCCGATCTCCTCTTGACGGGCCACAATCTCGACGACGAAGCCCAGACCGCGCTCATGAACTTCCTCGAGGGCGACGTCGAACAGATCGCGAAACACTTCGACGCCAGCCTCGGCCCCCTCTCGGAACGGGGCGAACAGGAGGAGTTCGTCCCGCGCGCGAAACCGCTGCGTGACGTTCCCGAGAAGGAGGTCGCCCTCTATGCCCACATCAACGACCTGCCGGCCCACATCACCGAGTGTCCCCACGCCAGCGAGGCCTATCGCGGCGAGATCCAGCAACTGCTGTACGATCTCGAGGAGAACCACCCCGGTACCCGTCACTCGATCCTGGCTGGCTACGAGGACCTCGCGTCGATCGCCGCCGACGAGTACAGCGGCGACGACGGTGCCGACCTACAGGAGTGCGTCGAGTGTGGCTCGACGACGACCCGCGAGGTCTGTCGGAAGTGTTCGCTGCTCGAGTCGCTGGCCTGACTCGAGTCCGGCGATCCGTCCGTCGCGTTCGCTCCGTATACGGCCGTAAACGGCGGTTGTGGGCGACGAAAGTCGCTACGTTGTGCTGAGACGCGATATCCGTCGTTACTCGCCGTGAGAATCGGAAGCGAAGCCGGCCAAAAACGGAACCGATCGGTGGTGGTGTGTCGGTCGTGGTCCCGTCGCGATTACCGGATGACGTCGACGCCGTTCTGGCGGTCGACTTTCTCGCGGCCGCCGTCGCTTTGGGCACCGAAGCCGGAGCCGCCGGCTTCGACGTTGTTGCTCGCGTCGAAGTCGGCCTCGTTGATGCCCTCGATGCTCGCGCGGGACTTGTCGGCCTGTTTCTGGGTGGTGGGACCGAGTACCTGCGCGCTCTGGACGCCGGTCATGATCGCCATGACCCGGACCTTGCCCTTGTAGGACTCCTGGATGCGCGCGCCCCAGATGACGTTCGCCGAGGCCTCGAGGCGCTCGGTGATGTTGTCGGCGATTCCCTCGGCCTCTTTGAGCGTGAGGTCGGGGCCGCCGGTGATGTGGACGAGCCCGCCGCTTGCGCCGCGGTAGTCGACGTCAAGCAGCGGATGGTTCATCGCGTCCTTGACGACCTCGTCGGTCTTGTTCTTGTCCTGGGTCTCGCCGACCAGCATGACTGCGACCCCGCCCTGGTTCATGATCGTGGACATGTCGGCGTAGTCCAGATTGATCAGGGACGGTTGGGTGATCGTCTCCGAGATCCCCTTGACGGTCTCGGCGATGATCTGATCCATCACCGAGAACGCCTTCCCGATCGGCAGATTCGGGACGTAATCGAGCAGCCGGTTGTTGTCCAACACGATGATCGAGTCGGCCTGCTCGCGCAACTTCTCGAGGCCTTCCTCGGCTTTGACCGTGCGGGCACGTTCGACGTTGAACGGCGTCGAGACCATGCCGACGACGATCGCACCCTGCTCTTTGGCGATCTCCGAGACGACGGGGGCGGCACCCGTGCCGGTGCCACCGCCCATCCCGGCGGTCACGAACACGAGGTCCGCGTCGCCGAGGACGTCCTTGATCGTCCCCTGGGCCATCTCGGTGGCGCGTTCACCCATCGAGGGGTCGCCACCGGCACCGAGCCCGTTGGTGAGGGATTTGCCGACGAGGATCTTCGTGTCGGCCTCGATCATCTTGAGGTGCTGTTTGTCCGTGTTGATCGCGATCGTGTCGGCACCGTCGACGCCGATGTTGTACAGGCGGTTGATGGTGTTGTTGCCGGCACCGCCACAGCCGACGATGACGATCCGTGGATCGCCGAACTCGTCGTCGTCCATCGAGACGTCCATCTCCCGGGCCTCTTCCTCCGCGTTCTCTAAGGCGTCCTGAACGATATCCTGCATCGTTACACCTTGGCCCAGTTGCGTTTGCCGGACTGCTCGTTGGGAGCCTCCCGCTGTTCGTTGATCATCTCGCGAACGGCCGACCGGATCGCCTCGCTCCGGTTCGGGAACTCGCCCGCGTCGACCAGTTGCTCTACTTCCTCGATCTGCTGTTTCGGGATTCGCAGTGTCACACGCTCCATGGTTGTATTCCCCGTTGGGGGTAAGACGGTGGCGCGCCCCTGTCAGACGCGGCGTGTCTTACGTCGAAACCACCCGAAGTCGGGCGATTTCCCGTCTTGTCGACGGGTGTAAGACAATCCGTCTTACGCGACTAAGTCGATGTTTGGCACAGATAATAAAACTTTCCCCGAGGCTGACTTTCAGTGTCTTACACCGGTCAGCGCTGGTGAGTGTCCGCCTCGAGAACGTCCGCCGCTGGCGTCCGACGACCACAACCCGGACAGAACGACCAGTCCGAGCGGACCTCGTCGCCGCAGTCACAGAACAGCCGTCGGGCGGCTTTCTCGCCGCAGTTCGGACAGTAGACGTGATCGCCCTCGAGCGTCTCCCCACACTGGGTACAGGCGGCGTCCGTCTCCTCGCGTGGCTCCAACTGTCTGTGTTCGGCGTCGTCCGACGCCGGGTCGCGCGATCGGTCGGCCTCGAGTCGGACATCGTCGACCGACTCGCCGTGAGCGCCCGTCAGCGAGACCGAGACGGTCACGTCCCGCGGCTCGTCGGACACACGCGAGCCCGCGGCCTCGAGCCCCAGCTCCCGCAATCGGGCGTCGAGCCGTTCGTCCACGCGTGCGCGAACCAGGTCGTCGATCGCCGTCTCCCCGTCACGTTCCGACGCCGACTCGCCGCGATCACCCTCGAGGTACGCCCGGAGCGCCTCTCGCATCGCCTCGCTCTTGGAGATCTCGAGGGCCTCGAGCTGATCGACGAGATCGTCGTCGGCGCGGAACGTGATCTTACTCATGCTCGAACTACCTCCCTGTTGTCACGCATCCCATATCAATCATGCTGCCGTTCACGCTCGTGACACGACACAGCCGGTGCGAATAATAACCCTTATGTGTACGAGGGCGGCTACGTTGGAGTGCCCGCCCTTAGCTCAGACTGGTAGAGCAGTCGACTGTAGATCGACTTGCCCCCCGTTCAAATCGGGGAGGGCGGACTCGGATTCTCGCCGAAGCACAGTCGAACCGGATACTGGCGTTTTCGTCACTCGTAGTGGCCTTACTGCTGATTTCGCGTTTCCAATATCGGAGGCCAAATCCGGAGTGGAACTTGGTTCCAGTGCCGGGTGGACGCCTGCGGGCGAATTTTGGAGTCGTCGGAGTGGTCAGCGTGACGATCATGCCAAGGCACTCGATGGCAGCGACATCGACGCCCGTACAGAGCGTTCCATTTCGGTGGCGCCCCTTCCACTCGAGTTCAACGCGGCGGTCGCGTTCGGGGGAGCCCGACTGTTTGACGACCGCTTTCGGAGACGGATATCGGGTCTGCCCATCGCGAAACGTGAGGCGGGTTAGCGTCGTCTCCGCAGGAGGACTGCACCGATAACGGTGCCGAGACCGAGTCCGGCGAGAGCGATACGTCCGGAACCGAACCCGGCTTCGTCGGGCTGCTCGTCGTTGGGTTGGGAGTCAGTACTGTTGCCGGCGGCTTCCGATTCGCTGGCCGGGTATTCCAACTCGGCACGATCGGTGACCGTCTTTTCGAAGTGAGTGTGGACATCGACTCCGTCGAGCTGTCCCTCGAGGTGGACGACGTAGTCGCCCGGGTCCGCGAAAACGACCGGTGCTTCGTACACGCCGGGCTCCCCGTGTTTTTCGCTGAGTTCGAGCGGGGTTTTCTCGGCCTCGGACGTCTGGACGGCAACGGTTAGGTTCTCGGCGTGGCCCGCCGCTGGCGCGCCGGTGTCGGTGTCGACGATCTCGAACTCGAGCCACATCCGTTCGTCGGTGATGAGGGGTTCGTCCGCTCCACCGAAGGTGACGTCGTACCCGTCGACGGCCTGTGTTTCGTGTGCCAGTACCGGAGTGGCAATACCGGTGAGTACCACGCTGAGTGCGACGAGCGCGAACAGTGACTGTTTGATCGACATTCGTGAACCGATTCACCGAGTAGATGTAAGTACTATCTGGCGCATACGTCGAAAATATGGTTTAGGACTCGAAAATAGGTGTGAATACCCGAACACGACTCGCGTGTTTTGCAGATGTGTTCAGTTTGGTTACGAACGCAGTCGGTGTCGCTCCTCCGGACCCGAGGTACGGACGGGTGGTACGAGACGGAATCAGTGTCCTGATAATCCGGGGGGAGAGGACGGGGCCCACCGAAACGCGATCGACGTGGATCGAACACACCGCCATCCATGGGACGATCTCGAGGTCCCGTGAGCGCGACGATTAGAATCGCGGCCGCAAACGTCAATCGTCACTGATCTGTACGGCACCCTTTCGCGGGGTCCCGCCCGCACAATCCCTGCCTACGGGTCGGTATCGTCGGCCGATGCGGGTCGATCGCGGATCCGATTCCAACGGCCCGGACAGTTCCCGAGCCCGGCCGCTCGAGCGACCCCGTGGCCCGCTCGTGTCGGCAAAAATTCCTGTAACACGGGGCTGACTGGGGTAGACGGGTCGAAACAATGAGCCGGGACCCCGTCGCTGGCACTGAGATCGTCGAGGATGTCAAACCAGTCAGTACGCGGTTCGCGATCGTCGGTGACGGATCGGACGGACGACCGCGAATCGGCGAGCGCCGTTCGCCTCGCGGACGTCAGACACGAGTACGGCTCGACGGGGGGACGGTTCCGCTCGGGTGGGGACCGGACGGTGACCGCGCTCCGGGGGGTGTCCGTCGACGTGCCGCGGGGAACGATCGTCGGCCTCGAGGGACCGAGCGGAAGCGGGAAGTCGACGATCCTCCACGCCGTCGCGGGGCTGCTGGTCCCGACGGCGGGCCGGGTCGAGGTCGCGGGCACCGACCTGACGGCGCTGTCGGACGCGGAGCGGACCCGACTGCGACGGCGCCACATCGGGATCGTCTTCCAGCGATTTTATCTCCTGCCGTCGCTGTCGGCCCGCGCGAACGTGGCCCTGCCGCTCGTACAGGCGGGGGTTCCCCGTTCCGATCGCCGGCACCGGGCGGAGTCGCTGCTCGAGGCGGTCGGGCTCGGCGATCGGGCCACGCACCTGCCGGGGGAACTCAGCGGCGGCGAACGTCAGCGCGTGGCGATCGCGCGGGCGTTGTCGACCGATCCCGACGTGATCGTGGCCGACGAGCCGACCGGCGAACTCGACACGGCGACCGGTCGGACCGTCCTCGAGCTGTTGACCGACGTCGGGCGCGATCGGGCGGTGATCGTCGCCTCCCACGACGAGGGGGCGCTATCGGTCGCGGACCGGATCGTCTCGTTGCGCGACGGACGGGTGGACGATGTCCGATGAGGGCGACGACGTGCCGTCGGACGGATCGCGGCGACGGACGCGCTGGCGGGGACTCGTCGGTCTGACGGCCACGCGGTGGTGGCAGCGGGCGACCCGAACGACGGGCGGTCGGATCGCGTCGACGATCGCGACCGTCGCGCTGACGGTCGCCTTCCTGCTCGTCGTGACGGGGGTCGCGCTGGCGCTGGCCGACGGCGGTGCGGCGAGGGAGGACGACGCGACCGTGCGGATAACCGCCGAGGACGGCAGTACGCTCTCTACAGTCGACGGCGTCGAAGGGCCGCGGCTCGGAGCCAGCAACGACCGCGCCCGCGAGCTTCGATCGGCGTCGGGGGTCGATCACGCCTCGCCCGTGCTGGTCGAGACGGTCCGCCTCGAGTCCGACGGGGGCGAGCCCCGGCCCGTCCGGGTGGTCGGCGTCGTTCCCGACGGGGAGTCCCGGACCGTCGCTGGCCTGTCGACGGCGGCCTTAGAAGCGGGCGATCCCCATTACGCCAACGGCTCCTACGACGGCCCGCGAGCGGGCGGGATCGTCCTCTCGCCGACCGCGGCCGAGCGCCTCGAGGCCGCGGAGGGCGACGAGGTGGCGGTGTCGATGCCGGGGCAGGAGCGAGCGAACACGCCCGCGTCCGCCCCGACGGTGACCGTGGCGGCCGTTGCCGACGACGGGGCTGCCGGCGATGCACCGGTTGCGCTCGTTCACCTGAGCGAACTGCAGTCGTTGTCGGGTGCCGACGACGGCGGACTCGCCGATCGGGTCCTCGTCTGGGGCGAGCCCGCTGCGGCCGAGTCAGCCGCCGGCGACGCCTATCCGGACGCGTCGGTGACGGTGGCCGGACACACGGATCCGGCCGCGCTGTTCGACGACGGGCTGGCGTTCGCGGCGAGTGCCATCGCGTTGCTCGTCGGTCTGACGATCTGTGCCTCGTTCGTCGCGACGACCGCCGGGATGGCCGTCGACGAGGACCGGCGGACGCTTGCCGTCCTCGAGTCGGTCGGGGTCCCCGTCGGCGGCCGGCTGGCCGTCGTCGCCGTCTCGACGGGGATCACCACGCTCGTCGGGGCACTCGTTGGCGTCGCGCTCGGCGCGGCGGGGATCGCCGGCGTCAACGCCGTCGCCGGTGCGACCGTCGCGCCCGGTGCGGTCGCGCAGTTCCATCCGCTGTTCGTTCCCTACGGGATCGCCGTGGCCCTCCTCGCGGGGCTGGTCGCGGTGCCGTACCCGCTCGCGGTGGCCGCGCGAACGTCGGTCTTGGCGGAGGTGGGACGATGAGCGTTCGTGGGGCGATCGTCCGGCTTCGGGCCGTTACGGGACTGGCGCTTGCACAGCTCCGACGCGCGCCCGGCCGGACGACGCTGACCGTCCTCGCGGTCACGCTCGCGGTGCTGTCGGTGACGGTCCTGGCCAGCCTCGGCGTCGGCGTCGTCGACAAGGGAGAGCAGGGGCTTGACAACGCCGGACGGGACATCTGGATCTCGCGGGAACCGGTCGATCCGTCGGCGAGCGGGACGACGAACCCGGTCTCGGGGGCACACGCGAGGGCGGCCGAACTCTCCACACGGGAGGACGTCGACGCCGCGTCGCCGATCGCGATGTACGACGTCTACGTTGGAACCGAGTCCTCGAATCTGCAGCGCCACCCCGCGGTCGGCGTCCAGGAGACCCACGACGGGTTCGACTTCGAGGCCGGCAACGGGTTCGAGGTCGATCCGGAAACCGCGGCGACGCCGCCGCCCGATGACCCCCAGCGCGAGGAGATCGTGATCGACCCGCGGGTCGCCGAGGACCTCGGCGTCTCGGTCGGCGACACGATCCATATCGGCACCAGCCGGGAGACGGCGGCGACCCACGAGTTCACGGTCATCGGGATTTCCGGCTACTACTCGCAGTATCTGGGCTCGCCGGCCGTGACGGTCCCGCTCGGTGACCTCCAGGCCGTGGCCGGCACCGACGGGACCGATCGGGCGACGTTCATCACCGCCGACGTGGCGGACGACGCCGACCGCGAGACCGTCGCCGCCGACCTCGATGCCGAATATCCCGAGTACGACGTTCGGACCAGCGATAACCAGATCCAGTCCGTCCTCGAGGAGCGATCGATCGTCCTCGCCAGCGGGATCACGCTGGTCGGGCTGGCCGTCCTCGGCGGGGCGGTCCTGACGGCCAACCTGTTCGCGCTGGTCGCCCACCAGCAACGCGAGCAGCTCGCGGCGCTGCGGGCGATCGGGCTCTCCCGCGGGCTGCTCGCCGGGGTGATCGGCACGCAGGGGCTGCTGATCGGACTGTTCGGCGGCCTCCTCGGACTCGCGGCGACGCCGCCGGCCGTGATCGGGCTGAACCGGCTCTCCGCGTCGGTGCTGGGCTTCGAGGAGTTGCTCCGGACGCCGCCCGCGGTCTACGCCGGGGGCCTCGCGCTCGCGCTGGCCGTCGGGACTGTCGTCGCAGTCGTCGCCGGCTGGCGGGCCGGCCGCTACGCCCGTATCGAACACCTCGAGGCCTGAGTGATGGCTCGAGTCCGACAACCCCTGCCGGCGTATCCACGCCGAAGCCACTTGGGGGCCGGAGCCGTACGGGTCGCGATGCGAGTACGCACACCCGATAGCGAGCGACAGCGGACGGCCGGCGCGGGATCGACGACCGCGTCACGCCTGCGGGGGCTCGCCCGCCATCTCCTGACCGCAATCGGCCTGCTCACCGTCACGTACGCCGTGTTGCGACTACTCGGGCCGCGCGACGACGTTCCGATCCAATCGGTCGACGAGGCGAAGGAGGAAATGGAGGGGGTACTCCCCGAGGGAGTCACGGACCGCGCCGCCGACGCCGTCCCCGACGACTCGTCGGTCGACACGATACGGAACCGCCTGCAGGCCACCGATCGCGACGTCACGCCGACGACGATCGACGGCCCTCGAAGCGAGGCCTCGGCGTTCGACCCCGGCGTCACCCCGTCCGAAGAGGAACAGGGAACTGACGACGTGACCGGGCTCGAGGGCGACAGCGAAGCCGAATCCGGTGGCTCCGAGACGGACGCGAGCGGCGACGCCATCGACGACGGCGAAGCAACGGCCGACTCCATCGACGGCGATCTCTCCGACGCGGGGATCGCCGAACGAATCGAGCCCGATGCCGGGGACGAACCCGCGGAACCCGGCGAGATGGCGGTCGACGAGGGGGTCGCAGAGAACCTCGCCGACGAAATCGACGCCGACGAACCCGAGGAGTGAGACGACCCTCGAGGGGCCCTCGGAGTCACCGGAAACGTGGTGCTTATCCGCCGCTCATCCCTACCGTATTCCGATGACTGACGGGGACGTCGCGGCGTTTACGCACCTCGGAGCGACGGTCCGCGGGGCGCTCTCCGAACGCGGCTTTTCGCAACCGACGGCACCACAGCGGCTGGCGATCCCGCCGCTCGCCGCCGGCGAGAACACGCTGGTGATCGCGCCTACCGGGAGCGGCAAGACCGAGACGGCGATGTTGCCCGTCTTCGATCACCTGGTCGCCGAGGAAGGACCGCCGGAGGGGTTGGGCGCGCTCTATATTACCCCGCTGCGGGCGCTCAATCGCGACATGCGCGAGCGCCTCGAGTGGTGGGACGAGTACTTAGACCTCGAAGTCGACGTTCGCCACGGCGACACCACCGACTACCAGCGGCGCAAGCAGGCCGAGGACCCGCCGGACGTGCTGATCACGACGCCCGAGACGGTCCAGGCGATGCTCACCGGCGAGCGGCTGCGCGAGGCGCTTTCCGACGTCTCCCACGTCGTAATCGACGAGGTCCACGAACTCGCCGCCTCCAAGCGGGGCGCACAGTTGGCGATCGGTCTCGAGCGGCTGTACGACCTCGCCGGCCCGTTCCAGCGGATCGGGCTCTCGGCGACGGTCGGCGATCCCGGCGAAGTGGGGCAGTTCCTGACGGGCGGCCGACCCTGCGAGATCCGGGAGATCGACGTGGGGAGCAACGTCGACGTGACGGTTCGCGAACCCGAGATTACGGAGGAAGACGAGCGCCTGGCCGGCGAACTGATGACCGAGGCCGATACCGCCAGCCACGTCCGGCTGATCCGCGATCTGGTCGCCGATCACGAGTCGACGCTGATCTTCGTCAATACGAGGCAGACGGCGGAGGCGCTGGGGTCGCGGTTCAAGGAACTCGACCTCCCGATCGGCGTCCACCACGGCTCGCTCTCGAAGGAGGCCCGGATCGACGTCGAGGACCGCTTCAAGGCCGGCGAGATAGACGGGCTGCTGTGTACGTCCTCGATGGAACTCGGCATCGACGTGGGACAGGTCGATCACGTGATCCAGTACAAGAGCCCGCGGCAGGTCACCCGCCTGCTCCAGCGGATCGGCCGCGCGGGCCATCGACAGGACGAGGTCTCGAGCGGGACGGTCGTGACGACCCGTCCGGACGACACCTTCGAGGCGCTGTCGATCGCGCGCCGGGCCCGCGACGGCGAGGTCGAGCCGGCGGCGATCCACGAGGGGAGCCTGGACGTGGTCGCCAACCAGTTGCCCGCGATCGTCCAGAGCCGCGGCGACACGTACCTCGACGAGGCGATCGAGACGATCACTCGCTCCTATCCGTTCCGAAACGTGCCCGAGGCGACGATCCGCGAGATCGCGGGAGAACTGGACCGCAATCGAATCCTCTGGTTCGACGAGGGTGAAGATCGCATCGAGACCACCGGCGGCACGTGGCAGTACGTCTACGCCAACCTCTCGATGATCCCCGACGAGGAGACCTACGAGGTCCACGACATCGCCTCGGGGGGCCAGATCGGGACCCTGGACGAGCGCTTCGTCGTCAACTTCGCCCAGCCCGGCGAGGTGTTCATCCAGCGCGGCGAGATGTGGCGGATCGCCGAGATCGACGACGAGGAGGGCCGAGTCAAGGTCAGCCCGATCGAGGACCCCGCGGGCGAGGTTCCATCGTGGATCGGGCAAGAAATACCCGTCCCCGCCGCGGTCGCGGGCGAAGTGGGTGAAATTCGGGCCGTGGCGGAGCCCCAACTCGGGACGGGAGCCGACGCCGCCGCGGTCGGCCGCGAACTCGCTCATCGGTACCCCGCTGACGAGTACACGCTGACCGAGGCCTGCACGCAACTCGCACAACAGGTCGACGACGACGCGCCGATGCCGACGGCCGACCGCCTGGTCCTCGAGCGACGGGGGCGGACGATCGTCATCAACGCGCCGTTCGGCCACACGGCCAACGAGACGCTCGGCCGGGTGCTGTCGGCGCTGCTGGGCCAGCGGGCCGGCTCCTCGGTCGGCCTCGAGACCGACCCCTACCGGATCGAACTCGAGGTGCCGAACTCGATCGCGACCAGCGAGGTACTCGAGGTCATAGAGGAGACCGACCCGGACCACGTCGAGGCGATCGTCGAACTCGGGCTGAAAAATTCCGACGCGCTCGCCTTCCGGCTGGCGCAGGTCTCGGCGAAGTTCGGCGCGTTAAAGCGCTGGCAGGGCTCGGGCCGACTCTCGAACGATCGCCTGCTGGCGGCCTTGGAGGACACCCCCATGTACGAGGAAGCGATCCGGGAGGTGTTCCACGAGGACCTCGACATCGAACGTGCGAGTGCGGTCCTCGAGCGGCTCCAGTCGGGCGACCTCGAACTGGTGACCCACCGCGGCCACACGCCGATCGGGAAGGGAGGCCGGTCGTCAGGCGGCAAGGAACTGCTCGCGCCCGAAAACGCTGACGCCAGCGTCATCGAGACGGTCCGGGAGCGCCTGCAGAACGATCGGGTCATCCTGCTGTGTACCCACTGTACGGAGTGGAAGGTGAAAACGAAAGTCAAGCGGGTGGCCGACCAGCCCGAGTGCCCGGAATGTGGCTCGACCCGGATCGCCTCGCTGAACCCGTGGGCCGACGAGATGGTCCAGGCGGTCCGAGCCCAGGAAAAAGACGAGGAACAACAGCGAATGACCGAACGCGCGTTCCGGGCCGCGAGCCTCGTCCAGAGTCACGGCAAGCAGGCCGTAATCGCGATGGCCGCCCGCGGGGTCGGGCCGCACAACGCCGCCCAGATCATCAACAAACTCCGCGAGGACGAAGCGGAGTTCTATCGCGACATCCTCTCGAAAGAGCGAGAGTACGCCCGGACCCAGTCGTTCTGGGACTGAAATCCCCTTCTCTGTATCCGCTGCCCGGCTCGTGCCATCCGTAACGGCCATACGAGTCGGTCGCCTCAGTTCTCCCATGAACGTCGCGCCGGGGGCCTGGAAGTACGCTATCGTTCCGCTACTTGCCGCCCCGTTCGCACTCGTTATCAGCGTCACCGCGAGCCTCGTCGCGCTCGCGGTCGGCGCCGGTACTCTCGCCTTTTTCCGCGATCCCGACCGTACCCCACCGCCGACCGGCGTCGTCTCGCCGGCCGACGGGAACGTCTCGGTCCTCCGGGAAGAGGGCGACCGCGTCCGGCTGGGGGTCTTCATGAACGTCTGGCACGTCCACGTCGTCCGCGCCCCCTTTGCCGGCCGCGTTACCGACGTCGAACACGTCTCCGGTGCCAACCGCCCCGCCTTCTCGAAGGAGTCCGACCGCAACGAACGCGTCCACGTCCGCCTCGAGACCGACTCGCCAAACCTGCCGTCCGCGGCAGACGCCGACTCCGCTGCGGTCGAGACCGACGGCTCGGCGTCCCATCCCGACGAACCCGACTCCGACGCCGAGGTGACCCTGATCGCTGGGGCGTTCGCCCGTCGGATCCACCCCTACGCCGAGCGTGGCGACACCCTCGAGCGCGGCGACCGCATCGGCCACATCGCCTTCGGTAGCCGCGTCGACCTGCTCTTTCCGCCGACCGTCGACATCGAGGACGTTGCCGTCGATATCGGCGACTCGATGACCGCCGGCGAAACCGTCGTCCTCGAGTCGGGCCCCGGCGAACTCGGCGAGGGGTTCGACCTCGAGGTCGGTTCGGGCTCTGGCTCAGACGGTCGAGACGAGTAACGACTTCGCGGCCGCGCCTGAACCGGTCCCGCTCGGCCGCGACCGGGAGCGGACCTTTATCCGACAGCGAGCGGCCAACGCGGCCGTGATCGACCTCGACTGGGAGATCGACCGCATCGACGGCGTAACGCTCGTGTCGGCGACGATCGAAACCGCCGCGACGACCCCACAGCGGGTCCGACTCGAGAGCCGACTCGACGGCCCCGTCTGGCCGCCGACGGACGGCGATCGGACTGCGGCATGGACCGACGCCGTCTGGGAGGGCGTGATCGAACCCGACCGCCGTCACGGAATCGGCTTCGCGAGCCCGGCGTCGCCGGTCGAACCGCCGCTGGCCGTGACTGATCACCGACGGGCCTCGAGCGACCGGTCCCCGAAGCCGGCGGCCGTCCTCGCTTCGCTGACCGAGTGGAAACCGACACCGACCGTCGTCGGACGGGAGCGATGATCGTTGCAGTCACCGGCGGGAAAGGGGGCGTCGGTAAGTCGATGCTCGCATTGAACCTCGCGTACGAACTGGACGGGGTCGTCGTCGACGGCGACTTCACGACCCCGGACCTTCCCCGCGGCGGCGGCCCCGGCCTGCACGACGTCCTGGCTGACCGCGCCGACCCGCTCGAGGCGGTCGACCGACGCGGTCCGGTTCGGCTGCTTCCCTGCGGCCGAACGCTCGCCGGTGCCCGCGCGGCCGAGCTGTCGGTGTTCCCGCGGATCGTTCGACGGCTCGAACGCGAGTTCGGCCACGTCGTGATCGACTGCCCCGCCGGGCTGGCACGCGACGTGGGCCGACAACTCGCGAGCGCCCACGCGGCCGTTCTCGTCACGACCCCGACCGAACCCGCACTCGCCGACGCCATGCGAACGCGACAGGTCGCACTCGACCTCGAGACGCCGATCGCCGCCGTCGCCCTCAACAGGACGTCCGGAGCGGTCGCCGACGGCATCGCCGAGCGCATCGAACGAACCGTCAGCGCCCCGGTACTCGCCCTTGAGGAGCGGTCGGCCGTCGCCGACGCACAGCGGCGCGGACGTCCCGTTGCCGCCGTCGCTCCCGACTGCCCGGCGGTCGAACCCCTTCGGACCCTCGCCCGGCGGCTCGAGCGCTGTACGACGCACGATACCGATCGGAGCGACGCTCACGATCGATCGCCGGCCGCGCTGGACTAGCATAACCCGATACCGACCGTCCAGCCGATAACTGGACTCGGCTCTCAGGATCGGTTGTCGGTCGCCTCGATCGACGCCGGCGACCGGCCGTCGAACGCGAGCCGGATCCGTTCGGTCCCCGCGTTGTCACCTCTGAACTTCGAGATCGACAGTGTATGGTCGGTCCCATCCGCTGCCGGCTCCGACTCGAGTTCGAAGACCGCGTCGGCGGCGTGAAGCGTTGCCGTCCGATTCGCCGGCACCGCCGGCCCCTCGAGACAGTGCAACAGGCCGATGCTCTCCGTCGCGACCAGCCGTTCCGTGAGCGCGTCGAGAAAGGAGACGTACGTCGCCCGGTCCGCGGTCTCCATCGCATTCGTCGGATCGACGACGAGCGTCGACGCCGCCGGCAGCGTCTCGAGCAACTCCGCCGCGTCGTCGAGCCCGGTCTCGCCACCGAGGCGGCGCACCGTCGGGTTCCCGGTCTCGATCGCTGCGGCCTCGAGCGCCCGCGAGACGTTCGCCGTCGACCGCTCGGTCGACAGATAGAGCGTCCCGCGGACGGCGGTCGTTCCGTAAAGCAGCTGCTCCGACTGACTGGCGGGCTCCGCGACCACCGCGACGAGTGACCCCGGTTCAAGTCCGCCCCCGAGCGCCCGATCGAGCGCGTCGATCCCCGTCGGCAGCAAATCCTCGTCGTACGCCACTGGCGTCCGATCCGGGGCCAGCCGCCGTTCTATCGTCCGTGCGATCCCCTCGTAGGCCTCCCGCGTCGCCTCGTCGGTCAGCGGTGCTTCCCCATCCGGAATCCGCCCCAGAACCGGGACCCGCGTCCACGAGTCGACCGCTTCCGGCACGCGGTCGCACCGGTTTACCACCGCGCCGAGTATCGGCACCTCGAGCCGGCGCGCCATCTCGATCGTCGTCTCGGCGGCCGTGAGACTGCGTTCCGTCTCCGCCGTGACCACGATCACCCCGTCGGCGGCCGACAGCGCTTCGACGACGTCCGGGCCCGCACCCGACGGGCAATCCACGAACGCCCGCTCGGCCGCCCCCTCGAGCCGATCGAACTCTGTCTCGAAGTCGATCCGGTCGGACGGCTCCGGTGCCGCGACCAGCCCCACGTCGTCCGTCCGCGGACTCGACTGGACGACCGTCTCGGCGACGGCCGACTCGGACTCGAGCCCTGCGAGCGTCGGCTCCCGATCGACACCACCGGCCACGTGGAGGTTCGGCAGCTGGCGGTCGGCGTCGACCGCGATCGCCGTCGTCGTCTCCCGTGCGACCGCCTCCGCGAGTCCGATCGTCGTCACCGTCTTTCCACAGCCGCCTTTCGCTCCTGCGATAGCGATCATAGCGACAGTCCCGCGGCTTCCTTTTTGAACGTCCGCCCGCTCCGTCTCGCCGTTCTCGAGTCGGTTTCGGTCACTCGCTCAGTGCTGCCGGATCCGCGTCTCATCTGTCGGTCCGTCACGGGCTGGTGTCACCTCTCGGAAATCACAGCCCGGATAGAAGATAAAGAGTTTACATTATGGGGTTAATTTTGGTATTGTACTATGGGTTGGAAACCGAACCGAACTCGCCGGACCTGGCTGGCGAGTTGTGCCAGTACCGTTGCCGGCGTTTCGGTCCTCGCTGGCTGTACGAGCGATAGTTCCGAAACGAACGAGGACGAGCCCGAGAACGACGACGCGCTT
This sequence comes from Natrinema pellirubrum DSM 15624, assembly GCF_000230735.2. Lineage (NCBI taxonomy): Archaea > Methanobacteriati > Methanobacteriota > Halobacteria > Halobacteriales > Natrialbaceae > Natrinema > Natrinema pellirubrum. Next base: position 812,307 of record NC_019962.1, read on the forward strand.
TCAGCCGACACGTGGCCCATGTACGGCGTCGATCCACAGAACACGGGGTATCATCCGACGGCGACTGGCCCGACTAGTGAGGATGTTACAGCTAAATTACTACTTGAATCAAATGGAACAGTTAGCGACAGTCCAGCTGTTATTGGTGACACTCTCTACACCGCTGCTGACAACCAATTATATGCGATTAATACAGAGACTGGAGAAAACGAATGGCGGTCCGACTTCCCTGATATACGTGGTGCCTACCCAGCCATCTCTGATAACCGCATATATGTCGGAATGAATGAGGGAATTGCTACAGTTAATCGAAATAACGGAAATCTCATTTGGCAAAATAGCGTTGGTATCAGTAATGTTTGTCCAGTAGTTGATAGCGGCGCGGTTATTGCTTCTGAAAACCTTTTGTTATATCAATTCGATATTGACAACGGTGAAGAAACAATAATTCATAATCTTAGAGATGACAACCTCGGGCGGCCATATACAAGTATCCCAGCATATGACGACGGGAGTGTATATTTTGCGGGGGAACATGTTTTATACTCAGTAAATGCCAAAAATGGTTCTGTAGAGTGGACTTTTGAAAACCCTGAAGGAAAATCTATGGGAGAATGTAATCCAGCAACTGATGGTGAAAACATCTATATAAGCGGTGCGGATAAACGACTGTACACGATTGATACTGAAGATGGCACACAAAAGTGGTCAATCAAAACAAAAAGTGAAACTCCTCAAAGCCCTTCTCTCGCAAATGGGATTCTATACGTAGTCGCAAGTGATGGTGTTCTGTCTGGTGGTGGCAGTTGGCTACTCGCTATTGACACTAAAAAGGAAGAGGTGATTTGGGAAGATAGTTTGCAATCGAATATAAATTATAAGCCAGTTATTTCCAATAGTAGTGTATACCACGCGAACAGCAGACAGGTATTAGCATATGATAGGGAAACAGGGGACAGACGGTGGAAAATTGACGAATTCAATGAACCAATCGCTGGACCACCGACTATCTCTGATGATCATGCCTTTATATCTCTTAAGTCAGGAGAGATCTATTTGATAACGTAGTGGGCCCAGATTTTGTGTCTATTTCACTGGAAGTGGTTGGGGAGCGTCATCTGATATGCATCCATGTCTATTATTCATATCATATTTTGTGCCAGCATTTTTCCAACCTTCTGAACAGTGTTCTCGTGGTGAATTTATATTTCCATAGCGCCACATGTCTCCAACACCCGGCGAACCCTTGGTTACCAATTGTGGACTTGGTACAATGACTGGCACTACAAGTTCATTCTCAAACGAGATCGGTTCGACAGAACCAACTGTAAGCTCGTCTTGTGCTGCCCGCGTAGGTGTCTCGATTGTTGTCTCAGTATCTTGCCGGACATACGTTAATCCAGTAGCGCTCGTTGGGTCACCGTCGGCAGCTCGCACCTCGAACCGGGCGTATTCTCCCTGGACACCAACATAATACGCGTCAAGTTGGAGGTAGAATAAAGATGGCCACGGCATGAGAGGGAATCCAGGATAGCCGATTCCATCGAAATATCCGGCACCCATGGGCGCATGTTCCGTACTGTTGCTGTCGTCGATTGAGAGCGTTTCACCACCGTCCGGACGCACCGCTGGAACGTCGGTTCGATTGACGGGTTCCAAGGTGAGGTAGGTCGGTGATGCTTCGACTTGATAGTTCACGTCCTCCATCAACGGCGAACTCTCGAGCGATCCCTGCGTCTCCTCGGGTCGCGTTTCGGGATCCATCATCCTATCGACGAAGTCCATCGGTCCGCCGAGAAGATCGTTACTTGTGTCGAGAAGTCCACCGAGGAGATCATTGAGTATGGAGCTACTCTCACCAAGTGTCGTGTCGTGCCATCTGCTAACTTTGTCGATGTTATCGTACGTATTCTCGAAGTACTGTTTGCGAACTTCCGCTCGAAGGAGATCTGCAGTGTTGGCGTATGGTTCGGACGTGTTTTGATACACTAGTTCGAGTTCGACATCTCTTACGTTGCTCTCGGCGTTCCTGAGCGGACTCGGCCGTTCGACCATATTCCAGAGGTCCGTTCGATGTGGCTTGACACGCGTGAGGACTTCGTAATGGGTATGGTTGAGTTCGGAAAGCGCCCATTCGTAGAGTTTATCCTCGTTTCGTGGGCTGACATCGATATCGGGATCCGCTGAGTAGGGTATCTCCTCTTCGAAGTCACGTTCCGTGATTATCGAAGTACTCGAGGCTTCAAGCGCTCGCTCAAGTTCCCGTTCCTGGGCGTGGAAAGTAGTCGAGTCGAGATTGAAGGTTTCGCTGACCGCTTTCGTCTTGACACCCTCAAAATTCCCGACGAACTCATAATCTTCGTCCCAGGAGTCTGTTTGGAACGGGGATTCGATTCCACGACTTTCCCGCTCCACATCGATGTCATCAGAGACGAGATCGGTACTGATCGTATAGCTCGCGCTGTATGTGATATTGTCTTTCCAATTCCAGTCCGTATGAGGGGATCGATTCTCGTCTTTATGTTCCCACTCAGCACTAACTCCGATAGAGTTCTCATATTCAACCTCAATTTTGGCGACATTACGATCATCAAAACTTGTATCCTGATCTTCTGTGAGGACATCAATCGAAACGTCCGCATCAGCTTGAGATGTACTAGCAAAATATGTTGTATTATAAGGTCCAGACCAATTCCCCGGGTCTTGTGCCCATTCAGTAGGAGAAGAGGGGGTCGGTAAACTCCGATGCTTGTGTGGTCCAGACTCTCTCGTAGATACCTCAATATCATACCCCTGTTCTATAATATCATTAACATCGTTTTCTAGCCTAACATCCTCATATAGCTGAGCTAGCCCCTCCACTGGGTTATTATCATCTGTAATTGATCCAATATCTCCAGCTACGTCCTGATTATTCAACTTATTTGAGAAATAATGGCCCAGATATTGATTACTGAAACGGTTACTTTCTCCAAGAGACTGATTAAACTCCGCCTCTATCTGCGCCATATCCATCCCAGCCGCCATCTGCATATACCCCAGATCGGCGAACGGATGGGCCTGAACCTCGACATCGGTTTCGACGTTGTCCTCGAGCATCGTCAGTGCAATCTCCTGAACGGTCGGCGGGTCGGGTAGCTCACCGTCTTGATCGAGTAGGTTGGCGTTACAGAGGTCGGTCTCGTTGGCGAGGGCGCTGTCGTTAGCGACGAAGTCCTCGGTCTCGATGTCGCCCGCGTTCGAGGTGAGATCGCCGGCCATACACAGCGTCGGTTGGAGCATGGCGCGGTCCCTGTAGGGGTCGGTCGTGCCGAAGGTTCGCTCTTGCAGGCCGAAGATAGCGTCGTTGACCATGACCTCGGTGTGGTCGTTGGGCGTCAGGTTATCGAACGCCGGCTGGCCGCTCGAGAGGCGGTCGTAGTAGGCCTTGCCCCAGGTGTAGGGAAACAGCCGGGCAGCCGTATATCGACCGAGGCCGTCGTACTCGTCGGTTTCGAAAAAGCCGGTGTTGAGCTGGCGCTGGAACTCGTCGGTTCGGTCCTTGAGCTGGTAGAGCGGGGTCGCGACCGAGACGGTCAGATCGCGGCGTTCGGTGATCGGTTCGCCGTCGCTTTCGTTCCCGATGAGTTCGACGTCTGCGACTTCGACGGTAAGGACACCGGTGTCGGGTCGCTCGAGCGAGATACGGTCGATCGCGGCTGCGAGATCGTCGCTGTCGTTCCAGTCGATACGGTCGATGGTGACGCCGGCGGCGGTATCGTGGCCGACCTGTTGCGGAGTGGTCGCGAACGATTCGGCTACCTCCCGGTAGACGAGGAGCTTGAGGTATTGGTCGAAGACGGGCTCGTCATCGTCGAACGCTGCTTCGACGGTCGGGCTCGCACCGTCGGTCGACGTGACGGGTGCGCTTGCGGCTGTCTCGGTCGCTCGGAGGACCGATCGCCGCAACTCCGAGACGGCGACCGATTCGGCGCGGTCGATGGCCACTGCTTGTTCGGTCTCGACCTCGGGTGTGTCTCTGGAGCCGAGGACGCCGACGATGGCGATGCTGCTGATCAACAGGAGAACTGCGATCAGGGCGAACGGAACTCGGGCGCGGTCGTCTGCTGCGATCGAAACTGTGGGTTGACTGTCGGTCATCTTACCAGGTCTGAATCGTGATGGTTACCTCGGCGGTCGATACCTCGTCGGCGAGCAGCGCTGCGATCCGCTCGTCGCGGGCGGTGCCGCTGTACTCGTCGTCGATCGTCGCGATTTCCTCGGCGAAGGCGTCCTGCAGATCCTCGGCGAGCCACTCTCCGAGCCCGTCCCGGCCGAATCGGTCCGCGTCAGCGATCCCGCGTCGAACCTGTGCGTTTGCCTCGAGAGCGTCCGCTTTCTCGCGTTTGAGCGGGCCATGATGGGCGGGGTTCGTCGTCCCGGAGAACTCGTACTCGAGCGGCGCGACCATGCGCTGGTACTGGAAGACGGCGAGTTCGCGGGAGAGGCCCTGACTCTCGAGTGCCAGTTGCGTCTCCTCGGGCGGGAAGTAGCCCCGAACGATCGCGTCCCCGAGGACCATACCCGCGGCTTCGAAACCGGCCGAGTCGGAATCCGCAACGAGGTCGGTTCGATCGCCAAGGCGGTCGTTCCAATCGGTCCCGCCCTCGAGGGACGCGCGTTCGATCTCGTCGGCGTCGACGGCCGGCAGTCCGCTCGAGGCGGTCAGCGTCACGCTCGAGACGTCCGCGGTCGGTGGCGGCCGTTCGCCGGCGGTCGCCGTCCCGTTGATCGAGGCGTTCTCGTAGGGTTCCCACTCGGCGACGGCGTAGAACTCGCGGTCGGACCCGATCAGTGCGCTCCCGATGGCGGCGTCGACGGCGGCCTCGAACTCGTCGCCCGTGGGGCGGATCGGCGTCCCGTCGATGCGGGCGTTCGCGACGGCCGCATCCGCGAGCAGGCCGGTTGCGGACCCGTACTCGGTCCGGTGGTACTCGCCGGGTCGTTCGGCGACTGGATCGGCGTCGGCGAGGCTGTACTGGACGCTGATGGTCGTCGCGCCGAGTACCGCGGCCGTGTGGTCGGCCCGGTCCCCGTCGGGGTCGGGTGTGGTCCCGTACAGGTGGGTACCGAGCAACAGGACGCTCGCACTGACGAGCAGCAGTGCCATCGCAACGTCCATGACCGTACTCACCGCACGATCCGACCTCATCCGTCCCACACCCCCACGAGCAGCGTCCCGCCGCGCACGTCGCCGGGAGCCGTCGCCACGGGGATCGAGCGCTCTGCCACGCCGGCCTCCTCGGGCGGGCCGTCGAGTTCCGCCTCATCAATTGCGTCCGGGCTCGACGTTCCGTCGGTTCCGAACACGGCGGTTCCGACGACGGTTTCACGACCGTCGGCGACGATCGTGAGTCGGACGTAGACGTTCCGGCCGTGTGGCAAGGATCCGGTCTCGATTCCGTCCGCGAGATCGCCGTCGTGGGCGCGAACGACGCCGTCGCTCTCGAGGTCATCGGCGATCCGCTCGAGCGCCGTCGTTTCGGTGGTTCGATCGGTCGTTCCGGGAAGGGTATCGGTGAGATAGAGTCCGTAGAGACCGATCCCGGCGATAAGCGCCGAGACGGCGACGAGTGCGGCGAGGGGGTCGGTCTGCCCCCGGTTAGACATCGACGAGCGTGACATAGAACGAATCAGCCTCCGTATCGCGACGAACGTAGCCTCGATCGTCGATACCGGTCGTCTCGAGGGTCTTTCCGCCGGGCGGACAGATCCTGACGGGCTGGTCTCCTCGGTCGGTCCGAACGGTTTCGGTACACAGTTGGGTGCCGCCGGCGTTGACCCGCAGGTCGATCGGGAACGACATCGCAGAGTTCTCGTCGAACTGCGCGACGGTCTCGGTCTTCCGCGTTGGCGTTCCCGTGACCCGCTCGTCGATATGTCCCCGGTCGTCGCTCCCGCTTGCCCGCAGCCGGATCCCGGTTTCTGCGGTCGACTCGTACTCGAAGGTCGCTTCGTGTGTCTGGTCGCCGGGAACGAGTTCGATGTCGACGGTAGCGCTGACGGACGGTACCGCGCCCGTCGCGACGGTCCGCGTTCGTAACGGCCCGTTCGCGGTCTGCCACTCGTCGGTGTTCGTCTCGTATGCCGATTCGACGTCCGCCAGAAAGGCATCGATCGCGTTCCGACTCGGATCCCGGACTGCCCCCGCGTACTCGTCCTCGACGGCACGGCCGGCGGAGACGTTCTCGAGCCGTTCGTTCCCCGCGACGGGGACCACGTGGCCGTAAGTGAGCGTCGCCCGCGTCGTGCCGTGTTCGTTTCGCATTGCGACGGTGCGGCCGGTGACCTTGATCGCGGTCGCGTCGTGGTCGTAGGTCGAACTCGCCTCGTAGGGACTGCCGGCCGTCTCCTCGATGGCGTTGGCTGCTCGGTTCGCGTCCGGTGGCGGGCCGGTCGGTAGACCGAGCGCAACGGTACCGACGGCGGCGCTGACGATGGAGACGGCGAGCCAGACGTACCAGCCGTCGATCGGTGCTTCCAGGTGCATGCCCTCGCTGGCCGCGTGTTCGTATTTAAACCTCAGTCGCGGTGGGGAGCCGACCCGGGCCGGACGGAAGTGGGAGCGAGCGGTCAGAGGACGGCACCGATGAGGGCCACCGTCACGACGTACAACACCATCGCGGAGACGAGCGTCCGACCCACGTGATAGCCGACGAGAGCGCGATCGATCCCGTGACGCAGCGCGATCGAGAGCGGTGTGATGATGACACACAGCAGTAGCAGGTAGACCCCGATGACGATCCCCAACGACTCCGTGGGGAAGGCGGCCGCGTCGACCTCGCCAGACGCGACGAGCGCGTCGCTGGCCATCATGTCGGCCATGCCGACGGTGGCACCGGCCACGAGCGGCGCGAAGTACGCCGCGGTGTTGTCGAGGGTCCCGGTCACCTGTTCGAGGTTCCGCTTGGTCTCTGCCTCGACGGTCTCGAGTTCCTCGAGGTGGTCGGCCATGGAGACGATGGCGCGACCCGCTGGTTTCCCCTCGTCGGCCGCGATCGCAAGCAGGGCGGCGGTCCCGCGAGCGCGCGGGCTGGGAACGTATCGGAGCGCGCCGTACTCGCCGAGGAAGGCCTCCCTGACGCCGGTCTGGAGCCGCCGCTGGAGGCCGGCCGCGCGCTCGAAGACGGCGCCGGTTTCGCCGGGGACTCGGTCGCCGGCGAGTTCGACGGCGGACTCGACGGACTCCCCCTCGGCGACCTGTTGGCCGACGACGTACAGCGCGTCGGTGAGGTGGGCCTCGACGTCGCGGACGTGGTGTCTGACCGCGAGGATCGGTCGGTAGGTGACCAACAGCGCGACCCCGAGCCCGATACCGATGGCGGCGACGGGCGCGAGGTGTGTCGGACCGACCGCGACGAGAACGGGATAGCTGCTGCCGCCGGCGGCCACGCCCCAGAGCGGCCGTAGTCGGAGGCGATCGGGGAGCGAGGGGTGGTCGTGACCGATCGTCGGCGGCGGAAACGCGACCGGCCGGCGAACGAGCAGCCAGAGGCTGGCCCCGACGAGCGCACCGGGCAGCACGACGTTGTACAGGAGGACGACGAGCCAGATATTGACGGCATAGCCGACCATCGGCACCGCCGGGACCAGCGAAACCAGCGCGAGCGGGAGCATGATCCCGAAGGCGAACAGTCCGGTCGCCGGCGCACGAATAGCCGACGTGAACTCGGCCATCTGGCTACGCGTGCCGTCGAGGACGGCCGACAGCGCGCGATCGAGCGTCCGCAACCGCTCGGCTTCCGGAGCGTCCTGGGCGGTCGCGAGTAGGTGTGCTGACCGGCGTAACGCCGGGAACCACTCGGCCCACTCCTCGGCGAAGGCCAGCAGCCCCGTCCCCGCGGTGCCCACCGTGCGATCGATGTGTGCGTCGAGACTCCGCGACAGCGGGCCCGAGCCGGTGTCGGCTGCGAACCGGATCGCGCTCTCGAGGGCGGGCTGGACCTGCATGCGCAACACCGCCCGGCCGATCAGGTTCGGGGTGTCGCCGAGGGCTTCGGTCCGTCGAAACGCCGCCCGTAGATGGGGGATCGAGTGAACCGTGTGGATCGCCGCGATCGGGGCCACGAGGACGAAAAACGCTACGAACGGGAGCGGTGCCGGCGTCAGCAACAGTCCCAGCGGGAGGACGGCAGCGATGATTCCGGCCCCGTACCCCGCTCTGACGACCGTCTCGGGGTCGTGGGGCGAACCGGTAAACGACAGCGACTCCGCGAGGCCGTCACTGGCGTCGACCTCGGCCGGGTACAGTGCCGCCAGCGTACGAACGACGGGCACGGCCGTCATCGCGCGATCACTCGTCGGTCCGGTCCGCGTAGGCTCGCGTGACCGCGTCGGGACTCGTTCGGCCCTCGCCGGCGAGCCGCGAGAGCAGGTCAGTCCGGGCCGCGATCGCCCGGCGCACGTCGGCGTAGGACTCGGTCGGTCCGGCGAGCCGGTCCACCAGCCGGCTCTCGCCGCGGTCGATCCGACCGGTTGCGACCGCGTCCTCGCCCTCGAGTTCGTACAGCGGTTCGAACCGGTGGGTGTCGCCGTCGTCGATCACCTCCTCGATGGCGGCGAGGCGGCGGGTTCGGCCGTCGGGGGTCCGGTGGGTCTGGACGGTCACGATCAGATCCGTCGCGGCGAACGAAGAGGGTTCGACACCGAGGTCGGTCACGACCCGCTCGGCGACATCATCGGCCCCGTCGCCGTGGATCGTCCCGAGGACGGCGTTGGCGTTGGCCCCGACGCGCATCGCCTCGTAGAGGACCCCCGCCTCCTCGCCGCGGATCTCGCCGACGACGAGCGCGCCGTCGCCCAGCCGGAGGGCGGTCCTGAGTGCCTCGTCCGGGGCGATTTCGGGCCCGTCGCCAGTACCGGTCCGGAGCGCTTGTACGTCGCGACCGACCGACTGTAACGTGTCGACGGGCAGCTCCGGCGTGTCCTCTATCAGGACCGTCCGCGTCGCCGGCGGAAGTTCGTACAGCAGCGTGCCAAGCAGCGTCGTCTTGCCGGCCCCTCTCGTGCCGGCGATCAGGGCGGCGGCGTTTCGCTCGACGGCCACCGAGAGCAACGCCGCGGCCGCCGCCGATACCGTTCCGTTCGCGACCAGCGCGGGGAGGGTGAACCGCTCGTCCGGCCGCTCCCGGAACGCGAACGCGATTCCGTCGGCGACCGGTTCGGTGACGCCGGCCACTCGGATGCCGGTCCCGTTCTCGAGCGCGGCCGTCGCGTCGACGGTCGGGCTCGCCCGGGAAAAGGCCCGGCCGCTGGTGCGTCGAACCCGGGACGCAAGTGCCTGTGCGCCCGCTCGAGTGAGCGAGACGTTCGTCGGCATCGACTCCCCGTCGACGACGACCCGGATCGGGTTCGCCGAGACCGGCGAGGTGACGAAGACATCGGTCACGCGCGGGTCCGCGAACAGGTCCTCGAGGACGCCGTAGCCGGCCGTATGCTTCGTGAGAACGCCCGCCAGTTGGGGAGTGGCCGGCTCCCCGCTCGCGCGTTCGATCGCCCGCGGTCCCGCTCGGTCCCCCTCGACGACCCCCTCGGCGATCGCCTCGTAGCCCTCGAGGAGGAGCCGGCGGTCACTCTCGGAGAGGGTCGTATCGACGATCTCGAGGGCGTACTGCGGCGTCTCGTCGGGGCGGTCGTAGATCCGTGCCTCGCTGCCGGTCGACAGCGATCGCGCATCGACGAGACGCGCCCCGTCGGCGATCGACCGATCGACGAAGTAGTGACCGATCGTGAGTCCGACGGTCGCGGTCAGGGCCGACTCGTAGCCCTCGGCGCGCTCGGCGGCCGCCACGAGTCCCGATTCGACGCCGATGTCCGCGACTGGACCGACTCGGGTCCGGAGTTCCTCGCCGACGGCGAGCGGGTCCCGAGCGGCGGCCGACGCCAGCCGGTCGTCGCGATGACCAAGCAGCGCGACGAACCGACCGGCCGAGCCCAGCAGGGCGACGCCGCGGTCTGCGTACCGGCGCTCGAGGCCGTTCGATCGCACGACGATCGCGTTCGCTTCGCGGTCGGCGAGTGCCTCGATCGCGGTCCGGCGACAGGGGACGGACGACTCGAGGCAGCCGTCGCAGTCGCTCGCGTCGATCCGGAGCGTCTCCGCGTCGACGGCCGTTCGACACGTACACCCGGTGTCCGGTTCGTCGCCCCAGTTGTCGAAGAGGCCCCCGAGACCGAGCCGCGTGCCGTCGACGCGATCGACGACCGAGCGGAGCCGCTCGGGTGGGTTCTGTAACATACCGGCGCTGGCCGCGGCATCCGATTTAAACTCACAGGCGGCTCGCGACGACGACCGGCTTCCCGTCCGCGTCGGTCCGAAGCGTCAACGCGAGCCTGTTCTCGCCACGCTCACGGACTACGAACGGCTCGGTGTCGTCGGGATCGCCCCCGACGATCCGTTCGTCGATGATCGTCTCACGGACCCGTCCGTCCGCGAGCGCGTACCGGACGACGGTGGCGCGTCGATCGGCCCGCGGAACGATCCGAACGTGGTCGACGGCGACGGTCGTAAGCGAGCGACGCGGGAGCGTCAACTCGACGACGCGTCGGGGGTTCGGGTGGCCGTCGGGCGACGGCTCCTCGGTGGCGACGAGATCGGTCGCGGCGTCGTCGATCGATGCGATCCCGGTCTCGACCTGCCGGTTCGTGTTCATCGTCGCGCCCCGCTCGATCGCCGGTGCGGCGAGCGCGGCGAGCGCGACCGTCAGGACGGCGGCGACGACGTAGCGGTTCACGGGAGTCTGTCCCGGAGCGATCCGAGGATGCCGGTCGCCCCGTCCGCCTCGTCCGTGGCTGCCGCTCCGTCCACCTCGCTCTCCGACAGCGGGTCGCCGCTCGAGCCTCCGTCGTCGGCCGTCGACACGATCGCCTCGACGGTCCGTTCGACGCCGGGGCGTTCACCGCTTTCCCCGGCCGCGTCCGCCGACGCGATGGGCGGGCTCCCCGACTCGCGTTCGTCTCGAGCGTCGGCCGTCGATTTCGGCGCTGCTCGCTCGGCCGCCCCCTCGTCACCCGGTTCGGAACCGGACCGCGAACCGTTTCGATCGTGGCGGCCCTCGAGGGCTCGCTCGAGGCCGTCAATGCGGAACTCGAGCCGGTCGACCGCCGCCACGGCCGCGTTGGCCCGCCGTTCGACCGCGTCGTCAACCGATTCGACGCCGCCGACGGCACCCTCGACCGCGTCGACGCGTCCCTCGAGATCGGCGAGCCGTCGGTCGTGTGCCTCGAGGCGCTCGACGGCCGTTTCGAGGTCGGCGGCGAGCGACGCGCGGTCCTCGAGCGCCGGTACCTCGGGGTCGCCGTCGACGACCGCGCGCTCGAGCGCCGACAGCCGCTGTTCGATCCGTTCGATGTCGCTCATGGCGAGCGTTGCCCCGCGATCACGGATAAACCTCCGTCCGGGTTCGTTCGCGACCGCTCATCGTGACGATGAACGAGTCGTTTCCGTCGGTAAACGGAACGTTCCGTCGACCGAGTCCGGCTGAATCCGGGGTAACCGACGAAACGGTCGACCCGGTATATGCACCGCGGCGGGCAATGATCGATCGACGAGTTCGATGGCGAGTCCTCCCTCCCTCGACGACCGACGATCCGCGGGCTCGAACGTGCCGGACGGCCGTCCCGACGAGGACCACGGCGTCCTCGAGCGCGCCGTCCCGGGACTGGCGACGCCGATCCGCGCCGTCGGATTCTGGGCGGCGATCGTTCTCCCCGCGGCCTACCTTCCCCTGCTCGCGACCGGCCTCTCCTCGGCGCTCGAGGGCGGGCTCTTTCTCGGCCTGCTCGCCGGCAACTTGCTATCGCTGTACGTCGGCCACGCCCATCGCCGGTAGGGGCCGCCTACTCGCTCGCCTCCCGGGACCGGACCTGCCCCAGCTCCCGGCGGATCGCCCGGCGTTTCACGAGGAGGAAGCCGACGACGATGACGCCGAACCCGACCAGTGCGGCGGTATCAACGACCTCGCCGAGGTAGAGCCAGCCGACCACGGCCGCGACGATCGGGGCGACGTAGGACACCATGTTGATCTCGACGGCACCCAGCCGCTCGAGCAGTTCGAAATAGATGAGGAAGCCGACGGCGCTTGCTCCCACCGCGAGGTACGCGAGCGCGCCGATCGCCTCGGGATGGATCCAATCGGTCGGCACGATCGGTTCGCCGAGCGCGAGGCTCACGAGATGGAGCATGGCCGCGCCGCCGAGCATCGACCAGGCCTCCATCGTCTCGATCGCGAGGTCGGCGTCGATGCGGCGGGTGAGGACGCTACCGAGGGCAAAGGCCAGCGCGGCACAGAAGACCAGTCCCTTGGCCACGGCGTCCGCCGCGAGCAGGCTGCCCGGATCGGGGCGGACGACGATGGCAACGCCGACGAGTCCGACGACGACGCCGACGAGACCGACGGGAGAGAGGGCGTCCGTGGGGACGAGCGCCCGCGCGAACCCGGTACTCAGGACCGGTGAGAGGCTCACCACGATGGCTGCGGCCGCGGCGGTCGTGTGCAGCTGGCCGACGAACAGGAATGCGTGGTAGGCCGCGATCAGGAGCCCGGCACCGACGAGGACCTGCCACCAGCCGGCCCGGTCGCGCGGTCGCCAGTCGGCGACGGCGGCCGCGTAGCCGAGCATCAGGAGCCCGGCGATGTCGTATCGAAGCGCCGCAAACAGTATCGGCGGGAGATGCGACAGCCCGGCACTGATCGCGACGAACGCTGCTCCCCACAACGCTGCAAGCACCAGAAAGAGCGAGAGGGTCTGATATCGGCTCACGGTGACTGTTCCGTGAGAACGTGCCTATGAATTTCGGTTCGAGTCGACGCCAGCGGCGACTCCGGCGGTCGATCGGCCGCCACCGGGACGGTGTCTCAGAGCGAGGGCAGTTCGCGGATCTCGACTTTCTCCTCGGTCTGTTTGAACTGCTCGAGCAGTGGTTTGATGTCGTCGAACCCGTCATCGAGGACGACGTCGCCGCTGCGGAGGTCGTAATCGATGATATCGTAGTCGGCGAGCCGCGGGAGGTGGTTGTGGACCAGCGAGACGTAGATCCGCTGGCGCTGTTCCTTCCCGATCGTCGCAGGACGGGCATCGAGTTCCCAGGCGGCGACCTGCGTGACGACGTCCTCGAGGTTCGCGGTCGCGTCCTCGGCCAGTTGATAGAGGAGATACCGGCGTTCGGACTCGGCGAGAAGGGAACAGGCCGCTTCCATCCGGCTCGCGTTCGTCTGGTTCATACGTCGAGCAGGCACCCAGTGGTATTACACCTACTGCCAATACAGATTGGGTCCGTATCCCCGGCGAGTAAGCGTCGATCTCGGGACCGGTCGCCAGATACGCTGTACTCGCTCAGTATGCCGAATTCGCCGTTTGTATGCCTTCTCGAGACTGTTACGTTCGTCGAACCGCTCATCAGTCCAGGGAGTCGGGAGCCGGTGTTCGATCGATCGTATCGTCGTGGAGGTGACAGGCCACCGGATGCGATCCGTCTCCCAGTTCTGGGCGATCGCGCTCGCAGACGCTTTCGTACGCCGCCCGAAGTCGGTCCTCGGCCGCGTCCCAGTCCCCGGTCGCCAGTTCGGCGAGGACGTCCTCGACGATCGTGTCGTGTCGCGGCGGCAGGTCGACCGCGAGCAATCGGTCTTTCAGTGCCGCGACGAACGCGGGAACGTCAGAGTCCGGCACCCCACCGTCCTCGATCGTGAACCGATCGTCTCCGCCGACCGATTCGAGGGAGATGTCCCGCTGCTCGATCCGCTGGCGGAGCGTCATGAGGGCGCGATAGGTCTCCCGTTCGACCTCGAGATCGTCGGGTGGAATCACCATCGGACATCGGGTCCGGAACCGGCAACCGCTCGGCGGATCCCGGGGGGACGGCACGTCGCCGGCGAGCGTCTCCCGATCGCGCTCCCGTTCGTCGGTCGACGCGCGCGGGACGCTCTCGAGCAACGCCCGCGTGTAGGGGTGATCCGGGTCTTCGAACAGGTCCTCGACGGGGCCGATCTCGACGACTTCGCCGAGATACATCACCGCGACGCGGTCACAGACGTGCCGAATCACGGAGAGGTCGTGACTGATCAGGAGATACGTGAGATCGAACTCCGCTTGCAGGTCGTCGAGCAGGTTCAACACCTGTGCCTGGACGGAGACGTCGAGCGCCGACGTCGGCTCGTCGAGAACGACGAACTCGGGCTCGAGCGCCAGCGCGCGAGCGATCCCGATCCGCTGGCGCTGGCCGCCGGAGAACTCGTGGGGGTAGCGATCGACCTGGTCGGCCGAGAGGCCGACGCGCTCGAGCAGGTCCCGAACCCGCTCTCGCCGCTCGATGTCGGTCCCGACCTCGTGGACATCGAGGGGCTGTCTGACGATATCGCCGATCGTCATTCGTGGATCGAGACTCGAGAAGGGGTCTTGGAAGACGACCTGTGCGCGCCGGCGGAAGTCGGTGAGAGCGGCCCCGCTGAGATCGTAGACGTTCTCGCCGTCGAACTCGACCCGGCCCTCGGTGGGATCCTGCAGGCGAAGCAGCGTTTCCCCCGCCGTCGACTTCCCGCAGCCGGACTCGCCGACCAGCCCCAGCGTCTCGCCCTCGTGGATGTCGAAGCTGACGCCGTCGACGGCGCGAACGGGGACCGGTTCGTCCCCGAACAGGCGATCGAGAACCGAATCGTTCTCCCAGAAGTACTTCCGGAGGTCGTCGACGCGAACGAGCGGATCGTCGGCGCTCACTGGTGTTCACCTCCGGTGGTCTCGGCCGGCTGTCGTGACCGCTCTTCGGGAGGTTCGGTCTCGGGCTCTTCCGGCCCCGCGTGTTCGTCCCCGGCCGACCGTTCCCTCTCGTCGAAGTAGCCGTCCGAGAGCGCCGCGCCCTCGTCGTACTCCGTTTCGGCGAGGACACAGCGCGCTCGGTGGTCATCGCTCCCGCCGGCCGGATACTCCGGCGGGTGTTCGAGACACGCCGTCATCGCTTTCGGACACCGATCGGCGAAGTGACACCGATCGCCCATTTCGTGGTCGAGGAGGCTCGGCACGTTCCCCGGAATGGGCTGGAGCCGGCCGGCCGCATCGTCTCGCGACTCGGCCGCTCGACTCTCCGCATCGCGTCGCGCCGCATCTCCCTCGAGGTCGGGAACCGAGCCGAGCAGTCCCGCCGTGTAGGGGTGGACCTGCTCGTCGAAGACGTCCGCTAAGGTCCCGCGTTCGACGATCTCTCCCGCGTACATCACGCCGACCCGGTCGCACATGCGGGCGATGACGCCGAGGTTGTGCGTGATCAGCAGGATCGTCATCTCGGTCTCCGCCTGCAACTCGTCGAGGAGATCGAGGATCTGGGCCTGGATCGTCACGTCGAGCGCCGTCGTCGGCTCGTCGGCGATCAGCACGTCCGGCTCGCCGGCCAGCGCCTGCGCGATCATCGCTCGCTGGAGCATGCCGCCGGAGTACTCGTGTGGGTACTCGTCGGCTCGCTCGACCGGATCCGGAATGCCGACCAGCTCGAGCAGTTCGATCGCCCGGTCGCGGCTCTCCTCGCTAACGTATCGCCGCGAGGGGAGTACTTTGGAGAGCAACAGCGATCCCAGCGAGTACTCCGCGGACTCGGTTCGCGCGCGGGTCGACCGCGGGTTGGCGCTGGCCCGGCGCTGGACCTCGACGGCCTCGGCGAGTTGTTCGCCGACGGTAAGCGTCGGGTTGAAACTGCTCTCCGGGTCCTGGAAGATCATGCTAAACGACGTCCCTCGCAGCGACCGCCTGACGTCGTCGGGGAGTTCGAGCAGTTTCACGAACTCCCCGTCGATCGCGTCCGGGTGGTCGTCGGCGATCGCCTCGACGAGATCGGGGTTCCGATAGCGGATCTCGCCGTCCGTGATCTCGCCCGGCGGGTCGATCAGGTTCATGACGGAGCGGGCGGTGACGCTCTTCCCGCTTCCGCTTTCACCGACGATCCCGAAGACCTCACCGCGTTCGATTCCGAGGTCGAGCGACGAGACCGCGTTTACCTGTCCCTCCTGCGTGAAGTAGCGCGTCGAAAGGTCGGAGACGCGAAGTATTTCCTCTGTCATCTGCCTTCACCTTCGATGTTCGGATCCAGTGCATCGCGGAGCCAATCGCCGAGCAAGTTGACGCTGATCACCGCCAGGACGATCCCGATTCCCGGCACCATAGCGACCCACGGTCGAGTCCGCAGGACGTCCTGTCCGCGTTCGATCTCGTAGCCCCACGAGAGCGTCGTCCCGGAGAAGCCGAGATACGCCAGCGAGGCCTCGAGCAGGATGATCGCCGCGACCTGAATCGTCGCGAGGACGATAATCGGCGTGAGGCTGTTCGGGAGCACGTGTTTGAGCAGGATCGTCCTGTCACTCGTCCCGAAACTCCGCGCGGCCTTGACGTACTCCTCGCTGCGGATCGACAACGCCTCGCCGCGAGCGACGCGCGCGAACCAAACCCAGGTGACGAGTCCGGCGACGATCGTGACCGTCCCCGGAATCGGAATCGAGTCGGGCATCCCGTCGACCAGCCCGAGCGCTACGATCGGATCGGGGACGTATATCGGCGATTCCCCGAAGACGCCGATCAGCGCCAGGGCGAGGACGAGCGCCGGGAACGCGAGCATGGTGTCGGCGATGCGCATCAGCCCGTCGTCGACGCGGCCGCCGTAGTAGCCCGCAGCCAGCCCGATCGGAACGCCGATCACCACTGCCAGTGCCGTCCCAAGGAGGCCGACGAGCAGCGAGACTCGCGCTCCGTAGAGGAACCGGGAATAGACGTCCTGTCCGACGTTGTTCGTCCCGAGTACGTGTTCGGTGGTCGGCTCGACCGTCACGTCGACGATGTCGCCGTCGTCAGCGACCGATGTCGTGTATTCGTGGCCGAGCGGGGGATACTCCGCACCCTGTTCGTCGTAGTAGCCCGTCCGCGTCGGATTGTGGGTGGCCAGTACCGGCGCGAACACCGCCATGAAGACGATCGACGCCAACAGCACCAACCCGAGCTTCGGGAGCAGGCTCTTCCTGAACGTCTGCCAGAGATTCGATCTGATTCGGTCCGAGATCATTGCTCGCTCACCCGCGGATCGAGATAGTTGTAGACGGCGTCGACGGCGATGTTGATCGTCACGAACGCGATGGCGATGAACACCACGATCCCCTGCATGAGCGGCCAGTCTCGCGTTCCGAGCGCGTCGATGAGGCGAAGCCCGAGGCCCGGCCAATTGAACACGGTCTCGGTGATGACTGCACCGCCCATCAGGGTCCCCATCTGGAGCCCGAGGACCGTAATGACCGGGATCATCGTGTTCCGCAGCACGTGCTTGTAGCGAACGAGTACCGAGGGGAGCCCCTTCGCTCGACTCGCCGTGACGTAGGGCTTCCCGAGTTCGTCGACCATGCCGCTCCGGGTGAGGCGGGTGATGAGCGCGGTGAAGTACGTCCCGAGCGTAAGCGCCGGGAGCGCGATGTGTTTCAGCCAGACCAGCAGGTCATAGACCGACCCGTACCGGACGAGCGTCAGCACGGCCTCCCCGAAGCCGACCGGTCGACGACCGGTCGGGAAATCGTAGAAGCCGACGCTCGGGTAGGGGATGCTGATGCTTGCCAGCGAGACCCACGACAGACCAAAGGTCGGGTACGGGATTCCGAACCAGACGCCGAACACGAGGATCAGCATGAGCCCGAGCCAGAAGTTCGGCGTCGAGATGCCAAGCAGCGAGAACAGCGTGGCACTGTAGTCGGCGGGCTCGTTCCGCCGCGTCGCCGAAATCACGCCCAGGGGGATCGCGATGACGAGGGCGACGATCGTCGCGGCGATCGTCAGTTCGATCGTCGCGGGGATCCGTTCGATGACCATCGCTTCGACCTCCCGGTTCGACTGCCAGGAGTATCCGAAGTCGCCGGTGATCAGTTCCCGCACGTAATCGAAGTACTGGACGTAGACCGGTTCGTTCAGTCCTTCTTCTCGTCTGACCTGTTCCACTAACTCCTGAGTTGCCCCTTCCGCGAGCATCAGGTTCGCCGGATCGCCGGGCGCAACTGCCCGGAGTCCGAACATGATCGTTACGACTCCCCAGATGACGACGATTCCCTGCAGCAATCGCCGTACGAGGAACTTAGCCATCGACATGTGATAGTCTCATTAAATTGGAGGGTCGGGGACCGTCTCGTTCACTCTCAGGCGTGGTCCGGTGTTACGTCTCCATGCCCCAGATGTAGACGGTCTCGTCCTCGCGGGGCTCCCACTGGATGTCCTCTCTCACGCCGTAGATGCTCTCCTGGGTGTGGAGGAACAGGAACGGTGCTTTCTCGTGGGCCAATTGGTTGACTTCCTCGAGTTGCGCCCGGCGATCGTCGGGGTCCTCGATCTGTTGGCTCTCGAGGATCGCGTCGCTGAGTTCCTCGTCGTCGAACGTCCGGTTCGGGTTGTCCGGGATCGTAAAGAAGCCCTGGACGCCGTAGTCGGTGTCGCCAGTAATGGTTCCCCAGCCGATCATGAAGAAGGGGATCTCGAACTCGTCGGGGTCGACCCCGGCCTGATTCGCGTCCGAGACGATGCCGAAGTCGACGATGTTGGCGTCGCAACTGACGTTCTCGAGTTGGTCGATCTGGTCGGCGACCGTCTCGGCGACGTCGGCGTCGTTGAGGTAGCGGCCCTGTGGTGCGGTCAGTTCGATCTCCACGCCGCCGTACCCGCTCTCGTCGACGAGGCTCTCGGCCATGCCGACGTCCTGTTCGTAGGGTTCGATCTCGTCGTTGAAGCCGTTGATCCCCGGCGCAACGGGCTGGCCGCGCGGTTCTCCGAACCCGCTGAGGATCGTGTCGACGATCTCTTCGTTGTCGACGGCGTAGTTCATCGCCTGTCGGAACTCCAGACTGTCGAACGGTTCGACGGTGTTTTTCATCGGACAGAAGATGTTCCGGAAGCTCGTTACCTGCCTGATTTCGACGTCGTCGGCACTCCGAACCGTATCGACGTCCTCCGGGAGAACGTTGATCGTCAGGTCCGTCTCTCCCGTCTCGAGCGAGTTTACCCGACCGCTGGATTCGCCGTCCGCGTTGAAGACCACGCGCTCGAACGGCGGCTCGTCGCCCCAGTAGTCGTCGAACCGCTCGAGGACGATCTCCTCGCCCGACGTGAAGTCGACGACCTCGTAGGGCCCCGTCCCGTTGAAGACCTCGGGATCGGCGCCGGAGATCGCCTCGTTCTCGGCGTCGTGGTTTTCGATCGCCCACTCCAT
Source organism: Natrinema pellirubrum DSM 15624 (assembly GCF_000230735.2). NCBI lineage: Archaea > Methanobacteriati > Methanobacteriota > Halobacteria > Halobacteriales > Natrialbaceae > Natrinema > Natrinema pellirubrum. The sequence goes on from NC_019962.1 coordinate 831,559, forward strand.
GTTCATCGCACGGGCGTAGTTCCCGAACTCGAACTCCGCGAGTCCGGGTGCGGCGGAGTACTCGACCGACACCGTCGTCTCGTCGACCGCGCTCGCACCATCGATCGACCCCAGTCCGAAGGTCCCGATCGGACTCGGGACGCCCATCTCCGGATCGACGGTCCGATTGATCGTCCACGCGACGTCTTCCGCGGTCAGATCGTCCCCGTTGTGGAACACCACGTCGTCCCGCAGGGAGAGTTCGGTCGTCCCGTCGCCCTGGGCCTCCCAGTCTTCGACGACCCGGGAGAAGATGCCTTCCCCGGGCTCGAAGTCGAACAGCGGCTCGTAGATGTGGTCGTATACGTCGAAGAAGTCCCCGGTGATGTGATCGAGCGGATCCACCGTATCCGGGAACTGTGAGAGCGTGATCGTGAGTTCGTCGGTGCCGTCGTCGTCGGATGGATCACCGAGACAGCCACTCATCGCCGCGAGACCCGTCGTCCCCGCGGCACCGGTGAGTTTCAGCAGCGTTCGTCGATCGAGTCGCGTAGTGTCCATGGTTCCCATACCCACACATTACGATAGTATTATTGTACGTGTTTAGCCCCGTCTGATTTCGTCACTGTCTCGTAGGTGGTGGCCTGTGACAGATACATGGTCTGTCAGCAGGGAGTCAGTCTACATTCTCAGGGATGGTCTCCGCTGCCCGGAGACCATCCCGTCGGCCCTGCTGTCGTCGTTTCGAGGTGGAATCGATGAGCTGGGACGATCTCTCCAAGGACGAACTCCTCTCGCGGTTTCTCCAGATGGAGGAGCGAATCGACGAGCTGGAAGAGAAGATTGCCCAGAAGGACAAGCGGATCGAGGAACAGAACGAACGGATCGAAGAGCAGCAAGAGCGGATCGAAGAGCAGCAAGAGCGGATCGAAGAACTCGAAACACGTCTCCGGAAGTACGAGAATCCACACACTCCACCCAGTAAGCGACGGTCGGGGACCGACGAGTCCCCGACCTCGCAGGACGACGAAGACGACGATGTCCGAACTGATGGTGGTACTCCCGGTCGAAAGGACGGTCACAACCCGGAGTGGCGCTCTCCGCCCGATCCTGATGAAGAAATCGAGGTCACCTCTGACTGTTGTCCCGAGTGTGGCGACCACTTCGACGAGTCGGTGGGCGTCAGCCCCCGACTCGTCGAGGAAGTCCCGGATCCACAGCCACCAGAAGTCACCCAGTACAACCGACACCGCTACCAATGCGACTCCTGTGGAACTGAGACGGTTGCGACTCACCCCGACTGCCCCGATGAGGGGCAGTTCGGGGTGAACGTCATCGCGCAATCTGCCCTGTCACGGTACGATCACCGCCTTCCCTACCGGAAAATCACGGACCGCTTCGAGCAACTTCACGGACTCGAACTCTCAGGTGCATCCGCGTGGCACGCGACCGAGCGCGCTGCGCGCGCCGGTCGCTGTGAGTACGAGCAGATCCGTCGAGAGATTCAGGAGGCTGAAATCGTCCACGTTGACGAAACCGGCATCAAGCGTGACGGTGACCAAGCGTGGATCTGGACGTTTCGGACGGACGAGCATACGCTGTACGCGGTCAGAGAGAGTCGTGGGAGTGATGTTCCCGCGGAAGTCCTTGGCGAGGACTTCGCGGGAACGGTCATCTGTGATGGGTGGACGGCGTATCCAGCGTTCAGCAGTACGCTTCAGCGGTGCTGGGCACATCTTCTCCGGGAGGCTGAAGACGTTGCTAGTGACCACGAGGAGGCAGAACCGGTGTACCGGTATCTCAAGCAGATGTTCGTCGGTCTCCAGTCGTGGCTGGAGACCGACCCAGATCCTCGTGCGAGAGCACAGATGCATCGAGCGTGTCAGGACGGCCTCAGATCGCTCGTTGAGCGGTCAGTGACCGACGAACCAGTGGCAACACTCCTCGGGAAGATCGAAGGTGGACTCGACCACTGGCTCACCTTCGTCGGTGAGCCAGCGGTCTCCCCGACGAACAATGCCGCAGAAAACGCCCTTCGTGAACCTGTTGTTCTCCGGAAAATCATCGGAACACTCCGGAACGACCGTGGCATGTTCGTTCACGAGACGATCTTGTCCCTGCTGGCGACGTGGCGCCAGCAGGGACGCAACCCATACGAGGAACTTACGCGGGTTGTCCACGACAACGAAATGATCTCACGAGAGCAGACTGTGCCGGTTGTTGAGACCTCGGGGTAAACACGTACGTATTATTTATATATACTGGTTATTGAACGCGCAGTTAGTAGTTGTGAGAAGGACAGTGCTATTTTGTACAATATTGTACTCGTTCTGCCGTTTCCTTTGTTGATTCTCCCGATGCAGTCCGTGGTTCGCTCACAGCGGCCGAGTACTGGCATAACTTTAAGAAACCTACACCGCATACTACGGATATGGCCGCTCACGGCCGGCCCGCACTGCGGGATCTGTTCGACGAGTCGCCCACGCCTCACATCGCCCACCCCCCGCGGACCCACCACCGAGACTTCTACGTCGCCACCGACGGGTCCTTCCGGGAGGCCGGTGGCGGGCTGGGTGCCGTTATCGAAACCCGCGACGGTACCCGCGTCGCACGGATCGCGACCGCGGATACGCCGCCGGACAACAACGTCGCGGAGTATCGCGCGTTGCACCTTGGATTGGACGTCCTGGCCGCTCGAGCGCCGCGAGACGCCTCCGTCGGCGTCCTCCTCGACCACGACGCGCTCGCCAGCAACGTCAACAGTACCATCCTCGCGACGCGCCATCCAGACGGGAAATCGCCCCGTCCCGTCTCCGTCCCGGCCGCAACGCAGTATCACTGGCGTGGCATCCGTGCCCGTCTCAACGGGTTCGACGAGGTGCGGGCCGCCCGCATCGACAGCGACCAGAACCCCGCCCACCCGCTCGCGAACGCGCCCGACCAGTACCGCCACGTCAACCGCGAGCCCGCCCGCTGTGTCCTTCCCGAAACGTCGGAGTCGACCGCCGGCGAGTTCCCGCCGCCGTCCCGGGCCGACCGCAACAGCGGTGGCGGCCGTGCCTCCGACTGATCGCCCGCGGCCGGCGCTGCCCGCGAGCGCGGACCGTCCGTAACCGTCATCGTTTTCTCGCCGCTCGAGCAAGTCGTCGCCGATGAGTCTCCGCGTCGCGGTCGCGGCCCCGTTCATCCAACACGGGAGCCGCCGGCTCGAGGAAAACGAGTTCGTCGTCGCACTCTCGCTCGATCGGGACTGGTTCTCCCCCGATCAGGCCAAGCGGCTGATCGACATTGCGACGGAGGAGGGGCTGTTGGACCGAACCGACGACGGACTCGCAGCGACCTTCGAGCCGGGCGAGGTGACGATCCCCGAGGACTTCGACCCCGACGAGGACCTCCTGCGGAAACGGTCGGCGTTCGAACGCGTCCTCGATTCGCTGGTCGCCGAGGGCATGGAGAAACACGAGGCCGTCGGGGCGATCAACACTCTCCAGGGTGAACTTGGGCTGACCATCGAGGCCGCCGCGGTGGTCTACGCCCGCCGCGAGGGGATCGACGTCGACGACCTCGCCCCGGTCGCCCGCGAGGCCGTCCTCGACACCGAAGGGGACTAGTCCCGCCGTCACGACCGACTGGATATGGTCGAGGACCGGATCACCGACGGTCGCCGCATCGCCGAACTCCTCTCGAGCGAACTCGACGGCCGCGAGGACGGCCTGCTCGAGCGCGTCGCCGTGACCAACGCCGACCGGGACGTCGAGCCGTCGGCCGACGGCACTCGCGCGTACGATGTCACCTACCGCGACGAGCGTCTCGCCCGCGTGTTCGTTCACGAGGACCGGGCCCGCCTCGAGTTCGAGGCGGGACAGGACCGAGCGGCCGACGCGGCGTCGGCCCTCGAGCTTCGGGTCCGACCCAAGGCGACCGAGCCGCCGAAGACGCTGGTCTTCCTCGAGAGCGGAGCCGCGGTCAAGCGCGCGACCGACGTGGTCCAGCGAGTTGGGCGAGAACTCGAGGCCGACGCATAGAATCCCAGCACAGCGAACTGTCGTATTCTCGGCGGTGGCGCGCGCTGTCAGGTGGCCGAGCGAAAGCGAGGCTACCCGACGATACTGCGCGAGGGATGAGTGAGCGACTGAAAAGAACGAATGAATCGGCTGGGGAGGATGTGGCAACTCCGTATTGTCACGATAGCAGAACGATACGTTCGCTCAATCTGTACGCCGGTCGGGTGACGCGAATACTATAGTAGCTCTTGAAAGTCAATGCACACCCGATCGCAGGACCGTGTTGTGATCGGTGTGTAAATCGTTTCAAGAGCTACTATAGCTTCGTAGGTAGAGTACGACTCTGGAAGCAGATCACTCGAGCCCCTCGAGAACCCCCGGTAACGCCGCCGCGAGATCGTCCTGCTCGAGGTGGGCGACGGCCCGCGGATCCGGCCCAGGCCCGTCCGACAGCAGCACCTGTACGGCCCGCATCCCGGCCTCGGTCGCGCCCCGAACGTCGGCCTCGACCTCGTCGCCGACGTAGACCGCCTCGTCGGGCGCGACGCCGAGTTCGTCCGTGATCGCCCCGAAGGCCCGCGGATCGGGTTTGCCCGCCTCGAGTTCGCCGGTCACCAGGGCGGCGTCGAAGGCGTCCTCCCACCCCAGCGTCTCGAGTTTGTCCCGCTGGGCGCGGACGGGGCCGTTGGTCAGCAGGCCGACGCGGTAGCTCCCCCGGAGATCGGCGAGCATGGCCTCGACGCCGGGCAGGGGCTCGAGCGAGTCCGAAATCGTCTCCCGATACGCGGTCGCGACGGCGGCCGGATCGGCGTCGCTGTCGGTACCCGCGAGCAAGTCCTCGAAAATGGGTTCGCGCGTCTCGCTGGTGAGGTTCCGGCGGTGGGCCTCGAGGTAGGCCTCGCGGGAGAGCGAGGGCGCACCCGTCGCGGTCGCGGCTTCCTCGAGGATGGTCGTCCGATCCCGCCGGGGAACGGCGAGCGTGTAGTCGAGGTCGAAGACGACCGCGCGTGGCATGGATATGTGAGGGGGCTCGAGCCGGTTGAAGCTATCCCTTCCGGTCGGCGAGCGTCTCGAGTCCTCGAGGCGTGGCTGCTGGGCTGGGTCACCACCGGATCTTCGGCGGCTTCTCAGTCGTCGAACCCCGAGATGCCCCGCCCGCGCTCGAGCAGCACGATTCCGATCGGCTCGAGTCGATCGAAGTACTGCACGAGCGACGTCCCGAGGACGCTCTCGTGGACAGTCATCCGTATCGGGTTCGACGCCGGACGCGGCGGCTATCGACTTTTGTGCGTGGCGACCGACCATCGGTCATGGAGGATCCGACCGACGCCGACGACCGATCGGCGAGACACGTCTGGTCGGCCGGCCGGTACCCCGCGATGGCACCGAACATGCTGCCGGCCATCGCACGGCTGGTCAACGCCGCCGGCATCGACCCGGGCAACCGCGTCCTCGACGTCGGCTGTGGAACCGGCAACGCCGCGCTGACCGCCCGCCGAGCCGGTGCCGACGTGGTCGGCCTCGATCTCGCACCCGAGATGCTCGAGCTGGCCCGTGACAACGCCGGACTCGCGGGCCACGACGATATCGGCTGGCTCGTCGGCGACGCCGAGACGCTCCCGGTACCCGACGACGCGTTCGACGTCGTCCTCTCGAACTTCGGGCACGTGTTCGCGCCGGACTCGACCCGCGCCGGGGCGGAACTCCGGCGGGTCACGACCGCCGGCGGCCGGGTCTGTTTCACCGCGTGGTCGCCAAGCGGTGTCGTCGGGGACCTCACCGAGGTCCTGACCGACCACGTCACGGCACCGCCGAGCGATCCGTGGGCCCACCTCGAGTGGGGCGAGCCCGACTTCGTCCGCGAGCAGTTCGCCGACGTGGCCGACCTGTCCTTCCAGCGACGGTTGCTCGACTTTCGCTACGCCACGCCGCGGCATTTCTGGCGGGAGTTCGCCGAGGAGTCCGGCCCGCTCTCGCCGGTCCTGCGGCGGATGGACGACGACGATGCCCGGGCCGCGCTCCGCCGGGACGCCGTGGGGGCGCTCGAAGACTGGTTCGGTGACAACGCGATCCGCGTCGAGTACCTGCAGGTCCGGGCCGTCGTCGCGTAGCACGAGCCGAAGTTGGGGCGAACCTATTTCGATGTCAGTCGGATAGGCGCTTCCATGCCGTTCGAACCCGACGCGGTCGAGACCGTGACGTTCGACTCGTACAGCACGCTCGTCGACGTCGACGCGGCTGAACGGGCGCTGGCCGACCGGGTCGCCGATCCCGAACCGATCTCGCGGCTCTGGCGGCTCCGGTCGCTCGAGTACACGCTCGTCGCGAACTACCTCGACGCCTACCAGCCCTTCTACGAGATGAACCGCGACGCTTTGCAGTACGCGCTGGGCGTCCACGGCGTCGACGTCGGCCCCGACGAGCGCGACGAGATCCTGGCAGTCTATCACGAACTCGAGGTCTTCGACGACGTCCGCGACGGGATCGAACGGCTGCGGGAGGGCGGTTACGACTGTTATGTCGTTTCGAACGGCGATCCCGACATGCTCTCCTCGATGGTCGCCCACGCCGACGTCGACGACCTCCTCGCGGACACGATCAGCGCCGACGAGGTAGAGACGTTCAAGCCGGCCGCCGAACTCTACCGCCACGCGGCCGCCCGGACCGGCACCCCGATCGACGGGATCGTCCACGTCACCGCCGGCTGGTACGATGTCATGGGTGCGAAACACGCCGGTATGCAGGGCGCATGGGTCGACCGGAAGGGCCGCCCGTGGGAGCCGGTCGCCGGCGACCCGGACCTGACCGTCACGTCGTTCCACGACCTGGCCGACGCACTCGGCTGCTGACGCTCCGGGGAGTCCCCTCGTTTTCCCCGCGTGATCGCCGGCGAGACGGGCCGAGTGCCGACCGACTCGAGCGACTCAGTCCTGCAGAGTCCCGCCGAGGACCTTCGCCGCCACGAGGACGGGGTCCCACGTGGTGTTAAAGGGCGGCGCGTACGCGAGGTCGTAGTTCTCCACGTCGGCGACGGTCGCGCCTTCCGAGAGCGCGGCGACGACGGCGTGGCTCCGGTGGACCGCGCCCTCGCCGTACTCGCTGGCGAGGCTGGCACCCAGTACCCGTCCGGAGACGCGGTCGGCGGTCAGCGTGATCCGGACGTTCCCGCCCTCGGGGTAGTAGCCAGCCCGCGACTTCGCGGTCACCGTCTCGCTGACGGGATCGAAGCCGGCCGCGCGGGCCTCGTCGTGATCCAGAATCCCGGTACGGGCGGCTTCGACGTCGAAGGCCTTGACCGCGGCCGTGCCGGCCACGCCGCCGCCTTCGGTCGGGGTTCCGGTAACCGTCTGCCCGATCGCGCGCCCGTGGCGGTTGGCCGTCAGCGCGAGCGGGACGTAGGTCGGCTCGCCCGTGACGACGTGGGTCGCCTCCGCGCAGTCGCCGGCGGCGTAGACGTCGGGGGCGCTCGTCTCGCGGTAGGCGTCGGCCGCGACCGCGCCGGTCTCGCCGCGTTCGATCCCGGCGTCTTCGGCGAGGTCCGTCCGCGGTCGGACGCCGGTGCCGAGCAGGACCATCTCGACTTCGATCCGATCGTCGGCAGTGACGACGGCCTCGACGCGGTCGCCGCCCGCAAGTTCCCTGACCTCGGCCCCGAGACGGAGCGTGACGTCCTCCTCTCGGAGGTGGTCGGCGACGTACTCGCTGGTCTCGTCGCTGAACCCCTTCAGCACGCGGTCGCCACGCTGGAAGAGGGTCACCTCGAAGCCGTTCTCGGCCAGCGCCTCCGCCATCTCGATCCCGATGTAGCCCCCGCCGACGACGCCGACCGGCCCCGTACAGTCTTCGAGGAAGCGACAGGCCGGGCCCCGGTCGGGCTGTTGAAAACCCTCGCCCTCGCGGGCGCGGGCGACGTACTCGCGGAGTTCCTTCCCGTCGCTCATCGACCCGAGCGTGTAGACGCCCTCGCGGTCGGTGCCGTCGATCGATGGGACGACGGCTTCCGCGCCGGTCGCGAGCAGGAGATCGCCGTAGGACTGCGTGACGGTTCCCGCCTCGCCCTCGGCGGTGACCGTCCGGGCTTCGGTGTCGATCGCGACGACCTCGTGGCCCGCCCGAAGGTCGATGTCGCGTTCCTCGCGGAACTCCTCGGGCGTGACCGAGACGAGGTCCTCGAGCGACTGGATCTCCCCCTTGACGTAGTAGGGGAGTCCACAGGCTCCGTAGGATACCCACTCCCCCTTCTCGAAGACGACGATCTCGCGGTCCGGTGCCTCGCGTCTGGCCTTGCTCGCCGCGGACATTCCGGCTGCGTCACCGCCGACGACGACGAACGGATCGCTCATAGCGACCGTATCAATGGGGAGCTACATAACTACTGACCGGACTGTCTCGGCCCGGCACCGAACCGGACCGCAGGGACGCCGGATCTAGAGGACTACCGACGGTCGTTTCCGATGTAACCGTGACTGCCTGCGGTTGTACCGGGACATCGTTCCAGCAGTCCGATCAGGCGATCGACTCCGATTCGTCCGCCGCGGCCGCGAGGTGTTCGCGCCCCCACTCGCGCATCTCCGTGATGACGGGCTCGAGCGACTGGCCGAGGTCGGTCAGCGAGTACTCGACGCGGACCGGTTTCTCGCTGACGATCTCGCGGTTCACGAGCCGCTTCTCTTCCAAATCCTCCAGGGCGTCCGAGAGGACCTTGCTCGAGATGCCGTCGACCTCCGCCTCGAGGGCGGAGAACCCGAGCGGGCCGTTGGCGAGCAAGCGATGAATGATGACCGTATGCCATTTCTTGCCCAACAGCGTCGCAGTCGAGGTGATCGGGCACCACTCTTCGCCAGCACACCAGACCTCGAGTTCCCGTGTCGACTCTTCCATGCATGTGAATTGGTGCTGGAGCCGTTTATAGTTACCACCTGTTACTGACTTACTACCAGTTACCGTTCGGCCCAGATAGTCGGGCTGCCGTGGGTCACTTACCGACCAGTAACCGGGTTACCTCAACGATAGCTGACAGTTATCCGTGAGCGGTCGTAACCGAGTTACAATGAGTGACCCAGACGGGACGACCCGCGATTCGATCGCAGCGGACCGCCGGTACGATGTCGCCGTCGTCGGCGGCGGCCCGGCGGGGCTGACGACCGCGCTGTACGCCGCGCGGCTCGGCCACGAGACCGCCGTCTTCGACCGCGGCGGCGGCCGCGCGGCCATGATGCAGGAGACACACAACGTTATCGGCACGCCGGAGTCGGTGTCGGGCAACGAGTTCCTCTCGACGGCCGTCGACCAGCTCCGGTCCTACGGGGCCGACTACCGGCGGGAGTTCGTGACTGGCATCGAACGGGCCGACGACTCGTTCGCCCTCGAGACGACCGAAGGGCCGGCCGCCGCGGAGCGCGTCGTCCTCGCGACCGGCTTCAGCGACGAGCGGCCCGAGCCGCCGCTGCCCCGGACCGGTCGGGGCCTGCACTACTGCCTGCACTGTGACGCCTACATGTTCGTCGACGAGTCGGTCTACGTGATGGGATCGGGTGAGAGTGCCGCCCACGTTGCGATGATCATGCTGAACTTCACCGACGACGTCGACCTGCTGCTGCGGGGCGACGAGCCGACCTGGAGCGATGAGACCGCGACCCTGCTCGAGGGCCACCCCGTCGATATCGTCCACGAGGACGTGACCGGCGTCCGGAACGGCGACGACGGCTGGCTCGAGGCGCTCGAGTTCGAGGACGGGAGCGTCCGCGAGTACCGGGGCGGTTTCGCGATGTACGGCAGCGACTACAACAACGACCTTGCGGCGTCGCTCGGCGCTGCGATCAACGACGACGGTACGGTCGCGGTCGACGATCACGGCCGCACGAGCGTCGACGGGCTCTACGCCGTCGGTGATCTGACGCCCGGCCACAACCAGATCCCCGTCGCGATGGGCCAGGGCGCGAAGGCCGGCCTCGCGATCCACAAGGAACTGCGGGCGTTCCCGAAGTCCCTCGAGGAACTCGAGGCCGAGGGCTCGGTTTCGGCGAGCGACGTTCCCGCGATGCCGGCCGCGTTGCGAACTCGGGCGAGCGATCACGCCTCGACGGCGGACGATTGAATCCCGTGAGAGCGGGTGTGCCACCGGACGGCTCGAGTCGCTGAACCCGCTGACCGACGGGGAACGAGACGGCAGGACCACTGCCGATGGTGATTCGACTCGGCGAGCCGGCCGCTCCGCTCGGGGAGGAAGTCACCCGCGAGTGGACGGCCGTCACGTGGGACGCGGCCCGCTCCGCAGACGGAAGCGTTTTTTCTTCGCGCTGGGACGACCGACTCATGACAAACTGCAGTGCCCACCACGTCGGCCTCACGGTCAGCGATCTCGAGGAGACGCTCGCGTTCTACCGCGATACGCTCGGTCTCACCGTCGTCGATCGGTTCGGCGTCGGTGGCGAGGCCTTTTCCGAGGCCGTCGGGGTCGAGGATGCAAGCGCCGATTTCGCCCACCTCGAGGCCGACGGCGTCCGGATCGAACTCGTCGAGTACGAGCCGGAAGCCCGAGGCTCGCCGGCGGCGGGGCTCAACCAGCCGGGTGCCTCCCACGTCGGACTCTCGGTCGACGATCTCGAAACCTTCGCCGCCGACCTTCCCGACGACGTGCCGACGATCAGCGGGCCGCGGACGACCGAGAGCGGCACCACGATCATGTTCCTGCGCGATCCGGAGGGGAACCTGATCGAGATCCTCGAGGCCTGATACGGGTCGCTGGAACGATGTCACGGTGCAACCACAGAGCGGTCGCGGTTGCACCGTCAATGACGGACAGTCGATCGTCTGACCGCCGGCAGTGCGCTCGCGGCCTACCGGTTACAGGCGAGCGTCGATCGAACCCGTTCTACGTCGGTTTCACACTGCGAACAGACCCGCTTCTCGGCGTCGATGTAGACGAGCCCGCAGTTGGAACAGTGAAACAGGTTGCCGGGCGCGTCCGGGTCCCCGCCGCGGTCCCCTGCCGACGCTTCCGCCGCGTCGGTGCCACCGTCCGTCTCCGTGTCCCGTGAGCGTCCCGGCACCAGCAGCGTCGATCGGACCCGTTCGCGGAGGCGACTCGAGAGCGACTGTGATTTCCGTCGGCTATCCATACAGTGTTCGATCAGGATACGAACGAAGTACGTGATGCCTGAAGGATTTGGAACGGCGTCGTGACGCGGTCGCCGCTCGCGGCGGTCGAGTCGAGGCCGCCGACCCGCGCGGACCGGATAGCAACCTTTTCGACCGTCGCGGGGCCACTCCCGCCATGAACTTCTTCGATCGCCTGCACGACCGCATCCGAACGGTCGACAGCGTCGTCTCGGTCGGGCTCGATCCCGACCCGTCGCGGCTCCCCGACCACCTGCAGGACCACGACCTCCCCCGGTGGGCGTTCAACCGCCGCATCATCGACGCGACACACGAACACGCCGCCGCGTTCAAGCCCAACGCCGCCTTCTACGAGGACCCGGACGGCTGGGCCGCCCTGGAGGAGACCATCGCCTACGCCCACGGCAAGGACGTGCCGGTCCTGTTGGACGCCAAGCGGGCCGACATCGGCAACACGACCCGCCAGTACGCCCAACTGCTCGAGAAGGCCGACGCGATCACCGTCAACCCCTACATGGGCCGGGACTCGCTGCAGCCGTTTCTCTCGAACGAAGAAGCCGGCGTCTTCGTCCTCTGTCGGACTTCCAACCCGGGCGGGGCCGACATCCAGGACCTCGAACTCGAGACGGGCGAACCCGTCTACGAGCGGGTCGCCGCGCTCGCGGATCTCTGGAACGAGAACGACAACGTCGGCCTCGTCGTCGGCGCGACCAAGCCCGAAGAACTCGAGGAACTGCGCGAGCAGGTGCCCGATCTGCCCTTCCTCGTGCCCGGGATCGGCGCGCAGGGCGGCGACGCCGAGGCGGCCGTCGAGTACGGACTGGCCGACGGTGTCGGGTTGGTCAACTCCTCGCGGGGGATTATTTTCGCCGGCGAGGACGACGGCGAGGACTTCGCGAGGGCCAGCGGGCAGGCCGCGAAGCGACTCAAGAGGCGGCTCAATCAGTACCGATAGTAGCTGGCGCGCTCGAGGCGATCGCGACGGTCTTGAGCCGGCGATCGTCGTCGGTACAGCGGTGGTCGGCGCACTCCTCGCGCCGGCGAAACACCTACAAAGATGAATTCACTATGAATTCATATGAGTCGAACGTCTATTCCGGTCGATTCGGCCACCAAAGAACGGCTGGACCGATTGAAGCGAGACGGCGAAACCTGGGACGAATTCTTAGAACGAGTCACCGCTACTGAAGAACCGATCGAAGCCGGGGCATGGTCGGACGAGCAAGCAGAACGGGCAAAGGAGTCGATCAGGCAGTCTCGGGAGAACTGGCGATGACGTTTCTCGACAGTTCGACCATCATCGAATATCTGCGGAACGACCGAACTGTCATCGAGTATCTCGATGAGCGACAGCCGTGGTGGACGTCGACGATTTGCGTGTTCGAGGTCCTGAACGGGCCTGCGGGATCGCAAGACTTCGACCCGACCGAAGAACGGCAGAAATTCAGCGGTGTGCAGGCGCTCGAGTTCAACGAACAGCTGGCTTTGGAAGCCTCACGGTTACAGAATGAGGCTATCGAGGACGGAAGCGAACTGTCCCACCGAGACGCCATGATCGCCGCAACTGCACGTTCGACCGGGGACGAATACGTGGTTGCCGATAGTGACTTCGAGATCCGGCCGCTCGAGGACGTGATGGACGTTACGAACCTTCACAACGAAGAGTGAGCGACCGATCAGTACGGTAGACGACGAAAGCCGACCGTGTCGTTCGAGACGTATCCTTCGTCGAACATGGGCCACTGTCTATCGCTTCGATCGTTCCACTGTCCGTATTCGACTCGAGTGACTGGGACGATCTCGAGGCCGTCCTCGAGCAGTATCGGTGTCGCTACAGTCCGAAGGCGCAGCAACGAGAACGGCAAAAAGTTACGCGTTTTGAGGACCGGATGCGACCACTCGCCCTGCGATCCGCCCGTCGACCACCCGATCGACTATCTCGACCGTCACCGGCTCCGTCGGCGGTCGTTCCTCGAGCCGGTCCAGTCCCTCGACGACGGCGATGTCCATCGGACTCGAATCGTTCGGGTGGGCGGCGACGAGGATGCCGTCGCGTTCCTCGAGGCGCAGGTAGTACCGCTGGCCGACGCCGACCGCCTCGCCCAGCAGGTCGCGGATCGAGGTCACGCTCAGAACCGGTTGATCTCCACGTCGTCGTTGCCCGGCCCCGGCTGGGCCTGCGACGCGCAGTCGGCACACAGCTCCATGCTCTCATCGAAGTGAACCTCGCAGGCCAGTGTCCCGCAGTTTGAACACCGCTCCTGTGCGGGCCGGGACTCACAGATCTGACAGAGGCCGCTAACGCTCATACCGGCGGTACGCGCTCGAGGGGCTTGAAACCGGGCCCGGCACGCTCGACTGGCAGACGTCGGCCGTCCCGAATCGGGCGGCCTACTGTGCTATACAGTCCCAAACCACGAGAAGGCTTTTGCCGTGTGCCTGCCTACCAGTGGCCATGAGCCGTGACCGGGCCCTCCTCGAGCGGGCCCTGGACCGTGGCGAACAGGACGGTGGCAACGTCGAGTTCAAAGAGCGATTGTCACGGGACGTCCACCTCGAGGGTGGGCGGCGGGAGAGTCTCGCCGCGCAACTGCGACATCGTCTCCTTTCGGGCGACGGCGAGGCGACCTACGTCGTCGGCGTCACCGACGACGGCGGTCTCGCCGGCATCGATCCCGACACCTTCTCCGAGACGATGGACGTCCTCTCCTTGCTGGCCGAGGAGGCCGACGCCCATATCGAGGACGTCCAGACGTGGGGCATTAACGACGGGCTGGTCGGCGTCGCACAGGTCCGGGAGGGCGGCGTCCTCGAGACCGACGACGAACACGTCGTCGTCGGGACCGCCGGCCACGTCGACCACGGGAAGAGTACGCTCGTCGGCTCGCTGGTCACGGGCAAAGCCGACGACGGGGACGGCGCGACGCGGGCCTTCCTCGACGTCCAGCCCCACGAGGTCGAGCGGGGCCTCTCCGCCGATCTGTCCTACGCCGTCTACGGCTTCGACGATGAGGGGCCAGTCCGGGTCCGGAATCCGAATCGCAAGGCCGACCGCGCGGACGTCGTCCAGAACGCCGACCGGCTGGTCTCGTTCGTCGACACGGTCGGCCACGAGCCGTGGCTCCGAACGACGATCCGCGGGCTGGTCGGCCAGAAACTCGACTACGGGCTGTTGGTCGTCGCCGCCGACGATGGCCCTACTCGCACCACGCGGGAACACCTCGGCGTCTTGCTCGCCACCGACCTCCCGACGATCGTCGCGATCACGAAGACCGACACCGTCGACCAGCAACGCGTCGACGAGGTCGAACGCGAGGTCGAGCGGCTCCTCCGAGAGGTCGACAAGTCGCCGCTTCGCGTCTCCCGTCACGGCGTCGACGCCGCCGTCGACGAGATCAGCGAGCGTGTCGTTCCGATCGTCGAGACCAGCGCGATCACCATGGACGGCCTCGAGACGCTGGATGAGTTGTTCGATCGACTCCCCAAGACCTCCCAGGACACCGGCGAGTTCCGGATGTACGTCGACCGCAGCTACTCGGTTACGGGGGTCGGCGCGGTCGCCTCCGGCACCGTCATGGCCGGCGAAGTCGAGGCCGGCGACGAACTCCTGATCGGGCCGATGGCCGACGGCCGCTTTCAGGAAGTCGAGGTCCGATCGATCGAGATGCATTATCACCGGGTCGACAAAGCGCAGGCCGGCCGGATCGTCGGCATCGCCTTGAAGGGGATCAAAGAGAGCGCCATCGAGCGCGGCATGGTCTTGCTGCCCCGCGAGGCCGACCCCGACCCTGTCCGGGAGTTCGAGGCCGAGGTCATGGTGCTGAATCACCCCACCCGGATCGGTGAGGGGTACGAACCCGTCGTCCACCTCGAGACGATCGGCGAGGCCGCGGCCTTCTATCCGGAGAACGGCCGGCTGCTGCCGGGCGATTCGGGGACGACGACCGTCCGGTTCAAGTTCCGCCCGTACCTCGTCGAGGAGGGCCAGAAGTTCGTCTTCCGCGAGGGTCGCAGCAAGGGCGTCGGGACGGTGACCGACGTCACCCCAATGGAGTGACCGGGCGTTCGGGTTTCGTTCGCTCCCTCGAGCGGCCGAATGACCGGGCTTAGACCGATCGGCGTTTGGATCGGGCAGGTTTTGCGCCCGTTCGTCCGCAAAACGTATTAATTAGACGCAGCTAAACCACGCCGTGACTGGTGTCGTCGTCGAGCGTCCGCAGTGGTTGGGACTCGTATGACCGGCTGGCTCGAGGTCCTCGTGGCCGCGTTCGTCCTGCAGCTGTCGGTTCTCCCCGGCGAGAAGGTCCAGTTCATCATCGCGGGGCTGGCGACCAGATACGATCCCCGAATCGTCGTCGCCGCCGCGGCGACGGCCTTCGCCGGCTGGACGGCCATAGAGATCGCCTTCGGTGCGGCGATTCAGGGCGTGTTGCCCACCGTCTACCTCGAGGCGATCACGGCGGGACTGTTCCTCGTCTTCGCGGCGTTGCTCGTCCGGTCAGCACCCGGCACGAGTCGGCGGCCGGTGGCGGCAAACGGCGGCGCGGCGACGACCGACGCGGTCGACGTCTCGCTGCTCGGCTACGACGTGCCGCCGTACCTCCGGGGGTTCGTCCCGATTTTCGCCCTGATGGCCGTCGGGGAATTCGGGGACAAGACCCAACTCGTCACGATCGGACTGGCGCTCGAGTACGGGGCCCGGCCCGCGATCTGGGCCGGCGAGATGCTCGCGATCGTCCCCGTGAGCGCGGTCAACGCGTACTTCTTTCACCGGTTCTCCCACCGCTTCGACGCCAGGCTGGCTCACTTCGCCGGTGCGGGACTGTTCCTCTTCTTCGGGCTCGACACGCTGTTACAGCTCCTGACAGGGTTCTCAGTCTGGGAGACGATCGTCGAGGGAATCTCGACGGTCATCCTCGGGCTCGGCTGACCGCTCCGGGACGAGACGATCGCCGTCGGCTCCGGACACGCGACGGTCCTCCCGACCGAACGAAACCAAAGTTGGTATGACCGCCTCGGTTCCTCCGTTAGAGCAAGATGGTACAGACGAGCGTTATCGGTTGTGGCAACATGGGGAGTGCCCTGATAAAGGGCCTCCATCGATCGGGGAATCACACGGTGACCGCGTGTGACCTCGATCCCGACGCACTCGAGTCGGTCGCCGACTACGTCGATCACACGACTTCGGAGGTCTCCGAAGCGGTGACCGACGCCGACGTCGTCGTCGTTGCCGTGAAGCCGGACATCGTGGGCGCGGTGCTTTCGGATCTCGATCTCTCGCCGGACCAGACGCTGCTCTCTATCGCCGCGGGCGTCCCGACCGACTACGTCGAGGCCCGGACCGACGCGAACGTCGTCCGGATCATGCCGAACCTCGCCGCCGAGACGGGCGATATGGCCGCGGCCGTCACCGGCGACGACATCCCCGGCGAGGTGCGGCAGCTGCTCGACGACGTCGGTGAATTCGCCGAAATCGACGAGGGCCAGATGGACACCGCGACCGCCGTCAACGGGAGCGGCCCCGCGTTCGTCTTCTATCTCATTCAGGCCATGGCCGAGGCGGGCGTCGAGGGCGGCCTCGAGGAGTCGGACGCGGAGACGCTGGCCGCCCAGACGTTCAAGGGCGCGGCCGAGACCGTTCTCCGGTCGGACCGCAGCACCGAGGAACTGATCGACGCCGTCTGCTCACCCAACGGGACGACCATCGAGGGCATGGAGGTCCTGTGGGACAGCGACGCCGACGCGGACGTCACCGCGGCGGTCCGGGCGGCCGAAGAACGATCCGCGGAACTGGCCGCCGAGTTCGGCGATGAGAACGATGCGTGAGGAACTCGAGGAGTCTGGCGTCGAGGAAGCACGCCGGCTGGCGGCCGACGCCGACCGGGTGATCGTCAAGGCCGGGACCAACTCCCTGACCGACGAGGACTCGAATCTCGACGACGGGAAACTCGACAAGCTCGTCGACGACCTCGAGGACCTCCTGAAGCGGGACAAAGAAGTCATTCTCGTCTCCTCGGGCTCGATCGGGGCCGGGACGGGTCGAATCGAACAGTCGAGCGGCACCGTCGAGGAGTCCCAGGCCCTCTCGACCGTCGGCCAGAGCCTCCTCATGCACCGCTATACGGAGAGCTTCGACCGCTACGACCGAAAGGTCGCACAACTGCTCTTGACCCAGCACGACCTCGAGAACCCCGAACGATTCACGAACCTGCGGAACACGATCGAGACGCTGCTCGACTGGGGCGTCGTCCCGATCATCAACGAGAACGACGCCGTCGCGACCGAGGAGATCCGAATCGGCGACAACGACATGCTCTCGGCGGCGACGACGATGGGCGTCGACGCCGATCTGTTAGTGACGCTGACCGACGTCGGCGGCGTCTACACCGGCAACCCGAAGGAAGACGACGACGCCGAGCGCATCGACGCCGTCGGCACCAACTACGACGACGTTCAAGGGATCATCAGCGAGACCACGTCCGACGGCTTCGGCGGCATCAAGACCAAGGTCGAGGGGGCACGCGACGTCAGCGAACACGGCGTCCCGGCGGTCATCGCGAAGTCGACCGCCCCCGACGTCCTCGAGAAGATCGCTACTGCCAAGCCCGTGGGTACCATATTCGTTCCCATCAACGGTGTGAGCGATGACTGAAACCGACATCGAAGCCGACGTCGCGGAGGCACAGGGCGCGGCCCTCGAGCTGGCGAAGCTCTCCGACGAGGAGCGGCAGACAACGCTGTACGAGATCGCCGACGCCATCGAGGCCCGAACCGACGAGATCCTCGCCGAAAACGAGAAAGACGTCGAAGAGGGCCAGCGGCTGCTCGAGGAAGGCGAGTACACCCAGGCACTGGTCGACCGACTGAAGCTCTCGGAGTCGAAGATCGAGAGCATCGCCGACATGGTCCGCAGCGTCGCCGAGCAGGACGACCCCCTCGGGAAGACCCTCTCGGCGCGGGAACTCGACGAGGACCTCGAGCTGTACAAGGTCGCAGTCCCGATCGGCGTCGTCGGCACCGTCTTCGAGTCTCGGCCCGACGCGCTCGTCCAGATCGCGTCGCTGGCCCTGAAATCGGGCAACGCCGTGATCCTCAAGGGCGGCAGCGAGGCGCTGCACTCCAACCGGATCCTCTTCGAGACCATCGAGGAGGCCGCGGCCGACGCCGGGATCCCCGACGGCTGGGCCCAGCACATCGAGGCCCGCGAGGACGTCGATCGGCTCCTCGAGATGGACGATTCGATCGACCTCCTGATGCCACGGGGCAGCTCCGCGTTCGTCAGCTACATCCAGGACAACACGAGCATCCCCGTGCTGGGCCACACGGAGGGGATCTGTCACGTCTACGTCGACGACCAAGCGGACCTCTCGATGGCCGAAGACATCGCCTACGACGCCAAGGTCCAGTACCCCGCCGTCTGTAACGCCGTCGAGACCCTGCTGGTCCACGAAGACGTCGCCGCGGAGTTCCTGCCGGCGATCGCGGACCGCTACGAGACCGCCGACGTCGAGATCCGCGGCGACGAGGCCACGCGCGAGATCGTCGACGTCACGGCCGCGACCGGAGACGATTGGGACACCGAGTACGGCGACCTGATCGTCTCGATCAAGGTCGTCGACTCGCTCGCGGCCGCGATCGACCACATCACGACCTACGGCTCGAAACACACCGAGTCGATCGTTACCGAGGACGACGAGCGCGCGCGGACGTTCATGCGCAGCATCGACTCGGCGAGTGTCTTCCACAACGCCTCGACCCGCTTTGCCGACGGCTACCGATTCGGGCTCGGTGCCGAGGTCGGCATCAGCACCGGCAAGATCCACGCCCGCGGTCCCGTCGGGCTCGAGGGCCTGACGACCTACAAGTACCACCTCGAGGGCGACGGCCAGCTCGTCGCGACCTACGCCGGCGAGGACGCGAAGCCGTACACCCACGAGGAACTCGACGCCGACTGGTCGCCCGGCCGGCTCTCGGACGAGTAACGCCTCGAGGGTTCTCTTCTACTCGCGCGTAAGCGCGACCCGATAGCCGTCGTCCGCTCGCTCCGCGAGCCCCAGCAGTACCGCCCACTCGAGGAGTCGCTCGACCCGTTCCGGGTCGACCCGGTTTCGGCGGGATCGTCGCCCCTCGGCGGCTCGATCGTCGCCGAGCGTGTCGATGACTTCGCTGACGGTCAGTGCCTCGTCGGCGTCTTGCCGAATTTGCGAGCCAGGGCTCGTGGAACCGCGTTCCACGGCGGCCTCGAGCGCGGCACAGACTGCGTCGGCACCATCCACGCGTGCCCGGAACGCCCGGCCGAGCCGATCGCGATCGAGCGCCGCCAGATCGGCCGCGCCACCGCTCGAGTCCGTCTCGAGGCGGCGAAAACTCCCCGACTCCTCGACCGCGAGTTCGAGCGCACGCAGGAAGGTGAGCCACGTCGCGGCTTTCTCGCGGTCCTCGATCGGCGTCTCCTCGACGAGGTGGGCACAGCAGTCGTCGATGTCGTCGACCCTCGTAGGGAGGGCACGGTAGACCGTTTCGAGGGTCTCGACGTCGGCGGGCGGCTCGGGGACCGGCTTGAACCGCACGGCTACAGGTCGAAGGAGTCGACGAGCAGGTCCTCGTCGGTCTCGCCGTGGACGTAGGTGGGCCCGCCGATCACGTCGACCGTCACCGTCGCGGGCGCGAAGAGATCCGAGGGGACCTCCTCGAAGTCCCAGTCGAGGTCGTCGAAGACCTCGCCGAAGGGACGGCCGTGATCCTCGGCGGCCGTCGAGGGCACCGAGTCGAAGACGTCGGCGTCCTCGCGGACGGTGAGGTGGGCGCGGCCGCCGTAGGCGATGGCGTCGTTCGTGCGCGCGATGGCCGTGCGCTCGTCGCCCGCGACGGGCGCGACGGGCGCGCGCCCGGTCGCGGAGACGATATCGAGTGGGTCGTACCCCAGTTCCGAGAGCCGGAAGGTCGCCAGTTCGGCCGCGCGGGCGGCGTTGGTGATCGAGCCGACGAGGCTCGCGGTCGGGTAGGCAAGCAGGAAGACGCTGCTCGTCTCGACCTCCGCGAGGTCGGCGACCTGCTCGGCCGCGGCCGCGGTCGGCTCCTGTTCGGTCTCGAGGGCCAGCGCCGTCAGATCGAAGGCGTCGGTGTAGCCGATCCGGCGGAACTCCTCCTCGCGGGCGACCAGCGCCCGGGCCGGACCGCTGCCCAGCCCCTCGAAGTCCTCGGTCGTCAGCTCCCAGCCGGCCTTCTGCGAGCAGAGCAGCGCGAGCGCCGGCTGGTCGGTCGAGAGTTCGACGTAGGGAATCGACGCCTCGCCGAGTTCGCCCAGTTCGTAGCTCGGCGTCGCCATCCCGGCAGTCTGGATCTCGGTCAGCAGGAGGCCGGCCTCGATGCCGCCGTCGAACTCCAGGCCGAAGTCCAGTACCGTCGATTCGTTCTCGAGGTCGTAGCCTCCGATGTTCAACTCCTCGGCGTAGTCGAGGGCCTCGTCGACCAGCTCGATCGCCATGCGATTGAGACTTTCCATGGGGCGGGATTCAGCCTCCGGGGTAAAACCGTTTGTCCGTTCGTGTCCGACCAGCGGCTGACGGCTGTCAGCTCGGTGCCGGGTGTTCCGCCTCGAGAACCTACCGTCGACCGGGTCGTCGATCGCTCACTCCTTTCGGCTTCGGGCCGGTCGGCCGAGGTGGTCCTCGACGACCTCGACCTTCTCCGCGGCGTCGACCTCCCGGGTGCGCTTGTCGTCGATCTTCAGGACGGTACTCACGCGGTCGGCGTCGACCGCGTCGTGAGCCGCCTGCGCGGCCGCGAAGAGTTCGTCGGTACTCTCGGCCTCGATCACCGTTCCCATCGGATTCGTCTCGTAGCTCACGTCGAAATCCTCGAGGGCGTCGACCGCCTTCGCGACTTCGCTGGCCATGCTGTCCTCGATCACCGGTGCGACGCTCAAGAGCGCGACTACCGTCATGGGCAGCGGTGATGATCGGGAGTACCCTAAAGCCGTGCCATGCGGCCGGCTTCGCCGCTGATCGCCAACTCGAGCGTCGGTTCGATCGCGGACGCTCGTCGGTTCGGCCGGTCGCGGCGCTGGGGAGCGAGCGTCGCCGGAAAAACGATCAGGACGGGACGTGTGACCTCAGTTCGTCGTCGGGGTTCGGGGCGTCTCCGCAGGTGGGTAGATGATGACGTCGCCGTTCGCGTAGACGTACACCTCGTGTTCGAGGGCGGTGAAGGCGATGTGACCGCCAGTACGTTCGGTGCCGTCGGCCTTCTTGCCGAAGATTCGATCGAGCGCGTCCGGGTCGACGCTGTCGTAGAGGGAGAACTCCCCCTGGGAGACGTCGGTCTCCGCGATCGACGCGAGCGCGTGGACGATCGTCGTCGTGATCGTCGCGGTACCGTCGGGATCGTGGTGGAAGACGTACCGATCGTTGGGCTGGTCGTACTGGAGATCGTCCGTGCCCGCTGCGGGTGAGATTTCTGTCTGCATTGCTATATCTGATCGTTCAATCGTGTATTAGACCGTAGTTACTCACAGTATAAAAGCCACTCGCAGGCGACAATAGTACTCATACGTGAAATACGTCCTCGGATTAGTAATTGAATGAAAATACGCTGGTATCCGTCTATCACGGTCGTTCACGACCGCTCGAGCGGGGGTAAGCACCGGTTCCCATCCGCTGTCTCGGGGCAAATTCGAACGTTGCCCGCGAAAGCGCCGGTTAGGCTCGTCGATCTCCGCCGGTGGACTGGCGTCGAACGCCGATCGCGACCGTCTCGCTCGAGCGCGGCGATCCGTCCGCGCGTTCGCGACGCCTGCCGGCCATCGGCTCCCGACCCGTCGCCGGTACGATGCCATCAATATCCCTGCCCGCTTGCCACGTCCGTCCGCGTCCTTATCCACGCGGGCATCCAATCGATCCCATGGCTTCCGACACAACTGAGCGTCGTTCGGAACTCGAGACACTCATCAACGACCTCCCTGCGGCCGTCGACGACGCGGCGGTCACGCGAATGCGCGTCGTTGCACACGCCCTCGACGAGGGGGTGCCGGTCCCGGGTACGGACTTCAGGATCGGTATCGACCCGATCGTCGGCATCCTCCCGGGCGCGGGTGACACCGTTGCGGGGGCCGTCTCGCTGTATCTCGTCGCCGAGGCCGCACGGCTCGGTGTCTCGCTGTCGACGTTGGCACGCATGATCGCGAACGTCGGCGTCGACACCGTCGTCGGCTCCATCCCCCTCCTCGGGGTCGCCTTCGACGCCGTCTGGAAGGCCAACAAATGGAACCTGAAACTGGCCCTGCAGGACCTCGCCGCCGAGGGCGACGAGACTAATACCGGGCCCGACGTCGTGACGATCGACTAGCGGCCGCCGACGCTCGCAACGCGGTCCAGGCGACTCCTCGTGTGACGTTCCGTCGGAGCCGCGCCGACTCGAGACGGCGTTCCGAACTCACCGCACCCGCCCGATCGCGTATCGCGGCCGCTCGAGCATCGGCTTTGGAGAAGTGTGCTGGCCGGAGTTCGAACGACACGGAGACGGTCCCGCTCGCTTGCGGACTGAGACACCTCTCGTTAAGATTCAGGACGATCTCCGTCACCTAACGGAGTTGAGTACGACAGAAATGCGCTGGCTGGGATTTGAACCCAGGTTGTGACCATGGCAAGGTCACGTGATACCACTACACTACCAGCGCCCGCAGCGCCTCGCTGCACTCATACCTACTGTCGGATGGATGTATAAGGGTTGCGAATCGAACCCGCCTCGCCATGCTGCAGCATGGCGATTCTCGAGTTATCGCGACGACAGTTCCGCCCCAAAGGCGGCAACATGGGCCGGGTCGGACGTCGGTCGATCGTGACTAGTCGTCACACGCGAGTGTGTGTCCGTTCGGCACGAATTCGTCGGTGTGAGCCGTTGACAGCCGGGATCGAATCCGCTATTCTTTTAAGACCCTCTCCGCAATACATCGCTACAGTCTAGTGACGCGGCGCCGAAGCGTTTCGGCATGACCGTCAGCATACTCGTGCCGTCGTCGCTCAGCCGGGAAGCCGAGGACAAACGCGAGGCCACTCGCAAACTCGGATACGTCGCCCGCGCGGCGACGGTCTTCCGGGCCGACCGCCTGCTCGTCTATCCCGACCGGGACGGCGAGACGGGGCGGTTCGACGGCGGGTTCGTGGAAACCGTCTTGCGGTACGCCGCGACGCCCCCCTACCTCCGCAACGAGGCGTGGGGGATGCGGGACGAACTGGAGTATGCGGGCGTCTTGCCACCGCTCCGCGCGGTGTCACAGACCGGCTCCGAATCGAACGGTTCGGGGTCGTCAAGACAAGGGATCGTGACCGAGGTCGGACCTGAAGGGCGCGTCCGGGTCAATTGCGGACTGCAACACCCGATCTCCCTCAACGTACCGCCGAAAATGGCGGTCGAGGAGGGAGAGCGCGTGACCGTCAGGATCTCTTCGCGACGACCGGTCCGGGCGAAACTCGAAGACGTTCCCCTTCCGGGGCTCGCCGTCGAGCGGACGGACCTTTCGACAGCACTCGGCCGTGAGGACGCCGGCGTCTGCATCGCCGCCTCCCGATTCGGTGAAGAACTCACCGTCGGGCGGCTCGAGACGCTGGCCGGACGCATCGAGGGCGATGGGATGACCGTCGCGTTCGGTGCGCCCGAACGAGGGCTGCCGGATATCCTCGAAATCGAGGCATCCGCCGTCGGGGCCCCGAAGGACGCGGCCGCCGGCGAGGATGACGGAGTCGAACCCACAGCCGATCCGGGGTTCGACCTCTGGCTAAACACGGTTCCGGATCAGGGAAGCGAGGTCGTGCGAACGGAGGAGGCTCTGTTCGCTACCCTCGCGTCCCTCTCACTGCGAGAGTGAAAGCATGCCACAAGCAAATACACCACGCAAAGGCTCACTCGGGTTCGGCCCACGAAAGCGTGCGACCAGCGAGGTCCCGCGTTTCAATTCGTGGCCGGACACTGACGGACAGCCGACGCTGCAGGGCTTCGCGGGCTACAAGGCCGGCATGACCCACGTCGTCATGGTCGACGATAAAGCGAATTCGCCGACCGAAGGGATGGAAGAGACCGTCCCCGTGACGATCGTGGAGACGCCGCCGATGCGCGCGGTCGCGCTGCGAGCGTACGAAGACACACCGTACGGGAAGAAGCCGATTACCGAGGTCTGGACCGACGAGTTCGTTCCGGAACTCGATCGGGTTCTCGACATTCCCGGTGACGATTACGACGTCGACGCCGCCGAAGACGAGCTTCGGGGCCTCCTCGCGGAGGGCCGCGTCGACGACGTCCGCGTCATCACGCATACGGTGCCCACCGAGATTCCCTCGGTACCGAAGAAGAAACCCGACGTGATGGAAACGCGCGTCGGCGGCGGCTCCATCGAGGAGCGCGTCGACTTCGCCCTCGAGACTGTCGCCGACGGCGGCGAACACGTCATGAACGACGTGTTCCGCGCCGGCGAGTACGTCGACGCAAGCGGCGTCACGAAAGGGAAAGGGACCCAGGGTCCCGTCAAGCGATGGGGCGTCCAGAAACGCAAGGGCAAACACGCCCGGCAGGGCTGGCGTCGCCGCATCGGCAACCTCGGCCCCTGGAACCCCTCCCGCGTCCGCTCGACGGTCCCCCAGCAGGGCCAGACCGGCTACCACCAGCGGACGGAACTGAACAAGCGCCTCGTCGACATCGGCGAGGGCGCTGACGCGACGGTCGACGGCGGCTTCGTCAACTACGGCGAAGTCGACGGCCCGCACGCGTTGATCAAGGGCTCGCTCCCCGGGCCACAGCAGCGTCTCGTACGCTTCCGCCCGGCGATCCGACCCGGAGACCAGCCGCGCCTCGATCCCGAGGTCCGGTACGTCTCCACCGCATCCAACCAGGGATAACACATGGACGCAACAGTACGAAACCTGGACGGCTCGGACGCGGACACGATCGAGCTCCCGGCGGTCTTCGAGACCCAGTACCGCCCGGACCTGATCGCTCGTGCCGTTCGCGCCGCCCAGGCAAACCGAAAACAGGACTACGGTTCCGACGAGTTCGCCGGCCTCCGAACGCCGGCCGAATCGTTCGGTAGCGGCCGCGGCATGGCCCACGTCCCACGACAGGAGGGTCGCGCTCGCCGCGTTCCCCAGGCCGTCAAGGGACGCAAGGCCCACCCGCCGAAAGCCGAGAAGGACCAGTCCGAATCGATCAACACGAAAGCAAAGAAACTGGCCGTCCGCAGCGCCATCGCTGCGACGACCGACGCCGAACTCGTCGCCGAGCGCGGCCACGAGTTCGACGAAGACGCCGAGATCCCCGTCGTCGTCGACGACGAGTTCGAGGACCTCCAGAAGACCCGCGAGGTCGTCGACTTCCTCGAGGCAGCTGGCCTCGCGGACGACATCGAACGCGCCGACGAGGGACGCAGCGTCCGCTCCGGTCAGGGGAAAGCCCGTGGCCGCAAGTACAAGACGCCGACGTCGATCCTCTTCGTCACCTCCAGCGAGACCGGCCCGTCCCGAGCGGCCCGGAACCTCGCCGGTGCCGACGTGACGACGGCCGCCGAGGTCAACGCGGAGGATCTCGCGCCCGGCGCCCAGCCCGGACGGCTCACCGTCTGGACCGAAAGCGCGCTCGAGGAGGTGGCCGAGCGATGAGTTCGGCCATCGAACACCCGCTGGTCACGGAGAAGGCGATGAACGACATGGACTTCGAGAACAAGCTCCAGTTCGTCGTCAATCCGGACGCGACCAAGCCCGAGATTCGGGACGAGGTCGAGGAGCGGTTCGAAATCTCCGTCGAGAACATCAACACGCAGGTAACGATGAACGGCAAAAAGAAGGCGATCGTCCGCCTCGCTGAGGAGGACGACGCCCAAGAAGTCGCTTCGCGAATCGGGGTGTTCTGAACATGGGACGACGCATTCAGGGCCAACGACGCGGCCGCGGGACCTCGACGTTCCGTGCCCCGTCCCACCGATACAAGGCGAAGCTCGACCACAAGAAAGAGGAAGACGACGACATCGTGCGCGGGACGGTCGTGGACATCGAACACGACCCGGCCCGATCCGCACCGGTCGCCGCCGTCGAGTTCGAAGACGGTGACCAGCGACTGATCCTCGCCCCCGAGGGCATCTCGGTCGGTGAGGAACTGCAGGTCGGCGTCTCCGCCGAGATCAAGCCCGGCAACACGCTGCCGCTGGCCGAGATCCCGGAGGGCGTTCCGGTCTGTAACGTCGAGTCCAACCCCGGCGACGGCGGCCGATTCGCCCGCGCCTCGGGGACCAACGCCGACCTGATCACCCACGACCGGTCGGCGGCGGTCATTCAGCTTCCCAGCGGCGAGGTCAAGCGCCTCGATCCGCAGTGTCGTGCCACCATCGGCGTCGTCGCCGGTGGCGGCCGCACGGAGAAGCCGATGGTCAAGGCAGGCAACAAGTACCACAAGATGAAGGCCCGGGGCACGAAGTGGCCCCGTGTCCGCGGTGTCGCGATGAACGCCGTCGACCACCCGTTCGGTGGCGGCGGCCGACAGCATCCCGGCCAACCCAAGTCCGTCTCTCGGGACGCCCCGCCGGGACGGAAGGTCGGTGACATCGCATCCCGAAGCACCGGTCGAGGTGGCAACAAATGAGTCAGGAGTACCGAACCGGCCGCGAAGGTGAGTTCACCTACCGCGGTCACACGCTCGAGGAGCTGCAGTCGATGGAGCTCGACGAGGTCGTGGAACTGCTCCCCGCACGACAGCGGCGAAGTATCGAACGCGGTCTCTCCGTCGAAAAGGAGAAACTGCTCGAGGAGGCCCGCGAAGCGGGCGAAGAGGAAACGGCGAACAACCCGATCCGAACGCATCTTCGGGACATGCCGATCCTGCCCGAGTTCGTCGGGCTGACCTTCGAGGTCTACAACGGACAGGCCTTCGAGCGCGTTCGCGTCGAACCCGAAATGATCGGCCACTACCTCGGCGAGTTCCAGCTGACACGGACCTCCGTCGAACACGGTCAGGCCGGCATCGGCGCGACCCGATCGTCGAAGTTCGTCCCACTGAAGTGATTATCGTATGGGAATCAACTACTCAGTCGACGCGGATCCCGACGCCACGGCGAAAGCCATGCTTCGGGAGCGTCATATGAGCCACAAGCACAGCAAGGAGGTCGCACGCGAGATCAAGGGCAAGACCGTCGGCGAGGCCCAAGCGTACCTCCGTGACGTAATCGACGAGAAGCAGTCGGTCCCGTTCAAGTCCCACAACGCCGGCGCGGGGCATCGCTCCGACGTCGACGGCTGGGACGCTGGCAAGTACCCCGAGAAGGTCTCGGGGGAGTTCCTCGACCTGCTCGAGAACGTCGAGGCCAACGCGGACCATCAAGGCTTCGACGGCGAGTCCATGGAGATCGTCCACGTCGCCGCCCACAAGATCGGCGAGTCCGTGGGCCGCAAGCCCCGCGCGATGGGGCGTGCGTCCTCGTGGAACACGCCGGAGGTCGACGTCGAGATCGTCGTCGAAGAACAGGAGACCGAGGAGGAGGACGATAGCTAATGGCTGACGAACATCAATTCATCGAGAACGGCCTGCAGCGGTCCCAGATCGACGAGTTCTTCCAGGAAGAACTCGGCCGCGCGGGCTACGGTGGTATGGACGTCGCCAAGACGCCGATGGGAACCCAGATCGTCCTCAAGGCCGAAAAGCCCGGGATGGTCATCGGCAAGGGCGGCGAGAACATCCGGAAGGTCACGACGACCCTCGAGGAGCGGTTCAACCTCGAGGACCCCCAGATCGACGTGCAAGAGGTCGAAGAACCCGACCTGAACGCACGGATCGTCGCGGACCGACTGGCCAACGCACTCGAGCGTGGCTGGTACTTCCGGAAGGCCGGTCACACGACGATCGACCGGATCATGGAAGCCGGCGCGCTCGGTGCCGAGATCGTCCTGTCGGGGAAGGTCACGGGCGCCCGATCGCGCGTCGAGAAGTTCAACCGCGGCTACATCAAGCACAACGGCGAGCCCGCCGAGACGGTCGTCGACCACGGCCAGGGCGTCGCGGTCATGAAACTCGGCACCATCGGTGTCGACGTCAAGATCATCCCGCCGGGCGCGGAGCTGCCCGACGACTTCGAGGTCAACGAAGACATGGACCCCGAAGAGATCGTCCCCGACGCCGTCGAGGTCAACGAGGAAGGCGGCGTCGAGGAACTCCTCGAGGGCGAACCCGAGGAGGCCGAGGCCGCCGAGGCCGAAGCTGACACTGCAGACGCCGACGAGGCCGACGCCGAGGCCGACCTCGACGAGGACGTCGTCGAGGAGGTCATCGAGGAAGAAGTCGAGGCCGACGCCGACGAGGAGTTCGACGACGTCGAAGTCCCCGGCGACGAAGATGTCGAAGAAGACCTCGAGGAACTCGAGGAAGACGTCGAAGCCGAGGCCGAGGAACTCGTCGAGGAGATGGAAGAGGCCGACGACGACGCGGACGAGGGAGGTGACGCCTGATGGCGATCCTCCACGTCGAAGAGATCCGCGACATGACGCCCGCCGAGCGGGCGGAAGAACTCGAGGAACTCGAGACCGAACTGCTGAACCAGAAGTCCGTCCTCGCCGCCGGTGGGGCCCCGGAGAACCCGGGCCGTATCGGCGAGCTTGGTCGTACCATCGCGCGGATCAAGACGATCCAGCGCGAGGAAGGCGACCTCGAGGACGAAGCGGACGCAACCGCGGAATAACGAGACACAAATGGCACTGACACCCGAGACGCTGCCGCGACACGAACTCAACGGGCTCCCCGTGCGAGTCGTCGAGAGCGACGACTCCTCGCGGGTGGGCATAGAGGGGCGGGTCGTCATCGAGACGACCAAGACCCTGTCGATAGAGGTTCGGACGGACGGCGAGTCTCGGGTCGTGATGGTGCCGAAGTCGGGCTCGACGTTCGAGTTCGCGATCACAGATGACGCCGCCGATCCCGCGAAGGGATCGGGGACTGCGTCCAAACTGGCCGATACTCAACCTGGGGCTGCCGAGCAATCGGTCGCCCTAGACCGGGCTGCCGGCGATGCCGGCAGCCATCGCGGTGATCCCGAAAGGGACCACCGCGCAGCTGGCGAGGACGTAGCCTACGTTACGGTCGATGGATCGCGCTTGCTCTCACGACCCGCCCGACGCACGGAAACAAATGGTGACTCACCATGGCAATAGGACTAGACGTTGACACCCCTCCGGAACCAGAGAACCCGGAGGAATACGACTACGAGAAGTGTCCGTTCTACGGCGAACTCTCCGTTCGAGGGCAGATCCTCGAGGGGACGGTCGTCTCGACGGACATGGACAAGACCGTAGTCGTCGAGCGAGAGTACGATGTGGCGGTCCCGAAGTACGACCGACACATGAAACGACGCTCGCGCATCCCGGCACACGTACCGGGCGTGCTCGAGCCGCTCTCGGTCGGTGACACGGTCAAGATCGCAGAGACCCGACCACTGTCGAAGACGAAATCGCACGTGGTCGTCGAAGTAACCGAGGAAGCGACCGCCGAGGACCTCGCGGAGCTGACCAGCCAGGCCGAGCCTGAGCCGGCGCTTTCCGACGAGGACCTCGCCGCCGCAGAAGAGGGTGATCAGTGATGGAGGCGATGAAGGCCGACGTCACGCAGGGCCTGAAGAAGGGCTCGCTGGTCACGTGTGCCGACAACACCGGCGCGCGTGAGCTGAAGGTCATCAGCGTCGCGGGCTACCACGGCACCAAGAACCGCCAGCCGAAGGCGGGAATCGGTGACAAAGTGACCGTCTCGGTCACCAAGGGTACCCCCGAGATGCGCCGCCAGGTCCTCGAGGCCGTCGTCGTCCGCCAGCGGAAGTCGATCCGCCGGCCCGACGGCACCCGACTGAAGTTCGAGGACAACGCGGCGGTCATCATCGACGAGAACGAAGAGCCCCGTGGTACGGAGATCAAGGGGCCGATCGCCCGCGAAGTCGCGGAACGCTTCGGAGCAATCGCCAGCACGGCGACGATGATCGTATAGATATGACCGAGCAACCACACAAACAGCGAACGCAGACGGAACGCGCGCCGCTGCACAAGCGACAGAAGCAGCTGCACGCGACGCTGTCCGACGACCTCCGCGAGGAGTACGACACCCGTCGAACCCGCGTCAACGCGGGCGACACGGTCGAGGTCATGCGCGGCGACCACGCCGGCGACGAAGGCGAGGTCCTCCGTGCGATCCTCGAGGACGGAACGATTCACGTCGAGGACGTGACCGTCGAGACGGCCGACGGCGAGGAAGTGCCG
Organism: Natrinema pellirubrum DSM 15624; assembly: GCF_000230735.2. Lineage (NCBI taxonomy): Archaea > Methanobacteriati > Methanobacteriota > Halobacteria > Halobacteriales > Natrialbaceae > Natrinema > Natrinema pellirubrum. Next base: position 861,929 of record NC_019962.1, read on the forward strand.
CGGCCGCTGGACCCGTCGAACGTCCGGATCACGGACCTCGACCTCGAGGACGAGCGTCGCGAGGCGCGTCTCGAAGGTGATAGCGAATGACGAAACACCAGAAACGACTATCGGTACCGAAGTCCTGGCCGGTCGAGCGAAAGACCGAGACCTTCACGGTCAAGGCCGACGCCGGTCCCCACGGTGAAGACGGCGTGCCGCTCGTCGTCCTCCTGCGGGACGTACTCGGCTACGTGGACTCGCGGAAGGAAGCACGGTACGCCCTGAGCGAGGACGCGATCCTCATCAACGGCGACGCGATCAACGACGAACAGCGCCCGATCGGCATGTTCGACATCGTCGCGTTCCCCGGTCGCGGGGAGTACTACCGCGTCTTCCCCGACGAGGGCGGTCGGCTCGCGCTGACCGAGATCGACGAGGAGTCGGCCCAGAGCCGCCTCGGCAAGATCGAGGGCAAACAGCAGGTTCCCGGTGGCGACACGCAGCTCACGCTGCACGACGGGACCAACGTCCTCGTCGACGACGACGAGTACCAGGCAAAGGACTCGATCGTCATCGACAACGACGACAAATCGATCGTCGCCCATTTCCCCTACGAGGAGGGGGCGCTCGTGACGGCCGTCCGTGGCAACCACGGTGGCAAGATCGGCGAGGTCGACGCGATCGACGTCACGCCGGGCAGCGGCTCGAACCGCGTCGGCGTCTCGACGGACGACGGCGGCTTCGAGACCGTCGAGGAGTACGTCGTCGTGATCGACGAGAACTTCACGGGTGATGACGAATGAGCGAAGCCGAAGCCGACTTCCACGAGATGCGCGAACCGCGCGTCGAGAAGGTCGTCGTCCACATGGGCGTCGGTCAAGGTGGTCGCGAACTCGGTAAAGCCGAAGACATCATCGAGGAGATCACGGAGCAGGAAAGCGTCCGGACCCAAGCGAAAAAGACCGAACCCGACTTCGGCATTCGCCAGGGCGATCCGATCGGCACGAAGGTCACCCTTCGTGACGACGACGCCTACGAGTTCCTCGAGAAGGCGCTGCCGCTGACGGAACTCTCCCCGGCCCAGTTCGACGACACGGGTAACTTCAGCTTCGGTGTCGAGGAACACACCGACTTCCCGAGCCAGGAGTACGACCCGAACGTCGGGATTTTCGGGCTGGACGTCACCGTCAACCTGGTGCGTCCGGGCTACCGGATCGCCAAGCGCGACAAGGCCACCCGGTCGATCCCGTCGAAGCACCGACTGACCCCCGAGGACGCGCTCGCGTTCATCAGGGCGAACTTCGACGTCAGCGTGGAGGCAGACGATGAGTGAAAGCGAAACAGAAGCGGACAACGACCGCACGGGCGAGCACGCCGCAAAGCGGACGGGACAGATCGAGTCCTGTCAGCGCTGTGGTCGCGAGCAAGGACTCGTCGGCAAGTACGACATCAATCTCTGCCGACAGTGCTTCCGCGAGATCGCCCGCGAGATGGGATTCAAGAAGTATCGATAACATGACCGGAAACGATCCACTCAGCAACGCGCTCTCGGGACTCGACAACGCCGAGAGTGTGGGTCATCTCACCCACGAGGTAACGCCCGCCTCGAACGAGATCGGCAGCGTACTCGAGGTCTTCTACGACCGCGGGTACATCGACGGCTTCGAGTACGTCGATGACGGCAAAGCCGGTCAGTTCGAGGTCGAACTGAAAGGAGCGATCAACGAGTGCGGCCCTATCAAGCCCCGCTACGCCGTTGGCGCTGAAGACTTCGAGAAGTGGGAGAAGCGCTATCTCCCGGCTCGAGACTTCGGTGCGCTCGTCGTCACGACGAGCAGTGGCATCATGAGCCACTACGAGGCACGCGAGCAGGGTATTGGGGGCCAGGTGATCGCATACGTCTACTAACCATGCGAGTTGAACTGGAAATCCCCGAAAACGTAACCGTCGAGGTCGATCGGTTCGACGTGACCGTCGAAGGTCCGGAAGGCACCGTTTCGCGGCGCCTCTGGTACCCCGACGTGACCGTCGAGACAGACGACGACCAGGTGGTCATCGAAAGCGGTGCCGAGGACGCGAAGACGAACTCGACCGTCGGCACCTTCGAGAGCCACATCACCAACGCCTTCCACGGCGTGACCGAGGGCTGGGAGTACGAGATGGAGGTCTTCTACTCTCACTTCCCGATGCAGGTCCGTGTGGAGGGCGAGGAGGTCGTCATCGAGAACTTCCTCGGCGAAAAGGCACCGCGACGAACGACTATCCACGGTGAGACGGAGGTTACCGTCGACGACGAGCAGCTCGTCCTGTCCGGCCCCAGCAAAGAAGACGTTGGACAGACGGCGGCCGACATCGAGCAGCTGACGAAGGTCAGCGGCAAGGACACCCGTATCTTCCAGGACGGGGTCTACATCACCAACAAACCCGCCAAGGGAGGTGCCTGATAGATGGCAGACGACGAACCCCAGGAACTCGAGGACATCAGCGGCGTCGGCGAGAGCAAGGCAGACGCACTACGCGACGCCGGCTTCGAGTCCATCCAGGACGTCAAGGAAGCCGATCAGGACGACCTCGCCGAGGCCGACGGCGTCGGTAACGCGCTCGCGGCCCGTATCAAGGCCGACGTCGGTGACCTCGAGGTCACCGAGGAGACCGAGGCCGAGATCGAAGACGAAGGCGCAGAAGAGGAAGAGCCGGACGAAGACGTCGAAACCGAACTGCAGCCCCGCGGGCTGACCGAGAAGACGCCCGATCTCTCCGAGGAGGAGGAGCGACTCCTCAACCGACGGAAAAGCGAGGGCAAGCCGCAGTTCAACCGGCAGGACTACCACAAGAAAAAGCGGACGCCGGAGTCCTGGCGACGACCCCGCGGGACGCTGTCCAAGCAGCGCCGCGGCGTCAAGGGCAAGGGCCCGAAGGTCCAGGCCGGCTACCGTACGCCGACGGAAGTCCGCGGGAAGCACCCGAGCGGCTTCGAGGAAGTCTACGTCGAGAACACGGACGACCTCGAGGGCGTCGACGGCTCCCGCGAAGCGGTCCGGATCGCCTCCTCGGTCGGCGCGCGCAAGCGCGAACGCATCGAGGAGCAAGCAGAGGAGCAGGGCGTCCGCGTCCTGAACCCGACCTACGAGGAAGTCGAGGTGGAAGCAGATGACTGATCTCTCCGCACAGAAGCGACTGGCAGCCGACGTCTTGGACGTCGGCGAAAACCGCGTCTGGCTCGACCCCGACGCCCAGGGTGACATCGCCGAAGCGATCACCCGCGACGAGATCCGCGAACTCGTCGACGAGGGACGCATTCAGGCCGACGAACCCTCGGGCAACTCCCGCGGTCGCGCCCGCGAGCGCAACGCGAAACGCGCCTACGGCCACCAGAAGGGCCAGGGCAAGCGCCGCGGCAAGAAGGGCGCACGCCAGAACGAGAAAGACGAGTGGCAGGACAAGATTCGCGCACAGCGTCGGAAGCTGCGTGAACTCCGCGACAAGGGCGAACTCTCGCCCACGCAGTACCGCGAGCTCTATAAGAAGGCTGGCGGTGGGGAGTTCCGTAGCGTCCGGTACCTGTTGAACTACATCGACGACAACTACGGTGACCAATAATGGCGACAGGACCACGATACAAAGTACCGATGCGGCGTCGCCGTGAGGTCCGGACGGACTACCACCAAAGGTTGCGCCTGCTGAAATCGGGCAAGCCCCGCCTCGTCGCTCGCAAGAGCAACAAGCATACTACGGCGCAGCTGATCACTCCCGGACCTCAGGGAGACGAGACGCTCGCAAGCGCACACTCGAGCGATCTAGAGGAGTACGGTTGGGACGCACCCACGAGCAACATTTCGGCGGCGTATCTGACCGGCCTGCTGGCCGGCCAGCGAGCCGTCGAGGCCGGGATCGAGGAGGCAGTGCTGGACATCGGCCTCAACACCGCGACGCCGGGCAACAAGGTGTTTGCGGTCCAGGAGGGGGCGATCGACGCCGGCCTCGAGATCCCGCACAACGACAGCGTACTGGCGGACTGGTCGCGCACTCGCGGCGAACACATCGCCGAGTACGCCGAGCAGCTAGACGAGCCGCTCTACAGCGGCGAGTTCGACGCGACTGACCTCCCCGAACACTTCGACGAGGTACGAGAGGAGATCCTAGAATGAGTGGAAACAACTACAACGACGGCGGATGGGAACCGGTTACCCGTCTCGGCCGAATGGTTCAGGAGGGCGACATCGAGACGATGGAGGACGCCCTCAACTCGGGCCTCCCGCTGAAGGAGCCCGAACTCGTCGACCAGCTCCTCCCCGGACTGGAAGACGAAGTACTGGACATCAACATGGTCCAGCGGATGACCGACTCCGGGCGACGCGTGAAGTTCCGCTGTGTCGTCGCCGTCGGCAACCGCGACGGCTTCATCGGCTACGCGGAAGGCCGCGACGATCAGGTCGGCTCCGCCATCCAGAAGGCCATCGGTATCGCGAAGCTGAACATGATCCAGGTGCCCCGCGGCTCGGGCTCCTGGGAGGACCGTTCGGACCGGCCACACTCGCTGACCCGACGGACGACCGGCAAAGCCGGCTCCGTCGAGGTCGAACTCATCCCCGCCCCCGAAGGGCTGGGGCTGGCCGCCAGCGACACCGTCCGTCACGTCCTCGAGCTGGCTGGCATCGAGAACGCCTGGACGAAGAGCCACGGCAACACGCGAACGACGGTCAACCTCGCGAAAGCGACCTACAACGCACTCGAAAACGCCTCCCAGTCGCGGCATCCGCGCCGTCGACCCAACCGTGAGGAAGCCGAGGTGAGCGAGTGATGAAGGCGATCGTGCAGGTTCGCGGCGAAGTGAACCGACAGGACGACGTCCAGGACACGCTGGAGATGCTCAACATCCACAGCGTCAACCACTGCGCGCTCGTCCCCGAGACCGACGCCTACGAGGGGATGATCGCGAAGGTAAACGACTACGTCGCCCACGGCGAACCCGACGCCGACGTCCTCGAGACGCTGCTCGCAAAGCGAGCCGAACCCCTCGAGGGCGACCAGGCAGATGTCGACGAAGCGTGGCTGGCCGACAACACCGAGTACGACGACTTCGGTGAACTGGCCGACGCGCTCCTGGCGGAGGAGACGACCCTTCGTGACGAAGGACTGTCACCGACGCTTCGACTCCACCCACCGCGGGGGGGTCACGAGGGTATCAAGAAGCCGACCATCGAGGGCGGCCAACTCGGAAAGCATACAACGGGGCAGATTAACGACCTGCTAGAATCGATGCGATAACCATGACGAGCAAAAAACGACGCCAGCGCGGATCGCGGACCCACAGCGGCGGTTCCCACAAGAACCGACGCGGTGCGGGCCACCGCGGTGGTCGCGGCCGTGCCGGGCGCAGCAAACACGAGTTCCACAACTACGAACCGAAGGGCAAACACGGCTTCAAGCGTCCCCACGACATCCGCGAGACGGTCGCGGAGATCGACGTCCAGAAGTTAGACGAGGACGCGATCCTCTACGTCGCGGAGGACCTCGCCGAGGAGGCCGACGGTGGCTACGCCCTCGACGCTCGCGATATCGTCGAGGACGGCCACGAGGTCGACAAAGTGAAAGTCCTCGGTTCGGGACAGGTTCGCAACGAACTGACCGTTACGGCTGATGCCTTCTCCGACGCGGCGGAAGAGAAGCTCGAGGCCGCTGGCGGCGAGGCCGTCCTCACGGAGCGCGCACAGGAGGACGACGCCGACGACAAACGGGACGAGGACTAACATATGGGATGGAAGGAAGCCGCTGAACCGGTCCTAACGCGGATGCCAGCAGTGCGCCGTCCGGAGGGGCACGTCCCCTTCAAGCGGAAGCTGATGTGGACGGCCGGCATCCTCATGTTGTACTTCTTCCTGACGAACGTCACGCTGCTCGGTCTGCAGTCCGGCGGGGCAAACGACCTCTTCGGCGAGTTCCGCGCGATCCTCGCGGGCTCACAGGGGTCGGTGCTGCAGGTCGGTATCGGCCCGATCGTCACCGCGAGCATCGTCTTACAGTTGCTCGGCGGGGCGAACTTGCTCGGACTCGACACCGACGATCCGCGGGACCAGGTCCTCTATCAGGGGCTCCAGAAGCTGCTGGTGGTCATGATGGTGATCCTGACCGGGCTTCCGATGGTGTTCGCCGGCGGCTTCCTGCCAGCCCAGCAAACGCTGCAGCTCGGCGGCCTCGCTCTCGAGGGAACGCAGGTTCAGCTCCTGATGTTCGCCCAGATCCTCGTCGGGGGGATCCTCATCCTCTACATGGACGAGGTCGTCAGCAAGTGGGGCGTCGGGAGCGGGATCGGCCTGTTCATCATCGCCGGCGTGAGCCAGCGACTGGTCACCGGGCTCGTCCAGCCCGCACAGGGCGGGTTCCTCTTTGACTGGTATCGCATCCTGACCGGTCAGGTCGACGTCGGATCGCTCGTTTCGGCGAGCGGACTCCAGACGCTGCTGATCGGCGAGGGACAGCTCATCGCACTACTGACGACGCTGCTGATCTTCGGGATCGTCGTCTACGCGGAGTCGGTCCGCGTCGAGATTCCGCTGAGTCACGCCCGCGTCAAAGGCGCTCGCGGTCGCTTCCCCGTGAAGCTCATCTACGCGAGCGTCCTGCCGATGATCCTCGTTCGCGCCGTGCAGGCGAACGTCCAGTTCATGGGCCAGATCCTCAACCGGCAGTGGAGCGGCATGCCCGCCTGGCTCGGTACCTACTCGCAGGGCCAGCCCGACGGCGGGTTCTTCTACTACGTGTCGCCGATCTACTCGCCGCAGGACTGGATGTGGTTCACGGCGAACGTCTCCCAGGAGTGGTGGCAAGTGCTGATCCGCATCGGTATCGACGTCACGTTCATGGTCGTCGGCGGTGCGATCTTCGCCATCTTCTGGGTCGAAACGACCGACATGGGGCCCGAATCGACGGCGAAGCAGATCCAGAACTCCGGGATGCAGATCCCCGGCTTCCGACAGAACGTCGGCGTCATCGAGAAGGTCATGGAGCGGTACATTCCGCAAGTGACCGTCATCGGCGGCGCACTGGTCGGCCTGCTGGCCGTCTGGGCGAACATGCTCGGTACCATCGGTTCCGTCTCCGGGACGGGGCTGCTGCTCGCGGTCTCGATCACGTACAAGCTGTACGAGGAGATCGCCGAGGAACAGCTCATGGAGATGCACCCGATGATGCGCCAGATGTTCGGCAACGAGTAAACCGTTCGCCGTATCCCGACGACCTGCCTTTCCTCGTTTTCACCGTCCGATAGCGACGCTCTTCTCGAGGCTCGCTGCTTCTCGTACCCGATCCGGACCGAACGATAGGGTCGAGCCGGGTCGATTCTGCATGTGTAGCTCTTTCTCTAGCCGAGACGATCCACCGCGAGCGGTACATCACCGAAGCGCCGTCGAGACGGCTTTTTCAGGGAATCAGCAAGCGTCAGTATAAACCGATGACCGACTCGACTGTCTCCGCGACGCAGTTGGGGTCGTACTCCCGAGCGGGTGGCGGATTCCGTCGTCAGGCTGCCGGGGTTCGAGCCGAGTGACGGATAATGGACCGGGACGATCGAACTCGGCCTCGGGGACCCTCAGTAATACAACTCGGCAACGTGAAACCGCGCTCGTTTGCCGTCCGTACCGAACGTTGAGAACGGGTACCCGGCGCTCTCAGTCGGTCGTGGCACCAATTTCGGTCCTCTGTCACCCAGTCCATCTCCTCGTGGAAAACGGTGCTGTCCGGATTCGTAGGCTCCAGAACCAATCGGTGCTGTCGAGTTTGAACGTGGCTGTGACAGTCGAGAGGTTACTCGAGCGACGCTAAAGACGAATACGAATCCCGCCCGAGCGGCGGGAGAAAGGACGTGCCCGATCGTTGCGACGAGACGGCGCGGTTACTGAATCGAGTACCCAGCAGCGAGGGTCAGCAGGACGACCATGAACGCCGCGGTGAGCATCATGTAGGTGATCGAGCGGGGTTCGTCTTTCAGGTGCTGGAAGTAGCCGGCGATCAACGAGACCTTGATGGCCGCCAGAATCATCGTCCCGATTATTGCCATCTCGTAGGTGAAAATGTCCGGGAAGTGGAAGAAAACGAACTTCCCCGTAGCCAGCAGTAGCAGTGCCACGTAAATCAGGCTGTACGTCCGAATGCTCGCCATTGGTGGTGAATGTGGGCGACGGATACTTATACCTTCCTCATATGACCCCAAACGGAACGTGCCCCCGCGACGTAGCCACCGCTCGCCGTGGGCGGTACCCGGGAACTGGAAACGACACGTAGATGCACGACCAGCCCAAATCGCCGCCAATGAGTGGACGGTCGGCTTTCGTCCGCCGGTTCGGTATCGGCCTCGCAGTCGCGTTCGTCACGCTGGCTGTGGGTGCCGGCGTCGCCGCCGCCAGCAACGTCGCCGCCGGTCTCACCGGCGGCAGCGACGTCTCCGTGCCGACGTGGCTCTACCTCGCGACCGGCGGCGGCGCGGTCGGGGCTTCGGCGCTGTTGACCATGCTCGTCACCGACCGGGAGGTCATCGGGGCGTATCACGATCGCACCCTCGAGTCGTCTGCAAAGCGGTTGGAGTCTGCCGGTGGCCTGCTGCTTGGCGTCGTTGGACTCCTCGGACTGGCCGGCATTCTCGTCGTCGGCGTCCTCGGACCGAACATCGGGCTGGTCAGCGCGACGGTTCTCGTGACCTTCGCCGGCGGCCGCGCGCTGTTGACGATCGTCACGTACACGGTCGGGAACCCCTGGCCCGCGCTGAACCCCTGGCGACGGATCGCCGAGGCGCTGCCGAGCGCGGGTGAGCCCTACCCGGAGGCCTACCGTTCCTGGCCCGCCGTAATCGCCCTGCTAGCGTTCGTTTGGCTCGAGGTGGTCGCGCCGCTGACGTCGTCGCCCGTGGTGTTGACGTTCGTCATCGTCATGTACTCGCTGTTTACCCTCTCGGGCGCGGCCGTGTTCTCCCCTGAGACGTGGTTCCGTCGCGGGGATCCGCTGTCGCTGTGGTTCCGGTGTTACGGGGCCGTCGCCCCGATCCAGCGGACCGACGACGGACTCGAGCTGCGGTTTCCGGGCGCGCGCTTGAGCGAGTCCGACCTCGTGACCGACCGGTCGCTCGTGGCCTTCGTGCTGGCGCTGGTCTGGGAGCTGACCTACAGCGGCTTCATCGTCACGCCGGTCGGCGTCCGAACGATCGAGGCGCTGGTCGGGATCGGCCTGCCGCCGGAACTGGTCTATCTGGCGCTGTTGGCGGGCGGGTTCGCGGCCTTCTGGAAGGTCTATTGGATCGCGATCGATCGGACCCGTGAGCGAGCCGAGACGTATCTCTCACGGGAGTATCTCGGCCTGCGACTCGCGGCCCCGTTGCTTGCCATCGCGGCCGGCTACCACCTCGCACACTACGTCGGCTTCGGGCTCTCGCTGTGGCCGTCGCTGGTCGACGCCGTGGCGATGCCGCTGAACCCGCCGCCGAACCCGACGCGCTATGCCCTGCCGGGCTGGTTCGGCTACGTCGAGATCGCGGGTATCCTGCTCGGTCACGTCCTCGCGGTGTGGGTCAGCCACACCGTTTCCTTCGACCTGTTTCCCGGAAAGCTGCAGTCGATCAGGAGCCAGTACCCGCTGATCATCGTGATGATCTTTTTCACGATGGCGAGTCTATATCTCGTCTCGCAGGGCTCGATGAGCCCGCCCTACGTCCCGAGTTGACGGCCCGTCCGATCGACGAGCCGTTGTGATGATCCGTCGGTCGGTGCGGGGTTCCGAACCGGCAATCACTTCTTCGCGCCGCCGTAACGACCGACCGAATGGCGACCGAACGCGCGCTCGAGCCGGAGTACGAGGTGCCGACGGACGGCCCGGAAGCGACCTGTCCGTACTGCGGGCGGCCGTTTCGGTCCGACCGCTACGCCACCTTCCACGTCGGGGTCGAACACGCCGAGGAGTGTACGGACGCGGAGCAGGAGGCCTTCGACGAGGAACGCGACGACGAGGAGTACGACCTGTTTACCTTCCACTTCAAGACCGCTATTTCGGTGTTTCTCGTCTACTTCCTGTTTACGTTCATCTACGCGCTCGTCTGGGCCGGGTAGATCGTACCGTTTGCCGACCAGTTCGGTATCCAGAATCTCTTTGCCCGCTGATTACACAGTACTGGTCACATGGTCGCTGGCTTCCCTCGCCCGGACGCCCTCGGAACTCTCATCATCGTCTTCCTTCTGCTCGTCTCCCTCAGCACCCCGTTTGCCCTCGGGGTGGCCGGATCCGCCGACCCCGGAACGGCCGCTGCGGACGACTCGATCGTCATCGACGACGAGTTGCCGACCGACGGCCCCACTGTCGAGGTCGTCGTCAGGCTCACCGAGCCGACTGTTCCCGACGGTGTAAGCGACGCCGAGGCCGAACGACGGCTCGAGGCCCACGCCGAGGCAACGCAGGACCCCCTGCTCGAGTACGCCGACGACAGACGGGGGTTGGCCGTCGAAGAGCGCTTCTGGCTGACCAACGCCGTGGTCCTCGAGGTCGACACCGGACGGGTAGCGTACGAGACCTTCGACCGGTTCGACGCGGTCGAGGCGGTTCACGAGAACATCGTGGTCTCGGTCCCCGAGCCGCCGTCACGCGCGAACGCGACGGCATCAGGGCCGACCGCGACGACGGCAGCGACCGCGGGCGCGTCGCGAACGACGAACGGGCTCGCGCAGGTGAACGCACCCGCTGTCTGGGACGAGTACGACGCCCGCGGTGAGGGCGTCCGCGTCGCGGTACTGGACACCGGCGTCGACCCGGACCACCCCGATATCGACCTCGCGACCGAGGACCTGTCGGATCCGACCTATCCCGGCGGCTGGGCGGAGTTCGACGCGACCGGGCAGCGGGTCGAGTCGGTGCCACACGACACCGCCGTCCACGGGACCCACGTCAGCGGGACGGTCGCCGGCGGGGCCGCGAGCGGGACCGCCATCGGCGTGGCCCCCGACGCCGAGTTGCTTCACGGGCTCGTTCTGAATGAGACGAGCGGCACGTTCGCCCAGATCGTTGCCGGAATGGAGTGGGCCGTCGAGCGAGACGCCGACGTCCTCAGCATGAGCTTCGGGGCGACCGGCCGATACGCTCAGCTGATCGATCCGGTTCGAAACGCGCGGGCGAGTGGCGTCGTAGTCGTCGGCGCGGTCGGTAACGAAGGGCCAGACACCTCGGGGAGCCCGGGCAACGTCTACGAAACGCTCACCGTCGGCGCGGTCGATTCGACCGGGACCGTCCCACCGTTCTCGGGCGGTGAACGCATCGCCCGCGAGGAGTGGGTCGGATCCTCGGTTGACTGGACGGCCCCGTCGTCATACACCGTCCCCGACGTCGTCGCACCCGGTGTCGCCGTCACGAGCGCCACCCCTGGCGGCGGGTACGAGTCGCTTCCGGGAACGTCCATGGCAACGCCACACGTCTCCGGGACGGCCGCCCTGTTGCTATCGATCGCACCCGATGCGACGCCGACGGAGATCGAAGCCGCGCTCACCCGGACCGCTCGAGTGCCCGCTGACGCCGACAGCGAGACGATCGCGACTCGCTACGGCGCGGGCATCGTCGACGCCAGCGCTGCCGCGGACACGATCGCACCCGTTCGCGGAACGAGCCGCCCGACCACCGACGGCTCGAGCGATACCGAACCCGGTGGCGACTCGTTCTCGACTGTGGCCGTCATCGGGAGCGTCGCGTTGCTCGCGGTCTGTCTCGGCCTCGTCGTTCTGGTTCGGTATCGACCGGGCGACCGGTAACCGCGGCCGGCTGTCGGTCGACGACACGCAGTCAGGACTTCGACGAAGGCCGACGCGGGAGGATCTGTCCCCACACGTGCTTGTCGAGACAACGGACTGTCAGCGGCTCCTCGACCGTGAGACAACAGGAGAGCCGCGGATAGCCGAACCGGACCGCCGCGGCATCGTGCCAGTGGGTCGGTTCCGGTGCGGGGTCGACCTCGACAGTGCAGGTCGAACACAGTCCCCGTCCTCCGCAGTTGGCAACCCGTGAGACCGTTCCGTAAACGGGGAACCCGTGTTCGAGCAGCGCATCCCGAAGGATCGTGCCGGACGCTACTTCGATGACGCGTTCGCTCTCGTCGGTGATCACGGTTACCGGAATGGCCGCGCTCATACTCGCAGTACGGGCCCGAGGTACGTGGTGCTAGTGGTGGCGAGAGCTACTTGCCAATCGGTATCGGCGACAGGAAGCATCGAAACTGTACGATTGCCCGTAACCGTTCGAACGCAAAATCACGACCGCACGGCGAAAGCCCGCGTCGGCGCGGGCTTTACATCAGGTAGAACAGCGGGAACAGGAAGACCCAGACGATGTCGACGAAGTGCCAGTAGAGTCCGAAGGACTCGACGGGTGCGTGGTCCTCCAGGTAGGCATCCACCGAGACGACACGGTAGATCATGAACAGCGCGACCAGAACCCCGAGGATGACGTGCAGGGCGTGGAGCCCGGTCGTCACGAAGTACAACGAGTACTCGATCCCGCTGAACCAGTAGTGACCGTCAGCGAACTTGCTGCTGTACTCGAAGGCCTTGACGCCCATGAACACGAGGGCAAGCAGGACCGTCGCGCTCAGTGCGCCGAGCAGTCCCTTCTTGTTCTCGCGCTCGGCCATCACATGTGCGAGGATGACCGTGAAACTCGAGGTCAGCAGGACGTAGGTGTTGAACAGGCCGGCCTCGGTGATGGCATCGAGATGCCATGCGTCCCAGCCCATGTGGATGCGCATGAAGAGATACGCTCCGATGGCGGCACCGAAGACGACGACGTCCGAGGCCAGGAAGACCCAGACGCCCATCTTCTGGTTGCTGACACCGCCAAAGGGCCACCGTTCGGCGACCGCCATCTCGGGTGCGTCGAACTGTTCGCGGCCGAACTGGAACAGCGAGACCCCGAGCATCACCACTCCAAGAACCATGAGGGCCGGATAGATGATGTTCTGTGCGGGTGCCGAATCGAGCGTCACGAAGTTACCGACCTCGCTGTGGATATGCGACTCGACGAACGAGAAGACGTACGGCGTGATACCGCTGAGTCCGAGGAAGAACGTAAACGTCGCGACACCGATACCGAGCGGCCAGATACTGGCGTGGTCGGCGTGTTCCTCCTCGTGGCTCGTCGCTGCACTGGTCGCTTCCTGTGCGACGCCGCCGTCGGTCGCGGTGGCAGTATCGTCGACGAACTCGAGGCGGCCGCTGGCGTAGCTGGGCCGGTCGGTCCAGTTCTCGAGCGGTGGTGGTGACGGGATCGCCCACTCTGCGGTCCGGGAGTAGGTCCACGGGTTATCGGGCGCGTCGGGGCCGGAGATCAGGCTCTTCCCGAGCGTGTAGAACATGATCAGGAACGAAGCCCCGAACACGAACGCGCCGACGGTCGCCAGTTGGTGGTAGAACTGTGCGCCCTCGCCGTAGTGGAAGACGCGACGCGGCGTCTCCCAGGCCATGAACATCGGGAAGTACAGCAGGTTGAACCCGATGAAATAGACGGCGAAGTTGAGCTTTCCGAGCCGTTCGGAGTACATCTTCCCGGAGATCTTGGGCCACCAGTAGTAGATGCCGCCCATCAGTGCCGTGACGCCCGAGACCATCACGTAGTGGAAGTGAGCGACGACCCAGTAGGTGCCACGGAACTCGTAGTCCAGCACGACGGCGCCGAGGAACACGCCCGTGATACCACCGAGGATGAACAACACGAGCGCACCAAGCGAGAACAGGAACGGCGTCGTAAAGCGGACCCGCCCCTTGACCATCGTGTAGATCAGCGCGAAGACCATCAGGTCGAAAGGCAACGAGATCCCGATCGTCGTCGCCATGAACAGGGTCTTGATCGGGAGGTTGATCGTCGACAGGAACATGTGGTGCATCCAGACGAGGAACGACTGAACGGCCACGAGGACCATCGCGATGATGACCCACTTCCGGCCGACGAGTCGGCGTCCGGTAAACGTCTGGAACGTCTCGAACATGATCCCCAGAGCCGGGAAGAAGACGATATACACCTCCGGATGGCCGAAGAACCAGAAGATATGCGCCCACAGCAGGCTCGAGCCCTGATCAGTCGCGAAGTACTGCGTGAGGAACAGCCGATCGACCGAAAGCAGTAGCACGGCCGCCAGCAGTGCTGCGAACGCAAACAGCATCATCCAAGCGGTCAGCAGCCACGACCACGAGAACATCGGCATGTTCCAGAGACCGAGTCCTTCCGCACGGGATCGGTGCATCGTAGTCAGGAAGTTCACCGTCCCGATCGTGATGGAGATACAGAACAAGACCAAGCCAAGGACCATTGCGTTACCGCCGGTCATCGCCTCCATCGCCGGGGTATAGGTTGGCACGTTCAGTGGGGCATACATCGTCCAGCCGCCGGAGAACGAGCCACCCTGGAAGAACGAAACCCCCATCAGAATGCCGGAGAACAGGTAAAACCAGTAGCTCAGCGCATTCAGTCGGGGGAACGCGAGGTCCTTCGCACCGATTTGGAGCGGCACGAAGTAGTTAGCGAAGCCGCTTGCGATCGGGGAGAGGAACCAGAAGACCATGATGAGTCCGTGTCCGGACACGGCCTGGTAGTACTGGTCGTTCGTCAGCAGTCCGGTGCCGCCGGTCTGCCACAGGTGGGCCCGAAACAGCAGCGCAAGGAGGCCACCGAACAGCAGGAAGAACATCGCCGTCGTCAGATAGAGGATACCGACGTCTTTGTGGTTGGTCGTGACCAGCCACCGCTTGATCGACCGTTTCGGCGGAAGGTCACCCATCAGTTCTCACCTCCGTCGTTCGTTTCGCTTGCATTGCTTTCACTCTCGTTCATCTCGAGCGTGTAGGTCTCGTCGACCGGACCGGTCATGTCGAACTGGTCTTCGACCGTCTCGAACTGCCCGTTGGTCGACTCGATCGTCACGTTGTATTGGCCGGCCTGTTCGATGTCGGTGATCTCGATCGTGCCGTTGTCGAACTCCTCGGCCGTGAAGCTACGGTCCTCGATGGAGTCGTTCTCCTGATGCTCGAGGGTCAGCTCGTAGCCCTCGGTGACTCGGGATTCGTTTCCGTCGACCATGGTGAACTGCATCGTCAGCTGGTTGTCCATCCACTGGTCGAACTCGTCTTCCTCCATGACCTGAAGCGTCCCGACCATCGAGGTGTGGTACTCGCCACAGAGTTCGAAACACTCGATCTCGGATTCGCCGGGTTCGTCGGCCTGGAACCACGTCTTGTCGTATTCGCCGGGGATCGCGTCGGCTTTCACCCGTTGGTCGGGTATGCCGAAGTTGTGCCAGACGTCACCCGACGTTACCTGCAACCAGACACGGTCTCCCGCGGGCACTCGCAACGTTCCACTTGCCTCGATCCCGTTCTCGTACTCGTAGAACCAGGCGAAGCCTTCTCCGGTAACTTCGACCTCGATCGAATCCTGCGCGTCGTCAGTGCCCGGATCCTCGACGTACAGCAACATCCCGTACGTCCAGATCACCAGCGAAATGACAATGACGGCGCTGATGCCGAACGAGAGAAACAGTTTCTTGCCGCCCTTTCCGCCCGTCGGTAACTCCCCGACCGATGGCAGATCCTCGTCGTCGCCCGCAGGCTCGCCGGTGTCGCGGTACTTGTACGCGTTGTACAAAGTGTATGCGACCACGACGATGCCGACGAGCGTCCCGAGTCCGAGGAATACCAGGAAGATATTCTCGAACACGTCGACGCGGGTCCGCTGCATCGGTGCGATGAGTGCGCTGTAGAGTGTGTTCATCTCTTTTGAATGCCGGTTATATGTCGGAGGATGATTGCTGAGGGCACTTATCTATTTGGAAACCGCCCGACTGATACGGTCTGGCGGTCGCAACGTCCGATCCCCGTTTCGGGCGACGACACGACCACCAACTGTCTCGATTCATCACTGTGGGGTTGGGCCCGATACCCTTCTTTCTGTCGCCGATAGACTGCTATCGTGTCGTATTGTCTACATGTTACTCTTCGATATGTGGCTTTTGACGAACGTGTTCGCTTCCAGTGCCGGTGGGGACGCGAAACGGAGCCGATCAAACCGGAATGCAATCGCTTCAGTTCGCTCCCGCGCTTATATTTCGACCACCCAGACCCGCACCGTCGACGGCAGCTCGTACACCTCGAGGAAGACGTCGTCGAGAAACTGTGCGATCCGGTTCGGATCCGCTTTCGCGCTGATCCGGACGTTGACTCCCTCGGCCTCCTCGGGACGGTGGAGATCGTCGATCTTGAACGCAGGGAACGCCTCAAGGCGGGACTTTACCGACTCGAGTTCCGCGTCGGTACAATCGAGGTTGATCGTCCCGTCACCGAACTGAATCCAGGGGACGCCCGGATCGGTGGTCGCCTCGTCGGTCGTGGTGTCTTCCGATCCAGCGTCGGCCTCGAGTGCAGTCTCGTCGACCTCGAAGGTACAAAACGCGCTGTTTCGATCACGATGAGCGGTGATAGCGTCGACGTACAGTTTCCGTCGCTCGGCGGGTTCGGCGGCGTCGAAGCGGGTCATACACCGATGGACGTGCCCGATTCTTTAAGACTTTATGTGACGCCCGTAAACGGTGTCGTATGGCACAGCCACGAATCCTGATCCTCGGTGCGCCCGGGGCAGGGAAGGGCACCCAGAGTGCAAAGATCACCGAGGAGTTCGGCGTCGATCACATCACGACCGGCGACGCCCTGCGGTCGAACAAGGAGATGGACATCTCCGACATGGACACCGAGTACGACACGCCCGGCGAATACATGGACCAGGGCGAACTCGTCCCCGACGACGTCGTCAACGCGATCGTCGACGAAGCACTCAGCCAGGCCGACGGCTTCGTCCTCGACGGCTACCCGCGGAACCTAGAGCAGGCCGAGGAACTCAAAGACATGACCGACCTCGACGTCGTCCTCTATCTCGACGTCGGCGAAGAGGAACTCGTCCACCGGCTGACCGGCCGGCGACTCGACCCCGAGACGGGCGACATCTACCACGTCGAGTACAACCCGCCCGAGGACCCCGAAGTGGAGGACCGACTCGAGCAACGCGACGACGACACCGAGGAGACGGTCCGGGAGCGACTGTCGGTCTTCCACGAGAACACGGAGCCGGTCATCGAGTACTACGACGAGCAAGGCGACTTAGAGCGGATCGACGGCGAGCAGGCCCCCGATGCGGTCTGGGACGAAGTCAAGGCGACGATCGAAGACACCGCGTAACCCACTGAGACAGTCACTTATTTTTCACGTCTAGCGTGTGGACCGCGACGTTGAGGTGGGTGATATTCGGCGGCAGAACGTATCCTTCTTCGGGATACACACTAGGTCCGTATCCCTTGAGTTCGGGATCCCAATTGAAGTTGAGGTTCCCCTTATTGTCTTTATTCTTGTCTTTGTCTTTGTCCTCCCCGTTTCCACCTCCCCCTTGTACGTATACTGAGGAAGTAACAATCGAACCCGTGAAATCCGGGTTGGAACGTAAACAGGCTTGTGCATCTCCTACCGATCCTACGTCACAGTTTCCGTTAGCGACCTCGTTTGTACCATCCCAATCGTTACTCGGTGCATAGACCACGCCTTCGAAAGTCCCTCCCCCCATGAAAAACGACATGTCGGGGGTACCGTACAGTTGTATGTTCTTAGCACTCCCACCGTCCGATGCGACCTCTCCGCCCGATATTTTCACATTTTCAGTAGTATATATTTTCAAAACATTATCTGTTCCATTGGAATCGACCGATAGTCCGCCACTATTTACATTCAGGCTTCCATTTATTATCAGTGTCGCGTCGCCCTCTGTGAGGGTAAACTCGACTTCGTCATCTACGGTAACATCACCGTCGGCGTAATATGTCTCGCTCGACAGGTCAGTCTCAACATCCGACCAGTTCTTTGTCTCATTGTTTCCGGAATGTCTCTCTACGAGATCTCGAATAACGTCACCGATTTCTGGGTACGACGTTCCGCTTTGGACACCGTCGACTGAATTCGGATTTCCGCCGACATCGTACCCGTCTTCTTCAGAAACGGCAACGCCAGTATTGAACGCCCCTTCGAGGTCACGCAGGCCGAGTTCGACCTTCACGTATCCCTTGTCTCCCTCGAGCTGCGTGACGTTCCGGACAGATGCGTCGCCGACCTCCTCTTCGAAGTACAACTCCCAGCCGCGATAGTACTTGCTCGTGATCTCGAGCGTGACGGTATCGTCCTCGACGACGGTTGTGTTCCGGACCGGGTCCGTACCATTGTGACGAATGTCTACTTCGCCCGAACTGAGTTCGCGTTCACCACTGACAGTGGTCACGGGCAACGAAAGAGTTTGTTCTTCAGCGCTGTAGGCGATAGACGGTTGTGAAATCATCCGCGTCTGATTACCTGTCTCTCGCCAGACGCCGCCGGCCTGATAGGCGACGATGCTCCCGTCGTCGCCCTCGTATTCGATCGATCCCATTGTGAGGGTCTCGTTTACGTTTCTCGCTTTTATCGTGATCTCACCGGTCGCAGTCCTCGTAACTGCCCCCTTCTGGCCGGCATCGAACGTCATCGACTTCGGTGCATCGCCGTCTTTCGATACCGTCGCCATCTGTTTACTCAACTCGACGAACGCCTGTTCGACGCGTTCGCTTTCGGCCTGCTGTTCCGTGCTGGTCATAACGTCCCCGGCGACGAGCAGAATGCCGACGCTGATCGTCGCGACCATTCCGATCAGCAATACAAGCGCGAGTATCGCGCTTTGTCCCCGCTGTGACGGATCGGCCGGTCCGTCAACTCTTCGGAAGCCCATTTATACACTCTACCCGTTCGGGAAACCTTATGATAAAACGTTCGACCGATCAAACCGTTTATGTCGCTCCAAACCCGCCGAATGGAGCCGTCGACCGGTGGAAGTGTTCCGACGTCGGTATGGCTCACCGATCGGCCGATCGTCGGTCCGTCCTCACGGGAGTACCGAAGAAAAACACTTGTATAGCCGACGTGCCCTAGCCCAAGCAGATGACGCGTACAGCCGAAAAGATCGACGCCCTCGTCCGCGAGGATTCCTCGATGGCGGCGGCCCTCGAGGCCATCCGCGAGGAAGCCGACAGGAACGGCGGCGAGGTTCAATGGGCCGACGTCAGCGACGACCTGACGAGCGGCCAGTGGGGGCGATTGATCGAAAAAGGCGTTCTAGTCGACGGCGACGACGGGTTCGAAATCGCCGATCGCGAGGCCTTCGATCGGGCGCTCGACGGCGACGGTGACGGCGGAAGCGCGGCCGCCGACATCGAGATCGACGAGGAGCAATCGAGCTGGTCACAGTGGGACAAACTCGCCGGCGTCGGCGCATTGCTGTTGATGCCCGGCTACTGGTTCGACTCGATCCGCAACGTCGTCGGGAGTACGCTCGACCTCGCGCTCGGCCCGCTCGACGCGGCGTTGCCGTTTTACGCCGTGATCCTCTCGGTTGCACTGATCACCGGCCTCTACTCCTCGCTGCTCCAGGCGAACCTGATGAACCCCGAGATTATGGCGAAATATCAGGAACGGATGAAAGCCGTTCAGGAAGAGCAGAAGGACCTCCGACAGGAGAAAAAGGAGGCCGAGGAACGCGGCGCGAGCGAGGCCGAGATCGAACGCCTCGAGAACGAGATCGAGCGCGCACGCGAAGAGCAGATGGAAGCCATGGCCGACAACCTCGGCATGTTCAAAGAGCAGTTCCGGCCGATGGTCTGGATCATGCTCTTTACGATCCCGATGTTCCTGTGGATGTACTGGAAGATGTACGGCGGGATCAGCAGCGAGATGGTCGTTATCCCGCTCGCCGGCGAGGTCTCGTGGGGCGACCGCTTGCAGGGATTCATCCCAGTATGGCTCTTCTGGTACTTCCTGTGTTCGATGGCCTGCAACCAGCTCATCCGGAAGGCACTGGACATCAACATGTCCCCGTCGTAGGCCGGCCACACTGCGCTTCGGATCGAACGTCCACCGTCGTCGGAATTCCGCCGACAGCGGAGACGAAAAGTCTCATTAGTGCCACCCTCCCCAGATAAGGTATGTTACTCACCGTCTCCGGCCCGCCGGGTAGCGGGAAGAGTACGACCGCGGAGTTGCTCGCCGATGCCTTCGATCTCGACCACGTCAGCGGCGGCGACATCTTCCGCGAACTCGCCGACGAGCGGGGGTATACTCCCCTCGAGTTCAACAAACTTGCCGAGGAAAACGACGAGATCGATCGCGATCTTGACCGGCGACTGCGAGAGATCGCCGTTGAGGAAGACGATCTGGTCCTCGAGTCGCGACTCGCCGGCTGGCTGGCCGGCGACCAGGCCGACTTCCGGTTCTGGCTCGACGCACCGGCGCGAGTCCGCGGCGAACGTATCGCCGAGCGCGAGGAGAAGGACCCGGCCCGGGCAACCGAGGAGACGAAGGCCCGCGAGGCCAGCGAGGCCCAGCGCTATCAGGAGTACTACGGCATCGATATCCGGGACCTGACGATCTACGATCTATCGGTGAACACGGCCCGCTGGGAGCCCGAGGCGGTCCTCGATATGCTCGTCACCGCCGTCGAACGCTACGCGGCCAACGGCGACGAGGGGAAAGCACGCGTCGAACTCGAGAACGGCTTCGAATGAGCCTCCGTGGCCCACCGGCGGAGCGCTCGCCCGCCGACCTGCTCACCTTCGGCGTCGTCAATCTCGATAAGCCACCCGGTCCGTCCTCGCATCAGGTCAGTGGATGGCTCCGCGATGCGGTCGCGGAGACGCTCGCCGATCAGGGGGCGGCGACGATCGATCGCGCCGCCCACGCGGGGACGCTCGATCCCAAAGTAACCGGCTGCTTGCCGGTCATGCTCGGCGATGCGACCCGCCTCGCACAGGTCTTCCTCGAGGGGGCAAAGGAGTACACCGCCGTCCTCGAGTGCCACGCGCCGGTGCCGGCCGACGCGGAATCGGTCGTCGCCGAGTTTGAGGGGCCGATCTATCAGAAGCCGCCGCGGAAAAGCGCCGTCGCGCGTCGCCTGCGCGTGCGCGAAATCTACGATCTCGAGGTTCTCGAAGCCGAGGACCGCCGGCTCCTGTTGCGGATCCGCTGTGAGAGCGGCACCTACGTCCGCAAACTGTGTCACGATCTGGGGCTGGCACTCGGCACCGGCGGACACATGGGCCACCTGCGTCGGACCGCCACCGATCCGTTCGACGACCGGACACTGCACTCGGCCCACGACTTCCTCGATGCGCTGGCCTTCTGGGTCGAAGACGACGACCCCGAGCCGCTGTTCGACGTCGTCGATCCCGCCGAACGGATCCTCGAGGGGATCCCCAGCGTCGTGGTCGCGGAGTCGGCCGCCCGCGAAATCGCGCAGGGGGCGCCGGTCTACGGCCCCGGCGTCATCGAGGCCGACGACGGAATCGAGCAGGGGTCGCTGGTCGCCTGTTACACGCCCGACGACGCGGCGGTCTGTCTGGGCGAACTCGTCGCGAGTCCGGACGCCGACGAGGGCGTCGTCGTCGACCTCGAGCGAGTCCTCGTCTAGGGGTGAAACTGGATGCCGCACCGACCTCGAAACGACACCCTTAAGCGGCAGACGGCCATCGGTTCACGTGCGGGACCGTGGGGTAGTGGTATCCTCTGCGGATGGGGTCCGTAGGACCCGAGTTCAATTCTCGGCGGTCCCACTTTTCGCGACGCAACGAACGAGGGAGCGACGCGACCGCCGTGACGTGAGGAGCGAAACGTGGGAGCAGGGAACGGCTTTGCCGTGACCGTGGTCCCACTCGAAATTTTTTCAAGTGTTCAACTATTAGCGGCTCGTACTCCTGGGCCGGCCGAAAATCCAATTCTATATTTCTATATATTACCACGTATCCGGCAGGTTATCCGGAGGTGGTCGGCGTGACGGTCGCACCGTTGCCGTCGGTCAATCACTCGACGTACCAGCACTGTGGGCCCACGTTACAGACCGCTTCCGTCGTGTCTTCGGTGATGACGAGGATCGGGTCCACTGCTGTGGTGATGACGACGTACCGAAGTTCGTTCAAGGCGCTTTTCAGACCCTTAAGCGTGATAATCTTACGCTCGAGCAGCGTTGGGAGATTGCCAAGACGCGATCGATGCGAGTGATGACGTTCGAAGTCGGGTCCGCGACCGTCTTTGATGCTGAGTAGACGACGTAGATTTATAACATCGTACTAGCAACAAGAGGTCACATGAGCGTTGCGAAGGTTGAGTGCAATCAGTGTGGACGCACCTTCGAAGTTAATACGGGATACTTTCAGAAGTACGGCTCTGATCCGTACTGTCCTGATTGCTTAATTCATACCGATTGTGAAAACTGTGGGCGCGGCCTTCGTCTCCGTCCATCTCGGTATCAAGAGCTTGGTGGCGACCCGATCATTTGCTCACAATGTGATCAGCAATCGAAGCCTCAGGGTACAAGACAAGAAAAGAAGAAAACGTCGTTCTGGTATGGGCTGGCACCTGGGGAAAAGGTCGTCTTCCCGATTGTAGTCTTAGTCGGCATTGGCGCTCTTCTATCCATATTCGTGTATCCCGAGGTCACAGGCGAGCAAGTAGGTAGTGCGATAGGCGCATGTTTTCTTCTTACCTTCTGGATGATGTCACGAGGCGAAAAGAACAATCCAAACTCGTAGTGGCGGTAATCGGTAGCACTCAAAAAATCGAATACGGTTGTCGTCGGTCGGGAACTGCCGATCCCGCGGGCGTCAGTCCGTCCCCTCGAGCTGGAGGTCCGGCGGAACGGGACAGCCACAAGGGGAGGCGATCCCCGGCCCGGGGCCGGAGACGGTCATAAGCCAGACGGGCCGACCGCAGCGGGGGCAGTCTGGGACCGGTCGCTCGTCATCGGCCGCGCTTGAGGCGGCGTCGTCGGTCATGGTCGCCTCCGCGGGGGCGTGGGCACTGTTCGGGGTTGATTCCACCGTCGTGCGGGACGTTTATATCCCGGTAGAATGTAGCCGAACATGGCTTTCGAAGGCTAACCGCCTTGGAAGCCGAGTCTCGGGTGTCTGTAGCACCCGGGGCATTTCGATGCGCGCCCCCATCGCATTCTCGGTTGGAGACTGGCTTCCGTTCGAATTGTCGATACGCCCGAACTTATATCTACTGCAAACCCATAGGAATTTTACGCTCGAGCGGAAGAACATGTTACTGGAGGACCACCATAGGTTGGTTGGGATTGTTTATGATTTTAGATTACAATTGTCGGCTGAGAACGTTAGTAGAGTCCTACGTTTTGCGCTAATCGCGAGACGGCACGGCTTCAAGCCCGTGCTGTAACCCCTCCAGTGGCCCTTGATTATCAGCTATGAAATCGATCGCGATAGTTTTCACTAGCTCTGACTCTCACGATCCCATACCTATATATGGTCCAAATGGGCTGGTAGTGATATCAGCATCCGACGAACGGATGAGGGAAAACGTAGGTGCAGGGTCGGACCCCCAGCCCCCATGCGCCAACTGACCCAACCACTGGGTCGGGAATAAGTTTTCCTACCGTTCAGGACGGTGCTGTGCGGTGATTCGAAACTATGGACGCAACACAACTCAGACCGAAGTTAATCGGAAGCGAAGACGAACGAGCAGTATCGCCAGTCATTGGAGTTATTCTTATGGTCGCAATTACGGTCATTCTTGCGGCCGTGATTGCGGCGTTCGTGTTGGACCTTGGCCAAAGCCAAGGTGCAAATGCACAAGCTGGATTGTCCTTTGACGAGAATGAGGAGGCATCTGGCGATATTGAAGTAGTGGCAACGGTGAATTCCGTCGAACGAGCAGATTCAATTACTGTCGAAGGGTGTGGTGATACTAAGGATCTGAGTTCACCTAGCGCGGGAGACACAGCAACTCTCACCTCTAATGACTGCAGCGGTGAAACGATTACCGTTACTGGGACTACGGACGGGAACGAGAACGTGATTACCCAATACGATGTTGAGGGCTAAAATATGGACGGAAAACAAATAAAAATGAATCTCATTGGGGATTCAGAAGAGAGAGCAGTATCACCTGTTATTGGTGTTATCCTAATGGTTGCGATCACAGTTATTCTCGCAGCTGTGATCGCAGCATTCGTATTGGACCTGGGTCAGAGCCAAGGTGCAAACGCACAGGCTGGAATGGACTTTAATGAAGACAGTGATCAAGTGACTATCACTATCAATTCTGTTGAAAGAGCAGACAAGATTCAAGTGGGAACAACCGTTTCCAGTAGTGACTGTTCGAACGGTGGTGACCTTCCCTACGACATGGGGACAGATGTCGGAGGCACGTTCGTCTTAGAAACGGATGACGGAACGATAAACAACGGTGGCGACCAATCTTGCGACTTCAGCGACAGTGATGAAATCCAAATCATCGGTGTGTACGATGGTAGTGACAACGTGATCACTACGTACAACCCTAACTAAGTTCACTATCTCTTTTCACCGAACTTCTTGCCGTCTTGTAATAGTAGTTAAGTCTAGGTGAGAGGGCGAGTATTGTGACTATTGGATTCCGCTCTTTTGATGGGGGCAGACCTGAATCCTGAGAGTGCGATGATCCAAGTGTTCAAGCCGCTGCTGTAACCCGTTCTGGTCGACCCTGATTATCGCGTGTGGAAACGCTCGCACCGTATCGCTCGGCCGGACCCCACTCACTATCTGGTACCTATATGAGGGTTCCACCGATGGGATACACTCGCAGCCGTCGCGGACGGGATCGAACGACGGCGCTCGAGTGGGGGTTCGACCGCGATTGCTCGAGGCCGACACGGATTCGAGCAGGAGGACCGTCCGGGGGCTGCAGAGTGGATGGAAAATGGGGGACACGACGATCGATCCGCGGGGACAGGTGGCGACAGCGGCTGGTGGGTGCCGACGGCGGCCGACGCCGTACCGCGCTACCGACACCGTCGCAGCCCGACGCGAGCCGGGGTGGGCTCGCGGGCCATGCGACGACTCGATCCAGGGGTGGGTCGATGACTAGCGGCGACGGTCCGTCACGACGAGCGGACGACCGGGGGTAAGCCCGGTCGTCTCGACCGTTCTCATGGTTGCGGTCGTCATCGTCTTGGCAGCCGCCATCGGAACGTTTTTCGTCGGCTTCGGCGACCCGCTCGCTGGCGGTACCCGCGCCTCGATCGAAACGGCGGTCGCGCCCGGCACCGACGACGGCTCGGTGACGGGAGTCGTCCTCGAGATCGGCTCGAGCGACCGCGTCGAGATCACGGCCGAAACCGACGGTGACGACATCACCGACGGCACGACGACGGACTCGGCGATCGAACGAACCGCCATGGAAAGCGGCGAGCGGCTCACCGCTGAAGTGGGCCCCGCGGGGGATACCACGATCGAATTCACCGGTGTCGCGTACACGTCGCGTTCGGAGTCGATCGTCCTCGAGCGGGAGATCACGATCTGAGCGGCGACGCCCTCTCGAACCGCTGACCGAGCCGACCGAAAAAATACAATTGCGACGCCCGAACGCGTGACCGAACGGCCGTCGTGACGCCCGAGAGACGGCCGCTCGACGGTGGGTGGAATGCCTCTGACAGCCCACTGGTGCCGGGCGGCCGTGACACCAGCTCCGCTGGGCTATATACGTGTAAGGAGAACGGGTATAAACGTATTTGGGATTTCTACCTCGGGTGATGCGTTCGGATACAATCGCTCGAGTGGGATCACTACCGACACAAATCTGATGTCTGTCTGACGTGCGTCTGCCGTGTGTCAGCAAAGGATCGAGGGGCTTATTTACATCGTCGTTGGCCGCTGACATATGCCCACGACGGTTCCGACCAGCATTCGGGTTGTACAGGGGGTGGCGGCGCGCGAAGGTGTCGATCCGATCGATCTCGAGCCGCCATTGCATGCGGTCGTCGACACTGACGCACTGGACACGCTATGTCGGTCGGTCGACGACCGGTCGCGGACGCCGGTCGCCGTCGAGTTCTCCTATCACGGCCATCGTGTCCATATCGACGACTCGGGCGAGATAGAAATTTCCGCGGACGTCTCGACCGCGGGATCGACGGCGGGCGAAAACGAGGACTGATCCGGAACGGGACGCTCACAGCACCGGTTCTCGGGAGGTACCGAACGCGACTGTAGCGACTACTCCACTGCGACGGACGTCGTGTCCGGTGTGAACAGGGACTCTCCCAGATAACCCCAGTCGTCGAAGTCCCGGTCACCGCCGCCGGTGGAGAAGCCGTAGTAGTCGCTCGGCGCGTTGTAGTTCATCACGCTCGGGTACTGTGTAAAGGCGTACTGATCGGAGTCGATTCCGTCGAAGTCCCCGTTGGAGAGACCGAGCGAGTGACCGAGTTCGTGCATCGCCGTCGATCCGGTCTCGTGGCGTTCGGGTTGGGCCTCGACCATCATGGTCCCCAGCGTCACTTTTCCAATGACGTTCGTCGTCGCCGTCCCGCCCGCGACGTCGTTGACGATCACCAAGTAGTGATACCCCGCACCCGAGCCGTCGAAGTACTGGGACCGATACTGCGTCAGGTCGTCGACGTCCGTCTCGCGGTCCCAGGGAACCGTCTCGTCGAAAACGAGATGCAGGTCCGCACCCGTCGATCCGTCCGGGTTGTCGAGCGGGGCGTCCGCGAACCGGTCGACGATCCGATCGGCTTCCGCCTCCGAGAGGTCGGTTCCCTCCATGGTGTCTATCTCGACGTAGACGTCCGTCCGAAGCGGATCCGCGTCGGGGAGACGGTCCCCTCGGTGGACCTCCGTCCCGTCCTCGAGGCCGTCGCCGTCGGTGTCCGGATCGGTCGGATCCGTGTCGTACTCGTCGACCTCGGCGCCGTCGTCCAACCCGTCGCCGTCGGTATCGGCCGCAGTCGGATCGGTCCCGTGTAAGCGCTGCTCCATGCCGTCCTCGAGGCCGTCGCCGTCCGTATCCGGATCGGTCGGGTCGGTGCCGTACTCACGGCGTTCCGCAGCGTCGTTCAGCCGGTCGTCGTCCGTGTCGCTGTCGTTGGGGTCCGTGCCGGCCTCGATCTCGAGGCCGTCCGTGAGGCCATCGCCGTCCGTATCCGCGACCGTGGGATCGGTCTCGTACTCGCCGACCTCGACACTGTCGTCCAGCCCGTCGCCGTCCGTGTCGGTCGCCGTCGGGTCGGTCCCGTACTCGTTCACCTCAGTGCCGTCCTCGAGCCCGTCGCCGTCGGTATCGACCGCAGTCGGATCCGTTCCCAACCGGCTCTCCACGTCGTCGTCGAGACCGTCACCGTCGGTGTCGGCCTCGAGCGGTGCGGTCCCGTCCCGGACCTCCGTGACGACCGACCGTCCGTCGCCATCGAGGTCGACGACCGTCGTGCCCGCCACGACCCCCGCGGTGAGCAGGCCGATGACGAGAACGAAGGCGGTCAGGGCTCGCGACGATAGCATTTCCTGACAGTCACGAACGAGGGGATATCTGTGTTGTGGCTCCCCCGTGACTGCCATCGGCCATCGGCTCCCGGCACGACTGCCGTCGGCGCGGTCCCTGCCAGCTGTTTCACTTTCACTGCGCCGTCCAAACCCTCTTACACGCCGCCCCCTGAGACGACGAGCATGGACGGGAACGACGGCCTCGAGTTGCCGGTCGCCGACGCCGAGTTGCCCTTCGATCCCGACACCACGACGATCGCCGACCGCGACGTCTTCGACTCGCTCGAGCCTGCCGTCCAGGAGTGGTGGCTCGAGGAGTTCGGGGAGTTCGTCCCCGAGAACGGGGGTTTCTTTACGCCGCCACAGCGGGGCGCGATCCCGAACGTCCACGCGGGGACGAACACGTTGATCTGTGCGCCAACGGGGTCGGGCAAGACCCTCGCGTCGTTTACCGCGATCATCGACGAACTCTACCGGCGCGACCGCGAATCGTCCGACGTCGACGGACGAAGTCCGTCTGCCCGGGAGACGGCGTCTCCCGGTGGCCTCGAGAACTCGGTCTACTGTCTCTACGTCTCGCCGCTCAAATCGCTGGCCAACGACATTCACCGCAATCTGACGGTCCCCCTCGAGGGAATCGAGTCCGTCGTCGACCGACGCGACGGCGAGGGGATGGGCGAGATCCGCCACGCCATCCGTCACGGCGACACCGACGACAGCGAGCGCCAGAAGATGCTCGAGGAGACGCCCCACATCCTCAATACGACCCCCGAGACGCTTGCAATCTTGCTCAACTCGCCGAAGTTCCGCGAGAAGCTCCGCACCGTCGAGTACGTCATCGTCGACGAGATCCACTCGCTGGCCGCGGGGAAACGCGGCACCCACCTCTCGGTCAGCCTCGAGCGGCTCGAGTCGATGGCCCACGGCGAGATCACCCGGATCGGCTGTTCGGCGACGATCGAACCGCTCGAGGAGGTCGCGGAGTTTTTGGTCGGCCGCCGGGAGCCCGGCGGCCCCTCCCGAGATTACGAGATCGTCGACGCTCGCTTCGCCCGCGAGTTCGACATCGAACTCGAGTGTCCGACCGACGACCTGATCAACACGCCTCGCGAGGTCGTCCAGGACCGGTTCTACCGGATGCTCCACGATCATATCCAGGCCCACACGAATACGCTCGTGTTCACTAACACCCGCTCGGGGGCCGAACGGGTCCTGCATAACCTCCGGGAGCGGTTCGACGCCTACGACGAGGACAACTCCGGCTGTCATCACGGCAGCCTCTCGAAGGAAGTCCGACAGGACATCGAGGGCCGCCTGAAGTCGGGCAACCTCGACGTCGTCACCTCCTCGACCAGCCTCGAGTTGGGGATCGACATGCCTCACGTCGACCTCGTGGTCCAGGTCGGCTCGCCCAAGTCGGTCGCTTCCCTCCTCCAGCGGGTCGGCCGCGCGGGCCACCGGGTCGGCCAGACCGTCACCGGCCGCGTGATCGCGCTCGACCGCGACGAACTCCTCGAGTGTGCGGTCATGCTCAAAAAGGCCGAAGAAGGGTTCGTCGACTCGGTGTCGATTCCCGAGAACGCCCAGGATGTCGCCGCCCAGCACGTCTACGGGATGGCCATCGCCGAGATCCGTCCCGAGGCCGACCTGAAAGCGACGCTCCGCCGCGCGTATCCCTACCGGAACTACGACGAGGCCGAGTACGAGTCGCTCATGCGCTATCTCACGGCCGACTACGCCGGTCTGGAGGAGAAAAACGTCTACGCGAAGGTCTGGCGCGACGAGAATGACCCGCCCGACGGCCAACACCACCACGAGGCGTTCCCCGTCGGCGAACCGCTGATCGGCAAGCGCGGCCGCCTCGCGCGGGTCATCTACATGACCAACATCGGGACGATCCCGGACTCCTTTACCTGTGATGTCTACACGCGCGCGAGTGACGAGTGGGTCGGCCAACTCGACGAGAACTATCTGGACACCCTCGAGAAGGGCGACGTCTTCGTCCTCGGCGGCGATCACTTCGAGTTTCGCTACCGCAGGGGCTCGAAAGTCTACGTCGACCGGACGAGCGCGCGCCCGACCGTCCCCTCGTGGTACTCCGAACGCCTGCCGCTGTCGTACGATCTCGGCCGCGAGATCCTGGCCTTCCAGGGAGAACTCCTCGAGCGCTACGCGGCTGGCGGGCCGCCGCGGGTCCGGGCGTGGCTCCGGGAGTTCCCGCTGGACGACGACAGCGTGCGTGCGATCGCTCGCCTGTTCGACCACCAGTGTCGGTACGCCGGCATCGAGAGCGTCAGCACGCCCGACCGCCTCGCCGTCGAGGTCGTCCGCGACCGCGAGGAGTACGAGCGCCACTACTACGTCCACTCGATGTACGGCCGGAAGGTCAACGACGGCTTCTCGCGACTGCTTGCCTACCGCTGCGCCCAGGAGGCGACGGCCAACGTCCGCGTTGCGGTCGCGGACAACGGTTTCGTCCTCTCGATGCCGCTCAACCGCAAGGTCGACCTCGAGGGGATCCTCGCCGACCTCGAGGCCGAGCAGGTCCGGGACGATCTCCGGGCCTCGCTGTCGGGGACCGACCTGCTCCAGCGGTACTTCCGGATCAACGCGACCCGCGCGCTGATGATCCTCAAACGCTACAAGGGCTACGAGAAGTCGGCCAGCGAACAGCAGGTCTCGAGCGAGATGCTGCTGGGCTTCGCCGAGGACCTCGACGACTTCGCGGTGATCGAGGAGACCTACCGCGAGATCCTCGAGGACAAACTCAACGTCGACGAAATCGAGGCCATCGTCGCGGCGATCGACGCGGGTGAGATCGACCTCGCCAGACAGCCACTGGACTCGCCGACGCCGCGAGCCTTCGGGCTGGCCACGCTATCGGCAAGCGACGTCGTCCTCGCCGAGGACGAGAGCGCGGCCTTGCAGTCGTTCCACGAGCGGGTCCTCGAAGAGATCGGCGAGGAGTCGCTGGCGGGGATTACCACCGGATCGGACGAGGAGTAGCGATTCGCCCAGACGGTCGATGGAACCGCGTGCCCGCCGTCGTTCGGCGATCGAGTTAACAGCGGTAGTCTGCTCCCAAACTGACTTTATCTTGGAAACTGAATTGGTGGCATGTCACCAATGATAATGCGAGGGCCCACCACACGACACGGCGCTGGAAGTACCGAGCCGGTCCGCGACCCCAACCAAACGGCGACCCCGGGTGATCGGTAGATGGTCGACCACGAGACTTGGTCCGACGAGCAGTCGGCCACGACGGTATCGGTCGACGGCCACGACCTCGAGATCGCCTACCACGAGGCCGGTCCCGCCGACGCCGACGAACCGCCGGTCGTCTTCGTCCACGGCATCCCGACCTGGTCGTATCTCTGGCGTGACGTCGTCCCGCCGGTCGCCGAGGACCGCCGGACGATCGCGCTCGATATGGCCGGCTACGGCAACTCCGCAATGGACGACGGCTTCGATCGCTCGATCCGCGCCCAGGAGGGCGTCCTCGAGGCCCTGCTCGACGATCTCGGTCTCGAGAAGATCGCGCTGGTCGCCCACGACATCGGCGGCGGCGTTGCGCTGCGTTTCGCCGCGCACAACCCCGGGATCGTCGATCAGCTCGTCCTCTCGAACGCCGTCTGCTATGACTCCTGGCCCGTTGAGTTCGTCTCGAATCTGGGCCTGCCCGCGACCGCCGACATCGACCGCGATGAACTCGAGGGCCGCCTCGACGCGGCGTTCGTCGAGGGAGCCTACGGCGAGTCCGACCCCGAGTTCGTCGACGGGATGAAAGCGCCGTGGCTGACCGACGAGGGCCACCTGTCGCTGGTCCGTAACGCCGTCGCGACGAACACGAACCACACGACCGAGATCGAGTACGGGGCGATCGACGCCGAGACGCTGTTGCTGTGGGGCGAAGACGACGTGATGCAGCCCTACAGCTACGCCGAGCGACTGGCCGATGACATCGACGACGCCGAACTCGCGCCGCTGTCGGCGGCCTACCACTGGGTCCCCGAGGACCGATCGGAGGCGTACGCCGAGCGGCTCCGCGAGTTCCTCGCGGGAGCGGAACCATAAAATCATGTCCGCAACGAAACTCACGGTAACATGAGCGGCGACCCACCGAACTGGGAGTTCAAGGACCGCGATATCGCGATCCTGAGCGAACTCTCGGCAGATCCGCAGTTGTCCTCGCGCGAACTGACACAGGTACTGGAATCGGAGTACGATATCGACGTCTCTCACGTCACCGTCAGCGAGTCGATCCGGCGGATGCGCGACGAGGGCGTCTTTCGCGAGGCGATCATCCCCAACGAGGAGTACTACATCTTTGCGCTGTTCGAATTCAAGTTCAATCCCGAACACTTCGACGAGTACTGGCGCGACGCGATGGAGTACATCAAGCAGGACAAACACACCCTGTTTTTCTTCCTCTCGGACGGGGAGTATCAGTGGAAGACGGTCATGATGTTCCGGGACAGACAGGAAGTGTCCCAGTGGATCCACGACTGCTACTCCGAACACGGCGCAGTCATCGCCAACATTCGTAACTCGGCGATCCACAACGTCCTCAAGTTCCAGACCGATCCGCGGATCTACGAGGAACTTGGCGAGGATCGTAGCGACTGAGATTCGCTTTCACAGCGACTGGTCCGTCGACACGCGGAAAATCGAACCCACGAGTGGTCTCGACGGCCGGCACCACGACGGCTCCGGGAGTCGGGACACGGCCGCTCGAGACGCGTTAGTCGCTGTCGATACCGTCCCGGAAGAGCCGATAGGTGGTGCGGCCGACGGCGGCCTCGCCGTCGTCGCCTGTCACCGTCACGTCCGTAACGCCGGTCGAACCACCGACCCGGAGGACCTCCGCCTCGGCGCGGAGGTCGCCGGTCGCCGGCCGCAGATACGAGACGTTGAGATCGGTCGTCGTCAGATGGGACTCGCTGGGGTTCTCGAACGTACTCCGCAACGCGAACGCGCTCGAGGTATCGATCAGCGTCGCGACGATGCCGCCGTGAACCGGATCCGGCCCCTCGGTACCGATGGGGTTCTCGAAGTCCTCGTTCTGCTCGATGACGAGGACCGCGCGCCCGTCCTCGAGGTAGTCGACCCCGATGTCGAGCCACGACAGGTAGCCGTGGCTCTGGACGAACGAGTCCCATTCGGGCCACGCAGACGGGTCGTCCGGTCCGTCGGTCATGTCACTTGCCCTCGAACTCGGGCTCGCGGTCCTCGGCGAACGCCGCGGTGCCCTCGAGGACGTCCTCGGTGCTGGAAAGCAGGCCAAAGCCCTGGCTCTCCATGGCGACGGCGGCCGCGATGCTTGCGTCCTCGCCCTCGTTCATGACTTTCTTGGCGATCTTGAGGGCGATCGGCGGGCCGCCGGCCAGGTCGTCGACGAACTCGGAGACGGTGTCGTCGAAGTCCTCGCGCTCGACCGAGCGGTTGATGAGGCCCCACTCCTCGGCGCGGTCGGCGTCGATGTGGTTGCCCCGGAAGACCAGTTCCTTCGCGCGGGTCTCGCCGAGGACGCGGGTGAGTCGCTGGGTACCGCCGCCGCCGGGGATCAGGCCGAGGTTGATCTCGGGCGCGCCGAACGAGGAGCGCTCGGTCGCGACCCGCAGGTCACAGGCCAGCGCGAGTTCGAGGCCGCCGCCGAGACAGAAGCCGTCGATCTTCGCCAGCACGGGCCGTTCGAAGTCGTTGACCGTCTCGAAGGCCGGCGTGACGTCCATCAGGTCGGTCGGATCGGCGTCGCTGAAGCCGGAGACGTCCGCACCGGCACAGAACGCCTGATCGCCCGCGCCCTCGATGGTCGCACAGCGGACCTCGTCGGTGTCGACGTTCGAGAACAGGTCGTCGATCTCGGCGAGCAGGTCGTCCGAGAGCGCGTTCATCCGCGAGGGACGGTCAAGTTCGACGGAGAGGACGCCGTCCTCGAGGTCGTAGTTCAGGTCGTGGTAGGGACCGAGGCTGTCGTCGTCGTAGGTGTAAAAGCCTGCGCCGGCTTCCTCGCCGGTCTTGCCCTCCGCGACGAGTTGCTCGAGGTACGGGTGGGGCTCGAAGCGGTCCTCGCCCGTCTCCTCGTAGAGGGTCTCGAGCTTCTCGAGGACCGTATCGAGGCCGATCTTGTCGGCGCGTCGGCAGATACCCTCGGGGAAGCCGAGCCCGAGCTGGACGCCGATGTCGACCTCCTCGGGGGTTGCGACGTCCTCACCGACGAGGAACGCGGCGCGGTTGATCATGCGGGCCTCGACGCGGAGCCAGTCGAAGTCGCCCGCGTCCTCGGGTTCGTAGTCGGCGCCGTCGCCGTCCTCGTAGTCGTAGAAGCCCTTGCCGGTCTTCTGGCCGAGGTCGCCGGCCTCGACTTTCTCCTCGGTGATCGGCGGGATCGGGCTGTCGCCTTCCTTGCGGACGTGGTAGCCGACGTCGATACCGGTGAGGTCGCCGAGTTCGAACGGCCCCATCGGGTAGCCCCGCTCGTGGACCATCGTCGCGTCGGCCTCCCGGATCGTCGCCTCGTCGTTCGAGACCATGAACGCGGGTTCGCCACCGAAGGGGCCGACGATCGTGTTGACGACGAAGCCGCGGACGTCCTTGCGGACGTAGATCGGCGTCTTGTCGATCGACTCGACCCACTCGTAGCCGGCTTCCGCCGCCTCGTCGCTGGTGTCCTCGCCGTAGATGACCTCGACGAGGTCCATCTTGACCGGCGGGTTGAAAAAGTGCAGGCCGAGGACGCGCTCCGAGGAGTCGACGGCCTCCGCGATGTCGGAGATCGGCAGGCTCGAGGTGTTGGTCGCCAGCAGCGTGTCACCGCTGGTGTACTCCTCGAGGTCGGTGAAGATGTCGTGTTTCAGGTCCAGATCCTCGGGTGCGGCCTCGATCACGAGGTCTGCGTCGGCGACCGCTTCTTCGAGATCCGTCGTCGTGTCGATCCGACCGAGGACCTCTTCGGCGGAGTCCTCGAGCATCTCCTTTTCCTCGAGTTTCTCGACGCTCCACTTGATCGACTCGTAGCCGTCCTCGATGAACTCGTCTTTGATGTCACGCATCGTGACATCGTAGCCGGCCATCGCGGTCACTTCGGTGATTCCGTGCCCCATGTTCCCCGCGCCTAGTACTGCCACGCGGTCGATGCTGTCCAGTGACATGGTCGTTCCATTGCCGGGAACCGTCTTAATACCACCGAACCGAATTAGCAATGTTAAGCCCGTTGTCGGCCGTTGCACATCACGTACGTCGATTCGCGTTCATCGCGACCGTCGGTAACGGCGGTCGGGGAGCGGCCGAGCGGACGGGTCGACCGGCCGACTCGCACGCGCCCGTTCTGCGGCGTCGACGTTTCTCGCGGACCGGCCGACCGACGTCGTGGTGGCGTGCCGGCAGTGTCCGATGGCTATCGCGACCGCTGAACGCGAACGCGTGTTCCGCCCGAAGAAACCCGGCCCGACGACGCGAGCCTACAGCGGTTCGTCGCCCTCGATGATCCGTTTGGCCCGCGCGGCCAGTGCCGGCACGCGGTCTTCCATCAACGGGTACATCGGGTCGTCGCTGTTGCCCTCGAGGTAGCGCCGGAAGAACATCTCGCCGAGCCCGGCGAGTTTGTACACCGCGAGCGCGCGGTAGAACCGCTCGTGTTCGAACTCGTAGCCGGTTCGGGCTTCCCAGCGGTCGACCAGTTCGCGGCGGGTCGGATACCCCTCCCGTTCCATGAACCGGGTGACCAGTTCCGGGAGTTCCGGATCGGGATCCTTCGCGTCGCGCCAGTACGACAGCATCCAGCCGAGGTCGGCTCGGGGATCGCCCAGCGTGGCCATCTCCCAGTCGAAGACGCCGATCAGCTCCGGCGGCGTCCCCGGCCCGAACATCACGTTGTCGAGCTTGTAGTCGCCGTGGACGAGCGTGTGTGGGTGTTCGTCGGGCACGTTGTCGCGGAGCCAGTCGCCGACCTCGTGGAGGTCGGGAACCTCGCGTTCGTCCTCCGTGACCTCGAACGCCCACGAGAGCTGTTTGCCCCAGCGGTCGACCTGCCGTTGTGTGTACCCCCCGGGGCGGCCGAACTCGCCGAGGCCGAGCGCCTCGTAGTCGAGGTCGTGGATCGTCGCCAGCGTATCGACGAGTTCCTCGCCGACGCGCTCGCGGTGATCGGGGTCGGCGAACCGCTCCGGCTCTGCCTCCCGGAGGACGTCGCCCTCGAGTTGCTCCATCACGTAGAAGTCGCTGCCGATGACGTCGTGGTCCTCACAGGCAAGCACCGGCGTCGGCACCGGGACGTCGGTGTCGGCGACCGCGTTTGTCACGCGGTATTCGCGAATGACGTCGTGGGCCGTATCGGCGGTCTCGCCCGGCGGCGGCCGGCGGATGACCAGTTCCCGGTCGCCCCAGGTGACGAACAGCGTCTCGTTGGAGTGGCCCTCCTGATGGCGGGCGATGTCGTACTCGTCGACCTCGCCGAGGTGGTCCCCCAGATACGCGACCAGCGCGCCCTCGTCGACGAGGCGTTCGTAGTAGTTCTCGCTCATGGGAACCGGTGGGTGCTATGGCCGTCGTCGCGGGCCGATACGGTGTCGTTCGTGGCGGTTCGCTTTGTAGTGGGCATTGTCGTGTGCTACTATATCTCCCCCTTTACGAAAATAGTTACGCCACGAACTCTCTTTTACAATGTTTGCGGGTTGGAAGTTACCATGCAACATGCCGACTCGCGGACGACGCGGTGACAACCGAGTCCGAACCGGGCGGGGCGACCGTCGGGAACGTCCTGCCCGAAGTTCCGAATCGATACGCCGCTCGAGAACGCTACCCGTCTCGTGTCCCGTCGACGATCTCGAGGATTTCCTCGGGCGATTCGATCCGATAGGAGACCGCGGGGCCGGCCTCGGCACCGAAGGCGACGCCGTGCAGGCCGCTCTCGTCGGCCCCTTTCACGTCGTGATCGTAGCGGTCGCCGATCATCAGCGACCGCTCGGGGGCGACGCCGGCTTTCTCGATGGCCGTCTCGAACATGGCCGGGTCGGGTTTGGTGTAGCCGACCTCCTCGGAGGTTGTGATCGAATCGAAGTGTTCGCGGACGCCGAACCGCTCGAGCATCCGTTTCCCCTCGGCGTCGTCGACGTCGCTGACGACGCCGACGTGGAGGTCCCGGTCAGCCAGCCGTTCGATCGCCTCGACGGCTCCCGGCACCGGCTCGATCGACGCCGCGACGATCTCCTCGAACAGGGGTTCCCACTCCTCGCGGGGGACCTCCTCACCGACGATGGCCGCCACGGCACGGTGATACCCATCGCGTGCGGACCGAAACTCCGTGCCGTCGCGTTCGCGGAAGTAGTCGCCCACGGTCGTCCGCCACGTCTCGACGGCCTCGTCGACGGTTGTCTCGAGGTCGTAGCGGTCACAGAGCTGCGCGACGAACTCGGCGTGGGCGCCCTGTACTGACTCGAGCCCGAGGATGACGCCACCAATGTCCCAGAAGACGGCCTCCCACTCGGGGTCCGTTCGGGCGGCCGCGCCATCGGCTCCATCACTGCTCATCGGCGCGCCCCCTGGCCGTCGATCGGTTCGCTCTCGTCCGTCTCCGTACTCGTCTGGTCGAATCCGCCGCTCGCTCGCGTGGTTCCTCTCATAGCTTGGGTCCCGGCGACGGTCGATGACCGATCGCCGTCGAATGAGTATGTGTGCAGGCGATTCGCATTCACTTAACGGTACGGTATTCATACCCATCTTTATTAACAGTTACTGCAAATAGCCAATCGGAGCTAACAATGGAAACCAACACGCACGCAGTCGCCGGTGATCGCGTATGAGTACCGAACAGTTCAGCGTCGATGGCGACGTCGCCATTATTACGGGCTCCTCGAGCGGGATCGGGAAGTCGATCGCGGAGCGGTTCGCCGCGGACGGCGTCGACGTAGTCGTCTGCTCGCGCGAACAGGACAACGTCGATCCGGTCGCCGAGGGGATCAACGAGAGCGACAGTCCCGGGCAGGCGCTGGCCGTCGAGTGCGACGTAACCGACCGCGAGGCCGTCGAGGCACTCGTCGAGGCCACCGTCGAGGAGTTCGGCGGACTCGACGTACTGGTCAACAACGCTGGGGCCTCGTTCATGGCCGACTTCGACGACATCTCCCCGAACGGCTGGGAGACGATCGTCGACATCAACATCAACGGCACCTATCACTGCACCCACGCCGCCGCGGAGCATCTCAAGGACGGCGGCGGCGGTGCGGTGATCAACCTCGCCAGCGTCGCGGGCCAGCGCGGTTCACCGCTGATGAGCCCCTACGGCGCGGCCAAGGCCGCGGTCATCAACCTGACGACGACGCTGTCCTACGAGTGGGCCGACGACGACGTCCGGGTCAACTGCATCGCGCCCGGCTTCGTCGCCACGCCCGGCGTCGAGAGCCAGATGGGCGTCTCCGCGGACGATATCGACCGGACGGACGTCGCACGGCGGATCGGCACCGTCGAGGAGATCGCCGATCTCACCCAGTTCCTCGCCAGTCCGGCCTCGTCGTACATCGTCGGTGAGACGATCACGGCCCAGGGCGTCCCACAGATCGAAGAAGACCACGACGTGTAGCCGGCACGCGCTCGCGCCGGCGCTCGGTCCGTTCGATCGCTGGTCGCTCGGGAGACGACCACCGAACGCGGGGTCTTCACCCGCAGACGGACACGAGTTTTCGACGACACGTCTCGGAAAACGAGCGGTTTCTTCGGTCCGAGACGGACCGGTTCGTGTACCCCCTCCATTATACGGGTAGGGTGACCGAAGCAAGAAAGTCGACTGTCGGAACTCCACGTTAGACGCGGAAACGATTACTCGCTATTTAGCGGCGTCTCGAGAGTGGGTCGACCGGGTACTACCCACCAATGACGGACAATTCGGATCGGTTCGACCTCGGTCGTCGACCCGTCCTCGGCGGACTCGCAGGCGTATTGGCTACCGGTGCTGCCGGCAGTGTGGCTGCGGGCGGCGACGACCATCACGAATCGAACGACGCGATGAGAGACGAACCCGTCGACGAACCGCCCGAGGCGGTGCCGGACGAGTTCGAAAACGACATCGCGATCCTGAACTACGCGCTCACGCTCGAGTACCTCGAGCGGTGTTTTACACCCGCGGCATCCGGAACATCGACGAGGCCGCCCTCGAACAGCTGGGGCCGGAAGAGGTGCCGGTCCTCAATCGGCTCCGTGTCGTTCGGGATCACGAGATCACGCACGCGGAGACCCTAGCTGAGACGATCGAAGCGCTCGGCGGCGATCCCGTTCCGAGTCCGGAGTTCGACTTCGGAACGGCCGTACAGGACCCCGCCGAGTTCGTCGCCACCGCCGCCGCGCTCGAGGACATCGGCGTCTCGGCCTACGCGGGTGCCGCGCCGTCGATCGAGAACGCGGCACTGATTCCGCCGGCACTGAGTATCCACAGCGTCGAGGCGCGACACGCCTCGTACCTGCGGGAGCTGAGCGGCGAGATCGGGTTCCCGATGGCCTTCGATCAACCCCGGTCTCGCTCGGAGGTCCTTGAGTTGGCCAGTGGGTTCATCGTCGAATAGCGCGCGAACGCGACGCTTTCGGCCCGGTGTTATCGGTCCGGGGACGACCGCGTCGGCGACCCGTAAACGGCCGTCCCCACGCCGCCGGTTCCCATACACCCAAAAGGGACGGTTTCGTCTGTGGACAACGATGACAGACAGAGATGTCCACCTTCCGGTCGCTGCACAGCCGACGATCGACTCGATCGTCGACTACGCACGGACCGCCGAGGACGGCGGCTACGACTGCGCGTGGCTCCCCGAGACGTGGGGTCGGGACGGCGTGACCGTCCTCTCGGCGATGGCCGAACGCACCGAGGAGATCGATATCGGCTCGAGCATCCTCAACACCTACTCGCGATCGCCGGCCCTGCTTGGCCAGACGGCGGCGACGCTGCAGGAACTCTCCGAGGGCCGGTTCCGGCTCGGGCTCGGTCCGAGTGGCCCCGTCGTGATCGAGAACTGGCACGGCGTCGAGTTCGGCAACCCGCTCAAGCGCACCCGCGAGACGGTCGAGATCGTCCGGCAGGTTCTCTCCGGCGAGACGGTCGACTACGACGGCGACGAGTTCGACCTCTCGGGGTTCCGACTCCGGTGTGAGCCGCCGGAAACCTCGCCCCCGATCGAGGTGACGGGGATGGGACCGAAGGCCGTCGAACTCGCGGGCCGGTTCGCCGACGGCTGGCACGGCATCATGCTCACTCCCGACGGGATGGAAGAACGCATCGCGGATATCGAACGCGGGGCCGATCTGGGCGACCGCGACCGCGACGACGTCCAGGTCACCGCCGGCGTCACCGCCTGTGCGCTCGAGGACCCCGACGAGGCCCGCGCGCTCGCCCGCCAGCACATCGGCTTCTACGTCGGCGGCATGGGTACCTTCTACCGCGACGCCCTCGAGCGACAGGGCTACGACGAGGCCACCGAGATCTACGATTCGTGGCAGGACGGCGACCGCGAACACGCCCTCGAGCTGGTCGACGAGAACATCCTCGACGACCTCTGTGCGGCCGGCAGCCCCGAGACCGCCCGCGAGCAACTCGAGCGCTACGAGGATGTCGACGGGCTCGACGCCATCGCGGTCAGCTTCCCGCGCGGGGCCGACGAGGACCAGGTCCGCGAGACGATGAAAGCGGTCGCGCCCGAGAACTGACCCGGTTCCGAAACGGGGTTTCGGCTCCCCTCGGAGCTGCGTCGGCTGCGAACTGCTATCGCGTCCGCAGGAAGGAGTCGATTTCTGCAGCGATTACGTCCGGGGCCTCGGCGGGGCCACTGTGGCTCACACCGTCGAACTCGACGAGGCGGCTGTGTGGGAGCGCATCGTGGGTCGCGCGAGCGCTCTCTCGGAGAAACCCGGGGCCGTCGGTGCCGGTCAAGACGAGTACGGGGGCGGCAACGGCCAGACTGCTCGGAAGGCGGTATCGCTCGACGGCGCGGTTCATCCGGACGACCTCCTCGGCGAGGTCCGTACACGCCGGCCAGACCGGCCACTCCGCGAGCCACGCGTCGAGGTCGTCGATCCCGTCGGGGTGGAGGACCTGTTCGACGTACCGCTTTACCGCCTCACGTCGTTTCCCCGCGTCGATGAGCGTCTGCATCCGGTCCGCGAGGTCGGCGTCCGCGCGGTAGTCGTCGGGAAGGATCGCCGGTTCATACGCGACGACTGCCGCGACCGCCGCTTTCGTCGCGGTTTCGATCGCGGTGAGCGCGCCGTAGGAGTGACCGAAGAGGATCGGCTCCTCCTCGAGTGCGTCGACGAGCGTTCGGACGTATTCGACCTCTCGGGCCAGTACCTCGTCGGCGCTGGTCTCGGCCCGATCGTCGAGACACGTCCCGAACCCCGGGCGTTGCGGGACGATCGCGGCGTATCCGTCCAGGTGTGGAACGACCGGCTGCCAGTATTCCGTCGGGGCCATTCCGCCGTGAAGGAGGATCAGCGGCGGGCCGTCACCGTGGCGCTCGTACGTTACCTCGATGCCAGCGTCGGACTGTGTCGTCTGCATGCGACACTGCGTTCGAGGCGGACCGAGCTAAGCGGTTCTCTCAGTGATGGGGGCTTTTAAATAGAGGGGGATACGACCACTTTTCGACACGTCCATTTGCACGGCGGGAAACGACGCGGTATGGGTCTCGTCGCAGCGTTCGACATCCACTGCGATGCGCTTCCGCTCGTCGGGGTTGCGAGAGCAGCGCCCGAGGCGAAGATCGTTCTCAGGCTGCAGTTCAACCACGGCGAGCGGCCGCTGTTTATCGTCACTGTGACGGGCGGTTCACGGACGGCGGTCGAGGCGGCCTTGACCGACGCCGAGGACGTCGACGAGTGGGCAGCGATCGGAACGGCCGGCTCCACGCGACGATACCAGGCGACGCCGGCGCTCAGTCTGGCGGAACAACTCGGCGATCACATCGACGACCTCGCCGGACTCGAGGCGCTTGCTACCGCCGAAGCAACCATCGAACGGATCGAAGTGACCGCCGACGGGTGGCGCCAGTCGGGGTGGTTCGCCACCCGAGCGGCGTTCGACGAGTTCTCGTCGTTCTGGCAACGAAACGCGGGGTTTCGATTGCGCCGTCTCACTCACGACGGGGCGCCAGAGCCGCCCGGCGACGGCCTCTCCGATCGCCAACGTGAGGCACTCAGAACGGCCTACGAGCTGGGCTATTTCGACGTCCCTCGCCGGACGTCCTTGGATGCGATCGGGACGGAATTAGGGATCTCGGCGTCGTCGGTATCGGAGCGGCTTCGCCGCGCGCAAACGCATCTCATCGAGGAGACGGTCGCGACGACGTGGCCGCCGCTTCCCGAGTAGCGGACGGCTGAATCGCTCCCCGCTGCTCGAGGCGCTGCCCGGCAGAGCGACGGGACTTCCGTTCTGGTAGCATCGCCATCGGTACACACCGGTCTCCGTGGTCGAAACTGACACTGCCGAGAACCGGATCGCGCCGGCCTCCCGTCGATCCCGCTCGAACGGTGGGCGCTCCGACAGCTACAAACCGTGCATCCACCCAGTTCCTGCTATGCCCGGCAAGGTGAGTCCGGACGACTTGCTCGCGCACGTCTTCGAGCGGACGGAGACGGCCGACGAGACGGTGCTACAGGGCCCCGCTGACGGCGAGGACGCCGCCGCGATCGACTGGCCCGACGGCGAGGGAACGCTCGTGGTCAGCTCCGACCCGATCTCGCTGGCGGCCTCGGCGGTCGGCACGCTCGGCGTCTACGTCGCCTCGAACGACGTGGCCGTCTCCGGCGCGGACCCGCGCTGGCTGACCGCCGTCGTCTTGCTCCCGAGCGACGCCGAGACCGAGGGCGGTGCCGACGGCTCCCTCCTCGAGGAAATCGCCGACGACCTCCACGCCGCCGCCGGCGAGATCGGCGCGTCGATCGTCGGTGGCCACTCGGAGTACGTCGACCAGCTCGAGCGGCCGCTGCTCTCGCTGACGGCGATGGGAGCGACGGATCGGTTCGTCCCGACCGGCGGGGCCGAACCCGGTGACGCGGTGATCCTGACCAAGGCGGCGGGGCTCGAGGGGTCGGCCGTCCTCGCGGCCGACTTCGGCGACGACCTCGGGATCGACGCCGAGACGCGCGAGCGCGCCGAGTCGTTCCTCGACGAGATCAGCGTCGCCCCTGAGGCCCGGCTCGTCCGCACGGACGCGACGGCGATGCACGATCCCACTGAGGGCGGGGTTGCGGCCGGTCTGCTCGAGGTGGCCCGCGCGTCCGGCGTTCGCCTCGAGGTCGACCGCGATGGCGTCCCGGTCCGCGAGGCGACGGCGCGGCTGTGTGATGCCGCCGGGGTCGATCCGCTGCGGATCTTCGGCTCCGGCGCGCTGGTTGCGACCGTTCCCGGCGACGCCGTCGATGGCCGTCTCGAGGCACTTTCGGACGCGGGGATCGAGGCCGCGAAAATCGGGACGGTACGGGAATGCGAGGGGGACGAGCCGGCACTCGTTCTCGACGGTGAATCGATCGTCGAGCCGATCGAGGACGATCTCTACCCGCTCTGGGAGCGGGCCGACGGCGCGGACTGACCCCCGGTCCCACCGCCGCCCGACAGCGCGCCCAGTGTCGCCTCGATCACCAGGGTTTCGGGATCGACGACGGCGTCCGCACCGGCCCACTCGAGCGATTCGACCGTCCGGCCGTCGGCGAGCGCGACGATTCTCGCGTCCGTCATCGACCGGGCGGCCGCCACCAGCCGCGCCCCGTCTCGGTTCCCGGCTCCGATGAGGACCGCGTCACAGGTGTCGAGAGCGGCACGCTCGAG
Organism: Natrinema pellirubrum DSM 15624; assembly: GCF_000230735.2. Lineage (NCBI taxonomy): Archaea > Methanobacteriati > Methanobacteriota > Halobacteria > Halobacteriales > Natrialbaceae > Natrinema > Natrinema pellirubrum. The sequence goes on from NC_019962.1 coordinate 905,083, forward strand.
CGTCCGCTCCGCAGTCGGGTCGCCGTCGACCGACTCGACACCGTCAGGTAGCACCGCGGTCGACTCCTCGTCGGTCACGACCGTGATCGATGCCCGTCCGGCGAGCGCCGCGATCACGGGCCGAACCGTCTCGCCGGCCCCGACGACGACGACCCGCGACTCGTCGTGGATCCGGCCACTGGGTTCGTCACCGACCGTTCGGTCCTCCTGCCCCGTCGCGCGTCGGCCGGCCCGCGCGAGACGCGCCTCGACCGCGGGACCGAGCAGACTGCCGGCCGTGGCCGCGAGCGTCGCCGGACCGAGGACGACCAGCGAGACGGCGAACAGCCGCGCCGCCTCGGTTCTCGCGTGGACATCGCCGTAGCCGACCGTACTCGCCGTCACGACGGTGAAATACACCGCGTCGACGACGCCCTCGACCCCGTCGAACCCGCTTCGGAGCGCGTACGCACCGGCCGTTCCGTAGCAGCAGACGCCGACGATTGCAAGCAGCGCGCCGACCTGGGTCGCGTTGAGGTGGCTCGCACGCGTGAACCGTCGGCTCGCCGTTACGAGAACGACGAGTCCGCCGATCGAGAGGAGGACGAGCGGGAGAGAGAGCGCCCGGAACTGGGCGACGCCGTGTGCCCCGGAGAGAAAGACGAGGCCCACGGCAACGAGATACGCCACCCGGTAGCCACGGCGCATTCCCCAGACGGTGACGAGCAACGCGAAGCCGATGACGGTCCCGCTAAACTCCGCCGCAGTCTGGAGATCGGCGAGCGAGCCGCCACCCTCGAGGGCCGGCCGGGTGAGAATCGCACCGATCCCGGTTGCGATCGACATGAGTGCGATGACGGTGACGATCACGATCGCGACGCGGCCGCCGGGCCGATGCGGATGAAACGCCTCGAGCATACTGCTCCTACGCCCGCACCGGCGGTAAATCCCCGTCGGTCCCGGTACACCGGAGACGTGGGCGCGTTCGTGACCGACGTCGGTGACTGCCTGCCGACAGTACGAACCGTCCCGCGGACGCCGATCCCGAACGGGATCGATTTACGACCGCGTCGACTCGAGCGGGCCGATCTCGAGTTGCCCCACGGCGGCCGGTACGAGAAAGATGCCGGCGACCAGGATCGCGTACAGGACGACCAACAGCGGTTCGACCGTCGTGACGATGGACTCGAGTCCCCGAACGAGCGCGACGAACCCGACGCCGACGACGAGGACGACGGCCGCCTCGAGTCGGGAGCGCAGCGCCGGCAGGACGGACAGTCGCCGCGATCCCAGCAGCCCGCCGATCGCGCCCCCGAGACCGAGCAGGGCGTCTTCCCGTCCGCCGGCGATGACGAACGCGGGCACCGAGAGGGCGAGCGCGATCGCGAATCCGATCGTTGGATCGCCGCGCGTGACCCGGTCCATGGCAGCGACGAAGGCGACCCCGAGCGCCGCGCCGACGATCACGTCTCCCAGATAGTGGACCCCCAGAACGACCCGCGAGAGCGAGACGAGGGCGACGAGCGCCGCGGCGGCCGCCAGCGCCCGCGGGTCACCCGCCCGGTCGTACGCAGAGACGAGGCCGCCGTAGACGACCGCCGCAGCGAAGGCGTGCCCGCTCGGAAAGCCGTAGCCCTCGCGCTCGCCCTCGAGGGGGATCGGCATGACGTCGGCCGGCGGTCTGGGGAGGGCAAACAGCGCCTTGAGCGAGAGCAACAGCGCCAATCCGGCCACCGCGTAGCTGATCACGAGCGCGCTGCGGCGGCGGTCGACACACCAGAACAGCACGGCGAGCAAAACCATGAGCGCGGTCGTCCCGCCGAGTTCGGTCACGAAGACGACCAGGTCCGCGTACTCGACCGGGACGACGCCCCGGACCGCCTCGCTCTGGGCCTCGAGTCACATCTCGGCCGGCACGTGACGCGTCGGCTACCTAAACGTTCGTTTCGGCGGACGCGTCTCGCGGGTCCCGTACTGACGATCGCGTCGGACCGTTTCCACCGATCGGGACGGTCGCTCCCGCCGGAATCACTTTGATAATAGGTGCCATTTGGCCGGACAGTGGCCCAGTATGAACGATACACGAAACCGCGACCGAACGCCACGGGTGCGGGAGATCGAGTTCGAGATCACTGCGCCCGCGTATCCGTTCATCCGGGCGTCGGCCGAACTCGAGTGTCGGGTCGAACTGGCGGAGATGGTCCCCCGCGGGAACGGCCGCTACGCCGAGTTCTTCACGGTTGCTGGGGTCGAACCGACCCGGATCACGGATCTCGCTTCCGACCACGAGAGCGCCGACGTTCGGTCCCTCCGCGAACGCGAAAACGGTGCGTTGCTCGAGTTCCTCGTCGCCGAGGACTGCCCCGCGGTGGAACTCGCCGAACTGGGGGCGCTGCCGCGGACGGTTCGAGGCAGCGACGGGGACGGCCGGATCGTCGCCGAAGTACCGCCGCGGGACGACGCCGGCGGAATTACGGACGCGTTCCTCGAGCGCGTGCCGGAAGCGACGTTCGTCGCGAAGCGGGAGACCGACGCGCTCACGACGCCGTTCAGCCGGACCGCGTTCCGGCAGGAACTGCGCGCCCGACTCACCGACCGCCAGCGGGAAGTCCTCGAGGCCGCGTTCGAAGCCGGCTACTACGACTGGCCCCGCGAGTGTTCGGGCGAGGACGTCGCGGCCGAACTCGGCATCGCGTCGCCGACGTTCTCCCAACACATCCACGCCGCCGAGCGCAAACTCCTCGCGATGGCCTTCGAGGACAGGGCCGACGACGAGGCCAACTGACCGCCAGGACGCGGTCGATCGCCGGCCGTTCGATCAGTCGGACGGAGCGACGACGATCCGTCCGTCTCCATAGACCGCGACCACACAGCCCTCGTAGGAGAGCGAGAGTCGCTCCGGCCGCGCTCGCGGCCGTCGATCGAAGAGCCGGTCGACGGCGGTCGTCTCGACCGCCTCGTACAGTGGCTGCATGGTCGTCGGGTCAGTGCCTCTGACGGCTGCAACCGCCCGAACGATCGAGGACGATGGCGTGTCCGCATCGTCCCAGTCGTACCGTGCGGTATACGTCTCGTCGTCGCGCTCGAACGCCGGGCAGTCGCCCGCCGCGGCGGTGTCTCGCTGAGTCATCTGAATCACCGGGCTGCCGCGTTCATACCGACGCAGGCGAGGTGGTTAGTAGCGATACCTATAGCTCATGGGCAACATATCAGCCTACTGACTCTCGGTGGGCCCGTTACTGCCGCGCCCACTCGAGCATGCGCTCGTAGACCGGATCGCTCGCGAGCGCCGACGAGTCGCCGACCAACACCAGCGCCCGCTTGGGCCGTGTCAGCGCGACGTTGATCCGCCGGTAGTCCTCGAATATCGGTCCCTCGAGCGAACCGGTCGCGGTGAACGAGACGATGATGACTTCCTGGCTCGAGCCCTGGAAGCGGTCGACGGTGTCGACGGTGACGTCGTCGGGGACCGTACTCGAGATCTCCGAGACCTGCGCTCGGAACGGAGCGATGACGCCGATGTCGGATCGCTCGAGACCGGCCGCTTCGTAGCGCTCGATCAGGTCGGCGATTCGTTCGGCCTCCTCGCTGTCGGTGTACTGGCTCCGGTCGCCCTCGACGTCGACGAACGAGACGGGATCGGACAGGGTCTCGGGCAGGGCGTCCCGGGAGACGCCCTCGAGGTCGTCCAGCGTTCGTCCGGCGACCTCGGGCGTCGCCGGTCGTAGCTGTCCGTCGTAGAACTCGGTGGAGGCGAAGACCTGAATGCGCTGGTTCATCCGGTACTGGCGATCGAGCATGACGCCGGCGTCGGGATAGCGCTCGACCAGCCGCTCGAACAGCGACTCGGTGAGGTCGTTCTCGGCGCGCACGACGGGCGGCAGCTGCTCGTGGTCGCCGACCAGCACGAACCGCTCGGCGAGGTTGATCGCCGCGCAGGTCCCGGGCTCGGTCAGCTGGGCGGCCTCGTCGACCAGCGCGGCGTCGAAGGCTTGTTCTTTCATGATCCGCGATCCGCAGGTCGCCGTCGTCGCCGCCACTACCTGCGCGTCCTCGAGTTCGGCGACCCGGTCGGCGGGCTCGCCCGCCCGCTCGAGCCGGTAGGGCTCCATCTCGTCGCTGACCCCGCTCTCCGAGCCGACGCGGACGACATCGACGGCTTCGCCGTCTCCACTCCGTTGCGTCTCCGACGCAACGCTGTCCTCGTCGATGACGTCCTCGAGTTGCTCGAGCAGGGCCTCCAGAGCGTTGTCGACGGCGCGGTTCGTAAAGGCCGACAGCAGGACCCGCTCGCCGCGTTCGACCATCGCGCGGATGGCTCGAGCGATGGTGTAGGTCTTCCCGGTCCCCGGCGGGCCGTGGATCAGCGCGCAGTCCTCAGCACCGACGGCTTTCCGAACGGCCTCGTTCTGGCGCTCGTTGTTGTCGATGAAGGCCTCGTCGATCTCCTCAAATTCGGGCTCTGCGCGGCCGAACAGGACGTCTTTGCGCCGCTCGTCGCCTTTCAGGAGCGCGTCGTGCATCGCGACGAGCAACCGGTCGGTCGTCAGCTCGGAGGGGTAGACGTCGAGCCGGGTGACCGCGACCGGCTCGTCCGCCGTGATCACGACCTCGTCGTCGAGTCGCTCGATCCGCGCCAGCTCCGAGTCGCCTCGAACCGGGTCCCCGTCGCTGGCCAGCACCAGGTCGCCCTCGCGGAGCTTCGAGTTCGCGCCGCCGGTCCGGCGCGCCCGCAGTTCCCAGCGCCCGCCCTCGAGCGGCCGTTTTGCGACGAACTCGAGGTCGATCAGCGCGCGGTCATCGTCGGCCCGTTCCTCCGCGGTCTGTTCCCAGAGCTTGGCGTACTCGCGGTGAACCTCCCGGCGCTCCTCCTCGATCGCCCGGTAAAACCGGTCGAAGTACTCGCGCTCCTCGGCCGGCAGCGCCTGCCCGATCTGGCCGGCCTTCGACTCCTGATCCAGCCGGCCGGAGACGACCATGCAGGTGTCCTGTTCGAAGCAGTACTCGCATTTCGCGTCGGCCTCGTAGCCGGTCGGAATCTCTCCGCTCGTCTCTTTTGCGGCGATCTCGTTGCGGAGCCGGACGACGTACTTCAGCAAGCCGTCGCCCATCGTGAACTCCTTTGCGGGGGTCAGGTCGCCGGTCTCCTCGTTGCGATCGAGCGCCGAGTTCTTCGTATAGAGGAGCGTCCCGATATCGACGTCGCCGCCGTGTTCCTCGAGCAGGAGTGCGTAACAGGCGGCCTGCACCTTGTCCTTGAACCGCGGTTCCTTCTTGAGGTTCTTGCCGGTCTTGAGTTCGACCGGTGCGCCCCGGCGGACGGCGTCGGCCCGGCCGCGAATGCCGAACGTTTCGCTGATGAGCAACTGCTCGGAGCGCCAACTGTCTTCCTCGGTGAGCCGGCCCTGCTCGAGCCAGCCCTCGATCGCTTTGGCGTTCTCCCGGATCTCCTCTTTGACCGCGTCGGGCGTCTCGCCTAACAGCCCCAACTGGAGGCCTCGCTCCTCGACGCGGGCGTCGATCGACTCCTCGAGGTCCCGCCCGCGAAGCAGGTCGCCGAAGACCTCGTGGACGAGCGTCCCTTTCACGACGGGATAGTTCAGCGGCACTCCGGAGAGCTTGTTCAGGTAGTAGAGCCGGGGACACTCCACCCAGTTGCGGATCGAGGTGACGCTGACGAGAAAGGATGGTTCGACGACGACGTAGGACTCGCCCGTCGTCTTGTACTGGGTCTCGCCCTGATACTCCTCTTCTTTCGCGTTCGTCACGACCAGTTCCATCCCCGGCTCGAGCAACTCGGCCGACTCGGTCCACTTGTTCCAGAGCGTCACCGTCGTTTCGCGGCCGTCCGCGACGGCCGCCGTGCCGCCGTCGCTGCGCGTCGGCGTAGCGTCGCCGGCGGGCTCGTCGTCGGTTGCGAGCCGGACCGGGACCTCCGCGAGATCGCTTTCGCCGTAGCTCGTCGACACCGTTCGCACGTCGACCTCGCCGGCGACGGTTCCGCGTACGTACACAGCTATCGTCACGAGCGAGCGATCAAAAACGCTATCGGTCCCGGCGGCGACCGGCTCGTCTCCCCGCTCGCGGGACACGATGCCCACGATAACATTCACTTACCGGCGTTCCCGGGCTCCGTTCCCGGCCGGCCGCGAGTGGAACGGACGGGCCGTTTTTGCGATCAGGCCCCGAACGTCCGTTACTATGAGTGACCCGAACGGCGACGACCGTCGGCGGGGTGACGGGCCCGGGGCCGGCGACGAGCCGCCGACCGACGACGGCCCGATCAACCGACCGGAATCGGCGTCGGCCGACATCGACTCGGGGACCGGCGTCGGCGACGGGGAGCGGCCCGGCGGCCACGATCCGCGAGACGAGTCGACACAGGTCGCCAGCGAGGAACGACGGCGCAAGACGTCGGTCGTCAGTCTGCTGGTCGCCGTCCTCGGCGCGTGGGTCGCGCTTTCGGTGCTGGTTTTCCAGAGCGGTGGCGCTCCCGCGTCCAACGACGTCCTCGTCGGACTCGCGGTCGCGCTGGCCGCCGGCTACAACTACTATCGCGTGACGAACGACATCCCGCTCAGTCCCGCGATCGCCTCGCTGGTCGCGCTCCTCGGGATCTGGTTGATCGTCTCGGCAGCCCTGCTCGGGATGACCGGCGGGCTGTTCTGGAGTACGCTCGTGACCGGGCTCCTGATCGCCGGGCTCGCGGGGTACAACGCCTACGAGGCCCGCGAGGCCCGAACGGTTGCGACCGACTCCGGCACGGGGATCTAGGGCTCGGCCTCGAGCCGGCGGAGCCGGTGTTCGGCGGCGTGATGGCCCATCGCGACGACCGAAAAGGCGACCATGACGACGGCGAACCCGACCGAGACGATCGGCGAGACGCCGTTGACGTACCCGTTCCAGAGCTGGCCCAGCGCCAGCGCCAGCGGGGCGATCGTCAGCAGCGAACTCTTGGCAGGTGCAGCGCGGAACAGATCGACGAGCGACGGTGAGCGACGAGTGGACATAGGGAAAGCGTCGGTTACCGTCCCTGTCGGCGGAGTCAGTGTATTCCTTTCGGTTCCGGAACGGTCCGTTTCGGGGCGTAACAGTCCGTTCTCGGCGTCTTTCGGTGGAACCGATACGTTCATTCTGCCGGCGATCCAACCCTCGCCTATGCGGATACGCGAGTGGCAAGACGTACTCGAGGACGTCACGGAGCGCGACGTCGATCCGGAGGACTGGCGCGCAGTCGCCGGCGACCGCGCCGGCGGCGTCGGTGAAGACATGTACCTCGCGCATCCTCGGGCCGGCGTCTTCTTCCTGAAAACGTACGCGAAAAACCCCTTCGAGGTACGGGGGGTCGGCACCCGCGTCGCCCGGAACATAGACGACGAGATCGGGTCGTTCATGCCCGAGCGGGACTCGGGCGGCCGCTTTGCGGTCCAGTCACCGCCCGAGGACGAGGCACAGGCCGAGACGGTCGGCAAGCGCCTCGAGACGGTGCTGGAAACCCACGCGGACGCGCCGACCCGGCCCCAGGACCTGTTCGACGACGTGATGGACGCGCTCGAGAGTCCCGCGTTCGGACCGATGGAGTACGACCAGTACGACCGGCCCGACGACCTTGCGGCCCTCGCCGACCGCTTCGAGGAAGCCGACGAACTACTCGATGCCGAACTCGAGGACCTGATCGAGACCGACGAGGTCGATCGGGGCTTCATGTAGCGGTCGGGACCGCGGCCGAGGCGTTCGCGTTCAGTACGGATCGTATTCCGCGACGGAGAGAACCGACTGTACCTCGTCGTCCCAGAAGTGTTTCTCGGCGGTCGCGAACGTCGCTCCGTGTTCGCGAGCGACCGCCGCGATGAGCGCGTCCGGGTGGTCCGCCGGGACGCCTCGATCCAACAGTTCGCTCTGCAACGATGCGGCCTCGTCGGCCGTCCGTGCGGTTACGTCAAGTACGTCCATCGACGACGTGACGGCCCGTCGGATCGCGTCCGGGGTGCCGTCGATGTAGCCGTGTACGGCGCCCATGTACGCCTCGTAGAGGACTATCGCCGGCACTCCCCACGCCTCCTGTTCGTACCGTTGCAGGAAGCGACGAGCGTCGTCGGTTCCGTCGAGATAATCGCTGAGAAGGTTGTTATCAAGTACGAGCATCTACTTCGACTCCTCGATGCGGTCCCTCGTTCCCGCCCGCAACTCCTCTCGCATCCGCTCCAGTCCCGCCCGCGTTTCCGTGTCCGTTTCCGAAAGGACGCCGAACCCGGCCCACTTGTCGCCTTCGGTGAGTCGTATAATCACGTCCTCGTAGCTTTCGTCCTCACGTTTATGGAGATCCAGTCGGTCTTTCGCTTCGTCCGAAACCCGGATCGACGTGTCTCCCATGTATGGGAATATGTATGCGTATGCAAAACGCTTTCCCTCGTTCGAGACCGCTTCCGAATCTGCGTCCGATGGCTCTTTGAAAACGGCCGCCGAGGATACAGCCATGTCAGCGACCGCGAGCCCCGAGACCGTCGTCCGCGGCTACTACGACGCGCTCCGGAACGGCGACCCCCTCGAGCTGTACTTCCGCGCCGACGACTCGACGGTGAAGTTCGGGATCAGCGAATCGCTATTCGGCGGCGGGGCCATCGCCGCGGCCCTCGCGGAACAGACCGCAACGACCGCCGACTGGACGATCGAGAGCCGGGGGCTCGTCGTCGATCAGCGCGAGACGTTCGCGACCTACGCCGACGAGGTGACGATGGTCTGGACCGACACGGAGGACAGCGACCGACGCCGGTTCGACAGTCGCTGGAGCGGGACGCTGGTTCCGACAGACGACTCGAGCGCGCCCGACTGGCGGTTCGCGCTCATGCACGTCAGTGCCCCGCACGAGCTATGAGCGGGCGGGGTCGCGGCTCACCGCGCTCGAGCGGCGTCTCGGACGCGGCCACCCAGCTCAAGGTCGCTTTCGTGTTGCTGGTCGGCCTGTCGGGTGGGCTGGTCGCGTTTCAGGGCGAGGCGTCGCCGCTCGTGATCGGCGCGGCGATCCTCGGCGGCATCGTCGCCGGGAGCGTGTTGCTCTGGTACCTGATCTGGATCACGACTGGCTGAACGTCCGGGCGACCACCACGCGAGGGAAAACGGGAGATTCGGGTCAGCGGTCGACGCGTCGGAGCCACGTCCCCGGCGCGTCGAGTTCGTCGTGGCTCGGCAGGTACTCCGGCCCCTCCCAGACGAGACTTGCCGTCTTGAGGTCCCGGACCGCGACGACGTGTTCGAAGAAGTCCTTGCCGCGTTCGTACTGGCGCTCTTTCAGTCCCAGGCCGAGCAGCCGTCGGAAGAGCTTCTGGATCGGTCCTCGGCCCTGCCGGCGCTCGTCGAGTTTTCGCCGCAGGTCCTCGTACTCGTCGTCGAAGGCGTGGTCCATCAGGAGTTCGGCGTACCCCTCGACGACGGTCATCGCGGCGTCGAGATCGCGGAACGCCTCGCGGTCGAACGATCCCTCCGAGAGGTTGGCGATCCCGTCTTCCATGCGGGTCTCGAGGTGGTCCGAGAGCCACGGCGCGGCCCCGAACTCGGCGGCGTGGGTTACCTCGTGGAAGGCGATCCAGCGGCGGAATCGATCGGCGTCGACGTCGAGTTGGTCGGCCGCGTTGAGGATGTTCGGCCGGACGAAATACAGCGCGTGGTCGTCGGTCGGGGCGTCGGCGAGCAACAGCGGATCGTACTGACCGAGGACGTTCCGCCCGAGAAAGGAGAGCATGACCGTCATCGTCCCCGTGTTGATCGTCCGCGCGATCCCGGGGAAGGTACCGGTGTGGGTCTCGAGGGCACCCATGACCCGTTCGAAGGTGGCGACGTTGGCGTCGATCCAGTGGTGGCGGTTCTGGATCTCGATCGTCTCGGGGACGTCGAATTCGGCCCCGGAGACGGCGCGGACGGCCGCTCTGGCATCGCGAACGTCGCGGGCGTAGGCCCCGCGTTCGCCGGCCTCGAGCGCGAGCGAGCCGGGGTCGGTCGCGGCCTTGGCGGCCTCCGCGGCGGATCGCCAGTCGATCGCGTCGTCACCGGATGCCCCGGCAACTGCCCGGGCGCTACGATAGAGATTCACGACCCCAAATAGGGGAAGGACCCGCAAAAGCGTTCGGCTCAGTGGGCCGATTCACCGCCGGTCGGTCCGACGCCGGCCGCCGATCAGTCAGGTGGCGATCAGTTGACGATGACGTCGGGCTCCTCGTCGGCCTCGAGGTCGGACTCCTCGTCGTCGCCGCGGAACTTCTTGGCGGCCGCGGCGATACCGGCCAGGACGACCAGTGCGACCAGCGCGCCGATGGCACTTTTGCCGCTCCCACTGGACTCCTCGTCGCTTTCGTCGGATTCAGTCTCGAGGTCGGCTTCGGACGTCGATTCCGCGGATCCGATCGGCAGCGCCTCGCCGACCGAGCCGAGGCCGATCTGGGGGGTGTCGATGTGCAACTCTACGAGGGTGAACTTTTTATCTCCCATGAGCGGACGGTCCACGAGTACACACTTAGCCGTTTGGTTAGGTATGGGATAGCAGCGGTGTACGAGCCGGCTACCGGTTCGAGCGCCGGCCGGCCGACCGCGTCGAATCGTCAGCCGTACCGAGAGTAGTCAGACCGCTGCCAGTAGCAGCTACGGGGACCCCGTGACCGGGCGGGAAACATCGTGTTATTCGCCGCTGAACGGCCCCCGTCGGAGCCGGGACCGGTACGATTAAGTGTCCATCACCAGCCGTGTTGCGTATGAGTGGACGACCGCTGGACGTCCTCGAGGCGTCGCTCGGCGAACGCGTCACGGTACGACTCAAGAGCGGCGACGAGTACGTCGGTGATCTCTCCGGGTACGACCAGCACATGAACCTCGTCCTCGAGGACGTGACGATCCCCGTCGAGGGCGTCGATCAGGAGGCTCCGGCCGAAGACACAACCATTATACGCGGCGACAACGTCGTCTCGATTACTCCATGACTGGTGCAGGAACCCCGAGCCAAGGAAAGAAGAACAAGACGACCCACACCAAGTGTCGTCGCTGCGGAGAGAAGTCCTACCACACCAAGAAGAAGGAATGCTCGTCGTGTGGCTTCGGCAAGTCCGCCAAACGCCGCGGCTACGAGTGGCAGTCGAAGTCCGGCGACAACTGATCGGTTTCTCTCTCGCTCTCCTTTCGGACACCGACCCGGGAGCCGCCGGTCCGTCGGTTCCCCCTTCGACCCGAGTCGCGACCGAGCCGCCGATGAACAACCCTTAGTTCGCCGCCCCGAAGGATCGCGTATGGAGACGACTGACGCCTTCGCGGGGCTCGAGTGCGTCGACTGCGGGACCGTCATCGAGGCTACCGCCGAGGCCCACCGATGTCCCGAGTGTGACGGTCCGCTCGACCCGCGCTACGATTACGACGCGATCGACCTCGATCGCGAGACGCTCGAGGGTCGGCCGGCCGACTCGCAGTGGCGCTACGCCGAACTGCTGCCGTTTACCCGCGAAACGGCGGTCACGACCCGAGAGGGCGCGACGCCGCTGGTCGACTGTCCCGACCTGGCCGACGAACTCGGCGTCGAGCGGGTCCTGCTCAAAGACGAAGGCCGGAACCCGACGGGCTCGGTCCGCGACCGCGGCGCGTCGGTTGCGGTCACGGCGGCGACCCAAAGCGACGCCGACGATGTCGCGCTCCCGTCGACCGGCAACGGCGGCCAGGCCGCGGCGGCCTACGCGGGCCGGGCCGGCCTCGAGTCCCACGCTTACCTCCCCTCGCGCTCGGGCTTTACGAACAAGGCGATGGTCAACGTCCACGGCGGCGACATGAACGTCGTCGGCGGCCGCTACGGCGACGCCGTCGGCGCGTTCGAAGAGGCGCTCGCCGAACACGACGACTGGTACTCGCTGCGAGCCTTCGAGACGCCCTATCGCCACGAGGGGATCAAGACGCTGTTCTACGAACTCGTCGAAGACCTCGAGTGGGACGTGCCGGACGCGATCTGTTACCCGACGGGGATCGGGACGGGGATCGTCGGCCTCGCCAAGGCCGCCCGCGAATTCGAGGAACTGGGGCTGATCGACGAGACGCCCGCACTCTACGCCGCGCAGGCCTCTGGCTGTGCCCCGATCGCGGACGCCGTCGCCGACGGCCGCGACGACCTCGATCCCGTCGAGCGCCCCGACACCATCTGTGGCGAACTCGAGATTCCGGACCCGCCGGCCGGCTCGTGGGTCCTCGAGGCGCTCCGGGAGACCGACGGCGACGCGGTCGCGACCGACGATCCCGACATCCTCGAGGCGGCCGTGCGGGTGGCCCAGACGACCGGCCTCGAGCCGACCCCGAGCGCGGCGGCGGCCGCCAGCGGCGCGTGGGAACTCGCCGACCGCGGTGCGTTCGACGGCGACGAGACGGTCGTGATCGTCTCGACGGGCGCGGGCAACAAGGAGGCCGACGTGTTGCGCAGCCATCTGATGGGACAGGGCATTTAGACAGCCCCAGTACCGGGTAATACCCCCGAATACAGCCGGTATAACCGCTATCGGGCGCCCAGTTGGGCACGGCGAACCGAACGCTTTCACCGACAGAGCCTTGACTCCGAGACGAGTAGACGAACCGAGTTCAAATGTGTGAACATTCACCAGAGTGTTCGAACGGGGTCACGTGCCAGCTCGTCCTCGAGAACGGTGAGACTGGCCTCGAGACCGCCGAATACTACTGTAAGGCACATCTGGTGCTGCGGATCTGGGAGGTCGAGAACGACAGCTCGATGCGGGCCGTCAGCGCTGAACAGCTGTAGGCCGGATCGGCCTCGATCGACGCGCTTGCCGTCGCTCACGACCCGATCGTCGCGCCGGGGTCGGCCCGCCCGCGACCGGGAGGTGAGGGTCGATCGCGCCCGAGGGCCGCGGCGCGCTCGAGTCGGCCAACGACGCACTCGAGCCGGCCGGGCCACTGCCCCCACCGTGTGACCGCGTCCCTCGCGACGGGGTCGTTCCGTAGCGTTTTTGCTGGTTGTCGGGAAACGACGCGGTATGACTGCCCCCTGGGACGATTGGAACCACGTTCTCAAGCTCGATCCGGACAAGGAGCTGCCCGAGGGCGTGACCTACGGTGACCTCTGTGCGACCGGAACGGACGCCATCGAGGTCGGCGGGACCATGGGTATCACTGAAGAGAACATGAGCGCCGTCATCGAGGCCTGTGCCGAACACGACGTTGCTCTCTATCAGGAGCCGTCCAACCCCGAGGTCGTCCTCGAGGACGACGCGTTGGACGGCTATCTCATTCCGACGGTGTTCAACGCCGGGTCGCCGTTCTGGATCACCGAAGCCCACAAAGAGTGGGTCCGCCTCGAGGGCGAACTCGATTGGGAGCGGACGACGACGGAGGCCTACATCGTGATGAACCCCGAGGCCGACGTCGCGGAGCTGACCGAGGCCAACTGCGACCTGGGTGCCGACGACGTCGCCGCCTACGCGACCGTCGCGGAACACATGTTCGGCCAGGAGATCGTCTACGTCGAGTACTCCGGTACCCTCGGCGACGAGGGCGTCGTCCAGGCCGCCGGCGAGGCGACCGACGAGTCGACGCTGTTCTACGGGGGCGGCATCCACGACTACGACTCCGCGTACTCGATGGCCCAGTACGCCGACGTTATCGTCGTCGGTGACCTCGCACACGACGAAGGGATCGAGGCGGTCCGCGAGACCGTCGACGCGGCCAACGACGCGTAACGACACACCGGATCGGTTGGTAAACCCGAAAGTAGCCTCAACTGTTTTATCGCTTCGCGGTGGACGACCCCGCATGAGTCTCCACGTCGCCTTCGAGGCGTCGTCGCCGTCGCTGGTCCTCGGCCCGACCCTCGACGCCCTCCCCTCGCTCGAGGTCGCCCTCGAGCGCCAGTACGCGCTCGATCCCGCACGCCCGATCGCGTTTTGCTGGACTCGCTGTCGGAACCGAAAGCGACTCGAGCGGGCGCTGGCCGCCGACCCGACGGTCGCCCGGTTCGACAGGATCGCCAGCGGGGATGACCGTGACCGCTACCGATTACAGCGAAGCGAGACGAACGTCGTGGGGGCGTACCGCCAGTGGGTCGCTGCCGGCGGCGAGTTGCTCGAGTGCCGGGGTGCGGACGGTCGCTGGAACGTCGAGATGCGGTTTCCCGACCGGACATCGTTCGGCCGGTATCACGACTTCCTCGTCGACGAGGGCGTCTCCGTCGAACTCCGCCGACTCGCCGAGACCGACGCTCGCTCGCGACGGGCCGGCGACCCCACGCTGACGGACCGCCAGCGGGAGGCACTGGCGCTGGCCCACGAACGCGGCTTCTTCGAGGTCCCCCGCGAGACGGACTTAGCCGAGATCGCCGCCCAACTCGAGATTTCGAACCAGGCGGTCAGCGAACGGTTGCGACGCGGACAGGCGCGGCTGGTCGAGTCTCACGTCGTCGACTAAGTCCGCCCGATCCCGGACTATTCGACGATCAGTTCCCGCAGGCGGGGAAGCGCCTCGGTCACGTCCTCGCGGACGACCGCGTCGGCGACGTCGTCACACGGGGTCGACTCGAGGTTGACGATCCCGACGGTCCCGCCGGTCGAGGCGGCAAGCCGGGGCAGCGACGCGGCGGGTTCGACGACCAGCGAGGAACCGATCGCGAGGAAGGCGTCGCTTTCCCGCGCGAGCGACCGGGAACGCTGGAGGACCGCACCGGGCAACTGCTCGCCGAAGAGGACCACGTCGGGTTTGAACACGCCGCCGCACTCGCAGGTCGGCGGCAACTCGCCGTCGGCCGCCCGCTCGAAGATCGGATCGCCGTCCTTGCGTTTCCCGCAGTCCGTACAGCGGACCCGCTGGGAGTTGCCGTGTAACTCGAGGACCGTCGGTTCGTCGGCGGCCGTCGCGGCGGGATCGCCGTCCGCGTCACCGGCGTCCCCGTCGCCGACCGCCGCCGCGGCGTCGCCGTGGAGGCCGTCCGTGTTCTGGGTCAGAACCGCCTCGAGGTGGCCGTCCCGTCCCATGGCGGCCAGTGCCTCGTGGGCGGCGTTCGGCTCGAAATCGCCGTCGAACATCGCTCGCTGGAGGTCGACCCGATCGGCCCAGAACCCCTCGGGATCGCGCTGGAACCGGCCGTACGCGAACTGTCCCTGGTCGAACTGCTCCCAGACGCCGTCGTCGCCCCGGAACGTCGGCACGCCCGACGGCGCGGAGATGCCCGCACCGGTGAAGGCGACGGCGGTGTCCGCGTCCCGAACCGCGGTCGCGAGTCGCTCGAGGTCGTTCATACGGGTCGTATCGTTTCCGATGCGGCAAAACGTTACCCTCGATCCGAACGGCTGGGCTTAAGTTGCGCCTGCGTGAATCGAGTGGTATGCAGGACAGAACCTACACGGCCGACGCCGAGCCGGGCGACCACGTCACCGTCGCCGGCTGGGTCCACGAGATCCGCGACCTCGGGGGCATCGCGTTCCTGATTCTCCGGGACAGCTCGGGCAAGATCCAGATCAAGTTCGAGAAAGACGAGATGGACGAGGAGTTAGTCGAGACGGGACTCGACGTCTCCCGCGAGAGCGTCATCAAGGTCTCCGGCGATGTCGAGGAAGAGCCCCGCGCGCCGACGGGCGTCGAGGTCACGCCCGAGTCGCTCGAGGTCGTCGCCCCCGCCGACCCCGAACTGCCGCTCGACCCCTCGGAGAAGGTCGACGCCGATCTCTCGACCCGACTGGACAACCGTACTCTCGACCTCCGCAAGGAGGAGGTCCAAACGGTCTTCGAGATCCGTTCGGACGTGCTGCGTGCGGTCCGTGACCAGTTCCGCGACTACGATTGTACGGAGATCAACACGCCGAAGATCGTCGCGACGGGGACCGAGGGCGGCACCGAACTCTTCCCGATCACCTACTTCGGCGAGGAGGCCTTCATGAACCAGTCGCCACAGCTGTTCAAGCAGCTGGTCGCGGGCTCGAACGTCGAGCGGGTCTTCGAGATCGGCCCGATCTTCCGCGCGGAGGAACACAACACGCCGCGGCACTTGAACGAGGCCACCTCGATCGACTTCGAGGGCGCGTTCTGTGACCATACCGACGCCATGGACGTCGCCGAGGGCATCGTCAAAGCCGCCTACGAGTCCGTGCAGGAGAACTTCGGCGACCAGCTCGAGGAACTCGACCTCGCCGAGGACTTCGCAGTTCCCGAGGGTGACTTCCCGCGGATCAGCTACGAGGAGGCCCTCGAGCGCATCAACGCCACGGGCGAACTCGACGAGCAGC
The DNA here is from genome assembly GCF_000230735.2 of Natrinema pellirubrum DSM 15624. Lineage (NCBI taxonomy): Archaea > Methanobacteriati > Methanobacteriota > Halobacteria > Halobacteriales > Natrialbaceae > Natrinema > Natrinema pellirubrum. The sequence continues at coordinate 921,306 of NC_019962.1, forward strand.
TCGTCTGGGGCGACGACCTCTCGACGCCCGCCGAGGAGGCCCTCGGGCAGGACGTCGGCGGCCACTACTTCATCACGGACTGGCCCAGCGAGATCAAGCCGTTCTACATCAAGGATCACGACGACGACTCCGAACTGTCGACCGGCTTCGACCTGATGCACCCGCGGATGGAACTGGTCTCGGGCGGTCAGCGCGAACACCGCCACGAGAAGCTCATCGAGGGCTTCGAACAGCAGGGACTCGATCCCGACCAGTTCGAGTACTACACCAAGATGTTCAAGTACGGCATGCCGCCCCACGCCGGCTTCGGCCTCGGCGGCGAGCGTCTGCTCATGACGATCCTCGGGCTGGACAACATCCGGGAAGCGGTGTTGTTCCCGAGAGATCGCCAGCGTCTGAGCCCATAGGCGAAGACGCTGGGAGCCAGCGAGACGAGCGGTGCGAGGCCGACCGAAGGAGGCCTCGAGTAGCGAACGGGGAGGGACGACCCGTGAGCGAAGCGAAGTCTCGCCGGACCGGCAGCGACTCTCGCCGTAGTCGAGGTCGCTGTTCGTCGAGCGACAAGAACAGGGTGACGAAGACCCGTGTCTCCCCGACGCTGTAGACGATCGCTATCGGTACCGCCCGCCGATCAGTACCGATACGTGACGCGGGATGTGTCGGGAACACGCTTCGAGCGAGAGAACGGTCTCGGGTCCGTCGCCTCGGAGTCACGACTTCGTCACAGCCGACGACTCGTGAGTGCCAGCTCCACTAGTCGTTACAGGAGCCGCTGTTGATGGCCGCTGCAAGATCCGAACCGACGGCGTCGTCGCCGAGATACGCGAGGTGACTGCCGACGCTATCGGTCACGTCGACATCGGTGTAGTTCGAGCCGGGATCACAGCCGGCTCCTTCGGTCCCGAGTGCGGTGTCGCCGAACCCGCCGTAGGCAGAGCCGACGGTCGAGTCGTTCTGGGAGTGATAGTTCCGGACTTCACACGCGTTGTTGAGACCGGGGTTCCACGGATCGCCACAGATCTCGGAGCCGTCGGCAGCAGTGCCGAGGCCGGCGACGGTCTCGACCCCGTAGCGCTCGAGAGCTTCGTCGCGGTCCAGTAGACACAGCGGCCGCCCAGCGAGTGACCGACCAGCCGGACGTTCCCGCCGCCGGCGTCGGAAAAGTCTTCGATGAGGCCGGCGACGACCTCGCCGACGTCCTCGGTATCGCTTTCGGCGCCGAAGTAGTTGAGCGTGGTGGCGGGCCACTCGATCGCGACGGTCTCGTCGGGCGTATAGCCCCCGGCAACGAGCGAGTCCCTGACGTCGGTGGCCTGGCTCGAGACGGTGGTATCGCCGAACCAGCCGTGAATGAACACCAGCAGTTCGTCCGTGACTGGCAGGTCGTCGTCGGCGTCCCAGCCGAACCAGCCGTTGTCGACCTCGATCGTGTCCGGGCCGAGGAACTGCGCGGACGCCGAGCCGGAGGCGGCGGTCAGTCCTGCACCGCCGAGCAACGTCGTGCCGGTGGCCTTCAGGAGGGTCCGTCGGTCGGTCGTCGATTCGGTCGCAGCCGGAACGTCACTGGACATGTCATCAGTTGGCATGCGGGCCGATCCTTCGACGAACCGATGATTGTAGCTTTCTTCTCCATACAGAGCGTATTCAAAACCGGGTAGACAGACGACTATCTCCGCGGACGATCGATACCACTGCCCGGGCCCGATAGCCCGACTCGCTCGAGGGCGGGCACAGCCCTCGCCTCGAGTCGGCACGGCTCTACTACTGAACCGGGTTCCACACCGTTCGAACGGCGGCTGTGCAATGACGTTCAGTGGACCTCAGAGGGAGAGCGACGGACCGATTGGAATACGGCGCGTGCGGGCGCGAACCTGCAAGGTTATATCGTTCGGGCAGAAAGCGGGGGCGTAATGCGTGAGGAGGCGACGGCGTTCGTTCCCGGCCACGTTACGGGCTTTTTCAGCACGCACCCGGACGACGATCCGACGAAGGCGGGCTCACGGGGCGCGGGACTGACGCTTACGGACGGTGTCGAGGTGACGGTCGAACGAGCGGCGGAGACGACGGTCTTCCTCGACGATGTCGAGATCGAGATCGAACCGGTCGAGACCGTCCTCGAGACGATCGACGTGAGCGCTCGGATCGACGCGACCTCGGAACTGCCGATCGGGTCCGGGTTCGGCGTCTCGGGGGCGATGGCGCTCGGAACGGCCCTGGCCGCGAACCGCGTGTTCGGCTGCAAGCTCTCGATGAACGAACTCGTCACGATCGCACACGGGGCCGAGGTACAGGCCGGGACGGGGCTGGGCGACGTCGTCGCACAGGCCCACGGCGGCGTTCCGATCCGCCTCGAGCCGGGCGGGCCACAGGACAACAAACTCGACGCCGTCCCCGCCCGGGCGCGCGTCGAGTACGTCACATTCGGGGAGCTGTCGACGGCCGACGTTCTCTCGGGCGATACCGAACAGTTGACCGCGGCCGGGCAGGAGGCGCTCTCCCGCGTCGTCGAGGAACCGACGCTGCTGTCGTTCATGTACGCCTCGCGGCTGTTTGCCCGCGACGCCGAGTTGCTGACCGATCGGGTCCGCGAAACGATCGCCGAGGTGTCGGACGCCGACGGGCAGGCCTCGATGGCGATGCTCGGCGAAACGGTCTTCGCGCTCGGGACCGGCCTCTCCGATGCCGGCTACGAGCCGTCGGTCTGTGCGACCCACCCCGCCGGTGCGGTTCTGAAGTGAGTGGGTCCCGATATCGGTCGATTGGTGCCACTTTTCGGTGCTGTCGTGTCCACGAGAGACGAGTACGTTCACGCGCCGTCGACAAGCGCCGGAGCCACGCGACGGGTCCGGGGCTCGTCGCGTTTAAGTACGTCATACTCGTATCAGCTGGTATATAGATATATCGAGAAACCGCAGGACGGCGAACCGGATGCGTCTCGCTTTCCGCGATGAGCCCCCGATGGCCCGCTCGAGTCGCCGTTCGTTCCACTGCTATTTTTCACCAACATAATACAGAGGGTTCGTCTCGGACCGGTTACTGCCATCCCGTCGTTTCGAGAACGGATATTCGACGGCGGAAATCGACCGCCAGGGTTCGGTGAGCGAGCGGGTCGCTGGAAATACCAGAACCGAAATCATTGGCCAAAAATTTATTATGGCACGTTCGAGTTATCGGGCCAAGTTTCGAAATGGCTTCACGCACTGACATTCACCAAAACCTGTTTCAGTTGTACGAACACTACGTCGGGGAACCCGACTCGAGCAAGGACGTCTACGGTTACTGGCTGTTCATCGTCGGCTACGTCATCGGGGCCGCGGGCGTGGCGACGTTCGTCGTCGGGTACGCAGGCGAGGGGGAGCCGTACACGCTGATCAGGGCCTCCGGGATCACCGCTGCGACCGGACTCGCGCTCTGTCTGTTCGGGATCGTACTGATGTTACCGGTGCGGAAACGGGGGATCCAGGCGAGTTTCGTCGGCCTGCTCGTCTCGTTTGCGGGCGTCGGCTTCTTCGGGTGGGCGTATCCGAACAACTGGCGGGAACTCGGCGTCGACTACAGCGTCGAGGTGATCTCCGTCTACACGTTGGGGATCGGAATCATCGCGGGGGTGACGGCCCTCGTCCCTATTTTAACCGGCCAACGCGGCATGTTCGTCGAAGAGGAAGGCCAGACCGAGGACCCGCCGATCCTCACCGGCGACGCGATGGAAAGCGCCCAGTTCGCCGCCTTCCGTGACGACAACGGCGACTGGCAGTGGCACGTCCTCCACCTCGAGGCCCTGGCCCAGAGTACGGAGAGTGCGGTGACGCGGCCGGAGGCCACGGAGGGCATCGAGCGGGTAAAATCCCAGATCAGTTCCGCGGGGCTGATGGAGCTGACGACCTCCGCGTTCCGGCTCTACGAGGACCGCGACGGCACCTGGCAGTGGACGCTCGCGCGCGACGACGGCTCGATCGTCGGTGCCTGTGCCGGCGAGTTCGACGAGCGCGACGGGGCCGAGGAGTCGGTGAGCTTCCTGAAAGACGAGGGACCGGACGCCGACGTAATCGAGATCGAGGGGGCGGCCTTCACCTACGAGGAGCGCCGCGACAAGTGGTACTGGCAACTGGTCGACGACGACCGCGTGCCACTGGCCTCGAGCGAGACGGGCCACTCGACCCAGGAACGAGCCGAAGAGGCCGCCCACACCTTCGCCGAACGGTTCGATCGGGCGCGGGTCCTCGACGTCGAGAACGTCGGCGTCGAACTCCGCGAGCGGGCCGACGGCTGGAGCTGGCGGATCGTCGACGCCGCCGACGACGTCCTCGCGACCAGTACCGACGCCTTCGACTCCCGGCGCGACGCCGAGGAGGCCGCCGAAGCGCTGTTGCCCGAACTCGAGTCGGCGTCGGTCACCGTCGCCGGCGAGCCGACCTACGAACTCTACGAGTCCGGGGAAGAGTGGCGCTACCGGCTCGTCGACGAGAACGAACACGTCGTCGCGCGCAGTCCCGAGGGCACCGACGACCGCCTCGCGGTCGATACGTGGACCGAGCGGTTCGGTGACAACGCCGCCGACGCCGATGTCGTCGAAATCGACGACGCGGAGTACGAGGTCTATCCGGCCGAAGACGTCGACGCCGGCAGCGCCGCCTCGACGCCCGACGACGACCTCCCCGCGGCGATCGAGGAGCCCGAACCGGCGGCCGACGGCGGGACGGCCGTCGACGCCCCCGACGCCGAGGATGCGAGCCCGTGGCACTGGCGGCTCGTCACCGACGACCGCGACGTCGTCGCCGCGAGTACCGAACCCCATCCCGACGCCGAGTCGGCGACTGCTGCCATCGAACGGGTCCGCCAGCAGGCCAGCGAGGCGGAACTCATCGAGTTCGAGAACGCCGCCTTCCAGGTCTACGAGGCCGACTCCGGCGAGTGGCGCTGGCGGCTCATCGACGAGGACGGCAACGTCCTGGCCGACAGCGGCGCTGAACACACCTCCCGCGGCGAGGCCGCCGAGGCGATGATGACGCTCAAAGAGCAGGCCCCCGAGGCCGAACTGCTCGAGATCGAGACCGCGGCGTTCGAACTCTTCGTCAACGAGGACGACGAGTGGGGCTGGCGGCTCATCGACGAGGCCGGCAAACTCGTCGCCGAGGACCCCGCGACCCACCCGACCCGCGGGGCCGCCCGCCAGGCGATGAACCGCCTGCTCGAGCATCTCGACTCGGACGTGCGGACGATGGATCGGGCGATCTTCCAGCCGTACGCGACCGAGGACTGGCACTGGCGGTTCGTCCTGCCGTCGGGCGAAACGGTCGCCGTCGACGGCGAGGCACACCCGACCCAGGACGAACTGGTCGACAGTCTCGAGGACGTCCGGACGGCGGCGGTGTCGGCCCGTCGGCACACGATCGGCGACGTCTCGATCCAGCTCTATGGCACCGACGAGTGGCGCTTCCGGCTGCTCGATCGCGACCGTCAGGAGATCGCCGATGCGACCGTCTCCGACGCCGACCGCGAGGCGGCGATGGACGGCGTCGAGGATCTCAAGCGACACGCGGGCGACGCGCCGATCTTCGCGATCGAGGACGCGGCGATCCGCGTCGACGACGCGGACGGCTGGTCGTGGGAACTCGTCGACGGCGACCGGACCGTCATCGCCGAGGCGGTCGACGACGAACCCGATCGCGAGACCCTGCTCGAGGCGATCGAGGAGGTCCGTCAGCTCGCACCGATGGCCGGCCGGGTCGACTTCGACGTCGCCTCCTTCGAACTCGTCGCCGACGAGGACGACCGCTGGCAGTGGCGGCTCATCGACGAGGACGGCCGCACCGTCGCGACCGGCTCCGAGACCCACGAGACGGCCGACGACGCCCGCGACGCCCTCGCGGACGTCCGCGGCCTGATCGAGTCGGCGAGCATCCTCGAGATCGACAGCGTCTCGTTCGAACTCCACACCGCAGAGGACGGCTGGGTCTGGCAGCTGATCGACGAGTACGGCGCGACGATGGCCGAGAGTACCCAGACCTACGAGAATCGTACCGAGGCCCGCGAGGCGATGAACGACGTGAAGGCCCAGGCCCCCGACGGCTGGATCACCTTCACGGAGTGACGGCGCCGGCGGCTCGCACCGACTACTGACCGGTCCGTTTCGCCGCGGGGACGCGGCGCTCGATCGAGTCGACTCGGCGGGCGATCGGGCCGTTTTTTATCGATCGAACCCAGTGATCGATCGTGACCGATTACGACAGCGTCTCCGCCGACGTCGAAAACGAGGAGGAGATCCCGGCAGACCACCCCAGATACCAGGATCTGCTCACTCGTCACCGCATCGAGCGGGGCGTCGAGAAGGGGATCACCCACCTCCAGGGGATGCACGCGGAGGGGCGAGGCAGCGCCTTCGACTACCTGCTCGGCGAGGAGACGATACCCAGCGCCGACGCGGCCGAACGGGCGGCCGCGGCACACCTCCTGCTGGCCGACCGGCCCGTCCTCTCGATCAACGGCAACGTCGCGGCGCTGGTCCCCGGCGAGATGGCTGAACTCGCCGACGCAACCGGTGCCGACCTCGAGGTCAACCTCTTCAACCGGACGCCCGAGCGGATCGAGGCCATCGCCGATCACCTGCGCGACCACGGTGCGGACGACGTGAAAGGGCTCGAGGCCGACGCGCGGATCCCGAACCTCGATCACCAGCGGGCGAAGGTCGACGCCGACGGGATCTACGCGGCCGACGTCGTGCTGGTTCCCCTCGAGGACGGCGATCGCGCGGAAGCCCTCGACGAGATGGACAAGACCGAGATCGTCATCGATCTCAACCCCCTCTCGCGATCGCCGCAGGTGGCCGACGTCCCGATCGTCGACAACATCATTCGCGCGGTACCGAACATAACCGATCACGCGCGTGGGCTGGCCGACACCGATGAGGCCACCCTCCGTGCGATTATCGAGAACTTCGACCGCGAGCGCGCGCTCGAGGCGGCGGAAGAGCGGATCCGGTCGGGCGATCTCTGACCGAAACTCGCCCGACTCGACGGCCGGCTGACACCATCGTTCGAGTCGGTCCTGAACCCGCCGATCGGAACCGCCGTTCGGGTTCGGCGCATCGACCCGATCGCCCCTCATACGGGTTGTGTCCCGATTTCCCGGTGGGACCGCAGGGTAGTCGCGGTCCCACCGGCAATGACTGACAGTAGACCGTATCAGGAGGTATAAATTCCTCCTCCGGTTCCCTCCGTACATGGACGCCTACGAGTTACTCACGCGAAACGCCGAGGAGGTCGTCACCGATGAGGAGGTCCGGGACCTCACGGAGGATCCCGAAGGCAAGCGGGCCTACGTCGGCTACGAACCCTCCGGCGTCCTCCATCTGGGGCATCTCCTGACCGCGAACAAGCTCATCGACCTCCAGGAGGCCGGCATGGAGGTCGTGATCCTGCTGGCGGACGCCCACGCCTACCTCAACGAGAAGGGGTCACTCGAGGAGATCCAGGCGACTGCCGAGCGGATGAAGGCCCAGTTCCTCGCGTACGGCCTCGACGAGGAGCGGACCGAGTTCGTCTACGGCTCGACGTTCCAGTTCGACGAGGAGTACACCCGCGATCTCCACACCCTCGAGCAGGCGACGACGATGAACCGCGCCCAGCGTGCGATGGCCGAGATTCAGGGCGACGAGACGGTCAAGGTGAGTCACCTGGTCTACCCGCTGATGCAGACGCTCGACATCGAGTACCTCGACCTCGATCTGGCCGTTGGCGGGCTCGACCAGCGGAAGGTCCACATGCTCGCCCGCGAGAAGCTGCCGGAACTGGACTACGAGGTCCGCCCGGCGATCCACACCCCCATCCTCGCCGACCTCACGACCGGCGAGGGGAAGATGTCCTCGAGCGAGGGAACCACGATCTCGATGGAGGACTCGACCGCGGACGTAGAAGAAAAGGTCAATTCGGCGTACTGTCCCCCAACGCGGGATCCGGAGCCCGACGACGAGGGCAACGAGCGCGAGAACCCGGTCCTCGAACTCTTCGAGTACCACGTCTTCCCCCGCTTCGAGGAGGTCGTGGTCGAACGACCCGAGGAGTACGGCGGCGACCTGACCTACGAGGACTACGAGCCGCTGGCGGCCGACCTCGAGTCCGGCGAACTCCACCCCGCCGACGCGAAGGGGACGCTGGCGACCTACCTCGACGAACTGATCGCGCCTGGTCGCGAGAAGCTACGCGAACTCCGGGACTGACCGGGGTCGTCTCTCGTTTTTCGTCGCCGCCGCGTCGCCGCGGTCACACGGCCGGCGATCCAGCCGATTGAAGTGAGCGCGGCCCCCTCTCGAGGATATGAACGACACGCGACGCGCGGTCCTCGAGGCGCTTGCCGACGGCCCGGTTTCGGGGCCGGAACTGGCCGACGCCCTCGACGTCTCGCGGGCGGCCGTCTGGAAACATATCGAGGCGCTGCGCGAGGCGGGCTTCGAGATCGAGAGCGGGCCGAACGGTTACGATCTCGGCGAGATCGAGGCGTACAACGCACCCGCAGTCGAGTTCGGGCTCGAGGCCCCGTTTTCGGTCGAGTATCACGACTCCATTGGGAGTACCAACGACCGGGCGCGCGAACTCGCGGGCGAGGGCGCGACCGACGTAGTCGTCCTCGCGGACGAACAGACCGGTAGTCGCGGTCGTCTCGAGCGCGAGTGGACGGCGCCGCCGGGCGGCGTCTGGCTGAGCGTCGTCACCCGGCCCGATATCGCGCCCGCGCAGGCCCCGCTGTACACGCTCGCGATCTCGGTTGCGACGGCGCGAGCGGCCCGCGAGGCGGGCGTCGATGCTCGAATCAAGTGGCCCAATGACGTGGTCGTCCCGGTCGGCGACGACGGCGACTACCGGAAGCTTTCGGGGATTCTCACGGAGATGGAAGGCGAGACCGACCGCGTCGAGTGGGTCATCGTCGGGCCCGGCATCAACGCGAATATCGACGCCGACGCGCTGCCCGAGGGCGCGACCAGCATCCGTGAGGAGGCGGGTGACGTCGACCGCCGGCGGTTCGTCCAGCGCCTGCTCGAGTCCTTCGACGACCACCGCAACGACCTCGAGGGGATCGTTCCCGCGTGGCGTGAACTGGCACTGACGCTCGGCCAGCGGGTGCGGGTGGACCGCCCCGCGGGCGAGATCGTCGGGGAGGCGGTCGACGTGACCGAGTCGGGCGCGCTCGTCGTCGAGACTGACGACGGGCGGGTGACGGTTTCGGTAGGCGACTGCGAACACCTCCGTCCGGTATAGCGGTCTCGAGCGGCGGCGGGGGAAAAGCGACGACTGCAGCGACTTTTGTCCCGATCCTCACTCGGCGGTGAGTCGCGGCTCCTCGGGCCGGTCCTCGAGATCGACGGGATCGACCTGTACTGTCAGGACCGGCACCGAGGCGCGTCTGACGACCCGCTCCGTGACGCTACCGAGCAGCAGCCGGTCGATCCCCCCACGGCCGTGTGTCCCCATCACGATCAGATCGCAGGCCTCGGGCCCGGCCTCGTCGACGATGACCTGGCTCGGTGACCCCTCCCGAATCGCTGTCTCGACGGTGACGTCGTCGGGCGCGAGTTCCGCGACCCGATCGACCGCCATTTGCCCCTCGCCCCGAAGCGCGTCGCTGACGCCCTCGAGTGCGGTTTCCATCGGCAGCCCGCCGTAGCCGGCGGCGTTCACGACGTAGAGCGCACGGATCGTCGCGTTGTGCAGTTGTGCGAGGTCGAACGCGTACTCGAGGGCCCGTTCGACCTCCCGGGAGCCGTCGGTCGGGACGAGGATGCAGTCATACATTATGCTATATGGTGCCATACAACAGACCACTATATGAGTGTTTTTCTGACAGGAACGACCATCCGCCGAACTGACGGGTTCGCGACCGGCCGGTCCTGCCGTTCGCGGGCGAGAGGGAGGGAAACGCTGATACAGCGGCCGCGCCAACCGAGGGGCATGAGCGACAACCCGTGGACGGACCGGATCGTCGGCGAGCGGATGACCGTCGATCAGGAGTTTTCGGCGCGGATCGAGGAGTCGCAGTTCTCCAACCAGCAGTGGAGCCTGATTATGACCGCCACGGAGTTCGAGATCGAACACCCCGACGAGCCCGACCGAGCGCGGATCGTCGCCGACACCGACAAACTCGACGGCGTCATCCCCGAACTCGAGAACGTGCAGGCCGGCATGGGTGCGATGGCCGGCGGACCTGGCGGACCCGGGGGATCGGACTCGTCGGACGGTGGCATCGTCGACTCGATCATGGGCGCACTCGGTATGGGCGGGGACAGCGGCCCCTCGGAGGCCGAGCAGCGGAAAGCGGCCGAGCGGCTCACCCAAGAGTATGCGGACGAACTCCAGTCACACCTCGAGTCGAAGGGCCGTTGGGAGTCGGTTCGGGAGAGCGTCGCCGACGGGCGCTGAGCCGACAATGCGGACACCGGTGACTCAGTCACCGGCGTGAAACATCGTGTACTCGCTGGTCTCGTAGATGTTGATCAGTTCGGTCACCAGCTCGTCGTAGGACTCGTCGTCGACCCGTAGTTCGTCCAGCCGTTCGATCGTTTCCGCCTCGAGTTCGACGGATGGCATACCCGGTCGTTCGCCGCCGATCGGCAAAAACGCCACGGGGGACCGGTTGTCTCCGGAGGCCGCAGTGGCGGTGCATTCGCTGCAAGCCACAGCACCTTTAGGTGCGGTTCCCGACCGTAGGAGTATGACAGACGAAGTCGAGACGACGACCTTCTCGATCAGTTCCGAAGACGGCGCGACCGACGACGTGACGATTCCGTCGGGACTCGTCGACCTCGTCGCCGAGGGAGACCAGACCGACGTCGAGACGGTCGGCGACGTCATGCTGCTTTCCTTCGCCAGCCGCGCTCACCACATCGTCCATCACGGCGAGGACGCCGATCCGGAACTCGAGGCACAGGAGGAACGCGTAATGGACCTCTTCGAGGAGCGGTTCGGCGTCACGTTCGGCGAAGCGACCGGCCACCAGCACTGACGGCACTCGCGGCACCGGCACTGTTCTCTCGATAGCTTACCGCGTAGCGGTCGAAACGCCCTCGAGAACGATGTGACCGGGCTCTATCCGGTAGTCTCGTTTCCGGCGTCTCCGGTCCCCTCACCGCCGAGGGCGGGTCCGTTAGCTGACGGTCCGTTCGTCTCGGATCTCGGCTCCTCAGCCGCCTCGATCACCACCGACGCCTCGTCGTCGTCGGTCGCGACCGTATGCGTCGACGTGCCCTCGGGTATCGGCGACGTGAACGGGATTTCGGCCGACTGGCCGCCCGCGAGCGTCACGGTCGCCTCGGCGAGCGGCCGCCCATCGACGCTGTAGGTCACCGTCTCCGTCCCCTCGAGATCCCCCCGGTTTTCGACGGTCGCGGTCACCGTCACCTGCTGGCCGGGCTCGCCGCTCGCGGGTGCGGCAAGATCGGTCACTGCGACCGTCGCCGGCGCACCGCTCTCCTCGACGGTCACAGTCCTCTCGGCGGTGTCGTTGTCGCTCGACACCGCGAGCGTGTACTCGCCGGGCTCGAGCGCCCCGGTTTCGGTGTCGAACGCGACCGACCGGCTCTCGCCGGCCTCGAGCGAGACCGATTCGGTGTCGACGACGGTCCCGTCGATCGCGAGCGCGACCTCTTGCGTGCCCGCCTCGCCGCCGACGTTCTCGATCTCGCTTTCGACCGCGATCTCCTGTCCCTGCTCGACCGGACTGGTGATCGACGCGATCGAGACACTGAACGCGGCGGGCACGGACGCCCGGATCTCCCCGGCGGGCGGCGTCGCGACGGTCACCGGCTCCTCGTAGCCGTGGTTCGTGAAATCGGCCTGCCAGACGAGCCGCTCGTTGTCGCTCTCGGGCGTCCACTCGACGGTGAACTCGTGTTCGCCGGGTTCGAACCCGCTCGGGGGCTCGTCGGTAGTCGTCCCCTCGACGAACTCGCTGTTCGCCGCGACCGCCGCGTCGTTGGGGTTCTCGTAGCCGAACGTCACGTTGATCGCGTCCCCATCCGCCGTGGGCTCGGTCTCCTCGACCGACAACGACGGGAGTTCGGGCCGGGCCTCGTCGTCACAGGCCTCGAGGTCCGGGTTCGGATGATCGATCGACGCGAACGGGGCCGCCTCGGGCGAACTGATCCCGGAGATGTAGGTCCCGAAAGTGCCGTAGTCGGGAACCTCGACGGTCACCTCGTCGCCGTCGGCCGTGACGTTCCGTTCGTCGCCGATCTCGAAGACGATCGTCCCGTCGAAGGGGGCCTCGACGTTCTCGCCGGCGGTGACGAAGTCCTCGATGATGGTGTTTCCGAAGCCACCGGAGGTGTAAAAGCCCGTACTCGCCGCGACGGTATCGCCCGCCTCGAGGTCGGCCTCGACGACCGCCCGCGAACAGTTCGTGAACTCGACGTCGAAGTCGGGGACCGCCCCGTCGACGGTGTAGGCCACCTCGTCAGTCTCGATCGGCGTGCCGTCGTCGGCCGCGACGACCGACACCTCGAGCGTGGCGTTCGACTCCAGGGGCGGCTCGAGGGCGATTTCCCGCGGCCCGATCGTCTCGTTCGCCGCGAAGCGCTCGGTCTCCGCGAGTCGGCCCCCGTTCTCGTCGGCGACCGTCAGCACGTACTCGACCGAGGCGTTGGCCGAGGTGACTGTCAGCGTCTCCCCGTCACCAGTCTGGTCGGCCACCGAGAGGTTCGCCGTCGGCTCGCCCGGCTCGGGCTCGACGACCGTGTACTCGATCGAGTCGTTCGCCAGGACCGCGTCGTCGCTCACGGCCCGAACGGAGACATCAACGGTCGCGTTCGACTCCAGCGGCGGCTCGAGATCGATCGCCGTCTCCGCGACCGTCTCGTTGGCCTCGAACAGTTCGCTATCGACCCGCTCCCCGTCGTACTCGGCCGTCACGACGTACGGCACCGTCGCGCTCGCCGCGTCGATTGCGAGGGACTCGCCCTCGCCGTCCTGGTCGTCGACCGACAGCGTCGCTTCGGGCTCGGTGGTGCCGTTCGCGACGGTGTACTCGATCGTCTCGTTCGCGAGCGTCGCGCTGTCTTCGCCGACGACCGCTACCGCGACGCTGGCGTTCTCCTCGAGGGGCGGCTCCAGCTCGAGCGTGTAGTTTGTCACGTTCTCACCGGCCGCGAACGGCTCGCTCCCGGCGGTTTCGTTGTCGTACACCGCATTCAGGCCGTAGGGAACGGAGGCGTTCGCCTCGTCGATTGTCAGCGTCGTCCCGTTGCCCGTCTGATCAGCGACCGACAGCGTCGCTGCTGGCTCGGCGGGCTCGTCGGCGACGGTCACGAACGCGCCGTCGAGTACCGGCGCGCCGCCCGCGGAGACGTAGGGCACGTCCTCCTCGCCGTCGGAGTCGGCGTACTCGAACGCCTCGTCCCCGTCGGTGTCGTGGTGGACGACCGCGACGAGCGGGCCGCTCTCGTTCAGCGACTCCTCGAGGTCGACGGTCACGTTCTCGTGATCACCGGCCTCGAGGTAGCTCGAGACGCCGATGATCGCGTCGGGATCGGCGTCGACGGCGACGCCCTCGTAGACGGCGACGAACCCGCCCTCCGAGAGCGAGACATCGTCGATGGTGACCGCGTCCCCGTCGCTCTCTTGGTCGGAGAAATCGATCGATGCGGTTCCCTCGATCCGGTCGACCGTCTCGATGCGCTGCTCGACCTCTATCTCGACGTGCTGGCTGATCACCGTGATGTCGGCGGTATCCTCCGAGACGGCGTAGGCGGTCGCATCGGCCGCGGCCTCCTGTGTTATCGTCTGGAGCTGCGTAATACTGATCCGCTGGGACTGGACGACGCGAGCGGTCTCCGACGCGGCACTGCTGGCTGCCACCTGGATCTGCGTGATCGACGCGTCCTGTGCCTGAACGAGGGCCCCGCTGGCACCGCCGTACGCGAGCCGCTGGACCTGCGTCACGTCGACGAGTTGCGTCTGGCTCACTGTACCCTGACCCGCACCGAACGCGGCGGCCTGCACCTGTTCGATCGTCACCGCCTGGCGCTGCACGGCCGACGCGATCGCGCCCTCCGCGGCGCCGACGGCGGCGTACTGCACCTGCGTGACCGACACCGACTGGCGCTGAATCAGTACCCCGCCGGCGCTCCCGTCCGCGGCTGCCTGAATCTGCTCCACGCTGGCGTCCTGACTCCCCGAGATCGCACCCTTCGCAGCGCCGGAGGAGGCCTCCTGTACCTGCGTGATCGAGATCCGCTGGACCTGCTCGATCCGGGTCGACTGCACCTGCTTCAGCGATCCCCGACCCGCGCCCCGGGCCGCAGCCTGCGTTCCCTCGACCGACACCCGTTGTTTCTGGACGAGTGCGCCTTTCGCCGCGCCCGCCGCGGCCTTCTGGATCTGCTTGATCGTCACCCGCTGGCGCTGCTCGGCGTCGACGCGCTGGCCCCGTCGCGATTCGCTCCGCTGGTCCTGTCGCACGTCGACCGTCTGTCGCTGTGCGAGGGCGGCGGTCGTACTCCCCTCGAGCGCGCCGGCGGCGGCGCCGGCCGCGGCGTGCTGGACGTGGTCGAGGGTCACCCGCTGGCGTTGTTCGACCGAGACCGACTGGTACTGCGTCAGGACACCGTAGGCGGCCCCCTGTGCGGCCTCTTGGATCTTCGGCACCGCGCCGACGTCTTTCGCGCCCGCTTCGCTGGCCGCGCCGGCGGCCGCACCCCTAGTGGCCACCTGCAACTGCTCGACGCTGACGTGCTGACTCTGGGCGACCGCACCGTGTGCGGCCCCCCAGCTCGCGCTCTGGAGTTGGGTCGCGTTGGCCGACTGCGACTGCGAGAGTGCCCCGCCGGTCGCGCCGCCGACCCCGTACTGGATCTGCGTGACGTTGACTGACTGTTGCTGGAGCAACGTGCCGTGGACGGCCCCCGCCGTCGCCGCCTGTACCTGTTCGGCCTCGACGTTCTGGGACTGCGACACCGACTGGCGCGCACCCTCGAGCGCCGCCGCTCGCTGTGCCTGTGTCACCTCGATCCCCTGTGACTGGACGAGGGCGACTCCCTCGCTGACCCCCTCTTCGACGGCCTCCTCGCGATCGCTCTGGGCCGCCGCCGTGTTCGTCCCGCCCGCGTCCGTGTCGGTTTCCGTCTCCTCGGTCGCTCCGGGCGGCGGCAGCCGTATCGGATCGAACCCGTTTCCGCCCGCCGCGTCATTCCCGCTCTCGTTCTGAAACTGTGCCTGTGCCTCGGGACCGGGTGGCGACGTGGCGTCCGTCTCCGTTCCCGCGTCGTCCCCGACGATCCCCCCGAGCAGCGGCACGGCGACGACGCTGGCGATCATCGCGGCAGCGATCACCACGACCGCGGCGATCCGGCGGCGGCTCATCGGTTGCCCCCGCCGGTCGCCGCCGCCACAGTCACCGCCGCCGTCCCGTCAGCGATGCGTTCGGTTGCCCACCACCCGTTACGGCCCCGCTCGGCGCTCGCAGTACGGACTCCCATCCCACATCACGGGGTCGAAGCGAGCCATAAGCACGACCGGTCGTTTCGGTTAGCACGGCGGGACAATTAGGGATTACCGCTCCCCGGTCCGCGAGAACCCACCGTAGGTAGCCTCTCTCATCGCTTTCTCCCACCTTGAGCGGTGTCCGGGACCGTCACGCGAACTGGAACGAAGCGCCCTGTTTCGGCCGGGCCGTCCCGGCTCGAACCGCCGCTCGAGCCGTTCTGTCACCGGCCTTACTGGAGGTTTCGGAAACCGAAGTATTGATCCGGGTTTACGAGAGAGCGGGGGGTATGGCAACGGAACGGAATTCGGTCGAGTTAGTCGACGACGACGCTGTCCGCTCGTTCGCGCGGGCGGCCGTCCTCGCGGCACTGATGGGGGCCGCGGCCGTGGTGGGATCGATCCCGATCCCGCTCTCGCCGGTCCCGATATCGCTCGGAGTCCTCGTCGTCTACCTGATGGGGCTGTATCTCGGGCCGTACTGGGGGACGGTCTCGATCGGGCTCTACCTGACCGCCGGCACGATCGGAATCCCGGTGTTCGCGAACGGGACCGCCGGAATCGGCGTTTTGATCGGTGAGACCGGCGGCTATCTCTGGGCCTATCCCCTCGCCGTGATACTGACCGGGCTCGCGGTCCACGGCACCGACGACCTCGCGGACCCCGCCGACACGTCGACGCCGGTCCTCGCCGCGGTGTTGCTCGCGGGGCTGATCGTCATCTACGGGCTTGGGACCGCGTGGCTCGGATACGTGCTGGAACTGGGCGCAGTCGAGGCGGTCCAGCTCGCCGTCGTCCCGTTCGTGCCGGGCGACCTGCTGAAGATCGTCGCCGCGATCGCGATCGTCAAGGCCGGCCGCATCGATCCGACGTGACCGTCCGGAGGGCGAGCAGATGATCGAGTTCCGGTCGGTCTCCTACGCGTTCGAGGACGTGTCGGTCCTCGAGGACGTCTCGCTGACGATCGAGGACGGCGAGTTCGGCCTGCTGGCGGGAGCAAACGGCAGCGGGAAGACGACGCTATTGCGTCACTGCAACGGCCTCCTGACGCCCGACGACGGCGAGGTACTGGTCGACGGCACGCCCGTTTCCGACGACCTGATCGCCGCGCGCTCGAGCGTCGGGATGGTCTTCCAACACCCCCGCGACCAGTTCGTCTCGGCGACCGTCGGCGCGGACGTCGCCTTCGGCCCCGAGAACCTCGGCCTCGAGCGAGCCGAGATCGATCGCCGCGTCGACGCCGCCCTCGAGGCGGTCAACATGGCGGGCCGGGCGGACGACCGGATCGATGCCCTCTCGGGTGGCGAGCAGTCCCGAGTCGCCATTGCGGGCGCGCTCGCGATGGACCCTTCCCACCTCGTCCTCGACGAACCCTTCACCGGTCTCGACGAGCCCGCACGCCGTTCGGTCCTCGAGCGACTCGCGGCCCTGTCGGCCGACGGCACTGGGGTCTTGCTCGCGACCCACGACCTGCGGGACGTGCTGGGACTGGCGGACCGGGTGATCGCGATGCAGGATGGACGGGTAGCCGTCGACGGCTCGCCCGACGACGCGCTCGAGGACCTCGCTGGTCTCGAGGTACGGGTGCCCGACCGGTGATCACGATGACCGAACTGTTACTCCCACCACGCGCGTTCGGGGGCTGCCGATGCTGACCTATGAACCGGACGAGACGCTGGCCCACCGGCTCGACCCACGGAGCAAGCTGGCGGTCCAGATCGGGTTCGCGGCGACTGCACTGGCCCATCCGACGCCTCGAGCGTTGCTGGTGCTATCGGTGGTGACCGTCGTCGTCCTGGCAGCGGCGCGTGTCTCGCTCCGCCGGACCGTCGCCGCCTACCGGTACGCGCTCGTGGTCCTCGCGATCGCGCCGGTGCTGGCCGGCGTCACGATCGGCTCCCCCTGGTTCGACCGCGCGGACGCCCTCACGTCGGGGCTGGCGAGTTATCGGGTCCTCCTCATCCTGCTGGTCAGCGCGGCGTACGTCCGATCGACGCCGGTCCGGGACTCGCGGGCGGCGATCCAGCGGACGATTCCCGGCAAACCCGGGCAACTGCTCGGGATCGGGATCGCACTCGTCTTTCGGTTTCTTCCCGTCCTACAGGGCGATCTCCGCACGATCCGCGAGGCGATGGCCGCCCGGCTCGGGACCGAACGCGGCACGGTCGACCGGATCAGCACGGTCGGCATGCTCGGACTGACACGGGCCTTCGACCGGGCCGACCGCCTCTCGCTCGCGCTCCGCGCACGGTGTTTCGCGTGGAACCCCACGCTGCCGCCCCTCGCCTTTTCCCGCCTCGACTACCCCGTCATCGCGTTCGCCCTCTGTCTCGCGCTGTCCGCATTCTACTGATCCTCGCCCGTTCGCACCGTTCGAGACGGAGGATTTCCCGACTCGAGCCGTCGGTCGCGGTAAACACCGTCCTCGAGCCGCCCCGTTCTCCAGTGGCGGGTTCGGACCGTCTCGGTCCCCACGTTTCTGGGATGTAGAGCGTCTACAAACGAGCTTCGGAGGAACCAAATAAAATCCGAGTAGATATCTCTCGAATCCTATGTCGCAATCCTTGGTTCGCTAAGCAAGATGTGCTGAGCAGCGTTCAACACACGATTTAGGAGATAGAACGCGAGTCCTACGGCTTGCCGCAGGCGAGCGACACCGAGTGCTTTCCGCTTAGCCACCTTGTCGGAGAGATTGACTGACCGCCCGGACGAATGTCCTGGCGGTCACGACCGGCGGCGACCTGATCTCGCGGTCTGTTCCGAGCTTCACCAAGTAATCGGTAAGCCTCCAGAGATTGTACAACAATGCTGCGAACGTGAAGCTGAACAACCGAACACGGTAGTCTTTTGAGGACGTCTTGGGAAGAAACGCTTTCACCGACTTGTACTGATTTTCGATATCCCAGCGTCGGCTGTAGCTGTTGGTGACGTGCATGATCTCCTCGGGAGCGACGTGATCACGGTTGGTCACGAACACGGCATAGCTTCCGTCAGCTTCCTCATCAGTCGCTGGTACGTACAGGAACTCTGCAGTGTGGTGGAGTTCGCCATCAATGGCGAACGGAACATCGTTCTTGACAGCGGCGTCAACTCCTTCTTTGCTCTTGATTTTCTTGATCGCCTCGTAATCGTCTTCATACTTCGGTACTGGCGTCAGGTACACAAGCCCGCGGTCGTGAATCGTTGCGTACACCTCGTTACTGTAGAATCCCCGGTCTAGGAGCACTTCGTCGAGATCGACGTACTGCTGGGCTGTGTCCAGCAGTACGTCAACTACATCCGCCTTCGAATCGGCTGGCGCATCTTCCGGTTCCCACGCAGAGCGTTCCTTGACTGGCTCGATACCCAGGATGATTGGGACATCGTTCCCGACGATCGTGATCGTCGCGAACGTATACCCGTGCTTGATTTCACCGTCTTCTTTGTACCCGCTGACCATCGGCGGATACTCTGCTTTCGGGATTTTCTCGTCCTTGTCGATCCACGGCCAGACGTGGTAGGGAACGTGTGTGAAGTCGACGGCCGCCACGACGTGGCGGTCGTCGAAGGGATCCTCGTGACGAATCGTCTTGAGGATATTTTCGGTCGCCGCGTTGAACGAGGCCATCACAGCCTCTCGATACAGCTCAGTGAACGCGACGATATCCTCGATCTGCAACTCCTGAACGGAGCGCGTTACTTCCTCGTCGGATGGCGTCGCAAACTGCTTGATTACTCGGAGAAACGTCGAGTCGTCACAGATCTCGTTCTCTTCAAGGAACCACCCAGCTTCTCCCTCTGAATGAGCGCTCCCCTGCGTGAGGCACGCGTTGGAGAACAGATCAAGGATCTGTTCATCCTCATAGACCCTGTTGTCGGCTCTATCGGAGTCGAACTCGGCGAAGCCGTGTCGGCGAGCGAGTTCGACGACCTTACTCCCGTGCTCGCGCACGTGTGCGCGAGACACTGTCGAATCGGATTTATCGTCGTTCGCTTCTTTTTCATCCAGGTTAATTGGAATGAGTGCCTCCGAAATAACGTCGTGATCACGGGCTTCACGAGCTATTCCCTTCGCAGCGGCCTCAAGCGTGGTCTTGGTTTGCTCGCTGAATTGGTTCCAAGCGTATGAGAGATTCTGCTGAGTCGGCACCCTGTTCAAACCTAGCTGTTTCAGCAGTGCTGGACGGTTCTCAAGCCGATCTGCGACCTCGCTTTGGGCGAGGTCGTAGATCGTCTGGTAGATGTAGACTCGTGCCATTGACTCGGTTCCGAACGAGACTTTGTGCTGTTGTCGAGTGTCTGTTAGTCCATCCACGGGAATCGAGACGTCTCCAAGTACACGCCAAAGATGATCAGCTGTTTCACAGACTTTCTTGGCGTGGATGACGATCGCCCCCGCCAAAGCGGGGGCATCGTCATCAACTGCAGGAGTGATGTTAGATGCCATTAACAGTCAGTCCAGATACTGAAACCGAAGGAGAGACTCCCCATTAGGGCACCTCATTTGGACCCACGCCGAACGGTTATTTACGCGCCAAGAGCTACTTGGAGTATGGCTCAAGATGGATCCCTTGTTGAATCGCTTCCAGACCGCCCACTCAAGGATACTGAGCGTGACTCACTCGAACGACACGAGAGCATCCAGTCAATAATGCCTCAGACGACGAAATTTGATCCGGAACACGGGATGGTTATGGACACCGCGATGTTCATTGGCTACGACTGGGTGACAGCCGTGACCTACGAAGCAGGTCACGGCTGGAGGATTATCTACGAGAGCGGTATGGAAGATAACATCCTCTCAGATGGGTTTCTGCGAAGCGAAGAGCTCTACGAAGAGCATCCGATTCAGCAAGGAATGGACGCTATGAGCGCTGTTGCCTCGGAAGACGAAGAATAGTTTCTTTTTCAAACAGCTTCTCTGAGGACGATCGTAACGGGTGTCAGCTGTATGGTGGTTTGTAGAATTTGAGATCCCGAAGTTGTGGGTCCCACCATCATCGATTTGATATCGCTATAATTGGTTTATCGTCGGTCGACAGTGGGGCACAGATCCACCGACGGGCCGCTACCTGACCTCCCGGTCACCGACCACAGCCAGCACGTAATCCATCGGTAAGATCCCGTTACGATGATATTCACTGCTCTTAACGAATACCCGCCGGCCCGCTCGAGACGGTAATGCGCCGTCGTGATCTCCTGATCGCCGGACTCGGCAGTTGCGTCGCGGGGTGTCTCTCGCGTGAGTCGACGAGTGGCCCCCGGAACGACTCGACGGGAATCGAACCGGACGGGAACGGACCGAGCGACGTCGACCCGGACGACGACCCCGCCGAAGACACGGCGTCCGACGCCGTCGATCCGTCCCCGTTCGAGGACTTCGAAGACCTGTCGCCGTGGACCAGCGACGGCGGAACGCTGACCGCTGACGACGCGACCTACTACAGCGGGACACAGGCCGCGCGGATCGATGTCCGACCGCGGGACAGGCGCGGCGCGATCCGCCGGACGTTCGCGGAACCGGTCGATCTGACCGGCAACGGCCTCTCGCTGGCGCTCCGCGCCACCGCGGACATCTACCCTCGGATTCAGCTGTTCGATACCGACGGCAACCGGCTCGACCTCCGCGCACCGGTTCGTGCGGGAGTGCCGTTCCAGTCGTATCCCTTCGGGATCGATCACGACGGTGGCTGCGATCGCTCGGCCGTCAGCGAACTCCGGATCCTCACCTATACGGGCGGCGGCGAGTCGCTGTCGCTCTGGTGTGACCACCTCGCGCGGACGCCCCGCCCCGACACTCCCGTCGTCCTCTTCCAGTTCGACGACGGCAGCGTCACCGACTACACCCAAGCGGCACCGATTCTCGAGTCACACGGCTACCCCGCGACGACGTTCGTCAATCCGGACGCCATCGGGGGACGCGACGCGCTCGACCTCGAACAGCTCGCGGAGTTACAGGCCGGCGGGTGGACGGTCGGGAGCCATGCGCACAGCCACGACTCCCTCTCGAGCCTCGAGCCGGCGATCCAGGAAGCACGCATTCGCGAGGGCAAACAGTGGCTCATCGATCACGGGTTCGAAGCCGGTGCCGAGTACTTCGCCTATCCATACAGCGACTACGACGCCACTACGCTCGAACTCGTCGACGAGTATCATCGGCTCGGGTTCGCTGCGGGGTGGCCGGCGACCGGCCGGGTCCCCAACCGACTGCTGGCTCCGCGGCGCGGCGACCCCGACCCGGCCGAAGCCAGGCGGCTGCTCGATCTGACGATCCGGCACGACGGCGTCCTCACGCTGCTTTTTCACTCGATGTGGGACCTCGCCGACGCCGAGTACCACGTCGACGACTTCGAGGCGATCGTCGACTACGTTCACGAGAAAGAACGCAAGGGAGACCTCGAGGTGTGTTCAGTGGCGGAGTTCGAGTCGCGCCTGGTCGCTGCGGAGTCGCCCGCTCCCTACAGATAGCCACGTCTCGGTCAGCGGGTCGCTCCGGACTCGTCCGACACGACGGGAGTCCGCCAGTTGCGTCGCTCGCTCCAAGCCGAACCGGCTATAGAGCCACTGAAAGTCACTGCACACCTGACCGCACGACAGCGTTGCGATCAGTGTGTGAATCGTTTCAGTGGTTCTATAGAGACGTGACTCACGGCGGCGCAGCCGCATCGTCGATTCGAATCCGACACGGCTCGCTTCGCTCCGCATGTGATGTTCGTCGCAGAAAGAGCCGGAGGAGGGATTTGAACCCTCGACCTAATCCTTACGAAGGATTCGCTCTGCCAGTCTGAGCTACTCCGGCGCGCACTCGGTTATAGGACCGATACCGATCATAAGGGTTGCGAATCGATCCGGTCATGGGAGAGAGTTACGCCCTCGAGCCCGTTATTCGAGTCACCGCTCGAGGCGGACGTCCAGACAGACGTTCAGCTCGTGGGGGGCATACGAGCGGACGGTGTGGCGGGTCTCGACGGTGACGTCGTACTCGGGTTCGGCGGCCGCGCGGATCGCCCGCTCACCCGGCCCGAACGGGTCGTCTTCGTGCTGGATGTCGTAGTAGTGGAGGGTGCAGTCGTCGCCCGCGAGGGTGACCGCCGCCTCGAGGAACTCGTCGGCGCTGTGGGGGAGGTTCATCACGAGGCGGTCGGCCCAGTCCGCGTACTCCGTCGCGACCTCACGAACGTCCTCGTTGATGGCGGTCACCCGCTCTTCGACCCCGTTCCGGGCGGCGTTCTCGCGGAGATACTCGATCGCGTCGGGATTGAGATCGACGCCGACACACGTCGCCCCGCGTTTAGCAAACGGGATCACGAAGGGGCCGACGCCGGCGAACATGTCGAACGCGCGCTCGCCGCTGCTCACCTGTTTTGCCACGCGGTGGCGCTCGGTCGCGAGTCGCGGCGAGAAGTAGACCTCGGCGAGATCAAGCAGGAACTCACAGCCGTACTCGCGGTGGACGACCTCGGTGTTCTCGCCCGCGAGCAGTTCCCAGTCCCGGACCCGCGTCTCTCCCTTGACCTTCGAGGCCTTGTTCAGCACCGTCTCGACGGGGAGATCCGACTCGAGAACGGCATCAGCGATCGCCCGCGCGCGCTCAGGATCGTCCTCGTCGATGAGCGCGGCCCTCCCGAGCCGTTCGTAGGTGGGGTCGAACGCGAGCAGATCGGCGGGTGTCGTCTGCTGGTCGCGCTCGCTGACCGTTCGGGAGACGATCTCGCCGCCCTCGAGCAGGGCAGCGGTGGCGTCGGGGTCGGCGACGGGGATGTAGAGCCATCCGTCCTCGACGGCGATCTCGTAGTCGTCGTCGATCAGGTCCGCGTCGGCCAGCGCCGACCGCACCGCTTCCCCATCCTCGCGGGCGACGCGAGCGCACGGGACTTCCATACTCGAACTGACCGGTGGGCCGCCGTAACGCTGACGTTTTCGCCGACGATCGACGAGGGGTGTCCATAAATCAATAAACGATATATAGAATGTCGCGGTCATCGGGAACGTTTTCCGCTCGACACACGAACCGTTTCCCCGAGATGGACGGAACGCGACTCACGACCGTCGAGACGGTCCACGAGAACCGGTCGTGGCTGTTTACTGTTCGCGATCAGTACGGCGAACCCGACGAGGCGATTCTGGTCCCCTGTGAAGAGGGGGTCGAGGCATGGATCAATCGCTGTACGCACGAGGCACAGCGGCTCGACACGGGGCGCGGTGTGGCGATGCGTGACGGCCAACTCATCTGTCCGAAACACGGGTCCATGTTCGACAGCTGCTCAGGTTACTGCGACAACGGCGAGGCGGCCGACACGACCTTGCCCGCCGTCGACGTCACCGTCGAGGACGGCGTCGTCTATCTGACCGATGACGGCTTCAGTTTCGCCTCCGAGGGCGAGATCGATGACGAAGACGAGGACGACGGCCCGTCGTCGACCTCGCATATCGGGTTCTGAGCGGTTCGTGCCGGCAAACGACCGGAACGTCGTCTCGAAAACGTATTCCGCACGCTACGACTACGCCCTCGTATGCTCACCTTCATCGGCCTCGGACTCTACGACGAGCGGTCGATCACCGTCGAGGGGCAGGAGGCCCTCCGGGCGGCCGAGCGCGTTTACGCCGAGTTCTACACCAGCGAACTGATCGGAACGACGATCGAAGACCTCGAGTCCCACCACGACATCGAGATCGAAGTCCGTGACCGAGCGGGCGTTGAACAACACCCCGAGGACATGCTCGAGGCAGCGGCGACCGAGGACGTGGCCTTCCTGACCGCGGGCGATACGATGATCTCGACGACCCACGTCGACCTGCGACTGCGGGCCCACGACCGCGGGATCGAGACGCAGGTTATCCACGGCGTCACGGCTCAGACGGCCACCAGCGCGTTGACCGGCCTCCAGAACTACCGGTTCGGGAAGGCGACGACGCTGCCCTTTCCCTACGCCCACGGTGCCGACGGCCTCCCCGCGAGCGTGACCGAAACGATCGACGCGAACCGTGCGGACGGGCTCCATACGGTCGTCTACCTCGATATCAAGATCGGCCACGAGCGAACCGACGAGGACGAGTACATGACCGCCGATGTCGGCGCCGAGTTGCTCGCCGATGAATACCCCGATCTCGTGGGTGTCGTCGTCGCACGCGCAGGCAGCCCCGACCCGCTCGTCGAGGCCGGGACCATGACCGAACTCGCCGACCGGGAGTTCGGCGACCCGCTGCATCTGCTCGTCGTCCCCGGGGAGTGTCACTTGCTCGAGGCAGACGCGCTCGAGGAACTGGCCGGTGCCGACAGGGATTCACTCGATATCGCCTGACTGCGACGACCGGGGACGGACGCCGGGGGATTTACGGTCGGTGCGGGTAAGGATGGCCCATGAGCGGTCCGGCGGCCACGGACGATGGGCGCGACGCCGAGGAGTCGGCGGCCGGCGAGCGGGACGACCTCGATCGGGAGACACTCGAGTTGGCCCGTGAGGAACTCCGGTCGACGTTCGACTATCAGGTCGCACGCATCCAGGAGATCGACGAGAAGGCGATCGAGATCCTCAAGGCGAACCTCCTGTTGGTCGGGCTCGTCGTCACCGGCGGTTCGATCGTCGTCCAGACGACGATCGATATCGCGCCGTTCGTCAACGCCTTCACGATCGCCAGTGCGCTCCTGCTGTTGATTTCGACAGGACTCGCGGGCGTGACCTACACCGCCTCGAACCTCCGGGGCGGGATCGACGGCGACGCGGTCGAGGCCGCACTCGCGACGGCACGGGCCGATCCGGCCACCGACGCCGACCGGTTCGAGGTGCGACTGCTGCGCAGCTACGGCCGGTGGATCGAGTACAACGCCCGGGTGACCGCCGTCAACGACATGTTCGCGACGATCACCGTCCTCATGGTAATCGCCGCGTTCGTCTACGCCGTCGCCGGGATTCCGGTCGGCGTCCTCGACCCGTCGGCGCTCGTCTCGGCGCTTGCCTTCCTCGTGCTGACGGCCGTTTTGCTGTGGCTCGGGGCGTTCGCGTACTACATGGACCATCTCGGTGCGAACGACGACAGTTGGGAGGGCACTTTCGACGGCGTCAGGATCTCGAAGGGCGTCACCCGCAAGCGCGGCCTCTCGACGCTGCGGACGATGCGCAGCGAGGGCGCGACCGACGAACGGGAGGAAGCGGCGGCCGAGGCCGACGCGATTTCGAAGCGGGACTCGAAGTCCTGATCCCCTACCGCAGCCACGATCTCAGCCCCGAAGCACCGACTCGAGCCGATCGCCGAAGTCCCCCGGCACCTCGAGATGGGGTGCGTGGCCGGTGTTGCCGAAGACGATTTCCTCGAACTCGCCGCCGCGGTCGGCGTAGCGCTCGCAGACGGCACGGGTCTGGTCGACCATCGGCTGGGGCGGGAAGACGTCCTCACCGGGCCAGTCGGGGAGTTCGCCCATTCGGCCGAGCGTCCCCAGATCGAACAGCGAGGCGTTCGAGACGATCTGATCGGAGTCGCCGCGGATCCACGTGATCGGCGGCTTCTCATCGGGATCGATCTCGGTGGTCGCCTCGAGGTCGCAGTACTTGGGCGAGATGGCGTTGTTCACCCCGGTTTCGCCGGGAGCGATGCCAGGCCAGTTGTCGCTGGGGTTCGACGAGCCGGGGTAGTTCCCGTCGCCGGTGGCAGTATCGAGCATCCCGGTCAGATACGACTCCTCGCGCTCGGCGTCGAACTCGTGGGTCGGATCGACGTAGTAGGTCCGCAGGACCTTCCGCGGCGAGGTTTGGCCCTCGACACCACGGTCGCGGTCGGCGAGGCCGGCGACGAAGGCGTCGTTCCCGATCCCGCCGCCGGAGCCGGCGTAGTCGTCGAAACACGGCGTTCCCTCGACGTCTTTCGTCCCGCCGAAGCCGTACGGCGACAGCGGGTTGACGAGGACGAGGGCCGCGACCGCCTCGGGGTAGTCGATCGCGTACCGCATCGCGACCCCGCCGCCGTTGGACCAGCCGACGAGGACGACCGGCTCCGCGAGGTCGAGATCGCCCAGCAGCGCGTGCAGGTCCCGCTCGAAGTCGCCGAGCCCGTTCGTCGCGTCGACCGGTTTCGCCTCCGAGTCGCCGTATCCTCGCAGATCGGGTGCGATCGCCCGATGGCGACCGGGCAGGTCGGCCATCACGTCCTCGAAGAACCGCGAGGAGGAGACGTTCCCGTGGACGAAGACGACCGTTTCGCCCCCGTCACCGGCCCGATCGGTAGCCCCCGACTCGAGGTAATGGGTCCCCAATCGCTCCGTTTCGACGAACCGTGAGTCGACCCCGGCGAGGGTGTCGTCTCGCAACATGGCCGCCGGTACCACGGCCCCCGTGATAACTCTCTGGCCGGAACGGGGTTCGAACTGCCGTCGCGGCGGGCTCATACGGGTTACTGTCAGTCAGTACCGGTGTCCCCACGCTCGTCCTGCGGGTACACCGGGAAACAGTGACAATAATCCGTGTCAGTCGTCCGCCGTCACGCCGTCAGGGGACCGCCGGCCGGAGCGACGGCGAAGCGTCCCGCCGATGAGGGCGGCGACCGCGGCACAGGCGGCGACGACGACGAACAGCACGGTCGGCGTCGATCGCGTCAGGACGAACCCGGCCAGTGACGAGCCGACCGCGCCGACGCCGAAGATCGCTGTATACGAGTAGCCAAAGGAGAGACCCCGCGCGTCGGCCGGCGTGTACGCCGAGATCGCCTCCTGATTGATCGGGGCGATCATGAACGTGAGAAAGCCGAGGGCACCCCCGACGACCAGCAGCGGCGCGAGCCCCGCGTTCGTCGACGGGACGAACGCGAGCGCGACGGCGGCGAGGGCCGCGTAGCCGCCCAGCAACACCGTCTCGAGTCGCGCGCGGTCGACGAGTTTGCCCCCGACGTACTGACCGACGCCACCCACGAGCAAGAGCCCGGAGTAGACGTACTGGCTCGGCTCGAACGAGCGGCCGCCAAGCGCCACCGGGTCGAACAGCGACAGGTCCGCGAGGATCTCCGGCAGGAACGTAAACGTCGCCCGGTAGTAGACGCCGTAGAGGATCCCTGTCGCGAAGACGAGGGTAAAACCGACGGTGAACAGCCGACGGGAACTGGCGACGAACGCCGCGAGGCTGCGGGGTTGCTCGCGCTCGGTCGCGGTGCCGTCCGCGTCTCGGGCCGCACTCCCGGCGGTCTCGTCGAACTCGAGTCGCCAGCCGACGGCCGCCGCGAGGACGACCGGCACCAACAGCAGGGCGGCGACGGTTCGCCAGCCGACGAATGCCAGCATGACCGCGGCGAGCAAGGGCCCGGTCGCGACGCCGACGTTGCCCGCTGCGCCGTGATACGCGAAGGCGGTCCCCCGCGCTTTCGTCCCGCGACTGAGCAGCGCCAGCCCGGCCGGGTGATAGAGGCTCGCGGCGGCCCCCCACAGCAGCAATCCGACCGCCAGGACGGCGACGCTCGGAGCGACGGCGACGAGCGCGAACGCCGCGCCCATACCGAGCAGGCAGGCGAGGATGAGTCGCTTGGAGCTGACCCGGTCCGCGAGCAGCCCGCTCGGGAGCGCGCCGACCCCGATCAGAGCGTAGCTTGCGCCGACGACGGTGCCGAGAAACGCCGCCGTCGTCGAGAACCGTTCGAGCCAGATCACCACGAAGATCGGAATTACCAGCTCGTAGGTGTGGAACATGGCGTGGCCGAGCATGGCAAAGGCCGTCACGGCCCGATCGTTCCGATCCATGCGGTGTTGGGCGATCCCGTGCTACTAAAAAACGGCGAGTGACCCCCGTTACAGGCGATCGATGATCGCCGCAGTCACGTCCTCGGTCGAGGCGTCACCGCCCAGATCCGGCGTTCGCGGGCCGTCTTCAAGCGTCGCCTCGACGGCCGTGTGGACCCGGTCGCTCTCGTCGTCGTAGCCCAGATACTCGAGCAACATCGCCGCAGAGATGATCGTCGCTGCGGGGTTGGCGACGCCCTCGCCGGCGATGTCGGGCGCGGTGCCGTGGACGGGTTCGAAGAGGGCGCGGTCGGGACCGATGTTGGCCGAGGGGAGCAAGCCGAGACCGCCGACCAGTCCCGCGGCGAGATCGGAGAGGACGTCGCCCGCGAGGTTCGGACAGACGACGACGTCGAACTGTTCGGGGTCGAGACAGACCCGCGTCGCGAAGGCGTCCATCAGCACCTGATCGGTCTCGACGCCGTTCTCATCGGCGACGCCTTTGACCGTATCGCGGAAGAGCCCGTCCGTCTCGCGCATGACGTTTGCCTTGTGGACGATCGAGAACCCGTCGTGGTCGTCGCCGGCGACGTAGTCACAGGCGAACTCGGCGAGGCGTTCCGACGCGGATTCCGTGACGACGCGGGTCAGCGTCGAGACGTCCTGTGTCAGTCGATCCTCGTGGCCCGCGTAGACGCCCTCGGTGTTCTCCCGGAGGAAGATCAGGTCCGTCTCGGGGCGGACGGCGTCGATGCCGGGATACGCCTTCGCCGGGCGGACGTTGACGAACGAATCGACTGCCTCCCGGAGCGGCAGAATAACGTCCGCGGCCGTGTCGCCGGCCGCACCGAACAGCGTCGCGTCGGCCGACGCCGCCAGGTCGTAGGTCTCCTGTGGCAGCGCCTCACCGGTCTCGTCTTTGACCGCGTCGCCGGCCTCGGCCTCGACGAACTCGAAGTCGGGCTTGAGTGCCTCGAGTACCTCGACGGCGGCCGGCGTCACTTCCTGTCCGATCCCATCGCCCGGGATGACGGCGATCTCGTGTGTCATGCCCAATCATCGTCGCGGGGCCGAAAAGAGGGTATCGATACCGGTATCATGCCACTCGCGGCTCGAGCCAACTGTCCCGACCCGCTTGCCAATCAGGGGCTTCCGACGCCCGTCGAGAACCCAACCGCGTCGGCGATCGCGCGCCGCTTGAGCAAGGCGAAGACGACTGCGACCAGTCCGAAGCCGGCGACGGTCAGTGCCCCGATCTCCTCGCCCAGCAGGACGACGCTCGCGATCGTCGCGACGATCGGGACCAGATAGCCGATCAGCGCCGCCTCGAACGCGCCGTATTCCGCGAGGACGCGGAAGTAAATCATGAAGGCGATCGCGGTCGCGAAGACCCCGAGATAGAGCAGCGCGCCCATCGAGACGGGGCCGATCACATCGGTGCTGGGCAACTCGCCGACCGCGAGGCTGACCGCGTGCAAGACGAGGCCGCCGACGAGCATCGACCAGCCGACCAGCGGCAGTTGCTCGAGCGTCGGGCCGGCCCGCTGGATCAACACGCCGCCGAGCGCGACGCTACAGACCTGCCCGACGATGAGCAGCTTCGAGGCGGTGTCGCCGGCGAGCAGGTTGGCCGGATCGGGCTGGATCACGAGGCCGACGCCCAGAAAGCCGATCGCCGCACCGACGGCCCCGAGCGGCGAGAGTCGCTCGCCCAGTAGCGGAATGGCCCACAGCGCGGTGATGATCGGCACCAGCCCCTGTAAGATCGCAGCGACGCCGCTCGGCACCGTCTGCTGGCCCAGAAAGAGCAGGCCGTTGCCGGCGATGAGGAAGACGCCGCCGCCCGCGACCGCGAGCAGGTCGTTCCGTGCGGTCGGTCGCCACCGCTCGACCCGGATGACGGCCGCGGTCAACAACAGGACCGCCGCGATGTCGTACCGTGCGGCCGCAAAGAGCAGCGGCGGGAGATACTCGAGGCCGATCGAGATCGCCGGGAAGGAAAACCCCCAGAGAACGGCGAGTACCGCGAAAAGAGCGCCGTCTAGATATCGAGTCATACCACGCCGTAGTCGGCTAGAGCCGAAATATCCCGCGATAGCGGCGATCCCCTGCCGCTTTCAGTGTGTCCTGTTTCGCAAACCGTGGACCGAGGCCGCGACGAACGGGACGACGCCGGTCGGAACAGTAGCCGAGAGTCGTGAAACGGCGGGAAAAACGACCCGAAAACGGCGTTATTCCGCTTCTGGGATCGCCGCGTCGTCGACGTAAGGCAGTTCGCGAGCCGTCTCGCGGACCGCACCGGCGTTTGACTTCATCAGCGCCGTCGTGTCCCAGACGCCCTCAACGAGGGCTTTGCGCTGGGCGTCGTCGACGGTGACGTCGATGGTCTCGTCGCCGTAGGTGACCTCTTCGGCCTCGATGTCGATGTCGATTTCGCCGTCGGGGTTCTCGTCGACCCAGTCCTGGAGGTCCTCGATCGTCTCGCTGTCGGCCGTGACTGTCGGGATGCCGAGCGCAAGACAGTTGCCCGCGAAGATCTCGGCGAAGCTCTCGCCGATGATCGCGTCGATGCCCCAGCGCATCAGGGCCTGGGGTGCGTGTTCGCGGGAGGAGCCACAGCCGAAGTTGCTGTTGACGACCATCACCGAGGAGTCCTGATAACGGTCCTCGTTGAACGGGTGATCTTTCTGATTGTCGTCGTCATCGAACCGCAGATCGAAGAACGCGAACTCGCCCAGCCCGTCGAAGGTGACGACCTTCATGAAGCGGGCGGGGATGATCTGGTCGGTGTCGATGTCGTTGCCCCGGATCGGGACGCCCGAGCCGGCGACGTAGTTCACTTCCGGAATTTCGACCTCGTCGCTCATTATGCGGTCACCTCCGTCTCCGGCAGCTCGCGAACGTCGGTCACTTCACCAGTGATCGCCGCCGTTGCGACCATCTGCGGGTTCATCAGGACGGTCCGGCCGTCCTTCGAGCCCTGTCGGCCGACGAAGTTCCGGTTCGACGAGGAGGCACAGGCCTCGTCGCCCTCGAGCTGGTCCTCGTTCATGCCCAGACACATCGAACAGCCGGCGTTGCGCCACTCGAAGCCGGCCTCCTCGAAGGTGTCTTTGAGCCCTTCCTCCTCGGCGGCTTTCTGGACGCGCTGGCTGCCGGGGACGACCATCGCGCGGACGTCGTCGGCGACTTCCCGTCCCTCGACGATCCGGGCGGCGCGTCGCAGGTCCGGCAGGCGGGCGTTCGTACAGGAGCCGAGGAAGGCCACGTCGATGTTGTACCCCTCCATCGTCTCGCCGGGCGCGACGCGCATGTGTTCCTGCGCGCGTCGGGCGGTGTCCTGTTTCTCCGCGGGCAGCGATTCCGGCTCCGGGATCGGATCCGTGATGCCGATTCCCTGGCCGGGCGTGGTGCCCCAGGTGACGACCGGCTCGAGTTCGTTCGCATCGATGTGGACGACGTCGTCGTAGTCGGCGTCCTCGTCGGAGCGGATCGACTCCCAGTAGGGTTTGAGTTCCTCGAAGCGCTCCGGATTCTCCTGGAAGTAGTCCGTCTCCTCGAGCCACTCGTAGGTGGTCTCGTCGGGGTTGACATAGCCCGCGCGAGCGCCGCCCTCGATGGACATGTTACAGATGGACATCCGCCCTTCCATGCCCAGGCTCTCGATGGCCTCGCCGGCGTACTCGTAGACGTAGCCGACGCCGCCCTCGGTACCGAGTCGGCGGATGATCTCGAGGATGATGTCCTTGGCTTCGACACCCTCGCCGAGTTCGCCGTCGACCTGGATCTTGCGGACCTTCTGTTTCTCCATGGCGACGGTCCCCGTCGCGAGGACGTCGCGGATCTGGGAGGTCCCGATGCCGAACGCGAGCGCGCCGAAGGCACCGTGGGTCGAGGTGTGGGAGTCCCCACAGACGATCGTCTTGCCGGGCTGGGTCAGTCCCTGCTCCGGGCCGATGACGTGGACGATCCCCTGATCTCCCGTCGTCGGGTCCGAGAAGTCGATGCCGGCCTCGCGGACGTTTTCCTCGAGTTCGGCCATCATCTCCTCGGCCGCGTCCTCCTCGTAGGGGCGGGACTGGTCGGCCGTCGGGACGATGTGGTCGACCGTCGCGTGGGTCAGCTCGGGGTAGGCGACCTCGAGGTCGCGCTCGCGGAGCATCCCGAAGGCCTGCGGGCTCGTGACCTCGTGGATGAGGTGGAGCCCGACGAACAGCTGGTCCTGTCCGGTCGGCAGCGTGGTGACTTTGTGTCGATCCCAGACCTTGTCGTACAGTGTGCCCTCGCTCATTCCTCGTCCTCTACGGGCTGTGTTCGGCCGCGCTCGAAGACGCGGTTCGCGTCCGCGGCGTCCCCTGGCGGCGTGTGGTCGACGTCGCGCATCGTCTCTTTCCTGTCGGTCCGTTCGTCGGCCTCGTCAGTGTCGGCGGGTTCGGTCGCATCGGGCGTCCCGCCGTCCGCTGCGACGATCGGGCCGCGGTTGAACAGGTGACCGGCCGTCTCCCCGGTGAAGGGGTTGGTGTGGCTGATCTCGGCTATCGTGTCCGTGTTGTCGTTTGCTGTCATGGGTTTGCTCTCAGTCGTCCGCCTGCACCTGGACGGACTCGTCTTCGGTGTCTTCCTCTGCCCACGCGAACAGGTCGCGCAGTCGCTCGCCGACCTGTTCGATCTCGTGGTTCTTCTCGGCCTCCCGGAGCTGGTTGTAGCTCGGGCGACCGGCCTGGTTCTCGAGGATCCACTCGCGGGTGAACTCGCCGTTCTGGATCTCCTCGAGGGTCTCCTCCATGTTCTCGCGAACGTTCTCGTCGACGATGCGGTCGCCACGGGAGAGGCCGCCGTATTCGGCGGTGTCGGACACGGAGTCCCACATCTCGGCGTGGCCACCTTCGTACATCAGGTCGACGATCAGTTTGAGTTCGTTGAGACACTCGAAGTAGGCGATCTCCGGCGAGTAGCCGGCGTCGACCAGCGTCTCGTAGCCGTGTTTGACCAGCGAGGTGACGCCGCCACAGAGGACGGCCTGCTCGCCGAAGAGGTCGGACTCGACCTCCTCCCGGAACGTCGTCTCGATGACGCCGGCGCGGGTACAGCCGATCCCTTTCGCGTACGCGAGGGCCCGTTCGTCCGCATCGCCCGTCGTGTCCTGATAGACCGCGAGCAGACCGGGCGTCCCCTCGTCGTTCTCGTAGTTGCGACGGACGAGGTGGCCCGGACTCTTGGGCGCGACCATCGTCACGTCGACGTCTTCGGGCGGCTCGATCTGGGCGTAGTGGATGTTCAGCCCGTGGGCGAACTGCAGCGTGTCGCCGGCCTCGAGGTTGGGTTCGATGGCGTTCTCGTAGACGTCCGCCTGAACGGTGTCGGGCACGAGGACGGACACGTAGGAGGCCGCTGCGACCGCGTCGGCCGGCGTCTCGACCGTCAGCCCGTCGGCCTCGGCGGCCGAGCGCGAGGACGAGCCCTCGCGGAGGCCGACGATCACGTCGACCCCGCTGTCGTGGAGGTTCAGCGCGTGGGCGTGGCCCTGGCTCCCGTAGCCCAGCACGGCCACGGTCTCGTCGTCGAGCGTCGATACGTCTGCATCATCGTCGTAGTAGATGTCGGTGGTGAAGTCGTCAGTCATCGTCTGCTGTGTAGGGTTCGTCGTGGTTCGCCTCGTCGGCGGGCTGTGCCGTTGCACTGGCCGTCCCTGTCGGGTCGGTTCCGCGGGCCAGCGCCGTCGTCCCGGTCCGGGAGATCTCCCGGATCCCGAACTGACTGAACGTCTCGATCGCGGCCTCGATCTTCTGGCGCGCACCGGTGACCTCGACCGTCGCCGTCTCCGGGCTCGAGTCGACGGTCTTGCCGCCGTACATCTCCGCGACGGCGGCGATCTGTGCGGGGTCGGCGGCGTCGACCTTGATCAGCGCGAGTTCCCGACGCATGGCGTCGGGCTCGAGTTCGCGCACCGCGATGACCGGCACGAGCTTGCGCAGTTGCTTCTTGACCTGGTCGATGCCCGGATCCGGCTCCTCGACGACGATCGTCATTCGCGCGCGATCGTCGTCCTCGGTCGGCCCGACGGTGAGGCTCTCGATGTTGAACTGGCGCCGGGAGAACAGGCCCGAGACGTCCGAGAGGACGCCGGGCTCGTGTTCGACCAGCGCCGAGATGACGGTCCGGCGGGGTTCGTGGGTCGCTTCGACCTCGGGGTCGATGCGGATGCCCTGCTTGTTGCGCCGTCCCGTGGGAGACGGTCGCTCTTCCGGTGGTGGGCCCTCGAGTCCCTTCTTCATAGTTGGTCCTCCGTGAGTGCGAACTGGCCGTTGTCGCCGCCGGAGGGCACCATCGGGTAGACGTTGGCGTCGGGATCGATGTGGACGTCGATCACCGAGGGGCCATCGTACGCGATGGCGTCCGCGACGGTGTCGGCGACGTCGTCGTAGTCGTCGATCCGGTACCCCTGTGCGCCGAAGGCCTCGGCGAGCTTGTCGAACTCGGGCATCCAGCCGTAGTCCGAGGCGGCGTGTCGGCCCTCGAAGAAGGCGTCCTGCCACTGTCGGACCATCCCGATGTACTCGTTGTTCAGCACGGCGACCGTGATATCGAGGTCCTCGCGGACCGCGACCGACAGTCCCTGCATCGTCATCAGGAACGAGCCATCGCCGTCGATACAGACGACGTCTTGGTCGTCGTCGGCCGCCAGTCGTGCGCCGATCGCCGACGGCAGGCCATAGCCCATCGCACCGAGCCCGTGACTCGAGACCCAGGTGCGGGGTTCGGTGTAGGTCCAGTACTGGCAGGCCCACATCTGGTGTTGGCCGACGCCGGTGGTGACGATGGTGTCGTCGTCGGTGGCCTCGTCCAGGGCCTCGACGACGAACTCCGGCTGGACCGGCTTGTCCTTCGGCGCGTCGTAAGCCATCGAGTAGTCGGACTTCCACTGCTGGCACTGAGCGCGCCACTTCTTGGCTTCCGGCGAGTCGTCGACCGCCTCGCCTAGCTGCTCGACGACGGTTTCGGCGTCGCCGATCAGCGGGTAGTCCGCGTGGATGTTCTTCGAGATCTCCGCGGGATCGATGTCGACGTGGATGACCTCCGCCTCGGGCGCGAAGGTCTCGATGCCGCCGGTCAGGCGGTCGTCGAACCGGGTGCCGATCCCGATCAGGGTATCACAGTGGGTGATCGCCATGTTGGCGTAGCCGGTGCCGTGCATCCCCGCCATCTCGAGGGATAGCTCGTGGTCTTCGGGGAAGGCACCGATGCCGGGCATCGTGGTGATGACCGGGATCTCGTGTTCGATCGCGAACTCGCGGCAGGCCTCACTGGCTTCGCCCTTGATGACGCCCCCGCCCAGCAGGAGGGCGGGCCGATCGGAGTTCTCGATCCGTTCCGCGGCGGCCGCGACGATCTCCTCGTCGGCCCGCTCTTGAACGTCGTAGGTGTCGGGCACTTTCGGTTCGTCGGGCTCGCGGTCGGTTTCGCCGTTGGTGACGTCTTTCGGCAGGTCGACCAGGGTCGGCCCCGGCCGGCCCTCACGGGCCAGTGCGAAGGCCTCGCTGACGTCGTTTCCGACGGTATCGGAGCCGCTCGCGAAGGTGTTGTCCTTCGTGATCGGCGTCGTGACGCCGGTCGTGTCGGTCTCTTGGAAGGCGTCGTTGCCGACGAACTCCGTCGGGACCTGTCCGGTCAGCGCAAGCATCGGGTCCGAATCCATGTCGGCGTCGGCGATGCCGGTCACGAGATTGGTCGCGCCCGGCCCCGACGTGGCCAGACAGACGCCCGGCTCGCCCGAGACGATGCCGTAGGCGTCGGCCGCGTGGGCCGCGCCCTGCTCGTGGGCCATCGTCACGTGGTAGATATCGGAGTCGTACAGCGCGTCGTAGACGGGCATGATCGCCCCGCCCTGTACGCCGAAGGCGTACTCGACGCCCGCGTTCTCCAACGCGCGGACGACGGCCTCGGCACCCGAGGTGACGGGGTCGGTCGTCGTCTCGGTGCCGGCCGCCGGTTCCTCGGTGGCCGCATCGGGCGCGGCGCTGTCGGTGATCTGCTCGTCGTCCTGTTCTTCGTCGGTCGGTGTGACCTTTGCTGCGCGTTCGCTCATCGGTTGTCTCCCGCCGTTTGCTGGCGATCGAGTGGTGTACGGTAGTGTGTCATCTGGTGGGTGGCTGATCGCTCGAAGAACGATGCGGCGAATTCGGGTCTGAAGCGACGAAGTACTATATGAGGGGCTATACTGCCCCTACAATACGAATCGAACCGAACGCGCTGCTGTCGACCGCGTTGGCGGACATCGACAGGGAAGCGCGGACCGTCATTACTGTCTACGTAGCTCCCTCGAGGGACATAACCCTTACGAGTGTGCCCGATCGAACGCGACAGCCGCTGCTCGCGGCGGGTGGCAAACGGGGAGGACATCGCTCAGATCCGCACCTCCTCCTCGTTCCGGCGCTCGACGCCGGCCTCTTCGGCGAAGCGCTCTAAGTCGTCGACAGTGACTCGGCGCTTCTCGGCCCCGTAGTCCTTGACGCGGCGGGTGACCGCCTTGACCTGCTCGTCGGTGGGCTCGAAGCCGCGCTCGACGAGTCGCTCTCGGACCGAGTGGGTCCCGGTGTGTTTCCCCATGACCAGTCGGCGCTCGGCACCGACCATCTCGGGGGTCATGACGCCGGGTTCGAAGGTGTCGGAGTTCTCGATGACGCCGGCGGCGTGGATACCGCTCTCGTGGGAGAAGGCGTTGGCACCGACGACGGGCTTGTTGCCCGGCGTGTCCATCCCGCTTTTCTCCTCGACGACGCTCGAGAGTTCGGTGATGCGCGTCGTGTCGATCCCGGTGTCGCACTGGTAGAGCGACTCGATGGCCATCACGTACTCCTCGTAGGCGGCGTTGCCGGCCCGCTCGCCGATCGAGTTGACCGAGACCTGCGCCTGTGCCGCGCCGGCTTCGATGCCGGCCAGCGCGTTGGCGGTGGCCAGCCCGAAGTCGTCGTGGGTGTGGACGTCGACCCGTGCGTCCGTGTGGGCACAGACCTTCTCGATCATGGCCCGGAATCGGGTCGGCGTCGCGACCCCGCAGGTGTCGGGGATGTTGATCCAGTCGGTGCCTGCCTCGGTGACCGCTTCGATCACGTCGATCAGGTACTCCTCGTCGGTCCGGGTCGCATCCATCGGCGAGAACATGCAGGTCGCGCCTGCCTCTTTGATGCGTTCGACCGACTCGACTGCGCGCTGTACGACTTCCTCCCGGGTGGCATGCATCGAGTCCTCGATCTGGACGTCGCTGGTGGAGACGAACGTATGCACCATCTCGACGCCGGAATCGAGGGCCGCTTCGATGTCACCGTCGACGACGCGGGCTAAGCCACAGGTCGTCGAACTGGTTGCCGAAGCGATATCACGAACGGCTTCGAACTCCGCGTCGGAGTTGACGGGGAACCCGGCTTCGATGACGTGGGTTCCCATCTCGTCCAAGATGGACGCGATCTGCCGTTTGTCGTCGTAGGAAAACGATGTGCCGGGCGACTGTTCGCCGTCCCGGAGGGTCGTATCGAAGACACGTGCTGACTCTATTTCGTCAGTGGAATCTAACGTGCCCTGGAAGAACTCGACCCCCCTGACTGTTGTCAGAGGATGGGCTGTCTTGTGAAGACATTGTATCTCAACCCGAGGTGCGACCATGTATATAAAACTACCGCTGCGGGCGGAGCCGTCGGCGGGCTGAACGTTCTCGATCGATCGTGAAGAACCGAAAAATCGCATGACGGCTGCGGCATATTATCGACATATATGACCTAGTACAGTATGTGGTATTCCGTCCGATCGGCCCGAACGAACCGCGATCGCCCCCGTTTCGTAGCCGATCGGGGCCGGTTCGTCGCTCGCAAGCGCTGGCGCGCGCTCCGCGGTGAACGTTCGGGCAGCCAGTATCGTGTTCATCCCCGAACGTTAGATGTAAGCCCACAACAGCCGTAATAAGTGTGTGATCGTCCACTTCTATCCGACTCGTCGGGTGATCCTCGAGGGCGGTCGTCGTGGCGGGCAGACGCGCGGATGAACACTTTATACCCTCTTGTGGTAGGGACCGGCGGCATGACGACCGACGAGATCACCGACCTGCTGACCGGCGCGTACATCGACGAACTCGAGACCGTAATGAACTACCAGACCAACGCGATCGTCCTCGATGGCATCCACGCCGAGGAGGTCAAGACGAGCCTCGAGGAGGACATTCAGGAGGAACTCGACCACGCCAGAATACTCGGCGAGCGGCTGAAACAGCTCGACGAGTCGCCGCCGGGTTCGGAGTCGTTCGAGGCCAACCAGCACAGCCTCCAGCCCCCCGAAGATACGACCGACGTCCAGTCGGTCATCGAGGGGGTCCTCGAGGCAGAGGAAGACGCCATCGAGACCTACCGGTCGCTGATCGAGGCCGCGACCGAGGCCAACGATCCCGTTACGGAGGACGTAGCGGTGACGATCCTCGCCGACGAGGAGGCCCACCGGACGGAGTTTCGCGGGTTCCAGAAGGAGTTCCCGATGGACTGATAGGCCTATCCGTTCGCCTCCGCGCGCGAACTGCCAGAGGACGGAATCAATCCCCGATATTTTCTCCACTAGCGCGTATAGATATAGCAGTATGAGTGAGATATACGACCGTCTCGACAGTTGGCTAGAACAGCGCTCCCGTGGTCAATCCGCCGTTTTTGTCGGTGTGTTGTCCGCTCTCGGGTATGCCGTCCTTGCCACAGTGCTACGGATCGAGCCGTCACCGATCGCTGCAGGTCTCTCTCTGGGGATCATGATGACGATAGTGACGTATCTGTTCACCTTTGCTCACAAGGAGTAGGGATCCGAGAAGTGCCACCGTGAACACCACGTACTCGGTCAACTCCCCAGCAATAGACTCGGAAAGGAGGCGATCGGGATCGTCAGTCCGAAGTTGGCGGCCAATCTCGTCACAGCGGGCCTTAGACAGACGACGACTTCCGTCGCGTGATCACGTGAGAGTTCTTGCTCTCTCGAACGACAGCGCAAACGGTTGGGGGCGAACGTTTTTCTCGTCGCGCTGCCATCCACGGCGCATGAGCGATTTCGACCTCGACCTCCGGACCGTCGAGGAACACATCGACGACGAACTCGAGATCGAGGGCAGCATCGTACTGGGCGTCCTCGATGGGGAAACCCCGGCCGAGGAGTGGCTCGAGACGATCTCGAAGGGGAACGTCCTCGTGTTGAACGTCGAGGGCGATGTCAACGAGTTGGCCGCGGGGTTCGCGCGGGATGTCAGGGAGGAAGGTGGTAACCTGGTTCACTTCCGGGGGTTCCTGCTGGTGACGCCGCCGGGCGTGGACGTGAGTACCGAGCGACTCTGAGACTGTTCTCGAGACCACGTGGCCGGCCCACTCAGCCGCTGGTGAACGTCAGGACGTGCCCGTCCGGATCCCGGACCACGACCTCGTCAGCCGCCTCGCGCTCGAGCGAGCCGATCCGATCCCGGACGGCGGCGAGTGCCGCGGCCGGCTCGTCGGTCTCGAACCCGAGGTCGACGTGGACACCGCCGCGGGCGTCGGCGAGGCCGAGGTGGGGTTCCCACAGTTCCAGCGCCATCGGACCCTGCAGCCGCACACGCTTGCGGTCGTCGCCCTCGTCGACCGTTTCGAAGCCCAGGGCCTCGTAGAACCGGTGGGCGCGCTCGAGGTCGCGGACCTCGAGGACGACCTCGAAGAGCCCGTCGATGCCCGGCCCAGCCACGTCCTGTTGCCCGAGTTCGACGCAGTTGCCGTCGGGATCGTACAGATACAGCGATCGAGCGGGCCCGAACTGCGCTTCCTCGAGGTCGTAGCCCTCGCTCAGTCGCTCCCACCAGTCGTCGTACTCGGCGTCGGGAATCGAGAGCGCGAAGTGGGTATGGAGCCCGCCCCGCGGAATCCCGTCGGGCCGGCGACAGACGAGATCGGTGTCGCCGGCCGCGAAGACGACCTCGCGGGGGCCGCGCTCGCACACCGTCAGTCCCAGTGCTTTCTCGTAGAACGCCGCTGCCGGCTCGAGGTACTTGGCCTCGAGCGCCAGCCAGGCCAGCCCGGAGAGCATGGCCGACCGTACGGGCGACGGGCGCATAGAAGCCTCGCCGTGTTGCGCTTGGCCGTCGACAACGACGGCCGCGTGAGACGGAGTTTACCGACGTTTATGCGTCGGTGGCCCATAACACACGACATGGGTTTTCGCGCCGACGAACGAGCAACGGAGTTCCGAGAGATCGATCGATTCGACGGCGGTGTCGGGTGGATCGCCCACCCCGACGAACGGATGCAGCGGGCCAGTCACGCCCTCGAGATCGACGGTGAGGTCTGGGTGATCGATCCGGTCGACGCCGAGGGGCTCGACGATCTGTTGGCCGAGTTCGGCGACGTGGCCGGCGTCGTCGTCGGACTCGACCGACACAAACGCGACGCCGCGACGATCGCGAACCGCCACGACGTTCCGGTTTACCTCCCGGAGTGGTTCAACGGCGTCACCGGCGACATCGACGCCGCGGTCGCTCGGTTCGACGACGAACTCTCCGACACCGGGCTCCGGGCGATCACCGTCGTCGACAACCGCTTCTGGCAGGAGGTGGCCCTCTATAATCCGACCGACGGAACGCTCATGGTCCCCGAGTCGGTCGGATCCGTCGACTACTTCCTGACCGGCGACGAGACGCTCGGCGTCCATCCGGCCCTGCGACTGAAACCGCCCCGGTCGGCGCTTCGCGGTGTCGCTCCCGAACGCGTTCTCGTCGGCCACGGTGCCGGCGTAATGGAGAACGCGGCGGCCGTCCTCGAGGCTGCGCTCTCGAGATCGCGAAAACGGGCCCCGCGGCTGTACGCGGGGACCGCCTGGGAGATGCTGCCGTTCTGAACGAGGGTCACGTCGGGGAATACATCTAACTAGCAGCACCCCATAGGACGCCTGTGGTCTACGTCACTCGCGGTCTCGTCGACGTCCTGCTGGATCTGGCCAGCGATGCGGA
The DNA here is from genome assembly GCF_000230735.2 of Natrinema pellirubrum DSM 15624. Classification (NCBI taxonomy): domain Archaea; kingdom Methanobacteriati; phylum Methanobacteriota; class Halobacteria; order Halobacteriales; family Natrialbaceae; genus Natrinema; species Natrinema pellirubrum. The sequence continues at coordinate 962,437 of NC_019962.1, forward strand.
CCCCGACGAGCTGACGACCGGCGTCTCGGTCTCGCCGGCCGGCGACCTCGAGGGTGCGGCCGACCTCCCGCCGGAGACGCCGGTCTTTACCGACTTCTTCCTGCCGGACCCCGGCAACGCCGTCAACGCCGTGTTCGGCGTGAACCTGTCGACGCCCGCCCGCCAGACACAGGGGCAGTTCGTCTCCCATCCCGTCGGCGAACTCGCAGTGACCCGCCGCGACGACCTCGCGGAAATCGTCTTCGTGGCCGTCCCGCCGTGGCAGCCCGACGAGAACTCGTTCGCGGCGTTCGACCGCAGCGGCCGCCGCAAACCCCTCGAGATCGTCGACGCCACGCCGCCGGGGAAGTCACTGACGGACTGACACACGCGGTCGGGTCGAGCGGCGTCGACACCAGCGGGCGGAAAAACGAAGCGACGGGTGGCTCGAGCATCAGATCCCGGTCGTGACCGGCAACTCGCCGTCATCGATGATTCGGTCGATGATGCGACTCGGACTCCGATCGCGCCCTTTGTCGTCGGGCTCGTCGGTATCCTCGGATGGGAAGTTCGGAACGTGTGGCATCGGTCTCCCTCCAGTCGACGCTAGCGCCCTCGAGCGGCAAAAATGCTACCCCGCCGTCGCCGGATCGAAGCGGCTCCGACCCGGCCGGACGATCCACACGAAACGGTGCGACCGGGAAGCCACGGTCTACTCGAGGTAGCCGAGTCCGCGGAGCTGTTCGGTGATCTCTTCGAACTCCGCTTCGGTGAGTTCGCCCTCCTTCTGGTGTTGGATCACGATGCTACGAAGCAGGAACCGGACGAGGTCGCTCGTACTCTGAAAGCTCGTGCCTTCGATGGTGTCTTCGACGCGGTCCGCGAGGTCCTTCGGGATCGACACAGTGGTGTATTCGGTCATACGCCATACTCCGTCGCGGTCCTCAAAGGCGTGTCGACGGGCGACGCTCGTCGGTGACTCGTCTCGTGGTCGTTTCCGGCCGATCGCCGTCGACCTCGACCGTCTCCACAGCCATTTTTATATCCGGCTCCGTATCGAGAGGTACAGGTATGGGAGTCCGGCCACCATCGAGCGGCGACGACGAGGAACCCGACAGCATCGAGTTCGGCATCGCGGCCGTCGACGCCCGCCTCACGGACGCCGAGTTGCGCTTTCCGGCCACGAAAGACGACGTCAACGCGGCACTCGGCCACGAGCGCATTCCCTACGACGTCCACGGTAACGACGTGGCGCTGTCCGAGATGCTCGAGCGGGTTCCGGCCCGACAGTTCGAGTCCCGGCAGGAACTGTTGAACGCGCTCCACGAGCCTTTCGAGGAGTATCGGCGGAACCGTTCGGGTGGGGTCGTCGCACAGGTCCGTTCACTGTTGCCTTTCTGAACGAGTTGCTCGAACCGTTGCGGTGCGTTATCGACCACGAGAGCGATAGCCGGGAGCGTCTCGACGCCCGTCAACGACGCCGCTCGAACGGCTGTTACTCCTCGGGCTCGTCTCGAGCGATCCGCTCGAGACGGCGACGTTGCTCGCGGTGCAGCGTCACGAGCATGTCCGAGAGGACGCCGAACATGAGCAGTTGCACGCCGAGGATGATCGCGGCCGCCGAGACCAGTGCGATGACCTCGTGGCTCTGCTGGTACTGGATCCACTCCCAGAGGACGTACATCGCGATGAGGCCGCCGGAGACGATGCCGGTGACGCCGAGGCTCCCGAAGTAAAACAGCGGGTTGTTCGTCTTGGCGAGCGAGTACAGCGCGAGCAGGATAGTGCCGCCGTCTTTGACCGGGTGAAGGTTGGTTTCGGACTCCTCGGGACGGGCACTGTAACTGATCGGAACGACGGTCGTTTCGATCCCGTGTTTGACACACTCGACGGCGAGTTCGGTCTCGATCGTAAAGCCGTCCGAGTCGAGCGACAGGCGCTCGAAGGAGTCGACGGTAAAGGCTCGGTACCCCGAGAGAATGTCCTCGTAGTTCGCGCCGTGGACGAACCCGAACGCGCGGTTTATCACGCGGTTGCCGAACCCGTTCAGCGCCCGCATCGCGTCGTCGTCCATGTCTGCGAATCGGTTACCGATGACGTGTTCGTAGCCCCGGGAGAGCGGTTCGATCATCCGGTCGGCGTCGGCCGGATCGTAGGTCCCGTCGCCGTCGAGCATCAACACGTACGGAACCGTGATGTATTCGAGGGCCTCGCGGACGGCCTGGCCCTTTCCGCTGCCCGACTGGACGATCACCTCGGCACCGTGATCACGGGCGATCTCGCGAGTCTCGTCGCTCGAGTCGCCGTCGATGACGACGACGTTCGTGTATCCCTCGTCGTAAAAGCCCTCGATCACGTCGCCGATCGTGGCGGCCTCGTTGAGCGTGGGAATGAGGATACAGACCTCGTCGGGGGCGATCTCGCGGGAGTCGTCGGTCATCGCGACGATCCCCCCGCCGTCCGGCTGGAGGGCCGAACCCGAACGTACCACGTCATCCTCCATCGGTGACTACTCCCCGGCGTAACTGCAAAAGGTTGCTGATTGATCACTGGCGGGCTTTTAACTGATCCCAGCGCCGTGGCGACTCGTGTAACGGCGACGGGCGATTCGACTGCGATCGGGGCGCTGTTCGATCGGTGGGCGGCCCTGCTCTCGCTCGGGCGATTATCGCCGACGCGAGCATTACGGGGACGGAACAGCTGCTGACTGATGCCCAGTCCCGTGATCAGCGGGCTACCAGGTCAGCCCTTCGTAGACCTCGAGTGCGTCCTCGTCGACATCGATCCGGCGGCCGTCGACCAGGACCTTGCGGGCCATTCCGTCGAACGAGAGATCGTCGAACTCGGGCCAGTCGGTCGCGACGACCGCGCCGTCCGCGTCTGCAAGCGCGCCTTCTGCCGAGTCGGCGTACTCGATGTCGGGGTAGTCGGGCCGAACGTTTTCGATCGCGACGGGATCGTAGGCGACGACGTCCGCGCCGCGCGCCGTCAGGGCGTCGATCACGTCCAGCGCACGGGACTTGCGTATGTCGTCGGTGCCAGGCTTGAACGCCAGTCCGAGTACCGCGATGCGGGCACCCTCGAGGGGGACGTGATCCGCGAGGAGGGCGACGAGTCGCCGTGGTTGTCCGTCGTTGACTGCGACGGTCGCATCGAGCAGTTCCGGCTCGTATCCCTGTTCGCGGGCACCGGCCCGCAGGGCGTTGACGTCCTTCGGGAAACAGGAGCCGCCCCAGCCCAGACCGGAGCGCATGAACCGTTCGGAGATCCGATCATCGAGCCCGACCGCCTCGAGTACTTCGTAGGCGTCCGCACCGTAGGCCTTGGCGACGTTGCCCAGTTCGTTGACCAGCGAGACCTTCGACGCGAGGAAAGCGTTGTTCGCGTACTTGATGAGTTCGGCCTCACGGATGTCGGTCTCGACCAGATCGGTCCCGTCGCGCTCGAGAATGGGGGAGTACAGCTCGCGGAGGATAGCCGCCGTTTCGTCGCTCGCCGTACCGAAGACGACCTTGTCCGGCTCGAGGAAGTCCTGTACCGCGGTTCCCATCCGAAGGAACTCGGGGTTCATCGCGACCTCGATCCCCTCGCCGATGGGGGTGCCGGACTCGGCCTCGAGGATCGGTGCGACGACGTCTTCGGTGGTCCCGGGTAGGACCGTACTCTTGACAACCACGAGGTGGTCGTCGTCTTTGCCCGCCAGGGCGCGGCCGAGCGACTCCGCCCCGGCCTCCATGATCGCGAGATCGAGACTGCCGTCGTCGGCCTGAGGCGTCGGGAGACAGAGGAAGGTGACGTCCGTTTCGCGGACTGCGTCGTAGTTGGTCGTCGCGCGGAGGCGGGTGCCGGCGTGGTCGGCGATCCGCTCGGCGAGCCCGGACTCGTGGATCGGTGCCTCGCCAGCGTTTATCGTGGCGACGATGTCCTCGTCAACCTCGATGTTGATTACGTCGTGACCGAGATCCGCGAGACAGGCGGCGACGGTCGTACCGACGTAGCCGCTGCCGACGATAGAGACGTGCATGAACGGAGTGTCGAGCAGTATCGATTAGTGGTTTTGGGTTCGAGACGACGGTCGATCGATCGTTCGGTCGTCCCGTTACTGGTCGTCTTCGTCCTCGGGTTCGGCGAGTCGTTTTTCTGCTCTCTCTCGATCCTCCGGATAGCCGACGTCGATACGCCAGCCGTCCATCCGGATCGCATCGATCGTCCGTCCCGACTGGATGAGCAAGTCGATCGCGTCCGGTAGCTCGTACTCGCCGCGGTCGGAGGGCTGGACGAGATGGCAGGCGTGGAATATCTCCGGCGTGAACGTGTAGAACCCCGTCATGACGAGGTTCGACGGCGGGTCATCCGGTTTCTCCGTTACCTCGACGATCTCGCCGTACTCGTTGGTATCGAGGACGCCGTAGCGGGAGGCCTCGTCGTACGGGACCTCTTCGACGAGGAAGGCGGCATCGGCCCGTTCCTCCCGTTGGCGGTTGATCACGTCCCCGAGGTTCGCCCGGAAAACGTTGTCTCCGAGCATGAGCATGAAGTCGTCGTCGACGTGGGGTTCCGCCTGCAGGATGGCGTGAGCGAGTCCGAGTTGCTCGCGCTGGTGGGCGTACGTGATCGGAACGCCGCGGTACTCGTCGCCGTAGCGCTCGATGATCTTCTCTTTCATGTAGCCGACGACGAGGACGAACTCGGTCGCACCGATCTCGATGAGGTTGTCCATGACGTCCTCGATGAGGGGGGTTCCGTCAACCTCGACGAGAACCTTCGGCTTGTCTTCGGTAAGCGGCCGGAGGCGGGTTCCTTTACCTGCAGCTAAGATAACTGCTTGCATGTCAGGTATAGTTCAACCCGCTGGTCATATATCTTCGGGAACGCCTCATGTAAGGTTACGTATTGTCCTCGACGGGCAGGTGAACGGCTAAGCGAAGAATTGCCACGTACTCTCGTCCAAAACTCCCGTGAGATCGCGGGCGGTAGTGAAGGCTACGCTCGATGATGAGGACGACGGTCATCAGGAGTGTGGTACCGAGCCGGTAAATGAGTTCATCGACCGATATCTCGAGGTTGACGAGTCGTCGGGATACGCGGCACACTGGCTTGACGCGCGCGGTTGGGATGGTGTACCCACTACATCTCTCGAGTCGCAAGGGTGCGAGTGTGCGGAATACGGTGGTATCGGCATCGCTATCGGTCCAGATGAGGCGTACAGGACGACATATCGGATCGGATGTTGATATCCCTCGTATGGTTCGGTATGTGATCGTCACCTGAACCTCTTCTCTATACCACTGGCTGTACTCTGGCGAGCAGTATCTCGGACGAGTGACTTGAAGTGGCTCATGTCGAGATAATCGGCAGTTTGACGGGCAAGTTGCGATCGATGGTTGCGCGAAACTGCGCGGAAATCGCAAACAGAACTAGGAAGTACACGGTCGCACCAAGGCCAGTCAGGGCGACGACAGTGGCGGCGTTGTGGCCCAGGAGACGATAGGTATTCTCGATCCACAATATGCCGTAGACAACGGCCCCCATCAGGAGCGCAGCAATCCACTGGCGGGCGATTTCGCGATACGGGGTTGCGAAGTTGATGAGGGTCTTGAGCATATAGTAGGCGACCACGAGGCTGATGGTGACCGAGAGCGCCGTCGCGACTGCGGCACCGATCCATCCGTAGACATAAACGAGGACGACGTTGAGTGCGAGGTTGGCGACAATGAAGAGGGCATTGATGCGAAAGGAGAGATCCGGTCGATCGATAGCGTTGAGGGTGGTGAGGATTTGGTTCTGATAGGCGTAAAAGAGGGCTGCAACGATCAAAATGAGAAGCACTCTGGTCCCTTGGGTGAACTCATCACCATAGATCCGAAGGAGGCGTTCATCGAGCAGCATACCCCCAACGAAGCCGGGTATTAGCACGAATCCAGTATAAGAGAGTACGTCCTCGACAAGCCTAGCGACCTCTTGTGGATCGTGTTGAGCGGAAAGTTCACTCATTTCCGGAAAGACAGTAGCGCCCATGGAACTGCTGAAAAGAATGAGAAACATGGCTATATTCCATGCGATCGAATAAATCCCAATCAATGCAGACGGGACGAAAAATCCCAGCACTATAACGTCAGTGTAATTGAACATCCTCGACTGAAGCCCACCAAGCCAAGCGTACTTGGCGTAGTCGAATAAGCTCTGAAAGTGCCGTTTTCGTGGAACAGAGATTGCGTCTATATTTCTGATTATAACCAACCCACCAATCGTGAAAACGAGCAGGTAGCCAGCCGCATAACCGAGGAATAGTCCCGTGAGTCCTAATCCAGCAGCCACCGCACTGATCTGGAGCACGGCTCTACTACTGGTTCGCACTGGGGAGAGGATTCCCTGTAGATGGACAAGGTGGAGTCCCTGCAAAACCGATGAGATAATCGACCAAGAGAGTGTAACGAAAAGAAGTAAGAAAATGTAGACTGTAGATGTATGACCGATGTAGCTATTAACATATGGACGAAAGATAAGTAGACCGATAGTGAGTATCACGAACAATATCCCGACAAAGAGGATACCAGCCACAGCGTACTGTTCTCTTTCTTCGCCCTCACTGACCCGTTTCGTGACTGCTTCTGACACTCCAACCTTCCCGGCGATCGCTAACCATGAAACGACGCCGAGAACAAGATAGTACGTTCCCAGTGGGTCCGCACCGAGTAGTCTCGCAAAATAAATGGTCGCGATGAAGCCGAGAATTGATGTTACTACTCGCGATAGGAAATAAATTATCGAAGTCTGGCCGATTTTCATAAATATTGTATCTTATTTGGGATTACGAATAGGGTGTTACTCTCCGAGATCGTCTATAGTCTTCTGAAGCCCTTCCTGTATATCAATTGTAGGATCCCAGTCAAAAAGGCGTTCTGCCTTGCTCACATCTGGCTTTCTTTGTGTTGGATCGTCTTCGGGAAGTGGTTCGTATGTGATTCCGCTATCTGAATCACATATCTGTAATACAGTTTCGGCCAAAGCCTGTATACTGATCTCGTTTTGTCCTCCGAGGTTCACGACGTCCCCTTTCATTCCACCACCATTCATTACTTTCAGTATACCATCAACCATATCGTCTACATAGCAGAACGTTCTGGTCTGATTCCCGTCTCCGTATATCGTGAGATCTTCCCCCTGTAGGGCTTGTGAAAGAAATGTCGGAACGACTCGACCGTCATCAGGACGCATTCGCGGCCCATACGTATTGAATATCCTTACCGTTCGAACATCCACGTCGTATTCGTTATGATATGCCACCGTTAGCGTCTCACCGAACCGTTTGGATTCGTCGTAGCAACCTCTCGGACCACGGATATTGACGTTACCATTGTATGTCTCGGGTTGCGGATGGACCTCGGGATCGCCGTACACTTCGCTCGTACTCGCGAACAACATTTTCGCGTCATGTTCAACTGCATGCTCGAGGAGATGCTTTGTCCCTTGCGTGTTCGTGAGTGCGATCTGTACGGGGAACTCTGTGAAATCTGCGGGAGAGGCTCGAGACGCTAAATGATAAATCCGATCTGCTGGTGGGAGTTCTGGCAATTTTCGAATATCTGCCTCAATTATCCGAAATCGGTTGTGATCCCGAATCTGACTTACGTTGCTATCTTGGCCACTGCCAAAATTATCTACACAAATCACTTCTTGCCCTGACGCAAGTAATTCTTCACAGAGATGGCTCCCTAGGAATCCTGCCCCGCCTGTGACGATCGTAGTCACTTCAGACATTGAGTGGAAGTTTCTTGCCGAGAGTAAAACCGTAACGGTGATCTTCTGATATTCCCCTCCCAAAATGGAGTCTGACAATAATGTTTGTTTTATTCATTATTTTATATAAACTATTAACCAAAGCATAAAAATCCATTCAATGATTCATAGATGGAATCGGTTAATGGGCTACAAATATAATAAAAGTATATAATAATTATCGGATTAGTACCTGATATTATATATTAAATATGTCTCTAATCGTAGTCTGAATGCCGAAGTTGTACTTTAGCATGACCTCAATGGGGTGAGTCGGAAAACCTAATCAGCGATCGTCATCAATGAACAACACTTATTTCATATACCCCATCTGTTCAAGATGCTCCATCGTACTATCTGAGAGTTCTTCGTTACCCGTTTTCTTCCTTTTTAGATCCCCATGGTGGCTGGTTATAATATCTCGATATCTTTTGATGTCGCTAGAATCACCAGCGAATTTTTCTTGCTCGGGATACCAGATGAGCTTTTCATCAGAAGAAGCATAGAGAACGAATTGCTTCTTTGGTGGGAGATCAGACTTCGAAATATCAAGGGTATCTACTGCTTCCCAGAGATGATCAATCGGTTCGGAATTATAATAGGTGTATGCAAACTGTCGTTCTTCTTTCAGTAAATTTATACTATTTGTTTCGGGGAATTGCGTATCTGAAAGACTGAGAATAGTAGCATAAAGGTCAATCAATGATACTGGTTGCTTAATTCTACCTGTTGGTAGATTTCCTGTTGGATCACGAATTAACAAGGGAACACGAATCAGTGAGTTAGCCACCGAAAAGTGGTGTCCAAAAGTTCCGTCTTCACGAAAATTATCTCCGTGATCTCCAAAGACGATCAATACTGTATTCTCCCACTTCCCCTCTTCCTGGAGTGCCTTGACTAATTGTTTGAGAAGATCATCGCAATATCGTATACCACCACGATAGAGATTTCTAAACATTTCAACTTCGCTTTCTGGGACATCCGTCTGTCCAAGAATAGATTTGATTCTATTGATCCGATTTCCATAGATCTTCCACTGCCATATTGCGCCGTTCTTTGATAGAGCCCAATCCCCCTGATCAGTGAACATTTGATGGTAAGGTGCCGGTGGAGTGTATGTCCAATGAGCCTCATTGAGATGAAGGAACCAACAAAACGGAGCTGATATGTCTTGAAGCGCCTCCGTCGCTTCTGATATCGTCTTAGCACCACCAGAGCAAAACTCGATGTCACTTGAGTTACGAGACCACTCTCGATATAGCTTCCACCTGAAATGATGTTGCTTAACGTATTTCCACTGGTCGTCAAGGTATCGCAAGAGTTCCTTGCTATTTGAGGAGTACTTTTCTACGCTCTCCGCAATACGAACTTTCAGTGGATCGGAAGTATCTGTATCGTCTCCATTTTCTCCGTTTTCTAACCTCTCAAAGCCCCGAAGAATACCTGCAGTATTGAGCCAACCATTTCGGAAAAACGCTGTCGTGGAATATCCGTTCTTGGTGAGTAGTTCTGGAAACGTCGGATGATCTCCCAGTACATTTCCTTCTGCAAGAATCCCGTGTTCAGGTGGATAAAGGCCTGAAAAAACAGAAGTATGTACCGGAAGAGTCCATGTAGAAGGGGTGATTGCGTTCTCATATACAGTGGATTCGTCTGTAAGTGATTCTAAAAAAGGTGTTGTAGGTTTTGAATCGTCAAGAAAAGAACAGAAGTCGGCTCGGAGACTATCGATTGAGACGCAGACGATATTCGGTGGTTCCATATCTGGTCTCTAAGAGATGTCTTATAATGAACTTTCGGTCTCATCAGGCACTGGTTGACCGATACGGCCTGCCCCTTTCATACTTTATTTAATAATTTTTTCAGCTTTTCCGTATTCACATGGATATCTCGGTGAACCGTTTCCACATCCATACAAGCATATGTATGATTCAGTGGCTGAGAAATAGTATAGAAAAGACCAGGATTTATACTCGAAGTTTTTGGCCCTAATAGCTCGATCACAGTGGCATCAGAAGCAAACAGCATATTAATTAGTCCTGCACCATGTGCTCCGATGATTATTTCTGCATTAGAAAACAACCTTATTTGCTCCGCTAGAGAATATTCTGAAAGAATATATTTTTCAAAGTCATACTCTGAGAGGGTGGCCATAACCTCCTGTTCATTAAGAGTCCGTCGAGCGGTTGCATCTTCGCGCGAAATATAGATACGAGGCCTATCTTTTTCTCTTGTATTGTTTGGTGTATTTTCCCCGATCCGATCTAATATCCACTTGAAGTTCTTCTTCGACATAATTGGGGGCCGGTTCCCAGTTTCTGAAGATGCTTCTGACCGATATCGAGAAAGAATATATCGGTCTGCGTGAACTGGTTTTCCAGGCCACTCAACGATATTATAGTCTCCAAATCCAAGTAACTCGAGAGAATCTCGTAACCACTCGGGGGGATCCGCTGGGATCATTAGTGTGACTTCGTCCGCCCCTGGATAGTGTTGTAACCCTTCTAAGCGAGGGAGATAGTTACCAAACCAGTGATAGTAATTTTTGTCATACGGTCCGACTAAAGACAGGAGCGTATCAAACTCTTTCTTTTTTTGGAAGGCACTTCGTCCACTTGGTGTAATTCCATTCGTCCCAGCCGATAGTAACCCGATCAGTATGTTTTTAGATGACAGTCCGGTTTCTGGTAAATATCCATATTCACAGACTGGAATACCATAAGACGAGATAATGGTCGTATTTTCTATTTCGTATACGGCTGGAGGTTTCGTTTGGACGCTCTTTGGATAGTTTTTCCGAAAAGCTTGTGCATAGTCTTCAGGCGTTTCTGGGAGAATCGGTAGGTCTAACTTGTACGTTTCAACCCCTTCATATTGATTAAAAAATTTAGTGCTAGAAGCCCCGGATAATTTCTCTTCAGGCACCCTTTCCTCTTCTATTTTGTCTTCAAAAACCCATGATATTTTCCGATTTAATATATACCTGGTAGCACTTGACAGGGTAGAAGAGAAACCCGCCTGATGTATGCTTCGCTTTATCCTCGGCCAGTGTTCAAGCATACTAATCCGTTCCACTTCCATATTTGAGTGTATTCTGGTTCCTTATCGGAGATCGACTGAAACGGCACGTCTAGTGAGCGCTTCCGCTGGTATCTCTCTGTTGAGTAATTAGTGGGGTCACTGTTTGTGTAGTCCTATCAAGATTCAAGCAACTCTCTACTACTCCCTGGCTATTCACTCTGAATTATGGCAACTATCAACGGTTCTTTGGAGTGAAAATCACTTTTGTCAGGTTTTGATTAATGCAGTTGAGTTGACTGTCCAACGTTGAGCAAGCGAAGAACCACGTTTCTCCCGAAGAGGGAACCAGTTGCGTGAAGCCGGACGGTGAACCCTCCGAAGTTCGGCGTGGAAGAACCGATGCGGTCCCGACAGTCCGGTTCCGGGTCTCCTCTCCCTGTCCGAAACAGCGGACGAAAGCCTTCTCTGAGGGCCATCGACGGTTCGCCGATTTTTCCACGGTGACGAGCGACAGGATCGAGAGGCGTGCTTGCTACGTTAGTACTCTGAAGCCAACTTACGCGAGGCAGTTCTATCCGTCGCCGACCTGGAGTTGAGTCGCAATAATCCAACTGCACCACACATCCCGGTGAGTCGTAGTCATGACTGACATCTTCGAGTACTGGGAGCGAGCCATGGTCTAAGATATCCCGATCGGCATCGTTCAGCAGGTTGTCTGTGACTAATGTGGCTGAACGATCGCGTCGAAATCCTGGGCGATGTCGATGGAAGGTGATCGGTTTTGTCATCGCTCGTGGTGACTGCTATGCGTACGGCGAACCGTGGTCCGAGACGGACCGTAACTGTTGGCTCGTTAATATCTGACTCACCTCGTCGTACGACGCCAACATGCGGTCGGAACTCGAGCTGTCGGATGCAAAGATTACCGCTTGGAGTTCGGGGTAAGAATTCTACGTTGCTTTATTAAATTCTAATAGGTTCGCTCCAGAATACCAGTTGATTGTCCAATTCTGGTTTCGAAGAGAAATAAACCTACGGCGAGCCTGGCGAGTTGACAAAAACGAGGGTGTCATAGAACTCTTGTCACACCGTGATGATCGTGCTTCCCGGATTATCTCCTCGTTCGTAGTTGGTGATCGCAATAACGAGACGCAGACACAACGACAGGAACACTTGTGCTCGTGCATGGACGCGGCCTCGGGCGTGGACGTGCCCGAGGCCGCAGTCCTTGACTGCGTCGTTAGTTCGTTCGACGCCTGTCCGGCGGTTGTACGTCTCATCTAACGTCGATTGCTTCAACTTCACGTCCTTGCTGTGTTCTTTGATACGGTCTTCGACCCTGTACTCTATGTCCAGTGGATCGTCGGTGTTGCGTGCGTTGTACGGGGCGATTGGCACGACTCCTGCGGTCAGCAGGTAGTCGTGCCAATCGAGTGTGTCATAGGCGCTGTCTCCAAGCATCCAGATCGGAGTGTCGACGGCGAGCGCGTCACGCGTGACGCGCATCGCCGTCTCTTCTGGCGCTTGTTTGCTCTCGGTGAATTCCGCTGCAATCGGGATCTTTGAACCAGTCGAAACGATCGTGCAGCCGTAGCCGTAGTAGTACTCTTCAGCCGTTGGATCGTAGCATTTCGACGCGTCTTGATCGGCTGGCATCGTTCTCACGTCTGTCGAATCAATCGAGTAGGTCAAGTCGAGCAGGCCCCGCAAGGCGGCCTGCTCGACGAGGTGGTCGAAAATCTCGTCGATGACGTGTTCGAGATCGGTGAGGAAACGATCGACCGCGTCTCTCGACGGCGGTCGATCGAAGCCACAGCTGAGCCAGACGACTGTGTTGTTCAGTTCTCGCGCAACCGGACGAATGCCGTAGATATCCTTGTAGTAGCAGTGCAGAAACCCACGCATCATCTCGGGTGGTTCGTGGTCTCGTGTTCGCCCCGTCTCCGCCGGGGCGAACACGTCGAATTCTTCGAGAAACTCGAAGGAGAGATGCTCGAACAGCGCTAGCGTCTCCGTCTCCACGGCATTGAAGAACGTCTCTACCGTAGGATTATCTTGCAGGGTCGCTGGGCTCATACCACCTCAGCGTTCACCCTGCTCTCTGGTATGAGAACTGTTCTATGACACCCTCAAAAACGTCATTGGTTCATTGATTATCTTATTTTCACGATATCTATATCTAACTATATATTTATTCCAATATAAAGGTTTATTTATTTATATAAATACATATCTATACGATAGAGATGATACGATATAGCGTAGCAAGCTTGCAGGTGTCTGCCCGTTAGATGAGTGGTGACGGTTCGCGGAGTGCAACGTGATTCAGTGATACATCGGTAGCGGTTGTACTAGTGTGGCAATCGTGGCCGGTTTTCCGTGACCGTTGGACAACGAACTTCCCCGATATCGAAGGTGTTTGAAAGCAGTGATCTGGACAGTTGGAACGAAATGTTATCTTTATCGGTCAATGCGGTGTCCGCTCACGCCACACGATTCCAATTGTTACTACGCTGAGTCGTACGACTTTTGATATAGACCAATTAGCATCCTCTTTTTCAGGCTCAACTGAGCATTCCCTTTCTCAAACCGCGCTAACTAAATGATACAGCCGAGGAAATATTGTGATTGTTTTTGCTATTGTTCCACTATCTTACTCTAGCTAGGGATGATCGATAGTTGCTCCGGATCAAGTTTGATATTCTGATGACGAGGGGGAGTATCTTTTTCTCTAGTAGACTCCCCTAATATTGCGTTATATCCGAGTCCAAGTGATTGTGCCAGTAAGAAGTACGTCGGGACAAACTGGTCTCCAAAAATTTCTGTGAGTGAGCATTGTGAAGAAAAGATCAAATTGATGAGTCCTGCACCATGTACACCGACTACTTGATCTGCCTGCGAAAACAGCGAAACTTGTTCTTGGAACGTTAAATCTGTCAACTCATATGATACGAATCCCCGATCGCGAAGATGATTGAGGATTTCATCTCTATTCTCGAGTTCTCGCCGATTGGCGTCACCGCGTGATATGAACACCTTTGATGGGTATTCTGCCTTTGGTATTTCAAGGCATTTCTCAGCTTCTTTACGAAGCCACTCACATGCTATAGGAGAGAGAATTTTATGATCCATAGTCCTGTTATTTGTCAGCTTCTCTCCTCGACGATTTGATGGTATCACTAGCCGTCGTATTCTCAACTCATCTTCCGGATTCCAAAATACGAGATCGTTATCATATCCAAACAGTCTCAGGGATTCAATCATCCAAGAGGGAGAGTTTTTAGGCAGGAGAATTTTCGGCTCTCTCCCTGTTATCTGACTATATTTCTCTATACCCTGTATTTTCGTTATATAATTATGTACCCATACAAAATAGTTCACAGACTCATTCTCTGTTCTTACTGTGGATGTGAATGGAACGACCGTATTATGATCATAGCGATTGTTTTCTTCGTTCAGTTTATTTTTGATGCTCTTAACGAGTAACTTTCTAAGCGATATCCGCCAAACTAGTTCGTATTTAACCGATTTATCAGAGTCTAGAATAGGCTGATAATTTTCTGTTGTACAGATGCCTGACCCGTTCAATACTCGACCCCCTCTGATTTCTGCTATAAATGGTTGTTTAAAATGATGTGAGTCACCATATGTATAATGGTCTGAAAATTCATCCGCTGAACTCACGCAGACTGTTTCTGGTGAAGAAAACGTATACACGCTGTCTGCACGGTTCCGCAATTCTTCACGGGTTAGGATCGCTTTATCAGAGATGCTCCCAAGAAGAGTGTTGTAGTAGTCTTCTACGACTGAGTGAACACCCGCCTTTTTTGAAATACTCTCTATATGCTTTTTATAAATCCCTTTCATACTATGATAGGTATCCTAGATCTTTGAGTCGTTGTTCCGGTGTCGAACTTGTTTTCGTTTCCGGTTTTTCAACCTCCGATTCGCCAGTATCCGTAGCTTCTGTAGTTGTCCAAGGTACTTTTCTCACATTCGGATGTGGAAACGCCGCAGGATGAGTGTACATACCCCACTCTCCGAACAGTTCACCATGGTCTGCCGTGATCGCGACCCGTGAAGCATCTATGTTTTCGAGTAATCGCTCAACAGAATCAAGTACCTCCCGTAGGTTCTCTAGGTATGCATCGTATATCTCTTGAACGGTTATCTCACCCTCTTTGAGGCTGTCGAATGGTGCCTTATGTATTTCTGGGAGAGATGCTCCCTCACGTTCGTGTATATATGGTTCGTGCGGTTGCATATAGTGGATAATCGTTCGAGATGAGTCGCGATTCCGGCCGGTATAGATCGCGGCATCGGTGACTTCTTCGGGAAGCGGTGTCGTACCGATGTCTCCCCCTGTTGTCCCAACCACGGGAAGATAGGTGTTAAAATCAGAGTCGCGTGGCAGGTCCCGTTCAAGCAAGCTATCTAGAAATCGCTGATCATGCCACCACGAGCCCTTTGTAATCGTCCAATACTTCCAGTCTGGCTCCTGCTCAAACATCTGACTTATCCACCCATTTCCACTTATTAGAGACACGTCTGACACATCCCTATCAGCAAATGTGTGTAGATACCACTCCTTCGAGGTTGATCCAACAGAGGTCATTGATTCTACTCCATCTAAAAAATCATATTCCTCAGAAACGGTCTGTAGCGCATCAACTCGACAAGCATCCAGTACAATTAATACATCCCATTCTCGTTCGAAGACATTTTCCCCAAATTGGATATGGTTTTGGAATTTGAGGGCGGGGTACATATATAACCCGTATAGGAACTTCCCAAAAGATTCTCCCCGGCTAAATTGCCACATAGAGAGGCGTTGACCTGAAGTACGTTTATGTTCTTCGGTTTGGTGTTTAGTAGTGACATATTGGAATTCCGCATAAATCCATAATTTATAATCTTGCATTTACTATCCTATATAATTAATTCACTTTTATGACAAATGTAATATATAAGGACCACACTGAAAGACGGGCTATAAGACTTTCAGCGTCTTCAGGGAATATCAACTTCAACAATTGTATCGACTAATCTAAGAGGATGGCTCCTGTGCGAATCTGAGTACGTAGGGTACTTGGTCACACTGGGAGGGAGATGTTAATCGGGGATCGCTCTTTGTCAACTGCAGTAAGGCGTGAGTTCTAGGAGTTCAATCACGAGATCAATCGTATGCATCCAAGGGGCCACATCATCTCGTAGGCAGAGATATCCGTTACAGACATCGGATCGTACGGAGTTTGAAGCGTCACAGATGCCGCCAGAAAAAAATTTCTTCGAACAGGCCAAGCGCTCGCTATAACAGGTGAGGACGGAGCGTCAGGTACTTGTAGCAAAGCTAGGTTATAAAGTAACTATGGCCCTCCTACATCGGGAATATCGGCTGTTCCGCTTAGAAGGCATGGGAGCGGTCACCAACGAAACTCGAAAGAAATTCGCCAGCCGTTTCGGTTCAACTTGTCAACTGATAAAACCCGAGTGCAATCGGTATACGATCGATAATGCAAGCACCGGGTTTGACATGTCCAGTCGCCACCTGGACCGACACGACTTCGTTGATGACATCCGCTCCGAACGATTACTTATCGAACGCGTCTTATCGATCGTCGAGGCGGACAATGTATTCTACAACATCGGTGCGAATATCGGCATCTACTCCTGTCTAGTCGGCAGCCAGTTGAGTTCGGGGCGCGTCATCGCCTTTGAACCCACGTCGGACGCCTACGACGGTCTCTATCGGAACATCGACCGAAACGATGTCCGGTTGAGACCTTTAACGTCGCACTGTCGGACGCCAACGGCACGAGCCGGATGGCTGTGGAGGGACAGACGGGGCACTAATTCACTGACGAGGGTGATGGGACCATCGAGATCGAGACGCGACGCGGCGACGACCTCGTCAACGAACGCGGTCTCTCGCCGCCGAACGTCTGCAAAATCGATATCGGGGGAGCCGAATATCTCGAACCCGAGGGGCTTCGCGAGACGCTCAGCGATCCGGCCTGTTGTCGTATCTTCTGTGAGATACACACGGAGAAGATACGAGAGATCGGGGGCAGTGCTAAGGAGGCGGAAACGCTCCTTCAGGAGTTGGGCTTTGAACTCGAGTACCTCGGCGACCGCCGCGCGAACTATTTCGTTGAGGCAAGCCAACCGAACACAGATGAGGGGCAATGAATGACACGACTTGCCCTCGTCACCCCACGATACCCGCCGACCCACGCCGGCGGCGGCGAGATCAGCGCTCGCTTGCTCGCCGAACAACTCCACGCTCGAGACGCCGTCGACGAAGTCGTCGTCTACTCGTTCGACGGCAAATCGACGGAGACGGTTGGAGGGGTTCCGGTCTTCCGGCTCGCGGACGTTCCCCAGTATCCCTACAGCCTGCCGAACGAGATCGCCTACCGGAAGCTCAGGGCGGTCGGGCCGGACCCCGACGTAATTCACGCGTACAACATGCACCTCCATCCTGCCGTGGGACGGCTCTCCGCGGCGCTCGACGTTCCCGCGGTGGCGACGCTGAACGCGTACCCACTCGTCGACTGGGCCGAGGTGAACGTGACCCCCTCGTTCAAGCGTCGACTGTACGAGCGGACGCTGTTGCGTCTCGAACGGCCCCGCCTGCTGGATCAGCTGCAAAACATCGACCTGTTCCTGCCACTCAGCAGTGCCGTCGAGCAAGTCTACCGAAACAACGGCCTCGACAGCGCCAATTACGAGGTAATCCCGAACATGCTCGATCCGTCGTTTTCCGTCCCGGACGATGGCTCCGAAGAGACCGACCGGGTCCGGTTACTGTACGTCGGCTATCTTCGGGACACGAAAGGCGTTCGGTATCTGATCGATGCGATGGACCAGCTCCCCGAGCAGGTCGAACTGACGGTCGTCGGCGACGGCCCGGAGCGGGACGCCCTGACGGAGCGGGCCGCGGGTACCGCCGCGGCCGACAGAATCGAGTTCACCGGTTCGGTCCCCTATGAGAAAGTCACACGGGCGTACGCTGACGCGGACGTGTTCGTCCACCCCGGCGTCTGGCCGGAGCCGTTCGGCAGGACGATCCTCGAGGCGATGCAGGCCGGGTTGCCCGTCGTCGCAACCGATATCGGCGGCCCGGCCGACACCATCCCGCAGTCGGAACTGCTGGCGACGCCCGGTGATCCGGCGAGCCTGAGCGAGAGCATCGAATACGCCGCTGCAAACCGCGACCGGATCGGCCGGGAGAATCGCCAGTTCGTCGACGACCGGTATCACCCCGACGTCGTCGTGCCGCAGTTTCATGAGGTCTACGAGCGAGTCCTGCGTGACTGACGACGAACGGCCGCCCCCGCAGCCACCGATCAACCCGTGAAGGATATGGCCGTCGGTTTAGAAGACGGGTGTAATGATCGATTTCGGACCTGGCGGCCGAGGACTGGCGGTCGCACACTGGGGCGAACACGCCAACGGTGGCGGTGATCGCCTCGCCTGGGAACTCGCCCGCGTCTTCGAGGACGCACCCTTTTACGTCGGCTGGCGCGACGAGTCGATCGAGCCGACCGACATCGAGGCCGAACAGCTCATCCGGGGCCGATTACTGAACCATGCCCTCGAGCGGGGCGGGCTGGCGCGACAGCTCGCGCATCTCGTGGGATGGCAGCTCGCCGAGCCGCTCCGGGAGTACGACGTCCTCGTCACGAGCGGAAACGAGCCGCTGTTTTACGTCGCTCCGACCGAGCAGACCTGGGTCGCCTACATCCATCACACGAACCGCAGACAGTCCGACCAGATCACTGAGGTCGAATCCGCTCGGTTCCCCCGGCTCCGACTGCTCCTTCATTACGCGATCCGGGTCCTGTTCGACCACAACACCCACCGTCCCGATCGCTACGTCGTCAACTCCGAACTCGTCAAGCGCCGCCTCGAGCGCTACTGGGGTGTGCCGAGCGAGAAAATCAGCGTCGTCTATCCGCCCGTCGATACCCACGAGTACGATCCGGACGACGAGGAGACCGGCGAGTACTACGCGACTCTCTCTCGGTTGGACTGGCACAAGGACGTCGACGGGATCGTCAGAGCGTTCAACGACCTCGAGAGTCGATTGCTCGTTGCCGGCGACGGTCCCGAACGCGAGCGCCTCGAGCGATTGGCCGGCGACAACATCGAGTTTCTCGGTTACGTCGACGAGGCCGAGAAACGACGTCTGCTGTCGGGCGCGAAGGCCTTCGTGTTCAACGGCCGCGACGAAGACTTCGGGATCGCCCCGGTCGAAGCGCTGGCGGCCGGCACGCCGCTGCTCGGCGTCGAGGAAGGAATGACACAGTTCCAGGTCGTCGACGGGAGGAACGGCTACTGTCACACGCGAGCTGGCGAAGCCGGGCCCTCGCTGGCCGAGACGATTCGCCGGTTCGAGACGGAGGGGGTCGAGTGGTCGCCGGCTGAGATTGCCGCCTTCGCCGACCGGTTCTCCGTGGATGCGTTCCACGAGGGGATGCGGGAGGCAGTCGATACCGCGGTTGCGAGCGCCGCTATCACGCCCGATTGGTACGAGTCGTACGAAACCGGCGATTGAGTCGACTGCAGGTAGTCACGCGCCGCTCGGCGCGTCACGCTCGGCGGTCAGTTCCGCCCGATCCACTTCCGCAAGTCCATACAGGTAGCCGAAGCCGACCGCAGCGGTGAATACGAAGATCGTAATAAGCTGTTTGACCTTCGCACTCGACGGGCGTCGCAAGAGGTCGGATAGCCGATCCGGAACGAACTCGAGCATGAGCTGTTGCAGGTACTCGTTTTTGTCGCCTTTCGCCTCGGGTAACAGCAGGTCCATGATCCGTTTCGAGTAGCCCTGCCAGAAGGCTCGGAACACGAGCCACTGGAAGTCGCCCCGATAATCGAACAGTTTGTGATGGACGACGGCGTCGGTGTTGTAGATCACGCCCTTGCCGTACGCGTTCGCCATCCGGATACAGACCGGCGCTTCGTGGGCCTGGATGTGGCGGTCGCCTTTCCGGCCCGTATTTTCGTCGTAGCCGCCGACGGCGAGAAAGACGTCCCGCCGGTAGGAGATGTTCGAACCGTAGGTGTTGCGAAGTTCCTCCATGTGATCGCCCATTCCGCGCTCGTCACAGCCGACAAGCCAGTAGAACTCCGCGGGGAAGAAGTCGGGTTTTTCGGTCACCCAGTCGGAGGCGACGTGGCCGCCGACCGCGATGGCGTCGGTCTCGGCGTAGACTCGAGCCAATTCCGCGACCCAGTCCTCTTCGGCGACGGCGTCGTCATCGATGAACGCGACCACGTCGCCGGTCGCGATCTCGGCTCCGCGGGTCCGGCTGTAGGAGATGCCGTGATTCTCGTCGTTACAGTGGAGGACGACGTCCTCGAGGTCCCCGTAGTCATCTCTCACGCGGTCGAAGACCGGCTCGTTGCCGTCGACGACGAGGACGATCTCGAGGGGGTCGTAGGTCTGTGCGAGGACGCTGTCGACGCACTCCGAGAAGACGTCGTACCGGTCCATCGCGTACGTACAGATGACGACGGAGACCTTCATCGGGACTCGATTTCGGAGACGCGAGAATAAGCCTTTTCCTTCAGTGACCCGCTCGGCGGAGGAACGGTCCGAAAACCGGAGTATCGTCCATCCGACTCCGTCGTTAGACGGGGTATCAAACGGCGACGCGTATATGACAAGGCTTATTCTTGGCTTGGGTCTGGTGGAACCTAATGAGTATGGACACCGAACACGTCGATGAAGGAGCAGAAACCTCCACCCTCGAGGCGTGGCGAGACTGGTATCATATCCCCATCGTCGGGGTCGTGATGCTGTTTATGGTCTGGGTCCGAACCCAGATGTACGACCGGTTCGTCACGGACGGCGGACAGCCCGCGCTGTCCGGTATCGACTCGTGGTATCACTGGCGAACGATCAACTGGACTGCCGAAAACTACCCGCACACGATGCCCTACGAGGTCTGGACCGGGTTCCCGTCCGGCAACTACGTGGGCCAGTTCGGGACGCTGTTCGACCAACTCATCGTCACGGTAGCGATGATCGTCGGCCTCGGTGATCCGTCACCCGAGACCCTGTATACGGTTTCGCTGCTTGCGGTTCCGGTCATGGCCGCGCTCGTCGCGATCCCGGTCTTCTACGCCGGGCGGCGACTCGGCGGGACGATCGGCGGCATCGTTTCGATTCTCGTCCTCGCGCTCGCTCCCGGGACCTTCCTTCGGCGCTCGTTGGTGGGGCAGCTCGACCACCACGTCGGCGAGGTGCTGTTCATGGCGATCGCAGTCCTGGCGATGATGGTCGCGTTGCGCGTGGCCGAACGGGACAAGCCGATCTACGAACTCGTCGTCGACCGCGACTGGGACACCCTCCGGTCCCCACTCGTCTACAGCACACTCGCGGGGATTGCGATGACCTTGTATATCTGGGTCTGGCCGTCGGCGGTTCTTCTGATCGGGATCTTCGGCCTCTTCTTTACCGTACAGCTCTGTGTCGATTATCTCCGGGGCGTTTCGCCCGACCACGTCGCCTTCGTCGGGGCAGTAAGCCTTGGCGTCACGGGGCTGTTGTCGATCCTGTTGATCGAACGGCCCGGCAGTACGGGGTCGACGTCGTTAGGCCTCCTCCAGCCACTCGCCGCTTTCCTCGTGGCCGCCGGCTGCGTGTTCATGGCGTGGCTCGCCCGTGAGTGGAACAACCGTGATCTCGAGCGCCAGTACTACCCCGTCGCCATCGCCGGCCTCCTCGGTGTGATCGGAGTGGGGGCGTGGCTCGTCCTGCCCGGCCTGTTCGATACGATCGTCGGCAACGCGGTGCGCCGGGTTCTCCCGATCGGCGGGACGGCAACGGACCTCACGATCGGTGAGGCCAAGCCACCGGATCAGTTCCTCTCTCACGTCTTCGACGAGTTCGGTGCCGCGTTCTACACGATGGTCGCGGGGCTCGTGTTGCTCGTCGTGCGGCCACTTCTCGGCCGCGAGTATCGCGCCGAGTATACGCTGGTGATCGTCTGGTCGCTGTTCCTGACCAGTATGGCGGCCACACAGCTTCGGTTTGCGTACTACCTCGTTCTCGCTGTCGCGGTCGTTAACGCCGCGTTCGTCGCGGACGTGGTTCGGCTGTTCGATCTCGATATCAGGGGCGGCATCGAATCGCTCAGGTCGATCGAGACCTATCAGGTGGTCGTCGTCATCCTCGTGGTCTTGTTACTGTTTGCGCCGTTGTTACCGCCGCTGGCATCGGGAACGGCCTGGGGGAACGCCGAGGGCGCTCAACCGCACCCCGACGCGATGGCCTGGGAGGAGTCCAACGAGTGGCTCGCGGAGAACACGCCGGCACCGGGTAACTACGGCGGTTCGAACAACGCCGATAAGCTCGACTACTACGGGAGCTACACCCCAGAGGACGGTGATTACGAGTATCCCGACGGGGCCTACGGCGTCATGTCGTGGTGGGACTACGGCCACCTGATAACGACCCAGGGCGAACGGATCCCCCATTCGAACCCGTTCCAGCAGAACGCGCGGTCGTCTTCCGAGTTCCTGACTGCCCAGTCCGAGGCGGAAGCGGAACTGATCCTCGATGGGATCGCCGCCGGTGAACCCGTCGTGAATCGATCGACCGAGGAACTCGAGGGAGCCGTCGGCAACGACTCTCAGGAGGGCGAAGGGATACGATACGTGATGATCGACGACCAGATGGCCGGCGGGAAGTTCAGTGCGATCACGGCGTGGTCCGGGCCCGATTACAGCGCGTACGTTCAGAGCGAACAGTTCCAAGCTGGAAACAGCTCGATCCAGCTTCCGAGCGGGAACGAGGTCTACGAGAACACGACGACCGCGTCGCTGTATCGGCAGGACGCGGCCGGCATGGAACACTATCGGCTGGTCCACGAGAGCGACGACTACGCGATCGTCGGCGGGATGCAGGTGGGCAATCAGCGACTCCCCCACTACTCCCTGCCGATTAGCCGGTACAACCGGGCGACCGGACAGGACCTCGACACCGGCTGGAGCAACCAGACGGCAGCGATTCAGCAACAGCTCGCACAGGCCCGAAGCAGCGACCAGGTGTATCAGCAACTCGGCGTTCCGATGTGGGACGCCCACGTCGAGTCGAGAGTCAAGACCTACGAACGCGTCGCGGGCGCGACGATCACCGGTAGCGTCGACGCCGAGTCGATCGACGCCGACAACGCCACGGCCGTAGTCAGCGTCCCGCTCGAGACCGGCACCGGACGGACGTTCTCCTACAGACAGACCGCCGACGTGGACGCGGACGGCAGCTTCGAGGTGACCGTCCCGTACGCGACGAACGACGAACTCGGCGTCGAGGACGGCTACACCGACAGCAGCGTCGAGGCGCTGGGCAACTACACCGTTCGAGCGATCGCGCCGTCCGGCAACGAGACCGTCCAGTACGGCGGCGAAACGACGGTTCCGGAGCCGGCCGTCGTCGACGGCGAGTCGGTCGATGTCTCCCTCGAGGAGATCGAGACCGACACGGGCAACGAGAGCAACGAAACCGCTGGGAACGAAACCGCTGGCGACGGAACGGACGACGGCGAATCGACCGACGACGGCACGACTGACGACGGATCGACGGACAACGAGACGTCGGCGGCCGTCGCGCCGATCGCCGCCGAGCCGGCGACCTGATCGGACGGTCGCCGATCGGAGCTGCCGGGAAGAAGGCTTTTGCGAGATCCGCCCCAAACATCGACGATGCGGGAGCTTTTCGCCGTCTACTTGAAGGGGTTCTCCATGGGATCTGCCGACGTCGTCCCCGGCGTTTCGGGCGCGACGATCGCACTGATTCTCGGGATCTACGATCGGTTGATTCGGGCGATCACGACGATCGATCCCCGAACGTTTCGATCGGCGTGGCGGCTCCACGATCCAGCCCAGCGGGCGGCCCTACGAGCCGAACTCGAGCGGATCGACGCCGGCTTTCTGGCGGCGCTCGGACTGGGGATCGCGACGGCGATCGTGGTGTTGTCGCGGGTATTACACACTGCGGTAACCGAGTATCCGGTGCCGACCTACGGTTTTTTCTTCGGACTGATCGGTGCGTCGGCGATCGTGTTGTACGGCGAGATCAGCCGCTGGACCGGCCGGCGACTCGCCGTCTCGATCGCGGGGATCGCGATCGCCGCCGCGATCACGGGTGTGACTGCGACCGGCGTCTCACACGGGCCGGTGATGGTCGTCCTCGCGGGCGCGATCGCGGTCTGTGCGATGATCCTCCCGGGGATCTCCGGGGCCTTCTTCCTGCTGCTACTGGGTCAGTACGAGTTCATGACTGCATCGCTGACCGCGTTCGTCGACGGCCTGCTCGGGCTGGCCGGCGGCGGGACCGCCGGGTCGGTCGTCGAGTCGGGGACCGTCGTCGCGCTGTACTTGCTCGGGACGGTGATCGGCCTGTTTACGATGGCACACGTCGTTCGACGCGCGCTCGAGTCCTACCGGGCAGCGACGCTTGCTTTTCTGGTGAGTTTGATGGTCGGGGCGTTGCGCCTGCCGGCGACCGAGATAGCGACCAACGTCGGCTCGGAACCGACCGCGACACTGCCGATTGCGGTGGCGGCGGGGGCCGTCGGCGTCGTCGCCGTTCTGCTGGCGAACCGATACACAAGCGGACTCGAGTACGACGACCCTGCCGGCTAGCGCGTCGATCAGTTGCCGTCGGCCGTCGTCAGCGCGCGGAACGCGATCGTCGGAAACCGCGGCTCGACCGTACTCGGCCGGCGACCGCTGCCGCCCGACCGTACCGCCACGGGCATTCGTTCGACGACGCCCCGGTCCGCGAGTTCGTACAGGAACCGCTCGACGGTCCCGGCGGTCAGCGACGACCGGTCGGCGATGGCGGCCGCGATCTCGTCGATCGGCCGGTCGTCCGGCTCGAGGGCGACCAGTGCCGACAGCACACGCTGGCGGGTTTCCGAAAGTGCCAGCGCCCGGCCGACGTGGACGCCGTCGTCGGGGACGGCCGCACGGGCCCGTTCGAGGTGGGGCCGCTCGATCCGATCGGCGTCGTCCTCGCTGGCGAGGACGGCCGCACCGAACAGCGCCGCAAGGGCGTCGTGGGCGTTCCCGTCGGCCCAGGCTGCGAGGTCGCGGACGGCGTCGTGATCGAGCGCGCCCGCGGCGAGCCCCGTCGAGACGCGATCGGTGATCACGTCGACGAGTTCGTGATCCCGGTAGGCCGGGACGGTGACGGTCGCTCCCTCGTGACCGGCCGGTTCGGACGCCCCGACCGCGACGACAGTGACTCGCTCTGTGACGGGCGCAAGCAGCTCGCGGGCCCGGTCCGGGCCGAGGGCCTCGGACTCATCGTGGTGGTCGACTGCGACGACCGCGCGCCGATCGCCGCGAGTCAGCCGCTCGCGAAGCCGGTCACGCAGGTCGTCGGTCCCGACGCCGCTCTCGGGGACCCGCTCGCTCGAGAGCCCCGACAGCACCGCGCGATAGAACGCGAAGGGGCTCCCGACCCGGCGGCCGTCGACGGTGACGAACCAGGTCGCCGGGCCGGTGGTTCCGCCGCGGGTCGTCGTCTCGATCGCACGGCTCGAGCCGCCGAACCCCTCGTTCATGGCGTCGAACAGTGCCGTCGTAATCGCCGACGTCCCGGAGCCGGGCGGCCCGACGACGGCGACCGGGGGCGGCAACTCGCCGTCGAAGACCGGCTCGAGGGCGTCCAGCAACTGCTCGAGGACCGGGCCCCGGCCGATCGGCTCCGGCCGGTGGACGACCGGGCTGAGCGCGTTGCGGTCGACGACGAGCCGTCTTCCCTCCCGGGCCGACCGCCGTCTGGCGATCCGTTCCTGCAGGTCCATTACTCCGCGCGTGCCCCCGTCGCGTTCGCGCCCGTCCCGTCCCCGACGAGCGCCGCAGCCAGCACCTCGAGGGTGTGGGTGATCTCGTAGCCGGTGCCGTGTTCCATCTGCATCGAGCAGGTCGGACACTCCGTCAACCCTGCTTCCGCGTCGGCCTCGTCCATGTGGTCGAACATCTCCGCGCCGATCTCCATGGAGGTTTCGTAGTTCTCCTCCTTCCAGCCGTAGGTGCCGGAGATGCCCGAACAGGAGTCGCCGACGTCGTGGGCCTCGACGCCGTCGATAGCGGCGAGCAGTTCGACCGTCTGGCCGTCGAGTCCCTGATTGCGGGCGTGACACGGTGCGTGGTAGGCGAAGTCGTCGAACTCCTCGCCGACCGACGTTCCCTCGAGTTCGGCCTCGAGGTCCTCGTGGACCCGCAGGTATTCGACGGCGTCCCAGGTGTTTGCGGCGACGGCCTCGGTGTCCTCGAAATCGAACAGTTCGGGATACTCCTGGCGCAGCGACATCGAACACGAGCTACAGGAGGCGACGATGTCGGCCCCCTCGTCGATCGCTGCGGCGAGTTCCCGGACGTTCGTCTCGGCAGCGCGACGGGCGTCCTCGAGCATGCCATTGGCGAACATCGGGGTCCCCGAACAGTCCTGGTCGGGGACCATGATCTCGTAGCCGAAGTGTTCGTAGACGCGGACGAGCGCCTTCGCGACCTCGGGGGTGTTGTAGTTCGAGTAACAGCCGTGGAAGTACGCGATACGCTTCTCGGGGTTCTCGACCTGTGCGCCGCCCCGTGCGGTCCACCACTCGCGGAAGGTCTCGGTCGCGAAGGAGGGGAAGTCCCGCTCGCTCGTGATGCCGAGCAGCTTTTCGCCGAGCCACTGGGTCGCCGAGAGTCCGGTCACGAAGTTCGCCGTCCGGGGGAACATGGCTCCCAGTGGGGCAAGTCGGCGGTAGTTCGCGAGCATCCGGTTGCGCCAGTACTCCCGGGAGAGTTTGCTCATGTTCTCCTCGACGTACTCGGCGCGGGCGGTGTTGTGCATCTGCGAGAGCGGCACGTCCGATGGACAGGCGCTGTCACACCGCATGCAGTTCGAACACTTCATCACCGACTCGTCGATGTCGTGATCGTCCTGTCGTTTGAGCCGCCACTGCTCGGGTCCCTGGAACTTCGGACCGGGGAACTCGTCGTCGACCTCGGCGACCGGACACTCGGTATCGCAGGTCGAACACTTGTAGCAGTCGTCGGCCCCCGGTCGAAGGTCGGTTTCGCCGGCCTCCGGAAAGACCTCGATCGGTTCGAACTCGTCGCTACTGTCGTCGGTCGGTCGTTCTGCGTCGCTCATTGGATCACCTGAATGGGTCGTCCGAAATCCGTCGTCTCGTTCATCGACACCCCTCCGCGGCGCGCCGGCCCGCGACGTAGCCCGTCGCGAGCGAGACGCCACTGCCGGACTTCTCGGCCGCGAAGTCGTAGCCACCGAGTACCGCGCCGGCCGCACGGAGGTTCGCGAACTCGAGGGCGTCGTCCGAATCGAGCGGGCGGAGATCGCGGTCGACCGGCAGGCCGAAGCGGGCGTAGGGCTGGTCATCAAAGACGTCGTCGACGAACCAGTCGTACCGGTCGGCGGGGTGGGGGACGTGACAGTCGAAGACCGGCTCTTCGACGCGCTCTCGGTCCGACTGCACGCCCTTCCCCACGAGCCCGCCGGTCGCGAGAATGTACTGGTCGGCGGTGTGGGGGATCTCGCTCCCGTTGCGGTCGACGGTGACGCGGTCGATCCGCGCGGGGTCGCTCGAGCCCGTCCCGTCGGCCGCGGTCTCGTAGTCGACGACCGGAACCCCCGTCGTCACGCGGACGCCAGCGTCTTCGAGCGCATCGAACAGCAGGTCCTCGAGGCGCAGCCCGGGCAGGCTCGGCGGTCCCATCGGAATCTCGAAGACGTCGACGCCGAGCCGGTCGGCGAGGTCGGCTCGGACCGCGTCGGCGCTGTCGTCGCCGAGGATCGCCGGGAAGCCGACGCGGGATTCGCCCTCGAGATGGGGTCGGACCGTCTCGGCCAGCGCCGCGCGCGCGGTGGACTCGCCGGCCGCCGTCTCGACGGGTTCGTCGCGGTCGAGCAGGTGGGCATAGCGCGTGACTTTCGCGTCGTCGCGCTCGATACCCGGAAAACGGACTGTGACTCCGCGGGCGTCGAAGGGGACCCCGGCAGCCTCGAGATGGGCCGCCGCCAGCGGGGCCTCGAAGTCCGGCAGCGTGCCGAAGCCGACCAGCAGGGCGTCGCGGTCATCGCTCGCCAGCCCGGCGGCGGTCGCGGCTGGGTACCGCGCGGTCGGTTTGACCGTCCCGCCGTGGGTCGGCACGAGCGCGTTCGAGTCGGTGTGTGCGCCCGCGTAGGCCTCGCCCGCGATCCCGTCGAAGAAGGCGAGGGCGTCGCGGACCGCCTCGGTTCCGACTCGTTCGTAGGGATGGCCCTCAGGGAGCGTCTCGAGGGCGGCGAACGGGTCCGCGAGCGGTCCCTCGCCCGTCGGCGTGTACCCAAGTACGTCGATCAGGCCGCTGGCGTGACGGAGCGTACTCTCCTTGTGGGAGACGAGCCGAACCCGGACGTCCCGCTCGGCCGCGGCCAGTGCGGCGGTCACGCCGGCCAGCCCGCCGCCGACGACGAGGACGTCGTCCTCGATAGCCATTCAGTCGTCCCCCCGGGACTCGATCCCTCGAGCCACGCCGTCGTCGAACGCCGCGAACTCGACGTCCTCGCTCGCGCTCGCGGGGTCGCGATCGCGGTTCATCGTCGTCGCGTGCAGGGCGTAGTTGAGCATCGCCTGCGAGAGCTGTTCGCCCCACAGGGCGTGGCGCTGCCCTTTCCAGCGCTCGGCGAAGAGTTCGTCGAGCGCCGCCCGGACCGTCGCCTCGTCGTACTCGGGGTGGAGTTCGTGGGCCATGTTCTGACAGCAGAAGCCGCCCTGGCAGTTCCCCATCGAGGCCCGCGTCCGGATACGGACGGCGTTCAGGTCCGCGCCCGACCCCTCGATCGCGTCGCGGACCTCCGCGCGGGTCACGCCCTCACACTGGCAGATCACCGGGTTCGGCTCGTCGGTTTCGAGGACCTCGCTCGCCCGACTCCCCAGCCGTTGCTTGCTCCGGCGGGCCACCGGCGAGCGCAGCCCGAAGTCGTCCATCCCCGCCTCGAGCCGTGCGAGGTTCTCGCTGCCGGGCAGGGGTTCGTCGGCGGTCGAACACGAGGCTGTAACGCCCAGTTGCTCGCAGACGTGGTCGGCGATCTCCTCGGCCATCGCCCGGTACGTGGTGAACTTGCCGCCGACGATGCTTGACATACCGGCGACGCCGTCGCGGTCGGCGTGATCGAGCAGGAAGAAATCGCGCGTGATGTCGGTCGGATCCTGTGTGCCGGTTCCCGGCGGCTCGTAGAGCGGGCGAACGCCCCAGAACGAGCGGATGGTCCGTGATTCGGCGAGGATCGGCACCAGTTCCGAGAGCGTGTCGATCATCGCCTCGACCTCCCACTGTTCCTCGGGGTAGTCGTCCGGATCCGCGACTTCCTCGTCGGTCGTCCCCAGGATCGCGGTCGTCTCGTGTGGGACGATGATGTCGGCGTCACCCTTCGGCCGACAGCGGTTGATGACGGTGTCGACCTGCCGGACGTTCATGATCGTCATGACGCCCTTGGAGGGGCGGACCTCGATCTCGAGGTCGGCCATCGCGCCGATCTGGCCCGCCCACGCGCCGGTCGCGTTGACGACGTACTCGGCGGTGATCTCCTCAGTGGTCCCGGCCGCGGCGTCGGTCCGCTTGCCGGGCCCGGCACCGTGGCGGACTTCGACCCCGTAGACGTCGTCGCCCTCTCGCAGGAGGTCGATCACCTCGGCGTGCGTTTCGATCCGCGCGCCGTGGGCCTCGGCGTCGATCGCGTTCGCGACACAGAGCCGGAACGGGTCGACCGCGCCGTCGGGCACCTCGATCGCCCGTTCGACGTCCTCGGCGAGGTAGGGTTCGATCTCGCGGGCCTCCCGCCCCGAGAGGACCCGTGCCGGAATCCCGCAGTCGCGACAGCCCTCGAGTTTTGCCCGGAAGTAGTCGTCCGAGTCCTCGGGTCGCTGGACGAACAGGCCGCCGGTCTCCTCGACACAGTGCCCGGCGATCTCCCGGAGCGTTTCGTTCTCCTCGATACATTCGGTCGCGCTGGCCTGATCGGAGACGGCATAGCGGCCGCCGCTGTGTAACAGGCCGTGCATCCGACCGGTGGTTCCGTCCGTGAGGGTCCCCCGTTCGACGAGCGTGACCTCGAGACCGCGGGTCGCCAGATCGCGGGCGATCCCACAGCCGGTCGAGCCGCCGCCGAGGACGAGGACCTCGGTGTCCCGTGCCATTCGTTCACCGGACCTACGGTCACCTCACTCTTTATTTTATCGCCGCCGAGCCAACACTCGTAACTCACTTTTGCCACACCGTCACTGACGGCGATTTGGCGGCGAACCTCCCGTCTCGATCTACCTATTCCCCATCGTTCGTGAAATCGTTGGTAACATTTATAACGATCGTCGGTGTCGTTTACTGGTATCACGCGACCGGCAGTAAACGAATCGCGTGGCGGTACGAGGTGACTACCAGTGACAGACACAACGTACGTCGGAGCGGTCGACCAGGGAACGACCGGGACCCGGTTTATCGTGTTCGATCACGAGGGTCAGGTCGTCGCGAACGCCTACGAGACACACGAACAGATCTACCCCGAGCCCGGCTGGGTCGAACACGACCCGATGGAGATCTGGGAGAACACCAAGGCCGTGATCCAGCAGGCGCTCGGACAGGCGGGAATCTCCCCGTCCCAGCTCGCAGCCATTGGCGTGACCAACCAGCGGGAGACGACGGTTCTCTGGGACGCCGACAGCGGGAAACCGGTCCACAACGCCATCGTCTGGCAGGACCGCCGAACCACCGATCGCGTCGAGGCCCTCGAGGAGGAGGGAAAAGTCGAGGCGATCCGCGAGAAGACCGGCCTCGAGGCCGACGCCTACTTCTCGGCGACGAAGGCCGAATGGCTGCTCGATAACGCCGATCCGATCAAACTCGAGCGCGCCCGGCCCGAGGACATCCGCGACCGGGCGGAGAAAGGCGACGTGTTGTTCGGGACGATCGACACGTGGTTGATCTACAACCTGACCGGGAACCACGTCACCGAGGTCACGAACGCCTCGCGGACGATGTTGTACGACATCCACGACCTCGAATGGGACGACGACCTGCTCGAGGAGTTCTCGATCCCCGAGGCGATGTTGCCCGAGGTCCGGCCCTCCAGCGACGACGACACCTACGGCACGACCGACCCCGACGGGTTCCTCGAGGCCGAGGTGCCGGTCGCGGGCGCGCTGGGCGACCAGCAGGCCGCGCTGTTCGGCCAGACCTGTTTCGACGCCGGCGACGCCAAGAACACCTACGGCACCGGCTCCTTCTTCCTGATGAACACCGGTGACGAGGCCGTCGAGAGCGACCACGGGCTGCTGACGACGATCGGGTTCCAGCGCTCGGGCGAACCGGTCCAGTACGCACTCGAGGGCTCGATCTTCGTCACCGGCGCGGCCATCGAGTGGCTCGAGGACATGACGCTGATCGAGGACCCCGCCGAGACGGCGGAACTGGCCCGCAGCGTCGACTCAACGGACGGCGTCTACGTCGTCCCCGCCTTTACCGGGCTGGGCGCACCCCACTGGGACCAACGGGCCCGCGGCACCATCGTCGGGATGACCCGTGGCACCCGGAAAGAACACGTCGTTCGCGCGACGCTCGAGTCGATCGCCTACCAGACTCGCGACGTCGCCGAGGCGATGGAGGCCGACTCGGGCATCGAGATGCGATCGCTGAAGGTCGACGGCGGCGCGGTCAAGAACAACTACCTCTGTCAACTCCAGTCCGATATCATCGGCTCGGAGATCGTCCGCCCCGTCGTCGACGAGACGACGGCGCTGGGCTCGGCCTACGCGGCCGGCCTCGCCGTCGGCTACTGGGACGACCCCGACGAGTTGCGGAGCAACTGGCAGGTCGACGCCGAGTTCGAGCCCGAGATGGATCCCGACCGCGCGGACCGACGATACGAACGATGGAACGACGCCGTCAAGCGCTCGCGCGACTGGGCGCGTGACGAGGAGGACTAACGATGTTGCAGCCGCTCGTTACCGTCCCCATCGTCGGCATGGAACTCGAGGCCTTCGCCGTCCTGCTCATCGCCGCCCTCGCCGGCGGCGCGTTCGGCGCGGCCCTCGGTGCCCTTCCCTCGTTCGTCTTCACCGGTTTCGTTGTCTTCCTCGGCGAGGGGATCGCGATTCTGCAGGACGAGATCGGAAGCGAAATCGGCGTCGCCGGAGCGGGCGATATCGCGACCGGTATCACCGGGACCATCGGCTTCGGTGCGGTCACCGGCCCACACATCGCCTTCGCCGGCGGCGTCGCCGCGACGGCCTACGCCGGACGGACGTATCCCGAGATGGAACCCAACGACTGGGACTACCACTTCGGCAAAGACATCCTCTACGCGTTCGGCACCAAGCCCGACATCCTCGCGGTCGGGGCCGTCTTCGGGGCGGTCGGGATGCTCATCACGCGCGTCATGGGCGGGCTCGGCTTCCCGACCGACAACATCGCGCTCTCGGTCGTCGCCACGGCGTTCCTCGCCCGACTCGCGTTCGGGTACCCGATCGTGGGCAAGGTCGGCGGTTCGAGCGTCCTCGACATGTCGCCGTTCGAGCGCGAGGAAAAGCGCATGGCCGCCGACGGCGGCACCGAGACCGACCGGCTGGCGACCGAGCCCTGGCTCCCCCACCAGTACAAGTGGTCCGGCGTGACCGCCATCGGGATCGTCGGCGGACTGCTCGGGGGCTACATCTGGCTCGAGACCGGGAGCTACTTCATGGGCTACGCGATTTCGGCCATGAGCCTCCTTTTCCTCAACCTCGGCGTCGAGAAGATCCCGGTCACCCATCACATCACGCTGCTGGGTACCGTGGGCGCGGTGATCGCTATGCCCGCGATGGGCAGCGAACTGGTCGCGTTGCTCGCCGCCGGTGCCTTCGGCGCGATCAGCGGCCTGCTCGGCGAGGTGAGCCAGCGCGTGTTCTACTCCCACTCCGGGACACACGTCGACCCGCCGGCGATGGCTATCGCCGAGTTCATGCTTGTCCTCGGCGTCCTCTATCTGGTCGGCTTGCTCCCCAACGCGGGCTATCTCTCTCTCTGAGCGGCCAGGGTTTCGCGTTTTCGACGACCGACATCTCAGTTACGCTCGAGCAGCGACGACGATACGCGAGTCGCCGTCGCGGCGGACGGTCCTACCGATCCGACCGTTTTAGGGGCCGGCTTACCCATTGCTCGGTATGACCGCTGATCCGCCGCTGGTGCTGGATATCGACGGGACGCTCACCCGCCCGGAGGGGTGGGGCATCGACCCCCGCGTCTTCGATCCGATCCGCGAGTGGGAGGCCCCGGTCGTCATCGCCACCGGGAAGGCGTTTCCCTACCCTGTCGCCCTCTGTCATTTCGTCGGAATTCCGGAACTCGTCGTCGCCGAAAACGGCGGCGTCGTCTACACCGGTGACGACGTCTTCTTCACCGCCGATCGCGAGGCCGCTCGCGCCGTCGCCGAGGAGTACCGCGCGGCGGGCTACGACCTGGGCTGGGGCGCGGAAGACACTGTCAACCGCTGGCGCGAAACCGAGATCGCGGTCAATCTGGAGCAGCCGCTCGAGCCCTTGCGCGAGATCGCCGCCGACCACGGCCTCGAGGTGATCGACACCGGCTACGCCTACCACGTCAAGGACACCGATCCGAACAAGGGCGAGGGACTCGAGACGATCGCCGACCGTGTCGGGATCGACCTCACCGACTGTGTAGCGGTCGGCGACTCAGTCAACGACGTCTCGTCGTTCGAGGCCGTCGGCCGGAGTTTCGCCGTCGGCAACGCCGACGAACTGGCGAAAGCGGCCGCCGACGAGGTCCTCGACGCCGTCCACGCCGACGGGACGCTCGCGGTCCTCGAGCGGGTCCGCGAGTCGTAACGCGGTCATCGGAGCGGGGACCGCGCCGCGATCGCCAATCGTTACTCGCCGTTCTCGAGGACGTCCTCGAGCCACTGCTCAGGAACGACCCGTATCTGGTCGTCCGCGCCCAGCGAGTCGGTCGTGAGGAAGACGAGGTCGTCACCCGAGGCGACGGCCAGCCCGCCGCCGGCGACCGCGTCCCAGTGAGTCAACACGGTGTCTGGCACCGTCAGCGACCGCTCGCCGTCGACCTCGGAACTGGCGACGTACCGGAGCCCGTCGCCGTCCCGAATCGGATCGAACTGCCCCGAGACGACGACGGCGTCGTCGGCCTCGCGGATCCCCCAGAAGACCTCCGACCCCAGCGACAGGATCGTCCGGTCGAACGCGGTCTGGGGGACCGGCACCTCGCTGCTGTGTTCGTCGAACGCCGCCGCACCCAACTGCTCGTAGGCTTCGGGTTCGGCGACTTCGGCAGCGTCCGGTTCGCGCTCGGCGTCGCCGGACTCGGCCGCAGTAGTCGGCCCGCCCGCGGCGTCACCGGACTCGGGACTCGAGGCCGCGTCCTCGATGTCGATCGATGTCCTGGCGACCTCGCTGGCCGCGTCGCCGCCGGCGTGGTCCTCGCGACCGGCGTTTCGTTCCCGCCCCTCGAGACCCTCGATGTCGGGTGACGTACTGGCGACGGCCGTCGGTTCGACGCCGGTCCGGTCGCGAGCCGCCCGACGTTGGTCGATCGCGATCACGAGAAGGAGCCCGCCCGCGCCGAGCCGCAGGTAGCCGTGGCCGCGGTCGCCGCGTCGCAGCGCCCGGACGCCGCTCAGGAGACTCGCGAAGCCAGCGGCGCCGGCCGGCGCACCCGATCGAACGCCGCTTCGAACGGTATCGAGCGCTTCGGCGAGGGTATCGTCGATCCCCGCGATGCGTCGCTCGTCTGCCGGCTCCTCGTCGGTCTCGGTGGTGCTGTCTCGCTGGTTCATGCTGAAATCGAACTCGCGGTCCGTCAGGTTCAGTTCCCGGCGCTCGAGTCGCCCTCGCCTGCCCCCTCGGCGAACTCGTCGGTCTCGTCCGCGGCCGATGACTGGACGTCGCCCATGTCGAACGGCGAGCCGACTTCGTCCTCGTTGATCGCCCGGTCGAGCGTCCCTTTGTCCGTCACCGCACCCAGTCCCTTCTCCTCGACCGCGGACTGGATCTCACCCGCGTCGATGGCCGAGTCGACGCTCCCGTCGTTCGTCGACGATTGCAACGCGCGGCGGACGACGAGATAGCCCGCGAGCGCCGCACCGCCGGAGGCGACCGCTCCCGGAACCCCGTAGCGTTTGTACCCGAACGTGACCGCTTTCTTGCCGATCGTGTAGGCCCCAATCATGGTCATCGCTTGGATCGGTACGGGAAAGAGCGCGAGGCTTTCGTACGGAAGCCGGTCGTCCGCTGATGGGTGGCGGCCCGATGGCCTCTTCGAACCAGGTCTCAGAACGCTTTTCCCCTTCTTGTCGTAAGTTCGGGTATGGTTTCGCTGCAGGCGATCGCCGTCGCCGTCGTCGGGTTCGCGATCGTCATCGCCGCCGCGGCCGCCGTCTACCGGGACGCGAGCCGACTCGAGATCTCGCGGCCGGCGCTGTGGGCGGGGTTCGTGTTCGTCACCTGCGGGGGTGGGCTCGTCACCTATCTGGGACCGCCGGACGTACCGATCCCCGGCCTGCTCGTGATGGTGATCGCGGGGCCGGCGCTGTATCTCTTCGAGAGCGACGACACCAGACACGGCGACGAGCCCGCCGATCCGCACGCGCTGCCCGACGGTCCCGGCAGCGACTCCGCGAGCGACCGCTCCGGCGAGGAGTAGGCCGCCGTCGGTCGCCCCCGACACCACACACCTTTTGACGGGTCCCGTCCAACGACCCCCAAGATGAGCGACTCCGCGAACCCCGGGGGCGATGCAGGTGCTGATGCCACCGCCGACGGCGACGACGGCGGGCCGGCACAGGTCTCGAGTCCGGACTACCACAGCGAGAACCACACGGCCGCCCAGACCTGCGGCTGGACGGCCAACGCCGTCCGCGGCGAGGGGAAGTGTTACAAGAACATCTTCTACGGCATCGAGTCCCATCGCTGCATCCAGATGACGCCGGTGGTCAAGTGCAACGAGCGCTGTGTCTTCTGCTGGCGCGACCACCAGGGCCACGCCTACGAGATGGACGACGTCGAGTGGGACGACCCCGAGGCAGTCGTCGACGCCTCGATCCGGCTCCAGAAGAAACTGCTCTCGGGCTTCGGCGGCAACGACGAGGTCCCGGGCGAGGTGTTCGACCAGGCGATGGAGCCGCGCCACGTCGCCATCTCGCTGGACGGCGAACCGACGCTCTACCCCTACCTGCCCGAACTCATCGAGGCCTTCCACGACCGCGATATCACCACCTTCCTCGTCTCGAACGGCACCCGCCCCGAGGTCCTGCGGGAGTGTGACCCGACGCAACTCTACGTCAGCGTCGACGCCCCCGAACGCCACACCTTCGATCAGGTCGTCGGCGCGATGGAGGACGACGCCTGGGAGCGCCTGCTCGAGACGATGGACGCTCTCGCCGCGAAAGACGAGACCCGGACCGTCCTCCGGACGACGCTCGTCGAGGGTGAGAACATGCACCACCCGGACTGGTACGCCGGCTTCTACCAGCAGGCCGATCCGGACTTCATCGAACTGAAGGCGTACATGCACGTCGGCCACTCCCAGGGTCGACTCGACCGCTCGGCGATGCCCGACCACGAGGCGGTCGTGGAGTTCGCCGAGCGGGTCGGCGAATACATGCCGGCATTCGACGAGGTCAAAGAGGTGCCGGCCTCCCGCGTCGCCTTGCTCGCCAAGACCGGCGATACGTGGGTCCCAAAGCTGAAGAAAGGCAGCGAGTTCTGGGAGCGCGATCCGGTCGTGGGCGATTAGACGCGTCCCGCCAGCCGTGTCGGCCGCTCCGCTCGCGGCCTCGATTCGATCACTAATCCAGACACGCTCTTTCTTTACGTCTGATACGTCAGGTGGTCGGCCATAGAATCCTATCTGTTCCTCTAGAAGGAAACGTAATAAATGATCGATCGACTCCGGGACCGCATCGCCACCGCGCGGGAACGGGGTCGTTGATCCGACCCGACGGCGGCGATAACACTTACGTACTGAACGGATGAACGTTCTCCAGTGACTCTCCGATCGTTTATCGACGACGTCGGTTCGCCCGATCGGACGATCGCGATCGTCGCCGACGGTTCCACGGGGCCGCTCGCCGAGATGCTCTCCGACGCGTTCGCGGGCCAGCCGATCGCCGTCGAACGGGCCGAAGCCGGTTCGATCGGATCGGATCTCGACCCCGAAATCGACGTCGCGCTCGCAACTGAGGGCGATACGGCCGTGTTGCTCGAGGACGGAAAGCCGGTCGCGGCCTCGCCGATGCATACGTTGTACGACGCGATCCTCGCGATCAACTCGGACCTGTTCGTCACTGGCGCGCGCGGCATGGGTGAGATCGCCTTCCCCGACGTGCTGGCGGGGCTGGAAGGCACCCGGCTCCGACTGCGTGGCTACCCGCTCGCACACAAGGAAAAACTCCTGTTGATCGTCGTCTCGCGGTATATCGAACAGCGGGCCTGGGCGGCCGGCAGCGGCACGTTACAGAGCGCGTTCCAGCAACTCTCGCGCATCGATGACGAGATCGGGACCTACGAGACCTACGCGGAACTCGCCGAAACCGACGTCGACGTTCACGTCTACGGCGTCGACGACGGCTGTCCGCCGGAACTGGACGCGACGGTTCACACCGGGACGGGGCCGGAGTATCGGGACGGATGGTTCGTCGTCTTCGATCCCGACGATCGCAGGGCACCCGACGCCGTCGGCACCGCACTCGTCTGTCTCGAGACCGAACCCCGCGTCTGGGACGGCTTCTGGACGACCGACCCCGACCGCGTCGCGCGGATCGCGGACTACATCGCGCGGGAACTGTAGCCCGACCGATCATGGGAGGCGGTGGGTTTTTCCGTTCGGTCCCCAACTCCGGAATACGCGATAAACGCTCGTGAACCCCGTCACAGTTTCGTTACGCATGCCACATTCGGTATGCTTTTACCCGCATGGGCAATAGGGACGAGTATGTCAGTACTCACGGAGTCCGCCGTCGGGCACGACGAACTCGCCGTGCTCAAACTCCTCGCGCTCGAGGGCGGGCTCGAGGGCGACGTCAAGATCTCCTGTTCTCGCCTCGCCGAGCGGCTCGACGCCTCGAACCAGACCGCCTCGCGACGTCTCCAACGGCTCGAGAGCGCCGACCTGCTCGAGCGCGATACCGTCAGCGACGGCCAGTGGGTCGCGATCACCGACACCGGCGAGCGAGCCCTCCACGCGGAGTACGAGGACTACCGCCGGATCTTCGAGACGGACTCACAGATCTCGCTCGAGGGAACTATCACGAGCGGGATGGGCGAGGGTCGCCACTACATCTCCCTGCCGGGCTATCAGCGCCAGTTCGAGGACCGGCTCGGCTACGAGCCGTTCCCCGGGACGCTCAACGTCGACCTGCGCGAGGACAGCGTCCGCCGGCGCAGCGCCATGGCCTCGCTCGAGCCCGTCCCGATCGACGGCTGGGAGTCCGATGACCGGACCTACGGCCCCGCCGTCTGTTACCCCGCGACGATCGAGACCGCCGACGGCGCGACCTACGACGACGCCTACACCATCGCCCCCGAACGCACCCACCACGACGACGACCAGCTCGAGGTGATCGCCCCCGACAAGCTGCGTGACGAACTCGGTCTCGAGGACGGCGATCACGTCACCGTCTCGGTGGGTGATCGCGAATGACGGGTCATCACGCGGGCCCACAGTCCAACGCCGACGGCACCGGGGCGGGTTCGGGTACCGGTGGCCCGGCCGCCGATGCGTTCGACCGCGCACTCGAGTCGCTTCGGACGGGCGAGCCGATCCTCGTCCACGACGCGGCCGACCGCGAGGGCGAGACGGACCTGATCTACCACGCCGACGCCGTCACTCCCGAGGCCGTGGCCCGACTGCGCAACGACGCCGGCGGGCTGATCTGCGTCGCGCTGGGCTACGAGATCGCCGAGGCGTTCGACCTCCCGTTTTACTCGGACGCGGTCGAGCATCCCGCGACGGCCGACCACGAACTCGGCTACGACGACCGCTCGTCGTTCTCGCTGACGGTCAACCACCGCGACACCTACACCGGAATTACCGACGACGACCGCTCGACGACCATTCGGGAGTTGGGCGCGGCCGCCGCCACGCCCGAGACGACCGCGTTCGCCGAGGAGTTCCGCGTCCCCGGCCACGTCCACCTGCTCAAGGGCGCACCGGACCTGTTGGCCCAGCGTGAGGGCCACACCGAACTCGGGCTCGCGCTGGCCGACGCCGCCGGCCGCTCGCCCGCCGTCGTCGTCTGTGAGATGCTCGACGACGAGACCGGCGACGCGCTCTCCCCGGCCGACGCCCGCGACTACGCCGACCGCCACGGCTTCGCCTACCTCGAGGGCAGCGAAGTCCTCGAGCGCTGTCGATAGCCTGCCGATTCGAGCGCTGTCTCGAGTCGGCCACCAATCGCTGGCTGCCGACAACACAGCGATGACGGCGACAGCGCCGACGGGACCACACGCAGGTCGAATCGCGAACACTTAGTACGGTGGCTTGTAACACTCCTGATCATGGGATTCGACGAGATGGACGTCGACACGATCTGGATGGACGGCGAGTTCGTCGACTGGGACGACGCGCAGGTCCACGTTCTCACGCACGGACTCCACTACGGCAGCGGCGTCTTCGAGGGCGCGCGCTGTTACGACACCGAGAACGGCCCCGCGCTCTTTCGCTGGGAGGAACACCTCGATCGGCTCTTCCAGTCGGCCAAGCCCTACGAGATGGACATCGAACACTCGAAGGAAGAACTCACTGCGGCGACGAAGGAACTCATCCAGCGCCAGGAACTGCGGTCGTGTTACATCCGCCCGGTTGCCTTCTACGGCTACAACTCGCTGGGCGTCAGTCCGAAGGACTGTCCGACCCGCACTGCCATCGCCGCCTGGCCGTGGGGTGCCTACCTCGGCGAGGACGCCCTCGAGAACGGCATCGACGTGATGATCTCCTCGTGGCGGAAACACGCCTCGAGCCAGATCCCGACCAACGCCAAGACCACGGGCCTGTACGTCAACAGTATGCTCGCGGGCGAGGAGGCCCGCCGGAACGGCTACGCGGAAGCGATCGTCCTCAACAAGGAGGGCAACGTCGCCGAAGGCCCCGGCGAGAACGTCTTCCTCGTGCGCGATGACGAGATCTACACGCCCGGCCTCTCGGAGTCGATCCTCGACGGGATCACCCGCGATGCGGTTATTCGGATTGCGGAGGAACTGGGCTACACTGTCCACGACGACGTCTCGATCTCGCGGGGCGAACTCAACACCGCCGACGAACTGTTCTTCACCGGCTCAGCCGCCGAAGTGACGCCGATCCGGAAAGTCGACAACGTCGTCGTCGGGGACGGCTCCCGCGGCCCCGTCACCGAGGAGATCCAACAGCAGTTCTTCGACATCGTCGAACAGGGCTCCGAAGAGTACGACGAGTGGTTCGAGTTCGTCGACATCGAATAGCGGCTCTCTCGACTGTATAGCGCGTGACGACCCGGTTTTACCGGGGTATGATTCCACCGCTGTGGCCTGTTCCTCGAGAAGCCACTCGCCGTGGCCGGGAGCGCGCCTCGAGTACTACGAGAGGCGCGCGACTCGGGGGAGGGCAGGCGAACACCCGTTACTGACCGCGAGCGAGGCCGAAGGCCGAGCGAGCGGGCCGACGACCGATGTGAAGTGAGCGTAGTGAACGGAACGGAGGGAGGAGTGCTTTTCATCGAAGTTTTCCCGAGGGTGCGCCGCAGGCGCACCCGCCGAGGAAAAGTTCGGTGCTTAATCGTCGTCGGACCCGGTCCGCCCGGCCTCGTCGATGACGTCGATCGAGACGCCGGCATCCATCCCCCGCCGGTTCGCGTCGCCGAAGCCGGCGCTGAGAACGCGGATCAGGGCGTCCTCGACGTCCTCGTCGAGTTCGGTGATCTCGTCGGACTCGACCTCGACGACGTAGCCTGTCGTGATGTTGGGTGACGTCGGTAAGAACAGTACCTCACGCCCGTCGTCGGTCACTTTACCGGTCTTGAACGCGGTCATCCGGAGCCCCTCCCAGGTCTCGATCTTGACCGGCTTCTGCAGGGATTCCTGTTCGCCGAAGGCCGTCTCGGCGGCCATCTTCGAGGCGTTGTAGACGACCCGCATCACCGGCACGCGGTTGGCGATGTTGTCGACGAGTCGCTCGACGAGGCCGCCGACCGTCGTCCGCATCAGATAGCCGACCGAGAACGTCAGGATGATAAAGACCGTCAGGGCGACGATCACGCGGAGGAACTGGGCGATCTGCTCGCGGGTCTGGACCGCCTGTTGACCGTCGCCGGGGATAAACGCCTCGAGCGCGGCCGCGTCGAGAATGAGCCCGGGCGTCAGTCCGGCGACGAGTCCGTAGAGCCAGTAGAGCGCATAGAGCGTGACCAAGATCGGGCCGAGAACGATCAGCCCGCTCGCGAAGTCCCGCTTCCACGAAGCCATTATCCATTCCCTCACACTGCTGGCTAATGAGCCCTTCCCTTCGGTCGATACTGTCAGTCGAACGCGACTGTGCCGTGCCGGCGGTCCGAGCCGGCGACGCCCTCGTCACGGACAAATTTCAAGCCAGTAGCCCGACTACTGAGCGGCATGAGCCTCGAGGGGGAGTCGACCGAGGAGGCCGATCCGCTCGATCCGTTCCGGCAGTTCGTCTCGCTCGAGCGGGACGTGCTGGTCCTCTCGGTGGCGATGTTCGCCTTCAGTCTGGGGTTTCAGATGACGAGCCGGTACATGGGCGAGTACCTGTACGCCCTCGGGGCCTCAGGGCTGGTCGTGGGGCTGTTCGGCTCGTTCGGAAACGTAATCAGCGCGGTGTATCCCTATCCCGGCGGCGCGATCTCGGATCGGATCGGCTCGCGGTACGCACTGACCGCGTTCGGGCTGTGTTCGACGGTCGGCTTCGGAATTTGGCTCGTCGCGCCGACGCTGGCGGACGTTTCGGTCGGTCCGACCTCGCTTGCGGTCGTCGCGGTCTTTCTCGGGCTCGTCCTCGCGCAGGCCTGGAAGTCCTTCGGGCTCGGGGCGACGTTCGCCATCGTCAAGCAGGCCGTTCCCCCGTCGCGGCTGGCGGCCGGCTTCGCCAGCACCGAGACGTTCCGCCGGACGGCCTTCCTCGTCGGCCCGCTGCTTGCTGCCGCGCTCTTTTATCCGTTCGGCTCGAGCGACGGCGGGATCGTCACCGCCTTCCAGTTGATCCTGGTCGTCGCGGTCGCCTTCGGCGCGCTGGGAACGCTGGTCCAACACTGGCTCTACGACCCCGCGGGCGACGACATCGGTTCGGCGTTCGAGGGTGTCACGCAGTTGCTCGCCGACCTCCGGGCGCTGCCGGCCGAACTACGCCCGCTGCTGGTCGCGGATACGCTCGTCCGCTTCGCCAACGGGATGGTCTACGTCTTCTTCGTCATCGTCGTCACGCGCTTTCTCGAGGTCGGGCTCTCGCTGTCGCTGCCGGTGATCGGCGCGGTCGATCTCTCGCCGCAGTCGTATTTCGGGGTGTTGCTGGGGATCGAGATGCTCGTGGCCCTGGTGACGATGATTCCGGTCGCGAGAGCGGCCGAGCGCGTCGGGCTCAAGCCGGTCGTCGCGATCGGCTTTGCGGTTTATGCGATCTTCCCGATCCTGCTGATCAACGCGCCGCCGGACGCGGCCGTCCTCGCGGTTCTCTTTGCCTTCTCCGGGCTCCGGTTCGCCGGGCTGCCGGCGCACAAGGCGTTGATCGTCGGCCCCGCCGAACGAGGTGCCGGCGGTCGGGTCACGGGCGCGTACTACCTGTTGCGAAATCTGATCGTGATTCCCAGCGCCGCGCTGGGTGGGCTGCTCTGGGATGGCGTTCCCAACCCGTTGACCGGTGCCGAACTGTTCGCCGGCGATCCGATCGTCGCCTTTACCGTCGCGACCGCCATCGGACTGTTCGGGACGGGCTATTTCCTCCTGTTCGGCGAGGAGTTCGAGGCCTATCAGTAACGATCACCGTTACGGAGTCCTGCACCTGGGATGTCCCGTCTCGAGTCCGCCGGGTCGCCGCGGTCGATGGATCGGCCGGCGTTGCTCGACCGCTCGATCGGTTAGAGGAACAGGCGGTAGTAGTACGGACTGACGAACCCCTCGATCAGCGCCGCAACGGCGAGTACCATGCCGATTCCGACCAGGACCCAGAACGCCCGCTCGAGAGTGTCCGCCAGTTCGACCCGACTGGCCCGTCCCCGGAGGGTCCGCCACCCGGCCGCTCCGACGGCGATCCCCAGCGCCGCCGACACGAGGATCGCCGGAATCTCGAAGATGCCGTGGGGAGCCACGAACGCCGCCAGTTGTGTCGGATCCGTCTCGAGGCGTGCGATCGCACCGAGGAAGACGCCGTTGAAAAGCAGCGAGACGATCGCCGGGACGACGAGCGCGAGCCCGCCGTAGGCCGTCGAGAGCGCGACCAGCCAGTTGTTGCCGAACAGTTCGACGGCCGCCGCGGGCGGGAAATGTCCCTCGAGGCGGCCGGCGATCGAGGCCTCGACGGTGCCGGCGTAGGGATCGGCGACGAGCCAGCCGGCCCAGAAACTCAGCCCGGCGAGGACGATGACCAGGACGTGGGTGCCCGGATGCGAGCGGACGAACGCGGTCAGCGCCGACCAGCCACGTCCCAGGCCGGCTCTGAACTGGCCCCGAGGAGAGCGGGGCGGCGACGCGGGCGGCTCGAGCCGGTCGCGATAGCCACAGTAGACGGCCGTTTTCAGCAGGTCCAGCGTTGGGAAGAGAACGAACGACGTGACCAGCGAGCCCAGCGCGACGACATCGACGAGCGAGAGCAGTCCGGAGACCGTCGAGAGCGCGAGGAACGCCCCGACAGCCATGACGTAGTAGAAGCCAGCCTCGACCGGCTGTCTGCGGATGAAGCCGGCCGCGTGCCGTAGTGAGCCGACGACGCCCGCGTCGTCGACGACGACCGCGACCGGGGCGAACGCGAACACGGCGCGAATCGCGAGGAGCGCGATGATCGCGACGCCGACGGCCAGCAACACGACGGGGACGGCCAGCAGGCTCAACCCGCCCAACAGC
This sequence comes from Natrinema pellirubrum DSM 15624, assembly GCF_000230735.2. Classification (NCBI taxonomy): domain Archaea; kingdom Methanobacteriati; phylum Methanobacteriota; class Halobacteria; order Halobacteriales; family Natrialbaceae; genus Natrinema; species Natrinema pellirubrum. Next base: position 1,006,329 of record NC_019962.1, read on the forward strand.
GAGACGCTGCCGGCAACCACTGCGGTCACGGTCCCCACGGCGACGAGAATAACCGCCCAGCACAGTAGCTCGAGGACGAACAGGCCGAGAAAGCGCGGCCAGTACCGACGAGCGCCGGAGAGCGCGGCGACGAGTCCGCGCTCGTCCCGAAGCCGCCCGTAACAGGCCCCGAGTTGGCCCGCGGCGACGGCGGCCGAGGCGAGCGCGAACAGCGCGATACTCACAAGGACCGTCACCGCAGCGAGCGCGAGCAGCGGCGGCGTCACCAGCTGATCGACGACCGGCTCGAGGCCGGCCGCCCACGATTCGAACTGTTCGGGATCGGCGTTGGGATCGGTTGGCGGCTGTTCGAGGTCGGTCAAGTGAGTCCGAATCGTCTCGAGGCGGCCGGTCGTCGCGAGAAAGAGGTAGGCGACGGCGACGGCCAGAAACGGGACGGTGCGGACGATCGCGGGGATCGACGCACCGATGAGATAGGCCGGGAGGAAATCGCCCGGCCGGCGACGGAGGACGGCCACGACGGCGGCGACGTAATCTGACAGGGACATACGCTTCGCTTGGGCGGCGTCTCAGTTAAATGATCGTTCTCGATGGCTGAGTAGAGCCGGCAGTTCGAGGCCCTGATCGACCGGTGGGATCGCGTTATCGCGAGTACGTCTCGAGACGGACGATCCGATCGTCCGCGAGTTCGAAGACGTCCGCGAACTCGAAGAGCGTCGCGCCGTCGTCGACGACGCGACCCTGCACCGCGACGCGGTCGCCGTCGGCGATGACGGCCGCGAGTTCGTGGCCGGTGTCCGGATTCGGCCGCTCGTCACGCATGAACGCGACGAACGCAGCCCGGTCGTCGAAGGTGCGGTCGGGGCGGCGCTGGACGAACTGAGGAGCGAGGACCGTCTCGAGCGCCTCGTAGTCGTGATCGTCGAGGGCATCGTAGTAGCGCCTGACGAGGGTGGCGGGGGTCATACACGACGTTTCGTCGCGACTGACAAAAGAGTGGACGCTCCGATCAGTCGTCCGCGACGTCCCCGTCGACGGTCTCGAGGAGGGTTTCGGGTTCGGGCGGCTCCTCTCGGTCGGCCGCGGCGGCGTGAACGGGGTCGGCATCCGTCCGGTAGTCGTCGCCGGTCGTCTCGTCGCCGCGGCCGTAGTGGTCCGCCGCGCTCGCGTACCACTTCGCGGCGTTGCGCCGATCCGTCGCCTGTTCGTTCGCCCGTTCCGCGATCCGGGCGACGGCCTCGTCGTCCGCGTACCGCCTGGCGGCATCGAACGCCTCAAGCGCGTCGGTAAGCGGCTCGACGGCGGCGTCGAAGGCGGCGGCTGCCGTCACCCAGTCCTCGGCCGCGAACGCCTCGCGGCCCCGCTCGTACTCCGTCACGCCCTCGCGGTAGTGGGTGTGCGCGATCCGGTAGCGCTCGACGGCCGCATCGTCGTCGGAGATCGTTTCGATCGTCTCGCGGATCTCCGCCAGGGGCGGCTGCCGTTGTGGGTCGTCGCTCGACCAGGCGCAGTGGACAGTCCGTTCCCCATCGAGGACGAACACGGCGCGTTTGGCCGCCTGCCGGTGGCCGTACTGGTCGTCCGAAAGGACGCCGTAGGTCGTCGCGATCGAGCCGTCGCTGTCCGACACGAGCGGGAAATCGAGGTCGTAGCGGTCCGCGAACGCCCGATGGCTAAACGCGGAGTCGGTCGAAACCCCGACGATCGAAACGTCGTTCTGGAGCCCGAACAGGTCGAGATCGCGGAGTGAACAGAGTTCCTCGGTACAGCTCGGGCTGAAATCGGCCGGGTAGAAGACCAACAGGACGACGCCGCTGTCGGCGGTCACCTCGTCGAACGTGACGTGACGGATCTCGTCGTCGATCGCTGCGGGCCCGTCGAACGTCGGTGCGGTTGCCCCCGTCTCGAGCATACCACTCGTTCGGCCTACGACTGCCATATGCACACCGATCGCACGGAGCGAGCGAGTCGGATCGGCGGCACTGACCGCACCGTCGACCGGAGTCAGCAAGGGACGCGACGCGGATTCGCTTCCGGAGCGGCCGATTCGACCGCGGTTCGCGACCCTTTTGTCCCGAGCCGACCTGTGTTCGGCCGTGGAGTGTCACGTCTACTACGAGGGCGACGACGACCCCGAGAAGTGTACCGCGCGTCGCCTCGAGCAGTTCGACGAGGCGACCCTCTACCGGTCGATGGGGCAGGTGCCCTACGGGGTCGTTCTCAACCCCCACGCCGAGCAGGCGCTCTCGCCGGCCGACCGCGAGGAGGGGCTGGGGACGCTGGTCGCCCTCGATTGCTCGTGGGAGTCCGCCGAGGAGGCGTCGTTCCAGATGCGCGGCGTCCACCGGGCGCTGCCCTTCCTCGTCGCCGCGAATCCGATCAACTACGGCCGGCCGTTCCGGCTGACCACCGTCGAGGCGCTGGCCGCGGCCTGCTGTATTTTCGACGAGTACGACCGCGCCGAGGAACTGCTCGAGCCGTTCCGCTGGGGCGAGACCTTCCTGACGTTAAACGAGGAACCGCTGCGTCGCTACAGCGAGTGTGCCGACTCGAGCGAGGTCGTCGCGGTCCAGGAAGACTATCTGGCCGACGAGGAGGAGTGACACCCGACGCGAGGCGGCTCACCCGGTGTTCTCGTCGCTCGGCGGTGCCGACCGCCGTGCGAGCCACGACTCGTACCCGGCGTACCCGAGCGCGACGGCGGCGAACGATACGAGGAGGACGACTGGAACGACCGCTCGACCGCCAGCGGAGTCGCCGCTTCGGGTGACGAGGGCGGCGAACCCGACGGCGAACGCGAGGAAGCCGATCCCGATGGCCGCCAGGACGATCCGCATCGGACGGGTCGTGCCGGCCGTCTTCGGTGGCGTCGTCGGCGTCGCCGCGAGCCCCCACTCGAGGGCGCGGTCGACGGCCGCAGCATGTCGATCCGGCACCGGGACGAAACGCGGCGGACCGTGGACTCGCCGGATCACGACGAACTGCCACCGTGAGAGCGGCCCCAGGGAGAGCCGCCGGACGCCGATCACGTTCTCGAGGTCGATCACCGTTGGCCCGCCGAAATCGTCGTCCTCACCCAGTTGCAGCCATCGTTCGTCTCGCTCGAGCGTGACCGTCGCCGTCAGCGGGCCGAGAAACACCATCGACAGGAACCCGAGGACGAACAACGCAAGCGTTAGCTCGGGTACAGTGGCGATCGTGCCCGCAATGAGGACGGTACCGACGGCCGTCGCGACGACGATTCCGCGTTTCGTGAGCCGGTCGGTTCCCGCGTACTGAGCGATCCACTTGGAGCCGTTCGTCCCGTACTGAACGAGTAGCCAACAGTACAGCAGGGACATCGGACCGCCGACGAGCCCGAGGACCACGACGAGCGCCAGCGTCGATCCGGTGACCGCGCCGACTAGCGTGAAAACAGCGAGACTCAGTAGCACGACGAGCCCGAGCCCACCACCGATCCCATAAGGGGCGTACGCGGCGAGCCGCGAGAGCCAGCTGTTGTGCGGGCCCATCGTCCACCGGATCGATTCCGTAGCCATTACTCGAGCGGACACGCTGGCCGGCCCTAAATGTTGCCTCGGCAACCCGTTTTGCGGCTGCCTTCCCACGGCGACCCCAATCACAGCCGTTAAATGGGCCACGGGCGAAGCCGGGGTATGGCCAGTTTCGACGCCGCTGAGAAACGGACGCTCGAGAAGATGATCTGCATGCGCTGTAACGCTCGCAACTCCAAGCGAGCCCAGCGCTGTCGCAAGTGTGGCTACGAGAAGCTTCGCCCCAAGGCGAAGGAACCGCGCGCGGCATAACCGGCTCGGTCTCGGAGGCGACCGTTTCGGGATCGCCTCCGCACCTTACGGCGTATTTTCGATGTTCAGGTCGGCGAGTCACATCCGTAACCGAGTCCGCTGGTCGGTCGACGGGTCGAAGACGACACGGAAGGAGGTCGGATCGTGATCAGTCGTCGGCGGACGTTCCGGTATCGACCGCAGTGGCGTGGGTGACCCCCGCGATCACGCGTTCGTTGCTGGCGACCCAGCGCAAGAGCAGGTACGCGAAGACGTACTTCGCGCCGATGTCGAGCAGCGAGTACCCCCACGAGGTAAGCGCGGTCGATTCGACGAGTGCGATCCCCTCGACCCCGAGCGCCCAGACGATCGGGTACCCGAGCCACAGCACCACGGTCAACGCCCGCAAGGTGGCAAATATTTCGCCGCTTCCGGAAGCTTCGGCGTCCACCGGCCACTCCACGAGTAGTGCATACAGGACCACGAGGAAGAAGGCGCAACTGACGGCGTAGAACACCCATCGGAACGCGTACGACGAGGTGATCAGTGCCGCCGCGAGACCGGTCACGCACATCCCGACGTCGGCGGCGATGACGACGAACAGGTCAGCGGTGTCGACCCCCGCCAGCAGCCCGAGCGCCAACAGGATCAGCGGCGTCGACAGCGTCCACGTGAGATACCGCCCCCACTGGCTGAGGACTTCCTCGCCCGCGAGCGCGTGGCCGGCCGGCATCTCCACCAGTCCGGCCGTGAGCCCGGATAGCATCCCCAGATAACTCGCTATCGAGACTAACGGGATCAGAACCGTCGCGGCGAAGATCAGCCGTGCCCGATGCGCTCGAACGTTGCGGGACATGTACACGAAAAGCAGTACCGACAGGCCCGCCAGTGCAACGTTTACCCATAGCGACGCACTCAACAGCGCGTCGTTCTGGATCCGTGTCACCGCCCCGCTCTGTCCCGATTGCATCTGGACCAGTGCCCCTGTCGCACTCGCGACCAGTTCGTCGAACATCGTGCGTTCCGAGCCAATCGCTGCGCGGGCTAAGTTCTAGGCGTCGTATTGTTCGATTAATGCTTTATTTTCGTGATCTTTTTCGGCGATCCGAGGCAAGCCCGCAATACGTACCGACCCAGCATGACACGGATCCGTAACTGCAGGAGCTACGAGTGCCCCCAGATGCCGGGACCGAACCCGACCGCGTGGTCCGGCTACTCGACAGGGTAGCTCCCCCGCTCGAGCGCCATCTCGCACCCACCTTTTTCCCGCTCGGGTCGGCGTTGCCGACCGCTCACGGCAAAAATCTGGATCAAAAAGACCGCTCGCTCACGGGCGCTGCCCGTTCGCTCGCGGCCCTACTCGTCGGGATACTTCGGTTCGCGCTTCTCCGCCCGCTCGAGCGCCGTTTCCACCACGTCGTGAACATCCCCGTGGAAGACGCTACCGTGGCCAGCGTACATGTGTTCGACGCCCTCGGGCATGCGCTCGAGCAGGTCCCGGATGCTCTCGATGAGCCGCTCGCGGGACTGCCCGGCCATGTCGGTCCGGCCGAAGCTGCCGTAGTCGAAGGCCCCGTCGTCGTGGACGACGACGTCGCCGGAGAACAACGACGACTCCGAGACGACGGAAACGTGATCGTCGGCGTGGCCGGGCGTGTAGACCACGTCGAACTCCTCGTCGCCGATCCGGACGGTGTCGCCGTCCTCGAGGGCGTGGGTCCTGGTCGGATGGTCCGCGTAGGCGTAGACCTCGGGGTCGAAGGCGTCGACGACGGCCTCGAGTCGCTCGACGTGATCGCCGTGCTGGTGGGTCATGACCACGGCGTCGACATCGTCGGTGTGGCTCCGAACCTCGTCGATGACGCCGTCCCACGCGCCGGCGTCGACCAGCGTCGTGTGCCCGTCCTCGCCGATCGCGAGGAATGCGTTACAAGTGAACGTTTCCGCGCCCTCGGTGACGTGAACGACTTCCATACTCGATCACTCGAGGGCCGACGGCAAAAACGGTGTCATCGCTGCGGAACGACCTCGTCCTATCGTCCTTTCTTTCTTATATAACGGTAGCTAACTGTCGGGGCTGATCCCGTTCACGCGTGGCTACAGTGGTTCGGAAACCCTCATAAACTGGTGACCACTGAATTTTTCAATCGGTATCCCATAGGATTACTCGTATGGGATTCGGGAGCTACGACGAATCCGAACAGCAGGAAGTCGACGCCGATTTTGACGACGATGACGCAGTGAAGTCGGGAGCGAACAGCCACGACGGAACCATCGAGTTCGAGAACGGTGCCTCGAGCGACGAGTTGCTCGACCGGCTCAAGGAGATCAAAGACGACGACAGGTGAGAGATGAAAGCCGGGGTACGGGCGCTGGGCATCGCCGAATCGTACCGCGGTGATCACGATCGGAACCGAAGCACGATCGCCGGTGCCGTCGTCCGCGCCGACCGCGTCTGTGATGGGTTCGCGTACGGCTCCTGTCGCGTCGGCGGCACCGATGGCACCGACGCCGTTGCCGGGCTGGTCGACGACCTCGGCCGACCGGACGCCCGGTACGTGCTGCTCGGCACCGTTGCCCCCGCGTGGTACAACCTGCTCGATCTCACGCGTCTTTTCGAAGCAGTCGACCGACCGGTCATCGCAGTGACCTTCGAGGCCAGCGACGGCCTCGAGGCCGGCCTCCGGGATGCCTTCTCGGGACCGGACCTCGAGACGCGACTCGAGACCTGCCGGTCGCTGCCCGAGCGCCACGCGGTGTCGGTCAACGACGAGACGGTCTACGTCAGAGCGGTCGGCCTCGAGCCGGCCGAGGCTGCGGCGGTCGTCCGCGGGTTCACGCCCGAGGGCGGCCGCCCGGAGCCGATCCGGGTCGCGCGCGAGGCGGCTCGCGCCGCGGACGCGTACGCCCGATCGCTCGAGTTGGTACGGGAGGATGGCTGAAGTGCGGCTCGGGGTGTAGCGGAGGTGTGGCCCGGGGTGTGGCCGACGATCGGCGGCAACTGCGACCCGAAAGACGTAGTAGCCGCCCGTCACAGCCACCGGTATGGAAATGGAGGACTGTCGGGTCACGGAGTGTACGCGCTGTCCGGCGCTGGTCGACTCGCGGAGCCGGATCGTCAACGGAACCGGTCCCACGGACGCCGACTTACTGTTCGTCGGCGAGGGGCCGGGTGCCAACGAGGACGAACAGGGCGAACCGTTCGTCGGCCGCAGCGGGACGGTCCTCGACGACGCCCTCCGGACCGCTGGCCTCGACCGGATCGACGTCCGCATCACCAACTGCGTGCGCTGTCGGCCGCCGGAGAACCGCGACCCGACGACTGAGGAACTCGAGAACTGCCGGGGCTATCTCGAGCGCGAGATCGCGGCCGTCGACCCCGAAGTCGTCGTCACGCTGGGGAAAGTCCCCAGCGAACACCTGCTCGAGCGATCCGTCGCGGTGACCAAGGAGGCTGGCTCGCTCGAGGAGGTCCGGATCGACGGAATGCCGCGGCGCGTGTTGCTCTGTGTCCATCCCGCGGCGACGCTGTACGACCGCAGTCAGGAGGAGACGTTCGAGGACGCGATCCGGCAGGCGGCCGAATTGGCAGGGATCAGCGAGAGCGAGGGCGGACAGTCCCGGCTCGACGGGTTCTGAGCGACCGGCATGACAGATCGGCGAATACTCGCCGTGAGAACAGGCGGCGAGTAGTCGAGCGGAGACGATACCGTTCACTGAGTATATTAGTGTCGGCTGTCAAGAACTGGGACGGATGTCCTCCGCCTCTGAATTCGCCCCCGCTGATCCCGTGTGGCGGTACGGTGTGTACCTGTTTCCTATCGCACCGCTTTTGACGCTGATTTCCACCGCTGCACTCCGTTTCTTCGTCGTAGCTGCCGACAGAGAGGCCCTCGGTGCCGGACTGGTTTCTTTCGCCGTGACCGTCCTCGCCGGCTGGCTGTCGTTCCTGTTCGCCGCTGTCGTAGCGGTCGCGCTGCTCATGGACGCACTCGCGCTTCGAGACCGGCCGGGATGGAATCCGAACCCGTGGCTTGTAGGCGCGCTCGGACTCGTTCACGTCGCCGGGGCGGAACTGGCGGTTGCGTACCTGTTTTCGGTCCCAGCGATCGGGTACTACGTGTACCGACGACGGCAGCGTCTCCACGGTAGCGAGGGCCGTGGAAGAGCGGGGACCCTGTGAGTGATCGACCGGCGTTCGAGTGGCCGTCTCTCCCCTGAGGTGCGGCCGGTTGCCCGAAGGGTAATTCACTTCAACGCGCCGCTCCGAGTGAACGTATGAGCGCCGTTTCGTCTTCGACCGAGCAATCCCTCGCGTCCGTGGTCGTCGTCGACTACGGACTCGGGAACCTCCGCAGTGTCACCCGCGGGTTGGAACGTGCGGGTGCCGACGTCGAGATCACCGACGATCCGGCCGCATTCGAGGCGGCCGACGGGGTGGTCCTGCCTGGTGTCGGCGCGTTCCGCGAAGGTGTCGAGAACGCCGACCCGCTCCGCGAGGATCTCCTCGCAGTCGCCGAGCGCGGGACCCCCCTCTTCGGCATCTGCCTTGGGATGCAGATGCTGCTGACCTCGAGTGAGGAGGGCGAGACCGACGGCGAGTCGGCCGTCCAGGGACTGGATCTGATCCCCGGGACCAACGTTCGCTTCGACGAGGGTCAGAAGGTCCCCCACATGGGCTGGAACGAACTCTCGGTCGAGCGCGATCACCCGCTCGTCGAGGGGGTAGACGGCCAGTACGCCTACTTCGTTCACTCCTACTACGCGGCTCCCGACGACGAAGCGGCGACGGTCGCGACGACCGACTACGAACGCGAGTTCCCCTCGATCGTCGCGAACGAGGCAGGGAACGTCTTCGGCACGCAGTTCCACCCGGAGAAGAGCGGCGAGACGGGGCTGCAGATCCTGCGGAACTTCGTAGAGATTTGTGCCGACGAGTAAGGCGAGCGCGAGCGACCATCGGGAGTGAGCGGGTTTTGATCCGGATTTTTGCGTGATCGGTGAGAGAGCGACGCGGCCGAACTCGAGCGGAAAAAGGTAGCGCGCGAGACGGGGTGGCGTGCGAGACGGGGCTGCAGATCCTGCAATCTTGTGGAGATTTATCCTGCGGGACCTCGCGGAGGTCTGCGCCGGCGAGTCGTCCCGCCAGGACGCTACCAGCGACCGAAACGATAGTTGCCGGCCGAAACGAAGTAGTTCACCGCGATGTGCCGCTCGTTTGCTGCCGCACGCTTCTGTCTGCTCATAGATGAATACATGAGTAGGTGGCGAAGAGACACACCCCGCGTTGCCGCTGTATCAGCCGCGACGTTTTGCCTCTCCGGAGGGCCCCCCTTGAATTTCGGTTCACGGATCGCTGTAGGACTGCTAGACAGTAGATGCGTTACCGACGGTTACCAAACAGAATAACCAACAATATATACTAGTGCTGTGTGACCGTCCATTGAGTGAATTGGCTACAGTAGCGTCCAATGGCGATTGGACATGGGTTCGTCGCTCGAGACGAAACTCCCCGTCGCTTTTGGCTGTCATCGGCTCCTTTTCGGCTATTATCGGTGTCACTTTCGGCTACCATCGGTGCCGATTTCGGCTATCATCGGTACGGTTTCGGCCGAGTCGTTCGGTCTCCGTCGGGGTCACTGCGTGCCGGTACGAGTTCTGTCCACGGTGCCACGCTGTCTATCGGTCAGCCCGATCTGTGAGTCAACACCGGACCGCCACTTCGAGTCGACAGCCACCATCACAGCTATACAGCGGCAACGCGGGGTGTGTGTCCGCCGTATACAGCGGCACCGAGGGGTGAAAACCGACCGACTCACGCCTAATGGAAACTCTTTTTATCCGATACAGCGGAAGGACGGTATCCGTTCGGTTCCCCGGACCGAACCCGAATCTACCGATAACGGTCGTCTGAGCCCACGGATACCACTGGCGGCTCATCGCCGTTCGGTTCGCTTCTGTCGGCGGAACCGCCATGCTATACAGCGGCAGTCCGGGGTTCCGATGGATCTCGGCCCCAGTCCGGTGGCAGTTCTCCGACGGCAGCCCAGCGCAATCGGCCCACGTATACAGCGGCACCGAGGGGTGGTTATTCACCTATACAGCGGCACTCTGGGGTGTGTGTTCGCAGAATTTAGCGACTCAAACCGCGGAACTCGAGGCATACAGCGGCAGTCCGGTTCCGAACGGTTAAGTAGTCGACGCCGAAAGGAGCTGGCACCCGAATGTCGGATTCGACGGACTACTTCGGCAGTGAGAACGAAATCTTTCGGAACAAGGAGCTGCTGCAGGTTTCACACCTCCCGGACGGCGATCGAATCATCGGCCGCGAGGACGAACTGACCAACCTCGCGAACGCGATCAAACCGGCGACTCGAGGAAACACGCCGAACAACGTCCTCGTGTACGGGAAGACAGGAACCGGGAAGTCACTGTGTTCGAAGTTCATCACGAATCAGGCGATCGAGCGCGCGGAGGGCAACGACGTCTCGATCGGCGTCGCGTACGTCGACTGCCTCCAGGAGTCGACGGAAACGCAGGCAGTGCAGTCCACGGGCCATCAACTCAACGACCAGTCCAAGACCGACGTCTCGATTCCACACTCGGGACTGAGTACGGCCGAATACTACCGTCGCCTCTGGCACATCGTCGACACCTGCTACGACGTCGCCCTGATCATCTTAGACGAAGTCGACAAGATCGAGGACGACGACATCCTGATGCAACTCTCTCGAGCGGTCGAATCCGGCAAACTCACCGAGAGTACCGTCGGCGTTATCGGAATCTCGAACAAGGTCCGGTACAAGGACTCGCTGGACGAGCGCATCAAATCGAGCCTCTGTGAACGCGAGTACGTCTTCTCGCCGTACGATGCGACCCAGATCCGGGAAATCTTGCGCTCACGGTCCGACGCGTTTCACGAGGGCGTCCTCGAGGACGGCGTCGTTCCCCGCGTGGCAGCGCTCGCGGCCCGCGAACACGGTGACGCACGGAAGGCGATCGATATCCTCCGCTTTGCGGGTGAGATCGCCGAGGAGAACGCCCTCGAGACGGTCACTGAGGATTGCGTCGATCAGGCACACGAGCGCGAGGAAACCAGCCGACTGGCCGAGCTGATATCCAAAAGCCCCAGTCACGCGAAACTCGTCCTCGAGGCGATGGCGCTGTTGACCCAGCAAAAGGAGGGCGACGACGCGCCGGTGACGACCAACGAGGCGTACGACCTCTACAAACGTCTCTGCGATCGGGACGGCTCGGAACACCTGAAGCTCCGCCGGGTTCGCGATATCCTCTCGGAACTCGAGTTCCTCTCGATCATCGATCAGGAGCGCAAGTGGGCCGGAAAGGGGAAAGGCAACTACATGGAGAATCGGCTGATCGATGATCCCGAGGTCATCATCGCCGCCTGTAACGAGTCCGAGTAGCGTTCTCGATCACGGTGAACGATATCGGTCGCGAGCGTGCTGCCATCGTGGCGACGAGGAGAGTGACACTTCTCGTCGATTCGCTCACTCCGTCTGGTTCTGTAGGAACGGAGACCGACGCCCTCAGAGCAGTTCGCGGACCTCGGAGTACCACATATCGTGGTAGTCGACGTGGCCGACCCGGCGAGCGATGGCGACCGCAAGGGAGTGCCAGCACTTCTCGGTGGGGTCGTCGGCGTCTAAGTTGTACTCGCTGTCCTTGCAGGTACAGCCGCCGTCCTCGACGATATACTCGTCCTCGTAGCCGACGACGATGGTGAAATCCCGGTAGGACTTCACGCGGTTCTCGCCGACCGCCTCGATGGCCCGGGCCCCGCGGTCGCCGTGGACTCGCGTGATCGCCCCGACGATCTCCGGCGTCAGCTCGCCGGCCTCCTCGAGACTCGCCTGCCATCGCTCGACGGGATTGGCCTCCGACACGTCCGTGACTGTGCGCCGAACTGTAAAATCGGTTTGGTTGTCCGCCGCCGGCCCGCCGTCTCCCCATCGGCCGCCGGCGGGAGACCACACCGCTTTTCGCCCGCTACCCACGAGACGTGGTATGCGCGTCACCGAGGGCGGGGTCGAACTCGAGGTCCCCGGCGAGCAGACCGAGGGCATCGAGGAGGCGGTCTTCTACAACCCGCGACAGGAGCTGAACCGGGACTTGACGATCGCGACGCTGCGGGCCTACCGCGAGCGCGAGGATCGCGCCGAGACGTATCTCGACGCGATGACCGCAAGCGGCGTCCGCGGAGTTCGAGCCGCGGCCGACGGCTGGGACGTGACCTGCTGTGACGTCGACGAGGAAGCGGTTTCCCTCGCCCGGGACAACCTCGAGCGAAACGACTGCGAGGGGCGGGTCGAACACCGCAACGTCAACGCGCTGATGCACGAGGAGCCGTTCGACGTGATCGATCTGGATCCCTACGGGACGCCGATGCCGTTTGCCGACGCCGCGTTCGCGAACTGCCGGGATCTGGTCTGTGTCACCGCGACCGATACCGCGCCGATGTGTGGCGCACACTTCAACAGCGGCGTGCGTTCCTACTCCGCGATCCCCCGTAACACCGACTATCACGCGGAGATGGGCGTCCGGACCCTCATGTCGGCGCTGGCCCGCAGCGCGGCCCGGTTCGACGTCGGCGTCGAACCGCTGCTTACCCACGCGACCAGCCACTACGTCCGGACCTACCTCGAGCTGACCCACAAAGCCACCGCGGCCGACGCCGCGATCGACGAGTTAGGCCACCTCTATCACTGCGAAGACTGCCTCTACCGCGAGGCCGACCCCGGGCTGATCGCCGACCCGCTCGAGCGCTGTCCCCACTGCGACGGGAACCGCGTCCTCGCGGCCGGCCCGGTCTGGCTCGGCCCCGTGCAGGACTCGTCGTTCATCGGGGCGGTTCGCGACGAGATCCCCTACACGTTCGATACCGCGCCCGAGGCCCGGGAACTCTGTGACACGCTCGCGGCGGAACTCGACACGCCGACCCACTACGATCAGCACAAACTCTGTCGGAACTGGGGGCTGCCGGCCAACGCGATGGACGAGTTCCTCGCCGACCTGCGCGAGGCGGGCCACGCCGCTTCCCGGGCCCACTACGGCGGGACGACGTTCAAAACCGACGCGACCGTCGGTGAGATCAGGGCGGCGACGGAAGGGAACCTCGACTGATCGACGGGGATCGAGATGTCGGCCGGCCGTCGAGCCCGTTACTCGAGGTCGGCATAGAGGCGAACGAGTCCGCACTCGGGACAGCAGACGCCCTGTACTTTCGCCGTGTTCTGGACTCCTACCTTGCCTAACAGCCCGTTACGTTTCCCGGTCGTGATCGACAGGCGCATTCCCTCGGTGTCGCGGACGGTGGTCTCTTTCATCGTCACGCCGCAGTCGGGACAGCGTCGTTGCTCCATGCGATGGGGTTATATTCCCGACAGAAAGAAGTTCGCGCTCGAGCCGCCGTCGCCGGTCTCCGATCGGCGGTCGAAACCGACCGCTACGGGACGCCGACCCGGATCAGCCCGATGGTACTGTCGGGGCCGTCCGGCGTAACAGCCCGTTGGATCCCTGTGTCGTGCGATTACATATTGGGTGGGACCTCGAACGGCGGGCCGTGATCGATCGGGGACGAGGGGTGGATCTGACGGGACGGGTCCTTCGGCTCGCGAAGGACCAACAGTTGACGCTGCTGGCGGCCGGGGTCGCCTTCTATGGCTTTCTGTCGCTGGTACCGCTGATGTTGCTGGCGCTCGGCCTCGCGGCGTCAGTGGGGGGCGAAGCGCTCGCGGACCGGCTCTCCGCGGCCGCGACCGACATTCTCACCGTTCAGGCCCAGACGCTGCTGGCCGACGCCGTCACTGACGAAACGGGTCGTCGCGGGGCGACCGTCGCCGGCATCCTCGGCCTGCTGTGGGGCTCGAGCCGCGTCCTCCGTGGCCTCGATCGGGCCTTCTCGCAGGTCTACGACACGGTCGGAGAGAAGTCGCTACTCGATACGATCTGGGACGCGATGATCGTCTCGATCGCCATCACGGCCGGCCTCGCGCTGCTGGGGGCGCTCGAGCTGGTCGTTCGGTTCCCGCCGGGGCTCGAGGTGTCGTTCGCAGTGGCGGTCGTCGGCCAACTGTTCGTCGTGCTGGGGCTGTTCGTCACCTTCCTGCCGCTGTACGTGATCTTCCCGGACGCGAACGTCGGGATCCGCGAGGCGGCACCTGGAACGGTCATCGCCGCAGTCGGCTGGTTCGTTCTGAGCCGCACGTTCTCGCTATACGCCGGGTTACTCTCCGATTACGCGGTCTACGGTGCGCTTGGGGCCGTCTTTCTCGTCCTCATCTGGCTGTACGTCGGTGCGATCATCCTCGTTTTCGCGGCGGTGGTCAACGCGGTGCTGGCCGACCGTGAACTGGATCGGCAGCTACAAAGTCCCGGCCGACGACAGATTCCGACAGAAGCGATGACCGACGACGCCACGGGCGCCGACGAGGGAGCCACGGAGGACCGCGCCAGCGACCGCGCACGCGAATCGAGCGCGAGCGCCCGAACCCGCGATCGAGCCGACGATCCGGCGGCGCTTCGCGAGGAAATCGAGCGGCTTCGCGATCGCGTCGACGACTTCGAGTCCGACGTCGAAGAGCGCACCGTTCGGAAAGAGTCCCTCGAGAGCGAGTTGAAACGCTACGTCCGCCGTCGGGTCCGACGCGGCCACGCCCGCGACTGGGGGCCGTATCTCGTCTTGCTCTACGGCACGGCGATGTCGATCGGCGCGTTCTACTTCCTCAACGGAGGCTGGGCGATCCTCGCGATGCTCGTGGTCTGGACCTCGACGCTCGGTCTCTACGTCCTGATGGTCCTGCTCGGCTTCGGCATCTCCCTGCTTGGACTCCCCGGTCGGCTCCGCGATGCGGTCGGCGACCGCCGATAGCTACCGAACGCGAGCAGTCTGGCTGACGAACCGCCGTACCCGATCCGTGTACGTCTCGGGTCGGTGGAGGTTACAGATGTGGCCGGCTCCCGCCAGCACTTCGACCCGGCCGTCCCGGGCCGCGGCGGCGTGGTCGCGCTCGCCGCGGCGCATGAGTTTGTCGTTCTCGCCGTTGAGTATCAGCGTCGAGTCCGGGTACGTCGAGAGTGCGGCCCGGAAATCGCGACCGGCGATGTCCGGTCCCGCGTCGCCGAACTGCTTGGGATAGAAGCCGGCGTCGATGATCTCGCGCTCGATATCGGGCGCGAGATCGCGCTGTCGAACCCAGCGGGCAGCGAGTTTCTCGACGGCCCGCTTCCCGATGTCGGGCTTGGTAAGGAGTCGCGACATCCCGCCGGTCAGCCGCGTGCCGAGTTCCATCGTATTGACCGGGTTGACGCTACTGCCCGACAGCACCAGCGCGTCGACCTCGTCGGGATGCCGGTAGGCGTACTCCGTCGCCGCGTAGCCCCCCAGCGAGAGCCCGACGAGCGTCGCGGAGCCGTCGGTGTGGCGGTCCACGACCGACTCGAGGACGTCGATCGCCGGCTCCATCCGGAACGGCTTCCCCGCGCGGGTGCCGTGGCCGGGTAAATCGGGCGCGACGGTGTGATACTCCCCGGAAAGCGCCCGTGTCTGGGGGAGCCACATCTTCCGGGTGAACATCGCGCCGTGTACGAACACGATCGAGTCGGCGTCCGACGGGCCGGCGACGTCGATGCCGGTCTCGTCGGGTCCCTCGCCTGTCCAGTCCATAGCCGGTGGGAGTATCACGAGAGCGACCTTAGTGGTCCGCCCGGCCCATTACGGCGACGGCGGCCGAGACGACCGCTACTCGAGTCCCCGGCCGCCGTCGCTTCCGGAGTCGGCGTCCGCGTCGGGCGTCGCGGCCGGTTCCGTCGGCAGCCCACCCTCGAGCCGGACCGCATCGCGGGTGATCTCACGGACCGAGTCTCGATCCAGTGTGACGCGATACCGGGCTCCTTTCTCCCACCCGAGCGAGGATTTGATCGACTCGACGGCCGACGGGTCGGGCCGAACGTGAGCGACGTCGCCCGCGACCGCCGCGACGACGCCGACGGTCTCGCCGGTGGCGTTCTCGACGGGTTTGTCGATATCGTCGTCGGAAAAAACGGCGCACATACCGTCGGCTACCGCAACTCGGGACAAGTCGGTCGTGCCTGCGATGGCCGGGCGGTGATCGGCGGGGGAAGCGACCGGGAGACGGTTCGCCGGCCGGTCGATCGGGATCGAAACGGCGCGCCGACGTCTCGAGAGCGGATCGAGTTCCAGCCCCGGGTTCACTCGCCGTCCGCGTCCCCGCGCTCGAGTTGGTCGCCGCCGAACTCGTCGTCGCTCTCGATCCGGGAGGCCTGCGGTCCGCTCTGGTCTTGATACTTCGAGCCCCGCTCGCTCCCGTAGGGGCGGTCGGCTTCGGTCTTGAGTTCGGTGAAGGTGAGCTGCGAGATCCGCATCCCCGGCGTGAGCGCGACGGGTGCAGAGCCCAAGTTCGACAGCTCGAGGGTGATCTGGCCGCGATAGCCGGGATCACAGAGGCCGGCTGTGGCGTGGACGACGACCGCGAGTCGGCCCAGCGAGGACCGCCCCTCGACGTGAGCGATCAGGTCCGCGGGAATCTCGACGCGTTCGTGAGTCGTCCCAAGCACGAAATCGCCCGGGTGGAGGATGAAGTCGTCGTCCTCGTCGACGACGGTCTCGGAGACGTAATCGTCGACTTCGTCCTCGGAGTTGGGGTGAATACAGGGGATGTTCGTCCGCTGGAACTCGAGAAACTCCCGGCCCAGTCGGAGGTCGACGCTCGCGGGCTGGATCTGCAGTTCCGGGTCGTCTAACGGCTCGACGACGAGGTCGCCGGCCTCGAGTCGGTCGAGGATGTCCGCGTCGGAGAGGATCATATCGAGAGGGAGCGAACACGGCACCCTAAAGTCCTCGGTCCGCCGTCGCTCACGGCGCGGTCCCGGTTCGATCCACGGGTGACCGGCGACCCTCGGTCGAGCCAACGGTTTACATCATTTATAATGTTGATACAATTCAAGCGCCTGTAACCCGTGGATGGACGGCCTAACCGATTATAACGCTGTACGATGAAGGTGGGTCCATGAGTGGGAGGCAGGGCCGATTCAACGGGGACACGGAAGTGCTACACCAGCGGGCGGTCAGGGTTCCGCTCCCCGATCTCGAGGCCGAGCGGCTGTTCCACGAGAACATGCTGACGATCGCGGCCGCGTTGGAGCGGAAGGCGGACCTGCTCGCCGATCCCGAAGTAACGGTGTTAGACGCCTACGAAGCACAGTTCGATCACGCCGCCGAGAGCTTCGAGCGGCGACTCCGACGGATCGTCGGCGACGATTACAAGGCGGTCGCGCGGGCGTATCATCGCGGGGATCGTGACGACCGCATCGGCGCGATCGCCGCGTACTACCTCGAGGGGGCCTGGCGGGCCCAACAGCAGGCCACGATCACGGACATGCTGTACGTCCCGCTGGTCATCCGGTATCCGGACAGTTTCACGGTCAACATCCGCTTTGCCAGCGGGCACAAGACGGCCGAGGCGATCCGATACGAGTCGCCCGAACACTCCACGGACGACCTCGACGAGGAGTACGCCGAAACCTACTACGACGAGAGTTACTACTCCCAGCGGCGGGCGGCGACGTATCTCGAAGCGGGTGCCGAGATCATCCGCGAGGAGTTCCCCGACCCCGACGAGACCGCCCGGGAAGAGCGGGAGTACGGCGGTTTCGTCTCGGCGAGCGGCCGCCGGGGATCGGTATTCTCGGCGATGATCGAACGGGTCGAGCCCGATCCCGACCGGTTCGAGGGGCCGATCGACGAACCGACGCTAGTCGAGGCGGGGCCCGAGGCCAGACGAACGGAACGGGAGTACTTCCGCGAGAGCGAAGTCGTTCACTGACGGCTCGCCGGCGTCCGTCGCAGCGATCGATAGGTACCGCTAAAGGCATCGACGTCTTCGAATCGGCCATGAAACAGGCCATCGTCGCTCGCACGGATATCGGGATGGGACAGGGAAAGCTCGCCGCACAGGTCGCTCACGCGTCGCTGTCGGCCTACGAGAACGCCGACCGGCAACTGCGAGACCAGTGGAAGGAAGGGGGCCAAAAGAAGGTCGTCCTGAAAGGCGAGAGCGAGCGCCAGCTTCACGAACTCTCCGAGATCGCCGAGCGAAAGGGGATTCCCACCGGACTCATCCGAGACGCCGGTCACACCCAACTCGAGCCGGGGACCGTCACCGCGCTGGCAGTCGGCCCGGCGGCCGACGACCGCGTCGACAGCGTGACCGGCGAGCTGTCGCTGTTTTAACCGTCAGTCCGACCGGTAGCCGCGGGGGTCGTCCCTGACTGCGGGTTCGTCGTCGGGCAGCGGCGGATCGGGGGTGACCCGATCGCGCAGCGCCTCGAGATCGACCGACTTGCTGCCCAGCACCGCGAAGCCGGCGAAGATCGTCAGGAAGCCGGCGACCGCCAGCGCGTCGATCGTCTCACCAAGCAGCGCCCAGCCACCCAGCGTCGAGACGACGGGCACGACGTAGAAGATCAGGTTCGCGCGGATCGCGCCGGCCGCGTCGATCAGGCCGAAGTAGGCGATGTAGGCGAGGACGCCCGCGAAGACGCTGACGTACCCCAGTGCCGCGACCGCTTCGACGGTCCAGTCGATCGCGGCCGCCGACTCGCCGCCCGTCCACGCCAGCAGGTGACACAGCACTGCGGCGAAGGGCAGTCCCCAGGCGACTCGGACCGTACTCGAGAGGTCGCTGTCCGCCCGACGGATCAGCACGGCCCCGAGCGCGGCGGCGATCGCGCCGACGAAGAGGATCCCCTTGCCGACGGCACCGCCCAGCAGGTTCGCGGGGTCGGGACTGACCACGAGACCGACGCCGAGCAGGCCGAGTCCCATCCCGGCCGCGCCGCGGGCGGAGAGCCGCTCGTCCGAGAGGAAGAACGCGGCGAAGATCGGCGTCATGATGGGGTTGAGACTGTACATGATCGAAGCTACCGCGCTGGTGACGTACTGCTGACCGACGAACAGCAAGGCGTTGGTCAGCCCGATTGCGAGGACGCCGGTCGCGAGGACGGCCCCGACGTCGCTGCGAGTCCGGGGCAGCAGGTCGGCCCGTGGGGTCGTCAGCCCGACGTAGGCAAGCATGATGACGGCGGCCACGTCGAACCGGAACGCGACGAACAGCAGGGGCGGAAAGTACGCAAGCCCGGCTTTCGCGGCGACGAACGTGCCGCCGAAGAACAGGCTCGAGAGGGCGAAGAAGACCGCGGTGCGACGCGCTACCACGACGCCGTCACCACCGTCGGAATCGCGTGCGGCGACCCGAACGCGGGCGACGCGGGAAGAGCGAAGATCATCGTACTCTCAGGTAGGTGCCGGTAGCATATAGTTTCGTTCAGAAACGATTCCAGAGCAAGAAATATGGGCGGGCCGGGAAAGGGACCGGCGACGCGACACCCGCGCGGGCCGTGAAACCCTTTCACGGTGCGAAAACGGTTTGGTCTCGGCCCGGAGAGGTGACGTATGGAATCGGCGCTCGAGGAGATCGAGTTCCTGGCGCTCTCGGAGAACCGCGTCGCGGTGCTGGACCTGCTCTCGGCGGGGCGACACACCCGAAGGGAACTGGCCGACGAAACGGGGGCCTCCCAGGCGACGCTGGGCCGAATCCTCGGGGACTTCGAGGACCGGTCGTGGGTCAGACACGACGGCAGCGAGTACGTCGCGACAGCGACTGGCCGACTCGTCGCGGAGGGATTCACCGACCTCCAGGAGATCCTCGAGACTGAGGGGCGGCTCCGTGACATCGTCGATTACCTGCCGACCCATGCGATGGACTTCGATCTCCGGCGGCTCTCGGATGCGACGATCACCGTCCCGACGGCGACGCGGCCGAACGCACCGCTCTCGCGACTGCTCGAGTTCGTCCGCGATGGCGACGAAATCAGGACGTTTTCACACACGTTCAACGGACAGGCGCTACAGGTCGTCAGCGACCGTGTAACCGGCGGCGACCAGCGCTTTCGGGGCGTCTTCGGCCGCAACGCGATCGAGGCGCTCGCCGAGGAGTCGGAGCTTCGCGACCGGCTCGAGGCCCTGCTCACGGCCGAGGACGCCGAGATCAGGGTCCGCGAGGAGGGCGTTCCGATCGCGATCATGATCGTCGACGACCTGGTCTATCTCCTCCTGCGTGACGAGGACGGCATCCTGCGGGCCTCCGTCGATACCGACGACGACGCCGTCCGGGCGTGGGCCGAAGACTCGCTGGATCATTACTGGCGGACCGCGACGCCGCTCGCGGTCGAGGATCTCACCGACTGACGGGAGCGAAGAACGCGAGGCGATGTCGCTCGAGTCGGCCCTCTCTCTCCTACGGCGAGGCCGACTCGGCCGCCGTCGCCTCGTGGTTCGGTGAGATCGGCGTCGGGAATTCGAGCCCCGCCGCAGGCCGCGCCGCCGCGAGCGGGTCCGGCCCGACCGCGATCGAAGCGGGCTCGGGCTCCGTCTCCTCCTCGCCGGTCTCCTCGATGACGTACTCCTGGCCGATCGTCGACGCCTGCAAGTTGTCGACGGGCGCGTGATCCTCGGTCAACACCGGCACGTCGTCGGTGTTCGGGTCGTCCATGTACGCGTCGACCTCGCCGCTCAGGTCGATCGGCAGGTCGCGGCGCTCGTTGCGGGCCGCGAGGTCGTCTTCGGTGAACTCGGTGTCGGCCTTCGTCGCGGCGACCTCGATGTTCTGGACCGAGCCCAGACTCGAGGTCCGGAAGCTGTAGGTCGAGGGGAACGCCTCGTCGATCGTCTTGTACTGGGCCCGGTAGAACGCCGAGCCGGCCCCGCTGGGCGCGGCGATGACGTTCGCGAGGAAGACCCCGTCGTCGGAGAGTCGGTCCTCGACGAGTTCCATGAATTCCAGTTGCGTGAGGTGGATCGGCACCTGGTCCTTCTGGTAGGCGTCGAGGACGATCAGGTCGTAGGTCTCGTCGGTCTCCTGCAGGAAGATCCGGCCGTCCTCGGTGTGGGTAGTCATGTTCTCGCCCTCCTCGAGACGGAAGTACTCCTTGGCCGCCTGCGTCACCTCGGGGTCGAGTTCGACGACGTCGACGTCGACATCGTAGCGCCGCTCGAAGTCCTTCGGGCCGGTGTAGCCACCCCCGCCGATGAACAACACGTCGTCGACCTCGTCGGGGTCGTCGGTCATCAGCATCGGCAAGTGGAAATACCGCGTGTACTCGAAGACGTGTCGGTTTGGATCCTCGAGGTCCATCGCGCTGTGGCGTGCGCCGTCGAGATACAGCGTTCGCACGTCGCCGTCGTCGATGACCTCGAGTTCCTGATAGGCCGTCTGGGTCTCGTAGACGACGTCGCCGCGGTGGTCAAAGGCGACGGGGCCGAGGCCGCCGGCGACGACCAACAGCAGGGCGATGCCGATGCTGGCGGCCGCGGGCCGGGGAGCGACCCGCGGCAGGGTCAGCGCGAACGCGGTGCCGACGAGAATAAAGCCGAACAGTAGCCCGATCGCGTCGATTCCCAGCGTCGGAATCAGGAAGTACGTGGTCGCGCCCGCGCCGACGATGCTGCCGATGGTGCCCAGCGCGTAGACGTGGCCCGACGCCTCGCCGGTGCCTTCTTTCTCGGAGAGTTCGGCCGAGTAGGGACTGATAAAACCGAGCAGATAGGTCGGCGGGCCGAACAGGATCAGGACAGCCGGCAGCGAGGCGTAGCGGGCCGGCAGCGGCATCGTCGACGCTGACAGCAGGAGTTGATCGCTGGCATAGACGACGATCGCGACGTAGCCGGCCGTCCCCAGCAGGATCCAGCTCATCCGCGCGTTCGAGGCGGTATCGGCACGTTTGCCACCTTGCCAGTAACCCAGGCTCAGTGCGGCGAGGAAGACGGTGATGATGCTCCCCCACGTGTAGATGCTGTTCCCGAACTGCGGGGCGATGATCCGGCCCGCGAGGATCTCGAGACCCATACTGGTGACGCCGGAGACGAACACCGCGACGTCGGGTTTCGTCGGGCGGTACGCGGAGGGCTGCCCCAGACTCATTACCGGGACATAGCGGGCCCGGCAGGAGAACTTGTCGCCTCGGTACGGATTCGCCGGGAGTCACCCGAGTCGAGCGCCGGTCCGGCGTTTTATCCCGGCTCCGTGCGTGCGGACCGGTATGCGCGAGGTGACGGTCTCCCGAGTCGTCGCTGCGGCTCCGACCGAGCTGTCGGCGTGGCTCGAGCCGGCGACCATCGTCGAGGCCGAGGGGAGTTTCGCGGTCGAACGCGTCGAGGAACGGGGCGATGCGACGGTCGTCGTCGCCAGCGGCCCGGGGATCCAGTTGCCGCTGCGGTTCGAGGATCGCGACGGGTCGATCTACTACACGCAGGAAAGCGAGCGCGGCCCCTTCTCGGCGATGGGAACACGGCTCGAGGTCGAGTCCGTCGACCACGGACGGACCCGACTCACCGCCCGCTCGACGGTCGAACTCGCCGCACCCCTGCCGTTCGGCGATCGGATCGCCGCCTGGAAACGGCGGGGCGAACTCACGAATCTGCTCGAGTCGGCCGAGACCGCCGTCGGGTAGCGGTCGAAACGGGGCGCTGAGTCGTGGGGTCGACGATCACTGTCCTGTTTCTGATACAGAATGTAATGAAAACCTACTTGTGAAGAGGGAAACGAAATCGGATCGTATGCCGCAGTATCCCCGCCGAACCCTCCTCGGTGGTATCGGGACGACGATGGCGCTCGGATTGGCAGGTACTACTGCCAGCTCGACCGCCGCGAACGGTACGCGCGATTCCGCCGATGCACCGAGTTTCGACACCCTCCTCGATCGGCTCCCGGCCTCGGTCGCGGCCGATCAGTTGACGATGTCGGTGATGGACCTCGAGCGCCGGCGCGAGGCAAACGAACCCTACGGGCCAAACGCCACCACCGGCGCGTTCGAGATCGACGACGAGACCGTCGCGAAACAGGCGACCGTCTACGCGACGGGTGACGAGTTCACCCAGTCGGTGACGGTCCTTACCGGCGAGATCGACCTCGACGGCGACGGCGAGTCCCGCGAAACCGACGACGGGATCGCGTACGACCGTTACGAAGCTGGCGAGCAGGTCGCCGCGGTCACGGACGAGGCCGTCGTTATCGCGCAGGAGGCGGCCGTCCTCTCCGACGCCGTCGCCGCGGGTGCGGGCGATGCCGATCGACTCCTCGATTCGATGCCTCTGCTCGCGGAGGCGTTCGACAGCTACGAGGACGCCGACGGATACAGCGTCAGCGTCGGTGACGACTTCCAGCCGCCGGAGATCGACGCGACCGCCGAATACGTCGTCCGGGCGATGACCGTCCTCGGTCCGGACACGATGGCGATGGACTTCGGGGTCTCCTTTACCGACGCGGACGACGTGACCGACGAACTCGTCGAACGCCTCGAAGGGGAGTTCGCCTATATGGCGACGACCAACGAGCCGACGACCGAGGTCGACGGCAGTCTCGTCACCATCACCGTGGAGCGCGACCTCGCGGCCGAACGGGCCGCCCAGGAACACGACAGCCCCGGCGCGCTTCACGTCGCGCGCGATCTCGACCTCGACGACGACCTCCTCGAGATCGAGATCGGCCACGGCGATCCGACCCCGATCGAGGACCTCACGCTGGAAGTCGGCGACGAGGAGTACGATCGCGACGTCTGGACCAACGGGCACGGTACCCTCGAGGAAGGCGACACGATCGTGATCGAGACCGACGACGTCGAACCGAACTGCTCGGTGACGCTCACTCACGATCACGAGTACGGCTCGAGTTCGAGTTCGACGACGCTGCTCAGTCACTTCCGGTTCGAGTTCGCGTACGACCCCGACGCGACGGAACTCACCGTCGAGTACGCCGACGAGTTCCCGCTCGACGGCGACGAGGTGTGGCTCGCGGTCCACGAGGACCGGCCAACCTACGGCTTCCGTGGGGACGACGCCGAGCCGACGGCGACCGCTCAGCCGTGGACGGGAACGACGATGGAGTCCGGTGACGACGCGACGATCGCGGACGTCGACCCGGGCGACGTGGTCTCCGTCTGCTGGGGCGAGCCGAGTTTCCGGGAAAGTCTCTCGACCCATCGCGCCCAGCCGCCGGGAACCGTTGTGTTCGAGTACGACTACGAGGAGCAATCGCTTGCGGCGACCCTCGAACTGGACGACGACACCGAACGGTCCGCCTCGGCCTACGAACTCCTGATCGACGGCGAGCCGGCCGACACGCAGTGGGCCGACGCGGCCGACACCGTCGCCTCGGGTACGACGATCGAGGTCGACGCCGTCCCGGTCGGTGCCGACGTCGAGGTCGTCTGGGGCGAAGACGACGTCCGTGTCGGCAGCGCGTACCCGCAACCGACGATCGACCTCGCGTTCACCGACGACGGAACCGCGGTCGAACACGTCGGCGGCGATTCGGTGGACGCATCGGCGCTCGAAGCTCGCGTGTGGACCGAGGGCGACAACGTCGAAATCGACCTCGCGGACGAGATCGACGGTGACTTCGAGAAGGGCGACACGATCCCCGTCGACGCGTCGGCGACGCACGGACTGTCCCTGATCTACGAAGGACAGTACCACATCGGCTACGCCCACACGGCCTAGGCCGGGTTTCGCTCCCCGGTCGGCGTCTCGGCCGAGGTTCAGTTGGTCGTGATAACTTCGATCACGTCCCGCGACTCGACTTCGTAGTCCTTCCCGAGCTGGCGATTGCTCCGACAGTCGATCGCGTGCAGGAACCCGTCGCCGATATCGGAGTGGAGGCTGTAAGCGAAGTCCTCCGCGGTCGAGTTCGGCGGGATCAGATAGCAGTCGGGCAACACCTCGCCGCGTTCGTTGCCCAGCCCGTTCGCACCGCCGGGGAACACCGGCGTCACGCCCAGCACGTCGAAGAGCGCGGTCTCGAGTGCCGCCTGGACGCCCGTCGCACCGAACTGCTCGAGGAAGTCTCGGATCTGCTCGAGTCCCTGTTCCTGGTCGCCGGAGACGTCGCCCGTGATTTCAAAGTCGTCGTCGCCGGGCCGGTAGTCGACGACGCCGGCCTTGTCGGCCGATTTCAGCGCCTTCTCGGCGTGGGCACTACAGGGCACGATCGTCAGGTGATCGTAGTCCGGATCGTTCGCGATCGCCTCGTAGTTTTCCTGTGCCTCGGGTGTGTCCATCTTGTTCGCCGCGATGACCATCGGCTTGGTCTCCTTGCGGATCTCGCGGGCCAGCTCGAGTTTGTCCTCGTCGTCCCAGGCCTCGGGTTCGAAACCGACATCGACCCGCCGGATCAGGCGCTTGATCTCGTCGTCGCTGGTTTTGAACGCGCTCATCTGCTCGGCGAGTTCCTCCTCGATGGCGTCGTCCTCGGTCGTGTAGCCCGACTCGTAGCGTTCGATCCCCTTCTCGAGGACGTCGAGATACCACTGATCGAGTTCCACCTCGAGGAAGTCGATGTCGTCACGGGGGTCGTGGCCCTCGGTGGGTTCACCTTCGGCGTCGGTTTGCCCGGAGAAGTCGACGACGTGGACGAGGACGTCGGTCTCGTTCAGATCCGAAAGGAACTGATTGCCCAGCCCGTTGCCCTCGTGTGCGCCGGGGATGAGCCCGGCGACGTCGACGAGTTTCGTCGGAACGAAACGGGTTCCGTCGTCGCAGTAGCCGACGTTGGGCGTACACTCCTCGTCGAATTCGGGGGCCGCACAGTCGACGCGGACGTAGGCCTCGCCCACGCTGGGGTCGATCGTCGTGAACGGGTAGGCCCCCTCGGGCACGTCGTTCATCGTCGCGGCGTTGAAGAAAGAGGACTTGCCGACGGACGGTTTGCCGACCAGTCCGATCCGGTAACTCGTACTCATTATCCGTCCGTGGCGCGGCCAGCGTAAACGGGTTTCCCTCCGTCGCTGGGGTGGTATGTATGGGCGTAGCAGATTCGCGCAGTAGACTCGAGCGGGGGCTAGACGTGCGTCGGCGGCTCGACCGCGGTCGCGATATCGAGTTCGGCGGCGACGTCGTCGAGCAGGTCGCCTTTGACCTCCGAACTTCGCCAGCCGATTTCGGCGACCAGCGGCGGCTCGAACTCGGATCGAATCGTCTCGAGCCGTTCGTCTTCCGTGGCGACCCGCTCGCGGAGGTAGCGTGCGCCCCGGCCGTTCTCGTCGGGGTCCGGCGACGGCGTGAGCTTGTTGGCGACGAGTCCACGGACGGCGAGGTCCTTTTCGCGGATGTCGGCGATCGAGCGGCGGGTTTCGTTGACCGACAGTTCGTCGGGGTTGAGGACGAGGAAGAACGCGGCATCGTCGTGTAGCGCCGACCCGGCGAACTCGAAGAAGGACTTGCGCTCCTCGAGTCGCGCTAGAACGGGGTCGCCCTCCATCACGCGGCGGGGCTCGTTGTTGCCGACGGCGGCCTTCTCGAAGAGGTCGATGCTGGTCCGGCGCTTGTACATCAGCCGGTCGATCCAGTCCTCGAGCAGGTCGGGCAGGCCGAGCAGGCGGAGGGTGCTGCCCGACGGCGCAGTGTCGAAGACGACCCGGTCGTAGTCGTCGGCGTTGCGCATCACCTCGATGAACCGGTCGAACAGCGCGGACTCGTAGGCCCCCGGCGTCCCGTGGGCCTTCTCGAGCTGGCGGTTGATCTCGTTGACCATCGAGGCCGACACCTGTTCGGAGAGGTCCTGCCGGATCTCGTCGAGATGTCGGGTGACTTCGTCCTCGGGGTCGATCTGCATGGCCTCTAACCCCTCGACCCCCTCGACCGGTCGCGGCGAGTCCCCGAACGGCTGGTCGAAGACGTCCGTGACGGAGTGGGCGGGGTCGGTCGAGACGACGAGGGTGCGGTGGCCGTCGCGGGCGCACTTGAGCCCGTAGGCACACGACACTGTCGTTTTGCCAACGCCGCCCTTGCCGCCGAAGAAGACGAACGGCTCCATCAGAAGTGGTACTGCTGGCCCTTTCGTTCGAGATACGTGCCGCGGTCCCACAGCCGCCGCTCCCAGGCCTCGAACTCGTCCTCGAGATAGGGCAGCAGTTCGGCGGTGTAGTAGGAGACGGGCGAGGGAATGCCGAAGGCGTCGGGGAAACACGCCAGGATGAACGCGTCCTCCGCGTCCTCGGCTTCCTTCTCGATCTTCTCGTAGGCCGGGTGCGAGATCATCCCGTGATAGAGCCCCCGGAGCCACTCCTCGAGCGTCTCGCGAAACGCGTCGATCCGGTCGGCCAGGTCCATGCCTGTATCTGTGTATCGAACGCTAAAAACCCTCGTGGCTCGCTTTCAAGACGTTCCGGCGTCTGGTATCCGGCTATGAGAACGGCTACGGACGACGGACGTCCTGTCACGATCCTCTCGGGCAGTCTCGGGGCGGGGAAGACGACGCTTTTGAACCATCTGCTGTCGAACGCCGGCGACCGGTCGCTTGCAGTGTTGGTCAACGACATGGGCGAGGTCAACGTCGACGCCGATCTCGTCGCCGAAGGATCGGAACTCGAACTCGACGACGGCGTCGCGGAACTCTCGAACGGCTGTATCTGCTGTGAACTGCAGGACGACCTCGAGACCGCCGTAGTCAGGTTGGCCCGCGATCGCTCGTTCGACCATCTGATCGTCGAGTCGTCGGGCATCTCCGAGCCCGCGCCGGTCGCGCGGCTGTTCACGACCGAGTCCCGGGTCGCGGCGCTGTACGACGTCGACACCCTCGTGACCGTCCTCGACACCCCCGCCTTCCTCGAGGCCTTCGCGGGCGAGGGCGCTCCCGAACGCCGCGGCGACGAGGACGACCGCCCCCTTTCTGACCTGCTCGTCGAGCAGGTCGAGGTCTCGAATCTGGTGTTGCTCAACAAGGCCGATCGCTGTAGCGAGGCGGAACTCGAGGAGGCCGAAGAACTCGTCGGTGCGCTCCAGCCCGACGCGGAGACGATCCGCACGGAGTTTGCGGCGGTCGATCCCGACCGACTGCTCGGTGCCGGCCTATTCGACCCGGATCGGGTGACCGACCTACCGGGCTGGAAGCGCGCACTCGAGTCGACCGACAGAGAGGGCACCGATCACGAGGGCGACGGCCGTCACGACGACCACCACGGCCATCACCACCCCGACGAGGTCTACGGCGTCTCCTCGTTCGTCTACCGGGCCCGGCGGCCGTTCCACCCCGAGCGGTTCGCCGCCGTCCTCCGCGAGTTGCCGCGGTCGATCGTCCGCTCGAAGGGGACCGCGTGGCTCGCGGACAACGAAATGCGAGTGTCGATCGCGGGGGCGGGTCCCTCTATCCGGGCCACCGCACAGGGCCCTTGGATCGCCAGCTTACCCGCGGTCGAACGGGACATGTACCGGTCGAATCGTCCCGATCTCGAGTGGCACGACGAACACGGCGACCGGCGGACAGAACTGGTGTTCATCGGCACCGACTACGACGAGGCGGCGCTGCGGAAGGGCCTTGAGGACGCATTGGTCACCGACGCGGAGTGGGAGGACGCCCTCGAGGGGCCGTTCCCCGACGAGCAGGGGGCGGACGTCGTCATCCGTGAGCCGTGACCGGGCCCCGTCTCAACACGCACAGTCGCGACCGGTCGCGCGCTCGAAGCGCATCTCCGAACCGCAGTCCGGGCAGACCGGCTCCCCCTCGAGGTCGACGTCCCTGATGCGGACGGCGCAGTCGTCACACCAGTAGGCTCCCGTGGAGCCGTCGTCGGGCCGCTCTTTCGGCGCGGGCGAGCTGAGGGCCGTTTTGACCGAGTCGATGAGTCCCATACGGGGTCGTTCGGTCGGCGGTCACTAATATCGTGCGACTGTATACCACAGGCGCACGACGGTAAACGGGAACCGGGAGAACCGTTCATCTCAGCCGACCACGAGCGGCACGGCGAGCGCGACGAGCAGGGCCCCGAGGATCGGAATGAGATAGAACACCCGCTGTGCGCGGACCGCGGCCGCCACTTCGTGATCGAGCTCGGGTCGGGCGGTCCAGATCTGCCGGTAGAAGGCGCCGGCGGCGGTGACGACGAACACCGCCGTCGAGAGCCAGATCGCCGCCTCGAGGGACAGGCCCAGCGCCTGTCCGTACAGCGGCCCGAACGACAGCAGGGCCATGAACGCGAGTCCGACCACGACGCCGAACGGGACCGGATCGACGGGCGTGCCGTCGCGATTACGGAGTTGCATACCCGCCGTTCGGACTCGAGTGGCAAAGAGCTAGACCGTGCGGTTTCCGGGCCGTCCGACCGACCGCGCCGGCGAAGCTATAAGTGGCGGTGCCGCCGTCTCCCTGTATGAACGACGAGGACTCCGACCGCGAGGGGTTCGAGGCCGGCGTGTCATCCTCGCAGGGAGATCCGCGGGTCCTGCTCGTGATGAACGCCGTCCTCTCGACGCTGTTCGGTTGGACGGTCGTCTGGGGACTGTCCTTTCTGGACGTCCTCGAGTTCAGTCCTATCAATGTCGCCACGGCGGCGATACTGCTGTTCGCGCTGACGTATCTCGTGACGATGTCCTGACCGTCGGTCCGTTCGCTCGCGGAACCGGCGGGGCTGGTCAGCGGCCGTAAATGAGCCGGTGGCCGAGGTCGTCGATCCGATCGGTCACGCGGCCGATCCACGCGCCCGGCGAGACGCGCCGGAGTGTCTCGTCGTCGACCTCGATCGCGTCCTCGCCGAACGGGTCGCGAGCGTCGTCCCCGTCATCCTCGTCGCTCGAGGCGACGTCGACGACCGTCGACATCGAACACCGGCCACAGGCTTCGGTCCGTTTGCTCCCCATGGTAACGCCTTACACGAAGAAACAGCTCCGGCGGCTAAAGCCTACCGCTCGAGCGCCGCAGCGCCGGCTCGCCGTCCACCGACGGGTATTTGATATTCCGAGCGCAACGAGTGGTATGCGAAACCCCGTCACGGACCCGACCGGAACCGAGCCGACGCCGGATCGCGACCGAACCAGCCCGCGGCCCGTCGCCGCGCGATGAGCGACGAGCGGGCGCCGGCGGAACTACCGGCCGAAATCCGCGAGGCGGTCCCCGACTGGGAGGACGAGTACCTCGACCGGGTGTCCGACCGACTGCTGTACAACTACGACCTCGAGAAGGACCACCGGGCCGGCGGCGAGCGCTGGGACCTCTACGGGAAGCTGCGGGTCCGAAGTCAGAAACAGTTCTTCCACCCGGCGCTGTCCTACGCCGACCACGAGGCCGAGGAGTACCTCTTCGCCCGTCGGGAGTCCCGGCCGACGGTCGCGGAACTCGAGCGACTCGTCGATCTGGGCCACGACCTCGCGGACGAGCGGGTCGTCCCCGACGAGGAACACTTCGGCACGGACTTCTCGTTCGTCCTCGTCGCGGACGAGATTTCCGACGACGTCCGGGAGTTCGTTTCGGGCTTTCGCGATCGGACTCTCCTGAAGTTCGGCTATCACGGCCACTACGAGGTGAACCTCGTCGTCGTGGTCCCCGAGAAGGAGGACCACGTCGCCAGCGAGGCCGCCGACGTGGCCGAGGCGTTTACCCTCTGGGACGACGTGACGACGCCCGACGAGGGCCTTCTCTCGCGGTTCGCGAAGCGGTTCTGGCAGTAACCGGCGGGCCCGTTTTCGCTCGGACGGCAACGTCGACGACACGAGATCAGTCACCGCCGTCCGCGACGATTTCGGAGCGATCGTTCGAACCCACAGTCGGCGGTGTGAGTCGCCGACGGATGTACGGGTCGCAGACGGCTGCGAGTCCCGAGTGACTCGAGACGCGGTACTGTCGGTCTACGAGACACGGCGAAAGAACGGATCGGCGAGGACGACGTCAGTCGTCGCCGGGTTCGGCGGCGGGCGTCTCGGGGCCGCGACGGACGCGACTGATGTTCCGGTAGCCCAGCCTGACGAGCGCGAGCGCGAGGCCGATGAGAACGAGGCCAAGCGCCATCTGCACGACCGCGGAGAGTTGCTCGCTGAGAGTTCCTGCACCGCCCTCGATCAGGTTCAGATAGAGGTTCTCGTAGAACACCAGAATCGAGAGCCCGAGGACGGTGATCGTGACCATGACGGCCATCGGGACGCCGGTCGAGACGAGCTGTTTGCTGTCGTCCCAGTTGGCCAGCCAGACGGTCGCGGTCAGCAGGGCAAGCGCGGCCAGCAGCTGGTTCGCACCGCCGAACAGCTGCCAGAGGACGACCCACTGCCCGGAGATAACCAGCAGGTACGCCGGGACGGCCTGGACGATCGGGTTGGTGTACCGGCCGCGGACGAACGATCGCGGGTCCGCGTTCAGGCCCGTGTCGGTCCGTCCGGCGGGCGTGCCGACGATCTCTTCCATCATGTACCGGCCGAGGCGGACGGCCGTGTCGGTCGAGGTCAGCAGGAAGCTACAGAGGACCAGCGCCATGAACACGGCGCCGGCGGTCTCGGGGACGCCGAAACTCGTGAGGATGATGCCGCCGCCCGAGGCGAAGTTCGGCAGAGCGGCACCGATGCCGCCGCCGACGTCGGGCGCGCCCCACACGGCGAGCGTCGAGAGCGCGACCGCGGCCAGCAGGCCCTCACCGAGCATGCCGCCGTAGCCGATCAGGCGGGCGTCGGTCTCCTTGTCGAGCTGTTTGGCCGTGGTCCCCGAGGAGACCAGCGAATGGAACCCGCTGATCGTCCCACAGGCGATCGTGATGAAAAGCAGCGGGAACAGCGGCGCGTAGCCGGCCGCTTCCGCGCCCCAGAACCCTTCGAACGCGGCGATCGAGCTGTCGATGACGAGGTCCTGATTGGCCGTCCCGAAGAACGTGCCGACGATGACCGCGAGGGTCGCACCACCGACACCGGCGTACAGCAGGAACGACGACAGGTAGTCACGCGGCTGGAGCAACACCCACACCGGAAGCGCGCTCGCGACCGCCGCGTAGACCAGAATTATCGGCACCCAGCCGGCGGTGTTGCCGCCGCCGATTCCCTCGAGCGCCGCGGCACCGGGCACCCAGCTCCCGTCACCGCCGAACAGCACGATGGTGCCCGAGGAATAGTCGCCGGCGAAGAGCGCGAGCGGGTACTCGAGGCCGACCCAGACGGCCGCGAAGACCCCGGCGACGAACAGTATCGTCCCCGGGATGAACGGGCCGTTGAACTGGTAGAGGTAGACCCCGAAGGCCAGCGCCAGCCCGATATACAGCAGCGACGCCGTCACGACCTGTGGATAGGCGTTGAAGACGATCCCGACGACCAGTGCGAAGACGGCGACGACGAGGATGATCGTCAGGAACGCGAACCACAGCAGCATGTTCTTCCCGCTCTCGCCGACGTACTCCCCGATCATGTAGCCGATCGACTTCCCCTCGTGGCGCAGACTGCCCGACAGCGAGACGAAGTCGTGGACGGCGCCCATCAGCGGGTTCCCGATGGCGATCCACAGCAGCGCGGGCACCCAGCCCCAGATCGCTCCGGCCGTGATCGGTCCCACGATCGGTGCCCCACCGGCGATACTCGAGTAGTGATGTCCCAACAGAACCGGTTTCTTCGACGGGACGTACTCCTGTCCGTCCTCGTACTTGTGTGCCGGTGTCTCCGCGTCTTCGTCGAGTTCGACGAAACGCGTCAAATATCGGGAATAACCCACGTACCCCACAGTGAACGTTACCAGCACTGCCGCGATGATCCATATGACCTGTGTCATGGTACCTCTAGACAAATACAGTGTGATGTATGATCTTAATTGTTGTTTGTTTACGTCCCGATATACTCCGCATCTGTAACCTTATACAGCATATATTGCTGGTGATATTGTCGGAGTCATAGACAAATATCGAAGTGGAACGTTGATACGCGAGATCGGTGACGGGTCGTCCCGTAACGCAGCCTCGTGTCGCAGGTAACGGGCCCGACCGCGTCACTCCTCGAGGACGGCCTCGAGCGCGTCCATCGTTCGCTCGACCCGGTCGACCCGGGCGTTGTGTCCCATGTGGCCGACCCGGAGGACGTCGGCAGCAAGGTCGCCGAGCCCGGTCGCGAGGACGATATCGTGATCGTCGGCCAGCGTCCGTTGCAGTTCCTCGGCCCGACCGGGGACCTCGAGTGCGGTCACCGTCGGCGACGACTGTGCGCCGTCGGGGTAAATCGACAGCCCGAGGTCGGCGGCTCGCTCGCGACACCGTTGTGCGGCCCGCTCGTGGCGCTCGAAGACGGTCTCGAGTCCCTCTTCGAGCAGCAGGTCGATTGCAGCACCGAGTCCGTAGAGGTTCGACGACAGGTGCGTGTAGGGGAACCACTCCTCGTCGGCGGCGTCGCGCCAGGGCTCGAGATCGGTGTAGAAGCCGCGGGTCTCGAACGATTCGATCTTCGCCCAGGCGCGGTCGCTGACCGAGGCGACGGTTAGGCCCGGCGGCGCGCTGAAACACTTCTGGGAGGCTCCGAGACAAACGTCCATCCGGTCGGTCGGTACCGCCGTGCCACCAAGCGAGGAGACGGCGTCGACGACGCTGATGACGCCGTGGTCCTCGAGCAGGGCCAGCACCGGCTCGAGGTCGTTCAGGACGCCGGTCGGCGTCTCGCAGTGGACCATCGTCGCCACGTCGAACGAGCCCTCCTCGAGGCGGGACTCGACGGCCGCGAGATCGATCGGATCGCGCCACGAGGAGTCACAGACGACGGCCTCGCCGTCGTAGCTCTCGACGAAGTCCGCGAAGCCCTCGCCGTAGGGGCCGTTGGCGATACACAGTACCCGGTCGCCGGGTTCGACCAGCGAGGCGACCGCGGCCTCGAGGCCGAGGATGCCCTCGCCGCCAAGGATCACGATATCGTCGTCGCCGTAGATCGCCCCGAGGTCGTCGGTCAGTTCTCGATAGAACTCGAAGAATTCGGGCTCGACGTCGGGGTTGGGCGTCGGTTCGGCCATCCGGTCGCGGACAGCGGCCGGCACCGCGGTCGGCCCCGGCGTCATGCGGAGTCGGTCGTCGCTCATATCGGGACTACCGGCACGTTCGGTCATAAACCGCTCGAGAGTGGTCCGGAACACCCCCGGGGAGTCTCGAGCGGGCGGGAAAACGGGTATCAGTCGGGCCCTCGTCGGTTGGACCGAGTCACAATGGGAAGCGGTCTCTCTTCGCGCACAATGGGTGAACGGCGAATCGACCACCCCTGCTTTGCGGCCCTCTATGACCGGTGTATGCCGGACCGGCTGCTGGTCGGCCCTCACCGTGAGTATCTCGCGGCCGATCTCTCGGGACGGGTCCTCGACCTCGGCGCGGGGACGGGCGCGATGATTCCCTACGTCGCCGCGGGCGGCGACGACGACCTCGAGTACCATGCCGTCGAGCCGGACCCGAACATGCGCCGTCGGGCGGCGGCGACGGCCGACCGATCGGCCCTGCGGACCCATCTCCGGGACGACCGCGCGGAGTCGCTGCCGTACGTCGACGATGCGTTCGAGACCGTGATCTCGAGTCTGGTCTTCTGTACGATCGGGGAGCCGGACCGAGCGCTGGACGAGGTCGCCCGCGTGCTGGCGCCGGGCGGGGAGCTGCGCTTTCTCGAACACGTCCGTAACGACGGCTGGCGCGCGCGGGTACAGGACCGACTGAACCCCATCTGGGAGCGGGCTGCAGGCGGCTGTCAACTGAACCGCGAGACCGTCGAGCGGTTCGTCGGCCACGACGCGTTCGACGTCCTCGAGATCGAACGCACCCGGGTCGGTGTCCTTCCGGCGACGCCGATCGTACGGGGCCGGCTCCGAAGACGGCGGGAGTCCTGATCGAGCGGCACTCGCGGCTACCGGATCGCCTTGGGGATGCGCTCGATGACGTCGGTCGCCACGACGCCGGGGCCGTACTCCGCGGTCGCGAGTTCGCCGGTCTTGCCGAGGATCCACGCGCCCAACTCGGCGGCCTCCCGGCGGTCGGTCCCCTGCCCGAGCAGCGAGGCCGTGATTCCGGCCATCGTATCGCCGGTGCCGGCGACGGTCATGGCCGACGTACCGGTCTCATTTTTGATCCGCTCGCCGGCGGCGACGATCTCGTCGACCCCGCCCGTGAGCGTGACGACCGCACCGGTCTCCTCGGAAAATGCCTCGAGTGAGCCGTAGGCCTCATAGATCGGGTCATCTTCGGAGTCACTGGGCGTCAGGATCACGTTCGAGAGGTCGGCCTCGAGGGCGGGTTCGATCGCCAGCGCATCGACGACAGTCGGCGTCTCCATGCGGTCGACCGCCTCTCGGACCGCGTCGGGATCGGCGTCGACGAGGCCGGGGCCGATCACGACGGCGTCGGCCCACTCGGCCATCTCGAGCGTCCGTTCGATCGCGCCGTCGGAGAAGGCGTCGTGTCCGTAGCGGTCGACGAGCAGGTTCGGTGAGTGACCCGCGACGACCTCGTAGATCGGTTCGGGGACGACCGCCCGGACGTGGTCGGAGCCGGTCCGCAGCGCCGCACGCCCGGCCAGCGCGGGCTGGTTCGGATACGCGACGCTGCCGCCGACGATACCGACGCAGCCGTTGTCCCGTCCAGTGTCGTCGCTGACGTTCGAGAGCGTTTGCTGGAGGCGACCCATATCTTCCCTCCCGAGCGGTCCCGTGTAGCCGTTCGGCAGGCGAGTTCCGGTTTGTGGCCAGCACCGACGCCGGAAGCTAATATGGATCGCCGTCGTAGCTCGAGCCATGTTCGAGGACAGAACCGACGCCGGCGACCGCCTCGCCGCAGCGCTCGTGGATCGTGGCCTCGACGTCGACGTCGTCCTCGGGATCCCTCGCGGTGCCTTGCCCGTCGCGCGGCCGGTCGCCGACGCGCTCGCGGCCGACATCGACGTGGTCGTCGCTCGTAAATTGGGTGCGCCGGAAAACCCCGAGGTGGCCCTGGGTGCCGTCGCCAGCGACGGCAGCGTCTGGTACAACGACGGCCTGCTCGAGCGGCTCGATCCCGACGACGCCTACCTCGAGGAGATCCGAACCGAGGAAGCCGCGAACGCCCGCGAGAAGGCCGACCGCTACCGCGAGGGTGACGGGCTGCCGGAGCTGGCGGGAAAACGCGTGCTGGTCGTCGACGATGGCGTCGCGACCGGCGCGACCGCGACCGCCTGCCTCCGACAGGTCCGCGAGGCCGGCCCGGAGTGGGTCGGGCTCGCCGTCCCCGTCGGCTCCCCGCGCGCGATCGACGACCTCGAGCGGGAGGCCGACGAGATCATCGCGCTGGAGACGCCGGCCGATTTCCGCGCCGTCGGCCAGTACTACCGGACCTTCGGCCAGGTCAGTGACGACGAAGCGATCGAATACCTCGAGTGAGACGGCCAAACAGCGATCGATCGGAACGAATTCCGAGCCACGCGGAAACGATAGAGGGCCGAAATCACGGGGCAACGAGTCTCGAGATTCGGCGACAGTGGGCCGTTTCTACGGTCGTGTTACGGCCACAGGCCGCGCGCCTCGTGGGCCTCGGCGACCCGTTCGAGCGCGACGGCGTAGGCGGCGTCGCGCCACGAGACGTCCGCCCGTTCGACCTCGTCTTTCAGGGCGGTCCAGGCCCGGACCATCTCGGTCTCGAGTTCCTCGTTGACCCGCTCGAGCGCCCACGCGCGGCGGTTGATGTCCTGGAGCCACTCGAAGTAGGAGACGGTGACGCCGCCCGCGTTCGCGAGGATGTCCGGGATTACGTGGATCCCGCGTTCCTCGAGGATGGTGTCGGCCGCGAACGTCGTCGGGCCGTTGGCACCTTCGACGACGATGTCCGCGGCGATGGCGTCGGCGTTGTCGGCGGTGATGACGTTGCCGATCGCGGCTGGGACCAGAACGTCGACGTCTAGCTCGAGCAATTCTTCGTTCGAGAGCCGGCGCGGACTGTCGTCCTCGGTGAGGCCGGCCGCGAACCGGGTGACGGCTTCGGGCTCCTCGTCGTGGGAGGGGATCGCCGCGACGTCGATCCCGTCGGGGTCGTAGACCCCGCCGTTGACGTCGCTGACGGCGACGACGGTCGCGCCCCAGTCGGCGAGCAGGCGGGCGGCGTTAGCACCGACGCTGCCGAAGCCCTGAACGGCGACGGTCGTCTCGGAGAGGGGGTAGTCGTAGTACTCGCAGGTCTCCCGGGTGACGATGGCGACGCTTCGTCCCGGCGCTTCCTCGCGGCCGTAACTGCCGCCGATGACGGGGGGTTTGCCGGTGACGACGCCGGGGATGGTCTCGCCTTCCTGCATACTGTAGGCGTCCATCAGCCACGCCATCGTCTGCGGATCGGTCCCCATGTCCGGCGCGGGGATGTCCGTCTTCGGCCCGATCACGTCGCGCAGTTCCTGTGCGAACCGCCGTGTGAGCCGTTCGGTCTCGTCGTCGCTCAGGCGCTTGGGGTCGACGACGATCCCGCCTTTCGCGCCGCCGAAGGGCAGATCCATCACCGCACACTTCCAGGTCATCCACATCGAGAGCCCGACACACTCGTCGCGGGTCACGTCGGGATGATAGCGCAGCCCGCCCTTGAAGGGGCCACGAACGCTGTCGTGTTTGGCCCGGTAGCCGGTGAAGACCTCGACCGATCCGTCGTCGCGCTCGAGGGGTACCGTTACCTCGTGGACCGACGCGGGGTGGCGCAGCCGCTCGAGGGCCGCGTCGTCGACGTCCAGTCGGGCGGCGGCACGATCGAGTTGCCGGCGTGCCGTCTCGAGTGCGGTTTCCGGGTCGGACGATTCAGCCGTTGCTTCCCGGTTCGACGGCGAAGAACGCTTTTGTGATGACATCGTTACTCGATCGGTGTGCGCCGGTTTCGCATTTCGGCCCCGCACTCGGGACAGGCGTCCGGCGCGGCAGCGCGGACGACAGTACCGCATTCAAAACACTCGTAGGTCGATTCCGTCTCGGGGTCGAGTTCGGCGTCTTTGTGTTGCATGTGAGAGATGACGAGCGCGGCTGATCGTGCGTTCGTCGCACTTAGGAATAATAGGGATATTAGGATGAACCTATTCGTCAGATAGCTAGCGTCGGCGGTTAGTGGGGGTTCACTATTCAACCCCTCGAGACGGGTTTGCCGGCAGTCCGATCTCGTCGAACACGATCGCGAAGAGTTTCCGCTGGACGGTCCGGACGTGCCGGTAAAACGCCGCGGGCGAGATATCGAGTGTCTCAGCGATCGATTCGCCGGACTGCGCGCGGGGTGACTCGAAGTAGCCGCCGTAATATGCGAGCCGCACGACCTCGAGTTGGCGGTCGGTAAGCCGGTCGCGGAGGCTCGCGTGGAAGTCACGCGGCGTCGTCCGTTCGACGGATCGTTTCGACCGGAGTTCGACCTCGGAGAACACCGTCGAGACGACGTCGGCACCGCCCCGCGCGTCGACGGAACTGGGGACGTCAACGACGACCCGCGTGTCGGTGGGGGTCGCCTCCACGCCGCGAAGCAGTACCCCGTGGTCCGCGAGTTGCAGTGCGAGAACCGGCCGCGAGAGATCCAGCAGGACCGCCCCGCCGGCGTCCTCGTCGGAGCCGTCGTCATCGGCGCCGTCACGGCCGATGACCCGCGCCCCCTCGACGGTGACGAGGTCCGTAGCCGCGGCGGCGACGGCGTCGGGCGATGCGCCCTCGACCGTCGCGACGACGGTCGCACCGTCCTCGCGGTGGCGAACGCCGCCGTCGAACGAGACGGTGCAATCGGTCCGTCGGGCGAGGCGGGTAAAGAGGACCGTCTCGTCGCCCACCGCGAACTCGAGGCGCGTACTCGAGTCCGAGAGGAGCGCGCGCTTGCGCTCGACGGCGGCGATCGCGGCGGCGATCGTCTCCCCGAGTTCGGCGAGGACGGTCCGGACCATCTCGTCGAACGCATCGGGCCGATCGGCGTAGACGGTCAGGACGCCGTACGTGAAGTCGTCGTATGACAGCGGGACGCTCACGGCGGACTGGAACTCACAGGCGAGCGCTTCCGACCGCCACGGTTCCTCGCGGAGCCCGTCGGCAACGTTCGCGACGCCGGTTACCGCCCGGTCGGTCGCGGTCCTGACCGCGGGTTCGGTACCCCCGGCCAGCGAGAGCGACACGCTGTCGAGATACGACTCGCCCTCGGTCGCGCCGCCGTCGGCGCGGACCGCGAGCCGATCGTCGCCGGCGTCGGCCGCCCCGATCCAGGCGAACGAAAACCGGTCGGCGGTCGTGAGGCGGTCGCAGACGGCGCGTTCGATCTCGTCGCGGGTCTCAGCGCCGACCAGCGCCTGATCGAGGTCCCTGATGATCTCGTTGATCCCGTTGAGCCGAGTGAGCTGGCGGTTGCGCCGCTCGAGTTCGCGGTCGCGTTCGCGAAGCGTTCGCTCGCGCCCGACGCGGTCGAGCGCGGCCTCGGCGGTCGTGGCCAGCAGGTCCGTCAACTCGCGAGCGACGTCGTCGAAGGCATCGGGCTCGCTCGAGCCCGCGACGAAGACGCCGTGGTCCCCGAGCGGAACGTACGCGACGCTTCGCAGTTCGGTTCCGGGATTCGAGAGCGACGGCGACTCGTGGACGTCCGCGAAGAACCGGCTCTCGCCGTCGACGAAGACCCGTCCGGGAACGCTATCCTCCGTCGCCCGATGGTCCCGGACCGGTCCGTGTAACCGCTCCATGGCCGGCGAGGACGCGACCGGCCGCAGGACGTTCTCGTCCGTATCGAACAGGTACGCGGCGCTGGCCTCGAGATCGAGGACGTCCGCCGCGTCGTCGACGACGATATCGGCGATCTCGCGGTCCGTCTCGGCGTACAGCAGCTCCCGCGTGGTTCGGTGCAGCGCCGTCAGCGCCTCCTCGCGGCGTTTCCGCGTCGTCACGTCGCGGCAACTGTAGAGGGTCGTCCCGCCCTGAATCGAGACTTCCCGGACGTTGACCAGCAGGGTGTGTTCCCGGCCCGCCCTGTCAGTAGCGGTACACTCGATGTTGGTCAGGACGCCGGCCGCCTCGAGTTCGTCGCGGTCGAAGAGGTCCGGTCCGAGCAGCTCGTCGATGGTCCCCATCTCGTGGATCTCGTCGTCGGAGTAGCCGAAGACGAAGTGGACGTTCGGACAGACGTAGGTAAACGCCCCGTCGTCGTCGGTGATGAGGACCGTGTCGGTCATGTTGTTGAGCGTTACGCGGTGCAGCTGCTCGGACTCGCGTAACTCCCGCTCGAGGCGGGCGCGCTCGGTGACGTCGTCCGCCCGCGCGAACAGCGAGATGACGGTCCCGGACTCGTCGCGGATCGGGCGGACGGTCACCTCGAACGTTCGACGCCGATCGGAATCGTCGGTCTCCGCCGCGGCGTCGCTCCCGTCTCGAGCGGTCGTGCCGTCGCCGTCGGCACGGACACACGTCAGCTCTCGGTGTGTGATCTCCCCGCTCGCGGCCGCGTCGATCGCGTCCCGGAGAA
This sequence comes from Natrinema pellirubrum DSM 15624, assembly GCF_000230735.2. Classification (NCBI taxonomy): domain Archaea; kingdom Methanobacteriati; phylum Methanobacteriota; class Halobacteria; order Halobacteriales; family Natrialbaceae; genus Natrinema; species Natrinema pellirubrum. Next base: position 1,046,366 of record NC_019962.1, read on the forward strand.
CCGCTTCCCCGTCGACGGCCGACTCCCACCACGGGAGTTCCGCGAAGGGGCGGCCGCGGACGTCGGTCGGGGTCGCGGCGATCGCCTTGAGCGCGGGCTCGTTGGCCCGCCGCACGGTCCCGTCCGGCGCGAGCAGCCAGCCGTACGCCTCCGGATCGTCGAAGACGGCGTCGAACGCTCGAGCGCGGTCCCGCCGCCATCGGCGATCGCGAGCGGCCGACATCGCCCGTTCGATCGCCGGTCGGAGGCCCTCGGCCGGTCCGTCGGCGGAGCCGTCGAGGGGGACGTACGCCGAGACGTCCGCGGCGATCGCCGCGCTGGCGACCGACTCGTCGCCGTCGACCGGCGCGAGAACGACCGGCAGGTCGGGCTCGCGCTCCCTGACCGCCTCGAGGAGGGCAAGCCCGCTCCGATCCGGGAGCGACTGGACGGTCAACAGACAGTCGACGGACGTCGTTTCGAGGCGCTCGAGCGCCGCCGTGGCGGTCGACACCGCGGTCGCGTCGAGCGCGTCGTCGTCGAGGACGCTCGCCAGCGGCTCGGGTCTCGCTTCGGTGGGTACGACGACGAGGAGTCGAGCGCCATCGAGCGGCCGTTCGGAAGCCATCGTTCCCGATACGACCTCCGGCCGATAGAACCCATCGGTCCGGTCGCGCTCGCTGGAATCGACACGCGTTCGCCGCTCGAGTCCCGCCGGACGACGTCCGTGTCGCCGTTACCGTCGACGATCCGTACGGCGTGTCGCGAGGGCGAGAGCGGTCGCTGGCGAAGCCCGCGACGGCGTGAGAAAACTCCCGAGCGGCCTACCGGTGGTCTTCGACGGCGACGGCCGCCGACTCGGCCATCGCGATCCAGGCGTCGTCTCGAGCGATGTCGGCGACGACGAGATGCGGCCGACCGTCGATCTCGTCGACCGCGCCGACGACGTCGCTCGCCCTGTCCGCCTCTCGTCCGACCGGTGTCGCTTCGGGCGTCATGGTCGACCGTTCCACCACGTGAAGTATGAATGTTCCGGAAGGAGATCGATTGGTGGTTGAATATTGGACATAATGGACTAATTTCGTTTAGATACCGGCCCTATTTGCCGCTCGGGTTGAACCTCGGAACTCGGCGGTCGCTACCGGTCGGCCGTGCAGTCGCTCCCGCCGCAGCCCGTCCGACCGACGGCCGGTGGCCCGTCCATGTGCAGTCGCCGGCACAGCACTCCCTCGAGTCGGGCCATCACTCGTCGTCGAAATCCAGCGCGACGGAGTTGATGCAGTATCGCTTGCCGGTCGGTTCGGGGCCGTCGTCGAAGACGTGACCCAGGTGGCCGCCGCAGTTCGCACACACCACTTCCGTCCGTCGCATCCCGTGGCTCGTATCGAGGCGGGTTTCGACCCGGTCGCTGTCGGTGTCGTAGAAGCTGGGCCAGCCACAGCCGGACTCGAACTTCGTCTCGGAGTCGAACAGTTCGGCACCGCAGCCGGCACAGGCGTAGGTGCCGTCTTCCTTGTGGTCGACGTACTCGCCGCTGAACGCCGGCTCGGTTCCCGCTTCCCGGAGGATTCGGTACTCTTCGTCGCTCAGTCGGTCGCGCCACTCCTCGTCGGCCGATGGGGTTTCCGCTGGTTCGTTGCTCATACCCGCAGTAGGGGCGAGCCGTTGAAGAGTCTGTTCGTGGCCACGGCCCGACGCTCGTCGGACGGGCACCCATACGGTCTACTGTCAATCAGTACTGGTGTCCCCGCAGGACGGTCGCGAGGACACGGGAAACAGTGACAGTAAACCGATCAGCGGGTGGTGATGACGTCCGTACTCTCACAGTCCGGACACTGGGTCATCCGGCCCAGTTTCGGGACCTCGATCCGCCGCCAGTCGTCGTCTCCGCCGGGCGCTTCGAAGCCGCAGTTGCGACACCGTGACCGTCCGCGCGTCGCTTGATCCTGTGCCATGGGCTACTCTATGTCATGGCCATACATAGGTATTTGTTCACATTCGAAGATCTCTCACCGGTTCCGACGGGTCGAGCGGCCGATCGCGACGATCGGCCGCGACCGCGTCTGACAGGGGAACGCGTGGACGAGTTCGGAGATCGGCTCGACGGATCGGCCACCTCCTCGAGCGCCCGTCGACGGGCGAACCGCGTGCAGCGGGACGCCCGGTTCAGCGCTCGAGTCGTCGGTTCGGCGGTCCGGGACGCCGGATCTCCGTGGGAGCCGTCCACGAACAGTAATAAAAGCGTTGTCGAAACTGTCAGGTAGCCAACCAGGCGTCTCGATGAGAGTACGATCGTCGCTGTCGCTTCGATGACGTCGCTCACAGTGGTCGGCTCGTCGGACATCGGTGGGGCGAAGATCGCCGAGATGCTGGGGCCAAGCGGTTCGGTCCAGCACGCACGACCGTCCAATCGTGTTAAGAGGGCCAATCCCGTACGTCGGACCGATGGGAACTCGGCACGAACTCGCTGCGTCGGCGCTCGAGGACCTCCCGATCACCGTCGCACTCATCGATGAGAACGGAGAGATCCTGTTGACCAACCGTTCCTGGCGCGAGTTCGGTCCCGCGGACGGCCCCACGGACCACGTCGGCGTCGACTACCTCGCGAACGCCACGACGGCCGAGGACGAACACGCCCGGCGGGCGGTCGAGGGGATCGAGGCCGTCCTCGCGGGCGACCGGGACGCGTTTTCGATGGAGTACCCGTGTCACTCGCCCGATCAGCAGCGCTGGTTCCTGATGCGTGTCACCCAGTTTTCACACGAGGGCCGACGGCTGGCGTCGCTGGTTCACCTCGAGATCACCGACCGGAAACTGGCCGAGATCGCCGCCGAGGAGAACGAACGCCGAATCCGTGAGGAACGGAAAACCGTCGAACACGTCCTCGAGCGGGTCGATGGGCTCGTCACCGAGATCACCGATGCGGCGGTCGGTGCGGAGACCCGGGCGGCCCTCGAGCGCGACGTCTGTACGCGGTTGACCGACACCGAGCCGTACGTCCTCGCCTGGACCGGCCGGGTCGACGTCACGAGACGGCGGCTCTCGCCTCGCGAGTGGGACAGTCGCGATGACGTTCCGCTCGAGGACGACGAACTCGTTCTCGAGAGCGACGAATCCCACCCCGCGGTTCGGGCGTTCGTCGACCACGAGCCGCAGGTGATCGACGATATCGACGCGTTCGACGACGCCGACCGCTGGTGGCCCGTGGGAGCCGGCGAGCGGTTCCAGTCGGTCGCCGCGTTACCGCTTGCCTACGGCGACGTGACCTACGGCGTCCTCGTGGTGTTTGCCGACGAAACGGATGCCTTCGACGAGCGGGAGTCGCTGGTCCTCGAGTCGCTCGCCGGGACGGTCGCGACCGCGATGAACGCCCTCGAGGCCAGGCGGATGCTCACGAGCGAGGCCGTCGTCTCGATCGAGGTCGCCGTCGAGGACCCGTCGCTGTTCGTCACGTCGCTGTCCGAGCGCGTCGACGCGACGATCAGCTACCGCGGGCTGACCTACGACGCCGACGAGACGCCGCAGTTGCTCCTGTATGCCGATCGCGAGATCGACCAGGAGGCGGTCCTCGCACCGGACGCGGACGTCCGCGACCTCTCGGTCCTCTCGAAAAACGACGGCGGGACCCTCCTCGAGGTCACCGCCGGGGATGGCCCAGTAACGGCGCTGAACGAACACGGCGCGGTGGTACAGGAGTTGTCGGTCAGCGACGGCGTCGCCGACCTCGCCGTCGAGTTTCCCGACAGCCGGTCCGCTCGCTCCGCGTACGACCTCCTCGAACGCCGGTACGATCGGGTCGAACTGATCAGCTACCACGAACAGGAGGAGCCGAGCCAACGGCCACACGACGTCTCGGCGCGGCTCGAGTCGTCGCTGACCGACCGACAGTTGCTGGCGTTGCGAAAGGCGTACCACGCGAATTACTTCGAGTGGCCCCGCGACATCTCCGGCGAGGAACTGGCCGATTCGATGGACATCTCCCGATCGACGTTCCACCAGCACCTCCGGACCGCCCAGCGGAAGGTCCTCGAGGAACTGTTCGATTAGACGGACGATAGTAGCTCTTGGAACGACGCCACACCAATCGCAACGCTGTCCTGCGATCGGGTGTACAGTGACTTTCAAGAGCGACTATATTGTACCGAGTTACCGAAGCGACCGCAGGGTGGGCGCGGTGGCGCCGGAACTGACCGACGACGATCCGTCCGACCCGTCGGTCGACGGGACTGTGTCGGGATCGTGACCGTCCTCCGACAACGATTCTGAACATAGTGAGGGTATGCTACTTTATACTCTCCTGTCGTACCGTATACATCCGTTCGCCGGCGGGTAGGGTCAGCAACAGAGAATGCAACAGGAACACATCGACGCAGGCAAGGCGATACAGAAGCGGACCGGGAAGACGTTCTATCTCGCGACGCGGTTTCTCCCCGAGCGAGTGCGACACGCCACGCACGTCCTCTACGCGTTCTTTCGGATCGCCGACGAGGTCGTCGACGACGCCGCGGGCGTCGACCCGGCCCAACAGCGCGCACAACTCGAGGAACTCCGGGAACAGGCACTGGGCGACCGCGAGCCTGACGGTCCGGTCCTCGAGGCGTTCGTCGAGCTTCGGGAGCGATACGGCATCAGCGACCACGAGGTCGACGTCTTCATCGACGCGATGGCGACGGACATCGACACCCACCGGTACGAGACCTACGCGGACCTGGAGTCGTACATGCGCGGGTCGGCGGCTGCGGTCGGCGTGATGATGACCGCCATCATGGAGCCCGAGGCCGAGGAGACGGCGATCCCCCACGCGGTAACACTCGGCGAGGCGTTCCAGATGACGAACTTCCTGCGGGACGTTCGGGAAGACGTCATCGAGCGGGATCGGATCTACATCCCACAGGAGACGCTTCGCGAACACGGCGTCGATCCGGCGCAGGTCGAACGCCTCGAACACTCCGAGTCGTTCGCGGCGGCGATGGAGGCCGAACTCAAACGAACCGAGGACCTCTACCGTGAAGGGGTCGCCGGCATCCGGTATCTCCCCGAGGACTGCCAGCTGCCCGTGTTGCTGGCGGCGGTCCTCTATGCGGAACACCACTCGCTCATCCGCGCCCAGGAGTACGATGTCCTCTCCGCCGAGCCGTCGCTGTCGACGGCTCGGAAGCTGTGGTGTCTCGCGAAGACGCGCTGGCACTGGCACTGGAACCGGGATCCGGAAGCGGTGTTCCAGCGGGTGTCGGCAGTGCCGACCCGCGAGCCCAGCCGTCACGGGCCCGAACACGGCGACGGTATCCCGACGCGGTAGCTTTTGAAACCCCTCGATATGGTGGCTATTCCTTCGTTGTGACCGGTTCCGTAACCGACGGTATGTCCACGGACACAGGGTCCGATATCACCGGCAACGACAAACGCATGGCCCGGACAACGGCGATCGGTCTCGGCGTCTGGCTCGCGATAACCGTCGCCGCAGTCGTGGTACTACTCCTACTGGGCGACGCCATCTCGAGCCTGTTCATCTGATCACTCCGAGACGTCGTCGGTCGTCAGCGCCGCCGTCTCGGCGACGATGAACTTCGCCAGTTTGCGCTTTTCGTGTTCGTCGACCAGATGGTCCTCGAGTTGCCGATCGGCCCCGGGCGGCTCGCGGCAGACGGGACACTCGAGGGGTTCTTTGGTCGCCATACGGGGCCCACGAGGGCCACGAGCAAAAGCGAGTGGCCGGCATACTTGACTGCGTTCGACGCCGGCCGGGATCCGCGGTCGCGTTCGTCGGACCGTTACGTTCCCCGGACCATCCCGAGGTCGTAGCGGTCGGTCCGGAGCAGGCCGAGACAGAACGCGCCGGCCACCCCGGCCGCCAGCCAGTTCGTATAGAGGAGGTTGATCGCCCCCCACAGGAGGACGAAACTCACCAGGTCGTCCAGCGCGAACTCACAGGCCCGGACGCGGTCGACGAGCGCCCGCCGGTCAAAGGCGAGTTCGACGAGGACGACGGCGACGGTCCCAGAGAGGAGCCAGCCCCGGTAGTTCGAGAGGGGAACGCCGTAGTAGCCGCCGGGTGGCACGTACGACCAGAAACCGATGGCGACGGCCGCCGGATCGAGGACCAGATCGACTGCCACTACGGCGGCGATCGCGCCGAGCAGTCGGGGGACGAGCCGAGCAACCCGGTCGCCAAGCGCCAGCAACGTCAGCAGGTACGCGTTCAGTACTAACGGAACGAAAAACAGCGGCAGGGCAAGCGGCACCTCGCCGCCGAGCATCGGCCCGAGGCTGATCCCGTATTCGAAGGTCCCGTAGGGCCAGCCGGTCCGAACGCCCAGCAGTTCGATCCCGTAGGTGTAGGCGATCAGGACGGCCAGTGGCAGGGTCGCCCGTCTGTCGACCTGCGGTAACAGGGCGACGACCAACGGCGAGCGCATCACCAGCGTCCCGAACAGGATCAGCAGCGGGTTGTACGACAGCGCCGGCGGGAGCAATCCCTCGGCGCTGGCGACCAGCGTCACCGCACCGATCACGGGGAAGACGACCGCGATGGTAAACCGGTTCTCGCGGATCAGGGCTTCGAGGCGGCGCTGGACGGTCGCCCGGGTGGAATCATCGAGGGTCGCATCGCCGGAACGCGGACTCGAGGTGGCCGTGTTCGAGTCGCGACTCGAGGCGTCAGCTTCGGCCTCTGACCCCGGCGCGGTCGGTTCGCCGCTATCCATACAGCAGCCTCCAGAGTCCGCCCATGGTCAACGCTGCGCCGACGACGGTGTTGATCGCCGGGAACCACCAGTACGCACGGTCGACGGCGACGCTCGCGGTCGTGATTGCGACCACGAGTACGGGATAGACGAGCAGGAGGACTCCCATCCGAACGTCGATCGCGCCGAAGGCGGCCGCGCTGGCGAGCCAGCACGCGCCACAGTAGGCGTAGGTCCGAGTTTCGCCCAGTACCGTCGCAGTCGTGCGGATCCCCGTCTCGCGGTCGGGCTCGATGTCGGGGATCGCGGAGAAGGTGTGCATCCCCATAGCCCAGAGCCAGCCGCCGACGATCGCGAGGAGGGGCGGTGCCGTCCCGGCGACGGCCGCGTACGCGGCGATCCCGGGCGTGACGTAGAGCCCGTTCGAGACCGAATCGAGCAGCGGCGTCGTCTTGAGCCGCGCCGGCGGGGCGCTGTAGGCCGCCCCGAGGACGAGGAAGGCCGCGAGCCAGGGCACCGCGGCCGCCCCGACCAGCGGGACGAGCAGGATCGCCAGCGCCGCACAGAGCCCGACGGCCGCTGGGACGTACCCCTGTCCTCGATAGCGCGTCTCCCGATCCTCCTTTTTCGGGTTCGCGGCGTCGATATCCCGGTCGTAGACGTCGTTGATGCCGTAGAGGAAGACGTTCGCCGGCAGGAGAAAGTAGACGAACAGGGCGACCGTGGCCGGCGTGAGCAGCTCGTCGGGGGCGTCGGCGGCGTAGGCGACGCCGACGACGACCGGCCCCGCGAGATAGAGCCAGAACCGCGGCCGCGAGAGCGACAGCAGGTACGACAGCTGCTCGCCGCGGTCGGTCTCGCCCGCTGCGGTCGGTTTCGAGGTCATCGATCGGCTCTCGAGGCTGTCCCGCACCGACTTCCGCGGCGCGGTCGGTCGTCTCGCTCCGAGCGGACGCGTCGCCCGATGCGTTCGATCCGCCGGACCGCTCGAGCGGCCGTCACGGCGTGTGTGCGGTCCCGTGATCGTCGAGGACCGCGTCGGCGGTCAGTTCGCCGCTGATGAGACACATGGGCATGCCGATTCCGGGTGTGGTATCGCCGCCCACGAAGTAGAGTCCGTCGACTTCCTTCGAGCGGTGTGGGGGCCTGAAAAGCGCCGTCTGGCGGAGGGTGTGGGCCATCCCCAGTGCCGTCCCGTCGTGGCTGTTGTACCGGCTCGCGAAGTCGGAAACGGTGAACCGTTCCTCGAGGACGATCCGGTCCCGGAGGTCGGTGCCCGTGTTCGCGGCGATGTCGTCGAGGACCCGATCGCGGTACTCGTCGCGGATCTCGGGGGTGTCCTCGAGGCCGGGCGCGATCGGGACGAGGGCAAAGAGGGTGCTATGGCCCTCGGGCGCGACGGTGTCGTCCGTTTCGGAGGGGACACACAGGTAGTAGGCGGGATCGTCGGGCCACTGTGGGTCCTCGAAGATCTGATCGAAGTGGTCCTGCCAGTCGGTCGGCAGCACGAGCGTGTGATGTGCGAGTTCGTCGACCTCGCCCTCGACACCCAGATAGAGCAGAAAAGCGGAGGGCGCGTAGGTACGGTCCTCCCAGTAGTCGGCGTCGTAGCCGCGCCGTTCGGGGGTGAGCAGTTCCTGTTCGGTGTGGGCGTAGTCGGCGTTGCTGACGACCAGATCCGCCGGGATCGGTCCCGAGGCGGTCTCGACCTCGAACCCGCCCGTCCGGCCCTTGATCTCCGTCGCCGGGCGACCTGTCTCGTACTCGACGCCGAGTTCCCGGCCGAGGTCCGTGACCCCGTCGACGACCGCGCCGATCCCGCCCTCGGGGTACCAGACGCCGAGGTTGAAATCGACGTGGCTCATCAGGTTGTACAGCGCCGGCGTGTTCGTCGGCGAGCCGCCGAGGAAGACGAGCGTGTACTGCATGATCTGCTGGAGCTTCGGGTGGTCGAAGTAGCCCTCGACGTGGCCCTGCATCGAACCCAGCAGGGAGAGGCCGCGCGCCTGTCGGGCGACGTCGAGATCGAGGTAGTCCCGCAGCCGCGGCCGGTCCTCGTAGACGAAGTGTTCCATCCCGACCTCGTAGTTCTCCTTGGACTTCTCGAGGTAGCGTTCCAGAGCCTCGCCCGCCCCCTGTTCGTACTCCTCGAAGACGGCTTTCGTCCGCTCCAAGTCCGGCGTGACGTCGACCCGGTCGCCGTCCTTGAAGAAGATCCGGTAGTGTGGATCGAGGTGTTCGAGGTCGTAATAGTCACTCGGGGTCCGGCCGAACTCGGCGAAAAAGCGCTCGAAGACGTCGGGCATCAGATACCACGAGGGCCCCATATCGAACCGGAACCCGTCTTTCTCCAGCCGGCTTGCCCGGCCGCCGAGCTGTTCGTTCTTTTCGATGACGCGTACGTCGGCACCCGCATCGGCGAGATAACAGGCCGTCGAGAGCCCACCGATCCCGCTCCCGATCACGACGACCGACTCACCGGCCAGCGATTGCATAGTCGACATGAGTAGCTGACCCGTGTTAAACGTGGTTCACACATAGGTAGGGAACCCGACCCGTTATCAGGGAGGGTGAGCGATGGACGGCTTCCGTCCGCCGGCAGCCGTGCGTTCCCCGGGGATTCCTGTGTCCGGCTCGCGTAGCGGACGTATGGACGGAACGACAGCCGTCGTGACCGGCGGCACGCGCGGCATCGGCCGTGCCGTCGCCGAAGCGTTCGCGACCGAGGGAGCGACCGTCGTCATCGGCGCTCGAGACGCCGACGACGTCGCGGCGACCATCGACGACCTCGAGCGGGCGGGCGGGACCGCCGACGGGCACCGGACCGATGTCCGGGACGAGTACGACGTGGAGCGGCTGACCGAGACCGCCGCGCGAGCGGGCTCGGAGGGCGGGATCGACGTCGTCGTTCCCGCGGCGGGGGTCTATCACGGCGAACCGGGGCAGACGCCGATGGACGACGAGTCGTACTCGGCGTTCGACGACCACTGGCGGACGAACGGGCGCGGCGCGTACGCGACGATCCGCGAGTCGCTACCCCATCTGAACGACGGCGCGCGGGCCCTCGTCCCGACGGGTGCGGTCGCTCGAGACGGGGACGCGGGCTATGGCTCCTACGCCATCTCGAAGGCGACGGCGGAGGCGGTGGCTCGCGGGTTCGCCGCGGACACCGAGTACGTCGTCGGCTGTCTGGATCCCGGTACCGTCGCGACGGACCTCTCGGGCGGGACCGGTCGCGATCCGGAATCCGTCGCGCCGATGTTCGTCTGGGCGGCGACCGAGGCCGAACCGGAGACTATCGATGGGGAGATCGTCGGACTCCGGGAGTGGAAGGGCGCGACGCGGTGACACGGTGTGTCGGTTGGCGGTTCGGGGTCGTCCGGGCCTCGAGGCCGGCACGAGGGACGGACTCATCCCGACCGTCCGTGAGTCCCTCGAGCGACACGTCCGGACGTGGGCGGATCGGTACGTCGAAATGCGCGTCGAGGCACGGACCGACGGTCGAACGTAACGGCGTTCGCCGTCCGGTAGATCAGTTTCGCCGCGACACGCGTCGACCGCGAGCGATCGGACCGCGACGAACAGTTATGCTACCTCGTGACATACTGTGCCACGGGGAACGACAATGCAAGCAATCGCGACGAAAGCGGTCACCTGTCCGCACTGCGGAGAGAGCGCGACGATCTCCCTTCCACGTGAGGAGGTCGATGTGAAGGTACGGCAGTCGGTCGCGGCGTTTGGCGACCACACGACGGTTACCTGTTCGGACGGCCACACCTACTGGGTGTACTTCTGTTAACACAGTCGGCCTCGTCGTCCGATTTTTCACGGCTCGAGCGGGCGCTGTTGCTAGGGAGGTCGTCGTCTCGAGAGAAAGCTAGTAGTTGTCGGACCCGGTCGCGTGGTTCAATCGATGTGGCCTTCGCGACGCAGTTGATCCGCGTCCTGGCCGGTGTAGCGCCACTCGATCGTGGCTTTCTCGTCCTGCCAGTCCCACGGCTCGGCGACGACGATGTCGTCTTGCTCGATCCAGGTGCGGTATTTCATGCGCCCGGGGATGCGGCCGAGCCGTTCCTTGCCGTCTTCACACCGCAGTTGGACGTGATTGCCACCGAGGTGTTCGGTTACGACGGCGAATACTTCGTCGCTGTTGGGCATACGGAGGTTCCGTCGCCCGGAGTCTTCTGTCACAGTTTAACTACGTGCGGCAGCCCTTTAAACGCTTGGAGAGTCGTGGTAGCTCTCCCCACGATACTGTTCATCTATTTATCTGTCACGGGAAAATGGCTGACGGGCGTTTGACATTTACGGGAGGTTCGGTGGGGGCACCGCTACAGTTCTCGGTCCGAGTCGGGGTTCTCGAGGTCCCACAGCACTTCCGGGAGGAACGCTTCGAGGTTGTCGATGACCGACCGCTCGCTGACGTTCAGTCCCTCGCAGTGGTCGTGGGCCGAGTCCCGAATGTCGACGTGGAGGTCGCCGTCCTCGAGGTGGACGGCAAGCGGAAAGACCGAACACCGGGTGGGTTTCCAGTCCTCCTCGAGATGGAGCGTACAGAGGCCGTCCTCGCGCAGGAAGGCGCAGGCGTGGCCGTCCTCGGCGACGTGGTCGTCGCGGTCCTTGTTCTCGCGAGTGACGAACTTCTCGCCGCGGAAGTCGGTCGTCGTCTCCGAGAGGTTCGCCCGCTGGGCCAACTCGAGGAGGTCCCGATCGTACAGCAACACGCCGTGGTGACAACACCACGTGCAGTCGTCGACGCACTCGAAGGTGAGGTCGGGGTCGAACTCGACGACGACCTCGCGGCCGGGGTAGACCTCGACGCGTCGGGTGTCGGCGCTCACGTGTCGTCGGTGGGCGGTCGCCGTGAAGTGCCTTTCTACCCGTCTCCTCGGTCGAGTTCACACAGCAGCCCGTGGCGATCACCGCGATCCTGAAAGCCCCTGGCGCTCTCGAGTCGTCTCGCTCGCTGTGCGCTTCCCGCCGTTCGCTCCGCTCACGGCGGTCCAGTGCTTGCGTCGCGGGACATCCCCGAGAGCCCCAGCCCCTTTCATTCCCGCCCGGCGGTGGGACGCGAGGGGAGCAGAAACCGGGTTGCAGTGCGGTGGGGTCTCGTCACGATCGAAGTCCCTACGGGCGAGCGGGTTCCTCGAGCGGCAGGGTCTCGCGCTCGCTCGAGTTCACGACGGTATTCCGGAGCGTGCCGACGCCCTCGTAGGTGATCTCGACGGTGTCGCCGGGGTCGACGAGGCCGGGATTGGCCGGGCTGCCGAACGAGACCACGTCGCCGGGCCGGAAGGTGACCCGTTGGGAGAGATACGCGATGATCTCGTCGGGATCGAACAGCATCAGTTCGGTGTTGGCCTCCTGGCGGCGCTCGCCGGCCACGTCGGTGTACATGTCGATCCCGGTCGGGTCGACGGCGGTTTCGATCCACGGGCCCAGCGGGCCAGAGGCGTCGAAGGCCTTCCTGGGTGTGCGCCCACCCTGATCGAGCGCGTCCACATCGTTCATGATCGTGTAGCCCCGGACGACTTCGGGGACCTCGTCCTCGGAGAGGTTCCGGCAGGGTTCGTCGATGACGGCCGCGAGTTCGCCGGCGTAGGTCACCTCGTCGCTGAACGACGGATAGGGAACCGGATCCCGGTGGCCGACCAGCGATGCCGGCGGCTTGATGAAGAAGTCCGGTTCCTCGGGGCGTTCGTACTCCATCTGATCGATGGTCGCCGCGAAGTTTCGGCCGATACAGTACAGCGCCGAGGGCTCGCAGGGCGGCAGGAAGTCGGCGTCGGTCCCCACCTCGTAGACCCCGTCGTCGGCGTGAACGACGCCGTCCTCGTACCGTCCCGATACCGGTCCGTCGTCGGTCGCGATCCGCGCGAGTTTCATTACCGGCGGTGTCGGTTCCTGCCGATTAGTCGTACCGGTTCCATTGCGGATCGGGTCGGGTCGATCGACTCGGCGAGGCCCGACGGGTCGGCGCTCCCGGGCCGGGAACTGCGGACTCGAGCGCAGTTCCCGGCCGAGAATCCACCGCCAGCGAGTTCCCGCGACTGCCGGGCAGATGCAGGGCCAGTCTATACCCTTCCGCCCGGCGGAGGGAGACTTGCATGTCCGCACACTTCACCGACGACGACGAGGGGAAACGGGTCGTCAATGCCAACGGCGACGAGATCGGGATCGTCCAGTCCGTCAGCGGCGGGACCGCCCACATCGACCCGGATCCGGGAATGACCGACACGATCAAATCGAAACTCGGTTGGGGCGACCGCGACGAGGATACCTACCCGCTCGACGACGACCACGTCGAGTCGATTTCCGACGACGAGGTCCGCCTGCAGCGCCTCTGAGCGGTCCTCTTCCGGTCACGGCGAGACGAACGGACTCCCGAACGATCGCTTTTTTATAGGGACGACCGCCAGCGACGTATCGGGACAGCGGCCAGCGCCGCTCGAGCGGTGACGGATCGCGACGCAGACGGGTCAGTCCTCGAGCAGCAGGTAGGTCCGACCGCCGCGGTGTTCGAGCGAGACGGCGTCGGTATCGACGTTCGTCCGGACGAATGCCTCGAGCCCCGCCGCGTGGAGGTCGGTGACGTCGATGCGGCGTCGCTGTCGTCCGGCCGGCTCCGCGGCCGCAGTGACGGCGGCATCGTCGTCCTCGCTGCACTCGGCTCGGTCGTCGGTCCGCTCGACTGTCAGTTGCATACCTGAGCGTGTCATAGAAAGCGTCACGTACGAAGCAGCAGGGTGCGGAAAGTGTGTCCAGCACAACCGCGACCCTGCAAGACGTTGCTTCGGTCGATGAGTTTTTGAATGCAGCGGCTACGGAAACAGTTCCGCTGTTTGAGTATCTTGAGTTCGAGTTTCTACTGGAGTACGACGTGTTCGCCCCCGCTCGCCGGGGGCGAACACGAGTTCACCAGCCACCTGATCTCTTTCGCGCCTTTCTCCATTGCTACTACAAGAACATCTACGGAACACGCCCAGTCACGCGAGAACTCCAGCACGGCCTTGTCTGGTACTACTGCGGACTCGACAAACCGCCATCGAGAGACACCATTGACCGGTTTCTCACTGATCTCGAACACATTATCAACGATGTCTTCGACAGGCTCGTCGAGCAGGCCGCCGTCCGCGGCCTGCTCGACTCGACGTACTCTATCGATTCGACGCACATCGAGGCGATCCAGTACAACGACGCTGCCTCATGGAACTACGATCCAACAGCCGAAGAGTACTACTACGGCTTCGGCTGTACGATCGTTTCAACCGGTGCAAAGATCCCGATAGCAGCGGAGTTCACACAGGCCAAACAAGCAGACCAAGAGACGGCGATGCGCGTCACGGGTGACGCGCTCGCCGTCGATACACCGATCTGGATGCTTGGAGACAGCGCCTACGACATCCTCGATTGGCACGACTACCTGCTGACCGCAGGAGTCGTGCCAATCGCTCCGTACAACCCGCGAAACACTGACGACCCGAAAGACATCGAGTACAGGGTCGAAGACCGCATTGAGGAACACAGCGAGGACGTTCAGCTGAAACGATCCATCTTGGACGAGACGTTCAACAACCGGACAGGAATCGAACGAACCAACGACGCAGTCAAGGACTGCGGCCTCGGGCACGTCCGCGCCCGAGGCCGCGTCCACGCACGAACAGAAGTGTTCGTTGCGCTATGTCTTCGGATCGTCATTGCAATCACCAACTACGAGCGAGGACACGATCCAGGACGTGAGATGCTCAAGCTATGAGTTGGATTCTATGACACGCTCTACCTTCCAGTTGGACCGACTGTCTATCAAACCGATCCGTGCGGAGTGAAAGTGAAAGTGCGGGACGGAGCGACGCTCGAGGCTGAGAACCACGTCTCGGTTCGAAACAGTCGGTGGTTCGTCGCGCCGTGTTATCCCAGCGTCTTGATCTCGACTTGCTGTGGTCCCTCGTGGGTCTCGAGGGTGACCGTCTCGACGATTTCCTCGCGAGCGCGGTCTCGCCACGTCTCGACCGATTCGGCGTGACGCTTGCGGAGCCGTTCGGCTTCATCGGAATCGGGATCGGCGTCCGCGTCGGCCAGTGCCGCCTCAAGGTCGGGGTAGTCGGCGACGACGTCGTCGCCGATGACGGCGGCCGGTGAGAGATGTACCGCGCCGGTCAGTTCGGTGTCATCGCGGCGGTAGACGTGGATCCGGGCCCGCATCCGGCCGTGAAACGGCGGCGTGACTCGGAGAACGGCGTCACCGGGGTTCTCCCGGCCGTAGACGTAGGCATCGACGGCGTCTTCCGGCGACAGCGCGATCGACCGGATGGCCCTCGGGTCGTCCTCGCCCGGTTGGTCGTCGGTCCCTGACGGATCGTCCATCGGCCGACGGTTGGGCTCGAGACGGGTTAACTGTCGGGTTCGAACCGCCGCGGTGTGGCGAACCGACGTCGCGGGTTCGCGCTCGGAACCCGACCGAAGATTGTTGTAATTAGAGTTACATTCGCCTGCATGGACTGGGCCCTCCGAATCCGGAAGGACGTTCCGCCCTGGCTGTTCAAACTCGTCTTGATCGTCGCGATCGTGCTGATCGCGGGCCTGCAGTACGTCGGCGTTCTGTAGCCGTCGCCGACCCGTCGATGACCGTCGCTCGAGGGGTCACTCGAGCGGGGGCCGAAAGACCGCGGCACGGCCGTCGGTGGAGACGCCGTAGGTGGCGTCGGTGACCGAGTCCGGGGCGTCCGCGTCGCGGTCGGCGTAGTGGGCCCGAAGCGATGCCCGAACGGCGTCTCGAACGCAGGCACGGGTCGCGGCACCGACCTCGGTCCCGCTGCCGGAGAACTCGGCCGGCCGGCCCTCGGGATCGTGGCCGACGACGATCGCGTCGGTCGTGGTCCCCGGAAACCCGGTTTCGGCCAGCAACGTCGCGGCCTTGGCCTCCGCGGCGACGGCGATCAGGTTCTCGAGCGCGCCCGGCGCGAGCGCCCGCGTCGTGCCGACGACGACGTTGACCGTCCCCGGACCCTGCCCGCGGGCCGACTCGTCGGGTGCGATGGGGTCTGCATCGCCCCCGTCGGTTCGGTCCGCCGCCTCGCGTGACTGCTCGATCGGTAACGCGGCCGGGTTCGAGATCCCAGCGGTCGCGTAGACCGTGACCGGCCCGCGGCACGCGCCGCGCGCGTCGGCGATATCGACGCCGGTCAGCAGGGCCGGCCCGCGGGGCGTTTCTCCCGAGGGGGCGAACCCCGCTCGCTCGAGGCGTTCCCCGACGTAGGCGGCCAGATCCGTCCGTTCCCAGCCCTCGGGTACCGAGATGTTGTAGGCGTGATCGGCCGTTTGACGCCCGCCGTTCGGCCCGGTCGAGAGCCACTCGGTGGCCGGCCGCTCCACGCGGAGGACGCCGTCGCGTCGGATCGCGCCGTAGGCCGGGTCGGGGTCGGACATTGTCAGTCGTCGCCGCCCTCGTCGGCGTCGCGAACGCCCAGGGCGGAGAGCAGTTGGTCGTTCGCCGCGCGGTCCTTGACGGCGACGCGGACGTGTGAATCCAGCCCACGGAACGTCGTCGCGTCCCGGACGGCGACACCGGCGGCCCGCGCGTCGGCGATCACCGTCGCCACGTCGCGGTCGCCGACGTCACACAGCAGGTACGGGGCCTCTGAGGGGTGGACGTCGAACCGTTCCCCGAGGGCCTCGCGAAGCCGGTCACGCTCGTCCGCGACCCGCTCGCGCGTGTCTCGGACGAAGCCGTCCTGTCGAAGGCAATGCGTCCCGACGCGAGCCGCCGGCGTGCCGAGCGACCACGATCGGCGAGCGGTCTCGAGCGCGTCGCGTCGGTCCCCGCTCGCCACGGCGAAGCCGGCCCGTAGACCCGGCAGGCCGAAGAGCTTGGTGAGCGAGCGGGCGACGACGACGTTCTCGCGGTCGAGCCGACCCATCGACGGCCGGTCGGTGAAGCCGAGGAAGGCCTCGTCGACAAGCAGGGTCGTGTCAGTCTCGGCACAGCGGGCTGCGAACGACTCGAGCGCGGCCGGGTCGACGGCGTCGCCGGTCGGGTTGTTCGGCGTACAGACGACCGCCAGCGCACACGGCTCGAGGGTGGTCGGTCCGAGGTCGAGCAGGTCGTCGTAGCGGACGAACCGCGGGGCCGCGCCCTGTAGCCGGACCTCCCGGGCGTACTCGCCGAAGCTCGGGTACGGCACCAGCGCCTCGTCGCCCGGCTCGAGGACGGTTTCCATGGCCAGCCGGATCGCGG
Source organism: Natrinema pellirubrum DSM 15624 (assembly GCF_000230735.2). NCBI lineage: Archaea > Methanobacteriati > Methanobacteriota > Halobacteria > Halobacteriales > Natrialbaceae > Natrinema > Natrinema pellirubrum. The sequence continues at coordinate 1,063,262 of NC_019962.1, forward strand.
CGAGCCCGCCCGGGGTCGGGAACACCCGCTCGGGCTCGCAGCCGACGAACTCGCCTGCAGCGGCCCGAAAGTCGGGATAGTCGTCGTCGGGATAGCGTCTGGAGTCCTCGAGCGCGGCCGTGTAGACGTCCGCGACCCCATCGGGAGTCCGCGGGTTGGTGTTGGCCGAGAAGTCGAGCAGGTCCCGGTCGGTCTCACCGCCGTGGGGGACCCGTTCCCCGCGTCGGATCGCGTCAGAGTCCACGGGGCTCCTCCGTTGTCGGACTCTCTTCACCCGACCCGTCGATGCCGAGCCGGGTACAGACCGCCTCGAGCCGGTCCCTGACCGCAGCCATCTCATCGTCGGGGACCAGCGAGAGCGCGCCACCCATGGCGACGCCCTCCTTGGCCTCGCCGGCGCAGTAGCGTTCCATCGCGACGTGGTCGCGTCCGTCGAAGCCGGGGTCCGTGATGGTGAGGTCGGTGTCAACCCGATCGCAGGCCGCCTCGAGTCGGTCACCCTGCTCGTCGGCCACGAACGACGTGGTCGCGATCGATAGCGGGGCGTCGATCCCGGCGTGACGCAGGACGGCGGCGACGGCGATCATCTGCGTGCCGCCGGCCAGCGTCACCTCGGTGCCGGCCTCGAGCGCGCCGGCGGCGATCCCGGCCACCGTCGGCTGGACGGGGTCCCCGACTGCTTCGATCGCCTCGAGCGGGCGGCCCTCGCAGTCGCCGGGCTCGAAGTCGCTCGCGGCCAGCGCCTCGTCGACGACGCGGCGTTTGCGCTCGATGGGGTTCTCCGGCAGCGACGAGGAGACGGCGGTCGGCTCGCCGAGCGCGGTGAGGACGCCGAGCGCGGTCGTCGTCCCGCCGGGGACCGTCTCGCCGATCAGCAGTTCGTCGTCGGGGAGGCTCGCGCCGTAGTCGTAGGCGTGGTCGAAGACCGCGTCCGCCGCCGGCACGGCGACGGCCTCACGTACGTCGGTTCCGGGTTCGACGCCCAGATCGACCGTCGGCGCGGCCGTCGACTGGGTGAGCCCCGCGTCGACGACCGCGACGTCGAAGTCGACGACCTCGCGAACGGCGCGGGTCACGGCCGCGGGCGTCGGACAGCCGTTCGGGCTCACCGGCGTCACCGGCGACATGACGGGTTCCCCATACGCGAGGATCTCGACGTCCGCAGAGGGGGTGTGTTCCATCAGCTCCGGGGCGGCCCCGGCGGCGCTGATGCCGTCGATCAGGGCCGTCTCGGTCGTTCCGGCGGGGAGGACGACGCGCATCGTCAGCGCCCCTCCCCGTCTCGGGTCCGCAGCCGGCCGGCCGCGAGCCGTGCGTCTTCGCGTCGGTTCACGTTCACCGCGAGTCGTGGATCGTAGTGGATGTCGGTCATGGATGGTGAATCGTCGGTCGCGCCGACCACGTTGACCCCGGTCGGCGCGAGGTGGTCGTCGGGTTCGAGCCGCGAGTCGATGCTGACGCCCAGCCGGCGCTTGAGCGCCGCGGGGACGCAGACGGTCCGCGAACCGGGGTCGTCGCCGTGGGCCGCGAGGACCCGATCGAGGACCGGGGGCTCGAGCAGCGGCAGATCGGCGGCGACGGTCAGGATCGGGGGAACGAGTTCGGGTCGCTCGAAGATGGCCATCAGGTCGGCCACGTAGCCGTCGCCGGCCGTCTCGATCGTCCGGATACCATCGCGGTTCTCGAGATGCGCCCGCGTTTCGGGTGCGTTCGGCGAAACGGCGGCGTAGACGGTCCCGATCCGGCTCCCGCTAAGCGCGGACAGGACACGGTCGATCATGGGGGTCCCGGCGATCGGGTGCAGGGGCTTTTCGTGGGGACTCTCGAGGCGGGTCCCCTTCCCGCCGCACATCACGACAGCGTCCACGCGATCACCCCCAGGTGGACGCCGGCGACGCGGCCGATCTCGTTGGCCGCGCCGAAGATGTCGCCGTTGATCCCGCCGAGGTAGCGGTCGGCCCAGTACCACGGGAGCGCGAGGCCGGCGACGGCACCGGCCAGCGCGACCCCGACGGGGAGTGGCCGGGCGAGCGCAGTACCGACGCCGGCGACCGCGGCGACGGCGATCGCGAGAGGCGGCAGGAACGAACCCGGCGCGGCCGCGTCGGTGAATTCCTTGCCCATCCCGTCGTAGGCCGCGCGACCGAAACAGGCCATCGCGGCCATTCCGAGTTTCGTGCCGACCTCGGCACCGATCGCGACGCCGACCGCCGCGCGGACCGACAGCCCGGCCAGCCCGAAGCCACCGAGCGAAAGCGCGACGATTGCGATCGCGACCGCGAGCAGCGCGCCGACGCCGGTCGTGGTGTCTTTCAGGACCTCGCGGCGGCGCTCGGCGTCGCCGTGGACGACCAGCGCGTCGCCCAGGTCGGCGATCCCGTCGAGGTGGTGGATCCCCGTCACGGCGTAGACCGAGAGCAGGTAGCCCAGCGCGACGGTCGGTGCCGCGAGGGTCCCGACGGCCAGCAGCGGCAGCGCCGCGAGCGTGCCGGCCACGAAGCCGACGACCGGGAACGCCGCCGGCGTCGTCCGGAAGGCCGTCCAGTCGCCGTCGCGGTAGCCGACCGGCAACCGGGTCAGAAAGCCCAGCCCGCCGCGGAGGGCACCGATCCAGCGGTCGATCAGGCCCATCCGATCACCTCCGGTGGGGCGGGGTCGACGATCGTCGGTACTGCGCTCACCGGCTCGAGTCCGGGAACGAACGGCGTCGCGACGGTCGCGATGATAGCCGCCAGCGCGACCGCGACGACGATCGAGACGACGGCCGCGCGGCCGACGACGGTGACGGCCCGCTGGCCATCGGCCAGTGTCGGCAGGTCGGCGTCGGGGTTGAGTGCATAGACGCCGACCTTCTCGAGGCGAACGCCGAGCGCACAGGCTAGCGTCGCCATCGGCCAGCCGGAGTTGGGCGACGGCGGAGTTTGCGCCCACGCTCGAGCGCGGCCGAGCGCGAGCGGGTCGAGCGCGGCGACGGCGATCGAGACGGCCGCGAGGCGCGCTGGAAGGAACATGACGAGATCGTCCAGTCGGGCGCTCGCGGTGCCGATCGGCTTCGAGGGATAGCCGAGCATCGAGTCGAGAGTGTTGACGCCTTTGACCCACGCGGCGGCCGCCGCGGCGGCCGGCAGCGAGACCGGCGCGAGGACGGCGAAGGGGACCAGCGTCGCGACCAGCCCGTCGGCGAGGTTCTCGGCTGCACTCTCGACGGCCGCGCTACGAAGCCCCGCCGGCGAGAGGGTGGACGTGTCCCGGCCCACCAGCCCGCGGACCCGCTCGCGGGCTCGATCAGGGTCCCCGTCGGTCGCCGCCACCACGTCCTGGGTCAGCTCGAGCAGCGAGCGCAGGCTGGTCGTCAGAAAGAGGACGAGCGCGGCGGCGACGGGACTGGCCATCGGTTGTAACGGCGTCACCGCGAGGACGAGGCCGCCGGCGACGGCGGCGGGGACCAGCGGTGTGAGGACGGCGACGGCGACGCCGACCAGCCGCTGCCCGCGGTCGCCGTCGGCCCAGTTCCGGTCCGTGGCGTCGACGAGCCGGCCGAACCAGGCCACCGGGTGGACGGCCGTCGGCGGCTCCCCGATCAGCAGGTCGAGGCTGAACGCCAGCCCGAGGACCGCAAGCGTCGTCAGCACACCGGCGTCGCCTCCATGCTAGTCGGAGCGGGGCAGCGTTCAGTCATTACTACTGTGTTCGTCGGCCGACACCGTGGCCAGCCGGTCGGGAACGTCCGCGAGCGACACCTCCTCGAGGAGCAACGCCGTGCCGCCGACGGCCTCGACCCCGCCGTCGGTGCCGGGGTCGTCGCCGACGTGGACGAGGTCGGCGGGCGCGACGCCAAGTTCATCGGCGGTCAACTCGAAGATCTCGGGGGCTGGCTTGCGCCAGCCACAGCCCACGCTCGAGACGATGGCGTCGAAGTCGTCGCGGTCGAACGCCGAGCGGACGAGCGTGCGACCGACGAGTTCCGGGACGCTGCAGTTCGAGCAGATCGCGACGGGGCCCCGATCGCGGGCGGCCGCGACCGCCTCGAGCGCGCCCGGCCTGGTCTCGACGTCCGGATCGAACGCCGCGACGACGGCCCGTCTGGCCGCGTTCCCCTCGTAGTCGACGCCGCGGCTCGCGAGCGCCCGCGAGACGTGGGCCGGTAACGGGATCTCCGCACCCTCGGGTGCATCGATGTGTGGTTCCGCGTAGGCGTCGGCCCAGTCGTCGGGCACTCGAACGTCCCGCTTCTCGAGTTCGGCCGCGACCGCGGCGGCCGGGTCGGTCGGTCTGTCGGCGTCTACCAAGGTCCCGAAGAGGTCGAACGATACTCCCACAGTGGTGTGACTAGCACAATCTGACTTTAATTTCGCGGTCCGTCGGTGGCGGGTCACGACCGTTTGGATGGTTTTGTGCATACCCCTTTGAAACCGTCGTGGCCAGTCGGACGTACGATGTCCCAACGACATGTGCCGATCCGATCCCGGCTCACGACGGCCGTGGGCCGGACCGTTCGAGCCTGTACCGACGCGTTCAGTGCGACCGGGACCAGCGAGGGGCGATCGACCGCTCGCGATCGGCTCGAGTCGGGTCGGTCCCGGACTGGTGGCGTGACCGACGGCCGGACGAGCGTCGACCGAGCGGCCGTTGCCGAAGGTGGGTCGGACGACGAGTCGTCGATCGCGACCGGGATCGTCGACCCCGACGACGGGCCGACCAGCAGGAGCGACCTCGTCGAGTACGGTCTCACGCCCGCCGAATACGTCAGGGCGGTGCTCGTCGAACACGGCGGTCGGATCAAACAGCACCGATTCGCCGACCGGTACGGCTGGTCGGCGGCGTCGCTCAGCCGCCTCCTGACCGAACTCGAGGACGAGGGCGTGATCGCCCGCTACCGGGTCGGCCGCGAAAAGGTCGTCTGTCTGCCGGAGGCGGTCCCCGAGTCGGCCCGCTGACTATCGTCACGCTGGGTCGTGTCGTCGAAACCGCGAGTGCGGCGAAAAAGGGACTCAGTCGAGCCGAGCGAACGCGAGGTTCCCGGAGATGTTCTTGATGTAGATATCGACCACGTCGCCCTCCTCGGCACCGGGGACGAAGATGGTGTACTCGCCTTTCTCCGCGACGCCGTCGCCCTTGCGGCCAGTACCGGTGATCTCGACGGTGTAGGTCTTGCCCTCCTCGACTGCCTCCTGCTGTTGTTGCTGCTGGCTGGCCGTCGAGCGCTTGGTCACCGGGCGGAAGGCACCACAGGCGTCACAGCGCAGCATCGGCGTGCGGTCCTCGCGGACGAGGCGGGTGTCCGGCAGGCCACACTCCGAACAGAGGACGTACTCGTCGACGTAGGCGTCGATGGCCGCATCGAAGTCCTGCTGGGAGAAGGTGCCGTTGTACCGGCCTCGGCCGTCGTCGAGCTTGCCGCTGGTACCGAGTTCGCGCTGGATGAACCGGTGGACGTGTTCGGTGTCCCGCGAGAGGACGTCCGCGATCTCGTCGAGGTTCGTGACGCGGGTGAACGCACCGTCTTTCTGTGGCTCGGGATCGGGGATCTGCAGTCGCTGTTCGTCGCCCCCGATATCGGGGACGTCCTCCATCGCGCGGTCGAGGCTCGATTCGTAATCCATACGCGAAAACAGGCGACGCGAACGTAAATCCGTTCTGCTATCGCAGCCACTGACCGTCAGTGGACGCCCTGATCGCACGACCGCATCGCGGTCGGAGTGTCCATCGGTCAGCGGCTACTCTCTCTCTCACGACCGACCGACGGCGCGGCAGTCCGTCGATCGGCCCGCGACGGGGCACAATCTCGCCGTCGGGTCAGTGGTCGTCCCCGCCGCTCTCGCTCAGCGAGTCCCCCTTCCCCTCGTTGAGTTCTCGGAGGTCGCGTTCGGGGTTGGCTTCGTTCGGGCCGCCGGCCTCGCCGGTGATCTCGCCGTAGGCCGCCTCCCGGACCGCTTCGGGGGAGTCGAACTGCTCGCCCGCCAGCCGGTCGAAGACGCTCCCCAGCGACTCCGTCTCGTTTGGCATGTCGATGGGGTCGTCGGCGTACTCCGTCGCCAACTCCTCGCTGGTAACCGGATACTCCAACTCTCCGAGATCGCGTTCGACGGCCTCGAGGATCGATTCCGTGTTGTCGGCCCGCTCGGCTTTTCGTCGTTCCGCGCTGTCCTGTGCCCGGTCGCGGCTGGGTCCGTCGCTCATGGCTCGAGCTATCGCTACCCAACCCAAAAGCGGCGGGCCGGCGATCGCGTGGCCCGCGGACGACCGGGTCGCAAAAGCGGCCGTCCGTTGTATTCGTCCGGCCCGTTGGACGGACGGTTCGCGCGAACCGACCGATCGGTTTCAGTTCGACTCGGCGTCCGAACGCATCGGGACTCAGGCGACCGTCTCGAGCGCGGCTCGGAGTTCGTCGACGGCGTACTGCAACTGGTCGCGCGAGATGGTCAGCGGCGGCTGGAAGCGCATGACGTTCTTGTAGTAGCCGCCGACCCCCATCACGACGTTCGATTCGTCGCGGAGGTAGTCGCTGACGGCGGCCGCGAGGTCGCTGTCCGGGGCCGGCGACACGTTCTGTGGCCCCGTCGTTTCCGGATCGACGAGTTCGACGCCCCACATCAGCCCGAGCCCGCGGGTCTGCCCGACGACATCGTACTCGGCCTCGAGCGCGCCGAGTTCGTCGGCGAGCCACTGGCCCTGCTCGCGGGCGTCGTCGACGATCCCGTCCTGTAGTTCGTCGATCGTCGCCAGCGCGGCCGCACAGGCGACCGGATTCCCGCCGAACGTCGAGAGGTGGTCGCCGGACTCGAAGGCGTCCGCGATCTCCGCGGTGGCGGTAAAGGCCCCGAGCGGCAGCCCGTTCGCGATCCCCTTGGCCTGGGTCAGGATATCGGGTTCGACGTCGAAGTGGCTGCTCGCGAACAGTTCGCCGGTCCGACCGTAGCCGGTCTGGACCTCGTCGGCGATCAGCAACGCACCGTGGTCGTGGGCGATCTCCTGGACTCGCTCGAGCCATCCCTCCGGCGGAACGACGATCCCGGCTTCGCCCATGACCGGCTCGACGACGATCGCCGCGAGGTCGCCGCTCGTATGCGAGCCGATCACGCGCTCGAGTTCGTCGGCACACCCCGAGTTACATTCCCCGCCCTCACAGCGTGGACACCGGTAGCCGTAGGGCGGCGCGGTGTGGGCGACGTCGTTGAGCGTCGGGGCCATCCCCTGCTTGTAGGACTTGTTGCCCGTCAGTGCCAGACTGCCAAGCGTCCGGCCGTGAAAGCCCATCTCGAGGGAAATGACCTCCTTCGATCCGGTGTACTTCCGCGCGAGCTTGACCGCGCCCTCGACGGCCTCCGTCCCGGAGTTACAGAAGAACGTCTTCTCGAGATCTCCTGGCGTTACGTCGGCGATCCGCTCTGCGAGATCGGCGACCGGCTCGTTGGGATGGACGTACGAACAGCCGTGGACGAACTCCTCGAGTTGGTCTTTGGCGGCGTCGACGACGGCCTCGTTCCCGTGGCCGACGTTCGTCACCGCGATCCCCGCGAAGACGTCCAGATACTCGTTGCCCTCGACGTCCTCGAGCGTACAGCCCGAGGCCCGTTTGACAGGGATGTCGAGCGATTTCCAGATCGGCATCATGTGGTCTTCATAGGCCGAAACGACGGCCGCGTTCGATTCGCGACCGGCGACTCTCCTGGGCTCTTGTTCGGACATACCACCTACTTCTAGACTGGGTCCTAATAAACTATAGTATCTAGGACTAAATACACAGGCCTGGCTCCACCCCCGCGACGCCATCGGAGCGATCGGAATCCGTGCCGGGCCGAGCCGTCGAACGCCATCCGATTTTTGTCCGGTGACGGACCCGATATTCGAATGTTGTTTATCGGAGTGGACGAATATCCGTGACATGGACGAGCGAAACGTTCGCATTCTACAGGCCGTCGCAGAACTCGGAACGGGAAGCCCCGACGAGATCTCGGAGTACACCGACATCCCGAAATCGACCGTCCACTACCGGCTCACGAAACTCAAGGAAGACGGCGTCGTGACCAACGACCTGTTGGACGTCAACCTCGAGGCGTTGGGACTGGAGATCACGGTCGTCACGGAAGTCATCGCGGAGTACGACGAACAGTATCACGAGGACGTCGGGGAGCAACTCGCCGCCATCGAAGGGGCCAATCAGGTGTATTTCACGATGGGGGACACCGATTTCATCGTCATCGCACATCTGGCGGACCGGGAGATGGTCAACCGTCTCATCAGCGATTACGAGGCGATCGACGAGGTCGTTCGCACGAGTTCGCAGTTCGTGGTCGAAACGGTCAAGGACGAACCGCATCCGCTGAACGACTTCGAACTCGAGACGTTAGTCGAGTCGACCGCGGACGAGGACTGACTCCCGACGGACTGTCACAGCGCTCACTCGAGTTCGTTTGCCTCCAGATCGGCCAGTTCGATCTCCGAATCCGTCGAGGTGATTCCATACAGCACCACGCCGAGCAGCGTCCAGCAGAGGACGATCGCCCACTCGTAGGGCCAGACGAGCGCGGACGGTCCGCCCGGGAGATAGAGGCCGATGAAGCCGAGCGTCAGGACCAGTCCCGCGGCTCCGAACGCGTATCCGGACGGGAGCTTCAACGGGCGGCTCAGGCCGGGTTCTCGGTACCGGAGGACGAGGAACGAGACGACGACGAGGAACCAGGCAACGACGAGGCCGAGCCCGCTCGCGTTGACGATCCAGACCAGCATCTGTTCGCCGAACAGCGGCGCGAAGATCGAGAGTCCGCCGATGAGGACGATCGCCGTCGAGGGCGTGTTGTACTCGGGGTGGAGCGCGTTGATCCGTCGCGGGATCATCCCCGAATCGGCGAGCGCGAAGACGGCGCGACTGGCCCCCAGCAGGAAGGAGTTCCAGCTCGTGAGGATACCTGCGATGCCAGCAAGCGCCATGATACGGCCGATCAACTGACTGCTGAAGATCGTTTCCATGGCCGCGGCAGCCGGCAGCGGGCTCTCGACGAGTTCGACGCCGGGCATGGCCTGCCCGGACGCCCAGATCACGCCGACATAGAACAGCGCGGCCAGCGAGACCGCCGCCGGAATGAGAAGCCCGATGACACGGGGCGGGACGTCCGCTTCCTCGGCGGATTGGGGAATGACGTCGAAGCCGACGAACATGAACGGCGTCATGATCGCGACCGTGGCGACGCCTGCCGTCCCCACGTCCGATAGCGGCGGGTTCGCCTGGGTCTGTCCGTTGAACAGGGCACCGATGACGAGCATGACGCCCGCGAGGCCGATCACGAGCGTCAGCAGCGTCTGGAACTGTGCCGCGGGTTTCACGCCGCGGTAGTTGAGCCCCGTCATGACGATCGCCCCGATCCCACCGACGAGGATCCACGATGCATACACCGGCTCGCCGGCCACCGTCCAGAGTTCGAGGACGTTGAACCCGGGCACGATAAACGCCATTGCCGACGGCAGCGCCACGACCTCGAAGACGACGACGCCGACGTAGCCGAGGACGAGCGACCACGTACATACGAACGACCAGAGCGGGCCGAGCGCCCGGAAACTGTACACGTGTTCGCCGCCGACGAACGGCATCGCGGACGTGAGTTCTCCGTAGATCAGTCCGACGACACACACCATGATCGCGCCCACGACGAAGCCGAGTACCGACCCGGCCACACCCGCTTCGTCGATCCAGAACCCGGTCTGGATGATCCATCCCCAGCCGATCATCGCGCCGAACGCGAGTACGAAGAGATCTTTCTTCGTCAGGATCCGCTCGAAGTCACTGTCGTTTCCTGCCATACCACGCAGTGCCAAATGATGGGTGTTAAGTCTAACCATTGAAAAACGATCAAAATAATATCCTATATAATCACCAACTATTGGATTCTCTATGACTCCTATCGATCGTACCGGCAATCGAAGGCGACGGACCGGCCGTCGTCTCGCCAGCGGAGTCGTGGTCGGCCGGATCGGGCGTCGAAGGGACAGCAGTAGGTGCCGGTTTCGACGGCCACCGAGCATTCAAAGGACTGCCTACACCTCGTAACGACCTGCTACCGCTCGAGTACGCGGCTCATATATAGGATAGCCGATCCGGTACGGCAGGTCGATGACATATAGAAGTAAACGACAGTCGTCGACGCTGATCGATCGTCCGCTCGACGCCCGGAGAATCGAGCCGGAGAGGGGCGCATAACCATGGCCGACGCACGCGGTACGGACGGCCCGAAGCGGTGGCAAACGCTCCTCGCGCTCGGGCTCGGACTGGCCGTGATCGGCAGCCTCGTCGCGGCGGGTTCCGGGGCGGTCGCCGCACAGGCCGATCCGGACGACAACGGGACCGTTTCGGAGGCGGCATACGTCGACCCTGCACCCGAGAAGGGCGACCCCTACTTCGAGGCGGCGGCCGACGACGGCAGCTGGGTCAGTTACGAGAACCCGCGCGACGAGTACCGGAGCCCCTATCTCGGGGACGGCTCCGGAAAGGTCTGCGTCTCGCTGGTCAACGAAAACGGCGACCCAGTCATCGGCGAGTCGGTGCCGAACACGTCCGTGACCGTCCCGACCGGCGGTGCGACGACGTGGCACTCCGACGCCGATCCGATGACCGTCCAGTTCCCCATGGACGACCACTACGAGTTCCCGCTCGACGGCGATCAGTTCGGAACCAGTCCGGACGTCGCACAGGGCGACGGCTATATGGACTCCCACTGCCTCGAGTTCCACGGGAACCCCGAAGACGCGACCCTCACCTACGGCGAAGCCGAGATCAGCGGCGAATACGCCGACCGAATCGACGTCGCCGGCTATATCCAACAGGAACCGGCGGGCGACGGCTGGGACACCGATATCGACCCGGTCGCCGCCGCGGAGTCCTACGAAGAGGCGGGCGGTGGCTGGACATACAACGCGGCCGAGAACTCGACCCACGGCCAGGTGGTCGTCGTCCTGCAACTCGACGCCCCCGCCGACGAGCGGTTCGACCCCGACGACTCGAGCGATCCACCGAACGGGTCCGACCCGGCATCGGACGGCGAAACCGGTGACGACGGGGATGCCGAGAGCAATGACAGGATGCCCGGCTTCGGCGTCGTCAGTGCGCTCGTCGCGCTGTCCGTTGCCGTCCTCGCTCGCCGTCGCGGTTAAGGCGGGCGATTACCGGGATGCGTCGCTTTCGAACTCGAGGAGACGAAAGACAGGGAACGGCTACCGGATGTAGCCGGGAACCATGGAGCTCTGTTGTGTGACGACGGGGTGACGATCGAATGGGTGGCCCCACCGACAGACTGTCGTACCCCCGTCTACCCGACGATTGGTTCGAACCACAATAATTCTGCTGGCCAACGCGTCGGGAACGGCGCGAAAACCGCCGGTAGAATCCGCCAAACGGCCAATATGTCATGCCATGACATACCGGTCAGCAACTCGATCGCGACGGCCGTTGCTTCGGGCTGGCGGACTCGCGATGCAGTCGGCTCGAGCGACGCTTCGTCGTCGGCCGCCGGAACCAATTAGGTTTTGACGGTCGACGCGAGACACCCGAGAAATGACGACCGCGAACGATTCGGACGAGACCCCCCGCGTTCCCATCGTCTGCCCCGACTGCGAGACCACCTCTCGCGTCCCGCTCTCGGACGTGGCCGACGCGATCGAACGACACAACGACCAGCTTCACGACGGCGAGGCCGTCGCCGAAGTCGATCCCGACATCGCCGATCGGATCGCGGACCTGGCCGCGGACGAACTCGGACTGCTCGAGAACACGGAGTGACGGCCGGTGTCGTCACCGGCCGAAGAATCGGCGGAGTCGGTCGCCGAGTGACCGGGCCGCTCCCTCACGTTTCCGCGCGGTAACACACCCCACCATCTCGTCGGGTACGTTGTCGAATCGAACGTCGAGCCGTTTCGAGTCCATCCCCCTCGAGTACGGCGACCGGTGACACAGTCGTTCCACCTGCAAGCCCGCCCCGGCGCGCCGGCCGCCGGCGACGCCCCGTCCCGATAGTCACACCGACGCGACCGATCACAAAACGACCCTCGTTTCCGGCTCGAGCGGTTATATTTCGCCTTTGCTTACCGTTAGTTCAGTGGGAAGGCTTATGCTTCCATCCTCGACTGCGTTCACTACATGCCACGCCAGAACGCGACGGGCGACGAAGCGGGAGGTCCCACCGAAACGGACGACGGAACGCGGCTACCGGTCGAAACCGAACCGACCGCGACGATCGCGGCGACGCGAACGCCGTCGGACGCCGGCGCAGTCGGTCATCCGAACACGCTGACGATCATCGGGCAGGGGACCCCCTCGAGTTTCGAGATCACCGTCGACGGCGGGCTCGAACTGGCCGCCGAAACCGGAACGGCGAACGTGACCGTCCGCTCCGGCACGAGCGTCGAAGGGACCGTCGAGTCCGAGACGGTGACGGTTCGGTTCTCCGGCGACCTGACCGACGTCACGTTCGTCGATCGCGGGATCACGGGTCGGGAACCGGCGACGACCCCGAACGTCCACGTCGATTACGGCGTGCCCGACGAGCGCCGGTCGTAGCCCGCGGCCCATCGATCCCGTCCGAGCCGGTGGGACGGCCCGAATCGGTCGATCGATACGCAAACATACTCCCGGACTGGAACCGTCACGTACGCACATGGACGACGCAACTCCCGATGCCGACGCCGACCCATCGGTCGAGACCGAGAGTGACGCGTCCGATGCGGCCGACGAGGTGGCCGAGCCGGACGAGGCGGAAACCGACGCCGAGTGGATGGACCCCGCCGACGAACGGATCCTCGAGTACATGCAGAACGAAGACGTGTTCGAACCGAACCAGTTCGACGAGGCGAAGATCTGTCCGGCGAACTTCGCCGCCTACCGGTGCCGGGAACTGGCCAAATACGGCCTCCTGAAGCGGCACATGCCCGGCGTCTACGAGGTTACCGACGCCGGTGAACGCTACCTCGCGGGCGAACTCGACCCCAGCGAGTTAGCGCCCGAGGAGTAGCCGCTACGAGATCGACGCGGGCGGGCGGCGCTCGTCGCGGTCCTCGTCCGCGAGGTCGGAGCGGTAGTCGGCGCTGCCCTCGTCCAGCAGCGAATCGATCACGTCCCGCGCGGCGGGGCCGTACAGGGGCCGGTTGTCGTTCCCACAGCGGTCGCTCATGAGACAGGCGGGACAGCCCTCGTCGCGACCGCAGTCGCAGTCGACCCAGAGATCGCGGGCCCGCCGTGCGACCGCCTCGTACTCCTCGTAGATGCGCCGGGAAAAGCCCAGCCCGCCCTCGATCCCGTCGTAGATGAACCAGCCGCTCGCGTCGGTTCCGTCGGGGAGCCGGTTGGTCGCGAGCCCCCCGAGGTCCGCCGCGTCGACGGTCAACTCGAGCGGGGCCACGGCGATCATCGCGTGTTCGACGGCGTGGATCCCCCCGAGATAGCCGTGGAGCCGCGGGGGCAACTCCTCGCACTCGTCGTTGTGATAGTCGCTGTGGGCGGCCGTCACCGCCCGTTCCACGTCTGCGGGGACTTCGGCCCAGCACAGTTGGGTACGCATCTCCAGGGGTGGAACGCCGGTCTCGAGGCCGACCGTACGGACGTCGCCCGACTCGAGGTCGCGTTTCAGGAACGTCTCGTGGTGGACCGTGACCGTCCCGTACCCCCAGTTGAGCCGGAAGTCCCCAATGTCGCGGGATTCCCGGATCTCCGTGTCGTAGATCGTTGTCCGACGCTGGGATTGGGTGTAGTAGTCGAGGTCGGCTGCTTCGAGTTCCACGTACGGCTGGGGGCGGTCCTCGCGGAGTTCGACCACCTCGTACTGGTCGCCCCGATACAGCACCGTCGCGCCCTCGTGATAGTCCCGATACGCGCGTGCGCGGCCGATCGGCTGATGGTCGATCGAGCCCTCGCCGGCCAGTCGGACCTCGAAGGAATCCCCGCCCGAGGCGTAGAGGCTGATCTCGTCCTGTGGTCGGTCGCGGTGGGCGTAGGTGATCCCGCCCGCGAGCGAGCCCTCGAACTCCCCCGTCCGGCGGCCGTACTCGACAGCTTGCTCGAGCCGATCGCGCCCGCCGAAGCGGGCCGCGTCCTCGCGGCGCAGGGGCAGTTCCTGAGCCGCACAGCGCAGGTGCTGCAGGTAGACGGGGTTGTTCTCGAGGTCGACGACGGCGCTCTCGGGTTCCTCCTCGAGCAGGTATTCGGGGTGGTTGAGGACGTACTGATCGAGCGTCGAGTGACTCGGGACGAACACCGACAGGGCCTCGCGCTCGCCCCGTCCCGACCGGCCGATCCGCTGCCAGAACGACTGTCTCGAGCCGGGATACCCCAACAGAACGGTGCCGTCGATCCCGCCGACGTCGATGCCGACCTCGAGCGCGCTGGTCGTCGCGACGCCGTCGAGGTTACCGCTCTTGAGGCGGTTTTCGGTGCTTCGCCGCGATCGTTTGCCGTGGCCGGCGTTGTACGCCGCGAGGTCGGCGCTACCGCTGTAGGGAAGCGACGGCGTCTCGAGGAACTCCTGTGCGCGGCCAACGGCGAGTTCCGTCCCCTTCCGCGAGTCACAGAACAGCAGCGAGGGAACGCCGTGATAACAGCAGTGGGCCCACACCTCGGGGGCTTCGACGGTGGCGGGTCGTTTGCTCGGCCGCCAGTCGTCCCCGTCGCCGCCCTCGCCCGCGTCGCCATCGGTCGGCGGGTCCCAGAAGACGAGGTGGCGGCGGCCGCTCGGGGAGCCGTCCTCGTCGATCACCGTCGCCGGCTCGCCGGTCAGCGCCTCGGCGTGGTCGGCCGGGTTGCCGATCGTTGCGCTCGTCAGGACGTACTGGGGGTCGCCGCCGTACCATTCGATCACCCGCTGGGCCCGCCGAAGGATCCAGGCGGCGTGCATCCCGCTGATCCCGGTCCACGCGTGGGCCTCGTCGACGACGAGTAGGTCGCAGCCCGCGTGAAACGCAGCCCAGCGGTGGTGGCCCTCGAGGTACTGATTCAACCCTGCAAAGTTCGTGATGACGACGTTCGCCTCCTCGCGGATGCGGGACTTCTCCCGGCGTTTGGTGTCGCCGTCGTAGACGCCGACCGTGACGTCAAGTCCGAGGTCGTCGAACAGGTCGTTGAGTTCCCGCTCCTGATCGCGGCTGAGTGCCTTCGTCGGGTAAACCAGCAGCGCACGCACATCGGGATTCTCGCGGAACCGCCGTGCGATCTCCAGCGCGTAGACGTAGGTCTTCCCCGAGGACGTCGAAGTCGTGACACAGACGTTCTCGCCGCGCTCGAGCGCCGCGAGCGCGTTGGCCTGATGACTCCAAGGATCGACGGCGAGCTTTGCGGCGAGGTCGGGCGGCAGTACCTCCCTCGCGGGGACGTGATCGGCGGATTCGGCCGGCAGTATGAACCGTTCGCGGCACTGTCCGCCGTAGCGGGCGTCGGGATACGTCTCGCGGAGTTCCTCGGCGGTGAGCGCGAGGCCGTCCGAGCCGGTGTCGTCTTGGCCGTCGATCGGTCCGTCGGAGTCTTGCGGTCGCATACTAGAAATCAGTGAGTCCGGTCTGTGTCGGTTCCGCCGTGGATCCGTCCGCTTGCTCTCCCGGTGATGCAGTCTCGGTCGGGGCCGCCGCGATCGCCTCGTAGACCGCGGCCAGTTCGCGAACGTCCGCCTCGCAGTACCGGCGGGCGGCCGTCCAGTCGATGGTCGCCTCCTCCGATCCGGATCCCCCGTCCGCACTACTCGAGCCCTCGAGCAGCCGCCGGAGCCGCTCGGCGAGCGTCTTGCCGTCGAGCGCGGCCGCGGCCCCCGTTCGGTCCCGGCCCAGTGCGGCGGCTACGTCCTCGAGCCGGTTCGTTCGGCCCGGCAGGACGGCATTGTCCCGGCGGACCGCCCAGTCGTAGGGATCGTACGTCGAAACGTGATCGTGCCAGTACGCGCGGTACTCGGGCGCGTAGCGGGCGATAAAGCGCTCGAGGTGTTCGTAATCGAACCCGTGGCCGTTCCACGCGACCAGCGAGGGGGCATCGTACTCGGCGGCCAGCCACGAGACGAACTCGCGGGTCGCTTGTCCGGGGTCCTCGCGGGACGGCTCGGTATCGACGAAGTCGACGTACGCTTCTCGGTTGGGATCGTAGACGCCGATCAACCAGACGATCGTCGGCCGGAGCCCGTCGGTTTCGATGTCGACGAACAGCGGGGTCGCGTCGCCGGTCGGCGGGAGTGGCTCCGCCGTCGTCCGGACGACACGGCCGTCGGCGAGCGCTCGCGCGCTGTGGACGATCTTGCGGGCCGTCGACGGGCCGATCCCATCGATCGAGGACAGTTCCGTCGCGGACGCCGCGGCGACGGCCGCGCGCGTCTCGTAGCCGTTCTCTCGGAGCCGCCGGGCTATCGTCGGACCGACGCCCGACAGCGCCCCCAGTCCGAACCTGTCGGCCGGGACCGACGACACCGCGATCGAGCCGGTTCGACCGCAGGTGAGGCAGGCGAGTTCGGCCGCCCCCGACCGTTCCAGCGGAGCGACCCCGCGGATCGGCAACCGGACCGGCTCACCGTTGACCGTCGTTTCCCAGACGTGGTCGTAGCTCGCTGTGAGCGCGCCGGTTAGAAACGTCGTCTCTCGGTTCGAGCGAGCGCGGTAGCGGCCGATCGCCTCGCGGCCGGCGAGCGTTGCCTCGAGCGCGACGGCGTCGGTCGTCGGCTCGAGGTCGTCACAGACGACGTAGTCGGCGGGTGGCGCATCCGCCAGCAGGGACGCTGACGATGCGAAGACGAACGAGGTCCCCGCGACGGTTTCGGTCCGGCTCTCCGCGGGGCCGACAGCGGCGACGACGGGACAGTCGGCGGCCCGTCGGACCCGGCTCACGACGCGGACGTCCGACGACTCCCGAACGACGTAGACGAGGTCCGGACCGAAGTACGCGAGGGCGTCGCGGACCGCCGCCTGGTCCAGGTCGGCGACGGCGTTACAGCGGAGCGCAAGCAGATCCGCCCCCTCGTCGTCGGGCATAGGAGAGGCATGCGAGCGAGCGGGCATAAGGGTTCTCGGACGTGGGGCGGACCTTGGGAGCCGGTCAGTCGGCGTCGACTGCTTCGGGAACGTTCGACTCGAGGAAGTCGGTGACTGCATCGCCGCCCTGGAATCCGTCGGCCAGTCGTGCGGTCTCCTCGCCGTCCTCGAACAGGATTAGAGTCGGTACCGATCGGATATCGAACCGATCGACGAGGCCGATGTCGTCGCCGGGATTGACCATCCCGATCGAGACATCGGTTGCGCGAGCGACGTTGCCGAGGACCGGTTCCATCGCCTGACACAGCGCACAGCCGCTCGTGTAGAACTCCACGAGCGCGACGTCGTGACTCGCCACGAACTCGTCTACGTCGTCGCCGGTCTCGAGCTGACGCGGTTTACTGGTCACGGCCATACCCGGGGTACGCGACGGTCGCTGAAACCCCTGACGGACGGCGAAACCTCGAGCGACGGTCGCGTCGGATGGCCACGCGACTGTCCGGTGTGAACGCGTCTCATTTCGAACGTGCGGAGACGTTGTCGCGGGCCGGATTCATCGTTTCGCTGTATTGTGTGAACGCTGCACGGAGTGTAACTTTATGCGTCGGTCCTGTACCCACGCTCGATGACCCGGCCCACAACTGCCCACGACGACGGCACGTCGACACTGAGGAAGGTGACGCTGTTTTGCTGGGAGTGTGATCACTCGAGTCCGATCGACGGCGACTGGGTGTTCCAGTCGCGAAAGCGTTGCGTCGCGTACGTCTGTCCGGAGTGTGAGACGACGCTCACGAAGCGACCGCGCCGGACGGATCGGTCACGTGAGCGGCCGTCGTCCGAACCAGTGGCAGCGTGGGAGCGGGCGGTTCGAACGCCGGTGACGGTCCGGCACCTGCTCGAATCCAAGCAGTCCACCTTCTGATGTTTCTCGGACCAGCACCTGATCTCGGTACTGATTGCCGGCGGCTGGGACGCGGCCGCTCCACAACTATTCAATTTCATCGCCGTCTTCCTGCCGATGTCAGCCACCCACCGAATATTGCCTATTATAATCGACGTACGGACACTTTTTGCTACATTTGCGTATATTCGCCCACAACAGTAGAGCTTTAATAGTAGAATCCGTTGGCATAGGCGAGCAGAAGATGACGAACGGGAACCTAACCGCTACCGAAGAGGAGGTACTGGACGAAATCGAGGCGAAAGACATCGACTTCCTTCGCCTGCAGTTTACCGACATTCTGGGAACTGTCAAGAACGTCTCCGTGCCGGCTCGACAGGCCGAGAAGGCCTTCACCGAGGGAATCTACTTCGACGGCTCCTCGATCGAGGGGTTTGTCCGCATTCAGGAATCGGACATGCGGCTCAAGCCCGACCCCGAGACGTTCGCGGTCCTGCCGTGGCAAAACCGCGAGGACGGGGCCTCGGCCCGGATGATCTGTGACGTCATCGACACCTCGACGGGTGAACCCTTCGAGGGCGACCCGCGCCGCGTCCTCAAGAACACCCTCGAGCGCGCCGACGAGATGGGATACACCGTCAACGCCGCGCCCGAACCGGAGTTCTTCCTGTTCGAGGAAGACGAGGACGGCCGCGCCACGACCGAGACCGGCGATCACGGCGGCTACTTCGACCTCGCGCCGAAGGACCTCGCCAGCGACGTTCGCCGCGACATCATCTACGGCCTCGAGGAGATGGGCTTCGAGATCGAAGCGAGCCACCACGAGGTCGCTAAGGGCCAACACGAGATCAACTTCGAGTACGACGACGCGCTTGCGACGGCCGACAACGTCGGGACCTTCCGAACGGTCGTCCGCGCGATCGCCGCCCAGCACGGCCAGCACGCCACCTTCATGCCCAAGCCGATCCCGCGCATCAACGGCTCGGGGATGCACACACACCTCTCGCTGTTCGAGGACGGCGAGAACGCCTTCCACGACGAGGACGGCCAGTTCGATCTCTCGGAGACCGCACAGTCATTTATCGCCGGGATCCTCGAACACGCACCGGCGATCACGGCCGTCTCGAACCCGACTGTCAACAGCTACAAGCGACTGGTGCCGGGCTACGAAGCGCCGGTCTACGTCGCGTGGTCCGACCGTAACCGCTCGGCGCTGATCCGCAAGCCGGCCGCACGGGTTCCGGCGGCCTCGCGCATCGAGGCGCGCTTCCCCGATCCGTCCTGTAACCCGTATCTCGCGCTCGCGGCGCTCATCAGCGCCGGCCTCGACGGGATCGAACGCGACCTCGAGTGTCCCGACCCGATTCGGGAGAACATCTACGAGTTCGACGAGGCAAAACGCGAGGAGTACGGCATCGACACGCTGCCGACCAACCTCGGCGAAGCCGTCGAGGCCCTCGAGGAGGACGAGGTCATCTACGAGACGCTCGGCGACCACGTCGGGCCGAAGTTCGTCGAGGCCAAGAGCCAGGAGTTCGAGGACTACCTCGTCGACGTCTCCCAGTGGGAGATCGACCGCTACCTCGAGACCTTCTGATACGGTTTGCTGTCCCGATGTCCCGGTGGGACCGCGACCGTCCTGCGGTCCCACCAGTACTGACGGACAGGAGACCGTCTGAACCGGCGACCGCGACGGCACACCGAGAAACCGATTTCCGTCCCGCCAGTCGTCAGTCAGCCGACGCTCCCGTCTCCGTGGCTCGTCGTCGCCCGCTCAGTTCGCGACGATGTAGGCCGACTCCCGTTTTTCGACGTGGCCGGCGTCGACCAGCGAGTGCAACACGCTCAGGACGTTGATCTTCTTCATCGCCAGTATCTCTCCGACTTCCTCGATCGTCGCGCCTTCCGCCACCTCGAGGTAGAGGTACACCAACTTCGCACGGGCCGACTCGAGGTCGTCCGGAACCGGATCGAGCGTCTTTTGCCGCTGCGTCTGTGAGACCATTGTCACTCTCAGCGACCTCGTTCGTGTATATAAATACACACGTAATTGGGGTACTAATGGATACTAGGACCTGATATGCGTCGTGACACCGCGTCGCTGCCCGGTCCCGACGACCGCCTCGACGGAACGACGAGTTTTACGGACCGCCGGTTCCCAGCAGCGAGTATGACCGCGGACGAGCGGCCGACCCCGCCGACGGAGTTGGACCGCGTTGGCCACGAGGCACTCGACGAACTCGCGACCCGAGAGCCGGTGGCGCTTCGCGCGGCGAGTGCGTACCTCGAGGAACTGGCGGCGTGGAAGGAAAGCGACGACGAAGACGGCCCGTCTCCGGACGACGGTGGGCCGGCCACGTACCCCGACGGCGTCCCCGAACGCGCGAGCGTCTCGGTGACCGAAATCGCCGGCACCGAGTACTACTATTTCCAGTGGCGCGATGGCGACGAGATCAGATCGGAGACGGTTCGGCGGTAGGCGGCGGTCTCGCCGCGCGGCGACGGCGGCGTCGTTAGTCGGCCGCCGGGGCGGACTCGAGGACCCGCGTGAGCGCGTCCGCGACCCGGTCTGGGTGTGCCACCGTCGCCGTGGCACACCGGATCGGGAGCGGCCACGGAAGCCCGCGTTCGATCTCGAGTCGGTCGGCAGTGAGATCGACTGCCCGTAACTGCGATCGGGGCACGAACTGGTAGTTGATCGTTCTCGACCGGTGGACACACAGCCCGCTTTCGAACAGCGTGTAGGTCCGGGGCCGGCCGGCGGTGATCGCCTGTCCGATGAGGGCACCGCCGAACGCGGGTAGCGGATTGACACTCGGCTCGAGGGCGAAGACGAGTGCGAACCCGACGACGAGGAGGCTGCACCCGAGAACGAACTCGCCAGCGCGGAGCAGCCGCCGATACCGGCGGTCCGGCCGGGCGTGCCACTCGGCCAGTACCGACTCCCGTTCGTGGAGTGCGGTGACGTGGCGGTTTATCGTGACCAGATAGGCGACTGCGCCGCCGAGACTGAAGACGAAGACCTCCACGACCCACTCGCGGAGCCACGGCTCGAGGCCGCGCACGCCGACCGCTGGGAGGATCGGGACGACGACGGCTCCGGCCACGATCACCGCGACCGGGAGGGCGTACAACCGCGTTCGGACGAGTGTCGTCGCGAGCGCGGACCGCGTATGGCACCAGCCGGCCGCGATCAGCCCGGCACACGCCCCGATCGCGACGGGCCACAACGCCGTGTACGCCGCGCCGAGGACGCGGCTGGTCGCACACAGCGTGAGTGCCCCGACGTATCCGCCGAGGACGATCGAGAAGAACGCAGCCGATGGCGTCCGGAGGGACATATCCCTCGTTGGGTCTCTCTCGCCAAAATAGCTTTTAATTGAAACGTTTCGGTCGGATCGTAGGGGGTCCCGCCGTCGAATCAGACCGACTCGTAGGGACCGAGCCGGGTCCCGTCGAGCAGGTACGCCTCGCCGTCGGCCAGCCCCGCGGGAAGGAACGGCGAGAGAAACGACTGGCCGGCGACGTTGGTCCACGTCCCGCCGACCAGTTCGTTGAACGCGGGGATCACGACGGCTCGCGGCGGCTCGGCCGCCCCCTCGAGCCACGACACGCCCTCGTATTCCGACCGGTCGCGAAACGGGTCGGGGGCGAGTCGCCCCCGCAGCCACGCTCGCTCGACGCGGCTCCCGCCGACCTCGTCCTCGAGTCTGACACAGGGGTGTTCGTGTCCCAGACAGACCACGTCGCTCTCGAGGACGGCCCGCGAGGGCCAGGTGTGGCCGTGACAGACGCCGACGTCGCCGATGGCGACGCCCGCGCCGGCGACGATCTCGACCGTCGCAGCGACGTCGTCGCTCTCGCCGAGCCACGTCTCGATCCGTCCGTCGTGGTTGCCCTTGACGACGGTGACAGCGAGGTCGCTCGGGAACGACTCGAACAGCACCTCGAGTTCGCCGCGTTCGGCCCCGCCCGGCTCGCCGATCGAGTGCATCAGGTCGCCACAGATGACCAGTCGATCGGGTCGAGTCCGCTCGACCAGGGCAGCGAGACGCTCCCGGCGGTCCGGGGCCTGACTGGGGACGTCGACACCGCGCTCGTACCGCAACGCCGCCTCGTAGCCGGCGTGGTAGTCGGCAACGAGCAGGGCCCGCTCGCTGCCGATCGTCGCGGTCGCGGCCGGTTCGTTGGGGACGGGTTCGACGAGCGGTCGGGCCGTCGACCCCGAGCCGCGGCGGGGATCGTCACGCATCCGTTCGCGATCAGATCGCCTTCAGCGTCTCGTCGTCGGGTTCGTAACACTGTCCGCCCATCAGCGCGTCCTGAATGGCCTCCTCGACGTCCTCGGGGGCGGCTCCGGTGTCGTCGGCGACTGCCTCGACCAGTTCCGTCCGGTCGGCCCCGTCGCCGTCGTCGAGTTCCTCCATCGTCTCCACGACGTAGTCCTCGAGGTCGACGTCGTCGGCCGGTTCGGCGTCGCTCTCGGTGTCGTCCGTTTCGGCTGCCGCCTCGTCGGTCGACTCGTCTGCCGTCACCGCCGCCTCCGGCTCGGCGTCGGTCTCCGACGCGTCGCTCGCGTCGTCGGCCTCGAGACCGGATTCGGGCGGTGCGCCGAGTCCGTCGTCGGCGTCGGAGTCGCCCGCTTCGGCGGTCGCGGACTCCGCGTCGGCGTCGTCGGGTTCCGGCGCGTCCGCGGGGTCGTCGGTCGGTTCGTCCGGCTCGGGAACATCGATCTCCGCCTCGCCGGGCTCCTCGACCTGGCTGCCGGTCGTAAACTCCGCGCCGAACTCCTCCTCGAGCTGTTCGCGCTCCTCGTCGTCCATCTCGTACATCCCGCCGTCGTCCATCTCGCCGGCGTCGAAGTCGCCGAGGTCGTCCCCGTCGTCGGCCGACGCTCCGTCGGTAGTGGCGGGAGTCGTCTCGGCTTCCGATTCGCGGTCGGTTGCGTCGTCCCCTGCCTCGAGCGAGTTGGTATCGGACTCGGCGTCGCCGACTGCCTCCGCATCCGTCTCAGCCTCTGCAGGCTCGTCGTCCGCCGAGACGGCCACCCCTTCGGCGGCCGAGTCGGCGTCCGCCGCCGGGTCAGGATCGGCCGTCGTCTCGTCGGGTTCGGGGTCGATCGCGGCGGCCGCGGTTCCGGGCTCGGTTTCGGTCGCCGTTCCCGCCGCGGAGCCCGAGTGTGCATCGTCGGGATCGGTTGCCGCCCCGCTCCCGCCGGCCGTCGCTGCCATCGGTTCCGCCGGTTCGGACTCGAGCGCGTCGGCATCGATGCCGTCGAGATCGGCCAGCGACTCGAAGGAGACGTCGTACTCGGGACTCGTGGCGTCGGGCGCGAGGTCGAGCCCGCTCACCTGATCGCGCTCGCCGGCGACGACCTCGCAGGCCTCGAGGGCGCACTCGCGAAGCGCCGCCAGATACGCCGGCGTCGTGCCGTAGTGATCCTGTGCGAGCGGGATCCCCGCTGCCAGCCCGGGTTCGACGCCGGCCTCGAGCAGTGCGTCGGTCAGGTCCTCGCCGTCCGCGTCTCGCGCCTCCGCCGCTCGACTATCCGCGGACCGTGGCTCCGCGCCGGCCGCGCCGGCGTAGGTACCGATCCGCTCGAGGGTCTGTTCGGCCGCGCTGACGACCCAGCGGTCCCGAGTGTCGGCATCGACCGTGGCGATGCTCTCGGGGCGCAGGGAGGTGTAAACCTGGTCGCCGTCCTCGGGCTGGAAGGTCCGTGCCTTGCCGGTCACCGCGACGAATTCGGGCGGCTCGACTCCCTCGAGGAAGGCCAGTTCGTCGGGCTGGTACTGGCCGGCGTAGACGACGAACGCGCCGGTCGGGTCGACGACGCGGGCCCGAACCATCTCCTCGTTGACCGACGTGACCTCCGTGAGGGTACCGACCGCGAAGACGCGGTTGAGCCGCGCGCCGGTCGGCGAGATCACGTAGTTCGGGGCCCGCTCCTCGTCGCTCTCGGCGTAGGACAGCGAGGCGTCGTCGTACTCGGCCGCGAACAGGCGGTAGGCGATCTCCCGTCCGGGGACCTCCTCGTCGTCGTTCGCGCTCATGCGTCCACCTCCTCGAGGAAGGCCGTCGCACGCGCGGCCGGATCGTCGTCGCTCTCCTCGAACGTCTCGGCGTCTAGGTTCGCGCCGTACTCGTCGACCGAGAGGTGTCCACGCACGCGGTATTCACGTCCGACGATGCGCTCGCGGATTCGGTCCGCGACGACCTCCTGGTCCATCGCCTCGCGGGCCTGTTCGAGGGCATCCTCGAGGGTGCCGCCGTAGACCCGCTCGGTGAGTTCGTCGTCGAGGACGACGGTGACGGTACCGGTCCCGTCGTCGAGGATCGCCTTGACGCGCAGGTCGTCGATCCCGTCGACGTCGCCGTGGGTCCGGCACTGCCCCTTCTGGACGACCCGATAGCATTCGGGACAGCGCTGGATGAGCCCGGAGCCGTCACGGACCGCGAGCAGGTTCCCCACGACCTCGACGTCGTAGATACCGCCGGTTCCGACGGCATCGGCGACGTCCATCGTCGAGGTATCGCTCCCGACCTCGATCCGTCGATCGAGTGCGGTGACCGTCGAGAACTCCGAGACGTTGACTTCGGGGACGCCACGGAACTCCTGAACGTAGGCGTTCTCGATACGAACCGTCCCGCCGTCCTCGATCTCCGGCGCAGGGTCCCAGTTCGTGAACGGGAGGCGGCCGCTCTCGTCGCCGAAGACGCCGCTCAGGATATCGGTCTCGCCGTCGCGGCCGTCGATCGTCTTGCGCTCGCACTCGAGGACGTCGACCTCGATACTGACTGCGCGATCGCCGGTCCGGAGGTCGGCCAGCTGTGCCTCGCCGCCGACCTCGTAGGGGACGTCGAGCGACTCCGAATCGACCGACAGCGACGTACTCTCGCCGAGGTTGAGTTCGGGTTCGCCGTCCCACTCGCGGACGCCGGCGTTGCCCGCGGTGATCGTCTCGCCCGGCTCGAGGCCGAAGTCCTCCCAGGCGGTGTAGTCGATGACGCCGGACTCGTCGGCCAGTCGCCCCTCTACGATGACGTGGTCGTCACCCTGATAGCGGATCGACCGCTCGCCGGCCGTCAGCACGACGCCCGTGACGGTGACGTTGCTGTCGTCGGGCGTGATGTCGGCGATGTCCTTCGCCGACGGTGTGCCGCCACCGCCGCCGGAGTCGTCGCCGTACTTCCGTCGGAGGCTCTGTTTGGCCTCGTCGACCGGCACGCTGTACTCCACCAAGTTCTGCAGGTCGTCTTTGACCTCCTCTTTGTCAACACCGAGGTCGGAGGCGAGATCCTCGGCATGATCGTCGAGTTCCATCGTTTTCCTTTGGAGGTGGGGCTTAAAAAGCGTTCCCGGAGGAGGGCGGAAGTGAATCCGTCCCGGTTCCGAAACGCACGGTCAGTACGGGGCTCAGCGTCGTATCTCGGGCCGATCAACTGGCGTGCGGTGGCGCGCGCTGTCGGCCGCCGAACGCCAGTGAGGTCGGTCGACGACACTGTGCGAGGGATGAGTGAGCGACTGGAAGGAGAGAACGTTACGCGGGACCAGAGGTCCCGTGAACCATGCAAACGGGTGCTACGCACCCGTGAGCAGCAATCGGCTGGGGAGGGCGTGGCTACTCCCTGTTGCCACGATCGCAGGACACTCCCTCCCGTCTATTCACATCTACTGCTTCCTTCACTCGGTCAGCAGAATGACTATCACGGACATCGGAACGATAGCAGGCGATACGAGCGAACTATCAGGGCCGGGGTGCGGCCTTCTGCAGCGCCGTCTCGGCGATGTTCCCGCCGTAGTCGGCGCTCCGCGAGAGCGAGTCGACGATCAGCCCCAGCGACTGGGCCTGTACCGGCTCGAGGTCCCGTAGCATGTCGTCGATCTGGCGGGTGTGTTCGTCGATCTCGAGGACGGCCTCGCGGGCGTCGTGACCCAATCGGTTCGCCTCCTCGGTCCCGTCGGCAAACAGCGCGTCCATCGCCTTCTCCAACACCGTCGCGGCGTCGGTTCGCAGTTCCTCGAGTGCCTCGGCGACCGGCTCGGGGATCTCACCGAGTTTGAGCGCGATGTTGCTGATCTTGGCCGCGTGGTCGGCGACGCGCTCGAGTTGCCGGGCGCTCGAGTGGAAGTCGAAGCAGTCCTCGCGGGGGACCCCGAGTTCCTCGGCGGCCCGCGGCGATCGAAGGGTGGCACGGAAGATCCGCGAGACGACCAGCCAGAGCCGATCGACGTCGTCGTCGCGCTCGATGACGTCGTGGGCGATGTCGTCGTCGTCCTCGATCAGCGCCCGCACGGCGTCCTCGAGCATCGATTGGGCGATCAGGCGCATGCGCGTGACGGCGTTGACGATCGAGAGTTCCGAGGAATCGAGCAGGTCCTGAATCACGACGCTATCGGTCGTCTCCTCTAAGACCTCGACGCCGACCAGCCCCTGCGTGGCGTCCCGGATCGCCCGTCGCTGGTCCGTCGTGATCCGGCCGGCCTCGAGCCTGATAATGTCGAAACCGCTGACGTACATCGTCATCACGGCCCGGGTCAGGCGCTCGCCCTCGAGGTTCGAAATGTCGAGGCTCCCCTCCTGTCGTTCAGTGTCGCTCTGCGGGGTCAACAAGAGCGCGTCGTCTTCGGGATAGAACTCGACGGTCGTCCCGGCGCTGACGTCGTTTTCCGTCGCCCACGTTTTGGGGAGCGAGACCGTGTACGTCGAGCCGCCGGTCACCTGGACCTTTCGCGTCTCCATACGGTGGGCTTCGGCCGCTCGGGCATAAATATACGCGGATCTATAGAGCGCCGTTGGTGGCCCATAGAACGGCGATTCAGCGCCGTCTAATCCCGGGGATACGAACGACAGATGAACGCGAACGGGACCGCCCGGTAGTGAACGCGATCAGTATATAGAGACAGGTGGCAGCCTGGTCGCCGCTCCGTGAACGGCGTCCCCTCGAGCAGGTCGGTGGGATCGGTGGGGACACGAGTCGATCGCGGTGGTCCCAGGGGCCGTCACACCGACCGTCGCCCGACGAATTCCGAACTGGTATTCTCCTGGCCCATATGCCCGCAGCGACGAATTCGCGTCGATGGCTGCGATCGTTCGACGACGTGATCGACTCCGGTTCGCCGTCTCGATACCGCGCGCCGACCCTCCCGCTGCCGACGAAATAGGACTATATAGAGATATGTGATCACTGACGCATATATATGGTTCATAGCATCCCTTTTTTATACTCCTTCGAATCACTCACGTGATGGCAGACAACCAGTTCGGACGCGACGCAGTATCGCGACGGAAGTTCATCGCCGCGACCGGCGCCGCCGGGACGGCCGTGATCGCAGGATGCAGCGATACGAGCAGCGGAAACGGCGACGACGAACTCTCGGGGGAAGTCATCGTCAAGGGGTCGAGTACCGTCTTCCCTATCTCCGACGCGATGGCCGAACGGTTCATGGAGGAGAACCCGCAGGTCAACGTCACGACCGACTCGACCGGGAGCGGCGGCGGCTTCGAGAACCACTTCTGTCCCGGGGACGCCGACATCAACGGCGCATCGCGCCGGATCAAACCTGAAGAGGAGGACCACTGCGCCGACAACGACGTCACGCCGATCGAGATGCACGTCGCGGGCGACGCGCTCACGGTGGCCGTCAGTCCCGACAACGACTGGGTCGACAGCATGACCTTCGACCAACTGGCACAGATCTGGAGCGACGACAGCGTCACCACGTGGTCCGACGTCGAGTCCGACTGGCCCGACGAAGAAATCGAGCTCTACGGCCCCGACACCACCTCAGGGACCTACGACTGGTTCACCGAGAACGTCAACGGCGGTAGCCACCGAACCGAGTACGAGGGCACCGAGGACGACAACACCATCATTCAGGGTCTCGAGAACAGCCCGTACGCGATGGGATACTTCGGCTACGCCTACTACAGCGAAAACGAGGACCGCGTCAAGGCCCTCGAGATCGCGGAAAGCGAAGGCGACGACCCCGCCGCCCCAAGTCTGTCGGCGGCCAGCGAGGGCACCTATCCGCTGGCCCGACCGCTGTTCATCTACCCCGCCGAGGGGGCGCTCGAGCGCGATCCGGTCTACGAGTTCGTGAACTTTTACCTCGAGAACTCGAGCGCCGACTGGATCGCCGACGACGTCGGCTACGTCCCGTCGAACCAGGACATGGTCGACGAGAACATGAGCGCGCTCGAGGACGCAGCGGGCGAGTAACGCGAACGCCGACCGATTTTTCGGAGGTAACCGAATAGAAAATGAGTGACACATCAATGGAAGCCGATCTCACGCGATCGGCGAACGGACGAATTGCAAAGGAACGGTTGTACCACGGGTTGTTGTTCTGCTGTGCGGCACTGACGGTCTTCGTGACGCTCAGTATCGTCGCGACGCTGGCGATCGACGCCGTCGAATTCTTTAGCCGCGTCAATCCCCTGGACTTCTTCACCGGCACGGAGTGGGTCCTGCGGAGCGACAACCCGATTCTCGGTATCCTGCCGCTGGTATCCGCCACGCTCATCGTGACGATCGTCTCGGCGCTCGTCGCGATCCCGATCGGCACGGCGGCCGCGGTCTATCTGAGCGAGTACGCGAGCGATCGGATGCGATCGGTACTGAAACCGGCTCTCGAGATCCTCGCGGGAATCCCGACCGTCGTCTACGGCTTTTTCGCGCTGGTGTACCTGACGCCGTGGCTCCAGCGGGCGGGGCTCGACCTGAGCCTGTTTAATCTGCTTTCCGCCTCGGTCATGGTCGGCATCATGATCATCCCGATGGTCTCCTCGATCAGCGAGGACGCGATGAGCGCGGTGCCCGATTCCCTGCGGCAGGCGGGATACGGCCTCGGTGCCACGAAGTTCGAGGTCTCGACGAAGATCGTTATCCCGGCGTCGATCTCGGGGATCTTCTCCTCGTACATCCTGGCGCTCTCGCGGGCGATCGGCGAGACGATGATCGTCGTCGTGGCCGGCGGCAGTCAGGCCCGAATGTTCAACCCCTCCGAGCCGTTCGCGAACCTCCTCAACTCCGGACAGACGATGACCGCTGCCATGGTGCAGGCGGTGACGACGGACCTGTCGGGCGGAACCGCCGGCTACTACTCGATGTTCGCGATCGGGCTGACGCTCTTCGCCATTACGTTCAGCATGAACCTACTCAGCAACCGCATCGCCGCTCGATACAGGGAGGAATACCAATGAACCGAACGATTACTGCGAACGCCACGGCCACACCGGGGGTGTGTCGCTGATGGCGACGACCGACGAGTCGACGGGTGCCTGGTTCGGTGCGGACGGACAGGTGAGCCAGCTCCGCGGGCTGTTGTTCAAAGCCGGCTGCCTCGGTGCGACGCTGCTCACGCTGTTCCTCGTGTTCGTCTTTCTCGTTTACGTGGCGGTCGACGCGATAGAACCGGGGACGGCCGATCCGGCCTGGTGGGCAACGGTCGTCGCGACCGTCGCGCTCCCGGCGGTCGTCCTCTCGCTCTACTACTATCGCTCCGAGCCGCGGGCGGGTGAAGTCGCGTACACGGCGCTCGGACTGCCCGTCGCCGCGGCGCTGCTCGCCGGCGGCGTCGGTATCGTCTTCAGACACATCGTCAGCCCACACGAATGGCTCGCGCTCGTGATCGCTGCGATCATCGCCTACGGTGCGCTCGAGGTCCACGGCCGAACTCGGGACGCCGGTGCACTCGAGCGGGGTGCGGTCGGCGTGGTCGTTCTCGGACTGACGATCGTCGGGGTTCCCGGACTCGTCCCGAGCCTCCGTGCGTTGATCCTGTCGCTCCCGGTTCTCCCGATGGCACCCCTGTCGCTACTGGGAACGTTCGTGGTGCCGGTCGGGATAGCGGTCGGCTGGTACGTCCGTCGCGCCCGTGAGAGCCAGCGTGCGGGGTCGATTGCCGCCGGGGCCACGATCGCCGCGGCCGCTCTCGGCGTCGTGGCCGGGCCGCTTGCGGGTGTCTCCTGGACGACGTGGCTCATCCTGACGACGGTCGTCGGCGTTCCCGTCGGGCTATACGTCGAACGGGTTTTCAGCGGCGGCGAGGGCGTCTCCGGACTCGCGCTGCCGCTCGTCATCGCGGCCGGCGTCGTCGCCTGTGCCGTCGTCGTTGACGCGGCCGGATTCGCCGGCCCGAACGTCTGGCTCGACTGGGAGTTCCTGACCGCCGCTCACAGTCGGACACCGCGGGAGGCCGGCATCTATCCCGCGCTCGTCGGGTCGGTGATGATGATCATCGTCGTCGCGATCGCGGCGTTCCCGGTCGGCGTCGGTGCGGCGATCTATCTCGAGGAGTACGCGCCGAGCGGCGGACTGCTCGGATCGGTCGTCGAACTCATCGAGATCAACATCGCGAACCTCGCCGGGGTCCCGTCGGTGGTCTACGGACTGCTCGGCTTGGCGCTGTTCGTCAAGGCCGGCGCGCTGCAGCCCGGGATCGTCATCGTCGGCGGATTGACGATCGCGCTGCTGATCCTCCCGATCGTCATCGTCTCCGCACAGGAGGCGATCCGGGGGGTACCCGACTCCCAGCGACAGGCGGCCTACGGGATGGGCGCGACGAAGTGGCAGACGGTCCGAACAGTCGTTCTGCCGCGGGCGATGCCCGGGATCCTCACGGGGACGATCCTCGCGCTTGGCCGCGCCATCGGCGAAACGGCACCGTTGTTGATGGTCGGCGTCGCGGCGGTCGTCCGGATCTCGCCGACCTCGTTCTTCGGACTGTTCAGCGCGATGCCGCGACAGCTCTACTCGTGGGCACAGTTAGCCAAACCGGACTTCTACCACGGCGTCCTCGCGGCCGGGGTCCTCGTGTTGCTCATCGTCTTGCTGATGATGAACGGCACCGCAATCTTGCTGCGAAACAAGTACCAGAGGCGCGATTGAAATGACTCGAAACGATACACGAAACGTCGACGACGGTGACGAACAGCGAACGAACAGCAGCGGAACGGCGGTCTCCGAACCGACCGCGGGGACCGACGCGACGAGCGGATCACTACTCGATGCCTCGCTCGACGTCGAGGGTGGCTCCGTTCCCGCAGGCGCCGACACGGTAATCGAGGCGCGGGATATCGACGTCTTCTACGACGACGCCCAGGCGCTACAGGGTGTCGACATCGAAATCCCCGAAAACGGCGTCACGGCCCTCATCGGTCCATCGGGCTGCGGGAAATCGACATTCCTGCGCACCATCAATCGAATGAACGACCTCATCGACGCCGCTCGCGTCGAGGGTGAACTCCGCTTCGAGGGGAAGAACGTTTACGACGACGACGTCGACCCCGTCGCCCTGCGCCGGAAGATCGGCATGGTCTTTCAGACGCCGAACCCCTTCCCCAAATCGATCCGGGACAACGTCGCGTTCGGACTGGACGTACAGGAGAAGGACGTCGACGTCGACGAGACGGTCCGAACCGCCCTCGAGCGGGCCGCGTTGCTCGAGGAAGTCGAGGACCAGTTGGACTCGAGTGGGCTGGACCTCTCGGGTGGGCAACAACAGCGGCTCTGTATCGCGCGGGCGATCGCGCCGGACCCGGACGTGATCCTGATGGACGAGCCGGCCTCGGCGCTGGATCCGATCGCGACCTCGAAGATCGAGGACTTGATCGAGGACTTGGCCGAGGAGTACACGGTCGTCATCGTCACCCACAACATGCAGCAGGCGGCCCGTATCTCCGATAAGACCGCGGTCTTCCTGACCGGTGGCGAACTCGTCGAGTTCGACGACACCGACAAGATCTTCCAGAACCCCGAGCACGACCGTGTCGAGGACTACATCACCGGCAAGTTCGGGTGATGACCCGCGAGGACTACCGGCACCGCCTCGAGCGGCTCCGCGAGACGGTCGTCTCGATGGGCGATCTCGTTCGCGAGCAACTCGCCGACGGGTTTTCCGCGCTGTTTACGAGCGACCGCGACCTCGCCCGCGAGGTGATCGAGCGGGACCACGCGGTCAACGACCGGTATCTCGAAATCGAACGGGAGTGTCTCGACCTGCTGGCGCTGTACCAACCCGTCGCCGGAGACCTCCGGACCGTCGTCGCCGCGTTCACGATCGTCACCGACCTCGAGCGGGTGGGCGATCTGGCGACCAATCTGGCCGAGTACACGCTCGACGCAACCGGCTCGGATCCGGCGTTGCCGGACGTGGACTTCGAGCGAATCGCCGCGCTGGCACTCGAGCAACTCGAGACCGCGGTTGAGGCGTTCGTCGACGAGGAACCGGCGGCCTGCCGGGCGGTCGCCGAGCGCGACGCGGAACTCGATCGCCGCTGTGTGGCAGTCGCCGAGCGCGTCGTCCGGCGGCTCATCGAGTTGCGTCGCGACGCCGACGACTGCGTCGGGGGCCGATCGCCCGGGGCCGGAAGCGGCGGTCGCCCCGCCGGCCCCCTTCTCGCGGACGTTTCACGAACCCTCGTTGTCGTCCGCGATATCGAACGCGTCGGTGACCACGCGGTCAACGTCGCCGCTCGAACGCTGTATGCCCTCGAGAACGACGCGTCGCTGCTTGCCTGACGGTCGTCTCTATACGGCGATCGACCGAGAGACACGTCACGTCGCCGTCTGATTTTGTCCGCTGTGGGATCCCTACTGACGTAGTTTGCGCGATTCGAACGAATGCATGGGGAATACCGTGACAACGCCACGGCCGACCGAGTCGCCGACGACATCGGCATCAGTGGCCCCGAGACTGCCCACCACCTCTCGCTCGGTTCTCGGCATGACTCGTCTATATATGTCACCTCGACTTCAGCCGAATAGTGGACGGACCGAAGTACCTTCAGGCACCGCTAGATTGGTGGGCGACAACTATTGCCATATGTATGCGTTCGAGACGCCATCGCCGGTTCTGGGCCGGGACCCAGTGAACAGCCACAGCAGTACATAGTGCTATATAGATCTCATAGTAGTATACTTACCTACTCTGTGACTTCGATTCGGTGATGTCGAGAGATTCCACGGCGTCTTTGCCGGCCGGACTCGGTCGGCGTGACTTTCTCGCCGCGGCGGGCGTTGGCCTCTCCGGCGGGTTGGCCGGTTGTACCGGTGTCTTCGCCGCGGAGGGCAACAACGTAAACATCGCGGGGAGCAGTACCGTCTTCCCCGTGACCGAGGCGATCGCCTCCTCGTTTTCCGAGGAGAATCCCACCGTCAACCTCTCGCTCAGTAAGACCGGAACCGGCGGTGGGTTCGGGAACTTCTTCTGTGCGGGACGGACCGACATTAACAACGCGAGTCGGGCGATCGCCGACGCCGAGGTCGAACAGTGCGGGAACAACGATATCACGCCGATCGAACTCCAGGTCGCGACCGACGCGCTGACGGTCGTCGTCAATCCCGACGCCGACTGGATCGACTGTCTCACCGTCGAACAGCTCCGGGAGATCTGGCGCGCCGACGGCGCGACCCACTGGAGCGATATCAACGAGGAGTGGCCCGACGAACCGTTCGAACTGTACGGGGCCGCGACGACCTCCGGCACGTTCGACTACTTCAACGAAGCCATCATCGGCGAGGAAGAAAATCACCGCAGCGATTACCACGCGACCGAGCGCGACCGAACGATCGTCCAGGGGGTCCAGGGCTCGGAGTACGCGATGGGCTATTTCGGCTTCTCGTATTACAGCGAGAACCCGGACTCGATCAAGGCGCTCTCGGTCGACGACGGTGACGGCTGTGTCGAGCCGTCGATCGAGACGGCCATGAACGGCGAGTACACGCCGCTCTCGCGACCCCTGTTCATCTACGTCGCCAAGGAGTCGCTCGAGAAGTCGGCCGTCCGTGACTTCGCTCGCTTCTACATGGAGCGGGCCGCCACGGACCTCGTCTCGGAGGTCGGCTACGTGCCGATCACCGAGGACAAACGCGACGAGAACATAGAGAAACTCGAGACCGCGATCGAGGAGGTGACGGCATGAGCCAGCCGGACTTCTCCCACGACGGGATCCGTACGGCGCGGGGCACCGCCTTTCGCTATCTCTTCATGCTGTGTGCGCTCCTGTCGATCCTGACGACCGTCGCGATCATCCTGACGCTGCTGATCGACGCGGTCGATTTCTTCGCGCAGGTTTCGCTCGTCGACTTCCTCACCGGCACGCGCTGGAGTCCGACGAACGAGCCGATCGCATTCGGCGTCCTCCCGCTGATCTCAGGGACGCTGGTCATCACGATCGGGTCGGCGCTGGTCGCGCTCCCGATCGGACTGCTGACCGCGATCTATCTCAGCGAGTACGCCTCCGATCGACAGCGGGCCTATCTCAAACCGGCGCTCGAGGTACTCGCCGGCGTCCCGACGGTCGTCTACGGCTACTTCGCGCTGGTCTATGTTACGCCGGCGATCGACACGATCCTGCCGGTCGATCTCTCGACGTTCAACGCGCTGTCGGCCTCGATCATGGTCGGCATCATGATCATCCCGATGGTGTCCTCGATCAGTGAGGACGCGATGAGCGCCGTCCCGGACTCGCTGCGGCAGGCCAGTTACGGGCTCGGTGCGACGAAGTTTACCGTCTCGACGTCGGTCGTCGTGCCGGCGGCGCTGTCGGGGATCTTCTCCTCCTTTATCCTCGCGCTCTCGCGGGCGATCGGCGAGACGATGATCGTCGCCATCGCCGCGGGCCAGACGCCGCGGATGATCGACCTGACCGACCCAGCGGGGATGTTCCTCGACTCGATCCAGCCAATGACCTCCGCGATGGTCCAGATCGGCACCGGCGACATCGTCGGGCAGGGGCCGGCGTACAAGAGCCTCTTCGCGGTCGGACTGACCCTGTTCGTCATCACCTTCGTCATGAACCTGATCAGTGAACTCGTCGCGTCGCGGTATCGGGAGGTGTATCGCTGATGGCGGCCGACACCGGAGAGACACCCGCCGGCGGTTTCGGGCGCGTCAGTCGGACGAAAGACATCGCGTTCCGCCTGCTCGCACTGGCGGCGACGCTCGTCGGCATCGTGTCGCTTGCGGCGTTGCTGCTGAACGTCGCCGTCGACGCCGTCGGCTGGCTCGACTGGCAGTTCCTCACGAATCCGCCACACCCCAACCCCTACGAGGCCGGGTTCCTGCCCGCGCTCGTCGGCTCCATCGCGATCATGCTGATGATCGCGCTGGTCACCTTCCCGCTCGGCGTCGGCGCCGCGGTCTACCTCGAGGAGTACGCCGACGACGGCTATCTCACCCGCTTTATCCAGCTCAACATCGCGAACCTCGCGGGCGTCCCCTCGGTCGTCTACGGCCTGTTGGGACTGGGCCTGTTCGTGGGCCTGTTCAACATCGGCTACGGGACGGTACTGGCGGCCGCGTTCACCATCGCCTTGCTCATCCTGCCGATCGTGATCATCTCCGCGCAGGAGGCGATTCGGGCCGTTCCCGATTCGCAGCGACAGGCGTCCTACGGGATGGGCGCGACGAAGTGGCAGACGATCCGCAACGTCGTCCTGCCCCGCGCGATGCCCGGCATCATGACCGGGACGATCCTCGCGCTCGGCCGCGCGATCGGCGAGACGGCACCGCTGATCATGATCGCCGCGCCGACGACGGTGTTCGGGCTGCCCAACAGCTTCTTCAGCAAGGTCAGCGCCATGCCGCTCCAGATCTACAACTGGGCGTCCTATCCCCAGACGGAGTTCCAGTACGGCGTCGTCGCCGCCGGCGTCGTCACCCTGCTGGTCGTTCTGCTGACGATCAACTCGATCGCGATCATCATCCGGAACCGCTATCAACAGCGCACCTGACAATGACTAACGAACAGATGACTTCCTCGGAAACGGAACCGACCGACGACCAACCGGCCCCGACGCCGGGCACCGATGGCCTCACCGACACCGCCGACTCCGGCGGGGAAACGACGACCGACCGCACGCTGCTCGAGGCCCGGGACCTGAACGTCTACTACGGGGAGGAACAAGCGCTCTCCGACGTCGACATCGAGATCCCCGAAAAGCAGGTCACGGCGGTCATCGGCCCGTCGGGCTGTGGGAAATCGACGTTCCTCCGGTGTATCAACCGGATGAACGACCTCGTCGACAGCGCCCGCGTCGAGGGCGAACTCCGCTTCGACGGGAAGAACGTCTACGACGACGACGTCGATCCCGTCGCGCTGCGCCGGAAGATCGGCATGGTCTTCCAGTCGCCGAACCCGTTCCCGAAGTCGATCCACGACAACGTCGCCTACGGCCTGAAAGTCCAGGGGAAAGACGACGGCGATGTCGACGCGAAGGTCCGGACCGCCCTCGAGCGGGCCGCGTTGCTCGAGGAAGTCGAGGACCAACTGGACGCGAGCGGGCTGGACCTCTCGGGCGGCCAGCAACAGCGGCTCTGTATCGCGCGGGCGATCGCGCCGGACCCGGACGTGATCCTGATGGACGAACCGGCCTCGGCGCTGGACCCGGTCGCGACCTCGAAGATCGAGGACCTGATCGAGGACTTGGCCGAGGAGTACACGGTCGTCATCGTCACCCACAACATGCAGCAGGCGGCCCGTATCTCCGATAAGACCGCGGTCTTCCTGACCGGCGGCGAACTCGTCGAGTTCGACGATACGGACAAGATCTTCGAGAACCCCGAACACGAGCGCGTCGAGGACTACATCACCGGCAAGTTCGGATAGCCGGCGTCACCGGTCGGCCGCGGCGTTTCGCTTTGCTCACTGCATTCGATCCACACTGTTCTCATTCGAGCGAGTCAGTCG
Organism: Natrinema pellirubrum DSM 15624; assembly: GCF_000230735.2. NCBI lineage: Archaea > Methanobacteriati > Methanobacteriota > Halobacteria > Halobacteriales > Natrialbaceae > Natrinema > Natrinema pellirubrum. The sequence goes on from NC_019962.1 coordinate 1,099,841, forward strand.
GTCGAGAGACACCGTCAGACAGGGGAATGTGTGTTCTGTACTGAGAATGCTATTTATTGTCTCACACGACATGAGTACTGAGCAGAATGGTCGCAACGGGGGTCCATATCCTGTGTAGTTTGGCACTGGTCGTGCTAGTCACTCAGACCCGTCGCGGGGCCCCGTACCTCGTGGCCGCGCTCGCCGCCGCCGCTCCGGACGCAGACACGTTCCTCTTTCGGCCGCTGGTCGAACTCAGCGCCGTCGGCGGAGCGCTGTGGAGCCACCGGGCGCTGACCCACTCGCTGCTCGGTGGCCTCGTCCTGATCGGGGTCCTCTCGGCCGTCGGCCCCTGGCGGGCCGTCGTCCTCGGTGTCAGTTCGCATATCGCGCTCGATCTCGTCAGCGGCGGCGTCCGGCTGCTTGCCCCCATCGACGATACGGTGTATGGCACGTCAGTCGACTGGCTGCTGCTGAACGCCGCCGTCTCGGCCGTCGCGGTCACCGTCGTCCTCGGTGGCTTGCTCGCGATGAAATACGACGTCCGACGCCCGGAGCCGCTTCCTTTCCCGGCGACACCGCTCGAGTGGCTCCGGTAACGCGTCCACGATCGCCGACCCGGTCGCAGTGCCGTCCGCGACCGGCAGCCGCCGACCCGTAGCAGTACTTCGCACACAGTATTTATGAAGGACGGACGGGCTTTGATTACTATGGCCAGGAAATCCTACCAGGAGAAGCTCACGGAACTCCGTGAGGACGTCCTCTACATGAGTGAGGTCGTCATGGAACGACTGCGCATGGGACTGGACGCGTTAGAACAGAAAGACGAGGACCTCGCACAGGAAGTGATCGAGGGCGACGGCGAGATCAACCGGATGTACCTCGATCTGGAGCAGGACTGTATCGACCTGCTCGCGCTGCAGCAGCCAGTCGCGAGCGATCTCCGTTTCATCGCCGCCTCGTTCAAGATCATCACCGACTTGGAGCGGATCGCCGATCTGGCGACGAACCTCGGCGAGTACACCATGGACGCCGAGCAGGACCTGTTCCCCGACGTCGACGTCCAGGAGATGGGCGAACTGACCCTCGACATGCTCGAGGACGCGATGATGGCCTACGACACCGAAGACACCGACCGCTGTCGGGAACTCGCCGGCCGCGACGACGATCTCGACGAGTTCGCCGAACGGGCCAGCGAGATCGTCGTTCGCGACCTCATCGAGCGCGAACTCGACTCGACCGACGAGGTCGAGCGCATTCTGCAGGACGTCTCCCGGCTCCTGTTGACGATCCGCGACCTCGAGCGGGTCGGTGACCACACGGTCAACATCGCTGCGCGGACGCTGTACATGGTCGAGAACGACGACGAACTCATCTACTGAACGCCCCGCTCGAGAACCGAGTTACTCGGACTCGTTGTCTTCCGTCTCGTTGCTCTCGGTCTCGTTTTCCATCGACTCGTTACCGTCCGTTTCGTTGCCCTCCGTCTCGTTCCCCATCGACTCGTTGCCCTCGCTCTCGTTGTCGGCCCCGCCGTTACCGCCGCCACCGCCGCTTTCGACTTCGATATCGGCGACCATCGACGTCGGATGGACCTCACAGATGTACGTGACCATCTCGCTGCTGGCCTCGAACTCGAGCCACTGATCGTCCCCGGGTTCGGTGACCCGCTCGGTCGCGAGGTCGTCGACGACCTCGTCGTTCTCGTCGTAGATCGCGATGTTGTGTTCGGCGCCGTCGCCGGTCGTCCAGCCCATCTCGTAGGTTTCCCCCTCCTGGAGGGTGATCGTCGGGTTCTCCTCGTCGGCGATCGAGTCGGGCGCGATGCCGACCCAGCCGGCCGTCTGTCCGTCGAACTCGATCTGGGTACCGGGTTCGATCGTCTCGCCCCCACCGCCTCCGTTACCGTTGCCGTTACCGTCGTCACCGTTACCACCGCCACCACAGCCCGCAACGACTGCCGTCGAAGCCGCGACACCTGTCAACTGAAGCATTCGCCGTCGGGATAACCGATCGTCTCGTGCCATCGGGCTGACTTTGCGCTCAACGGGAATAGTCGAATACCCGTCTACTGCGTGGGACTCATATACGAGCCGGTCTGCACGAGATTCGTGGCTGTTTCCCGACTAGCTCCTGTTTGGGAGTGCTGGCTCGGGTCACTCCCCGGTCGGCGGCGACGCCCGGTCGCGCTCCGGAACGCGGGTCAGCAACTGGGCCGTGTCGACGACGTTTCGCGTCTCGAGCAGCAGTTCCGCCGCCTCCCGGACCGTAAACGCCGCCTCGAGGTCGACGCCGTGACACCGTGTGTAACACTCGAGCCAGCGGTTCATCGCGGTCTCGAGGGCGGCCAGTTCGGCCTCGGTAAACGGGACCGTGCGACCGCCGGTCCGGCCCTCGACGTAGAGCCAGACGGCTGGGCCCACGCCATTTCGAAGATAGGCGTCGGCATCGCCGGGGGCCGGAGAGCGGTTCGACGCCGTCGGAGAACGGTCGTCCCCGTCGAACGCCGCCCGCTCGCGCTCGGCCCGGCGTGCGAGCGCGGCGATCCGCGGGCCGTACCGGCTCACGTTACCCCTCCCTGTATTCGACACCCTTGCCACCGCGGGGGTGTTCCCACTCCGTGTCGGCGACGACCGCACAGGTGCCACACTCCACGCAGGGTTGGGTGTCGAGACTGACCAGCGTCTCCTCGGTGCCGTTGGTCTTGACCGCCTCCGAGCGGTAGCAGCCGCCGCCGAAGTCCTCGGCGCTGACCGGACAGGCGGTGACCGCCGCGCCGCTGGCGTCGAGGGACTGATCCAGCAACTCGATATGAGGGTTGCCCACGTCGGTGTCGTAGGTCAGGTCGCCGATCCGCTCCTCGAGCGTCGGCGGCTCGATCTCGCTCCCCCAGTGGATCGTCTTGCCGTGTTCCTCGGCGATTAGCGTCGGTAGGGAGACGTAGCCGGTCTTCGTGTCCGGCAGCATCGACACCAAGAACGGCGAGTTGTAGGCCCGCTCGAGCAGTCGGTCCGCGATCGGGTTGCCGACCGCCAGCGATCCAAGCGGCGACTCGAGGACCCGTTCGACGGCCCCGGTCACGGCCTCGCGCTCGCCGACGGCGCGGGCGAGGTCGTACCGGCGGGGCCGGAGCTTGGCCATGGTGCCGGAGTCCTCGAGCAGCTTGGTATAGCGCCGCCCGGCGGCCGCCGGGTCTGCGTTGCCCCGAGTAACGGCGAAGGCGTCGGCCGCGAGCGCGCCGGCGGTGACGGCGTGGTTCATCCCCTTGATAATCGGTCCCTGGGCCTGCATCTGGCCGGCCGCGTCGCCGACGAGGACGAGCCGGTCACGGTAGGGGCTGCGATGAGCCGCCTTCTTCGAGTCGGGGACGAGCTTCGCCGCGTACTCGCGTTCGTCGTACTCGTTGCCGAACCAGCCGGCCAGCAGTGGATGCGTGAGCAACGCGTCGAGCAGTTCGTGCGGTTCGGCCTCCCGCTCGAGGAGGCTATCGAGGTGGAAGACGGTCCCGATCGAGAGCGAATCCTCGTTGGTATACAGGAAGCCACCGCCCCGGACGTCGTCGAAGAGATCGCCGGAGAACAGGTGGGCAGCGCCCTCGTCGGAACCGATATCGAAGCGGTCGTCGATCGCGGCGGGATCGACGTCGACGACGGCCTTGACCCCCTGGAACCACTCTTCGGGCTCCTCCCAGTCCATCAGTCCAGCCTCGCGGGCGAGTTCGGAGTTGACGCCGTCGGCCGCCACGATCAGGTCGGCCGTGATCGGCTCGAGTTCGTCGCAGGTGACGCCGACGATCTCGCCGTCGTCTTCGAGCAGGCCGTTGACCCGCACGTTCGTCAGCACGCCGCCGCCGGTCTCGCTGGTCTTCTCGTGGACGCGTCGCTCGAGCCACGAGTCCATCTCCCGGCGGAGGACGGCGTCACACCAGTCGGTGTCGTGTTCGTGGAGGTCGGTCAGATCGTACGTTTTGACCTTGTTGCCGGCCACGTTGTGGATGTAGTAGTCCGTCACCGGCCGTTCGGTCGCTTCCTCGCGGAAGCCATCGAAGAGGTCCGCGAGCGTGTAGGGGGCGGACGACTCGCCGTAGAGCAGGCCGCCGGAGACGTTCTTCGAGCCCGCCTCGGTGCCGCGTTCGAGGACGAGCGTCTCGACGCCGTGGTCGGCCAGCCGCGCCGCGGCCGCGGCCCCACCGGGGCCACAGCCGACGACGATCGCCTCGTAGTGTTCGTACTCGTCAGTCATCGTCCTCACCTCCGTCGGCGACGGCTTCGGCCTCGAGCGCCGTCTCACCGGCCTCGACGGCCTCGGTCAGGCGCGGCAGGACCTCGAAGAGGTCGCCCTCGATGAAGTAGTCCGAGAAGTCCCGGATCCGGGCGTCGGTGTCGGTGTTGACGGCGACGATGGTGTCGGACTCGTCCATGCCGACCTTGTGCTGGACCGCGCCCGACACGCCGGCCGCGATGTAGACGTCGGGCGCGACGACCTGGCCGGTTTCGCCGATCTGGCGTTCCTCCGTCGCGTACCCCTCGACGTGGCCCTCGAATTCGTAGGAGGAGGTGACGATCCCCCGCGTGATGCCGAGTTCGGCGTCCTCGAAGGCGTCGACCAGCTCGAGCCCCAGTTCCATCCCGCGGGTCGGGTCGTCCGCGATCCCGCGCCCGAGACAGACCATCACGTCGTGGCCCGTGAGATCGATCCCGGCCTCGAGGCGGTCGTACTCGGTGATCTCGACGCGGAACCAGTCGTCGTCCAGTTGCATGTCGTGTTCGACGACGAGCCCGTCGCGGTCGTGGTCGGGCTCCATGGGCTCGAAGCTGCCCGGAATGACCGAACAGCCCTGTGGGTGAAACTCCCGGCCCGGGTTGTCGAGACAGAGTATCGTCGAGTACTCGAACCCCGAGAAGTCCGGCCGCTTCATGTGCAGGACTTTCTCGAAGGTCTTCTTCACGCCCGGTTCGCCGGTTTTGACCGGGTTCGAGACCTCGTTCTCCTCGATGAAGAGGTCCGAACAGTCCGAGGCCAGCCCGGAGTCGAGTTCGGCCTGGACCTTCGCCGAGAGGTCGCGCCCATTGTTCGTCGCCGGGAACAGGACGTACCGGGGCTTGTCGTAGTCGCGCCAGTCGGTACTCTCGATCGAACCCTCGCCGCGGGCCATGTGGGACGCGATCTCGGTGTAGGGCTTGTGCAGGAACCGTTCCAACCTGTGGTCGTCGTGGTAGACGGCCACGTCGGCCCCGTAGGCGATCGACTCCTCGGCGAGTCCCTCGCAGTCGTCGCCCATCAGGAACGCGACGACCCGCTCCTCGTCACCGTACTCGTCCGCGAAGTCGTCCATCAGTTCGCGGGCCTTGCCCAGCATCTCCGTCGAGACCTCGAGCAACTCGCCGCCCTGGGTCTCACAGAACACCCACATGTCGGCGTAGTCGCCGTCCGCGAGGGCCCGGACGTGTCGCTTGTCGCGGGTGGGGTGGGAGAGGCCGTCGTCTTCCTCGGCCTCGGTCTCGGGTTCGTCGGCATCCGTCTCCGCGTCGTCGGATTCGGCGTCCGACTCGTCTTCCGCCTCGACGCCGTCGCTCTCGGCTCCGATCTCCTCGAGCCGGTCGCGGATCGCTTCGCGGGCCGTGTCGCGATCCTGGCCAGCCCGCTCGGCCTCGAGGATCGCCCGCAGTTCGTCCGCGTCGTCGACGGTCTCGAGTTCGTCGGTCAGTTCCGCTACCGTGTGGTCGTCCGGATCGATGGCCGGCATCTCAATCACCCGCCTCCGCGGCGTAGGGTTGTATCTCCTCGAGTACCTCGCCCATGCCGTCGCCGGCGTCGGGATCGATCATCGTCGCCTCGCGCTCCGAGGGCGCTTTGGGGATCGGATCCACCGAGGAGACGATCGTCGGCGAGCCGTCGAGCCCGATGTAGTCGGGGTCGAGATTCAGATCGGCGTGGTCCCACGTCGTCAGGTACTCCTCGTGGTCGGCGGCCCGCTCCTCGGTCTCGGCCCGGAGCCGCTTGCGGGTCAACCGCTGGGACGCCGTCCGGTAGGTCGGCTCGAACTCGGGATCGGTGACGACGAAACACGGCAGGGGCGCTTCGACCGTCTCGATCTCGTCGACGTCTCCCTCGACGAGCCGCTTGGCTCGCAGGGTCCGCTCGTCGGGATCGATATCGAGCGCGACGACGTGGGTGACGATCGGCCAGTCCATCGCCCAGCAGGTCTGTGGGCCGGTCTGGCCGGTCTCCCCGTCGGCCGTCTTGAACCCCGCGAAGACGATGTCGATGTCGGCGACTTCCTCCTGGTAGGTCTCGAGGCCGGCCGAGAGCGTGATCGCCGTCGCCCACGTGTCGGAGGCTGCAAGCTCACGGTCGGACAGCAGGTAGCTGTCGTCGGTGTAGACCGTCTCCATCGCCCCCTGCAGGACCTCTGCATACCCCGGCGGTCCCATGCTCATCCCGCTGACGTGGCCGCCGTGGCGGATCTTCGTCTGGAGCGCGGCCTGCAGTGCGAACTCGTCGTTGGGGTTCATCACCGTCGGCGTCTTTCCTCGCTCTAAGTGGCCCTCCTCGTCGAACGAGACGGCCCCCTCGGAGAAGTCGGGGACGCCTTTCGTCAGTACGATCGATCGCATGAATACCCCCGTCGGTATATGACCATTGTTGACATGGCTGTGGCCTTCTATCATAGTATCAGTATTAAGAATAGGGGTGAAAATCGCCGATAGAGAGCGCTGATCGGCGGGTCGGCGCTGTCGGCCGCCCTTCGAGACGCTCCGAGGTTCCGTCCGTAGCGTCCGCTCGAGCGGAGACAATCAGTACTGCGAGGAGCGATCGGCCGTCCGCTTCATTCGCGATCGCGCTCGGTCGTCCGCATCGTGATCTCGCCGTCAGCGCGGATCGTCCCGTCGATCTCGGCGTCGGGGCCGAGTTCGAGGTCCGCACAGACGACGTCACCGAGGACCCGCGCGTCGGCGGCGACATCGACGTCGCCCTCGCGCGTGGTCACGTCGCCGTGGATGCGGGTCCCCTCGCCGACGGTGATGTCGCCGCGCGCACGGAGGCTCCCGAAAATGTTGCAGTCCGCGCCGACGGCGATCCGTTCGGCACGGACGTTGCCATGGAGTCGGCAGTCGTCGCCGATCGTCGCGGGTGTCGAGACGCGCCAGGCGTCGTCGCCGACGGTCGCGTTCCGGGGGATCACCAGCGGTTCGGCCTCGGAGTCGCCGTCGTCGTCCTCGACGAGTTCGGACACGAGCCGCTGGGCGGTGTCTTCCTCGCCGATCAACAGCAAGTGCTTGAGATAGACGAACAGGAAGACGATCGTCGGCATCGGGTTCCGGATGACGATCCAGCCGTTGGCTTCGAACCCCTCGTCGATCTCAACGTCGTCGCCGATGTCGAGATCGCCGGCGACTTTGAGCCTGCCGCCGATGTGAACGCGCTCGCCGACGTAGGCGTCCTCGCCGACCAGCACGTTCTCGGCGACGTCACACCACATGTCGAGTCGGCAGTCGCCGTCGGCCTCGATCGCGCCGCCGAATTCGGCGGACTCGCCGGCCAGCACGTTCCGGCCGCGTACGCCGAACCCGACGGTCGAGCGGGCCCCGACGAGGACGTCCCCATCGGTAACGAGGTCGCGCTCTTGGGCTTCCGTCCCGTCGGGAACGACGAGTTCGTCGAGCGGGTCCCTGCTGAAGGCCACACTCGGGCCCAAAGGGGGCACCACCTAATAAACCTCGCGCGTCGTCAGTCGTCCGTCGGACGCCCGTCTGCCGGTCCCGGCGCTCGACCGCCGTGCCCAGTCGCCTCGCTTTTACACCCCCGTTGCGTACTCCCGGTCATGACTACGCTCGCATTCGACGACGAGGGCGTCGACGTCGTCTACGAAGGCACCGAGTTCCGTCTCGAGAAGGACCTGATCGAGGAAGCCACCGAGAAGTCCTACTACGACGTGACCGACCACGAGGTACTACAGATCGTCGCCGAACAGCCGAACCTGCAGGGTGAGCCACGACGCGTCGGTGACATTCTAGACTGAATCCGACCCGGTCAGTAGACCACGTGGAGTAACACGAAGACGACGATCCCCAGCGAGAACGAGACCAGCCACAGCGACGCCGCGACGCGGCCGATCCGGGCGTGGCTCGTCGCCGGGATCTCCGCGACCGGCCGCGAGGCCGCAAGCAGGAGAACGTAGTACAGCAGCGGGATACAGACGATCGCCAGCAGGATGTGGATCGCCAGCAGCGGCAGGTAGACGAACTGCTCGATCGTCGCCGGCCCCGGGAAGTCCGACGGTCCGCCCATCACCGTCAGTCGATAGAGATAGAGCGCGAGAAACGTCGCGAACAGCCCGAACGACGACAGCATCGCGACCCGGTGCCGGCCGATCGCGCCGCGGCGGATCGCCCGCCAGCCGACCGCGATCGTCCCGATCGCGACCGCGCTGATGATGGCGTTGACCGCCGGAATCGCGTCGATGACCCACTCCGGGGCGGCGGGCACGCTCGAGGCGGGGATCCGGCCGCCGGCGGCCGCGAAGACCACCGCTAGCGACACGACGCTCAACACGCCGGTAAGCAGGCGCACGCGCTCTCGAGGGACGTATTCCATGTGTGGACGTTCGAGTGGAGCGGGAAAGTGGTTGCTCTCTCCGCTGGACGACTCGTGCAGGGAGAGACGATAGATCGGCTCCGAGGGGGCACGAGGACTGGACTACCTCGCGGCGGGTCGTCGTTCGGACCGATCCCGAATCAGGACGGTCACGAACGAGAGGACGAAATCGAAGATGAGCGCCGCCAATACCCCGTACCGAATCAGGAAGAAGCTCCCTGCGACCGCGGCAATCACCCCGGCGATTGCTGCGGACCCGGTTCCGGTGGCAGCGGTGGACCGGTACACGTGGTATCCGACACCCACCTGGAGGACGAACGCGATGAGACCGAACAAAGATATTGCGGGCATTCAACAGCGATTCGGAGAGTGCAATTATATACATGCCGGTGCCTGTGAGTGAAATTCCCCTCTGCAGGCGGTCGTATCGCTGCCCGTCGACCGGTAGTTCGTGACAACCAGTCGTGGTCTTCGTGCTGTCGCTGACAGGCACTGTTCTTTCGACTTCGAGTAGTAACAATCGCGGTAGTTGACGCCGTGGCTCGTCGGTGTAGCGTCGGAAAGGATTATGCGTGGGTGATGTCCACGAAGGGAAATCACCTGCATCGGTTTGGGGTGGAGCTCAGCCACCTGTGCGATGCGTGGGACCGGATTCGAACCGGCGGACCCCTACGGGACAGCGCCCTCAACGCTGCGCCGTTGGCCTGGCTTGGCTACCCACGCTCGCGGTCTCTGTCTGCACTCAATGGTATCCAGTGTGATTATAAAAGCCCTTTCCTTTGGATCGGCGACTGCGGCCGGATCACACGTGGACGACGGTCCCGCGTGACAGGTTCGCGGACTACTCGTCCGACCGAGACGCCATGGGCGCGAACACGTGCGGCATATTCTTGCCGCGCCCCGCGAGACACAAAGGTTTCAACGCTCGAGCGAAATCTCAGATCGATGCAGTCGGGACGAACACGCGCGCTCGCAGGTGCTGTCGTGGCCAGCGGCATGGTCGCAGCGGGTCTGCTCGTCTCGCCGTCGACGGCAATCGGGGCCGTCGACTCGCTCGCCGCCGATCCGCTTTCCTTCGGCTTCGTCGTCGCCGGGCTCTATCTCGTGCGGCCCCTGCTCGCGTGGCCGACCACGCCGCTCGCGGCCGTCGTCGGCTACGGGTACGGCGTCGCCGTCGGCGTTCCGATCGCACTCGCAGGCGTTGTCGTCACCGTCCTGCCGATCTTTGTCGCCGTCGGCTGGCTCGCTGGCGACGAGTCGACCGAGGATGTCCCCACGACGTCGAACGGGTGGGACGAGGGCGGACTCCTCGAGCGTACCGGCGACGCCGTCGATCGTTACTACGAGACCGCGGGGCCGCTTCGGGGCGTCGTCGCCTCGCGGCTGGCCCCGATCCCGTCGGACGTCGCGACGTGTGCCGCGGCAGTCAGCGACGTTTCGCTCCGGTGGTTCCTCGTGGGCACGGCGGTCGGCGAACTCCCATGGACGATCGCTGCGGTCGTCGTCGGAGCCTCCGCGGCGACGGCGACAGCGGGCGGGATCGGCGACGCCGGGCTGGCAGTGTCGCTGGCCGGCCTTCTCGCGGCCTGTCTCTTGCTCGCCGGGCCCGCCTACCGCACGCTCCGATCGCGAGACCCGCTCCGAACGGGAAACGGCCAGTCGACGGACAACTGATCGAACGGCCCACTGCTACTCGTCGCTCCTCGCTCTCGAGTCCATCGACCAGCGACTCGCTCATCGCCGGGAGTTGCGTCTCGAGTCTGGCGTTCGGCTCGAAATACCGAGAACGGATCAGCGGAAGGGGTCGCTACAGTCGATGATGACCCCGTGGTGGGGACAAACGTACTTGCAGTGGCGCTTGTACATCGGGGCTTCGCAGTGGGGACACCGCGGCGCGCCGGCTCCGTCGCTCGAGGCTGCCGTCTCCCTACCATCGACGGAGCCGTCCCCAGCGTCGGCAGTCATACGACGCCGTTCGCGCCGGCCGGTGCTAAGTGTGGTGTTTGCGGTGACGCTCCCGGCCGCTGTCCCGAAAAAACGACCGCGAAAACGGAACCGATCCCTCAGTTAGCGCTCAGCACTCGCTCCAGCCACAGGACTCGCAGGTCTTGCAGCCTTCGGAGAAGTACAGCGACATCGAACCGCAGTCGGGACACTCCGGCGACTCGCCGGCCTCGATGAGGTCCTGGGTCGTGTCGTCGGCGTCCGCGGACGCGGCGGCCGCCCCGCCGTCGGTCTTCGGCCCGTCGTAGACCTCGGCGTCGGCCGACTCCTCAAGGGTCTGCTGTTTCGGATACGGCTTGTCGATCTCACCCTCGAGGTACCGGCGCATCGCAGTGCCGATGGCGTCGGGGATGGACTGGATCTGTTCGCCCTTGTCCCAGGCGACTTTCGGCGACCGGGTCCCACAGAGTTCGTCGACGATCTCCTCGGGGTCGACACCGGAGCGCAGCGAGGTCGAGATGACCTTCGCCAGCGCCTCGGTGAAGGAGTTGGTGAAGCCGCCCGAATGGCCGATGTTGGCGAACAGCTCGAACGGCTGACCGGTCTCGGGATCTTCGTTGATCGTCACGTAGATCTTCCCGTAGCCGGTGTCGATACGCTGGCTGACACCCTGCAGGGCGTCGGGCCGCTCGCGCTTCTCGGTGAAGTCGACCTGGACGGGCTCGCCGTCCTCGTCGAGGAGTCCGCCGACGTCCGCCTCGAGGACGTCCTGGACTTCCTCGCTCTCGAGGAACGCCGTTAGGCCGCCGAAGATCTCGTCGATCTGCTCGACGAGGGCCTGTGCGGCCTCGGTCTCGTCGGCGAAGTCGGCGTTGTCAGCGCGGGTGGTCAGCACCTGCTTGCTGCGGGTGCCGTCGCGGTAGTAGGTGACGCCCTTGCCGCCGTGTTCGTAGATGTACTCGAACACGTCCTTGGCGTCCTCGAGCGTGGAGTCGTTTGGCGCGTTGACCGTCTTCGAGATCGCGGAGTCGACGCCTTCCTGACAGGCGACCTGGACGCCGGCGTGTTCCTTCGCCGAGAGATCGCCGGTCGTGACGAACAGTTCGCCGATGGCGTCGGGCACTGTCGAGAGTCCCTCGACCCCGTCGAACTGGTTGGTGGCCATCTGCTCTTTGGCCTCTTCTTTGACCGCGTCGACGTCGATGTCGTTGTCCTCGAGAACGCGGAGGAAGTAATCGTCGAACTCGACGAGCATCTCGTCGCCCTGGACGTCGTCGGAGACGTTCTTGTAGTAGGCGACGTTGTAGATCGGCTCACAGCCGCCGGTGGTGTTGCCGACCATCGAGGTCGTGCCGGTCGGTGCGATGGTCGTCGTGTTGTGGTTCCGGATGGCGAACCCGTCTTCCCAGTCGTCGGCGTCGAGACCGGTCTGCTTCTCGAACCACTCGCGGTACTCGGTCGGGTTCGCGTACTTCGATTTGTCCCACTCGTCGAAGCTGCCCCGTTCTTCGGCGAGTTCGTGGGAGGTCCACTTCGAGGTGTGGTTGATGTGACGCATCAGCTGGCGTGCGACCTCGTTGGAGGTCTCGCTGCCGTATTCCATGCCGAGCTGGATGTACAGCTGTGCCAGCCCCATGATGCCCAGGCCGATCTTGCGCATCTCCCGGACCTTCTGCTCGATCTTTTCGACCGGGAAGTCGCTCATCGTGACGACGTTCTCGAGGAACCGGGTGCCCATCTCGATGCGGCGGTCGAACTCCTCGAAGTCGATCGCCTCCTCGAGGAAGGCATCGACGGCCTCGGCTCGCGACTCGTACTCGTCGCCGTGGTCGTCGTACCAGACGCGCCAGTCGGGGGCCTCCAGATCGGCGAGCGTCGAGAGGTTGATGTGCCCGAGGTTACAGGCCTCGTACTCCTCGAGGGGCTGCTCGCCGCAGGGGTTGGTCGCGAGGATGCGGTGGTCGGGGTGTTTCTCGACGTCGAAGGAGTGTTGTTTGTTGATCCGCTCGAGGTAGACGACGCCGGGTTCGCCGTTCTCGTGGGCACCCTCGACGATGTCGTCCCAGAGTTCTTCGGCCGGGATCGACAGCTCTTCGCCGACCTCGACGTGGTCGCCGAGGCCGAACATCTCGTAGAGTTCCTTCGTCTCGGCCGTGGCGATGTGGGGTTCGCCCGTTCGGGGGTTGGTGAACGTGAACTCCTCGCCGTTCTTGACGGCGTCCATGAAGTCGTCGGTGATGCCGACGGAGATGTTGAAGTTCGAGAGGTGGCCCTCGACCGCGTTCCGGAGGTGCTTGGGGACCCGCCCGTCGTCGTCGATGAGTTCGCGGGCCTCCTCGAGGGCATCCTGGAAGGAGGTGTGCGTGTAGTCGTCGGGGTCGTTCAGCCGCAGCGTCTCGGCCAGCGAGACGTCCTTGTTCTTGGCGTGGATGAACTGGATGACGTCCGGGTGAGAGACGCGCATGACGCCCATCTGTGCGCCGCGGCGGGCGCCGCCCTGGGCGATCGTCTCGCACATCTGGTCGTAGGTGCGCATGAACGTGATCGGGCCGCTGGCGATGCCGCCGGTCGAGCCGACTGCGTCGCCGTAGGGCCGGAGCCGCCAGAAGGCATAGCCCATCCCGCCGCCGCTCTGGAAGACCTGCGCGGCCTCCTTGGCGGTCTGGTGGATATCGTCGATGTCGTCCTCGGGGGAGTCGACGAAACACGCCGAGAGCTGCTGGAGTTCGTCACCGGCGTTCATCAGGGTCGGCGAGTTCGGCATGAAATCCAGGTTTTCCATCATGCCCTGGAACTCGTCGGCGACGTCCTCGACGTGGTCGCGGATCTCGTCGGGGAGTTCGGGGACGACGGTGTCGTAGGCGAACTTGTTGACGTTGTGGATAGACAGCGTGGCTTCGGCGTCGTCCTCGGCGGTGGTGCCCGCGCCGAACACGTCCGCGGCGAGTTCGTCCCGTCGCGGGTGGTCGGGCTTGAGCTGGTCGGGCGTAACCGTAATCTCAGTATCGCGGTTTTCGGCTTCGTAGACGGCCTCGGCCAGCGCGATGTTCTTGCCGACGCGGTCGAAGAGATCCTCCTGGGCCTCGATGAGGTTGCCGTCGGCGTTCTTGCGGAGATAACGGGCCGGCAGAATGTCGTGATAGGCGTTGTCGGTCAACCGCTCCTCGAGGGTTTCCCCCTCGGTGCGCTTGATCGGGAGCGTCAACTCCTCCGCGGAGAGCTCGGCGTCGCTCATGCGCGCGTCACCTCGTCGCTACCTCGCTGCAGTACGTCGATCGTGGCGTGGGTCCGGGTCCTGACTTGCATCATTCGTGACGAAGGTTCGGTATTCATCCATCCATCATAAAACGTGGTGTTGTAGTCCTACCGTTCTTGTAGTAATACAAATTAGGTTGTATAGATGTCTCTGTCACCTTGTCGTGTTCGGTCAGCAGGCGACCGGTGAAACGGCCGCTGCCGTGGTCGCTCGAACCTACGTGGGCGACCGTCTTAACCATTTTCAGACCGGACTGAAAGTGACTGTCTGCGACGTGATGACGGTTCCCTCCGGTGGTTTTCTCTTTCATAGCCTCACAGTCCGACGCGCCGAACGATCGCTCGAGCGAGTCAGTCACTGACGACTGTCAGTCACGACTTCCAGAAAGATTACGTCCCTCCAGTGCGGGGGGTCGTACATGATCGAAGCACTGACTTCGGGACCGACGATCCTCCTGGTCCTGGCGGCGCTTGCCGCCGTCGCCGTCGCCGTCGTCGCGATCAAGATCGCAATCAAACTGGCCGTCCGTATCGGCATCGTCGCCGCCGTCGTACTGGCGGCGCTGTACGCCACCGGCTTCACCGACCTTGGCTTCCTGCCGTTCTTCTGAGACGCCCCTTTTCGCCGCTTACTCCTTCGCGAACGCGAGGAAGTTCTCGATCACGTCGTGCCCGACGGCCGTGAGGACGCTCTCGGGGTGGAACTGCACGCACTCGAGGGGGTATTCCGCGTGGCGCACGCCCATGACGAGCGTCTCCGAGCCGTGTTCTGCGGTCGCGGTCACCTCGAGACAGTCCGGCACGTCGGTCGCGACCAGCGAGTGGTACCTGCCCGCACGGAATCCCTGCTCTAAGCCCGCAAAGACGCCCTCGCCGTCGTGATCGACCGCGGAGGCCTTGCCGTGGATCGGCTCCGGCGCGCGGCCGACGCTGCCGCCGTACTCGTAGACGGCGGCCTCGAGGCCGAGACAGACACCGAGCGTCGGGACGTCGGGGCTGATCTCCCGGAGAACCTTCATCGTGATGCCGACGTCGCGGTCGTGCTTCGGATGCCCGGGGCCGGGGCTGATGACGATCGTGTCGGGGTCGACCGCGCGGACGTCCGCGAGCGACGCGGTGTTTTTCAGGACCTCGGTCTCGGTGCCGGCCTGCTGGCTGACGTACTCGACGAGGTTGTAGGTAAAGGAGTCGTAGTTGTCGACGAACAGCACCGTCAGCGGCTCCGTCTCGCCGTCGCGGCCCGCCGCGTCGCGGTCGTCCGCCGCCGTCGCGCTCATCGGCTCACCTCCGGCGTCGTGTCGGGCTCGCCGTCCGACGGCGGCTCCGTGGCCGGGAGTTCGATCTCTTCGAGGGCCGCGAGGACGCCGCCCATCTTCTGTTCGGTCTCCTCGTACTCGGCAGCGGGATCGCTGTCGGCGACCAGTCCCGCGCCCGCCTGCACGGTGATTCGATCCCGCTCGTCCGCGGTTTCCACGGTCGCCGTCCGAATCACGATCGCGAAGTCCGCGTCGCCGGACCACGAGTAGTAGCCGACGCCGCCGCCGTAGAGCCCGCGGGGCTCGGACTCGAGGTCGTCGATGATCTCCATCGCGCGGACCTTCGGCGCGCCAGAGAGCGTGCCGGCGGGGAACGAGGCCCGCGTCGCGTCGAACGCATCCGAGCCCGCGGCGAGCCGGCCGGTCACCGTCGACTCGATGTGCTGGACGTGGCTGTACTTGAGGACGTTCATGAACTCGTCGACCCGGACCGAGCCCGGTTCCGAGACGCGGCGCACGTCGTTGCGCGCGAGGTCGACCAGCATCGTGTGTTCGGCGCGTTCCTTACCGTCGGCCAGCATCTCCCCCGCGAGCCGGCGGTCCTCGACGGGGCTCGAGCCCCGGTCGCAGGTGCCGGCGATGGGGTTCGACATGACCTCGCGACCGCGCACCGAGAGCAGGGTCTCGGGACTGGCCCCGACGACGGTCAGATCGTCGTGATCGAGCAGATACATGTACGGCGAGGGGTTGACCTCGCGCATCGCCTCGTAGAAGCCGAGCGGATCGATGTCACCGTAGAGTTCCCGCGTGCGGGAGATCACGCCCTGATAGATGTCGCCGTCGAGGACGTGTTCCTTGGCCGCACGGACGCTGTCCTCGTAGGCGGCTTTCGGTCCGGCGACCTCCTCGTCGCGGACGAAGCCGCCGGTCTCGGGCGGTTCGGCCGCACACAGCGTCGCCGCCACCTCGGCGGCCTCCGCGACGAGCGCGTCGTAGACCGCGTCGGGGTCGTCGTCGGCCTCGAGAACGGGTGTACAGACCAGCGACACCGTCCCGTCGCGCTCGTCGAAGGTCAGGGTCTTGGTCGTCAGGAGGAACTGCGCGTCCGGGAACCGCGAGTCGGGCCGCTCGTAGCCGACTTCCTCGAGCCAGAGGTCGTAGACGGCCTCGTAGGCCAGGAAGCCGACCAGCCCGCCTTCGAGATGCTGGCGGTCGTGATCGGGCACGTTCTCGAGGCGAACGTCGGGCATCGCGGCCCGGAGCGCATCGACGGTATCGCCGTCGGCGTCGGTGTCGACGGCCTCGAGCGGTGCCTCGTCGGTCAGGGCCTCCACGGTCGCCTCGCCGGATTCGACCGTCACGACGGCCTCGGGGTCGTAGCCGACGTAAGAGTAGCGCGCGTGGCGCTCGGCGTCGGCGGAACTCGGCCGGAACGCGCCGTCGGGGTCGCTCGAGGCGGTCTTCCCCGCGCTCTCGAGGAGGAAGGCGTAGGGTGAGCGCTCCCGGTCGCTCGCCTCGGAGCGGCCGGTGAGCGCGGCGTAGGCCGCAAGCGGCGTCGTCTCGACCTCGAGGGTCGCGACGGTCCGGACAACGGCCGGTCGGTCGTCCCGGTCGGCACTCGAGCCGGCGTATTCACGGAACGCCTCCCGATCGAGATCGAACGAGAACCGGTCGGTGGGGGTGGGTTTGGGATCGGGCATGGGAGTCACGCGTCGGGCTCCGCCCGCTTGCGGGCGGTCTTGGCTCGGTCGACGAACGAGCGAACGGCCTCGTGGTCTTTGACCCCGCCCCGCTCCTCGACGCCGCTGGCGACGTCGACGGCGAAGGGCGCGACGGTCCGGACCGCGTCACCGACGTTCTCGGGGGTGAGACCCCCGGCGAGGATCAGCGGCGACTCGAGGTCGGCCGTGGCGGTACGGGTCCGGTCCCAGTCGTGGGTGCGGCCGGTCCCACCGCCGCCCTCGGCGCTGCCCGTGTCGACGAGGAGGCCGTCGACGATCTCGTCGTAGGTCTCGGCGGTCGCGGCGTCGTCGGCGTCGACCGCGAGCAGCAGTTCCGCCTCGAGGTTCGCGCGCAGGTACGCGAGGTCGCCGGGTCGGATGTCGCTGTGGATCTGGATCGCGTCGGGCTCGATCTCCTCGACCAGTTCGATCGCGTCCGCCGGCCCGTCGGGCATCGTCACGAGGACGCTCGTGACGAACGGCGGGGTCGCCGCCGCCAGCGCCGTCGCCCGCTCGATCGAGACTTCGCGGGGCGTGTCGACCGAGACGTCACAGATGATGCCGACCGCGTCCGCGCCCGCGTCGATCGCCGCCTCGAGGTCGGCCTCGTCAGTCAGGCCGCAGATCTTGACCCGGGTCATCGGTCCCCGGTCGGCTGGGCCGTGACGCCGCGTAACTGGTCGAGTTTCTCGGCGGCCGCGCCCGACTCGATGGCCTCGCGGGCCGCGTCCGCGCCGTCCTCGAGCGAGTCGGCCTCGCCGGCGACGTAGATCGCCGCGCCCGCGTTCGCGAGGATGACGTCGCGTTTCGCGCCGGTCACGTCGCCCTCGACGATCCCGCGCATGTCCGCGGCGTTTTCCTCGGGCGAGCCGCCCGAAATGTCGGCGATGTCGTGTTCAGCGAGGCCGAGATCGGCCGGCTCGAGGGTGTACTCCTCGACCGACTCGCCGTCGTCTCGCGGCTCCGCCGCTCGAGGGTTCGCGGAACTTCGTTCCGCGCAGACTTCTGCGACTCGGGTCTCGCCGTGGATCGCGATCTCGTCGGTGCCCGCGCCGTGGACCACCAGCGCGCGCTCGATGTCCATCCGTGCGAGCGCGTTCGCGAGGACGGGAACGAGGTCGGGGTCGTAGACGCCGACGACCTGTGCGTCCGCGCCCGCGGGGTTGGTCAGCGGGCCGAGAATGTTGAAGATCGTCCGCATCCCCAGTTCCTTGCGCGGGCCGATGACGGCCTTCATCGCCGGGTGGAAGACCGGCGCGAGCATGAACCCGATACCGTCCTCCTCGATGGCTTCCTCGACGGCCGGGGGCTCGGCTTCGACGTCGACGCCGACTTCCTCCAGGACGTCCGCGCTGCCCGACGAGGAGGAGACGGAGTAGTTGCCGTGCTTGGCGATCGGAACGCCGGCCCCGCCGGCGACGATCGCGCTCGTCGTCGAGACGTTGATCGTGTCGTAGTCGTCCCCGCCGGTGCCACAGGTATCGACCAGCGGCGCCCGGTCCGGCGAGATCGTTCGGGCCGCATCGCGCATCCCTTCCGCGAAGCCGGCGATCTCGGCTTCGGTCTCGCCTTTCGCTCGCAGCGCAGCCAGCAGCGCGCCGATCTGTGCCTCCGTCGCGTCCTCGAAAACGGCCGCCGAGGCCGCTCGAGCGCCCGCTTGCGTGAGATCCTGCCCGTCCGTGACTCGTTCGACGTAGTCCTGCATAGTGAACACCAATGTACGTAGTTGTCTTGTAATGCCCAAATCAGTACATCGACTTAAGCGTGTCGCCCGGCTGCGTGCGGACGAGTCGCGTACGGCGGTCGATTCGAAACCTTCAATTAGTGTGCCCGGCAATGATTGAATGCAGCGGACGTGGCGACGCAGGCCACGGACGAAGGTCGAACCAGGGTTGGTGGTCTAGTCTGGTTACGACACCTCCTTGACATGGAGGAGGCCGGCAGTTCAAATCTGCTCCAACCCACTTCTACGACGCAACAACGAGGTGCGAGCGACAGGTCCACGCCCGAACGGAACGGCTGGCGCCTTTTTCGCGACCGAATGCGACTGTCGTCCCGAGGAAGTCGTCCACAATTTCGACCAGCTGGACCCGTCGGTCCGATCCTGCAGTCGTCGCTCTCGAGGGGCAGTTGGGTCCGAGAAACCGGCGGAAAATCGCACCCGAACGAGCGACACCGTCCGGGGGTCGTCTCTCCCGACCGTCGGGGTCCGGTCGAAGGACGACGCTCGTAGTCGCGATTACTCGACGGCGTCCCAGGTCGCCGAGGCCGTCACCCGGTCGTCGCTGACATCGACCGAACGCTCGTCGGCGGAGGAACCGAGCGAGTCCTCGAGCGCGTCGGCATCCGCGTCGCCGACGACGGCGGCGAACTCGCCGGAGCCACCACCATCGCCGTCGAGCGAGAGCGAGCTGACGCCCCCCTCGAGCCCCTCGAGTTCGGGATACTCCACGTCCGAGAACGCCCCGTCGCCGCTGGTAGTGCCGTCACCACCAACGTCGGTTTCGAACTCGTCACCGTAGCCCCCGTACGCGACGGCACCGTGACCGGCGGCCGAGAGGAACCACTCGACGTCCGCGACTTCCTCGGTCGCCCGCTCGGCGTCGCCCGCGGCGGCCTCGATCGGCGTCTTGACTGTGGCGACGGGATCGGTGACCTCGTTGCCGCTGACGAAGACGATCGCGTCCTCGCCGACGGCGATCGCGTCGGCACTCCCGTCGCCGGGGGTGAAGATGTCGTAGTCGTCGATCGCGTCGGTTCGCTCGTACTGCTTCGCGAATGCGGACTCGGGTTCGGCGGTGAGGACATCGGCCACTTCGTCGGTGTCGATATCGCCGGGCAGGACGACCGCCTGATTGGCCACGACTGTCGCGTTGGCACTCGAGTCGAGCGACTCCACGTCCTCGGAGTCGGTCGCCTCGAGGACGCCGGTAAGACCGTAGGAGTTGAGTCCGAACGCGATGACGAATCCCGCCGCCATCGTCCCGGCCATCGGCAGCCCCATCATCGGGTCGTTCTGATACTCTTCGCCCAGTTCGTCGTCCTGCGTCTCGTCGTCGCTTTCGGAGTCCTCGAAGTCCGACCAGTCGATGTAGATGAACCCGACCGCGCCCTCGTCGTCGGTGGTGAGCCACTGCGCGTACGTCGGCGGGGAGTCCTCGCCGTCTCCGTTCCCGTTGCCGCTTTCGTCGTCGGACCCGAGACAGCCGGCGGCACCCGCTGCCATCGAAACACCTGTGAGCTTCAACACATCACGGCGGTTTACAGTCATGATAGTAGACGAGTCCCGTTATCTATTATAAAATCCCGTTGAACCGGATCGAACGGTACAAACCACGGAACCGACTGGGACGGGGTATGGAGGTCGTCGGTCGGCTGGTAGCACTGCTCGTCGTCCTGGTGGGCGGCGCGGGGGTCCGAGCGATCGGCGTCCTCGACGACCGCCGGACCGCGCTGTTGAACGACCTCGCCTACTACGTCGCGCTCCCGGCACTGATTTTCGTTTCGACGTTCGATCGCTCGATCGCCGCGTTGCTCTCGCCGGCGCTGCTCGGCGGGCTCTTGCTCGTCGTCTTCGGAACCGCGGGGGTCGCCTGGGTCGTCCACTGGCATCGGGACTCGAGCGCGCGCCGGAGCGTCGCGATCGTGCAGTCGTATCACTCCAATCTGGGCTATCTGGGATTGCCGCTGGTCGCCGCGACGTTCGATCCGACGGTCACGGCGATCGCGAGCGTGGTACTCGGCGTCGTCTCGCTGACGCAGGTCCCGCTGACGGTTGTCATCCTTTCGTCACTCAACGCGGCCGGCGCGACGGTTACCGGCGAACTGCGGCGACTCGCGACGAACCCCGTCCTCGTGACGCTGCTTGCCGGATTGACGATCGGTTCGCTCGGGCTCGGGGTGCCGTCACCCGTTGCCGTCGGTCTCGACGCCGTCGGGTCGCTGGCGCTGCCCGTCGCGTTGCTCTGTGTTGGCGCATCGCTGGACATCGACCGGTCCTCGATCGACGCGGCCACGACCGCGGCCGTCGTCGCCTGCAAGGTCGTGGTGATGCCGGCCCTCGCGTGGCTCGTCTTCTCCGCGCTGGCCGTCGACACCGCGACGTTTATCGCCAGCGTCGTGATGCTCGGCACGCCGACGGCCGTCTCGACGTTCGTCTTCGCGAGCGAACTCGGCGGCGACCCGGAGTTCGCGTCGCTGAACGTCTTCGTCACGACGCTGTCCTCGATCGCGACGCTGTTCGTCCTCATTACACTGGTCGGCTGAGCGACTGCGGGCGCTCCTTCGAGCAAGGATCACAAGCTGACGCCGCGTTACGGCGAGAAGAATCGCTTGAGCCGCCCGAGCAGACCGGGGGAGTCGTCGGACGCGTCGTCGCTTCCGCCGCCGTTTCCGTCGCGATCGACCGAGCCGGCGAGTGGGCCGGCGTCGTCGGGCCAGTCGTCGTCCGCCGACCCCGACGCGGCCGTCGTCTCGAGGTCGTCCATCGAGAGATCGACATCGTCGATCTCGGGGGTCGATTCGCGGCCTTCGCCGGCCTCGGCCGCGCGGACGTCCGCGCCGGTCACGTCGCCCGCCTCGACGCGGGCCGCGAGGTCCTCGAGGTCGGCGTCGTCCGGGATCGAAGCGGCAGCGTCGTCGATCGACGCCGGCTCCGTCTCAGTGGCGTCCGCGGACGTGCTGTCGTGATCCTCGCCCGCACTCGGCTCCGGGGTCGGTTCGGCTGCCGTGTCGTCGGCCGGAGCGGTGTCCGTTCGCGCCGACGACTGCTCGTCGTCGCCGTCGTCGGTCACGGGATCGGTTGTCGGAACGTCGTCCTCGTCGAACGCAGCCGTCACGGACTCACTGGTCGCCGTGTCGTCGGCCTCGTCGCTCGAGCCGGCGTTTCCATCGCTCGAGTCGGGATCCGACTGGGTCGAATCCAGCGACTCGAGGATGTCGTCGACGCTTTCCTCGGAGACGACCCGCTGGGGACCGCCACCGGGCTCTAAGGCATCGTCCGAGTCGGCGTCGGCCGCGTCCGTCTCGTCGGCCGTGGAGGGACCGGATGATCGCTCGTCGCTCATGATGGTGGCTGTCGCTGCCGGCGACATAATCCTTCCCCTGTCGGTGGTCGAACGGCGGGTCCGTAGCTGTGTCCAGACGCGGGGGGCGAATCACTCCGCGAGCGCCGGATTCGCCCGGACGACGTTGAGGACGGCCCCGATCAGAATGATGATGCCCGCGAAGTAGAGCCAGGTAACGAACAGCAACACGGCACCGAGTGCCCCGTAGGCCTCGTACTGGGCGGCGTTGGCCGCGTACAGCTGGAACCCGAACTGGAGGATGGTCCAACCGACGGCGGCGAAGACCACGCCCGGGAGGATCTCGGCCACGTCGACGGGGATCGGTGGCAGGACGTAGTAGATCGGCAGGAAGACGAGGATGAGCCCGGCAAGCAGGATGAGCCAGCCGAGGAAGTCGGCTAACGGCACGGTACCGGTGACGAGCCTGAGCGCTGCCCCGATCCCGATCATCAGCGCGATCGCGCCCGCGCCCGCGACGAGTACCGTCAGTCCGTCCACGAGCTGTCCGACGAGGCTCTCTTCGGTGACCTCGTCGTAGACCTTGTCGAACGCGAGGCTCAGCCCTCGAAAGACCTTGAGCGCACCCCAGGCGGCGACGACGAGCGCGACGACGGTCGCCTCGGCCCGTCCCGATTCGGTCGTCAGGGCTTCGGTAACGAGGTCTTCGCCCGACGCCGGGAGGAAATCCCCGGCGACAGTGATCAGCCGCTCTGCGGCCGCCTCGCCGCCCAGCAGCGAGCCGACGACGAGTGCAAGCAGGACCAGCGGGATCAGCGACACGAACGCGTAGTAAGCGAAGCCGGCCGCGAGAAAGGTTAGATCGCGGTCGCTCGCTGTCCGATAGATCGTCGTGACCGTCTCCGGAAGCTCCATACAGTTCGTACGACGGTCAGGACTATGAACGTGTAAATCGTTCGCAGTTCCTGTCGTCCGGTATCGGGGAGAGCGGTAGCCGCCGACCGACTCGCGCCCGTGGCGATACTTACCACTCGCGACAGAAGTTCTGGCCGGCGTAGACTGCGCCGTCCTCGTCGATGTAGACGCCGACCCCCGCCCGGTCCCACGTTGGCGTTTCGCCCTCCTCGAGGATCGCCCGCCGGTGATCGGTGGAGTTCATCCACTGATCGACCAGACCGATCGCGAGGGCCTCGGCCGTTTCGTAGCGAACGACCCCGCCGGTCGGCCGTTCGACGCGTCGATCGACCCAGGTCATGGCGATGTTCTCACCGTAGGCCCGACAGTAGTCGTCGACGTCTCTGAAGCGGTCGTACGGCCCCTCGCCGTCGGGGTTCGTATGTGCGAAGTAGTCCCGCTGGCCCATGTCACGAGTGTGTGCGCGAGCCACCGACGCGGCGGTCCCGTCCCACTCGAGGGGCTCGAGGCCGTGTTCGGCCCGCCGCTCGTTGATCTCGGCGTGGACGAAGTCCTCGACGGTCGGCGAGGTGATCGTCTCGACGTCGGTTTCGTACCGGGTCGTACCCGGGTCGTCGGGATCCGTTACCGGCGGATTGCGTTCGCCGGCCGGCGGCGGCTCGGAACTGGGCGCGGGCCCCTCGCCGAGGCCGAACCCGTCGGTCACCTGCGGGGCGAACACGGCGGTTCCGACAGCGAGGGAAACGACGAGCGCGATCGCGACGAGGAGACTCAGGAGTCCCCGAAGCAGTGCCCGGTCGCACCGCCGGGCGCGGTCGTGTCCCGTTCCGTCGGACCGGCTCCCGTCCATCGGATCGACCGTCGACTCGACGGTACAAGAGCGTCGGGACGGACTACAGCGAGTGAGAGCGGTAGGGACCGATTACGGGTCCGTGACCGCGACCCCGTCCGCCCCGTCGCCGAAGATCGTCTCGTGCATGCCGATCACGAGACCGGGGACGACCGCCATGAACAGGTGTTCCTCGAGCGGGATGCCGGCGACGTCGATCCCGGTCCGGAGTTTGATATCGAAGACGCCGACGGCGAGGGTGTACCGGTCCCAGACGTAGGCGATGGGGTACAGCGCGAGGATGGTCACGCCGGCCTTCCGAACGGCGTTCGCGCGGCGCAACAGGAGCGCGGCGACGATCCCCCAGACGAGTTCGGTCACGAGGTAGGTGTAGCGTCCGAAGACGCTGATGTCGAACATCGACGGCCATTCAACGGCCAGTATAAAAACACCCGGGCTGGAGCCACCCGGATAAAACGGGCAGTATCTTAAATACCCCGGCGGCACTACGTTCACGTAGAAGGATGAATATCGCTGATATCGCCACCACGGAGTTCATCGAAGTCGACGTCGGGACGCGAATGGGGAAAGTCCGGTCCATGTTCGAGGACGGCAACCCCAAGGGAATTATCGTCACGAACGACGGGGACTACGAGGGGGTCATCAGCGAGCGGGAGATCCTCCAGTCCCACGTCGAGGACGACGCCAAGGTGGCGGCACTCACGAAGCCCAGTCGGAGTACGCCATCGCCCAAGGTCGACCGCCAGGAAGACGTCCGGGAGACCGCCCGCGTCCTCGTCGAGAGCAACGCGAAGGTCGCGCCGGTCTTCGAGAACGGCGAGCTGTGGGGGGTCATCACCGACGACGCGATCCTCGAGGCAGTACTGGAGAACCTCGACGCACTGACCGTCGAGGACATCTACACCGCCGACCCGGTCACGGTCACCGAGGACGACGGGATCGGCAAGGCGATCAATCTCCTGCGCGAACACGGCATCTCCCGCCTGCCCGTGATGAACGAGAACGGCTTCCTCGCTGGGGTCGTCACGACCCACGACATCGCCGACTTCGTCATCCGGGAAAACCATACGACGACGACGGGCGACCGGGTCGGTGACAGCCAGCGCCTGCTCGACGTGCCGGTCTACGACATCATGACCAGCCCCGTCGAGACGACCACGCTGGACACGACCGCGGAGGAAGCCGTCGAGCGGATGCTGGGCAACGACTACGCGGGGCTGATGGTCACGCCGGCCGACGACGACCGGGTCGTCATCGGCGTCATCACCAAGACCGACGTCCTGCGGGCGCTGACCTTCACCGAGGAGGAACACATGGACGTCCAGATCACCAACATCTCGATGCTCGATACCATCACTCGAGAGGGGATCGTCGAGAACATCGAGGACGTCGTCGACAAGTACCAGGACATGCAGGTGATGCACGCCCACGTTCGATTCAAGGAACACCAAGAGCGACTCCGCGGCACGCCGCTCGTGCAGTCACAGATCCGACTGCGTACTAACAAGGGTCAAGTCGCCGGCACCGGTGAGGGCTACGGCTCGGAAAACGCCTTCCGCGTCGCGCTCGATAAACTCGAGCGCAACGTCCTCGAACTCAAAGGCGTCACCAGCGACGAGGAGTACCGCGGCCAGCTCCTGCGGAAACTCAACGAACTGTAGCATCGACGTCGACCCCGATTCGTTTTTTCCAACCCCGGACTGGACACCGGCCCCCGGCCGGTCGGAGACGGCTCAGTGTCGGGCCGACTCCTCGCCGCCCTCGAGCCCCCGATCCGTGATCCGGAACTGAACCGACTCGCCGGCCGGCTTCGAGCGGTGTTTCTCCAGCGTCGCGCGTCGGTTCCCGCCCCGGAACCGCTCCAAGCGGACGACGGTGCCGGTCCAGTGTTCCAACGTGTTGCCACCCAGTCCACGGGTCCGGTCCGAATCCGGGTCCGAAAAGACCTGATTCGTCAGGACGACCGCCAGATCGTGTTTGCGCGCGAGCGAGAGCAGGTGGGTCACCTGCCGGGTGACGCTTCGCAGCGCTTCCCCCTCGTCGCCGTCGGCGGTCCGCTCGAGTCGGTAAAAGCCCGTCGCGCTGTCCAGTACGATTAGTTCGGCGCGCTCGGCGAACCCCTCGGCGTCGCGGACGGCCTCGGCCTGTTCCTCGAAATCGACGGCGTCTTCGATGACGATCCGCGAGGCGACGGCCTCGAGGTCGTCCCCGTCGACGCTTCCCTCGAGCAACTGCTGGAAGCGGTCGACCGAGACGCCTTCGGTATCGATGTAGACGACAGTTCCCCCGCCGACGGCCGTCTGGACGGCGGCAGACAGCGCGAGGTTCGTCTTCCCGGCCGCCGGCGGGCCGTACAACTGCGTGACGGTCCCGCGTTCGAACCCCCCGTCGAGCAACTCGTCGACCGGGCCACAGCCGGTCGGGATCGCCTCGTCGGTCACGG
Organism: Natrinema pellirubrum DSM 15624; assembly: GCF_000230735.2. Taxonomy (NCBI): domain Archaea; kingdom Methanobacteriati; phylum Methanobacteriota; class Halobacteria; order Halobacteriales; family Natrialbaceae; genus Natrinema; species Natrinema pellirubrum. Next base: position 1,125,826 of record NC_019962.1, read on the forward strand.
TTCGAGTTGACTGGGGACGCGCAAAAAGGCCCCGGAACGACGGGGCGGGACTTCGACCCACCACGCGGGCGATCGCGGTCCGATACTGTCGGCGCTCGCGACTCCGACCGCTCGTCTCGACGATGGAATCCGTTCGCGTACGTTTATCTCCGATGGGGGCGAAGGTCGCCCGTGATCGTCGTCGCTACGGCGGACTTCGAGGTGTACCACGGTGTCGTCAACGAACTTCGCGACCGCGGAACGACGTTTACGACCATCGAACTCGATGAAGAGCTACCGGATCGGGCGGCCGTCGTCATCACCGACGGGGACAACGCCGACGCCTTCGCGAACGCGACGACCGTGGTCGCCGATCCGGACGATCCACGGCGTGCGGTCGACCGGGCGCTGGCGGCCGTCCGCGGCGACGGCGGTCGGACGATCATCGGCGTCGATCCCGGCCGTAAACCCGGAATCGCCGTCCTCACCGGCGAGACGGTCGTCGCCGCCTTTCAGGTTCCCCTTTCCGACGCCGTCGACGTGATCGAACGCGAGGCCAGCGACGCGCCCTCGCCGGTCGTCCGGATCGGCGACGGCTCCCGCCTCGAGGGCGCGAAACTCGTCACCGACCTCGAGGACGTCCGGGTCGAACTCGTCGACGAGACGGGGACGACCCCCTATCTGGGCACTGGCTCGCGGGGGATGGGCGACGTGCTGGCCGCGGTCAATATCGCTCGCCTCGAGGGAGAGGTCGTCGACGCCCGCAAGATCGAGCCGACGGAAGGAGAGATTCAGGTCATCAAGGACCGCTCGCGCGAGCGAAGCGACCACAATCGGGCGATCGACGAGGCACTGGCCCGGCGGGTTGCCGCCGGCGAGTTGACGATCGACGAGGCGCTCGCGGAACACCGCAACGATGGAACTGGCTCGGAAACCGAGTCGCACGAGACGGACGAGGCCGACGGCTCGGAGCCGTCGTCGTAGCGTCGGAAAACCGGACAAAAGAAACGGATACGTCGGTCACTGCGGTCGAAAACCGACCGTGTGACGGCTCGAGAGGTTACGCGCCGACCCAGGTGTTCGTCGAGGCGACCGACGTGAGCTGGACGTTCTCGTTCTCCTGCATGCTGATCTGTGAACTCCCGGCGCTGCCGCCGTCTTCGGCGACCGCGATGGAGCTGTGCTGTTCGTTCAGGTTCTGCTGCGTGATGACCTGCTGCTGGGCGATCGCGGCACTTGCCTCCTGCTCGACGTCGTTCGTCTGCGTGGCGTTCCCGGCGTAGTCGTACGACGTGCCGGGAGCCATGCCCGCGTTCCCGTCGACCGTGACGGTCATGCTCGAGGTCCGAGTGACGTCGTCGGAGACGTAGCCCGGGCTCGCGTAGACGTTGAGCGCGTCGGCGTAGGCGACCTGCGCGTTGTAGTTCTGCTGGTAGGCGAGCTGGATCGCCGTCGCTTCGCTTCCGTTCTCCGCGAGCGCCATCGCGGTGTTCTGGAAGTTGATGTTCTGCTGCTCGACCGCCTGTTCTTGGGCGATGCCCGCGGTAGCGGTCTGTTCGGTGTCGTCGACACCGTCTACCTTGTCCTTCTTGTCGGGCTTGTGTGCGTCAGTCGTGGTCGAGAGGACGTCGCCGTCGACATCGCCGGCGGTGGCGACGTTCATCCCGAGTGACGAGACCATCAGGTTCGAGGCGGTCGCGCTGCCGAACTGCTCGTTGAGGTTGCTCTGGTCAGTGAACTGAATCGCCGTGGCAGTGCTGTTCTCGCCGATCGCGATGGCGACCGCACCGCCCTGTTCGTTGACGTTCTGCTGCGCGACGTCCTGGGACTGGTTGAGCAGCGCTTCGGCGCTCTGGCCGACACCAGCGTCGTCGCCGGACTTGTCCTTCGCGTGTCCGAACTCGCCGTCACCGAGGTAGACGTTCGAGGCGTTTGCCATTCCCTCCTGGAGGTTCTCGTTGCGCTGGTAGGACTGCTGGAGCGCGGTCGCATCGCTGTCGTTCATCGCGTACGCGAACGCGGTACTCTGGTTGTTGTAGTTGATCTGGCCGACCGCCTGGGACTGGGTCACGCCGGCGATGGCTTCCTGCGTGACCGTCTCGTCGTCGCCCTTCTCGTCTTTGATTCCCCAGCCGTCGAACTGCTGGTCGCCGCCGTCGCCGATGATGATGTTGACCGTGCCGACGTTTTCGAACTGCGTCTGTGCGGTTCGAACCTCGACGTTGCCGGCCGTTGCCTCACCAGTCTGGACGTTGTCGTTCTGCTGGTTGGCCTCTTGGACGGCCGTCGCTTCACCGCCGTCGATCGAGATCGAGACCGCCGATCCCTGTTCGTTGATGTTGACCTGATCGACGTCTTGGTGCTGGATGACTTCGGCGGCCGAGCTACTCGTCCCGTCCGCGTGTTCGTCGACATACTCCTCGAGCGACATGTCGCCGAGGTCCGCGCCGAAGACGAGATACAGCTCGTCGCCGTCCTCGAGCGTGTGTATCGTGTCACTGTTCGACGCGGCGTCCCCGCCTGCGGTAGCCGCCGGGACGGCCGCTACCATCGACAGGGCGACCATACAGGCCATAAGAAAAGTCGTAGTTCGTGATCGTCTCGTCGTGTCGGTTGTCATTGATCGTTTGATTTGAGTCGTGATTGTGGTTTCTTGCTAGGGCTGTGCGTCGCAAACCCTCCTATCCCGATTACAGACTTTGTTATCTGTATATTTCCGCGCCGAAGAAGGCTGATACCGCATTGAAGGGGGACGCTTACGCGGAATTCCCGGAACGTGATCGTCAGAGCAATCGTCGGCGGTCAATCGATACGGAGACCCGCTGTACCGGATCACAGCCCTCGGAACATCGCATCTCCGAGATTCCCGTAACGATGAGACGGTCACGAGTAATCGAATCGTAACTCGAGTAGCTGTTACGGAGCGGAAAGTCCGGATTAGAGTGCCAGAAATAACGATATACCGGCCGTACAACCCTGTTTCGCTGCGGAATGACCGCCAGCATCGCGGACTATTCGTTCCGTACGGTCGCCATACGCACTCGTTGATCTCGAATCGAGTGCCTACACCGAAACGATCGATCAATCCGAGATAGGAATTGAAACGGTACTATCAACCGTTGCTATGGAACGAAACCGTTCCCCCCCTTCATATGAATCTCCGATGTGGGCCTTAGTCGGGAGACACGCAGCGAGCGGGTGGCCGCAGGCGATGCACCGATCGCAGCCGTAGCCGACGAGCGGCAGCTATCGGTCGCACGGCAGACCCGTTCAGCGTTCGTGTCTCCTGGAACGATAGACATGACACGAAACACGATACTGACAGTCGTACTCGTCGCTAGTCTGCTGATGGTCGGTTTCGCTGGAACGGCAGCAGCGAGCGGCACGGCCGATACGGCAGGCGAGGCAGCGGGTCTCGGTGACGAAGACACCTCGACGGACGACAACCAAGTCGCGGCCGCAGCGGTAGTCCAGAGTCAGAACGTCGATCAGGCTAACGATATCGACCAGAACGCCAGTCAGAACGCCGACCAGGACGCGACCGGAATCGATATCGATATCGACGCCGGCGACGATGATAACGAGAACAATAGCAGTAGCAGCAGTCTTCTTTCCGCTCTCGGACTCGACTCACTTGACAACAACAACGAGTCTAACAACGATACCGACGGTGAAACTGACGGCGTGAACGTCGAGATCGGCACCACTGGCGACCAGACGGTCAACCAGGACATCAATCAGGAAGCCAACGCGTCGAACTCGAACTCGCAGGTCGGTGCCGCGACGGCCACTAACTTCGACTTCGAGATCTGAGCGGCGCAGCGCTTTCCAATCAGCGACGGTTCTTTTTTACTGGACTCGAGAACGGTCACACCAGCCGGTGGTTCGTCGTCCGGAGCGCGGCGTATCGACCGCCGAACGGCGGCTGTAGTCGTGACATAGAACTCCATAGCGGAGACATGATCGCGAGGGCAACGTTCGAAGCGCGAGTCCCGAATCTATACCGTTTTGTAATGTTACTTTCAACAATATGATTTTGGCCCGACAGTAATCGAGCAGGTATATACAACTGCTGATAGAATTCTGTAATTTCAGACAATATCTGGTGCCGTTCGATGTAGGATTCGAATAGCATCGCGAACAGTGGTTTGCCTTCATATGGGCCTCTGTAGTTCGATTTGACCGGATGGGGTACCACGACGACGCGGGAGGTGACCGAGCCCAAGGCGGTACACACCGCAGTGTGTTACAGCAAGCGGTGTCCTATCGGAAGTCCCGCATGTGCGTGCGTACTCATCCGGACAAACAGCAACAACGATGAAACGGACACTCACGATACTGATGACGCTCGCGCTCATCGGGAGCATGGCCTTCGTCGGCTTCGCCGGAACGGCAGCTGCCGGCGGTAACCAGCACGACGACGGCGACAGCAGCGCCGATCGGCTCTCAGCCTCGAGCGTGAGCCAGTCACAGAGCGTATCGCAGACGAACGTGATCGAACAGAACGCGAGCCAGTACGCCGATCAGGACGCGACCGGGGTCGACATCGACGAATTCCTGACCGGCGATGACGGTGCCGCTGATGATGACGATGAGGCCAGTGACGGGAACAACAGCGACGGAAATAACAGTGACGGTGCCACTACCACCATCGAAACTCTCACGTTCTATCGAGCAGCGGGCAACTCCCCTGGAGACGTGCTAGTTGGTACTGAAAGATGGCTCGGTTCGGGATTCTCGAACGACAATGTCGATGTGAATGTTGAAGAATCTGTGGATGGTGACCCGGTTAAAGTCAGTTGGGACTATACGGGTACCGGCACCAGTGACAACAAGATTGTGCGTATCGAAGTAGGGACCTCCTCTGGTGATCTGTGTGAGGTCACATATGACTCTCCCCAAGAAAGCGGGGAAATTGGCCCAGACCAGTGCGAATCACTCGGCGACACGCCTGACGAAACGCCCGACGAAACGCCTGACGACGGAAACTCCGTCGAAGGATCCGTCGGTAACCAGACCGTCAATCAGATAGTCGAACAGAACGCTGACGCGTCGAACTCGAACGCGCAGAACGCCGACGCGTCCGCCTCGGCCGGCGACATTCTCTCGGTCCTCCTCGGCTGAGAGAGTCGCTTCGCAACTACTTCACATCGATTTTTATCGGCGGCCCTGCCTCGAGCAGCCACGATACCCCCTAGAGGGCGGTCAGGAAGGTCGTTCTGAACGACATCTCGAGCAGGGGGGGGGGGAGGGCCAAGGCGGCAGTACGCCGTGCTATCGTTCCGGCCGATAGCGATCGGGTGCCCTCGAGAGACGAGAGTACCCGCGATTGGATTCACTCGGCCGCCCGATCAACTCGAGCGGCCGCTTCCGCCCGCTCGACGACGGCTCGAACCGGGAGCGTCGTCGCTTGAGCCACCGCTTTCGCATCATCGTACTCCGCACTCACGTCGTACACCTCTCCATCGGCACCGCTCGCGATTTTCACGGTAACCTCGTACTCGTCGCCGTCAACCTCGAGGCACACAGTCTCGAACTCCCGCTCGGCGATCCATCGATGCGTGGCCCCCGCATCCCGGACGCCGAGCGTCCCGGTCTCCTCGGCCAGCGCTCGAGCGACCCGTTCCCGATCCGCCGGTTTACAGATGACCTTCACCAGATGCCCGGGTCGGGACTTTTTCATCGTCGCGGGCAGGATCGACACGTCTCGCGCGCCCGCGTCCGCAAGGGTCTCCTGCAGGCCACCCAGCACTTCCGGCGTCGCGTCGTCGAGATTGGTCTCGAGGACGGCGATGTCGTCTTTCACCAGCGTCCCCTCGCCGGTTCCGACCAGCGTGCGAAGCACGTTCGGATGCGGGTCGAGATCGTAGCCGCCCGCGCCGTAGCCCGATGACTCGAGGTCGAGCGCGGGCAGCGAGTCGACGCCGTCGGCGACGTGTGCCAGGATGGCCGCGCCGGTCGGCGTCAGGAGTTCGGCGTCGACGGGACCGCCCCGCAGCGACCAGTCGGCCCGCTGGGCGAGTTCGACCACCGCCGGCGTGGGGACGGGGTACTCGCCGTGGCTCATCGAGACCGTCCCGCCGCCGGTCGCGAGCGGGGTCGTGACGACGCGATCGGGCTCGAGGTCGTGCAGTAGGGCCGCCGCGCCGACCACGTCCGCGATCGCGTCGTCGGCCCCGACCTCGTGGAAGTGGATCGACTCGAGGTCCTCGCCGTGGACGGCGGCCTCGGCCTCGCCGAGCAGTTCGAAGATCGCGAGCGCGTCGGCTTCGATCGCCGGCTCGAGGTCCATCCCCTGGACGATCTCGCAGACCTCGCGGTAGCTGCGATGGGGGCCGTGGCCCTCTGCGGGAGTGTCGGTACCGTCGCCTGCCGTCTCGTGTGTGTGCCCGCCCTCCGTGTCGGCCTGCTCGTGAGAATGATCGTGGCCGTGGGACTGATCGTGATCGTGCGCACCGTCCCCGTCGGCGTGATCGTGGTCGTGTGCGTGATCGTCGTCGGGGAAGACGACGTCGGCCGTCGTGGCCCCGATCCCGGTCTTTTCGGTGTCGTCGATCCGGTAGGCCACCGGCAGCGCGTCGGTTACCGGCTCGAGGACGTCGGCGTCGGCACCGGCGTCTATGAGCGCGGCAAGGATCATATCGCCGCTGGCTCCCATTCGGCCGTCGAACGCGAGGATTCGCATGCCCGTTCTCGGCGCGGAAAACGCAAAAAGCCATCTCTCCTCGCTCGAGGGGCGGTATCGATAGGGCCAAAACCAACCGAGGCCGGTACATCTTTGTAACCGCCCGTCCGACGTGAGTATGGTAGCTACTAGCACAGGAAATGACTCACCCTAGCAAAAAACCTATCCGCGCACGAATCGGAGTCAATCACATCGCCGTCCCCAAATCATGAACGAAGTCCAACTGGAGGTTGCGAAGGCGTACCCGAACGATTCGGGTCGTGGTATCGCCCGACTCGACCCGGACACGCTGTTGCATCTGAAGCTGAGTCCGGGCGACATCATCGAGATCGAGGGTGCAGACACCACTGCCGCGAAGGTCTGGCGTGCCGACCGGCAGGACTGGAACACCGACACCGTCCGCATCGACGGTTTCACGCGCCAGAACGCCGACGTCGGTATCGGCGAGCGGGTGACGATCCGCAAGGCCGAGGCGACGAAAGCCGACAAGCTCGTTCTCGCGCCGCCGGAGGAGGCGTCGGTCCAGTTCGGCTCCGACGCCGCCGGCATGGTGAAACGCCAGATCCTCAAGCGGCCGGTCGTCGGTCGCGACATCGTTCCGGTGATGTCCTCAACGAACCATCCGTTCATGCGGTCGCCCGGACAGGCGATCCCGCTGATCGCCGTCGAAACCGAGCCCGAGGGGGTGGTCCTCATCACCGAGGACACCGACGTCGAACTCCGCGAGGAGCCGATTTCGGGCTTCGAGAAGACCGGAGGCGGGATCACCTACGAGGACATCGGTGGCCTCCAAAACGAGATCCAGCGGGTCAGGGAGATGGTCGAACTCCCGATGAAACACCCGCAGATATTCAAGAAACTCGGCATCGAGCCGCCACAAGGTGTCCTCCTGCACGGCCCGCCGGGCACTGGGAAAACGCTGCTCGCGAAGGCCGTCGCCAACGAGACCTCCGCCAGTTTCTTCTCTATCGCCGGGCCGGAGATCATCTCGAAGTACTACGGCGAGTCCGAACAGCAACTCAGGGAGATCTTCGAGGACGCGACCGAGGAGTCGCCCTCGATCATCTTCATCGACGAACTCGACTCCATCGCGCCCAAACGCGAGGACGTCACCGGCGAAGTCGAACGCCGCGTCGTCGCCCAGCTGCTGACGATGATGGACGGCCTCGAGTCACGAGGCCAGGTCATCGTCATCGCGGCGACTAACCGCGTCGACAGCGTCGATCCCGCCCTCCGACGGCCGGGCCGGTTCGACCGCGAGATCGAAATCGGCGTCCCCGACGAGACGGGCCGCGAGGAGATCCTGCAGATCCACACCCGCGGGATGCCCCTCTCGGACGACGTCAGCCTCGGTCACCTGGCCGACGAGACCCACGGTTTCGTCGGGGCCGACATCGAGAGTCTGACCAAGGAGGCCGCGATGAAGGCGCTGCGCCGGTACCTCCCCGAGATCGATCTCGACGAGGAGGACATCCCGCCGAGCCTGATCGACCGGATGATCGTCAAACGGGAGGACTTCCGCGGTGCCTTGAACGAGGTCGAACCCTCGGCGATGCGGGAAGTCCTCGTGGAGCTGCCGAAGATCTCCTGGGACGACGTCGGCGGCCTCCACGACGCCAAGGATCAGGTCCAGGAATCGGTCGAGTGGCCGCTCTCGAACCCCGAGCGGTTCGATCGGCTCGGCGTCGACCCGCCTGCCGGCGTCTTGCTGTACGGCCCGCCGGGCACCGGGAAGACGCTGATGGCGAAAGCCGTCGCCAACGAGACCAATGCCAACTTCATCTCGGTGCGTGGCCCGCAACTGCTCTCGAAGTGGGTCGGCGAATCGGAGAAAGCCATCCGCCAGACCTTCCGCAAGGCCCGCCAGGTCTCGCCGACGGTCATCTTCTTCGACGAACTCGACGCGCTCGCGCCCGGACGGGGCGGTGAGACCGGCTCGAACGTCTCCGAGCGGGTCGTCAACCAGCTGCTGACCGAACTCGACGGCCTCGAGGACATGGGCGACGTGATGGTCATCGGCGCGACCAACCGCCCGGACATGATCGACCCCGCACTGCTGCGCTCGGGCCGCTTCGACCGACTGGTCATGATCGGCCAGCCCGACGTCGACGGCCGCGAACGCATCCTCGAGATCCACACCCAGGACACGCCGCTGGCGGCCGACGTCACCCTGCGAGAGATCGCCGAGATCACGGACGGCTACGTCGGCAGCGACCTCGAGTCGATCGCCCGCGAGGCGGCCATCGAGGCGCTGCGCGAGGACGAGGAGGCCGACGTCGTCGAGATGCGACACTTCCGCCAGGCCATGGAGAACGTCCGGCCGACGATCACCGACGACATCCTCGACTACTACGAGCGGATCGAAGAGGAGTTCCGCGGCGGTGGCGGCGGCGGTCCCGACCCGACGGGGCGTCGCGGCAGCCGGATCGGCTTCCAGTAACGCGAATCCCCTTTTCGTCGCTGTTTCGCCGGTCGGATACCCTACGGAACCGCGAGACAGCCGTTTGGTCGCCATCGTAACAACTGAAACGATTTACACACCGATCGCACAGCCGTCGTGCGATCGGGTGCGCAATGACTTTCAGTGGCTACTACAGTCGGGACGAACGACCACGTCGCTCGCAGCCGGGCTCTCGCCGCCGTGTGGCGTGTCTCGCTCCCGCACCCGTCCCGCGTGGACCGTCTCCGTAGCATCGTCGATGACGAGGACCTCGCCGGGGGCCTCCGGCAGTCGATCGGCGTCGGCCAGCGAGCCGCCCACGTAGGTCGGCTGGGCGGCCTCGAGCGCCGCCAAGTCGTCCCCCGCGGTGAGCCGGTGCGAGACGAGGATGTCGGACTGTGAGATCCCGACATCGGGGAGCGCACTCGGACGCTGTGTCGCGGCCACGAGGCTGACGCCGGGCGCGCGGCCGCGGGTCAGGATCGTCTCGAGGGCGGGTGCGGCCACGCCGTCGAAGAAGGTGTGGGCCTCGTCGAGCAAGAGCCAGGGGAGCTGGTCGATCGCGGCGTCGACGCGGGCGCGATACAGCGCTTCGGCGATCCCGCGACAGACGGCGTTCATCGGGGCGGCCGAGAGGCCGGAGACGTCGACGACCGTTATTTCGGGACCGGCGAGCGCTCGAGCGCCGAGCCCGTCGGCGTCGAAGACGTCCCACGAGTCGGCCAGCCGCAGGTGGTTCGTCGCGGCGCGTCGCGCGGCGCGTGCCGCGTCCGTCGACTCGATGTGCGTTCGCATGCCGTCGATCGTGGATTCTGCCTGTGCGGCCCGCCAGAGGAGGCTTCCGGCGGCGCTTTCCGGCGAGAGGCCGAGCAGCGTACACCACGACCTGGGGTCGAGCGACGCCGGCGCGACCGTCGGCTCCGCGACGACCGTCGCCGGAACCGGTTCGCCGTCCGCCGACGACGCGAGCGTTGCGAACGCTCCCATCGGATCGACGACGACTGGTGCGAGTCCATGCGCCCGTGCGAGCCCCTCCGCGATCACACCCATCGTGTGGGACTTACCGTAGCCACGTTTGCCGACGAGCGCGATCGCGTGGGGAGAGTCCAGATCGAGCGCGAGCGCTGCGCCGTCGCTGCCGTCGAGCGCCCGATAGACACCGAGCCGACAGCTGGGGCCGTCCTCGCGGTCGGCATTGCGACCGAGTACGAAGCTCACGGCCCCGACTCCCGCGGCTTCGTATTTGAACCCGCGTCCCACCGTTTAAGGTGGAAGCCGCGGCCAGAGCGCCCATGAGTTCGAACCGGACTGAGTCCGATTCGAGGGACGGACCGCATCGATCACTGTCGTCGTTCGCCCGCGACGACCGCGCGATCGAGGGACTGCCGATCCGGCTAGTCATCGCGCTGGTCGTCGGGGTCGCGGCGCTCGCGATCATGCTGAACATGCTCGGCGGGATCGGTAGCGTCGGCGATACGGAAGTGACCGTGAAGATCGCCGACGACGATCAGGTGATCGAGGCGGACGCGACCGGAAGCGACGCGAAGGTAGACGTCTACGCGATCGACGAGAACGGGAACAACGTCTCGGATGCAACCATCGTCGCGACCGCCGACTCGGCGCAACTCGACGGCGTCCTCGATAAATCGACCGGCGACAACAATCACGCACAGCTCGATTTCAGCGGTGACCAGAGCCTGCGGGCCGACCAGGACATGGGAGCGATCCAGCTCGAGGTGATCCCGCCGTCGGACAGCAACTACATCGACGAGCAGCCGAACCCGAACATTCGGGTCGTCTCCCGATGACTGCCGACCTCGCCCACCGATGATCGGAATGACGACGGAACTCGTCGTCGGCATCGCGTTCGGCTTCGTCGTCGGCGTCGGTCCCGCGATCGCCGTCGGTGCCCTCGCTGCCGTGACCGACTGCCGGAGTCGGGGACTCCCGCTCCCGGCCGGCGTCGGTATCGGCCTCGGGCTCGCCGGATGCAACGGCTATCTCGTCGGCCTCTTCGACGGTGGGGTCGGCTGGGCGCAGGTCCCTCGATTCGTGGCCGCGGCGATCGTCGTTGCCCTGCTTGCTGTTTTCGCGGTAAGTCAGGGCGAGCGCGTCGCCGCGGAACTCCCGATCGGGGCCGATCGACCGACCGTCCGGAGGCGGTCGCTGTCGGCCGCTGCCATCGACGCGGTCGATGCCATGGGACAGGTACGAATCCGGACGACCGGCAGCGTTCGAAATATCGACGGCTACCCGCCGCTATCGCCGGATTTGCGGACGGCGATCGAGTCCGACGCGTGGCGACTGCCCGCTGATCTTCCGCTGTCGGCCCTCGAGACCCGGCTAGCGACGCGGCTCCGAACCGAGTACGACCTGACCGCCGTGTCGGTATCGATCGACGGCCGCGGCCGGGCGACCGTCGCCGCTGCACCGCCGACCGACGGCGTCGCGGCTGCGGTTCCGGACGGCTGGCGTGCGGTTTCGGTTTCCGCCCCCTTCCCGCCCGGATTAGTGCCCGGGACGACCGTCGAGGTCGCCACTCGAGACGCGTCGACGACGGGAACCGTCCTGTCCGTCGACGGATGTGCCCGCCCGGGGCGAGAGACGGGAACCGACGATTCGACTGCTGAGGACGAGACCGTTACTGTCGCCGTTCCCGCACCCGACGCCACGCCGCTCCTGGCCGCAGATCACGCTCGCATCGCCGTTCCCGCGACCGGTCACGACCCCGAGCGGGAGGCGCTGGCCCGCCTCGAGCGAGCGGACTACGCGGTCCGGCACGTCTCCGGGGGGACGATCGCATCGGCGCTCGAGGCGAGCAAGGGCGAGACTGACGATTCGATCCATCCCGTTGCGGCGAGTTCACCGGTCGATGTCGATGCGACCGAGACGACGGAAGCAAAGCCCGTTGTCGGCCGGAACCGGTGGCAGCTCGATCCGGATCCGGAGACACTTGACGACCGGGAATCGGTGTTCGTTTCGGGGGAGAAAGTCACCCTCCAGCGTTACATCGACGACGATCAGGACTTGCGTCCACCGCCGCCCGTCGAGGCGGCGACGGAGGTGTCGCCATGAGCATCCTCGCTCAGGCGGTCGTCACCGAGTGGACCGAAACGGCGATACGCACCGTCGTCGGGTTCGCGCTCCTGTCGGGACTCGTCGCGACGGTCGTCGCGTTCGGCTACCGTGTCGTGAGCGCTCGAGCGCTCCCCGTTGGTGTGGGGCTGTTCGCGGGGCTCGGCGTCGTCGTCGGCCGGCTGAACGCAGTCGGGCTCGGTCGGTCGACGATACTCGATGGGACGCCGCTCGTTCACTACGCCACCGCCGCGTACTTCCTCGGGGTGATCGCCGCGAGCGCCCTCAGCGCCGAGGGCGGCCGGCGGGTGGGCGATCGGATCGCCCGCGATGTCTTCGACATCGAGCGACTTGGCGCGACCGGCGAGATCGCCGCCCTCGTTCGGTCGGCGCGGCTCCCGTCGGTCGTCCGGCTGCCCGACCGGATCGACGACGCGGCGGGCTACCCGTCCGTCGAGCCGTCGATCAAACGCGATCTCGCCGGCAGCACGGTCCTGTTACCGCAGGTCGATACCCACTCGGCGCTTCGAACCCGACTCTCGAGCCGGCTCGAGCGCGATTACGATCTCGGCCACGTCTCGATCACGGTCGGGGCCGACGGGGCGATCGACCGGCTCGCGGTCGGGGGAACCCGGTCGGGGATCGCAGCTACCATCCCGCCGGGAACCGTCGCGGTGTCGATCCGCGGCGAGCCAGCACCCGCAGTCGGCGCGGGCGATCCCGTCGAAGTCTGGGCGTCCGCCGAGGGATCGAGTCGCCTCGTCGCGACCGGACGGCTGTGGGCGACGGATGGCGACGCCGCGACCGTCGCCGTCGACGCCGATGCCGTCGACCGACTCGGTACCGAGCCCGACGCGCGGTATCGACTCGCGGCTCGGTCTGATCCCCCTGACGACGGGTTCCGGCTACTCGCCGCACTCCGAGCGGCCGACGGGACGGTTCGGTCGGTCACCGTCGACGACGGCGGGTCGCTCGAGAACGTCTTCGTCGGGTGGGTTCCGGGGACCGTCCTCGCCGTGGTCCGCGACGGCGAGGTCCGCCCGTTCCCGGCGGACAACCTGACCCTCCGGGCCGGCGACGACCTCTCCGTCCTCGGTACCGTCGACGAACTGCGTTCGGTGGCCCCGGATGGACGATCGTGACGACACTGACCGAATCGCCGACGCCGACGCCGACGAGCCGGCCCCGGATCGACGGCCCGTGACGCGACGCTAGGGCCGGTCGGTCGCGTCCCGCGCGGCCTCGAGGTGCCGCCGGTCGATTCGGACCTCCGAAGCCTTCTCGTTTGCTGTTTCCGGCCCGTACTCGCTCGCGACCTCCCGGATCGCTCGCATCGAGGCGTCCCTGACCAGCGCCTCGAGGTCGGCACCGGTGTACCCCTCGAGTTCGACCGCTAGGTCGTCGATATCGACGTCGTCGGCGAGCGGCTTGCCCTCGGCGTGGACCGCGAGGATCTTTTTCCGAGCCTCGAGGTCCGGTTCGCCGACGAAGACGTGGGTATCGAGCCGGCCGGGTCGAAGCAGTGCCGGGTCGATCTGGTCTTTGCGGTTCGTTGCGGCCAGCACCACGAGGTTGGGGTTCTCCCGCATTCCATCGAGTTCGGTCAGCAGCTGTGAGACGACGCGTTCGGTGACCTCGTGGCCCTCGCCGCGGGCGGCGGTGATCGCGTCGATCTCGTCGAAGAAGACGATCGAGGGTGCCGACTGGCGAGCGCGCTCGAAGACCTCGCGGATCGCCTTCTCGCTCTCGCCGACGTAGCGGTCGACGATCTCGGGCCCGTCGACGCGGACGAAGTTGACGTCGGTCTCGCCCGCGAGCGCCCGGGCGAGCAACGTCTTGCCGGTGCCGGGCGGCCCGTACAGCAAGACGCCCGACGGCGGGTTCGTATTGGTCTCCTCGAAGAGTCGGTCGTAGGTCAGCGGCCACTCGACCGACTCCCGGAGTGTCTGTTTCGCCGCCTCGAGGCCGCCGACGTCGTCGAAGTCGGTAGTCGGCGACTCGGCGACGTACTCGCGCATCGCGGAGGGCTCGACCGACGCGAGCGCGGCGTCGAAGTGGGCCTTTCGCACCGTCGGGTTCCGGTTCCAGTCGCGGCGCTCGTCGGTTTCGGTCGGCCGGTCGCGGATGGCCGCCATCGCGGCCTCGCTCGCGACGGCGTCCAGGTCTGCCCCGACGAAGCCGTGGGTCCGTCGCGCGATCGCGTCGACATCGACGTCGTCCGCGAGTGGCATCCCGCGGGTATGGACCTCGAGGATCTCCCGACGGCCCTCCTCGTCGGGGACGCCGATCTGAATCTCGCGGTCGAAGCGACCGCCGCGCCGGAGGGCGGGATCGATCGTATCGACGCGGTTGGTCGCGCCGATGACGATGACCTCGCCGCGGGCGTCGAGACCGTCCATCAGCGTCAGCAGTTGGCCGACGATACGGTTTTCGGCGTCACCCTCGCCGTCTCGAGCGCCCGCGATAGAATCGATTTCGTCGAAGAAAATTATCGTCGGTGCGTTCGCCTCGGCGGTTTCGAACACCTCTCGGAGCCGTTCCTCGCTCTCGCCTTTGTACTTCGACATGATCTCCGGCCCCGAGATCGTCTCGAAGTTGGCATCGACCTCGTTGGCAACTGCCCGTGCGATCAGGGTCTTTCCGGTGCCCGGCGGGCCGTACAGCAAAACGCCCGATGGCGGCTCGACGCCGAGACGACGGAACAGCTCCGGTTCCGACAGCGGGAGTTCGATCATCTCCCGAACCAACTCGAGTTCCTCGTCCAAGCCGCCGATGTCCTCATAGGTGACGCCCGAACTCGGCCCGGGTTCGTCGCGGTCGGTCGCGCCGTCGGACGGGATGGACGCGGCCCCCTCGCTGCGGGTATCCGAACCGCCGCTGGCAGCGGTATCGGAGCCGGCGTCGCTCGAGCCGACAGCACCCGATCCCGCACCGGCGTCGACGATCCGGACCGTCGTCTCGTCGGTGATCCGCACGTCGCCGTTCGGATCGGTGTCGGTCACTCTGAACGGTTGCTGGTCGATCCCTTCGATCCGGATCTGTTCCCCGGCACGGACCGGCCGGTTCCGGAGTCGCTTCGTCGCGTCGGTTTCGGCGGCCCGCTGCTGGCGGTCGGAAAGTCCCGGCGGCGCGATGAGGGTCACGCGGTCGGCGTCGGTGATCGTCGACTTGTCCTTGGCCCGGACGGCGACCGTATCGCCGACGTGGACGCCAGCGTTCGCGCGCGTATCGCCGTCGATCTGGATCGCGGTCTCCGGGACGGAGGTGTCGGCCGGCCACATCTTGGCGACCGTCGTTGCCGTGCCCTCGATCACGACGGTATCGCCGCTGAGAACACCGAGCTGTCGCCGCGCCTGCTCGGGGATGCGAGCGACACCCCGGCCGGCGTCGCCTTTCTCCGCGGCGCGAACCGACAGCGTCACGCCGTCCGCTTCCGACGAACTCATACCCGTTCCTTTCGCGCCGGTGGCCTTGAGAATTGTCCCCTCGGAAGCGCCCTCACAGCGCGTTCTCGAGCAATCGATCGATCCCGCGACGGAGCCGCTCGGAGGCAGACGGTGCCGAGATACCCAGTCGATCGCCGACCTCCTCGGTGGAGGCCGCCCGCGGGACGGCGAAGTATCCCGCATCGCGGGCTTCGACGAGGGCCTCGTATTGCTCGCGAGTGAGCCCGAACGGCGGCTCGTCGCTCGCCGACTCACGGGTGAGTCGCTCGAGTTTGAAGTCACTGCCCCGCTCGGTACAGAACGCCCGGTATTCGGCGAGTGCCTCCCGATCGGGGAATCGGGCGCGTGCCCACCAGCCGTCGACGGTCACGATCCCGCCCAGCGGCGTCGTCCCGAGTTCGACGTACTTTCGGTAGATCGGCAGCGGCGGGTTCCGGAGTCTGATCCGGTACATCGCGTCCTCGTCCCCGCCCGCGTCGATCGTCTCGGCCATTTCGACCGTCGGGTCGTCCGCAAGCGCCGCCGAAAACCGCTCCTCGTCGCCGATGACTCGACAGAGGACGACCGGCCGATCGGGGTCGACGACGAGGATTCGGTCGATATAGAGCGTTACGTCCGGAACGGCCGCGACGGCGTCCGTCAGCGGCATATCCGGCGAGTTATGTTGAAACTCCGCGATGAGACCCATACGTCGCGTTCGGCCCGATAGAACTTAAACACCCTAATACATGAGATACAGCCTCATCGGGAACCGACGCATATGTTCGGGCACGCATGAGCGCTGATGAGCCGGCAATGCAACTCGATACGGGAATTCGCTCGCACAACTACTACCGAAACGCGGTCGAGAAACACTGGGACCCCCACGAGGTCGATCTCGAGGCAGACCGCGAGGGAGCGGCCGAACTCTCCGAGCCGGCCTTCGAGGGGCTCAAGCAGTCGCTCGCGTTGTTCGGCGCTGGCGAAGAATCGGTGACCGAAGACCTCGCGCCGCTGGCCGTCGTCCTCGAGGACATCAACGACCAGATGTTCCTCACGACCCAGCTCTACGAGGAGTCGAAACATACGGACTTCTTCGACCGCTACTGGCGGGAAGTCATCCACGCCGAGGAGAAGCGCCGCGGGCAGGAGCTATCGTCGCCGACCGACGAGAAGTGGTACAACGAGCCGTACGACGAACTGTTCGAGCGCAACGAGCAGGCGATGGCACGGCTGCTCGAGGACGACACCCCCGAAAACCGTGCGCGTGCACACTGTCACTATCATCTGACGATCGAAGGAATCCTCGCCCAGACCGGCTACTACGGCCTCACGCTTGCCTACGGCGAAAACGAGCCCGAACTCCCCGACCTACCGGGGCTGGTCGAGGGGCTCAAACTGGTCCGCAGCGACGAGGGTCGCCACGTCGGCTTCGGGATGGCCAAACTCAAGTCGCTCGTGGGCGACGGCGAGGTCGAGCCGGACCTCCTCCGGGAGACGGTCGACGAACTGGTGCCGCTCGTCCAGGAGAGTCTGGCCGGTGACGGCGGTGCAAGCTCCGAGAGCGGCCCCGGCCCGAGCCCGTCTGAACTGGCCGATTACGCCTACACGAAACACGAACAGCGCATGCAACAGATCACCTCGGCCAGCGAGAAGATTCCCGACGTCGAGGAACTGACCGAACTCGAGAACTGACCATAGCGTCGCGGGTCAGTTCCCGGGCGATGGAACCGGAGCAACGCCTTTTGTCGTTCGCGTTCCAACGACTACCATGGTCGTCCAGACCGAACGCGACGACGCCACCTGGTACGAGTGCGAGACCTGCGGGATGCTCTTCGACGAACAGTCGGCCGCGGCCGACCACGAGAAACACTGCGACGACAGCGATCCGTCCTACATCCAGTAGGTCACTCGAGGCGGTCGCGATGCTCGGCGGCGAGTTCCGCGGCTTGCTCGAGCGTGTGGGCTTCGGTCCAGCGGACGCGGTCGCCGTCCCCGTAGGCCAGCGCGCTCTTGAGTTCGTCCCGGAGGACGCCGTGGTCGACTGCCAGTACCGTCCCCGACCCGTCGCCGAGTTCGTAGACGCCGGGCCGATCGGGAGCGGCGGCGACCGCGTCGCGATCGAGGTCGCGCCAGGACTTCTGCAGCGGCATCAGTCGGCCTCCTCGACGAGTTCGTAGGCGTGTTCGCTCATCTCGTCCTCGGCGAAGACGAACACCCGCCCGTCGACGACCGAGGGGTCCGCCTCGACGCGGATCGAGTAGGCCTCCGTGGCGACGGTGACGCCGGGGAACAGCTCTTCTTCGTCGTTGCGATCGAGCATCACGCGGCCGACGCCGGTCGACTCGAGGATGTCGTCGTGGGTGTTGCGGTCGTTGACGTAGGTCATGACGCCCTCGACGCCGTCGGGATCGGTCACGAGGACGTGGACCTCCTTGCCGGGCGGGGTCGTCACGGCGTCTTCGACCGGTTCCGGCGGGCCGTGGTAGAAGACCTCCCGACCGTCGTGGTACTCGACGACGACGCCGCCGTCGACGAGATCGACGCCGATCGTGCTGGGGGCGACGTTGTTGCGCGCGCTCATAGGGGCTCGTTCGGTCGGATCGGGGAAAAGGAGTGCGTTCCGTCGCCCGCGTCGGTCCGGCCAAGACGTTCGCCCTCGAGGTGTCGGTACCCGCTCGAGAAACACCCCGCAGCCGCTTGGGTCGCGTAACCACGAGACCGTCAGCCGTAAGTACACGCTTTGAGAGTGTTCGAGTATGGACGGCCGTGCTGTCGCACCCGCAGCCGGGACGGTACTCAACGCACTCGCGACCGGCACCGGGTCGGCGTTCGCGATCGACCTCGAGACGACGGCCAGCGTCGAACTCACCCACGACGGCGACGTCGTCGGCGAGGTCGCCGGCCGGCCCGAGGCCGATACGACGCTCGTCGAGCGCTGTGTCGAACTGACGGTCGCCGAGTACGCGGCCGCCGCGGGCTTAGACGAGTCCACCGTCGGCGCCCGCGTGACAACCGAAAGCGACGTGCCGATGGCCTCCGGCCTGAAGAGTTCCAGCGCCGCCGCGAACGCGACGGTCCTCGCGACGCTCGACGCGCTCGAGGTCGCCGACGCGGTCGAACGGATCGAAGCCTGCCGGCTCGGCGTCCGGGCCGCCCGCGACGCCGGCGTCACCGTCACCGGTGCCTTCGACGACGCCAGCGCCAGCATGCTCGGCGGCGTGACCGTCACCGATAACACGGCCGACGCCCTGCTCGCCCGCGAGGAGATCGACTGGCACGCGCTCGTGTATACCCCGCCCGAACAGTCCTACAGCGCCGACGCCGACGTCTCGGCCTGCGAGCGCATCGCGCCGATGGCCCGACTCGTCGAGGAACTCGCACTCGAGGAGCGCTACGGCGAGGCCATGACTGTCAACGGCTTCGCGTTCGCCGCGGCCCTCGAGTTCCCGACCGGGCCGATACTCGAGGCCCTCCCCGACGCCGCCGGCGTCTCCTTGTCCGGCACCGGCCCGAGCTACGTCGCCGTCGGGGAACGGGACGCGCTCGAGGCGGTACAGGAGCGCTGGACCGACCGGGACGGACGGACGCGGCTACTGCAGACGCGGACTGATGGTACGCAACGACTATGACTCGAGAGCCAACCGACGACCCGACCGACGACGATGAGAACCGCACGCCCGACGAAATGAGCCTCGACGAACTCCGCGAGGAGATCCGCTCGATCGATCAGGAGATCGTCGAGCTGATCGCCCAGCGGACCTACGTCGCGGACACGATCGCAGCGGTCAAAGACGAACAGGGCCTGCCGACGACCGACGAGTCACAGGAACAGCAGGTCATGGACCGAGCGGGGGACAACGCCGAACAGTTCGACGTCGACGCGAACCTCGTCAAGGCGATCTTTCGGTTGTTGATCGAGTTGAACAAGGTCGAGCAGCGGGATAGTAGATAGCACTAAGCGGATCCCTGAGTGCATGTGTAGGCTCGATTGGCAAGTAGACTCTCTGGTTGCTGTTCATCGTTCGTGAGGACGGTTTAAGTACAGACACTACACGTGAGAATGGAACGGTGCGAGCACCCGCGAGCGAAGCGGGCGGTTCTCCTGCAGCGAGGCCGAAAGCCGAGCCGTCGGCCGTTTTCATCGACGTTTTTGCGCCCAGCGCGGGACCAGAGGTCCCGCGAGCCGTGCGAACGGGCACTCCGTGCCCGTGAGCAGAGAGCGGTTCGCCTGCGGCGAACCCGAGGTGGAAAAAGTTCGTTCCCGATACTGATAACAGCACACACACACATCAGTCCAGTCCGAGACTCAGTTTTACTGCTTCGTCAACGGCCTCCATCGTCTCTGCGTCGAGGCCTCCAAGCACTGAATGAATCCGTTTTTCGATGGAGACGACACGAATTTGGTCGAGACGGATCGAGGAATCTCTCTCGAACGGCGACTCCGCTGCCTCGACGAGAACCTCGAACGGGTAGCCTCGATACGTTCCCGTCGCAGGTGCAACGATAGTCGTACTAGCATTTTTGTTCCCAACATCGTTCTGGACGACTACCGCTGGACGAGTCTTTTTCATCTCGTGCCCTTCCGCAGGATCGAGTCGAACGATAACGACGTCACCGCGACGAATCTCTGTCTCCTCGCTCATTCATCCAGTCCGCGCCACGCCTCGTCCGATGCGTCGTCCCACTCGTCCGCAAGTTCTTCCGCACTCTCAGAAGCCTCGCGGTACGCGGCAGCAAGTTCGCCCTCGTCCGGGTGGTCAGATTCTACTTCGACGACAGCGACGGTCACGCGCTTGTTCGCGTACTCCGTTCCCAGATAGATTCGACCTCGGCCGTCAGTCTCGTTGGTCTGGAGGTCTCGCGCATCTACTTTCGTCATGTTCCCAACTAGAGTCTACTACTGAATAAGCCTTGCCCACTATTACCCACCGCGATGTTTTCGATGGATCATACCATGGATTTCATCTCCCTGAACAAGGTCGAGCAGCGGGAGAATAGGTAATAGATCACGCGATTAAAAGCCTCAGTGAGACCGTACTTCGAGGCCGTCGATACGCCCGAAGTGCTTCGTGTTTTTCGTGATAACTGGTTCGTCGTTGAGAAGCGCAGTCGCAGCGATAATGCAGTCTTCTCGCTCAATCCGTTCGCCGTCATTGATTACCTCACCGGAGATTTTCCGGCTTTTCGCATCGCGGTGTGGTCAGCACTCACGACGTACTTCGTTTCCAGTATCTCGAGAATTCGCTCTCGCTTCGTCTCCGGCGTTTGAGACCGAGCAACGCCCTCGTGAACCGCCTCGGGGTCAAGTCCCGAGGCACTCGCCTTGTTTCCTCTGTAGACCGATAATAGCTCATGTCATCCACCCCGAACCCCCTCTAATTCGAATGCGATCGAGACGGCGCGCCCGATATATCCCAACTGATGACCGTCACGCATTGTTCGATGACGAGGCAGCTATCGTTATAACTTTTTGTACGTACGACCGTCGAACGATATGGAAATCCGGAGGCCCCCACAAAGGGAAGCAGTGTCGTTCCGACTCGAGTCTCTGACGGCTCGACTGAATCCGCGGCGAGAGGGGGTACCGTGACCGACGATATTTTCGGAGATCCGGCCGATACTCGCGAAGAAATCCTGGCAGCGACGTATCGCTGCCTCAGAGACCAGGGATACGCCGACCTGACAGTGGAACGCGTTCATGACGCCGCTACTCGAGCTTCGGACACGGGCGGTTTACGACCCGGCCTACCGCGAGTACTTCACGCGGGGCGATCGGCTGCTGACGGAGTCGATCGCGAAGGCCGTTCGCAGCGTGACCGACGGGGACCCCGAGTGCGATCCGGACGCCGTCGCGGAAACGATCCAGACGGCCGCCCTCGGCACAATGCTCCGACGCTCGAGTACGAACGACGATACCTGGTTGGCCGTCGTTCGACGGGAACTCGAACGGTATACGGACGCGCGAATGAATGAGCGAGCAGATACCGACGACTGATATCCTCCCCGCCCCGAGGTGAGGATTCCGTCGTGTGGAATCGGGTCGGTCTCGAGTTCCCCAAAGGCGACGTCCACTCCTCGCGTAGAGTAGCTGGGTTCGTGCGCTACACATCGCGCCTCGAAACGAGTGGCAGGCGGATTCTGCGTCCGAGCTGGACACGGTACCCGCTTGTGCCGCACCCGATACCACACAGATCAACGTGTCCGAATACCGGGAGACCGCCAGCGGTCGGAATGTGGGCGGACACGGATCGTGCCATCGCCAGACTCCGCCGATGATGGCGAATTGAACCGCGAACGGACGTGTTTTGATCGAGCCGTCACCGCCAGATTCCAGCGGAGGGTTCTGCGAGGGCGGCGAGTGGATCCGAACCACGTATGCCTCGAGCAGTTGCTAGCCCATTCGGTGGACGTGGAACCGGCCGTTTCGGCGAGATTTTCCCCCTTCCGATTGAACCGTTACGCGAGTGGCTTGCACGCTGGAACGATGTCGGGGATGATGGTAGCTTTCGGTGAGGGAGTATTTGTCGGATTCATTCCCCGCGCTAAAGCACGGGCTATCCCCTCGCAATTCCGTCCTCGGAGCGATCGAGTCCACTTCGAGAGCGAGCGGATTCCGGCGAACGGTTCGAGGCGTAGTCGGTCCTCTCGGAGCGATCACTACGGACCGCCGTCGGCCGTACCCGGTGGGAGGTGACGTCACGCGGACCGAGTACGGTGGACGCTCCTGCCATCGTCGGTCATCGCCGTTGCGCGTCTCATCGACGAGCCGATCATCACGGACTCGGAGCTGCGATCGCGTCTTTCGGGCACGGATACCGTTCATAGACCGGCTCGGAGGGGAGCGGTCGCGGTACTCGTCAGTCGGGTACGATCACCGCGTCGGTGGCCGTCGTATGCGGTGGCCCAGTGGTTGATGGGGAATCGATTCCGATCCACGGACGGCGAGGGAACGGGATTCGGTCGTTACCGACCGACCCCGGAGACATCCAAGCTCTCGCCGCACTCGAGATCGGGCGGCCCAACGCTACTAACTGATCTCGGAGCCGGTTCCCCCTCCCACCACCCACCTGACACACCACCGACGGGGATCGGGGACGCCGGCCATCGGCCGGCGGTTTCTCGAAGCGGAAACGCGTCCAGGAGCAGCGCGGCGTTGGCCGTGTGCGTCACGAACGATCGTCTCCGCGACAGGAGCGGACGATGAGTCGCTCCCCACCCAGTCCCGCGTTCCGTTGTCGCCTCGAGCAGCGATATCGCTGACCGAGACATTGATGGGGGACGGAAACCCCAGTGAAACTACAGCAGCGATACGGTCTCCTCGGAGGTACTCACATCATGAGCGATCCCATCACGAAACTCGAGACGTCGTCGGCCAACTGGGTACGGAATCACATGTACGAACTCTCGGGGATTCCCGAACCCGGCCGGGAGTGGACCAGCAGCGAGACGGGCATCGACGATCGCATCGTGACCTCGTTGCTGAAACGCGGGTTGGTCGAACGAGTGGCAGGCAAGCGAGACGACAGCGATCGCCGGTACTACAGGACCCAACCCAAGCTGTACGACGCCGTCCAGACGTTCCGGGAGACGTCCACGCGGACCGACCGTCTCCTGCCGTGTGATGACCGCGAGTGTCCCGGGAGCGGATTTCGCAATCTCGGTGACGGACGGCTCGAGTGTAGCCACTGCGGCCAGGTCCACGACAAAGGAGCGATCGACAGATAGAGCGGCGAGTGGGCCGAACCCCGTCGGAACCGGGGACGAACGGGCGGAAGTCGAGCGGACGCTCGGCGTCGACGGGATCGTTTCGTCCTGGGCCACGGCGGGAGCGGTGAGACGCCGACCAAAGGAGTGGCGAACCAGCGGCGGTTCCCACGGCGGTGACACGGATTCCGACGGGGCCTCATACGGTCGACTAGAAGTCAGTGGCGGTGAGACCGCAGGGCGGTCGCTCCTCCCGGTACGTCGGTTCGGGACTCGTCTCAGTGGTCGGGCCACAGTCCGACGGGGGGAGACGCGTATTCCGTTCGATTCAAGGTGCGGGTGTCCGAGCGTTCGCGTAGGCCGATGCCCGAGTGTCAGCACTGCGGCGCGTTCGTCACGCGAGATTTCGTCCGCGTCTTTGGCGTCGACGGAGAGGTCCGAGAGTGTCCGGCGTGTTCGACCTACCGGGAGATCACGGCCGCTCCGAACGACCGCGATGGGGGGTCCGAGTAGCCGGTGGTTCGCAGCGGCCGCGCGGCGTCGGACGCGATGAGACACTACGGGCATGGTCCGTTACGCCGGGTCCGATATCTGCCCGGTCGATCCGGGTTCGTTTTTCGCGTTTCTGTCCGAGCCATCGAGATATCGGCCCGGGACTCGAGTTCTCGAGAGGATACTATTCGGCCACGATTCGCGTGCGCTGTTTTCGGGACGTGGCGAGTATCCGTCGAACCGGGCCGGTTCGAGGGGCGGACCGATCGATACACGAGTCGTGGCCTCAGCTGCCCGCACGTGCTTCGGTAGTTCGAGCGGTAGTATAGAACGGGTAATGACTGCCTACGTATGCAGTACTCCGTAACCGACCCATCGTCTGCAGTCTATCATGGAACCACCTGCACTAGTAATGTACTTTTACGTTCGACCAATAACCTTTAAGTAGACTCACTGAGAGGTGTCGACTGGAGAGATCGTAAGCAGCAATGGAAAAACACGACAGGAAGAAGTACAGGTTCAGAGACAGATGAACCGGCCTACACCCGATATGACGTGGGTAGCCAACGACGACCGGTGGTCGCCACACCCATGAGCGTCGAAATGACGGAGTCAGAGAACGGGGACAACACTACCCGTACGACGATCAAGATCGACGACGAAATCTGGCGGCGCGTCCGGTCGCAAGCGATCCGCGAAGACAGGCGGGTCTCGGAGGAACTCGAGCAGATCCTCCGAGAGTACTTCGACGAAGAGGAACCATGACGTATCGCACGCGAACTAACCAGACAATGAACGATTATACGGAGTATCTAATCAAAATGACAGATGGAACGGAATCGGCAGTATCGACCGACGACACGAGGGCGGCTAGGCCCCAACAGGTGATATCTCTATGAGTACGACACGCGAAAAGGTTCGCGCGACGGTTTTCGCGGCGCTGATGGTCATGTCGGTTGTGGCCATGTCCACGGCGGTTGCGGGTTCGGCGGCAGCACTGGACACTGGCCCAGATATTTCCGTTGACAACACCGATCTCAACGGAATCAATACGACGAATGACGACACGACGTACACGATCGATGTCGCGATAAACGACGACATCACCTCTGCGGAGGTTGAC
This sequence comes from Natrinema pellirubrum DSM 15624, assembly GCF_000230735.2. Lineage (NCBI taxonomy): Archaea > Methanobacteriati > Methanobacteriota > Halobacteria > Halobacteriales > Natrialbaceae > Natrinema > Natrinema pellirubrum. Next base: position 1,150,752 of record NC_019962.1, read on the forward strand.
GGGATCCGAGTTGACCTCGATGACTCGGGGGCATTTGGTGCCGACCAACCAAATGCCAGTAGCGTGACCGCGAGTGACGTTTCCCTGTCAAACACCACCGTTGATGTTGATTCTGTCGACTCAACCTCGACTAACGGGGTTGCAACGGGAGAGGATAGTACCCTCGAGATTGCCCTCAACGGGACGGAATCCTACAGTAGCGGTGATGTTGCTCTGTTGCAGCGTCGAATAGCACCAGTTTCAGCCTTGTTCTCGGCTGATTTCCGTGAGGCTTGTGGGGAATTGGACGCCGTCTTGCGATATGAGGTCGAAACGGCCGATCATACGGCAGTGTAAGAATCTTGCCAAACAGCACGTGGATAACCCTGACGAACCCGCTGCGCCGGACGGCGCCAGCGGGTTCGCCGAGTGGACTCAGATCGCGTTTATCCTCTTGCATGCGGAACTCGACAAAGATTTCCGAGAGACTGAAGCATGGTTCAATGACTCCAGAGCCATCCGTGAAGAGCTTAACATCGACAAATCGCCGGATCACACCACGCTCTGTCGATGGGAGCAACAGGTCGACATGCGTGAACTCCGCAGCCTGCTCCGCCGCAGTGCGGAGCAGGCTGGCTGGTCGGGAACAGCAGCAATCGACGCCAGTGGCTTCCAGCGAGATCAAACCAGCTATCATTACCGGAATCGTGCTGGCTTCTCGTTTCACAAGCTGAAGACAACGATTTTGGTCGATACAGAGTCACTGGCGATCAAAGACGTTCATTTCACGACGAAGCGCAAGTGGGACGGACACATCGGCTTGCAGGTCTATCGGCGCAACGCCGAAGACCTGCAAGAGTTCCTTGCAGATGCGAACTATTCGTGGTCAGATCTCAGAGAGGAGTGTCGCGCTGGCGCGACACGACCGCTAATCAAACACAGGGAGCACAATGCGCTGAAGAAAGCGCATAACGCTCGGATGGACGAAGATCTGTACCATCAGCGGACACTGAGTGAGACTGCGTTCTCACTGCTGAAGGATGACGGTGAGAAGTTACGCTCTCGGAGCTGGCACGGCCAGTTCCGAGAGCTCACGCGCAAGTGTATCGTGCATAACCTATCGCAGGCGGCGAGTTAGGGCTCGCCGCCTGCTCTCTTTCTCTGGACGTATCCGCCAGAGACATCGCCGTCATCCACGTACGGGTTCTCACAAAGTGACCTAATTCTGATGGTTGCAGAATCAACGAACTGTACTCCTCCCACATCATCCAGATCTCAAAACCATCAGTACAGGAGTTCTAACGCCACCTGCCTGAATGTCAAAGTTTCAATACTGCCGCCGTCTTGCGTTCAACAGAGCAGGTGATGTCCTAACGATCGAACTACAAGGCGTCAATAATCCGGAAGAAGCTGGTACCGGCGATGTTACGGTTCAGCTCACTGACGATGTGACCGCAGATCCGAGAACTAACAGTGTTCGGGCTACCGGCGGTAGCTACGACATCGAATCCTCGGACATCGAATCCTCGCTTAACGCAGACCTCACCGTGCCGAAGGCGGCTCCGTACGGCAGTGAGATCACGGCAACAGCAACCTTCGAGAACAATGGTGAGTCCGATGTTGCTGCCGAAAACATTGTGATTGATGGGTCGGCCTGGTCTGCAGGCGAGATCGATAACCTATCGGATCAAACAATCGCCAGCGGAGAGAACGTCACACTCGAAACGACGTTCAACACTAACACTCTTACCGATGAGGATGATACCGCGTCGCAAACCAACGACATTGTAGCTTCAATCGAGGACCAGAACTCTCTGGATGCTACGTCCGCATCGCAGGGCCTCACTGTCGGTACTTCCGACAGTGGTGCGGTTGAAGTTGAAGTCACTGACACGAACAACAACCCTGTCAACAACGTTAACGTTACTCTGTATCAGGGTAGTCAGGGTTCGGACAACATCATTGCAACCGGAAATACTGGCGACGACGACTTCCTGCGCTTTGACGGCAGTTCCGATGGTATCGACGGCGGCCTTGCAGTCGGTGCCTCCGGAAGTGCTGAAGAGTACGTCGTGAAAGCTCAGAAGGAAGGGTTCGAAGCGTCCACTCGTAGTGCACACCTCGACACGAACAACGTCGAAGAGAAGGTGTCCCCGTCGCTTCAGCGGATCATCACACCGGACGACATCGACGTTTCGTTCGAGCCGAGCCAGAGCGTCGGTATCGAAAACGAGATCACCGCGACGGTCTCGGTGACCACCGACGACAAACAGGCCGGCAATGGACTGCCGATCGAAGACACGCCTGTTGCAGTGAGCTACACCGACGACAACGGTGCTGACAGCATCGATTACGTTGCGCCGAACGGGATGACCACCGACGAGAAGGGTGAAGTCGAATTCACCTTCAGCGTCACTCCTGGTACGGACTTCGATGACATCGAATCGGTCGTCGCTACGGACGATCTCGTCTTCGAAGCGACCGACGGTAATGACGTAACCACCGCCGAGAACAGCATCGAATTCGTCCCGGACATCGGTGACACCGGTACGATCTCCGGTACGATCACCAAGGTCAGCGAGGACCAGCAGCTCGGTGTCCAGAGCAACCTCGATAGCCCCGAAGGGGTTCCGGTCTACGCCGTCGATCAGGACGACGTTGAGGACAACACCGAAACCCTCGCGGATGGCGACGATCTCAACGTCACCGTTCCGGCCGAGCTGAGTGACGATTACAGTACGGACTTCACTGACGTTCGCTTCAGCGAAGGCGACATCTTCCGCGTCGTTACCTTCGACGAGAACGGCGACGCGGTTCCGCGCGACCCGCGATCCGACTACCTGACGACGACGAGTGCCAATAGCTCGAACCTCGAACTCGTCCAGAACGAGTCCGTGCCTGGTGTCCAGATCCACCAGACAAACATGGATCGAGCAGACGACGATATCGAGTTCACGTTCCTCGAATCGGGCAACTTCACCGTCCAGCAACAGGTTACCTACACCAACGACACGGAGGGCGCTGACGATGTCGAAACTCAATTCAAGAACGTGAGTACGACTACGGCCGGTACTACTGATGATCTCGTCGAGATCGGCGACACCGAGAGCATCACGTACTCCGACATCGCGGATCGATTCGACGAGGAACGCGCAGTTCCGAACGACACGACGACTGCTACCGGTGACTTCATGCTCCTGAACCTGCCGACGGATCAGGACGGTACGCAGGAGTACACCGTGATTGCCGGCCAAGGTGCTGCTGCGGATGGTGAAGACCAGTTTGGCTTCGCCAACTTCGCCGGCTTCGAGACGGACGTTCCGGTCGAACCGAACGCTGACGACACCGCTCAGCAGCAGAACGTCGACCTGAGCGTTCAGGAATTCACGCCCGTTACCGACTACAACTACAACCTTGACGTGACGGTCGAAGACGGCCAGAAGTTCGCCGAAGCGCCGGTCGATGAGCCGGTCGCCGTCGAAGTGACGGCTACCCGAAGCGAAGTCGGCTCCAACGCCGACCCGCAGCCTGCGACTGGCATCGACATCGACCTCGACGCACTCAATAACAACATCGGCGACTTCGCACAGACGAGTGTGACGACCGACGCCGAGGGCGTCGCCACCACGACGTTCACCGGTGACAGCCCGCAGGTCGGCTCGACCAACATCACCGCAACCTTCGACTCCGGTGAAGAGGTCTACACGACCGAAGGCAACGAACAGGCGACCGTCGACATCTTCCAGGATGCACAGATCACTGGCGACGTTGTCACCGACAAGACGCCCAGTAACAACCTGCCCGATGCCGACGTGACGCTCTCCGTCAAGAACGAAACTGACGGTCTCGAAGAGCTGGCAACCACCCAAGCAGGTCCCGGAGGATCGTTCTCCTTCACGGGTGAGGATGGTGTCCGCTCCGGCCTCAACTACACTGTCGAGGCCACCTACGAAGACGAGGAAGGTAACGAAGGAACTGGTTTCGCACAGCTGACTGAGATCCCCGGCGGGACGACGAACGCTGACATCGTCATCGAAGACGTTGTCGCGCCCGAAGGGTTCGATATCCAAGACGGCAGCCTCCAGGCCCCAGCTAACGCAGCCCCTGGTGAGGAGATCGAAGTCGCAGCGAACATCACGAACACCGCAGGCGAGGAAGCGACCAGCTCCGTCACGTTCGTCTTCGACGGTGAAGAGGTAGACAGCCAGGAAGTCACCCTCGGAGCCGGCGAGACTGACGAAGTCAGCTTCGATATCACCGTGCCTGATGTCGAGGATGGCGAGTACGAACACGGCATCGAAACCGATGTCGACGCTGCCTCCGCTACGCTGAACGTTACCACCGACGATGACGACAACGAATCGTCGACTGCCGATGACTACCGAGTTGACGGCGAGTTCACCGATCAGAGCGTCTTCGACGCTGTCAAGGACTGGCGCAGTGGTGCCATCGACGAATTTGTCGTCTTCGACGTCATCGACGGCTTCCGGAACAACTAACGCGGTTCCAACCAACTGACTCGCTCACACCCCGAACTACCGATCCAGTTCGGATCGGCTCTGTTGCGATTCCATTTTTGGCTGGCGTACCCCCGATACAATCACTACGGCACAATCGTCGTGACCGCTCGATTAACAACGGTTATCGAACGAAACTGACTTACGGGGGTTCTAAAGGCGATAAATAGACAGTTCTCTCCATAGGGTCAGACACTGATATTCGGTGGTTCGGCGACGAATACATAAGATAAATCGCTAATTCGGGCCACTACAGGGATAGCATAGACCTTGTCACGGCGGTTGCTGTGTCTGAAATCGATTTTCGGTCGTGGCCGGAGAAAACGGACGACTGTCACACCTTGTGTGGGACCCATACGACGGACCAACCGAGAGACAGTCGTGGGATACCTTCCGAAAGATATTCTTAGTAATAGTGTATAAACAGGAGAAATGAAACTCACGGCAAAATGGGTCTTCTGTATTCTGATAGCAACCGCGTTCGTTGCAACATCGATTACGATCGGTGTTCTGTTTGTGAGTGGATCAGTTGCCGCCGAAACACCGAACGCGACTACGAACGAGACTATCGTTCATCCCGAAGTTGCCGACACTGGTACCGGCGAGACTCAAGAAGTGCTCGTCCACTTCGAATCAGATACCAATACGACAACCGTTCAGTCAGCGGCAGAGCCGGCATCGCTCCTCAAGCAGAATGCCGCCGCGGCCCAGAATCCGTTTCTCGAACAGGCTCGGCGGACCGCCGGCATTACGGTGAAGCGGACCTTCTGGATTACGAACAGTGCACTCGTTACCGTCGACACTACCGAAACGTCTGTCGAAGCGGTTGCGGCGATGGAGGGCGTTACCAAGATCACGCCGAACTTTCAGGTGCAGACGCTTGACTCGGCAACGAAACCGAACGCGGGTCCAACCCGAACCGCGGTCGAAACACCGGTAGCGGCTGATTCACCGAGCGGCCAGACAAACGAACCAGCATCTACTCCGACTGCGACATACGGACTCGAACAGATCGACGCACCGAACGTGTGGACCGACTTCGATACGCGTGGTGACGGCGTTCGAGTTGCGGTTTTGGATACCGGTGTTGATACCTCCCACCCCGACATCGATCTAGCCGAGGAGAACGGCTGGGCAGATTTCGATTTGAGTGGCAATCGACGGTTTACGGAACCAAACGATTACGACCCAGACGGTCACGGTACCCACGTCACCGGGACGATCGCCGGCGGTAACGCTAGTGGACACTCTATCGGAGTCGCGCCTGATGCGAAGATCATGCATGGAGCGGTCGCAACGGAGAACTGCGAGACAGGGTGCCAAGTGAAATTTGCGCAAATGCTGGCCGGCCTAGAGTGGGCCATTCAGAACGATGCAGATGTCCTGAGTATGAGCCTTGGCGGATCCGGCTACAGGCAGGAGTTTATTGAGCCGATACGTACCGCACAGTCTGAGGGGATAGTGGTCGTCGCGGCGTCCGGGAATCAGGGGCCCGGGACAAGTACATCGCCGGGAAACAGCTACGATGCCATCGCTGTGGGAGCGACTGATCGATATGAGTCCGTTACGTCCTTTTCGTCGGGCGAAACGATCGACACCGAACGAGCGTGGGGAGAGGATGCGCCGGACGACTGGCCGGACGAGTATGTCGTCCCGGATGTTGTCGCACCAGGTGCTTCCGTTACGAGTGCCGAACCCGGTGGGGAATACGGACAGATGTCCGGGACGTCGATGGCGACGCCTCATGTCGCCGGCGTTGTAGCACTGCTGCAGTCGTCGACTGACGACCGTCTGTCTCCAGCCGAGATTAACAATGCCTTGACCGAAACCAGTCGAACGCCATCCGGCACATCCGAGCAACAGGACACCCGGTATGGACACGGAATCGTGGATGCACACTCTGTAGTCGTAAGCGTTAGAGAGCCACTCAATATTGAGACTAACGTCAAAGAGGTTGAGGTAAAAACGACTGAAACGAATATCACTATCTTCGTCACCGGTAGCGATGGAAACGCACCGAGCGGACAGGACGGTGCAACTAATCTCGTCAATGCGACGGTCGCTATCTCTGGACCGAACGTTGACAACGAAACCACGATCGACAGTGGTGCCGCGACCTTCTCAGTCCGTCCCGATCAGAAAGGAACGATCACGGCCGAGGTAACTGCTTACAACCGAAGTAACGGAACCCACCATAAAGTCGGTCCAAAAACCGTCGAAGTAACCGTCAATGACGACAATACGAGCGCCGATGACTACATGATTGACGGCAAATACACCAACCAGAGCATCTTTGCCGCTATGGCCGACTGGCGTAACGACGACCTCGATACAACTGTCGTGTTCAACATCATCGAACGCTGGCGGACCGGCAGCTAACGATCACTGACGCAACCAGCGATCCATCGCGGATCAGTCCGTAACCGGTTTTGATTGTCGTTCCCGGTTTTCGATACACGATACCGGCTCGATTCAGTTGCTCGTACTAATCCCGACGTGGGACGACAAACGACCACTGGAATGTGCCTTTCCCTGTCTTAGCTTGTCACCGTAATCCTCACGAACGACGGTCAGCGGCGGTCCCAACCGGAGAAACGGATGTCGAGTGATACTGATCGGAAAGACCAATGTGAACCAGATCTACCAAGGGATTTATTGACTGTTGTGAGGATTTGATATTCATGCGAAACCGAATGCGAACGGTCGGAATCATATTTGTTGGACTCCTCGTATTGATAGGGGGACTCGCGATTACCGGTACGGCACAGGAACGTGGAATCGATGCTGACCGTTCGATCGGAAGCACCGAGGTAGCGCCTGGGGAAACGACGTCAGTAACGGTGAGCGTATCAACATCGGAAGCGCAGTCGATCGACATAGTCGATTCGTTCTCACCTGCGTTCGGTAACGTTCAGGTCGTCAATAGTGAAGGTGGATTCGCTTCCGCGAAGGACGACGAAGTGATCTCAACGTGGGAATCGGCCGATGCCGTGACCCTGACTTATGACGTTCGCTCTTGTGTAGCACTTTGTTGATCTCACAGCGTAGCTTTGATAGCGTGTTTGAGCGCTTCTCTTCCCGGTTTCCGCAGTAGTTTTCGTCGAAGCTGGAACGCTCGGAGATACTGTGTGAGCTTATCTTTTGAGACGCCTCGATGAGGCGAGAGCCACGGTCGCAGCAGCGATCCGTGGCTCTCGCAGGTATTGACGTGGACATCTTCATCCGCGTATTCGCCGTCGCCGTGGACGACGTATTCGCGCTCGAATGCGTCGTCCTCGTTGAGTGGGTCGTAGACACGAAATCCGTCGGTGTAGACGGTCAGTGGCTCCTTCTCGCGGTTTGCGAGAAGGAGCCGAACCGTTGATTCGTCGGCGGATTTCGCGGGGATCACGTACCGATTGTCGGTGCCGCGATCGACGATCGTGAACACCGGCGGTTTGTCCTGATCGTACGATCCTCGTCCACGCGTGGACAGGCCACGCGAGCGCGACCGAGCGTCGCGCTCGCGGCCTTTCAGCCCTGCAGAAACGTAGACTTCGTCGATTTCAACGGGACCGACGAGGTCGATCGAAGGCGCGTCGAGCGCCTTCGTGAAGCGCTCGACGCGCTGGTAAATCGTTTTGTACTGAACGTCGATTTCTAGCTGAAGTTGGCGAAGACTCGTGTTAAACCGGAGAAACGCGTAAATCGAGAACAGCCACTTTCTGAGTGCAACCTTCGAATGGGCGAAAATCGTGCCGGTCTTGTCGTTGAATGTGCGGTCGCAATTCTTACAGAGATAGCGCTGAAAGTTCCCATAGCTGCCGTTCTTGACCGTATAGTGATTCGGGAAAGTTATTGAGTAGAAGTATCTCTTTAGTGTAGTGACTGGTCGAGAGAAGAAAATCGTGCGACACCTGAGTGAAGAAGATCTGGATCGTCTTCTCGGCGAGGCAGACGATCAGAAGGAATTCGAACGCCTCGTGTTCATCAAACGGCTGTACAAGGGTGCCACGCTGAAGGAAGCCGCCGACGACGTCGGGAAATCTGAGGGCACCGCCACGAACTGGGTTAACCGCTGGAACGAAGGAGGTCTCGGCAAACTCACTCCGAACTTCGGGGGCGGTCGGCCCCCGAAGCTCGACGAAGACCAACAAGACGAACTCATCGATCGACTACGTGAGGGACAACCGTGGAAAAAACAGGAGATTCAGCACCTTCTCGACGAGGAGTTCGACGTCGAATATCATCCACACTACCTCCCAACGTTCCTACACAATCTCGGCCTTTCCTACGCCATTCCTCGGACAAAACGGCCTGATCGACCCGACAACGCCGAAGAGATCCTCGACGAACGCGTTGAGTACGCGTTCGACGAGGATGCTCACGACCAGCCACATAATAAGCGCGAGAGTGACGACGATGACGACGAAGAGAAGTGGCGTACCGATGAGGATATCTGCACTGATGGCGGGACTGTGGTGGGATTTTTCGATGTCTCGCATCCACAACCATGGGACAACTCTCAGCGACTGTATACGGTCGATGAACCACATATCACTCGGCCGCTGGTGAAAATCGATACACCAGCGGCCGGGTTCTATGCGCTCAACGGAGAGAGCGTGCTGTCGTTCCCACCGAACCAGGAGAAAGAACAAATCTGTGGGTGTTTCGAGGAGATCCGCGAGCAGAATCCCGGCAAGCGGATTCTGCTCGTGTTGGATAACTTTTCGTCACACGTCTGCAAGCACACGCGCAAGCGTGCTCATGAACTCGGGATTGATCTGGTGTTCCTTCCGGTTGGTTCCCCGGACCTCAACCCAATCGAACCTGTCTGGAAGAGTCTCAAGTGGGAGTCTTCGCCGTTGATTGTTAACGGCGAAGACGAGTACCGGAGACTCCTTGACGAACTGTTCGACCAACTGACCGAGAAACTGAGTTTCGCTGCATCGTGGATTGACAATCACCTCAGTGGATTTCTCAATAAGATTTGCTAATCACTATCGGTCAGAACGGCAGCGAGGGCAAGTAACACCGTTACGCCAGCGAACCTGCTCCAACAGGTCCGCTGCGACCGATTCCGACCCAAACACATCTAGCGGAATCATGCCTAACGGACACCGCTGACGCGGTGTCCTTGCTCTCTTCGATTCGACAGCGACAGCTAAGCGGCGTCAACAATCTCCTACAGAAGAGCGTATGACGTTACTGTCCCGGCCGACGCCGAACCCGGAACCGTGTATCAGTTGAGCGGTACCGCGACGGTCGGTGAGACGACCGTCGACATCACCGGTGACAACGCAATCACTGCCGCCGACGATACCGGAACGGACGGGGACAGCGATGACGACAATAACACCGACCCTGACAACAACGATGCGGATCGATCGATAGAGCAAACCGAACTGATGCCGGGCGAATCGACGACGGTAACCGTCTCCGCCAATCTGCAAGAATCGGCAGACCTCTACTGGGAAACGTCGTTCCAACCTGCGTTCGAGAGCGCCGAATTCGTCGATAGCAGTGGTGCGGATTTCCCGGTCCTTGAGTCCGATAAAGGCTTGGCATCGTGGGGCAACGTCGACGCTGTTACTTTCAGCTACGAAGTGACCGTTCCGGAGAACGCTACCCCGGGAGACACGTTCGAGATCGAAGGGACGATCAGCGACGGGGCAGAGACGTTCGAGAGGAGTATTCAAGGCGATTCGACGATCGAAGTCGTCGAAGCGTCGGCGACCACTGGCAGCCTGGAACTCAGCGACCAATCCGTTCCGACGGGCGATACGGTCGTTGTCGATACAGCGACGGCAAACGTCGAATATGCCGCAGTAGTCATGGCAAACGGCACCGAAATCGGCTCTAGTGCGTCGATTCAGGCCAACGAATCAATCGAGAACTACGCCATAGAACTGGACGAACCACTGGAGGAAAGTCAGTCGGTTACTGTTCGTCTCCATGCAGCACAGCAAGGGAGTATCGACCAGCCACTCGAGACGACCGAAGGACAGATCGAATCAACCACGACAGTTTGGGTCGGTGCTGCGGCCTATGCCGATGAGAGCGGAATGGTCGGTCAAACAGGGACTTTCGAAGCGATCGGCGACTGGCGAGCGGGAGAGATCACTGATTCGGTAGTGTTTGACGTGATCGGAAGCTGGCGAAACGACGTACCCGTCCGCTAAAACCGTTTCAACCGCAGTAGTACTCTATTACGTCGCTATACTGGCGGTCCTGACTGTGCTGAAGCGAGAACCATCGCCGCTTATTTTCGATCGTTGCTTTTGGTATCCACTCGCAATACGTGGTGCTAACGGAACCGAGTACGTGGAACCGAGTACGGCTCTAATCAGTTGCTGCCCCTGAGTAATAGTAGCATGATCCGGGGGAGGCCGATCCACAAAGCATTTACAGGGTACGGATATAGGTTAATCTGCCCCTACCCAAAGGAAGCCCAACACATTCCGTTCGGTCGGCTCCCATCTGGGAGCCGATCGGTGGAGTGGTCGCTTCCAGCAAACTAATAGAAATAAACCATGACAGAAAACACAACCATGCGTGAAAAGGGACGTTCACTGTTCCTCGCAGCGCTTATGGTGCTTTCTGTAGTTGCGCTGACCGCCTCGTTTGCCGCTCCCGCAGCGGCTCAGAGCGCGGACACTGCAGAACGCACCCTCTCGAGTACCGAAGCCCAAGCAGGCGATGTAGTTGAGGTCACTGAAACGATCCAGCTGAGCGAGTCCGGAACGGTCGACTGGAGTGCTGAATTCAGTCCGGCCTTCCAGAACGTGGAATATACGAGCACTGATAACGCTGACTTCCCGACGTTCGACAACGATAAGGCACTTGCTTCGTGGGGCGACGTCTCCGAAGTGACGCTCGTCTACGAGGTCACGATCCCTGACGACGCGAACGTCGACGATACCTACACGATCAGTAGCTCGCTTTCCAGCCCCGAAGAAACCGATGTAACCGGCGAAGACACCATCACCGTCGTCGACGGCAGTGACGGTGGTGACGGCAGTGACGGTGGCAACGAAGACAACACCGGCGACGGACCTCGCTACGAAAACGATCTGTCCGTCTCCCCCGGTGACACCGTCTACCAGGGCGAGGAAGATACCGAATTCTCCGACGAGTTCACGTCGGACGTCCTGAACGGTGTCGAGAACGGCGGTGCCGAGGGTGAGCAACTCTCGTTCCCGATTCCGCAAGATCAGGAGACCGGTGTCTACGGTGATGGTAACGAAAACACCGTGACGGTCACCGACCCGCGCGTTGACGATATCACGATCAACCGTCTGGACGACAGCGGTAACGAGATCACTGACGTTGACGGCTCCAGCATCACGACCGAGGACGCCGATCAGATGAACGTCGTCGCGGACTACAACTTCGACGACGCCGAATACGCCGAACTCACCATCACGGACGAGAGCGACACCGACATCACGAACCAGGTCCTCGCGTCTGGTGAGGATGACACGCTCAAAGACGGTGAACCCGTCCGACTCGACCTCTCCGACGAGGACGCTGGCACCTACACCTTCACCGTCGAAGGTGGCGAGAACCTCGACTTCGGTTCCGCGGCTGACACCACGACGGTCGAGATGACGACCGACGACGACCTCGGCCTCGAACTCGCGACGAGCGACGCCGTGCGCGGCGATAACGTCAAGTACACGGTCACCAGCGGGAGCGACGATGACCTGCACTACGTGGTCATCGAGAGCTCCGACTTCCGTGACGGTGTCTCCCCGGACAACGCCGAACGCATCTTCCGCAACGTCGCAGACACGGAAGAGGTCGGTGCGTACGACGCGGATAACGACGTCAAGAATCCGGCCGACATCGAGGATGCCGACTTCGCGTGGGCTCAGGTCGAGATGGACGGCACGACCGCCGTCGGTCAGATCGAGACCCAGTACGTCGACGACTCCTCGATCGATGTCGACGTCTACAACAACGATGTCGCCATCGATCAGATCGACGACGCTGACTCCGAGGACGACGTTTCCCTCGACGTCTCCGAGGGCGACATCTCGATCGAGAACCCCAGTGACACCTACGTCGTCGGCTCCGAAATCGACGTGACCGGGAGCGCGACCGGTGCCGACGAGGTCGCACTCTTCGCTCGCGACAACAGCGACTGGGAACTGATCACCCAGAACATCGACGTCGACTCCGACGACACCTTCGAAGAGGAGGACTTCGTCCTCTCCAGCAGTGACCACGGTGACGGTGCGGACATTCTGAGTCTGCCCGGCACGTACCGCTTCGGTGTCATCGACCAGTCCGATGCCGACGAAGTGATGAACGACGACAACACCATCGGGACCTCGGACTTCAACCAGGGATCCAGCGCCAGCATGTCGCTGCGCGTGGCCGAAGGTGACCTGACCGCCGAGTTCGAGACGATCAACGGCGAGATCGCCGAGGACGTCGACGAGGACATCACCTTCGAAGGCACTGCTCGCGGCCAGAGAGAAGTCGTCGTCGCGTTCGTCGACCAGCGCGGTAACACGGTCGTCGACACGGTCTCGGTCGATAGCGACGACCACACGTTCGACGAAGAGGACTTCTCTCTGGCGGGTCTCTCGCAGGGAACGGTCTCCGCACACGTCATCTCGGACGGTCGTGACGATCAGTACGGTGACGACGACCTTCCCGGCACGTACACCGACATCGTAACGTGGGTCGACGAGCTTGAAGACGAGAGCCTTACTGGCGACCAGATCCGTGACCGTATCTCCAGTGAGACGGTCGACGAGTCCGCCAGCGACGACCGCATGGTCACGGACACGTTCCGCTACACGGACGCTTCGACCACGGTCGAGTCCGTCTACCCCGAAGGGGCTGCAGCTGACGGCGTCAACCCCGTCGGCATTGACGACACGATCGTCGCCGAAGGCCAGACCAACCTCCAGCCGTCCGACAACACGATCTCGGTGGAGATTCTCGACGAGGACGGTACCTCGAAGGAAATCGCCAGCACGGATGAGTGGAACACTGACGGTCAGTGGTCGCTCTCCGTCAGCACCGACAACCTCGACGTCGGCACCTACACGCTCGAATCGGACGACAGTGAAACCACCGACCGTACCGACATCGAGATCGTCGAAGAACGACAGGATGACGACGGTGACGACGGCGACGACGGCACCGACGGTGACGACGGCGAAGACGACACCGACGGTGACGACGGCGACGACGGCACCGACGGTGACGATGGCGACGACGGCACCGACGGTGACGACGGCGACGACGGCACCGACGGTGACGATGGCGACGACGGCACCGACGGTGACGACGGTGACGACGACGGGACGCCCGGCTTCGGCGTCGCTGTCGCCATGATCGCGCTGCTCGGTGCTGCGCTGATCGCACTCCGCCGTAACGACAACTAAGCAGTCGAACTACCAGGCTTCTCGCCTGGCCCTTGTCGCACATTCCTTTCTTTCGGCGTCGCTACTCGGCCAGTGACGACGCCAGCAGAAGCGATCCGTTCGCCGTCGCTGCGAGAGCTCGAGCCTGATCGCTGACGCTCGTTCTACACGACCGCGTCCCGTTCTACTAGGATCTCCTGATCCTCGAGACGCTTCTGGATCCGTCGATCGGACGCACCCTCGTCATCGTACGACCGGCTCGACAGTCCTGCAGTTCCGAGCCGAGATGCGTACTTCACTGACGGTCTGGTTCTTCTGAAAACCCACCAGAAAGTACTTACCAGCGTAGGCAAAGGTTCCGGTAACTACCATGCAGCTACGCACCGCGCTCTTACCAACGCTTTTCGCTCTCTGTCTCCTCCTCTCGACGGTCACGGTCGGCGTCGGGGTCGCGACGACCGACGTGACGAACGGAACCGAAACCGAACCAGAACCTGCCGACGGAACGGTCGGCTTCGCCGCGGCGGAAACCGTCGACCAGCGCGGCGACGTGGCGACGATCCGACTCGAGTTCACGAACACCGACGAGACCGACCTGTTGATTCGCTCGGCACAACGGAACTACAGGGCCGATCTTCGGGTCCGCGACGAGAACAACGACGGGACGGTCCACGTGCGATTTAACACGTTCCGCGGCCTCGAGCGCGACGGTCGTCCGGCCTTCGCTGCCGCGGGGGCTGACAGCGCCACCGTCCGCGAGCAGTCGACGACCCAATCGCTTCCCGTGCTCGAGTCGGGCCGCTACAACCTGATCGCGGCGACCGAGACGTCCCGCGTCGCGGCCGTGTTACGGCTCGACGACGCGACCAGCGGGGAGAGTCGAAGTATGGTCGTCGCCCCCAATTCGACCGCGGAGTTCGATCGTACCGTAACCGCCGAATCACTGACAAACGAGCGCGAGGTACCGACCAGGGTTGCACAGGGCGATCGCGACCGGGTCGAGTTCGAGGTCAGCGGGGTTGAGGGCCTCCTCGAGGGAGCGACACCGAACGACCGGCTCGTGTTCGCGAACGACAGTCGTCCGGGAGCTGAAACGACCCATTACCTCCGGCTGTCCCCCGATCGCGACCTTGAGACCGTGCGGACGATGGCGATCGACTACGACGACAGCGGGGGAGCCGCACCGAACGTTCAGGGGCTCGGCTGGCGGAACATCGCAGCGCTCGGCGTCGACTCGAACGGCGACGGCCGCGTTGATCGTACCCTGAAACACGCCGTGACCGGCGTCCGGACGACGTCCGACGGCGAGCTCGAGGTTCGGTTCGACGGCTCGGTTACGATCTCGGACTCGGAGACGCTCATCGCGGCGTATCGGGCGACGAATCCGAGCGAGAGCGGCACCGCTGACGTTCGCGTCAGCTTCGATTCGGGGCAGTACGTCGAAACCGGGACCGTCGGATACGGACTGCCCAGCCAGGGCACCCTCGGCCACGGTGTCGATCTCCGGCTCCGATCGGCTGATGATCCATCCGCGTCCGTCCCGCCGCTTGCCGCCACGACAGTCGCGTACGAGCCGACGACGAACACGCTCACCGCCGCCGTCGATACGGCGAGCCTCGAGACAGGTACGTACGCGGTCCAGCTCCGTATCGACGAGGAATCGCCGCTCGATCACGAGCGAACGGTCCTGAGAGAGGAGTTCACCGTCGTCCCTCGATCGGTGACGATCTCGAATACGGGACTGACGAACGAGTCGACGCTGGCCGTCGCTACGTCGACGAATCTCGCACCGGGGAGTCCGGTAACGATCCGGGTACGGACGGACTCACTGCAGGGCGGCTACCTGATCGAGCGTAGTTCGACGGTCGACCGGGACGGGACGGCGTCGTGCGAGTTCGACCTACTGGACACCGAGTCCCCGCTGCTGATTTCGGTCAGGCAGAACGACTCGGTACTCGCGGGCCCGATCGAGTACGAACCGTCGACGAGCGAAACGTCCTAAACTGGTTGGGAGAGGTGACGGCGAAATCCGTTCGACTCTCTCGAGCGAATTGGTGACCGTTCTATCTGCTGGGGTGTATAAATGGCCGTCCGTGGGCAGGTTCGTCCTACAGCGCGCGAGTGACCGGGATTACAGATCCATTGACACTTCGCCCAATTCCGCGATCGAACGCGAGATACGAGCGTCACTGACGCCCCTGTCGACCGCTGCGATCAGCTCGACACCCTCGGAGCGGCGACCGTTTCGCCGCACTCATTGGAACTGTCACGGCGACCACCCAGAACGTCGACTGTGGGACGGACGAAGGCGAACACGCAGCTAAAGCGACGAAAGCGTAACCGGACACGATCGGTCGAGTGGCGCGGTTAGGATTCAGTCGTGTCCGAATGGAGCAAGCAGAACGGCAACGTTGCGGTCTCCGGGCGACTCGGATACGACCGCGACGGCCAACGAAAAGTCGGGCGGCACTGGCGGCGGACGGCCGCTCAGGAGGGTCAGAGCCAGCGCGTCGTCGTAACGGACTGGAAACGGACATTGGGGCGGCAACGCGGAGCAGGCCCGGGCCGTGATCATCGAGCAAGGCGGTCGATGGGCGGTGGTGATGGCGGCGGTCTTCCCGAAGTGGAGGTTACGCGACGGCCCGGCGAGAAGCGCACATTCTGGGATACGTGATCGATTACATAGGTTGACGAGCAATAGCAACTTCAATATTGAAATAGCGACCGTCCCGACTGAATCGAGCCTTCTCGGCTAGTCTAAGCGACAGAGTCGTCAGCGACCGATTAGGGGTGGATCGAGCCGTAATCGGTCACTCGTAGACGTCGCTCGTGGCGACCAGTCGCTTCCAGAGACTCGTGGAGTCGTTGTATCTGGCCCACAGCAACATCGCCGGCGGGAGGGCGACGATCGACGTAACGAACGAGTAGGCGACGCTCAGCGCCATCAACAGGCCGAAGTCCCCGAGTACGGGCGTAATCGCCAGTGCGAGCGCACCGGTTCCGAGCGAAGTCGTGAGCATACTTCCCATGAGCGCACCGCCGGTTCCCGAAAGCGTCCTCGTAATCGCAGTGAACGCATCGTTCGTTTCACTGAGTTCGTCGACGAACCGGTGTGTCGTGTGGACGGAGTATGCGATCCCGAGCCCGACGGAAATCGACAGGATCGTCCCTGTCAGCGCGTTCAGCGACATGCCGAGGAGCCGCATCGTGGCAATCAAGAGCGCGATCGCGATCAGGATCGGGAACACGTTGACGATCCCGAGTAACGGCTTTCGCTCGAGTGCGGCGTACGTGATGACGAGGAACACGGCAGTCAAGCCGATTGCGAGGATCAGGCCTTGGACCGACGACGAGAAGATCAGGTCGGTCACCGCTGCGAAGACGACGATATTCCCCGTTGCCGTCGCTTCGTAGCGGAAGTCGGTGGCGAACTCGGCGGCGTCCGCGGCCACCGCCTGCTGGGACGCATCGCCGTCGATGGCGTACTCGACCTGGGCCTTGCGTCGGTCTTCGGTCAGATACTGTTCCGCCTGCGAGCCGGCCGACGACGCGAACAGTTCGTCGTAGATCAGATCGAGGTTCCGATCGGGGATGTCGTTGTCGTTCCGATCGTTCCGATCGACGAGCGCGGCGAACTCGGGATCTTCGGCGGCGTGGGCTTGGATGACCGTGATGATGCTCCGTGCCTCCGCTTCGCCGCCGGAGCCGACTGCGAGGTTGCTCGGTGGATCGTCGTTCGGGTCGGCCAGAGCCTCGAGCGCGTGGTCGTCCTCGAACGATCCTTCGACGTATATCTTGACGGATTCGTCTTGGTCCGTCGCGAACTTGTCTTCGAGGAGGTTGATCGTTTCCGTTACCGTGTACTCGTTGGGGGCGAGCGGGGCCGGGACGTATGAGACGTACGCGGGTTGCTCTTCGGGAGGCAGGAAGTCCTCAGTGTCGAATGAGGTATCAACTCCCGCCCCGTACCCGGCCGCCGCGCCTCCTATGACGATGAGTACGATGACGAACACGAGCGGTGCGTGGCGACTCGCCTTGGCGGGCATCGCAAGGAGGCGTCCGAGGGACGAGTCCTCGGATGCGATCGGGTCCGAGCCGAACTCGGGGATGCCGAACCGCTCGCGAAGTTGGTCGACCTCCAGCTTGGCTGCCGGAAGGAAGATTCCGAAGATGAAGAACGTGAAGATGATCCCGACACTCGAGGCGATTCCCATGTTCCGGATGGGGCCGAGGTCCGAGATCACGTTCGCCCCGAACCCGAAGACGGTCGTCACCGTGACAATGACGAACGCGACCATAAGCTGATTGTTCGCGGTCCGCATCGCCTCGAGCGGTTCGTACCCCTGGACGGTTTCCTCACGATACCGGTTGACGATATGAATCCCGAAGTCGACCCCGACGGCCAACAACAAGACAGGAACGGAGACCATCTGCTGGTTGAACGGAATCCCGGAGTATCCGAGGAAACCGAACGTCCAGATGACCGTCATCAACAGCGCCAGAAGCCCCAGCGCGAGGTCGATCGGGTCCCGGTACGAGATCGCAAGGAAGGCAAGCAACAGGAGGACGACCACGGGCATGACGAGCGTCATCGAGTCACCGATGACGTTCGCGGTCTCCGCGTCGGTGATACCGCTCCCGAACGCACGAATGTCGCCCGTCTGGTCGCTCGCGATCGACTTGATCGACAGCTGAATGTCGGTCAAGTCGTCGTCGGTGAACTCGTTCGGGATGTCGTGGGAAATCACCGTGATCGAGGCCGACGCCGACGCCGCCGTCGGGTTGAAATCCGTGGACAGGGTGCGCTTAAACGTGGGATCGTCGCTCTGCTCCCGGATCGCCTGTCGAATCTCGGTAGTCGTCGCGGATTCGATTACCTGCCGCTGTTCGGCCGGTGTGGTCGCCGTCGGATCGATCGCCTGAGCGATAAGCGGTGCGGGTCCGTTCGCCGACTCCATGCGGAGGTCCTCGCGCTGTTCGACGCGTTCGAGGACCAGCAGACTCCGGATGAGGCCTTCCTTGGTCAGAACGTTATCTCCGGTATGGACGAGCTGTGTCGTCTCGTCCGAGGTCTGGAACGGGCCTTCGAACTCCTCGTTGACGGAGTCAAGCGCGTCCTGTTCCGGGAGGTCTTCGGTAAACGAGTCCGTCGAATCCGTATCGGTGGTGACCAGTCCGAATCCACCGGCGAAGACGACGGTGAGGACCAGAAACCCGATCACGACTGTTCGTGATCGGGCGATGATCACGTCATTGAGGGTTTCGGTCGCAGTCTCGATTCGCTCGCCCGCTGTCATCGATTAGTCCCTCCGATACCAGAACACGCCGACCGCGCCGATGAGAAGCGAGCCCGTGATGAGGACCAGCGATAGCGGGAAGCCGCCGTCGTCGGTCGTAACGGACATCGGCACGCGAATCGTGTTCGAAAGCTGGCTCTTGTTCCGTTCGTCGTCGTATCGGAAGTCAAAGGAGACCGGGTACGTCTTTTCTGTCGCCGACTCCGACGCGCTCAGTTCGAACGTCATGGTGACCGACTCGCCGGGCTCGAGCGACTCGACGTAACCCGTGTCGTCGTCACCGGTGTCGAGCGGGTCGTCGGCGAAGATACGCGCCTCGACATCGGTCACGGTCTGATTTAGTTCGTTCGTGACCGAGACGGTGATCGCTTGCTCGCCGCCGGCCGTGATCGTCGACTCCTGTATATCGACATCGAACTGATCACGTTCGGGAGCGATATCGGCAGTCACGTCGAGTTTGGTGTACTGACGGATCTCCGCCTCGGAGTTCCGATAGCGGACGGCGAAGTCCAGCAAT
This sequence comes from Natrinema pellirubrum DSM 15624, assembly GCF_000230735.2. Lineage (NCBI taxonomy): Archaea > Methanobacteriati > Methanobacteriota > Halobacteria > Halobacteriales > Natrialbaceae > Natrinema > Natrinema pellirubrum. The sequence continues at coordinate 1,170,424 of NC_019962.1, forward strand.
TTCGCTCCGGCTTCGGCCTCGCTGCTCACTTCGATCGGCAGTCGGAACGACTTCGATTCTCCGGGTTTGAGTGATCCGACGGCGACGGACCGTTCGATAGGGATCACGTTCGGCGAGTCGTCGTCGGTGAACTGAACGACGGCGCTCCCGACCGGTTTCGGGCCCGTGTTCGTGACGGTCCCTGAGATACTCCCGTCTTCGCCCACGCGAAGTGTCGAGGAAACGTTTTCGAGGCCGAACGACTGTTCGGCGGTGGTGGGGATACCCGCCTCTAACTGGCGAGAGGTTTGATCGATGCCGTTGGAATCGGTATAATCGACGGAGAGATCGACGGAGTAGCCGCGATGTGGCGCATCGTCCGACAGTCCGACGCTGTAGTTTGCGGTTTTCGTTTCACCCGGTTCCCAGTCGCCGACGTATCCCGTCGAACTCGCCGGACCGGCGCCGAACGTCAGTTCTTTCGTCTTCGACTGTGCCGTCACGCTCGCGTCACGTGCCGTCTCGGTTCCCGTGTTCCGAAGCGTTACCGCGACGTCGTTTCGATCGCCGATCTGTGCGCTCGAGTCGACGCCGACGACGTCGAACCGTGGTTTGTCGTCCACTTCGATCTCGACCGTCGCCGTCCGCGTTCGCGTGAGGTCGTTGTATTCGGTACTCGCACCATACTCCGCAACTCGAGTGTACGAGTACTCGTATTCGACCGGAAGCTCGTAGACGCCGGGATCGAGCCCCTCCGGAACGGTGATCTCGACCGGCGAGACGTCCCTCGTTCCCGTCGGCACGTTACCGACGGCGACTGAACCGCTATTTACCTCCAACGGGGACTCCTCGTCCTGAAATGACATCGACAGACCGCGCGCAGTGGTGACGCGGTCCTCGTACTGCTGCGGGCCGGCGCGGTCGATCTGTCCGCGGTTCGTAATCGACAGCGGCAACTCGACTGTCGTTCCCGGCGTCAGCTTCCCGGCCGACGTCTCGATCGAGATATCCGGCTGCCCGACGACCTGACCCGACGACGACTGTGCGACTGCGGGTCCGACTCCCGCAGTCACGACCAATACGACCACGAGCAGCGACGCGAGTTGATTAAGCGGCTTCATCGTCCGTGCCACCCATATTCGAGCGGCGAGCGGTTCTGCACATACTCAACGAAGTCAGAGTGAATGAACATTCAGTTGTTTCCTTACCAACCCGTTCATATAGATGTATTGTTTCATTACCGGAGCTGAGTTCCACGTAGAGCTGGCTTACTGGAGCGGACCGATCGGTCGCAGTTCCGTTTTGCGACCCTCGAGACTGTGTGACGGGCGGATCGACCGGCGGAGAGAATACAGTCGACGACGTTAGTCGTCCGCGGCCGTAGGTTCGACTTCCCCGGCGGCGGACTCGGCGCGCTCGAGGTCCTCCAGATACTCGTCAGCGTCCAGGGCGGCCTTCGAGCCCATGCCGGCCGCGGTGACGGCCTGCTGGTAGTGGTAGTCGACGACGTCGCCAGCCCCGAAGATTCCGGGGACATCGGTTTCGGTCTGGTCGCCGCCGTCGCCGCCCTTCGTTTTCAGGTAGCCGTCGGCATCGGTTTCGACACCGGTGTTCTCGAGGTAGTCGGTGTTGGGGGTGTGGCCGATCGCGAAGAAGACCGCGCCGACGTCGAAGTCGAACTCCTCGGTCTCGGGGTCGTCGAGGCGGTCGGTGGGGTGGCCCTGCTCGTTTTCGACGAGGGTGACGTGGTCGACGCCGTCTTCCTGAGAGCCGTGGATCTCGATCAGTTCGGTGTTTTTCATGATCTCGATCTCGCCCTCCTCGACTTTCTCCTGAACGCGATCGACCCAGTAGTCCTCCGCGCGGAACTCCTCGCGGCGGTGGGCGATGTAGACGGTGTCGGCGAACTTCGTGAGGAAGGTTGCTTCCTCCATGGCGGCGTCGCCGCCGCCGACGACGAGCATGTCCTCGCCGCGGAAGAACGCGCCGTCACAGGTCGCACACGTCGAGAGACCGTAGCCCATGAGTTCGTCCTCGCCGGGGATCCCGAGCGTGCGGGCGCTGGCACCCGAGGCGGCGATGACGGCGTCGGCGGTGTAGACGTCGCCGTCTTTCATCTCGACGCGGAAGGGACGTCTCGAGTCATCGACGGACTCGATGATACCGTTTTTCAGGTCAGCACCGAACTGTTTTGCCTGCTCTTTCATGTTGTTGACCAGTTCCGGGCCGCCGATGCCGTCGGGGAAGCCGGGGTAGTTGGCGACGTCGGTAGTCAGGGTGAGCTGACCGCCGGGTTCGTCGCCTTCGATGACCAGTGGCTCGTTGTTCGAGCGGCCGGCGTAGATGGCGGCGGTGAGGCCGGCGATGCCGGTGCCGGCGATGACGAGTTTGCGGTGTTCGACGATCTCATCGTCGGTGTCCTCGGCGATGCCCAGCTTTTCGTCGAGTTCGCCGGTCTCGTTCAGCGCGGAGGTGTCGTCCCAGCCACCGATGAGTTCGTCGTCGATGAACACCTCGGGAGCGGTCTGGCGGCCGTCCGCGCGCTCGACCATCTCCTCGAAGAGTTCGTCGTCGTCGGTGACGTTGTACGTCTCGTACTCGATGCCTTTGCTGTCGAAGAGATCTTTGGCCTTCTCGCAATACGGACAATCAGTCTTCGTATAAATCTCGACGCGTGGCTGGTCGCTCATGTGTCACGGTTGGGGTAGAGCGCCTAAACCGCTTGCGTTCTCAGCAATCACTCCCCCTTACTGTGACGCGGGCGCCGTCGTCGGGGCCGTCACGAACGCCGCTCTACCAGCCCGTTGCGGTCGGTTCGAACTGCGAGCAGCGTCGCACGTCTCGCTGCAGCGGCGATCGCTCGACGCACACGCTGAGACCGCACCGGACGGTTCGACCGCACTCTGCTGACGGCCCATCGACCAGCCGATGCACTTACGGACGCAAGCGATGACGATCGGATATGGCCGCCGATCTCGAGGAGAAGACGAACCGGTACGGAGAGTTGCTCGCGGAGGCGCTCGAGGAGGCGACGATCGCACCGCCTGAGGGGACACCGATGGCCGAGGCGGCCGCCGACTGCTACGAGATGGCGGCGTCGTATCTGGACGACGGCAACCATTTTCGGGAGCAGGACGACCTCGTCAACGCACTGGCGTCGTTTTCGTACGGACACGCGTGGCTGGACGCGGGTGCCCGGGTCGGACTGTTCGACGTCCCGAGGGAGGGGCATCTCTTCACCGTCGAGTAGCGACTCGGGCCGTCCGACGACACTCGGTCCCAGGTGGAGAATCCCACACGATTAATCACTATGTAACCGGAACCTATATAATAGAAAATACGGTCAGTTTATAAAGTAGGCGAAAGGTTTATATGCGTTTCGACCTTACCCTATGTTAGCCGAGGCGACCGGGTTTCTTCTGGTTACCCCACCCGGGAGCCCCGAGTAACCCACCCGATACACCATGACAGATACGAGCATCCGAACCTATACGAACGAGCGAGAGGCGGAGACCGAGGACGAGACCACGGTATCCGACGAGCAGGAACACTGCCCCGAGTGTGGTGGCCGACTGGTTTCCGACGACGAACACGCCGAGACGGTCTGTACGGACTGTGGCCTCGTGGTCGAGGAAGACGAGATCGACCGCGGCCCCGAATGGCGTGCGTTCGACGCTGCCGAGAAAGACGAGAAGTCCCGCGTCGGCGCGCCGACGACCAACATGATGCACGACCAGGGGCTCTCGACCAACATCGGCTGGCAGGACAAGGACGCCTACGGCCGCTCGCTCTCGAGCCGCCAGCGCCAGAAGATGCAGCGCCTGCGCACCTGGAACGAGCGGTTCCGAACCCGTGACTCCAAGGAGCGCAACCTCAAGCAGGCGCTGGGCGAGATCGACCGGATGGCCTCTGCCCTTGGTCTCCCCGAGAACGTCCGCGAGACGGCAAGCGTCATCTACCGGCGCGCCCTCGAGGAGGACCTGCTGCCGGGCCGCTCGATCGAGGGCGTCGCGACCGCGTCGCTGTACGCCGCCGCCCGACAGGCCGGCACCCCCCGCAGTCTCGACGAGATTTCGGCGGTCAGCCGCGTCGAGAAGATGGAACTGACCCGCACGTACCGCTACATCATTCGGGAACTCGGCCTCGAGGTCAAGCCGGCCGACCCCGAACACTACGTGCCCCGTTTCGTCAGCGACCTCGACCTCTCGGACGAAACCGAGCGCATGGCGCGTGAACTGCTCGAGTCCGCGCGACAGGAGGGCGTCCACAGTGGCAAGTCCCCGGTCGGCCTCGCGGCCGCCTCGGTCTATGCCGCCGCCCTCTTGACCAACGAGAAGGTCACCCAGAACGAGGTCAGCGACGTCGCCAGTATCTCCGAGGTCACCATCCGCAACCGCTACAAAGAACTGCTCGAGGCCTCCGATACGGCCGCACCTGCGTAAGCTTCCGACCGTCATCTGTCAGGTCGGCTCGGAGCGGGTGGTATTCTCGACCGTCCGAAACTGCGGCAACGTTTTTCTATCCCCCAGTGAAAGGGAGTCACATGGATACGACGACCGTCCAGTTACTGTGTCCCGAATGTACCAAAGACTGGCAGGTCTCCCCGGACGAACTCCCCGCAGCTGCGGAGATGTTCCACTGCCCGAACTGCCATGCCTCCCACCGGACCGCCGAGTTCATGCGGACGGATCGTGACCTCCAGACGCTGAAACAGCTCGGCTAGCAGTACGGTTTCTCCCGCCGTCGTTCTCCGAGTAGTCACCGTTTAACTCTCCGGAGCCAGCATCTCGGAACTTGGGGAGAAACGAATTATTACGACGAGAAATAAACCTCTACCTCGATCCCGGCCTGTGATTACGCCGTTGTAGGTGATCCGTTCGAACCGTACCGGACGATGACAGGCCGTTCGATCGCCACGGGGCGCGTGTTAACGCAACTCAAGATAATAATATAACCCTGCAGTGGGTAGGAGTGGATGGTTATGAAGAAGCAGGAGCTCATTCACCTTCACGGCCTTCTCGCGGAGGTATCGAACCAGTGCGCCGAGTGGGACAACTGTCAGATCGATCTCGAGAAATACGAAGCGAAAGGGATCCGACCGACATCCATCCATAAATCGAAGACCGACCACAAGGCCGCTGTTTTTGCACTCGCCGGGGGAATCACGAAGAACATGCGTGAGGAAGGGGAGCAGGAAGCAGTCGCCGCTACTGCCGACTGAGTCACTCGTCGCATCCTCCGATCGTCACAACCGCTGCGGAGTCTCATCTCTCTCGGTTCGACGTTCTCCGATACCCGACTCGAGACGGACGACTATCGGACTATTCGCCGTCCGTGACCCCGAAAACGACTACTCGACGAGATCCTCGAACTCAGGGAGGATTTCCTCGTCGTCACTCTCGTCCTCGTCGATGTCGGTCGGCGACTCGACGGCTTCGTCGTCGGCCGACCCGGTTCCGGCCGATTCGTCGTCCGTTTCGTCCTCGGCGTCTTCGTCTTCGATGATCTCGATTTGCGTGACCTCGAGCGGGATGTTCTCGAGGCGTTGGCCGATCTCCTTGCGCGCGATTCGGGAGGCGTGTTCCTCGCGCTCGACGTTGAAGACGGTCATCTCCAGTTCGAGCGCGACGAGTGCCTCGTCGGCCGCGATGAACGCGGGGGGCAGTTCCTCTCCGGACGGAGAGGTACGCTCGCCCATGTTGATCTCGACGTAGTTCAGGTCAGGGTTCAACATCTCGCCCGTCTTCGAGATGGCGATACGGATCGCCTCGTCCGGTGTTTCGACGTCGAATACCGGCACGGCAGCTTCGACGACAACCCTGCAATTCATACCTAGACATTGTGTGGCCTACAGTAAGAAGGTTCGCCCGACCGGGAAGCGGCGGAAACGCGTTGTTGTGCCGGGTCGGCCCGGTCGGTTCGAAAGGCAAAAGCCTGCCCCCGCGAAGGCCCCAACGAATGGCGACGGGCACGATCGAACTCGCGGAACTCGCCGGTGGACTCGATCTGTATCGGACCCTCGAGAGCGGACAGAGCTACCTCTGGCGACGCGAGGACGGCGAGATGTATCACGGGGACCCCGCGCCCGGCGCGTGGTACTCGACGGTCGTCGACGGCGACGTGATCCGTGTTCGGTCTCGCGACGATCGCCTCGAGTGGGCATCGACGACCGACGCCGAGCCGACCGTCCGTCGACTTCTGTGTCTGGACGACGACCTCGAGGCGATCGTCGCGGCCGGACCGGACGATCCCCTACTCCGGGAGGCCTATGAGGCCCACCGCGGGCTGCGTCTGGTTCAGGATCCGCCCTTCGGCTGTCTGATCGCGTTCATCTGCTCGGCACAGATGCGGGTGAGTCGGATCCATGGGATGGTCAGGGCGCTGGCTCGGGAGTACGGCAGTCCGATCGCCTTCGACGGCGAGACCTACCACGCGTTCCCGACGCCCGAGCAGCTGGCGGCCGCGACCGAGGCCGAACTCCGCGATCTCGGATTAGGGTATCGCGCCCCTTATGTCGTCCGGACCGCCGAGATGGTCGCCGACGGAGAAGCGCATCCGGCCGCGGCACGGGACCTCGAGTACGAGGCCGCCCGGGCGTACCTGACGCAGTTCGTCGGTGTCGGTGACAAGGTCGCCGACTGCGTCCTGCTGTTCTCGCTGGGCTTCGACGAGGCTGTCCCGCTCGATACGTGGATCAGGTCGGCGATAGAGGAGTACTACCCCGACTGCGATCGAGGGTCGTACGCTGATACTTCTCGAGCGATCCGGGAACGACTCGGTGGGGAGTATGCGGGGTACGCCCAGACGTACATTTTCCATCACTTACGAACCGGCGACTGACGGACCGGCCCGCCGACCTGACGAGTAACTTCATCGGCGCAACCGACGCTCGGAAGCGTTTTGTGAGATCACTGTCAATTGTTCGGTATGGCTACCGACTCGGCCATCGTTCTCCTCGTAACTGGTGGGTTCGTCGGGGCACTCGGGTTCCTGATCAAGTACTTCGGTGCGGTCCGGCTGATCGCGGGCTACGATCCGGACCGGGTGGCCGACGAGGAAGGCCTGGCGGACTTCATCGGAACCAATACGCTGTACGTGGCGGCGCTCGTTTTCCTCGTCGCCGGCGTGGAGTACACGGATTCGTTCGGCGGTTCGGACGTGGTCTGGATCGGCTTCGTCGTCGGCGTCGTCGGGCTTGCCGCTCGGATGATCGTCGGCGCTCGCCGCTACGAAGAGTCACAATAGACGTAGGCAGGGCCGTTCCGACGCGTCGTCATGTCACTCGCCGATCGATCGGCCGCGGATTTTTGCCCGTCGCGCTCGAGGCCACGAACATGACCGACCGAACCCGCGCACACGTTTTCGTCTCCGGAACGGTACAGGGCGTCTACTACCGCGCGAACACCCGTGATACGGCCCAAGAGAACGACGTCGACGGCTGGGTGAAAAACCTCGAGGACGGTCGCGTCGAGGCGGTCTTCGAGGGCCCCGATGACGCCGTCGAAGCGATGGTCGAGTGGTGTCACACGGGCAGTCCCGCCGCCGAAGTCGACGACGTCACGGTCGAATACGAGGAGCCTCGAGACGAGGACGGGTTCGAGATCCGGTACTGAATCGTCACTCGGAACGCTCGGTCGAGCGGTACCCCGTTTTCGCGGCCACGTCGGCCACATCGGTGCCGATTCAGCGACGCAGCGTCCGGATAGCGACCGCGACGTACTCGATGAACGACACGGTCGGCGTTCCGGGCAGATGGATATCGGGGTCCGGTTGTGCGAGCGGGGGGTCGTGAAATTCGTCGTCGGCGCTGTCGATCGGCTCGGTTGCTTCGAGCGTGTTCATGTGTGCGATACGGGTCGGGAGTACTTATGCGTTCAGAGTTATCGAGACGAAATTAAGTCGAATAATCGTTATCGAGTCCGGGTCCCGCGGGCCGCGAGGGCATGTATCACGGACCGCTGGGTGAGTAGACCGCTCGAGACGCCGTGGGTTCACTCGGCGTCGGACAAATGGGCCGCGAGCCACGGCGGTTTCTCGGTATACGCCCACTCGGCCCAGTCGGCCTTCTCGCCGGCGTAGTAGGCGCGACAGGCCGCGACCGGATCGCCGGGTCGTTTGTACTCCTCGGGCATCGCCTGCGGGCGCGGCGTCGGCTCGTCTGACGGGAACGCGATCGCGTCGACTGCGATGCGCTCGATGACCGACCAGCTCGCGTGGGCCTCGTCCTTGTCGTAGCGCTCGACGAACTCCGCGTTGAGCGCCTCGGCGTGGTCGCGCAGCCGGAGCCAGTTGGCCCGGGATTCGGTGGCCCACCGCGTGACGGGGTGATCGACGTGAGTCGAGCCATAGAGGAACTCGGCCTCGTAGCCGTTCTCGCGGGCGGCAGTACACAGGACCTGGGCGGCCTCGAGCAGCAGCTTGTTGACGTGCTGGTCGCAGTGATACCGCGCCGCGAGACGGGGATCCTCGTCGAGCCAGAAGACGTTCACGGTGAGGCTGGGGACCGCGTCGGTTTGAGGCTGCCGGTCGTCCGCAATCTTCACCAGTCGGCCGGTCGAACCAGCAGCCATGATTACAGGCGAGCGGATGGCCGCCGTCGACGAGAACGCCGCGGCGCTCGGCGTCCCGCGAAAGCAGTTGATGGAATCGAGCGGGGGCGCCGTCGCTCGCGCGGTCCGCGAAGCGGCGGACCCGGGCGCGAGCGTCGCCGTCGTCGCCGGCCGCGGGAACAACGGCGGGGACGCCTTCGTCGCGGCCCGGTTTCTCGATGAGTACGACGTAACGACGCTGTTGCTGGGCCGGGCCGACCGGATCGGCACGGAGATCGCTCGCGAGAACTGGGCGGCCCTCCAGCGGGCCGACTACGAGACACACGAGGTCACGGACTCGAGCGCGGTCGACCTCCCCGAGGCGGACGTGATCGTCGATGCGATGCTCGGGACGGGAATCAGCGGCGAGTTGCGGGAACCGGCCGCCACCGCGGCCGCGGCGATCAACGCCGCCGACGCGACGGTCGTCTCGGTCGATGTCCCCTCCGGGTTCGACGCCGACGGCGGCGACCACGCCGACAACGGCGTCGACGCCGATCGGGTCGTCACCTTCCACGAGACGAAGCCGGGGCTCGACGATCTCGACGCGGCGGTCACGGTCGCGGATATCGGCATCCCGGCAGCCGCAGAACGATTCGTCGGCCCCGGTGACGTGGCCCTCGCGCGGCCGGACGGTCGCGAGGGTCGACCCAACGTCATCGGCGGCGGTCCCTACACCGGCGCGCCGGCGCTGGCCGCACAGGCCGCCCTGCGGGCCAGCGCGGAACTGTCCTTCGTCGCTGCCCCCGATTCCGTCGCCGGCGAGATCCAGGGCTACAGCGAGGATCTGATCGTCCAGCCCTACGACAGCGAGGTGCTGACGCCCGACGTGGCCGACGACCTGCTCGAGACGGCCGAGCGCTACGACAACGTCGTCGTCATCGGCCCCGGCCTCGGGGCCGCCGACGAGACCCTCGAGGCGACCCGCCAGTTCCTCTCGGGCTACACGGGCCGGGCGGTCGTCGACGCCGACGCGCTCGCGGTCGTCCCCGAAATCGAGACCGACGCGACGCTGGTCTGTACGCCCAACCGGGGCGAACTGGCACGGATGGGCGGCCCGGACACCGACGATCTGGCGGCCGCGGCCGACGAGATCGAGGCCTTCGCGGCCGATCTGGGACACGTCGTCCTCGCGAAGGGTGCAAACGACGTGATCACCGACGGCGAGCGGACGCGGATCAGCCGCTCGGGTACCGTCGGCATGAAAGTCGGCGGCACCGGGGACACGCTCGCCGGGATCGTCGCGGCGTTGCTCGAGCATGCCGACCCGCTCGAGGCCGCCGCAGCGGGCGCGCACGTCAACGGGCTCGCGGGCGAACGCCTCGCCGAGCGCGACGATTACGGCCTCCTCGCGTCGGAACTGGTCGGGGAACTCCCGGCGGTCCTCTGGGGTGACGGCGATGAGTGAGGACGCATCGGACGGCAGTGCGGGCGACGCCGACGATCTCACGCACACCACCGAGGACGGGGACGTCCAGATGGTCGACGTCGGCGACAAGCCCGACAGCGAGCGTCGCGCCGTCGCGGCCGGCGAGATCCGGCTCCAGTCCTCGACGATCGAGGCGATCCGGGCCGACGAGGTCGGCAAGGGCGACGTCCTCGCGACCGCCCGCATCGGTGCGATCCAGGCCGTCAAACACACCTGGGAGACGATCCCGATGTGTCACCAGATCCCGATCACGAACGTCGATACCGAGTTCGCCCTCGACGAGGACCGAATCGAACTCCGAGTCACCGTCGAGACCACTGGCAAGACCGGCTGCGAGATGGAGGCCCTCGAGGGCGTGACGACCGGCCTGAACGTCGTCTGGGACATGGTCAAGGCCGTCGAGAAGAACGACGCGGGCCAGTATCCCGAGACCGGGATCGAGAACGTGCGAGTCGTCTCGAAGGAGAAAGATCGGATCTGAGTTCTCCACGATTTCAGTCGTAGACGGTCGCACTGTGACCGTGTGAATCGAAACCGATCGAGGGAGCAGCCCGGATACCGATCGCCGGTGTGAAACCTCGAGTTCACGCTGCTTTGCGGCGGCTGGCAGCCCTCTGGCGAGTTCAGAATACCGTGGTATCGTGCTTGACTAGTACTCGAGCGGGCACTACCCGCACTCGCGTTCCGAGTTGTTTAGGCTGGCCTAAACCGTAAGTGATAAAATTGTTTAGGCAAGCCTAAAACTGTATGTCGAAAACGAAACGATGCGATTGGACGCAGTTACGGGCGGTGTTCGTCATCGGAATGCTCTGTCTGTCCCTGTTCGCCGGGGTCGGCCTCGTCACTGGTTCCCCGTCGGACGTCTACGTCACCGTCTCCGACGTCGAGGTCTCGGACGACGAACCGACGACCGGCGATACCGTTACCGTCACACCGACGATCCGCCACTCGAGCGAACAGGACGGTGGGTTCCAAGTCACGCAAGTCGTGTTGACGGCACCCGATCGAGGCAAGGTCGACGAAGCGAGCGATCTCGGTTCGATCGGGGCCGGTGAAACGATCGACGTCCCCCTGCAGACGACGGTCGAAACGGCGGGAGAGAAACGCCTCGTCGTCAAAGTACGCGGGCTCAAAGAGGACGCGGACGGAAACCTGCAGCGAATCGGGGTCATCGAGCGCCCGGTATACGTCAGCGCGTCCGAGCCGTCCCGTGATTCACCGACGGAGCCGCGGCTCCAGATCGACACCGATCGGGCGGTCGCCGGCACCGACGTTCCGGTCGGCGTTACCGTCTCTAACGGTGACGACGAGGAACTGACCGATCTGGTCCTGCGACTCGACGGCGAGGGGATCGTCGAGGAGCAGACCCGGATCCGACCGACGCTCGGAGCCGGGAACATGACGACGTTCGATTTCCGGGTACGGCCCGACGAAGCGGGTGAGACGGAGCTCACGGCCACCCTGGAGTACGGCGACGACAGCCGTGTCGAAACCGTCCGGTCGATCCAGGTCGAACCGTTGCGAGAGGATGTCGATCTACACGCGTCGATCCTCGAGCGAAACGAATCGACGGTGCTGCAGTACCGGGTTACCAACCGAGGGAACGCCCCGATAGACGACGTGACCCTCTCCGGCCGAGTGAACGACGAGCAGTTGCCGGGTGCGACGATCGCGACCGTCGACGCCGCGTCGGCGGAGACGGTGACGATTCCGGTCAGCGACGCGCCGACGGGAACCGCCGAAATCGAAGCGACGTACAGGGCCGACGATCGCACGGAAGGCATCGATCGAACCGTCGATCTCGCCGGTCCGACTGCGACCGACTCCGAGATCGGTGTCGGCAGCGATCGGGCGGCGTTTCTCCCCGGCAGTTGGGGGCAGCTCCTGCTCGGTGGCGTCGGTGCTACGCTCGTCTGCGTCGCCGCGATCGCCGGTATCGGCTATCGACGACGACAGTAGCGGCGGCGATCCGGTGGGGTGAACCGCCGGCCTACAGATCCATCCCGCCGTTGACGTCGATCACTTCGCCGGTCACGTACGAGGAGTCCTTGCTCGCGAGGAATCGAACTACTGCGGCGATGTCTTCGACCTCCGCCAGTCGCTCGAGGGGGATCCCCGCGATGATCCGGTCTAACACCTTGTCCGGGACGCTCTCGAGCATATCGGTGGCGGTAAAGCCCGGCGCGACGCAGTTGGCCGTCGACCCACCTTTCGCGAGTTCGAGGGCGATCGTCCGCGTGAAGCCGAACATCCCGCTTTTCGCGGCCGCGTAGTTTGCCTGGCCGTAGTTGCCCTGTTTGCCGACGACGCTCGAGATGTTGATCAATCGACCCTCCTCGGCGTTCCAGAGGTCGTCGTAGAACAGTTGCGTACAGTTGAACATGCCGCCCAGATTGACGTCCATCACGCGGTTCCACTCCTCGGGGGACATCTCGGTGAACTGTTTGTCGGCCGTGATGCCGGCGTTGTTCACGAGGACGTCCGCCGGGCCGAACGCCTCGTGGCAGACCTCGACCATGTTCTCGACCGCCGCACGGTCGGAGACGTCGGCCTGAGCCGCGACCGCCGAGCCGCCGGCCGACTCGATGGCGTCGACTGCCTCGTAGGCCTCACCCTCCGACGACCGGTAGTTGATGACGACGTTCGCTCCCTCCTCGCCGAGGTACTCGGCGATGCCGCGACCGATCCCCTTCGCCGAGCCCGTAATAACGCAGGTACGACCATCCATGGACATGACTCACACATTCAACGTCCGATGGTAAATAACGACCTGTTAGCTATCAATACAGTGAGGGTGCAAACGACCGGAGGGCGACCGGGGCGATCGGATCGCCCCACCGTCGACACCGGCCTCAGCGCTCTCGAGCCTGGTCGATCCAGTCTTCGACTCGAGTCGGCGAGATCCCGGTTTCGGCGGCGAGGTCGGCGACATCGGCGTTGGCCAACTCCGCGAACGTCTCGATCCCGGCCTCGGCGAGCGCCGCTGCGTAGGCGTCGCCGATGCCACGGAGATCGGTGAGATCGTCGGGTTCGGACGCGATCTCCGAGGCCACGTCCTCGCCAGCGACCTCCTCGACGACGTCCTCGTCGACGGTCATCTCGCCCGGTTCGGCCGGTTCCGCCTGAACCGATCCCTCGCCGCGATCGGCGATCTCCGCATCCGAGCGATCCTGACCGTGGAACTCGCTCGTCTCGGCGTCGATATCCGTCCCCGACTCGATGTCGATGCCGCCGTCGGCGAGGTCGCTGGCACCCGATTCGTTGCCGGCGACGTCCTCGGCCAGCGCCGCGTCCGCGTCATCGGGGTCGGTCGACCGGTCCGAGGTGGGTGACTCTTCATCCGTCCCGTTCGAGCGCGCCTCGAACCAGTCACAGACCTCCGGCCAGAGTTCCGCGTGGCTTCGCGAGGAGACGGACATGCCGATGTGGCCCGTCGCGAACTCGAGGATCTCGGTGTCGTCCGAGGCGATCTCGTCGTTGAACGGTTTGGAGGCCGCCGGCGGGATGAGGTGGTCGTACTCCGCGACGATCTGGAGGACGGGCATGTCGATGTTGCCCAGATCGACGTGTTCGCCGCCCAACCGGAGTTCGTTTGCGTAGAGCTTGTTCTCCTGATAGATGTCGCGGATGAACTCCTCGTAGGCCTCGCCGGCCACGTCGATCCCCTCCGCCAGCCAGCGCTCCATCCGGGCGAAGTTCTCGACGAAGTCCTCGTCTTCCATGTTGTCGTAAAACGTGACGTACTTGGTCACGTTGTTCTGGACCGGATCCATCAGGGCGAAGCCGACGTCCAAGAACTCGGCGGGAACGTTGTCGAACGTCGCCGTGACCGTCTCGGGGTCGTAGTAGTCCTCGCTGCCCCACAGCTCGAGGACGCCGCCGTCGCCGTCGAAGCAGAGCCCGGCGGCCATCAGCGCCAAGTTCTCGACTTTCTCGGGATACAAGGAGGCGTACATGGCCGACATCGTCCCGCCCATGCAGTAACCGAGGATGTTGATCGACTCCCGTCCCGATCGTTCACGGACCACGTCGACGCAGTTGTCGATATACCGGTTGACGTAGTCGTCGAGACCGAGCGTCCGATCCAGCTTGGAGGGTTCGCCCCAGTCGATCAGGTAGACGTCGAAGCCGGCCTCGAGCAACGTCTGGACCACGGACCGATCGGGCTGGAGATCGAGGATGTAGGGCTTGTTGATCAGCGCGTAGACGATGAGGATGGGGATGTCGTGTTGCTCCTCCGTCATCGGCTCGTAGTGGAGGAGCTTGAGCTTGTTCTCCTCGTAGACGACCTCGCTGGGCGTTTGCCCAACCCCGACGTTCTCGACGGTTTCGGTCCGGTCGGGTGCGACACTGCTTTTCTCGGCCAGGTCGGCGGTCGCCTCCCAGGCCTGCCGTTGCATGTTCAGGGCGGTTGCGAAGGGGTTCTTCATTGCTCCTCTAGGTGGTCGAGAACGCGGTCGAGTTTCTGCTCGACGGCGTGCTGGCGGCGCTCGAGTTCGACGAGCCGATCCCCGACCTCGACGATGTCGTCCTCGGTCGCGAAGCCGAGCGTGTGCAGCGTCTCCTGAGCCGCCTCGTCGGCCTGCTGTTGCAGTTCGAGGACGTCGCCGACGGTCTCGCCGGTCATCTTGGCGAACGCGGTCGTCGACATCACGTCCTTGAACGCCTCGTTGGCCGTGTTGAGCCAGATGTCACGGAACTCCTCGATGTCGACGTCCTCGCCCTCGAGTTGGTCGTTCATCCGATCGACCATCTGCTGGGAGGCGTTCATCCACGTCTCGTAGGCACGGGCATACCCCTCGACGCCGTCGGAGAGTTCCTCGTCCTCGCTCAGTTCGCCGACGCTTTCGGACCAGCGCTCGACGAACTGGGCTTGGGCTTCCATGTTGTCCTCGAGTGCGTCGAGGAACTGCTCGTTCCACTGTTCGGCGAACGCGCTCCAGTCTCCTGCCTGGGGCTGGTGTTGGTCTGACATATACGGAAATTGGGGATGGTGGGTGAAAAACGGGTGGGCCTAATTCAGGCCGACGCGTCGAACTCGTCGGCGGCGGTCTCGACGTCTTCGGCGACCGCTTCGACGTTCTCCTCGACCTGCTTGTGGGCCTCGAGGGCGGCGTCGAACGACGAGTCGACGACCTCGGAGTAGTTCGCGGCGAACTCCTCGTAGGCGAGTTCGGACTCCTCGAGGGCCTCGAGGACGGCCTCGAGCGACTGCGACTGGGCCTCAGTCGCGGAGTCGAAGCCCTCGTCGACGAGTTCCCGGAGGTCGTCGAACTCGGCGGCCTCTTCGGGCATCGACGCTTCGAGGGCGTCGAAATAGGCGTGGATCGCGCCCTTGGTCAGTTCGGCGTTGGACTCGGCCAGCGATCCCGACGTCTCGACGACGTCGGCGATGGCGCTGATCGAGGTCTGCTGGGCCTCGAGAGCCTCGTGGGCGAACGACTGGCTTTGTTCGAGTGCGGTGCGCTGTGCGTCGAAGACTGCGGTGAATGGGTTCTGAGTCATGATTGGTCCTCTCGGTTGCGTTTGACGGGGACGACGATCGTCTGGACGATATCGCCCTCCTCGATGTCGAGGGCGTCCCGTTCGGGTTCGGGAATGCTGATCCGACCGCCGCTTTGGACGCGGGCCTTGAACGTCGCCGTGCCCATGTTCATCGGGCCAAAGGCCGACGTATCCTCGAGCGGATTCGCCGAACTGGCCTGGAGCAACTGTTTCATCATCTCCTGCTGGGACTGGGCAACCTGCTCGCCCGCTTCCTGCATCTGCTCGGTAAACATAGCAGGCGGGAACCAGGGCGATCGGTCGGAGTCGTCCGTCATCAACAGCATCTTAGATCGCAGACAGTATAAGGCTTTCCACTAGATACCATCTGCTACCATTGAATGGTTTCATGGGGGTGGGGCGGGTCGCTGCCGGATCGCGTCGCCGACCCGTTCGGAGGGTCGCCCCGTCTCGAGCGGGCCGCATGAGTGGCGAACCGTTCATCGTCACGGCCGTCTCGACGACGGAATGACCGGCGAATACGACCGGGACGTAATCGAGTTTTACGGCGATTTGTGGCCAGTAACACGGGCTTGGATCGGCCGGAATGCAGCCAAAGAAGTCATATACGTCCCTCGCTTAGCCGCTCGTAGATGTCACACGAGAACACTGGGGGTGAGAACTTCGCCGCTATGACCGACGCTTGGTCGGCGATGACGCGGGGGTTCCTCCGAACCGCGACCGCGGCCAACCGAGCGGCCGTCTCCGCGATGGTTCCCGCCGCCAACGGCGACCGCGATTCCGAGGGCGACAGGATCGTACCGCCGATCCCCTCCATCGAGTACTCCGACCTCGACTGGCAGTTCGATCGCACGGTCGATGACCCCGACGGCATCAGCGTCGGCGACACCGTCACGTTCGAGAAGGCGCTGACCGACGAGGACGTCCGGGCCTTCGCCGCGGTCAGCGGCGACACGAACCGGCTCCACTTGGACGAGGAGTTCGCCGAGGACACCCGCTTCGGCGAACGTATCGTCCACGGCACGCTCGTCTCCGGCCTCATCAGCGCCGCCCTCGCTCGCCTCCCGGGACTCACGATCTATCTCTCACAGGACCTCGAGTTCAGCGGTCCCGTCGGCATCGGCGACCGGGTCTCGGCCCGCGTCGAGGTCGTCGAGGCCCTCGGCAACGACCAGTACCGCCTCGAGACGGTCGTCCGCAACGAGGACGATGACGCGACCGTGATCGACGGCGAGGCCGTCGTATTGATCGACGACCTGCCGGCGGAGTAACCCCTTTTGTCCGGCGTCGAACCCGCTTATCGTCCGCGACGAGTTGCAACGTTGCTAAGTGGCTGCTCGCGGAACGAGCGCATATGACGCTGTTCGGAACCGCGGGGATTCGCGGTCCCGTCGATGAGGTAACGCCGTCGCTCGCGCTCGCCGTCGGCCAAGCCGCCGGCGAACCCGGGGCGACGTTCGTCGTCGGCCGCGACGGCCGGGAGACCGGCCCAGCGCTCGTGGCGGCGATGGAAGCCGGCCTCGAGAGCGCCGGGGCCGACGTTCGCCGTGTTGGACAGGTGCCGACGCCCGCGCTGGCCTACGCCTCGCGCGGCCGGCGGGGCGTGATGCTCACCGCCAGCCACAACCCGCCAGCGGACAACGGCATCAAGCTCTTCGACGACGGCGTCGAGTACGACAGCGACGCCGAACGGGCCGTCGACGAGGCCGTTGCGGCCGACGACGGCCTCGCTAACTGGGACGAGTGGGGCGACGGCGAACGCCTCGCCGTCCTCTCGGAGTACCGCGACGCGGTCACCGACTACGTCCGGACACGGTTCGCCGACACCGGTACGGACGGCGACGCCGCGACCCCGCCGGACCCGCTCGAGGGACTGCGGATCGCCGTCGACTGCGGGAACGGCGTCGGCGCGCTTGCGACGCCACAGGTCCTCGAGCGACTCGGCGCGACGGTCGTCGCGGTCAACGCCTCCGTTGACGGCCACTTTCCCGGTCGGGGGAGCAAACCGACTCCGGAGACGCTCACGGAGTTCTCGGCGTTCGTCGCGGACGGCGAGTTCGACCTCGGACTCGCTCACGACGGCGACGCCGACCGGCTAGTCGTCCTCGGCCCCGACGGCGAGGTGATCCACGAGGACACGATCCTCGCAGTGGTTGCGGCACGCTACACGGCCGACAGCGACGCCGACAACCCCGTCGTCGTCACCACGCCCAACGCCTCCGCCCGCATCGACGAGCGGGTTCGGGCGGCCGGTGGCCGGGTCGAGCGCGTCCGACTCGGGGCACTCCACGAGGGGATCGCGCGGGAGCGCGAGCGCGGCTCGGTCGACACCGAAATCGCCTTCGCCGCCGAACCCTGGAAACACATCCACACCGCCTTCGGCGGCTGGATCGATGGCGTCGCAAGCGCGGCGGTCGTCGCCGCGCTCGTCGCCGCGGCCGGCGACACCGACCGGCTCCGAGAGCCGGTCACCGAACGCCCCTACCGAAAGGTCAGTCTCGACTGTCCCGATGCGGCCAAGGTCGACGCCATGTCTGCCCTCGAGAGCGACCTGCCCGACGCGTTCCCCGAGGCCGCCGTCGACACCGACTACGGCGTCCGCCTCGAGTTCGACGACGCCTCGTGGCTGCTGGTCCGCCCGAGCGGCACCGAACCCTACGTGCGCCTCTACGCGGAGAGCGAGTCGGTCGACGACCTCGTCGACGAGGCAGGCGGGGTCATCGAAGCGGCAATCGAGGACGTCCGGTAGCGGTCGTCGACGACCGGCATCGGAGCCGACATCCTTTGGTCCCCGCCGGTCGAATCGGTCTCCATGAACGACTTGATCGCGGCCGCCCGCGACGCACAGGACCGGGCCCACGTCCCCTACTCCGAGTACCGCGTCGGTGCCGCCCTCGAGACTACCGATGGCGCGGTCTTTACCGGCTGTAACCTCGAGAACGCCAACTACAGTAACAGCCTCCACGCCGAGGAGGTCGCGGTCGCCGAGGCGGTCAAGAACGGCCACCGCGAGTTCTCGCGGCTCGCGGTCAGTTCCGATCGGCGCGACGGCGTCACCCCCTGTGGGATGTGCCGCCAGACGCTGGCGGAGTTCTGCGACGACGACCTCGCCGTGATCTGTGACGAGGGCGGCGACGACGTGACCGAGTACACGCTGGGTGAACTGCTGCCGAACACGATCAGCGAGGAGACGCTCGAGTGACGGGATAGACCACTGCCGTCGAACCCACTATCGCGGCGCAGCGGCCGGTCGATCGATGCCGGCACTGAGACGGCCTCGTCACTGCTCGAGGTACTCCCGGAGGATCGTCCGGTGACACCGCTTTTTCTCGGTGTTTTCGTAACAGACCAGCGCTAGCGACTCGCCCGCTGCCAACCGCTCGGAGAGCGTTTCGACCGCCGCCCGCGCGCTGTCGTCGCTCTCGAGGTGGTCACGATACGCATCGCCGAACCCGACCCGGTCCCACGCGGCGTTGTGGGCACCCTCCTCGCAGAGCCCCTGCATTTTCATGTCCTCCTCGGCGTCGCGCACCGACTCGAGGAGCGGTTCCGGGGGCCCGAGTTCGGGCAGGTTCTCGTCGACGGCCGCGTGGAACCACGAGGTCGGCTGGCGGACGACGCCGATCCGGGTCGCGTCGGCGGGCAGATCGACCAAACCGTGCTGGATCGCCGCGACGTAGGTGTCCGTGAGCGTCCCGCATGCCATACCGTCGGTACGGCCGCCCCGGGTTTATATACAGCGTCGCCCCGAACCGCCGCTATTCGATGACTCGAGACAGCGAAGACCCGAACGCCGACGAACAGTACCACCTCGAGGTCGGCCCCGACGACGTGGCCGACACCGTGTTGTTGCCGGGCAACCCCGAACGCCTCGAGAAGATCGTGGCGTTCTGGGACGACCACGAGATCCGCGGCCACCACCGCGAGTACCGCACTGCGACCGGGAGCTACGAGGGGACGCCGGTCTCGGTCACCTCGACGGGGATCGGCAGTCCGTCGGCCGCGATCGCCGTCGAGGAACTGGCGCGGATCGGTGTCGACACGTTCCTCCGGGTCGGCTCCTGCGGCGCGATCCAGCCCGACATGGCGGTCGGCGATCTGGTGATCACCACCGGCGCGGTCCGTCAGGAGGGGACCAGCGACGAGTACGTCCGCGAGGACTACCCGGCCGCCGCCGACGGCGAGGTCGTCTCGGCGCTGGTCGCCGCCGCCGAACGACTAGGTTACGACTACCACACCGGTGTGACGATGAGTTCCGACTCGTTCTACGCGGGCCAGGGCCGGCCCGGGTTCGAGGGTTTCGAGGCTGCGGGTTCGGATGCCCTCGTCGACGAACTCAAAGCGGCGAACGTGAAAAACATCGAGATGGAAGCCAGCGCCATCCTGACGCTCGCGAACCTCTACGGGCTCCGGGCCGGCGCGGTCTGTACCGTCTACGCCAACCGCGAAACGGGCGAATTCCGGACTGAAGGCGAGTCCCGGGCCGCCGAGACCGCGACGCTCGCGACCCACTTGCTGGCGAAGATGGACGCCGTCAAACGCGAGGCGGGTGCCGACCGCTGGCACGCCGGCCTCTCGCTCGAGTAGTCGGTTCCCGTCTCGGCCCAGTCAGTCCCGCATCCGGACGATCCCGTCCTCGAAGACCTTCCGATTGGGGACGATGTACTCCTCGGAGTCGTCCTCGATCTTGGTGACGAACAGATCGACCTCCTGAACGATGCCGGTCTGGTCGCCGATCCGGATCTCGTCGCCGATCCCGTAGGGCTGGTTCAGCAGCAGATAGATTCCGGCGGCGCTCGAGACGAGGAAGTCCTTGAACGCGACAGTACCGACGATGACGATGCCGACGGCGTAGACGGTCAGCAGGATCAAGAGCGCGAGGACGTGGACGCCGACTTGCCCGAGCGCGATGATGAACGTGACATAGAGGACGGAGTACTTGACCACTTTCGGGATGACCGATACTTCGGGGAGCTTGACGCCACGGAGGTACTCGCTGACGATCAGTTCCGTCTTGTCCGCGACGATAAACCCCAGAATGAGGACGAGGACGGCGATAAACAGCTGCGGGACGAACTCGGTGACTCGCAGCCAGAAGGCGTCGGTGTCGAGCAGTTGGGCGATGTGGATCGCGGTCAACACCGCGATGCCGTAGATGAACCACGAACTCAGGCGGGCGACGATCTCGACCGTCGAGGTACCGATCGACTGGGCGGTCCGCTCGAAGGGGGTTCCCTCGACGGCCTCCGGGACGCCCGACGCCGAGAGCAGTTCCTCGTTGAGCCGACCGACCAGATAGCCGACGACGAGGCCGAGCGCCAGTACCGCCGCGGCTATGACGGCCGGTTCGTTGAGGAGCGGCTGCCACTCTACCATATCAGTACGCCTCCGGATCGACCTCCAGGATGAGTTCTCCGGCCTTGAACGCCCGGACGAGGCCGTCACTCTCCGAGAGGACGATCGCGATCGCATTGGTATCGCGCGTGATCGCGCCGCCGGCCATGTGGCGCGCGCCCAACCCCTTCGGGATGTCGACCCCCTCCGCCGAGGGCTCGAGGTAGCGATACGCCGAGACGATCTTGCCCGCGTCGGAGATGATGAAAGCGCCGTCCAGCCGCGAGAACTCCTTGAGCATCACGTTGACGATCGGATCGCCGACATGAACGTGGGACTTCTCGAAGGGGTTGTAGGAAAGCGGGCGGGACTTGTTCATCACCTTGCCCGCGTCGCCGACGACGAACAGCGCGCCGACCGGCTTGCCCTTCTGGCCCTTCTTGCCCAGTTCGATCGCCACTTCCAGCACCGACTTGACCACTTCCGGGTCGGCCCGGGACTTGACGAACAGGTCGTAGATCCCCGTCCGGGTCTCCGCGTCGGCCCGCACCCGCGAGACGGTATCGATTCCATCGCTGAAGACGCTGGTCGCACAGGCCAACTCGTCGCCGTCCTCGATCACGCCCTGCTCTAAGGCCCCCTCGAGGCCGTATCGGATCCGTTCGGAGATGTTCTCGAACTCGAGGGGGAGTTCGACGAACGTCTCCGCGCCGACGGCGTTTTCGGTCCCGACGACGATCACGTCGAGGTCCTCGATGTCCACGAACTGCTCGTAGTAGGAGCCGCTGGGTGAGAAGAGTACGACCGCATCGACACTCGCAAAGAGGTCCCCGAAGGCGTCGTCTAACCCGGCCATTGACCATACAACCTGTTTCTGCCCGAATAAGCGTTATGGAGCGTCTGACGCTTGTCCGTCGTTTCTCTCGACAGTAGCCGGCCGAAACGATCGGCGCAGCCGTTGGCCCTCCAGCAGTGGCTCGGTCACCGGTCGTATCGCTCACGGATTCGGTCGCGATAGCAGCACGGCTCGAGGGAGTGTCGGGACCGCTCGAGTATAGTGCGCGGGACCGGATTCGAACAACGGGAAGACGGACTCGCATCGCTTCGTCCGTCTTCTCTCGTTCGAACCGGTCGGCGATTGCTGTCGCTCGCGGGTTTGCTCGCGACAGTAATGCGCGGGACCGGATTCGAACCGGCGGACCCCTACGGGACAGCGTCCTAAGCGCTGCGCCGTTGGCCTAGCTTGGCTACCCGCGCTCGCTCTCGAGTTTTCACGAATCGAGTAAGTACCTGTCGGTCCGCGCCAAGCGACGCTCAACAATGGGTCACCGGCTCCTCGGGCGACCAGTCCGGCGGGACGATAAACGTCACGTGTTCCGAATCCCGGAGCTGGTGTAACTCCGCGGCCCGTTCGGCCAGCGAGCGCTCCCGGTAGGCCAACTCGAGCCCGCAGCCGGTACAGACGAGTTTGCAGGTTGGCTCTGTCATGAGGTGGACTCGACACGCCGCACGTCGACGGACCGTTGGGGCGACACGCGGTTTAGTAGTCGGCTCCTAGTCGAATCCGCCGCGAACGGTCCACACACTCCATGAATCGTAGCCGACCGTTGTGTCGGTAGTCTCTCGTTGGGACGGCGAGCCGATCGGCCGCTCGTCGAACGGCTCGCCGTGACCGCACGTTTATATCGGCTCAGCAGGTACGCGGAGGTATGCACAGTGCCCGGGACCGGGTCGAGTACGAGCCGTGGCTCGCGGAACTCGAGACGATCGCCGACCGCCTCGAGCTATCGACGGAGGCTCGCTCGTGTGCGGTCGACCTCTTTCTGACCGACGTTCCCGAGTCGGATCGATCGAAGCGGGCGGTCCTGGCCGCCAGCCTCTATGCCGGCTCGCTCGTCGCCGGCGACGGTCGCACCCAGGGCGCGGTCGCCGACGCCGCCGACGTCTCCCGGCTCTCGATCCAATCGCGCTGGAAGGAGTTGCTCGAGGCGGCGGGCCTCGAGCCGCCGCGCTGGTAATCGGTTCGTAGCGCGACCGTTCCACGAGTCAGAAGCGGGCTGTCCCGGCGTAATTGTACGATACGAAGCCGTATCGGCCGGTACTGTCCGACGGCAATCGGCCGTTGGCTTGACGCTGGTCGCCGACGGGTTGGTCTCGGCGACGACGCTTACTCCCCGTCGACGACGTTTCCGTGTTCGTCGATTTCGCCGTGGACGATCCGGGTACTCGAGATGATGTCGCCGTCGTCGGCCAGTACGTGGGGGACGACGACGACCTCGAGTGGGTCGTGGCCGCGTTCGCGGCGGATCTCGTTGATCCGCGTGCCGCCCTCACGGGTCTCCGGCGAGACGACGAGATAGTCGTACTGCGGTTCCGTTGCGATCCCCGTGGGCGACTCGAGCAGTCGGACCTCGAACGTGCGGTCGTGATCGGCCGCGATCGATTCGAGTTCCGACTCGAGGTTTCGTTTCCGTTCGTCGAACGACCGAACCCGCCGGTCGACGTCTCGTGTCTTCGGGGCGAGGTCGTCGCTGGTCAAGCCGACAGTCACGTCCCCGAGTTCGAACGCCCGTTCGAACAGCCGCCGATGGCCGTCATGAACGGGGTCGAAGGTCCCACCAAGCGCGACGTCCATACCCCACCACACTTCCGCGGAGTGTATAAAACGGTCGAATCCCCGTCTTTTGCTCGGGCGAACTGCGGCCGCAGAACGGTTTATTTCGACAGCCGTCGAAACTCCCCTTCGCATTGTTTTTTGTAGTCGCCCACAGTGTCCCCGATATGGGATTAGACGAGGACGCACTCGAGTACCATCGAACGGATCCACCGGGCAAGATCGAGATTTCGACGACCAAGCCGACGAACACCCAGCGTGACCTCTCGCTGGCGTACTCGCCGGGCGTCGCCGCCCCGTGTCTCGAGATCGACGAGGACGAAACCGACGCCTACCAGTACACGGCCAAGGGTAACCTCGTCGGCGTCGTCTCGAACGGCTCGGCGGTTCTCGGATTGGGTGACATCGGCGCACAGGCTTCAAAACCCGTCATGGAGGGCAAAGGCGTGCTGTTCAAGCGTTTTGCCGACATCGACGTGTTCGACATCGAACTCGACGATTCGGACCCCGACAAGCTCGTCGAGGCCATCAAGATGATGGAGCCGACCTTCGGCGGGATCAACTTAGAGGACATCAAAGCGCCCGGCTGTTTCACCGTCGAGGAACGGCTGCGCGAGGAGATCGACATTCCGGTCTTCCACGACGACCAGCACGGGACCGCGATCATCTCCGGGGCCGCGCTGCTCAACGCCGCCGACATCGCCGGCAAGAGCCTCGAGGAACTCGAGGTCGTCTTCTCCGGAGCCGGGGCGAGTGCCATCGCGACGGCGCGCTTTTACGTCTCGCTGGGCGTCCGGAAGGAGAACATCACGATGTGTGACTCCTCGGGAATCATCACCGAGGACCGCGCCGCGGACGGCGACGTCAACGAGTACAAACAGCAGTTCGCCCGCGACGTGCCCGAGGGCGGGCTGGCCGACGCGATGGATGGGGCCGACGTCTTCGTCGGGCTCTCGATCGGCGGCATCGTCTCCCAGGAGATGATCCAGTCGATGGCGTCGGACCCGATCGTCTTCGCGATGGCAAATCCGGATCCGGAGATCGGCTACGAGGAGGCCAAAGCGGCCCGCGACGACACCGTCATCATGGCCACCGGCCGCTCGGATTATCCGAATCAGGTCAACAACGTCCTCGGGTTCCCCTTCATCTTCCGTGGAGCCCTCGACGTGCGCGCGACCGAGATCAACGAGGAGATGAAAGTCGCCTGTGCCGAGGCGCTGGCCGAACTCGCCCGCCAAGACGTTCCCGACGCGGTCGTCAAGGCCTACGGCGACGACCCGATCCAGTACGGCCCGGATTACATCATTCCCAAGCCCGTCGACCCGCGCGTCCTCTTCCGCGTCGCGCCGGCGATCGCCGAGGCCGCGATGGAGTCCGGTGCGGCCCGTACCGAGATCGACCTCGAGGCCTACGAGGAAGAACTCGAGGCCCGACTGGGCAAGTCCCGCGAGATGATGCGGGTCGTGCTGAACAAGGCAAAGAGCGACCCCAAGACCGTCGCTCTGGCGGAGGGCGAAAACGAGAAAATGATCCGCGCGGCCTACCAGATCCAGGAGCAGGGGATCGCCCTGCCGATCCTGATCGGCGACGAGGACGAGATCAGACAGACCTCGGCCAACCTCGGACTGGACTTCGATCCGACCGTCGCCGACCCCTCCGTCGGCGACTACGAGGAGTACGCCGACCGGCTCCACGAACTGCGGGCCCGCAAGGGGATCACGCGCAGCGAGGCCGGCGAACTCGTCGAACGTGACTCGAACTACTTCGGCAGCGTGATGGTCGAACAGGGCGACGCCGACGCCCTACTGACCGGCCTCTCCCATCACTACCCCTCGGCGCTGCGGCCGCCGCTACAGGTGGTCGGCACCGACGACGACGTCGACTACGCCGCCGGGGTCTACATGCTGACGTTCAAGAACCGCGTGATCTTCGTCGCCGACGCGACGGTCAACCAGGACCCCAACGAGGAGGTCCTCGCGGAGGTCACCAAACAGACCGGCAAGTTGGCACGGCGGTTCAACATCGAACCCCGCGCGGCACTACTCTCGTACTCGAACTTCGGGAGCGTCGACAACGAGGGGACCCGCAAACCGCGCAAGGCGGCACAGATGTTGCAGGACGACCCCGAAGTCGACTTCACGGTCGACGGCGAGATGCAGGCCGACACCGCCGTCGTCGAGGACATCCTCGAGGGTACGTACGGCTTCTCCGAACTCGAGGAGCCCGCGAACGTGCTTGTCTTCCCGAACCTCGAGTCGGGCAACATCGGCTACAAACTCCTCCAGCGACTGGGCGGGGCCGACGCCATCGGGCCGATGCTGGTCGGGATGGACAAGCCGGTCCACGTCCTCCAGCGGGGCGACGAGGTCAAGGACATCGTGAACCTCGCGGGCGTGGCGGTCGTCGACGCCCAACAGGAGTAACCGCGTGAGCGAGCGCGCCGCGGACCCTCGAGCCGACGCCGATCGCGACGGCGAGACAGCCGCGGCTGCGCGCGTCACCAGACGGCAACTGCTCGGGACCGCCGGCACGGCGGGTCTCGTCGGACTGGCCGGCTGTGCCGACCGCCAGTACCGCTTGCGGGCGGACTGCGCGGCGATCTCCGCCGCCGCGAGCGACGCGGACGGCTACGTTCCGCTGCCGGCCGACGACGGTACCTCGATGTTCCGTCGGGGCCTGCGCCGGTACGGCTACTACCCCGAGGAGACCGTCCCGGACGCGGTGCGGGTCGACTGGTCGTTCCCGACCAACCGGATCGGCCACACTGCGGCCAAGTCGACGCCGCGACCGACGCCGGACGGCGAGACGGTCCTCGTGGCCAGCGACACCGGCCGGATCGACGCCGTCACGCCGACCGGCGAGCAGCGCTGGCACCTCGAGACCGGTGCCGGCCGGAGCCTGGGCTTTCACGGCACGCCGGCGATCGTCGACGGAACGGCCTACGTCGGCGGCTACGACGGCGCGCTCTACGCCGTCGATATCGCGTCGGGCGATCTGCAGTGGCGAACCACCGCCCGCGAGTTCGGCGGCGCGATCGCGATCGGCTCGAGCCCCGCCTACGTCGACGGGACGCTCTACCTGCTCGCCGAGTACAGCGACCCGGCCAGCGGGACGCTCTGGGCGGTCGACGCCGCCACCGGTACGCCGGTCTGGAGCGACGACCGCCTCTGGGGAATGCCCCACCCCTCGCCGGCGATCGACTGCGAGGCCGGCCGGCTCGTCACGGGGTCGAACGACGGCGTCGTCTACTGTTGGGAGTTCCCCTCGCTCGAGTTCGCGTGGTCGTTTCAGGCGGGCGGCAAGGGCGGCCCCGACGGGAAGTCGATGGCGGGCGGTCGGTTCAACCTCGGCGCACAGATCAAGGGGACGATCCCGGTCTACGACGGCGCGGCGTTCGTCGGCTCCTGGGACGGCCGGTTCTACCGCCTCGATCTCGCGGACGGCAGCGAGGAGTGGTCGTTCGACACCGGTGACGTCGTCATGTCGAACCCGGCGATCGATCCCGAGGCAGGGATCGTCTACGTCGGGGGCGACGACCACCACGTCCACGCGCTCGAGACCGATACCGGCGAGGAGTTGTGGTCGGCCGACGTGGACGGACACGTCATCGGTTCGATCACGGCCACCGCCGAGACGATCCTCGTCGGCTCCTACGATACGCACCTGTACGCGCTCGGTCGCGAGACCGGCGACCGACGCTGGCGAGTGAAGAACCGCGGTCACGTCACGAGCGGCGCGATCCCCCGTGACGGCCGGATCTACTACGCCGAGCGTGGCGTCTTCTCGAACTACTACGCCGACGAGGAGACGATCCTCGAGGAGCCCGGCCGCGCGTACTGTCTTGTCGCCGACGAGTGACCGGCCGGCGACTGCGCCGGTGGCCTGCAGCCGGGGTGTATCTCGTTGCATATAAATATGCGCCGGGGCTGGGTACGTGTATGCAGGATCAGGGACGCTCTACGCGCAAGCGAACCGGCGGTCGACTGAAGAACGTTCGAAAGCGCCGGAAGAACGAACTCGGTCGGCTGCCCACCGAGACGCAGGTCGGCGAACCGCGGTTCCGCGCCGTCGACGCCCGCGGGAACGAGACGAAGACCCGCGCGCTGGCGACCAACGTCGCAAGCGTCAACAAGGGCGACGAGACGGTTTCGGCCGACATCGAGGACGTCGTCGAGAACGACGCCAACCCGAACTACGTCCGCCGAAACATCATCACGAAGGGTGCCGTCATCGAAACGAGCGAAGGGCAGGCCCGCGTTACGTCCCGACCCGGCCAGACCGGTCAGGTCAACGCCGTTCTTCTCGAGTAACGCTCGCTGACTCTTCCGTTGTGCCAGCGCGGCCAGCCGCGGCTCTACGGTTTACACCACGAGCGTACCGTCTCCCGATAATCGATCGCCCGCGGGTCGTCAGGGCCGTGGGGCGGCCTTCTGCAGCGCAGTTTCGGCGATGTTACCGCCGTAGTCGGCGCTCCGCGAGAGCGAGTCGACGATCAGCCCCAGCGATTGGGCCTGTGCGGGCTCGAGATCCCGTAGCATGTCGTCGATCTTGCGGGTGTGTTCGTCGATCTCGACGACGGCCTCGAGCGCCGCGTGGCCGAGGCGGGTGGCCTCGTCGGATTCGTCGGCGAACAGGGCGTCGGTCGACTGTTCGAGGACCGACGCGGCCTCGGCGTGGAGCCCGTGGACGGCATCGGCGACGTCGGCCGACAGGTCGTCGAGTTTGAGCGCGATGTCGCTGATCTTGACGGCGTGGTCGGCGATCCGCTCGAGTTGCCGGGCGGTCGAGTGAAAGTCGAAGCAATCCTCCCGGGAGACGCCGAGTTCCTCGACGGCGCGTGGCGAGCGCAACGTTGCGCGGAAGATCCGCGAGACGACCAGCCAGAGCCGGTCGACGTCGTCGTCGCGCTCGATCACGTCCTCGGCGATCGCGTCGTCGTTCTCGATCAGCGCCGTCACCGCGTCCTCGAGCATCGACTGAGCGATCAGCCGCATCCGGGTGACGGCGTTGACGATCGACAGCTCCGATGAGTCGAGCAAGTCCTGAATGACGACGCTATCGCTGGTTTCCTCCAGGACCTCGACGCCGACGAGTCGCTGGGTCGCACTCCTGATCGCGCTTCGTTGCTCGGTCGTGATCCGGCCGGCCTCGAGCGAGATCACGTCGAAGCCGCTGACGTACATCGTCATTACGGCCCGCGTGAGCTGTTCGCCCTCGAGGCCGGAGACGTCGAGGGTTCCCTCCTGCCGGCGCGTCTCGCGTTCCGGCGTGAGAAGCAGTTCGTCGTCTTCGGGATAGAATTCGACGGTCGTACCGCTGCTGACACCGTTGTCGGTCGCCCACGTCTTCGGCAGCGAAACGGTATACGTCGACCCACCGGTCACCTGGACCTTTCGCGTCTCCATACAGGCCGCTTTTGATTACAACAATATAAATCCACTAGTATATAGAGAGAGTTGGACGGAGAGATAGCGCCACTACCGGACGATTTGGTCTGTCTCGGCTAACTATCCATCAGTACGAATCCATCGACAATAGTTACCAAACATAGAGCTATATAGAGATGCAGAGATACATATAGAGTGGACTCACTCCGACGAAGAAGGGGTACAGTCGGTGCGAATCGTGATCGATTCGCTGGGCCGGTCGGCGTCAGCGCGCGTCCTCGAGATCGACGAACGCCCCGGCGTCGGCCGACAGCCACGTGGTCAACCGATCGTCGGCGGGACACTCGCGTGGCGTGATCGTACATCGATCCGGCCGGTCCTCGTATCGGACGACGATCGACTCGAGGGTGGCCGTCTCGGTCGCGTACTGCGTCGCCGTCGAGAGCCGTTGCCGCGTCGAACGATCGCCGTAGCCGCCGGTTGATCCGTTCATGGTCGGGGGAGAGCGCGTATCGAAGGCGACCGACGGAACGTACAAAGCCGCTGCTAGTTGTGCTATTGAGGGATCCGTACGGCCTCGAACGACTCGGTATCGGCAGGGGTGGGCCGCGCCGCTGGTGGCACTCGTTTCGGAAATGGAAAAGAGAACCGTCGGTGATCGGTGGTCGGCGATTGGTAGTCTGAAACTGGCAATCAGCAGTCGGCGATCGCCTACCGTTCAGTCGCCGAGATCGATCCGCCCCCGACCCGCGGGGCGTAACGCCGACCGCATGAACGTCTCGTGAACGTCGGTCGACGAGCCGTCCGTCGATCGGCAGCGATCGTAGCTCCCGTCCGACCGCATTACCCACCTGTTCCGATCGTCCTCGAGCAGCGTCTCGAGGATCGTCTCGAGTCGCTCCCGGAGCCGCGGATCCTCGATCGGCGTCACCGCCTCGACCCGGTTGTCGAGGTTGCGGGTCATCCAGTCGGCCGACCCGATGTAGTATCGGTCCTCGCCGCCGGCCCGGAAGTAGAAGATCCGCGAGTGTTCGAGAAAGCGGCCGACGACGCTGTAGACGTCGATCGTCTCGCTGATGCCCTCGAGGCCGGGCCGGAGCCGACAGATATCGCGGACGATCAGATCGATGTCGACGCCGGCCATCGAGGCTTCGTAGAGTTCCCGGACCAGTTCGGGGTCTTCCAACCGGTTCATCTTGGCGACGATCCGGGCGTCCTCGCCGTTGCGGGCCCGCTCGGCCTCGGCCCGGATCAGTTCGACGAACCGATCGCGCATGTTCCCCGGCGCGATCAACAGCTCCCGGTAGTCCCGATACATCGAGTGGCCGGTGAAGTAGTTGAACAGCCTGACGAGGTCCTGTCCGATGTCACGATCGGCGGTCAGGAGGCCAAGGTCCTCGTAGCTCTTGGCCGTCTCGGAGTGGTAGTTGCCGGTCCCGACGTGGGAGTAGAGCCGGACCCCCTCTGCCTCCTCGCGGACGACCAGCGAGGTCTTGGTGTGGGTCTTGTATCCGATCGTCCCATAGGCGACGTGGATCCCCTCCTCCTCGAGTTTCTTCGCCCACTCGAGGTTGTTCTCCTCGTCGAAGCGGGCCTTCAACTCGACCATGACCGCGACCTGCTTGCCGTTGTGGGCGGCCTCGATCAGGCTCTCGATGACCCGCGAGTCGCTGGCGGTCCGGTAGATCGCCGCCTTGATCGCCAGTACGTCGGGGTCGTTGGCCGCGGCCTCGAGGAACCGCTGGACGGTCCCCTCGAAGGAGTGGTAGGGGTGATGAACGAGGACGTCGCGGTCGCTGATGACGTCGAAGACGGTCGTACCGTCGTCGCACCGACCCAGCCGCGGATGGGGCTGTGGCGACCACTCGGGAAGCTTCAGATCGGGACGGTCGAGTTCGGTCAGGTCCGCGAAGTCCCGGTAATCGAGCGGGCCGGCGAGTTCGAACACCTCCCGATCGTCGAGTTCGAGTTCCCGCGTGAGGATCTCGCGCACTTGCTTCGGGGCGTCGGGTTCGATCTCGAGGCGAACGGCGGCCGCGAATCGCCGCTCCTCGATGACCTCCTCGATGGTCTCGATCAGGTCCTCGGCGACCTCCTCGTTGCGCCGGACCTCGGCGTTGCGGGTCACGCGGAACAGGGCAGTGTCGACCACCTCGACGTCCGGAAAGAGCAGGTCGAGGTTCGCCCGGACGACGTCCTCGAGGAGGACGTACCGCCGGTCGTCGCCGAGCTGGACGAATCGGAGCTGATTGCGCGGGATCTTCACCCGCGAGAAGGTCAGTTCCGCGTCGGGTCGTTCCCGCGTCAGCACCGCCAGCGAGAGGCTCTGATTCGAGATGAACGGGAAGGGATGGGCCGGATCGAACGTCAGCGGGGTCAGCGTCGGCAACACCGAACTCTCGAAGTACTCGCGAAGCGTCGTCCGCTCGGCCGCGCTCAGCTCGTCGTAATCGACGATGGCGATGCCTTCGTCGGCCAGCGCCGGACGGATCTCCTCGCAGTAACACTCGGCCTGCCGCTCGAGCAGCGGCCGGGCCGCCTCGAGGACGGCATCCCACTGCTCGCGGGGCGTGCGGCCGTCGGGCGTCTCCTCGGTGACGCCGGCCGCGATGCCCTGTTTCAGGCCGCCGACGCGCTTGCGGAAGAACTCGTCTAGGTTCCGCGTGACGATCGAGCAGAACTTCACGCGCTCCAACAGCGGGTTGTCCGAATCGAGGACCTCGTGGAGGACCCGCCGCTGGAAGGCCAGTTCGCTGAGTTCGCGATTCAGGTAGTACTCCGGGCTCGAGAGGTCGACGTCGGCGATGCCGGACGACGGGCCGTTCCCTTCGACTGGATCGGTCCCGTCGCCGTCGGCCGAAGTATCGCCGATCGGCTCAGGGAGAGGCAGCGTCTCGGCGTTGCCGTCGTCGGTCTCCGCGGCACCGTCGGTCCGCGAGCCGGTCGCGCCCGCTCCCGCGTCCGACTCGGCCTCGATCACGGTGTCCGCTGTGGACTCCTGGTCACCGGCGCGATCAGTAGTCTCCGATTCGGCGCCGCCGTCGGTCCGCTCGGCCGGACTCGAGGCGGTCACACCTTCGTCGTCGAGCAGCGATCGAAACGCGAACTCGGAGCCGTCGACGGTCGATCGATCGTCTGCCTGTTCCCCCGGGGTCGTCCCACCCTGCTCGTCGTCGGCTGTCGAATCTCGTTCGTTCATGCCGAAAGTCCCATCAACTGCTGTCTGGCGTGACGATCTTCTCGGACGACCGCTCGACGTGGTCGGGGCCGTCGACGCTGACGAACCGCTCGTTCCCGACGTCGTACGCGGTGAGACTGCCGCCGTAGACACACCCCGTATCGAGCCCCACCGCCCACTCCCGTTCGATCGGCGTCTCGAGGACGGTGTGGCCGAAAAAGACCCGCGGCGGCCCCTCGTAGGCGTCGAACCAGAAGGGGCCGTCGTAGCCGTCCCCCTCCGGCGACCGCATCGTCAACACGTCCTCGCGGGACTGCGCCGACAGCGAGCGGGCCGGGTCGACCCCGCCATGGACGACGAGGCCGCCGTCCCACGAGATCGCGGTCGGCAGCGACTCTACGTACTGGTAGTCGGCCGACTCCAGCGCCGACAGCGAGGCCGCCCCCTCGATGAGCTTTCGCTCGTTGTTGCCCCGAACGGAGAGCAGGCGTGGCGACCGGCGCACCCGGTCGAGGACGGCCTTGCTGTCGGGCCCCTTTCGGACCAGGTCGCCGACGAACACGGCGAGGTCGTTGCCGCCGAGGTCCAGTCGCTCGAGCAGCGCATCGAGCGCGTCCGGACAGCCGTGAACGTCGCCGATGACGTAGACGTCGTCGCGGTTCTCGAGGGCGATGTGGCGGTGGTCGAACGATACCGCGTCGTCTGCTGGGGTGGTGGCGGTCGTCACGCGTCGTGTCCGACCCGTCCAGCGAAACCGGATAAGTCGTTTATATGTTGGGTACGCGATGCTATATAGTGGCGTATAGCCGACACGAGAAACGGTCCGACCCCCGTCGGCGGACACCCGACGCGACGCCGGCGGCCCGCGAGCGGGGATTTCTTTAGCCGTCCCCCCGCAGCAGCGGTATGCACGTCGTGGTCAACGCCGCCGTGAGCGCCGACGGCAAACTCTCCTCGCGACGCCGGGAGCAACTCGCGATCAGCGGCGACGAGGACTTCGCCCGCGTCGATCGAGTCCGGGCCGAAAGCGACGCCATCGTCGTCGGCGTCGGGACCGTCCTCGCGGACGATCCGCACCTGACGGTCAAGGACGAGCGGCTGCGGGAGCGCCGGCGCGAGCGGGGCGAGCCGGCAAACCCCGCCCGAGTCGTGGTCGACTCGAGCGGGCGGACCCCGACCGACGCCGCGGTCCTCGACGACGCGGCGACGACCTACTGCTGTCTGAGCGAGGCTGCGTCCGTCGACCGACGCGCGGCACTCGCCGACGCCGCCGAACTGATCACCGCGGGCGAGGAGCGGGTCGATCTCCTGCGGGCGTTCGCGGTGCTGCAGGAGGCGGGCCTCGAGCGGGTCATGGTCGAGGGCGGCGGCGAACTGATCTTCTCGCTGTTCGAGGCCGGACTGGTCGACGAACTCAGGACGTTCGTCGGCCCGACGATTATCGGCGGCCGTGACGCCCCGACGCTGGCCGACGGCGAGGGGTTCGTCGCCGACTTCCCCGAACTCGCGCTCGAGGCCGTCGACCGGCTCGACGAGGGTGTCCTGCTCACGTGGCGGGTCGCGGACCGGTAGCGCGGGTTACTCGAAGTCCGGTTCCCGATCCTCGACGAACGCGGCCATCCCCTCGCGCTGATCCGGCGTGCCGAAGAGGCTCGCGAAGGCGCGTTTCTCGTAGCTGAGCCCGCTCTCCTGTGACCCCTCGTAGCCTTGATTGATCGCCTGCTTGGCCGTCCGCATCGCGAACGCCGGCTTCGCGGCGAGCCGATCGGCCAGTTCCGCGGCGACCCCCTCGAGTTCGTCGTCCGCTACGACCTCGCCGAACAGCCCCGCCTCCGCGGCCGACTCGGCGTCGAGGCGTTCGCCGAGGAAGATCATCCGGCGGGCGGTCTCGTCGCCGACCAGTCGCGGCAGCCGCTGAGTGGCCCCCCAGCCGGGGATGATTCCCAGATCGATCTCGGTGTTGCCGATCAGCGCCGATTCGCCGGCCACGCGGAGGTCACAGGCCAGCGCCATCTCACAGCCGCCGCCGAACGCGTAGCCGTTGACCGCGGCGATCGTCGGCGCGGGGAACGCCTCGAGCGCGTCGGCGACATCGTGGCCGAGTTCGCCCCACTTCTGGGCCGCCTCGGGACCGAGATCCTGCATGTATTTGATGTCCGCGCCGGCGATGAACGCGTCGCCGGCCCCGGTCAGGACGAGCGCGCGTGCGCCCTCGTCGGCGGCCGTTTCGATCGCCTCCCCCATCGCCTCGAGCGTCTCGACGTTCAGGGCGTTCAGGGCGTCCGGTCGGTCGACGGTCAGCGTTGCGACATCGTCGTCGTACTCGAGGGAGACTGTGTCCCAAGACATACCCCGGCGTTCGTCGGCCACCGGCAAATCCCTTGGCACGCGGTTCGGATCGCGAGGCAGGCAGCGGTCGGGTCGCGGGGCCCGAACGAACCCACCCGTCACATCTTTCCTCGGTCGCGCCCTACTCTGGGGTATGGAACGAGCCACGTTCGGCGGCGGCTGTTTCTGGTGTACCGAAGCGGCGATGAAGGAACTCGAAGGCGTCGACGCCGTCACCTCGGGCTACGCCGGCGGCCACGTCGAGGACCCCTCCTATCGGGAGGTCTGTTCCGGCAACACCGGCCACGCCGAAGTCGTCCAGGTCGAGTACGACCCCGACGTGATCGCGTACGACGAACTGCTCGAGGTCTTTTTCGCCACGCACGATCCGACACAGCTCAACCGACAGGGCCCCGACGTGGGCACGCAGTACCGCTCGATCGTCCTCGCTCACGATGACGAGCAACACCGGCAGGCCGAGGCCTACATCGAGGCCCTCGATTCCGAGTACGACGACGATGTCGTGACCGAACTCGAGCCCCTCGAGACGTTCTACCGCGCCGAGGAGAAACATCAGGACTACTTCGAGAAGAATCCCACCGACGCCTACTGCCAGATGCACGCGGCCCCGAAAGTCGAGAAGGTCCGCGAGAAGTTCGAGGAGAACGTCGCGCCGAACCAATAGCGAGACCGCTCGGTCGCGGGGCGGTTCGGGGGACGATCGATCGTGAACGGGCGCGCTCAGTCCTCGCGTTCCTCGGCGAGGTGTTCCCAGATCTCGGTACACCCCGCACCGACGTCGACGTCCTCGAGGTGGCCGTCGTCTCGATCGGACTCCTCGTCCGAACCGCCGGACTCGGCACTGTCGCTCATTCCGCGGGCACCTCCGACCGCGGGCTCGACGTGATTGCGGCCGGTCCGGTTTGCAAAGCGGATGTGGCCGCGGTTCGGGAGCCCCGTTTTTTCGTCGCGTCTGCTGTCATGGGTTCGGGTTACGCGGTCGGACGGATAAAGACGGGTTCCCGAGCAAGCGATACCTCGACTCGGGCGTTTCGGAAACTACTGCCGCTATCTCTGTCGAAAGACGATGGCAGTTTTCAGGGGGAGTAACCGGTTACAGCGACGGCGACTCCATCGTCCGGGTCGATCGTCGTGTCATCACGATCGCTCGCTGCAACGATATTGAACGCGGGAGCTGCGCCACGCCACTGTCGGACGAACCGCGATCCGGACCCAGTTTAGCGGGGGCCAGACGTGGTGTTCGTCGTTGTAATATTAGCCGGTAGTTGGATGGACCCGCGAACAGCCAGTGGCAGGGACTCGAGTCGTTCCCGCAGTCGGGGGTTAGTTCGTTCGCGTTTCGAGCGCGTCGAGTTCGATCTCGGAATCGAAATGGGACCGTTCGTTCATATCAGGGAACGGGTACGTACAGAGGACCTTCCCCTCGGGCATCGTTTCGTGAGTCGCCGGCGTCCGGAGTTCGTAGCGCCACCCGCGAAGTTGCCGGAGCGCATCCACGAGTTCCTCGTGGGTCGCGTCCAACTGGCGGCCGAGTTCGTCCAGGGTAAACTCCGTGTTGCAGTTGCTCGCTTGGCTGAAAAACTGGAGCGTCCGCGGGACCAGCCCCGCGTCGACGCCCGTCAACTCGAGCGACGACGAGTAGTCCAGCCGGGTGGTCGAGTAGTGGCCGACGACGTCGATGAACTTCTCGTAGCGCGTTCGCTCGATTACGTCCGTCGCGGCGATATCCCAGACGTAGAAGATATCGTCGAGATCGACCCCAATCGCGGTCACCTCGAGGGAGCCGATCCCGTTCCAGATGCCGTCGTCCGGTTCGAGGACGATCTCGATCGTCCCCTCGCCGCCGTGTTGTCGCTCGATGTCCACGCGGAGAGTGCCCCCTTCCACGTCGCTTTCCGTATCGAAGGTCCGGCCCGCACCGTCCGGTTCGACGTCGGTGCCGTAGCTCAACCGCTCGCGCTCGAAGTGGTCGCGGTAGTGCAGCGTGGCCCGTCGGCGGGTCGCTTCCGGCTCCGTCTCGTCGTCGCTCGAGTCGCCGTACTCCTCTAACCCGCGTTGCTGGCCGCTTCGTTCGTTGCGAGGGTCCCAGAGCCCGAGTTCCTCGAGCCGTTCGCGGGCCTTCCGGCGGTATTCCTCCGTACTCGTCCGCTTTCGCGAGCGGAAGTTCAGGTCGTACCCGTCGGGCATCGGCACCACGTCGTCGTCCCCCTCGGCTCCGAACAGTTCCTCGGCGATCGCTTTCGCCAGCACCTCGGCGATCCGCGGGGGGACCGAATTGCCGATCTGTTTGACGACCTGCCCGTACGAACCCTCGAGGACGTAGTCGTCGGGGAACGCCTGCAGGCGTTTGAGTTCCGCTTCGGTGAACTTCCGGTTCTCCCAGTGGAAAGGGCCCGACGCCGCGCCGGGCTGGGCCTTCAGCGTCCGAACGGGTCGTTCGGGGTCGGCCTTGTAGAGGTAGTCCGAGAAGCGAGAGCGCCAGCCAAAGACCGGCTCCGGGTGGCCGAGCTTCTCCGTGTAGAAACTGTAGTTGAGTCCCGGCGGGATATCGGCCAGCAGATGGGCGTGTTTCGACGTGATCTCGTAGGTCGGATCCTCGGCTGCGCCCGCCGTCTCCAGGTCCGCGAGGGCCTCGCCGGCCGTCACGAGGTCGCGGTCGGCGGGCGAGTCGGGACCGTGGGTCGGTCGCGGGAAGCGAAACTCCTCGTCTACGTCCTTCCGGACGCCGACGATGAACGTTCGGGCACGGTGCTGTGGGACGCCGTAGTCCGCGGCGTCGAGCGTCCGAGCCGTCAGGCGATACCCGGGATCGCCAGCCTCGTTCTCGAAGGCGTCGACGATCATCTGCCAGTCCTCCTCGTCGGAGGTGATCCCGTAGACGTTCTCGAAGAGGAAGGCCCGCGGCTGCCATCGCTCGAGCAGTTTCACGTACGCGCGAAACAGCTGTCCGTCCTCGCTGTCGGCACCGGCGAAGCCGCCGGAACGGCGGGCCGCCGCAGAGAACGGCTGGCACGGCGGGCCGCCGATGACGAGATCGACTTCATCGGGCTCGAGGTCGCCGCCGTCGTACTCCGTGATGTCCGTCCGTTCGATGATCGCGTCGTCGTCGATGTAAGAGCCCCGCTCGGCGTTCGTCCGAAGCGTGTCGATAGCGATATCGTCGATGTCGGTATGAAAGCGGACGTCGAACTCCGAAAGCGTGCTAAAGCCAATATCGAGACCGCCGGCGCCGGTAAACAGACTGGCAACACGAATCCGGTCACTCATCTCCACCACCCGGTAGCAGCGTCATCGTTGATAGGTTTCCGGCGTTGAAAGAGTGTAGTGCTTGTGGTTTCGCACCTCGAGGACCGATCGAATCCGACGGAGCCAGCGTCGCCTTGCCATGCTCGGTCGAGCCGTCGATCTCGCCCTCGAATCCGTCTCTCACGACTCTGAGCCACGAAGTCTCGTGCCACGTGGAGGCTGTCGCGACGACCTCTGGTCGGTCGATAGCAACCGGGGCCGTTCGCCGACGACACTGCGTCGTAATCAGTAGGCGCGATTATTGTACTACTATACACTTATATACTAACCTGGGAATTCACAGTGGACATTACGTTTAAGTTGTATTGGGGAACATAGCAGACACATAGAGATGGCTGACAGTACATCGAACGCGAACGACGGGGTCGAGCCGCACGTGCGGTACTACGCCGACCGCGTCGTGTTCGTCGACGAGGACGGGACCACCACCGAGTATCGGGAAGGGAAGCAGTCGGAGGCCGCGAGAGAACGGTACAACCGAATCAAAGACGACCTCGAGGACGGCTGGTTCGAGGACGTCCTCGACCGGGTCACCGATCCCGGAACCGAGAACGAGATCGCGCTGGACGGGGAGATCCGGACCCTCATCGACGAGATCGTCGAGTCGATCACCAGCGAGCGAGGGCGTGCGATCGCCGGGCTGACCGTTACTCAGTTGGTGATCAAGTCCCTCGAGCCCGCACAGAGCATTCGACTCCACAAGGGGAGCCGGAACAGCGCGCACTTCTCGTGGCGGGAGGGGCTATCGATGCGGACGATCGACAGCAATTACGTCGCGCCGGCGCTCCGGGACAGGGACCTGTTGCGGGTCAACGCCGACGGCGTGATGATGACCCGCTCGCTCGCGGAGAACTACCCCTACTCGAAACAGTACAAGGCGAACATTCGGGGAGCCCAACGACAGTGGGGCGACCTGGTCGAGGCCCTCGAGGACGACGACCCGGTCGATGCGCTGGAGGCGCTCGAGTACATGATCGTCAGCCTCTCGAACCGCGGCGAGCGCGCCGAGGAGGTCTACGAGGACGCTCTGGAGTTGGTCGATCGGTTCGTCGCCGGTGAGCCGTCCCCCGAAACGGTCAAGCAGGTCATCGACATTCACCTGGCGCAGTCTCAGCACGGGGCCCGCATCTACGAGGTCGCCATGCACGCGCTGGCACAGGTCCTCGAGGACGAGGGGCTGCTCGACGGCCGCCTGAAGCCGCTCACGCAGATGCGCTCGGCTGACAAGAAACACGGTAACATCGCGGACATCGAGGTCGTCGACCCCGACGACGAGTTCAGGGTTCGGGAGGCCTACGACGCGAAGTACGGCAAGGCGTACCTGCTGAACGAACTCCAGGAGATCCGGGGCAAACTCGAGGCGCACCCGGAGACCGAGTCGGTCGCGTTCGTGACCAGTTCGGAGCCGGTCCGGGACGACGCCATCGAGGACCGGCTCGCGGCCCTTGAAAGCGAGTTCGGCGTGACCGTGAGCGTGACGACCTTCGACGAGTTCTGGCGGCGCTGGTGGTCGGCGCTGGACGACCGCGGTGTCGCCGCGACGGACTGGCTCGAAGCCTACGCCGAGACGCTCTGTCAGCGACGACGGGACCGCGCCCCGGTCAACGAACCCACGCGCGAGTGGGTCGAAGAACTGGCGTCGATCCTCGAAGATCGGGTGTAGGGTGTCCTCGAGCCGAGAGACCACAGCGAATCACGACCCGTTCGCTCTTCGTCTCGCTCGATCGGTGAAAGCTACGTCAGTGTGGACGCCCTCGATCGGGTATGGAGCGAACCGAAGTCCTCGTGATCGGCGGCGGCGCGACCGGGGCGGGAATCGCAAGAGACCTCGCACGCAGGGGCGTCGACGTCACGCTCGTCGAGCGCGACGGGCTCGCGTCGGGTACCTCGGGCCGGTCGCACGGTCTGTTGCACAGCGGCGCACGCTACGCAGAGGCCGACGGGCCGGAGGCCCAGGCGTGTCTCGAGGAGAACCGGATCGTCCGCCGGATCGCGGGCGAGTGCGTTCGGGACACCGGCGGACTCTTCGTGGAACTCGCGGCCGATGATCCGGCGTACTTCGAGGCGAAGCGAGCGGCCTGTGAGAACGTCGGTATCCCGACCGACGTCGTCGACGGCGCGGCCGCCCGCGAAGCGGTCCCGGGACTGGCGACCGACGTCGAACGCGCAATGGAGGTCCCGGACGGGGTCGTCGTCCCGTCCAGACTGGTCGCGGCGAACGCGGCCGATGCCCGCGACCACGGCGCGCGAATCCGCC
This sequence comes from Natrinema pellirubrum DSM 15624, assembly GCF_000230735.2. NCBI lineage: Archaea > Methanobacteriati > Methanobacteriota > Halobacteria > Halobacteriales > Natrialbaceae > Natrinema > Natrinema pellirubrum. The sequence goes on from NC_019962.1 coordinate 1,210,350, forward strand.
CGCACACACCGGTCACGTCGATGACGACCGAGGACGGCCGAATCAGGTCCGTCACGCTCGGCGGCGACGCCGACGCGACGCTCAGTCCGGAATACGTCGTGAACGCAACCGGGCCCCACGCCGGTCGGGTCGCGGCGATGGCCGGCGCTGCCGTCGAGATGCGACCGACTCGCGGCGTCATGGTCTCGGTCGAATATCCGGGCCTCGAGCCGGTTCTCAACCGGTGTCGCGAGCCGGCCGACGGGGATATCGTCGTCCCTCACGACGGCGAGGTCGTCCTCGGGACGACGAGCGTGGCGGTCGACGATCCGGACGACTACGAGCGGGCCGACTGGGAGATCACAGCGACGGTCCGGGAGTGTGCGGCGATGCTCCCGCCGGTGGCCGATGCCGACCACGTCCGGACGTGGTGGGGGGTCCGCCCGCTGTACGAACCCGACGAAGCCACGCGGGGTGGGCGCGGCATCTCGCGTGGCTTCCACCTGCTCGATCACGCCGAGGCGGGCGTCGAGAACTGCTGTAGCATCGTCGGTGGGAAGCTGACGACCTATCGGCGGATGGCCGAGGCGACCGCGGACCTCGTCTGCGAGCGACTCGAGGTCGACGCGGACTGTTCCACCGGGGACGAGCGGCTGCCGGCGGCGTCCGATCCCGACCGGCTCGACGAGTTCGTCCGGGAGTTCGACGGACAGGGACCGACGGACGCGGATCTCGTCGGAAGCTAACGCGAGGTGAGAACCATCGGTCAGTGGCCACCCTGCAGTTCGGACCAGATGCTGGCCCCCGAAGCGTAATCGACGTCGACGCGCAACTCGTTGTCTTCGTCGAGTCCGATCGAGATCCGCTCGAGGTTGGCCACGTACCGGGCTTTCCGGTGGCGGCCCTCCCGGACGCCGACGGCCTCTTCGGCGAGCCCGGCCTCGGTCAGGCAATCGAGTTTGCGGTAGGTCGTCGAGAGCGGGCGCTCCGTCGCCTCGGCGATCGCCTCGACGGTCATCGGCTCCTCGAGAATCGCGATGATTTCCCGACAGGCGCAGTCGTCGAGCGCGGCGATCACGCACTCGAAATCGGGCGTCTCGTCGGACGGGGAGAACTCGAGGGACATCGGTGACCGCGGGTTAGGAGCGAACACGGAAGACACGTTTGGTTACGTATGTCACAGAATCCCGCCTGCGATGGAGCAACGTACATGTGGGCGCGGCCCGACCGCCCGCGTATGAGCGACGAGGAGGAAGTCGAGTCCGCGATCGAGAACACGCCCGGGCAGGGTCGAACGCCCGAAGCCGAGCGGATCGAACCCGCCGCGCCCGAGGAGTTCGGGCGCGTGCAGGTCTGGTGGGGCGACGGGAAAGGGAAGACGACGGCGACGCTGGGGATGGGGATGCGCGCCGCCGGCCACGGCTACCGCGTCCACATGCTCCAGTTCATGAAAGGCGGGGCCTCGAGCGTCGACGCGGTCCGGGGCGAGTACAACGCCATCGCCGCCCTGCCGGGGATCAGCTACGAGAACCTCGGCCACTACGGCTGGCACGGGATGGCCGACGGCAGCGACGAGGCCGACCACGAGGCCGAAGCGCAGGCCGGCCTCGAGCGTGCCCACGAACTGCTCGAGGCCGCCGACGACGCCGACCTCGGCGCACCGATCGATCTCGCAGCCGAGCCGGAGGCCGGGATGCACATGCTCATCCTCGACGAGGTCCTCTACGCCGCCGACCGGGAGTTACTCTCTCAGGACGACGTGTTGGGGCTGATCGAGGCCAAGCCCGACGACCTCGAACTCGTCCTCTCGGGGAGCCACACCGAGCCCGCGTACCTCGCCGACAGCGCGGACCTGATCACGAACGTCCGGAAAGTGAAACACCCGATCGACGACGGCCAGCGAGCGCGACAGGGCACCGAGTTCTGAGACTGTCGCTTCGTTACCCGTAGTTGTTCTTGTATCCACACGCGTCCGTGAAACTCTTGTTCAGTACAGAGGAAGCAGAGAACGACCTCGGGGGACTGCATCAGTGATCCACGTTTAGGTCCAGACGAACCGAGTACCGATTCTGGGTTCGGGCGATCAGGCGTTTGGGAACAGCGGCGTCAGGAACACGGTCTGCTGAGTCGTAGACCTTTCCCGCTGGAAGCCGATGGTACAGGCCATGGCTACCGAGGCGACGTTCACGGTTCCATCTGACCAGTTCCCCCTAGGGACGGTGTTCGAGCAACTGCCGAACGTGACGGTCGAACTCGAGCGGATTATCCCAGCAAGGGACGTGGTGATCCCGTATTTTTGGGTCCGGGGTACCGAAGTCGATGACATTGAGGGCGCGTTTTCCGAGCACCCGAGCGTGAAGGAGATTCGACTCGTTGACACCGTTGAAGACGAGTATCTGTTACGCGTTGAGTGGGCGCTGGACTACGACGATGTACTCACCATATTGGCGGAGGCGGAGGTGCCGGTCATCAATGCCACTGGGACGAACCAGCAGTGGACGTTCGAGATACGCGGTGATGATCGAACCGACATCGCAGCCTTTCAACGCCGCTGTCGAGAGCTGGACATCCCGATCACGCTGACGGCGTTGCACGCGCTCACACCGGTCGAAACTGGAACCGAAGCCGCCCTCACCGACACTCAGCAAGAGGCGCTGATGCTCGCCTACGAGCGTGGCTACTTCGAGTCTCCCCGCGAGGTCACGCTGGAAGAACTCGGCGAGGAACTCGGCATCTCCCAGCAGGCCGTCGGCTCCCGCCTCCGGGGTGGGATTAGGCATGTCCTTGGGAGTACGCTTTCCGCCATCGAATCCCAGCCCTGACCGGCTACGGAAAAAGGGTTTGTACACGAAAAAGCCAGCGTGATTCCCGTCGCTCGTCTGCACTAGAGATAATGAGTGGGGATTCTATCGCCTTCGACTCGGTACTGGACTTGTGTCAACACCAGCATCGCCGGATCGTACTTGCGATTCTCGCAGCAGAACAGCGGTCGTTGACACTGAATGATCTCACGAAGACCGTTCTCAAGTATAATCACCACACTCCACTTACAGAGGTCTCTGAGGACAGGCTAGCAGAGATTCGCCTCTCGCTCTGTCACGTCCATCTCCCAAAGTTGGCTTCGGAAGGACTCATCACCCATGATCCGGACCGACAGCTTGTGGAACCGACCGAGCAGTTCGAGCAGGTTCAGCCGACCCTGACTACGATCCTTGATGCTGACCCCACACTCGAAGCGCCGATCGAACTGTAGTATTGATTAACCGCAGCCCTCCTCGGTCAATGCTAGATTAGTCCATTAGGAGAATGACGGCGACGAACAATACGCACACGCAGTTACCGAACGGGCCTTGTTCAGTTCAGATACAATTCTGAATAAAGAATCCACACTACCTGCTACTGTTACTATACCCCTACCAACACAGTTATTATCAAATCATCCAAACGGTTTCGCGTTCAATGGGTGCGATTCACGTAGCCGGACTCACGAAGTCCTACGGCGCCGTCGACGCCGTGGACGGCATGGAGTTCACCGTCGAGCGAGGGGAGCTGTACGGGTTTCTCGGGCCGAACGGTGCGGGCAAGACCACGACCATCCGGGTGTTGACCGGCCAGATCGAGCCCGATTCGGGCGAGGTCAACGTTCTCGAGACCGATCCGACGACGGAGCCGATCGAGACGCGCCGGCGGGTCGGGATCCTTCCGGAACAGGAGTCGCCGCCGAGCTTTCTCACGCCACGCGAGTACCTCGAGTTCGTCGGTGAGGTGCGAAACCTCGAGGCGGAGCGGGTCGCCGAGCGGACCGACCGCTGGGCCGAGCGGCTCGGCTTTGAGAGCAAGCTCGACACGTTACACACCGATCTCTCCCGGGGCCAACAACAGAAGGTGATGATCGCGCAGGCGTTCCTCCACGAGCCCGACGTGGTCTTCATCGACGAACCGCTGGCGAACCTCGACCCACTCGTCCAGGAGCAGGTCAAGCAGTTCCTCGTCTCCTACGCGGCCGGCGACAACGCCGTCTTCGTCTCCACGCACAACATCGACGTCGCCGAGGAGATCTGTACCCGCGTCGGCATCGTGGCCGACGGCCAACTCGTCACGGAGCGGTCCGTCGCCGACGATGGGGCCGACGAGTCGCTGCTTGAGGTCTTCCTCGACCGCGTCGAGGGCGAGGACGCACGAGACACGCCGACGCTCGAGCAGTTGGACACATGACCGGCGAGACGACGGACCCGGCTGGCCCGACGGGGACGGGCCGTTCCGGTTCGGGCCTGTCGACCCGTCGGCTGCTCGCGATCCTCTTTCGCGAGGAGTGGCGCATGCACACCGAGCTGTTCGGGGGCTGGCGGTTCGCGCTCTTTCCGTTCGTGATCGCCGCCCTCGCGGTCGGCGGTTCGGTTGCGCTCGTCGAGACCGGTACCGCCCCGGGGACGGTCGTCGTCGGTCTCCACGTCCTCGCGGCCGGTTTCGGACTCTACAGCGGCACCGCGGGCTTTGCCGGCTCGGACATGCTCGAGAACGTTTTCGGCCGGCTCTCGCTGTTGCTGTCCTCGTCGACGACGCTGCCGCTCTCGCGCCGGCGGCTGCTCGGGGTCTTTCTCCTGAAGGACGCGCTGTTCTACGGCGTCGCGTTCGTGTTGCCGATGGCGCTGGGGGGCGCGGTCGCCGAGGGCCTCTCCGCGACGACGCCGCTCTCGCTCGTCGCGTTCTGGGCGTCGCTGTTTCTGGTCTTTGCCGTCGGCATGGCGACGACCGTCGCGCTGATCGCGGTCCGGACGCGGGGCGTGCCGCCGTGGACCATCGGGCTGGCGGTCGGCCTGACTGCGGTCGCTGGCTGGGCGCTCGAGGCCGGCGCGGCGCTTCGGAGCGTCGTCGTCCCGATCGCGGGGAGCGCACTTTCGGCGGGCGGACTGGCCGCCGCGACCCTCGTCGTCGCGGCGGGCTCGCTCCTGCTGTACGACCCGACCTACGGCCGGCCCTCGCGGACCGCGACCGACCGGTTCGCCCGGCTCAGTGCGGCCCTGCCCGTCGCCGATTCGCCCCTCGTGACGAAATCGCTGCTCGATCTCGCCCGCTCCTCGGGCGGGGTCTGGAAGCCGTTCGTCTCGTCGACGATCCTGCTTGCGCTCGTGGCCGCGCTGGTCGGCGTCGTTGACTCGATCACCGGCGTCGCGCCCGCCCCGGGGATCTTCTTCGGCGGCGTCCTCGGGCTCTCGGCGTTTACCACCTACAACTGGCTCACCCAGTTCGACTCGCTCGAGGCCTACCTCGCTTACCCCGTCTCGATCGCTGATGTCTTTCGGGCCAAGCGGACGGCGTTCGTCCTCGTCGGCGCGCCGACGGCTGCACTTCCGTATCTCGCGGCCGTCGTCTGGTTCGACGCGACGCCGCTCGACGCCGTCGTCGGCGCGATCCTGCTCGCTGGCTATGCGCTGTACTACTACGGACTCACCGTCTTCATCGCCGGCTTCGATCCCAATGAGTTCCTCTTCGACGCCGTCCGCTTCGCGACGTTCACGGTCGGCGTCGCCGTCGCGCTCGTCCCGACGCTCGTGGCCGGCTTCGTCGTCGTTCCGCCGTCGCTCGAGTTGGCCGCGGTCCTCGTCCTTGGCGGGCTCGTGATGGGTGCGGTCGGGATCGTCCTCTCGAGTCGCGCTGGGCCGCGCTGGGACGCGCGATACAGAACGGAGTAGCTGACGGGAGACGCCGACCGAGCCTATCGCTCCGGTCGCGGTGCGGCTTCGTATCGCTCGATTTCGTCGGTCTTCTCGATCCGTTCGTAGACGGACCGCAACGTCTCCTCGGCCCGCAGGAGGTCGTGTGCCTCGAGGAACGCCCGCCCCTCGTCGCTGATCCCGTAGAACTTGTAGGGGAGATCGTTCCGTCGACGGTCGTCCGGGAGCGTCACTTCCTCGACGATGTCCGCCTCGACGAGTTGCTGGAGGTGCTGTCGGATCGTCGTTCGGCTCTTGCTGGGGTTCACGTAATCCAGCTCTTTCAGCGTCGGCAGCCCCTTGGGGTGACCCAGGAGGTCCTGCACGAGGGCGAACCGCGTTTCCTGTGTCACGACGTTCAGTCGCTCGCGGACGCGCTGGAGGTCGGCCGACGGCCGATCCGGAGTACTCATACCTACGGATTCGTCCGGTACGTGCAAAAGCGTTTCGCTCAAATACGAATCGGTTATGTACGATTCAGTTGGCCGTTCGGTCGATAAATTGAAGTTTCGAAGGGGCGTGCAACCGGGCGATGAGCGAGGGGCCGGTGACGGTCGACGAACTTGCGGCGAAGGCCGAGTCGTATCTCCACGAGTCGTCGCTGACGCCGGCGGAGTACGAAGCGCTCAAACACAGCGTCACGGAGTTGGCTCCGCTTCTCACGACCGGGCGGTCGTATTTCGTTCTCGGCAGCTACGGTCGACCGGAGATCCACCGCCTGCAACTCGTCAAAGACCGGCTCAACCGACGGACGGACAGCTATGCGTTCCTGATGGTCGACATCCGTAACGAGTGGACGAACACCTACCTCAAGTTCCGTCTCATCGCCGACTACGCCGATTACATCGTCGGCGTGTCCGAACACGATAGCGGCGGGTTTCTCGTCGAACAGGGCTACTTCACCGCGCTCGAGCAGTACTTCGAGAAGACCTACATCCTCAAACGGACGTACGACGACCTGACACCGGCGGATATCGAGACGGAGGCCGACCCCGAAAACCCCTACAGCGGGATGCAAACGGCGATCTTCGAGATGCTCGCGGACGAGGATCGCCTCTGCGTCTGGGAGACGGAGGACGATTTGCGCGAGTGTACATCGGAGCTACCGTGACGAGGGGTCCTGCGAACGGCTGCAAACGGCGGCGAGTCGGACGGCACCAGGCGCCGAACGCGAACCGATAAGACGATACCCCCGGCTTCCCCACTCCCGTCAACGCGGATGACACGAACGCTTCTCGTCGCCGGGACCGCGAGCCACGTCGGCAAGTCGACGGTTGCGGCCGGGCTCTGTCGCCTGCTCGCTGACCGCGGGGTCGACGTCGCCCCCTTCAAGGGCCAGAACATGAGCAACAACGCTCGCGTGGTCGTCCGACCCGAGACCGCGGCGTCCGACGGACTCGAGGACGGGGACGCCGACACCGACCGCTGGGGCGAGATCGGCGTCTCCCAGTTCGTCCAGGCTCGAGCCGCCCGAACGACCCCGACTACCGACTGCAACCCGGTCCTGCTCAAACCCCGTGGCGACGGCGAGAGCCAGTTGGTGCTGCAGGGGGAGGCCCACGACCACGTGCCGGCCGGCACCTACTACGAGGAGTACTGGACTCGCGCGCGCGAGGCCGCCGCGGAGTCATACCGCAGCCTGGCGGCCGATAACGACGTGATCATCGCCGAGGGCGCGGGCAGCATCGGCGAGATCAACCTCCACGACCGCGATCTCGCGAACGTCGAAACGGCCGACTTCGCCGACGCCGAGATCCTCCTGCTGGTCGATATCGAGCGCGGCGGGGCCTTCGCCAGTCTCTACGGGACGATCGAACTCGTGCCCGACGACCTCCGGGACCGGATCGTCGGCGCGGTCATCACCAAGTTCCGCGGGGACCCGTCCTTGCTCAAGTCCGGCATCGAGGAGATCGAATCCCGAACCGGCGTCCCGATTCTGGGCGTACTCCCCTACGACGACCCCGGGCTCCCCGAGGAAGACAGCGTCGGCCTCCCCGGCAGCGAGGAACGCGGCGTCGTCGGCGATGACGACGGGGTACCGGCCGACCGGCGGCTCCGGATCGCCGTCCCGCGGCTCCCCCGGATCTCGAACGCGACCGACCTCGAGGCACTGGCGGCGGTACCCGGCGTCTCAGTCGTCTATCTCCCAGTCGACGAGCGCGGCGGTGATGGGCGGCCGGACGGGACCGATCCGCTCGCGGGCGTCGACGCCGACGCAGTCGTCCTTCCGGGGACGAAGAACACGGTCGACGACCTGCTGGCGCTGCGGGCCGCCGGCTACGCCGACGCGCTCGCGGCCTTCAACGGCCCGATCGTCGGCCTCTGTGGCGGCTATCAGCTGCTGGGCGAGCGCATCACCAACGCCGCCCTCGAGGGAACCGGCGCGGACGACATCGTCGAGGGACTGGGCCTGTTGCCGGTCGAAACCCACTTCGAGGGGGAGAAACGCCTCGAGCAGACCGCGGTGCCCGTCGACGGGTCGGCGTCGGCGCTGCTGGCCGGCGCGGACGGCCCCGCGACGGGATACGAGATCCACGCGGGACGGACGGAGGTGGTCGGCGACGTGACGCGGCCGCTCGGGGACTCGAGCGCGGCCCGCGGGCGCGTGCTGGGGACCTACCTGCACGGCCTGTTCGACAACGAGTCGGTCCGGGCAGCGTTTCTCGATCACGTCGCCGAGACGGCCGGCGTTGATCGGTCGATTGCCAACGACGCGGATGCTCCGTCGGACCACGAGGGGGCCGGCGCGACGCCGTACGACCGGGCGGCGCGGCTCGTCGCCGAGAACGTCGATCTGGCGGCACTGGGCGAGCCGTTCGCCGAGTGAGAATCAGGCCGACTCGTCGCGGTAGGTGCCGAGCAGTTCCTCGAGGATGATACACTCCTGGTCGGTCTCGTCGTAGTGGGTGTCGATGAAGCGTTCCGCGGCCTCGTAGTTGCCCCGGAGTCCGTGTTTGCGGACGTTGATCACGGCATCGAGGAAGAAGGTCCCGCCGTCGGCCCCGAGCGCTTCGGCGTGGTCGCGGTCGCTGATATCGAGTTCGCCCTTGATCTCGTCGAAGTTGAACGTCTTGACGTCGTGGTCGTCGTTGATCAGGGTTAGGACGTATTCCGCGGAGAAGCGATAGAACTCGGATTTGCTCTCGAACATACCGTCGTCGACGAGCGCGTCGATTTCCTCGACTACGTCGTCGGGGTACCTGACGGTATCCTTCGCCATGGGGGAACACTCGTCCCCGCTGATTAATCACTGTTTCGACTATCTGTTTGGGGATCTACTATTTCGGTCGCAAGTGAAGGCGACCCTCGAGCCACGGGATCGGTTCCCGTCTGCGGATCGAAGCTCGAAAATCCCGGCGTTCTCCTCAGTTCCCTCCCATGGTAGCTCGCGGCCCCGCTGATCCATCTCGCGGTGCTGGTGTTCGGGATGGCGCTCGACGAGACCGACATCAACCGAACGACCGTCCTGACGGGTGCGATCGCACCCGGAAGTTAATGCGCCCGCGGGATAATCACGACCTAACATGACAGTCGAAGCAGACCTCCGAGAACAGCTGGTCGACGCGTTCGAGGGCGCTGACTATCCCGTTTCGGACCCCATGACGCTGATCCCGGCGCTCCCTGACGGCCCGAGTACGCGGTTCGAGACCGGGGAATTCTCGATGACCGCGATGGAGTTGTACACCAAGACCGACGGCGGTGACTTCCCCTACGAGGGCGTCGACCCCCTCGTGGACGATCTGATCGATGCGCTGCGGGAACGAGGCGAACTCTAATCGGCCGCGGGACGCCGGGATAGGGGGGTCGGGTTTCGTCGTAGCTCCCTCGGCAGGCCTCCGCTCGAGGGAGTCGTCCGGCGTCGACTGTGGCGCATCCACGCCCGGTCGAGTGCGCGCCGATCGACCCCGTCTGACCAGCAAGCTTTTATTTCACAGTCACGATGTGACAGAAAGGAGCGAGGCGGTAGCGGTGTCGGCGGACGCGACGGGAGAGATACGGATGACCACTGGAGACTGTCAACGACCGATCGTCGTCGTGATCGACGCTCGAAGCGAACGGAGTCGCCTTCGACCCCGACTCGAACAGGCGACCGACCGCGCCGTTCGAGCGGTGTCGACGGCCGACGACATCGGGTCGATCCTCGAGTCGTCGGCCGATGAGCCCGAAACGGACGGGGGGAACGACTCGGGTCCCGCGACTGACGACGAGTCGACCGCGACGGAGCGAACGGCTCTGACGTCCGCAGACGAAGCGGGGGTATCGCCACCGGGTGCGGTGGTCCTCGAACTGGACTGTCCCGGCGAAATCCAGACGCTGTTACAACGGGTCCACGCCGAGACGCCGGACGTACCGACGATCGTCGCCCCACAGGACGGCAGCGAGCGACTCGCTACGGTGGCACTCCGTGCCGGGGCGACCGATTACGTCCCGAGCGAGCGCGATGAAGACCCGATCGATCGGATCGTCTCGACGATCGGGTCGCGGGACCGTGCGACGACGGACGAGCGGCCGCACCGTATCCTCGCGAACGAACTGCCCGACGAGGCCTTCGTCATCGGCGAGGACGGCACCTATCTGGAAGCGAAAGTACGCTCGGAGTCGGCAGAACTGTACCGGACCAGTGTCGACGAACTGCGCGGCAGCCGACTCGACGACGCCTTTCCGGACGAGGTCGCTGCGGAGTTACAGGACTGTCTCGATCGGGCCCTCCGAACGGACGAGGTCCAGTCGGTCGAGTACGACGCCGAGACGACCGATGGCCGCCGACGGTTCGAAGCCCGCGTCGTTCCGATCGACGAGCGGATACGGGGGCGACGCGCCGTCGTCTGGTTGGCCCGAGACATCACCGAGCGGGTCGAACGCGAACGGCGGCTCCGATCGCGACAGGACCAACTCGAGACGTTAAACCGGATCAACGCGGTGGTTCGGCAGGTGATCGAGACGCTAGTCGAGGCACCCGCCCGCGACGCCATCGAGCGCGAGGTCTGTACACAGCTCGTCGACTCGGAACTGTACTGTGGCTCGTGGATCGCCGAACGAACCGGCGAGGGCAGACTCACCTATCGAACGGGGACGGGCGAGGCCGATGCCTACCTCGATCGGGTCAGCGACGGCATCGAGTACGCCACCGATCGGGAGCGACCGGTCGCCAGAGCCGCCCGAACGGGCGAGATTCAGACGACGAACCACATCCTCGACGACGAAACGACGCCCGAGCCGCTTCGGGAGGCGGCCCGCACGGACGACGTCCGGTCGGCGATCGCCGTCCCGATCACCCACGAGGACGCGACCTACGGGGTGTTGACGGTACTTGCCAGTCGGGACGACGCCTTCAGCGAACGCGAACGGGCTGGGTTCCGCCTGCTCGGCGAGACGATCGGCTTTACGATCATGGCCGTCAAGAACCGCCAACTGCTCTTTGCCGACACCGTCGTCGAACTCGAGTTCCGCATCGACGGCGGCGACACGTTTTCCTTCGATCTCTCCGAGGAGTACGGTTGTACCTGTTCGCTCGAGTGGGCGGGGACGACCGCTGGCGGGCGAACGTTCCAGTACGTCACGATCGAGGGCCTCGACGGCGAGACGGTCCGCGACGAGGCCGACGCCCACGATTCGGTCGAGGAGTGTCGGCTCATCCACGACGGCGAGGACCAGTGTACGGTCGAGATCCGACTCGCGAAATCGGGTGTTCGGACGCTCGTGAACCACGGTGCGACGATCTGTGATGTCGTCGTCGAGAACGGCGTGGGACGCTGTCTAGTCGAAGTCTCACAGGACGCCGACATCCGGGAGATCGCGGACGCGCTGACCGTCGTCTACGAGAACACCGAACTCGTCGCGAGGCGAGAGGTCGACCGACCGGTACGGACGGCAGCGGAGCGCCGCGATCGGATCCTCGACGAACTCACGGACCGACAGCTCACCACCTTGCGACTCGCCTACTACGGCGGCTTCTTCGACTGGCCCCGGGAGAGTACCGGCGAGGACATCGCCGAAGCGATGGATATCTCGCCGCCGACGATGCACCAGCACCTGCGAAAGGGGCTCAAATCGATCCTCAGCGAGTTCTTCGAGGGCGGTAGCAGCACCGAGTGAGCGGCGAGCCGCCGCTCGAGTGGGGGATCTCACTCGGGCGGAACACGGAACCGCGGCGTCGGGAGACGGGGCCGGGCACTGACGGGCCGGTCTTCGACCCGCTCGGTCCCGGGACGCCAGCGGAACCGCGCGACGCCGCATCCCGACGCGGTAGGTGGTGGTGGTGTTTCGAATGGTGTCACAATCGCGCGGCGACCCCGACTGACGCCGGTCGAACGCAGTCACTCGATCCTGATAATGATATTCACAGACATGATCGGGAGCGGCTACTAGACTCCGTGATCTCGGTATCCCGTGTTCTCGTTTGCACGACACTCATGATCGCTTAACAGTCGCGTATATGAAGCCAAGCGGCGACGGGGCTGGCCCCGGTCGGCTCGGACGAGAATGCCGAGATCCGTTTCCGAGCGGCAGCTCGCGGGCCGAGTGAGGGTGGGCGTTCCGTGGTGACGTCGCCGTATGAAACCGTCCTCAGGGGGTCGAACGGTCGGTACTACACCGACTGGCAGGTCCGAACACGGCTCCGATCCGGCGAGTGGGCGCTCTGTCTGCGCCAGCGAGAGCCGGACAGACGGCTGGTCGAAACCCCCGAGGACGCCTTGCTCATGCTCCGTCCGGTCGAGCCGACCGCACTGCCGGCCGGACTCGAGATCAGAGTCACCGGTCGCCGCGCCCGCGTGGTCGATACCCGACGGCCGCCGGGCGGACGCGGTGTCACTGATCGACCCTAATGCGCGTCTATGTTCACCCGCAGAATCTGAACGGCGGCGGCGAAAGTCATCGCCGTGAAGCGCCGCGTGTTTCTGGGGGCCGTCGGCTCGATGGCGTCGCTCGGCACGCTGGCGTATACGACGCGGGCCGACGATGACGCCCTCGCGGTCCGGATCTGGCTCTCCGAGCAGGCCGGTCGCTACGACGGGGTAGCTGACCGCGTCCGCGCGTTCCTCGCACGGACGCTCGCGCTCGAGCGGCGGCGCGTCGAGCCGACCGTGGGGGGCACGGTTTCGGTGTCGACCGAGGACGCCGCACGTCTCACCAGTCGCGGTGAATGGCCGCTGGCGCTCGCGTCGGGGCGGCTCGGACGCCGTGACATCGACCCCGTCTCGGGCGTCAACCTGTTGGTGACCGACGGCGGAATGCGGGACGCTCCGACCGGCTACGGGGCCCCCCACGTCGCGTCGGTCGGCGGGGCGCGACACATCGGACGGCTCGAGTCGGTCGACGACCTGCTCGGTAACGACTGGATCGTCCCGGTCACGACGGCAGCGCGGACGATGCACGTACTGCTTCACGAAGTCGGGCACGCGCTCGGACTGGCCCACCGCCACGGCGTCGCCGTTCGATCGGGCGATGCGATCGTCACGACGCCGATGCTGAGTTCCTACGCCTGGGATCCGGACTTCGACCCCGCTCCGACGCAGTGTGGGGGCGCGATTCCGTCGACGGGGGGCCGCGAGCGACTCCTCGATTTCGCCTTTTCCGCGTGTGCCCGGCGCGAACTCGCTGTCGGCGGACGGGACGGGAACCGATCGGAGACCCGTCACCGAGCCGCCGACTGACCGACGCTCGAGTTGGCAACGACTCGGTTCGCAGGCTTCCGGTCCGCAGGCTACGGAACCCTGGGTTGTCCGGTCGGTACAGAGCGGGTGCGCGGAGAACGAACGTTACTCCCCGTCGTCGGCGTCGTCGCCCCCTCGGACGAAACTCGCCCGCTCTCCCTCCCCATCAGTGCCGGCGTTCGGCCCCTCGATCAGCGCCTCGAAGTCGTCGACCTCGTCGTACTGATCGCGATACACCAGTGCCGCCTTCCCCGCCGACGTGATCTCGTAGAGTCCCGAGCGTTCCGCGGGGCCGATCTTCCGGACCAGCCCGTAGTCCTCGAGGACCGGGAGTCTGGTGTTGATGTTCTTTCGACTCTTTCCCGTATGCGCCGCGAGGTTCGTCGCGACGTTTCGCCCCTCGTCCTCGAGCGCCTCGAGGATCAGGAAATCAGTTGGCTGTCGGAGTTTCACACACGTTCACACTCGTCCCCATTGTGTTTCCAGTGGTAACTAATACTTTCGGCCCCGGACAACAAATTTCTTATTTGTGTTGTTTTCGGAGGTTTCGAACGGTCTATTCGGGTGTCGAAACCGGCGCCCCCTTGCCGACGACGGGACATCTGCACGGCCCCCGGCGATTCGGGCCCGGCTCAGGGCCGTCGATCGGGACCGGACGACATGCCATCCGCGAGTCGGGTGAGCAACGACGCAACGCCCGCCGGCGACTCGACCCGACGGGAGGCAGCCGACGGGCCGTCGCCGCCGACCTGGACCCCGATCCCGTCCGGTTCGACGGCACGAAACGCCGACTCGTCGGTGACGTCGTCCCCGACGTAGACGGCGGCCGTCCCCGGCGGCTCGTCGGCCGCGATCAACTCGACGGCGTTCCCCTTCCCCCACGGGATCGACGGCCCGATCTCGAGGATCCGCTTCCCGCGGGAGAGTTCGAGCGCGCCGTCGCTGAACGTCTCGAAGACGGCGGTCGTGAGCCGACGGGCGACCGGTCGGGCGGCCGGCGGCACGGACCGGAAATGAACCGTCCCGGACAGGCGCTTGTTCTCGATCCGTACGTTCGGGATCGACGCGAGCGTCGTCTCGAGAACCGTACAGAGGCGGTCGATCCGAGCGGCCCGTTTCCGCGCGACGGGATGGACGGCGATCGATCCCCGCCGCTCGAGTTCGAGGCCGTGGTTGCCGGCGTAGATCGCCGGGCCGTCGATGCGACCGCGGACGTCCCGCAGCGCCCGGCCGCTGACGACCGCCGTCGTCACGTCCGGGTGGGCGGCCAGCCTCGCGACGGCGTGGCGGTTGTCCTCGGTCGGTCGGGCCGCGTCGGGATCGTCGACGATCGGCGCGAGCGTCCCGTCGAAATCGAGACAGACGAGCAGTTGCTCAGCGTCCGCGAGTGTCTCCCGAACGGCCGGGAATCCGTCTTCGAGCGGCCGGGGCGACGACTCGGCAGCGGCGGTTCCGGATTCGGAGCTTGTCATCCGTTAGACCGGCGGCGTGGGTTCCCGCGAATCGGAATCGCTGTCCGAGCCCGCGTCGGTCCGACCCCGCTCGTCGCGGAGCCGCCGGAACCAGTCGAACTGCGTAGCCATCCACGACTCGAGGTCGCCGGTGAACACGCGCTGGCGCAGCGTGTTCATCCGCCGCCGGCGCTCGTGGGCCGGCATCGAGAGCGCCGCCTCGAGTTGGGCCGCGAACCCGTCGGTGTCGATCGGGTCGATCGTCAGTGCGTGGGAGCCGAGCCGTTCGTGTGCGCCGGTCCGGTCGCTCAACACCAGCGTGTCGTCGCCGTCGACGCTGGCCGCGACGTACTCCTGGGCGACCAGGTTCATCCCGTCGACCAGCGGGCTGACGACCATGGCGTCCGCGCGCCGATAGAGCGTACAGATGTCGTCGGTCGAGAGGTAGTCCTCGGTGTAGGCGATCGGCCGCCAGTCTGCGGTCTCGAAGCGGCGGTTGATCCGCTGGACCTCGCTGCGGACGAGGTCGCCGTGGCGCTGGTAGGTCTCGATGTCGGTCCGGGAGGGGGTCGCCTTCTGGAGGAAGGTGAACTCGCCGCGCCAGCCGGGGTTTCGCTCGAAGAACCGCTCGATGGCCGCCAGCCGTTCGGGAATCCCTTTGGTGTAGTCGAGCCGGTCGAGGCCCAACCCGAGCGTCGTGTCGGGGGCGATGTCGTACTCCGCGAGCAGGTCGGCGAGGCGGTCGGGGTCGACCGACCGAGCGTCCCGGTCGTAGGCCGCGGCGTCGACCCCCATCGGCGTCGCGACGACGCGAGTTCGCCCCCCGTCGTATCGGACCGTTCGGCGCTCGTGGTCGACGGTCGCGGTCGGCAGGAACCGGTCGACGCACTCGAGGAACCGATCCGCGTACTGCTCGACGTGAAAGCCAAGCAGGTCGTTGCCGAGCAGTCCCTCGAGGACGCGGCCGCCGGCGGGACACTGCCGGAACGTCGGCGGCGACGGCCACGGAATGTGCCAGAAGTGGGCGACGGTCGTGCCGGCCGGCACGGACTCCCGGATCATCCGCGGCGCGAGCGCGAGATGGTAGTCCTGCAGCCAGATCACGGCGTCGGCCGTCGCGTGGTCGGCGACCGCGTCGGCGAACCGCTCGTTGACCGTCCGGTACCACTCGAAGTCGTTCGATCGGTCCTCGATCAGGTCGGGAAAGCCGTGACAGAGCGGCCAGAGGACGCGATTGCTGAACCCGTAGTAGTAGGAGTCGACGGCTTCCTCGGAGAGATCGAGCCGGCGGAGGGTGTAGTCCTCCTCCCCGGGCGGGACGGCGACGCAGTTCCGGTCGTCGGTCACGTCGAAGTCCGCCTCGCCGTCGCCCCAGGCGATCCACGTTCCGTCGGTCCGCTTGACGACTGGATCGAGCCCGGCTGTCAGCCCGCCGGTCGGCTCGTCGACCGTGATCGACCGGGTCTGGGCAGTAGCGCTCGAGCGGGCACCGCCGTCAGTCTCAGTCGGCGGCCCCGCGTCGTCGTACTCGTGACGATACGGTTGCCGGTTCGAGACGACGATCAGCGAACCGGGACAGCTCGGCCCGCCGGTCGCGGACTCGTCGTCCGTTCGGCCTCGACCGTCGGCCCGGCACTGTCGATTCCGTACAGCCGTCGACGACAACCGCTCGGGAACTCGCATTCGCTGTAATGACACAGCGTCCCGACGGGTTGCTTCGCGGCCTGCGGTCGCTGGGGGGTTAATACGTTTCCGACGGCGTTCGCCCTCGAGTGAGCGTCCACCCGCGGCGACGGTCACGTCGGGAAACTGGTGCGGTCGGCGATGGGGTCGAGTCGTCGGACTCGGAAAACGACTGGCGGTGGCGTGTGCTGTCGGCCGGACGAGTGCCAACGAGGACGGCCGACGACACCGCGCGAGGGATGAGCGAGCGGTGCGAGGCCGACCGGAGGGAGGTCTCGAGAGCGAACGGTGACCAACGGGAGCCGTGAGCAGCGAGCGAATCGGCTGGGGAGGGCGTGGCCACTCCGTGTTGCCACGATAGCAGGACGGTCGATATCGCTGAGCCGATGTTCACGACAGGAGCCGCTGTTCACGACGGGAGCCGCCTTCACACCCGACTAACCAAACGTTGATTCACCGCTCGAGCGAACACCCGTTCATGGAATCACCGTTCGAGCGCCGCATCGAAGCCTGCAAGCGCCGGCTCACGGCGGAAGGTGCCGACCTCGTCGTCTGTTTCCCGAGTCCGAACCTGACCTATCTGACTGGCTTCGAGGAGTCGCCCTCGGAGCGACACCTGCTGCTGTTCGTCCCTCGAGACGGCGACCCCGCGATCGTCGCACCGGCGATGTACGAGGCGCAACTGTCCGAGCTTCCGATTCCGGACCTCGAGCGGCGGTTCTGGACCGACGCGGACGACCCGCTCGAGGCCATCGAGACCGTTATCGATGGGTATTCGCTCGCGGGAGAGATCGAGGAGCCGCCGACCGTCCTCGTCGACGACCGCATGTGGGCGACGTTCACCCAGGATCTGCGGGACCTGTGTCCCGAGGCCGCGTTCGGACTGGCGGGGACCGTCCTCGAGCCGCTCCGGATCCGGAAAGACGCGGTCGAACTCGAGACGCTGCGGCGAGCCGGCGCGGTCGCGGATCGGGTCGCGCTCGAAATCCGTGAGCGGGGGACGGACCTGATCGGGACCACCGAAGCGGAACTGGCGACCGAGATCGATCGCTTGCTCGCGGCGGAAGGCGGGGAGGAACCGGCGTTCGAAACCATCGTCGCCGCGGGGCCGAACGGCGCGCAACCGCACCACCACAGCGGCTCGCGGGAGATCCAGAACGGTGACTCCGTCGTTCTGGATTTCGGGGCCTTCGTCGCGGCCGACCTCGAGGGAAGTGCGGCGACTGCTATAGGGCGGTATCCGGGCGATCAAACCCGAACGATCGTGGTCGGCGACGAGCCGCCCGCGGCGTACGAACGCGTCCACGAGACCGTCAGAGAAGCCCAGAACGCCGCCGTCGAGGCGGTCGAGCCGGGCGTGACGGCAGGGGCGGTCGACCGCGCAGCGTGGTCGGTCATCGAGGATGCCGGCTACGGCGACGCCTTCATCCACCGGACGGGCCACGGCGTCGGCCTCGAGGTCCACGAGCCGCCCTACATCGCCGCGGGCAACGACCGCGAACTCGAGCCAGGCATGGTGTTCAGCATCGAACCGGGGATCTACCTCGAGGGGGAGTTCGGCGTCCGAATCGAGGACCTCGTCGCCGTGACCGAGGACGGAGCCGAACAGCTGAACGACACCCCGCGGGGCTGGGCAACGGGGCAGTGAGGCCGTGGGGGAGTTCGGTGCCGGTCGATCGGCTCCTGTAGCCGGGACACCGGGTTTCCGGTGAAATGTCGGCCGGATGTAGTCACAGTGTTTCCCGATCAGTTACGGCTCGTCGGTTTCGACGAGGACGGTCCGGACGACCTCCGGGTCCTCGAGCAACTGATGCTCAGTATAGCTGCCCTCCGCGCTCCCACCGCTGCGACGGGTCTGCTCGAGGATGTCGAGGAAGGCGTGTTCCTTCAGGAGATCGCGGACGCGGCGTAGGGAGAGTGGATCGGACCCCTCCTGCCGGCAGATCTCCTCGTAGACGTCGTAGATCCGCGTCGTTCGGAACCCGTCCTCGTCGGGCGTATTGAGCGAAAGGACTGCGAGGGCCTGTAATACGTAGCGCGAGTGGGGCGTCGAGCCGCGGATGAGTTCCCGGAACCGGTCGGTTTCGGCCCGCTCGCGCGCCTGAACGACGTACTCCTCGCGAACCGTCTCGTGGCCCTCCGATTGGGCGATCTCCCCGGCGTAGCGCAGGATGTCGATCGCCTTCCGCGCGTCGCCGTGTTCCCGGGCCGCGAGTGCGGCAGCCCGCGGGATGACCGACGGCTCGAGGACGCCGTCCTTGAACGCGTCGCTGCGGGCCTCCATGATGTCCCGGAGCTGGGTCGCGTCGTAGGGCGGGAAAACGAACTCCCGTTCACAGAGGCTGGACTTGACCCGCTCGTCGAGCCGGTCTTTGTACTTGATCTTGTTGCTGATTCCGATGACCCCGATCTTGCACGACTCGAGCTTGCCGGCCTCGCCCGCGCGCGAGAGTTGCATGAGGATGTCGTCGTCGTCGAGTTTGTCCACTTCGTCGAGAATGACCAAGGCGACGTCGTACTGGGCGTCCAGCACCGTCCAGAGGCGCTTGTAGTAGGTCGACGTACTCAGTCCCTTGTCCGGAATCCTGACGTCGGTGACCGCCGGCTCGTTCAACGTGTGTGCGATCGTCTGGACCGCCTGCGTCTCCGTGTTGTCCTGTGCGCAGTCAACGTAGGCGAAGGCCGACGTGATCCCCTCGTCTTCGGCGACCCGGACGAGCCGTTCGGAGATGTACTTCGCACAGAGGGACTTGCCCGTCCCGGTCTTCCCGTAAATGAGGAGGTTGCTCGGGCTCTGGCCGAAGATCGCCGGATTGACCGCGTTCGCGAGTTCGGCGATCTCGTCGTCCCGGCCGACGATCCGCCCCTCCTCGGGCAGGTGGTTGATCTCGAGTAGCTCCTTGTTCTCGAAGATCGGGTCGTCGCGGGTGAACAGGTCGTCGCCGGAACTCGACATAGTCGGACACCGTGTTTCCGGTGAAATAGCACTTCCGTTCCGCCCCGGCGGGTTGGGGATCGATCGCACAGAGTGTGTTCGGCACCGAGCGGGCGGTTACGGACCGAACTGACGATCAGATCGGGACGTCCTCGCCAAGTGACTCGAGACCGGACCCTCGGTTGCGATCGGTGATCGGTCGTGGACACACACACACCGTGTTTCCAGTGAAACGGGGCAACTGGGGGGTTGGTGTGGAGTCGAAGTCGGGGTACGTTTCACCGGAAACACGGTGTGGGGGCGGCTCGAAATACGGTCGTTCCGGACGTACGCACCCGCTCGAGCCGGGTGGAACGAGCGGTTCAACCCTCGGAAACGCCGCTGGCGCGATCCACCGATTCGACTGCATCCATTCTCGATCTCTCTCGAGAATACTTTCGATTCACTCAATGGGCTATACTCATATCTATTACTTATATGTGGCCATAATCACGACAGAATATCAATCACCACTCACGAGGGCAGTCAACTGTCAAGGGATATCAAGGGCTGTCAATTGGCCTCGAGATATTCTCCGCTTTCTACCCAGCCTCTACCCAGTCTCTATTCAGTCTCTACTCAGATTCTATCCAGAAGTCTCCCTTAGGCACGGAGTCGGTCGATTACCCTCCATGGAGACTACGGTGGCTTTGCGGGTTCACCGGATCGGTATCAGTCGATGAGTCTCGGACTGCTTCACCGGAAACACGGTGTGTCTCACCACTCCGCTCTCGAGCGGCGGCCGCCACCCCGTTTCACCGGAAACACGGTGTGACCGCGCGACCGGTCGAACTGCCGGGGCTCATCGAGCGGCCCTCATCGAGCGATGAGTGATCGAACTCGAGCGGGAACCAGCCGAACCCCTCGAGTCGGTAGTTCTCACGTCACCGAATCGGTGATAGAACAGTACCGTTAGAACAGCACCGCCGCAGAACGAGGATTCGGGAACGTTCCGCTGATTCACCGGAAACCCGGTGTTCGAACCCGTGGTTACTGCCGATTCGGCCCCACGGCTGTCGTCGGTCCGACTCACTATGAATCAGAACGAGTCGCGGCCGTATCGGTGCCGAACCGAGTCGTCTCTTGCACTGATTCTCTCCTCCATCTCAGTCCTGTCCACCGGCAACTCGGACCTGCTCACCGGAAATTCGGTCCTATTCACCGGAAATCTGGTGTGTTTCCACATGGTCATGTCGAGCCAGTACCAGCGTCCCTCTCGAATTTTACCGGAAACCCGGTGTGTGACACGTCCGCTCGAGCCAGTAGTCGGCCCCTCGAGTCCGGACCAGTGGCACACGACTGCAGCCCTCTCGCTCGTCGTCACGATCACGGATGTTCAGGTTCCGATCCGACGGCGACCAGTTCGGTCGACCGATTCCGTACGCCCCGTTCAATAGTAGTAGAGTTCGAGTTCGTGACCGCAGTTCCGACACCGGGTTTCCTTCCCCAGGAGCCGATTCGAATCGCTCTCCGCGTGGATTCCCGGCCCCGGCGGCACGGACGCGACAACCGTCGCGTCGCACGCTGGGCAGCCGATATCCATATCCGAATTGGTTGACAGAGACATGCCTTGGTCGTATTCGATACTCCCCGATAGTTATCGGAGCCGTACCGAACTATTGCGGTTCGTTTCGGAACGATTTCGCCCGCTACGATCGGATTTACCTGGAAAACGATTCCCTTCGACACTCGGTAGTCGTCCGACCGGACGTGGACCGCGTCGTTTTGCCGTGGAAATAGCAGCGGCTCGGGCCGGACTCCTGAAAGAAGCTGTTTCCGACAGCACGGACGGAGACGCCGGCGGCTGACCCGCAGTGTCGATTCAGCGGACGCGAACCCCGTCCGGACTCAGACGGTATACGCTACGTCTTCGAACTCGAAAAACGCCGTTTCGTAGCCGTCGTGACGGGACACTTGCGGCGGGGAATCGACGGTGACTCTCAGTCGGTCCCCGGCCGCGAGGTCGTCGACCGCGAGCCCGTAGTGGTGCCCGAACTCGCCGTCTAACGTCTCGGTCAATCGCTCTTCCAGGCGGACCGAGCCGTCTCGCTCGAGGGTCGCCGACAGTGACGTCAGCGGGAGGCTGATACCGTGATACGGGGTCCTGAGAGCGACCGCCAGGTATTCGCTACTGTCGCTGCCGACAAACCGCTCGGCGCCGGTCCTGATCGCGGTGATCGCCGCGTCGCCGCTGCGTTCGGTCCCCAGCGACTCGCCGGGGAGGTCGTCGATCGGCGGCCCTTGCCCCATCGGTGGCATACCGCCGCTTCCGTCTCCGGCCCCGTCGCTGTCCCCGCCATCACCATGCGACATGAGGGGCAACGCTCCGCGGTTCCCTCGCCGCTCCTCGTCGATCGTCTGGAACGAGAGACCGTTGATCGCCGAGCGGCTGTACTCGAAGTCGACCTCGAGCGTCGCGGCCGACTCGAGTCGCCCCTCGAACGCACCGGTTCGCTCGAGCGAGACGGGACCGGCACGGACTCGAGCCGTGTACTCGCCTTCGCCGGGGAGGCGGATGTTGTCGCCGTAGTGAAACCCCATCCGCTGGGAGATCATCGGCCACGGCGACGAGATGCCGGCGTCGACGGGCGACCCGTCCTCCAGCACCTCGATGACTGGATCCACCGGAAGGACGGTGTCCGTCTCCCGGTCCCAGACGGTCAACATGAGATGGAGGCTGTCGTCGGTGTCGACCTCGACGAGCCGTTTGCCCTCGGTGGTCGCCTCGACGGTCCAGAACCGATGCGGGAACGTATACGAGAGCGCGACCGCGTAGTCGCCGTCGGTCGCCGTGCCGTACATGGCCATCTCCTCGCGTGACGCCGGCAGGTAGACAGCGTCCGGGCGGTCCTCGACCAGCGGCGGGTTCGCCCACGCCGATTCCTCTTCGAAGCCCAGCCGCTCGAGACAGCCGGCGAGGCCGGCGGCTCCGACCGCTCCAACCCCGGCAACGCCGCGGAGATAACGCCGACGGTTCATTGACTCACGGTTGGAAACCGGTGATGAAACGCCTGTTGGTTCGCGGGTCGAAGGGACCTCTCGTCCACCGGACGTATCAGTGGTCGGATCCGTGTCCCGTGGACGGAGGATCGCCTGCTCTTCGGGAACCGAACCAATGAACCTTTGATCGGCCCACCCTTCGAGTCGATTATGGACCGGCGAACATACCTCGGTACGGCCGGGATAACGGGACTTACCAGTATTGCCGGCTGTCTCGGTGAGGCGCTGGGGGGAAACGAGAGTGGGGATGCAGGCGATGCAGGCCATCCCGATGCCGTTCTCGGGCCGCCGGAAACGGACCTCAGCGCGGCGACACACCCGAGCTACGGGGACGAATACCCGTCGGTCACGCTGCCTGACCCGCTTTCCGGCGAGACGATTTCCGTCGAGCAGTTCGAGGGGGACCGGACTGTCTTGATGACGTTCATTTATACGAACTGTCCGGACGGGATGTGTCCCGCACTGACGTTACGACTGCAGCGCGCACAGCAGGCTGCAGTCGAAAACGGCTACGAGGACGAGGCGGCGTTCCTCGCGATGACGTTCGATCCCGAACGGGATACCGCGGAGCAACTACGGACGTTCGCCGACCGACGTAGCGTCGATTACGAGGCGGACAACTGGCATTTCTTGCGGCCCGAGCGCTACGAGAAAGCCCAATCGATCATCGGTGAGACCTACGGGCTCCCCGAGGAGTCACTGAAAAAGAACTACGATCACGAGTACGAGAACGTCGAGTACACCTTCCCGCATCTCCCCTATATATTCCTCGTCAACGAAGCGGGGATCGTCGAACGTATGTATCGCAAGGGCAATTCGGTCGAGGTCTCTCGCCTGATCGACGATTTCGAAACGGTGGTGAACGGCTAGATGCGCAGGCGCGAGCTAATCGCCGGAATCGGTAGCCTCGGTATCGTCGGTGGCGCGAGTGCGGTCGCTATCGGCGGCGTCCCCTCGTTCGGGGGTACCGAAGACGCCGACCCCGTCGAGCCACAGACGGTGGAAACGATCGCTGCGCCGGGCAGCGAGGCCGGCGAGGTACGCGTGCCTGCATCCGATCAGCCGACGTTCATCGACTTCTTCGCGACGTGGTGTCCGCCCTGTTCCAAGCAGATGCCCGATCTCATCGAGGCCCACGAGCGAGTCGGCGACGACGTGTTGTTCATGTCGGTTACGAACGAGAACGTCGGTGGCTCGGTCACGAAAGAAGAGGTCGTCGACTGGTGGGAAGAACACGACGGCAACTGGACGCTCGGAATCGACCCGATCCGGGACCTGAGCGCCCAGTACTCGATCGAGGGTCTGCCCTACGCCGTCGCGATCGACGCAGATGGACGCGTTCAGTGGACGGACAAGGGGCAGAAATCCGCCGACGAGTTCGTCGACGGTATCGAACGAGCGATCGAAAACTAACATGGTCGATACCACACTCGCAACCTCGATCGTGTTCGGGCTGACTTCCGGGATCGCGACGTTCTTTTCGCCGTGTTCCTACCCGCTCCTACCCGGCTACGTCGGCTTCTACGTCAGCCAGACCGACGGCGACCACGCGTCGCTCGGCGGCGCACTCAGCCGGGGGTTGATCGCCGGCCTCGGCGTGTTGGTCACTTTCGGCGTCTTGCTCGGCGCGACGTTCTGGGTTGGTCACTCGACGCTGTCTGCTGTCACCTGGTTCGAGGTGTTCGCCGGCGTCGTCCTGATCGCGTTCGGCCTCCTGATCGTCTTCGATCGCGCCCCGTCGCCGTCGATCGCGCTTCCCAAACGGCGCTCGAGCGTCCTCGGGTTCGGGATCTTCGGGGTCGGCTACGCGCTGGCTGCGGCCGGCTGTGTCGCACCGGTGTTTTTCGGTGTGGTCACCCGCGCGCTGTCGCTGCCGACGACCTCGGCGGCGATCCTGCTGGGGACCTACGTCGGGAGCTTCGTCGTGTTGATGGTGTCGCTGACCGTCGCGACCGGCATGGGGCTGGTCGCGGGCGCGGGCCGGCTCGCGGCCTACACTGGCCTGCTCAAACGGATCGCGGGCGTCGTCATGATCGTCGCCGGAATCGGCCAGCTGTACCTCGCGATCGTCGTCCTCGACGCGATCGACCTCGCCGCGCTGGTGTCCTGATCGTCGGCGCCTCGCCCCGGCTGCGTTCCGACCGGCCGTTTCGAACCGCTTTTTCGTACCTCGCTCGAGCCGCCCTCGGCAGGCAACGGCAGGTCCGGAACCTATCCCGCCGTCACCCGAATCGGGGGACATGTATCAGGATCTGCTGGTCGCGACCGACGGGAGCGACGCCGCACAGCGGGCGACCGACCACGGGATCGAACTCGCGGACCGACTCGACGCAACGCTGCACGTCCTCTCGGTCTCCGAGGACGGACCGCAGGCGACGGAGAAACAGGATCGGCTTCGCTCCGATCCGGAAGACGAGGCCGCAGGGGCCGCCGAACGCGCTCGAGCGGCGGCCGAACACGACGGTGTCGAGGCGACGACGGACATCCGCCACGGCGTACCCCAAGAGCAGATCGTCGACTACGCGGAGGTGAATCAGGTCGATATGGTCATGGTCGGGACGGCCGGTCGATCAGGGCTCGATCACTTGATTTCGGGTAGTGTCGCCGAGGAGATCGTCCGGAACGCGCCGGTGCCGGTGCTGACGGTCCGCGAGCAGCCCTAACCGCGCCAGCGCGGTGTCCCCGACTCGCCAGCTGACGCCGGCCGCCACGATGACCCCTGACCTCTCGACGGCGGTCGCCGAACCTAATCCGGTGCTACCCGCCGGTACGAGATCGATACTTAACCCGTCCGGTGCCGTCGCGACCGCTATCGTGACCGCTCGAGTCGGGCACGTTCGGTGGCAGTCGGCTCGCTACACGGCCGCGATCCAACTGGGGGTGAGCGCCGGGTGAGCGACGCTGCTGCCACGGTCGTCGGCGACTCCCCGTGCATCCTGATCGTCGGTGAGTCCAGCTCGGCCGACGACGCGATGGACGCCCTCGCTGGGGCGTTCGCGGAGCAGTCGCTACTGCGGGCGCGAACGGCCGTGGCTGCCCGCGAGCGACTGGCCGAGCGCGAGATCCACTGTCTGGTCTGCCCCTTCGACCCCGACGAGCGCTCGGACTCCCCCTCGCTCCTCGAGGGACTGGCGGACCGAACCGACGCGCCGATCGTCGCGCTCGCCGACGGGGACGACGCCGACCGCGCGCTCGAGGCGGGAGCCAGCGACGTCGCGAGCGCCCGGTCGGCGACCGTCCTGCGAACCCGCGTTCGGAACGCCGCCGATCGCGAGCGGTATCGCCGCGCCGCGTCCGCAGCCGCCCCGCGGCACCGAGCGATCCTCGAGTCCGCCGACGCGGTCGTCTGGGTCGTCGACGACGAGGGGACCGTCAAGTACGTGACGCCGGCCGTCGAATCGCGGCTGGGGTATACACCCGCCGAACTCGAGCGAACGGCGCTGACGCGGCTCGTCCACCCCGACGATCGTGAGGGTGTTCGCGACGCCGTCGCCACCGCCGTCGCGGGACCGACTGGAACGACCGAGCGGGTCCGGCCTCGCCTCGGCCACGCCGACGGCACCTGGCGGGTCGCGACGCTTACCTGTACCAATCGGCTCGCGGATCCGGCTCTCGAGGGGGTCGTCGTGACGCGGACGGACGCTGAACCGACCGTCGATGCCGGCGGGGCCGACGCCGTCCGAACGGGGCTCGACCGGCTCACGGACCCGCTTTTCGTCCTCGGTGCGGACGACGACGTACGGTACGCCAACGCGGCGGCGACCCGATTCGTCCGACGGTTTGATTCGACGACGACCGACGAGCCGCTGCCGACGGGTGCCGTCCTCTGGGACCGGCTCCCGGACGCCCTCGGTCGGTCCCTCTCCGAGCGCGTCCGGGAGGCCGAGCGGACCGGCTCGGTCACCGCCTTCGAGACGACCGTTCCTTCGCTCGAGGACCCGATCGCTGTCGCTGTTCATCCCGGCGACGACGGCGCGACGATCCACGTCCGGAACCGGCCCGCCGAGGCCGTGGAGACGGATCGGGATCGGCTCGCGCTGCTCGAGTCGGTCATCGACACCGTCGACGTCGGAATCGCCGTCCTCGAGGGGTCGACGATCCGGCTGGCGAATCCGGCGCTGCTGGAGCTGGCCGACGCGGCATCGCTGGTCGGTCGGGACCTCGAATCGGTGTTCGACGACGACCTCGCGGCATCGGTGCTGGAGCGGGCCGACTCGCCGGTCGTCAGGTGGCTCGAATCCGTCTCGGGGACGCTCGCGACCGAGCCGCCGCGGCCGGTCGACGTTTCCGTCGCACCGTTGTCTCCCGACTTCGACGCCGACCGCGATACGCCGGCGGCGGATCGGACGCTCTGTGTCGTGCGCGACGGGCGCGAGTCCGGTGACGATGCGGCGTCGATGCTCCGTCGGACGACCGCTGCACTCGCCAGTGCGGAAGCCCCCTCAGCCGTTCGGCATGCGGTCGTCGACGCCGTCGGCGAGTGGATGGGGGCCGACGTCACCGTCTGGTACCGTGGAACCGACGACGACCTTCGGCCGACGGCCACCGTGACGGCCGACCATACTGGCAGCGACGACGCGTCGATCGAACCGCCAGCGATCGACCCCCGTGGGACGCGGCTCGAGCCGATCATCGAGTCGGGCGAGCCGACGGTCGACGACCGCGAGGCGTTCACGGACGTCCTCGCCCGTACCGGGCTCCGAGCCGAGCGGGTACTCGCAGTGCCGGTCGGGAGCGACGGGATCGTCCTCGCGACCAGCACGGAGCCGACGGCGTTCGATGGCATCGACGTCGACGGACTCGAGGCGCTGTCGGCGGCCACGGCGATCGCACACGAGGACCGCGATCGCGCCGCTGCCCTTCGGACCTGCCGCCACGAGCGCGCTCGGCTCGAGACGGTCGTCGACCGGGACGAGCGACTGTGGGACCTCGGTCGGTCGCTACTGGAGGCGGAGACCCGCGAGGCGGTCGAGGAACGGCTCTGTGAAGGACTGGTCTCGCTTTCGCTGCCGGCCGCGGCCGACGGCGTCGGGCTCGCCTGGGTCGGCCGCGCGGACGACGGCCGCGAACGGCTCGTCCCGACGGCGTGGGCCGGCCGTGACGCCGCGTTCCTCGAGTCGGCGACCGTGGCGCTGAACGGGAGCGAGGAGACGCCGGCTCGCGCCGCGGCGACGACCCGCGAGGCGGTCGTGGTCGACGATCTCGCGACCGGCGACGCGATGGGTGCCGAGACGACCGACCGCGCCGGCGAGGACTCGTGGCGGCGACGGCTGCGCGATCGCGGATTCCGATCGGCGCTGAGCGTCCCCCTCACCGCCGACGAGTTCCGCTTCGGGACGCTGACTGCGTACGCGACGGAGCCGGGGGCCTTCGACGAGCGGACCCGCCGGGCCTGTGCCCATCTCGGAACGATCGCGGGCGCTGCGATCGGCGCGCTCGAGACGAAAGCGGCGCTGCTTGCGGACCGGGTAACCGAACTCGAGGTCGTCTGTCGGGACGAGACCGAGCCGCTGTCGTCGCTCGCCGGCCGACTCGAGCGGCGGATCGACGTCCGGGCCGTGATCCCGCGGTCGACGGACGGTTCGACGGTGTACTGTTCGATCTCGGACGGCGATTCGGACGCGATCCGGGACCGAGTCGCGACCGCGACGGCCGTCGAATCGGTTACGGTCGTCGGCGACGGCGACGACCGGACGGCCCTCGAGATCGTCTTTGCCGCGCCCACCGTTGCCGGGACGATCGCGGCCCACGGTGGCGTCCTCCGCTCGCTCGAGCCGGTCGACGACCGGACGCGGCTCACGATCGAACTCGGCGAGCCCGTCGAGGTCCGCGCGTTCGTCCGCGCTCTCGAGCGGCGGCATCCGGGGACGGAGCTGATCGCTCGCCGAACGCGGGAGCGACCGCCCCGGGCAGCGGGAGCGATCGACGACCTCGCCGAGCGCCTCTCGGAACGACAGCGGCGGACGCTCGAGGCGGCCTACCATGGCGGGTTCTTCGAATGGCCCCGCGATCACACCGGCGAGGAGATCGCGGACTCGCTCGGCATCTCTCAGCCGACGTTCAGCCGACATCTCCGGTTGGCCCAGCGGAAGCTGTTCGCGTTGCTGTTCGACGACGCCGACGGGGAGTGATCGCGTGCCGCCGATCGAACCGTCCCAGCCAGCGGCGACGGGAAACTCAGCCAGCGTCGGTCGTGATGGCCGGCCAACTCCGGCCAGCATCGATGCCGGGCCGGGCGTATTCCGGTTTTACTGAGCCGATCCGTCGGGTAACACACTCTTTCCCGCTCGGTCCAAACTGGATAGCGAGCTGACGGATGAATACGTATTGATGTCGGTCCCCTGTTCGGTTCCGTGTATAGCGTCTACGACCATGTACTCGGCTCCTAATGAGCCATTCAATGAGTGCGTTCGAGGTAAGAACTGATTACAGCGGCCGCCCGGGCGGGCGGGGGATGGTCCTGTGAGCATCGAGATCGCCGACGCCGAGGACCGACCGGAGCCGGGAGCCGACGCCGACGGAACCGGCGCTGACGGAACCGACGTCGGCGCGAGCGGCGTTCGATCGACGGCCGACGGCGGTATCGTCGCCCAGCTCCGGCTCGATCACTCGCGGCTGTTTCTGGCCCCCTCGCTCCGGCGGGCCCCCGAGATCGCCCTCGAGCCCGACTACTGGACCGAGCCCGAACCCGGCCGGACCGTCGTGTTCGTCACGGCCCACGGAACCGACCTCGAGGCGTTCGAGGCCGGGCTCGAGACCGATCCTACCGTCGCCGATCCCGTCCTCGTCGACCGCTATCCGGACAGGCGAGTCTACCGGGTGACCCTTACCGACCGCGCGGTCACGTTCACCGCCGCGACCGCCGCCGTCGGCGGTCGGCTCCTCGATTGCTCGAGCTGCCGGGCCGGCTGGCAGCTCCAGTTACGGTTCCCCGACCGGGACCGACTCGTCGCGTTCAACGACTACTGCCGCGAGCGCGACGTGTCGGTCACCGTCGATCACCTCCGGGTGTCCGACGAGGAAGACGACGGCGTCGTCGCCCTGACCGACAAACAACAGGAGTTGCTCGCCGTCGCCTACGAGGAAGGTTATTTCGAGGTCCCTCGCGGCATCTCCCAGGACGAACTCGCACAACGACTCGACGTCTCGAAGTCGGCCGTCTCCCAGCGACTGCGACGGGCGATCGGCGAACTCTGCGCACAGACGCTCTGACCGAGCCGCAGGGGCGCCCATTCCTCCAGCGATGTCTCGCCGAGTTCGTCCCGACGCTCTCCGATCGAGCGATGACAGTCGTCCGTCCGCACGAGAAAACCGAGATGTAAGCAGTTCGACACCCTGCGGACCGTCGCAATCGATTCCGGGCGCTCCGGTCGCCTACCGACGCGTTACTCGTCGTCTTCGTCGTCTTTCATCGCGCCGAGCTGGTCGACCAGCTCGTCCGTCGATACGTCGGATTCGAACGACATCTCGCCATGATGGTCGTTTTCGTGGACGTTGACGGCTTCGACGTCCTCGTCGTCGTCGGCAGTCTGCTCTTTTTGTTCGGATTCGTCGTAGCTACCAAAACCCATACGTACACGTTCGCCGCCACTGCAAAAGGTGTGCCGGTTTTTGCCCCTTTCTGTCAACGTGGCTGCAACCCTTCGAAACCGAGTCGACCGGTCCCGTGTCCGTCCCCTACCGATCGTTTTGCCGTCCGTACCAGAGCGGCGATCCCCTGTTCGTTTGCCGTACTTTTCACCGCCGGTCGACGCCTTCGGCAAAACCGCTCGAGAGCGCGGCCGGGACCGACGGTTCGGTCGTGATAGCGACTCGATACGGCGACCCGTCCCCCGCATTCGAAACGGCCGAACCGCGACTCAGGCCTCGAGTACCCGGAGACTACGGCGTTCAGTAGTCCGTCTATAGTAATGGGTTCGGGAGGGTTGCCTTGGCTCATGGTCGCGTACCGGTTGTCATCTCGAACACTCGATTCGGATCACTGTGCTGTCAGATCGCGTCGGCCCTCGCCGTCGGGGGCGAGCCGGGCCGTCGCTGCACACGCAACTACCGTGAGCGGGCCACACGACCGTCACCACCGGCCCGACGGGGGGTGAGCCACCGATGTGTGGCATCATCGGCCGCGTCGGCGACGGCAACGCTCTCGAACCGCTGCTGACGGGCCTGGAAAACCTCGAGTATCGCGGCTACGATTCCGCGGGCGTCGCCGTCCAGAACGGTTCCGGCATCAACGTTGAGAAACGCTCCGGGAAGGTCGAGGAACTGAAATCGTCGATCGGCGAGCCGCTCCAGGGGGAGGTCGGGATCGGTCACACCCGCTGGAGTACGCACGGGCCCCCGACCGACGCCAACGCCCACCCGCATACCGACGAGAGCGAGGACGTCGCCGTCGTCCACAACGGTATCATCGAGAACTACACCGAACTCAGAGAGCGGCTCGCGGCCAACGGCTACAAGTTCACCAGCGACACCGACACCGAAGTCATCCCACATCTGGTCCAGTACTACCTCGACGCCGGCTACGACAGCGAGCCGGCCTTCCGACAGGCCATCGACGAACTCGAGGGCAGCTACGCCGTCACCGCGATGGTCTCGGGCGAACACGTCCTCTACGCGGCCCGCAGCGGGTCGCCGCTGGTCGTCGGCATGGAAGACGGCGAGTACTTCCTCGCCAGCGACGTCCCCGCCTTCCTCGAGTACACGGACAGCGTCATCTACCTCGAGGACGGCGACGTCGTCGTCGTCGACGAGGACGGCGTCGAGTTCACCGACCTCGAGGGGGATCCGGTCGTGCGCGAACCCGAAACAGTCGAGTGGGACCCCGAACAGGCCGGTAAGGGCACGTACGACCACTTCATGCTCAAGGAGATCCACGAACAGCCCACGTCGCTGTCACAGGCGATCGAGGGCCGGATCGATCCGGCCGGTGGCCGGATCGCGCTGGCCGACTTCGAACCCGGAACCTTCGCCGACGTCGACAGCGTCCAGTTCGTCGCCTGTGGGACCTCGTATCACGCTGCGCTCTACGGCTCGCTGGCGCTGAATCAGGCGGGCGTCCAGTCGACCGCCCTGCTGGCCAACGAGTACAGCGTCTCGGCCCCGCCGATCGACGACGACACGCTGGTGATCGCGGTCACCCAGAGCGGGGAGACGGCCGATACTCTCACCGCGCTTCGGCGGGCCGCCAGCGAGGGTGCCGCGACGCTCACCCTGACGAACGTCGTCGGATCGACGGCCGCCCGCGAGGCCGACGACGCGCTGTTTATCCGGGCCGGCCCGGAGATCGGGGTCGCCGCGACGAAGACCTTCTCCTCGCAGGCGGTCATGCTCACGTTGCTGGCCCAGCGGATCGCCGCCGACCTGCGGGGCGAGCCGCCGGCCGACCTCGAGGCGCTCCTGCCGGAACTGGAATCGATGCCGGCGGCAATCGACGACGTTCTCGCCGGGTCGGCCGCAAAGACCGTCGCCAGACGCTACAGCGACAGCGAGGCGTACTTCTTCATCGGTCGCGGGCTCGGCTACCCCGTCGCGCTCGAGGGGGCGCTGAAGTTCAAGGAGATCACCTACGAACACGCCGAGGGCTTCGCCTCGGGCGAACTCAAACACGGGCCGCTGGCGCTGGTGACACCGGAGACGCCGGTGTTCGCGATCTTCACCGGACAGGAAGACGAGAAGACGCTGAAAAACGCCGAGGAGGCACAGACCCGCGGCGCGCCGGTGATCGCGGTCTGTCCCGACGACCACCCGGCCGTTGAGGTCGCCGACGACCACCTCCCGATCCCCGACACCGAGCCCGATCTGGCGGGCCTGCTCGCGAACGTTCAGCTCCAACTTGTGTCGTATCACGCCGCCGATCTCCTCGGCCGTCCCATCGACAAACCGCGGAACCTGGCGAAAAGCGTCACCGTCGAGTAAGCGGTCCCCGGCGACCCGATTCCTGTCGGGTCCGCGTTCCCACTGCTGTCATACTCTCGTTTTCGACCCTCCCGCTGCCGCTCTGGACGGGTTTCTGTCACCTCGCGACGAAAAGCCCGATCGGTCGGTTTCGAGCAGGGGTCACCGAGGCCGCAGGACACGAGGCCACCCCCGTAGCCCGGTCCACACGGCGTCGTCGATCGCGACCCGTACTCGAACGACATCGGAATCGAACGTGGAGGGTCACGCTGGCGATCGAGGTCGCCGGTGGCGGCCACCGGAACCTGGGTATCGATCGATACCCTCCGGTTAGCCTAGGTGTTTGCCGCTCGTATAAATGGCACACCTGATAGCTACGGCCGTCGCTTCGTCGGTCGCGATCCGCCGGGTCGTGACGGGCTGGGCGTCGGTCTCCTGACGACGGTTCACACCTTCCTGTCGAGACCCGTCTACCGGTTGTGTTCGTGCGGGTTCAGACGGACTTGGGTGGCGATAAAGACGTTGTTACTCGTGTTTAATATCGTATTTCCCGCGTCTCCGTGGCTCACACTCCCGATCCTCGAACAGTCTTCCGACTCGAGCCGTTCCGGGATCGCGTTGCAATCCCCTGCTGCGACCGGCATTATGCGGTCTATAGTAAATACCGTTCTGTCGCTACGGACTGTTGATGTCGACGGACCCATCCGCCAACTGGACGCCCATGACGGCCGGCCAGCAAACGACAGCCCCCCGATGTGTCAACTGTGGGAATCAGGTGACCCGCCAGTTCGCTCGCGTGTTCGGCGACAACCGCGACGTCGTCCACGCCTGTCCGGACTGTGCGACCTACCGCGAGATGAAGACGTCCGATTTCATCCCGAAAGAAGCCAGATAACCGACGTTTTCGACCGAATCGTAGTCGTCGTCGCACCGTTGTTCCGCTCACACCTCGAGTCACACCGTTCTCCCGTCGTACTGTCGCCGCCTACGCCGACGAAGGGATGGCCTCGGCGAGCAGCGACTGGGCGGTGTCGAACAGATCGTCGGCGTCGGCCGGCGATCGTGCCTCCGCGGTGACCCGGATCAGCGGCTGGGTCCCGCTCGCACGAAGCAGGAACCAGCCCGCCTCGGTCTCGACTCTGACGCCGTCGAGCGTATCGACCTCGTCGTATCGCTCGTCGACCCGCCGTCGAACGGCGGCCATCGCGGCCCGCTTGTCTTCGACTTCGACCGACGTTCGCCGGATCGGATACCGTTCGATTTCTCCGACGAGGTCCGATAGCGATCCCTGATCTGCGACCAGTTCGACCAGTTTACAGGCGGCGAGCGGGCCGTCGGGACACCGCGTTTCGGTCGGCCAGATCCACGCGCCGCTCGGTTCGCCGCCGAAGACCACGTCCGGCTCGGTCGTCCGCTCGGCGACGTAGACGTCCCCGACCCGCGTCCGGGTCACCGACGCGCCGACCGCCGCGAGCGCGTCGTCGACCGCGAGACTGGTATCGACCGGTGCGGCGACGCGCTCGCCCTCGCCGGCCGCGTCCCGGGCGAACAGTGCAAGGAGGACGTCTTTCGGAACGAACGCCCCGGTTTCGTCGACCGCCAGCATCCGATCCGCGTCGCCGTCGTGGGCCAGTCCGATCTCCGCGTCCGTCTCCGCGACCAGCGTCGACAGCGTCTCGAGGGTCTCGGCGGTCGGCTCGCTCGGTCGGCCGGGAAACGAACCGTCCCGCTGTCCGTTGAGCGTCCGCACCTGACAGCCCAGTTCGTCGAGGACCGATGCCGTCACCCCGCCGGTACCGTTGCCGATATCGACGACAACGCTTGGCGTCCGCTCGAGGTCGATCGCCTCGCTGAGTGCGTCGGCGTGGTGGTCACGAACGCCCGCGCGATGGGTCCGGTCGCCGATTCCCTCCCAGTCGGCCAGCTCGTAGTCGTCTTCGCGGACCCGCCGCTCGATCGCATCGCGCTGGTCGGGACCGAAGGCCTTCCCCGACGGCGTCCAGAGCTTGATCCCGTTGTCCGTCGCCGGGTTGTGCGACGCCGTGATCACGACGCCAGCGTCGGCCTCGAGATGATCGATCGCGCGGGCGACCGTCGGCGTCGCCTCGACGCCTACCGTCACGACGTCGGCGCCACACTCACACAGCCCCGCCGCGACGGCGTCGACGAGCATCGCCCCGCTCTCGCGGACGTCCCGTCCGACGACGACGCGATCGTACCCCTCGGACGCGACCGCGCGACCGACCTCGAGGGCGGTCGCCGCCGTCACCTCGTCACCGACCCGGCCACGAATACCGCTCGTTCCAAACATACGATTCTCTGAGTGGGGCGAGTGCCTTACTATGTGTGGATTAATCAGCCGACGAGCGGGGTAACACCGGCTAAGATCGCCGTTTTCGACGGGGGTCGTGGAGTGGTCGTCGGCCGTCCGTGTCCGGTCGTCTGTCACGTCGATACGACCGGTTAGCATCCGCCTGTCTGGCTGAACTGTCTGGGCCGTATATATGACCGACGCGGGTAGGATCGAACAGCATGGGACCGACACAGCCAGCGGCCGTCCAATCGAGTCGAACCGTATGAGTGCGACCGAGTCCGACACCCACGGTGACGATCCCGGGACCGACGTCTCGCTCGACGACCTCCCGCCCAGTGCGAAACTCGTCTACAAGGTCCTCGAGTACGAGGAACCGCTCACACAGGAGGGCATCGCAGCCGAGTCGCGGCTCTGTCCCCGGACCGTTCGCTACGCCCTCGGGAAACTCGAGGACCAAGAACTGGTCGCCAGTCGCGTCTGTCTCGAGGACGCACGCCAGTCGACCTACCGGATCCGCGAGTAGTCTCGGTGCCCCCGTTTCGCCGGCGCTGTCGCGTTCCCATCGTAGCCACTGCAAGTCGGTACTGACGGGCGAGAACTGACCCGGGTACGCGTCGTCTCGGAGTCCCCGCTCCCATGTCACTGCGAATGGGGGTATGGCACTGATAAACAATTCTTATGCTCGCCGAGTCGATTTCCTGAGACAGAATGGTACGTGAGAGTTGGACGAGCCGGGCCGGATTCATTTTGGCCGCGGTCGGAAGCGCGATCGGACTGGGGAACATCTGGCGATTTCCCTGGATGACCGCGGAGAACGGCGGGAGTGCCTTTCTGTTGTTGTATCTGCTCATCGTTCTCCTCGTCGGGGTACCGGGATTACTGGCCGCGTTCGTGATCGGCCGACGGTCGAACCGGAACCCAGTGGGGGCGTTCAAATCGCTCTCCGGATCTCGCTTCTGGACGGTGTTGGGCGTCCTCTGTGTCGTCACCTCGATCATGCTGATGTCGTTCTACAGCGTCGTCGGCGGGTGGATCCTCCGGTACTTCCTCGAGAGCGCGACGGGTGCCTATTTCGCGGCTCCCGAAACCCACTTCGCGGCGATCAGCTACGGTGCCGAAGCGTTCGGCTACCAACTCGCGGTCCTCGCGGCCACGTCGCTGATCGTCGCCGCGGGGATCAGACGCGGCATCGAGGCGTCGACGAGGGTGATGATCCCCGGCGTCGTCGTGTTGCTCGTTGGACTCGCGGTCTGGGCGGCCCGCCAACCCGGCGCTGCGCAGGGATACGAGTTCTACCTCGCGTTCGACGGGGCATACCTCGCAGAGAACTTCCTCTCGGTACTGGGCGCAGCCGCCGGCCAGGCGCTGTTTACCCTCTCGATCGGCAGCGGGACGATGATCACCTACGCCTCCTACATCAACGACGACCGCTCGCTCCCACTCGACGCCTCGGCTATCGCCGTGTTCAATCTCGGTATCGGCATCCTGGCCGGACTCGTGGTGTTCCCGTTGTTGTTCTCGTTCGCGCCGGGACCGACTGCTGGCGGCCCCGGTGCCCTGTTCATCGGGATCGCCGGCGCGTTCGCGAGCCTGCCCGCCGGGCGGCTCCTCGGCGCGGTCTTCTTCCTCGTCGTTCTCCTCGCAGCCCTGACGAGTCTGATCAGCATGCTCGAGATTCCGGTCTCGTTTCTGGTCGACGAGTTCGACCTCGAGCGGTCGACGGCGACACGGGGGCTGTTCGCGCTGGTCGCGGTTACCGGCGGCGTCAACGCGTTCAGCCCCACGGTGTTTACGCTGTTTGCGGACCAGCTCGTCAACCTCCTCCTGATACTCGGCTTGACCGGGTTCATGACCTACACCGCCTGGGTTCTCGGCCCGGCCGCGATCGAGGAGTTTCTCGCGGGAGCGGGACGGTTCTCACGCCCGCTGGTGGTCCCGTGGCGATACGCGATCGGGACCATCTTCCCGGCGTTTCTCCTCTTTACGTTCTACGCCGACGTCACGGCGCTCGTCGGACTCTCGGCGGGAACGGGACCGTTGTCGGTCGCGGCGGTGCTGACGCTGCTGGCGCTCGTCGTCGTCGCCCGCCGGTCCGTCTCCGAAAGCCGACCGCAACCGAGCGAGCGGGCGGACTGACTGCGACGCGTCGCTCAGTGCGACGAACGGTTGCGCTGTGATCGCAGCGGAGTCTCACCTCGGCGTTACCGGTGTTTCTGATACTGATCGACGAGGAGATCGATCCCGAACACGCCCCGCGTGATCTCGTAGTGGGTCTCGAGGCGGGGGTTGAACTTGGCCTTGTAGCGGTTGATGCTGGGGACGCCGGCCCCGACGAGGTCGTATTCGTCGATCCCCTCGCGGAGCCCGTCGCGCATGACGTGCCAGTCCAGGAGGTCGTTGATCGCGATGTCGACGTCGACGTCGGGCTTGACGCCGCCTTGCCACCGGTAGCGGGTGCGATCGGACTCGACGACGAGGATGCCGCCGAGGAACTCGCCGTCGACCCGACAGGCGTAGGGCCGGATCGCGCCCTCGGGCAGCGTCTCGTACAGCGACCGCGCGAAGCCGGGCCGCAGCCGGAACGGCTGATCCTGGCTCTCGTAGCGCTGTCGCACCTTCTCGACGATGCGTTCGACGTCGTCGCCGTCGCCCTCTTCGATGACGTAGCTATCGTCGTCGGCGTTGCGGACGTTGCTGCGAGCGTCACTGCTGAACCGCTTCAACAGCTCCTCCTCGCTCCCCTCGAGGTCGACGATATAGGTGTGACCGGGGACAACGTCGTACTCGTTCCAGCGGAACGGCCGGATGTCGTCGAACGCGGCACCGGTGACGAACTTGCTGTACAGCGGCGAGATCGTCCCCTCGATCCACTCGAGACAGCCCTCGAGAAAGCGCTTGATCCGCCGATCGGCCTTGCGCCGTTTGAGTTTCGCGACGTTCAACAGGGCGGGCCCCAGGTAGGACGTCCACGAGTGCGGGGCCGGCGAGAATACACCGGTGATCGGCCCCTTCGCGTACTCGAAGACGGGAAAGACCCCGACGGGTTCCTGTCCCTTGAACCCGGCGAGGAGATGGGGCGTCGTGTCGGTTTCCTCGCCTTGCAACGCCAGTGCTTCCGCCCGGAAGAACGGGTTCGTCCCGTCGGATCGCTCGACGTAGCGGTTCCACTCGTCGGCGTCGGTTCGCGGATCGAACTGCCGTATCTCGATGCTCATAGATATCCGAGGTCCGAGAGTCGGTCTTCGACGGTTCCGTCGTCGGTCGCGGTGATCGGGTCCGGATCGTAGGCCGGATACGCTCGCCGACGACCGCCGTCGACGGCCGACAGCGGCCCGCCGTCCATGTCGTCGTCGACCGGCACGTCGAACAGCGAACAGATCGTCGGCGCGATATCGAAGATCGTCGCCCCCTCGAGGTCGGCGGCCGCGTCGAACGCCGGGCCGGCGGCCGCGACGACGCCAGTCCGCTTGTGGTTCCACGGCTCCATCGGCTCGCCGAACCGCTCCCTGCCGAGATCGGCGGAAATGGCGTTGTCGAACGCCGCGGGGATCGTCATTACGTCCGGGGCCCGCTCGACGTGTGGCCCCTCGAAGTAGGTCTCGCGGGGTTCGACCGCCTCGAACATCGGCTCGCCGTCGGGCGTTCGGACGGCCGATAGCGACGCGATGAGGTCCTCTCGGACGGTCTCGTACTCCTCGGGCGGCACCGTGCCGTCGGGCTCCCGGCCCTCGAGGTTGATGCGGACGCCGAGTTCGCTCTTCGAGCGGACGTACGCCCTCGAGTCGGGGAAGTCGACCTGCTCGCTGGCCGCCCGGATGGCGTCGTTCGGGACCCGCTTGCCGATCGGTTCCTTCAGGCCGACCCGATCGAGCGCGCTCGCGATCCGCTGGGTCGTGAGTCCGACCGTCGCGGCGGCGTTGAGCGCCCGTTCGATGGCACTTGGCTCCCGGTCGCCGGCTTCGGAACCGTAGAGCAGGTCGTTCTCCCACGTCTTCGACCAGTCGGGCATCCCCTCGCCGCCGCTGCGGGCGCTGACGTAGCCCTCGTCACGGAGGTATTCGTTGAGTCGGAACTCGTCGCCGGTCACTTTCCCCATCCCGTGGTCGCTGACGACCAGGACGTTTGCCGGCTCGGTCCGTTCGATGGTTTCGGCCACCTGTCGATCTACCTCCCGGTAGACGGCCTCGATCGCCCGCTTGTCGCCCGGCCGTTCGTGAAACACCGAGTCCGTCTGCTGGAACTGCAAAAAGCCGAAGTCGGGGTCGAACCGCCGGGCGAGGTATCGAAACGCCGTCCCCCGGAGTTCGATCGTTCGCTCGTAGCCCTCGATCGATCGGTCCGGCACCGGCCCGCTCTGGGGGTAGATCCAGTACTCGCCCCCGCATGCGAGCTTGACGTCCTCGAGGATCCCCTCGGGGTGACAGGCCGGTTCCTCGGGGGCAGTCAGCCCCGGTATCAGTGCGCCGTCGAACTCCCGTGCCGGATGGGTCACGGGGACGTTGACGACGACGCTCGAGCGGCCGTGATCGCTCAGCAGTTCCCAGATCGGTCGCGCCCGAACGTGGGTCGCGTTGACAACGTCCCAGTCGTAGCCGTCGAAGGTAAGGAAGTCGTAGACGCCGTGTTTGCCCGGGTTCTTGCCGGTGTACAGCGACGGCCAGGCGCTCGCGGTCCACGGCGGGATCTGCGACTCGAGCGGTCCCGCCGTCCCCTCCGCGAACAACCCCCGTAGCGTCGGCAGCTCGCCCGACTCGAACAGCGGCTCGAGTATCGGCAGACAGCCGGCGTCGAGCCCGACGACGAGCAGCCGAAGATCGTCTCCATCCGTCGAACCTGCCATGGTGGCGTTGTGCCGGCGGCCGGGCTTTGTTATGCAAGTACTGGTACGCTGTAAGCCGATGCTGGCAGCGATCGTCCCGGAACGCGAGCGAACTGCGCGACCGACAGCGCGGCTGTAAGTCCCGGTTTCTCACTGGCGCTACCCCTGTACCGTCCGCATCACTAAGGGCACGGACGAACCGTCTCTCGCTGATGACCCTCTCTCCTACTGACCGCCCGCGACCGCAGGCATGATCAGTGCGACCCCGTCCGTGTTCGACGCCTCGCTCTCGCAGTCGGACGGCGAGGGGATCGACGCCTACGTCGAGCGCCACGCTCCCGGCGTCGGCTACTCCTACTACGGTGCCGGCAAGGTCGCGCTTCGGGACGGCCTCGACGGCCTCGTCGAACCCGGCGGCAACGTCCTCGTTCCCGCCTACCTCTCGCCGGCCGTCGTCGAACCGTTCCGCGAACTCGGTCTCGAGCCCCGGTTCTACGCTCTCGAGCCGTCCCTAGACCCGGATTTCGCCGACCTCGAGTCCCGCCTAGACGAGGACACCGTCGCCGTCACCTCGGTCAACTACTTCGGGTTCCCTCAGCCCGGCCTCGAGCGGCTCGCGGACCTGACCGACGAGTACGGCTGCTATCACGTCGACGACAACGCCCACGGGCCGATCAGCGTCGCCGACGGCCGGCTGCTGGGGACCCACGGCGACCTCGGGATCACGACGCTGCGGAAGCTGCTGCCGGTCCCCGACGGTGCCGTCCTCTACCGGGCCAGCGACGAGGTGGAGGCGGCCTTCGAGCCGTCGTCGCTGGCCGGCAGGGCGGACCGGTTCGGCGCCGATGACTGTCGCTACCTCGCCACGTCGGTCGCCGAAACCGCGCTCGACCCGCTCTACCGATCGATCGAGTCGTTCCTCGACGACGACGATGTCTCGAGCGTCGATCCGATCGCCAGATACGAGGCCGCGAAGGCACCGATGTCGAAGCTCTCGGCGGCCGTCACCGACGCCGCCGACCCGGACGCGATCCGGGCCGCCCGCCGCGAGAACTTCCGCGCGTGGGGCCGCGTGCTGGCCGACCGCGACGACCTCGCCCCGCTGTACGAGGAGCTACCGACCGGCATCAGCCCCTACGAATATCCCGTGCTGGCGGACGACTCGTCGTCGTTTCTCGCCGATCTCGAGGATGCTGGCGTCGCCGGTGCCCACGGCTGGCCGATCCTCCGGGAGTCGGTACGGGGCGACGACGCCTACGAGACGGCGAACCGCTACGCCGAGTCGGTCGTCGCCCTGCCGGTCCACCAGGGAATCGAGCCGAGCGCGATCGAAACCGTCGGCGAACGACTCCGGGGGCGACGGTGACGTTCCGACGGCGGTGAGAAAGCGGGTCGGTGGCCGATCACTCGCTGAGGGTCGCAGTCCGCAACTCAGCCCGGACGTCCTCGTGTAGCGCGTAGGTCCGCTCGCCCGCCCGCTCGAGGACGCCCTCGGTTCGTAGCTCCGAGACGAGGCTCTGGACCGCGACCCGCGACCGATCGACTCGGGCGGCGACGGTCTCGGTCCGGAGCGGCCCCGCCCGCGCGAACAGTTCGACGATCGCTTCGGCCGTCTCGACCGAACACTGCGACCCCTCGCAGGCGCGGGCGAGTCGATCCTCGAGGTCCGTCTCGAGTATCTCTCCGATGCGACGGTCCTCGTCCGCGATGACGACTCCCTCGTCCGACCCGGACGAAGCGGTATCGGTTCCGCCGCTCGAGTCTCTCTCCCTCGCATCGTCGGCGGACATGTATCCGAACTCGACGGCGTCGCCGCCGGCTTGGACGATTTCGGATTCGTCCCCGCCGGCCGACTCCGCCCCGGCGTTTTCGGCTCCGCGCCCGTCGTCACCCGAGTCCCCCTCGCGTCTCGCCGCGCGCTCGCGGACGACCTCCCGTAACTGCGCGTTCTCCCCGCGGAGCCGCTCGAGTTCCGCTGTCCGCTCCTCGAGGTCGACCTCGAGCGCCTCGACGCGCTCGTCGCGGTCCGCGAGTTGCTCGCGTAACTCGTCGCGCTCGTCCTCGAGGTCGGCGATCTCCTCGTGGAGCCGGCGCAGGTCCCCGCCGCCCTCCGGCAGCTG
This sequence comes from Natrinema pellirubrum DSM 15624, assembly GCF_000230735.2. Taxonomy (NCBI): domain Archaea; kingdom Methanobacteriati; phylum Methanobacteriota; class Halobacteria; order Halobacteriales; family Natrialbaceae; genus Natrinema; species Natrinema pellirubrum. The sequence continues at coordinate 1,251,953 of NC_019962.1, forward strand.
AGATTGGACCGTCTCGGTGTTCTGTAGGGCATCGGCCATCTGTCTGGCCGCACTCGAGACGTCACGGGCCGACGAGAGTTCGTCCTCTAAGGTCTCGATCCGTGTTTCCTTCTTTTCGAGTTCGGTCTCGAGTTCCTGAATCCGGTCCTGTTCGCGGTCCTTGCGCTCGGAGATCTGCTGGAGGTCCCCGACCAGCGCGTCGGAGACGGACTTGAGTTCGGGCCGTTCGACGTCCTCGAGTCCGGGGGTCGCGCCGGCGTCGAAGGTCCGCTTGCGCCGGAACTGGACCCTCCGGACATCGGTCTCGGTCCAGTCGGTCTGGACGAACGCCTGGCCGTCGTCGAGTTCGGAGACGAGATCCGAGTACTCGGTATCGATGATCCGGCCGACGACCTTGGTGTCGTTGTCCCAGGTCAGGCGGTGCCAGACGAGCCAGTTGGCCTGCGTGATGAAGTCCTTCTTCACATCGGCGGGCCGCTGGCTGATCCCCAGAATGCCGAGTCCGTGTTTCCGGCCGCGCTTGCTGATCTTGATCAGCAGGTTGCCCGTCTCGCCGACACCGCCGCCCTCGGGGATGTACTCGTGGACCTCCTCGACGACCAGCAGGAACGGCTTTTTCAGCTTCTTCTCCTTGACGAACAGCTGTCGGGCGACCTCCCGGAGCAACTCGTCGGCCACGTCCGAGTCGAGATAGCCCGAGACGTCGAGGATGACGGGGACGTTCTCCTCGAGCGCGATCGTCGCCATCTGCTCGGCGTGTTCCGGCCCGATCTGGATGTCACACTCCTCGTCGGCTCCGGCATGCAGCATCTCGTACTCCTCTTTCAGGCCGTAGTACTCGCCGTCGGTGTCGACGATCAGGAGCGGGTAGCCGGCCTCGAGCAACTCCTCGGCGATGACCGATGCGGTGTTTGACTTCCCGGAGCCGCTCTTCCCGGTCGCGAACCCGCGGCCGGTGAGGACCTCGATCACGGGCAGTTTGAGCGGCGCTCCATCGGCCGTCTCGCCGACGCGGATCTGGCGCTGCTGGGTGTCGTCGCTCACCGACGACCCACCCCGGCCACGCGCGAGTCAGTCATATCAGTACGGTTCGAACACGGCACCTTGAAGATTGGCCTCGGCTCGAGCCGCGAGACTGCGGCGGTGCCGCAGTCAGTCCTCGTCCTCGCCCGCGCCGTCGTCGACCCGCTGCTCGCGGACCGTGATCCCCTTCCGACCTAGGTGCTGGAGCTGTTTCCGGGCGAAGTCCTCCTCACGGCTGCCCCGCGTCGCGAGGACGTAAACGAGCGCGCCGCCGGCGGGCCGCATCGTCCGGCCGGCCCGCTGGGTTCCCTGCCGGCGCGAGCCGCCCAGCCCCGAGGCAACGATGGCAAGATCGGCCGTCGGCAGGTCGATCCCCTCGTCGCCGACCCGCGAGATCAGCAACAGATCGCGCTCGTCGCGTCGGAACTCCTCGAGCAGTCGCCGGCGCTCGTGGTGGGGCGTCTCCCCGCTGAGGAAGGGCACGTCGAGCGCTTCCGAGAGTTCCCGGCCCTGCTCGAGGTAATCGACGAAGACGATCGCCTTCGCCTCGGGATGGGCCGACAGCAGGTACCGCACCTCGTCGATCTTGCCCCGATTGCGGGCGGCGATGCGGTACTTCTCCTGGCCCTCGGCCGACGCGTAGGCGTTTTGCTGTTCGTCGTCGCCCCACGGCACGTAGCGGATCTCGAGTTCGGGCTCGGCCACGAAGCCGGCGTCGAACAGTGCCTCCCAGTCGGTGCCGATCGGCGGGCCAACGAGGGTGAAGATCTCGGTCTGGCGGTCGTCCTCCCGAATCGGCGACGCCGACAGGCCCAGCCGGTGTTTGGACTGCAGGTGCGTACTCCGCCGATAGACGTCCGAGGGAACGTGCTGGCACTCGTCGAAGATCACCAGTCCCCACTCGCGGTCGTCGAACAGCGACCGATGGCGGTCCATCCCCGCGATCTGGTAGGTCGCGATCGTCACCGGGCGGACGTTCTTCTGCCCGCCGTGGTACTGGCCGATCTGATGGGGCTCGAGCGAGGTGTACTCGACGATCGTGTCGGCCCACTGTTGGGCGAGGTCGCGGCTCGGGACGAGGACGAGGGTCTCGCCCTCGACGTGGGCCATCGCGCCCATCGCGGCGACGGTCTTCCCGCTGCCGGGCGGGCCGACGAAGACGCCTTCGCCGGCCTCGGCGAAGCGGTCGACCCACGTCCGCTGGTAGTCCCGCAGCGACACCGTCAGCTCGATCGCTAGCTCCTCGCCGGCCTCGAGGTCGCGGTGGTCTTGCACCGGGTAGCCGGCCTCGTAGAGGATCCGTTTGATCGCCGCTTCCGCGCCCTCGCGGACCCAGTCCTCCGTCTCGGAGATCGGCGCGTGGACGTGTTCCTCGTCCAGTTTCTGGCGGGCGACGTTGCCCATGATCTCGGGGGTCTGGGCCTCGAGGACGGTGTAGCCGTCCTCGTGGGTGGTCAGCCGGAACTGGTGGGCCCGATCCCACTGGCTGTGGACCCAGTCCTCTAAGTCCTCGGCGCGCTGGCCGAGCGCCTGTCGCATCGTTCGGGCGAGGTCCTCGAACGAGTCGTGAGGGGTACTCCAGACGTCCTCGGGCCGGACGACGTAGCGGTATCCCTGTTCGCCGTTGGCGTCGGCCAGGTGGGCGAACTGGGCCAATTGTGCGCGCGTGAACTGGTCCGGCCGGTCGACGACGATCTCCCGGCGCTTCGGAAAGACGACCACGCGTTCGCGGTCCGTGAGGTCCTCGAGTTCCGTCGGATACCAGACCACGGGGTCGGTCGACACCGAGAGCCGCTCGAGGTCGCCGTCCTCGGCCAGCGCCGCGAGCCGGTCGCTGGCGTCCTCGTGGGGGATCTCGAGCGCACGGGCGACGGCCGCCGCCGTGAGGACCGGACGGCCTTCGCGCTGGCTGGCATCGTGGAAGTCGGCGATGGTGAACGGGTCGCCGTCGCTCTCCGCGTCGACGGCGGACGGTTCGTCGTCGACGACCGACGCCGCCTCGGGGTCGCTTCGCTGCTCGTCGGAGGGCGTCGCAGAACGTTCGTCAGTCACTGGCCAGTCTAACGGCGGTGCGGGTAAACCGATTTCGTTCGCCGGTGCCGGCCGCTCGAGTCCATCGGTTCCGTCCCTCGGAACCCGGTCGCGAGCCCGGATAGCTATATGAGACTGGGCGGTGTCGAGTAGCGGTATGTACCGCGCGATCCTCCCTGAGGGACAGATCGAGTGCGACCGGTACGACCGCACGGAGACGGGCGTCGAACTCTACAACGACGACGAGCAGTTCATCGCGTTCGTTCCCTACGACAACCTGCACGCGCTGGTCGACGAGGCGTTCTACGGCGAGGACGACCGCTCGGTCATGTAGCCGGTTGCTGATCGATCGCCTCGAGTTGCTCCCGGTACCGGTTCCGGACCGTGACGACCGTCGTCTGGGCGGTGTCGGCGACGGCCCGCTGTGGAATGGTCTCGTCACAGAGCAGGCCGGCGGCGTAGATGGCCGCGGCCGCGAACCCGGTCGGCGACTTGCCCGAGTGCAGGCCCTGCTCGGTCGTCCGGTCGATGATCTCGACGGCCTTGGTCTCGACGTCCGTGCCGACGTCGAGTTCCGAACAGAACCGCGGGACGAACTGGCGAGGGTTCGTCGGCTCCAAGTTGATGCCCAGTTCGTCCGCGATGTACCGGTAGGTCCGACCGATCTCCCGTTGCTCGACGCGTGACACGGCGGTTACCTCCTCGAGGCTCCGGGGGATGTCCTCCTTCCGACAGGCGGTGTACAGCGAGGCGGTCGCGACGCCCTCGATCGAGCGCCCACGGATGAGGTCCTGCTCGAGCGCCTGCCGGTAGATGACGCTCGCCGTCTCCTTGACCGGCTTGGGGACGCCCAGCGCGCTGACCATCCGATCGATCTCCGAGAGGGCGTACTTGAGGTTGCGCTCCCCGGCGTTTTTCGTTCGGATCCGTTCCTGCCAGACCCGCAGTCGATGGAGCTGGCCGTGTTTGTCCGCGGACATCGAGTGCCCGTTGGCGTCCTTGTTTCGCCAGTCGATGGTCGTCGTCAGCCCCCGATCGTGCATCGACTGGGTCAAGGGTGCGCCGACCCGGGAGAGTTCGTCGTGTTCCTGTGCGTTGAACGCCCGCCATTCGGGCCCGTAATCGATGGGATCTGCGTTCAGGACGAGCCCACATTCCTCACAGACACGCTCTCCCCGATCGGGGTCGTGTACGATCGTGTCGGTCTCACAGTCGGGACACAGACCAGCCTCGACCTGCTCGGACTGCGATTCGTCGCTGGCGTGATCGATGATAGACCGCGTCATCAGTAGTCGATCGAAACCGTGCCGGCACTGTAAGGGGTTCACATGGTTTCGACGGAAACACCGACTTACCGTTCCCGCCCGGCGGTTCGAAGCGGAAAGCAAAGAGAAAGGACTCGACCATCGACTGTCCGCGAGCGAACAGCCCCGATGGTCGAGTCGAAACCGTGTCCCATCGGTCGTGTCCGGGCGAAACGACCGACAGTCGGTCGTTTCGACCCGCAATGACCAATGATCACATGCAACAAGAAACGCCCCGATCGTTTCGGCGAGTCGCCGACGTAAATCACCCCTTCATTCCGTAAACTGCTCTTTCGTGTGTGAACTGTCGCTCGATTTTATATCGGTCCCAGCGGACGTTCGGTACCAGTGCCGTGTCCCGCACTACCCCATCACTGCACGGTCGTCGTTCCTTCCACCCCTTACTCGCCCGTACGTCGTCGATATATGCACGCAATCGCCGGATACGGTCCGGACTCGACAGCCGTCGTCATTGCTCGTCTCGCCCTCGAGGAGCCGCCGCTATCGGTCGGTCGAGAAGTCGATCCGTACCTCCTTTGCAGACGGTGCGAAACGTAGTCGTGTTTAAGAGTATCTCTGTTGGTGTTCAACCTGGTGTGTCAAACGTGATTTCGACCCGCCGTTCGAACGTACAGCGGTCGTCGTCGAGTCGATACGCCGGTGATCCGGCGTTCCGGAGTCAGGGGGCTGCAAGCTCGAATGGGGCCGATACGACTGGGGGGAGTCGGTGATGTCCTCGATCGATACGTCGTTGCCCGACGAGATCGCATCGGTCGCCGACGACGAGGGCGAACGCCTCTCGAAGGACGTCATTTTCGAACTATTAAAGAACCGCAGACGGCGGGAAGTCCTCACGTACTTGCTGGAAGCCGACGAAACGGTCACCCTCGGCGAACTCGCCGAGCAGATCGCGGCCTGGGAGAACGACACCGATATCAACGCGCTCAGTTCCGATCAGCGAAAACGGGTCTACGTCGCCCTCTATCAGACCCACCTGCCGAAGATGGACGACGCTGGCATCGTCGAGTACGATCAGGACCGCGGGTTGATCTCGCTGTCGGACAATGCCGACCTGCTGATGATGTATCTCGATACCGAGACCCATCGACAGGACCGCTGGGACCGGTGGTACGCCGCCCTCAGCGTGGTCGGTGTCGCCGTCCTCGCTGCGGCGTCTCTCGGCCTTCCCGTGCTTGCTGCTGTCCCGATGACCGCGCTCGCCGCCGTCGTCGTCGCCGCGTTCTGTTGTCTCTCCGGTGCCCACCTCGTCCGGAACCGCCATCAGGAGCGCAACGTCGACGGCAAACTCTCCCGGATCGAGTGATCCTCGATCCGCCGGTCTCGGTTCGTCAGTTTCGCCGCCGGTCACTGCGGACGTTTTCCGACCGCTTTCGCCCACCGAGCGGTGGGTCCTCGCTCCCGCGGCCGGTTCCGATCCGCGAGCGCTCCGTCGCGGTCCGATCGCCGCGCCGTCGACCGATCGTCGCCGACCGCTGAGAAGCTTTTTGGTACCGGGTCCCGTAGCCACGGCTGGCTCCCGACGACCGTCATCCAGTACCGGAGCAGTCGCGTGCCAGCAGCTGTTCCAGGCGCGGGAGCCTTCTCGATACGACGACGATCCGTACAGTTCTCACGCCGTCCCGAGAGACGGGGCCGGCCACCGCTCGCGTCCGCCGTCGCCGCGTTCTGTGGCGGATCGCGCGCTCGCGACCAGTGAGAAAACACTCGGAATTATTGGTCGCGTGCGTTGTACTGCAGGTCGACCGCTGCGTCGCCGCGCAGTCGGAAATCGTCGATATCGCCGTCGAACCAGTAGGCGTCGAGCCAGTTGCCGACCGCGCCGCGGACGGTTCCGTTCTCGACGACGTCCTCGTCGTCGATCGAGGCGTCGCGATAGTCCGATCTGACGACCGCGCCGTCGACCTCGAACGCGTAGGTCGTCGGCCCGTCGGCGTCGGTGCCGTCGATGACCAGCGCGTGGGGAAGCATCTCGTGATCGCCGTACTCGCTGGGGTCGATCGGTTCGCCGTCGACCGTGATCGTCGCAGCCCCGTCCGAGAACGTCACGTCGGTTACCGCACCCGAGAACCGGAACGTCTGGGTGCCGTCCGTGATCGAACTCTGGACGGTCGAACCCGAGACGGTCGTGGCCTCCGCGGCCGGCTCGTCGTCGGCGACGAGTTCGATCGTCCCATCGACGGTGATCTCGTAGCTCGTCGCCGTCCCGTCGCCGCTGACCTCGAGAACGTGGGGAAGATCCGAGCCGTAGTCGTCGGGGTCGACTGCTTCACTGTTGACCAGCACGGAGCCGGGACCGTCGACGGTCAGTTCGGTGAGATCGCCGGCAAAACGGAAGGCGTCCTTCCAGTCGGCGACGCTGCCCTGGACCGTCGAGCCGTCGATTCGGTCCTCGTCGTCGATCGACGCGCCCTCGGCGGTCGAGCGCTCGACGTCGCCGTCGACGGTGAACTCGTAGCGCGTCGCGTCCGCCGGACTGCCGTCGACCAGCAGGAGGTTCGGTAGCCCGTCGCTGTCCGTCTCGCTGGCCGAACCGGCGGTCGGACCACTCGAGCCATCGCTATCGCCCGTCGCGGCTTCCTCGGGCGTCGTCGGGACGCCGTCGGGGACCGAGAGGTCGGGATCGCTCGAGACGGCGCTGGCGACGTCGACGGTTGAGCCGCTGGCGCGTTGAATCTCGCCGCGGACGCCGCCGCTTTGGAAGTCGACGCTGCCGGGCGACCCGTTCGCACCGGCCACGAGCGCGTAGGGGTAGGGGCCGGCCGCGAAGTGGGAATCGCGGATCGTTACGGTCCCGCCGTTCCAGACCCAGACGGGGCGGCCGCTGGTTTCGCCGTAGCCGCCGTAACCGGGGCCGTAGTCGGTGTCGTCGTTGTACGCGACGCAGTCGACGATCTCGTCGTCGGCGCTGCCACACCGGAACGTGGTGACGCCGTTGTTCTTGCCGAAACAGCGCTCGAAGCGGACGCTGCCGCCGTAGGGCGTATTCGAACAGTAAAAGCCGTTATTCGGGAACCCCTGAACGTTGCAGTGCCGGAACGTCACGTCGGCGTCGTTTTCCGGATGCATGAAGACGCCACCGGGGCCGTGAACGAAACTCGAGCCCTCCTTGGTCGCGCCGTCGCCGAGATAGACGTTCTCGACGAGAATGTCGCCGACACCGGCCTTGATCGAGATCATGAAGGAGTCGCCCCGGTACAGTCCCTCGAACCCGACGTTTCGGATCGTCGCGTTCGCGCCCTCGACGTAGAGCAGGAAGCCCTCGCCGGTGGTCAGGTCGATCAGTTTGTTCTCGAAGGTTTCACCGCGGCCGATCCTGATCGTCTGTCCGCGGGCCTCGATGGTCTCGTACTCGTCGCCGGCGGCGGCCGCCGCTCCCGTCAGCGTCGCCGCCGCCGTCGTCGCACCGGCCAGCTTCATGTACGATCGCCGGTGTAGTAATCCGTCCTTACCGCCGTCGTCGCTCGCCTCCCCGTCCGGGGAAGGGGACGACTCGCCGTCCGATACCGAAGGGTCGCGTGCCATGCAATCGGGTAATACGAGACTACCTGTATAAACTTTCCCTATTTACTAGCGTAAAATTAACAGACTGTAACTACATACAGCACGATTCGTAGAAGATTCGGTGATGTTCCGTGTCGTACTTTACGAAGTTCGAAATTCGATGTACGGGTTCGGTAAGTAGCTATTACCGAGACGGGCAGCCGATTCCGGGCCCGCTCGAGAACGGTCTCGGTCAGTAATAGCGGATTACTCGAGTTGCAGCGGCGGAACGTGGGTGGGAGGACCGAATGCGGTGTGGGAGAAACAGCGGGGACGATGGTGGAGGTGGGGGTTGGAGAGAAAGCGCCAGCGGGGCGGTAATGGGGAGGGTCGGAAACCGTCAGCGGGCCGGGATGTAGTGACGAGAGGCGTCGGCGGCTCAGTCCGAACCGCCCGACGCGGCTTCCTCGGGCGAGGTCGGAACGCCGCTGGGAATGACAGGCTCGGGATCAGTCCCCACGTTGTCACCGAGTTTGACCGTCGAGCCGGCGTGTTCGGCGATGCCGGCTCCGTCGTCGTACTCGGAGTCCGTCACGACGACTTCGGTCGGGTTGCCGTTTGCACCCGCGTCGATGGCGGTGTTCTGTCCGTTCATCTCGATCTGGCAGTCCTCGACCTCGACCGTGCCGGGTGCCCACGCCCAGATCCCGCGGCCGACGTAGCCCTCGTTGGTGTCGACGTAGACGCTCGAGTTGGTGACCTTGCTGCCCTCCGTCCCGAGCCGGAAATGCGAGACGTAACAGTTGGCGGCGAAACTGCTGTCGATGTGGATCGTGCCGCCGCCCTTGTTGCCAGGCGCGGAGCCGTAGATCGCGTTGTCCGAGAAGTTCTGGATGTTGACGTTCTCGAAGTCGATGTGACCGTTGTGGTCCGGGGCGACCCAGAAGGCCGTCTGGCCGTGGCCGTTCGGGTTGGTGTTGCCCGTACTCGCGCCGTCACCGAGGTAGACGTTCTCGACGGTACTGGTGCCGTTGCCCGTATCGGAAATCCCGAACGTGGCAGAGCCGGTACCGGAGGTGTTCTCGCCTTTGAAGCCGACGTTCCGGATCGTCCAGTCGCTGCTGTGGGCGGTGACGACGATGTCCTGGCCGGTCGTCATGTCGATGAGTTTGTTCTCCCAGGTCTCGCCCTCCTCGAGGGAGATCGTCTGTCCCTGGGCTTCGATGACCTCGTAGTCGTCCTCGGCCGCGGCCGCACCGACGCCGCCGAGTGCAGTCGTCGCGGTCGCCACCGCGGCGAGCGAGCGCACGTAGTTTCGGCGGGTTAATCCGCTGTTACGGCCTGTCGTCGGCATAGATTCCGTTTCGGACGTACGGGGGTTCTGCGCCATACACTTGCGTAACTCCGACTTACACCCATAAACTTTTCCTTGGAGATATGGCTTAAATTTACAGACTATATTTCTAACACTGTGGAATCGCGAACAATATACCGCTGTACGCTCACGAAATTACGAACGTAATCGTGAGGAATCGGCGGTCAGTAAGCAACGCTTTTCGGCAGGAAAGACGGGAATACAGCGGCCACTGGCCGGCTCGAGCTAGATCTCTCCGATCAAACTGTGTGTCTCCGTCTGGAACGGACGCCACCGTTTCGACGACACACGGTCGCGTTTTCGGCCGTAATAGCGTATTACTGGCGCTTCAACGGTGATCGACGGTCGGATTGCCCGTCGGGAAAGCGGACGGGACGGCCTCGAGGCGACGCCGGTAGGCACGACGGGCGATGGCGAACCGCTCACGACCCGACGGTCCGGCGTGGCCGCTCGCACGCACGGATGACGATTCGATTCAACGACTCGCAGCGACCCACCGGAGCGACGATCCGAGACCGACGACGGTCGGTTACGCGTCTCGGACGGCGTACATCTCGAATTCGTCGTTCGAGATGACCTTGTTCGCGCCGCGATATCGATCCATCCCCTCGAGGGCCTCGCGCCGGTAGTTGAGCTGGTCGTAGATATCGATCTCCTTCGTGCGGTCCCACTCCGTGTAGACGAAGTAGTACTCGTCGGTCGGATAGGCCCCGCTGTAGTTCCCCCTCGAGAAGACGGTCGCGTTGGCCGTGCCGGTGGCGGCCGAGGCGCTGCTGAGCGTGTCGTTCCCCGCGAGGCCGTTGATCCCGTGGTCGTACCGGTAGGGATCGTACCCCATCCCGACGTGCGGCGTCCCGTTGGCGCCGTGTTCGAGCCCGTCCTCGTAGCCGCTCATCATCTCGGGGGTCACGTGCTGGCCGGGATTGTAGATCAACGGCGAGGCGAACATCGTGAGCAGCCCGAGGACGAGACAGCCCCCGAGGACGAGCGCCGCGACGGCGTTCGCACCCGGCCGCGTGATCCACTTCGAAAGCCCGCCGACCAGCTGTGCCAGCGCGATCCCGGCGAGGATCGTCAGCAACACGTAGATGAAGCCGACCTGTCGGAACGCCATCGTCGGCGTGCCCAGGAAGTAGGCCCCGAAGAGGCCGCCGAGCGGGACGAGCGCGAGCGAGACGTAGTTGACGAACGCGCGGGGCTCGTCTGCGAGACTCGACCGGCGGACCCAGACGACCAGCACGAACAGGCCCACGATGAGGCCGACGATCGCCGCATCGAGGAACAGCTTCACGAACAACTCGGGTAGGCTGCCGCCGATCTCCGTCAGCGACGTCCCGCGCTGGTTTACCGTGTTGCCGGCTCCGGTGTCGTCCGTGAGCAGCCCGGAAACGAGCGCGATCGCCGACGACCGGAACCGTTCGTTGCCGAGCGCCCAGAGCCCGAACAGCCCGCCGAGAAGCAGCGTCTGTGCGGCCAGGGTCGGATGCTCGAGCATCGGGTGGTCGTCGAACCGCCAGCGGGCGAGGTACTGAACGCCGGTGATCGCGCCGATGAGGACGACGACGTTGAACATCTGCTGGGGGTGGACCAGCAAGAGCGCGATCGCGGTGAGAGCGAGGAGGACACTGAACGGCGAGAGTCCGAGCGGGAGCCGCTCGATGGTCGCCCGGCGGCGGAGATAGGCGACGACCGCAAAGACGACCGGGGGGACGAGAAACAGCGCGTTCGAGTTGGTGTGGACGGCCATGTGAGTCGCGATGTTGTTGACCGGCAGGACCATCCAGGAGACGATCGCGGCGAGCCCGACCGCGAGCCCGCTGTCGGCCATCTCCCGGACGGTCAGGGGGACGAAAAGCAGGAAGGGGACGAACAGGACGACCATGCCGAACAGGAGCGCGCGTTCGATCGAGACGCCGCCGACGAGGTGAAAGACCGACGCGATCGCGTGGAGACCCGGATAGAACAGTTCGTGGGGCGCGGTCCCGCCCGCGACGATGTCCCGCGTCCACCCCAGATGAGTCATCGGGTCACCCATCCCGAGGAACCGGTAGTTCCGGATCACGGGGAGGCTCGCGATGGCCGTGACCGTCATCGCGCCGAGCGCGATGCCGAGCCCCTGCCGCCGGCCGCGACAGGTAAGCGCCGTCCCGACCGCGATCGCGAGCGCGAGCGCGAACCCAACCCAAACTCCCGTCGGCGAGCCGGTGTACACCGAGGACTCGTACGCGGTTGCGGGGTTGGCTCTCGCGACGAGTAGCCCCGCGGCGACCGCGAGGTAGCCGACCGCGAGCGTCACGTCGAGTCGCGAGCGGTTCACGCGTTCTCACCGCGCCCGTTCGGCGGGCTCTCGACACGCATGTATTGGTCAGTCGTCGGCACTGGCCACGTTTGTTATCCGTCTCTTACGGCCGAAAACAGGTGTGTGAATCGATCCCGTCCACGAACGTTCGACCGCTGCCGATGCTGATATCGTCGATATCACCGTTCGAGACCGCTCGGAGCCGGCTCGAGTCGTGACCGCGTGGCGACACCCCTCCTGTATGGCAACCCTGCCGTTCCGAACGGTCGGCTACGGAACGATTTCTCGATCCCGAATTGATCAACGGTTCCGGTCCCTTTTGTAGACGGTCGTGGTCCGACCGGGACGAGAGGCGATTCCGAATGTCATCCATTCTCATCGACGACCTATCCGTCGACGAACGCACGTTCGAGTGTTCCGTCCGGACCTCGAGCGACCTCGAGCGGTTTTTCACCGACGAGCCCTTCCAAGCCAGCTACGACGTCCCGATCGCGGACGTTCCCGACGGAATCCTCGCGATCCCAGTTCTGGCCCACGTCTGTCCGGTCGCGTGGGCCAACGGGGCCGACGTCTACGTCGACGAGGTCGACGCGACGTTCGCCCGCGCCCTCGAGGACGTCGAGGCGTCGCTGTGTTCGATGTACGACTTCCTCGAGGGCGGGGACCTCTACGCCCGCCGGACCGTCGAGCCGGATCCTGAACCGGACGGGGAACGCGGACTGCTCTTTACCGGTGGAGTCGACTCGACGTGTTCGTACGTCCGCCATCGCGACGAGTCGCCGACGCTGATCGGGATCCGCGGTTGGACGATCACCCCCGACGCGGCCGACGACGACAAGTGGGCGGCGCTCCGTGAGCGCGTGTCGGGATTCGCCGACGACCGCGACTGTGACGCCGCGTTCGTCGAGTCGAACATGCTCTCTTTCCTCGATCACCCCATGCTGTTGGCCCACTACAAGCGCCACGTCGACGGCGGCTGGTACAGCTCCGTCGGCCACGGGCTGGGACTGCTCGGGCTCTGTGCCCCCCTCGCGTACGCCCGCGGCATGGCGGATCTCTCCGTCGCTGCGACCCACTGGGACGGGATCGATCTCGAGTGGGGGTCCCGTCCCGATATCGACGAGCGGGTTCGGTGGGCCGGCACCCGATGTCACCACGACGCCTACGAACTCACCCGCCAGGAGCGACTCGACGTCATCGCCGACTACGTCCGCACCGAGAACCCGGGGCTACAGCTTCAGACCTGTAACGACCGCATGGACGGCAACTGCGGCGAGTGCGAGAAGTGTTATCGCACTGCGGTCGGCCTCCGGCTGGCCGGCCTCGAGCCGACCGACCACGGCTATCCCTTCACCGACGCCGACTATCGCCGCCTCCGGCGCTCGCTCGAGCGCGGCGACTGGGTCCTCGGGCAGGACGAGCGCCACATGTGGGCCGACATACGCGAGCGCGCACGCGAGACCGAGCCGGCGTCGCCGGCCGAGCGGGCCTTCTTCGAGTGGCTCGACGGCGTCGAACTGGACGACCTGATCACGACCGCGGAGCCGCCACTGTCCGATCGACTCCTCCGTGCCGGCGCGCGGAACGCCCCCGCGCCGGTCTACAACGCGGCCTATCCGGTCTGGACGACGGCGAAGGCCGGACTTCGGCTCGTTCGCTCCGACCGGTAAGCGTCTGGGCCCGTCCGAGTCACTCGAGATACCCCAGATCCGCGAGTCGCTTTTCGACCCCCTCGTCGGCGGTCTCGACCGACGGGTCCGCGTCGAACCGGGGATACGAGCGGGTCTCGAGCGACTCGACGCAGGGAAGCGCCTCGCCGTCCATCCGCTCGTCGGCCGGAACGCCCAGCGTCGCGAGGACCGTCGGCGCGATGTCGAAGAGGTGCGGCTGGCCAACCCCCGCATCGGGATCGACGGCGTCGCCGCTGGCCGCGACGGTCCCCTCGAGCTTGTGGTTCCAGGGCTCGCTCGGCGGGCCGAACTGCTCGTCGCGCAACGTCGCCGACAGGAAGTGATCGAAGTCAGCCGGCACGATCACGATGTCGACGGCACGATCGCTCTCCGGACCGTGGAAGAACTCCTCGCGGGGAGCGACGGTCTCGAAGACCGGCTCGCCGTCCGGCGTCGTGACCGACCGCAACTCCCCGATGAGCCGCGACCGGACCGTCTCGTACTCCGCCCGCGGAACGACGCCGTCGGGCTCGCGCCCCTCGAGGTTGATGCGGACGCCGAGTTCGATCCGCGAGCGGACGGAGGCGGTCGAGGCCGCGAAGTCGACCTGCGTCGCGCCCGCATTGACCAGCCCCGCGGGGGCGTAGTCGGCCACGAAGTCGTCGATCCCGAGCCGCTCGAGGACGGCACCGATCCGCTGGCTCGTGAGTCCGACGCCCGCGGCCCGCGCCATCGCGCGCTCGGCGAGGCCGGGCTCGTACTCCGTGGCCTCGTCGCCCTGCTTGAGATTGCCGTCCCGAACCGTCGCCCACGTGGGCATTCCCTCGCCGCCGCGTTCGGCCTCGACGACGCCGCGATCGCGGAGGTAGTCGTTGACGCGGAACTCGTAGCCGTCGTAGGGCCCCATCCCGTGGTCGCTGGCGACGATCACGGTGTCCGGATCGTGGGCCGCAAGGGTCTCGCCGAGCTGGCGGTCGACCTCGCGGTAGATCGACCGGATCGCCGCCTCGTCGTCGGGCCGCTCGTGGAAGATCGAGTCGGTCGCCTGGAACTCCAGGAAGCCGAAGTCTGGATCGAACCGGTCGGCGAGATACCGGAACGCCTCGCCGCGGGTCCGCACGCAGTCGGCGTAGGCGCTCCCGAGGTCGGCGGCGTCCTCGTCGGGGTAGACCCGGTACTCGCCGATCGACTCTCGCACGTCCGCGAGCAGGCCCGCGGGGTGACAGTCGGGGTCTTCCGGCGCAGTGTACCCCGGAATGAGCGCGCCGTCGAACTCGCGGGGCGGGTGGGTCACGGGGACGTTGACGACGACGCTCGTCATCCCGTGGCGGTCGAGCAGTTCCCACAGCGTCCGCTCGCGGACGTCGGTCGCGTTGACCACGTCCCAGTCGTAGCCGCCGAAGGAGAGAAAGCCGTAGACGCCGTGTTTTCCCGGGTTCATGCCGGTGTACAGCGACGGCCACGCCGAGGCCGTCCACGGCGGGATCTGGGACTCGAGCGGACCGCTTGCCCCGTCCCGGTAGAGCGACTGGAGGGTCGGTACCTCGTCGGCGTCGAACAGCGGCTCGAGGACCCGATCGCAGGCCGCGTCGATACCGACGAGTAGCGTTCGAAGGGAGGATCCGTCGTCCATCGAGGGGACGTCCCCCCTCTCTACCCTTCGTTATAGACGAAATTATCACGGACCGACTCGTTTTTCGGCTCTGAGCGGCCCCTCTGTATGTCGATCGATCGCCGGTAACGACTCCGAATAACCGTCGAAACGACTCCATACCGGCCGCCCCGCGGCCGCAAGGTGTTATTTGACCGAATCGTACAGTGACGCGACCTGTCGGACTCCCCAGGAGCCGTACTCGAGGCTGTAGTAGGTCCGCAATTCGGGGTTGAACTTCGCCTTGTAGCGGTTGATCCGGCGGGTATCGGCACCGACGAGGTCGTAGGTCTCGAGGCCGCACTCGATGCCGTCGCGCATGATCGCCCAGTCGAGGAGGTCGTTGGTCGGGATGTCGATGTCGGCGTCGGTACGGACGCCGCCGAGCCAGCGGCCGACGGTGTCGCCGTACTCTAGCGCGAGAATGCCGCCGACGAACTCGCCGTCGACCCGGAGGGTGTAGGGGCGGACCTGACCGTTGGGCGATCGGTCGGCGAGATCGAGGACGAACGCGAGCGGCACGTCGAAGTCGATTCCCTGGGACTCGTACCGGTGTTGGACCTGCTCGTGGATCAGCCGGATCTCCTCGCGGCCGCCGACGGTGATCTCGTAGGCGTCGTCGTCGGCGTTGCGGACGTTGCTCCGCGCGTCGCTGCTGAACGACATGAGGAGGTCGTCTTCGTCCCGCTCGAGGTCGACCGCGTAGGTATACGACGGCGTCACGTCGTACTCGTTCCACTGGAACGGTCGCGCGTCCGCGAAGGTCGTCGCGGTGCGGACGTGGCCGTATTTGGGGTTCAGTTCGGACTCGATCCACTCGAAGCAGCCGTCCATGAACCGCTGTCGCCGGCGCTCGCGCTTGCGCTGTTTCAGCTTCCCCATGTTCAGAAAGGCCGGCCCGAGATAGGGGACGCGGAGCCGCGGCGGCGGCGAAAACGCCGTCGTCACGAGCCGCTTGGTGATCTCGAAGACGGGGAAGATCCCCACCGGCTCCTGTCCCTTGAACCCCACCAGCGGGTGCAGCGTCGCGTCCGCGTGGTCGGCCTGTACCCGCAGCGCCTCGAGTTCGTGACACAGCCGTCCCTGGGGCGATCGCTCGACGAATCCGTTCCACCGGTCCAGATCGTCCTCCGTCGCGACGCGGACGTCGATGCTCATGGTCGCGATCCCTCGCGTGCGATCGGGGCGGTCGTCGCTCGGCGTTCCATGAGCGATGGCTCCCGGCACAGCTACTTTGTAAGCAGCCTGTTTCCGTCGTCGATGCTGATCTGTTTGTATCTACCGACGGACCAATCGGACACTGAGACGCGAAGCCGGCAGCTACGGGACGGCGACGACGCGCCACGCGCACCGTCCGGACGAACGCAGCCGGAAAGGCAACTCACTGAACGTCACCGCCCGACGCGACGCGGACATCGAAGCGGCCCAAAGGCCTGCACCCATCCCTCGCTGCCGTGGGACTAGCGGCCACCGAGGTGCCGTTTCGTCTCCACTGATTGTGACAGACTAGGTCGCCGATGAAACGATCGGACTATGTCCTAATGGTCGCGTAGACGGTTTCGAGTCTGTGTCAGTTGTGGCGGCTGGACACGCCGATCCGAACGGTAGCCGACGGGTAACAATGCTTAGCCTGGTCGAGTCACCGGCAACTGGCAACTACGATGAAAGACAACTCAATCCAACCCTTCGCGGTCGTGCGACGCCGGGGAAAACGTCTCGTCGGTTGGCTACCGGCCGATCTGCTCGTTGTCACTGGCTTTGTTATCGTCGCGACCGGCCTCCTGACGGTCATCACCACGTCGTCGCTGCTCGTCCGGGCGGCGGTCGGATTCCCGCTGTTGTTCTTCGCTCCCGGATACGCGATCGTTTCTGCCCTTTTTCCCCGAGCGCCGTCGAGACAGGGAGAAACGGCCCTTGAGCAGCTGGTGGCCCGACCCAACGACGTCGTCACGGAACTCGAGCGGGCAGCGCTCTCGTTCGGCCTCAGTCTCGCGGTTCTCCCCTTCCTCGGGCTCAGTATCAGTCTCTCGGCTTGGACGTTTACCCGCTCGACCGTCGTCGTGGTCGTCGCGTGGTTCACGTTGGTCGGTCTCGGTCTCGCGACCGCCCGCCGGCTGTCTGTCCCACCTGCCGATCGGTACCGATCCGGGATCGGACGGCGACTCGCGGCAGGCTTCGATAGTAACTCGGCAGTCAGTGTCGCAGTCAATGTCGCGCTTGTTCTCAGTGTCCTGCTCGCGACGATGACCGTCGGCTACGCACTAGTCTCTCCGCAGGACGGCGAGCGGTACACGACCCTCCAACTGCTCACCGAAAACGGGGATGGTGAACTCGTCGCATCGGGATTCCCCTCGGAACTCGAGTCTGGGGAGTCGACGCCGGTCGTGATCGGCATCGAGAACCAAGAGGGCGAAGAACGTCAGTATACAGTCGTCGTTCAGGAGCAGCGGTTCGAAGACGGTGAACTGAGTGAGCGGAACGAACTGCAGCGCATCGAGTATACGGTCGCGGACAACGAGACCGCGTACGACGAACTGTCGGTCTCGCCCGAGGCCGACGAGGGTACCGTTCGAATCACCGTGCTGTTGTACGAGGACACCGTCCCCGAGAACCCAACGACTGAAACCGCGTACCGGTCGGGATACTTCTGGACGGATATGACCGAGGACGGGTTCTCCGCGGATACGTGAGGATCTCTCTCGGTGGCGAGAACGGAACGCTGGCGGCGGGCCCGCCTCGAGATGGTTTCGTCGCGGCCTCGGTATTATCGAATTTCTATTCGCCAACTAGTGGATAACAAGGGATGAACGTCGGTAACAATCGGAGCAGCTTCACATGTCTTCGAAAGCAGTCTCCACCGAACTGGCCCGCAAGCTGATACTGATACTCGGCTTTCTCGCAGTCGCCGGCGCTACACTCGCCGCGCGTAGTACCCCGGCGACGGGATACGAGCTATCGATCTACGCGATGACGCCCTCATCGGTCTGGGTCGGGCTGTTGGTCGCCTTGGCCATTTCGCTGGCCGTCGCGTTCGTCCGCCCTCCGCGCGAGAACGATCTGACCCGCTTGACCGCGCTCGTACTCGGCGGGCTCGCAGTGACCCTGTTTGCCGGCCTCCCGATCATTCGCGGTTATCATTTCTTCGGCCAGCAGGATGCTCTGACGCATCTGGGATGGGCGAGGGGGATCGCGAACGGATCGATATCACCGTTCGAACTGCTCTATCCCGGTATTCACACGGTCTCTGTGTTCATCCATTCCGTTATCGGAATTCCGCTGCCGACTGCACTGATGCTGGTGGTACTCCTTGCGACGGTCGCGTTCGTCGCGTTCGTCCCGCTCAGCGTGGGGATAATCGCTCCGGACTCGCTTGCCGTGACGACCGCGACCTTCGGGGCGTTTCTCCTGTTACCGATCACGACCATCTCGACGTTCATGCAGCCACACGCGATGACCCAGACGATCTTGCTGTTCGCACTGTTCGTCTACGTACTCCTGAAGTGTCTCACGGCAACCGACCAGCGACGGATCGGGCTGGGTGTCCTCTTTGCGATTGTCACGACTGCAGCTGTCGTCTACCACCCCCAGTATGTCGTCCACATTCTCGTCGTCTGTCTGAGTATCTGTCTCGTCCAGTTCCTCGCGCCTCGAGTTCCGTTTGTCTCCGGAACAGCGGTGGCGAATCGGATCGCCGGCCACCGTCGGCTGTACGGACAGACGCTGTTTCTGATCGGCGTCTTCCTCGCCTGGTCCGCGAATCACGGTTTCTTCGCTTCGTTCGCTGGCCGTGCCGTCTCGTCGGCGATCAGCTTCTTCCTTACTGGAAGTGGTGGCGCGGGGACTTCGATCTCGCAGCAGAGCGGATCTCTGACTGCGATCGGAGTGAGCTTGACCGAAATATTTTTTAAACTCTTTTTGGCCCCACTCGTCGTCTCGGTACTCGCGGGTATCCTCGTTCTCCTCGTGATCGGTACTGGTCAACCGAGCCGCTTCCCGGATGTCCCGGCCGTGACGACGTACGTGGCCGTCGGTCTCATCGGACTTGCGGGCCTCTTTGTCGTCTATTTCGCGAGTACGACCAGCGAGATGTACTTCCGCGTGTTCGGATTAATGATGGTGTTTACCGTCGTTCTCGCTTCCGTCGCAGTCCACGAGGGTATCCTGTCGCTCTCCGAGCGTCTGTCGCCGGCCACAGTTCGGACGGTCGTCGCTGGTGGCATCGCCGTCCTGCTGGTACTGTCTCTCGCTTCCGTGTTCGCCTCCCCGTACGTTTACAGACAATCCCAACAGGTCTCGGAACAACAGTACCACGGGTACGAGACCGCGTTCGATAACGCCGAGGACGATGCTGTCTTCGCCGGGTTCCGCGGCACACCGAACCGCTATGCGGACGCGATCCACGGCCGGGAAACGCGAACGAAGGCCCACACGAGTGTGACGCCCGAGACGTTCGAACAAGGGCCGAGCGACTACTACGACGGCGATCGGTACCTCGTCGTCTCGGAACTCGACTACCAGCGGGAGGTGATTGCCTATCGGGGACTTCGTTATTCCGAAAGCGACTTCGAGTCCATCGAATCCGATCCGCGCGTCGACCGCGTCCAGTCGAACGGCGAAGTCGAGACCTACCGCGTGACCGCGAACACTGAGACAACGTAACTGGCCCGTCCGCTCAGGAACGGCGGGCAAGCGACCGATCCGAAAGTAACCGTATATTCCCGTTGTCTCGGTCCGTATTGTAGGGGTTTACGAACACGCCGCGGTCCGGATGGCTTGCGAGAAACACGTACGCGTTGGCCCTCGGCAGAACTCCCCTTGGGTTCCACCGGTCGGTGGGGACCGATCGCTTTCGGAAGGCGACGAGCACGTTCCACTCAGTAAACCCGGTGGTGGACGAGGCGGCGATGACGGCCGCCCGGTCCGAGTAAACCGTCTGACCGTCCGGACCGGTGCTGTCTCCGCCGGCCTCCATGGCCGTCGAAAAAAGTACCCACTTCGTTCCCCCGACCGAGACGGTCTCGGCGTAGTACACCGAACTCGAGACCTCGTGGACGGTCGTCGGGCGAGGATCAGGGTCATCGAATCGCTCTCGGGGGAGCTTTCTGATCGGTTTTAGTTCCGTGTAGACGCTGTCGACCCCCCATAGGACTGCTTCGGGCGTAAACGCCAACTCGACCGCACGCCACGACTGGTCGCCGCCGCCGACGGCCTCGACCGTGCCGTCTCGAAGCCGGCCGATCTGACACTCCATGTCCGCGTCCCCGGTAGTGACCCAGATGTCGCCGGTGTAGGGATCCGTCTGGACCGAATGGACGTGGCGAACGCTCTCGAGGGACGCGGCGGTCAACCACGTTCGGCCGCCATTCTCGGATGCGAGGATTCGGGGCGTCGTCTCCCCGTCGAGGGGGTACTCGCCGAGATAGACTGTGCCGTCGGCGACACAGACCGCCGACGGGAGGACGCCCATCGGTGCCGAGGAGTCGGGTAACGATCTGACGGTGGTCCATCGGCTGCCGCCGTCGGTCGACCGGAACAGCCAGCGGTCGGCGCTCGCGATCAGGGTCCCGTCGTCGATCGACCAGATGTTTACGGCCGGGAAATCTCCGGTCAGAGTCGTCACAACCGACCGAAACGGTGCGGTAGCCTTCGCTCGATAGCCGAGATCCCACGGCTCCGGTACTGGTAGCTTCCCGACTCTCTTGACTCCGGGTTCGCCGACGGATTCGACGAGTACCGACCGATCCGCTGTCGCGATGACCCGTCCGTCGTGGATCGTCTGGAGTTTCATTCGAACGTGTACCAGTTCCGCGTAACGACCGCATCTGGTTTTGTAATTCTGGACCTGACGGCGCTGATCGGGTCGGGAACCGGTTCATGAGCTGTTTCGTCGTCCGTCGACCGGTATCGTTCGCCTCCGAGGCGTCTCCTCCGAGCGACTTCGGTGAGGCCCGGTTTGTACGCTCTACGTTAGTATGACGTTTGGACATTAAAGACTTCAAGAATTAAATGCATGGGTGGTAATTGGGTGAGAAAAAATTAAATAATGGCGTATATTGGGGGAGCTTAACAGAAGATTTATACAGGTATATTGGGATTACCCGAAGGCATGGCACGCGACCCATCGGTACTGGACGACTGCGGTTCAGGAGAAAGAACGTCTGAGGCTCCCGAAGACGGGGGTAATAGTGGATTAATCGATCGGCGATCATACCTGAAGTTGACGGGAGCCGCCGCGACGACGCTCGCGACCGGGGCTGCAGCGGCTGCGGGCGTCTCGGCAGCCGACTCCGAACCGGCGGTGGCGGACACGGAACAGATGTCCGAACGGCAGTTGTCGATCTCGGACGGCGAGGACCTGTCGTCATACGTTTCGGACTCGAGCAACGGTGAGTTGCTCGTCGTCCCATCTGGTTCCTACGAGTGGAACCGGCGAGTGTCGTTCTCCCGTCGGAACTGGGGTATCCGCGGCGAAGGTGATGTCGAAATCGCGGTCCCCGCGAGCCGCGGTCGGGGAACCAAGAACGGCTACGTGTTGAATGTCTCCGGCGACAATGTGTTCGTTGAAAACCTTACGTTCGATTCCGACGGCCGCCCGGCCATCGGTTTCCGCTGTATCGTGGACCAACGTGCGGAGTTCCGCGACATCACGGTCGCGAGCGACGGTCCGCGGACCTGGAACGCCAAGCAGACTAACATGTTCAACGTCGGGGCGGAGTCCTCGAGCGGGGAGGTCCTGCTCGACGGTATCGTCGCCTACAACAACGGCAACATCTCGCAGTACAATGGCGGTAGTTCCCGAGTCGGGATCTGGTCGTCCCGATCCGGAAAGCTGACCGTTCGGAACTCGGTCGTCTCGGGGTTCCCGAACAACGGGATCTACACGCGGATGCCGGGCGCACTCGAGGTCGACAACTGCGTGTTCGCCAACAACAACGTCAGTAGTATCCGCCTCGGTGGGAGCAACGAGGTCGTGAAAAACAGCACGTTCTACCTCGACCTCTCCCGGGACGATACGACGCACTCGCATCCGCAGCGCGGCGTCTCGAACACCGGTGGGATCACCGCGGACAACCGCGAGCGAGCGTCCAATGGGGGGTACGTTCGAAACTGTTCGTTCATCGTTGAGAACGTCCCGAACTCGACGGGCGCGATCCGGTTTCTGGAGAACGAGTGGGTCGAAGTCGAGGACTCGCAGTTCCTGCTCAACCAGTCGGACGTTCCCGGCGTCGGCTGGAACAACAGCGGCTCGGCCCGCCTTCGGAACCTCGTGTTCGACACCGAGAACGGGTCGGGTGCGGCCGCCGCTTCGCAGGGTGGCCAGTACCCGACCGTCGAAGACGTCTGTGTCAGTTCCGATCTCTCCGACGGTGCGATCGACGCCAGCAGTCGCAACTGCAGTTTCGACTGGAGTCAGGCACACGACTATCCGAACCCCGATTTCGAGGGCGGAACGGAGACGACCGGAAACGGGACCGACGAACCGCGGCTCGGGAACACGCTGGTCATCGACGGCGAGGGCGGTTCCGAGCGGGCTGACTACCAGTTCGCGGTCGACGGCGCGATCGAACACAGCGAGTACTACTCGGCGTACGGTACCGGCGGCGAGATTGACGGCGGCTCCGCGACTGGGTTCGTCCGCGGCGGTGCCGATGGCTTCCGGTTTTCCGGCGAACTCACGAACCTCCAGATCGATGACGGACCGACTGTCCGGGTCAACGGCATCGAAGTCGACCCCGATGACATCGGCGAGGAAGATTCGGGAAACGGTGACAGCGGCCTCGAGCGGACGATCGCGATCGACGGTGACGGCGGCAGTGAGCGCGTAACTTACCGGTTCACCGTCGACGGCGAGGTCGAGCGCAGCGAGGAACTCTCGGCGTACGGTACCGGCGGCGACATCGATGGCAACTCCGTTAGCGGGTTCGTCCGTGGCGGTACCGACGGCTTCCAGTTCTCGGGCGAACTCACCGAACTCGAAGTCGACGGGGAGCCGATCGTCCGCGTCGACGGGGCCGTCGTTGAACCGGCGGAGATCGTCAGTTCGGACGCCGGTCAGGAACTCGTGAACACGCTCGTGATCGACGGCGAGGGCAGTTCCGAACGGGTCGACTACCAGTTCGCGGTCGACGGCGCGATCGAACACAGCGAGTACTACTCGGCGTACGGTACCGGCGGCGAGATTGACGACGGCTCCGTGACTGGGTTCGTCCGCGGCGGTGCCGATGGCTTCCGGTTTTCCGGCGAACTCACGGACCTCCAGATCGATGACGGACCGACTGTCCGGGTCAACGGCGTCGAAGTCGATCCGAGTCGGCTCTGGGACTGATCGACTACGCCGGTACCGGTCCGAACGAGTCTCGGATCGGGGCGATCGAGTCGGACCGTTTTTGCGCATCGCACGGCGTTAGTTGGATTCCGGCAGATACCGGTGAACGAACGGGACCGTCACGTCCAGTCGCTGCTCAAGCAGCGAGATGGGGATGCGGTCCGCCGGCTGGAGACAGCCGGCCAGAGAGACGATCGCGATCGAGCAGAGGCCCGTGCCGACGAGGAAGAGCGGAAGCGTCACTGCCGTCAGCGAGACCGAGCCACGGAGCAGGAACGCGACCGGAAAGAGGGTCGCCGGGAGGACGACAAATGTCCGCCTCGACCACTTCGAGAACGGCGTGATGTCGTATTTCAACTTCAGTATGGCGTAGACCGTCAGGTTGAGGACGACGAACGAGAACATCGAGGTCATGGCGGCACCCATGTAACCGTACCGCGGGATGAGAACGAGGTTCAGGGCGACATTGATCAAGAACGCGAGCCCGTTCGCGCCCATGATAGCGGTGGTGTACCCGAGGGCCGAGAGCGTCTCGCGATTGCGTCCGAACATTGCGCTCGTGAAGAACCCGATCGCGAGGATCGACAGCGCGTTCCCGGCCGTGGCGTAGCGCTGGCCGAAGACGATCGTCAGGACGTCGCTTGAAAAGACAACGAACGTGAGAAAGAGCGGGAACGTGAGGATGTAGACCCACTTCGTTGTCAGCTCGTAGATTGAGCCGACCTCGGCGCGTTCGTTCTCCGAATCGAGCCGCGACGCTAGCGGGAGGTACATAAATCCGAACGAAGAGAGGACGAGCAACATCCCGCTGGCGAGGGGATAGGCAGCGCTGTAGAGCCCGACCTCGCGTGACGGCCGGAAGTACCCCAGCATCAGCGTGTCAGTTCGGGTGAGCATATTCGAGAGTACCGTCGCGAAGACTAGGGGCACGGAAAACACCAGCAACTCGCGGAGGCGCAATCGGGCCGACCCGACGAGGGGGACGAGTCGATCGAGGAGGTAACACGCGAGCGCACACGAGACGATCGCACCGAGGAGGTAAGCCATGGCGGCGGCATGAACACCAAGGCCCGCGAGCAGGAATCCGGCGAGGAAGAGCAGCCGACTGGTCGGGTAGAGCAGGTCCCGTGCGTACGTCCGGTAGAGCGTGTTCTCCCGCCCGCGGATCCCCGCTACTGCGAGTTCGAGGCCGACGGTGAAGGGGATACACGCCACGAACAAGGTGACTAGTCCGTTCGAGCCGGCCCGCTCGAACAGGAGGTCCGACAGGATCCCCGCACTCCCGAGCAGCACAGCGGTCAGAACGAGGGACGCGACACCGGCGATGACGACGCCGGTCAGCCAGACGCCCCGTTCGTTCTCCTCGTCGTCGAACCGGGACATGTACCGGGGAACCCCCCCTCGCATGCCGAGCAGCCCGACCGTCGTCACGAAGGTCAGGATCGCCAGTCCGATGCTGACCTCCCCGTAAGCGTCAGTCGTCAACAGCCGTGCGACGACGATCCGCTCGAGGAGTTGCGATACCGAGTAAAACACCTGTCCAGCACCGATGAGGACCGCGCTCGAGAGGAGCTTCGACACGTCGTGTTCGTCGACCATTAGCGGTAGCCGAGGTTCTCGAGGCGGTCGACGACCGCGTCGTCTTCGGGCCGGTCGACGGCCGTCGGGGATCGGTCGTCCACGGTCGGAATTCTGTCGTACGCTGCGGCCCGCGGCTCGTCCGTGACGAGGTTCGGGGGGGCCTTGCCGTGCATCCGCTCCGGAACCGGTTCACCGAGCAGGCTCATCGCGATCGGGGCAACGTCGGTCACCGAAAGCGGTCCGGTCCCCGAAGGAGCCGGTTCCGAGATCCCCGGTCCCGCGGCGACGAACACGCCCGTTCGCTTGTGGTTGTGCTTGTCGATCGGGACGAACGCGGAACCGAGGAGGCTCGTCGCGACGAGGTTGTTCATCTCCCGTGGCATGAAGAGAACGTCACAGGCTTCATCCGCGTAGGGGCCGTCATAGACCGTCTCACGCGGCTCAACCCACTCAAAGGCAGGCTGCCCGTCCGGCGTCCGAACCGACTCGAGGGTCTGGATCACTTCAGTCCGGACCGCCTCGTACTCGTCCGGAGGAACCACACCGTCCTCGTCCCGCCCCTCGAGGTTGATCCTGACTCCGAGTTCGGGTCCGCTCCGGCAGTACGCTTTCGAGGCTCGCCAGTCGACGTCTTCTCCGAGCATCTCCCGGGTTCCATCAGGTAGCAGTCGCTTGACGAGCCCGTCAGCACCGGTCCGCTGGGCGAGTCGGTAGGCGTCGCCCGGCGTCAGACCGACGGCGTGAAGCGTCGACTCGGCGGTCGATACGAGCCGCGTCGATAGCGACTCCCCGTCGGCACCCGGTTCGGCCGTTTCACTCAGTTTCCCCTTGCTCTCGCCTAGGGTCGGCGTTCGCCCGTCGGCACAGGTCTCGACAAACCCGTTTCGACGAAGGATCTCGTTGACATAGACGTTGTAGCCGTCCGTTCGACCGATCCCGTGATCCGAACAGAGGATCACGTTGGTCCCATCCGGCACCGCCTCGAGGACGGTCCCGACGAACTCGTCGGCGGCCTCGTAGACCCGTCGAAACGCCGATTCTCGATCGAACTCGTGAAACACCGTGTCAGTCTTCTGAACCTGGAGGAACGCGAACTCCCAATCGGTCGACTCGAGGAACGCTTGCGCCGCCCGACGGCGGTGATCGATCATGGAGACGAAATCGTCGACGGTCGCGGCTCGGTCGCTCGCTTCGCTTTCCGCGTAAATCCGGTACCGTTCCCCGAGGTCCCTCGAAAGGTCGTCTCGGATACCCGTCGGCGATCCGTCGGCGGACTCGGGAGCGAGATAACCAGGCACCAGCGATCCCCGGATCTTGCCGGCTGGATACGTGACAGGGACATTCAACACGGCAGCGGGGACGTCGCGAGCGGCGAGATAGTCCCAGATCGCGGGCGAGCGAACGCTGTCGTGGGAGACGACGTCGGCGTCGTCGGGATACGTCCCACGAAAGTCGAAAAACGAGTAAACCCCGTGGTGGGACGGGTCGACGCCGGTATAGATCGACGGCCAAGCGCTCCCGGTCCACGGCGGGAACGTCGAGTCGAGTTCGGCCTCGACGCCCCGCGAGCGAAGCGACTGCACGTGTGGGAGGTCGAACCGATCGAGATAGTCGAACGACAGCGCGTCCAGTCCGATAACGACGGTTTTCGGGAACTTAGTAGCCATTGAACACTCACCTGAGACCGATAGCTCGATCCATCGGTCTCGTCGTCCGGCCATTGTTATACCGCACCTACCCACCGATGGGATCGCCGGTCAGTTCGATCTCGAGGATTCGGACGAGACCACCGAGAGAACGGCCGAACGCGGCGACCGAGGGCAGACGTATCAGCCGTGTGGCTACCTGCGGTTCGCCCTCGAGCCCGACGGACTGATCCTGTCTACGGACGATTCGCTGCCGAACTGAACTGTCACGTCCGTCTATAGACTCGTATTAACAAACCGGCTGCCGGCCGATGGTTGAAGAAACGTGGCTGAAACGAAGACCCCCGCAGACCGAAACGGTTCCGAGGCAGTAATGGACTCCGTGTTGATCGTCTCCGAACATCAGAACCCCTCGAAGATCGAACGCCATTACGGTCCCTTGGCCGATGTCGCCGAGCGGACGACTATGGTCTGTCTCACCCCCTCGGAGTCGACCGATTCGATCAGGTATCGGACCGTCCCGACGTTCGGACACCGGCTTATCGGGATCTGTCTCATGTTCTTCGTTGCGTTCCTTGAGGGGGTCCGCAACGACTACGACGCCGTCGTTTCGATCTCGTTGTTCCCCTATGGCTGCTTCGCGCTGGCGTTGCGACCGTTCACGGGCGCGCCAGCCCACCTCGGAATCATTGGAGCCGATATCGACATACATGCGACGGCCTGGTACGGAGCGGTTCCTCGAGCCGCGATCAAGCGGTTCGACTCGGTGTCCGTTCCCGGGTCGGCCCATAGGAAGGCACTCCTCGAGTTCGGCGTCGACGAGGCACGGGTGTCCGTCCTCTCGAACGCGATCGATACGGACCGGTACGTTCCGCCGACCGACCCGGCCGAACCGACCTACGACTTCCTCTGGATCGGCCGGTTCAGCGAGGAAAAAGATCCGTTGCTGTTCGTCGAGGCGCTGGGGGAACTGTCGGCGAAGGGCGTCGAGTTCCGTGCGGCGATGGTCGGCTCGGGGGCCGAACGCGACGCGGTCGAACGGGCGATCGCGTCGCACGGTCTGGACGATGCGATCGATCGGCCCGGTTGGGTCGACGATCCACGCCGGTACTACTACGAGTCCGAAATCTTCGTGTTGACCTCTGCTCGAGATGCACTCCCGCTGACGCTAATTGAGGCGATGGCCACTGGGATCCCGAGCGTCGTTCCCGCGGTCGGTTCCGTGCCCGACATCGCCGATCACGGTGAGACCGCGCTCGTCGTTCCCGACCGGACCCCCTCGGCGTTTGCCGACTCCCTCCGTCGGCTCTCCGTCGATGACCGGCTGCGGGCTCGGCTCGGTGCGAACGCGACCGCCGTGCGAGCGGAGTTCTCGTACGCGAACGCTCGCGACGACTGGCGACGGATCCTCGGAACACTCGCCGGAGCGGACGGCCGGACGTTGCGATAGCCAACCGCCGACCCGGACCGGTCCCGTCGTGACTACGTTCCGATCCTGGTTCCGGTGGCGAAGGGCCGGGAGCGGGGTCGGAGGCGAGCCCTCGAGTTACCCTGCCTGGCACTCACCGATGATCGTGTCTCGAGAGTTTTCGTACTGGTCGCCCGACGCTGGTACGTTACATGTAGCCCAGATCCTTCAGCTGGGCCTCGACGCTCGAGTCGATCTCGCGGTCGCTCGGCGACTCGTCGGCTGTCGATCCGAACTCGCGGACGCGCTCGGACAGCCGCTCGGCGTACGCGTCACAGCGGTCCTGGTCGGGCCGTGACCGGCGGCTGTCGGCGGTCCGGTCGTAGAGGTACTCCTCGCCGGCGTCGTTTCGGACGTACTTGTGGCTCTCGTCGGCGGCGACCCGCCAGCGAGTGATCTCGTCGGGCTTCTTACGACCCGCGTGGGGTACGAAATCCTCGGCGACGGCGACGTCAGTCGTGTAGCTCCCAACCGGCGGGTCACCGTCGCGGACGACATCGAACAGCGAGGCGAGTTCGAACATGTCGTTGACGGTCTCGCCCTTGCGCTGGCCGGGGCGTTTGATCCACAGCGGGACGTTGAGGTTGATGTCGCGAACGTAGTGGGGTGGCCGTTCCTCCCGCGGGTAGTCCCCAAGGGTCTTTCCGTGGTCCGAACAGACGATCACGAGCGTGTCGTCTAACAGATCTGTCTCCTGCAACTGCCCGAGAAGCGCTTCGACTTTCTCATCCTGATAGCGCACGCTCGCGTCGTAGTACTCCATGACCCGCTCGCGGGTCCCCGGTGCGAGGTCGGACTTCCCCATCACGTACGTGAGCAGTTTCGTGTTGAGAACACGGGGCTCGAGGGCCGACGGCGACTCGAGGTCGAGCGCTTCGAAGGCCCGTTCGGGAGGGAAGTACGGGCTGTGGGCTTCCATGAGGTTCAGGAAAGTAAACGTCGGCTCCGGGGAATTGGCCCGGCGGGCGAGCCAGCGCTTTGCCCGATCGACGAGGCTGTCGGTGAAGAAGCGGCGTTTCAGCAGGAACAACGGTTGCCGGGCCGCTTTGCCCAGGGCCGGATGGAGCCTGGAATAAATCTCCTCGCGAGACGTGTGAACTCCGGGGTCGTCCGACGCTGAGATCTCGAGGTCCCACTCGACGAACTCGTCGAAGCCGCGATCGAGGCCCGAAAGCTGCCCGACCCACGGGTTGTTCGAGAAGCCGGCGGTCCGATATCCCTCGTCCGAGAGGTGTTCGGCGAGCGTCGTCCGCGACTCAGGGAGTCGACTCATCCCATCGGAGAAGCCGTTAGTGACGCCGTGTTCGGACGGGAACGCTCCCGTAAACATCGACGTGTGCGAGGGAAGCGTCCAGGGTGCCTGCGTGAACGCGTTTTGGTATCTCGTCGCGTACGTCGAGAGCGTCGAGAGCGCAGGGGTCGTCTCCCGTTCGTGGCCGTAGGCGGAGACGCGGTCCGTTCGAAGCGAGTCGAGTACCAGGAACAACACGTCCGGTCGGCTTGCCATACCCGTAGCTTCGGGAATATAGACTTTGTTACAGACCTACTAAATGCGGCCGCGACCGAACCAGACGCGTCGATCAGCCAGAGGCTTCGGCCGTCGAAGGATGATTCTACGCCCGTTATCGGGCCATCACTTGATGCTTGCGAACGTCTGGTAAGCCGACTTCGCGAGCGACATCTCCAGCCCTCCGGACTCGACGACGTAGTACTGTCGTAGGTCGGCGTTGAACTTGGCCTTGTACTCACAGAGGCGTTCGGTGTTCGCACCGACCAGGTCGTAACCGGTCACCGACTCGAGTTCCGGGTCAGTGAGGACGTCCTCGATGATGGCGTGGTGGAGCAAACTGTTGACGCTGATCCCGTCGTACGAGGCGGTGACCCCGCCTTGCCAGAAGTAGGCTAAGTCGGGGGAATAAAGCGCTAGAACGCCACTCTGGTACTCGCCGTCGGGAGTCCGGGCCACGTAGACCCGCCACCGCTCGCCGTCGAGTGCCGAGAGGAGATCCCGGAGAAACGACCGTGAAAGGGGGGCTGGGTCGTCGTGTTCGCGATACTGTTCGACGACGTCCTCGTAGACGCGGAGGGCCGCGTCGATTCCCTCTCGTTCGATCGTGAGATCGAGGTCGTCGCGCTTGCGCATCTCCCGCCGGAGGCTCTTGCTGAAGCTGCTCAGTACGTTCTCGAGGGATTTCGCCTCAAGGTCGAGGACGTACGTGAACCGCGGTGTCAGCGAGAAGTCTCGCCACTCGTACGGTCGCGGATCCCCGTATTCGACGGGACAACTCATCCGGAACAGCGTCGTTCGCGCGTCAATATCGAGGGTTTCGATTACTTCCTCAGCAAGGGTCCGGTTGATCCGTTCTCGCTTGCGACGTTTCGGGCTGTTCGGGTTGACGACCGGACCGAGTCGAGGCACACTGAACGAGACTGGCGGTGACAGGACCGTTCGGCCGATCGACCGACTCCCGACGAACACCGGAAGCAAGCCGACCGCCTGCTGGCCCTTGTAGGCCCCGTACAGTTGCAATTCCGCATCCGTGTGATCGTCGAGGACGGAGAGCGCGTCCGGGTCGTGAAACACTTCGTAGCCGTCCGCCGGCAGCGCTGCCCGCCACTCCTCGAGTCCGATTCTCGTGACGTCCATACCTGCCCGGTGTTCGGAGAACAGACCTTGTTATGCTCACAGTACCTGTTCGATGAGAGTCGTTGTCGCTGACGTTCTCGGCGTGGGTCGACCCTATCGATACGCTCGGCGGTGTAGCGACTGCGGAATCGGAACGAGTCGGCGACAATCAGTCAGCGGGTCACCGCCGGAGAAGCAGGTTGGTCACGAGCCGCGAGCAGGAACTCCGAGAGCGCGTAGGACATCCACCCCTGACACCAGCGCATCAGCGTCACCCGTTTCGTGTGATGGCGGTACTTTCGGTAGTAGAACCGGCCCTGTTCGGGCTGGAGGTTCGCGAGGACCCACCGGAGGATCCGCTCGGCGACGTCCAGTTCGCCCTCGCGGGTGAACACCAGGATCCCCTGCGTGCTGGCGTGGATGTCGCGGGGATAGGCGTTCTCCTCGTCGAAGTTGGGCGCGCCGTCTACGTCGAACAGCTCGGTCCGATAGAACTCGAGGGCGGTCTCCAGCGCGTCGGCGTACCGGTCCGCGTCGATGACGTCGCGATAGCGCTGGAGACACTCGATGATGAAGCCGTTGTGGTGGCTGTCCATCGAGAGGTGGGAGGCAGAGGCCGGCAGCCGGTAGGGCCATCCGCCGCGGTCGGTCTGGTTGGCGACGACGTGATCGAGGATCTTC
The DNA here is from genome assembly GCF_000230735.2 of Natrinema pellirubrum DSM 15624. NCBI lineage: Archaea > Methanobacteriati > Methanobacteriota > Halobacteria > Halobacteriales > Natrialbaceae > Natrinema > Natrinema pellirubrum. The sequence goes on from NC_019962.1 coordinate 1,283,135, forward strand.
GTTGCCCGCTCGCGGTACTCCTCGTCGCCGAAGTACTCGTAGAGGTCGACGAGCATGCCCGCGCCAAGCGCCGCAGAGTTGAGAGTGTAGGAGTCGTCCGGGTGGTTCATGTGGTAGTCGATCTTCGCGCCCTCGGGGACCTCCCGGTAGTTCAGGTCCTCGACGAGGAAATCGCGTGCGGTCCGGGCGATCTCCGCATACTGCTCGTCGAGCTGGGCGGCGCGCAACAGCGCCTTCACCGCGTAGGCGGTCGAGACGATGTCGGGATCGCTCGGCTCGCCTTTCGTGTGAAGATGTTGGAGTTCGTGGCGATGGCCCCCGCAGAACCCGCTGTACCCCTCACACCGTTCGGCGACGAGCCAGTCGGCGAGCCGTTCGGCCTCCGCGAGCGGGTCGAACCCCGGCTCGCTCGCCGGGTCCCACTCGGTTCCGAGGTCGTGATAATTCAGGTTCGCCATCGCGAACAGGCCGCCGCCCTTGAAATTGCGTCGGAGTTCGACGCGAAACAGCGGCCTGACGTCGACCGGCGTCCGTTTGACGGTCTCCTGGACGGCGAGATTGAGCCACTTGTTCTCGACCGGCAGCGCCTGCAGGAGCTGGCTGCTCATCCCGTCGCCGTAATCGGGTCCGACGTAGTCCCGCTCCCGGGCGTACGCGAGCGTCGAGTCGAGGACGGGCCCGTATCGCTCGAGCGCTCGAGCGGCCGTCCCCGACCTGTTTTCCCCCGTCGAATCGCCCTCCGGGTCGGCGGACCGGGAGGAGACGGTACTCGAGAGTCGCCGGACGCCGATCCGCGGAATGTACTCGGACTGCATCTGTCTCCGCCCTCCCGCCGGCAGGCCATTATTATACGGCGGCTACCCCTTCGATCGGCCGTGCCGGCGATCGATCGGTTCGGTGAACTCTCCCGGTGAAACTGGTATGAGCGAGATAACAATTGCAGTGACGGTCCCACGTACGGATATGGATCCGGGTGGTCCGTGACATGAGATACCTGTTCTTTACGAATACGCCAGCACACGTACACCTGTACAAACACGCCGTCGCGACGTTGCGTGAGCAGGGCCACAACGTCCTCGTCCTCGCGCGCGACTACACCTGTACACTCGACCTGCTCGAGTGGTACGACTTGCCCTACGAGGTCTACGGCTACTGTGATACGTCGAAGGGGTCGCTGCTGAGTCGGCTGCCGGCCCATTACCTCCGGGCGATCCGCCACGCCAGACGGTTCGATCCCGACCTCGTCTTCGGGATGGGGGGCTACGCGGCCCACACGGGGGCCCTGCTCCGGACGCCGACGGTGTTGCTCATCGACTCCGAGCCGGCGTCGTTCGACCACACTGTCTCGACGCCGTTCGCACGGGCGATCCTCACGCCGAACACCTTCCGCAAGGACCTCGGGGAAGATCACTACGTGTTCCCGGGGCTCAAGGAGTGTGCGTACCTCCATCCCGAGGTCTACGAACCGAACCCCTCGGTCCGCGACCGACTCGGCGTCGGCGAGACGGAGCCGTACGTCCTCCTCCGGCTCAACGCCTTCGGCTCCCAGCACGATGTCGGCAAGGACGGCATCTCGAGCGAGCAGTGTCGCCGCCTCGTCGAGCGACTGAGCGACGACGCGACGGTCCTGGTCTCCGACGAGGGGAAAGACATCGACCTTACGGGCCTGCCGGCACGGTCGTTCGACCTCCATCCCGCCCTGATGCACGACGCGCTCGCCGAGGCGACGCTGCTGGTCGCCGACACCCAGACGATGGTCACCGAGGCCGCCCTGCTCGGTACGCCGGCGGTCCGATCGAACTCCTTCGTCGGCGACGCCGACATGGGCAACTTCGTCGCGCTCGAGAACCGAGGGCTGATCCACAACGTCGCCCGTTTCGACGCCCTCCGCGATCGGGCAACGGCGGTCCTTCGCGACGAGGGCGTCGACGAGGCGTGGCAACGGCGTCGCCACGATTACCTGGCCGAGACGGTCAACCTCACGGACCTGCTCGTCGACGTCGCGACGGCCCGCGGTCGCGTCGACGACATCGATGCCGTCCGCCAGTTCGACCAGCCGGCGACCGACGATCCGAACGCACCCGTCGGCGTCGGCAGCGACTGACCCTCGATGTAACGGCGTCTAGATGCCCAGAATGGTCGGGACGAGAACGGTCGCAGCGACCGACAGGACGAGCCCGTTGATGAGCGCTGGAATCACGAACCGCTCACCCGAAACACGCTGAATCAACGGGAGCGTGACGTCCATCGTCGTTGCGCCACCTGGTGCGATACTCGTTACCCCACCGAGATACTTGGCGACGGCTGGCAGCACCAGGAAGGTAACGATCTCCCGAAAGAGATTCGCGAGAAACGCGATCGTCCCCAGTTCGACCCCGCCGAGATCGAAGACGACGACACCCGCGTAACTGTACCATCCGAACCCTGCTGCGACCGCTGCGGCGTGGGTGACTGGCATGCCGATAACCGCCCCGAGCAACACGCCACCGAGAATGCTCCCGACGGCCACGGCCACCGGAATCAGGAGGACGCCCCAGCCAATCCGGACGATATGACTCACGGCCTCGGTATCGCCGCCAACTGTAATACCGACGCCGAACAGCAGCGCCAGTAGCGCGTAATCGGAGATCGAGACGATACGTGTGATGACGTGTTCCGGAAGCCCGACGGCAGAGAGCCCGAGCCCGGCGGTAAGCGAGACGACGATGAGGCCCGTGACCTTCCAATCGAAGCCACCAGCGTCTAGTTCCGACGGTGTGTCCGGCCGAGTGACGGTCCCATCGGCCGAGGCGGATTCCGGATCGCCGATCGACGTGGCCGTGATGAGGAGGTAGACACAGGCGACACTTCCGATGATACTGCCCAGACACAGCACGAGGGCGGAGCCGCCGATCGTATTCAAATCCTGTAGAATCTGTTCGTCACCGCCGAGTTGTGTCCCGATCGAAACGAGCAAGACGGCGAGACCGCTGAAGATAATGGCATCACCGATCTCCTGAATCCGGTGCAAAGCGGTGTAGTATCCGACCAGACTACCGACTACCAGTGCGAGCAGGAGCGTTCCGATACTCATGGTGTTTCCCGAGCCAATACGGTATCCCGGGATTTCATCGATGGTCGTTGCATCGTTTGCTCGTGGTCACGAATCCAATTGCTTCTCGCTACTGGTTCGTTGTTCGACGTATTCTCGCGTTTCGCCCTGTAACACGTATTCCGTTCGTTGAAGCGCGTCGATCGACCCCGAACCGGTCACGAACATCGCCGTCCGTAACTCGGCGATCAGGTCCTCGATGCGTTCGATAACGGCGTCCGGGCCGTTCGTGGCCGGTTTCAGGAACGGTTTCGCCAACCCGCCGGCACGGGCACCTACCGCGATCGCTTTGGCCACGTCTAACCCCGTCCGCACACCGCCACTCGCGATCACGCAGTCGTGTTCGGCGACACACTCGAGCGTACTTGCAGCGGTCGGGATGCCCCAGTCACGGAACAGAGTCCCGATCCGTTGCTGGCGTGGTTCGTTCGCGGTAGCCGCACGGTAGGCTTCGATCCCGGACCACGTCGTGCCGCCTTTGCCGGCGACATCGATCGCGTGTACACCTGCTGCGGACAGCTTTCGGGCAGTCTCCCCGGAAATCCCGTTGCCGGTCTCTTTGACGATGATCGGAACCGAGAGATCCGCGGCGACGCGTTCGATCGCAGCCAGACAGTCCCGCCCGTCGACGTCGCCTTCGGGTTGGACGGCTTCTTGGAGGAAGTTCAGGTGGACCGCGAGCGCGTCCGCCTCGATCATCGCTACTGCGCGCTCGACGGTTTCGATGTCGTACTCGCGAAGCTGTGCGGCACCGAGATTCCCGTAGATGAACGCGTCGGGCGCGACGTCGCGGACGACGGTATACGACTCGAGGACGCCGTCGTCGTCGAGTTCGAGGCCAGCCCGCTGGCTTCCAAGCCCCATAGCGATGCCCGTCTCGCTGGCAGCACGGGCCAGTGCCCGATTGATGGCCGTGGTGTTGCGGTGCCCGCCAGTCATGCTCTCGATGAAGATCGGGGCCGACAACTCGTGTCCCAGAAATTCGATGGCGGGGTCAATCGCGTCGTAATCGAGTTCCGGCAGCGCGTCGTGGACGAGGTGTACGTCTTCGAAGCCCGTTCCCGTGGTTTCGACGTCTCGCTCCTGTACGATCCGGATATGATCGTCTTTTCGGTCTTCAGTCTCCGACGAGCCCTGCTCCGTCATTAGTCGAACTTGCAAAAGGGATGGCAAAAGGGTACTGTTATGCTGATTCACCCTGACCCGGCTAACTCTGGAATGACGTGTCCCTTCCCGCGGTGTACGCTGTATGCAGTACAACCTTCGGCTCGATTTCTGACGTGACGGACGGTGGCACGCAGGACTCCAGCGAGAGGATATAGCCGCTGAACGTCATGCTCCCCTGATCGCGCGACGACATCGCGAGCAGTGCGTACACCGTCTTGGAAACCGGTCTTTCGCGGCCGTGGATGCCGTCGCTATCGGTCGCGCAGTCTGGTCGTCGCCAGCCAGCCAAGGCCGATGACTGCCCCCGCGGCGAGGCCCGCCCCGAGTCCGAGCAGGCCGAGCGAATCCGACCCACTGCCGGGTGCCGGCGCGACCGCGACAGCCGAAGGTGCGGTTACGTCCGCCTCGAGCCGATACGCACCGTCGGATTCCGAGAGAACCTCGGTGTCGGCCTCGGTCCAGCCGTCGCCCGTCTGCTCGTAGAGGACGACTTCTTCGGGCTCGAGACCCAGCTCCTCGAGTCGGTCTTTCTGGACCGTGAAGGAGACGGTCCCCGACGCGTTGGCAGCGCCCGACTCGTTCGTGATGGTTAGATACGACAGCGCCTCGACGCCGTCGGGGCCGCTCCCGGAGAGTTCGGAGAACCGGCTCTCGAAGCCGATCGACGCCTCGCCGGAGAGTCCGGTCAGCTCGACGCCGTCGAACCGGACGCCGTCGTCGGTCCCGCGGGTCGGCTGCAGGAAGACGCGATCCTCGGGCGCGGCGTCGGTCACCCTCGCAGTGATTCCACCGTCGGTTCGCTCGTACGTGACCGACGGATCGTCGCAGGTGCCGGTCCGGATCGTCACCGGCTCCTCGAGGGAGGGCAGTTCCGTCCGCCGGTTGCCGTCGCCGGCCGCGCCGGAGAGGACGTCCCACTGTTCGATCTCGCCGTCGCCGTCGAAGTCGGGGTCATACAGTTCGCTGCGCCGGTCGGCGAACGCCGAGTCCTCGTTGAAGCCCGGCCGGATAGTCACGGCGAACTGGCCGTCGAGGCCGCCCCGGATCGCGCCGCCGTCGGTGCGTCCGTCCCGGAAGATCCAGGAGGCGGACGTCCAGCCGTCGCCGCGGTCGAACTCGTCCATTCTCGTGTCGCCCGTGTAGTTGTCGTCCCGGACGACCCACTCGCTCTCGGCGGGCAGGCCGGCGATCTCGTAGGTGACCAGCCCGCCAGGGGTCTCGGTGTCGAGGCGGCCGTGGACGGTCACGAGACTCAGCCCCTCCGGCCCCTCGTGGAGGAACAGGGCGGACGTGTTGTCCCGCTGGAGGTGGGTCGTCCCGTAGGAGCTGTAGAAGCGGTCAGTTCCTTCCGGATGGGTCTCGTGGCTGCGATACTCGTAGAACGATTCGACCGATTCGCCAGAGGACAGCGGCTCGATCGGCTGACAGAACGAGCCCTGTTCGACGACGTAGCCGTCGGCCTGCTGCGTGTCCGCCTGTGCGATCGGCGAGCCGGACTGGCCGGCGACGCCGCCGACGCTGCCGACGAGCAGTAGCACGGTGACGACGACCGCCGCAGCGCCTGTCGGGAGTCGAGAACTCATGATTTTACCTGTGTGAATTGAAATTCGGCGGGGTCGGTTTCGGCGCGATGCGATCCGTCGGAGTCGCCCTCGAGCGCCGCCTGTAGCGCCCGCGGTGGGCCGATCCAGGCCTCCAACTCCCGCGCTCGCTCGATCAGCCAGCGATACAGCGTCCGGTAGCCGGGAAACTCCCGGTCGCTGAAATAGCGTGGATGCCAGAGAACGGTCATGACAGCCCCGTTTTCCGCCGCCTCCGTCAACAGCCGCTCGCAGGTTTGACGCGCCGCGCTGGGTCGACTGCCGGGATCCGGAAGCGCCTGCTCCATGATCGTCAACGGAAAGACGAGGAAGTCGTCGCCGAACGGCCGGATCGGGTCGTAACCCGCGTGAAACCCACACTCGGTACTCGAGCCGAGGCTCGCGTCGTACTCGAGGCCGATCGCCCGGTGGTAGCGCCACGTCTCGGGGACCGACAGCCGCAGGTAGTGCTGGCGACCGCCGGCGATGGGACCATCGAGAACGTCCTCGAGGGTCGCTTTCTCCTCGCGCAGCCGCTTGGGTTCGTCCGCGGAGTGATAGGAGCCATGGAGGCCGACCTCCCAGCCGCCCGAATCGAGATCACGGATGACGCCGGCGATCCCGTCGCCGGTCACGTCGTAGCGGCCGAGGTGTTGGACCCAGTTGGCCGGCGCGAACCACTCCCGGACCGGCCGGTCGGCAAGCAGGTGCTGTTCGTTCAGGAAGTAAAACGCCGAGCGTACCCCTAACTCGTCCTCGAGGGCCATGATCTCCTCGAACTGCCAGTAGGGGTTGTCCCCGGCGACGGCGGTCCGGAGGTGATGTGTCGGTCGCTCCTGGAGGGCATAATACAGCGACCGGATCCCCTTGAACGGTCGGTCGACATCGTGGGTCAGACAGAGGGCGAACGAGGCGTCGCCGGGGGGATCGACCCGCGCCCGCGGGAGGTCGGCGACCCGGTCGACCGTCGCGTCCGACGGGCGGTCGTCGGTCGCTACCTCCGTCTCGGCCCGCCCTCGAGTGGGTGTCTCAGCCATCGTCGACGTGTCGCTCGAGCGTCGTGACGATTCGCGCCGCTGCGTTGCCGTTCCCGTAGAGGTCGGGCTTGGCGGGCGGGTTCTCGGCGGCCCGGACGGCGTCGACGATCCGGTCGGCGTTCGCCCCGACGAGGTCGTTCCAGCCGGCGTCGACCGTCGCCGTCCACTCCGTCCGGTCCCGGAGGGTGACACACGGCGTGTCCAGATAGAACGCCTCCTTCTGGACGCCGCCCGAGTCGGTCGCGACGCAGGTCGCGCCCTCGACCAGCCCGATGAACCGGGCGTAGCCGACGGGATCGACGACGCGGACGTCCGCGGTCAGTCGCTCCCAGAGGCCGAAGTCGTGGAGCGCGTCGACCGTTCGGGGATGAGCCGGGAAGACGACCGGCCGCTCGAGTCGCCCCAGCCCGTCGACGATCGATTCGAGCCGGTCGGGGTCGTCGGTGTTTTTCGCCCGGTGGACCGTCGCGAGGACGTACTCGTCGGGAACCGACGGCTCGTCGCCGCCAAGCGTCTCGAGGCGATCGCGGATCGCCAGCAGCGTGTCGTACATCACGTCCCCCGGAACCGAGACGCCCTCGGTGATCCCCTCCCGCTCGAGGGTCCGCTTTGCGTCCGGGCCGGGCGCGAACAGGAGGTCGGCGGCGTGGTCGGTCAGTCGTCGGTTGACCTCCTCGGGCATCGATCGGTCATGTGAGCGCAGTCCAGCCTCGACGTGTGCGAGCGTCGCCGACGACTTGGCCGCCACGAGCGCGCCCGCCAGCGTCGAGTTCGTGTCCCCGTAGACGAGGACGACGTCGGGCGATTCGTCCTCGACGACTTGCTCGAGTGCCGTCATCATCTCCGCGGTCTGCGTCGCGTGGGGGGCCGACCCGACGCCGAGGTGGTACGCCGGTTCGGGAAGGGCGAGTTCGTCGAAAAACACCGCGGAGAGTTCGGGATCGTAGTGCTGGCCGGTGTGGACGAGGCGTTCGTCGTGGGCGTCCCGAAGCCGTCGCGAGACGGCCGCAGCCTTGACGAACTGCGGTCTGGCACCGACGACCGACACCACCTTCATTCGCCGTTCACCTCCGCGGTCCGCTCGCGGCCGGCGGACGGGCGATCGTCGGCTCGCGGGCGCGTCTCGAGTCCGTCAGCGGGCCGTCGGCGGGTCCCGACGGGGAGCGGGCCGCTCCGAGTCTGACCTCTATTCATTGTCTGTTTGACCGATTACGTCTCAGCACAGACACGGTGTTAGTAAATAGTCGCATACCGGAGAGTCCCGGTCGATGATGGGACGCGGCCGACGGAACCGAAACCCGCCGGCCAGGAGCCGAAACCCCGATCTCGTCACGGCTGCCGGAATACGGGCTCGAGGGAGGCGGACACGCGCCGACCGAACCGACGTTCCGACCCGCTCGAGGCGTCTCGTGGGACAGTCGTCTCGGTATCGGCCGGCTCCGATCCGTCGGCCCGACGAGCGATCGATGCGAATCGATCGGATCCGATGAACGTTATCGCGCCGACCACCGCCGTTGCGATCGCGATCAGTAGCTTCTGCCGTCTCATCGTCTCACTCGAGACACACGCGTTCGACCCGCCGACTGCGCTGACGACGGCCGACTACGGGTGCGTGCCTACCAACGGTCACCGATGCCGACACTATTAATTATATATGTGTTTCCCCACGGATGAGGCTCCCTACTGCCCCGTAGCGCTCACGTACCGACGATAGGATCCTGCTACCGCTCGCGTCTCGATGCTGGAGTCCCGACGACGACGTGTGTCCGTCTCATCCGGTCATCGGCCTCGAAGTGACTGCGTGCAAACACTGCCCATACTCTTTTCGGGTTCTAACACTAATCCGTATAGAACAGTCGTATGGAGATGGGTGATTTCTCGTCCGTATTGCTCGAGCATGCCCGGGAAAAGCTCGTGGTCGTCGACGCGGCTGGCACGTACGTCTACGTCAACGAAGCCAGTACCGAGATCGTCGGCTACGAGCCGAGTCAACTCGTCGGTGAGCGTGCCATCGAGTACGTTCATCCCGACGACAGAACAACCGTTCTCGAGCAGTTCGAGGCCGTGATCGAAGCGACGGGGTCGTCGGCGACGGTTCGCTACCGACACGCGGCCGCGGACGGCGGGTGGGTGTGGCTCGAGAGTCGGTTCACGAACCCCCGGACGACGCGCTCGAGGGCTGTGTCGTGAGTTCGCGCGACATCTCCGAGCAGGTGGCTGCGGAGCAGGAACGCCGCGACGCGGAGAGCCGCTTGCGGACGATCGCCGGGACGGTCGGCGACGTTCTCTGGATGTTCGACGGGGACTGGGAAGAGGTCCTGTTCGTCAACCCCGCGTACGAGGCCGTCTTCGGTCAGCCGATCTCGACCCTCGAGGCCGACCCACAGGCGTTTCTCGACGTCGTCCACCCCGACGACGCTCCCTGTGTCAAGGAGGCTATGAAACGGGCAGCGAGCGGCGAATCGGTCGATATCGAGTACCGGGTCAACCCCGCGGCCGACTACGGCCGCTGGGTCTGGGTCCGCTCGGAGCCGATCCTCGAGGACGGCGATGTCGAGCGGATCGTCGGCTTCTCCCGGGATATCACCGACCGACGACGGCGCGAACGTCAACTCGCGGTCATGGACAACCTCCTGCGACACAACCTCCGCAACGACATGTCCGTCATCCTCGGCAACGCCGAGTGCATCGCCAGCGAGGCATCGGAACCTTCCCGCGGGCGCGCGGAGATCATCCGAACGCAGGGACAGGAACTCTTAGAGAGCGCGGACAAACAGCGCGAGATCATCGAGTTGCTGACCGAGCGGTCGGTCCCGGAACCCATCGACCTCGTCCCGGTCGTCACCGACGCGGTCGACCGGATCCACGACTCGTACCCCGACGCGACGATCGAGACGAACCTGCCGGACGCGGCGACCGCCCGCGCTCTACACGAGGTCGAACTGGCAGTGATGGAACTGCTCGAGAACGCCGTTCGCCACGGCTCCGACGGAACGACGGAGCTGTCGGTGACCGTCCGTACCCGGTCGGACGGGGTCGATATCGTGATCCGTGACGACTGCCCGCCGATTCCGGAGGTGGAGTTTCGCGTCCTGACCGGCGACTGGAAGATGGACGACGTCTATCACACCTCGGGGCTGGGGCTGTGGCTCGTTCACTGGGTCGTCGACCTCTCGGACGGCCACATCGCCTTCGAACGCGCCGAGGGGGGAAACACGGTCACCGTGTCGCTGCCGCGGGACTCATAACGGCCGACCGTCTCCTCGAGTCGTGCCTGCGGTTCGCGACCGGAATTACTCCATGTAACCCAATCCCTTCAGCCGGTCTTCGACGTCGTCGAAGTCCTCGTCGACGTCGTCGCCAGTATCGATCTCGGTGACCGCCGTCCGTTCGACCCGGCTCGTCGCCGGCGTACTCGTCTCCGCGAAGGCGTCGAACAGGACTCGCCCGTCCGCGTTCTTCGGGACCGGCTCACCGATCCCGTGTAGCAGGGTCGGCGCGACGTCGACGACTCGAGCCCCGCGCAGGGTTGCGCCGGGGTCGATCGACGGCCCCCGACAGAGGACGATCCCCTCGCTGCGGTGACTCGCGTCGTAGGTCCCGGTGTCGCCCCGCACCTCGTCGGCCATCCCGCTGCGGGACTCGTAGACGCCGCGTCCACCGACCACCAGATCCGGCGAGTCGTCGTCGGTCGGGAACAGTTCGTCCCCGTCACGGACCTCGAGCAGCGGCTCCCCCGTCTCGTCGGTTACCGACTCGAGGGCGGCCCTGACGTCGGCTTTCACCTCGGGGACCTCCGCCGGCGAGACGACGCCGCCGTCGAAGCGATCGGTGTCGTTGATATAGCAGTTGCCGGTGTCGTGGACGAACGCGACGGTCCGATCGAAGTCGACGTCGTAGAGGGCGTGATCGCCGGGGATCTGCTCGGCGACGGAGTCGACCAGCCGCCGGGGCAGCGACTGGACCAGCGTCTCCTCGGTGATCCCGACGCGGCTGAGCGCCCCCGTGATGGTGTCTCGTGAGATACCGAGACTGGCGAGCGCACCGCGGGTCCCGTCGTCCTCGCGCCTGGCCAGATACCCCTCCTGCTCGAGGATCCGGTTGGCGTAGACGAGTTCCTCGATCGGGCCGAAGCCGTGGTCGGAGACGACGTAGAGATCGGCGTCGTGATCGTCGGTGTAGGCCATCATTTCCCCGAGAATTTCGTCTAACTGCTTGTAGTGTGCCAGCAGCCGATCCATCTCCCAGACGAGATGCTGGAAGCGGTCCGGTGCGGTAAAGACGAAGAAAAACAGCTGCCAGTCGTCGCCGGCCCGTTCGAGTTGTAACTCGAGGAGTTCGCGCCGGTTCGAGAGCATCTCATCGACGGCGACCTCGAACTCGTCGGGGCGGTTGGCGTACTCGGGGTAATCGAGGCTGATCTCGTAATCGGGGATCCGCGACTCGATCTCCGCGCTCAGTTCGGGCGGGTGTGTAAACTCCCGGTCCGTCGCGGGCGTCATCATCCCGGTCACCATCGAGCCGTCGATCTCGCGGGCCGGATACGTCATCGGGACGTTGCCGACGTGGGCCGGGCCGAGCTGGTCCCACAGGGCCGGCTGTGCCAGGTCCCGGCTCGTGTACATTTCGTGGCTGTACTCCGACGAGAGGTTCTGAAAACCATAGATCCCGTGTTTGTCCGGCCAGACGCCGGTCGCGATCGACGGCCACGCAAGCGGCGTCGTCGGCGGCTGGGTACTCTCGAGTGGGCCGGCGGCGCCCTCCTCGCGCATCCGGGCGAAGTTCGGGAGTTCGCCCTCGTCGCTCCATCGCTCGATGAGTCGCCACGGGACGCCGTCGAGTCCGAGTACGAACGCTCGCTCGGAAGGGGGTATAGATCCGCTCATGATTGGGTTTTGAAGTGTCTGCGACGCCTGCTATCCCGGGAATCGCTCGATGAGCGTTTTGTTATAGAGCGTGTTCAGGCAGTGTCGCGTCGACCCGGTCCCTGTTCGGTTCGGTTAACCCGGTGGCGACCGCGGCTCGTCTCGCCGTTGCGGGCTCGTCGACGGGCGACGACGCCGGTCCCGGTTCCGTCGCCGGCAAGAGATCCATAACAAAGTCATCCCGTCGGAACCGTCCAGATATGAAACGCGTCCAACCGTGGTGGGATCCGTGGGCAGCGTCGTAATCTCGCTCGATGCGGAACTCGGCTGGGGGTTTCACGATCTCGTGACGCCGCCGGCCGAACGGGTCGAGGCCGGCCGTCGCGGCTGGTCGGTCATGCTCGAGTTACTCGAGGAGTTCGAAGTGCCGGCGACCTGGGCCGTCGTCGGCCATCTCATGCTGGATAACTGTGACGGGGTTCACGACGATCATCCGGCCCCGGAGGGGTGGTTCGCCCGCGAACGGGACGAGTGGGCCGACCGCGAGGACCTGCGATACGGCCCCGACCTCGTTGCCGACGTCCTCGCGGCCGACGCCGACCACGAGTTCGCGAGCCACACCTTTTCGCACGTGTTGTTCGGTCGCCCCGAAACCGACCGGGAACTCGCGGTGGCCGAACTCGAGCGCAGTCGCGAGATCGCGGCCGAGTGGAACCGGTCGATCGACACCCTGGTTTATCCGCGCAACGACGTCGGCCACCGCGACGTCCTGGCCGAGCAGGGGATTACGGCCTATCGCGGGCGGTCCCCGACCCGGGACGGCGTTCGTGGCTTGTTCGACTCGACGGTCCGGGATCGATCGATGCTCGTGGAACCGGTCGTCGACGAGTACGGGCTGGTCAACGTTCCCGCCTCGCTGTTCCTGTTCGGGTTCGAGGGGGCCGCCCGCACCGTCGCCGAATCGATCTGGGCTGACCCGATGGTCGAACTGGCCCGTCGCGGCATCGACGAGGCCGCCCGCACCGACGGGCTCTTTCACATGTGGCTGCACCCGAACAACCTGACCGACGAGCGCGACGACCGGCGCATGCGGGCGATCCTGTCGTATCTCGACCGCCAGCGGGCCGCGACGGACCTCCGGGTCGAGACGATAGCCGACGTCGCCGGCCGGGTCGCGCCCGAATCGGGGTTTAGCGAACGGGCAACGGCGAGCTGGCAGTGACGGCTGAAAGGGAGCGCTACACGAAAGCTCGACGAGACGTACGACGGCGATAACAAAGCCCGCCGCGGCCCCCTGTTCGGGCAGATGACTCCACCGCTTTTGAATCGCTGGACGGACTCGAGCGCGCTCTCGCTTGGTATCCTCGGCGTCGGCAACATCGGCATGGTACACCTGAAATCGGCGGCGGCGATGCCGTCGGTCGAGGTCGTCGCGGCCGCCGACGCCGTCCCGGGGAACCGCGAGCGGGCGGAACGGGCTGGCGTCTCGCGGACTTACGACGACTATACGACGCTGCTCTCGGCCGAGGACGTCGATGCGGCGGTCGTCGCCCTCCCCCCTTTCCTCCACGCCGACGCCGTCGAGCGGGCCGCCGAGGCCGGCGTTGACGTCTTCGTCGAGAAACCGCTGGCCCGCTCGACTGACGAAGCGGACCGGCTCCTCGAGACGGCACGCGAGGCCGACATCGCCGTCGGCGTCGACCACACGCTGCGCTACCAGCCGGACATGCAGGGGGTCAAAGCGGCCTACGACGAGGGCAGCGTCGGTCACGTCCCCTACGCCTCGATCACCCGGCTCAACGACGGCCCGCTCGGCCGGCCGCCCGCCGAGGACGCCCCCGCGTCCTGGCCGCTCGACGCCGACGCGGCCGGCGGCGGTTCGCTGTTCGAACTTGGCGTCCACTGTTTCGACGTCCTCGAGTGGCTGTTCGGCGACCTCGAGGTGCGGGACGCGTCGATGGGACGAAGCCTCGAGACCGACGTCGAGGACGCGGCGACGGTCCTCATGGCCGCTCCCGAGACGGGGACGACGATCACGCTCCACTGTGGCTCCTACCAGTGGGAGCAACTCCCCGAGGTCAACACCCGACTGCGACTCGAGGGCGTGACGGGGACGATCAGCAACGACGACTACCTGCCGGCGAACTTCTACGCCGACGCGGCCAAGTCGGCGCTCTCGAACGTCGCGAGCCGATTCACGAGCGACGAACCCGACGTCTTCGGGCCGACGTTCTACCTGCAGGCCCACTACGATGCGCTGGCGGACTTCTGTGAGGCGATCCGCGAGGGGGAGCGCCCGCCCGTCGACGGCGAGGTTGGCCGCCGAACACTCGCGCTGGCCGAACGGGCCTACGAACTCGCCGCGGAAGCGGACGAGACGGACGGTACGGCTGACGACGCGGACAGCGAGACGGGCGGTCCCGCGGACGACCGCGGGACTCCGGAGGTGACGCGATGAGAACCGAGACGGTCCGTGTGGCCCAAACCGACGACACCGATCGCCGCGGCGGCTGGGGCCCCGATGTCGACGCCCGGCTGGCCGCCCTCGAGTCGCCGGTCCGGGACGTCCTCGGGCCCGCGCTCGAGGAACTGAGCGACGCCGAGCGGATCACGATCGTTCCCGACGCCCACTACCCGTTTCATCCCTCCTCGGGGATGGTGACTGACCCCGCCGTCGTCGGCGCGATCGTCGCCCGTCTCGAGGACCGGACCGACGCCGAGATCACCGTCGCGGGCGCGACCGACGACCGGATCGACTTCGATCGGACCGCCGAGTACCTGGGCTATCCGGGCCTGCTCGAGCAGTTCGACGCGACCCTCGTCGACCTCGCGGACGAGCCCCGAACCGGCGGCCTCAGCGGGGTCGAGGACGAACCGGTCGCGCTCTCGGTCCCGACCCGACTCGCCGAGGACGCGGTCGTCGTCGTCCCGTCGCTGCGGCCGACCGCCGACGGACCGGTCGCGGGCGCGATGCGAACCCTCGCCGCGCTGGTCGACTGCGACGCGGGTGCGGACCGGGCACCGGTTGCGGTCACCCGGTCGGTCGAGCCGGCCCTCGCCGTCCTCGACGCGACGATCGCCTACGGCGGCGACCCGATCGCCGCGAACGCGCTGTTTGCCGGCTCGGCACCGGCCGTCGACGCCGTTGCTACCTCCTTGCTCGGCCGCTCGCTCGAGGCCGATCCGGTGCTTTCGGCCACCCGTCGCACCGACGACCCGGTCACCGTCGACGGGGCGGGCGTCGACGTCGATCGCCTGCGAGGCCGGATCAGCGACGGTGCCCTCCCGCCGTCGGACGACCCCCACCCGGCCGTCACGACCGCGTACCGACTCTACGCGGCAGTAGCCGGCGACGCCGTCCCGCCACAGCTCGAGGGGGGTCGATAACCGTGTCCGCCGACGCCCCCACTGCGGCGGTCACCGGCGCGACGGGGTTTCTCGGCTCGCACCTCTGCGAGCAGCTGCTGGCGGATGGCTGGATCGTTCGTGGCCTCTGCCGGCCGACGTCGGAGCGGGGCGACCTCGCAGGCGTCGACTGGCACGTCGGCGATCTCTCCGACGGGGAAACGCTGCGAGAACTCGTCGACGGCGCGGACGTGGTCTTTCACCTCGCGGGGATCGGACTCTGGAGCGCCGGCCCGGCGACGATCTGGGCGGTCAACCGCGACGGCACCGAGCGGCTCCTCGCGGCCTGTCGCGATGGTGACGTGGGTCGCGTCGTGTTCACCAGCACGGCCGGCACGCGCCGCCCTGCGGGCGACGACGCGTTCGCCGACGAGACCGACGTGGCCGAGCCGGTCGGGGCCTACCAGGCTTCGAAGGCCGCCGCCGAGGAGTTGGTCGACGACTACGCCGCCAACGGCGGCGACGCCGTCACCGTCCATCCGACCTCGATCTTCGGTCCCGGCGACGAGGCGTTTACGGCACAGTTGCTCGCGATGGGCGTCGAGCCGACGATGCCGGCCCACCTCCCCGGCGGGCTGAGTATCGTCGGCGTCGCCGACGTCGTCGACGGGCTGCTGGCAGCGGTAGAGCGCGGCGAGAGCGGCGACCACTACATCCTCGGCGGCGAGAACCTCACCTACGACCGCGCCGTTTCCCGGATCGCCGAGACCGTCGACGGCTCTCCCGCGCGGATCCGCGTCCCCGCGACCGCGATCCGCGCCGCCGGCCCCGTCGCCGAGGTCGTCGACGCCGTCGCCGACCGCCGGGTGTTCCCCTTCGATCGCGACATGGCCGAGATGGCGACCCAACGGCTGTTCTACACCTCAAGAAAGGCCAACGAGGAGTTAGGGTACGAGTATCAGCCCCTCGAGGCCCACGTCCCCGAAGCCATGGAATGGTATCGGGCGGCGGTGCAGTAGTCGCCGGACCGGTCGCGGAGACCGCTGAAAAGGACCCTTCTCGTCGGTTTCTCGGAGCTTCGGTCGACCACCCGACTCCGTAGCGAGAAGCGGCGTCGCCGTCACTCGAGCCGGCCCGTCCCCACGACGCGCCGCCGCTCGCCGTCGGTCTCGGTATCGATCACCGTGCCCGCGACCCGCTCGTAGACCGCGAGCAGCCGGTCCGCGGTTCGATCGATGCTGACCTCGCGGGCGGCCGCGCGACCGTTCGATCGCTCGTCGCGCTCGAGGACCGCGAGCAGGCCCTCGACGAGTTCCTCGTCGCTCGTTGCGACGACGGAGGGGTCAACGCCGGCCAGCCGTTCGGGGACGTCGCCGACGTCCGTGGCGACGACGGGCAGGTTACAGGCCAGCGCCTCCTTGACCGAGTTGGGCGAGCCCTCGCTGTCGGAGGTCAAAAGCAGCGCGTCGGCGGTGTTCATGTAGTCGGCGACGGCGTCGTGGTCGACGCCGTGGACGGTCCGGAGCCGCACCGGCTCCTCGCGGAGGTTGTCCACGACGGAGACGATCCGCTCGGCCCGCGGGTGGTTCTTGAC
This sequence comes from Natrinema pellirubrum DSM 15624, assembly GCF_000230735.2. Lineage (NCBI taxonomy): Archaea > Methanobacteriati > Methanobacteriota > Halobacteria > Halobacteriales > Natrialbaceae > Natrinema > Natrinema pellirubrum. The sequence continues at coordinate 1,299,814 of NC_019962.1, forward strand.
CCCGCGAGCGGGCGGGTACGGAAAGAGAACGTCGCGGCCCTCGTCGTCCCACCCCACCCGTTGTTTGGCCTGCTCCCGTGGCTCGGGCCGGAACCGCTCGAGGTCGACCCCGTCGGGGATCACCGTACACTCCCGTCCGAGCGCCTCGCGCATGCGCTCGGACATGACGACGACCGCGTCACAGAACGGCGCGGCCGCCTTGCTGATGGGGGCGACGGGGCCGTGGACGTCCGACCCCCACAGCGAGAGGACGACCGGGGTGCCAAGTCCCGCGAGCGCCAGCGGTGCCGTCAGCCCGTAGTGGGCGTGGATCAGGTCGTAGCCGGCCGCCGCCTCCCGGACGACCCGCGGAACGGTCCGAACGTAGTCGACGGGCCGTCGATCGGTGTCGGCGGCGACCTCCCCGGCCACCGACAGCGTCGTGAAGGAGACGCCGCGTTCCTCGAGTGCGGCCTGTTGCTGGGTCATGAACGGGGCGTCGGCGTACGTCGTGAGCGTGAGGACCTCCATCTCGACTGCGGGGGACGACGGCCCGGAGCCGCTTTGTTAGCCGCGGCGCTCGAGGCCGTTTTCCTTCACGTACAACGGGACGTGACGGCTGCAGCGGGAAATTTCGTCGCACTGACGGCTGTAGTAATGCGATTACAAAGCCTCGAAGGCCCCTAGCCCCCGGCGATGCGGATCCTCGTCCTGGCGAACACGCCGGCACACGTTCACCTGTATCGACACGCGGTCGACCGCCTCGAGCGGGCGGGCCACGACGTCCTCGTCCTCACCCGGGAGTACGCCTGTACGACCGACCTACTCGACTACTTCGGGATTCCCTATCGGGTCTACGGCCGCCACGAGACGGACGGCTACTCGCGGCTCGGGTTCGTCCGCGAACTGGGCGGACAGTTCCTGACGATCGGAACTGAAGCCCTGCGGTTCGACCCGGACGTGGTCTTCGGCCGGGGGCCCTACGCGGCCTACGCTGGCACGTTCTCGCGAGCGCCGGTCGTCCTCGTCCTCGACGACGAGCCCGGCGACTTCAACCACACCGTCTCTCGGCCCTTTGCCGACTGCATCATCTCGCCCGCCGTGACCCGCCGCGACCTCGGCGACGCTCACTACACGTTCGACGGCTTCAAGGAATGTGCCTATCTCCACCCGGAGGTGTTCGAGCCGGCCGGCGACGTCCGGGAGTACCTCGACGTCGACCCCGACGAGCCCTACGTCATCGTCCGGTTCAACGCGCTCGACGCGCTCCACGACACCGACCTCGAGGGGTTCAGGCCCGAACAGCGCCGCGAGCTGATCGAGCGGCTGGGCGAGGCGGCGACGGTCTTCGTCTCCGACGAGGGCGACGACCTGGACCTGCGGGACCTCCCAGCGCGACCGTACGATCTTCACCCCGCACTGATCCACGACGCGATGGCCGAGGCCGAGCTGCTGGTGGCCGATACCGGGACGATGGCCACCGAGGCCGCGCTGCTTGGGACCCCGGCGTTCCGGTATCGGGGCACTGACGACCACGAGTACGGCGAGTTCCGGGCACTCGAGCGGGCCGGGCTAGCCGAACAGTTCGACGCCTACGACGCGGTCCGGGACCGCTCGCTCGAGATCATCGCCGACGACGGGGCAAGCGACCGCTGGGAGCGCCGGCGGCGGGAGTACGTCGGCAGCCTGGTGAACCTGACCGACCTGCTGGTTGCGGTCGCGGAATCCCGGGGCTCGATCGCCCGGCTTGAGGGCGAGGCAAAGCGGGCGCTGCGCCCTCGGTCGCACTCCCTGTGAGGTCCCGGACACTCGTTCAGCAATAATAATGTCGTACCGACAGTCGCGAAACACTTATGACTCGCTCTGGAATAGGAGCGATCACCACCCCGTTCTATGAGCCTCTCCACCCTCCTCGGTGACCTGTTCTCCGACGCGGAGTCGGGGACTGACACCCCCGAACCCGCTACGGAGAGCGGGGAAGACGGGTCGGTCACCGTCCTCCACGAGTGTCGAAACTGTGGAACCAACGTCTCGGCCGAGACGAGCCGTTGTCCCGCCTGTGAGAGCCAGGAGATCGTCACCTACTCCATCGAGTAGTCCTGCTCTCCCGGCGTCGACGACGCCGCTCGAGCCGCTGCTGTTGCTCTCGAATCCCTATCACTCCCCCTTTCTCCCACGGCGCCGCGTCGCTACGGGTCCTGCCGTGCCGGCGCTCGATTCTCGCGGCTGACAGGCTCCGAATCGCCCTCGCGGTCGGCACACGGGCGCTCGAGGTCCTCGCTCGCCGCGGCGTCGAGTTTGATCGCGGAGCCGAGCGAGACGAGGCCGAGCATGGTGGCGACGAACGACGCGATTCCGGCGGTGAACCCGTCCCCCTCGCGAGTCGCTCGGGCGGCCGATCCGGCCAGTCCGACCAGCCCGCCGGCCAGGCCCAGCGAGCCGACGGCGTAGTGGACGACGGCCGGGTTGAACGACCGGGCGACGTACTTGGTCTTCAGCCGCCAGCAGAAACTACGCAGCAACAGCAGGGAGACGAACCGGACGAACGGCACGTAGCGGATGCTGCTCTCCTCGTCGCCGTAGACGGCCGACATGGGGACGTCCGCGACTCGGCGATCGGCGACGTTGAGGTGAGTCAGGATGTGGTTGAGAAACCCGTACCGGTCGGTGATCGCCTCGAGGTCGAGTTCCTCGATCGTCTCCCGCGAGATGGCGGTGTAGCCGTTCTGCGGGTCGCCGATCGACCAGTAGCCCGACGCGAACTTCGAGAGGCCGGTGAGGACGGCGTTGCCGAACAGGCGGAACCTCGACATCTCCGCGCGGTCCGCGGGGCTGCGCAGCCGGTTGCCCTTCGCGTAGTCGGCCTCGCCCGTGGCGACCGGGTCGACGATCCGATCGAGGATCGCGGGGTCCATCTGGCCGTCGCCGTTCATCACGGCGACGACGTCCATCCCGTCCGCGGCGGCCCGCCGGTAGCCGGTCTTGACGGCCGCCCCGTAGCCGCGGTTTGCCTCGTGGCGGATCGGGACGACCCGGCGATCGTCGCCCCCGTCGGCCACGGCGACGGCCGGATCGGCACCCTCACTCGCCGCCCGCTCGTTGAGCCGCTCGGCGACCCGCTGAATCACGCTCCAACTCTCGTCCGGCGAGGCGTCGTCGATGGCGTAGATCCGATCGACGAAGTCGGGGACGGTTTCGATGACTCGCCCGACGAAGGCCGCCTCGTCGTAGGCCGTGACGACGACGCCGATCCGCTTGCCCTTATACATCGGCGCCTCCGTCGGTCGTCGCCGGCGTCGTCTCGGCGTCGCCGCCGTCCGTTCCACCGCCCTCACGTCGCCGACCTCGAGGCGGCCGCCCGTCGCTCGAGCCCGCGAGGTCGTACTCCCGATGGTGCGTCCCCGAGAGGTCGACCGCGTCCCGGCCGTCGACGACGACCATCGGCTCGAGGGCGTCCCACGCGATGCGGTCGAACGCTGCGTGGGGCGTGACGACCACCGCGGCGTCGAACCCCTCGCCACGTAGGTCGTCGATCTCGACGGGCCGCGCGCCGTAGTCGACCGGATCGACGAGCGGGTCGACGCCCGCAACGTCGGCCCCGAACTCGTCCAGCACGTCGATGACTCCCAGCGCGGGCGAGGCGCGGGTCTCCTCGACACCGGCCCGATACGTGATCCCGAGAACGACGACCGACGCGTCCGCGAGGTCGGTGCCGTCGCGGGCGAGTTCCCGCTCGAGGCGCTCGACGACGGTCGCGGGCATCCCGTCGTTGACCCGGCGGGCCGTCTCCGTCACGGCCATGGACTCGTCGGTCCGGCCGAGCAGGAAATGCGGGTAGTAGGGGATGCAGTGGCCGCCGACGCCCGGGCCGGGGTCGTGGAGCTGGCACATCGGCAGGTCGTTGGCGGTATCGATCGCCTCGCGCACCGAGATCTCGAGTTCGTCCGCGAGCCGGCCGAGTTCGTTGGCCAGCCCGATGTTGACGTCGCGGTAGATCCCCTCGAAGACCTTGACCGCCTCCGCGGTGGTGGCGTCCGAGACAGGGTGAACCGCGTTCTCCGAGAGTTCGTCGTAGACGACGGCCGCGGCCCGGGTACTCTCCGAATCGACCCCGCCGACGACTTTCGGGTACTGGCCGCGGATGTCCCGCAGGGCGGTCCCCGAGGACGTCCGCTCCGGACAGAAGGCCAGCCCGAACTCGTCGGGCTCGAGGCCGCTTTCGTTCGCGAGATGGGGCCGGAGGACGTCGCGACAGGTCCCCGGCGGCAGCGTCGACTCGGCGATCACGAGATCGCCGGGGGCCAGTCCGGCCGCGATGTCGTCGGCGACCGACTCGACGGTCGTCAGGTCGGGCTCGTTCTCCGCGTCCAGCAGCGTCGGCACGATGATCACGTGGATCCGCGCCGCGGCGGCGGCCGCCGGGCCGTCGGTCGTCGCCGCGAGCCGACCTGCCGCGACCTGCTCGGCCACCAGCTCGTCGAGGCCGGGCTCGCCGACGACGTGGCTCTCGCCGTCGGCGACCGTCTCGACGACGGCGGGATCGACGTCGACGCCAGTGACGTTTCCCGTCGTCTCGGCGTAGACCGCCGCCAGCGGCAGCCCCATTTTGCCCAGCCCGTAGACGGCGACGGGAACCTCGCCGTCCGTCAACCGTTCGCGCTGGCGGTCCGGGGACAGCTGCGAACCGTAGAGCCCCTCGACGGTCGCCCCGGTACCCTCGTCGCGTTCGTCGCTCGAGTCCGCGACCATCAGGCTTCCACCTCCCGGTCCTGGGGGAGTTCGTCGTCGGATTCGTCGGACGGTCCCGCAGCGAGCCGGTCGATCAACTGGACCGTCTCGAGGGCCGCGATCCCGTCGTCGGCGGTGACTTCCGGCACCGAGCCGGTCCGGACGGCGTCGAGGAAGGACTCGAGTTCGTACCGGAGCGGCTCGCCGTTGTCGACGTGGGGGCGTTCGACGACGCTCTCGTGGCGATAGCGGGGCTGGCCGTCGTCGGCGAGGTACTCGGGGTAGGAGTCGCGATGGATCAACACCGACTGCTCGAGGTAGTCGACCTCGACGAGACACTCGCGGGCGGTGACGGTCAGTTTCCGCACTTTCTTCTGGGTGACGCGGCTCGCGGTCACGGTGGCGATGGCGTCGCCGTACTCGAGCGTCGCGGTGGCGTAGCGGCCGTTCTCGGTCCCCATCGCGGCGACCGATCGGGGCCGTTCGCCAAGCAGCGCGCCGACGATGTCGACGTCGTGGACCATCAGATCGAAGACGACGTTGTCCGTCGCCGTCCGGTCGATCGGCGGCCCGAGCCGCTCGGCCTCGACGCTGATCACGTCGAGGTCGTCGATCAGGTCCGAAAGCGTCCGAACCGCCGGGTTGAACCGCTCGATATGGCCCACCTGGAGGACCCGCCCGGCCTCGCGAGCCTGCTCGGCGAGGCGCTGGCCCTGTTCGACGGTCTCGGCGATCGGCTTCTCGACGAGGACGTCGACCCCCGCCTCGAGACACGTCGAAACCGTCTCGTAATGCGCGTGGGTCGGCACCGCCACCGTCACGGCGTCACAGCGCTCGCAAAGCGTCTCGAGGTCGATCGCCTCCGTTCCGTACTCGGCGGCGACGCGGCGGGCGACCTCGTCGTCGTGATCGGTGATGCCGACCAGTTCGACGCCCGGGAGTTCGCGGTAGACCCGTGCGTGGTTCTCGCCCATGGAGCCGACGCCGACGACGCCGGCGCGGAGCTGTTCCTCGGTCGTCGCGTTCGCTCGATCGTCTGTACTCATTGGGTCGTGAAATGGTCGCGGACTGCTTCGACGACGATCCGCCTGTCGCGCTCCGAGAGGGTCGGATGGACGGGCAGGGACAGCACCTCGTCGGCCGCCCGCTCGGCCACCGGGAACTCGGCCGCGGCCGAACTCACCGTCTCGTAAGCCGGCTGGCGGTGGATCGGCGTCTCGTAGTAGATCCCCGTTCCGACGTCGCGCTCCTCGAGGGTCGCCGCAAGGGCGTCCCGGTCGTCGGTCCGGACGGTGTACTGATGGTAGACGTGCCGGTAGCCGGCCGGCTCCGTCGGCGTTTCGACCGGCATCTCGGCCAGCGCTTCGTCGTAGACGGCGGCGTTCTCGCGGCGCGCTCGATTGTGTTCGGCGAGCCGGTCGAGCTGCGCGCGGCCGATCGCCGCCTCGAGGCTGGTCATCCGGTAGTTGTGGCCCAGTTCGACGTGGTCGTAGCCGCCAGTCCCACCGACATCGCGCCCGTGGTTGACGTAGCTCGCGGCGCGCTCGGCGACGTCGTCGCGGTCGGTGACGATCATCCCGCCTTCGGCGGTGGTCATGTTCTTGGTGGGATAAAACGAGAAGCAGGCGGCGTCTCCGAAGCCGCCGACCCGGGTGCCGTCGACGGCCGCGCCGTGGGCCTGACAGGCGTCCTCGAGGACGAACAGGTCGTGGTCGTCGGCGATCTCACAGAGAGCCGCCATGTCGGCGGGCAGCCCGTAGAGGTGGACCGGCAGGAGGCCGACGACGTCGTCGCGCTCGCGGAGGACACGCCGTACGTCGGCCGGATCCAGCGTGTACGTCTCGGGATCGATGTCGGCGAAGACCGGTTTGCCGCCGGCCAGCCGGACGGCGTTTGCACTCGCGACGAAGGAAAACGGCGAGGTGATCACCGCGTCGCCGTCTTCGAGCCCGATCGCCTCGAGGGCGGCGTGCAGCGCGGTCGTGCCGTTCGAGGTCGCGACTCCGGCATCGGTTCCACAGTAGGCGGCGAACTCGTCCTCGAAGGCCCTGACTTCCGGCCCGTCGGCGAGGCGGCCGTCCGCGAGGAGCGACTCGACCCGCTCGAGGGCCGCCTCACTCAGTTCCGGATCGGCGATCGGAACGGGGCCGGCACCGGGGTCGACCTCGGTTGCCGCGGTCTCGTCCGACCCGGTCGCGTCCTCGACGCCCCCGTCGGGCTCGGCGTTCGTTTCGGTGTCGGTCATGCGAGCCGGTTCTCCCCCTCGAGCGGCTCCGGCAGCGGTTGCGTCGTCGCCGGCGACCCGACGGCTAGTCGCCCGGCCGGTACGTCCTCCGTGACGACGGCCCCGGCCGCGACGAAGGCGTTCTCGCCGATCGTCACGCCGGGCAGGACGGTCGCGTTCGCGCCGACCGACGCGCCGTCCTCGATCGTCGGCCCCTCGAGGCCGTCGTCGGTCCGGACCGGGTACTCGTCGTTCGTGAGGACGGCACCCGGCCCGACGAAGACGTTGGAGCCGATCGTCGTCTCGGTCGGGACGTAGACGTTCGTCTGGAGGCTGACGTGGGAGCCGATCGTCGTCTCGCCGTCGATGACCGTCTTGGTCCCGACGAGGACGTCGTCGCCGATCGTCGTCCCCTCGCGGACCAGCACGTCGTGGCCCGTCGCGAACCCGTCGCCGATCCGCACGTCGCCGTAGACGATCGAGCCGGCCCTGATCGTCGCGTCGTCGCCGAGCCGGGTCGGCTCGTCGAACTCGCCGTAGCCGACCGTCGCGTCGTCGTCGATCGTACAGCCGTCGCCGCGGACGACCTCGCGTACCGTCTCGCTCATCGTCCACCTCGAGTGCGGTCAGGCGCGGGCCGGCGCTCGCTTGTGCGAGCGCGGTCACGCGCGATCCGCGTTCGAACCGCCGTTCGTCGTCGGTCGTGTAGTCGTTCCATAGTGAATCGATACCCGCGTGGGCAGTCGTGCTGACACACCCGGTAACGAGGCTTTGTTATCCCCGCCTTGAGCGGCCCGTAGCCGGGAACTACAGCGTCGCTGTCGGTCGCTTCCGTCGCTCGCTGGGGCTGCCGTCGTGACCGTGATCGAGGGCCCGGCCTCCGCTGAATCGACGAAACGTCGGTATCAGCGTCTGTCACGGACGCTAACTGGTATAATTCGCTTTCGGACGGGTAGCCCGGTGATAGTAAAGTGTCAATCGCTGTCACTCGAGGCTGTGAGCTATCCGAATACACCCGTCGGATCGGAACGGGACCCACTGGGACACGACGAGGGCACACATGGCTGAGAGCAACCTCACGCAGGCCGAACTGTTCGACGTCTTCAGCAACGCGCGCAGACGACACGCAGTCCAGTATCTCAAACGCACCGGCGGCGCCTGCGACCTCGCACCGCTCGTCGAACAGGTCGCCGCCTGGGAGAACGACACCGACCCCGACGACGTCACCCGGACCCAGCGCCGCCGGGTCTACATCTCGCTGTATCAGACCCACCTCCCCATGCTCGAGGACCACGGTATCGTCGACTGGGATCCCGACGGCCACCGGATCGAACTGCTGCCGAGCGAGGAGCGGTTCGACCCGTATCTGGATCGCCACCTCGAGGACGAGCGGGCGTGGCAGTATTGCTACGGGGCTGTGACGGCCGTCGGTGCGATCGGCATCGTCCTGTCGGCACTCGCCGTCGGCCCGTTGACGACGGCCGTCGCGCCGGTCGTCGCGGCGGGGCTCTGTCTCGTCGTTCTCGCGCTCGCAGCGGCACAGCACGTGTCACACCGGTCCGATCTCCGCCGTTCGCTCGGGTTGGCAGGCCGGTAATTCGGCCGCCGTGTCTCCAGTCGCAGCCCGAACGCGATCGCTCCTCACCGGAGACTCCTCTCGGCTCCCGTCGCCACTGACACGATTCACACCGATCACGATGTCGTCGTGTAATCGGGTGGACAGTGATTCAGTGGCGACGGGTTTGGTCGACGAGCCGTCCGACGCGAACAGTTCCGCCCGTCGTGAGTGATCGCGTCCCCGGGCACGGCTTCAGCTCCGATCTCACGGTAGCAACAGTGGGTTGAGACGGGCTCGATCGAGGGCCGAGTTACCCGCCGGTGACCGTCACCCAGAAGTGCGTACTCTCGGCCGCGTTGTCGTTCGTCGGCGTCGACGGCGGTTCGTCCTCGTAGAGCAACACGCTGATCCGAACCGTCTCACCGGCGTCTGCCGTCGGCGCGATCGCTCGCTCGCCGCTTTCCGTCTCCCCCGCCGGGACGGTCGTCTCGATCCGTCGTAGCTCCGTCCGCTCGACGACCTCACCGTCCTCGAGGACCTGTTGTTGGACGACCGCCGTGTACGTCCGGTCCTCGCCTTCCCGGTTCTCGATCTCGACGACGACCGGGACCGACTCGCCCGCCTCGACCTCGCTCGGGAGATCCGCTACGATCTCCCCGTCCGCAGTTTCGTTGTACAGCGCGAGTTCGGTGAAGCCGCCGCCCGAAACGGGAAACAGGAAACCGACGAGCAACGCGCCGACGGCCGTTCCGATCGCCACGACCAACACCACCGTCGACACCGTCGCCGCCGCCCGGCCGTTCCGACGGAGCCGCTTGAGGCCGGCCAGCGGCGACACGGTAAACCGCTGTGGTGCCGGCGTCCGAAGCCGTCGAACCACGCCGAGTTGGGCCAGGCAGACGGCGATGCCGGCCAGTCCCGCCGCCACGGAGGTCGTGGTCAACCCCCACGACGTGACCGCCAACACCAGCACGACAAGCGGCGCGATCGTCAGCGACAGGACGAACGCCAGCCCGAGCCGTTCTATGGCATCGATCCCGCGGGGACGGGCGTCGGCGGTCGTCGCCGCCGTCTCGCGGTCCTCGCGCTTGTCAGCCGGGAACAGAACCGACCCCAGCCCGTAGCCCGGCAGAAACAGGGCGAGCGGCAGCGTCGCCAGTAGTCGAAGGCCCCCGTTCCCGCTTTCGCCCGTTACGAGCAGGTACGCGACGACCGCGCCGATCGAGACGGCGGCGAGATCGAACGGGTAGCGGCGAACGAACCCGAACCGCGTCCAGGTACTCGTTCGATGACTCATCGGTCCACCGCTGTCGGCGCGTTCGGTCTCCGTTCGGACGATCCGGATGCCATGCTCCTCCGATCGGTATACGCTGTCGTTCTTTGTTATGACCGTATTATCGAAGAAAATGTATGCCGTACAACGCGGCTCGAGGCCGCTACTGGTCGTCCTCGAGCGATCGACCTGTCCATGTGCAGTCGGTGTCAGGTACACGGCGGTCGGCCACCACGAACGACGGGCGACGGCCGCGGACCGACGATCGGATTGGCGGCCGCTCAGAAATCGACGTACTGCGATTCCCACTCCCGACGCTCTTGGATCTGCTCTCGACCGGCATCGGTGATCGCATAATAGTTCGTTCGTCTGTCGAGCTGTCCCTTCTCGACCAGTTCTTTGTTGACGAGCGTGTCCAGGTTCGGATACAGTCGTCCGTGATTGATCTCCGAACTGTAGTACTTCTCGACTTCGTCCTTGACGGTCTGGCCCGACGGACGGTCGGCACCTGCGATCACGTACAGCAGGTCGCGCTGGAAGCCGGTCAGATCGTGCATTGCTCAATCACACTGACCGTTCCAGTGAACGGATATTTGTTATCCGTATCATACAGCCATCGTTCTCCGATTTCACCCCGTATTACCGGCAGAAACGATAGTGTCATCTGAATATCAAACGCTCCTAATAGTGTGTTCGACCGACCGCTCGCACCCACGCTTGCTCGAGTCGGTCGGTCCCGATCGCGGCCGCGGCGTCACTCTCGGTCCGACAGGTCCGGTTCGTTCGGTTCCGAAACCGCGACCTCGATCCCGTCGGCGTCGATCCGAACCCGAAGGCTGTCGACGGTCGCCTCGTAGGCGGTGGTATGGGAGCCGTCGTCCTCGAACCGCACACACTCCGCGATGAGGTCGCTCTCGAGGAGGTTGTTGATCCGGCGATAGACGGTCGCCGACGAGCTGTCGGTCCGCTCGGTCAGTTCCTTGGCCGTCTTCGGCCCCTCGCTGGTCGCGACGAGGATCGTCCGGGCACAGTCGTCCCCGAGGACGTCCAGCTGGGTCGCAGGGTTGGTCGTCGATTCCGTTCGCGTGTCACTTGCTTGTGTTGACATAGTGGGAGTCACCGAATGGGATGGATCTGGTCCGTTCGCTCTTCGTGAGAGGTGGCGATTCGAGAGAGGTCACAGGGGGGCAGCCACTGTCGGGGGGTCCACCGATACATTCCGGCACGAGGATCGGTAAGCCATAGTGGTATTTTATAACGATGTACCTTATGCGCGTTTGGCACGTCCTTCGACAACGTAAGATCGTATTTCGGCCTGGAAACGACTTGTTTCGAGCGGCGACCGGCCGGCACAATCTCTCGTTTGAAAGCCGACACAGCGCCAAGACGACTGAATTCGGGTTGAGATCGGTCGGTCGGACCGTTCCGGAACGGCGAATTTGAGCCGCTACAGCCGTTTTGTCGGGCAGCAATCGGCTATTTCCCGCGTTCGGGGGTCGCGTCATCGGTGAACGGTCGGCGTCCTTTATTCTCGTTTGCCCCCCTCGATACGACGATGCCCGGACGGGTATCGCTGGACATCGGCGGTGTTACCGTTGCTCTCGGGACGGCCCGAACTCGGTTCCGCACGACGGTCCCACGCCCGTCCGAGTACACCCCCCACCACCCATGAACGCCCACAAACACGACTGGAAGCCCATGGAATCGTCGACAGCCGGCGCTCGCTGTCGAAACTGCGGGACACACGTCACACAGCAGTTCGCTCGCGTCTTCGGCGATAACGGCGACGTCGTCCACGGCTGTCCGTCCTGTACCACCTATCGCGAGATGCAGTCCGGCGGCCACCTCCCCGGCGACTGACCTCGGTCGGGCGTCGAGACGACGGTGACGCCGCTGCGACGGTACGTGGCCGCGATTCGTCGCTCCACCGGCCGCTTCGACGGTCGCGACGAGCGGTTCGTGAATCGATTCACAACGTTTCGAGGGGCGGTTGCTCTTCTCCGAGACGACCCGCTGACCGACAGCGCCGTCCGAGACGACCCGCTGCTGTACCCGCCCCCTACCCCGGCTCCCGATCCTCGCCGGCTCGCGGCTCTGGCCGGCGACCCCCGTAACCTGCAAAAGTTAAAGTCGCTGGTGTCAGAACTAGCGGGATATGGTCACTGGTGGTGGATCGCCCCTCGAGAATCGGCTCCCCTTCTCCCTGATCGATGTCAGTTCAAACGAACCGAGCTGACCCGTTGGCGGAGAGCGAAGTGTTTCACATCCTCGGCAACGACAGGCGACGAGCGATCGTCCAGTTGCTCGCCGAGGACGGCGGACAGATCGATGTCTCCGATGTCGCGACCGAAATCGCCGCGACCGAATCCGACACGACCCCGGTCCCGAACAACCTCTACAAGAGCGTCTACGTCTCCCTCCAACAGACGCATCTCCCCCAACTCGAGGAAGACGACGTGATCGAGTATGACTCCGACGCGAAGACGATCCAGCCCGGCCGGCACTTCGCCGAGGTCCTGCAGTACGTCGACGGTCACGCCGACGACCACTCTCGAGTCCTGCAGTTACACCTCGGCTGTTGTCTCCTCGGGCTCGCGATCATCGCGCTGGTCGGGCTCGGCCTTCCGGTGGTTTCGGCCCTCGATCCGATCCTCTCGAGCGTGCTAGTGTTGCTCGTCGTCGGCGCGAGCAGTCTCTATCAACTGCTTGCTTGAGGACGATTGACGCCGCTCTCCGGGTCGAGAACTGTCACAGGCGACCGCCCTGACCGGCCGGTCACTCGAGCCGTCGGTTCAAAATGAGAAAGCGCGCTGTCCGTTGGGGAACTCTCCTTACGCGCCGACGAGTGCGGGTTCTTCGTCGGTGTCGTTCTCGAGACCGTCGTCGGTCCCGTTGTCCGCAGTTTCGTTGTCGGCGGTGTCGTTCTCGAGGCCGTCGTCGCCGTCCTCGAGTTCGGTGTCGTCAGTCTCGGTGTCGTCGGTCGCCTCGGTCAGTTCGAGGGTCGCGACTTCACCGGTCTGGTCGGCCAGGATCATGTGGATGTAATCGCCGGCCGCGAGGTCGCTCGTGTCGACCTCGAACTCGACGTCGTCGCTCGTGTCGACCTCGAACTCGACGTCGTCGCTCTCGTCGCCCTCGAGCGTGACGTTCTGTTCGTCGACGAGGTCACCGTCGAGACGGAACTGTGCCGTCTCGGTGCGTTCCTCGTCGCTCGGGTTCTCGATCGTCGCCGTCACGGTAATCGTCTCACCGACTTCGGCGCTCGTGGGTGCATCGAGGTTGCTGACCTCGAAGGACTCCGCCGATTCCGTCTCGTTGTCTATCGGCTCCTCTTCGGTTTCGTTGTCGGTCGGCTCGTCCTCGATCGGCTCGAGGCCGTCGTCGGTTTCGTTGTCCTCGGTTTCGTTGTCCTCAGTCGGCTCGTCTTCGATCGGCTCGAGGCCGTCGTCAGTTTCGTTGTCCTCGGTTTCGTTGTCCTCAGTCGGCTCGTCCTCGATCGGCTCGAGGCCGTCGTCAGTTTCGTTGTCCTCGGTTTCGTTATCGACCGGTTCGTCCTCGATCGGCTCGAGGTCGTCGTCGGTTTCGTTGTCTTCAGTCGGTTCCTCTTCGACCGGTTCCTCGTCCTCAACCGGTTCGTCCTCGACGGGCTGTTCGTCCATGCCCTCGAGGTTGACGTATACGGTGGCCTCTTCGATGGTCACCTGGATCTGGTCACCATCGTCCTCGACGGCCCCGTCGTCACCGTTATCGACACCATCTGCAGCGTCGTCGGTGTCGGTTTCGGTGTCGTTGGTCTCGGTGTCGAGATCCTCGCCGGTTCCGTCATCGTTCGAGGGGGCGTCGGAAGCGCTCTGGATCTCGATGTTCTCGACGTCGACGGTGACCGTCACCTGCTCGAAGGACAGATCGCCGTTACCGAGCAGTCCGGCGGCGTCCGCCATCGTCTCGTCGCCCGTTTCAGTTTCATCGTCGGCCATCCCGTCGTCGCTGTCGACTGCGCCGTCGTCAGTGGCCGTCTCGTTTCCGTCGACGGTCGCCCCGTCGTCGGCCTGCTCGTCTTCGTATCCGGCGTCCGTCTCGCCGTCCATCGCGAGGTCGTCACCGTTCTCGCTGACGATGACAGTGAGCTGTTCGATCACGACGTTGATCGTTAGCCCGTCATCCATCGCCGGTTCGTCGTCGACGACATCCTCGTCTTCGTCAGCCGGTTCCTCGTCAACGACCGTTTCGTTGTCCTCTTCGACTGGTTCCTCGTCAACGACTGTTTCGTTATCCTCTTCGGCCGGTTCTTCGTCAACGACTGTTTCGTTATCCTCTTCGGCCGGTTCTTCGTCAACGACCGTTTCGTTGTCCTCTTCGGCCGGTTCCTCGTCAACGACTGTTTCGTTGTCCTCCTCGACCGGTTCCTCGTCAACGATCGTTTCGTTGTCCTCTTCGGCCGGCTCCTCCGCAACGGGTTCCTCGTCGGCCGCACCGACCGACACCACTGCGTCGTCGGTCACCGGCTCGTCGGCGGCCGTGAGGTACGGCCCGTCGGCCGCACCCTCACTCTCGACGAAATCGTATTCCTCGTTGTCGTTCGTATCGCGATGCGGCATCGCGATCAGGGTCTCGTCCTCCTCGAGCGGTTCGTCGAGGGTGACTTCGACCTGTTCGTGGGTCCCCGCCTCGAGATACGCGGAGGTGCCGATAACGCTCTCGAAGACGTTTCCGACCAGCAGGCTGCTGTCGTGGATCGTCACGAAGCCGCCGCTCGCGAGCGTGACGTTCTCGACCACGACCGTCTGCCCGTCGGTCTCCTGGTCTTCGAACGTCACGTACGCGGACTGTTGGCCGGCCGCGTCTTCCTCGAGGCCGGTTTCGTTGTCCGCCATCTCTCCATCGTCGTCATCGACCGCCATGTCGTCTTCGTCGGCAACTGTGTCGTCTGTCGTTGATTCGTCGACGTTCGTCTCGTTCGCCGAGTCGTATTCGCCGTCGCTGGCAGTGTCACCCGAATCGACGGCCCCAGAGCCCGAAGCTGCTGTGACCATCGCCCCGCCGGAACAAACTACCATCAGCGCGGTGAATACGACCAGTACCTGTTTGCGTGCGTTCATGGTTGCCGTAATGGCATCCGTCACGTCGTGGCTTCGGCGGATAAACCGGCAGAACCATTACGCTGAGAAATCGGAAACTACGGCCCAACAGTGGCGAATTCAGTCTCTCGTTCTGCTTCCGAAATCAACGGTTGCTGATAGGAACGGTGGCCGCGCTAGTCATCGCCGGCCTGTTCGGGCGATTTCGATGCGGTCGGTTCGTGTCCGGGAAGACAAACGAGGTTCTCCCGACCGAGGCGCAGTTTCGTGATCTGGCCGTCCTCCTCGAGATCGGCGAGCAGCCGACTGACCTTCGCTTTCGACCAGTCGACGGAGTCGACGATGTTCGATTGCTTCATTCGACCTCCATTGTCCCGGAGCAACTGTCGGACTCGCTCCCGGTCGGTGACGAACTCCTCTCGATCGGGCTCCGTCTCGTGACCGGCCTCTGGACCGTCGTATCGGTTCCGAGCGACGAGTACGCCACCAAGCAGTGCGAGTGCAACCATCCCGACGAGAGCCGCAAGGTGTGCGTTTCCCTCTAGTTGGAGCGGTTCAGCGGCTCGCGAAACCTCGGGTCGGAACCCGAACCCGACCGTCATCGCAACCGCCCCGTTGGTCGACGATTCGAACGCATCGACGACCGCGGACGCCCGTCGTCGGATAGTCATGCCCCCTGAGATGCTGTCGTTCGATGGTTCATGTCCGATACCCTCGTGACCGTCTCACAAGTCGTTTTTTATAACCCATATGCTGTTAGTCGCGTCGGTGTCTCTCATGCCGACCGAACGGTCCGTGCGTTCGACCGGTTCCGGTCGGACGTCTCATCGGTGATCGGCTTCTCCCGGTGGCTGGCGGGCGTCAGTCCTGTCGGTGCCGGGTTTCGGTTGACACTCCCTAGTCATGATATGGCCACTCGTTGCTCGACGGGAGGAATAAACCGGCCCGGACGTTTCGATCGGTTAGCCCGGATTCGCTCCGGATTCAGACGGTAATCCGATACTGGCGTGACTCTCCGTGGAACGAACACGGTCGGTAGTCACTCGAGATCGCCGGCAAGACGACGCCACATCGGTCAGTTCGGACGGCCGCGGTCTCCCGCGAGCGGCCCGTCGATGGAATCGCCAGGGAGAACTATCGAACACCGGGTCACTCGCCGGGTAGTTCGACCGCCGTCTCGGTATCTCCGCGAGTCGGGACACCCGTATCGCGTTCGACCAGCGATCGGATCCCCGACTCGAGGCCGACTCGCGCCTCGAACCCGAGTTCGCGGGCTGTTTTCGTGGTGTCGGCACCGCTGTGTCTGATGTCGCCGGGACGGGGCTCGCGGTGGACGATCGACGAGGACGAACCGGTGGCGTCCCGAACGGTCTCGGCGAGTTCCCGGATCGTCGTCCGCTCGCCCGTGCCGATATTGTAGGCCTCGCCGACCGCGTCGGTTACAGCCGCTCGCAGGTTCGCACGAACGACGTCGCTGACGTGGACGAAATCGCGGCTCTGCTGGCCGTCGCCCTCGATCGTAATCGGCTCGTCTGCGCGGGCCTGCTCGAGGAACGTCGAAATGACGCCGCTGTAGGGGCCCTGCTGGCGGGGTCCGTAGACGTTGAAGTACCGCAGGGCGACGGTCGGGAGGTCGTACAGCTCCGCGTAGAGGCGGGCGTACTCGTCGAGCGCGAGTTTCTGGACGCCGTAGGGCGAGGTCGGATCCGTCGGTGCCGTCTCCGAGACGGGCAGCTCCGCCGGGTGACCGTACACCGCGGCGCTCGAGGCGACGACGACTCGCGCGTCTTCCTGACGGGCCTGCTCGAGGACCAACAGTCCGGCCTCGAGGTTCGTCTGATTGCTCTGTCGAGGGTTGTCGACGCTCTGGGTGACGCTGACGACCGCGGCGTGATGGAAGATGACGTCGACGCCGCGAGCGGCCTCCTGCAGGGCGATCGGATCCCCCACGTCGCCCACGATCACCGTCGCGTCGTCGGGCAGGTGGGCCGGATTGCCGGTCGAGAAATCGTCGAGGACCCGTACCTCGTTGTGTGGCACCAGGGCGTCGACGAGGTGGCTGCCGATGAAGCCGGCACCGCCGGTCACGAGTACCGTGCTGTCGCGGATCGCTGGGGAGTCCATCCACTGAAGCCACCGGATCCTCGCTGTTTAGTATCGCGCTCGTACCCCCGCTGATCTCGCGGTTGCGTGCGCGTAGGCGGTGCTTACGCTCGTCCTCGTCGACGGGTCGGCCGGCCCCGGCACCATCGCAGCAAGCTATAAGTCTCGTCGCCGAACACGTCGGATCGATGTCGATCGCCATCGGCCACTTCGCGTTCGGGGCGGCGATGACGACGCTGGTCGTCACCTTTCTCGTTCCGACCGACCGGTATCCGCGAACGATCGTCCTGTTCGGTGGCGGATGGGCGATGCTCCCCGACTTCCACTGGATCAGCCCGATCGCAGCCGAGCGGCTCCGCGAACTCCACCAGACATCGGCGCTTACCGATATCTTCTGGCTGCACCGCACGTGGGACCGGCTCGATCCGACCGATTCGAAACCGATCGCGGCAGGACTGCTCGCCGTCCTCTTCGTCGCGACGGCGATCGCGGAACGCCGGGAGTATCGGGTCCCGCGGTCGGTCGAAACGACCTATCGGGAGTATCTTGACCTCGAGTCGGACGACTGAGTCGCCGACCGCGATTCCGACGCCGCTCGGGACGCCGGTCGCCGCGGTCGGGTCGTGACCCGTTTGGGGAAGCTATATGCGCCGCCCTCGGCAACTGCCGGGCAATGACCGTCGATCTCGTCGTGCGCAACTGTACCGTCGTCACGCCCGCGGGGCGGACGCCCGATGCGGGCGTCGCCGTCGAGGACGGGGAGATCGTCGCCGTCGGGCGGAGCGACCGGCTCCCCGGCGCCGACCGCGTCCTCGACGGCGAGGGGAACGTCCTCGTGCCGGGTATCGTCGACGGCCACATCCACAACCGCGAGCCCGGCCTCGAGTACAAGGAAGACTGGGAGTCCGCGACGCGGGCCGCGGCCGCCGGCGGCGTGACGACCGTCGTCGGCATGCCCAACACGGACCCGGTCATCGATCGTCCGGACCACCTCGAGTTGAAGTTCGAACGCGGCGAGGCGTCGGCTCACGTCGACTTCCAGAGCTACGCCGTCGTCACGTCGGAGAACCTCGATCTCATCCCGGAGATCGCCGAGACCGGCCCGCTCGGGTTCAAGATCTTCCTCGGCTCGACGGTGGGTGACGTCCCGCCGCCGAACGACGGCGAGATCATAGAGGCCATGGAGAAGATCCGCGAAACGGGCAAGCGACTGGGCTTTCACGAGGAGAACGGCGAGATCATCGACCACTACACGGAGCGGTTCAAGTCGGAGGGGCGAAACGACCCCATCGATCACTCCCACTCCCGTCCCGTCATCGCCGAGCAGGAAGCCGTCGAACGCATGATCACCTTCGCCGAGGAGACCGGCGCGAAGATCCACATGTTCCACGTCTCCTCTGGTTCGGCGGCCGAGGCCGTCGCCCGCGGGAAAGAGCGCGGCGTCGACGTCACCGCCGAGACGACGCCGCACTACCTCTGGTTCACCGAGGAGGTCATGCGCGAGAAGGGCAACCCCGCCCGCATCCAACCGCCGATCCGAAACGCCGCGGAACGCGAGAAACTCTGGCAGGTCGGGATCGACGACGGCGCGATCGACTCCATCGCCACCGACCACGCGCCCCACACCCCCGAGGAGAAGAAGGTCGACGACCCGTTCGGAAATACATGGGAGGCGATCTCGGGCTTCGTCGGCCTCGAGACCGAGGTACCGGTCATGCTCACGTTCGTCGATCAGGGGCGGCTCACGATGGAGGAGTGGGTCCGCCGCCACTCGACCCGGCCCGCTCAGATCTGGGGCATGTACCCACAGAAGGGGTCGCTGCAGGTCGGCACCGACGCCGACTTCACGATCGTCGATCCCGACCGGGACTGGACGCTCGAGGACGCCGACGAACTCCACTCGAAAAACTGCGTCACACCGTTTATCGGCGAGTCCTTCACCGGGAAAGCGGTCGCGACGGTCGTCCGCGGCGAGATCGTCGCCGAGGACGGCGACGTCGTCGGTGAGTCGGGGTACGGCACCCGTGTCGACGTCGATACCTGAGTGAGACGGCGTCCTCTGTCCCTCGACGATCGTCGAAGTCGAATTGGCCGTTTCCCGTGACAATTCTCAGTGCCTGAAAGTAGCAACCTGTTTATATTCCCGTTTCGGCCTTCCGATGCCGACAGGGACCCCGCGATGACCGATTCAGACTCTCAGACGGACGCAGGCGACGAAACGGACGGTACGGACAAGACGGAACAGCTCCGGTCGCTGTATCTCTCCGTGACCGACGGCGACGCCGAGCCGGTCGTCGAGACACAACGGGAGGACTCCGACCGCCGAGAAATCGACGAAGCGCGGGCCGACGAAGCCGTCGGACCGGCCGAACTCCACGGGCTCGACGACGCGATCGACGACCCCGAACCCGCCGACTGACTCACCTTACTCGAGGTCCGCACCGACCGCGTCCTCGACCGAGGCGAACCCATCACGCTCGAGCAACGCGGCCAGTCCGCGGTTGATCCGCTTTGCGGTCGAGGGGCCCTGATAGACGAACCCGGTATACAACTGGACCAGCGAGGCACCGGCCCGGATCTTCGCGTAGGCGCTTTCGGCGGAATCGACGCCGCCGACGCCGACGATCGGCAGGTCGCCGTCGGTGTACTCGGCGAGCGACCGAATGACGGCCGTCGAGCGGTCCGCGATCGGCTTGCCGCTGAGCCCGCCCCACTCCTCCTGCTCGGGCGACGTGAGTCCCTCGCGGCTCGTCGAGGTGTTGGTCGCGACGATGCCGTCGAGGCCGAACTCCTGAACGATGTCGACGAGATCGAAGATCGACTCTTCGGGGTCGTCGGGGCCGATCTTCACCAGTATCGGCACGTCGCGATCGTTCTCGGCCTCGAGGGTCTCGAAGATCGCCCGCAGATGCTCGGGCGACCCCTCGTCGAACTCCTCGGGCGTGTTCGGACAGGAGACGTTGACGACGACGTAGTCGGCAAAGGGCGAGAGCCGGTCGAAAACCCGGCGATAGTCCTCGATGGCTTCGGCTTCGCTCGAGGAGTTCATTTTGCCGATGTTCACGCCGAGCGGAATCCCGGGCGTGCCGTCTGCCTCGAGCCGCGACTTGACCCGTTCCATCCCCTGCCCGTTGAAGCCCATCCGGTTGATCATCCCCTCGTCCTCGCGCAGCCGGAAGAGGCGGGGCCGATCGTTGCCCGCCTGCGGGTAGGGCGTGACGGTGCCGATCTCGACGAAGCCGAAGCCGAGCGCCTCGAGCGCGTGGGTCACTTCGGCGTTCTTGTCGAAGCCGGCCGCGACCCCGACCGGGTTCGGGAACGTGGTATCGAAGCGGTCGACCTCGAGAGCTGGATCGTCGTACCGATACGCATACGAGAGCGCCGCCCGCGTCGGTCGCGTCGACTGAGCCGCCCGGAGCGTCCGTTTGCCCAGGTCGTGGGCCGTCTCGGCCGGCAGTTTGAACGCGAGGGGGCGGACCCGCGAGTACAGCGTCATTGCCGGGACGTGGGGGCGGCCAACAGGTAAACGTCCCGAAGCGGCGCGCCCGGTCGCTCGAGGGGCCGTCCGCAATCAGAGCGACTCGAGGACTTCGCTCACGTCCGCGACGGATCGCAAATCGTCCAGCGCTGCCAGCGCGTCGTCGGTGGCGACCGCAGTCGGCGCGCGGTCGGCACACATCCGGAACTTCTCGCACAGTTCGTCGATCGAGAGCGGGTCGTCGTGGGTGCCCGGCGGCCGCTCTCGGGTGCGTTCGTACGTCTCGCCGCTGCGGGTCGTTACCGCGACCCGGGCGGCGTTGGAGTCGTAGGCCAGCCCGTCGCCGACGGTCAGCGTGACCCGCTCACGGACGGTCTGGACCGCGGGTTCGTCGATGGAGTCCCGATCGAAGGCGGCGAGTCCGACATCCCGGCGGGCGATCGCGCGCCCGATCAGGTACGGCATCGAGAACTTGGCCTCGAGTCCCGTCTCCGGATCGTCGTGGGCCAGCGCGTCGGCCGCGCCCTGCGAGGCCGTCACGGTCACGTCGTCGATCGCGTCGGGCTCGAGGTCGTACTCGTCGGCAAGCCCGATCGCGGCGTCGATCGCGGCGTGGGTGTAGTAACAGCAGGGATACTTCTTGACGTCGATGCCGTCCTCGAGGATCGACCAGCGGTCGCCGAGGGCGGGCAGGGCCCCGAGGTCGGGCTCGCCGTCGCCGCGATAGAGGTCGAAGAAGCCGCGCTCGCCGTCGATCGCCGTCGAATCCGCGGTCGCGCCCTCGGCGGCGAGCAGGGCAGCGGTCGTCCCGGAGCGAGCGGCCTGGCCCGCGTGGACCGGCTTGGTCGTCGAGCCGAAGTTGCGCTTGAGGCCGGCCGGCATCGAGGCAGCGATCGAGAGCGCGTGTGCGGTCCGCGCGGCCGAGAGGTCGAGCAGGTTCGCCACCGCCGCGGCGGCGCCGAAGAGACCGATCGTCGAGGTGGCGTGCCAGCCGCCCTCGTAGTGGCCGGGACTGATGGGGCTCGAGAGGGAGTGTTGGGTCTCGAAGCCGGCGACGAAGGCCGTCAGCAGGTCCCGGCCGCTCGCGCCCTCGCGCTCCCCGACCGCTAGCAGCGGGGCGACCATCGGTACGCTGGGGTGGCCGTCCATCGCGGCCAGCGCGACGTCGTCGAAGTCGAGCGCGTGGCCGGCGGTCGCGTTCACGAAGACGGCGTCGGACAGCGGCAGTCGGTCGTCGCGACCGAGAACCGTCGTCTCGCCGTGGCCGTCGCTTGCCGTGACCGCGGCGATACTGCCGGCCTCGGCGTCCGCGCCCGCGAGGGTCACGCCGACGGTGTCGAGGATCGCCCGTTCGGTGAGTCGAAGCGCGTCCTCGGGAACGTCGGCGGCGGCGAGCGAACTCACGAACGTCGCGAGGTCGGTCGCGACCCCGCCCGCGTCTGCGTCCGTCATGTCGTGTTCGTCTCTCGGGCAGCGGCATAATCGTGGCCCCGCCGGTCGACTTTTTGACCGGTCGCCGACCCGAGGCCAGCCCGACGCGACGCCGCGACGGAGTCTCGCACGCACCGCCGCGTCCACAGGCAGTTTTAGTATCGTGGCCACACGGGACAGTCGTATGCACGAGCCGACCGAAGGCGACCGCCATTCCTTCGAACGGGCGTTTACGACCGACGACGTCCGCCGGTTCGCCGACCTCTCACAGGACACCCAACCCCGCCACACCGAGCCCGACGCGGACGGCCGACTGCTGGTCCACGGCCTGCTGACCGCGACGCTACCGACCAAGATCGGCGGCGACCTCGAGGTGCTGGCCAGGACGATGACCTTCGAGTTCGTCCGGCCGGTCTACACCGGCGAGACGATCGCCTGTACGCTGACGATCACGGCCGTCACGGAACGGGACGACCGCTACGACCTCGAGGGGGAGGTCGTCTGCGAAAACGAGGACGGCGAGGTCGTCCTGACCGCGAGCCTCGAGGGACTCGTCGAAAAGGCGTAGGTTTCAGATCACGTCCGCGTCGCGCAACTCCTCGATCTCCGCGCTCGAGTAGCCAAGCGCCGCGAGGACGTCCTCGGTATCCTCGCCCAGGTCGGGCATCGGTTCGGCCGCGAACTCGAGTTCGCTCGAGTCGATCGGGGTGTCGACGTAGGGGACGGGGCCGTCCTCGGTCTCGAACTCCTTGACGAGATCGAGGTGGTCGGCCTGTGGATGATCGAGGACATCGTCGAGTTCGTTGACGTCGCCCCACGGGATGCCCGCCTCGGCCAGCCGTTCGGCCCAGTAATCGCGGGGGTAGTCGGCGATCAGGTCCTCGATCAGCGGCTCGAGCATCCCGCGGTTTTCGACGCGCTTCTCGTTCGTTTCGAAGCGCTCGTCCTCGAGCAGGTCGGGGCGCTCGAGGACGTCCGTACAGAGCAGTTCCCAGTGGGCCTCGCTCAGGATGGCGAAATTGACGGACTGGTCGTCGGCCGTCTCGTGGGGACCGTAGGGGGTCAGCAGGTGGTGGCGCATCCCGATCCGCTCGGGAATCTCGTCGGTGTGCCAGTACTTGTGGGGGAAGTAGCCGAGCCATGAGAGGATGCCGCCGAACATCGTGACGTCGAGTTCCTGGCCCTCGCCGGTGCGCTCGCGGTGAAAGAGCGCGAGCAGCGTCGAGATGGTGCCGTAGGTCGCGGCGTTGATGTCACAGATGCTCAGCGGGATCTTGGCCGGAGCGTCGGGCGAGCCGTTCATCGGAATGAGGCCGGTCTCGCCCTGCATGACCATATCGTAGGCCTTGCGGTCCTCGTAGGGGCCGTCGCGGCCGTAGCCCGAGATGTTGAGATAGATCACGTCGTCGTTGTACTCGGTCACGTCCTCGTAGCCGACGCCGAGTCGCTCGACCACGCCTGGCGAGTAGTTCTGGACGATCACGTCGGCCTCGGCGGCCAGCTCGCGGAAGACCGCGCGGCCCGCGTCGGCTTTCAGGTTCAACTCGACACTGAGCTTGTTCCGGTCGACCCAGACGTGGGCCGACGAGTCGCCGTAGACGGCCGTGTCCCAGTGGCGGTTGACGTCGCCGACGCCCGGGCGCTCGACCTTGATCACCTCCGCGCCGAAGTCCCCCAGCAGCCGGGTACACAGCGGCGCGCTGATCCCGCTCTCTAAACTGACGACCGTGATATCCTCGAGCGCGAGCATCAGCAGTCCTCCGGCTGCGTGCCGATCCCCTCGGGCCAGCCCGGCGGCTCCGCGGCGGAAGGCTCGGCGTACTCGCGTTTCAGCACCATCGGGGTGCGCTCCAAGCTCAGGACAAGGTCGTCGTGCTGGTTGTACGCCCGGAGTTCGGTCTCGACGATGCCGACGTGGTCGCGGGACTCGAGTTCGCGCTTCGATCGAACCTCGCTCTCGGCGAAGATGGTGTCGCCGTGAAAGACGGGATTGTGGTGGCGAACGTCGTCGTAGCCCAGATTCGCGGTGGCGTTGACCGAGACATCGATGACGCTCATCCCGACGGCCGTCGCAATGACGACGAGTCCGTTGACGAGACGCTCGCCGAACTCCGTCTCCGCGGCGTAGGCCTCATTGAAGTGCATCGGGTTGCAATTCATCGTCACGTTGGTCAGCCAGACGTTGTCCGTCTCGGTGACGGTCCGGCCGAAGGGGTGCTTGTAGACGTCGCCGACTGCGAAGTCCTCGTAGTAGCGGCCGTGCCAGCCTTCGACGAGGCGTTTGTCGGTCTGTTCGTCCGCGTCGTCGGTGTCGCTGTCGTCGGTCATTGTCTTGGATGGAGAGCAATCGTCGGTCAGTACGAGCGCGACAGTCCCAGCACGTTCTCACCGATGTAGTTCAGGGCGAGCTGCTGGGTGATCGGCACCAGCCGGGTCAGTCGGGCCTCGCGGAAGTAGCGCTCGACGTCGTACTCCGTCGCGATGCCGAACCCGCCGTGGGTCTGGACCGCCGCGTCGGCCGCCTCGTAGGCCGCGTCGGCCGCGAGGAACTTCGCCGCGTTCGCGTATGCGCCCAGGTCCACGTCCTCGTCCGAGGCCGCCCGGTCGGCCGCGTTGTAGGTCAGCTGTTTGGCCGCCTGCAGGCGCGCGTAGGCCTCCGCCAGCGGGTGCTGGATCGCCTGATTCGTCCCGATCGGGCGGTCGAAGACCTCCCGGTCGGTGGCGTACTCGACGGCCCGCTCGAGCGCCAGCCGGCCCAGCCCGATGCACTCGGCGGCGATGACGAGCCGCTCCTCGTTGAGGCCATCAAGCACCTGATAGAACCCGTCGCCCTCGACGCCGATCAGGTTCGACTCCGGAACGCGCAGGTCGTCGAACCAGAGTTCGAACGAGTGGACGAAGTCGCTGGCGGACTTGGGGATCGGCTCCATCTCGAGCGCGCCCTGTTCGTGGGCGTCCGCGAGGTCGACGAGGAACATCGAGATGCCGCGGGTGCGCTTGTCGACGTCAGCGCGGGGCGTCGTCCGCGCGACGAGGACGATGTAGTCGGAGACGTCGACGCGGGAGGTCCAGATCTTCTGGCCGTTGATGACGTACTCGTCGCCCTCCTTTTGTGCGCGCGTCTCGATCGCCGTCGAGTCCGAGCCGGCGTTGGGCTCGGTGAGGCCGAACGCCTGGATCGACGTCTCGCCGGCGGCGACGTCGGGGAGGAGATCGTCTTTGATCTCCTCGCTGGCGTACTCGACGATCGGTACGGAGTTGTAGACGCCGCCGTGGACCGCCTGCGCGGCGCTGAACCCGCCCCCGTTGGCAGCGATTTCTTCCATCATGACGACCGTCTCTCGAGTGCCCATCCCGGCACCCCCGTACTCCGCAGGGAGCAGGATTCCCATCCACCCGTGATCCGCCAGCGCGTCGACGAACTCCTTGGGGTATGCCCCCTCGTCGGCCCGCCGACGCCAGTACTCGCGGTCGAAGTCCGCGCAGATCTCCCGGATGTTGGACCGAACCAACTGCTGGCGTTCCGTCAGTGCCACCGCGTCGCTGAGGAGTCGGGCCATTGGGGGATGGTCTCTCGGTCGGAAGAAAAACGTTATGTGATACCGTGGCTCGGAGGCACATTCGCCGACCGTAACGGCCGCAGCTATTCCTCACCGACGCGTCGATCCGCTTTCCGACAGCGGGGTCGGGGTTCGGACGGCGATCCGATCGCTCGAGACGGCGATCCGATCGCTCGAGGCGGCGTCCCTGCCCCTGGCGGTGAGAACGCGACGTCAGTCCTCGAACCGGTCGCGGACCCGGTCCCGGAGGACGGTCTTCTGGACCTTCTCCCCGTTCGGTCCCTCGGTCGTCGGGAACTCGTCGACGACCTCGACCGCCTCGGGCACCTTGTAGTCGGCGACGCGGTCGTCGAGGAACGCCTCGAGGTCGTCGGTGGGAACGTCGCCGTCGGCGGAGACGACGAACGCGACCGGCACCTCGCCGTGGCGCGGATGGGGCGCGCCAACGACCTCGCAGGCGCGAACGGCGGGGTGGTCCTCGACGGCGGCCCCGATCTCGCGAGGCGCGACGAGAAAGCCCCGGACCCGCAGGGCGTCGTCGAGTCTCGAGCGGTAGTAGACGTAGCCGTCCGCGTCGATCTCGGCGAGGTCGCCGGTGTAGAACCACCCTTCCTCGTCGAAGGCTTCGGCGGTCGCCTCGGGCTTGTCGAGGTAGCCGTCGGCCAGCGGGTAGCCCCGGATCGCGAGTTCGCCCTCCTCGCCGGCCGGCAGTTCCGCGCGCGTTTCGGGGTCGACGATTTCCGCGTCGATCGCCGGATGGATCGGCGGGCCGCCGACCCGTTTGCGCCGCTCGGCGGGGTCGGCCGGGTCGCCGACGAAGAGCTGGCTGTTGGCCTCAGAGAGGCCGTAGGGCTGGACGACCGGGAAGCCGAACGTCGACTCGATCCGCTCGAACAGGGCCTCGTCGAATCCCTTGCTGATGAACCCCACGACGCCCTTGTCGATGGTCTCGACCCGCGTGGCGTCGAAGGCGTCGGCCTCGAGCATGCGCTCGAACATCACGCCCAGCCCGGTGAGGTAGGTGGCGTCGTACTCGTCGACCAGCCGGATCGTCTCGTCGGGATCGAAGTGCGTCTGTGCGACGAGCATGCCGCCGGTCGCGAGGACGCTGAACAGCGTGTTGTAGCCCCAGATCCCGCAGAACGGCAGCGTCGCGACGCCGACGTCGTCCCCGTCCACGCCGAGGTGATCCGCGACGTGTGCGGAGTGGTTCAACAGCGATCGGCTCGACTGGAGACAGCCCTTTGGATCGCTCGTCGTCCCGCTCGTGTAGAAGATCGCCGCCGGGGCTTCGGGATCGGATGCGGGCTCTACGTCGTCGCTCCCCCGCGCTCGTCCCGTCGCCACCACGTCGTCGTAGTCACGCAGCGCCGGCAGTTCGGCCGACGACTCGAGGCTGACGACCGCCTCGAGGGCCGGAAACGAATCGGGATCGAACGCCTCGGGCGGTCCCGCGGCGATCTCGGGAACCGTCGCTTCGAGCATCTCGTGGTAGTCCCGTCCGAGCAGGGCGTCCTCGGTGACCAGCACCGACGCACTCGAGTCGGCGAGCATGTACTCGAGTTCGTGGCTCCGGTAGCGGGTGTTGACCGCGACGGTCGCCGCGCCGAGCATCGAGGTCGCCAGTTGGCAGGCGATCCATTCGGGGCGGTTGCCGAGCCAGACAGCGACGACATCGCCGTCCGAGACGCCCAGTTCGGCGAGGCCAGCCGCGAGACTACGGCTCTCAGCAAGCAGGTCGTCGTACGTCCACGTCTTGCCCTCGAAGACGACGGCCCGCTGTTCCGGCCGCTCGGCCGCGACCGTCGCAATCCCCTCGTAGATGGTTTCTTCTGGCCACGTGAGCATTAGGCGTGCCATCACAAACCACGGATAAAACGGTTGCGTGCCCGGCCGTCTTCGGTTCCCGACTCGAGCGGCTGCCGTAGTTTCGGTGTTACCGCAGGATAGTCGCGTCGTTCCGCGAAATCCGGCTGGCGGACCGGCTCAGGCCTCGCCGACTCGTTCGGCGTCCGGCCCGAAGACCGATTCGAGCAACGTGGGGACGTCCTCGGGGGAGACGTCGGAGTACCAGCGGTTTCGCGGCTGGATCGTGATCGCGGTCCCGTCCTCGCTACAGAGGCCGAGACACGAGGTCTCGCTGACCGAGACGGCGGTCCAGAAGGCGTCGCGCTCGCGCAGCCACGCCTTGACCGCTGCGGCGGTCTCGTCGGCACCGACCGCACCACAGCTCGCGTGTTCGCCCTCGCGGTCGTTCGTACAGACGAAGACGTGGGCGTCGAGCCGCTCGGTGTGTTGCTCGGTCCGGTCGTTCATGGGCTCGTCAGCAGGTCGTCGTGGCGCTCGGCTGCCGGCTGCGCGCCGGCCCGCGTCTGGAGCCAGCCGAAGCAGGCGGCCACCAGCGCCCAGAGCGCGGCCTGACTCAGGACGGTCAGTCCACGGAACGCGGTCACCAGGTCGGCCGACAGCGCACCGGTCTCGACGATCGTCGGTGCCGCGACCGTCGTAACGACGACGAGTACGACGATCGGGACTGCGGCCACACCGACCCCAAGCGGCCGGTTCTCGGGCGACAGACGGCCGTAGCCATAGACCGACGCCGCGGCGACGACGGCCCCGACGGCCATCATTCCCGCGTAGATCGCGCTGCGAAGTGTCGGGTCGAACGCCAGTTCGGCCCCGGGCGTCGTTGGCGGCAACACCAGCCACGGGGCGACCGAGACGGTCAGGAAGCCGGCCGCGGCCAGCACGTAGGCCTTGACCCGCCCGCGGCCGGGCAGCGCCGGCTCGAGGAAGTAGAAGGCGAGCGCGAAGGCACCGCCGAGCAGGATTCCCCAGAGGACGCCGCTGCCGATGCTGACGGCCGCGGTCGTCGCCTCGCTGACCGCGTGAGCGCCTTCGCCGGCGGCATGGGCGTGTTCGCCGGCCTCGTGTGCGTGTTCACCGGCGTGGGCGTGGTCGCCGCCCTCGGCGCGCGTCTCCATATAGCCGACGAGGGGATTCGCGACTAGCGCCACGTAGGCTCCGTAGGCGATCCCCGCGATCGCCCCGGCGAGGACGCCCCGCTTGAGGTAGTCGACGAGCATCAGTGGCAGATGACGCCGGCCGCGTGCCGGAAGTTGTGCATCGCGTCGTGAGCCAGCGGCTCCTGCAGGAACAGCAAGGCAAACGTCGCTGCCGCGACGAACGCGAAGACGGCGAGCAGTTGTCCGGTTGTGAGGTCGTCACGTGCGGTCCCGATACGATCGTGGACGGTGTCGGTCGTCGTCATGCAAGTCAGTTTTCCCTACTGAAACTCCGATTGTAAAACTACCGATCGTCCGCCGCCGGCACCGTATTTCTCCGCCGTCGACCGTGCGACGGAACGGAACTCAGACCGTCACGAACGATCCGAATGAATTCGACGGATCGGGCGACTGCTGGGGAATAACGAAATCGTTTTCCTACGGCTGACGCTTGACTCGACCAACGAGAGTCATGCATATCCAACGACGGTCACCCGGAGGGAACGGCCGTGGCGGTTGAACGCCTGCTCGTCCCGCTGTCGGACACGGTGACCGTCCGACAGACGGTCGGTTACGCCGTCCAGTCGGGCCTCGAGCGTGCCGACTCGCTCGAGTGTCACCTGGTCGTTGCCCTTCCCTACGACGACGACGTCCCCGAGAGCGCGCGCCAGCACGAGGACGCCGACGACCTGCTGTCGCGGGCACGCAACTGGGTTCAGGAAGACGCCGGCGAGGCCGACGTGACGATCGAGACGGCGACGCTGGGCGCCGACGAGTACCTCTTCGGTCCCCGCGACTACGCGGAGATCTTCGACGCCTACGCCGCCGAGAACGACCTCGACCGAGTCGTCCTCGATCCCGAATACGAGCCCGGCGTCACCGCCCGCATCCTCCAGCCCCTCGAGCGGGAACTCGACCGGATCGGACTGGCCTACGACGAGGCACCGGTCGAGCGCTCGACCCGCCGCGGCCGACTCACGGGAAGCGAGGACTTCGACCGACTGTTCGCGACGTTTATGGTCTCCTATGGCTTCTATCTCGTCCTGGGCGATCCCACCTACTGGTTCGATCTGGTTACCGGCGCGGCGGTCGCGGGCATCGTCGCCATCTCCCTTGCGCGAGTGACGTTTTCGGTGCCGCTGGACCGTGTCCAGTCGCCGATCCGGGTCGTCCGCTTTGCCCTCTATATCCCTTACCTGCTCTGGGAGATCGTCAAGGCGAACATCGCGGTCTCGGCCGTGATACTCCGGCCGTCGATGCCCATCGAGCCGACGCTGACGCAGGTCGACTCACGAGTCAGAAGCGGGCTACCCCTGACTGCGCTGGCCAACAGCATCACCCTCACCCCGGGCACGCTGACCGTCCGGGCCACCGACCAGCGGCTGCTGGTCCACACGCTGATCCCCGCCGCCCGCGAGGATCTCTTCGACGGCGGCCTGGAGCGAGGGATCAGATTCGTCTTCTACGGCCGCGAGTCGGCCGCGATCCCCTCGCCGCGCGAACGCGACGACGCCGAGATCGTCGGAGGTGACGAGTTGTGACGCCGGTCCCGCTCGAGGACGTCTTCCTCGCCGCGGCCGGCCTGTTCGTCGTGTTGGCTATCGCGATGTTCTACCGGGCGGTCGTCGGGCCGACCACGCAGGACCGACTGCTTGCAGTCAACGTCCTCGGGACGAACACGGTCGTCATCCTCGCCCTGCTGGCGGCGGGACTCGATCAGCGGTGGTTTCTCGACGTGGCGCTGATCTACGCCCTGCTGAACTTCCTGATGTCGGTCGCCATCTCGAAGTTCACCGTCGAACGGGGTGGTGTGCTGTGATCGAACCGACCCCGCTGCAGGTAACCCTCGAGACGGTCCGGTTCTGGGCGATCGTCGTCCTGCTGGGACTGGGCGTGTTCTTCACGCTCGTCTCGACGATCGGCGTCCTCCGACTGCCGGACATCTACGCGCGGGCCCACACCGCCTCCCAGACGGACACGCTCGGGGCGGGCTTTGCCCTGGCCGGCGTCGCCCTGGCCTTCGGCTGGCAGCACGCGGCGGTCTATACCGTCTTGTTGCTGTTTTTCGTGTTCATCACGAACCCGACGGCCGCCCACGCGATCGCACGATCGGCAGCCGAGACCGGCGTCGAACCGATCCTCGCGGAGGAAGGCGAAACGGACGATGCGACCGCCGAAACGGAGGGTGAGAATCGATGAGCCTCTTCGTCTACTCGCTCGTCGCGTTCGTCCTCGCGACGGCGGTGGCGACGGCGCTGTTTCGCGACGTGTTGTCCACGATTATCGTCTTCGGGGCCTACAGCCTCGGGATGGCGATCATCTATACGTTCCTGCTTGCCCCCGACGTGGCGATGACCGAGGCCGCGATCGGTGCCGGCGTCACGACGCTGTTGCTCTTACTGACGATCGCGCGCACGACCCGACCCACGACCGACCGGCTCAGAGAGCGGATCCACGTCCCGGCGGTCGTCGTCGTCGGCGCGTTCGTCCTCCTGCTGTGTACCGCGGTCCTGCCGGAGATGTACGCGGTCGGCAGCACGGAGACGCCGGTCTGGTCGAACCCCGAAGTGACCCAACACTACATCACGGAGACGTACCACCAGACTGGCGTCGAGAACGCCGTCACCGCCGTCCTCGCGGCGTATCGTGGGTTCGACACCTTCGGCGAGGCGGTCGTCGTCTTCGCCGCCGGCGTCTCGACGCTGCTCGTCTTGAAACGCGAGGTGTTCGCCTGAATGTCCGACTACGACGATACCTACACCGAGAGTCAGGTGATCATGACCGCCGTCAAGATCATTGCACCGTTTACGCTCACCTACGGGCTGTTCATGACCTTCCACGGGGGCGACGCCCCCGGCGGCGGCTTCCAAGGGGGGACTGTCGTCGGCGTCACCGTCCTCATGCTCGCTTTCGCCTTCGGGATCGAACCGACCCGGCAGTGGCTCAGAAATTCCTTCATTACGGGTCTCGTCACCGGCGGCGTCGTCATCTTCGGCGCGATCGGGCTGGGGATGATCGCGCTCGGCGGGGAGTTCCTCGAGTTCTACAAGCTCAAGGAGGTCTTCCATATCAAGCCCAAGTGGGGGCTCGAGGCCGTCGAGATCGGCGGCATCTCGCTGATCGTCTCGGGGGTCATCATCAGCCTCTTCTTCACGATGGCCGCGGGCTTTACGCCCGACCGGCCCAGCGGCACCGGTGGCGTCAGCGGCGTCGACGTCGACGACGCGCCGGACGCGGCCGAGCCGGAGGTGAGCGACGATGATTGAGCTGCTGACGAGTCACTACCTCTACGTCCTGACGTTCGTCCTGCTCGGACTGGGGATCTACATGGTGATCGCCAGCGAGAACCTCGTGAAGAAGCTGATCGGGGTGAACCTGTTTCAGACGGCCATCTTCCTGTTTTTCGTCGCGATGGCCTACATCGATGTCGACGGGGCCTCGGCACCGATCGTCCCCCACGAGGGCACGCCGGGCGAGGTCATGGTCGCGAGCCCGCTACCGCAGGTCATCGTCCTGACCGCCATCGTCGTCGGCATCGCGCTGACCGCCGTCGGGCTGGCGCTGATCATCCGCATCTATTCGGAGTACGGGACGCTCCGCGAGGACACCCTCCGGGAGGTGCGTGCCGATGAGTAGCATCGACCTGCTGCCGCCGCTGCTGATCGCCGCTCCCATTCTGGCGGCGACGCTGCCGATCGCGCTCGGGCTGTGGTTCGACCGGACCGGCTGGTCGGTCGCCGCAGCAACGACCAGCGGCCTGTTCGTCGGGGCCGTCGTCCTCGCGAACGCCGTCTACACCAACGGAGACGTGAGCCACCGGCTCGGCGGCTACCCCCGTACCTACGGGATCGAACTCGTCGCCGACGAGTTCTCGATGCTGATCGTCCTGCTCGTGACTGCGGTCGCGACCGGCGTCCTCGCGTACACGCGCCGGGGCGGCCCGCGCGGGAACACGTTTTACACCGCCTACCTGCTGTTGACCGCCGGCCTGCTCGGCATCTCGCTGACTGGCGACGTGTTCAACCTGTTCGTCTTCCTCGAGATCACGAGCATCGCGACCTACGCCCTGGTCGCCAGCGGTGACGGCCCCGAGGCGGCGGTCGCGGCCCTGAAGTACCTGATCCTGGGGACCGTCGCCGCCTCGATGTACCTGATCGGGGTTGCGTTCGTCTTCATGGCAACGGGGACGCTCAACATGGTCGAACTCGCCGGCGCCATCCCCGAGGCCAACACCACCCTGATCCGGGCCGGGATCGCGTTCATGATCGTCGGCTTCGCCGTCAAGGTCGCCCAGTGGCCGCTGCACACGTGGCAGCCAAGCGCCTACCAGCGGGCCCCCGACGGCGTGACGCCGCTGATCGCGGCGCTCGTCTCGACGGCCTCCGCGTACGCGTTCGGCCGCATCATCGTCACCGTCCTCGGGGTCGAGTACCTCGCGGGCACGCCGAACGTGGCTCCGATCGTCCTGACGATCGGTTGCGTGAGCGTCCTCGCCGGCACCGTGCTGGCGGTGATCCAGACCGAGGTCAAGCGGATGCTCGCCTACTCGTCGGTCTCGCAGTTCGGACTGGTACTCGCCGCCTACGGCGTCGTCATCGCCGGCGAGTCCGAAACCGCGCTGATCGGTGCCGCCATCCACCTCGTCGGACACGGCGTGTTGAAAGCCGGCCTCTTCCTTGCTGCCGCACTCGTCGCGACGAGCTACGGCGCACGCACTGTCGACGAATACGCCGGCCTCGCTAAACGCCGGCCGTTCGTCGCCGGCTCCATGGCCGTCCTCCTGCTGGCGCTAGTCGGCGTCCCGCCGGGCGTCGGCTTCGTCGGCAAGTGGTACATCGCCTTGGGCGCCGTCGAATCACAGCTCTGGCCAGTCGCAGCCGTGATCTTCCTCAGCACCATGCTCACCCTCGCCTACGCCGCTCGCCTGCTCGAGAAGATGTACTTCACGCCGTCGGCACCCGCCGACGCGAGTCGTCCGGGGCCGGCCGCGACCGACGGCGGAACGGCCGACACCGACGCCGCGGCCGCGACCGACGGCGGAACGGCCGACACCGACGCCGCGGCCGCGACCGACGGCGGAACGGCCGACACCGACGCCGCGGCCGCGATCCGCGGCGCGGGGGCGGCTGATCCCGTCTCGATCGGCATGGTCGCCGTCGTCGTGATCGCCGCCGTCGTCGCCGTCGCGCTCGGCTTCGCCGGCGGCACGATCGCCGACCTGCTCGAGCCGTTCCTCACGGAGGTGTTCAACTGATGGTCGCAGACATCCGCCCGCTTGCGGCCGTCCTCGTCTCGGTGGTCGCGATCGTCCTGATCGTTGCGTCGCATCGCCGGCCGAACCTCCGCGAAGGGTGGTCCGTCCTAGCCGCCCTCGCGAAGTTCGCCATCGTCGCGAGCATGCTCCCCGCGGTCATGGACGGGACCGTCTTCCGGTGGAGCCTCGCCGACTCGACTGGTGTCGAGTTCCTCGCAGGGCTGGACTTCGCCCTGCGAGCCGACCCGCTGGGGATCTTCTTCGCCCTACTGGCGAGTTTCCTCTGGATCTTTACCTCCTTTTACGCGGCGGGCTACATGCGCGGGCTCGACGAACACTCCCAGACGCGCTTTTTCGCTTCCTTCGCCGCCAGCCTCTCGGCAGCGGTCGGGATCGCCTTCGCCGCGAACCTGGTGACGATCTTCGTCTTTTACGAACTCCTGTCGCTGGTGACCTACCCGCTGGTCGCCCACAACGAGGACAGCGAGGCCCGCATCGCCGGCCGGAAGTACCTCACCTACACGTTCTTCGGTGGCGGGGTCTTCCTGCTCGCCGGCACCGTCATGATCTACTGGCTGACGAGTCTCGTCGGCGAGCCGACGCTGGCCTTCGAGGCCGGCGGGATGGAGGCGCTGGCTGCGGCGGCACAGGCTGAGCCGGTCTACGCACAGGCCGCTTTCTTCCTCCTGATCGCCGGCTTCGGCGTTAAGGCTGCGCTGATGCCGCTTCACTCCTGGCTCGCGGATGCGATGGTCGCGCCGACGCCCGTCTCCGGGCTGCTCCACGCCGTCGCGGTCGTCAAGTCCGGCGCGTTCGGCATCGCTCGAGTCATCCTCGAGGTCTACGGGCCGGGACTCATTTACGATCTCCCGCTCGATGTCCCGGGAATCGGCGAAATCGGGCTCAACATCCCCGTCGCCATCGTCGCCGCGTTCACGCTGACTGCGGCCAGCATCATCGCGATGCGGAAGGACCACCTCAAGCGCCGGCTGGCCTACTCGACGACGGCCCAACTCTCGTATATCGTCCTCGGACTCTCCTTGCTGCACCCCTATACCGTGGTTGGGGCCCTGTTCCATATTCCCGCCCACGCGTTCGCGAAGCTGACGCTGTTCTTCTGTGCTGGGGCGATCCACGTCGAGACCCACACGGACTACATCAGTGAAATGGCAGGGATCGGCAAACGGATGCCGCTGACGATGGCGGCGTTCACGATCGGCGCGGCCGGCATGGCCGGGCTCCCGCCGGTCGCCGGCTTCGTCAGCAAGTTCTACATGTTGATCGGCAGCGCGGACGTCGGCGGGAGCTACTGGCTCTTTGCCGGCGCACTGTTGCTCTCGGCGGTGCTTAACGTCGGCTACTTCTGGCCGGTCGTCTACACCGCCTTCTTCGAGAGCGAGGACAGCCACGACGCCAAGCCGCTGCTCGAGTTCCCGGCCGGCGGGCTGGTTCAGTCCTACCGCACCGAGGGGGACGACGTCGCCGCCGACGGCGGTCGGCCGACCGACGGCGAGGCCGATGCGCCTGCCGGCGACGCGGACGCGACCGAGACGGAACACGCCGCCGCAGCCGACGACGGCGACTACGAGTACGCCGTCGACGAGTACCCGAGCGATGCCGACGTCCCCGTGGGCGGGCAAGTCAGTGCCGTCGACCACCACGGCAACCACGACGACCACCTCACCGGCGGGCCGCCGGCCGACGTCTGGCAGCGCCGCTCGCCGTTTACCGAAAGCACGTGGCTCATGCTCGCGCCCATCGCTGTCATCGCGACGGGCGCGATCGTCCTCGGAGTCGGTCCCGACTACGCGGTCTTCCTCGAGCTGGCGACGCGGATCGTCGAGGAGGTCTTCGGAATGCCCTTCGAGGAACTGGGGACCGTCCCCTTTGACGAACTCATGACGGAGGTGAACAACTGATGGAACTCGAACTCCTGTCGCTTGCGTACCCGCCGCTGTTGATCTTCGCGGCGGCACTGCTCGTCCTCGTCCTGCCCCGGATCGCCGGCTTCACCGTCGGCGCGCTCAGTCTGGCAGCCGTCCTCGCGATCTCGCTGATCGCGCCGGAAGGCCAACACCTGGCCGGGACCTTCCTCGGGTTCGAGGTCGTCCCTTACTACATCGACGACTTCTCCCGAATGGTCGGGCTCGGGCTGGGCTTCCTCGGGGTCTGTAGCGTCATCTATGCCTACTCGAGCGAGGCCAGTAAGACGCTGGTCGCGTTCGCGCTCGTCTACGTGGCCTCGTCGGTCGGCGCGGCCTTCGCCGGCGACTGGCTCGTCTTGTTGTTCATGTGGGAACTGATGGCCGTGACCAGCACGCTCGTGGTCTGGCACTACGGCGGCGACGCGGTCCGGGCCGGCTTCCGGTATGCCCTCTTCCACGGCACCGGCGGCGTCCTCGTGATGTTGGCAGTCGCCGCCCACTACGTCCAGACGGGCACCTTCATCTACGACGGGACCGGGATCGCGGACGGAATCCCGGCCCTGCTCGCGGTACTCGGAATGGGCGTCAACGTCGCCTTCATCGGCGTTCACACGTGGCTGCCCGACACCTACCCGCGGCCCCATATCGCCGCCTCGGTGTTCCTCTCGGTCTACACGACCAAGACCAGCGCGTTCGTCCTCTACCGGGCGTTCCCGATCGGTGCCGAGAGCGACCTCGGTATCTACATCGCGTACATGGGTGGCCTGATGTCCGTCTACGGCGCGACCTTCGCGCTACTCCAACACGACATGCGGGCGCTGCTCTCCTATCACATCCAAGCCCAACTCGGCTACATCGTCGCCGGGATCGGCATGGGTGCCTGGATGATCGAGAGCGAAATCGCCGTCGCTGGCGCGATGAGTCACCTCTTCAATAATATCCTGTTCAAGAGCTTGCTGTTCATGGCCGTCGGCGTCGTCATCTATCGGACCGGCGAGGAGGACCTGTACGAGCTGGGCGGGCTCTGGCGTGAGATGCCCCTGACCGCGATCGGGTTCGGCCTCGGCGCGCTCTCGATCACCGCGATTCCCGGCTTCAACGGGTACGTTAGCAAGGGGATGCTCTTCGACGCAGCCGATCCCCACTATTACGGAATCGAGGCCTCCGAGCCGCTGTACTGGCTGCTCTGGCTCGGTGCGATCGGCACGCTACTATCCTTTATCAAGCTCGGGTACTACGTCTTCTTCCACGGAGAGAGCGACGTCTCGGTTCCCGACGCCAAGCCCGGCCAGACCGTCGCGATGCTCGGCCTCGGCGCAGCCTGCGTCCTCTTCGGGGTCTGGTGGGAGGGGCTGGCCGACCTCGCGCCGACGCTGCACGCCCACGGCGGCGGTGAGTTCACGTTCGCCTATCCGAACGACGGCGAAGGCCACATGCATCCCTACAGCACGAGCCACCTCCAGACGGCGGGCGTTCTGACTGCCGTCGCCGCGATCACGTTCGTCGTCGTCCGCAAGCCCCTCTCGAAACTCGACCTCGGGGATCCGGCGATGATCGTCTACCCCATAACCTATCACGTCAGCCGATGGACGATGCTCGCGGTGACCGAGATCTACGCTGCCGTCGACCGAGTCGTCGTCGGCGGCGTCAAGCGCTGCTACTGGATCGGAAACAATCCCGTCCTCGCGGTCAACGCGGCCGCACGGCGGCTCCCGCTGGTCGACGTCGAGGAACGGCAGCCGACGGACGGCGGCCGGCCGTCGACGATCCACCTCCGAACGAGCATCGGAACGACCGTCCTCCTACTGACGCTCGTCCTGACGGTGGTCCTCTGGCTGCTCGTCGTCTGATCGTTCGACGACCGCTTTCTCAGCCGGAATCGCTAGACTCCTCGCCCTCGACCGGCTCGGCATCGACGACCAGCGGCTCCTCCGGTGGGACGGCGATCGATTGCTCTAACACCGAGGCCCGTAGCGTCGGCTTCGAGGCCGTCGCCTCCTGTCGGTAGTCGTCGTCGATCCGGTCCCCGCGGACCCCGCGTGGCGTCAAGTAGTCGCCGTCGACCTCGAGCCCAGCCGCCTCACAGAGCCGGCGTAGAACCGACCGCGCCCCCTCGGTGGTGATCGCCGGCGGCGCGATCGCACGCTCGCGGGCGAGTTCCCGGGCCGTCGAGGTCTCGAGCAGCGACTCGATCTCTGCTTCGTCGTGGCCACGCTCGGCGAGGACCGTCCGCACGCGGCGGGCGATCGACGGGGCGTGGCCGGTCGGAAACAGCGGCCAGTCGTTCGCGGGCGGGTCCAGTACGATCCGATACCGACGCAGCGGCGTCCGCGCTCGGGCCGGGAGCGGGACGTCCTCGAGGCGCTGGGACTTGCCCAACACGCGGATCGTCCCCGTGTAGAAGTCCACGTCGTCCCACGTCGCGCCAACACGGCGGTCGTCGTCGGGGACCCGGAACAGCTCCGAGCCCCGGACCGTCGAGTGGGCGAGGACCGCCACCATCGCGTACTCGCGCAGGCGGGTTCGGCGCTCGCTCGTCGACCGGGTCCCCGACTCGAGCGCTCGCTCGCGGACGTGGCGCTCGAGTTCGCGACGCTGGTCGGCCGTCCACGAGTCGCTTGTGGGCCGGGCGTCGGCGGTCGGCAGCGCTGCCTCGGCCCGGTCGGTCGCGGCGGGATTGGTCTCGAGGATGCCGCCACGAACGCACCACGAGAGGAACGCCCGAACCACGGCGTAGTAGGTGCCGGCGGTCGAGGCGGTGTACTGGCCCCGTTCCGTCCGGCGGCGAAGCTCCGCGGCGTAGGCGCGCATGTGATCGACTGCAAGGGCGTCGATCGATCGGATCCCGTGGTCGGTCTCGAGCCACTCGGCCCACCGCCGCAGGATCGACTCGGCGTTGGAGGCGTAAGCACCCGCGCCGGAGCCATCGGGATCGCCCACCGCCTTGCGCTGGATGTAGGTGTCGACCGCATCGGTGATCGCGACGCCGGTCACGGCGCGATCACCCGCCCGACGCCCGC
This sequence comes from Natrinema pellirubrum DSM 15624, assembly GCF_000230735.2. Taxonomy (NCBI): domain Archaea; kingdom Methanobacteriati; phylum Methanobacteriota; class Halobacteria; order Halobacteriales; family Natrialbaceae; genus Natrinema; species Natrinema pellirubrum. The sequence continues at coordinate 1,338,430 of NC_019962.1, forward strand.
GTCTGTCGCCCCGGATCGCCGTCGCCCAGTCCGATCCTGCCGGTCGGCACGACTCTCGAGGGTGACGCCAGTGGTCATCGGTTCGTGTGTTCCTGTTCCACGGCCCTAAATCTGTGTTTCGAATCCACACTGGTCGAAAAAACTGCGATCACACGCGAGCGAGGGCCGGCGACGGAATCCGGCCCATCCGAAACCGTCGGGGACCTACCCGCTCGTTCTTGGCGGCCGGCTCGACATTCAGAACCGAGTATACCGGCTGACAATTTTTCGATAGTCGATACTGAATGACGCGGTCGATCACCGTACGAATGCGTCAGTCACTCCGAATCGTACGAATTGAGCGGCGGCGCGCCCGACGACGGCTCGGTCGATCGTCGGCGTGGCGCTCGTTTCGGCTGCCCATCGGTACCGACACGCCCGCCGCCCTCACTTGGGCCGAACAGCGCTACGAGTCCGTCAAACAGGTCGCAGAACCCGTTTCACTCCCCGACGTCTAGCACCGTTCTGGTCTCGCGAGCGTTGCTACTGGTCGACACGGGCCCAGGACAGTATGGTCAGCACCGCGTCTCTCGAGCGGCGCTCGCTGCGGTGTAGCGACGCACTCGAGGTCTCGGTTCGCTCGGCGGTCGGACCGAAATCGAAGCAGAATATTTACAAGTATAGTTTCAGTACTGAAATTCAGGTTTCACAATGGTTGGAAACGAAACATCGATGCGGAGTGATGGCCACGGTGGCCGTGACGTATCGACACCGGCGACGGCCCGGTCGTTCCGCGGCGGGAGGCGGTGTCGACGGCGTCGCCCGAACGACAACTCCCGAACCCGAGGTTCGGTGAGGGGACACTGATGGACGAGTCACGTCGACGGGTACTCGCCGGCATCGCCGGTGGGGGACTCGCCTCTCTTGCCGGGTGTGCAACCGGCGACACGGCCGACGAGACCGCATTTACGATCGGGCTGGCGGCGGATCCGACCGACACCAGTCGATACGACAACTGGGGCGGCATGGCTCCCTATTGGACACGCGTCATCGAGCCGCTGGTCTGGGGCACTGACGATATGCAACCGAAACCGTGGCTCGCGACCGACTGGACCGCCACCGACGACACCACCTGGGAGTTCGAACTCCGCAAGGGCGTCCGCTTTCACAACGGTGCGGAACTGACTGCCGACGACGTCGTCTACACCTTCGAGGAGAACATCCTCTCCGAGCGCGGCGACTTCGTCTACGGGTGGCTCCACCTCGAACCGGGCAGCGTCACGAAACGCGACGAATACACCGTCGCGTTCGAGACGACGGACCCGTTCCCCGGCTTCCCCGGCACGATCGCCCACAACATGATCGACATCCAGCCGCCCGCAGCCGATCGGCAGGCGGGCGAGATCATCGGTACCGGACCGTTTACCCTCGAGGAAATCCGGCGCGGGCAGTACGTCCGCGTCGAACGGTTCGCGGACTACTGGGGCGGCAAACCGGCCCCGACGGAACTCACGTTCCGGGCGGCCGAAGACGAGACGACGCGGACCGATCTCCTCGAGAGCGGCGAGGTCGATCTGATCTATATGCCGGCCAAAAGTCGCCTCTCATCGTTTCGCGATCGCGACGACGTTCGCGTCGAATCCCAGCAGTCCGCGGGGGCGGTTTCGGTCTGGCTCAACATCTATCGCGACCCGACCGACGACCTGGCCCTGCGGCGCGCGCTCAACTACGCGGTCTCCCAGACGGAACTCGTCGAGACGGTACTCGAGGGGGTCGGCGAGCCGGCCCGCGGCCCGATATCGACGGTCATCGACTGGGTCGACGAGGACGAACTGCCGACCTACGAACGCGATCGGGACACCGCGCGTGACCTCGTCGATCAGTCGGCCTACGACGGCTCGGAACTGACCTGTCTCGTGGACACCGATATGGACGACGGGAGGACGATCGGACAAGTTCTCCAGTCGTCGTTCAAGGAAATCGGCGTCGATGTCAGTCTCGAAGTCCGCGAGCGCGCAGCAATAAACGACCTGACGGACCGCGGCGAGTTCCACCTTCTGGTCGGGAGTACGGGATCGAACAGCCCCGGCGCGGACTATCTCATGTGGGAGAACTTCCACACGATGGGTGTCGACAACAAGAACCGCTACGAGGCCGACGGGACCGGGCTGTACAACCTCGGCGGCAAGGTCGATGACCTCATCGAGACCGGCTATCAGGCGCGTGACCCGGCCGCGAAACGCGACGCCTACATCGAGGCACAGCGGAAAATCATGGCGGCGGCCGTCGTCGTCCCGCTGTTCTACCAGGAGTACGTCGTCGCCGCCGACGCCGCGCTCGACGGTCTCGAACTCCATCCGATCGAGAAGTTCGCCGAGTGGAGCGACCTGACGCGAACGACCTCACGATGACTACCTACGATTACCTCGCGTCCCGACTCACGACGTCGCTTGCCGTTACGGTCGGTGTCTCGCTTGTCACGTACGGGCTGATATTTCTCACGCCCGGCGAGCCGGCCGAGATCATTCTCTCCCAGCAGCTCGGCCGCCAGCCCTCTGCGGCCGAAATCGAGGCGTTTCGGGCGGAAAACGGCCTGAACGAGCCGGTCCCGGTCCAGTACCTGAACTGGCTGCTGGACGTCTGCCGGGGCGATCTCGGCACGTCGTACTACAGCGACACGCCGGTCTCGACGCTGATCGTGGAGGCGCTACCGGTGACACTCGAGTTGGCCCTTGCCGCAATGGTCGTCGCGCTCGCGATTTCGATCCCCGCTGGCGTCGCCAGCGCCGTCCACCAAGGCTCCTCGATCGACTATGCAAGCCAACTGGGCGCGCTACTCGGCGTTTCGATGCCGAACTTCTGGCTCGCGTACCTGCTGATCCTGCTGTTCCCGCTGACGCTCGGCGTCTTCCCGGTCGCCGGTGCCGGCAGCGTCGGCCACCTCGTGTTGCCAGCGATCACACTGGGTACCGGCATGGCTGCCGTCGTCACGCGACTCGTCCGAAGTTCCATGCTCGAGGTCCTCGACGAAGCGTACGTCGATACCGCCCGCTCGACGGGACTCCGTGAGCGGATCGTCGTCTACAAACACGCGCTGCGAAACGCGCTCGTCCCGGTCGTAACGGTTCTCGGCCTCCAGTTGGGGACATTGCTGAACGGCGCAGTCGTCGTCGAGATAATCTTCCAGCGGCCGGGGCTTGGTACGTTGCTCGTCGATGCGGTGTTCGAACGCAACTACCCGGTCGTACAGGGGGTCACCCTCGTTACCGCGGTCGTCTTCGTCGTAACGAACCTGGTCGTCGATCTCACGTACCGCTATCTCGATCCCCGCGTCCGGCTCGGGGGTGAGACGGCGTGATCGGCTGTTTCGAGGCCCTCGTGGCGGGCCTTCGACGACGGTACCGTGCGGTTCGGACGTCCCGGGCGACCGCGGCGTTTTTCGCGAACCCGCTCAACGTTGTCGGGCTGGTGATCGTCGCCACCCTGACGATCGCCGCCGTGTTCGGTCCCGTCGTCGCACCCACCGACCCGTCGAGTCAGGAACTCGCGAATCGATTACAGCCACCGACACTGGCCCATCCGATGGGGACCGATCAACTCGGACGGGACGTCTTCTCGCGACTCCTATACGGTGCCCGGCTCTCGCTCGGTATCGCCGTCGCCGTCACCGCGATAAGGCTCGTCCTCGGGACGGCGATCGGCCTGCTCGCGGGCTATGCCGGCGGCCTGATCGACGAACTCCTGATGCGACTCGTCGACGTCCAACTCGCGTTCCCGGGGCTGGTACTCGCACTCGTGGTCGCCGGCATTCTCGGCCCCAGCCTCCGAAACGTGATGCTCGCACTCGCGGTCGTCGGCTGGGCATCCTACGCCCGTCTCGTCCGCAGCAGTGTCCTCTCGACGAAAGAACGCGAGTTCGTCCAGGCGGCCCGGCTGATGGGCGTCTCCCGGCATCGCATCGCCATCCGCCATCTCCTCCCGAACACCATCGGCCCGATCATCGTTCTCGCGACAATGAACCTCGGAACGGTGATACTGGGAACGGCCGGTCTTTCGTTTATCGGCCTCGGCGCACAGCCACCGACGCCCGAATGGGGAACGATGCTTTCGACCGGCCGCCACCACCTCCGGGGGGCGTGGTGGCTCGCGAACGCTCCGGGCGCGGCGATCATGCTCACCGTCCTTGGATTCAACCTGCTCGGTGACGGGCTCCGTGACGTCCTCGATCCGAACCACGATACACCCCTCGAGAAACCGACGTGATCACGACATGACTGGACAATCGACGGATTCCACGTTGCTTTCGATCGATAACCTCCACACGCAGTTTCAGACCCGCAATGGCCTCGTCCGCGCAGTTGAGGGCGTCTCGATGACCGTCGACCAGGGCGAAATCGTCGGCCTCGTCGGCGAGAGCGGGAGCGGCAAATCCGTGACCGCACGCTCGATCGTCGGCCTCCAGGACCCGGGCGAGATCGTCCGGGGATCGATCCACCTCGACGACGTGGCAGTGACCGATGCGACCGACCGACAGCTCCGCCGGCTCCGGGGAGACACCGTCTCGATGGTGTTTCAGGACCCGACTGAGACGCTGAACCCCGTTTTCGACGTCGGCGAGCAGATCGCCGAATCGATCAAGGTCCACGAGGAACCCGGTCCCCAGCGCCTGCTCGAGTACCTCCATCTCCCGCCGTTTAGCAGCCGGTCGGAGTGGCGCGAGTACCGCGAACGGGCGATCGACCTCATGGAACAGGTCGGAATCGCCAGCCCGGCCGACCGGGTTGACGCATACCCCCACGAACTCTCCGGCGGACAACGCCAGCGGGCCGGCGTCGCGATCGCGCTCGCATCCGACCCGGACCTGGTGATCGCCGACGAACCGACGACCGCGCTCGATGCGACCACGCAGGCACAACTCCTCGAGCGATTCCGTCAGTACAACGCCGAGCGCGGGACGGCGATCCTGCTGATCACGCACGATCTGGGCGTCGTCGCCGAAATCTGCGACCGCGTCGTCGTGATGTACGCCGGCGAGGTGATGGAAACCGGCCCGACCGAACGCATCCTCGAGGACCCTCGCCACCCGTACACGAAGGCGCTGCTCGAGTGTCTCCCCCAGCGCGTCGACCGGGAGAGCCGACTCCCGGCGATCGACGGATCGGTTCCCGAACCGACCGCCGATCGGGCAGGCTGTCCGTTTGCCCCCCGGTGTGAGTACGCGACTGCCGCCTGTCGGGACGGGGAGGTCCCGACCGTTGCTCTCGCTGACGGCCGCGGAAGCGTCACCTGCGTCGAGTCGAACTGGTCCGAGTCGGATACCCCGTCCTCGAGCAGGGGCGCTCCCGATGCCAGGTCCGAATCGACCGCGGCCGCCGAATCGGCCCCGGGCGACTCGGACCGACCGTCCCCGATCGTCGAACTCGAGGGTGTTTCCAGACACTACTCGCTCGCGAGCGGGCTGATCGAACGCCTCCTCGGAGCCGACGACACGCTCCGGGCCGTCGACGGGGTCGACCTCGAGATCCGGGCCGGAGAAACGCTCGCACTCGTCGGCGAGAGCGGCTGTGGCAAGTCCACGCTTGCATCGCTGATTACCGGCCTCGAGAGGCCGACGGCCGGGACGGTCCGAATCGACGGGACGCCAGTCGGCAGCGTCGCCGACCGCGATGCCGATACCCTCACCGACGTCGGCGTCGTCTTTCAGGACCCGCACTCGAGTCTCAACCCCCGACTGACGGTCGAGCAAACGATCGGTGAACCGCTACGGAGTGTCGGCTGGGACCGACCTCGTCGCAAGGACCGCGTCCGCGAGTTGCTCGATCGCGTCGGGCTCTCGGAACACCAGGCGACGAGCTACCCGCACGAACTCTCGGGCGGACAGATCCAGCGCGTCGCGATCGCGCGTGCGATCGCACTCGATCCCTCGCTCGTCGTCCTCGACGAGCCGGTCTCCGCGCTCGACGCCTCCGTTCAAGCCCGCCTCCTCAACGTCCTCGCGGACCTTCAAGCCGATCTCGGTCTCGCCTATCTGTTCATCTCTCACGACCTGACCGTCGTCGAACACGTCGCGGACCGCGTGGCAGTGATGTATCTCGGGGAACTGATGGAGGTCGGCCCCGCCGACAGGGTGTTCGATCGGCCGACACATCCGTACACGACGGCACTGCTCGAAGCGATTCCGTCGCTCGAACCCGGCGGTTCCATGGGGGCCTCGATCGCGGACGCGCCGCCGAACCCGACCGATCCACCGAGCGGGTGTGTCTTCCGGACCCGCTGTCCGATGGCCGAGCCGAAATGTGCGGCTACCGACCCTGAGCAGCACCAACTCGAGGCGGGCCGCTCGAAGTGTCACTTCGCCCGTGATCACTGACGACGCGTCCGATCCGTGACTCGCCGTTCTTTCCCGTCCGTAGCCGTCGGGGTCCCGATTTCCACGTACTCGTACGGCCGAGACGAACGACTCGACATGCAGAATTAAGTGTCGCGTGCCATAATTTTCCACTATCCGGAAGTGAATGACCCGCCCCATCACCGCACGGATCCGTCAGCCTCTCCGAATCGCGCGAGTCGAGCGACGGCGTACCCGGCGACGACTCGGTCGATCGCCGGCGTGGCGAACGGTCCTCGCCGTCACGTTCGTCTTGGTTTCCACGCTCCTCGGTGCCGGTGCGTACGAGGTCGGCCGATCGTTGCGGCGCGGAACCGCCGCTCTCCCCCTCGAGACGATATATATCGCCACCGTCTCGGGGTTTCTCACGTTGGTCTGGGTGTTCGCTCGACGAACGTCGACGGTAATGGAACGCATCGAACCCGAGTTGCTTCTCACGAGCGTTCCGCCCCGGACGGTCGCGCTCGGTGTCGTCGCCACGATCGTCGGCGGGATTGCCGTTCCGCTGTCTCTACCCGCCGTCTGCTTCGCGGTCGGACTCGCGTTCGGACACCAATCCCTGTCGGGGCCGTTTACCGTCTTGCTCGCCGTTTCCGGCGGCGTCGCGCTCGCGGCACTGATCGGTGTAACGCTGAGCCTCGGACGGGAACTCGCCGCCCTCCGGTCGCCCCGACTCCGCCGGTACAGAACGCTCCTGTACGCGACGGGATTCGCGGCCCTCGTGATCGCGTGGTTCCTACTGGCCAGCGATGCCGTCGGCTGGGACCGCCTCGCCTCGTGGCTTCCGGTCGTTCCGATCACCTGGATCGCTGATCTCGGCCTGCTCGGACTGACGAGGGCCGAGCCGATCGGCCCTCGTCCCGTCGGCGCGATCTGTCTGTTCGGCGTCAGCCTCCCGCTCTGTACAGTCGCAGCGATCAGGCTCGCCGACCGGGTCTGGCATACCGATCCGGTCGGATCCGGAACGATCCACCGCTCGCGGTCCCTGCTCGGACCCGGACGCGCGAGGTGGCTGTTCGGCGGCCGGGTTTCTCGGCCCGTCCTCACCGTCGCCCGAAAGCGATGGCTTCAGGAACGGCGCGTCCCCCGGGGCCTGTTGACCGCGGGATACATGCTGCTGGTCCTTCCGATCGTCTACCTCCCGCTTCTCGCCGCCGGTGAGATACTGGCGGCTACACCGATGCTCCTCGCGTTCGTCCTCGCCGTCGGGACTGGCCTCGCGTTCGGAATCGAACTCCTCAGCGTCGAGTATCCCGCGCTCCCGCTGACGCTTACCGCCGCCTCGAGCCGCCAGTTCGTCCGCGGGACCGTCCTTGCGGGAACCGCGGTCGGCGCACCGGTGACGGTAGCGATAACCGCCGTTGCCGGGGTGGGAAGCCCTCTCGGTCCCCTCGAGGCGATCCTGACCGCCCTCGCGAGCGTTCCCCTCTGTCTCTGTGGCGTCACCGTCGCCGCAGCGATCGGTATGGACGCGTCCTATCGCGACTTTCGCCCGGTCCCGATCCCGTTCGTCGATACGACCGTCTACTCGGAGACCGGTCGACGGTCGTTTCTCAAGCTTGCTGTCGTGATGACACTCGTCGGGCTCGTCTGCCTTCCGGCGCTTACGGGGTATCTCTCGCCTGTGAACGAGCCGCTGGCGACGGGACTCGGGGTTTCGATACCGACCGTTCGCCTGCTGTCGCTCGTCGGAACGGTCGCACTCGCGATCGCGGTCTCGGCGGTTTCCTACCGGCGGGCGGTGAGGGCGTTCGAGGAGTATACGATTCCGTGAGTCACGGTCTCGAGCCCCGCGACCGACGATGCAACTGAACGACCGGTCGTTGTGCAGTCGCGCGAAAAATAGATCGGCGTCTCGCTGCCGAGTCTGGCGGGTTCGTCGTCCCGGTTGGACGGTTACCAGAACTCTTCGATACCACACTTCGCCGCACAGCCGGCCGCGGTGCCACCGATACAGACCGCACACGGGGCACAGCTGATTCGAGTCGGATCGGCGACACACACCTGACACGGGGTCGCACAGAAGGAGCCCCACGTGATACAGTTCACCCAGCAGTCGATCCCCGATCCCTGCGTGGTGAACCCGTCGGACTGTGCGTCCAGACTGTAGACGGATTCCAGCTCGGTCCCGTCGATTTCGGCGATGAGGAGGGTATCGGTACCGTTCTCCAGCGTTGCGGAGACGAACACCCTGGTGACTCCCGACTCGAGGTCGCGATGGGCGGCCGCATCGGCCGTATCGACCGTCGCGACGTTCCCGTTCTCGAGGGCTTGGGTCCAGTCGTCACTGGCTTCCAGCGTCTCCAGTGCGTCGGCCGTGACCGTATCGCCGAGAACGAGGTTTTCGACGAGGATATCGTCGTCTTCATGCCGCGCTCTCCTGGGCCGAACAGCGCTACGAGTCCGTCAAACAGGCCGCGGCACCCGTTTCACTTCCCGACGGCACCCTCTAGACACCGTCCTGTCCTCGCGAGTCGTCGGTGTACTCGGAGGACTACTGGTGTTCGATATCGTGGCATATGATTTACCGTCACCTGATCGACCCAACGAGTCAGGACGGATGCTGGTGGCGGATCTTCTCGGCCGTCATCCCCGGTACCGGCGTTCCACAGTCCTTGCACTTCCACTCGGGCGTCGGTGTTCCACGTTCCTTCCGCAGGTCCTGCTTGAACTCGAGGCGGGCACCACACGGACACCGGTAGGTCGTGCGGGTCATAGTCGGACCAACCACGTCGGGAGCGATAAACGATTCGCCGGCCGGGGTTCGAGCGCTCGAGTCGGCACCCGCTCTTTCTCGGGGAGCGCCGGGATCAAGACGCTGCCGCCCGTCGTCCGGGACGATGCCGGAATCACACAGGATCCCGATCGAAACGGCGGCCGCGACGGGGTCGGCCCCCGAGGTCGCCGCGGTGCATCACGAAACCGACTCGGACGACTGGATCGTGTTCTGTCACGGCCTCCGCAGCGACAAGTCCGGCAGCTACGAGGGCCGGTGTCGGCGGGCCGTCAGGGAGGGGTACAACGCCGTCCGGTTCGACTGCCGGGGCTGTGGCGAGTCCGACGGTACGTTCGTCGACGCCACCCTCGAGGCTCGACTGGCCGATCTCCGTGCCGTGACCGAGTACTTCGACCCCGATTCGTACGTCCTCTTTGGCTCGAGTTTCGGCGGGAAAATGGCTTTCCACGCCGCCGCAACGGACGACCGGGTGCGGGCGGTCGCGACGCGTGCGCCCGTGACGACTACCGATACGTTCGACGAGTATCGGTCGACCATCGACCGCGACGGGGGGGGGTACAGTTCGAGACCGGCGAACGGATCGACCGTCGGTTCCTCGAGGCGCTGGATCGCTACCCCTTCGACGATGTCGTCGAATCGCTCTCGGTCCCGGTCGCGATCTTCCACGGCGGTGCCGACGACGTCGTCGATCCCGCCGACAGTTTCGCGGCCGCTCGGCGACTCGAGACCGACGTCCTCCTCGAGCGGTTCGCCGGCGAAGGCCATCGCTTCTCGCGGGTGGCCGAGGACCGATTGCGGAAGCGATTGTTCGACTGGCTCGAGTGGGCCGGCGGCGAGAGCAGGCGGTGCTGATCCGCTGTGTAGTGGATAAATTAGATATTGCTATACACAATTCGTGTGCGTTCGTGTGCGTCGACTCGGCGACCGACAACCCGCGACACGCCGAAGCGAGTACAGCAAGCGGCGAACGCAACCAGGACCCGGATCCGTCACCGCCTTGGGGCCGGACATGCCTTCCGACTCGGAGTATCTATCGGGACGTCTACCCGGTGGACAGACCTGACTCGAGTTGATCCTCGAGTGTTGTCGACGATGTTTGGCCCGAGTTTCTCACTGCATCTCTCATGCAGTTCTAGATATAGCCGGCAGCCAAGCCTACCTGCGTAGTTGAGAACGCGGTTTCTATCCGACGTAGTACGCACTACATCCCGTTCGACGGCTCTCCGGTTCGGTACTCCGGTGGCGGGGTGATGTTCCGTGTCAGTTCACGGAACAGAGAGAGAGATAGAGCAGGTATACTACCGTGAGGAGTGCCGGAAGCACTCCGCCCAGCCCGTAGATCGTACCGAGTCCGGCTGTTTTCAATGACACCACGAGGTATTTCGTCCGGCGCGGGCCGAGAATAGCGGCGACAGTCGCGCGGTTCACTTCGTCGTCTCCGGTGATGTCGTTTACGTTCCGTGACTCGACACCTGCAAAGATGATGGCGAACCAGGCCATGAACACCGCCACCGTTGGCATCGTAACACGCAGTGTCGTACTGAGAAATATCGGGAGGAAAATCAGCACTGCCCAGACCACTGCGACGTATGCAGAATCAATGACGGGATAGCGCTTCGAGTCGTCGTACGTATAGATGAATACAAGCGGTAATTGTGCGATGAGTAGTGCGAGTCCTGTCCGTGACGTCGATGCGAGGCCGATCGCAAAGAAGAGCGTGATGGCCTGATAGATGACGATACTGGCGAGGCTCGTATAGAGCAGTGGCGTATCGAAGCGTTCGACGAGCGCCGTCCTGTACGCGTTATTGATGCGGTCTTCCGGACTGATGTTGCGCCGGTCCTCGACGTAAATGACGTATACACCCAGTGCAGGGAGGAGTATCCCAACACCGATTGCTGAAAGTGGGATATCGAGCGTGATTGCGGTTATGCATACCATAAGCACAGCGCCGATGCAAAGCCAGAGATTCAACAGGAAGGGGGTATGAACGGTCCGTGTATCCACAGTACTCGTACCGAGGCACCATGCTGAGTTAAAATTTCCTGAGGGAATGGAATCAAAACGCCGTCGAATGGCTCCGTTCGAAGAACATGTGAACACTTACCTATCCGAAACGGTCCGGGCTGGCTCGTCCTCGGACTCCGCAGGAACGGGAAGCGTAATACGGATCTGTGCACCGCCGCTGTGCCGATTTCTACACTCGAAGACACCGCCCGCCTTTTCGGTCAGATACTTCACGATCCAGAGTCCGATCCCGCTAAGATGACTCATTTGGGTCTCTCCTTCCTCTCTCAGTACCTCGAGTTCGGTTTCGGGGATGCCCTGGCCGTCGTCTTCGACGAATAACGTTACAGCGTCGTCCTCTATTTCGCTCCGAAGCACCACGGTAGCTTGATCGGGCTGGCCACGGTGTTCGACCGCGTTCTCGATTAGTTCCTGAACGGCGAAAGCGAATTTCGAATGACACTGTACGTCGACATCGTGAATTGACACCTCGAGAACGGTATCCGAGGGAATTTCGGCCTTCGTTATACCGTCTTCGACCATTTCCGGGAGGCTAGCAACCACGTTCCGGTCCTCACCGATCACACTATCGATAAGCCTAATTTTGTGGGCTTTATTCACGATGTCTTCCGAGGTATCCACAATATCTGTCAAATTATCGTCGCCCCCATCGGGAAGGTCCTTTTGGAGACTTTCCGATTGGCCGAGAATAATCTGCATCGACGTCCGGATATCGTGTCGAAAGAACCTGATTAGAACGTCTTTTATCCGCTCGAGTTCCTTCTCCCGCTGTTTGAGTTTCGTTATCTCTCCGACGACGATTAATTTCCCGGCTAACCCACGGCCGTACGCAAACGGTTGCGTCTGCGTCGTATAGTACTTGAGTTCGCCACGCTCCGTCCGAGAGAACGTCCCTTCGATTTCGCCTGTCGAAGAACGGGTCGGCAAGACGTCCTCGATACGTTCCCGGGAGTCCAAGTTCACATCGAACGTTTCAGCAGCGGTACTGTTCCCGTCGATGATTTCGTCTTCGGCGTTAAGAATGAAAACCGCTTCGTTGATGGCATTGAACGCTTGGTTTCGAGCGACGGGTGAGAACTCCAGAAACCCATGCCGGTTCACGGAGTGAGCGAAGTAGATTCCCGCGAACCCGTACAGTAGCGCGGTTCCATCGTAGTATGGGGGAAGATAATCGACGATTGTGAGTGTCGTGGCGACCAGTACGCCGATGAAGAATATCGCGAGTGTCACCGCTCGTCTGCGATGCTTTCCGTCCGAGTGGATGGCTTCTGCGAAGAAAAGCGCAGTACTGGCGATCGTCATCAGATAGCCGTATCCCTGAACGATACTGACGAACAGGATTCCTTGTGGGAACCCGACTTGAAGCACGCCGTCGGTACCAACAGTGTACTCGGCAGTGTAGACGATATCACCCGGATTGGTCCAACTAAGGGTGAAGAATACGATCGCGGGCAGAAAAAAGAGGACGGCAACTCTGTTCGATAGCGGTTGTTTGTAGGCAAACTCATACGCGAACAGGAAGAACGCGCCACCTGTTGCAGTAACGACTGTCCAGAAGACGTTCGCGATCGCATACGTAAGGCCAGCGGCTGGGACTAGATTCATCGTCGCGTAAAGAAATGCCCAGGCGGCCGCCAGAACCATGAAGAGAATAAACCATTGGATTGCCGGTTTCCGCCGCTTGTCGTACACCGTATAGGCGCTGTATAGTGCTGGGAGAGTACTCATGTATAACAAAAATGTTATAGTTATATAATTTAGCATACTCATTCTTCTATCTCAATAGAAGATACGGCTCCGATCTATTAAAAAATTCTCTAGCTTGGAAAAATATTGGTGGCGATATAGAAAACGACTGACATCCTCGAACGGGAACGCCGCATCGCTTATCAATGCTCATCACGCTACAGCCATGTTACTCACCCACGTTTCGTTCTCCGAACCCTCTGACGTCTCCACGGCGGGGTGTTTTCTCAGCCAGAAAAACCGGACCGCTTTTGATAGCCATGGCGGAAGGAACTGCCATACCAGTGAGTGAGGAAACTGACCTGTCGACCCTGCTTTCGGTTCTCGACGACGAGTACGCACGGGAAATCCTCACCCACACGAGCGTCGAACCCATGTCTGCTAGTACCCTGAGCGAACGGTGTGATGCCTCCCTCCCGACGATCTATCGACGACTCGATCGCCTCGAGGAGTGTCGCCTCGTCACCGAGGAGACCGAACTCGCATCCGACGGCAACCACTACAGCGTCTATAGTGCGAACCTCGACCACCTCGAACTGTCCTTGGAGGAGGGATCGTTCGAACTCGAGTTGACGTATCGCGAGGAAGACGTCGCCGACAAGTTCACCCGGATGTGGGAGGGGATGCGATGAGTCGGAACGTCGTCCGGATCGATGAGGCGACGCTGTTCGAGCTGTTGACCGTCGCGAGTCTCTTCCTCGTCGCGCTGTTTGGCGCGGTCATCGCGTATCAGGCCTACCGGGGGTACCGGCGCAACGACGCACAGTCGATGCTCTATCTGTCCATCGGTCTCTCGCTGTTGACGGTGTTTCCGTTCCTGCTCAACGTCTTCGTGACGACGCTGGTCGATCCCGATCAGGTCGTCATCGCGTTGCTCGAGAACGTGAGCCGACTGCTCGGACTGGTCGCGATCACGTATTCGCTGTACGGGCGACACTGAGGATTCGGGCGGATCGATCGGGCCGAAGCGGCAGGGACCATCGCTCAGGGGAACGGCCGACGCCGCACGTCCCCGCGCGAGGGGGGAATCGCGGGGACGTGTGGGGCAGGCGTCGCGGCCGTGGGATGATCGGATGCGGGGAAGCGGGGGACCACGCAGGCGTGCGGGGATTGCCTATCACGTCCCCCGTTTCCCGCTACTGCCCCGTTCCTATTAGTGATCCGAGAGCGTTTTCCGAGTCGGAAAATCCGACCGACCGACGCGTTCGACGGTCCCGATTCCATAGGTTTGTGTCGGCTGCTGCCTTACTGTCGGCTATGCAGTATCTCGTCGGGACCGACTCGATCCACACTACCGCAGCGATCTGTGACTACCTCGAGGAACGGGCAAGCGGCGACGACGCCGTCACCGTGGTCGCCGTCGCGCCAGCCGACGACCCGACGGCGCGCCGGGACTGCGAGGAGGCGTTGAACGTCGCCCCTGTTCGGCTCGCGACGGTGGGTGAGGTCGAGACCGAGGTCCGGACCGGAGACCCAGTCGCGGAACTCCGCGACGCGGCTACAGCCTCGGCGGCCGACGAACTCGTCGTCGGGGCCCACAGCGGCGATCCCGAAGCGACGCGCGACCTCGGTTCGACCGCGCGGGGGCTGCTTGCGGACGCGGACCGGCCGGTCGTCGTCGTCCCGATCCCTGTCCTCTAGAGTTCGCCGTCGTAGGCGTCTTCGATGTGGTGCCCGTCGTACTGCACTCGGACTTTCAGCGGCGGATCGTCCCGCTCGAGGTCGAGCAGTGCCACGGTATCCCCCGGCGCGAACGCGCCGTCGACCCGCTCGCCAAGTGCGACGTCCGTTTCCTCGTCGTCGACGTGGACCGTCGCGACGAGTTCGGAGGCCGGGAGCGCGGGGCCGCCGTCGTGGACCAGCGTCACCGTCCGTTCCTCGACCGCGAGATCGAACGAGACGTCCGGCCGCGCGGTGGCACTGCCGATCCGCAGCGCGTCCTCGCCCCAGACGACCTCGATCGACGTACCGACCGACACGTCCTCGAGTTCGAGCCGGTCACCGTCGGACACCGTCTCCCCCGCGTCGGTCCACTGGGTAGCCGCCGGCTCGCCATCGACGAGCAGTCGATACTCCGATGCCGGCCACGTCCGCCCGTCCTCGAGGGCGAGTTCGACGGTCGCCGTTCGCGTCTCGTAGTCGTAGTCGACGGTGGCTTCTCCCGGCGGTCGGATCCGTTCCCACGCCAGCGCCTCGCGGAACGTATCGCCCTCCCAGCCGACCAGTGCGACGGTTCCGGGGTCGACCCCCTCGAGGGTCGCCGTGGCACCGGTCGACGGTTCGGTGCCGGTCCACGGGCGGGTCCGCTTGAGGGGGTCGGTGTCGCCCGACAGTAGATCGTCGTTCTCGCGAACGGCGACGACGACGCCGTCGCCGTCGAGCGGGTACTCGTCCTCGTACCGGACCGTCACCGTCCTCGCGTCGAGATCGTAGTCGAACGCGAACGCGAACTCGCTGTACAGCTTCGTCTCGGCAGTAGTGCCGTACTCGGTCTCGTGGCGAAGCGCGATCGAGACGTTCGGTTCGGCGTCCGCGGTCCGGATGCGTATCGTATCGCCGGCCGCAATCTCCTCGTCCCCGTCGGCCCAGATCGCCTCGTCGTAGGGTTCCCCGTCGACCTCGAGTACGAGTTCCGAGACCGGCGTCGGATCGCCGGTCGTGACCTCGATCTCGACGAACTCCTCGCCGGCCGCTAACTCGTCCGGCCGCAGGCCGCCCGGGCTTTCGTGTGCCGCGGCGCGTCGCCTGCTCTCGAGGTCGATCGTTTCGGTCGCTTTCAGGAGCGATCCCTCGACTGCGGTGTCAACGGTCTCGTCCGCATCGACGATGCTCTGCTCGAACTGCTCGATCAAGGCGTCTGTGATCACCGACTCGTCGGTCACGGATAGCGCGTGACCGATCTCGAGCGTGTCGGGATCGCGTACCCTCGCGGTGAGCAGGAGGTACTCGCCGTCCTCGGCCGCCAGCTCCTCGTAGGTCCGCGACCACTCGTCGGCGTCCGTGACGACGGTCCGGACGTCGGCGTCGGGAAACACCGCGAGCGCGTCGTCGAAGCTGGACACCGCCTCTCGAACGCCCGGCGCGTCGCCGTTTCGGGCGTCGAAGGCGGCCTCGACCGTCGACTCCGCGTCGGCGACGACGCCGATCTCGTCCGCCACCCCGATTACGGCACCCGATTCGAGGGTGACGAGTTCGTAGTCCGGCCCGTCGTCGCGCCGACGCGTCGTGATGCCGTCCTCGAGTGTGACTGCGAGATCCTGTTCCGGATCGAACGAGACGTCCTCGAGTCTGAACGCCATGACGAACGATTCCTGCTCGAAGTGAAGGGCGGTGACGCGACGGGTAACGGACATCCCGTCGGCGAACACGTCCTCGAGCAGGGTTCCTCTGGCGAGGTCGAACGGACCGACGAGTTCCATCGCACCGACCTCGCGGAGCCGGGAGTCGTCGATTGCCGACAGCGACATCGACTCGTCGACCGCATCGCCGGGGACGGTGGCGAACAGCGACGAAAGCGGGCCGTCGTCGGTGGAATCGGCGGGTGGTTCGTCGTCTTCGCTACCGGTGTCAGAGAGACAGCCGGCCGCCGATACGACCAGTGTAGTACCGATTCCGAGGAGGGCTCTGCGGGAGTGGGGACACATGTCACTGCCCGATACATCAACGCCACAAAAGTATGTTACTAAACATATATCGGTCGGGAACGGTTCCAGTCCGGTTGATGACTGGAGCCACGATCGGCCGGTCGGCCGACGCGGCGCGATCTCAGAACGGGAACAGCGAGTCGGCCTCGAGATCCCGCTCGATGAGTTCGATCTCGTGGCCGTCCTGGTCTTTCGTGAACGCGTACATGTCGTCGCAGCTCTCGGGATCGCGGTAATCTGTTGCCTCCCGGGTCATGAGCTGGTCCCAGTCGTCGTGAAGGTCGTCGAGGCGGACACAGAGGTGGCCCCAGGCGTCGCCCATGTCGTACGTGCGGCCGTCGTAGTTGTAGGTGAGTTCGACGGACATCGCCTCGTCGGCGGCGTTTTCGGGCTCGACGAAGTAGTTCGCGAAGGTGTCGGCCTCCCAGCGGCCGACCTCGTCGTAGCCGAACTTCCGGGTCCAGAAGCCAAGCGCCTCATCGGCGTCCTCGACGCGGATCATGGTGTGGTCGAGCGACCACAGCGCGCCGGTCTCGCGCTGGACGATCTCGATCTCATGACCGTCGGGGTCTTTCACGAACGCGTAGCGCCCGCCACAGGACTCGGGGTCCCGATAGTCCGCGACGCCCTCGTCCATGAGCTGCTGGTAGTAGTCCTCGAGTTCACCCTCGGGAACGCGGACCGCGATGTGCCCCCAGGCGTCGCCCACGTCGGGCTCCTCGCCCTCGTTGTGAGTGATCTCGAGCATCGCGCCGTCCTCGTGCATGTCTTCGGGCCCGAGGTAGACGATGGTGAAGCCGTCGCCCTCGTAGCGGTCTTTCTCCTCATAGTCGAGGTGAGACTGGTACCAGTCGAGAGACGCCTCCAGATCGGCGACGCGAATCATCGTGTGATCGAGCGTTCCGTCCATACGCGAAGACAGGCCAGCAGACGGCAAAAACGTGGCGGAGGCGGCGGGCTACTCGTCTCCACCCGTCGAGTCCGCGTCGATTTCTCCCTCTGGCTCGGGCCCGGAGACGACCGGCTCCGTCGCGACCGGCTCGAGCCCCTTCCGGCCGGCGTCGAGTTCCGAGAGGCCGATGACGAGACCGACGAGGGCGACGACGCCGAGCGGGAGGAAGACGATCGGCGGGACGCCGAGATAGCCGTTGAGCAGGTAGCAGCCGACGACCACGAGGAAGACGGTCAGGGCGTAGGGTAGTTGCGTGCGAACGTGATCGATCAGGTCCGCACCGCTAAACGTCGCCGAGAGGACCGTGGTGTCTGAGATCGGCGAGGCGTGATCACCGAAGATCGCACCGGAGAAGACGGCACCGACGGCGACCGGCACGAGTTCGAACCCGCTTCCGAACTCGTAGGCGACCCGGACCGCGATCGGGGTGACGAGTCCCATCGTCGCCCACGACGACCCCATGGTAAACGCGACGAACGCGGCGACGAAGAGGATGAGGACGGGGAGCAACGCTTCCGAGAGGTACGGTTCGGCGGCGGTCGCCACGTACTCTCCCGTCCCGAGCGTCTCCGCGACGCTGCTGATCGTCCACGCGAGGACGAGGATGGTCACCGCCGTCAGCATGATTCCGAACCCGTCGATGACGGTCTCGACGCCCTCGCCGATGTCGAACAGGCCGTAGGCGAGGCCGATCGCGATCGCGGTCACGACCATGGCGAAGGAACCCCATATCAGCGCCGTCGCGAAGCTGCCCGCCCCGACGACGTCGATCAGTACCTGCGTGAATCCCGCGTCGTTGACGGCTGCACCGAACGCAGTCGGCGCTCCCGCCTCGGCTTGACTCGACTGCCAGGACTGATATCCCGTCCAGAACGCGCCCGCGAGCGTGACCGCGACCAGGACGACGACGGGCGCGAAGAAGGTCCGCAACATCGGCCGCTCGTCGATCGGCTCGCCGAGGTCTTCCTCGACCTTCTGGAGCGGTTGTGCGTCCTCGCGGTTGACGGCTCCCGTCGTCCGGGCGCGGTGTTCGGCGTCGAGCATCTCGCCGTAGTCCCGGCCGGTGTAAACGACGATCCCGACCATGACGATCGCCAACAGTGCGTAGGTGTTGTACGGAATCGAGCGTACGAAGGTCGCGAACGCCGTCGGGGCCTCACCCGCGACACCCATCTCCTCGTAGGCACTGCCGATCAGCGACAACTGGAACGCGACCCAGCTCGAGATGCCAAGCGTTGCGACGGGCGCGGCCGTCGAGTCGACGATGTAGGCGAGCTTTTCGCGGGAGATCCGCAACTGATCGGAGATTTCCCGCATGGTACTGCCGACGATGGCGGTGTTGGCGTAGTCGTCGAAGAACATGGCGATGCCAAGCCCCCACGTGGTCAGTCCGACGGTCTGTTGGGTCTCGAGGCGGTTCGTGGCCCAGTTTCGGACGGCGATCGCGCCACCGAGTCGCCAGATGAGAGCGACGCCGGAGCCCAGCAGCAGCGTGAAGACCAGAATCTGGACGTGGAAGCCGTCGTCGACGATGATCGCGGCCACGATCCAGTCGAAGGTCTGTGCGATGCCGTGGCCGCCGGTATGGATGATCGCACCCGACCAGATTCCCAGAAACAACGCCAGCATCGGTCGGCGGGTCGCGATCGCAAGGGCGATCGCCAGTAGCGGCGGGACGAGCGAGAGTATCCCCGAATCGATCAACTGTGAGAGCCACTCTATAGCAACCATATCTACCTACTAGTGGGGCTGCCGGATATTTTTGAGCGTTCCGTTTCGAACCCGTTCAGGTCAGAAACCCGAGACCATCCGAAACTCACTGAGGCGGGCTAGTAAACGGCAGTATAGCCGACGATAGTACGCACTGAAACGATTCACACACGAATCGAAACGCAGTCGTGCGATTCGGAAGCGACGTACTGATAGTCTCCGGCAGGGTGTCGTCCGCTCGGCCGAACCCGTCTACGCGCTACCGTCGCAGAATCAGTTTCAGTACGTCCTCGTCCTCGAGGACGTGGTCCGTCCCGACCTGCTGTTGGTCGTGGGCCGCGCTGGGACCGGTCACCCGCGCAAAGCGGAACCGCTCTTCCATTTCGCCGCCGAGTTTCGCGACGGCCTCGCCGACGGTCGCGCCCTCCTCGACGACCAGCGGCTCCTCCCAGTCGATCCCGCGGCCGGGTTTGTCCATATAAACCCGAATGAGCCCGAGGTTCTCCCAGAGGCGGTCCTTGAGCGCCTCGAGGCCTTTCTCCTCTTCGGCGCTGATGAAGGTTACCTCCTCGGGGTCGAGGCCGCGCTCGCGCAACTGCTCGTCGACGGTTTCCTTGTAGTCGGGGTCGATGAGGTCGACCTTGTTGACGCAGGTGATCGAGGGGATGTACTCGCGATTTTCCATCAGGCCGTCGACCAGCCGGTCGATGGTGACGTTCTCTTGCAGGTTGACGTCGGCGTTGACGTAGCCGTGTTCGCGGAGGACGTGTTTGATCGTCTCCTCGTCTAGGTCCTGGTCGGTACTCGAGGTGATCTTGATGCCGTCTTTGATCTTCGGACGGACCGTGACCCGCGGGGGCTGCTGGTCGACGCGGATGTTGATGTCGTGGAGTTCCTTCTGGAGGCGGTCGTACTGTTCGATCTCGAACACCGAGAGCATGAAGACGATCAGGTCGGCGTTGCGCACGACCGCGAGTACCTGCTGGCCGTCGCCCTTGCCCGCGGCCGCGCCCTCGATCAGTCCGGGCACGTCCAGCATCTGGATGTTCGCGCCGCGGTGGCTGAGCATCCCGGGGTTGACGTCCAGCGTCGTGAACTCGTAGGAGCCGGTCTCGCTCTCGGCGTTGGTCATCGAGTTCAGCAGCGAGGACTTGCCGACGCTCGGGAAGCCGACCAGCGCGACGGTCGCGTCGCCGTGTTTCTCGACGGAGTAGCCGCCGCCACCGCCGCTGCCGGACTGCTGGTTCTCGAGTTTCTCCTTTTTCTCGGCGAGCTTGGACTTCAACCGGCCGATGTGGGCCTCCGTGGACTTGTTGTAGGGCGTGTTGGCGATTTCTTCTTCGATCTCCTCGATCTCGTCCTCGAGCCCCATTTGGTCGTACACAGCCGGTCGGGCCGAAAAACCCTTTCGAGACTCCGCGTTCGACTCCCGCCCGAAACGAGCCGGAAACCCGGACGTTCGTTTCCTCGCGCCGGTTCGTTCCCGAGAGCTTCGATTAGCTATACCGTTCCCCGAGCGGTATGTCAGCGTATGCACAGGCGGGAGTACGTCACGGCGGTGGGAACCGTGGGAGCGCTCGCGACGCTCGGGACCGGGCGGGCACAGCGGGCACTCGAGCGGGGGTGTCCAGTCGACGACGCAACGAGCGTCCGGCCCGGCGAAGACGTCGTGTTCGAAGCGGCGGCAACGCCGGGCGACGATCCGGCGACGGCCGAGTGGACGGTCGAGGGGCCGGGAGCGGCCGACCTCGCGGGAGCGGCCCCCTTCTGGAGTTACACGTATCGGACGGGGCATCCGGCGGCTCACGGCCGATTCGAGGAGCCCGGCGTCTACGAGGTGTCGGTGACCGTCGACGGGGCGAGCCTCGCGTGGCAGGTTACCGTCACCGACGACGCACCGTCGGCACCGACCGTCGAACTGACCTGCGAACCGGGACCCGACACGACCATTACGCCGAACGAGTCGATCGAGGTCACCGCGACGGCCGCCGACGACCACGGCGTTCTCCACTGGCTCGTCTGGCAGGAAGGGCGCAACGCAACCTATCTCGAGCGGGCCGATCTGTCGGGGTCGACGGCGACGGCCACCTACGCTACGACCGGGGGCGATGCGATCTGGTTCATCGGCGGCTATCCGATGGCCGCGTGGGCCATCTGTCGCGACGGCCGGACGCGGGCAGCCCAGACCGACGGCCCGTCGGTCGAGGCGCTGCGTGATGTCTCGATCACCGGGACGAACACGCCGGTTCACGCCGGCGAGGACCTCGTCGTGGACGCCGAGGTCGCGGTCGAGGGGCACTCGACCTATCACGGGTTCGTCGAGGCGACCGTCGATCTGATCGTCGGTCACGATCCGACCCACGTCGACAGCGAGACCGTCGAGGTGTTCGCGGGCGAGTCCGAGCCCGTTTCCCTCGAGTTCACCACTGCGACGGTCCGCAACACCCAGACGTTCCCGGCCCGCGTCGAGACGCGCCACGCCGCCGCGGAGACCGACGTCACCGTCATCGGGACCGATGACGCGGCCGAACACGGCCACCTCGCGGTGACCGGCCTCGAGACGAACGCGCCGGTGACCGGCGGCGAGTTCCTCGAGGTGACGGCCACGCTCGCGAACACGGGCGAGGGGCCGGCGAGTCGCGAGGTCGAACTCGTGGTGGGACACGATCCGACGACCGTCGATAGCCGATCGGTCGCCGTCGGGGCTGGTGAGACGACGACGGTCACGATGGGCTACGACACCTACCCCGTCGCGAACGACGACGAGTTCCCCGTCCGCGTGCGGACGGGCGACGACAGCGCTTCGCAGTCGGTCCTCGTCTACGGGCGCGACGGGGGCGACGGCGGCGACGCGGCGCAGTTCGCCGTGTCGATTACCGGAACGAACGCGCCGGTCACGGGCGGCGAGTTCCTCGCGGTGACCGCGACCGTCGAAAACGTCGGCGGGGCCGCGGGGTCGGGCGACGTCGAACTCGTGGTCGGCCATTCGCCGGAAGTGGTCGATTCCAGAAGCGTCGGACTCACGCCCGGCTCGATCGCGAGGGTCCGACTGGGGTACGACACATACCCGGTCGCGAACGACGATACGTTCCCGGTGTCGGTGCGATCGCCCCACACGAGCGACACGCGGACGGTAACGGTCTACGGGACTGACTGAGACACGATCGGAACGGAGCGCGATCTCGCCGTCGCGGTATCTGAGCGTCCCGAATCGCCGTCGCCGGCCGGGGTCCGCATCGGCCGATAATCCCCGCTACTACTACCCAGTACAATTACCATTCACAACGAAATTCCGGTACACCTAAACGAACTGCGGGCGATCCTCGAGTATGTCGAACGCGTCGCAGCTGCGTGACAGCACCCAGATCGTGCTTCCCGCGGAGACCCTCGAGTCCCTCGAGCCGCAGCTCGACGAGGCGTTCACCGTCACGATCGCGCCGGCCGGCGAAGAGCGCCGTCGGATCATCGGCAGTCCCGTCGAGATCCGAGACGTCCACGAGTTTCTCACCCGCCGCGGCATCAGCGTCCGCTGATCTCTCTTATCGCTCCGGGTGCGTCGGCGCGTCGAACCCGCCCCGAACCAGCGGTTTCGCGACGTGGCGACGCGCACACGGCGGCACCTCGTACCAGCCGCGCTCGAGGTCCCGCTCGAGGCGTCGAGTCGCCTTCTCGTCCCGGCTCGTCCCGCAGTCCCGGCAGCGGTACCCCTGATTCCGGCCGGCGCTTTTCATCCGCCGGTCGCAGTCGGGGCAGGTCGGCGTCACCCGCTCGGTGCGGACGAGGTCGCGGACCGCCAGCTTCTCGAGTTTGAGCGTCCCGTCCGCCACTTCGCCGCAGGCCGTGATGCGATCGCCGACCCGGAGCGCCCGGACGCGATCGCGGAACCGCTTCGTCGGTTCGAAGGCGGCACAGGTCAGCCGCTCGGTCGCTGCGCTCTCGCCGACCTCGGGCGGCTCGAGGTCGACGAAGACGTGGCCGCCGCGGCGAGTTTCGGGCTCGCTGGCGACCCGGCCCGGGAGCCGGTAGGCCCGCCCGTCCCGCACTTCGGGGATCGAACCGTCCCGGAGGTGGACGTCGGTCCCCTGATTGGTCACGAACAGTTGGCTCGAGGCCGCCGGTTCGGCCGCGATGCGGTCGGCGACCGCCCGGACCGCGTCCGGATCGTCCCCGCGGATCCCGTGCAGGATCGGGCCCGGCGTATGCGGGACGCAGACGGTCTCGTCCTCGCCGCGATCGACGGTGTCCCAGACAGCGGGATAGCCCCAGTCGGCCGCCGCGAAGACGCTGTCGTGATCGACGTCGCGGGGCGTTCCCCAGCGATCCGGCTCGCGGTAGGTGATGTACTCGTAGGTCCACTCCTCGAGGGCCGCCCACGCGCCGACGGCGGCCAGCGCGCCGATCCGGCCCCGGCCGTCGCCGGCGTGCCACGACCGATAGCCGCAGTCGTCGACGAGCGCTACGGCGTCGTCGATCGCGAGGTGATCGCGGATCGCAGCCCGCGAGAATCGGCTCACCGTGTCGGCCACGTCGCCGGGGTCGTGATCCGCGACGACCAGGCCGGGATTCGTGCGTTCGTCGGCGGTTTCGGACAGCGCCTCGAGGCGGTCGCGGGCGACGGCGGCCGCCGTGTCGGGATCGCAGTCGGTGTGGATCGCCAGTGCGGCGTTGCCCCGCGTCTTGTACTCGACGGCGGGGTTGAGCCGGACGAGGAGGATGCGGGCAAGCGCCGCTCCGTGGTCCCGTTGCAGTCGATCCGCGATCGTCGCGGCGAGGTAGGTCGTACACATCCCGCGCTCGCGCGAGTCGGTATCGTCGATCCCGACGACGGTCATCGGCGGCCCTTGGCCGGGCAGCGGGTAACCCCTTTCGGGACGGCGTTGTCGTCGGGGATCGGCACCGGCCGTGGGTCGAACCAACTATATAAGTATATTCCCGGTACGGGTCCGAATCGCGACACGGCACACGGACATATCGGGGAAAACGTCTTATAGGAGGAATCGCTTACAACCCCCTATGTCCCGCTCCGCAATGGTCGGCAACGTGACCGCGATGTTAGAGGACGCGGGATTCGTGGTAAGCGACCGGTGTGCGATCCGGCCGAAGAGCTTCGATATCGCCGCGCGCCGCGGCGAGGATCTGCTGTTGGTCAAGATCCTCGCGAACATCGACGCGTTCAACGAAGCGACCGGCCACGAGATGCGGCGGCTGGGGACCTACCTCCGTGCGACGCCGCTGGTTATCGGCCTGCGGAGTCGCGACGAGGACCTGAAACCCGACGTCACCTACTTCCGACACGGCGTCCCGGTCCTCAGCCCCGACACGGCGTACAACCTCTTCATCGAGGAAGTACCGCCGCTGATCTACGCCGCCCCGGGCGGCCTCTACGTCAACATCGACGGTGACCTGTTGGCCGACGAACGCGAGGACCGCGACTGGAGCCTCGGACAACTCGCCAGCGAACTCGGCGTCTCCCGACGGACCGTCTCGAAGTACGAGGACGGCATGAACGCCTCCGTCGAGGTCGCGCTGGAACTCCAGGACCTCTTCGACGCGCCGCTGACCAGCCCCGTCGACGTCCTCGAGGGGGCCGACGACGTCCACGAGAGTGAAGCGACCCCGGACGACCCCGAGGCGGATCCGGACGACGAACAGGTCGTCGCCGTCTTCACCCGGGCCGGCTACAGCGTCCACCCGACCGCCCGCTCGCCGTTTACCGCGGTCAGCGAGGACGAAGACGACAGCGACGTCGTCCTGACCGGCCACTCCGAGTTCACCAAGGCCGCGGAGAAACGCGCCCGAATCATGAGTTCGATCGGTCACGTGACCCGCACCCGCTCGGTCTACGTCGTCGACCGGGCGAAACAGGACAACGTCGACGGCACCGCTTTGGTCGAACGCGACGAACTCGACGACCTCCGGGACGCCGACGAACTCCGCGACGTCATCCGGGAACGTGCCGACTACGAGGAAGCGGCCTGAGTCGGCCGCCTCCCCCTCTCGACCGCTGTTTTCCGTCAGTTAGTGTCTGTACGGCAGTTCTGAACGCAGTAGCTACGTCGACGAACAACCGGCTGTCGGAGGGGGAGAGACGACCGGAACTCGAGAAAATCGGCTCCCGTTGGTTTCAGGCCGCGCCGCTGCCGTAGGTCTCTTCGAGGTACTCGACGATGTCGTCGCTTTCGTTCATCCCGTCGATCCCGTTGGCCTCGTCGACGATGACCGGGACGCCGGTCTGGCCGCTGACCTTCTCGACTTCCGTTCGCTCGCCGTGGGAGCGGGGCACTTCGATGGTGTCGTACTCGAGGTCGAGTTCGTCGAGTTTCGAGCGGACCTTCGCGCAGTACGGACAGCCGGGGAGTTCGTACATCGTGATGTCTGCCATGGTCGACTAGTGGCCCGGAGGCCGTATCAGCCCACCGGTCGACCGAGCGGTTGCCGGAACCTCGGAGCGGCGAAACGGCGGCTCGCGGGCGAAACACGGATGGCAAACGGGGACGGGACCGTCAGAACGAGAGCATCTCGGCGTCGACGGCGAAGTAGACGGCGAAGTAGGCGACGAAGGCGATCGCGAGTACCCACTGCCCGGTCGAGACGTCGTCGGCCTCGCCCATCGCGCCTTTGACGAGCGGGTAGCTCATGATCCCGGCAGCGAGCCCGTTCGAGATCGACGCGGTCATGGGCATGACCGTGATCGTCAGTCCGCCCGAGATCGCCCACGCGGGATGTTGCCAGTCGATGTCGGTGACGCCTTGCAGCATGATGATCCCGACGACGACCAGCGCCAGATAGGAGGCGTACTGTGGGATCGCGCTGATCAGCGGCACGAGCAGCAGCGACAGGAAAAACAGGCCCCCAACCACGAGCGCGGTGAAGCCGGTCCGGCCACCCTCTTCGACACCGGTCGAGGACTCGATGTAGGTCGTCACCGTCGAGGTCCCGATCATCGCACCGACCGTGGTCCCGATCGCGTCGGCCATCAGCGGCCGCTCGATTTCGGGGAGATCGCCGTTCTCGTCGAGGAAGCCGCCGATCTGGGAGACGCCGATGAGCGTCCCGGCCGTGTCGAAGAAATCGACGAAGAAGAACGTAAACACGACGATCACGAAGACGAGCGGATCGTCGGAGATCATGCCGAGCCCGTCGATGAAGCCGGCGACCAGCGGCGTGAAGTCGTACTGGACGTTCGCGATCAGGCTCAGCAGCCCCTCGTTCGTCATTCGTTCGTAACTCCCGGGCGGCGTCAGCGTCCCCGGCGAGACGACGTCGACGGCCGTCAGTAGCCAGCCGGCGACGGCCGTGGCGATGATCCCGATGACGATCGACCCTCTGATACCGCGAGCGTGTAAGACGAGCATCAGCGCGAGCCCGGCGACCGACAGTGCCGCGACGGCGCTGGTCGCGACGTTCCCCAACGAAACGAGCGTGTCCGGGTTGTCGACGACGAGTTGCATCTCCTGCAGGCCGAGAAAGAGCAGGTAGACGCCGATCCCGGCCCCGACGGCGAACTTGACCGGTTCGGGGAACAGCTCGATGATATAGCGGCGCGCGCCGACCGCGGTCAGGAGGATGAAGACGATCCCCTCGACGAAGACGGCCGCGAGCGCGACCTGCCACGGGACGCCGAGCCCGAGGACGACCGTGTACGCGAAGAAGGCGTTCAGTCCCATCCCGGGCGCGAGGCCGAACGGCCGGTTCGCCCAGAACGCCATCACTAGCATGGCGACCACCGACGAAAGGATCGTCGCGACGGTGATCATCTGCGTGACCTCGCCCGAACTGTAGCCCTCGAGCGAGATCGCCTCGCCGAGGATGACCGGGTTGACGACGATGATGTACGACATCGCCAGGAACGTCGTCAGCCCCGCGATCGATTCCGTCTCGAGGTCGGTCTCGTGGTCGCCGAATCGGAAGTACGCTGCGAGCGAGTCGAGTGCCCCCATATTGGATGCTCGAGCATAACAACAGGGGTTAGTTAAGCGTTCTTGTCCGGATCGACGCGGAATGTGGCCACGTTCGTGCATAGTCACTCGAACCCGCCGGCCCACGGCCGCCGCGAGCGCCGCGGCATCGCGCCGCCTTGGGCAGCGATGTCGGACGAACGTATTTCACCCCGGAGCGTGTATCCCGTTCACATGAGGTTTGTCATCGTGGGGTACGGCCGAGTCGGCTCCCGGACCGCGCGCATCCTCGCGGAGGAAGGCCACGACGTCGTCGTCGTCGACAACGACATGGACCGGATCGAGCGCGCCAGCGACGACGGGCTCGAGACGGTCCACGGCGACGGTGCCGACGAGGACGTCCTCGTCGACGCCGATATCGGGACCGCCGATGCGATCGGTGCGTTCACGCCCGATCTCAACGCCAACTTCGCGGCCTGTATGGTCGGGACCCACCACGGCTGTCGGACTATCCTGCGGATCGACGAGGACTACCGTGAGGACATCTACGAGAAGTACGCCGAGGAGGTCGACGAGATCATCTACCCCGAGCGGCTGGGTGCGGCGGGTGCGAAGACGGCGCTTTTGGGCGGCGACTTCAACGTCGTCGCCGACCTCGCGGCGAACCTCCAACTGACCGTTCTCGAGATCCGAGAGGGATCGCCCGCGGTCGGCAAGCGAATGAGCGAACTCGATCTGCCCGAGTCCGCGCGGATCTACGCCCATGGGCGCGCCCGCGAATCGCTGACCATCCCGTTGCCCGGGACGGAACTCGCGGTCGGCGACGAGGTCGCGGTCATCACCGAGACCGACCACGCGGCCGACGTTCGGTCATCGCTGTTGCCTGCCGGTGCCTGAACCTCGCGGTA
Organism: Natrinema pellirubrum DSM 15624; assembly: GCF_000230735.2. NCBI lineage: Archaea > Methanobacteriati > Methanobacteriota > Halobacteria > Halobacteriales > Natrialbaceae > Natrinema > Natrinema pellirubrum. Next base: position 1,366,420 of record NC_019962.1, read on the forward strand.
GCGATCGGATCGAAAGGGGGGGGGAGAGGAACGGTAGCAGGCGCGCGGACGGACGGATGGGGGAGGGGTGGGGAGGCCGCCAGCGCGCCTGTTCGTTCCGACGGCTTCGAACCCAATAAAACTGCGTCAGACGATCGACTGACGACGGTCAGTTGGCGTCCGAATCGTCGGCGGGTCGGAAGACGAGGACGTTCTGGTGGACCATCGACGGGACGAACGAGAACGGGTAGCCATAGACGTGGAGGTCCTTCGTCGGATCGTACCAGATCAGGGTCGCCGCCAGCGTCAGCGGTGCGGCGGCTTCGATCGCCTGCGCGAGTTCGGCGGAGAGGAACTCGTAGGACTGGTCGCGGTACATGTCGCCGATGAAGACGACGACGTGGCCGTCCGGTGCGACCGCGTCAGTAAAGCGGTCGAACTTCGTGGCCATATCGTCAAGCCAGTCGGCTTTCGTCTCCCACTCGCCGTCCGTCTCCCACTCTCGGCGGGACTCGGCGCCCGGCTCGTCGTCGCTCTCGTCGTCCACACCGTCGGCGTCCCGACCGCCGAACGAACCCAGACTGCTCTCACGGGTCCGGCGCTCGTTGCGCGTCTGCTCGAGTTCGTCCATGTGCCAGTAGGGGACGTCGGTCAACAGGAGGTCGATCGAGTCGTCGGGGACCTCCTCGATCAGGTCCGCACAGTCGCCGTGGCGCATGTCCTGCTCGGCCAGCGGCGGGTCGCCGCGCTCGCGTCGCTCCTCGTTTTCCCGGACGAGGGCCGTCTCGTAGATCTCGACCCATCGGCGCGTGCGCTCGAAGCCGATGGCCTCCCGCAGGCCGGTCCCCTCGTGTTCGCAGACGCTTGCGCCCAGTAAGGTGCCGCCGACGCCGGCGAAGGGATCGAGGACGGTGTCGCCGGCCTTGCTGAACCGGCCGATCAACTCCGCACAGAGCCGCGGGGGCTTCTGGCCGCCGTGTTCGCCCCGCAGGTCGTGCTGGAGGGCCGGCGGATAGCCCTCGGCGATCACCGACTTGGTGGCGTACTTCCACTCCTTGCCGGTGAGGTCGTTGACCCGGTTGCGCTCGTCGTAGATCCCGCGGCCCTCGAGGTAGGTCTGGTGATCGGCCAACTCGTCGGTATCGATCACCTCGCCGTCCTCGACGGGCAGTGACTCCTCGCGTGCGCGCTCGGCGTCGAACCCGCCGTCGTCGTCAGTGAACAGCCGGCTCTGGCGGTGCCGGCCCCCGTCGTCTGCCATACCTCGAGTGGTCACGCGACCCGTTTAAATACTCCTTTCGCGCTCCGCCCGCTCGAGCGTCCCGGTCGTCCCTGCCGTTTTTGCTTGCCCCCTCCAAAAGCGTCCGATACGATGCTCCCCGTCGGAGACGTCGCTTCGCTGATAGTCGGCGTTCTCGCTCTCTGGTTCGGCGCTCGCTTCCTCGTGACCGGTGCCTCGCGGATCGCCGGCGCAGCCGGGATCTCGGCGCTCGTCGTTGGACTCACGGTGGTCGCCTTCGGCACGTCAGCCCCGGAGATCGTCGTCTCGACGGGGGCCGCCCTCGAGGGCCGGGGCGACGTCGCGGTCGGCAACGTCGTCGGCTCGAACGTGTTCAATCTGGGCGTGATCCTCGGGCTCGTCGCCGTCATCGCACCGTTTCGCGTTTCCGAGCCGCTGCTTCGCCGGGACGTACTGGCGATGGCCGCCTCGACGGTCGTCGCGGTCGCCGTCTTGGCGAACACCCTCGTCTCGCGGCTCGAGGGAGCGGTCCTCCTCGCGCTGCTGGCGGGCTATCTGGCGGCGCTCGTGATCGCGATCAAGAACGGGGACGAGGCGGCCGAACCGACGGGGGACTCGAGCGAGGCGACCGACGGCGGGACGGCACCCGCCGCGGCCGATGGCACTGGGCGGGACGTCCGGCTCGGGCTCGAGGCCGGCCGTACCGTGGCGGGACTCGCGATCGTGATCGTCGGTGGGCGCGTCCTGGTCGACGCCGCGGTCGGGCTGGCTCTCTCGGTGGGGATCTCCGAGTGGGTCGTCGGCGCGACGATCGTCGCGGCCGGTACGTCGCTGCCGGAGCTGGTGACATCCGTCGTCGCCGCCCGCCAGGGTGATACCGGAATCGCCGCGGGCAACGTCGTCGGCTCGAGCGTCTTCAACGTCCTCGGTGTACTGGGGCTGGCCGCCGCGGCTCGCCCGCTGGCCGTCGATCCGGCGGTCTTTCTCGCGCTCGGATGGCTCGCCGCCGTGACCGCGTTCGCAACGGTCGTCCTCGCGACGGGTCGGCAGCTGACTCGCCTCGAGGGAGCCGCGCTCGTCGCGTTCGGAACGGCCTACTGGGTCGGTAGCGCCATTCTCTGAGGCCGCGGCGTCGCCGATCGACGAGACCGGAACCGGGTGACACGAGTGTTAGCGAGTATATATGTGGGTCGCAGCCCTGAACGTGTGTATGAACATGCTCGTCGACGGCGAGTGGCGAACCGACGCGTACGAGTCGACTGACGACGACGGCTCGTTCGAGCGCCAGACGACGCCGTTCCGCGACGAAATCCGCGACGACCCCGACGCCCGATTCCAGCCGGCGGCCGGCCGGTATCACCTCTACGTTTCCGCCGCCTGCCCGTGGGCCCACCGGACGCTCGTGACGCGGGCGCTGAAGGGCCTCGAGGACGCGATCTCGGTGTCGGTCGTCGATCCCTATCGGGGCGAGGACGGCTGGCAGTTCACCCCCGAGAAGGAGGGGTGTACGCGCGATCACGTCCACGACGCCGACTACCTGCGCGAGCTATACGTGAAAGCGGATCCGGACGCGACCTGTCGCGTGACGGTGCCGGTCCTCTGGGACACCGAAGAGGGGACCATCGTCAACAACGAGTCCGAAGAAATCATGCGGATGCTCGACACCGAGTTCGACGACTACGCTCGGCGGGACGTAGACCTCTACCCCGAAGGCTACCGCGACGAGGTCGACCGGATCATCGACGAGATCTACGAGCCGATCAACAACGGCGTCTACCGGGCCGGCTTCGCGACCAAGCAGGGGCCCTACGACGAGGCGGTCGACGACCTGTTCGCGGCGCTCGATCACTGGGACGAGGTGCTGGAGGAGCAGCGGTACCTCGCGGGCGACCGGCTGACCGAGGCCGATATCGCGATGTTCACGACGCTCGTCCGGTTCGACAACGTCTATCACACGCACTTCATGTGTAACGTCCAGTACATCCGCGAGTACGACAACCTCTGGCCCTATCTCCGGGATCTCTACCAGACGCCGGGGGTCGGCGAGACGGTGAACATGGACCACATCAAAGAACACTACTACACGACCCACCCGGACGTCAACCCCCACCGGATCGTCGCCCGCGGACCCGATCTGGACTTCGAGAAACCCCACGACCGCGACGAACTTCCCGGCGGTCCGCCGTCGGATCTGGTTGCGGCCGCCAGCGCCGACGACTAGGTCGTCCTCAAGCAGAAGAACGATGTCGCGGCGTCAGGACTCCGCAGCCGCCTGTTCGGTTTCGTCCTCGGACTCGGCATCGTCGGCCTCGGTGGCTTCCGTTTCGGCCGCCGCGAGTTCCGCCTCGGCGGCGGCCGCACGGTCATCTGGGGTACGGCCGGTGTCGCGCCGCCAGTCCTCGAAGCTGTGGCCGAACTCCTCCTCGGCGACGAACACTTTCCAGAGGATCCAGACCGGGACCAGGACCGGGATCAGTGGAAGCAAGACGATCACGAGTACCGCGGCCATGATATAGCCGAACAGGGACATCTGGGTGTTGGGTCCGTATCCCGTCGACTCGGACACCTTGACTGACATATGGGTTCGTACGAACGTACCGGTGTTCGGTCTTTCGATTCGTCGGGTTCGTTGCCGTGGCTGTGCTAGTCGCCGGTCAGCACCACCTCGGCGTCGTCCTGCGGTCGGTACGACAGCGCCTGCATGGTCTCGGACAGCGAGAGGAACCGCTCGGAGTTGTCGGAGATGCCGTGGGCGATCAGGGGAGCCCCCTCGAGCGTCGCCGTCGCAGCCGCAGTGAGCAGCCGTCGACAGTCGCCGGGGCTGAGCCACATCGCGCGGGCGTAGCGCTCGCCGGCCCCGTCGCGGTCACGGCACTCCGCGCGGAGTTCCTCGCGGGTGAGCAGCCAGCCGATCCGGAGGTTCACTACGTCGAACCCGTGGCGCGTCGCGTAGTACGACCCCATCGCCTCGCCGAAGACCTTCGTGACGCCGTAGTAGGTGTCGGGATCGGTCGGATCCGACGGCCGGACGATCTCGGGCTTTCCGACCGTCGACTCCGGGCGGACCGCCGAGACGACGTTTCGCATGTTGACCGCGTGGTTCGAACTCGCGAAGACCACTCGCTCGAGATCGTTCTCCGCCGCGGCCTCGAAGGCGTTGTAGACGCCGTCGACGTTCGGTTCGCGTACCTCGTCCCACTCGGCCCGCGGGGAGGGGTTGGCCGCGAGGTGAATCAGGACGTCCTGACCCGCGAGCGCGTCGCTGAACGCGTCGTAATCGGCGATCTCGATCGGTTCGGACTCGAGGTCGTCGGTCTCGCTGTGGGTAAACAACGCGAGGTCGTGATCGCCGTCGGAGAACGCGGCGATTGCCTCCCGGCCGACGTTGCCCGCCGCGCCGGTGATGGCGATGTTCGTCATACGGAAGCGACGGTGACCGGCGCAAAATAGGTCGGGCCGGCGTCTTCTTGCCTCGTTGTGTGCGCCTGCGACCGGTGGTTCTATTTGATATGCACCGACGCGACGATCCTGAAAGCCCCTCGCGCTCTGGACTCTCAGGACTCGCTGTGCGCCTCGGTCGTTCGCTTCGCTCACTCCCTGCGGTGCTTGCGTCGCCCGGGTTCGTCCAGAGCGCGAGCCCCTTTCATTCCCGCCCGGGCGGTGGACAAGTAGGGCGGCAGAAACGCGGCGGTCGTCGGGGTCGCGAATTACGGCTCGACGACGATCTTGCCGACGCTCTCGCGGTCTTGCATCGCCGCGAAGGCCGCGTCGGTGTCCTCGAGCGCGTACGTCTCGTCGATCTCGGGCTCGAGATCTCCGTCGGCAGTCAGCTCGACGAGCCGCCGGAGGTCGTCCTGGGTCCCCATCGTGGAGCCGACGATGCGTTTGTGACCCAGAAAGAGGCTCGCGATATCGATCGTCGACTCGCCGCCCGCCGTGCGGCCACAGATCGCCATCGTCCCGCCGCGTCGCATGACCGACTGGCCGAGCCGCGTGAACTCGCCGCCGAGGTGGTTAATCACCGCGTCGGGCTCGCCGATTTCCGCGACCGCCTCGCGGATCTCGTCGATCTCGGCCGATTCGATGCCGTGATCGAGACCGAGTTCACGGACTCGCTCGAGCTTCGACGCCGACGTCGACGTGCCGATGGTTTCGGCACCGAACACGGCCGACAGCTGGACCGCCGCGACGCCGACGCCGCCGGTCGCGCCGGGGACGAACACGAGGTCGCCGGGGCCGACCTCGGCCCGGCGGAGCATGTGGAAGGCGGTCATGTAGGCCGTCGGGATCGCGGCGGCGGTCGCCGCGTCCACGCCGTCGGGCAGTGGGATAAGCCGGTCGCCCTCGACGCACGCCGTCTCGGCCAGCCCGCCGTGATAGAGCGAGAACCGCTCGCAGGTGTTTTCCGGCCCCTCGCGGCAGAACCGACACTCGCCGCAGGTCTCGTTCGGACAGAGAACGACTCGGTCGCCGGGCTCGACACCTCGAACGCCGTCGCCGACCTCGCTGACGACGCCCGCGACGTCCAGCCCCGTGACGAAGGGCAGATCGTCGGCATCGACCATCGCCGAGTCCCCCTCGAGGATCCAGAGGTCGTGGCGATTGATCGCGCAGGCCGCGACGTCGACGGTGGCTTCGCCCGGGCCGGGCTCGGGCTCGTCGCGCTCGATCGTCCTCACTCCCTCGGGTCCGCTCAGGTCGGTGAAAGCTGCGGCTCGCATCGAGTTTCGGATCGATCCCGAGGACAAAGACCCTAGGGAAGGCGGAACCCCACGTCGAGCGCGGATCGGCGGGCTTGGGACCGCCGACCCAGCCCTTTTTCGCTGCCGGCCGTAGGTGTACCCGTGACAGCGTCCACGACGTGGGAGGTCGAACTCCGCGTGCCCGACGACGCCGACCTCGAGGCCGCCGGCGAGTCCCGGACCATCGCGGTCCGCGAAGACGAGGCGATCCTCGCGGCGGCCCGCCGGGCGGGACTGTGGCTCTCCGCGGACTGCCAGCAGGGGTGGTGTATCACCTGTGGCGCGCGACTGCTCGAGGGCGAAGTCGACCATAGCGACGCGAAGCGGTACTATCCCGAGGACGAAGCCGAGAACTTCGTGTTGACTTGCGTGGCCCAGCCCCGCGCCGACTGCGTCATCGTGGTCGAACAGTATGACGAATTGCTTCGCCATCGGGCCGACCACGACAGGCCGCCGGGACGATCGAAACTCGGCTAACCGAGGGGCGACGGCGGTCCGTCCGGATCCGACCGACCCGGCGACTGCCCGCCGAACGTTTTCGGCCCCTGCGACGAAGGGGCCGATATGGCCCAGCCGCAGTTCACCGGCGTCCTGCTCTACGACGGCGACTGTCCGTTCTGTTCGGCCGCCTCGACCGCCGTGCGGCAGCTCGAGTCCGTCGGCGTCGTCGCGTGGTCGGAGCCGGTCGCACAGGCCTTTCTCGAGGCTCAATTCGGCGAGCCTCCGTTCGCGCTCTTTTTCGCGGATTGCGAGGCCGAGACCGTCTGGGCGGGCCGTGCGGCCGCAACCGAACTCTGCGAGCGGGCGGGGATGCCGGTGCTGGTTCGAGACATCGTCGGCGATAACTACGAACGACTCGCGGACGCCGTGCAGGTCGTCTCGGGAACCGACCGGGAGATCGATCCCTACCACGACGCATATCCGATGGCCGGCGACGCCGCGGCGCTGTTCGATGAACTGGCGGCTAGCGCGGGCCGGACGCACGTTCCGAACACCTGAATCGAACGGCGAGCGTCGCTCCGACGCTCGCAACCGTCCGCTACTGCACCTCAAGCGCCCCCCGCATGGAACTCGGGTGGACCTGACAGTAGTACTCGGCCATCTCGTCGCTGGCGGTGAATGTAACCGACTGAGTCGCCCCTTCTTCCCCGAGCAGGTCCGTCTCGAGTACGTCCGCCCCCGACTCGTCTTCGATCGCGAAATTGTGCTGGAGACCGTCGCCGTTCTCCCAGACGAGGGTGTACTCGGTCCCCGCCTCGAGCGACAGGGTCGGGTTTTCGGTCCCCGCGATGGTGTCGGGTGCGGCTCCCTGCCAGCCGGACGTCTCACCGACGAGGCGGATGTCGGTCTGTGTATCGGTGCCGTCGTCCCCATCTGCCGGCGCCTCGCCGCCGTCGCCGGGGAACTCCCAGTCCGCGAACGGCCCCTCGAGGATCTCGTCTTGTTCCCACATCGCGTGAATGAACGGCTGAGTCTCGCCGTTCGGGAGTTCGAACGCGGTCGGGACCGGATCATAGACGGGGCCGTCGGGTGTCGGCCTGATCGGCAAGACGACGCCGTGAGTGTGGTGGATCTGTCCGGCGATCGTCTCCGCGGGCGCGAGCGGCATCTCCTCGTCGAGGACCATCCGATACCGTTCGTCACGCACCGTCGCGGTCGTCATGAAGTGGACGACGCGCATCCCCTCCTCGGTGGCCCGCTCGCCGTTGACCTCGAGGTGGCCGACGCCCCAGGACGCGCCGTAGGTGTAGACCTGCGGGAACAGCGGCGAGCCGGTCCCCGTGATGCCGTGCAGCGACCCGTCGGTCAACACGCCGCCGCCGGTCTCGTAGCCGGGGATCGGCGGCTGGATGACGTGATCGTGGTCGATCCTGTACTCGTTGCCCCCCGGATCGGTGAACTGCGCCTCGAGGGCGACCGTGTCCGTCGTCTCGCCCGGCGCGCCGGGGAGGTCGTACGGCTGGTGATCTTCGTAGGTGATCTCGAACGAGCCGTCGGTCACCTCGGCCTCGTCGCTGTACAGCGTCGGCTCGGTCAGTCGCTGCTGGGCGATCGAGTCGTCGTCTTCGATCGGTTCGCGGGCCTCGTCGGGTGCGGCGACGAGGAAGGGGAGGTCCTCGAGCAGCCCCGGCACTGCCTCGCCGAGCGGGTCGGGAAGCTGTCGCGCCTGTTCGATCCGCGCCTCGAGGAGGTCGGTCCCGCGTCGGGGGTTTTCCGCAGTCCCGAACACCGACGGACTCAGTCGCCGTTCGCCGGGCAACACCCAGTAGACGGCGTCGCCCGACTCCTGTCTGGCGGTAACGGTCACTTCGGGGTCGTCGCCCTCGTCGCCGTCGCCGTCGGATTGGGTCGCGCCGACGCCGGACGCGCTGGCCAGCCCGCCGATCGATGCCGCTGCCCCCAGTTCGAGGAATCGTCGTCGTGATGACGCCATAGCAATCGGACACCGAGGGTGCGGATAAAGCCCGACCCGGTGGTGTATCCCGGTCGAATAGCCATCGCTGCTGAAATCGAAGCTGCGCGGACAATCACGGCGAGCGAGATAGCGGCGACCGTCCGCGGCTAGCCGCGTTCGCGGACGCTCAGTCGCGTGTCGGCGCGGGCTCGGGCAAGGCCCGCTGCTCTCGAGGCGGCACGAGGTAGTTCGCCCGGTTCGCGACGGTGATGTACTGGAGGATGCCGTTGTTCGTTCGCTGGCCGACCGAGCCATCGGTGAGGTCGCCACCTGTCATGGCCGTCCGGGTCGTCACGAAGTCGTCGATCGAGCGCTGCAACGAGAGGAAGTGAAGGCCAGCCCGATCGTCGTCGGTCGAGTCGAAGTCCCGCCGGAGGACGATCGGTTCGCCGCCTTCGCGGGCGCGAGCGGTCTTCTGTGCGTGGCCGACGGTCCCCTTCCGCCGGGCAGCCTCGTCGGCCGCGTCGGCGACCTCGGTCACCCGACTCGAGTCGCCGAGATTGTGGCCGGCTCCCTCCACGAGCCCTTCCTCTGCGTGAGTCGGCGAGAACATCTTGGCGACGCGTTGCTCGCGGCTGTCTTGCTCGTACCACTGGTTTAGGTGCAGGTTGAGCTTCGAGAGGTGGATCGTGGTCCCGCCGGCGAACGGCCCCTCGTCGATCGTTACGCGATCCTCGCTGGCCTGCGTGCGCCGGAAGCCGGACTTGAAGCCCATGAACATCGGCGCGTCCTCGGGGACCGGTTCGCCGTCGGGGATGCCGGCGACGCCCGACTGTTTCTCGGCCGGGAGCCCACGGCCGATGAACCCCGTCCGGCGCTCGGCGCCCTCGAAGACACCCTCAAGCGTGCCCTCGACCGCGAGGCCGTTCAGGTCCTCGAGTTCGCCCTTCAGCGCCTCTTCGGCGCTCAAGGTGACGTGGCCGTAGTCGCTGGCCAGATGTACCAGCGCGTCGTACTCGTCGAGGGCGGGGTCTTCCAGCGCGGTCAGGGGCTCAGGATCGGGCAGTTCGACCCCCTCGAGATCGCTCTCGAACCGATCGAAGTACGCGGGCCCGTAGCCGACGGTAAAGGCGAGCCCCTCGTTGCCCCGTTTGTAGGCCCGCTCGAGCGTTTGGAACGCGGCCTCGAGCTGGTCGCGCTCGTCGGCGGCGTCTGCGGGGCCGTCGCCGACGTACTCGAGGGCCAACAGGAGGTGGTGGCGGGGCGGCACGTCGTTGCCGTGGTCGTCCGTCGAGAGGAACTCGTTCCAGGCGTGCTGGCGGCTCGGGAGTTCCTCGGGTGCGAGGGCGGCCTGTGGGACGTCTTCGGGCTCCTCGCGCTGGAGGCACGCGGCAAGCCCAGCGGCACCGCCGACGGCGACGGCGCGTTTGACGAACTCGCGACGCGGGAGTCCGCGGTCCGACCTGTCCATACACGACTCTGGGGTGCTGACGACTAAGGATATTGTGGTCCGACCGTTGAACCACCGAGGGAGCAATAGACGGTTCTCGGCAATTGCAAGCAAAGTTTCATGCACCGAGTTATGGGAGTGGACCGGTGGATGTCGGACGAGAAACCACACGCGGCAGGCGACGTCGACGCGGGTGACACGAGTGAGCGCGTCGGGATGGCAGTGCTTCGCGAACGCGGACTCGAGCCCGAGGAACTGCGCGAGAAACTGATCGATGCGATCGGTGCTGAGTTCACGACCTATTACTACTACACCAATCTGCGAATGCATCTCGCCGGTCACGAGGACTACAAGGAGATCACCGAGGACGCCCGCCTCGAGGACCGGGCCCACTTCGAACTGGTCGCGCCGCGGGTGTACGAACTCGGCGGCGCACTGCCGAACGACATTCGGGACTTCGCCGATCGAGCGTCCTGTCCCGACGCCGAGGTTCCGACACCGATGGCTGGCGACGGGAGCTTCGACACCGAGTCACTCGACGCCGAGAGCATCCTCGAGGTACTGCTCGAGGCGGAACGCTGTGCGATCCGGACGTGGTCGGAGGTCTGTGACATGACCCACGGGAAAGATCCCCGGACCTACGACATGGCCTCGCGCATCCTGCAAGAGGAGATCGAACACGAGGCCTGGTTCGTCGAACTCCTCTCGATGGAACGGGACGGCGAGATCAATCCGGCGGGCCACTTCGTCCGGGGCGAGCCCGGCGATGCACCGCTCTCGACGAACCGCCGGTTCAACGACAGCGCGTAGCCGGGACGCGCCGGCGACCACGGCGTCGACCCCGAGTCCGACCTCGAGCGCTCGCGGGCCCCGGACCTCGGCCCATCCCCATCGCGGCGCGCCCGCGATGACCGGCAGTGCCATCCGTCTTCGAGTGGTATTCGTTCCCATGAACCAGATCGAGGCGTTCGTCGAGATCGACGCGCCACCCGATGTCGTCTGGGATGCGCTCATAGCGTTCGACACCTACCCGGAGTGGGACCCGCTCACGCGAACGATCGAGGGCGTCGCCGTCGACGCGACGGGCGGTTCCGAACGGAGCGACGCGTTCGCGTACCGCCCTCGGCCCATCGGGCCGACGGTCGTCGCCGCCGAGCCGCCGCGACGGCTCGCCTGGCACGACCGGCTCGTCGTGCCGTTCGCGTTCGATCGCTACCACGAGTTCCACCTCGAGCCGATCGAAAACGGCCGGCGAACCCGGCTGCTCCAGCGGGAGACGGTCCGGGGCGCGCTCGCCGGTCTGGCGTTCGACGAGGCACGTCTCGAACGGGCCTTCGTCGCGATGAACGAAGCGATCGCGACGCGGGCGGAGCGGCGGATCGCCGCCTAGAACCGCCGAGAGCGACGCGAGCGATTCGATCCCGTGTGTCGGCCCGACCGGCAGTTCGTCGTCGGTGCGGTGGTCCAGCCGGCGGAAGTCGGCGGTAACGCGCCGCGGCGAGTGGACGCCGGGACGAACAGCGTCTCCACGTGACTCGAGGGTGGCTCGGCGAGGGTTCAAGTACGGACAAGCGGCGAGGGTCGCCGTGACCCGCTCTACCCGATGTCGTACGAGCCGTGAGCGAACCGCCCCGAGTCCACCAGCGAGGCACGCACATGGGACATAGAGCGCTGGTCGCCTACCGGCGGCCGGACCGGCTCTACGGACTGCGATACAGCCACTGGGGCGGCGAGGACCTCGCCCTCGCCGAAGCGATCACCCCGCGGACGCCGCTTGCCGACGGCGCGATCGACGGCGCGTTGCTCGCGGACTCGATCAGCCGCGACCGGATCCTGACCGATCACCTCGACCCGCGCGTCCACGAGGCGCTGTATCTGGTCGATCCCGACGCCGGCTACGCGGTCGATCCCTACCGGGTCTGCTGGCTCGAGTGGGGCGACGGCCGCGACGGCGGGCGGGGCGCGATCGTCGCGACGGAGCCGGCCGACGACCGCGCGGTCAGGGTCTGGTTTCGCGCGACCAAGACCGCGCTGGCCGACGTCATCGAGATGGGCGTCCTCTCCCGGCGGGCCGCACAGACCTACCTCGAGGCCCGTGTCCACGAGGAGTGGGCCGGCCGGTGCTACACCTACGGCGACGCGCCGGCCGACGAGCCGGCTGGTGGCTACGATCCGCCCCTCGACCGGTGGCTCGGCGGCGCGGACGGGCCCGAGGAAGCCGACGGGAATCGCGGCGCTGACGGGGTCAGAACCGGCGAGAACGAGCGTGACGAGGGGAACAGATGGGACGGTAAGGGGAACGGACGGGAAGACGAGGGGAGCGGAGACGGAGACTGAGAACGGGTTTGAACCGATTCACTCGCCGGTCGTCCAGCGGGCGTCCGCGAGCGTCCGCTGGACGACATCGTTGCCGACCGCTTCCGCGAGCGTCTCGAAGCCGGCCCGCTCGCCGCGGTCGTCCGCGTTGGCGACCAGCCGCGAGACGATGAACTCCGGCGTCGACCGACCCACCGTATCGAAGCGGGGCTGGTAGTCGACGAGCAACTCGAGGTCGGGGTTCAGCCCCTCCGCGAAGATGCCGTCGACGCGGGCCTCGGTCGGTAGCGGCTCCAGATCGTCCGCGAGGTGGGTGACGAAGACGCCCAGCGCCTCGCGGTCGACCGAGAGCGTGACCAGCCCGTGTAGCAGGTCCGCCGCGCTGCCCGGTTCGGTAATCGCCTCGAACTCGTCGACCAGCATCAGCGTGCGCCCGCCCGTCGAGAGCGGCGGGACGATCGACTTGAGCGTCGACTCGAGGACGCCGGCGTTGAAACTCGCGTGGCGGCGGTGAAAGACCAGCGAGTCGACGGGCGTCACCTCGGCCCGGTCGGCCGGGACGGGCAATCCCATCGTCGCCAGCAGGACGATCTGACACAGTGTCTCGAGCAGCGTGGTCTTCCCGCCGCTGTTGGCCCCGGTGAGGACCGCGACCCGCTGCTGGCCGGGGACCGAACCGACGCCCTCGGGGACGCTCGAGACGCCGTGATCACCGAGCCCGTAGGTCACCGGCTGGACCGACTCGTCGTCCCGCGCCGCGAGCGTGAGGTTGCGCGCGTTGACGACGGAGACGGCAGCCGATTCGTTCTCTACGAAGACGGGACGCGTACAGTCGTACTCGAGCGCGAAGCGGGCCAGCGACAGGTGCAAGGCGATGTCGTCGACCGCGTCGACGGCCCGGTCGACGGCCTCGCGGGCGTTGTCGAGGGTGTCCTCGAGGTCGCTCGCGACGGCCTGTTCGCGCTCGTCGACCGCTTCGGTCAGATCGGTTCGAAGGGTTCGCAACGTGGTACCGACGAAGTCCGTCGCGTCGGTGGCGTCGGTCGCCATCGCCGCCCGAACGCGGTCGATCGTCACGCCGGTCTCGGTCAGCAGGTGGTCCTCGAAGGACTGGCGAAAGCCCTCCACGTCGCGGACGCCCTCCGAGCGCAACTCCTCGATCAGCTCGAGGGCGTTCGCGTCCATGTCCTCGATCGCCCCTAGCGTCTCCCGGAGCCGATCGAGTTCGTCGTCGGCCCCCTCGCGGACCCGACTCCCGTCGAGCGCCGCCAGCGCGTCGGCGGCGTCGGCGAGCCGGTCGCGTTCGAGGTCGGCGATCGCGGCGAAGGGGCCCGAATCGACGCCGGCCTCGAGCAGCGCCAGCGCGGCCTCGACGGCGGCGTACTCGCTGCCCTCGCGCTCGTCGTAGCGCTCGTAGGCCGCCAGGACCGCCTCACGCTCTTCCTCCTCGAGGGCGGCCCACGCGTCGCGAGCCGCGATCACGTCGTCGAGGCGAGAGTCCATCGCCTCGCGGGTGGCGAGCGGGGTCAGTACCCGGATGCGGTCCGCGGCCCGCTGCGTGACGGCGTGGTCGACCGCGAGATCCAGCAGTTCCTTGTAGGCCGACCGCGCGTCGCTGGTCGATAGGATGTCCATGCCGGCGCCGCCGGTCGCCCGCCGGAGGATCCGCGTCGCCCGACCGCGGGCGAGCCCGGCGTCGGCGAGCGCCCGAACGTCGCCGTTCTCGATCGCCCGAACCGCCGCTTCGTTCCCTAGTTCGTCGACCAACCGCTCGCGCGTCTTCGGGCCGACGCCCCAGTACTCCTCGAGTCGCATACGGTGGTGACTCGGGGCGACCGTCTTGAACACTGCGCCTCGCGGACTCGAGCCCGCCGTAGAACCGGGACGAACGCGTCGGCGCGGGGAGCGCCGAGCCCGCGTTACCGCGACGCGGCGTGTGCGAGCAGTTCGATCGGCGTCGGCGGCGACTCACCGTCCAGCGAGCCGCCGGCGAGCGAGCTGTCGGCCGGGACCGGCTCGACCTCGCTGTCGCCGAGTTGGGTCCGACAGGAGGTGCCCGGCGCGGCGACGACGTCGGCACCGCTGTCCTCTATCTGGCCGACGAGGATGTCGCCGATCGACTGGCTCAGCGAGTAGTGTTCGGCCTCGTAGCCAAACGTCCCGGCCATGCCACAACAGCCCGAGTCGAGCGGGTCGACCGCGTAGCCGGCCCGCCGGAGGACCCCCACCGCGTGGTGGTCTTTCTTCTCGGCTTTCTGGTGACAGTGGCCGTGGTAGACGATCGACTCGTCGGGCGCGGCCCAGTCGACGTTCTCGTCGAGCCGGAAGGTGTCGAGGTACTCACAGAGGCCGTAGGAGTTGGCGGCGAACCGCTCGACGGCCGTCCCCGAGCGCAGGTCCAGCGCGTCGGACTGGAACATGACCGCGTCGGAGGGCTCGGCGACGACGACGTCCCACCCCTCGCGGATCCGGGGCTCGAGTGCGGCCACGTTCGCCTCGATCGCATCGCGAGCGATATCGATAAAGCCCTTCGACAGCGCCGGTCGACCGCTGTCTGTCCGGTCGGCCACGTCGACGTGGACGCCTGCGGCCTCGAGGACGCGGACCGCCGCCTTGCCGACCTCGGGGTGGCTGTAGTTCGTGTAGGTGTCGGCGAACAGGACCGCTTTGCGCTCGGCATCGGCTTCGGAAACGCGCGCCCCGCCTCGCTTTGCTCGCGCCGCTGCCGCTCGCTTTTTCGAGGCGGCTGCGCCGCCTCGCTTCTCGAACCAGTCCTGTAACGTCTCCCGCTGGAACTCGGGCAGCGAGCGCTCGCTCGCGATCCCGACCGTCTTCTCGGCGATCGTGCCCGAGCCAGGCAGGGACTGCACGAGGTTCGACACCGGCGCGAGCGCGCTGCCGACGGCCGCGAGCGAATCGAAGTTAGCGAACAGCTTGTCGCGGAGGCTCGAGCCCTCCTCCTGGTGGCGCTCGTGCATGACCTCCGTCTTGAGTTTGGCCATGTCGACGCCGCTCGGACAGTCCCGTTTGCAGCCCTTACAGCCGATACAGAGGTCGAGTACCTCCTCGGCGAACTCGTCGTCGGTCGGGTCGTCCGGCAGGTCGCCGCTCATCGCCTGCCGGAGGAGGTTCGCCCGGCCGCGAGTGGCCGTGATCTCCTCGTCGGCGGCCCGGTAGGTCGGACACATCACGCCGCCGGTCGTCTCCTGGCTCCCGCGACAGCCCCCACAGCCGTGACAGAGTTCGACCATCCCCTGCATCCCGTTCTCGTTGTCCCAGTGCAGCGACGGCTCGAGCCCGGCGTCGTACTCGTAGTCGTCGTCGTACCGGAGGTGGTCGGTCATGTCGTGGTCGCCACAGACGTTGCCGGGGTTGAGCAGCCAGTCGGGGTCGAACGCGGTCTTCAGGTCGCGGAAGGCCTGCCAGAGGTCGTCGCCGTAGAGCTTGTGGTTCCACTGGGTGCGCGCGCGGCCGTCGCCGTGTTCGCCGGAGACGCTGCCGCCGAACTCGACGACCATATCGGTGACCGCGTCGGCGATCGCGACCATCTCCTCGCAGTCGCGGTCGGCCTTCGTATCGACCAGCGGCCGGACGTGGAGGACGCCCGGGCCGGCGTGGGCGTAGAAGGCCGCATCGTTGTCCCGCCCCTTCTCGGTCAGCAGCGACTGGAACCGTTCGACGAACTCGGGCAGGTGTTCCGGCGGGATCGCACAGTCCTCGATGAAGCTGATGTGTTTCTCGTCGGAGGTTCGCGAGAGCAGGATCGGCAGGCCGGCCTTGCGCAGCGTCCAGAAGGTCTCGCGTTCGCCCTCGTCGTGGGCCTCGAGGCCGTCGAACGCGATCGTCTCGTCGATCGCCGGCCGGTCCTCGGGCGGAGTTGCCTCGGTGTCGCTGCCGGGCACTCTGTCGGCGAGCAAGCCGGCCGTCTGCTCGCGGCCGTGGTCGTCGTCCTCGGCGTAGAACTCGACCAGCAACGCCGCGTTCGCCGCGTCGGGGACCAGCGACGCCGCGTCCTCGAACTCCGTCGTGTCGCGGGCCAGCCCCAGCAACACGTCGTCGATGAGTTCGACCGCCGCGGGCTCGTGGTCGAGGACGTGCTGGACGTCGGTGACCGCATCGAGGACGCTCTCGTAGAACAGCAGGGAGACGGCCTTGGTCTCGGGCACCGGCTCGAGTGCGACCTCGGCCTCGGTGACGACCGCCAGCGTCCCCTCGCTGCCGGCCAGCAGCCGCGCGAGGTTGACAGTCCCCGTCTCGGCCTCCTCGACGAGGACATCGAGGTTGTACCCCGAGACGTTGCGTTTCAGGTCGGGGAACCGCTCCCGGACCGCCTCGCCTTCCTCGTCGATGATCCGGACGACTTCGGCGTGAATCCGCTCGAGGACGGAACCGTCGGGATCGGCGGACTCACGAAGGTCATCGACGGCGACCTCGCCGAGCGTGGCGACCGTGCCGTCGGCAAGCACCGCCTCACACTCCTCGACGTAGGCGTCTGTCTTGCCGTAGACAAGCGAGTGTGCGCCCGTCGAGTTGTTGCCGATCGCGCCGCCGATCGCGCTGCGGTCGCCGGCCGCGGGGTCGGGTGCGAACTTCAGGCCGTGGGGGGCCAGCACGTCGTTGAGTTCGCCCAGGACCGTCCCTGCCTCGACGCGCGCCCGGCGGTCCTCGGGATCGATCGAGACCACGCCGTCCATGTGGCGGGTGAAATCGAGGACGACGGCTTCGTTGACGGCCTGTCCCGCGAGGCTCGTCCCGCCGCCCCGTGGAAGGACGGGAATCCCCCGCTCGGCACAGTAGGCGACGGTCGCGGCGACGTCGTCGGTCGATTTCGGATAGACGACACCGATCGGCGTTAGCTCGTACGCGCTCGCGTCGGTGGCGTACAACTGTCGCGTGTAGGTGTCGAAGCGAACGTCCCCCGCGACGCGGTCGCGGATCTCGTCGACCAGCGCCGGTTGCGCGACGTCGTCGGAGACGAAATCGTACTCGGCCCGCCGGTCACCGGTTTCGGCCCCGCCGTCGAACGTCGTATTAGAGCTTGCAGTCATCCTCAACTGAACACGTTGGTTGATCCGTCACACGTTTCTCAACGATAAAGCGTTCGGACCACCGGCCGTTGCCGTCGGCGAACTGTTATGTGCCGGACACGACAGACCCCCAACGGCCGGATCCGGGCGGCTCCGATACCGGGTACGCACGCACTTGGGGTTCGACCCGCCACGAGACCCTCCCGACTGGGCAGGCAATCCGGCACGTCATCACCGAGCGCGGGACCCGAGGTCAGTCGACCGTTCCCGCCGTGACGTGACAGGCCGTCACGCAGTCTTCGACGAGATATACACAAACGCGCATATAATTCTGGTCGATGGGGAGCCGAAGCACCACAAACACGGGGATTTTTATCGTCTCGGTGCCCTACGAACACCCATGACTGATGGGCGGGGCGAGACTCCCCGGCGAACAGGAATGACCGAAAAGTGCGGCGTCGTCGGCGTCTCACTCGACGGTCGGGACGCGGCACGACCGTTGTACTACGCGCTGTACGCGCTCCAGCACCGCGGTCAGGAGTCCGCCGGTATCGTCACCCACGACGGGTTCCAGCAGCACAGCCACGTCGAAATGGGGCTCGTGGGTGACGCCTTCGGCGAGGGCGATCTCGACGAACTGACCGGCGCTGCGGGGATCGGCCACGTCCGGTATCCGACGGCCGGCTCGGTCGACTCCTCGTGTGCCCAACCGTTCTCCGTCTCGTTCAAGAGCGGCTCGCTCGGCCTCTCACACAACGGCAACCTCGTCAACGCCGACGAGATCCGCGACGAACTCGCCGCCGCGGGTCATGCCTTCACCAGCGACGGCGACACCGAGGTCATCGCCCACGACCTCGCGCGCAACCTGCTCGAGGAGGACCTCGTCCGCGCGGTCAAGCACACGATGGGCCGGATCCACGGCTCGTACTCACTGACGATCACCCACGACGATACCGTGCTGGGCGTACGCGACCCGCAGGGCAATCGCCCGCTCTGTATCGGGAAACTCGAGGACGGCTACATCCTCGCCTCGGAGTCGGCAGCGATCGACACACTCGACGGGGAACTCGTCCGCGACGTTCGGCCGGGCGAGCTGGTCGTTCTCCAGGAGGACGGCGAAGGCTTCGACTCCTACCAGCTCGTCGAGAACGAGAACACCGCCCACTGTTTCTTCGAACACGTTTACTTCGCCCGTCCCGACAGCGTCATCGACGACACGCTGGTCTACGAGGCCCGCCGGAACCTCGGGCGCAAGCTCTGGGAGGAAAGCGGCGTCGAGACCGACGTCGTGATGCCGGTCCCCGACTCCGGGCGCGCGTTCGCCTCCGGCTACGCGGACGCGGCAGGCGAGACGACCGCCGACGGCGAGGCCCGCGACGCCGACGACGACGGCGTCGAGTTCGCCGAGGGACTGATGAAGAACCGTTACGTCGGCCGGACGTTCATTATGCCGACCCAGGACGAGCGCGAGCGTGCGGTGCGGCTCAAGCTCAACCCGATCAAGTCGACGATCGAGGGCAAGACCGTCACGGTCATTGACGACTCGATCGTCCGCGGGACGACCTCGACCCAGCTCGTTCAACTCCTCAAGGACTGCGGGGCCGAGGCGGTCCACGTCCGGATCGGCGCGCCCGCGATCGTCGCCCCCTGTTACATGGGGATCGACATGGCCACCCGCGAGGAACTCATCGCCGCGGACAAGTCCGTCGGCGAGATCCGCGACGAGATCGCCGCCGACAGTCTTGCCTACCTCTCGACCGACGCCGTCGCCGACGTCCTCGGGAAAGAGCGCATCGACCTCTGTCTAGGCTGTGTGACCGGCGAGTACCCCTACGACATCGAGGGCGAGGAGACCGACCGCGACGTCAGCCGGCCCGACATCGGCGGCCAGCAGCTGGCCGCGGACGACTAACAAACTTTTGCGCTGCGGGCGCGCCGGAGGCGCGCCCTCGGCAAAACTTTGATGAAAAGCACTCTTCTTTCCCCTCCAGCCGCGCGATGCGCGGCTTCCGGGTCAGTCGTCGGCCCGCTCGCGCCGCCGGCGCTCGCGGTCGTAATCGGTGTCCTCCTGTACCGCTCCCTGAAACGCGTCCGCGAACTCCGTCGGGAGCGTTCGGATCTCGATCCCCCACGCGATCGGGAGCCCACCCACCGCTGAACAGCAGGATGACGCCATAGAATACCGATGCCGTTCGGCTCCCCGCCGGAACGCCCAAGCCCGTGGCCGGTCGACTCGAGGTATGCCGCTGTTGCAGTTCGACACGGCACTGTCGCTCTCGGACGAGGAAAAGACCGCTCTCGCCGACCGGGTGACGGAGCTGTACACCGACGAGATGGCGACGACGGCGGGGCACGTCGCCGTCTCGATCCGCGAGCGCGGGGCGGCCGACCTCCACCTCGGGCGCGCCGTCGACGGCCCGCTGCTCTTTCTCGACGCCGAGATCCGTCGCGGTCGGTCGTTCGAGCGAAAGCGCGCGTTCGGGCTCGAGACGATGGCGTACGTCGGCGAGACGTTCGACGTTCCCGAGTCGAACATGAAGGTCGTCTTCACCGAACACCCCGGCGAGTCCATGATGGGCGTCGACCGGGTCGGCGGCGAATGGGACGGCGGGAACGAGGACGCGGAGTAGCGGTCGCGAACAGGCGGCCGATCGGGTACCGGTTCGGCGGGGGCTGGCGACTACCGCAGACAGGCGGCGACGACCTCGAGCATGCCCTCGCCCCGGACCTCATCGGCGAACAGCGGCACGCGTCGAACGTCGGTGCCGCGGAACAGTTCCTGTGCCTCCGCGAGGGCACTCTGCTGGACGTCCCAGCGCCGTTGACAGAACTCACAGTCCTCGAGGTTCGGCTGGAGGAACTCGCCGTGGACGTCGTCGGTGACGTTCGACAGGGGTTCCATCACGCGGTTGACGACGACGGTACCGACCGGAATCCCGAACTCCTCGAGTTGCGCCCGCAGGCGCTTGGACTCGAAGACGCTCATCTCCTCGGGGACCATGACGATCCGGAAGTCCGTCCGCGTGGGGTCGCGCAGGGCCGCCCGCAGGCGCTCGATGCGCTCTCGCAGGACTTCGAGGTCCTCGAGGTCGTCGCCGTCGTCGGGCGCGTCGCCGCCGAACATCCCCTTGACGCCCTCGAGCATCCCGCCGAGGCGCTGGCGGAGTTTCATGATGCGGCCCATCATCGTGTCCATGATCTCGGGGAGCTGCAGGAGCCGGAGGGTGTGGCCGGTCGGTGCCGTATCGACCACCACGCGCTCGAACCGCGGGTCGTCCATGTACTCGAGCAGGAGCTGCATGGCGGCGGCCTCGTCGGCACCGGGCATCGCGCCGCCGAAGAGGGCATCCATCGGCGACTCGCCGCCGAGCATGTCGCCGAGGCCACCGAGCGGCCCGCCCGCGTCCCCCTCGCCGCCGGGGAAGGGCGAGCCGCCCGCCTCGCCGCCAGCGAAGGGGTCCGTCTCGTCCGAACCCTCGCCCGTGCTGAAGGGCGTCTCTCCCTCCTCGAGGGCGGTTTCGGGATCGATCTCGGCCGCGTAGAGTGGGATATCGTCCCGGATTCGGCCGGGCTCGGCCGGAATCTCTGTCTCGAACGTGTCGGACAGCGAGTGGGCCGGGTCCGTCGAGACGACCAGCGTCGACGTGCCGCCGCGGGCGCTGTCCAGCGCCGTCGCGGCCGCCATGGTCGTCTTCCCGACGCCGCCTTTCCCGCCGTAGAGGACGTAGTCGGGGCCGTCGATCGGCTCGTCGGACGGCTCGACGTCGACGGTCTCGCGCTCGGCTGGCTCCTCGTCGCCGACGGAGTCGGTCGGCGTTACCTCGATAGTGTGGTCGCCGTCGTCGCTTTTCCCCCGCTCCTCCTCGTCGACCGGTTCGACGTCGATGCCGCTCATACGCCGCCGTTCCCGGTCCCGACAGGAGTATTCGTCGGTCTCCCGCGGACGATCGTGCCGCCCTCGATCAGTCCTTGGGCGTCACGTCGAACGTCGGGACGACGCCACGGACGGCGTCGGCGAGCGCCAGACAGATCGGGACGGCCCACAGCGTCGCGTACAGCGCCTGCGTGATCGGGTTCGAGACCAGCGAGTACCGGACCTGTTCCCACCGGCTGTCGAAGGCGATCGCCTCCCAGGCCGCGCGGTAGGACCGCCAGCTGTAGTAACACCAGACGACGCCGTTGAACGCGACGAGCGGGAGCAGCGACCCGGGGACGACGCCGGCCGAGCCGGTGAGGGTCAGCCAGAGGACAGCGAGCCCGACCGGCAGGCCAAGGACGTTCGTCACCGCCAGCAGCTGGGTCAACACGGTACCCGCCCAGAACCGGGCGCGCTCGAGCCCGGACCAGCCCGGCGTCAGCAGGTGCCGATACGGGCCGCGGACCCAGCGGCGTTTCTGCCGGATCCAGGCCTCGAGGTCGGCCGGACAGAGGTCCTGCACGTAGCGATCGATGATCCCGAGCGTACAGCCCCGTTCGTGGGCGGCGACGCCAAGCGCCATGTCCTCGGTCACTGCGTCGAGTTGCCATCGATCGAGGTCGTAGAGGACGCCGGCCGGGACGAAGTAGGCCTTCCCCAGCAGCTGGTAGGGGCCGTCGGCCGAGTTCGCGTAGATGAGGTCCGACCACGCTGCGATCCCCATCGACTCGAGCAGCGGGAGGAAGCCGTCGTCGACGTTTCGCGCGGTCTGTTTTGCCTGCACGATATCGCACTCGGTGAGGCCGGCGGCGGCGAGTTCGAACGTATCGAGGGGCACCTGCGTGTCCGAGTCGAAGACCGTCACGACGTCGTCGGCCGAAAACGACAGCGTCGTGAAGGCGTAGGTCAGGGCGGCCGCTTTCGTCCGTGGGACGCCGGTCCCGCTGAACGTCCAGTCGCCGGGCGCGCGGTCGGCCGCGAGCGCCGCCCGGTCGACGGCGACGAACTCGACGGCGAGGTCGTCCTCGCGAGCCGTGACCGCCTCGCGGACCGCCGAGACGGTCGGATCGTCGGGCTCGTGGATGACGTAGACGGAGACGGCCGCGGTCGGATACCGCTGGGTGGCGATGTTATCCAGCGTCTCCGTGAGAACGGCCGGCGACTCGCGGTAGATCGGGACGAGAACGCGGAGCTGACGGACCGCCGACTGGGGGAGCCGACAGCCCGAACTGGCTGCGGTCGGCGGTCCGCTCGAGGGGCGCTCTTCGTCCGTCGACGGGACGTCGACCCCCGCGTTCCGTCCGCCATCGGGCCGTGCCAGCGGCCGCTCACGGTCGCGTTCGGCCGCCTCGGCGACGACCCGCTCTACGGTGCCGTCGTCGATCAGGGCGTCGGAGCGGCGAACGAGCAGCGTCACCAGCGCACAGTTGCCGACGAAGTAGGCCACCTGAGTCAGGACGAACACGGCGACGACGGCCTCGAGCAGCATTACGTGGTCGGTTGGCCGCCCGACGTATTGGTATTTCGGCCGGACTATCGTCGCCGCCGAACGGTCGGCACGGTCAGTCGAAGTACGCCGCCAACCGCCGGGCTGCCTCCTCGACGCGCGGGGTCACGAGGGCAAAGCGCAGCCACTCGGATCGGGAGTCCCCGAACGCCTCGCCGGGCATCCCCGCGACGCCGGCCTCGTCGATCAGGCGCTCGACGTTTGCGAGCGTCCCGGGGTAGCCGTCGAAGCGTGCCATCACGTAAAACGAGCCCTGTGGCGTCGTATACTCGGCACCGGCGGCCTCGAGCGCGTCGGTGAAGGTGTCGACGCGCTCGCGGAGCAATTCACGATTGCGCTCGTAGTAGTCGGGGCCCGTCTCGCGGAAGGCCTTCAGGGCCGCGTACTGGCCGGGGCGGGTCGTGGCGACGTTGACCAGCATGTGGCGGCTCTTGGCGTCCGCGACCAGTTCCGGCGGGAAGATCACGTAGCCGACCCGCAGACCGGTGACGGCCATCGATTTCGAGACGGCGTTCGTGACGATCCGGTGAGTCGATTCCGTCTCGAGCGCGCTCGCGAACTGGCCGGAGAGGTCGTAGTGGTCGTAGACCTCGTCGCTGATGAGAACGGCGTCGTGGTCCTCGGCGACGGCGACGAGTTCCCGCATCGTCTCGGCGGGGTAGACCGCGCCGGTGGGATTGTTCGGCGTGTTTACGACGATCGCGGCCGTCTCGTCGCTCGCGGCCGCGCGGACTGCCGCGGGATCGAGTTGTCCCTCCGCGCCGGCCGCGACGTACCGCTGGGTGCCCCCGAGCATCGTCGTCTTGCCCGGATAGTAGGAGTAGACGGGATCGGTCAGCAGGATTTCGTCCCCGGCGTCGCGCTCGAGGGCCCGCGCCATCGCGAGGTAGTTGGCCTCGCCCGCGCCGTTGGTGACGACGATCTGGGCGGCGTCGACGCCGCGCCGGGCGGCGATCTCCTCGCGCAGTTCGGACAGCCCCTCGCTGGCTGGATACTGGAACCGGTCGGGATCGAAGTCGGCGTACTCGCGCAGGCCGTCCCGGAGCGCCTCCGGGGGCTCCCAGTCGGGGTTGCCGCTGACCATGTCGACCACGTCGCGGTCCGCCGCGTCCGCGTACTCCATCACGTGGAAGAAAAGCGGCGTTTCGTAGTCCATGCGGCCCACTGGGGCGACGGCCACCGTTTGTCTTTCCGTTTCCGGCGGTACTCGCGAGGTGACGACCCGGACCCTCGCTTTGACAACGACCGCGTCCGTCGACCCGCATATGAACGACGACATCGACCGCGAGCTGCCGATGGCCGTCGGCGACGCGCTTCGCGACCGCGAGGAGCTGCTCGCAGTCGCCGAGTCCTGTACCGGCGGGCTGATCGGCGCCGCGATCACGGCCGTGCCGGGCGCGAGCGACTACTTCGATTCGGGGTTGACGACCTACGCCTACGACGCCAAGCGCCGCCATCTCGGCGTCAGTCGCGAGTCGCTCGACGACCACGGCGCGGTCTCGGAACCCGTCGCCCGCGAGATGGCACAGGGGATCCGGGACGTGACCGATGTCACCTGGGGCGTCGCGACGACCGGCGTCGCCGGTCCCACCGGCGGGACCGAGGCGAACCCGGTCGGCACCGTCTACATCGGCGTCGCCCACGCCGCCCCGTGGGACAGCGGGGACTCCTACACCACCGTCTCCCGGTACGTCTTCGACGGCGACCGGGCCGAAATCCGCGCGAAGACCGTCGATCAAGCCCTCGAGGACCTGCTCGCCGAACTCGAGGCGCGGTGATCGGCCCGCGAGTCGCCTCCGACGGCCCCGCGCCGACGCGAGATCGGTTCGCAAACCTGACAGTCTCGAGAGAAAGCTATTCCCGGGTCGGTTCCCCAGAGTCGGGTGAATGAACAAGAAGGGACACGTGTTGAACGCCGTGCTGTTGAGCATCGGGCTGGGGTATCTGCTCGAGCCATCGGGGAGTCTGGAGACGTTCAGAACCATCGCGATGATCGGCGTGCCGGTGACGCTGGGGGCGCTCTTTCCGGACGTCGACACCGCCTTCGGCAAACACCGGAAGACGCTGCACAACCTGCCGATCCTCCTTGGCTTTCTGGCCTTTCCGTACGTCTTCGGGAACCTCGAGTACGTCTGGGTCGGCGTCCTGACCCATTACGTCCTCGACGTAGCGGGGAGCAAGCGCGGGATCGCGTTGTTTTATCCGCTCTGGAAGAAGGAGTTCGGGCTGCCCATCGGGGTCGCAGTCAGCAGCAAGCGCGCCGACCTCATGATGGTGATCGTCACCGTCGCCGAACTCGCACTGGTCGCGCTGGTCGTCTTTCGGGTTCCACAGTGGGGATTCGAGCTGGGTCGGCAGGGGCTCGGGCTGTAACGGGTTCGCTATCCCACTGTCACGGCCCGCCGCTGACGAGATGGAGCCCGACGATCCCGACGACGATCAGGCCGATGAACCCGATTCTGGCGAGCGTCGCGGGCTCGTCGAAGAGGACGATTCCGAGCGATGCGGTCCCGACGGCCCCGATACCCGTCCAGACCGCATAGGCCGTCCCGACTGGAAGCTCTTCGACGGCCCGCGCGAGGAAGACGACGCTGACGAGCATCGCGACCCCGGTCACGAGCGTGGGCACTGGCCGCGAGAGGCCGTCGGAGTACGCGAGTCCGATCGCCCACGCGATCTCGAAACAACCGGCGACGAACAGGAGGGGCCACGACATGCCATCGATGGTATCGATCCGCGGCGAGTATAGCTTCCGTTCTCGAGCGATGCGGCCGGGAGCGAGCTACCGGTTCGGCGTCCACTCCTCGCAGGCGTCCATGTCGTCCATGGCCGTCTCGTGGCGGGCACAGTAGGGGACCATCCCCTCCGAGGAGCGGACGTACTCGAAGTGTTCGCAGTTCCCGCAGTAGCGGTCCGTCGGCTCGGTCGGGCCCGCGGACTCGGATTCGACGATCTCGGCGTCGCCGCCCTCGAGCGGCGAGGAGATGTCCGAAGCCGCCGAGCCGCCGTCGCTGGTCGCAGCGCCGACGGTTCGCCCGGTGGCGCCGGTCGATCGCGATGCAGTCGCCGATCGGGTCGTGGTCCGGCCATCGGCCGGGGCCTCCTCGTAGGACAGCGACGTGCCGTCCGCGTCGGCATCCGCGTTGGTCTGTGTCTCGACGTCACCGTCGGGGGTCCCGCCGAGGAAGCCGATCCCGCCCAGACCGCCGTCATCGTTGCTCTCCTCGACCTCGAGGACGGTCCTGTTGTGGCGGGTGACGTTCATCTCGAGGTTCCCGCCGGGATCGTTGCGCCGTTTGAACGTAGCGACGGCGGCGAACAGACACCAGATCGCGGGGAGGAGTCCGAGCAGGTAGACCACCGAGACCTCGAAGGTCAGTTGCTGGCCGTAGTTGCGCCAGTGGTGGGGGTAGGCGTACCAGAAGAGCGCGACCCCGAGCAGGCAGAGGCTCACGCTGATCGCGGCCGCGGCCTGGACGCGACGGCTGGCCGGCAATACGATGAAGACGCCGACGAGGGCCGTCGGGACGGCGAGGCCGGCCAACACCCCCGCGGCGCGGACGGTCGCGTACTGGGCCGCCATCCCGCTCGAGAGAGCAGCCGCGTATCCGCCGACGAGGTCGGTCGTGGCCGCAAGGACGGCCACGACGGCCAGGATCGCACCGAGGATCACGAGCGTCGTGCCGGCGTACAGCCGGCGACTCGTCACCCCCGATGCGGTCCCGTCGTAGACCTCCGTCAGGCTAGTCATACGAGCCCGTTCGATGTCCTCCCACAAAACGATACGTCAGACACCTTTCGGATCATAGAGGGATCGAGGGTCGTCGACGGATCGGCGGGTATTGTACGGGGTGGGTATCCAGCCGGGTCGCCAGGTGGCCATCCCGATCGCACCGCGTTCTGTCGACCACCCATTACGGCCGTGTACCCGCTCCCGTGATCCGTGGAAGCGAAAGCTTGAATCACTGCGCTCGCAAACGACTGGCCATGAGCGACGACGACGAGGACGCGGAGCCAGCCGTCGAACTCGGATCACACACGCCCGTCGAGGGCGCACCGCTTGCCCGCGTGAGTTCGCGGCTGACCTGGCCCAAGGAGAAAAGCGAGGTGGAGCGAATGGAGGGCGAGTCGGTCCTTCGGACGCCGGACGGTCCCCGCGAGCTATCGACGATCCTCGAGTCGGTCGACGAAACGTACTTCCAGCGCAAACGGGAGTTCGAGGGCCACGTCCGGGACGTGATCGGGACCGGCCCGATTCCGACCGCCGACGAGTAACACCGTGGGATCCGAGTCGGATCGACGCGCTGTGCGCTGGCTTCGCCAGCGGTTGAGCCTCTCCTGGGTACAGAAGTCGTTACTGCTCGGAGCGCTCCTGACGGCCCTGTGGATGCGGTTCGTCCCCGACAGGCTGGACGATCGACTCCTCGTGGACGGCATCCTCCTGATCGGCGGGCCGCTCGCACTGGGGCTGTCCCACGGACGACACGTCGGGTGGCGGGTCGACCGGACAGCGGTCAGGAACGCGGCCCTGCTCGGACTGTTCGTGTTGCCGTTCTATCTCGTCGGCTCGACGTTGCCGACGATCCGCGCGTACTACCCGATCTGGGAGACGTCGGCCGCGCCGGCCGCGTTCGTCCCCCACGCGATCAAGCTGTTCGTCCTCGCACTGGCCGCCGAGACCTACTATCGGGGGCTGTTGTGTGTCGGGGTCAGGGAACTGGGCTTCGGCGCGGTGTTTATCAGCCCCGTCGTCTACATGCTTCACCACACGTCGAAGCCGCCGATCGAGTTCCTGCTGTCGGGGCCGACCGACGTCCTGTTCGGTGCCGTCGACTACACCTCAGACTCGATTCTCCCCTCCGTGGTCGCCCACGGCGGCGGGCTCGTCTTACTGGACTGGTTGGTGATTCACGAGCCGCTGTTCGATCCGGCCCCGGTCCTGCACGTCCTCGAGGCACTCCCGCTCCCGATCTAACGATCCTTTCGCCGCGGCTAACAGTATAGAATACCAACACTTATGGCCGCCAGCCGTGAGGATTGCGTATGGACGCCCGGACGTCGTTTTTCGCCCTCCTCGTCTCCGTCCTCGCCGGCGTCGCCGCCCTGTTGGTCCGCCCGCTGCTCGAGTACGTCCTCGGTGCCTGCCTGCTCGCGGTCGTCCTCCGACCCGCGTACGAACGGCTAGCACCGCGGCTCGGCGAGCGTCTCGCCGCGCTCGCACTGACCGCCTTCGTGATCGTCGCCGGCCTCGTGCCGCTCGCGCTCGTCTCGCTCATCGTCGTTCGAACGACTGCCTCGACGCTCGAGAACGTCTCGATCGAGGGGATCACCGCGTACGGGAGCGAGGTGGCACGTACCGAACTCGGTATCGAAGCGGAGTCGGTGGCAGTCGTCGAATCGGCACTGCAGGCACGGGTCCAGGAGATGGGGTCTAATGTCGTAGACGTTACGCTCGAACAGTCGGTCTGGCTCCTCTCGACGGCCGTCGACGTCGCGATCGGAACGGTCGCGTTCGTGTTTTTGCTGTACTATCTGCTCGTCGACGGGCCCGCATTGCTCGCCTGGCTGCGCCGGACGGTCCCGCTCGAGGCGGCCGTCCTCGACGAGTTGTTCGCTGAGGTCCACACGGTCACGTGGGCAGTGCTTCGCAGTCACGTTCTCGTGGCGGTGGTGCAGGGAACGCTCGGCGGGATCGGATTGGCTCTGCTCGGCGTGCCCTCCGCGACCGTCTTGGCGGTGGTCCTGTTGTTCGCGTCGTTCCTGCCGACGGTCGGTGTCTGGCTCGTCTGGGGACCGGTTACGATCGCCCACGCGACCGCGGACGGGCCGGCGAGCGGGGCCGTCCTGCTCGGCTATGGGCTCGTCGTGCTGGCCGTCGCCGACTACTACCTCCGATCGATCCTCGTCGATCGCCGGTCCGGGCTCCATCCGGCCCTGGCCTTGCTCGGCGTCATCGGCGGGGTTTCGCTCTTTGGCATCGTCGGCCTGTTCGCCGGCCCGGTGATCCTCGGGGCGTTCGTCGCCGCGTTGCGGGTCGCGAACCGCCGTCTCGAGCCGGTCTCGACCGAGTCGGGAACCGAGATCGAACGGGACTCCCCGATCGTCGAGACGGAGCGATAAACGCGCTCAGTCGGCGTAGTTGGGCTGCTCGCGCCGACTCGTCGTCGGCACGCCCAGACCGGAAAACGCCATCACGAACAGCACGAGCGGCGACAACAGCCCGAACAGGTAAAACGGCGCGTACTCGAGGGTGGGGACGCCGGTCGCGGAGGCCATGAAGACGCCGCCGGCGTGCCAGGGGAGCAAGGCACCGGTCGGCGTCCCGGCGGCCTCGACGGCCCGCGAGAGTTCCTCGCTGTCGAGGTCGAACTCTTCGTAGAGGTTCCGCAGCGTCAGCCCCGGCAGGACGATGCTCATGTACTGTTGTGCGGTCAGCACGTTGACGAGGATCGCCGACGCGCCGGTGCCGGCGATCAGGCTCCCGGAACTGCGGACGCCCTGCGAGAGGCGATGGGCCAGCACCGCCAGGACGCCGGTCCGCTCGAGGAGGCCGCCGAGCGAGAGCGCGGCGACGACGACGGTGATCGTCCAGGCCGAGCCGGTGAGCCCGCCGGTCGCGAGGAGGTCGTTCACGAGGTCGGTCCCGGTTTCGGGAGCGGTTCCGCTCATGAAGACTTCCCAGGCGGCGACGAAGCCAGTGCCCTGCACCGCGATCGAGGTGATGACGCCGGCGAAGACGCCGGCGACGAGCGTCGGGAGCGCGGGGTAGCCATAGAGGGCCAGTCCGAAGGTGACCACGAGCGGCAGGAAGACGAGGACCGAGAGGTCGTACGCGCCCGCGATCGCGGTCTGGATCTCGACGACGCGGTCGGTCGGAATCTCGCCGGCGGCCTGCAGTCCGAGAACGGCGAACCCGGCCACGGAGAGGCCAAAGGCGACGGCCGTTCCCGTTCGCATGCGACGGATGTGGTCGTACAGCGGCGTGTTCGTCACGCCGGCCGCGAGGTTGGTCGTGTCCGACAGCGGCGACTGCTTGTCGCCGGCGTAGGCACCCGAAATGACCGCGCCGACGGTCATCGGTGCGGGAACGCCCAGCCCCGCGCCGATTCCCACGAACGCGACCCCGAGCGTCCCGACCGTGGTCCACGAGGAGCCGATCGAGAACGCCACGACAGCTGCCAGTATCGCCGCGACGGGCAGGAAGACCGATGGCGTGAGCAGTTCGAGGCCGTAGTACATCATCGCCGGGATCGTTCCCGCCTCGACCCAGGTGGCGATCAGCGCGTAGATCGTAAAGATGATCAAAAGCGCCTGGATCCCCATCAGGAGGCCGTTTGCGACGCCGTCGGAGAGTTCGGGCCAGTCGTAGCCGAGATAGATGCCGAACGCGCCGACGAAGACGATACTCCACAGCAGCGGGACGTGCGGATCGAGCCCGAGGACGGCCGATCCGACCCCGAGGAAGGCGACGACTGCGAAGACCGGAACGAGCGCGAGCGCGAACGACGGCCGCCGTTCGGGCGCTATGTCGTCGATCGTCGTCGGTGTGAAGTCGAATGTCATCGGCCGAGTTATGCATTTGGGGCATAAAAGCTGAACGATTCATTACTACAGAGCATGCACAGTGGTACCAGCGACCACATTCAGCAGCGGCTATATATCGCGCTCACAGTCACTTTTGGGGCGGCGGATCGAACGATGGAATCGTGTGCGTTCGCTCACACTGATCCGAAAACCGTCCCGTGATCGACCGCCGGTCGAAAACCGGCCGGTCGGCGCTCAGGTTCGACTCGAGAAGGCGCTCAGGTTCGCCTGCAGTCCGGCCGCGAGTTCGGACTTGCGGCGCAGTCGGGCGAGCGGCACCGGCAACTGCGTCGCGACCTCCGAGACCGCGTCGTGGAAGGTTTCGGCCTCGCCGTACTGGCCCTCGAAGGCGTTGCGGACGCTCTCGCGGACCTGCCAGACGCCGACGGGAGCCCAGTAGTCATCGCTTACCTCCCGCAGGACGAGACACTTCGCCTGCCGGCCGATCGACTCGAGATACTCCAACACGCCCAGCCGGGCCGCGTAGTAGGCACCGGCGGTCTCCTCGACGTAGCTCGAGCGGCCCTCATAGCCCTCCGAGGCGCTGGCCATCCAGAGGTCGTCTTCGGGGTTTGGGTTCCAGATGCTGCCCGGCGCTTTCATTTCGACGAGTTCGAACTCCCAGTTGCCCGGCGCCAGGACGATCCAGTAGCGGTTACCGACGTATTCGTTGGCCCAGACCTGCACCTCGTCGATGCTGGGCGCGTTCCGAATGGACCCGCGCAGGAACTTCCCGACGGTGTCGTCGACGGCCGTGATCGACCACCGCGTCGGGACGAGCCGGCGCTGTTTCGTCTGTCCGAGCGCACCCGCGGAGAGGATCGAATTGATCTCGTAGACGTCGAAGCCACGGCGATAGAGATAGGTCATCGCGCCCTCGGCCTGCCAGTCGTCGTCCTCTAAGGTCTTCTTGACCGGCCGCGGGACGTGGGGGTTCTCGGTGAGGTCCGCGTTCCGGGCGTTGGCTCGAGGGCCCCGGGGCGTCGCAACGTCCGTTCCCGCGTCCAGTCCGAGGTCGGGCGTGTCGTCCAGCCCGATCTCTAAGTCGACCGGGCGATCGGCGATGGCGACCTCGCGCTGGACGCCGACGAAGCCGTCCCACGTGTCGTGGACCGAGGGGGTCAGCCGGCTCGCGATCGACGGCGAGTCGACGTTGGCCCGTTTGTTGGAGTTCAGGAGGCCGGTCCGGCGCTGGAGGACGTCGTCGATCGCGTACCCCTGTCGATACCAGTCGCCATCGGTGACGTACTCTTCGGCGTCGCTTTCGTTGCCGACGGGCGAGAGCAGCCCGACGGGGATATCGGGGTAGTTCGACCGCCCGACGAAGATCGAGGGCGCGGTCGAGCCGACGAGCGTATCGCCGCTCAAGGCGTCGTCGAACTGCCGTTCGAACTCCTCCAAGTGGTCCGTGATCGCGTAGGATTTCTCCTTCGCGAGGCGGCGACGCTCGGCCTCCTCGTCGGGCTCTAACTCCTCGATGTAGTCGTCGAGGCGCATTCAGTCGACGTAGGGCCGGCACGGGTTTGAATGTTCGTCGTTCGGGCCGGCGGTCGGCACGCTCTCGGAGGCGAGTCCGAACAGAATGTCAGAGGCAGAGGTTCGGTCGGGCGTCGAGTAACCGAACCTCATCCCAACCATCACACGGGGACATAAAATAGCCGCCAGCGTATTTTCAGGATCGGAAAACGCTACGGCGGGGGTCGGACGCCGTTCCAACCCGATTTGTGGGTAATGGTACCGATTGCCAGTCATTGGGGAACGTGGAAAGACAACCGTTAAAAACGGCGGGCGGGAAAGAATGGATATGAGTACGACCGACGACCGAGAGACGCGTTCCTGCGTCTCCTGTGGGCTCAACATCGCGGGCACGAACGCCGCCGCGTTCAAATGCCCCGACTGCGGCGAGCAGATCTACCGCTGTGCCAAGTGTCGCAAGCAGAGCAACCTCTACGAGTGCCCCGACTGCGGGTTCATGGGTCCGTAACAATGGGTAAGGTAGCCGCCAAAATCAAGGTCATGCCGGACAGCCCCGAAATCGATCTGGACGCGCTTCAGGAGCGCCTCGAGAGTGCCCTCCCCGAGGGTGCGAAGATCAACGGCGTCGAACGCGACGATGTCGCGTTCGGGCTCGTCGCGCTCTACCCCACCGTGATCGTCCCTGACGGTTCGGGCGGCACGGAGACCGTCGAGGAGAACTTCGGCGACGTCGACGGCGTCGAAAGCGTCGAAGTCGAAAACGTCGGCCGAATATAACCAGTCACTGGCCGATTTTCGGCTGTTTTTGTCAGTCGTGAGCCACGGCACCGTCGATTGCTCCGTCCGAGACGGGGACCGGCAACGCTCGAGCCGACGTCGGCGAAAACGGCGTGAAAACGGATGACAGCGGAGCGGCAGTGCCGGGTTCGACCGCTTACTGCTCCTGCTCGCGGTTCGCACCGAGATCGGCCTCCGAGACGATCTCCGCGCCGATCGGCGAGAGGTCGACGGTCACGTCCTCGGTGACGGCCTTGCTGATCTCGTCTAGGTTCCCCGCGAGGACGGTCAACACGTCGTCGGGGTTCGCATAGAGCAGCATGTTCCCGTCTTGGCCCTCCGCGACGAGTTGCGTGTCGTTCAACACGACCTGATCGTTCTGGAGCGTCGCCGAGACGACCGGCAGCGCCGCGGGTTTGCCCGGTTCGTCGTCTTTGACTCTGCGGATGTGGACTTCGTCGAGGTCGATGACCTCCTTGTGTTTCTTGATCTGTTCGGCGCAGTTTACCATATCGTTGAGCAGGGCCGTCCGCTTCTCGTTGCCGTGATCGCCGTCGAGACAGTGCTGGCAGACGCGGAGTTCGAGTCGCATTGGCCGTCCCTACGCGACCGACACCGATGAGAATTCCGCTTCGGTCCCTCGAGCCCCGTGTAACGACCCGATTCGGGTCCGGCGCGGTCGCCTTACGCTCGCAGCTCCTCGTGGATCTCTCGAATCCGCTCGGACCCCCGATCCACGTAACCGCCGTGAAAGCACACCACGTGATCGATCTCGCGATCGGCCAGTCGCCCGACCGATTCGGTCGCCTGCTCCATCTCCGGCGTGAAGTGGGGTTTTGGCCCGGATAGCGGCTCGTCACCGTCCGCGACGAGCGCGTCGCCGGCGATCAGCAGGTTCCCCTCGGGGAGGTATAGCGAGACGTGGCCAGGTGCGTGTCCCGGTGTCGCCACGACCTCCATCGGCCCGGCCAGCGTCGGGAACCGAACGCCAGCTGCTAGTTCGATGTCGACAGCAGCCGGCGGATACCGGTCGCCGTCGCCCTTGATCGGTTCGCGCTCGCCGCGCACGTACGGCGCTTCCGCCCGATGGGTCGCGACGACTGCATCGACGTCTTCGAGCAAGGCCGCGAGGCCGCCGGCGTGATCGCCGTCGTGGTGCGTAATCAGAATCAGCCACACGTCCGTCAGTTCGTAGCCGAGCGACCGCAGGTGCGTTCGAATCCCCTCGCGGGCCCCCTCCGGGCCGGCGTCGATCAGGATCGGGCCGCGCTCGGTCTCGACGAGCGTCGGCGTGATGGTTATCTCTCGACCGCCGTACTCCACCGTCAGCGGCAGCACGTGGACGCCCGCGTCGCGTTCATCAGTCGCCATGCTCGAGCCGTCGACGCCGACCACGAAAGATCGTTCGCCTCTGACCGCCACGGCGTCCGTCACTCAAAAAGATACTATAATGATTTGCAATAAAATACTTTTTCTCGGGAGACAAAACTATCGATAATGGCACTCGAATCGAGAGGTTCGCCCCTCGAGGTCGAATCGGACCCGTTCTCGAACGCATCACAGCGGACCCTTTCGGAGACGGTACAGCCGCTGGCCGACGCTTACGACGAGCGGATCGGCGACCGTGACCGGTCGACGTGGCTGTGGTTCGACGCGGTCGAACCGGCGTTCCGACTGTCCTGTGTCGACGATGGGGCCGAACAGCGCGTCCACGATGCGAAGGTCCTCGCGACGATGTTCATCACGGTCATCGACGACATCGCCGAACGCCACGGCGACCGCGCGACCCTCGAGGAACTCCGCATCGTACCGTTCGACGCCCGCGCGGCCGATCCGACGCGAGCGGGCGTCGACGGCGAGTACGTCCGGTTCCAGCGGGAGCTCTGGGACGCGCTCTGCGAGCAGTTTCGGGCGGGTCCGCGCGCCGCCGAGTTCGAGGCTCTGTTTCGGTTCGACGTTCGACAGGCGCTCCAGTCGGTCGACTACTCGGCGCTGCTGGCCCGCCAACCCGGCCTCGCGAGCGAGCGCGAACTCCTGACCTACGACGTCTACAACATGATGCTCTTTCCGTTCGCCGATATCGACATCGCGAACGCGAGCGCGTTCGATCCGCGCGACCTCTCGACGCTCCGGACCGTCGTCGATCACGGCCAGCGGATGGCACGAATCGGCAACTGGCTCGCCACCTGGGAGCGGGAACTCGTCGAGGGTGATTACAGCTCCGGCGTCGCCGTTCGGGCCCTCGAGTCCGGACTCGTCTCACCCGCGGAGCTTCGGGCGCTCCGGAACGAACCGACCGACGTGGCCGTCGCGGACGTGATCGAGCGGATCCGCGAGTCCGGCATCGAGACCACCTTCGTCGAACGGTGGGAGCGCGAGTTCGAAACCGCAATCGACGCCTGCGGCGACGGCGAATCGTTCGACGTACGCGCCTATCTCGAGGGGTTCGAACCGATCTTCCGCTCGCAACTCGCACGACGGGCCCGGACCGGGGAGTAGCTACTCAAGCGAGTGCGGCGTCGATTGCCTGCTCGAGGTCGGCGATCAGGTCATCGACGTGTTCGATTCCCACGGAGACGCGGATCAGGCTGTCCGAGAGGCCGGCCGCGAGCCGCTCCTCCCGTGGAATGGCGGCGTGGGTCATCGGCGCTGGCTGTTCGATCAGGCTCTCGACGCCGCCGAGGCTCTCCGCGAGCGTGAAGATCTCGGTGTTCGAGACGACCTCGCTCGCTTGCTCGAGACTCGCGTCGAGTTCGAAGCTCAGCATGCCGCCGAAGTCGTCCATCTGCTCGGCGGCGATCTCGTGGCCGGGGTGGGACTCGAGGCCGGGATAGTAGACCCGCTCGACGTCGGGGTGGTCGGCGAGCCACTCGGCGATCGCGCGGGCGTTTTCGCAGTGTCGATCCATCCGGACGGGCAGGGTCTTGGTGCCCCGGAGGACGAGAAAGGACTCGAAGGGGCCGGGCGTCGCGCCGACGGAGTTCTGGTAGAAGCCGAGTCGCTCGTCGAGTGCCCCGTCGTTGGTCAGGAGGGCTCCGCCGACGACGTCGGAGTGGCCGCCGAGGTACTTCGTCAGGGAGTGGGAGACGATGTCGGCACCGAGATCGAGCGGCCGCTGGAGGTACGGCGTCGCGAACGTGTTGTCGATCGCACACAGCGCGTCGTGATCGTGGGCGATCTCGGCCGCCCCCTCGATGTCGACGATCGACATGAGCGGGTTCGTCGGCGTCTCGAGCCAGAGCAGTGCCGTCTCCTCTCGGAACGCCGCCTCGATCTCGTCGAGGTCGGTCATATCGACGAAGGAAAACTCGAGGTCGTAGTCCTCGTAGACCTGCGTGAAGATGCGGTGGGTGCCGCCGTAGACGTCGTTGCCGGTGACGACGTGGTCGCCGGCCTCGAGCAGGTTCAGGACGGTGTTGATCGCGGCCATCCCGCTGGCGAAGGCCCGGCCGTATTCGGCGTTCTCGAGGCTCGCGAGGTTTTCCTCGAGATCGGTACGCGTGGGGTTCCCGGTACGGGAGTACTCGTAGCCGCGGTGATCCCCCGGGGCGTCCTGCTTGTACGTGGAGTTCGCGTGAATCGGCGTCATCAGTGCGCCCGTCTCGGAATCGGGCTCCTGACCGGCGTGGATGGATCTAGTCTCGATCCGACTGTCGTGGTCGTCGTCCATACTCCTACGAGTGCCCCGCGGTCGGATCACTGTTATGGACGCCGTTGCTCGCAGTCACAGTCGGTTGCAGAAGCGAGGTCGCTTGTCCGCTCGCGGCTGCTCGAGGCGGTGACGATCCACAGAACCAACGCTACCGGCTTACTGGTTTTGCTCCTGTTCGCGTCGTCCCACGAACGTCTGGTATTTGAGATCGTCGTCACGCAGTTCCTCGAGGATACGCTCGACGAGGATCTCGTCGGGATCGTGCAGCCCCGAGACGCGCTCGGACAGTTCCTCGAAGCTCTCGAAGGGTTTGCGCTTTCGCTCGTCCAAGATGCCGTTGCGGAGTTTCTTCCCGATCCCCGGCAGCAGGTTCAGCTGGTGGAGTCGCAGCGTGATCGGCTGGGCGTCGTTGTAGAAGTCGACGAACCGCTGTTCGTTCTCCTCGACCAGATCCTGGACGACGTACTCGAGTTCCGACTGCGCGCCCGAGGAGAGGTCCTCGTACTCGACCCGGTGACACTCGGTGACGATGTCGCGCTCGGCGGCCGGTTCGACGACGACCTCGCTGCCGATCGTGAGCCGTTCGTCCTCGTCGAAGGCGACCTGATAGAGCTGAAAGTCCTCGATTCCGACGGCGTACCCTGCCGGAGACTTGGCGTACTGCGGTCGGCCGTCGTCCGACAGCCCGTGTGCGAGGTAGTCCAACACGACCGCCCGACGAACGTCCATCTCATCGCGATCAGCTTCGCTCATTGGTTTACGGTACGGCGAGGTCGTACTTAAAGAGTCGGCCCACTTTCACGACGTTGCTCGGGGGAACGGAAGGCACGTGACGTCGCGGTCGGGGTCGCGGTGCGACGCCGTCGCGGTCAGTCGATGACGCCGAACCAGAGGACGATCCCGACGACGACGGCCAGCGTCCCCAGCGCCAAACTCGTCAGTTCGACGCTCGCTAGCAGCGCGAGGTTCGAGCCGATCGCGAGCAGCGGTACCCAGGGCACGCCCGGGACCCTGAACCGCCGCTCCCGGTCGGGTTCCTTCCGGCGAGACCGAATCAACGCGATGTTGACGAACACCAGCCCGCCCAGGAGCATGACGTCCGCGAAGTGAGCCAGCGACTCGAGGCCGAGCAGGGGGTCGTGGGCACCGCCGCCCCCGCCCGGAGACGCGCCGAAGACGACGCCGAACAGCAGGAAGAAAACGAGGATGAGACAGCCGGTCAGCACCACCGCGACCGTCGGGACGCCGGACTGTGGGTTGATCCGCTGGACCCGCTCCGGAAGGTGATCGCGTCTGGCCATCGCCAACTTCACTCGAGAGCCGGCCAGCACGGTCGCGTTGGCGGCCGAGATCATCGACAGCAACGCGCCGACGATGAAGACGTAGAAGCCGGCGTCGCCGAGGTAATACTGGGCCGCCCGCGCCATCGCGACCTCGCCGCGTTCGGCGACGAACCCCGTGGCAGCGCCGGACGACGACAGCCCGGCTCGCTCGGCGAGAAACGAGAGGAAGCTGCCGTCGTTGATCGCAAGCACCACCACGACGATTACCAGGACATAGAGGACGGTGACGACGGCGATGCTCAGGAAAATCGCCCGGGGAACGGTCCGCTCGGGCGCTTCGATCTCGCCTTCGCTCGTGGCGATCGCTTCGAACCCGAAGAACGTGATGAACACGAGCGCCGAGGTCAGAGCGATGTCGTCGAACTGCGTGGCGTTCGCCGTGAGCGACGACGCAACGACGTCCGCGTCGAACGCGCTGAGGCCGCCGACCAGGAACAGCCCGATGAGCGCGATCTTCAGCCCGGTCACGACGATCTGGAATCGACCCGTCTCCTCGGCACCGGCGAGGTTGACTCCGACGAGAATCGCGAGGACGACGACCCCCGGGATCCAGTACGGGAGCGCCTCGGGGAGCGCGATCTCGGGCCGTACGAATCGGGCGAACCAGTTGGCGAAACTCGCGAGGTAGAAGGCCGCGCTCGCGGGGTAGCCCAGAATCAGTAACCAGCCGACCACGTACGACCAGTCAGAATCGAACACCTCGGCCACGTAGGCGTAGCCGCCGCCGTCGACCGTGTAGATGGTCGCGAACTCGGCGTAGGTCAGCGCGGTGAACGACGCCACGATCGCCGCCAGCCCGAACGAGACGATCGCCGCCGCGCCGACGTTTGCGACGGCGAGTCCCGAGAGGACGAAGATACCGCCGGCGATCATCGTTCCCGTTCCGATCGCCGTGGCTCCGAGAAGGCCGATGTCCCGTTCGAGCGCGTCGGTTCCGTGTGTCCCTATCGGTTCGGTCTCCGCCTCAGCGCTGTCCACGACTGACACCACCTACCCGGATTCCTCGTCCCCCTTTCACGGAAAGGCGACGGGAAATGCCAGTCGACGGTAGTTACACGAGAATTGAAAACGACGCGGAAACGCGGCCTCGAGCGCTGACGCTAGTCGTGATCGTCGAACGCCGGTCGTCGCTGGTGGGACCGCTCCGAACGGAAACGGCGAACTGCGTTCAGGCGTACTGCGCGACGACGTTGAGAATCTCGTCGAGTTCGTCCCCCGACAGCGAGTAGCGCTGCTTTGCGTATACCGACCGGAGTTCGTCCCGGTCGCGCGGCAGGAGGTTGGCGATCTTGTACGCGGTCGGCTCGTCGACCTTCTCTAAGTCCTGCAGGTCATCGACCAGGGCCTGCGCCTCGTCGGGCTCGAGGACGGCAAACCGGTTTGCGTGTTCGATCGCTCGCGCGAGTTCGTACCGCAGCTCGCGGTCCTCGTCCATCGCGCGTTCGGCTTCGATGTCGGCGAGCAGCTCCTTCGTCTCCGAGACCGTCAGGAACTCCTCGTCGACGATCTCTTTGAAGATCGTCATCCTGCTTAGATCCGGCTCTTTTCCTGGTTCTGTGCGCGCATGTGGGCCGCGGCGACGAGCAGGGTCTTGTCCTTGCCGCCGTCGTTGATCGCGACCTTGAAGACGCTACCCTGTTTGCCGACGACTTCGCCGGTGCGACCGTCGAATCGCGGGTGGAAGCGACCGTCGGCGACGCTTGGGTCGATCTTCAGGTGGACTTTCTCACCCTCCTCGTACTCCTGAATCGCGCGCTGTGGCGGCGACGTGCCGCGGTCTCGAGGATCGTTCGCGAGCTTTTTCCGGGTTCCCTGACGGGGGCCATTAGATTTCGGCATAGTCGTACGCCCGCTTTGTCCGGTGACGGTTATAAAACACACGTATTCCACCCACCGGTGTTCTCGAGCCGCGGTCGACGGCGCTGTCCGCGAACCCCGCCCGTTCACGGGCCGCCGGCCCGTTGCACGTCAAGTGGGTCCGTTTTCCGCACTGCCAACGGACGGCCGAGGCGGTGCGTTTACACCCGGCCCGACCGAAGCGCCGGCAATGAGAGACCCAGACGGGCTGATCGCCCGAGCGGGCGTGCGGGGCGATCCGGACCGCGATCAACACTTCCTCGTCGACGATCGGGTACTGGACCGGCTGCCGACCTACCTGGAAGCGATCGATGCGGACACGAGTCACCTGCTCGAGATCGGTGGCGGGACGGGCGCGTTGACCGACCGACTGCTCGCGGTCGGCGACGAGGTGACCGTCGTCGAACGCGACCGCGACCTCGCCGAATTCCTGCGCGAGGAGTTCGCCGACGAGATCGCGGCCGGTGAACTGACCGTGATCGAGGGCGACGCCCTCGCGGTCGACCTCCCCGACTTTACCGCGTCGGTCTCGAACCTCCCCTACGGCGTCTCGAGCGAGATCGCGTTTCGGCTCTTTCCGGAGAAAAAGCCCCTCGTGTTGATGTTCCAGCAGGAGTTCGCCGAGCGGATGGTCGCCGAGCCCGGAACGTCGGAGTACGGCCGGCTCTCGGTCTCGAGCCAGCACTACGCCGATGTCGAACTCGTCGAGTCGATCCCCAAAGAGGCGTTCGACCCACAGCCCGCCGTCCAGAGCGCGGTGGTCCG
This sequence comes from Natrinema pellirubrum DSM 15624, assembly GCF_000230735.2. NCBI lineage: Archaea > Methanobacteriati > Methanobacteriota > Halobacteria > Halobacteriales > Natrialbaceae > Natrinema > Natrinema pellirubrum. The sequence continues at coordinate 1,406,446 of NC_019962.1, forward strand.
GGCGGTCCCACGCGAGCCCGACTACACGGTCGCGGACGAGGACTTCTTCCTGCGGTTCGTCAAGGCCGTCTTCACCCAGCGCCGGAAGACGGTCCGCAATGCGATCCGGAACACGGCCCACATCTCCGGGCTCGGCGAGCCGGACGCGGTCGTCGAGGCGGCCGACGAGGAACTGCTCCGCAAACGGCCCGACGCGATGGCACCGGCGGAGTTCGCCGTACTGGCCGGGCTCGCGTGGGACGTCGGTGAACCGGAGACGTAGCCGGGTGCGAGAGCGAGACGTAACGTCGGACGAGGCGGCTCGAGTCGGCCGTTCGGTGGGCCTACAGTGGCCCCGCGACCGGGGCGAAGTAACCAACGAATACTCAAAGCTGCACGGCCGAGAACTCGGGAGACGAACGCATGTCTGTACTGACGCGGCTCGACTGGCTCTCGGAAGTGTTTCCGACAGTCCCGCTTCGGCTCGCGGTGTCCCTCGTCGCAGTCGGGCTCGTCTTCGCCGTCCTGCTCTCGTACCGGCGGCTACACGGGCGCGTGGCCGAGCGAACGCGACCGCTCTATGCGGACGTCGTCTCAGTGGCAGTACTGATCGGGGCCTGTGCGGTCAGTGCCGGCGTTGTTCTGGGCGTCTGGGACCGCACCGACGAGGTCCGTCAGCTCTTCGTGGGGCTCGACCCGGGTGGCGACACCGTTCCGCGGGCGGTCTTTTCGTTCATCCTGCTCGTACTGACCGTCATCGTCACGCGGTTCGTCCGACGGATCATCGAGGAGGTGATGGACTCGACGGCCGCGGTCACCGAACACCAGCGCCAGATCACCCATCGACTCTCGCAGGTGATCATCTGGACCGTCTCGCTGGTCGTGATCCTCGGTATCTGGATCGAGGATCTGGGCAGCCTGCTCGTCGGGGCCGGCTTCCTTGGGATCGTGCTGGGCATGGCGGCCCGCCAGACGCTGGGGACGATGCTGTCGGGGTTCGTCCTGATGTTCGCCCGACCGTTCGAGATCGGTGACTGGATCGAGGTCGAAGGCGACGAGGGGATCGTCACCGACATCTCGATCGTCAACACCCGCATCCGGTCGTTCGACGGCGAGTACATCATGATCCCCAACGACGTCATCGCCTCGAGCATGGTGACCAACCGCTCGAAGCGGGGCCGCCTGCGGATCGAGGTCGAGGTCGGCGTCGACTACGGGACCGACGTGGACCGGGCCGCAAAGCTGGCAGAGGAGGCGCTCGCGGAGGTCGACGAGGTGCTGACCGCGCCGTCGCCGCAGGTGGTCGGGAAGTCCTTCGGCGACTCGGCGGTGATCCTCGGCGTGCGCTTTTGGATCGACAAGCCGAGCGCCAGACGCTACTGGACGGCCCGGACCGCCGCCATCGACGCGATCAAGCGAGCCTTCGAGGACGAGGGGATCAAGATCCCGTTCCCGCAGCGGGAACTCTCGGGCCGCGCCGAGACCGGCGGGTTCCGAATCGCCGACGACGCCGACCGTGAACGGAGCGAGGAACACCGTATGCAAACACCGGAGGAACGATAGATGGGACTCGAGGAGCAACGCGACGTCGAAACGGACGTCTACCAACCGGCCGAGGACTCGCAACTACTCGCCGACGCAGTCTGTGAGCGCCTCGAGGGGGCCGAGCGCGTCCTCGAGGTCGGCACCGGCTCGGGCTTCGTCGCCGGGCGGATCGCCGCCGAAACCGACGCCCGCGTGATCGCGTCGGACCTAAATCCCCACGCCGTCCGGCAAGCCCGGGGCAAAGGCGTCGAGACGGTACGTGCGGATCTCGTCTCGCCGTTCCGCGACGGCAGTTTCGACGCGGTCGCGTTCAACCCGCCCTACCTGCCGACCGATCCGGAAAACGAGTGGGACGATTGGATGGAACACGCCCTCTCCGGCGGCGAGGACGGCCGGGCGGTCATCGATCCGTTCCTCGAGGCGGTCGGGCGGGTCCTCGCACCCGACGGCAGCGTCTACTTGCTCGTGAGCAGCCTCACCGGCGTCGACGAGGTCGTCGAACAGGCCGGCGAAGCGGGTTTCAGCGCCGTCGCCGTCGCCGACGAGTCGTTCCCCTTCGAGACGCTGACGGTACTCGAGTTGCTTCGGTAATCGCGACCGGCGTTCTCCCACTGTGCCGGCTGTTGACGCGCCCCTTGGAGCGAACGCTCGAGCGTCCGGAAACCCGGGAAAATTACTGTAGTGCATTAGTGTGGATGGAAAATATTAAGCGTCGGTATAGCCTAGTCGGGGCTACGATGACTGAGTACGTTTCGACCACGCCGGGGCTGTATCCGCTCCCGGACTGGGCGAAAGACGATCTCTCGGATCTCAAGGGACACCAGAAACACGACCTCATCAGCGGCGACGAGGGTGAGGAAATCACCGCGGCCTACGAGGAGGCCCGCGAGGAGGTCATCGGCGTCCAGACCGAAGCCGGCCTCGATCGGATCGTCGAGGGCCAGCTGCGCTGGGACGACATGCTCGCCCATCCGCTGGCCGTCGCCGACGCCGTCGAGACCCGCGGGATCGTCCGCTACTACGACAACAACAACTTCTACCGGGAGCCGGTCGTCACCGACGACCTCGAGCCCACCGGCGACGTCGCCGCGGAACTCGAGGCGGCAACCCAGCTGACGAGCGGCGAGGACCTGCAGGCCGTCCTCCCCGGTCCGTACTCGCTGTTCGATCTCGCGACCGACGAACAGTACGGCGACGACGCCGACTTCCTCGCCGCGATCGCCGACTTCCTCGCGGGCGAGGTCGAGACCTTCCCCGATGTCGAGACGCTGTTCTTGCTCGAGCCCTCGCTGGTCGAGTCCGCTCCCGCGGATGGGCTTGACGAACGCGCCAGCGAGGCGATAGATCAGGTCGCGAGCGCGACCGACGCCGACGTGGTCGTTCAGCCCTACTGGGGCGCACTCGAGGAGAAGGTCTACGCACACCTGCTCGACGCCGATATCGACGCGGTCGGCTTCGACTTCGTCGCGAACCAGGACGACAACGTCTACAACCTCCAAGAGTACGGCGCGACCGACGACGTCGCGCTCGGGCTCGCCGACGGCCAGAACACGCTCGTCGAGGACCCCGAAGCGATCCGTGACCGGGTCGAGTGGGTCGAGGGCCAGCTCGGGGTCACCGACTTCGAGACGGTCTACCTGACGACCAACACCGAGACGTTCTACCTGCCCTACGGCAAGTACGTGGAGAAACTCGAGGTCCTTGCCGAAGCCGCGGACCTCGCGGAGGTGACCGCAGCATGACCAACGAGAACAAAGATCAGTTCCGACCGGCCGACCACGAGAACGACCACTTCCTGCTGACGACCGTCGTCGGCTCCTACCCCAAGCCCAAGTGGCTCAACCGCGCGAAGGACCGCTTCGAGGACGAGGACAGCGACTTCGACGAGGACAACTGGCAGGAAGCCAAAGACGACGCCGCCCGCCTGATTACGGCCGAACACGAACGCGCCGGCTTGGACGTCGTCGTCGACGGCGAAATGCGGCGCAACGAGATGGTCGAGTTCTTCGCCGACCGGATCGAGGGCTACGAGTTCAACGGCCCCGTCAAGGTCTGGGGCCACAACTACTTCGACAAGCCAAGCGTCGTCAGCGAGGTCGAGTACGACGACTCCTGGCTCGTCGACGAGTACGAGTTCACCGCCGACGCCACCGACCGACCGGTCAAGGTCCCGATCACGGGCCCCTACACGCTCGCGAACTGGTCCTTTAACGAGGCCTACGAGGACGACGACGAACTCACCCTCGAGCTGGCTGACCTCGTCAACGAGGAGATCGAGAAGCTCGTCGACGCCGGCGCGCGCTACATCCAGATCGACGAGCCCGCGCTCGCGACCACGCCGGACGACCACGCCATCGTCGGCGAGGCGCTGGAACACATCGTCGCCGACATCCCCGAGGAGGTCCGTATCGGCCTCCACGTCTGTTACGGCGACTACTCCCGGATCTACCCCGAGATCCTCGAGTTCCCCGTCGACGAGTTCGACCTCGAGCTTGCAAACGGCGACTACGAACAGCTGGACGTCTTCAAGGACCCCGAGTTCTCGAAGGACCTGGCGCTGGGCGTCACCGACGCCCACGTCGCCGAGGTCGAATCGGTCGAGCAGATCGAGGAAAACATTTTGAAGGGGCTCGAGGTCGTCCCGCCGGAGCAACTCGTCGTCTCGCCGGACTGCGGCGTGAAGCTGCTGCCGCGTGACGTCGCCTACGGTAAGATGGCGAACATGGTGCAGGCGGCCCGCAACGTCGAGGAAGACCTCGACGAGGGCAACATCGATATCGAGCGCGGCGCGCCGACGCCGGCCGACGACTGACACCTCGGCCGAACCGCGCCCCGTCTGTTTCCGCCGTCTCTCGTCCAGTCGAGGCCACCGGCATGGATCTCCGACCCTTCCGATCAGGGGAGATCGATACCGGTGAGCCCCTCACTGCTCCCGACGACGATCGTCCCATCGCGGCGCACGACGATCCCGTAGCCGAACAGGGTCAGCTCGAAGACCACGTCATTGGCCTCTCCTCCGTCGCTCCTGAGCGGTTCCTCGACGGCGAACGTGGCCGATTCGATCCCCGGCGCGTCGTCCACGATCGCCGCGAGCGTCGCGGGCGGCACGTCCCGGATCGCACCCTCGACGGTAAACGCGAGGACGTCGGGTCGCACGTCGGCCCCGTCGGGGTCGTCGTTCGCCGACGGCCGGAGCGCGTCGACCCCGTCCGTGATATCGTCCGGGTCCGGCGTCGCGACGCCGACGTCGACGTCCTCGAGCCGGAGCGCCGCCGACGCCGTCAGATCGATCTCGACGGGATCGCCGTCGGCCGACACGGCGATGCGGACGGGGTTCAACGTCGCGCCTTCGAACTGGGCGAGCAGCGCCTCGGTCATCGTCAGTCGCCCACGCAGCGTAAACTCGAGTCGGTCGGGCGGGACCGTTTCGACGGCGTTCGCCGTCAGTCTGATGCTCTCGGCGTCGGCGAGCCGGACTGTGACACTCATGCACCCGGTACGGGACGGATCGAGGAAACCGTATCGTGCGGCGTGGAAGTAATCGGTCCCGTCACTGCCGACCCACGGCAAAGCGCTAACTATCGGGCCGATGAACGGCCGTCCATGACTCTCGAGGTCGGCGTCCTCGGCTATCGGTTCATGGGGAAAGCACACGCGAACGCGATGGCGCGGCTCCCGATGTTCTTCCCCGACGCACCGGCGATCGAACGCAGCGTGCTGGTCGGCCGCGACGAGGACGCACTGGAAGACGCCGCCGAACGGCTCGGCTTCGACTCGATCGCAACTGACTGGCGCGACGTCGTCGCCGACGTCGACGTCTTCTACAACCTCGGCCCGAACCACGTTCACGCCGAGCCGTCGATCGCCGCCCTCGAGGCTGGGACGCCGGTCTTCTGCGAGAAACCGCTCGCGCCGACGCTGGACGACGCCGAGGCGATGGCCACAGCGGCTAGCGAAGCCGGCGACGACGTGCCCGCCGGCTGTGCGTTCAACTACCGGTTCGTGCCCGCGATCCAGTACGCCAAGACGTTGCTCGAGGCGGGCGACCTCGGTGAGATCCATCACGTTCGCGGGCAGTACTTACAGGATTGGCTGGTCGATCCCGACGCGCCGTGGTCGTGGCGTAACGACGAAGAAATGGCCGGGTCGGGGGCGCTGGGCGACCTCGGGGCGCACACCGTCGACCTCCTGCGCTTTCTCGTAGGTGAGGACGACCTCGCGGGCGAAATCGAGCGGGTCAGCGGCCACCTGGAGACGTTCGTCGAGGAACGGCCGGTCGAAGGGAGCGAGGCTCCGGCGGAGCCTCGAGAGAACGAAGACGGCGACGCCGTCGAGGACGACGAAACCCGCCCCGTCACCGTCGACGACGCCTACACCGCCCAACTCGCGTTCGCAAACGGTGCGATGGGCACCCTCGAGGGGTCGCGCTTCGCGACGGGGCACAAGAACGACCACACCATCGAGATCCACGGCTCGAGGGGAAGCCTGCGGTTCTCGATCGAGCGGTTGAACGAACTCGAGGTCCTCCGGGCGGGCGATCGGGGCTACGAGACGATCCTCGTCACGGACGAGGACGACCCCTACGTCGACCACTGGTGGCCGCCGGGCCACGTGCTGGGCTGGGAACACACCTTCGTCCACGAGAACTACGAGTTCCTGAGTGCGGTCGCGGACGGCGAGTCGTTCGCGCCGAATTTCGCGGATGGGCTCGCCGCTCAGCGAGTTCTCGACGCGATCGAACGCAGCGACGAGCGGGGGGAATGGGTCGCGCTCGAGTGAGTTCGGCCCCGGTCGGTTCCGCGTGCGATTCGGGAGGCGGTCGGACTCGAGAGAGGCACGTTGTGTTTTGGGTCAGGCCGCCACAGACGACGTGCGGTGGCGCACGCTGTCGACTGCTCGAGTGAGAACGAGAGCAGTCGACGATACCGTGCGAGGGATGAGTGAACGCCGCCAGGCGTGAACGAATCGGTTGGGGAGGGTGTGGAGACGCCGTGCAGCCACGATAGCAGAACGACCCTGTTCTTCCCACCATCGCAGTCGATACGGACGTCCCTGCTATCGTGGCAACGGGGAATGGCCACGTCCTCCCCAGCCGATTCGCTCTCTCCGTTCAGTCGGTCGCTCATCCCTCGCGCAGCGTCGTGTCGCGGTTCGTTACTCACTCACCGCGACACAGCGCGCGCCACCGCACACCGTGTGGTCGGTTCGGCACGAGACGTCGCCCGGGGGCTTCGAAACCGGCAGTTCGAATCGTCCGCCGACGACCTGCGTAACTCGAGCGGCCGACCGAGTTCGCAACGTATTCGCCGTGGCACCACCTCACACTGATCGATGGCGGCCTACGAGACGACGATCGACGTCAGGACCGACGACCTCGGGCGCAGCGGCCACGTCAACAACTCGAAGTTCGTCGCTTACACCGACCTCGCGCGGGACCGCTACCTCGCGAGCCACGGCTACGGCCCTGACGACCTCGATCATCTGGTCGTCCGCCTCGAGGTCGAGTACGAGCGGGCGCTCGCGTCGCTGGCCCCGGTTACCGTCGGAATCGACGTGACCGACGTCGGCGAGACGAGTGTCACCCTCGAGTACGAACTCCGGGACGCGGAGGGGGTCGTCGCGACGGTCACCACGGTGGCCGTCACGGTCGACGCGGACGGCCCGACGCCGCTCCCGGACGCGCTGCGCGAGGCGGTGGTGGCCGACCTCGAGGGAACGACCTGATACCGGCCACTGCGGGGCTCGATTGGTTTGTGGCCCGTCTCAGCGGTGACTATCGCTCTCGATCGTCCCGACCGTGTGGATCTCGTCGTAGCGGACACTGCCTGCATCGAGCGACTGGCCGTCGATCTCGAGATAGCCCGGTTCGAACCCGGTCACGTCGCCGACGACATCGGTCCCGTGGTCCTCGGTCCGTTCCTCGCTCCGGACCGCGACGGTGTCACCGATCTCGAGGTGGTCCTGCACGAGGGCTTTGATGCGATCCGTGTCGGCGTCCGAGGGAATCGTCAGGTCGGTCATCGTCCGTCGAGACGCCGACGGCCACGCGGGTAGTCGTTACACCGGTATTCGCAACCCCGCTTGCGGCGTCCGGGCGGCTGTCGGGGGCCGGACGACCGTTTTTGTACGTTCGGGCCGAACTCTCGCGCCAATGAAGACGATCAAGGACAGCGTTCACGACCATATCCGGATCGACGGCGTCGCCCGCGATCTGCTGGACACGCCGGCACTCCAACGGCTGCGACGTATCAGCCAACTGGGCACCGTCTCGCTGGTCTACCCCTCGGCCAACCACACCCGCTTCGAACACAGCCTCGGCGTCTACCACCTCGCCTGCGAGGCCCTCGAGCAACTCGGCGTCGAGGGCCGGGAGGCCCAGCGGGTTCACGCTGCCGCCATGCTCCACGACGTCGGTCACGGGCCATTTAGCCACAACCTCGAGTCGCTGACCCACCGTCGGACGGGCCGGTATCACGACGATGTCCACGACCTGCTGGCCAACGGGCGGGTCGGGGCGGTGTTGCGATCACACGGCTTAGAGCCCGATCGGGTCGCAGATCTGGTCGCCGGCGAGGGGCGGTTCGGGCAACTCGTTTCCGGGGAACTCGACGTCGACCGGATGGACTATCTGGTACGGGACGCCCACCACACGGGGGTGCCCTACGGGACGATCGACCACGGCCGGCTGGTCCGGGAGCTGACCTTCGTCGACGGCGAACTCGTCCTCGCGGAAGGCAACGTCCAGACCGCCGAGAGCCTGTTGGTCGCCCGGGCGCTGATGAACCCGACGGTCTACAGCCACAGCGTCGCCCGCATCGGCAAGGCGATGCTCCGCCGGGCGGCCGAACGGTTGCTCGAGTCGCCCGAAACCGATGTCGATGCGACGACACTCCAGCGGATGGACGATCCGGATCTGCTCGTGGCGTTGCGCTCGTGTCCGGCGACGAGCGAGTTCTCCCGCCGCCTCGATCAGCGTGATTTGTTCAAGCGGGCGGTGTGGGCGGAGATGGACGACGTGCCCGGCGGGATCATCGAGGCCGATCACGGGACGATCCGAGCGTTCGAACGCGAGATCAGCGACCGGGCCGGCGTCGACCCGGAGCGGGTCATCCTCGACGTGCCGAGTCGCCCCTCGATGACCGAGTCCACCTCGCGGGTGATGGTCAACGGCGAAATCAGGCGGCTGGACGAGCAGTCGCCGCTGGTCGCGGCCCTGCGGGCGTCCCAGTACTCCCAGTGGCGGCTCGGAGTGTACTCGCCGGCCGACCTGCGCGACCGGGTCGGCCGGGCCGCCGTCGACGTTCTCGGGCTCGACATCGACGGTGCCTTGGTCAGCGAGGTCCGGAACGGCGTGGACGCGACGCTGGATCAGTTCGTCGACTAGGGTCCCACGGTCAGTACAGGACGTGTACGTACCGCTTATTTCGGTATAGCGTAGCAGCTCGTCGGCACTATGCGTACCCGCACTCATGAGGAGGTGACCGTCCGCTCGAACTCCTGAATTGCATCGTCGCTCCCCGCGACGATCACTTTGTCGTCGGTTTCAATGGTGGTCCGTTCGTCGGTACGGATAGTACCGCCCCGTGAGACGCCGATCACGGTCCATCCACGCTCTGGATTACGACGGGTGTCTCCCAGTGACTCGCCGGCAAACGGGGCTGCGTCGGCCCGAATCAGGCGGATTTGGCTTGTTGGAGACATGACCCGTTCACCGTGAACCTCCGCTGCGACCAGTCGGGCGGACACTTGTTGGATGGAGAGAACGTAGTCAGCGCCCGCTCTAAATGCCGCCCTCGTCTTCTCGCTTGTCGATAGCGTCTCCGATCCATTAAGTGACCGGCTTTGCTGGAACGGCTGTTGGCACCGCGTATCGGCCCTCGAGCGCGAGCGCTGCGATGCCTGCAAATCGCTCCCTGACAGCGTCGATACAATCACCGGCAGCAACGACTGTAATCGGTCGATCGGGACACGCCATTTATTATCACGCCTTCGCTTTGGTGACGTATGACCGTCTACGAGAGCGACCTCCCCGGCGTCGGGAAGAAGTTCGAGATCGAACTCGATGATGGGGAGCGCCTCGTCATCGTGACCCACAACACGGGGAAACGAGAGGTGTACCTGAAAGCGGACGCGGATGCAGACAGCGAGAAGGTATTCGAGGCGTCGGATCGACTGGCCCGGAAAATCGGTACGATTCTGGAGGGGGCGTACTTCCAGCCGGTGCAGGCCGAACAGGTGGAAACGATGCTCTCCGACGACACCTACCTCGAGTGGTACGGCGTCTCCGAGACCGCCGAGGTCGCCGGCCAGACCCTCGCCGAGGCGAACATCCGCGACGAAACCGGCGTCTCCGTTGTCGCCATTCAGCGCGGCGAGGAGTTGATCTCGCCGCCGACGCCGGAGACGGTCCTCGAGGTCGGTGACACGCTGGTCGTCATCGGCGACCGCGAGGACTGCGCCGAGTTCGAGGAACTGCTCGGCGCCGGACTCGACGAGTGATCGAAACGACCCTTCCTGCACGAGGTGAGCGCTAGTGGCGACTGAAACGGCGCTCGTCGATGTCGGTATTCTCTTTACTGCGGTCGCCATCGCTGGCGTCCTCTCGAGTCGGATCAAGCAATCGGTGATCCCGTTTTATATTATCATCGGGGTGGTGCTGGGATCGAACGTACTGGGCGCGCTCCCTGCACTCGCCGGCAACGAGGTCGGTGTCGGTGCCATTGCCGTCACCGTTCCCGAGGTGACGATCGGCGGCGTCGATCTCCTGGCCGCAGTCGGCGGACTCGCACTCGGCGAAACTGACTTCATCGTCGTCGGTGCGGAGATCGGGATCGTCCTCCTCCTGTTCTTTCTCGGCCTCGAGTTCAACCTGAGCCGACTGATCGCGAGCAAAGACCGGATCGGCAAAGCGGGATCCGTCGATCTGGTCATCAACTTCGGTATCGGACTGCTCTTCGGCTATCTCGTCTTCGGAAGCTTCCTCGCGGCCTTCCTGACGGCGGGCATCGTCTACATCTCCTCGAGCGCGATCATCACCAAATCACTGATCGATCTGGGCTGGATCGCCAACGACGAGTCCGAACCGATGCTCGGCACGCTCGTCTACGAGGATCTGTTCATCGCGGTCTACCTGGCGATCGCGTCCGCACTGGTCTTGGGCGGCGGTGATATCGGGGAAGCCGTCGGTCAGATCGGGATCGCGGTCGGGTTCATCCTCGTGTTGCTCGGGCTCGTCACCTTCGGGACCGGCTTCTTTCAGCGCTTTCTCGACGCCGACACGAACGAGTTCATCGTCGTCCGGGCACTCGGCGTCACGATCCTCGTCGCCGGGATCGCGCTTGCGCTGGGCGTCAGCGAGGCAGTCGCCGCCTTCTTCGTCGGCATGGCCTTCTCGTCGACCGATCACGTCCATGACTTAGAGCGACTGCTCGAGCCGTTGCGAGACGCCTTCGCCGCGATTTTCTTCTTCTGGATCGGCCTCGTCACTGATCCGGGACTGTTCACGCTTTCGATCCTCGGGGTGATCGTCGCTGCGGTGATCGTGACGACGCCGACGAAGATTATCAGTGGCTACCTCGGTGGGCGGATCTACGGCCTCGACGACCGTCGGTCACTTCGGGTCGGCTTCGGGATGGCCACCCGCGGCGAGTTCTCACTGATCATCGCGAGTCTCGCTCTCTCTGGGGCCGGCAGCGGCATGGCGGCGGAAACCGCACAGACGATCTACGCTTTCACGGTGGGTTACGTGCTGGTTATGAGCATTCTCGGCACCTCGCTCATGCAGTATTCGAGCCGGATCGAACCCACCGCTGTCTCGCTATTCGAGCGGGCTCGCAGCGGAACGACACGGCTGACCGATACTTGAACGCCACAAACGAGCGCCTCGAGCCATACCGTCTACTGTCGCCCGTCGGTCGCAACGATTGAAAAGACGGCCCACGAACGGCTCGGTATGGAACGAACGGGAACGATCCTCCGCGGCCGCGAGTTCGAGCCCGTCGAGGGGCGGGTCGTGATCGACGACGACGGCCGCATCGAGGCCGTCGAGGAGACGGCAGTCGAGAGCGACGATATCATTCTGCCGGCCTTCGTCAACGCTCACACCCACATCGGCGACTCGATCGCCAAGGAGGCCGGCGGCGGCCTCTCGCTCGAGGAGTTGGTCGCGCCGCCGGACGGGCTGAAACACCGACTCCTGCGGGCGGCCTCGCAGGACGAACTCGCCACCGCGATGCGACGGTCGCTGGGGTTCATGCAGCGGGGCGGCACGGCGGCCTGTCTGGAGTTTCGCGAGGGCGGCGTCGAGGGGGTTCGGACGCTCGAGCGGGCGGTCGAGGGCCTTTCGATCGACGCGCTGTCGTTCGCGCGGGGATCGATCGACGCGATGCATGCGGGCGATGGCTTCGGGGCCAGCGGGGCCAACGACGACAGCTTCGATCGGGAACGGACGGCGACCCGCAAGGCGGGCAAGCCCTTCGGCATCCACGCCGGCGAGGTCGATTCGAGCGACATCAACCCGGCGCTAGATCTCGATCCCGACTTTCTGGTCCATATGGTCCATCCCGAACCGGTCCACCTCGACCGGCTCGCGGACAGTGAGATTCCGGTCGTCGTCTGCCCGCGGTCGAACCTCGTCACAGACGTGGGGCTGTCGCCCTACGCGGAACTCAACGAGCGGACGACGCTCGCGCTGGGGACGGACAACGTGATGCTGAACTCGCCGTCGATGTTCCGTGAGATGGAGTTCCTCGCGAAGCTGTCGGAGCTGCCTGCCGCCGAGATCCTCCGGATGGCGACGGTCAACGGGGCCGAGATCGCGGATCTGGAGTACGGACTGGTCGAGCCCGGGCGGGAGGCCCGCCTGCTGGTGCTGGACGGCGACTCCGATAACCTCGCGGGCGCTCTCGATCCGGTTCGAGCCGTGGTCCGGCGGGCCGGCGTCGACGACGTGCGGGAGGTTCTCTACGGTACGGGCGCGACCGCGGCCGGCGACGGCGACCGCTGAGGGACGGTCAGTCCAGCCGTTCCGACGTCTCGGCGTGTTCCGACGCGAGTTCGACGTACCGGTCGGCCGTCGCTTGCAGGTGGGCGTCCTCGATCTCGGTCTTCGGCTCCGCGGGGGTGCCGGCGACCAGCGTCGACTCGGGGATCTCGGTGCCTTCGGTGACGACGCTGCCGGCGGCGACGACCGATCCCTCGCCGACGTGGGCGCCGTCCAAGACGACCGCGTTCATGCCGACCAGCGCACGCTCGGCGACGGTCGCGGCGTGGACGATGGCGCTGTGGCCGACCGTCGAGTACGGCGCGAGTTCGGCGTCCTCGTGGAGGACGGCGTTGTCCTGGACGTTCGCCCCCTCGCCGACGACGATCCGGCCGTGATCCCCGCGGATCGTAACGTTCGGCCAGACGCTCGCCTCTTCCTCGATGACGACGTCGCCGATGACGACCGCCGCGTCGTCGACGTACGCCGAGTCGGCGACCTGTGGTTCGGTCCCGTCAAACGATCGTAACATGGCCGTTCCTGTCTCGAGGACGGTCTTCAACCTGCCCATCCCGACTCGCACACACGCCGTCGACTCGAGCGATCGGTTCCGGGCGTTCAGCGCCGGAAGGGGGACGATGCTGCCGACTCCTGGATTCGTTCGTCGCGAGGCCCAATACGTTTTGGCAGTAGGGCTAATGCAGAGACCTCCCAACGTGGGGATGGCGACACGCCATCGTCGCACTGACGGCCGCGTGTCGCCTGTCATCCCCCCGAACCCACCCGCGGTTCGGTCTTCCCCTTTCCGTTTCGTCCCCTCCACTCACCCGTCCGCTGGCGCTACTCGTCGGGCAACCGCTCGGAGAGTCGGTCGAACCGCTCCCGGGCGGACTCCCGACGCTCCCCTTCCGCGTCCGCTCGGTAGGTCGCCTCGAGCAGCGTTCCGTCCGTCTCGACTCGAACGTCGAAGACGGCCCCCTCGTGGCGGCCCGCGGCCGGCAGGGCGTCGACGCCGACGACGAGTTCGTCGACGACTGTCGGCCGTCCGCCCGCCGTTCTGTCCCTGGGCGCCTCGCCAGACACGTTCTCGGCCGCCCCGTCGTCGTCCCCATCGTCCTCGAGCAACAGCACCGCTTGCTCCCCGTCGACGATGCGGTCGAGGACCCCGGTGTAGGTTTCGCTCATCGGGGGAGCGTACGGGCGGGAGTGCTATCAAACGAGGGCCGGACTTCGTCGGCGCGTGGGCGCTCGCCCCCGTTCGGTTCTGTCGCGAGCGACGACTGCGCATCGGCTTTCCGCTCGAGTAGCGCTTCGGGATCGGTCGGCCCCTCGCGTTCGGTCGCAACGTCGATCTCACTGCCGTCGGTCGCAAGAACGACGGTTCCGTGGACGCCGGTCCAGTAGGTCTCGACGCCACGGTCGGCAAAGGCCGAAAGCACCTCGTCGTGGGGGTGGCCGTACCGCGAGTCGAGCGGGCTCGAGACGACGGCCACCTCGGGGGCGACCGCGTCGAGGAACGGATCGGTCGAAGAGGTCGAGGAGCCGTGATGGCCCGCCTGATAGGCGTCGGCCGCGAGGTCCTCGCCGCGTGTTTCGACCAGTCGGCGTTCGGCCCGCTCGGCGATGTCACCGGTTGTCAGGTAGGAAAAATCACCGTACTCGAGCGCGAGGACGACGCTGTTGGCGTCGATGTCGTCACCGGTCCCGTCTTCGGGCGGGTTCAGGACGGTCGCCTCGAGGCCGTCGCTCTCGAGCGGGAGGCGATCGCCCGCGGCGACTTCGTACAGCGTCACGTTGTAGGCCTCGACCGCGTCGAGATACTCGTCGTAGGTCGCGGTCGTGTGCGGAACCCCGGAGTCGTAGACTGCACCGACGCCGTCGCCGTTCGTCTCGAGGGACTCGATGACCGTGGGGTGGCCGCCGACGTGGTCGGCGTGACTGTGGGTCGTGACCAAGTGGTCGATCCGGTCGATGTCGTGGGCCTCGAGGTAGTCGACGACCGTCGCACCGTCGTCGCGATAGTCGCCGGTGTCGATCAGGATCGTCTCGTTCGACGGCGTGACCACGAGCGTCGAATCGGCCTGTCCGACGTCGATGTGGTGGATCTCGAGGTCGCCGCCGGGACCGGCCGTGGCGGTCCCGTCGCCGTCCACGCCGCCGAACCCGCCGCTACACCCGGCGAGAACGAGCAGTCCCGCGACCACGACGACCGTGCTGGTTCGACCCATTCGTATCGTGACGGACGGCTGCGGGGACAATGTGCGTTCGGACCCCTCCGATCACGGAACTGCTTGGACGGCTGACCGGAACGAGCAAGCGCCGACGGCGGCGGAACGAGGTCGACGGCGGTGGACCGTCGAACACAGTCCTCAGAACGCGTCGCCCTTGAAGCTCGTCTCCGCGTGCAGCCCGTCTTTGAGCGCGTCGTGGACCTTGCAGAGTTCGAAGGCCCGCTCGAGGATCTCTTCGCCGGTGTCGTCGTCGACGTCGGCCGCGACGCGGATATCGAAGCTGATCGACTCGAGTTTGTCGTCGTCGTTGAGGTCGCCGTCGATGTCGATCTCGATCCGGCCGAGATCGTCGGCCCCGCGCTGCTGGCCGCCGACCCGCAGCGCCGGGACGTAACAGGAGCCGTAGGCCGCAAGCAGCGTCTCGAGGGTGTCGGGGGCCGCCTCGCCGTTGGCGTCGATGGTCGTCTCGAAGTCGCGGATCTCGTTGGTCGCGCTGTACCCCTCGTCGGAAACGGTGGTGACCTGCTTCGCCATAGCACTCGAGTCGTCTACGAGCGATGGTGTAAACGTTTGGTCGGTGGCTCCGTGAGTCGGAATCGCGGCGTCTGGCCTGCACCTGCAGCGTGGTTCGACTTGCCGGTCGCGGGCCAACGTCCGCGGACGAACGATGGTGTCTCTCGACAGACGGTCGATCAACAGGCTCAGCGTCCTCTCGACGCTGATCGACAGCGCGCTGGAGTTTCGACGGGGGCGGCCGAAGAGCGGATTCCTGCTTTTCGGCGCTGCCGCGCTCTCCGCACGGCTCCCGGGCATCGGAACGGGCGCGTCGCTGGCCCTTCGAGCAATGCGGCGGCTCCGCTAGCGGGTGATTCGATGGTCGATGTCACCGGTCACCTCGCGATGGCGCTGTTGTTCGCTGCCCCAGCGTGGCTCGTCTGGGGTCGCCGAGCGGCGCTTGTGTTCGCCAGCTTCACGCTGGTGACGGCCATGCTCCCGGACACCGATCTCGTCTTGCAGGGCGTTCTTCCGATCAGCCATCACGGCGTGACCCATACCGTGCTGTTCGTGGCGCTGAGTAGCGTCCTCGCCGGCGCGGTCGCGGCCCGGTATCTCACCGACTGGTTCAACGCTACCCGCTGGATCCGAAGCACCGACATCGGGAGCGAGGCGGTCTTCGTGTTCGCGACAGCGGGGCTGCTTACCGGCGGTATCAGCCATCTGTTTGCCGATATCCTCTCCGCGCCTGACATCGCGCCTCCGCTCTCGCCGTTCTGGCCCGTCTATTCCGACCCGGTGATCGTCGACGTCATCTACTACGATTCACCGGTGTGGAACTTCGGCCTGTTCGGCGTCGCCGTCGCCCTCCACTTGCTGCTCGTCTGGAACGATCGGTATCCGCTCGAGACGCGCTACCGAATCGGAAGCACCGAGCCGTCCGCTACCGGTACTGACGACTGATCGCTCGGCCGGGCCAAGAAAAGGCGATCGCGAGTTACATCGACCGACTCGCCCGTCGCGGACCTCCGCTCAGCCCTCGAGTTCGAACGGCTCGTCGGCCTCGATCGTGTGGACCTCGGCGTCGCTCCCGGTTCCGCGGACCTCGCTGGCGAAGTCCTCGGGGTCCTGCTCGATCGGTGGGAACGTATCGTAGTGCTGCGGGAAGGCGTGGTCGACGTCGAGCCAGTCGACGGCGACGGCGGCCTGCATCGGCCCCATCGTGAAGTGGTCGCCGATCGGGACGATCGCCGCGTCGGGCTCGAGATAGGGGCCGATGACGTCTTTCATCTCGCTCATCAGGCTGGTGTCACCGGCGTTGTAGATCGTCGTTGACTCCTCATCTGCGACCTGGGTCGGCTTCGTGTCCGAGATGACGAACCCGGCCGGCATGCCGGCGCTTTTCTCGTTCTCGGTCATGATCCCGTTCGTGTGGTCGGCACGGGTCATGGTGACGTAGGCGTCGCCACACTCGACGGTGCCGCCGAGGTTCATCCCCATCCCGCCGACGGCGTCCTCGAAGCCGAACTCCTCCTCGCAGTAGGAAACGAGTTCCGGCGTCGCGACCAGCGTCGCGTCCGAGAACTCGCCCGCGTGAGCGATGTGGTCGGCGTGGCCGTGTGTCAACAGCACGTAGTCAGGCTGATCGACGTCTGCCGGCTCCAGATCCGTCTTCGGGTTGTCGAAGAACGGATCGATCAGCAGCTCCGTCTCCCCCACGGTGACGTGCCACGTCGAGTGGCCGTGCCAGGTAAGTTCCATAGCATCCGCTCGGTTCGGGCGAATGCAACTTAAAAGTGGGCGAGGCGGACGACCACTCGAGCTGACGGCGTCAGGATGTCGCGGTCAACGGGTACCTGACCCACCATCGGGGACCGTCGGCCCGCCGTCCCCGAAGTGGACGATCACCATAATTTATGCCTCAGCTCTTGCTACGCCAGCAAGCCGCAGGCGAACTGACACACCACGCATGCGGCGGTGGTCCCCGTGGCCGGCCTTGACAGGTCGTTGCGGGGATCACTGGCTTTCTAGTGGCTCTTGAAACGATTCACACACCGATCGCAACGCTGCCCTGCGATCGGGTGTACATTGACTTTCAAGAGCTACTATAGGCAGCCGCCGGTCGACCGGCGATGCCGTGGCGTTTTTTAGCTCCGGTTCGTACGGCGACTATGCTCGCGCTTACGCTCGAGGAGTTCATGGTAGAATTGAACGACGGTGCGATCAAGAACGTCGGACCGAACAACAAGGCGGCGACGGCCAAGCTGTTCGACGTGGAGTCGGCGGAAGCGCGGGAGTTCGGCGACAAGCGCGTCAAGTTCGTCTTCGAGGACGAGGACGACAACGAGATCCAGATCTCGCTGTTCCCGGAGGACGTCCGTAAGCTGGTCGACGACGTCGAGGCCCTCGAGGAGGAGTCGCCGGTTTTCGACTGAGCGGTTTGCCGTCCCGATTTCCCGGTGGGACCGCAGGGCGGTCGCGGTCCCACTGGCAATGACGGACAGCAGACCGATGACGCCGGCCCGCGGACCGGGTTCGGCTGGCGAACGCATTCCGACAACCGTTTTAGGGCGAAACTGCTTGGTCCGAGTAGATGGGTAACTGTATCATCTGCGGCACACCCGTTGATGGCGAGATCTGCGAGAGCCACGAGGAGGACGCCGTATTCGAATTCCGCGGCACCGCCGCCTCACAGCTCACCCCCGGTCGGTACTACCGGGGTACCGTCGACGGCTACGCCGACTTCGGTGTCTTCGTCGACATCGGAGATCACGTCACCGGACTGTTGCATAGAAGCGAACTCGACCAGCGACTCGAGAGTCTCGACTGGGAACCGGGCGACGACGTCTTCGTTCAGGTCCTCGACGTTCGGGACAACGGCAACGTCGACCTCGGCTGGTCGATCCGCCAGCGCGAACGCGAGTTCCGCGGCAAACTGATCGAAACCGAGGACGACGAGTTCCAGCCCGACGACCTCGAGGACGATGCCGACGCCGAGACTGGCGACGCCGGCGCGACCGAGTCGTCGACCGACGACGCCGACGCCGCCGAGGAGACAGAAGCGACGACGACCGACGACCGCGACGCGAAGGCCGGCGAGTTGCAAGCCGCCGCCGAGGAGACCGAAACCGAAGCCGAAACGGTCGACGAGCAGCCCGCGGCCGCCGAGGCCGCCGGCGCTGTCACGAGCAGCGGCTCGGTCGCGACCGAGTCCGCCGCCGCCTCGACCCCCGCCACCGACGACGCGGCCGACGCCGAACCCGAGGCCGAGGACGAGCCCGCACTCAAGCGGACGACCGTCGAGGCCATCGAGAACCAGGTCGGTAGCGTCGTCCGCCTCGAGGGCGAAATCACCGGCGTTCGACAGACGAGCGGTCCGACGGTGTTCGAACTGACGGACGAAACCGGCAGCGTCGAGTGTGCGGCCTTCGAGGAGGCCGGCGTTCGCGCCTACCCCAACGTCGAGATCGACGACGTCGTCGCTCTCGAGGGCGAGGTCGAACACCACCACGGCGATCTGCAGGTCGAGACCGAATCCCTCGACGTTCTCGAAGGCGACGACCGCGAGCGCGTCGTCGACCGCCTCGAGACGGCGATCGAACGCGAGGCCCGTCCGGCCGACGTCGCGCCGCTTGCCGACCACGAGGCCGTCGCGGCCGTCGAGGACGGCGTTGCCGACGCGGCGACCGCGATCCGACGTGCCGTCATGGAGGCGCGTCCGATCGTCGTCCGCCACGGTGCGACCGCCGACGGCTACGTCGCCGGTGCAGCGATCGAACGCGCCGTCCTTCCGCTGATCCGGGAGAAACACACCCGCGACGACGCCGAGTATCACTACTTCGAGCGCCGACCGCTCGACGGTCGCGTCTACGACATGGACGCCGCCACGGGCGATGTCACCTCGATGCTCGAGGCCCGCGACCGCCACGGCGAGCAGCTGCCCTTAGTCGTACTGGTCGACGCCGGCTCGACCGTCGAGTCCGTCGACGGCTACGACCTGCTCTCGCTGTACGACGCCGACTCGCTCGTGATCGACGACAGCCGAGCCGACGAGGAGGTCACCGACGCCGTCGACCTCGCCGTCGCGCCCTCGCTTGCCGGCGTCGACGTCTCGGACGTGACCTCGACGGCGCTGGCGGCCAACGTCGCCGCCCACGTCAACGACGACGTCCGGGCCGACCTCGAACACCTCCCCGCGGTCAGCTACTGGGAGGACACCCCCGAGGCCTACCTCGAACTCGCCCGCGAGGCCGGCTACGACGAGACCGGCATCTCCGAGCGCCGCGAGGCCGTCGCCTTGCAGGCCTACTACCAGTCCTACAAGGACAAGCGCGAACTCATCATCGACCTGCTGTTCGGCGACGGGGACACCGAGCGCCCCCGCGACGGCGACCTCGCCGCTCACGTCTCCGAACAGTTCCGCGACAAACTCGAGACCGAACTCGAGACGGCCCGCGAGAACCTCTCCGTGCGGGGCGTCGACGGGGTTACCGTCTCCGTTCTCGACACCGACGCCTTCACGCACCGGTACAACTTCCCGACCACGATCTTGCTGCTGGACGCGCTCCACCGCAGCGAACGCGACCGTGCCGACCCGCCGGTCGTCACGCTCGGCGTCGGCGACGACGAACTCCACGTCCGTGCGAGCGAACCGGTCGACGTCCGCGAACTCGGCGACGCCATCGCCGAGGCAGTTCCCAACGGCGGCGTCACCGTCGTCGGCGGTCAGGACGGCCACGTCGAGTTCCTGCCCGGCGAACGCGATGCGGTTCGTGAGGCCGCGCTCGAGGCGCTCGGCGAGACGCTCGCGTAAGCCCCGTTCTTCCTCCGTCGTCCGCTTTCACCACGAGCGACAGCGACGCCGTTCCGTGACCGACCGATCGGGAGTCCGTTCGGCTCGCCGATCGACGATCCCCTCGGACCACCAACGTATTTCCGCTCCACATCGAATGTATCCGTATGAGCGGACTCGAGGGGAGCAGCCACAAACCGGGCGACGACGATCCGTGGACCCGACTCCGTGAGAACGCCACCGGGATCGTCTCGTTGCTCGTGACGGCGATCTGGATGGGAGCGATGTTCACCGGTCAGGACTGGTGGCTCGCGGCGTTGCTCGTCGGCTATATCGCCGTCGTCCCGGTCGTCGCGATCCTGTTCGGCGACGAGGATGACATCGAGGAGTGGGCCGACGAGTTCCGCTCGTCGGCGGGGACCGAACGAACCGAGGCGACGACCGACACCGCGACGGACTCGCGTGACGCCCTCGAGACGCTGCGCGAGCGCTACGCCGCGGGTGAGTTGAGCGACGAGCAGTTCGAGCGCAAACTCGAGCGCCTGCTGGACACGGAGTCGCTCGAGGACGCCCGGGAGTGGACACGAGAGCGCGACCGGACCGGCAACGGGGTTCCTGAACGGGACCTCGAGTACGACCGGTGACGGTACGGACGGCTGACAGTCGCTTTCGGGCCGTCCGCGACGTCCTGCGATCGTACTGGGGACCCGTTCTAACGGTCCGGCTCAGTCGTCGGTCGGTTCGGCGTCGTCCGTTCGCTCGACGCGGTCGGGGCGTTCGACGGCGTCGGGATCGGGCCAGGTGACGCTTCCGAGGAACGGCACGCCGATCTGTTCGGCGGCCCGGGCGATCATGTGGGTGCCCGTCGGCACCGTCAGGAACAAGAAGCCGATCCCGATAAGGGCGGTCAGCCCCTCCGATCCGGGGCCGAACTCGACGAAGCCGGCCAGGAAGATCGCGGCGGTGCCAAGCGTCGTGGGCTTGCTCGTGGCGTGCATCCGGTTGTAGACGTTGGGCAGGCGAAGCAGCCCGATCGTCCCGACGGTTAGGAAGAAGACCCCGATGGCGATCAGGCCGACGACGACGGCGGTGTGGATCATTCGATCACCTCCCCGTCGGTGACGAACTTGGCGACGGCGACGGTCGCGATGAAGCCGATGATCGCCAGCACGAGGCTCACCGTGATGAAGAGGCCCCGACCGGTCAGCAGCGCAAAGAGGACGGCAATCGCGATGACGTTGGTCGCGATGGCATCGAGCGCGACCACTCGATCCGGGTTCGTCGGCCCGCGGATCACCCGGTAGCCACAGGCGACACAGAGGCCACTGACGACCACGAGCGCGGCCCGGATCGCCGTCTCGAGGACGGCGGGATCGCTTTCAGTCATCGCCGACACCTCCACGTTGGCGGTCCGCCGTACTGTCTCTTTCCCCGCCGGAGACGACGATCGGCCGCGGCTCGTCGTCGGGCGAGGCGTCCTCGGCGAATATCTCGAGGGCGTAGTCCTCCCAGGTACGGATCGGCTCGGCGATGGCCTCGGGGTTCCGGCCGTTGACGCCGTGGACGTACAGGGCGTTGGTCTCGTCGTCGTAGTCCAGGGTCACCGTGCCGGGCGTGATCGTGATGCTGTTGGCGATGACCGTGACCGCGACGTCGGACTCGACACGCAGCGGTACCAGGATCACCTCGGGCTCGATCGGCATGCCCGGCGAGAGGACGCGGTAGGCGACGTCGACGTTCGCCCACAGGAGTTCCCGCGTGAACGCCCCCAGATAGAGCCCGGCGTAGGGGAGCGCACGAACCCCGCGGCCGAGATCGAGTCGCCGACCGTAGAGCCGCCGGAACACGTACGCGATCGGCAATCCGACGATCAGTCCCGAGAGGAAGCCCCGAAGCAGCGAGATCGGCGTCAGCGGCTGGCCGACGACGAACACCCACAGGACGGCGAAGACGACGCCGACGACCGGCCAGGTGCGAACCCGCATTAGTGATCACCCCCGCTCGAGCCGCCGAGTTCGCTCGCGTTCTGCGGGTCGACGGCGTCGACGTAGGTATCCGTATCGAGGGCGGCCTCCGCGGCCGTTTCCGCGAACTCGTAGACGGGATCGAAGCCGACTCCGACTACGACGATCGTGGCCGCAAGGACCACGAGGACGCCCACTTCGACGGGATCGATCGTCGCCGCGTCGACGGCGTCGGTTCGAGCGCCCCAGAAGCTCCGGTTCCACATGCGAGTCGCGTACGCGATCGTCAACAGTGAGCCGACGAGCAGGAGGACGAGAACGGGGCCGGCCCCCGCCCGCGCCGCGGCGTCGAAGACGAGGAACTTACCGAAAAAGCCCGACAGCGGCGGGATGCCGACGAGCGCGAGCGAGGCGATAAAGACCGCGATGGCAAGCGGTGGCGACCGGCCGGCCAGCCCGCCCAGATCGGCGAAGCGGCTCGTCCCCGTCGCCGAGCGCACGGTCCCGACCGCGAGGAAGAGCAGTCCCTTCGCCAGCGTGTGATTCAAGGCAAACACCAACGCGGCGATGATCGCGAACTCGCGAAGCGTCGGGTCGACCGTCGACGCCGCGATCGCGACCGGAACGGCGATGAAGCCGACCTGGCCGATGCTCGAGTAGGCGAACACGCCCTCCATGGTGTCGCGGCCGACGGCCCCGATGCCGCCCACGAGGATACTGCCGGCGCCCATGACGAGCAGCGCCGCGCCGACGAACGGCAGCGGCGAGTCGCCGGCGATCGCGGCGTCGACGACCGGCAGCGGGAGATCGACGGCGACCTCGGCACCGGCAAAGACCGTAAAGGAAAGCCGGATGATCGCGTAGATGCCGACCTTCTTGGTCGCGCCGGCGAGCAGGGCGGTGATCTGGGGCGGTGCGGCCCGGTAGGCCGTTGGGATCCAGAACTGGAAGGGGACCAGCCCGGCCTTGATCGCGAACACCGACAGGAGCATGCCGAGCAGGCCGACGACGGGCACGGGCTCGAGGCCGTAGGCGGCCGGCTCGGCGAGCCGTTGGGCGAGATCGGCCATGTTGAGCGTGCCGGTCGTCGCGTAGATCCCGCCGACGCCGAGCAGGAAGACGGCGCTTGCAAGCAGATTGAGCGCGACGTACCAGAACGCGGCGCGGGTGTGTTGGGGACCGCCGCTGTAAGCAACGAAGACGTAGCTGGCCATCAGCATGACCTCGAACCAGACGAAGAGGTTGAAGAGGTCGCCGGTGAGGAACGCTCCCGTCACGCCCAGCGCGAGGAAATGAAAGAGCGGGAAGTAGTAACTCCGACCTTCCCCGCCGGGGAGGTGTCTGGTCGAGTAGACCAGCGATCCGATGCCGAGGATCGCGACCATCGTCAGCATGAACGCCGAGAGGCCATCCGCGACCAGCGTGATCCCGAATGGGGCCGGCCAGTCGCCGACCTGGTAGGTCGCGATCCCCGGCGCGCCCGGCGCGAGGACGATATACCAGTCGATTGCCGCCACTGCGAGCCCGTAGCCCGCACCGGCTGCGAGGCTCACGGCCGCTCGAGCCCGGGGGTGGCGGCCGAGAAACAGCGTCGCGGCGGCCGCGACCAGTACGATCAACATCGGCGCGATCACGAGCTGTGACTCGGTTCCGACCGGCGTCGCGGTCATCGTCGTCATCGTCATTTCCGATCACCCAGTTCCGTTACGTCCAACGTGTCGTGTTCCTCGTAGACCCGATACGACAGCACGAGCGCGAAGGCCGTCATGCCGAAGCCGATGACGATCGCGGTCAACACCAGCGCCTGGACCAGCGGATCGGCGGTCTCCGGGACGTGGTCCCCATGACCGGCGAGTACTGGCACCGAGTCGGCGGTCGCCGGCGCGATCCCGCCCATCGCCAGCAGGTAGACGTTCGCGGCTTGACTGATGATCGCCAGCCCCCAGACGACCCGGATCAGGTCCCGCCGCAGGAGCAGGAAGGTCCCGAGGGCAAACAGCGCACCGACCGCGGCCGCCAGGGCGATCGCCGTCATTCGGCTCCCACCACCGAGAGGATCGTGAGCAGGCCGCCGACGACCACGCAGTAGACCCCGAAGTCGAAGGCCATCGCGCTCGCGACCTCGAGGTGGTCGTAGATCGGCACCCCCTCGAGCATGACGAACGTCTGGGTCAGGAAGGGCCGATCGAAGACCAGCGGGACGAGTCCGCTGAGGACCGCGATCGCGAACCCGTAGGCGAACAGGCGGCGATACGCCAACACGACGCGGTCCCGGGAGGCTCCCTTGCCGGGATCGACCTCGCGGCCGAGGACGCCCCGCTCTAAGAAGTCGAGTCCGAACGCCATGTAGACGATCCCGAAGGCCGTCACCGTGAGGACGCCGCCGATGAACCCGCCGCCGGGCAGGTTGTGGCCCTCGAAGAACAGCGAGATCGCGACGACGAGGACGATCGGGACGATCGCCCGCGCGGTCGTCCGCATGATGACCGTCGTCACGTGTCCTCACCTCCGCTGGGGCCGCCGTCGGTGCTGGCGTCGGCGGCGGTCGGTCCGTCGCCGCCGCTCGAGTCGGTCGACGGATCGTCGCCGGCGGGACTCGCGTCGCCGCGACCGCGCATGACGATCAGCGTCAGGATCGAGATCGAGGCGAGCGCGATCACGGCGAGTTCGCCGAGTGTATCGAAGCCGCGGAAGTCGACGAGGGTCACGTTGACGATGTTGGTCCCGCCGCCGCCCGGAACCGCCCGCTCGGCGTAGGCGCGGGCGATCTCGGTCGGCCCGTCGGGCCGAGCGTCGGTCGTGACGAGGATCGTCACGAACACGGTCACGCCGACGGCGACCGAGAGGACGGCATCGCGGGCGACCCGTCCGACCTCGATCTCGTAGCGTTCGGGGATCTCCTCGACGACCAGCAGGAAGATCACCAGCACGAGCGTCTCGACGACCAGTTGGGTCAACGCGAGATCGGGCGCGCTCGCGAGGATGTAGAAGATGGCGATCATAAAGCCGAGGATCGAGAGGGTGAGGATCCCGGCGATGTGGCTGTCGGCGCGTGCGACCGCGACCGCACCGACCACCGCCACGAGCAATACGAGGGCGATGGGGATCGTGACCTCGAGTCCGATCGTCGCCGGGACGATGGCACCGGCGGCCACGAACCCGGTGAGTGCGAGCGCACAGGTCGCCGCCAGCGTCCACGTCGCGTACGTCCGGAGATGGCCGTTGTGGACCCACTCGGCGAACAGCCGTCCCTCGTCGGTGAGTCCCTCGACGATGCGGTCGTACCACCAGTTCGCGCGGATCGGCGGGATCGCTGCCAGCCCCGCGCGGATGCCGTCGTGAATCCGTCCGTAGGACGGATACGCGAGGACGCCGGCCCCGATCGTGACCGCGCTCATGCCGACCGGCGTCGAGTACGAGGTCGGAAGGCCGACGTGCATCGCGTGGGGGTCGACCGCCGTCGCCTCGAGTCCCGACTGGACGACGAGGTCGACCGCTCGCTGCGGGTCGACGCTGACGATCGCGGCCAGCAACGCGAGGACGGCCGGCGGGACGAGCAGGCTCACGTTCGGCCGGTGGACGTGGCCGAGCGCCTCGGGGCGCTCGCCGAAAAACAGCGAGAGGAACTTCAGCGAGTAGAGGACGGTGAAGATACTGCCGAAGACGGCGACGGCGGGGTAGAGCCAACCCAGCAGTCCGATTTCGTGGTAATGGCTCGCCTCAACGGCGGCCTCGAAGAGCAGCTCCTTGGAGTAAAAGCCGTTGAAGGGCGGAATACCGGCCATGCTGAGCGCGACGACGCCGGTGATCGCCGCCGTGACGGGAAGATCGTGACGGAGGCCACCCAACTCCCGGATCTCGCGGGTCCCCGCTTCGTGGGCGATGATACCGGCGACGAGAAAGAGCGCGGCCTTGAACAGTGCGTGGTTGAGGAGGTGGAACACACCGGTTTCAGCGCCGTAGACGGAGGTAAAGCCGAAGCCGGCGACCATCAGCCCGAGGTGACTCGCAGTCGAGTAGGCAAGCAGTTCCTTGATGTCGGTCGCGGCAACGGCCATGATCGCACAGACGGTCATCGTCGTCAGCCCGAGCGTCGCGAAGAGGAAGAGCCACTCCTCGCCGACGAGCATGGGCCGGATGCGGCCGATGAAGTAGACGCCGACTTTAACCATCGTCGCCGAGTGGAGAAAGGCGGAGACGGGCGTCGGGGCCGCCATCGCGTTGGGCAGCCAGAAGTGGACCGGTACCTGCGCGGACTTGGTGCCCGCACCGATCGCCAGCAGGCCGAGAACTGGGAGGAACAGGCCCCGCTCCCGCAAGGCATTGCTCATGGTCTCGGGGTTTTCGAGCATCGTGGCGAGGTCGAACGCGGCCCCCGGCCCGAGGACGTCGCCGGCGACGATCGAGAGCAAGAGGAGGCCGACGAGCAGGAACAGGCCGCCACCGACGGTGATGAACATGGCCATCCGGGCGGCGTACTGCGAGGAGTCGTCGGCGGTGTAGTAGCCGATCAGAACGAACGAACAGAGGCTCGTGAGTTCCCAAAAGAGGAAGATCGCGACCAGATCGGCGGCCAGCGCGACGCCGACGATCGAGCCCATAAAGGCAAGCAGGGCGGCGTAGTACCGCGGGAGGCCGGCCTGCCCGTGCATGTATGCGGGGGAGTACGTGAATACGAGCGCGCCGATACCGGTGGCAAGCATCGCGAACAGCAGCGCCCAGCCGTCCACGTAGAACCGAAGTGCGATATTCAGCGACGAGATCCACTCGAGGGAAACGCTGCCCTCGGTGCCGTACTGTGTGGCGAGCAGGCCGAACGACGCCAGCGAGACGACGGTTCCGACGAACCCGGTCGTTTCGCCAAGGAGACGGAAGACGAGCGGCGTCAGTGCTGCCGCGACGAACGGCAACGCGACCGCGGCGACGACGACCGCCAGGTCGGGAGACATTCGATACGCCGAGGATAGGGTGAGACATCCCTTAAGCGATTACCTTTCGGAAGCCCGACTGATAGACGGAACCATCACACACGGACTGGACGTCGCGGTGGTAGCGGCCGCATCGAAGAGTCCGACACGCTTATTCGCGAACGGCGACCATTCGTACGTAGTGAGTACCGAGACGCCCGAACCGACCGAAACCGAAGCGTTCGAGCGGGTCTGTGAGACGCTCGTCGAGCGGATCCTCGCCGGCGAGATCGAGCGCGACGAGGTCGAGAAAGCGAAGCTCGAGGCCTGTTCGGAACACTCGGCACCCAAGGTGCCGAAGAACTCCGAGTTGCTGGACTACGCGCCCGAGGAACACCGCGAGGATCTGGAAGCGGTGTTACAGCGCAAACCCGTCCGCACCGCCTCGGGCGTCTCGCCGGTCGCGATCATGACCTCGCCCGAGCGCTGTCCCCACGGGAAGTGTCTCTACTGTCCCGGCGGCCCCGACTCGGAGTTCTCGAGTTCCCAGAGCTACACGGGCGAGGAGCCCGCCGCCGCCCGCGGCGTCCAGAACGACTACGATCCCTACGGGCAGGTCACGCTCCGACTCGAGCAGCTGCGCCAGATCGGCCACCCCGTCGACAAGGTCGAACTCATCCTGATGGGCGGGACGATGACCGCCCGCAGCCACGACTACCAGGAGTGGTTCGTCAAGCGTGCCCTCGAGGCGATGAACGACTACGACGTCGACAAGGAGCCGGAACCGGCTCAGGGCGTCAGCTTCGCCGAGGACCCCGAAGAATACGAGTGGCAGTACCTCGAGGACGTCATCGCCGAGAACGAGACGGCCGACGTCCGCAACATCGGGACGACCTTCGAGACCAAGCCCGACTGGTGCGATCCGGAACAGATCGACCGGATGCTCGAGCTGGGCGGGACGAAAGTCGAGGTCGGCGTCCAGACGACCTTCGAGCGGATCAACCGGGAGATGCACCGGGGCCACGGTGCGCAGGCGTCGATCGACGCCAACCGCCGGCTCCGGGACTCGGCGTTCAAGGTCGGCTTCCACATGATGCCCGGCCAGCCCGGAATGAGCAAGGAGATGTGTCTCGAGGACTTCCGGCGGCTCTTCGAGGAGGAGCAGTGGAAGCCGGACTACCTGAAGATCTATCCGACGCTGATCGTCCGGGGAACGGCGACCTACGACTGGTGGCACAACGGCGAGTTCGAACCGCTGGGCAACGACGAGGCCGCGGAGCTGATCGCCGAGATCAAGGACATGATTCCCCGGTACACGCGACTCCAGCGCGTCCAGCGGGACATCCCCGCGGACTTCATCGATGCCGGCGTCTGGAAGTCCAATCTCCGCCAACTCGCCCGCAAGCGCATGGACGAACACGGCTGGTCTTGTGACTGTATCCGTTGTCGCGAAGCGGGGATGAACGACGAGGACGCCGAGAACGTCGACCTCGACGTGTTGACCTACGAGGCCTGCGGCGGCACCGAGCATTTCATTTCCTTCGAGGACTTCCAGAAGGACCTGCTGGTCGGCTTCTGCAGGCTCCGGTTCCCCAACGACCCTGTCCGCCCGGAACTCGAGAACGCCGCGTTGATCCGGGAACTGCACGTCTACGGCTCCGAGGTCGCCATGGGCGACGAGAGCGAGACGGATCAACATCAGCATCAGGGCTACGGCCGCCGGCTAATGAATCGCGCCGAGGACCTCGCGGTCGACGCCGGCTACGACAAACTGAGCGTCATCTCCGGCATCGGCGCGCGGGAGTACTACCGGAACAAACTCGGCTACCATCAGGACGGCCCGTACGTGAGCAAACGTCTCTAGGCCGTTCGTGTGTGGCCGGGCCCGCTCGAGAGCCGATCGGGACCGCTGCCGGCCGCTCCGACTCCCGACTGCGACGAATCGAGACACGAAATCGCGTCGCGCTTCGAATTTTTCCTGCGGGAATAGTTCATGTTCTAAACGCACAAAATTTATTATTTTCCATAGTGTATACTCTCGTGCCGACAATCGTCGGCACCGTTGTCATCCCCTCTACCCCCCCATCCCACTCCGACAGCGGCACACCGCACTGTCCGCGAGCGCGCCGGCACCCATCCCGTCGCTCGACTCCCCCGAGAGCGACACCGGCACGCTCGGTTTCCGTTCTCGCAGTTCGCTCAAGGCGACGCCACGCTGCCGTGATCAGTACGGCGGCTCCGTCAGCGGCTCGCAATTTCGCGCAGGTATCCCGTCCGAACCTCGTAGACGAGAGCCGTCAGGAGGAGTCCGGTCCCGATCCCCCAGAACAGCCGCCGCTCCGCGTCGGTACCGGCGGTCCCGAACAGCAGACAGAGACCGCCGCCCAGCAGCAGGGCCGTCCGGATCCGAGTCGGCGCCGGCACCGCCTCGTCGCCGGTGGCCGCCAGGTACAGTTGCGGCCCGACGATCGGGATCGCGATCACCACCACGAACGCGTAGATCGGTCCCTCGAGGCCGAGGGCCGCACCGAGCAGGAAGGCGGCCAGACAGAGGGCGAACGCAACGGCGAGGACGCTGTTTTCGCGGGAGACCATACGTTCGTGTGGATTCGGTAACGTATGTTTCCTTTGACCCGTAGGCCGGTGGACGAGACACCCCGGTCAGACCGCGAGGACGGTGTCGACGAGTAGCATGACCGCGAAGCCGAGGACGAACGTCGCCGTCGCGGTGTCGGCGTAGCCGTGGCCGTGGCTCGAGGGGACCAGTTCCCGGAAGACGACGGCGATCATCGCCCCCGCAGCGAAGCCGGCAGAGAGGGGAAAGAGCCCGGAGACGACGGCGACGAGCGAGAAGCCGACGGCAGCGGCGATCGGCTCCGGGACGCCGCCCGAGAGCGTGGTGTACAGCAGCGTTCGGGGGGCGGAGACGCCGGCCCGGACGGCTGGCACCGCCATCGCGAACCCGTCGGGGACGTTCTGGACGGCGATCGCCGTCGCGATGGCGAGGCCGAGCGCCGTCTCGCCGCTCGCAAAGGCGATCCCCACCGCCAGCCCCTCTGGGACGTTGTGAATGGTGACGGCACCGCCGACCAGTGCGGCGCGACGCAGGTCGTCGGCATCGTCGCCGAGCGGGTCGAGGTCGCCGTCAGCCTCGGCTGACGGTAGCTCGCCGGCGGGGTCGAATTTCGGTCCCGTCCCTTCGACCCGTTCCCCGCGAAAGAGGAGATGCAAGTGCGGGAGAACGGCGTTGACGACCAGCAGGAAGCCGCCGCCGGCGAGGAGACCGGCGGTGACCTCGAGCGGCGACCCCATCTCGAGGCCGGGCAACACGAGGGCGAAGACCGCGGCCCCGACCATGATGCCGGCTGCGAGGCCGAGCGACCCGTCGTAGACGCGGTGGCTGATTCGGTCGGTGAGAAGGAGTGGTAACGCCCCGAGCCCGGTGGTACAGCCGGCGATGGTCGCGACGACGACGACTTCCTCGAGCGACGACATACGGGTTCCCTCCGACGCCGGCTCGAAAACGGTTGCGGTCGGATACGGCGGCCGACCGTCCTTAGTCGATCGAAACCTCGAGTTCGAGCAGTCCCAGATGTGGCGGCGCACCGCCGCCGTTGGTCCGGAACGCCTCTGGCGTCGAGTTGACGACGTCGTAGAAATCGGCCTGGCTGGTCGGGATGAGCGTGCTGCCGTCGTCGCGCTGGAGGAAGGCGGGCGTATCGGTTCCCTCGATCAGTTCCAGCTGTTCCTGCCAGTCCTCGTCGGCATAGATGAACGTGCCAAAGGAGAACCGGCCGGCGGCGAGGGCGTCGTGTTTCGAGAGGAACATCCCGGACTCCTCGGCGTTGTACTCCTCGTCGCTCACCCAGGCGATCGCCGCGATCCCCTCGGCCTGAAGGAGATAGAAGTCCCACGAGAGCGTCGCGTCGAAGACCGCCCAGATGCTTCGGGGGCCGACGGTGTGGAGTTCGACGCTGAACGCGGGCCGAAGTCGCTCACCTTCGGGCTCGGGGACGAACGTCGCGTCGTAGCCCGGCGAGCGAATGCCCCGATCGTGATAGACGACGCCGTCCATATCGACATCGGCATCGATCCGGTCGACGATCCCGCGGACCGTCGCGCCGCCCTGTTGCTCGAGATGATCGAGAAAGTCCGGGAACCGGGAGACGTCGGTCCAGGGCGGTTCCTCGCCTGCGCTCATCGGGTCGGCCCCCCGTTCGTGACCGTCCGCGTTCGGTCAGTTCCTCCTCGCAGTCGCGCGTTCGACTCACGGGTGACGCCACCCACGGCCTCGTACATGCCCCGTACTGAGTGCCCGCGGGGATTAGATGTTCCGACAGCGACCGACGGGTGGGCGGTCGACATCCTCGCGGACGCTCGCCGACGTGATCGACCGTCTCCGGAGCGACATCCCTTTTTGACCGGGCCGGGCAGTGTGTAGTATGGATTCGAAGCGGGAGCTGACAAGCGTCGACCTCGCGGCCCTCGTCGGGGAACTCGGTACCTACGAGGGAGCGAAAGTCGACAAAGCCTACCTCTACGGCGACGATCTCGTCCGCCTCAAGATGCGGGACTTCGACCGGGGCCGACTGGAACTGATCCTCGAGGTCGGCGAGGTCAAGCGGGCCCACACGGTCGCCCCCGAGCGGGTGCCCGACGCCCCCGGCCGGCCGCCCCAGTTCGCGATGATGCTCCGGAACCGACTGTCGGGAGCGGACTTCGCGGGCGTCGAACAGTACGAGTTCGACCGCATCCTCGAGTTCGTCTTCGAGCGCGACGACGGCACGACCCGGATCATCGTCGAACTGTTCGGGCAGGGCAACGTCGCGGTCACCGACGGCGAGTACGAGGTGATCGACTGCCTCGAGACCGTCCGACTCAAGTCTCGGACGGTCGTCCCGGGCTCGCGCTACGAGTTCCCCGATACCCGGACGAACCCGCTGACGGTCTCCCGGGAGGCGTTCGACCACGAGATGGACGACTCCGACACCGACGTGGTCCGGACGCTGGCGACCCAACTCAACTTCGGCGGGCTCTACGCCGAGGAGGTCTGTACCCGCGCCGGCGTCGAGAAGGGGCTGGACATCGACGACGCCGACGACGATGTCTACGACCGGATCTACGAGGCCATCGAACGGCTTGCACTCGACATCCGCAACGGTAACTTCGAGCCCAGGCTCTACTTCGAGGGTGACGACGGGGACGAGGCCGACGGGGACGACGAAAGCGAGGGAACCGACGCAGGCGACGGTCCCGTCGTCGACGTCACGCCGTTCCCGCTCGAGGAACACGCGGACCTGCCCGCCGAGGGCTACGACTCGTTCCTGTCGGCGCTGGACGACTACTTCTTCCGGCTCGAACTCGCCGAAGAGGAAGAGCCCGATCCGACCGATCAGCGGCCGGACTTCGAGTCCGAGATCGCCAAACACGAGCGGATCATCGAGCAACAGCAGGGGGCGATCGAGGGGTTCGAGCAGGAGGCCGAGCAGTTACGCGAGCGAGCGGAGTTGCTCTACGCCGAGTACGGACTCGTCGACGAGATCCTCTCGACGGTCCAGGGGGCCCGCGAGCAGGACCGCGCCTGGGACGAGATCCGGGAGCGGTTCGAGGAAGGAGCCGACCGCGGTATCGCGGCCGCCGAGGCGGTCATCGACGTCGACGGCAGCGAGGGGACCGTGACCGTCGACCTCGACGGCGAGCGGATCGAACTGGTCGCCGATCGGGGCGTCGAACAGAACGCCGACCGGCTCTACACCGAGGCCAAACGCGTCGAGGACAAAAAGGAGGGCGCGCTGGCGGCCATCGAGAACACCCGTGAGGACTTAGAAGACGCCAAGCGACGCCGCGACGAGTGGGAAGCAAAGGACGCCGCGAGCGACGACGAGGACGAGGCGGACGACGAAGGGCCGAACCGGGACTGGCTCGCCGACCCCTCGATTCCGATCCGCGAGAACGAGCCCTGGTTCGATCGCTTCCGCTGGTTCCACACCAGCGACGACTACCTCGTGATCGGCGGCCGCAACGCCGACCAGAACGAGGAGATCGTCAAGAAGTACCTCGAGCCCGGTGACAAGGTCCTCCACACGCAGGCCCACGGCGGTCCCGTCACCGTGCTGAAGGCGACCGACCCCAGTGAAGCGTCCTCGAGCGACATCGAACTCCCCGAGTCGAGCATCGAGGAGGCGGCCCAGTTCGCGGTCTCGTATGCCTCGGTCTGGAAGGACGGCCGCTACGCGGGCGACGTCTACGCGGTCGATGCCGATCAGGTCTCGAAGACCCCCGAGAGCGGCGAGTACTTGGAGAAGGGTGGGTTCGCGATCCGCGGCGATCGGACCTACTACCGCGATACCCCCGTCGGCGCGGCGGTCGGGATCCAGTGTGAGCCCTACACGCGAGTGATCGGCGGCCCGCCGTCGGCCATCGAAGACCGGACGGAGACGACGATCGAACTCGAGCCCGGGCAGTACGCCCAGGCGGACACGGCCAAACGGCTCTACCGGCGGTTCCGCGAGCGCTTCGAGGACGAGTCGTTCGTCCGCAAGATCGCCAGCCCGGACCGGATCCAGCACTTCATGCCGCCGGGCGGTAGCCGGATCAAAGAGGAGTAATCGCGCCGACCCGCACGCGATGGCCGCGGATCACCGTGTCGAGTCGGTGTCGGACCGGATCCCGTCCTCGAGGGCGTCGAAATAGAGAGTCAGAGTCGAATGCGCGTGCCAACCCGCTCGAATGCTCCCAGCGACGCGGACGACTACTGCGAGACTTCGAGTGCGGGTTCCGTCGTCCGCTCGAGCGTCTCGAGGTACGATTCGGCGTCGAGAGCCGCCATGCTGCCGGTTCCGGCGGCAGTGATCGCCTGTTGGTAGTTCGGATCGGCGACGTCGCCGGCGGCGAAGACGCCCTCGACCGCGGTCTCGGTCGTCGCGCGGCCGGCGTCGTCGGTTCGCGTGTGGAGGTAGCCGCTCTCGTCGCGGTCGACCGCGGTTCCCGCGAGGAAGTCGGTGTTCGGCGTGTGGCCGATCGCGTAGAACACGCCGCCGACGTCGACCGTCTCGCGTGTCACGTCGGCACCGTTCGCGGCTTGCTCGAGGGGATACCCCTCGGGGTGCGAGACGAGCGTTGCCCCGGTGACGCCTTCGTCTTGGGAGCCCCGGAGCGCCTCGAGTTCCGTGTTCCAGCGGAACTCGATGGTCTCGTTGTCGCGGGCCCGGTCGGCCATGATCTCGGACGCGCGCAGTTCCTCACGGCGGTGGACGACGGTCACGCTGTCGGCGAACTTCGCGAGGAAGAGCGCTTCTTCCATCGCCGAATCGCCGCCGCCGATCACGAGGACGTCGTCGCCGCGGTGGAACGCGCCGTCGCAGGTCGCACACGTCGAGAGGCCATAGCCCATCAGCTCGTCCTCGTTTTCCGCGCCGACCCAGCGAGCGCTCGCGCCGCTCGCGACGATCAGCGCACGCGTTCGCAGCCGATCGCCGTTCGAGAGTTCGAGTTCGAACGGCCGGTCCGCGAGCGTCGCGTCCTCGACGGTCCCGTGTTCGAATTCGGCGCCGAAGCGCTCGGCCTGGTCCTTGCCGTTCTGTATCAGTTCCATCCCGCCGACGCCCTCGGGGAAGCCGAGGTAGTTCTCGACGTCCGTCGTCAGCGTCAGCTGGCCGCCCGGCTCGGGCCCCTCGAGTACCAGCGGCTCGAGGTCGGCCCGCGCGGCGTAGACGGCCGCCGAGAGACCGGCGACGCCGGAGCCGACGATCACGACGTTTCGAACGTCCGCGGTCGCGTCGGTTGCCTCGTTCATTCGGTGTATCTCTCGATCAGGGCACGGAGTCGGTTTTCCGGCAGCACGCCGGACTGCTGTTCGACCTGCTCACCGTCCGCGAAGAGGACGAGCGTCGGCACGCCGCGAACGCCGAACGACCCCGCGAGCTGCTGGTGTTCGTCGACGTCGACCTTGGCGATCACGGCGTCGGTCGTGTCGGCCAGCTTCTCGAGGACGGGATTGAGCATCTGACAGGGGCCACACCAGTCGGCGTAGAAGTCCACGAGAACGACCTCGTGTTCCGCCGTGACGTCCTCGAGGTGACTTCCGCCGTCGATGTAGATCGGTTCGTCGAGCGATCGTGCCGAAACGTCGTCGCGTGCATCAGTTGCCATCACCACTACGTATGGACCGACACTGCTTAAAGGTTTTGTACATAGTGTACAATATAGTGGCGACTCCCCTCGAGAGTTCGATCCGTAATGGACGGCCGATGTGTCCGGACGGATTCGCAACGCACATGTGGGCTGTATTCGGGGCTATCGGTGAGATGAACCGGGCCACCCCGATCGTTTGGTCCGGATGGTTTTGTGTAGATACATAACAACCGAGCAGTCAACGGGCCGGTCACTCCGAGACATCCACGTCGAAGCGGGCAAAATACTCGGATCGCATCCCGATGCGAGCGTCGAACGGCGGTCCCCGTCGTTCGTCGCGCCGTCGTAGCGGTTTGAGTTTCCGGTCGTCACTACCGGACTACGAGGACGGGAACCGGAGATCGTCGAACGACGGTTTCCGCGACGCTCCCGAGCAGGACGCGGGAGACCCCCTCCTTGCCGTGGCTGCCGATGACGATCAGATCGACCGATTCCGCTGCCGCCTGCGCGACGATGCGATCATCCGGTTCGCCCGTGACGACGTTCGTTTCGAGACTGCGACCGGACTCGGCTGCGAGTTCCGTCGCCGTCTCGAGGACATCGGCTGCGTGTTCCTTCGCTTTCTCGGAAACGGGTGCTTGCAGTTCCGGTCCGAGGAGTTGCGCCCAGCGCCCGTCGGGGATCTCGATGACGTACAGCGCGATGACGGTCGCGTCCGGGAATTCGTCGAAGGTCAACTCGAGAGCGTCCGTCGCTTGTGGCGACCCGTCGTAGGGAACGAGAACTCGATCGGCCATGACGAATGGCTTCGACCACCCGGTATAAAATCGTCACGCCGATCTCATGACCGAGAAATAGGTCCAGCGGCGCCGACAGTAATGAGTGTCCGCCGTCCACTGTGGCAGTACCCACACTGAACGGAACGGATGAAACCGTCCACGGAGTCGCCTGCTGACACTGTTCTGGCAGTGATCCCGTGTCCGACGCTCGCCGGCGAATCAGGCCGCGCAGTTGTTGGGGCCGAGTTCGAGTTCCGTCGCCTCGGACTCGTCCTCGGGCGGCTCCGTCCCAGTGTTGATCTCGAGTACGCGCTCGTAGTTCGGCGGTTTTTCCGGGTCGTTCTCGACGATCCGATCGACGAACTCGTCCTCGTCCAATCCGATCAACTCGAGATCGTCGCGGAGGTCGCCCAGACGAGCGCCGATCAGTTCGCCCGGCGAGCCGACCTCGTATCGGTTCTCCGCCGTAACCGAGACGTGTCCCGGGAGGATCCGCGTCTCGTCCGGGAGTTCGAGAACGGTGTCGTGGATCGATTCGTACAGTAGTTCGGCGCCGTTGGCCGCGTCCTCGTCACCGAACTGAAGTTCCGTCCGGCCGACGGACTCGACGAACAGCGTGTCACCCGTCAGCAGCGCCTCGCCGTCGACGAGGGAGTTGACCATCTCGGTCGTGTGTCCCGGCGTCTGTAGCGTCTCGATTTCGACGTCGTCGAGGACGATCGTCTCGCCGTCGGCGAGCGGTTCGTAGTCGTATTCGACGCCCCGTTCGCTCGCGCGTTCGCCGAGATGGTAGGGAACGTCCAGCTCGGTCGCCAGTTTTCGCCCGCCCGAGATGTGATCGGCGTGGACGTGGGTGTCGAGGACGCGCTCGATCGTGAGTCCGGCCTCCTCGGCGGCGATCTTGAACTGGTCCGTCTGTCGGGTCGGGTCGACCACGACCGCCGACTCGGCGGCCGTCGAGCCGACGACGTAGCCGAGACAGCCCTTTGCCCGGCGCTGTAGCTGCAGGACGACGAGATCCTCGTTTGCCGTCTCGACGGGGACGACCTCGTACACCTTGCTCCAGTCTTCCATGCCACCTTTCACGACGGCCACGTCGTCGTAGCCGCGTTGCTCGAGTTCGAAACCGAACGGCGTCGACGTGAGCCCCTTCCCACAGATCGCGACGATCGAGTCGCCGTTGCTCGCTGCCTCGATGCGCTCGATTTTCTCGTCATCGAACTCGTTGTGGGGGTCGAACGGGACGTTTTCGGCGCCGTGAATCCGCCACCCCTCGTAACTGTCTTCGGGGCGGGTATCGACGAGCGTAAACGACTCGTCCGAGTCGATCATCGCCGCGAGCCGTTCGGGAGATAGTTGGGTCACCATTGGACTCACCTTACAAGACTCATACTGCGAGCCCGTTGATAGGTATCGTCCCTGCACAGGCACCCTCGACGACCGGGACGGGATTCGACCGACTCGAGGGCGTGTCTCGCGGTCGATCGGCTCGCTGCGGGACACGCTTGGCCACCGCTATCGGAGCCGCTGAAACGAATGACAACGCTGTCGTGCGGTCGGGTGTGCAACGATTGTCAGTGGCGACGAGACGATCCCGGCAGGTCGGTGGCGACGTTCCCGTTCCAGTGATAGTACGGTCTCCAATAAGAGGGGGATTTTTAGCCGGCGCATCGTCGGAGAACGTATGCAGGACCCTCGATGGCTGCAACTGAGCGAGGACGAAATAAACGAATTCCTCGGTCGCGGCGGGACCGGCGTCATCTCCTTCGCCACGGATCCCGACGAACCGCCGGTTTCGATCCCCGTCTCGTACGGGTACAGCGCGGACGTAAAGCGGTTTTACTATCGACTCTCGATCCCACAGGACAGCAGAAAGGAGGACCTCGTGGATAACCCCGTCTCCTTCGTGACACACGACGAGACCGACACCGGCTGGCGAAGCGTCGTCGCCACGGGACGGCTTTCGGATACAGCCGATGCGCCGTACGAGTCGACGGAAATTCAGGGGATGTGGGGGATCCAGATCCCGATCATCGACGTGTTCGAGCGACCGCCGAGGGAGATGACGTTCCGCTATTTCAGCCTCGATCCGGACGAGATAACGGGGCGGAAAGAGGTCCGGACCGATGCGTAGCGAGCGGACGTCCACAACGGCTCATACGGGCAGCTGTCCCGATACCCCGTGCAATCGCGGGACGGTCGGGTCTCGTCGGAACTGACGGACGGCAGTCCGTGTGACACAGCAACTGTTGGGCAGATCGGCGTGAAGATCGAGCGCTCTGCTGTGGCCGTCGCCGGTCGGCCGCGAATTGGCGACCGACTTCGTAGTGACTTCTGTCCGACAGTGTAAGCGACGGGCGTGTTCCGTTATCGAACGATCGTCACCGGGACTGGGGAGCGCCGCGTGACGGTTTCGGCCACGCTTCCGAGCAGGACACGAGTGACGCCGGACCGACCGTGACTACCCATGACGATGTGATCGACGTCGTTTTCGTCGGCGTACTGGACGATCGTTCGAGCGGCCGGTCCAGTTTCGACCGCGGTGTCGATCGTGGTCGTCTCGAGAACGCCTGCTTCCTCCGCTCGGTCGTGCGCTTCTTCGCCGAGTTCGTTACCCCGTTCGACGGCCTGATCGTGGATCTGTGGATCGTAGTAGCCGCCGCCCCCGTAATCACTGTATACTCCCGCCATCGGATCGACGACGTGTAACGTCGTGATTCGCCCGCCGTCGTGATTCGAGACCGCGTGATCGAACGCGGCCCACGCTTGCGATGAGCCGTCCAACGGGACGAGTACGTGCGTTCCCATACGGGAGACACGTCAGCAACGTACAAGAAACCCGCCGGAAACGGCCCGCTCGCGATCGGTGCGAGCGCGATCGTCGCGGACTCGAGTACGGTCGTGTGACGGTCGTACCGACGAGAGAGTCCGCCGTCGTCACACTTGGGCCCCGAGACTAAGACGTCTCGTGTGGTCGGCCTATCCGGTGTCCTCATGCCGATCGATGACTTAGCCCGCAGCGATGTCGTAACGGCCGCACCCGACGCATCGGTCTCCGAACTCGCGGCGATGATGGACGAGGAGAACGTCGGGAGTATCGTGATTATCGACGACGATGCGCCGGTGGGTATCGTAACCGACCGCGACCTGACTGTGCGCGTCCTCGCCGACGGGACCGATGCCGAGCAGACGGCAGCGGAGATAATGACCGAGGATCCCTGTACGATCGAGCGAGACGACGGGTTCTACGAGGCGACGGACCTGATGGCCGAACACGGCGTGCGCCGCCTCCCCGTCAGCGACGGCGACCAGCTCGTCGGCATCATCACGGCCGACGATCTGACGGAACTCATCGCCGACGAGGAACAACAGCTCGCGGACGTCATTCGGGCTCAGCGCCCCGAATACTGATTCCCGGCGATCTGTGGCCCGTCACCGTTCCCGTCGCGAGGCAACTCCGGTGGCGTGCGGCCGGCCTCGGCGACGACCGTGACACACCGACTCGTCCGCCGGTCGCTTGCCGGTCGCCGGTGACGGTGTGTCCGACTGCCGATCGTCCGGCAGTTTCGAACGCTCGAGCGCCTCGGACGGTCCCTTTTTCGGTGTGGTTGTGTGTATTTGGGACAAACTCCGATCGTATTCGGTGGCCCGTGAGGACGTCTGCTTGGGACCGGTGGCTGGTGAGGCCGCCGTAGACGGCACCTCGCTGACGAGCAGTGCTGCAGCGAGGAGATCGCCGGGTTCGCCGTATCGAGGCTCCAGCACTCTCGGTACGCCACCGGTCGCGCGAACGGCAACCACGATCGGGCCGAGCAACGGCGTGATACCGACGTCGATCTCGTGGCGGTTCCGTGTGGACGACCGCACGCTGTTTCGTCGATTGGACCAGACTCCACTTATCGGTCGCCACCCAAGGACGCACATGGACGAGTCCCACGGAAGTGACAGCGAACGAAGCGTGTCGCGTCGAACGATCCTCGCCGGGTCGGCCCTCACCGGGCTGACCGCTCTGGCCGGTTGTCTCGGCGGTGACGAGGCGAACAGTCCCGACCCGGTCACGATCGAGGACGGGACGAGCTGTGACAACTGCACGATGGCGATCGTCGACTACCCCGGACCGGTCGGCGAATCGTTCTACGACGACGCCGAGGAAGTACTCGACGAAGACCGTCCGGCACAGTTCTGCAGTTCCCTCTGTACGTACGCGTTCACGTTCGAACACGAGGACGAGCAAGAGCCGAGCGTGACGTACGTGACCGACTACTCGAGCGTCGACTACGAGGTCGATACCGGCGGCGACGCGCCCGAGATTACCAGCCACGTCGAAGCGGACGCCTTCGCGCCGATAACCGATCTCACGCTGGTCGTCGACAGCGAGGTCGAGGGCGCGATGGGGCCGTCGATGATCGGCTTTTCCGACTCCGACGACGCGGACGCGTTCCAAGCGGACTACGGCGGCGATCTCTACGAACACGGCGACGTGAGTCGCGACCTCGTGATGTCGATGATGTAACGACCGATCCCGCGATCGTGCCCGAAACGACAGTTACCGATTCATTGCCGCGGTCGCGACGGCAAGGGAGCCGATCGTCCACACCGCGAGTCCGATCAGACTGGCCACTGGCGAGGCCGTCTGTGGTCCGGTTCCTGCCGCCGTTATCACGACAGTTTCGAAGACGAGTCCGCGGTACGCGCTGAGCGGACTCGCCGCGAGCGCGTAGACGAGCGATGACTCGCCCAGATAGCCGCCGGCGAGGCCGTAGACGAGTGCGAGATCCAGCCCCACCAGCACGACGACCAACGCGACGACGGACAGCGCGAGGGCGCTTCGCGTTCCGCTTACGAGCGCCGAGATCGCGATCGCGACAGCGAGGATCGATAGCGCGAACAGCGCGGTCAGCACGACGAACCGCGCGAACAGGAGCGGGGAGTCGGCACCGGCGTGGGACGCGTACCGGCTGAACGGTTCCTCGCGACCGACGACGACCGCGCCGCCGACGAGCAGAAGCGACGCGGCGACCGTCCCGAGGAGTCCGACGGCCCTGCCGACGAAGACGCCGATGACGTGTTCGCGCGGTGCGATCGGATACGTCTCGAGGACGTCGAGTTCGCCCCGTCGGCGGTCGCCGAGGATCGCCCGGTAGCCGAACGCGACGGCCACGATCGGGACGAGCAACTCGAGCGGCGTCAGGAGATCGACGATCGTCGGGACGTAGCCGGCCCCGACACCGCCCCCGACCCACGCGATTCCCAGCAGGACGGCCGCGAACGCCGCGCCGAGGAGGACGAACGTCCGGGTCCGGGAGAGGGTCCTGAGTTCGCGGACGACGACGCGTTCGATCCGGCGAGTCGGCTTCGGCGCACGGTCGGCCGACCTCGGGGGCTCGAGGTCGGTCTCGTCGTCGGTCGCCGGCGGCGAGTCGTCGTGTACCGAGCGCGACGCACCGGTCACGCCGTCTCACCCCGGACTCGAACGCGACGGAGATCGCCGGTGATCGACGCCTCGTAAACGTTCTCGAGCGATTCGACGCCGAGGCGATC
This sequence comes from Natrinema pellirubrum DSM 15624, assembly GCF_000230735.2. NCBI lineage: Archaea > Methanobacteriati > Methanobacteriota > Halobacteria > Halobacteriales > Natrialbaceae > Natrinema > Natrinema pellirubrum. The sequence goes on from NC_019962.1 coordinate 1,447,793, forward strand.
GCACAGCGCCGTCGGGGCCCCGCGTTCGACGACGGTGCCGTCGTCGAGGACGACCACCTCGTCGGCCGTCCGCTCGACGAGTTCGAGATCGTGCGAACTCACCACCACCGCGGTTCCGGTGGCGGCGAGTTCGTCGGCCACCGCGAACACGTGCTTGCTCATCCCCGGATCGAGTCCGGACGCGGGTTCGTCGAGGGCGACCAGCGGCGGGTCACCGATCGTCGCCTGGGCGATCCCGACGAGTCGCGTCATCCCTCCGGAAAGCGCCTCGACCCGGCGCGTCGCGGCGTCTTCGAGTCCAACGCGCTCGAGTCGTGCCATCGCCTCGTCGCGGCCACCGCCGACGAGCGACGCGTAGAACGTGAGCGTTTCGAGGACGGTGAACCCGGGCCGAAACTCGGGATGTTGAGGGAGATACCCGACCTCGCGTGCGGCATCCGGCCCGTGATACGCGACGGACCCCCCGGTCGGTTCCTGGAGTCCGGCGAGCGTGCGGAGCAGGGTCGTCTTTCCGGTCCCGTTCGGACCGATCAGGGCCGTCACCGCGCCCGGTCGGACGGGGACGGATACGTCCTGTAGGATGGTCACGTCTCCGTACGCGAAATCGACGTTCGATGCCTCGAGTAGGGGTTGGGCTGTCGTCATGGTTCGATCGTGAGTGAGCCGTCGCAGGACCTGGCGCGATCGGCGTAATCGGTCCGCTCGAGCAGTTCCGGGTTGTTCGGTTCGCACGTGGGCTCCGTGTCGGTGACACTACCCGTCCGCATTCCGGACACCGATGCTTCGAACCCCGAGAGCGCGTCGAGCGCCGGCGCTCGGGCGAGCGTCGCTGCCCCGTCGGTGTGGTGCATCCGACCGTCGACGGTGTCGGTCGGTGAATACGACCGGGACGGCGGGTCGCCGTCCGCGATACTGGTGGCTCCTTGCCAGTAGTTCCCGCGACCGTCGTGCGTCCAGACGCGCAACGGTCCGGCGCCCGCGGTGGCGTGGTCGTCGTTGCTGACGAAGTCGTTCTCGAGGACCCGGTTCGTCGGCAGTATCACCCGATCGTTGACGCCGACCTGATTCCCCGCGATGACGTTTCGCTCGTAGATCGAGCCGGACGCCGCCAGCTCTAGTCCGACGTCGTTGGCCTCGAGGACGTTCTCGGCGACGTACGTGTCCGAGCCGCCGACGTAGGCGCCGACCTGTGAGCCCCTGATCTCGTTGCCGACGATCGCGTTCCGCTCGGGCCCCGTCATGACGTAGATCCCCGTATCGACGACGTCGTTCAGTCGGTTGTCCGCGAGTAGCGTGCCGTCGGTATGCATCAAGTGGATTCCCAGTAGGCTTTCGTCGATCGTGTTCTCCCGAATCACGATCCCCTCGGATCGGTACGCGTAGATCGCGTCCCGCCCGTCGACGATCGTCGTTTCCTCGATCACGCCCGGCGACCGGAACGCCATGATTCCGGCGAACCCGTCCTCCCACCGTTCGTTGCCACGGACCGTCGCGTTCCGAACGACCGTCTCGGGGCTCTCGCGAAGGATGATCCCGTTCGAGGGCGTCTCGATCGTCACGTTCTCGACCGACAGCCCCGCGGCGACGTGGGCCGAGATGCCGGCGTCCGCACCGGTGTAGTACGTCAGGAACTTCTCGTCCCAGGCGTCGTCGTCGATCGCCGGTCCGGGGACGTCCTCGGCACCGGAGGTCAGCGGCCCGACGCCGGTGATCTCGAGGTCACGGATTCCGACCCGCGGTTCGGTGACGGTCACGACCGACCCGTTGCCGTCGCCGCTGATCGTCGGTGTTCCGTCCCCGGCGAGCGTGATCGGACGGTCGATCTCGAGGGTTTCCTCGTAGGTCCCGTCGGAGACCAGAACCGTGGTGTTCGCTGGCGCTTCGTCGATGCCCGCCTGGACGGTATCGACGACCGTGATATTGGCAGGGTCCTCGTCGATGCGCTCCCGAACGGCATCGGCGTCCGTTGCGACGACGGTCGAGACCGGCCGATCGGTGCGGGCCTGTGTCGACTCGACGGTCGCATCGGCACGGCGGTCCTGTTCGGAAACGCGGTCGCGGACGCCGGTCACGTCGTCGGTGTCGAACGACTGCTCGAGGGTTTCGTCCCACGAATACACCTCGCCGCCGTGAGCCGTCGCGAACGACGCCGCGTCCGCTTTGTCGGCGAACGAAACGACGGTCTCGCCCGACGGCGTTCGGGCCTCGCTGCCGACGACGAACCACGCGTCAGTGGCGTCGATCCACGGGAGCTGTCGGTCGGTGACCGGATACCCCTCCTCGTTCAACTCGACCGGCGCGTCGCCGTAGTCGGTGACGTACACCGCCAGCGGATAGCCAAAGCGCTGTTCGTGTCCGTCCTGTCGCTGGGCGTCGACGAACGTCTCGACGCCGTAGTAGCCGACGACGTACTGATACTGCGAGTAAAACGCCTGCGCTCGTGGGAGCGTGACGTTCTCGTCGAGTTTCTGTTCGTTCTCGAGCGTGAGTCCCACGGAAACGGTTTCGTCGAACGGCGCCGGTTCCGGGGGCGCCGGATCGGCGTCACCGACGAAGAGGCCACCGAGTCCGACGGTGGCGACGAGTACGACGGCAGCCAGGACGATCTCTCGAGGTGGCCGGTACACAGATGTCCTTGGATCGTCGGCGAAAAAGCCCCTCTGGTCCGTCTATCGAAAGGTTCCGTCGACGGCCGTGACATGGACCGGACGGAAGCCAATCCCGTTCGGGGCGGCAGCCGCCAGCCCAGATCACCGACGGTCGGGTCCGGTCTCAGACGGACCAGTGTACGTCGGTTCCGGTGTAACGGCGACCATCCTGCGGGTACGCGACGCCGCGGGAGGCGACGTTGACGGATATCGCCGATCGATTGAACGTCTCGAAAGCGACGTGTAGCGACGTGCTACATCGGGCCGAGGGCAGCATCGTCTCGTGGTTCGTCGACGAACAGTTCGGGACGGCGTCCGACCCCCGGTCGTACCTCGAGCGGTGAACAGCGGGAAGGGACGACGGGCGCGGCCGGTTCGGTTTCCGCGGGTTCGATTCAGGTGTCGCAGTCCGAACAGCGGGTCCGAAACCGCAGTCCGATTCCGATCATGCCGAGCGTGACGAGGGTGACCGCCAGTTGCACGACCCCGCTGCTCGCGTTCCCGGCCGCGGCTCCGCCGGCGACGGCAGCGGTCCCGCCGACCACCAGGCCGCCGGTTCCGAGACAACAGAGGCTCGCAACGCCCGCGAGTCCCAGAAGCGACCGTCGGGATGCCGAATCGGAGTTCACACCTCGACGTTCGATCGAGTGTGGGTATATGTGTTGTGGCGTTTTTCCGCCCGAGCGGACGGCCGGCGTTTCGGAACGGGGCGAAACGCGGGACCGCTGCTCCCGGTGGCGTGACGCGATGACGAGCCGTCCCGCCACCGCGGAACGTCGAATTCGGAAGTTCTTTTCGTGACGGGCACAATACTGTATACGATGACGTTGCCTATCGACCCGAGCCAGATCGATCCGGACGAGATCGGTGCGACGCAGACGACCCTCGAGATGGACCACGAGGAAGCCATCGAACACGTCCGCGAGGTGTTCACCGACGCCGGCTTCGGGGTCCCCGTCGAGTTCTCCCCGTCGGAGCTGTTGAACGAGAAGGTCGACGCCGACCGCGACCCCTACTACGTCCTCGGGGCGTGTAACCCGGCGGTGGCCGACCGGGCGCTCGAGGCGACCGACGGGAAGATGGGCGCGCTGTTCCCGTGTAACGTCGTCGTCTGGGAGAAAGAACCCGGCCGCCAGCGCGTCTATCACGTCTCGATCATGCGCATCGCACGGCTCGTCGGGATTGCGCCGGACGACGAGGAGATGGCGGACATCGTCGCCGAGACTGGTGAACTCGTCGACGCCGCCTTCGAGGCCCTGTAACCATGGGTCACCACACGTTCGACGCCGATCGAGCGGACAAGTTAGAGGACGCCGAGCAGCGATATCGGTTCGTCTCGGCCGAGGAACTGCTGTGGGCGCTCTCGCTGTCGCCGGACGATACCGTCGCCGACCTCGGGAGCGGGACCGGCTTCTTCACCGACGACGTCGCTCCACACGCCGGGGCGGTCTACGCGGTCGATCTGCAGGCGGCGATGCACGAGTACTACCGCGAGAAAGGCGTTCCGGAGAACGTCGAACTCGTGACCAGCGACGTGAGCGACCTCCCGTTCGACGACGGCGACGTCGACGCCGCGTTCTCGACGATGACCTACCACGAGTTCGCGAGCGACGAGGCGATCGCCGAGGTCCGGCGGTCGCTCGCTCCGAACGGGCGACTCGTGATCGTCGACTGGGCGGCGACCGGCACCGGCGAAGCCGGTCCGCCGGTCGAGGAACGGTACAGTGCCGACGAGGCGGCGGACGCGCTCCGCGAGGCCGGGTTCGAGATCGAACACGCGGCCGTCCGTCCGGAGACGTTCCTGCTGATCGCGACACTCGAGTGAGCAGCCGGCTCACTCGAGCGGGTCGTGGCCGGCAGACTCCGTTTCAGTCCGTCGGTTCGGGGACCTCGTCGGCTCCTGTCGCTCGGAGCCAGCCCTTGATCAGTTCGTTGACGTTGTGGAAGACGACCCCGACCGACAGGAGCGTCGTCGTCAGGTAGATGACGAACCCCGGCGGGCCGCCAATCGTCGCGCCGAGGAGACCGCCGGTGATCCCGACGACCGTCAGCTCGAGCCACGTCAGCAGGACTCGAGAGCCGAGTCGGGGCGGTCGTCCGGTCGCTGCCCGGTCGCCGATGCGGTCGTCGCGGGCCGCGGACCGATCGTCGTCGCCGTCGGCTGCCATCAGTACGACTCACCCGTTTCGATCGGCCCGCTGAAGGCGGTGTAGAGGACCGCGAAGTAGACGAACACGAGCGGCAACAGGACGGCCGCGCCGACGGACATGAGATTGAGCTGCAGCGTCGAGACGATGGCCGTCTCGACCGTCAGTCCGGCCGCTCGATCGATGGACGGGTACATCAGGCCGGCGACGATGGCGACCAGCGCGAAGACCAGCCCCGCGGCCGCGCCGAACGCCGCGTAGTAGCGGTCCGCCCGCGTCGCCGCCACGTACACGCCGGCGAACGCGAGCGTCGCGAGGACGAGCGCCAGCACCGGTGCCGAGAGCAGGGCCGACCGCAACGCCGGTTCGACCGCGTACACGGAGCCAAGCGCCGCGACAACGAGGACGAGGTACGCGCCGAGCGCGCGATAGCCGTCCATCTCGAGGTCGTCGCGTAAGTCACCTCGCGTCTTCAGTCGGAGGAAGGCCACGCCGTCGACGACGGTGAGCGCGACGACGGCGAGACCGACGATCAGCGCCGGGAGGGTGACGATCGACGTCGCGCCGGTCACCCAGTTCGCGGTGAACATACCCAGAAAGAAGGGGGCGGTGAGGCTGCCGACGACGAACGCCCGGCCCCACCAGCGCTGCCAGCCGTCGTCGTGGCGCTGTTCGTACATCTCGGGTGCGAGTCCCCGAACGATGAGCGCGCCCAGAATGGCGAACATCAACAGGTAGTGGCGGCTGAAGAGGTTGGCGTAGACGGACGGAAAGGCCGCGAACAACGCGCCGCCGAAGACGACGAGCCACACCTCGTTGCCGTCCCAGAACGGCCCGATGGCCGCCAGCAACCGTTCGCGTTCGTCGTCGTCCTCGCGCGTCGCAAACAGCGCGCCGACCCCGAAGTCGAAGCCGTCCAGAAAGAGGAACATCGCGAGGATGAAAAACACCAGCCCGAACCAGAGGTCGGCCAGCGGGAGACCGAACAACGGCTCGGTCGCGAGCGCGGCCGGCTCAGTCATCGGCGCTCACCTCCGACGCGGGCCGTTCCGACGCGTCCCGCGTCGCGAGGTCGTCCCCGTCCGGCGGGCCGGCCCGAACGATGCGGACGACGACGTAGGTGTAGAGGGTCAGGAGGCCGAGGTAGACGACCGCGAACCCCACAAGCGTCGCCGTCGCCTCGGCGGCGGTCAACCCCGGCGAGACACCGTCTGTCGTCCGCAAAACGTCCTGTACGACCCACGGCTGGCGGCCGACCTCCGTGACGATCCAGCCCAGTTCGACCGCGACAATGCCGAGCAGCGTCGAGAGCATCAGGGCCTTGTGAAGGAGATCGTCCTCGAGGAGTTCGCCGCTCCACCAGCGGTAGCCGCCCCAGACGGCGAGCAGGACGAACCAGAACCCGAGACCGACCATCATCCGGAACGACCAGAAGACGATCGCCACGGGCGGCTGTTTTCCCTCGAACTCCTCGAGCCCCTGAATCGTCGCCTGCGGATCGCCGCCGCTCGCGAGCCACGACGCGCCACCGGGGATACCGATGCCGAAGATCTCCTTGGCACGCGGATCCAGCAGCTGGTTGAGGCTGGTCGGGAACGCGACGATGTACTCGGGGACGTAGGAGTCGGTCTCCCAGACGGCTTCCATCGCGGCGAACTTCTGGGGCTGGGTTTCCACGATGTGTCGCGCGTACAGGTCGCCGTGTAGCACCTGCAACGGCGCTGTCACGAGCAACGCGATGAGGCCGAACTTGAGCGTCGTCTCCCAGAACGCGACGTTCTCGACGGGGTACTCCCAGACGTGGTGTCTGAAGACGAAATACGCGCCGAGCCCAGCCATAAACAGCGCGACGGACTCGACGGCGGCGTTTTGCATATGGACGAACATCCAGGGGAACCGGGGGTTGGCGTAGGCCGCGACCGGATCGACCAGTTCGACGATCGTATGTCCGTTCGCCGTCGTCAACTCGTAGCCCCGTGGGGTCTGCATCCAGGAGTTGGCGATCAGGATCCAGACCGCCGAGAGCCACGTCCCCAGTCCGACCGCGACCGCCGACACCATATACAGCGCGTTCCCGACCCGCTCGCGCCCGAAGACGAAGATGCCGAGAAACGTCGCCTCGAGCATGAACGCCATCATTCCCTCGAGCGCGAGCGGACCGCCGAAGAGTTCGCCGGCGGTCGTCGAAAACGCCGCGAAGTTCGTCCCGAACTCGAACTCGAGGACGATACCGGTCACGGTGCCGACGACGAAGCTGACGGCGAAGATCCGGGTCCAGAACCGTCGCAACTGCTCGTAGATCGGCTCGCCGGTGCGGATGTCCTTCCACGTGAAGTAGACGAGGAAGGGGGCGAGCCCCATGCTCATCACCGGGAAGATGATGTGAACGATCGTGGTGAGCGCGAACTGCAGCCGACTGCCGAGGACTGGGTCGATCATGGCTGTTGGGAGCGGAACCTGTTGTCGGTCGTCCGTCCGTTCTCGTGAACCGCAAGCGGCTTCGATTGGATCTCGGTCCCACCGAGAAGTAGGGCTTGGGGTACGAACGTCGAAACAGCGCCTGACGCGGCCGTTTGCCGACGCAACTCCGATAGCCGGGCGACCGCCGAGCCCGTCGGACGGATGCCGGGTCCGACGCCGTTCGGTGCTACGCGTCCCTGACCCGTTCGATCGCGTCGTCGAACCGTTCCGGCGGCTGGGCACCGGTGAGCGATCCGGCGGCTTCGGACTCCGGATCGAAGACGACGAACGAGGGCGTCCCCGAGATGCCGAACTCGGTCGCTCGTTCCGCATCGGCTTCGACCGCGGCTTCGAACTCCGACCGTCGGTCCTCGAGACACGACTCGAGGGCGTCCGCGTCGACGCCGTCGACGGAACGGGTGTACTCGAGGAGGTTGTCCGTCGACGCCCACCCCGAGTTCTTCTCGCCCTGTTCGTCGAACACCGCCGTATGCCAGTCCCAGTACGCGCCGGGATCGTCGTCGCGAACCCGCTCCCAGACGCACTTGCCGGCGACCGCGGCGGTCATCGAGTCCGCACCGAAATAGGGCAGCGAGACGAAGACGATGCGAACGTCGCCCGGTTCGACGTACTCCCGAACGAGATCGGGGAGCGTCTCCCGTTCGAACTGCTCGCAGAACGGGCACTGGAAGTCGGTCCAGTAGTAGATCTCGAGCGGTGCTGCCCGTGAGCCCATGATCGGCTTTCCGCCGAGGTCGACGCCGAACGCTGACGTCTCGTCGCTCGAGTGAAACGACGGGGAGAGATGCTGTGCGGTGTCGTCGGATCGCGTGAGATAGTAGGCGCCACCGGCGCCGAGTGTCACGACGGAACCGGCGAGGAACGCGCGACGGGATGGCTGATCGATCGACATTGAATTCTCGTGACCGTTTCCGATCCGGGACGGTAACGGAATCGCCGATTTGCTGGCCCAGCAAATCGGAGTTGGTGATTTCAGGTCGTCCCCCGTCGATTCGATCGGATGAATACACGCGCCACGGGTCGAGAGTATCTGACGAACCTCATTGCAGCGGTCTCGTATCCGTTCGAGACGTGGCGAAGGACGATCGGCGCCGTTGCCGTCACGGGTGCGACCTACGTCCTCCTGATTCTGAGTACGATGCCGGCGTTCTCGCTTCAGATGCTCGGCGACGGCCTCCACTGGTTCGAGTACGTCGTCGTCTCACTCACGGAGACGGTGTACCGAACCGACGGCTGGACCGGGCTCGGAATCATCGTCCTGTATGCACTCCTGTCGGGGATCGCTGTCGTCAACGCCGTCACACAGCTGCGACTCGTCGGCGTCTCGAGTCTCGCCGACCTCTCCGGGATCGTCCCCGGACTCCTTGCCTCTGGCTGTGCGAGCTGTGGTGCCGGTCTCCTCGGCTTTCTCGGGTTCGCGGGGGGCCTCGCGGCGCTCCCGTACGACGGCGCGCTGGTTCGCGTCGGCGGGCTCGTGCTGTTGCTGTTCTTCCTCGGACGGGCGGGCCATCCCGAACGGTGTACCATCGCGACGGAGGGGGCGAAATGACGGGACGGGGATTCCTCCGACCGATCCGCTCGGATCGTCGGGCGATGGGGTACGGAGCGGCCGCTGGAATCGGCGTGTTCCTGTTGTTCGGTCTCGTCACCGGCTTGCTCCCGAACCCGCTCTACGTTCGGATGGTCCCGCGGACGCCGATCGACTACCTGTTCCTGACGTCGACCGCACTGCTCGCCGGCGTGTACACCGCACAGCGGCTGGCGACCGAGCGAGTCGAACCCGGGCTCGAGGACGGCGACACGAGCAGCGAAGATCGCCTGGCGCTTGGCGGTCTCGTCGGCGGGTTTCTGGCAGTCAGCTGTCCGATCTGTAACGTCGTTTTGCTCGCGTTGTTCAGTTCCTCGGCGGTCATGACGTACGTCGATCCGTTACGACCGGTTTTCGGAGCCCTCTCAGTGGTCCTGCTGGTCGGGCTGATCTACGTCCGCCACAGCCGGGCGTGTCCGACCTGTGCCGTCTGATCGGTTTTGAACCGCGTTCGAACAGCCGTCCGCCCCGACGAGTCGCTATAACGGCATCTCACTGACGCCGCTCGAGGGGGAATACAAGACGGTTGTGGTGATTTGCCGGGTCAGCGAATCGTGGCCTATTTGCCGCTGAACGAGAGGATCTCTCGTGTGCAACCCGGTGGTTCCTCGGAGTCGACGGCGATCTTCCAACTCCTCGCGGACGAGTACGCACGGAAGATACTCCTCGCCGCCGATCGGGACGGACCGAAGACAGCGAAGACGCTCAGCGAGGAGTGTGACGCCTCGCTGACGACGGTCTATCGCCGTGTGTCGACGCTGCAAGAATACGACCTCATCGAGGAATGCAGAACCGTCGACGCGGACGGCTCTCACCGAAGCGAGTTCGAAACCACACTCGAGGAACTCCACGTCGACGTCACCGACGGACAACTCTCGCTGACCATGGAGACACGCGACGAACTCGCCGACAACTTCACCGACCTCTGGCGCGGGATCCGGGGTGACGAGTAATGGACGCGTCGTTCCTCCTCGCCAAACTGATTACGCTCGTTTTGAGTCTCGTCGTCGCGTATCTGGCGTTTCACGGCTATCGGCGGAGCGGACAGACGCCGATGCTGTACGTCTCCGGTGGATTCGTCTTCATCGGTGCCGGGGCGATCTGTGAGGGGCTGATCTATCACGTGTTCGGGACGACGATCGCGTCCGCCGCCCTCGTGCAGGCAGTCATCGTCTCGAGCGGGATGGGACTCGTTTTGCTCTCGCTGACGAAGTGACGTTGCCCCGAATCTAGAAGAACAGCGCCGGCACGGTGTTCCGGAAGATGTTGAGCGAGATGATAAACAGGAGTCCGACGACGAACCAGTCGAACGTTCGCTCGTCGAACTCGAAGCGCCGGAGGTACGTACCCAGCAACAACCCGACGATGGTAACCACTGCGATCATCGAACCGAGCCAGAGCCGGTAGGTCGTCAGAAGATCGGTGAACAGCGCCATCTGGACGAGACGGACCGTAAAGATCGTCCCGAGTACCATCGACAGGCCGCCGATGTATCGCTCGGTGTCGCGTTCGAAGGTGTGGAAGTACGCCGGGAGGAGCGGCCCGAGGTTCGCGAACGCGAGCAGGAAGCCCTGAAAGAACCCGGCGGCGCCGAGGGCGAACGGGTGGTGGGCTTCCTCGACCGTGACGAAGTTCTGTACGAACTGAAAGGCCACGTAACCGAAGAGGACGAGACCGATGACGAACGCGACGATCGGGCCGACGCTGAACGTCGCGAGCGCCGCAACGCCGACGATGGTCCCCGCGATCGCGAGTACCAGCAGCGTCCACTCCTCACGAACGAACGCCCGTCCCGTCCCGGTTTCGGCGATCTGGAACATGTTGAGCATCCACGGCGGGATCGCCAGGACGACGACAGCGACGGTCGGATCGATCACCGACGCGACGATCGGCGTCATGATGAGCGAGTAGCCGAACCCGGTCATGCCCTTGACGGCGCCGGCGACGATCGCGATCAGGACGACCCCGGCGAGCAACTCGCCAGAGAGGTCGGACTGGACACCGTTCCCGACGTTCTCGAATCCGGGGAAGAAGACGACCGCGGCGACGAGAACGGCCACCGTCGCGCCGACCATCGTCACTTCCCGGTATCGGAACGCGAGGAGGTTGGTGAGAAACTGTTCGACGTCGACTCTGGATTCGGAGGTACTCATACTAGTTCGAAGGTAGTAGAGACGGCGCGCACCGTCGTTTGCAGTCAATTACCGGGCCCGACGTATTCGACTGTGCGATACGGCGAGATTCATCATCGCTCGAGTCACCGGTAGTCGACGACCGTCTCGAGATGGGCCTTCTCGAGGGCATTCACGAGGGGTTCCCGGAAACACCCGTGTCATAGATAGCGGCGATATTCGCTGTCCCTCCGCCGATGGCGGCGCGTCATCGTCGACCGCTTTCGATCAGTGGCTCGGTCTAGCAAGAGCAACTAGTATTGTACACTGGCCACAAAACACTGAAATACGTTCAGGGCCTACCAACAGTGATGACCGACTCAACGCCACCGGAGTCAACCGGCGACGGCCCCACGACCCGAAGCCCCGTCGAGTTGACCGACGGGACCGACTACGACGACCTGCTCGCGACACACGATCTCGTCCTGCTCGAGTTCGTTACGTCCGGCTGTGGTATCTGCGCGTCCATGGAGCCGGTACTCGGTGCGGTCGCACGCAGCGCACCGGGAGTCGTCGCGACGGTCAACGCCGGTCTCGTTCCGGATCTCACCGCCGAATTCGACGTTCGGAGCGTCCCGACGCTCGTCGTCCTGCGTGACGGCGAGGCGGTCGCTCGCTTCGACGACGGCTTCCAGCAGGCCGACACGCTCGTCGACGCGCTCGAGGCCCACGCAGCACAGTAGCGGGCCGCGTTCGGCCGACCGCTTGGCTTTCCTTCGGAGTCGTCTTTGTTCCTGACTCGAGACCGACGCGGTTCACTGGTTGATCTCGTCGATACGTCGAGCGACTGCCGTCGGACCGAATCGACATCTCTCAGAAACGCCATACCGACGCTCTCGCGGATCTCGGTTCGTCGGTCGAATCCGTCGAGTATCGTACTCCCGACCGGAACGTCCCGTCCCTTGCTTTCTCACGAGGGGCGTCCGCTGCCGGCGGCCGGACCGGAGACGGGGTCGAATCGAGCGTTCGATTGCTGCGTACCGCTACAGCCGCGGGCTTTCGCGGGGCTACTGCTGTGAGAAGACGCGTATAATTAGCGGATATCGACCGGGAGACGGTTAGCTCTGGGCAGGAATCTCGGTATCGGCCTCCGCATGTTCGTACTTGTCCTCGAACTCCTGGATGAGTTGCCCCATCTTCGCGTACCAGTCGTTTAGCTTTCGCTGCATGTCGTTTGCGATCTGGGTCGGGTCCGTCGGGTAGTAGACGTGATAGTACCCGCCCTGATCGTAGTTGATCTGCTCCTTTTGGATGAACCCGCTCTTGAGCAAGCGCTGGATCGATCGGTACGCGGTCGAACGCTCGCGGTCGACCCGATCGGCGACCTCGTCGATCGTCAGCGCTTGCTCGCTCTCGACGAGGACGCGAAAGCAGTCCTTGTCGAGTTGCTTGAGTCCGTGGATACATTCCAGTAACCCCTCACACTCCATGTCCTGCTGTAGTTGCTCTGCCATCGAGTTTGCCATGTTACTATCCGGTGATAGGGGCCGCATCGCTATAAGGGTTGTGTGAATATCGTGCAATCTCGATGAACTGCGATGAAACGCAGCGAGCGGCGGAGAGCGTCCTCAGTCCGCCGACGGAACGGACGCGTTCGCCTGTGCGCGCATCTCCGTCACAGTGCTGTAGATCACGGCCCCGCTGACCATGAACGCCGAGAGCAGGATCAGGGCGAAGCCGACGGTGTTGAAGATCTCGATGGCGAAGTAGTCGCCGGCCTGCTGGAACGCCACGGCGATCGACCCGCCCAGGAGCATCAGTCCGAAGTAGACCTTGATGTCGTCTTCGTTGACGATGCTGGTCGCGGCCGAGCCGATCCGAGCGCCCAGTGCACTCCCTGCGAGCAGCGGCGCGACGATCGAGAGGTCGACGCCGCCCTCCATCCCGTAGAGGAACGACCCGATCCCGCCCGAGAACACGATCTCGAAGAGATCGGTCCCGACCGCGACGGGAACGGGCACCCCGATGAGGTAGAACATCGCGGGCATCCGGATGAAGCCGCCGCCGACACCCAGGAAGCCCGACAGCAGCCCCGTCGCGAACGCGACGCCCAGGACCATCCACAGCGAGACCTGGATGCCGCCCGCGATCGTCATCATCGGCGGGACGCGGTAGGACTGGATCTTCTTCGCGATGTCGGGGATCGCGTCCGGATCGATCTCGTCGTCGGCCGCGTCGTGGTGGCCGCCACCGGAACTATCGCTGCCGTCGTTTTTGAGCGCGTTCCGCGTGACGAACACGCCGATCGCGCCCAGCAGGACGACGTAGGTGACACCGATGACACCGCCGGCGAGGCCGAGATCCTCGAGGTAGAACACCCCGATTCGCCCGACCTCGATACCGACCGACGTCCCGACAATCATCAACCCGCCGAGTTTGTAGTCGACCTGTCCCAGGTCGTGGTGCTTTAACGTCGCGATGACCGCCGTCCCGAAGACGAAAGCCATCCCGCTCCCGACGGCGACTCTGGCGGGATACCCCATCACGAGCAACGCGGGCGTGACGAGGAACGAACCGCCCATCCCGAAGAAGCCGAACAGCACGCCGACCATGAAGCCGAAGCTCACGAACAGCACGAGCGTCGCCAGTGCGATTCCGAATAGCTCCATTATGCGTGCTTCACCCTATCGATGACCGGCGTTGCGACTCGCTCGAGCGCGCCGTACCCGACGTAGAGGACGACCGCCTCGAGGAGGACGGTACCGACGAGGATGGCTGCCTGTACTGCTGACGAAGACGCGGTGAGATCGATCATCGGGACCGACCACCGCCGTTCGGTTGTGTACATCTCATGGGTTTCTGCTCACTACTGTCTACCCGGAGGATGATTATAACGCTTTTGGGAAGTGCGCACAATATTACTGCAGTCTATCTCACGACTATCATACGAAGATATCCGGATAACTTACGGGGATATACGGGTCGAGCGGCGGTCCGTCTACACAGTTCGCGCGCGGTCGAACGGACCGGGTCGCGCGGTTTCTCCGATCACGCTCTCGGTATCATTCCGACTGACACTTGCCGATGTTCGGGTCACCGCCTGCTCCGTCCGTGACCGCGTGATTGCAATCGGTATTGATACCCGGAAACAATATAGAGCCGTCGGCCCTACGAGTAGTATGAAAGCGATCTGTGCGACCGACCTCTCCGCCGCTAGCGAGGCGACGATCGAGAGCGAGACCTGTCTCGAGTGTCTCGAGCGGATCGGCGTCGAGGAGATCCATCTCGTGACCGTGATTCCGTCGAACGTCCACGCGGGCATGCCCGGGATGCACTTCGAGGAACGCCGCGAGCAGGCCCTCGAGCGCTACCGCCGTGTCGTCGAAGACGCGGGCTTCGATGTCGAGACGCACGTCGTCCGCGGGACGCCCCACCGACGAATCAACGGCATCGCCGAGGCCGTCGGTGCCAGCCTCACCGTCGTCGGCTCGCGCGGGAAGAGCCCGCTCGAGAACCGAGTCATCGGCTCGACCGCGCGCAACCTCGCGCGCACGACGGTCGTCCCGCTGCTGGTCAACCGGATCGAACGCGAGGCGGACGAGCCGGACGTCGTCCGCGAACACCTGTTCCAGCGCGTGCTGTACGCGACGGACTTCTCCGAGAACGCCGAGCGGGCCTTCGAGGCGTTCTCGTACCTCCGCCACGCGACCCAGGAGGCAACGCTGGTCCACGTCGAAACGCCGACGGACCCGGGGCTTCCCGAGGACGACGATCCCGAAGCGCGACTGACGGAGCTAGCGACGCGACTCGAGGACTGGGGGATCGAGACGCGGACCGAAGTCCGCCGGGGCGATCCCGCCGACGAGATCCTCGCCGCGGAGGCCGAGTACGAGCCGACCACGACTCTCGTCGGCTCGCGCGGGCACAGCCGACTCCGCCGACTGCTGCTCGGGAGCGTCTCCGAGGACATCGTCGCACGGGCGGACGGGAACGTCATGCTGATCCCGCCGAACCGATCGGCCTGACCGGCGGTCCGACACCGGAACCCGGCTCGCCACGCAGCGACACGAGTGCCGACGCGACCGCCGTCGCCGTCGCCTCGCGGGCAACTGTGGCCGGCCCGAAACACGCGTCCAAGACGGCGAGGCGACCGGTTATCCCGTCGCTCGGCCCAGCGCTTTCGCGAGTGCGAGCAGAAAACCGATTCCGGCCTGAGTGTCCGGATCGCGAAGCGCTTTCGCGACGCCGACCGGACCGACGGGGTCCGCAGGCTCGGCCCCGGCCTCGCCGACGGCCTCGAGCAGGTCCCCGAGCGTCCGAGCCACGTCGTCGTCGGCCGCCGTGTCGGCCACTTCCTCGAGGCGTGTTCCGGTCGCCGCGAGGTCCGTGACCATGCCGTCGTCCATCGCACAACACGCGTAGCGACGCAGCTGCAACGACCCGGCGGTGGATACTGACCGTTCGAACAGCGTCTCTCCGCCGTTCGTGAACACCGAGCGACGGCAGCTCCAATCTCGGTGGGCCGTGTCAGTCACCAGTGGCGCTTGCGACGACGATCCGGCAGACGATCGTCCCGGTGATAGCGACGACGGCGCGCCCATTCAGCCCCAGTGAGATGCCGGCAAGCGACGTGAACGTACTCAGCAACGAAAACAGAACGACGACGGGTAGCACCCAGCTGACGGTCATCACCCACGGCGTGGCCAGCGCGTCCAAGCGGCCGGCACCAGCGCTGAACTCCTCGATTGCCTCCGTCCGCAGGATCCACCCGGCGATCGCGAGAAACGCGAACAGCCCGACCGACAGCATGATATCGACGAGCGGTCCGGAGACGAACCGGAAGACCGAACTCGCGAGTGCCAGTCCGCCCCCGGTCACTGCGATCAGAAGCGAGACTCCCACTGTCGCCCGTCGGCGCGAGACGCCGTACTCGTCGACAAGTGTTGCAACAGGTGTCTCGAGGAGGCTGATGCCACTGGTCACGGCGGCCAGCAACACGGTTGCGAAGAAGACCGTCGCGACGACGGCACCCCCCGGTAGCGAGCCGAACACCGACGCGAGCGCGACGAATAGCGCCCCCGGACCGCCCTGTCCCGGATCGATACCCTGTGAGAACAGCAGCGGGATCACGATCAGTCCGGCGAGTACCCCGATGACCGTATTCGAAATCGCGATGACGAGCGTGGCACGGGGAAGCGACGCATCGTCCTCGAGGTAGGACGCATAGGTAAGCATCGCACCGGCACCGAGCGAGAGCGTGAACAGCGCTTGTCCCGCCGCCGGGCCGAGAATATTCACGAAGTTTGCAGCGAGGTACTCGCCGTCGAAGCCGAGATAGAACGCGTAACCGGCGGCAGTATCCGGCTGCGTCATCGTCCACGCCGCGAGACCGATAAGGAGTACCACGACGGCCGGGAGCATGACCTTCGAGACCCGTTCGATGCCGCGGCTCACACCGAAGAAGACGATCGCGGCGATGATAGCGAGAAAGGCCAGATGGAACCCCACTGCCTGCAGGCCGTAACTCATCTGCCCGAAGTACTGCGCTGGCTGGCCGAAATACGCACCAACCGGCGAAACCAGCGTATAGCGGAGGATCCAGCCGCCAACGACCGAGTAGAAAGAGAGCATCACGATCGTCGTGACCACGTTAAACGACCCCAGCGCCGATCCCTCGGGGGAACCGATGAGCGAGCGAAGGGCCCCGGTCGGCGTCTGTTTTCCGCGTCGCCCCAGCACGAATTCGGCAAGGAGGCCCGGCACGCCGACGCCGATGATCAACAGTAGATACATCACGAGGAACGCACTCCCACCGTTCTCGGCCGTCAGCCACGGGAACCGCCAGATGTTCCCGAGTCCGGCGGCGCTGCCGACCGCAGCGAGAACGAACCCCAGATTCGAAACCCACGAGTCACGAGTAGCCATCAGTGTGGACGCTCGTTAAGGGAGAGATAAGTCGGTATTGATTCGGCCGGTTACACGCTGTTCGCCGTCCACGACCCCCTACGCTGGATCCGGACGCGATAGTGCCGAGCCGACGCCAGTACTAGACCTCGAGTTCGGTACCACAGTCCGGGCATTCCATCGCCGGCTCCCCGCCGGCCATCGTGAACTCCATGTACTCGCTTTCGCCACAGTCCCGACACGGTACTGCGACTCGGATGTCGGTCGACTCCTGTGGCGTGCCGAGCGCGAGCGCACGGAGGGTCTCGTCGGCTTCGTTTCGCCCCTGCTGGTACTCCCCCGCATCGAACCGGATCAGCTCCCCTTCGCTGACGGTGACGGTTTCGCTAGCCGCCCCTAGCTCCGGCTTCGTCTCGAACGTGGCCTCCCCCTCGAGGACGAAAAACGTCTCCTCTTGGTCGAGATGTGTATGGAGGCTGCCGGCGAACTCCTCGCCCGACTCGAGTGCGTAGTAGTTCATCGAGAAATCCGTGGCATCGAGCGGGTCCGATACGCTTCGTCGCTTCTGGCCTCCCGATTCCGGCGTCATGTCGTCGAGATCTATCTTCTGCATGCAACCACGGATAGCGGTCTCGAGGACGAAAAGGATACTGCGACTCGCAAGCGGTATCCCGGTGTCCGTCACCCCTCGAGAACGCATGGACGACCGCGACAGCGACCGGGAGCCGACCGAAACGGGCCGACTCCCTCGAGTCGGCCGCGTCCGCCAGCGGTCTCAGAGTTCCAGCAGGAACATCAAGCCGTAGCCGAGTCCGAACGCGAGTCCGAACGACCCGACCCACGCGGCGACGGTGAGGCCCAGCTTACGGGGGCTGACACCGTCCCCACCGGTGACCGCGAGTCCGCTGCCGATGATGGCGCTGACGATGATCTCGTTGAACGAGACCGGGACCCCCAACAGGACCGCGGTCTGTGCGATGAGAAACGAGGGGACAAGCGTCGAGATCGACCGGCGCGGCCCCAGCGACGCGTACTCCTGTGAGATCGACTTGATCATGCGGGGTGCGCTCGTCCAGGAGCCGACGAGGATCCCGACCCCACCGCCGAGCAACACCACGACCGGCGACACCGTCGGCAGGTCCTCGAGGAGCGGGAACAACGGACCGACCGCCAGTCCGACCTGACTCGCGCCCGCCGAGAACGCCACGAGCGAACCGAGCGCGAGCAGGAACCGACGCAGGCCGCCGGCCTGATCACGACCGACGTCCCAGCGAACGACGGCCGCGGCGATCGCGCCGAAGCCGAGCGAGATCGCGGTCACGGTGGCGACGCCGTCGACGGGAACCAGCGTGGCCCCGGCGGCCGCGAGCGTGCCTCCGACCGACGAGAGAAACGAGAACTCGAGGGTCGCGACGACCGTGCCGACGATCCCGGCGAGGATCGGGACGCTGACGTCTTCCGGGACATCGGGTCGCGGGAGGATACTGGCGAGCCCATAGGCGATCCCGCCGCCGACGAACGGCGTGAGTAGCCAGACCGCGCCGATTTCGGCGTACTTCCCCCAGGCCGGATCGCCGCCGAGCGCGAAGCCGACGCCGATGACCGAGCCGGTCACGGTGAACGCGGTCGCGATCGGGTAGCCGGTGGAGATGCCGATCGCCATCAGGCCGGCACCAAGCAGCAACACGACGATGACGCCGGCGGTCGGGAGCGTGACACCCTCAACGAGGCCGCTCCCGACGGCTTCCGAGACGCTCGCGCCTTGTGTCACCGCGCCGGCGAACCCGAGGATCCCGACGAGAAACGCCGCGCGCATCGTCGAGATGGCGTTCGCCCCGACGGCCGGGGCAAACGGCGTCGCGCCGCTCGAGCCGGCGCCGATCACCCAGGCCATAAACAGGCTCGCGAGCGCGGCGGCTGCAAACAGTAGTATCGTTCCTGGATCCATTAGTGTTCGAATTGCCTTCTTTTCAGTTTGCGAAACACGAGACGTGAAGGGCGTTAGTCGGCACCCGCGGGGGCCGCGTCGGCCGCGGCGCGCTTGCTTCGCCAGGCTCCCTGCAGGTACGCGCCGACGAACATGCCGGCGAGCGCCCACAGGATGGTGACGTTACCGACCCCGAGGCTGGCGTAGGCGGCACCGGGACAGATGCCCGAGAGGCCCCACCCGACGCCGAAGAGCGCGCCGCCGATCAGGACGTTCCGGTCGAACGGCTTCAGCCGGCGTTCGTATCGGTCGCCCGTCAGCGGCGCGCTGTCACGTATCCGGGGCATCACGGCGAAGGCGATCCCGGAGACGATCGCCGCGCCGAACATGACGAACAGCAGTCCGAAGTCCTCGAACTGCAGGAAGTTCAGCACGACCTCCGGACGCGCCATCTGGCTGAACCCGAGCCCGAACCCGAAGATCAGGCCGCCGACGAGGATCAGCGGCATGAACAGGGGATGGCGGTCGCCGCTCACGGGTCGTCACCTCCCTGCTCGCCAACTCGAGCGGTGACCGTCTCGCTCATGGCGACACCCCCAGTGCCGAAACGGCCTGTGCGGTCACGATCGCGACCGTCAGGAACGTCGCCACGCCGACCAGCGACGTCTTCGACGCCGACCCGACGCCACAGACGCCGTGGCCGGACGTACACCCTTTGCCGATTCGGGTGCCGATCCCGACGAACACGCCGCCGACCAGCAGCCGCCAGGGCTGTACGTCGGTCGACCAGAGGGTCACGCCGCCGACCTCGTACAGTTCGCCGGTGGTCCCGGGCTCGTAGAGCGAGGTCGTCAACACGCCCGACTGGACCGTCGCCGCGAACGCGAACGCGCCCAGGATGATACCGAGCGTGAACACGACCCGCCAGTCTCGCGAGGAGACGTACTGCTGGAACCGGGACTGCCCCGAGACGTACGACAGCGTCGACTCGAGGAACGTACTCGCCCCGGCCGGGATACCGGTCCCGACGTAGATCACGACCGTGCCGAGACCGACGAGTAGTCCGCCGATGGCGTAACGGCTGATCCCGTTGGGGAACAGCTCGGCGGTCAGTTGGAGCGCGATTGGATCAGCTACCATGTGGCGTTAGTCACCGGCGAGCGACTCCTGACTCGCCGCGCAGTTGTTCGGGCCGAGTTCGAGTTCGAACGCCTCCTCGTCGTCGGCCGCTTGCTGCCCGAGGTTCGTCGCGATGATGGCCTCGTAGTTGGCCGGTCGGGGCGGCATGTCCGAGAGGATCAGCTCGACGAACTCGTCCTCGTCCATCGTCAGGGCATCCATCTCCTCGACGAGGTCGCCGATCGGCGCGGTGTAGGTGCCGTCGTCGGCCGGGACGGCGGAATCGCTGAAGTGAGCGCCGCCGATCAGGGTCTCGTCGGGCAGGGCGAGGACCCGCTCCTGGAGCGACTCGTAGAGGGTTCGGGCCGCGTCGGGGGCCCCATCGTCGCCCTCCTCGAGGTCGGGGCGGGCGACGCTCTCGATGAAGAGCCCGTCGCCGGTCGCGAGCAGGCTCGCATCGAGCAGGTACGAGGTCATCCCGGTCGTGTGGCCGGGCGTCGCGATCGTCTCGATGGTGGCGTCGCCGACCTGGAACTGGTCGCCGTCCTCGGCCTGGGTCAGCTCGTCGGCGTAGGTGACCCCGCGGTCGACCGCCGCTGCGGGGATGACGCCCTCGACCCCGTCGTCGTCGAGGTCGCGGACGCCAGAGATGTGGTCGGCGTGGATGTGCGTATCGAGTGCGTACTGCAGGTCGACGCCCAGCTCTTCGGCGTCAGCGAGGTAGCGATCGGTAAACGCCCGCAGCGGATCGACGACGGCGGCCTCACCGCCGTCGACGAGCAGATACCCGAGACAGCCCGAGGAGGGGCGCTGGTACTGGTAGAGCGTCCCCGAGCCGTCGTAGCCGGTGACCTCGACACGCTCGTAGATGCGCGCCCAGCCGTTCATCCCGTCCTCGAGGTGGTTGACATCGTACCCGCGGTCCGCGAGCGTGCCTGCGACGAACTCGCTGGCACCGCCCTTGGCACAGAGGACGGTCACCTCTCGATCCTGGGGAATCCGTGCAAGGATGTCGTCGTCGATCTCGTCCTCGAGGAACTCGAAGTACGGGACGTTGATCGACTCGACGGTCTCGCCGTCGACGTGCCACTCGTCGTAGTCCGATTCCATACGCGCATCGAGGAGCGTGACGTCTTCGCCCGCGTCGATGCGGCTCTTCAGCGTGTCCGGCGTGATCGTTTCGACTTCTGTGTCAGGGGTCGGGAAGTCTTCTGGGTTCATTGTCGTACATCCCTCTGTATTGGCTGGTCGCATAAAAGGATTTGCATAGTAGTTCCTTCAACGCACAATATAGGGCCAGTAGGATGTGGGGTGGGACCCCTCTCAAGAGGCGATAAACGCAACCTAAGGGTTGTATTGCGCCTGTGCGGAGGACTGGTTGTTTGTGTATTCCACAATAACCGACATCCTTTTAACCTCGTGCCCAATATTGTGTAGTAGCTCCAATACAGATACGGAGTATCCAACTATGAGTGACGAATTCGACATCACGGAGACGCTCGACGTCAAAGGTGCATCGTGTCCCATGCCAGTCGTCAAGGCCAAGTCGGCTATCGACGACCTCGACGAGGACGACGTTCTCGAGGTCGTAGCGACGGACTCGGGCAGTATGAGCGACATCGACGGCTGGGCGACCGGGACCGATGGCGTCGAACTCCTCGAGCAGGTCGAGGACGGCGACGTCTACAAACACTACGTGCAGAAGACGGCGTAAGATGAGTACGGACACACCGTCGGCGACGGACGGCGAGCCGATGACCGAGGAGGAGTTGCGGGCACAGGTCGCGGAACTCGAGGAGAAAGTCGCCGCGCTCGAGACGGCAGTCGGCGACGATCAGCAGAAGATGACCATCGTCGCCACGCAGGGCAGTTTCGACATGGCGTATCCGCCGCTGATCCTCGCGAGTACGGCGGCCGCTTTCGGCTGGGATGTCGTCGTCTTCCACACGTTCTGGGGGCTCGACATCCTCCACGAGGAGAAGTCGAAAGACCTCAAGCTGAGTGCCGTCGGTAACCCGAGCATGCCGGTCCCGAACGCCGTCGCTGCGCTGCCCGGGATGGACATGATGGCCACGAAGATGATGCAAAAGAAGATCGACGAGAACGGGACCGCCACCATCGAGGAGTTGATCGATCTCTCACTGGAAAGCGGCGTCGACCTGCAGGCCTGCCAGATGACGATCGAGTTGATGGACTACGACGAGGACGACTTCTACGACGGCGTCACTACGGGTGTGGGTGCAGCCACTGCGTTGCAACACATGGCCGAATCCGACATCCAACTCCTCGTCTGATCGCTGACCGACACCGAGTCGACGTTTTCGAAGCCGTACCTTCCGTCCTCGAAGCGAGTGCCATCGGGGCAGCCACGGGTCCCGCCGTCAGCTACGGGCCACGCTCCCGCTGGCCGGTGGCTGCATCTGCCGGCCCCACGACTACACCGCGGTTCGTGGACGCGACCACCATGGTCGATATCGATACCGACACCGATTCGGACCCCGAACTCGGGACCGCGACGATCGTCTACGAGACGCCCGGCGAGACCGACGAACGGGCCACGGTCGACAACGACCGCATCGCTTACTTCCAGGATCACTGGCTGTTCGCGTACGGGACCGACGACGACGGCAACGACGTCGTTCGCCGGGTCCCCAAAGAGCGTGTGCACTACGTCGAACGATCCGTCGAGGAGATCGAGGCGACCTTCGAATCCGGCCTCGAGAAGGCCAAAGGAAAACTCGAATCGCTTCGGGACTGATGAACCCGCTCTGGCAGTGTCGTCCGCGTCTACCGGTACTCCGAGGCCGGTTCGTCCACGTGTGATTCCCGGATCGAGATCCGGATGTCGGAGCCGTCCTCGAGTTCGCCCGTCGATCGGTCGGTACCTCCGTGTTCGGACGAGTCGCGTTCGACGGTTCGCATCCGTTCGCGTTCGGACGCGTCGTACGCCGAACTCATCGCGATCAGGAACCCGACCATCGCCGTCACGAGCGCCACGACGCCGATGGCGACGGCACCGATCGAGGCCACGGTACCGGAGAGGACTTCCCCGGAGACCAGAAGCGAGACGGCCGTCACGACCGCGATCAGGGTCAGGAGCCGGGCGAGCCGGCCGGTGTCGAGCCCCCGGTAGCTCTTCTCACCGGTCGTATCGGCCAACACCGACAGGATCCCCTCGTAGGAGTCGTCGCCCCGCGCGTTCCCCAGCGAGTGGATCGACTGTGCGACCCAGACGCCGGCGGTGAAGTTCAGGAACGCGACGAACGACACGAGTCCCACTTGGCCGCCGACGAACAGTCCCGACACGATCGCCCCTGCAAACGTCATCGCCATGATGGCGTGGGTCACCAGCGACCGCGTTCCGAAGTCTTCTAACTGAGCCATGTATCCCATGTTCATACTATACTTAGGTCCGCACCGGGCATAGCGTCGACCCCTGACTATGTTAATTGTGTACAATTAACGCGAATTTCAACACTCAGTGAGATGTCGTAGAGCCACCGGACGGCAACCGGATGGGATGGGGGCAACCCCTCGAGTCGCCGATGGGCGCACCGATCGCAGTCCACTTACCGCCACCCTGCGAACGAACGGCCATGCAGATCAAAGACCGGGAGCAGGTCGAGGGCGGCCGCGAACGGGTCACGGTCGTCCCCGAGAGCGTCGACGACCTCTGGCACCTGCAGTACGTTCTGGAGCCCGGCGACCGCGTCGCGGGCGATACGACCCGGCGGATCCAGCGCAACGACGACCAGATGCGCGATACCGGCGGCGAGCGCGAACACATGTGGGTCGCCATCGCCGTCGAGGACGTCGAGTTCCACAAGTTCGCCAATCGGCTGCGCGTCGGCGGCGAGATCGTCGCCTGCTCGCGCGAGGACCAGCTGAACTTCCATCACACCCTCAACGTCGAACCACGCGACGAACTCTCGATCGAGAAGCGGTTCAAACCCGACCAGGAGGCCCGCCTCGAGGAGGCCGAAGAGGCGACCGAAAACCCCGACGTGGCCATCGCGACCGTCGAGGAAGGTCAGGCCCACGTCCACACGGTCGCCCAGTACGGTACGGAAGAGCGGGCGACGATCACCGGCACGACCGGCAAGGGCGAGTACGCCCGCGGCCGGTCGGAACTGTTCGAGGAACTCGGCGAGGTTCTCAAACGGCAGGACGTCGACGCGATCATCCTCGCCGGCCCCGGCTTCACGAAACAGGACGCCTACAAGCACCTCGAGCAAAACGAGCCCGAGGTCGCCGAGACCGTTACGATGGTCGATACGGCCGCGGTCGGCGACCGGGGCGTCCACGAGGTACTCAAACGGGGCGCAGTTGCGGACGTCCAAGAGGAGACCCGCATCGAGAGCGAGGCCGAGTATATCGACGAACTCACGCGGCGCATCGCGGACGGTGCCAAGGCGGCCTACGGCCCCGAACAGGTCGAAAAAGCAGCCGAATTCGGCGCGATCGAACACCTGCTCGTCCTCGACGACCGCTTACAGAAAGAACGCGGTCCCGACGGCGAGTGGGCGATCAGCGTCGATGACGTCATCCGGACGACCGAGCAGAAAGGCGGCGAGGTGACGGTCTTCTCGAGCGAGTTCCCACCCGGCCAGCAGCTGTCGAACCTCGGTGGGATCGCCGCCCTGTTGCGGTATCGGCTCGAGTGAGTCCGTCGGCCTCGCCAACGGGCGCTTAGTCGCCCCTGACCTCGTCGCTGGCTTCGATGAGTTGGATCAGCACCGAGGCGAACACCGACTCCGAACTCCAGATCGCCGTCTCGCCGCTCTCCCCGCCGAGGACGCTCAACAGGATGCTGTCGTCGTCAGCGACGGCGATGCGGCCGGAGCGTTGATCGTCATCCCGGTGGCTCGGTGGGGTGTCGACGACGATCCCCTCATGGTCGGCGAACCGCTCGTGGATCGCCGGCGTCCTGCTGACGATGACGACCGAGACGCCGGCCGCCGCCCGCTCGGAGAGGGTCCGCTCGATCGAGTCGGTCACCAGTTCCGAGAGGCGCGTCCCGAAGATGATCCGGTCGTCGGCCTTCGAGACGAGTTCGATGATCCGGTCGGTAACGCGGTCGCGACCGCGGACCGTCCAGATATCCTCCTGGGTTTCCTCACCCGAAGGTTCGTTCTTGACCGTTTCGACGTACTCGAAGGCCCGGTCCTGTTCGCGTTCGAACTGATTCCGGAGCGTCTCCCGAGCGGTGTCGACGCTCACCGGCCGGTACCGGATCGGGTTCGACTGCTGGACCTCGAGCAAGCCCTTCGATTCCAAACTCTCGGCGACGCTGTAGACCTGCGACCGGGGGACGTCGGTGACCTCGGCGACGTCGCGGGCGGTCCCCGCGCCGAGCCGGTGCAAGGCGATGAAGACCTTGGCCTCGTAGCTGGTCAGCCCCAGCGTTTCGAAGGCGTCGACGGCCGCGTTCTCGTCGCTCACTCGTTGCTCCCTCCGTCGTCGGTCGGTTCGCCGCCGTCACTGGCGGTCGGTGCGGAGCCGGTGGCGCCGGCCGTATCGAACGAGACGTCCGGGCCGAAGTACCGCGTCCACAACACGAGCAGCGACGGGAGGACGACGACGCTCGCGAGGAACGCGTACGTGATCGTCAGCCCGGTGATGATCCCGAACTGCTGGAGCGCGGGGAGGATCGCGAAGGCGAGCGTCCCGAACCCGCCGACGGTCGTCGCCGCGCTGCCGAGCAACGCGCCGCCGGTGCCGGTGACGGTCGTCTGCAGCGCCGACCAGACGTTGCCCTGGCGCTCGAGTTCGAGCCGGTAGCGTTCGCTGATGTGGATGCTGTAGGCGACCCCGAGCCCGACGGTGAGGCTCGTGATCATCCCCGTGAGGACGTTGAAGGGCATCCCGATGAGATACATCGTGCCGAGGATCCAGGCCACGGAGAACGCGACCGGGAGCAGGGTGACCGCCCCCAGCGACGCGCTGTTGCCGGCCAGCCAGTAGGCGGCGGTGAGGAACAGGAACACCGCCACGAGCGTGATCAGCAGGCTCTCGAGGACGGTATCGAGCAGGTCCTGTTCGACGATGTGGCTGACGATCGGATCGCCGGTGGCGATGGCGCTCCACTCGCCGTCGCCGCGATCTTCGTAGTCGTCGGCGATGGTCCGCATCTCTTCGGTCGTCTCGCTGGCGGATGCATCGCCCTGAACGCCGACGATCAGTCGTGCGGACTCGTACTCGCCGCCGTCGGTCCGGTGGAGGACCTGGCTCGCGGCGTCTTCGTCGATCTCGAACAGCTGGTCGTACAGCGCCGAGACGTTCTCGTCGGGGACGCCGTCGCCGTCCGTATCGGCCGCGGTGAACGATTCGTTGAACGACTCGTTCTGGCCGGCGACCCGTTCCATCGTCGAGAGCGGCCCCTGAATGTCGGCGTCGCCGGTCGCGAGCGTGTAGGCAACACCGCCCTCGGCGGCGGCGTCGTCCCGTGCCTGATCGGTCGCGTTCAGGAACTCGTCGTCGGCGACATCACCCTCGACGAGGATCTGTGCCTGACTGTTTTCCGGCTGGAAGTGTTCGTTGACGTACTCGAGGTTGTCCTTGGCGTGGTACTCGCCGGGAGCCATCCCGCCGGGCAGGTTCTGCGTCCACTCCGGCGGGCTGTCGGCGAGGAAGTCCTCCTGCTGGAAGCTGGTGTCGACCTGCGTCGCCCCGTAAGCACCGCCGGCGGTGATCAGCGCGACGACCAGCAGGACGGCAAGCGGGAACCGACGGGCGGCGGTCGAACCGACCGTCAGCACCTCGCTGAAACGGCCGCCACCGGTCCCGAAGGCCCGTTTGCGGCGGTCGAAGCCGCGGGATTCGAGGAACTCGTCGATCTCGACCTTTGCGGCGGGGATCAACGCACCGAAGACGATCAGCGCGGCGACGATACCGACGGAGCTGACGACCCCGAACTCGCGGATGGGGCCGATCGGACTGACGAGGTTCGAGAGGAACCCGATGACGGTCGTGGCCGTCACCCAGACGAGGGCGGCGCCGACGCCGGCCAGCGCGACCGTCATCGAACCGCGGACGGTCCCATCGGCGCCGTCGGCCTCGCGCTGTTCGCGGTGGCGCATGAAGACGTGGATCGCGTAGTCGATCGAGAGCCCGATCAGCAACACCGGGACCGCGACGAACATCTGGTTGAACGCGATATCGGCCCAGCCCATGAAGCCGAACGTCCAGACGAGGACGGCGACGATGCCGGCGACCCCGAGGACGATATCGAGCGGGTCACGATAGGCGACCAGCAGGGCAACGACGACGAACAACAGCGCGAGCGGGCCGACGATGGCGAGGCTGTCGCCCATCGAGCGGTCGATCTCGTCCGTGATGACGCCGGCACCGAAGACGAGATAGTCCTGCTCGTGTGACTCCGCCATATCGCGGATCTCGAGTTGGCTATCGAGGATCTCGTCGCTGATCATGCCGCTTTCCATCCCGCCCGCGGTGTCGCCGGCGGTCGACTGCGTGATCGCCGTCATGCGGGTTTCGGCCGCCGTCGAGCCGGGTTCGTACGACGACGGCATGAACCCGATCGCGAAGTTGTCGTCGCCCTCACCCGACAGCGTCTCCTCGAGGGTTCGCTCGAACTCCTCATCGTCGAGATCCTCGAGGGCCGCGATCTGTTCCTCGAGCGGCGGTTGCTCGCTGCTCTGGAGGGCAGCGTACTCGGCCTCGAGGACGCCGACGGTGCCGTTCCGATACGCTTCCTGGCGCTGGGCCGAGAGTCGCTGGTACTCGGGATCTTCCGCCGGCGCGTCCGTCTGTGATCGAATCTCGTACTGCTGGGACTCGATCTCACGGACGTCCTGAACCGCAGCCTCGTACCGCGCGGTCTGGGTTTCGGAAAGGCCGGCCGTCGCGTTCTCGACGGTGGCGTTGAGTTGTGCCTCGAGTTCGGCGGCCTGTCGCTGGTACTCGGGGTCGGTCTCGTTGTACGAGTCGTTCAGTTGCTCGTACTGTCGCTGGATCCCGACCGTCGTGTTGAGCCCGTCGCTGAGCCGCGACCGGGTCTCGTTGAGTTCGGCCGCCCGTTCGTTTTTGATCACCGACGTCGCGATGACGTTCTCGACGCCGACCATCGACTGGTTCTCGACCAGCGTCTCGTTGATCGACTCGTCCTCGCGGATCTCCTGTTGTAGCTCCAGAGAGTCGATCAGAGACTCTTTCGTGAGAACGTTGTCGTCCTCGCTACCCCGAACGATCAACTGGACGGTCGTGGCGTTTTCCCGTTGTTCGCTGGTAAAGTTCTCATCGATCCGCTCGAGGGCTTTCGCCTCGTCGGAGTCGCTCTCGAACTGATCGAGCGAGGAGTCGTCGTCGACCATCGGCATGCCTGCACCGACGACTGCCGTCGTGAGCAGGAGGACGACGAGTACGATTCTCGTGTGAGACATGAGGGCGTCCGCGAGTCGATCGGGAACGCTCATGTGTTCACCTCCCGGTTCGGTCGTGGGGATTCGCATCGGATCATTTCTGTTGTTATGATCCTACAAACGCGACCGCACATATCTTTTTGGAAACGGGATCTAAAAGAGATAAAATCCAATATGTGTGGTTAAAGGTTTCAAAAATCACTTATACCATTGACTTTCTTCCCCTCCTGACCGTCACTCGTTTCGACCCGATTCGATCGAAACCGTCTGGAGGTCTTCGGCGAACCGAACGTCGCCGTCGTAGTGGGCTCCGATCGACTCGAGCATTTCCTCGTGCTGGCCCTCGGTGTGGGGGTAGAGGTGGGTCAGGTAGACCCGGCCGATCTCCCGGCCGGCCAGTGCGCGGCCGAGGCTGTCGGGCGTCGGGTGGTTCGAGACGTCGACGCCGTCGGGGAACGAACAGTCGTGGGCGAGGATCGCCGATCCCTCGGCGAAGTTGGCCAGCCCTTCGAAGGCCTCGCTGTCGCCGCTGAAGGTAAACCGGTCGTCGAACCGGTAGGCCAGACACGGCAGGGAGTGACGCGTCTCGTAGGCCGAGACGTCGAACCCGGCGACCGAGAACTCGCCGGGGACGACCTCCCGGACCTGCAGGTCGATCTTGTCCTGCATGTACTCGTGGACCGCCAGCAGGTCGTCGAGCAACGCCTTGGTTCCCTGCGGCCCGACGACCTCGAGGTGATCCTCCCCGGCGAGCCAGCGGGCCTTCAGCAGCGGGAGCAGGTCGGAGACGTGATCGAGGTGATGGTGGGTCAGCAGCACCGTCGAGACGCCCTCGTAGCCGACGCCGGACTGTTGGAGCCGCTGGAGGGCCCCGGCTCCGCAGTCGATCAGGACGGTCCGTCCGTCCTCCTGGACGAGGATGCCCGCCTGAAACCGTTCGCCAGTGGGCAACGCCGAACCCGTTCCGAGAAAGGTGACACGCATACGCTGGAGTGGCACGTCCGCCCCGATAAGGGTACCTCTCGCGAGCGCACCGGTCGGTACGAACGGATCACGGCGACGACCGCCGCGGACGCGACCGGTTTCGCGGTCAGCAGGTGTTCCGTCCCCGTCCCGAGGACACGAAGATTCAAGCGGTTCGACGCCACATCGTCGGGTATCGATCGATGGCATCGCTTCCGACGGCCCGCGGTCACGGACGCTCGAGGGGCGACGTGACGGCCGTCGTCGACGACGGCGATCGGACGGTGAGCCGATGATCGAGGGCCTCGAGGACGCGCTCCCGCCGGCGATCACGACGGCGACGGTCTATCGGATCGCCGGCTGGCTCCTGCGGCTCTACGTGGCCGGCTGTTTGCTCCTCGGAACCTACAGCCTGCTGTGGGTCCTCGAGGTCGGCGGCGTCCTCCCCGACCGGTGGCTGTCGACGGCCTGGATCGGCATCGCCGGGCTGGGGTCCGTGTTCCTCGCACTCGCGATTCCCCTGTTCTATCTCGCTCGCGGCACGGACGGGTGACCGAACGCGATCGGGGGGTTTACCCCCTCGCCGTCCCGACGGGACGACGAACACCATGACGGTCGTCCTCGCCGGCGTCGGCGCTGACAGCACGAACCTCGGTGCCCTGGCTCCGCTGTACGACGACGGGCGGTTCGAGTACGTTCCGATCCCCGAGAAGACCCGCGAGACGGCCGAGACCGAAACGCTCGGCTCGTGGGAGCTGCGGGCCGGTGACGGCGTCGCCGCGGACTTGACGACCCGTATCACGCCACAGCCGGTCCACGACGGGAGCGAGACCGTCGCCGGCGACGCCCTCGAGTCCTGGCCGCTCCACCGTGACCCCAACTTCGCGGCGCTGACCTACGGCGAACACCGGACCAGCGGCTACGTCTCGCGGCTGCGCGCGCTCGAGCCGGGCGACGTCGTCGGGTTCTACGCCGGCCTGCGCCGGCCCGACGGCGACCGCGCGCACCGCTATCTGATCGGCTACTTCACCGTCGACGAGGTTGCCGTCGTCGGCCCGGAGATGCCGCCGGCCGAGCGGGAATCGATCCTCGCTTCCCACCCCGAGAACGCACACGCGAAACGCGCACAGAACGGGGATCTCTACCTCGAGAAGCCGGTCGTGATCGTCGACGGCCGCGAACCCGGCGGGCTCTTCGAGCGGGACCCGATCCGGCTCAGCGACTACTACGTCAAGCCGGGCAACGAGCGGGCACAGTACTACCTCCGCGAAGAGATCGACGCGGAGTGGAACGTCCGGGCCGGCGGCGAGAACATGATGTACAAACCGGCCTATCGCTGTGCCCTCACGGGGTCGTCCTTTCGAGACCTGATCGGGGTTCCGGGCGCGCGGACGGCGGCGGAACGCGACCGCTGGAACCCGGGTCGCCCTCGGCAGCCGTAGGCAGCGGTCGGCGGCGGATCGACTCCTGCCGTCAGGACGAGACCGTTTCGATCCCGTCGAGAAGCGGTGCAATGTCGTCGACGTTCGGTCCGGTCGTCACCGTCGCGTCCGACCGGTCGTACTCGACGACGTCGTGATCGTCGAGTTTCGGCAGGTAGTAGTGGATCAGCTCGACGGTGATCGCACGACGATCAGTCCATCCGGCGGTACTCTCCTCGAGGGAGCGATCCGACGCGGCGAGGCGACGACCGAGTTCGTCGGGCGACGCCGGCTCGTCCGCCCGAAGCGCCTCGAGGACGGCCCGGTGTGTTTCGTCCGCGAGCAGCGTGTAGATGGTCTCGGTCTCGAGGGCGGTCTGTCGGGAACGGGACATAGCGGTGGGTCAGTTCGGAGCGCAACAGCGGTATCCCCTTACTAGTTGGGCACCCAGCGATAGTCACACGCGGTTCCGCATCGCTCGGTTTCATGTGCCAACGGCTCGAAACCGCGACCCAGTGACGGGTTCCGACGATACGACGCCACGACACGAGCGCGTCGAACGCCACGCGACGCCCGGGCCGCGCAACTCGCTGGCCCACTGGACGGCCGCCCGCAACCCGCTCCGGGTCGCGATCAACTACGTCGTCGTCTGGCTGGTCCGGATCTCGCCGAGTCTCACACTCAAGCGCTGGCTCCTGCGCCGGATCGGCGTCACGGTCGGCGAGGGGGTCTCGTGGGGGCTCGAGGCCACGCCGGACGTTTTCTGGCCGGACCTGATCACCGTCGAGGCCGACGCGATCGTCGGCTACGACGCGACGATCCTCTGTCACGAGTTCCTCTACGAGGAGTACCGGACCGGCGAGGTCGTCGTCGGCGAGCGAGCGATGATCGGCGCGGGCGCGATCGTACTGCCCGGCGTCGAGATCGGAGCGGGCGCTCGGGTGGCGGCGAACTCGCTGGTGACTCGTGACGTCCCACCGGGGACGACGGTCGCGGGGGTCCCCGCGGAACCGATGGGTGAACCGGCCGGTGACGGACCGACCGACGAACGGCCGGACTGACGGCTGCTCGCTCGAGCGGGCAGAAAAACGGACTCTCGGAGTCGGGGCGTCGAAACCGAGTTACAACGACGACCAGGACTTGCGGGCCTCGTTCCAGGAGGTGATGTCGGCGATCCAGCGGGCGGCGATCATCTTCTTTAAGTTCTTGGCCGGGATGCCGCCGAAGGTGTCGACGGGCAGGGAGATGCCGAAGGCGGGCTTGACCTCGTGGGCGACGGCTTCGTCGCCGACGGAGATGACGGTCCCCTTGTCCTCGTGTTCCCAGGTCTTCAACGGGCGGTTCTGGATCGCGCGGGCGATGTTCTCGCCGGCGACTTCGGCGGCCTGCCAGGCGGCCTGTGCCGTCGGCGGTGCGGGCTGGTCGCCCTGATCGATGATCGCCGAGTCGCCGATGGCGAAGACGCGCTCGTCGGAAGTCTGGAAGTTCGCGCTCGCGTTGACGCGGTTGTGTTCCTTCTCGAGGTCGGCGGTCTCCATCGCGTCGCGGCCCGTAATGCCGCCGGTCCAGACGAGGACATCGTGATCGAGGGGCTCGCCCTCGTCGAACTCGATGTGGTCCTCAGTGGCCTCGGTGATCGGGTCATCGGTGTGGATCTGGACACCGGCGTCCTCGAGGAGGTCCCGCAGGGCCTGCTGGATCTCGGGGTCGTTGCCGGGGAAGATCTCCTCGAGGGCCTCGACGAGGTGGATCTCGATCGGCGCGCGGTGTTCGTCGCGGAACTCGGCGATCTCGCCGGCGGTCTGGATGCCCGAGAGGCCGGCACCGCCGATGACGACCTGTGCGGGCTCGCCGCGGGTCGCCTCCTGACTGGCGTCTTTGACCGCTTCGTGGATCTCCAGCGCGTCGTCTAAACTCTTCAGGGTCAGGGAGTGTTCCTCGAGGCCGGGGATACCGTAGTAGGCGGTCTGGCTGCCCAGTCCGACGAGAACGTAGTCGTACTCGACGTCGTCGGTGTCTTCGAGTTCGACGACCTGCTCGTCGACGTCGAGGCCGACGACCTCGTCCTGGATAAAGCGGGTCGCGGGGTCGGCGATCTCCTCGACGGGGAAGGTGATGTCCGAGCGGACGCTGGGATCGCGGATGACGCGGTGGGATTCGTGGAGAACGAGGTGATAGTCGACGTCGGCGATCCAGGTCAGTCGCGCGTTGCCCCCGAGTTCGGATTGGAGCTTCGTGATCGCACCGGTTCCGGCGTAGCCGGCTCCGAGTACGACGACGTTCTCAGTCATACGGCATACTGAGAAACACTATGATACAAAGCTGTTGAAACCGGTTGCCCCACGAACGATGTTGACAAACGTCTCGTTTCGTGGAGCGGGCGTCGACGACTGGTCGGTCAGAAGATGCGCTTGCCGAACGTACTCGCGGTCAGTTCGGCTGCCAGCGTCGCCGTCTCGTTGCCCTCGTCCAAGATCGGGTTGACCTCGACGACGTCCATCGATCTGAGGACGTCGTCCGCGCGGTCGCGCCGCGAGAGGGCCTCGAGGGCGGCGTGGGCCTCCCGGTAGGTGACGCCGCCGCGGACGGGGGTGCCGACGCCGGGCGCGGTCTTGGGATCGAGCCAGTCGAGGTCGAGGCTGACGTGGACGCCGTCGGTCCCGTCGGTCGCGACAGCGAGCGCGTCCTCGACGACGGACGAGACGCCCCGCTGATCGATGTCGGACATGGTAAAGACGGTCAGTTCGCTCTCCCGGAGCAGTTCGCGTTCGCGATCGTCGATGCTCCGGAGACCGACGTACGCGATCGAAGACGCCTGGAGCCGGGGGGCGGGAGCCCACTCCGTCTCGCCGAACGACCCGTGGCCAAGCGCCGCGGCCAGCGGCATCCCGTGGACGTTGCCGCTGGGCGAGGTCTCGGGCGTATTGATGTCGGCATGGGCGTCGAACCAGATCGCGCCGAGATCGGCCTCGCGTGCCGACCCCGCCAGTGAGCCGATCGCAACCGAGTGGTCGCCACCGAGAACGAGGGGGAACTCCCCGTCCGCGAGCGTCGCCGCGACGCGGTCGCTCACTCGCCGACAGACGTCTTCGACCTCCCGGAGGAACTTCGCGTTCCCGTCGGTGGGCTGGTCGGCGTCCGGATCCCGTTCTTCTGCCCGGGGCATCGTCAGGTCGCCGTCGTCGACGGGTTCGACGTCCGCCTCGGCGAGTCGGTCGGCCAGATCCGCGTATCGGATCGCGGACGGTCCCATGTCGACCCCCCGGCGGTTCGCCCCGTAGTCCATCGGCGCGCCAATGATCCTGACGGTTCGGTCCATATCCACGATAGGGGGTCGACCGGCTTGGTCGTGGCGATCCCGTGGCGTTCTCGAGGGCGACAGGTTTAGGGTTAGACCCGTCTAAATCCGGGACAGCATGATGCTGAGCGACGTGATGGAGGACTACCTCAAGGCGATCTACCAGCTCCAACGCGGGACCGACGAGCGGATCCGCACGTCCGAGATCGCCGGGGAGTTAGACGTCACGTCGCCGACGGTCACCAGCATGCTCGACAAGCTCGAGGAACGGGAACTCGTCGACCGCGAGAAGTACCGCGGCGTCACGCTGACCGACGAGGGCGAGACGGTCGCCCTCGAGATCGTGCGCCACCACCGCCTGCTCGAGGCCTACCTCACCGAGCATCTCGACTACGACTGGTCGGAGGTCCACGCCGAGGCCGACCGACTCGAACACCACATCAGCGAGGATTTCGAGGCCCGCGTCGCCGACGCGCTCGGCGAGCCCACGGTCGATCCCCACGGCTCGCCGATCCCGGGCGCCGACCTCGAGCCGCCCGAGCGGCCCGCAGGCAAGGCCATCTCCGAGTTCGAGGAGGGGGCGATCGTCACCGTCGCGGAGGTTGCCGACCGCGACCCCGAGGTTCTCTCCTATCTCGCCGACCGCGGCGTCGAACCCGGCGTCGAACTCGAGATTCTCGAGGTCGCCCCCTTCGGCATGGTGACTGCTCGCTCGAGCGAGAGCGAGGAGCCGGTATCGCTGCCCGAAACGGTCGCACACCACGTCCGCGTCGTGACCCCGGCAGAGCCGGATCCACAGGGATAGTTCGCAAGCGTTTGACTCCCGGTGAATCGTGCCAACGGACACCTAGTTTCCGTCGCGGAACGAAAAGAAACATCTTCACGTCCCCCGTGCAAACGTCACGTTCCCCCACGAATCCGACGGACTCACCCGCCGGGTTTAAGGAAACCAAATACGAATAAATACCTATGTCATCCATCGAACTCACACCCAGCCAGAAGAAAATCCTCCGCGCGCTCACGAACCTCCACAAAGAGTCCGAAGATGCCATCAAAGGCGAGGACATCGCGGAACAGGTCGACCGCAACCCCGGCACGATCCGTAACCAGATGCAGAGTCTCAAAGCCCTCCAGCTCGTCGAGGGTGTACCGGGGCCGAAAGGTGGCTACAAGCCCACTGCAGCCGCCTACGAGGCACTCGAGATCCAGCAGATGGACGAGCCCGCCGCGGTCCCGATGCAACACGAGGGCGAACCAGTCGACGCCACCATCATCGAGGAAATCGACCTCTCGAGCGTTCACCACCCCGAACTCTGCCGGGCTGAGATCCACATTCAGGGGACGCTGAGCGACATCCACGAGGACGATTCGGTCACCGTCGGTCCGACGCCGCTCTCGAAGCTGCTGATCGAGGGAACAGTCGACGGCAAGGACGACACGAACAACATCCTGATCCTGCGGATCGACGACATGGTCGCGCCCGCCGAGGAACCGGCCCACTGATCGGCACTCGACCGCCGTCTCTCCGTCCATCTAGCGTCTGCTCTCTCCGCCGTATCGGTTCGAAAACAGCGTTTTTCGCCCGCTTGAGCAGCGCCGAGTCGCGGCCGGTTCAGTCCGTCGCGTCGACCGGTTCGTCGCCGGTTTCGGCGGCGGCTGCCGGGATGTCGTCGACCGCAGCGACTGCGTCGCCCTCCTCGACGTCCATGACGATCACGCCCATCGTGTTCCGGCTGACGGTCGAAATCTCGTCGACGCGGGTCCGAACGATCTGCCCACGTTCGCTCATCAGTACGAGCTGGTCGTCGTCGGAGACGGCTTTGACGGCCGTCACGGGCCCGTTTCGCTCGCCGGTCTTGATGTCGATCAGGCCCTTGCCGTACCGGGACTGGGTGCTGTACTCCGAAAGGGGTGTGCGCTTGCCGTAGCCGTTCTCGGTCACTGTCAGCAGCGCCTGCTCGTCGCCTTCGTCGGTCGCGACCAGTCCGGCCACGGCATCGCCGTCCTGCAGTTTGATGCCGTTGACGCCGCGAGCGTTTCGCCCCATCGCGCGGACTTCGTCCTCGTCGAAGCGGATCGTCATCCCGCCCTCGGTCGCGATGACCAGGTCCTGCGAGCCGTCGGTGACCTCGACGTCGACGAGTTCGTCGCCCGCCTCGAGATCGGCGGCGATGATCCCCGTCGAGCGGATGTTGTCGAACGCCTCGCCGGCGGTGCGTTTGACGTAGCCGTTCCGGGTGGCCATGGTCACGTACTCGTCGTCCTCGAGGGCGTCGGTGTCGACGATGGCCGTGATGTCCTCGCCGGGATCGAGGTCGAGGATGTTGACCGCGGATTTCCCGCGGGCCGTCCGGCCCATCTCGGGGATCTCGTAGGTCTTGAGCCGGTAGACCTCGCCCTGATTGGTAAAGCAGAGCAGGTAATCGTGGGTGTTCGCCCGGAAGACCGTCGCGACGCGGTCGTCTTCCTTGACATCCGCGCCGATGATGCCCTTGCCACCCCGTCCCTGGGGGTCGAACTGGTCGATCGGCATCCGCTTGACGTAGTCGTCTTCGGTCATGACGACGACGACCTCCTCCTCGGGGATGAGGTCCTCGTGGGTGACCGTCCCCTCGTCCTCGACGATCGAGGTCCGGCGGTCGTCGGCGTACTCGGCTTTGATCTCGCGGAGTTCCTCCTTGATGACTGAGAGCAACTCGTCCTCGCTCTCGAGGATGGCGGTCAGGCGCTCGATCTCGGCCTGGACCTCCTCGTACTCCTCGTTGATCTCCGCGGCCTCCATCGAGGTGAGACTCCCCAGTTGCATCCGGACGATGTGGTCGGCCTGGTCCGCGGAGAAGTCGTAGGCGTCCTGGAGGTTCTCCTTTGCGTCCGATCGGGTCTCGCTGTTCTGGATCAGTTCGACCACGTCCTCGGCGTTCTCGACGGCCGTCAGCCGGCCCTCGAGGATGTGGGCGCGGTCCTCGGCCTCCGCAAGGTCGTACTCGCTGCGCCGGCGGACGACCTCGCGGCGGTGGGCGACGTACTCCTCTAACGTCTCCTTGAGCGAGAGGACCCGTGGCTGGCCGTCGACCAGCGCGAGGTTGATGACGCCGAAGGTCTTCTCGAGGTGGTTCTCGAGCAGTTTGTTCTTGACGACCTCGGCGTTTGCCCCGCGGTTGAGTTCGATGACGATCCGGACGCCGTCGCGGTCGGACTCGTCGCGCAGGTCGGAGATCCCCTCGATCTCCCCTTCGTTGACGTCGTCGGCGATGCGCTCGACGAGGCGGGCCTTGTTGGCCTGGAACGGGAGTTCGGTGATGACGATCCGCTCACGCCCGTTCTTCCACTCCTCGACCTCGAACTCGGCCCGGACGCGGAGGCGGCCACGCCCGGTCTTGTAGGCGGAGTAGATCGCGTCGCGCCCGACGATGTTCGCGCCGGTCGGGAAGTCGGGTCCCTTGACGTGTTCCATCAGGTCTTCGACCGTCGCGTCGGGGTCGTCAATCAGTTCGATCGTCGCGTCGATCACCTCGCCGAGATTGTGCGGCGGGATGTTCGTCGACATCCCGACCGCGATCCCGGAGGATCCGTTGACGAGTAGGTTCGGGAACGCTGCCGGCAGGACGTCGGGTTCCTGCAGGCGGTCGTCGTAGTTCGCGGAGAAGTCGACGGTGTCTTTCTCGATGTCCGCGAGCAACTCCTCGGAGATCGGCGACATCCGGGCCTCGGTGTATCGCTGTGCGGCGGCCGGGTCGCCGTCCATCGAGCCGAAGTTCCCCTGGCCGTCCACGAGGGGATATCGCATCGAGAAGTCCTGGGCCATCCGGACCAGGGTGTCGTAGATCGCGCTGTCACCGTGGGGGTGGTAGTCACCCATCGTCTCCCCGACGATCGAGGAGGATTTGCGGTGGCTCGAGCCGCTCGAGACACCCATCTCGTGCATCGCATAGAGGATGCGCCGGTGGACGGGCTTGAGACCGTCCTCGACGCGGGGCAGCGCCCGCCCCGCGATGACGGACATCGCGTAGTCGATGTAGCTCTGTTCCATCTCGTCCTCGATGCGGACGTTCTCTACCGCTCGCGCCTCGATATCAGTCGGATCGGGTACGTCTGAACTCATGTAGTTACCTCACCTCGGCTCTCAAATGTCGATCCACTCGGCTTCCGGCGCGTGTTCCTTGATGAACTGCTTGCGGGGTTCGACGGCGTCGCCCATCAGGACGGAGAACATCTTGTCCGCCGCGGCCGCGTCCTCGATGGTGATCTGTTTGAGGATGCGGTTGTCCGGGTCCATCGTCGTATCCCAGAGCTGTTGGGGGTTCATCTCGCCTAACCCCTTGAACCGCTGGACCTGCGATGGGTTGCCGTCGCATTTCTCCGCGACGATCTCGTCGCGTTCGGCCTCCGTCATCGCGTCGTAGGTCTCGCCGCGATAGCGGATCCGGTACAGCGGCGGCTGGGTCGCGTAGACGTAGCCACCCTCGAGCAGCGGGCGCATGTGCCGGTAGAAAAACGTCAGCAGGAGCGTCCGGATGTGAGCCCCGTCGACGTCGGCGTCGGTCGCCATGATGATCTTCTTGTACCGGACGTCCTCGATGTCGAACTCGTCGCCGATCCCCGCGCCGATGGCGGTGATCATGTTCCGGATCTCGTCGTTCTCGAGGATGCGATCGAGCCGGTGTTTCTCGACGTTGAGGATCTTCCCTTTGATCGGCAGGATGGCCTGGAGGTCGGGGTTGCGGGCCTGTTTCGCACTGCCGCCCGCGGAGTCACCCTCCGCGATGAACAGTTCGGCCTCTTCGGGGTCTTTGGTCTGGCAGTCGGCCAGTTTCCCGGGGAGGGAGGTCGACTCGAGGGCGGACTTGCGCCGCGTGAGTTCCTCGGCTTTCTGGGCGGCCATTCGGGCCTTGGCGGCCTCGACGGCCTTGTTGACGATCGACTCGGCGGTGTCGGGGTGTTCTTCGAAGTAGGTGCCGAGCCCCTCGTGCATGGCGCTCTCGACGATTCCTCGAACTTCGGAGTTGCCGAGTTTCGTCTTCGTCTGGCCCTCGAACTGGGGATCGGGGTGTTTGATCGAGATGACCGCCGTCAGTCCCTCGCGGATGTCCTCGCCCGTGAGGTTGTTATCGAGGTCCGAGAGGAGGTCGTTCTCGTTGGCGTAGTCGTTGACCGTCCGGGTCAGAGCGGTCTTGAACCCGGTGAGATGGGTGCCACCCTCGCGGGTGTTGATATTGTTCGCGAAGGCGTGGATCGAGCCCTGCAGTTCCTGTGTGGCCTGCATCGCGACCTCGATCTGGATGCTCTGTTCCTCGTCCTCGAAGTAGATGACGTCCTCGTGCATCGCCGAGCGCGTCTCGTTCAGGTACTCGACGAACTCGCGGATGCCGCCGTCGTACTCGTAGGTCTCGGAGACCACGTCGCCGTCGTCGGTCTCCTCGCGCTCGTCGCGGAGCGTAATGCGAACGCCCGAGTTGAGGAAGGCCAGTTCGCGGAGCCGGTTCGACAGCGTCGAGAACGACATCTCGCCCGTCTCGAAGATTCCGGTGTCGGGCCAGAACTGAATCTGGGTGCCGGTCTCCTCGTCGGACTCCATATCGCGGACCCGCTCCATGTCGCCGACGGGTTCGCCGCCTTCGAAGGCGTGGCGGAAGACCCCGCCGTCGCGTTTGACCTCGGCCTCGAGTCGTTCGGAGAGGGCGTTGACGACGCTGACGCCGACGCCGTGGAGGCCGCCGGAGACCTGGTAGGACTTGTTGTCGAACTTGCCGCCGGCGTGGAGGACGGTCAGAATGACCTCGAGTGCAGGGCGGTCGTACTCCTCGTGTGTGTCGACGGGGATGCCGCGGCCGTCGTCGGCGACGCTCACCGAGCCGTCCTCGTGGATGGAGACGGTGATGTCGTCGCAGTGGCCGGCCAGTGCCTCGTCGATCGAGTTGTCCACCACTTCGTAGACCAGATGGTGGAGTCCTCGAGAATCGGTAGAGCCGATGTACATCGCCGGTCGCTTTCGTACAGCCTCCAGGCCCTCTAAGACCTGAATCTGCCCGGCTCCGTACTCGCTTTCCTGGGACATGTAAAACCTGCTTTCGGATAGCGGTCCGGCCCTAATAAAAGTCACGTGTACGCGCGCGAGCGCGGATCCGGTGAATCGCGGCGGCGAAACCGAACCTGCCGTCGAAGCGGCTTAGATGACCGCGTCGAACTCCTCGTGGCCCTGAATGTCGACGCCCTCGCCGGTGACTTCCGCGAGGAAGACGCCGTTGCCCGAGCCGGTGTCGCGCTCGACGGCGCTTTTGATCGCGCGGGCCGCGACGGACTTCGCGTCCTCGAGCGAGAGGTCGTCCTCATACTCCTGCTCGAGGAGGCCGTAAGCCAGTTGCATCCCGGAGCCGGTGACGGTGTAGTCGTCGGCCATGACACCGCCGGCGGGGTCGATGCTGTAGA
Organism: Natrinema pellirubrum DSM 15624; assembly: GCF_000230735.2. Lineage (NCBI taxonomy): Archaea > Methanobacteriati > Methanobacteriota > Halobacteria > Halobacteriales > Natrialbaceae > Natrinema > Natrinema pellirubrum. The sequence goes on from NC_019962.1 coordinate 1,488,207, forward strand.
CGTGACTGCCTTCGCTGTCGACGCCGCCGAGGATGGGGTTGATCGCCCGGAACGGGCCGCCGCGGGCGAAGTTACCCGCCAGCGTCGCCAGCGCCTCGATCGGCATCGGCTCGTCGCGCCGGGATTCATAGAGGTTGACCTCGGCTCGCAGCGTCGAGATGAACGACTGCGCGCCGCCGACGGAGCCGACCAGCGTCAGTGCGCCGGTCGGGTGGATCTGCTCGACCTTCTGGACGTTCTTGTTCGAGACGAACCGCCCGCCGAGGCTGGCGCGCATGTCCGTCGCGATGACGACGCCCTCGTCGGTCGTGATGCCGATGGTCGTCGTCCCGGTCTTGGTGACCGTCCCGTCGTCGCCGGTCTGGCTGCCGTTCGGCAGCGACCCCAGTTCGGGCTCGTACGGCGACGGGTCGCCGTTGCCCTGCGAGAGCGGGTTATTCATCGCTTTCCTCCGTGTCGATCTCCGCGACGATCGACTCGAGGCGCTCGTCGTCGACCGTACTGAACGACTCGTCCTCGGTCGTGATCGTCGCGACGTCGACCGCTTCGGCCGCGACGGACTCCTCTTCGGGCTCGTTGAGCGCGCTGATGGCGAGTTCGATGCCGGCATCGATGTCCAGGTCCTCGCGGTACTCCTCCTCGAGGTAGCCCTGGATGACGTCGCGGTCGCCGCCGACGGCGGCGGCCTGCCACTCGTAGTCGGTGCCGGAGGGGTCGGTCTCGAACAGCCGCGGCTGGCCGTCCTCGACACCGCCGACCAGCAGCGCGACCCCGAACGGTCGCGCGCCGCCGGTCTGGGTGTACTCCTGGATATGATCGGTGATCGATCGGGTCAGCGTCTCGACGCCGATATCCTGACCGTAGCGGAGCTGTTCGCCCTGTGCGCGTCGCCGTGCGAGGTCGATCAACTGGCGCGCATCGGCGACGTGGCCGGCGCTTGCGACGCCGACGTGGTCGTCTGCCTTGTGGATCTTCTCGACGCTCGAGCGCTCCATGAGCGGCGAGCTGATCTGGCGGTTCGCGGCGAGGACGACGCCGTCGGGCGTTCGAACGCCGACGCTCGCGGTACCGCGTTTGACGGCTTCGCGAGCGTACTCGACTTGGTAGAGGCGTCCGTCCGGGGAGAAGATGGTGATACCCCGGTCGTAGGCCTGCTGTTGGGATTGTCCTTGCATTTGGTCTTCACCTGTGGTAAGGGATAGAAATATATAGGCCTTCTTCTGAAGGCAACTTGGCCTGTATCGGCCGCTTCGACCCGAACTCCCAAGAAAGTGGTGCCAGCAGGGACTCGAGAGGGTCGGCCCGATACGGGACCGATCGGCGGCGTCGGCCGACTCTCGAGAGACGACGTCTCGATCGGGTCGGCGGGCTGATCGGTCGGTGTCGGCGATCGTTGCCGCTCCGAGCCCGACGCCCTCGAGGTCGTCACGCTGGGTCGATCCGTCATGAATCGGTAAACATCGGATTACTCGAGTCGGCGTTGCGAGGGGTGGGCTGCTATCTCAAGCTTTCCGCTCAACCGGATCCCAATCGTTGCTTCGGGTACAGCATTCCGTGCGACAGTACACAGGTGCAATTCGTCCGGCCGCGAGTCGATGCGGCCGGACTGGCTCGAGCGGGCAACACGTCTGCCGGTTTTCGGAGCAGTCCCACACATGGAAGAACACAGTACCGTGGTCGACGTTCCTGTCGAAAAGGCCAAACAAACAGTTCACCAGTACGGGCTCGGTCTCCTCTTCGCAGCGAATATTTTCGGAGCCGGGTCCGTCTACATCCTGACACAGGCGGGCGTCAGTTTCGGGTTCGGCCTGTTGTGGGTCCTGCCGCTGGCACTCGGCGTCGGGCTGACGATGCACGAAATGTCGGCTCGCCTCGCGGCGAAGGACGAACCGCTCATGGACTATATCAGGGACGTGATCGGCCCGACGGCGGCGAAACCGTTCGCGCTCGGAATCGCGTTCATCATGCAGTTCTGGAGCGTGGCGAACTACGCGCTCGCGGGAGCCGCACTGGTCTTTCTGACCCCACTGTCGAACCTGTACGTGGGGATAATCCTCATGGCGGCGCTGGGCATCTCGCTCGTTGAACTCCGGGTGTACAGCCGCATCGAGGGCGTCATCGCGACGCTCGTTCTCGCGATCTTCGCCTCGTATCTGGTCATCGTCGCGAACCTCCAGCCCGCGCTTGGCGGCGTCGCGATGGGGTTCGTCCCGACGATATCCGGTGATCTGAACTATCTCACGATGATCATCGCGCTGATGGGGACGACCGTCTACTATCCGAACTTCTTCATCCAGACGAGCATGCAACACGAGAAAGACTGGACGAACGTCTCCCGCTACCGCAAAGATCACACCGTCGGACTGGCGGCCGTCGTCGCGCTCAGCGCGACGGTCGTCATCGCGGCGGCGATGGCCGTCCCCGACGGGACGCTCACCCTGACTGCCCCCGCGGAACCGCTGATCGACATGATCGGCCCGTGGGTACTCGGGGTGTTCGTCCTCGCGGTCGGTGCCGCCTCCTTCACGAGCGCGACCGGAACGCTGTTCGCCGCCGGCTTCATGGTCCCGCAGTCGTACGAACTCACGACCCAGTTCGGCGACATGCACTTCCGCCGGACCGTCCACTTCCTGATCGGCCTCTCGGTCGTCCTCGCGATCCCGATCCTCGCGTTCACCGACTTCACGCCGGTCAGGCTGGCGCTGCTCATGCCCGCCGTCAACGGCGTCGTCGGGCTGCCGATCACGGCGCTTGCACTGTTTGCGGCGATCAAGCGCTACTTCGAGCCGAGTCGACTCGAGCAAGCGATTTTCTTTGCGGCCGTGGTCGCGATGTTCCTGACGTCGCTCGTGACCGCCGAATCGCTCGTTCGCTCGATCGCCGGGCTGCTCTGACGGCGCTGGCCTCGAACCGGTCCGGCCTGCAGACACGGGCAGCGGCCTCTTTGCGCCGAGGCGTGGATCTCGAGGCCATGAGCGAGTACGACGGCACCGAGAACCCCGACACTCCCTGGCGAGAGGATGGAACCGACGAACACGACAACCGCGGGGACGAGGGGGTGACCGGCGGGGACAAAACGCCGTTCGAACCAAACCGGGCCGAACGCGGAACGTGGCTGTCGGCAGCGATCGCCCTGGCCGGGATCGCGGTCCTCGGGCAGGCGTTGCTTCTCGAACTGGCCGCGGGCCAGTTCTGGAACGATGTCTTCATCGGCGTGACGCTGTCGATCGCCGGCGCGTACAACTACGTCCGCCGCACGAATGGGGCGTTCGGGAGCATGGGCGTCGCGGTCCTCGTGGCGCTCGTCGGCCTCTGGCTCGTCGCCGCTCCGTTCCTGCTGGGTGCCGGCAGCGGCGGCGTCGAGACGACGAGCGAACCCGGCTTCTGGATCGACGTCGTCGCCGGACTGCTCGCCGCCGGACTGGGGATTTACAGCGCCATCCGGATCCGGCGTCGCCGCCGAGCCGTCGACGTCCGACCCACGGCGACGTGAAAGCGGCATTGTCCGGCCCAACCCACTTACCGCCCGTTCCGGTACGATACGTCCATGCTTCCGTTCGTCGCGATCGCCCTCGCGGTGGTCGGCGTCGCGGTCGTTCTCGAGGTCGTGTCATACCGAGCGCTCGAGCGGGTCCCCTCGGTCGCCACCGAGGAGTTCCCCGAGATCGACCGGGAGTTACTGGGGAAGTTCAGCAGCTTCGACCCCGAACTGGGCTGGTGTCCACAGCCCGACCGCGAGAAACAGAAAGACACCGGTGACCACCTCCCCGGCGAGGAGGTCCGCAGCGTCGTCACGTACTCGACCGACGAGTACGCGAGCCGGGTCTGTCCCGCCAAAGAGCGCGATTCCGACGCCGAGCTGACGGTCTCGACCTACGGCGACTCCTACTGTTTCTGCCGGGAGGTCGACGACGACGAGACCTTTCAGCACTACCTCGCCCAGGAACTCCACACCCACGTCGCCAACTACGGCGGCGGCAACTACGGCCTCGATCAGGCCCTGATGCGGCTCAAACGGCAGTACCCTGAGGACCCGACCGATCACGTCTGCATGGTCGTCACCGCCTCCTCGATCGCCCGCATCCTCTCGGTCTGGAAACACTATCAGGAGTTCGGCAATATCTTAGCGGTCAAGCCCCGGTACGTGTTAGAAGACGGCGAGTTGGAGCGGATCGAAAGCCCCGTCGACGAGAAAGAGGAGTTACTCGATCTCGAGTCCAAGGCCGACTTCCTCCGGGAGTACGACTTCCACTACGACCACTGGTTCCAGCCGCATTTCGCGACGCGACCGTACACGGCGGACTTCCTCGAGAAAAACGAACACGTCCGCTACGCGGCCTATACGGCCGGGAAGGACCTCGAGCGGCGGCTCGGCCGATCGATCCCGGGAATCGACTTCGACCTGGCCCAGACGCAGTCGGCACTGCGACTGGAGCGGCCCCGCGTGCGGTACCACGAGCGACTGTTCGACACCCACGAGGCCCTCTTCGACGCGCTCATCGAGGAGTTCGTCGACTACGCCGACGAGCAGGACTTCGAGCCGACGTTCGTGATGGTCCAGCAGCTCCGGTACGCCACCTACGAGGCCGAACACGGCCCGATCTACGGCGACCTGCTCGAGCGACTCGACGAGCGGTACGCGGACCTGACGACGATCGACATGGCCACCCACCTCTCGCCGGCCGACGGCGACGTCGAGTCGCTGTACGTCGAGCGCGGGGAGGGCGGCCACTACAGCCCCGAGACCAACGCGGAGATCGCGCAGGTGCTGGCCGAGACCCTCGAGCAGCGGGCGGTCGTCGAATGAATCCGGTCTATCTCGCCGTCGGGATCGTCATCCTCGTCACCGGCATCGTCGACATCGTCTGGACGACGCTGTGGGTCGACGGCGGTTCCGGCCCCGTGTCGGGCCGGCTCACGACCGGCGTCTGGAAAGGACTCCGCGCCGCGACGGGGGACCGCAACCGCGCGCTCAGCCTTGCCGGTCCCCTCATTCTGATGCTCACGCTCGCGACGTGGATCGGTCTCATCTGGGTCGGCTGGACGATTATCTTCGCGAGCGAGCCCCTCGCCGTCGTCAACAGCCGGACCGGCGGTCCCGCCGATTGGTGGGGGCGGTTCTACTACGTCGCCTACACGATGTTCACGGACGGGAACGGCGACTACACCCCCGTTTACGGCGGCAACATCTGGGAGGTCGCCAGCGCGTTCACGACGGCCTCCGGAATGGCCTTCGTCACGCTCGGCGTCTCCTACGTCCTGACCGTCCTCGGTGCCGTCGCCGACAAACGCTCCTTCGCCAGCACCGTGACGGGGTTGGGCAACCGCAGCGAGGCGTTCCTCCGAACCGGCTGGAACGGCGAGGACTTCCGCGGGCTCGAGTTGACCGTCGAGTCGCTCGCGGCGGACCTGAGTACCCTCGCCGAACAGCACAAGTCCTACCCGATCCTGCACTACTACCACAGCGAGCCGGCCTCCCGAGCCTCGGCCGTCGCCGTCCCGATCCTCGACGAGGCGCTCATGCTGTCCCGGTACGCGATGCCCGAGGGACAGGGGCTCGACCCCGCCATCGTCGAGAACGGCCGCTCGAGCGCACAGAGTTACCTCGAGACGTTAGACGACTCGTTCATCGACCCCGCGCCATCGGTCCCGCGGGCCCCGGACCTCGAGCGCTTGCGCGAGGACGACATCTCGACCGTCTCCGACGAGGCGTTCGCCGAGGCACTGGCCGACCAGACCGACCGGCGACGGCGACTCCTCGGTGTGGTCGAGGCGGACGCCTGGGAGTGGCCGCCGGTCGAGGAATAGCGCGGAGGCACCCCGCAGTAGTTTTCCGACATCACCGGAGGGATTCCGGCCGAGATACGGGGAAACGTGGCCCGATATTCATTGCGTTGGCGGCCGTCCCCCACGTATGGAAGAGTACGACTTTCTGGTCATCGGTTCGGGATCGGGACTGGACGTGGCGAACGCGGCGGTGAATCAGGGCCAGTCGGTCGCGATCGTCGAGAAGGGACGGCTCGGCGGGACCTGTTTGAACCGCGGCTGTATCCCCTCGAAGCAGTTGCTGTATCACGCCGACGTACTGGAGACGATCGAGCGGGCCGACGCGTTCCACATCGACGCGACCGTCGAGGACGTCGACGTCGCCGAGATCGTCCGCGAAGTCACCGAGGACGTCCACGGTAGTTCCGACTCGCTCGAGCGTGGCCTCTCCTCGTCGGACCGCCACGACCTGTACCAGGCCGAGGCCAGGTTCGTCGACGAGCGGACGATCGAACTCGCCGGCGGCGACTACGACGGCGAGCGACTCACCGCCGACACCGTCCTCGTGGCGGCCGGGACCCGCCCGGCGGTTCCGCCGATCGACGGGATCGACTCCGTCGACTACCTCACCAGTCGCGAGGCGCTCCAACTCGAGTCTCCGCCGGATCACCTCGTGATCGTCGGTGGCGGCTACATCGCCGCGGAACTGGGCCACTTCTTCGGTACCTTCGGCAGCGACGTGTCGATCGTCGGCCGGCGGCCGTACTTGCTTCCCGACGCCGACGCGGCGGTCGCCGCCGAGTTCACCGACCGCTACGCCGACCGGTTCGATGTCTACACGGGCTACGAGGCCACCGCAGCAATGCAGTCGGGGGAGTCGATCACGGTCGAGGCACGGCCGTTCTCCGAGTCGGACGGCGCCGCGGACGCGGAGACGGCGGGTCCCGGCGAGACGGTCTCGGTCACCGGCGACGAACTACTCGTCGCCGCCGGCCGCGTCCCCAACACGGACGCGCTGAACGTCGAGGCCGCCGGGATCGAGACCGACGCCGCCGGCTTCGTCGAAACCGACGAGTACCTGCGGACGACCGCCGACGGCGTCTGGGCGCTGGGCGATATCGTCGGCGAATACCTGCTGAAACACAACGCAAACCACGAGGCCCGCGCCGTCGCGCGGAACCTGTTCGGCGAGGCCCTCGATCCGGTCGACTACTCGGCGATGCCCTTCGCCGTCTTCGGCTCGCCGGAAGTCGCCGGCGTCGGACTGACCGAGCAGGAGTTGCGGGAGTCGGACCGGGAATACGCCACGCGCACCTACCGCTACGAGGAGACCGCCCGCGGGTCGGCGATGAAAGCCGAGGGGTTCGTCAAGCCGATCATCGACCTCGAGGGCGAGATCCTCGGTTGTCACATCGTCGGGCCGGAGGCCTCGAACTTGATCCAGGAAGTCGTCGTCGCGATGACGGCCGGCTCCGGGACGGTCCAGGATATCCGCCAGTCGGTCCACATCCACCCCGCGCTCTCGGAGGTCGTCCAGCGGGCCTTTTCCGGGCAGTTCACGCGGGGCGGACACGACCACAGTCACGATCACAGTCACGATCACTGACTCAATTCCGGCGAGGCGATACCGGTCGTCGCGTTCCGTCCTCGATATCCAACGCCTCGGATCGACGAACACTCGCCGTCGTCGACGGATCTTCGTCCGCGGCACACGACCGCCCGCTTCTTTTACCTGCCAATCGCCTACGACCCGCCGTAATGACGAACGCAGCAATCGTAATTCTGGCAGGGACCGAATCCCACAGCGACCTCGGGCGGCTCGTCAACGGCCTCGAGGCGGCCCGGGAGTTCGCCGAGAACCTCGAGGACGATCTGGAACTCATCTTCGACGGGGCCGGCACGCAGTGGATTCCTGAACTGGAAGACGAGGACCACGACTACCACGACCTCTACCGATCGGTCAGCGACGAGGCGGCGGCCTGTGACTACTGTGCGGGCGCGTTCGGCGTCGAAGACGCCGTCAACGACGCCGGCGTCGTCACGGTAGACGACAACGAGGGACACCCAAGCATCCGCTCGCTGGTCGACGACGACTACGAGATTATCACCTTCTAAGCGGGACGAGGACACTTCTCGGACCGGTCCGTGGCACCGACGAAACGAAAAGGCCGCTGCGGATTCACTTTCACTCCGGTAGCACACACCTTTTAGCCTCCCCGTTAGTACAGGGAGACGATGACGTCGTTCCAGTCGACACTCGGTGACGAGCCGGGGATCGCCGAGGAGCTGGCCGAGAGCCAGCAGTCGATCTCCATCGCCGAGTTCTTCGAGAAGAACAAGCACATGCTCGGCTTCGACAGCGGCGCTCGAGGCCTCGTCACGGCCGTCAAAGAGGCCGTCGACAACGCCTTAGACGCCGCCGAGGAGTCGGGAATTCTCCCGGATATCTACGTCGAGATCGAGGAGGCCGGCGACTACTACCGCCTGATCGTCGAGGACAACGGGCCGGGGCTGACCAAGGAATCGCTCCCGAAAGTCTTCGGGAAACTGCTCTACGGCTCTCGCTTTCACGCACGCGAACAATCCCGCGGCCAGCAGGGGATCGGGATCTCCGCGGCCGTCCTCTACTCACAACTGACCAGCGGCAAGCCCGCGAAGATCACCAGCCGCACGCAGGGTTCCGAGGAGGCCGAATACTTCGAACTCATCATCGATACCGACAGCAACGAGCCCGAGATCAGCGTCGAGGAAAAGACCACCTGGGACCGGCCCCACGGCACGCGCATCGAACTCGAGATGGAGGCCAACATGCGGGCCCGCCAGCAGCTCCACGACTACATCAAGCACACGGCGGTCGTCAACCCCCATGCCCGCCTCGAGCTGCGCGAGCCCCAGGAACACTTCAAGTTCGAGCGCGCGACCGATCAGCTCCCCGAGGAGACCGAGGAGATCCGTCCCCATCCCCACGGCGTCGAACTCGGGACGGTGATGAAGATGCTGACGGCGACGGACTCCCAGACCGTCTCCGGGTTCGTTCAGGAGGAGTTCACCCGCGTCGGCAAGAAGACTGCCGACTCGATCATCGACGAGTTCCGCGATCGTCACTACGGCCGCGAGATGCGCTGGCGACCGCCCGCGAGTCACGAGAACGTCGACCTCCACGCCGCAGTCGAAGACGCGACCGCGAACAAAGGTGCCGAGGCGACGGCTGCGTTCGCCCAGTCCATCGCCGACGGGGTCGACGACTACGACCGCATCGCCTATCACGAACTGCTCGAGACGGTCGAGTCCGCCGCCGAAGCCGTCGAAGACGACCACGGAACGACGTTCGGCGATACCGTCCGGGAAAACGCCGTCGAAGCCGTCTGGCTCGAGCTGATCGACGCCGTCGAAACCGAGTCGGTGGACGACGGAGCCGACGGTGGTGCTGACGACGAGTCGCGACTGGTTGCCGACCTCTACGACCTCGCGGACGAGGCAACGAGTACCCGCAAGGACGACGAGACCATCCACGCCTTCGCCGACCGGCTCGGGGCCGCGTTCGGGGACGAACTCGCGGCCGGCGACGACGAGGGGAACGTCCGCCACCGGCTCACGCGGACGCGGCTCCGGGCGTTCGTCGACCGCGCGGCCGACCTCACCGAGGAGTACGACGACGTTTCCTTCGGCGAGACGGCCCGCGAGAACGTTACGAATGCTATCTGGGACGTGATGGCCACCGTGCCCGACGACCCACCGCTGGTACGGGAACTGAACGGCGACCGCGACGCCACCAGCGACCTCGTCGACGCGATGCGTGCGACCGACATCATGGCGCCGCCGACGCGGTGTCTCTCGCCGATCTCCGAGGACCTCATCACCGCGGGCCTCGAGAAGGAGTTCGATGCGGACTTCTACGCTTCGGCGACCCGCGACGCGGGCGTTTCCGGCGGCGATCCGTTCATCGTCGAGGCCGGGATCGCCTACGGCGGCGACCTCCCCGCGGAGGGCACCGGCGAGGTCATGCGCTTTGCCAACCGGGTGCCGCTGGTCTACCAGCGCGGGGCCTGTGCCACGACGGACGTAGTGAAGTCGATCGGCTGGCGCAACTACGGGTTAGATCAGCCCGGCGGCTCCGGGCTGCCCAACGGCCCGGTCGTGATCATGGTCCACGTCGCCTCGACGAACGTCCCCTTCACCAGCGAGTCGAAGGACGCGGTCGCGAACGTCCCCGAGATCGAAGACGAGATCGAACTCGCGATCCGCGAGGCGGCCCGCGATCTCAAGAGCTACCTCAACAAACGGCGCTCGATGCAACAGCGCCGGAAGAAACAGAACGTCCTCGGGAAGATCCTCCCGGAGATGGCCGAGAAAGTCGCCGAGGTCACCGACCGCGACGAACCCGACATCGACGACGCGATCGCTCGCATCATGAACAACGTCCTCGTCGAGCGCAACGTCGAGGCAAACGGCGACGGACGGGCCGTCTCGGTCGTCGTCGAGAACAACTCGGGAACGAACGAGTCCCTCGAGATCACCGATATCGTCTCGGCGGAACCCACCGCCCTCTCGGACGGCGCGACCGTCGTCGAGATGGACGGCGAGTGGTTCGTCAAGTGGGAACCCGAGGTCAAAAGTGACGACGAGGCGGCCCTCGAGTACGAGGTACCGGACGATGCGACCTTCGATCTGGACGTCAAAGGCGTCGAAAGCGAGAAACTGACCGTAAACCAATGAGCGCAGACGATACCCAGGAAGCCAGAGAGCAGTTGATCGATCTCGCCGCGCAGTTTTACGACCAGTTCGAACTGGGCGAGATCCCCCACATGTCCGTGCCGACGCGGACGAAGAACAACATCGAGTACGACGAGGACAAAGACGTCTGGGTCTACGGCGACCGCGAGTCGACCCGGTCGGCCAACTCGGTCCAGGGGGCGCGGAAGCTCCTGAAAGCGGTCTACACGATCGAGTTCCTCGCCGACCAGCTCGAGGAGGACCGCTCCTCGACCCTGCGTGAACTCTACTACCTCTCGGAGAGCTGGGACAACGAAGAGGCCCAGTTCTCGAGCCAGGACGAGTCGAACAACCTCGTCGAGGACCTCGAGATCGTCTCGGGGGTTACCCGCGAGGACTTCCACATGCGGCCCGAGGAGTCGGGCGCGACGATCATGGGCCCGCTGCACCTGCGCGAGCAGACCCGCCGCGGCGAACGCGAGATCCACTGTCAGGAAGACGTCGGCGAGGGCGGCTACCAGATCCCGAACAACCCGGACACGATCGAGTTTCTGGGCTCCGACGCCGACTTCATCCTCGCGGTCGAGACCGGTGGGATGCGCGATCGGCTCGTCGAGAACGGCTTCGACGAGGAGTTCAACGCCCTGATCGTCCACCTGAAGGGCCAGCCCGCCCGCGCGACCCGCCGGATCACCAAGCGGCTCCACGACGAACTCGACCTGCCGGTCACCGTGTTTACGGACGGCGACCCGTGGTCGTACCGCATCTACGGCTCGGTGGCCTACGGCTCGATCAAGTCCGCCCACCTCTCGGAGTATCTCGCGACCCCCGAGGCGGACTTCATCGGCATCCAGCCCGCCGACATCGTCGAGTACGATCTGCCCTCCGACCCGCTCTCCGATTCCGACATCAACGCCCTCGAGAGCGAACTCGAGGATCCGCGGTTCCAGACCGACTACTGGGAGGAACAGATCGAACTCCAGCTCGATCTCGGGAAGAAATCCGAACAGCAGTCGCTGGCCGCTCGCGGGTTGGACTTCGTGACGGACACCTATCTGCCCGAACGACTCGGCGAGATGGGCGTCCTCTAGGCCTGCGCCTCGAGGGCCTTCGACGCCGACAGAACCAACGCTCGTCGCGTGCCCTGTGACTGCAGGTGCAACCGGTTCCCGTCTGCGTGGCCACTCACCGTCTAGAACGGTGACATGGCGGACGACAAAGACGACCAACGGCCGTTGCACAGCGACCCCGACGAGGGCGCAATAGATGAGCCGACGACCTCGGGCGCACAGGAGGCCGACGAGACCGCGTGGATGATGAAAGAGGGGATCACGGTCGGGCTGATCGCCATCGGTGCCATGGTCCTCCTCGGGCTCGGTCTCTTGCAGGGGTCCGGGCTCGTCGACTTCTTCGCCCCGATCGCCGACTCCGGAGTCGGGCAGTGGCTCGCACTCGGTGTGCTGGCCCTGGCCGCAGTCGCGCTCTTTGCCTGGTCTCGGGTGGGCGTGTAAGCATGGCCGCCGGCGTGCCTACTCGTCGAGGACGACCGGCACGCCGCGGGTCGCCACGTCGACGACGAACGCCTCGGCGTCGGCCGCGAGCGCCCCGTTCGTGTCGTAGTGAACCGGCAGGACCAGATCAGGGCGGATTTCGCCCGCCAGCGACGCGGCCTCGTGGCGGTCCATCGTGGCCGACCCGCCGATCGGCGGGAGCAGGAGGTCGATCGCGAGCGACTCGTGGCGCGGGAGGGCGTCGGTGCCGCCGGGCCAGAACGCCGTGATTCCGTCGATCGTCACACCGAAACCACAGCCCCGTCCCTCGGGATGTGGAACGGTCCCGTCGGCGTCGGCACGTGGCCCAGCGGGGTCGTTGTACGCCGGCGTCGTGAACAGATCCAGCGGGCCGAGGACGAACGACTCGTCCGTACGGACGCGTTCGACGTCGAACGGCAGGGATTCCGGCCGCTCGACGCCGCCGCCGATCTCGCTCGCGTCGACTGACTCGTGAACGACGACCAGCGCGTCGTCGCGGGCGACCCGCCGGATCGCGTCGGGATCGTAGTGGTGGCCGTGGGAGACGAGGATCAGGTCGCCGTCCCGTGGATCGAGCCCCTCCAGTACCCGTTCCGGGCCGGGATCGGTGTAGACGACCGCACCCGTCTGTCCCTCGAGACGGACGGTAGCGTGGCCGAGCCAGTCGACGGTCACCGCGTCGAATCGGACGGTCATGCCCGGAGACACGCGCAAGAGATCCGAAAAGGCTTCTCTCGAGGGCGGTGAGCGGCTGCGTTCGTCGATCGAGTGCCGCCTCCTGCGGGCCGGTTCAGGGGATCCGGACCGAATGCTCGAGGGTACCGACGCCCTCGACCTCGATCTCGACTGTATCGCCGTCCGAGAGCGGGCCGACGCCCTCGGGTGTGCCCGTCGCGATCACGTCGCCGGGCTCCAAGGTGAGATACGTCGTGATCTCGGCGATCAGTTCCGGGATCGGGAAGATGAGTTGCTCGCGGGAGCCGTCCTGCTTTAGTTCGCCGTTGACGCGGGTTTGTACGGACGCGTCCGCCGGGACTTCGTCGGGGGTCGCCAGCACCGGTCCGATCGGAGCCGCGCCGTCGAAGGCCTTCCCGCGGACCCAGTTCTGTTCCTGTCGTTGATCGTCGCGGTTCGAGAGGTCGTTGACGCAGGTAAAGCCCTCCACGACGTCCATCGCGTCGGCTTCGGCGACGTGGCGGCACTGTTCGCCGATGACGACGCCGAGTTCGGCCTCGTGGTCGATCCGTTCCTTGCCCGCGGGCAGGGTGACGGTATCGCCGTGGGCCGCCAGCGCGTTCGGCGGCTTCAGGAAGAGCAAGGGCCGATCCGGCACTTCGGAGTCGAGTTCCGCCGCGTGGTCGGCGTAATTCCGCCCGATACAGACGATCTTCGACGGCTCCGTCGGCGGCAACACGTCGATCTCGTCGCTCTCGAGGTCGTAGCTTTCCGTTCCGAAGTGGACAGCGCCGTTCTCGTACTCGCCACGGCGGACCGCACCGGCCGGGTCGCGAAAGCGGGCGTATTTCATGCTCGGTGGAATGGACACCGGGGATCAAAAGCGTTGAGAAGCCGGTCAGTTCGAAGGATGGTTCGCGGATTCGGCAGCGACCGCCTGCGGGTGAAACGGGTCGCTCGAGCGGGCTGCTGTTAACGGCCTGACGGGTCAGCGTGCGTGATATCGTGGCACTGCCGGCCCGGAACGGAACGTTTTTCATTAGGCCTCGGCAACAATGAGTTGCGAGACGCGCTCCCGTTGGTGAGACGGACGCAGTCCGTCGAGGCTCGGTGCGCGAACGCAGTGAACGCTCCGTTGGTGTAGTCCGGCCAATCATTTCGGCCTTTCGAGCCGATGACCTGGGTTCAAATCCCAGACGGAGCACTCTTCTGAACGAACGAAGTGAGTGAAGGAGGAAGCGCACGCTCTGGGATTTGAAGTAGAGAAGTCGCAATCCGCGAGCGAACGAAGTGAGTGAGCAGGAACGTCTTCGCGTGGTTCAAATCCCAGACGGAGTACTTTTCGGCGAACAAATCCGTGAGCCGAAAATGTGACCCTTGATTTGAATCAGACCAGTCGCACACAGCGTAGTGAGTACGTCTGGGCGTGGTTCAAATCCCAGACAGAACATTTTCCATCAGTAATCCTCGAGCCCCGGCTACGGTTCACGTCCTTCCGGCCAGATACGTGAGCGGAAATCCGTCTCACTCGAGTTTCCGGAAGCAGTTGTGACAGTACGATGCGACGGGGTCGTTCTCCGCGGCACAGACGGCACACTGGTCGTCACGAGTCGTCGACGGTCGCGATCCCGAGGTGGCCGCAAAGAGCCGTTTCCGGGGGTCGGAGTACGCATCGAGAACATCGCCCCACGTAACCACCGGATCCGTATCGGCGTTCCCTGCACGGTCGGTGACGCGTTCGATCAGCGAACTGCGTTGCAGTCGGCCGAGTCCGTGCCAGAGACCGAGAAAGCAAAGCGATGGGAGCAGACAAAGCGAGAGGACCGCACCCAGGAGGACGAGGCTCATAGAAAGCAGTTCGTCTCGGCCACTGTAACCGCGCCCGTGAAATCGTTCGCGAGTCATATACGCCGTCGCGGACCACGGCGGGACGATCGGAGTACCCGCTCGTGTGGTGACTCGTCGAACCCCCCGCTAATCGGCGTTCACGGTGGTGTTTTGTAGTTCGCAGTCGACGTAGAACCCGTCCAGTAGATCGCTCCCGAGCAGGACTTCGCCCGTGTACGGCTGGCGGTCGTCCACGTCGGCCAACACGACTCGAGGCCCCCGGTCGACGCTCCGGACGTCGACGCTGATCGCGACGATGTCGCGACTCTCGGCGCTGCCGCCGGACCTGACGGTGACGTCGTCGATCGCGCCGGTACTACCGATCCGCTCGAGGAGGGTTTCGTCGATCGTCGTCCGGTCCGCCCCGGTGTCGGCCTTCGCGATGACCGTTTCGGTCGTGTCGGTGCCGCTGACTGCGACCGTCTCGAGGCGGCCGACAACCGGTTTGGCTGGCGCTGTCATACCAACCCGTTAGGAGCGACGCCACTAGAGCGTTCCTGTCCGTCGAAGCGCCGCGGGAGTCGTCGGAACGGTCGCGTTTTCGACCCGTAGGTGGACAGGGGGTGAGCCGAAACCGTCAGTGCCGAAACAGTCCGACCCAAGCCCGAGATAGAAGTTGATATCCGTAAACTCCTAATATAAGAAGCCGTTTAGATCAATCAATGACGTACGAGAATCTGGATTCCGATCTAGTAAACGAACTGCTCGACGACGGCCGCTCGAGTCTCCGCAGCCTCGCGGAGGAACTCGATGTCTCCGTGACGACCGTTTCGAACCACCTCTCCGACCTCGAGGACGAGGGCGTGATCGAGGGGTATACGCCGAAGATCGACTACGACGCGGTCGGCTACGACGTGACCGCCGTGATGCAACTCAAGGCCGAAGGGAACGCCCTGCCCGAGATCACGGAGACGCTGAAAGACCACCGACAGATGATCTCGGTCTACGAGGTCACGGGTGACTACGACGTGATCGCCATCGGGAAGTTCAAAGACACCGACGACATGAACGATCAGATCAAGCAGTTGATCACCGATCCCGACATCAACCAGTCGAGTACCAGTATCGTCCTCAACGCCGTCAGCGAGAACGAGCAGTTCGAACTCGAGACCGACGGGGACAGCTAACGGTCGACCGGCGGCCGGGACCGATTGCATCGATCAGCGGCGGCTTCGGCCCGCGGTCCCACCGGGGAGTTGCCACGGCTGGCTCACGCCGCCCCGTGAGACCGGCGACGTGGACTGGTCCTCGCCGTCGATCGTGTTCGGTGGAAACGTGGGGCCGTGCCGAATCGGGCCCTCATCGACGAAGCGTGATTCATCACTCGTCCCCGGTTCTGGAGAGGGATTACTTCCACAACGGACATTGAAACCGGTGATTGCGTTTCGGAGCGATGTTCTAATCAGTGGTTGTCGACCCCATCATATGCTGGGTGTTCGGTCCGTAAATGCATCCCACGGGGCCGCCGGAATAAATATGTTGCAAACGATGCAACTATGAACGCATCTAATGGGTGATGTGATGTCCGTTAACAGGCATCATGGCATATGGAACTGCACCTGAAGAGCGATACAGTTACGGGGAGGTAAGCGACGAGGACCGTCGCGAGTTCCTGAAGGCGCTGGGCGTCGTCGCCGGCGGCGGTGTCGCCGGTGCGACGCTCCGTGATCTCCGCGGGGAGGTCGCAAGCGGCGCTGCGGGCGGGCTCGCCGAGATGGGCGAGGCGGTACGGGCCGGGTTGACCGGCACGCTGGACGGCGCGCTGTTGGCCGAGGAACTGACTGGACTCGAGGAGAGTTTCGAGTTGTTGCCCCAACTGGCGTCGATGGGGGTACCCGAGCAGGGGGCGTCGGCCTATCAGGAGCTGACGACGCCGGCATGGACGATCAACGACCACCTCGCTGAGGTCGGGTTCTTCGCGAGCGCGGAGGAGAATCTGCCGGCGTTTACCCCCGATCACATCGAGGAGACGACCCGACAGCTGCTCCACATCGAGGAGTTGCCGGCGACCCTCGCGGAAGTCGGGTTCGCCGAGAGCGAGCGGACGGCGCTGGTGACGAACATCGTCAATTCGCGCGAGCAGCTCTCGTGGTGGATGAAGACGCCGGATTATCCGCCGGCCGAAGCCGTCGAGGACGGGGTCGTCCACGAGTTCGTCGCGCCGCTGCATCGGCGGGCCGCGGAGGGTGCCCTGCTGTGGATCGACGGCCTGGATCACTTCCTCTGGCAGAACGAGGTACTGGTGACCGACGAGATGATCGACCGCGGGCTCTGGGACATCAAGTCGATGCTCGGTGGCTACTACCTGTTGGGGTCGGCCGCCCGCGATCTCGCTGGCGGTGAGATCGCCGACGAACAGCTCTCGGCACTGATCACGGGCAGTGCTGCGATCACGATCATCGGCCAGGAGTTCCTCCGTAACGACGTGGTTCACATTGACGATCACATGCGAGCGCCCCGCGAGGTGAGTTACTGATGCCGTTCGAGACCGAACACATGGACCTGCCGTCGGACGCACCGTGGGACGAGAAACCGGGCGAGTCACACGTCGCACAGGGGGATATCGATACCATTCCCGAGCGCGAGATCACCCAAGAAGACCTCAGTCGGACCGCGGACGACGAGACGAACTGGCTGCTGTTCGGCGGGGCCTACGAGAACCAACGCCACACTCCGGCGGAACACATCACGCCGGACAACGTCGACCAGCTCGAACTCGAGTGGCGCATCGATCTCGCGCCGCCGCAGGCGCTCGAGCCGAACCCGAGCCACGAGTTCCAGGGGTCGCCGCTGGTCGTCGACGGCGATCCGCCGATCATGTACACGACGGTCGGGGCCGACCAGCTCTACGCGCTCAACGCCCGGACCGGCGAGAAGCTGTGGGAACACTACTACGAGCCGGCCGTGGGCTACTCGGAGGACGCGCCGCCGGCCGAGCGTGGCCCGGCAGTCTACGGCGATACCGTCTACAAGAGTACGCTCGATCTGGGCGTGCTGGCGGTCGATCGCTACACCGGCGAGACGGAGTGGTACTACAACGGGGCGGCCGCCTATCGCGGCGAGGTCGCCGACGACCTCATCCACGAGGAACTGCAGTGGGAGCGCGAGCGGGGGTCGACCTCCTCGTTCCCGCCGCTGATCTACGACGGCACCCTGCTGAAAGGGAGTTTCGGCGGCGAGTTCGGCGTCAGCGGCTTCTTCGACGCGATCGATCTCGAGGGGAACCCGCAGTGGCGGTTCAACATGACGCCGTCGGAGGAGTGGGTCGGCGAGTCGTGGCGTCACGGCGGGGGGACCGCCTGGGCCTCGGCGGCCATCGAACCGGAGTCGGGGACGGTGATCGTGCCGTCGGCCAATCCCGGGCCGTGGTACGGCACGGTTCGACCGGGCTACAACCCCTTTACCTGCGGGAAGGTCGGTATCGACATCGAGTCCGGCGAGTACCAGTGGCACTACCAGGACTCGCCCCACGACTGGTGGGACTACGACTCGCCGAGCCCGCCGATCGTCTTCCGCGAGGAATCGGACGGAGAGACGACGCGATTCGCGGCGTGGCCGGGCAAGACCGGCTGGGTCTACACGGTCGATATGGCAACCGGACAGCTCCACCAGCGCAGCGAGGAGTACGTCCAGCACGTCAACACCTTCTCCCTGCCGCCGTACGACGACATCGACAGCGCCGAGTGGATGATGCCCCATCTCACCGGCGGCACCAACCCCCAGCCGAGTTCCTTCGATCCCAACACCCGGACGATGGTCGTCAAGGGGGCCAACGAGCCGATGGCGCTGTCGTGGTACGAAGAGGAGTACGAGGCCGGCGAGCGGTACATGGGGATGGATATCGTCGGCGGCGAACCGCCCGAAGACATCGAGGAGCCCGACGAGCCGACCCTCGATGCCGAGGAGGTCGCCGAGGGCGAAGACCCACACCTCGAGGCGGAGGTCGACGAGGGGAACGGCGACGACGCCGAAACCGCGGACGACGAAGCCACTGACGGCGACGGTGACGCGTCGGGCCGACCCGCCTATCCGCCGGTGTGGAACGGTGCGATCGGCGTCATCGCTGGCATTGACCCCTACACCGGCGACGTGAAGTGGCAGGAGTGGTACGACTGGTCCAACTATCATCCCCGTGGCGGGTCGTTCACCACGCCGACCGGGCTGGCATTCGCGGGCACGCCCAACGGCGTGATGGCCGCCTACGACGTCGAGTCGGGCGATCGCCTCGCCGAGTTCGAGGTCGGCGACCACGGCGTCGACGGCGCGCCGATCTCCTGGGTCGACCCCCACGAGGAGAAACAGTACATCGCGATGCCCGCCGGCGGCGGCCACCACACCGACGTCGAACTCGGGACTACGCTGGCCGTCTTCTCGCTCGAGATCTGAGCGGCCGGCCGGTCTTTTTTGCGCGGACGGAATCGCAAGCGACCGCGCCGACGCCAAGTGTCCCGTCCGACGCGGTCAGTGTTCGGATCGCTGTTGGGGAACGATCCGGTAGACCGCGCCGTCGTCCTCTTCGATGGATGGCGTCGCCGACGTCAGGACGTAGAGTTCGCCGGCGTCGTCGCGGCCGAAGCCGTAGACGAGGCGGTTTATGTCCCCGTCGACAGCGACCGGCTCGCCGTCATCGTCCTCGGTCCTGTCGTCGTCATCGTCCTCGCTTGCGGTCTCGACCTCGAGTTCCTCGATCGGCCAGAGTCCGTCCTCGCTTTCGGTTTCCCCGCCGTCACCCTCGCCATCGCCGTCGCCCTCGCCCGGCGGATCGATGAAGGGGTTGTCGTCGTCCTCCTCCGTCTCGACTGTCGCGTTCTCCTCGAGCCACGCGGTCGGTGGGCGGGCGACGAACAGTCGGCCGGGGCTCTGGCCGTTCCGGCTCCAGTCGCCGAAGACGTAGGTGCCGGCGAGGGGGTCGACCTCCTCGCCCTCGTAGAGGTAGCCCCCGATCACGGAGACGCCGACCGGTTCGCCGTCGGCCTCGTGGGGGTACTCGAGGACCGGATCGAGCAGTGGCTCGCCCCCGCGGACCGACTCGGGGGTCTCCCGGGGACACTCCTCGGGCGGCTCCGTCGGCGATTCGGTGCTGAAACAGTGGGTCCCTTCCCTGACGTTCCAGCCGTAGTTGCCGCCGCGTTCGACGTGGTCGACCTCCTCGAACAACTCCTGACCGACGTCGGCAGCGAGGATCGTCCCCTCGCTGGTGAGTGTCATCCCCCACGGGTTGCGCAGCCCCCATGCGTAGTACTCGTCGCGGTGGCCCTCCATATCGACCAGCGGGTTGTCGTCGGGGATGCCGTAGGCGCGCTCGTCGCGCTCCTCGCCTTCGTCGGCGGCGTCGCCGCCTCCGTCTCGGGACGTCTCCGACGTCCCGCCGTCCACATCGAGCCGAAGAATTCCGCCCAACAGGTTCTCCTCCGTGTCCTGTCCGTTGCCGCCCTCGTTCTCGTCGTACCAGTCCTCGACGTGTCCCTCGCCCGAATCGTTGGCTCCCCCGCCGTCGCCGGTGGCGACGTAGAGGAAGCCGTCCGGGCCGAACGCGATCGGGCCCGCGTTGTGGTTGAACTGCGGCTCCGGAATCTCGAGGATCGTCCGTTCGGAGTCGGGATCGGCGCTCGCGTGGTCGTCGTCCGCCGTCTGGAATTCCGAGAGGACGAACGTGTGATCGTACCCTTCGGGGGTGTCCTCGCGGGGCGGTGCGCTGTAGCGGACGAAAAAGCGGCCGTTCTCCGCGAAGTCGGGATGGAAGGCCAGTCCGAGCAGGCCACGCTCGTCGAATCCCTCCCGGAGGTCGACCAGTCGGTCCGAGACGTCGAGGAACGGCTCCGATTCGAGGCCGTCCTCGCCGTGGACGGAGATCGTACCGGTCTGATCGACGATGAACCGGCGGTCGGCGTCCTCGTCGGCCGTCTCGAGCGTGACCGGGTTGGCGAACCCGTCGGCGACGGGCTCGAGGCCGACCGTCGGTCCCTCGCCGATCAGCGGCCCGTCGTCGGTCGTCGCCCCGTCGCCGCCATCGCCCCCAACGAGTTCGATCTCGCCGTTCATCGAGGAGCGATGCGGGCCACAGAAGTACCCGACCATTCCCTCCTCGGCGGTGAACTCGACGGTCTGGGTCTCGCCCGAACTGGCCACGAGATCCGTCTCGAGGAGTCGCTCGTCGTTCCCGTCGACGATGACGAAGTTGTGGGCCGCGCCGTCTAGGTTCTCCCACGTGAGGGTGTACTCCTGGCCCGCCTCGAGCCGGAGGGTCGGGTTCCGCTCGTCGGCGATGGCGTCGGGCGCTTGCCCGACCCAGCTACTGACTCGGCCGCCGAGTTCGATTTCGCTCGGGAGCGCCTCCTGTGCCAGCGCCGTTGACGCGACGCCGGCTATGGAAAGTGCCGCCGATGATCGAAGGAGCCACCGCCTCGAGAACGCGTGATCGTCGTTCCGTGTCATAGTAAACCAGTACGCCGGGTAGCGATCCGTTCCCGCCCGCGTACTGGATACGGGGTCTCGGTAGTGCGCAATAAACCGGTCCGATCGTTCCCCGCTCAAGATCGACTTGGGCGGCGCGAGCGGTTCCAACACCGGCTTGCCGTTGCCTAATTGCTCCTTTCGATCCGGCCGCCTCGAGACGTGAATCGTTACCGTCTCCTCTCACACTGAGAATCGCGGTCCTCCGGCCGTCCGACGGCGGGTCCCGTCAGAGGTAGTTCGCGACCCAGTACGCGGCGTAGAGTCCACACAGCAGGAGGCCGCCGACGCGGCCGACGCGTCCGCGGGCGAGCATGGCGGTCGCGACGAGCAGACAGACGCCCAGAAACGGCCAGTGGATCGTCAGCACGTCCCCGCCGGTTTCGATCGGATGCACCGCGGCGACGATGCCGACGTTGGCGGTGACGTAGAAGACCGTGCTGCCGATCACGTTGCCGACCGCCAGTTCCGGCCGGTTGCGCCGGACAGGTTCGACGGTGAGCGCGAGTTCCTCGAGCGAGGCGATGAAGCTCAACACCGTCGCCCCGAAGGCCAATCCCGAGATACCGAGCGCGACGAAGATCGCCTCGGCGCTGACGACCGTGATCCCGGAGCCGATCGTCATCCCCGCGACCGCGAGAGCGGCGACGCCAAGGTTGAAGAGCCCGCTCCGGTCCTCGAAGGCGGGGACGAACTCGTCGAGGTCGAGATCCCAGCCGTCGTCCGCCGTCTGCCCGTCGGATTCGGAGGCCGTCAGATCTCCGCCATCGGGCGTTTCCGGTCTCGGTTCCGCGCCGCCCTCGAGCGGGACGGCATCCTGGACCTCCGCCGAGAGCAGAAACGTCGTCTCGGTCCGGCGCTCGCGCCGGAAGATGTAGCCGAGCAACGGGACGAACAACACGAGCAGCCCCGCGCCCTCGAGGGGGGTGAGCCGGCCGTCGAGCGACAGCGCGAACGCGGGAAGCGGCACCAGCACGAGCATGAGCAGATACGCCCGGGGGACGGCCGTTCGAAAGGGTACGAGGAGGCCGGCGAGGCCGACCGCGACGGCGAGGACGAACAGCGACTCCCCGAACACGGTCCCGAGCGCGAGGTCGGGGAGGGCGACGAACGCCGCGGTCACGCCGAGGACGGCGTTCTCGAGGTCGATGCCGGCCAACACGACCGCGAGGAAAAAGCCGGAGAGCCCCAGCGAGACGGCGCTTCTGGCGACGGCCTCGATGAAGACCTCGACACACCAGATCACGAGGACGACGCCGACCAGAAAGAGGGCCACGAGCGCGACCGGCGAACTGGGGACGACCATCGCGGCCGACCTACACCGTTGTGACACTTAGTTTCGACCGTCGGATCGTACGCGCGCGACCCGTCCGGCCGGTGCGTCGCCCCGATCAGAGCGCCTCTGGGATCGGTACGCCGCCGAAGACCAGCAGCGAGACGAGCCAGTAGGCGGCGTAGAGGCCCAGCAAGACGAGCCCGTGTCGCCGTCGGAGCCGTCCGCTCGAGACGAAGACGGCGGCGACGGCGGTGAGGACGACGACGGCGGGCAGATGAAAGTAAAGGACCGCTCGCGGGATCGTCACGTCGGCGACGAACGTGATGACGCCGACGTTGGCCGTCACCGAGAAGACGACGCTGCCGATGACGTGGCCGATCCCGATCTCCGGGATGCCACGCCGGACCGGCTCGATCGTCAACAGCAGGTTCTCGACCGTCAACACGAGCGTCAACACCGTCGCCCCGAAGACGGTCTCCTCGATCCCCCACGACTCGACGATCGCCTCGGAGCCGGCCTCGAGCAGCATCGCGCCGGCGATCACGCCGACCAGCGAGACGACCGCGAGCCCGAGCCAGAACAGCCCCTCGTAGCGTCGCTCGGCGACGTACCGATCCTCGGGGATCTCCTCCAAGACCGTTCGGCTGTCGACATCTCCGATGGCGAGGTCGTCGAGCGGGACGCCGCCGTCGGCCTCGAGTCGCTCGGCGATCTCGGAGTCCCTGAACACCGGCACGTCGCGCTGGAGTTCTCGGGCGACGATATACCCGAAGAGACCGACGAAGACCGCGACGAGGACGAGCCCGTGGACGAACCCGAGCCGATCGACGGCGACGAACGGGACCAGCAAGAGCGGCGCAATCGCGAACAACAGCAGGTAGTCCCGTGGGACCTCGACGGGAAACGGCTTGTAGATCGCCGCGGCGGCCAGCGTGATACCGGTGATCGCCAGCGCGGTTCCGAGCGCGGTGCCAAGCGCCACTCCCTCTAAGTCGCCGGCCCCGAACACCAGCGCGACGACCGTGTCGTCGAACTCGATGCCGGTGAAGACGATCGCCAGCGCGAAGATCGAGACGCCAAGCCCCATCGCCGCCCGCGTGAGGTAGCTGATGAGTTTCTCGACGCTGTAGGTCAGGGCGATCGCCCCGACGATGAGAACGAGGTACGCGAACCACGTTCCCTGGGAGTCGACCACGCCCTCGAGGGCCGCCTCGATCATACCATCGATCCACGGTGCATGGTCACATATAGCTAACAGTCCGGGGAGGAACGTCCGTTGGAAATCTATACACGCATCGTGGTCGGTGGTCCGTGACGCTCGCGTCCGACGGGAGACCCGGGCGGAGCGGGTCAGTCGTCCGCCGCGGTGTCGTGTTCGTCGGCCTCGTCGGCTTGCAGGACGAAGGTCCGCTCGGGTGGCGGCGCGATCCGTAACTCGACCCGTTGGACGAGTTCGTAGTACTTCCTGTTGCCGCGTCTGTAGTGGGTCACCAGTCCGGCCTCCTCCAGCGTCGAGAGGTGATGGACGGCGGTCGTGCCGTCCATACCGGTCGCCTCCGCGAGTTCCGAGACGTACATCGGTTCCCGCGAGAGCTGCCTGAGGATCGCCAGGCGAGTGCCGTTACCGAGCGCCTCGAGAAGATCCATGCCACTAGTTTTCACTCGCCGACCACAAGAAGGGCTGCCTCGATTCGGCTAGATACCCGGCGCGTTCGGCCGCTTCGAACGTATCGAATTCCCTGACTGCGGTTTTATCGGTGCCGGCGTGGGAGCGAGAACCATGAGTGACCGCGTCGACTTCCCCGACGATCGGACCGGCGACCGGCGGACGATCACCAGCGGCTTCTTCGAACAGGAGGTCTACCTCTCCAGCGAGGAGACCGCGGCGTTCCTCCACGAACTGGCCGAGCAACTCGAGGCCGGCTCCTCGTTTACGATCTCCGCCTCGGAGTGGGAGATCCCCTTCGAGTACGACGACCCGATCGAGGTCGAGATCGAGTTCGGCGACCAGCACGACCGGGAACTCGAGGTCGAACTCGAGTTCACTGCCCCAGCGGGCGGCGAGGACCTCTCCGTCCGGTAGCGGTCGGTTCTCGCGGAATCACTCGCCCTCAAGAAGGCCACCCTGTGCCAGTGCGTCCCGGAGGTTTCGCCACGCGTCGGGCGAGTGCCAGCCCCAGCCGTTGCGTCGAACACCCTCGCTATCGGCGAAGCGATCGGTCGCCCGCTGGAAGGTCCGCGCGAGGCGGTGGGCCGACTCGTCGGTCTCGCTCGCGGCCGTCCGAGCGACCGACTCGGGCTCGCACACGGCGTCCGCCCAGCCCGCCAGTACCGTCTCGAGGAACGCCGCGAAACGGTCCCGATCCCGACGGAGCCGGCCTTCCGCCGCGATCAGTGCCGGTCCGTACGCCGGGTAGGCCGCCGACACGGCGAGGGAGTCGACGGTTCTGCCCGCCGCCTCGAGCCGGACCGGATCGGGTGCCATTCCAGTCACGGCGTCGACAGCGCCCGACTGCAGCGCCGCCCCCTCCTCGCCGTCGACGGCGACGAGTTCGACCGCGTCCCGGATGCCGGCCTGCTCGAGGAGGAGCCGCCCTAACAGGCCGGTTTCGGTCCCGTTCGGCATCCCAACCCGACGCCCGCGGAGCTGTCCGACGGCCTCGAGGGGCTCGCCGAACGCGGACCGCGTGGTGTAGAGGACGACCGGTGACCGCTGGAAACAGACCGCGATCGGAACGACGGGGTGGCCGAGCGAGCGCGCCCGGAGAACCGTCGCCGCGCCGGCGACGCCGACGGCACACTCTCCGGACGCGACGGCCAGCGCGGCCGCCCGCGAGCCGTCGGCGGACTCGAACGCGAGCGACACGCCGCCGTCGGTGTCTCGCGCGGCCAGCAGCGGCAGGTGCAGGCCGTTCGGCCGCCAGTTGAGCGCGACGGTGACCCGCTCCGCGTCCGATCGCTCGGCCGATTCGGACGCCGGCCCGTCGGTATCGCCCCCGTTCCGTTCGTCGTCGGCGGATTCGGCCCCCGCTGGTTCGAGGCCGGCGTATCGCTCGCCCTGCTCGAGCAGGCGGTCGGCGTGGCGGGCGTCGACCCGCCGGACCGTCTCGGCCTTGGGGGCGACCGCGTGCCACGCTTTCGGCGGTCGGCCGGGGGACCCGGTCGTCGCCGTCGTCTCGGCGATCAGCCCCGCGGCAGCCAGTTCGGTCAGCGCGTCCGTGGTCGCGTGCTTGCTCAGTCCGGCCCCGATGTGGGTAGCCGTCCGGCTCGCCGCGTCCGACAGGTCCGGATCCGCCCGCCGACACAACAGGTACGCCAGCACCCGTGCCTGCCGTTCGCCCGTCCCGAGGGACAGCCGGTCGACTACCGGCTCGTCCTCGTCGGTCAGGACCGGGAACGTCCGGACGTCCATCGGGCGGGCTTCCACGCCGACCGGCTTAAATCGGGTGTCAGTGCGGTGTCGTCACGACCTCGAGAAACGGCGTTAATTCGATGATGACGACCGAAAAAGCCGGTGCTGGAGTCGGCATCCGAGAGACGACCGATCGGTTCACGCGTTAGTGTGTCGGCCGAGCGGACGGATCCCTGCGCGCAGAGACAGCGACCGATATCGATACTCGAGTGTACCGGACCTGATCCATCGGGTACAGAGACGTAACGGCCTACTACTGCTGAACAGGTATTCTGACCCCGCCCAGAACACGTCGGTATTCCAAAACCTATTAATGTGGCGGTGTGGCCGTAGTCGGCAATGGATCAGACCCACCATATAGCGGCAGATGCTGATGCGGTACACGAACGGATCGTCGCCGGTATCGCGGCGCTCGAGGGAGCCGACCCGACGGCGTTACCGCCGCTTTTCGACGCAGTCGACCCCGACGCGCTCGCGGCGCTTTTCGCGACCACCGAATCGGGCAATCGCCGGGCCGGTCACGTCGGCTTCACGTACGCGGGCCACGAGGTCCGTGTCGAGTTCGACGAACGCGGTGACCCCGTCGTGACGATCGATTGACCACGGCTCTCGACGTGACGACCGCCCGATCGGATCGCCGCTCTATTGCGACGCGGTTCCGTTCGAACGAAGACTAATGGATCGTCGGCGGATAGCTCCCCGCAATGACACGACTCGACCGGCTCACCGTGTATCCGGTGAAGGGACTGGACGGCATCGACCTCGAGGCGACCGATGTCCTCACTGGTGGCACGCTCGCTCACGACAGGGAGTTCGCCCTGTTCGACGCCGACGGTGAGGTCATAAACGGCAAGCGGACCGACCGGGTCCACGACCTCGAGACCGATTTCGAGCCGGCGACGGCGATGCTTTCGGTCACGGCACCGGACGGCGAGCGCCGGCAGTTCGACCTCGAGACGGACCGCGAGGCCGCCGCGGACTGGTTCGGTGACTTCTTCGACGCGGAGCTGTCGCTCGAGCGCGACGAATCGCTGGGGTTCGTCGACCGCCGCGAGATGGGGCCATCGGTCATCAGCACGGCGACGCTCGAGACCGTCGCCTCGTGGTTCGACGGGATGACCGTCGACGGCGCACGGTGGCGGCTCAGGGCCAACGTCGAGATCGGCGGCGTCGGCCCCTTCTGGGAGGATCGCTTCGTCGGCGAGGACGCCCCGGCGTTCGAGATCGGCGACGTCCGCTTCGAGGGAGTCACGCCCTGTGGCCGCTGTGTCGTCCCCCAGCGTGATCCCGACACCGGCGAGCCGACCGACGAGTTCCGACGGCGGTTCGTCCAACGGCGCGAGGAAACGTTCCCCGACTGGGCCGACCGGGACGCGTTCGATCACTACTACACGCTGATGATCATCACGCGCGTTCCCGAGCGCGACCGCGGCCGCGCTCTGGCGGTCGGTGATCCGGTCGAAACCCGCCGTCAGTGATCGATGCCGGGCCGCTGGAACGTCGTCTCGGCGTCCGATCGACCGCCGGTTCCCGACTCGAGGGCCGCCTCAAGTTCAGTCGCGGCCAGCAGTTCGTTGCGGTCGGGCTCGCCGGGGCGATAGAAGTAGTAGGTGTCCGCACAGCCGGCGACCAGCTCCGAGAGCGGCCGGTCCTCGTCGTGGACTACCGAGACGAGGTCGCCGGTCACTGCGATCAGGACTGCGTCGTCGGGTTTGTAGAGGGCGTCCCGAAGCTCGCTCACGGTACTGTCGTCCGGTAGCTCGAGGGTGACGCCGTCGACGGTCGCCCAGCGCGTCTCCATGTGGGACCGTTCGGAGCGGACTTGCTATACGATTGTGCGCGCAGAACCATGCTCGGGCCGAATTCGGGTCCGGGAGCCGGATCGATTCCCCGGACGGCCAGTGCGATAAAGTAGGGGCGACGAGAGGGTCGATGTGATGTCCGAGCGGACGGAGGCGGCGATCGATACCCTCGAGTTCGTGACCCGGTCGCCGAGCAGAGTCCGAATCCTCGAGCGACTCGACGCCGAGGGGTCGGTCTCGCGGGACGCGCTGTCGGCCGAGGTCGACGTCGTGCGGACGACGCTGAGTCGGAGCCTGTCCGCGCTGGTCGACCGGGGGTTGATCCGCGAACGGGGGCAACGCTACGAGATCACGGCGGCCGGAGCGCTGGTCGCCGACGGGGTGACCGCGGCGCTGGAACGGACCGACGCGGCGATCCGCCTGCGGCCGGTCCTCGAGCGACTCGACGAGGAGTGGCTCGGTGTCGATCCCGACAGGCTGACGGACGCGACGGTGGTCGAGGCCACGATGGCGAACCCGTACGCGCCGGTTACCCACCACGCGACGACGCTGGCCGAGGCCGATCGCGTGCGGGCGGTGTTGCCGGCGGCCGGCGCCGACCCGCTCGAGGCCTCGACGGAGGCGATCGAGAACGGCGCGAAGTTCGAGATGCTACTTGCGGAACCGGTCGTGGAGAGCGTCCGGACGGACCCGACACTCGCCGCCGCGTTCGAGTCGATCGTCGACCAGCCGTCCGTCTCCGTGTCCGTCGTCGATCGGGACGTTCCCGTCTATCTGGGCGTCGTCGACCGGGCCGTCCAGATCGGCGTCCACGACGACACCGGCCTGCCAACGGCGCTGCTCGAGTCGACGGACGACCGCCTCAGGGAGTGGGCGATAGCGCGGTTCGATGCCCTCAAGCAGGGGGCGCGGCCGTTCGACCCGGACCCGTAGGCGGACTCGGGCGACGACGGCCGGCGCGAGCTGTGCATGGCATGCACACGGTGTACGGAGTACACTGATATCCACGGCACCCATTCGTTCGACCGCGGTAGGTGGATTGACGACCGCGCTGACGGCCCACGGATGGGGGAGTACGCTGTAGACGGGCCGTACCGACCGACTGGCAACCCACCGATCGGCGACGCCTGCTCGTGAGCGACCGCCGATCGGCCACGCACTTTCGATACTGACTCGATGGTCTCGAGCGACGGCTGGCGCGATCGGTTCAGGAAACGCTTAGTCGGTCGCGAACGGTAGTCCGACTGTGAGCGAGAACCGCGTCGTTCAGGGGCGAATGGTGACGGCAGGAAAACTCGCGGAACTGATCGAAGGCGAGTCGGTGATGGAGGTCGACTCGATCGAGGAGGCCGACGAGCCGTGTCCGGACTGCGGGGGCAACGCGTTGAAGGTGGTGTACATGCCCTCCGTGACCGAACTCGTTACCGGCTGGAAGTGCCAGGACTGCGACTGGAGCGAGACGGACCGGGACTAGGCCCGGGACCGACCGGTCGACGGGACACTGCAGCTATCGACGATGGCTCCGTGAGCCGTATCCCGGCTCGAAAATCAGGGGTCGAACGCGTTACTGGTCGCTGTTTGCGAGTCCCGAGACCGGGGACGCGCCCGCGACGATCGCCCCGGTCGAGAGGATTGCGGCCGAGAGGACGACGAAGTCCGCGCCCGGCGAGTAGCCGGCCAGTCCGGCGCCCGCCTGGACGATGAACACGGTGACGAAGAAACTGAGGACGGCGAAGAGGAGCATGACCAACGCCGTGATGATACTTGCGGCTAAGATGCCGAACGAATCGAGTACACCCATGTTTTTCCTGCAAGCCACGGCAGCCGAATAAACGTTGGGACGTAGCTCGAGGCGCTGTTTCGTTAAGCGTGAAAAGTGAGGCGGCATGATTTTGTGGTGTCCATGCCAAAAATCGACCGCCTCAGCGGGTGTAGCGACTGGATCGATTTGAGTTTTGTGGAGCGAGAGCGGACACCACAACAGCTGATGGAACTCGGTATTCGACTTCATCTTGCTGGTCTCTCGCTTTCGAATACCGTTCGAGAGTTAGAGAAATTTGGTGTCGAACGCAGTCGGAAGGCAGTCCACGATTGGGTTCACAAGTGCGATCTACAGCCGGTAGATAACGCAAAGCCGAATCACGTCGCGCTCGACGAGACGGTGATTCAACTTGATGAACATCGATATTGGCTGTACACTGCGGTCGATCCAGAAACAAACAAGATACTCCATATTCGGCTGTATTCGACGACTACGACCGCATTGACAGAACGGTTCCTGCACGAACTCACTGAGAAACATGACCTCGACGATGCCGTGTTTCTCGTCGATGGAGCAAAACATCTCCAGACTGCACTCCGCCGATCTGGGCTTCGATTTCGATACGAAAAACATGGAAATCGGAACGCTGCTGAACGTGTCTTTCGTGATATAAAACGCCGTACCTCTTCGTTCTCAAATTGTTTTAGTCACGCAAAACCGTCAACCGCAGAATCGTGGCTCCAAGCCTTCGCCGTTTGGCACAATGCTACAAACTAAACACGACCTAGCTCGAGGGGCTGTCGATCCGCCCGGGACAGGCATGGTGTCCCCTCGACCGGCGAACCGGTCACCAAACCAGCCACTCGAGGGCGAGGACGACGGCCGCGAGGAAGACGTGTTCGCCGTCGACGACGAAGCCGTAGTAGAGGGGACCCCGATCGGGCGTCGCGAAGGGGATGTAGGTACAGACGTAGGCGTTCATCGCGAGGACCGCGAGGAACTCGCCGGAGACGACGCCGCTGACGACGCCGCCGACGACCGCCGCCGCGACGGCTGCGGTCGCCAGCAGCGACAGCTGGCGCGTCCGAGCCGGTCCGAACAGGTTCGGTACCGTCGGGATCCCTTCGGCGCGGTCGCCCTCGATGTCTTTCACATCGAAGACCACCGCGGCGATGGTGATCATGACGGTCACGTAGGTGGCCAGAAACAGGATCTCGGGGGCAAACACCCGTCCGTAGTAGTAGCCGACGCCCAGCGGGATCGCACCCCAGGCGAACCCGACGACGAGGTTCTTCACCAGGAAGACCTGCTTGATCCCGCCGACGGAGTACAACAGGACGACCGCGAGCGGAAGAACCAGATAGTGTGCGCCCGAGAGCCCGAGCGCGATGGCAACCGCGACCGCGACGACGTAGAGGCCGACCCCGATCGGAAGCCAGTACCGGCCGTACCGCTTCGTAAACGCCGCACGCCGCGGGACGTTTTGCTCGTCCTCCGCGAGGTCGGTAAACCGGTTGACCGTGTAGACGAACATCGTCGCCGCGAAGACGATGAAGACCGGCAGCGCCTCGAGGGGCAGGTCCGCGAGCCGTGTCGTCGTCACGACGACGCTGACCGTCGCCAGCGAGATAAAGAGGTTACTGTGGACCAGGAATCGGGCCACGGCGGCGAGCGACGACGCCCAACTCGAGGGACGCCGGGTCGCGGTGGGATTCGTCACAGCGGTGTTCGTCTCGACCGTTAGGAGAGCCGAGGGTTGAATGCTGTGCCAAGGGCGTGCCGGCCGGCGGGTTGAAAATCGACCAGTCGTGCCGAGGCTTCGGGTCGGAGTTCGAACGTGTCCCCCCGTAGACGGTCAGTTCAGTTGAGAACCCACACAAAGAAGGGGACTGAAACGACGGTCGGGGGAATCCGGCGGCAGTGTCGTTAATGCACGTCGATGGATCACCCGTGGCGAGTGGAAACTGGCAGGATTTAAGCAAGGCCGGAACGGCCGTTCGAATGGTATGAAATTACACGAGTACCAGGCGAAGCAGGTCTTCGCCGATGCCGGGGTACCGACGCCGGACTCGCAGCTCGCGTCCGACGTCGACGGCGTCGTCGCCGCGGCCGAGGAGATCGGCTATCCAGTCGCGGTCAAGGCGCAAGTACAGGTCGGCGGCCGGGGGAAGGCCGGCGGAATCAAACTCGCCGAGGACGAGGACGAGGCCCGCGAGGCTGCCGAGTCTATCCTCGGGATGGACCTGAAGGGCTACCACGTGGACCGCGTTCTCGTCGAGGAAGCGGTCGACTTCGTGAACGAACTCTACGTCGGGATCACGATGGACCGCGGCGAGGGCAAACCAGTCGCGATGGTCTCGACCAAGGGCGGGGTCAACATCGAAGAGGTCGCCGAGGAGGACCCCGAGGCGATCGCCCGCGAACACATCGACCCCGCGTTCGGGATGCATCCCTACCAGGCCCGCAAGGCCGTCTACGACGCCGGCGTCGACCAGTCGATCGCGCGTGACGTCTCGAGCGTCCTGACGACGCTGTACGAACTCTGGGACGAGAAAGACGGCGCCGACGCCGAGATCAACCCGCTGATGGTCACCAGCGATAACGAGGTCATCGCGGCCGACGCCGTGATGAACATCGACGAGGATGCGCTGTTCCGCCAGCCCGAACTCGCCGAGATGGAAGAGGAAGCGGCCGGCGGCGACGAACTCGAGCAGAAGGCCGACGAGTACGGCTTCGACTACGTCCGACTCGACGGCAACGTCGGCATCATCGGCAACGGTGCCGGGCTCGTGATGACGACGCTGGATCTGGTCGACTACTACGGCGGCGAACCCGCCAACTTCCTCGACGTGGGCGGCGGCGCGAAGGCCGCCCGCATCGCGAACGCGCTCGATATGGTCTTCTCCGACGACAACGTCGACTCGGTCGTCTTCAATATCTTCGGCGGCATCACGCGCGGCGACGAGGTCGCCCGCGGGATCAACGAGGCCCTAGAGCAGTTCGACGAGATCCCCAAGCCGGTCGTCGTCCGACTGGCCGGCACCAACTGGGAGGAAGGCATGGAGATTCTGAACGAGGACCTCGTGACGGTCGATCAGACCCTCGAGGGTGCGGTCCAGCGTGCTGTCGAATACGCTGACGAGGTGAACGAACAATGAGCGTACTAGTCGACGACGACACGCGCGTCGTGGTACAGGGCATCACCGGCGGGGAAGGCAAGTTCCACGCCGAACAGATGATGGAGTACGGCACCAACGTCGTCGCCGGCGCGGTCCCCGGCAAGGGCGGCCAGGAGGCCGCCGGCGTCCCCGTCTACGACACGGTCCACGAAGCGGTCGAGGAGGAGAACGCCGACACCTCGGTCATCTTCGTCCCGCCGGCGTTCGCCGGCGACGCCGTCTTCGAATCGCTCGACGCCGATCTCGACCTCGCGGTCGCGATCACGGAGGGCATCCCGACCCAGGACATGGCGCGAGTCAACAAGCGCCTCTCCGAGACCGACACCCGTCTCATCGGGCCGAACTGTCCCGGCCTCATCACGCCCGGCGAGGCCAAACTCGGCATCCTGCCGGGGAACATCTTCTCCGAGGGGAACGTCGGTCTGGTCTCCCGCTCGGGGACCCTGACCTACCAGGTCGTCGACAGCCTGACCAACCGCGGCATCGGTCAGACCACCGCCATCGGCATCGGCGGCGACCCGATCATCGGCACCGACTTCGTCGACGCCCTCGAACTGTTCGAGAACGACCCCGACACCGACGCCATCGTCATGTGCGGTGAGATCGGTGGCGAAGACGAGGAGGAAGCGGCCGCGTTCATCGGCGAGAACGTCGACACGCCGGTCGCTGGCTTCATCGCCGGCCGCACCGCGCCCCCGGGCAAGCGGATGGGCCACGCCGGCGCGATCGTCTCCGGCTCCGGCACCGGGACCGCCGAGAGCAAGATCTCGGCGCTCAACGACGCCGGCGTCCCCGTCGGTGACACCCCCGAGGAAGTCGCCGACCACATCGAAGGCTTCCTCGACTAACGCCGTCGGCCCCCGCGTCGGTCCGTGACCGGCGTGGTGACTCTCTCTTTGCGTTCTTCTCTTCGTGTCGCGATCGACCAGCTCGAGTGTCGACTGCAGTCGAATTCCTGCAGTAGCTTCAGACTGATGGGCCCCGCAGTCACGGCTATGCCGGTCTGGATCGAATGCGACGACTGCGGCCTCGAAGGGACGATCCCCGAGCGAGACGTCGTACCCGGCGGCGGGACGCGCTGCCCGTCGTGTGGCGAGCGGACGTTTTCGGTTCGACGGGCGGAACTCGACTGGCATCCCGATCCGTAACGGTCGGTTCGCTCGAGGCCGGCTTCCGATCCGAAAAAGGGGACGATCCGCCGGACCGTGCAGGCGAAGCGACGGCAGCGAGCGATCAGAACAACCCGTTCAGCGCCGACCGGAGCCGGGAGAGCGGTCCGCTCGAGCTGTCGGACTCCGTCGTCGATCCGTCGTCCTCGGCCGTGGATTCGTCGGCGTCGTCCGTCGGACCGTCGCCCTCGTTCGCGGCGGTATCCCGGTCGTCGGTCCCGAGAGAGGGGATCGCGTCGGGCACATCGTCGGCGTGGGTCGCGGTCCCCTCGAGGCCGTCAGCGAGGTCGGGGTCGGCACCGTTCTCGGCGTCGCTCTCGCTCGTGGCGGTATTGGCGCCAGCGTCCTCGAGGGGGGCCTCGGTCTCGGTGTCCGCCGGCGATACCGCGCCGTCGGCGTCCGAACTCGTGTCGTCTGTCCCGGGAGCCGAGTCGCCCTCGGACGACGGTTCGGATTCGATGGGCACCGTGGCGTCGGGCTCGTCCTCGATGCACGTGTCCGTCTCCGGATCGGTCGACGCATCGTCGAACTCGAGGGCCGTGTCTGCCCCGGTCTCGGACTCGTCCGCCGTGCCGTCGGCAGCTCCCGGTTCGGCTGCGCCGTCGGGTTCAGACGCGGCTCCCTTATCGTCGACCGCATCGCCGAAGACGTCGTCGAGGTCCGTCCCGCCGGCTTCCCAGGCCGGTGTCGACTCCGTATCCGACGCCGACTGGGAACCAGCAGTCGCCGTCGACTCCCCCGAGCCATCGGGATCGACCCAGTGGAACTCGCCCTCGCCGTCGGTCGAGCGGCCGGTCAGCAGGAGGTCCGTGAGTTCGTCGTCGTCGGCCAGCAGCGCGTCGTCGATCGTTTCCGTCTCCGGCTCGGGGTCGTTCGCGCTCGCGATGATATCGTCCGGACTCTCGTCGGCGAGGATGTCGTCGCTCCCACCCACGTCGGCGTCGTCTCGGAGTTGATCGAAGACATCCGCCGCCGTCCGGTCCTCGGCGGCGTCGATTCCGGACGCGTGTTCGTCGCCTGACTCGGCTGCCGCCTCGAGGTCTCCGAGGTGGTCGTCGGCGTTCGAGCCCGTCTCGAACGCGCCCTCGCCCGGAGTGATGTCCGTCGTACTATCGTACATACGCTCGCTCTCTATCAATGGATTATCACGCGACTTTAATTTTTGGAATTTTTTCAGTCACGGCGGACGATATTGCTGTCGGATTACTCTACTGGCCGTCGGGAGCGTCTGACGGATACGGAGTTGACAATTGTTCAGTAAAACGCCGATTCGGATTCCGGTTCGAAGAATCAGGGGTTCGGAGTGATCGGCGTAGAGTCGGCCGTCCCTTCGCCGTCGGCGAATCGGTACAATACCTATTACTCGAGCCGATGTATGCTGGTCGGTACCACGACTGAGATCGAGGACGACGACTTCCTCGACCGCGCGTACGAACCGTCGGCGACGGACCTGGTCTGTCGGTTCCGCCTCGAGCCCGCTGTGGGCCTGTCGATGGTCGGCTATGTTCCGTCATAAAACCAGACATTTGTCTAGAATTTAGGAAAATTATTATAGATGTAGTTTCGATTGGTTTTCATGGCTTATAGACGATCACGGCGCGGTGGGGTTCTCTCACCGGTCACCGTTCTCACGACGGTGACGGCCGCGCTGATCGCCGGCGTGGCTCTCGGTGGCGTGTTACACGCGACTGGGAACCTTCGAACGGTCGCCGCCGTCTACGGACTCGAGGGGGTCGTCAACGAGTGGACGCTCGTGTTCGGGCACAGCGTCCTCGCCGCTGGGCCGTTCGTCGCGCTCGTGAACCGCCTGCGGATGGGACGGCGCGTTCCGCGTCCGCTCGCGGAGAGCTATCGGAACCCGTTCCTCTGTGCCTGCCTGGGGACTGCGTACGGCGTCGTACTGTGGGTCGCCATCATCGCCTACGGAGCGCCGTTCGTGTTCGGACTCGTCACCGCGACCGCGTCTCCGGTGCCGCACCGACACTGGGGCGCGTTCTATGCGCTGCTCGTGTTCGGAGCGGTCTGTGGTGCGTGGTATCCGCTGCTCCGGGAGTTCTTCGAAGACCGCCAGTAGTCGTCGACCGTCGGGTCGGACCAGATTTCGCGTGATCGCCCTCCGGTTCGGTGGCCGGATCAGGTCCGGTCGACGAAGTCGACGATGCGGTCGGCGATCTCCTCGCCGGCGTCTTCCTGCAGGAAGTGCGCCGCCTCGTCGATCCAGACGTCGGGCTGGTCGCTCGCGGTCGGGAGCAGTCCGCGTAGCGGATCGCGGTTGTCGGCGGTGATCGGGTCTTCCGTCGCGAACAGGACGAACGCGGGTTTCTCCCACGCCGCGAGTCGGTCCCGCGCGTCGGCGAACAGATCGGCGCCGGGATCGTCGGGCGACTGCGGGACGAGGCCGGGGAACGTCCGCGCGCCGGCCATGTATCGCTCGTCGGGAAACGGCGCGCGGTAGGCGTCGATCACGTCCTCGGAGAGGTCTCGATAGCAGCCGTTCGCGACCAGTTCGCCGATATCGAGGTCCTCGGCGGTGGCGACCATCTCGGCGAACGCGTGCCAGGTGTCGGTCATCTCCTGGGTCCCGTCGGGGAGGCCGGTGTTCATCGGCACGAGGCGGGCGAACCGTTCGGACTGGTTGGCCGCGAGCGCGAGACCGAGCAGGCCGCCCCAGTCCTGACAGACCAACATGATATTCGTTAACTCGAGTTCCTCGACGAACGTCCGGAGCGCGTCGTAGTGCATCTCGACGGTGTAGTCGTCGCGGTCCTCGTACCGGTCCGAGCGGCCACAGCCGATCAGGTCGGGAACGACGACGCGGCCGCGCTCGGCCAGCGTCGGTATCATCTTGCGGTAGAGAAACGACCACGTGGGCTCGCCGTGCAGACAGAGAAAGGTCTCCTCGGCATCGCCGCTGCCCTCGCTGCCGCCCGTTTCCACGTACGCCATGTCCAACTCGCCGACGTCGACGTACTGGGGTTCGTAGTCGAAGTCCGGTACGTCCTCGAAGTGTTCCTCAGAGATACTAACAACCATACTGCATGACACCATGCAACACTATACAAAAGTTGGGAAATCGACGTGAACGCTGCGGTCGCTGTTGCGCTCGGACAGCGTCATCGATCCGACGCGGGCCGTCCCGTCGGAGTGGGACCGATCGGTCGTTGACCGACTTCTGCCCGCGACGACGTCCCGAAACCACTGCCGAATAACGACAAAACACTTACCAGTTCCGTCTGCAGGAACGGTCATGCGCCGCCCGCGCCGCTCCCTCCTCGCTGCGATCGGTAGCATGGCACTCGCCGGCTGTCTCGCCGGTGACGACGAGTCGCCCGCGAACGACTCGAGTCCGGACGACGACCTCACGCCGCTTCCGGACGATGACCGGACGCTCCCACCGTCGGGAACCGACCCCAACGGCTATCCCGACTACGACGTCGATCGGCTCGTCGCGTTCGACGAGATCGACCCCGGGGAGACCGCGATCTACCTCGAGCCGTCGGCCGCGTCGATCACCGAGTCCGAGCGACTGACGTTCACGCTGTTCAACGAGTCAAGCAGCGGATTCTCGTACAACCCGTACGCGTGGCAACTCCACAAACGCGTCGACGGCCGCTGGCACTACGTCGCGCCACGGGGGGTAAACGAGCCGGCACACACCCTCGAACCGGGCGACAACTTCGCCTGGGACCTCACCGTCGATAACGATGGGATCGAGGACGGGCGATCGATCCGCGGCCACGGCGTCGCCGGACCCGATCCGATCGCCGGTCTCGGTGGCGGCGAGTACGTCTTCGGCACCGACGTGGACTTCGACGACGGTCCCGCCGACGGCTCGGTCGGGTTCTGTGCCCGATTCGACCTCGAGACCGACTCCCTGTCGCTGACGACGACGGACGCGATCACGAGCGTCGAGTGGGAGGGCGACGTCCTCGTTGCGAGTTCGGGTCGTGTGGCTCCCGAGGACGATGACGCACGACTGGGTGCGTACGAACTCGTCCGGACGAACGACGACGTGGAGGGAACCGAACTGATCACGGAAACGCTCCTGCGGAACGATCAGTTACGGGACGCCATCGTGTTGGCCCGCGAGTACGACGCCGACCGGGTTCGACTCGAGGAGTACAACGCTGTGATGCCGATATTCGGAGTCGACGACATCCGCTACTACCACTACGACGGCGAGACGTACGCGATCTCGGCGCGAGTCATTGACGACGACTGAGACGGGTTACTGTGGGTCGTTTCCGGCGCAACCGCGACCTTGGCGGCGGTTGCGCCCCGGAAAATCGTTCCAGCAATCCGGACGAGCGGCCCACCGATCGGTCGCGTCGCTCCGAGGGGAGGGCGTACGTTTCACCCACGGTGAGAATCCACAATCATTATAGTCTCGTCAACCACTATTCGAATCGTGGTTTACGAGACTGGAAACGAGACGGTCGACGACGCACTCGAGCGGGTCATGGCCGGCGAACGCCTCGATCGGACCGACGGGCTCGCGCTGATGGCCCAGCCGACCGACGCGCTCGCCGAGGCCGGTGCCGCCGTGCGGGATCACTTCGGCGACGGCACGGTCGACGCCTGCTCGATCGTCAACGCGAAGGCGGGCAACTGCGCGGAGGACTGTGGCTTCTGCGCGCAGTCGGTCCACTTCGACACCGGTATCGACACCTACGGCTTCCTCGGGCCCGAGAAGGTCCTCGAGGCCGCAAAGCGGGCCGAACGCGACGGTGCCCAGCGCTTCGGCATCGTCGTCGCCGAGAAGGGGGTCTCGAAGGAACACCGCCCCGACGAGTGGGAAGAGGTCCTCGAGTCGATCCGCCTCGTCCGCGACGAGTGCGACCTCGAGGTCGACGCTTCCCTCGGGATACTCACCGAGGAGGAGGCCGCGATCCTCGCCGAGGAGGGGATCAACCACTACAATCACAACATCGAGACCTCCCCGAACTACTTCCCCGAGATCGTCGATTCCCACAGCTTCGAGGATCGGGTACAGACCCTCGAGGTCGCCAAGGAGGCCGGGATGGACCTCTGTGCGGGCGTGATACTCGGGATGGGCGAGACGCCGACAGACCGCGTCGAGGCCGCGATCGCCCTGCAGGACATCGGGATCTCCTCGCTGCCAGTCAACGTCCTCAACCCGGTCGCGGGGACGCCGCTGGCCGAGCAGGGGGTCGACATCACGACCGAAGAGATCGTCAAGACGGTCGCGGTCTACAAACTGCTGCATCCCGACTCGCGGGTCCGCCTGACCGGCGGCCGCGAGGTCAACCTCGAGCCCGACGAGCAGCACCTGCCGCTCGAGGCCGGCGCGGACGGCATCCTGACTGGCGACTACCTCACGACGGAGGGGCAATCCCCCGGCGACGACATCGAGATCATCGAGCGTGCGGGACTCGAGCCCAACCGGGGAACCAACGAGTTCGACCCCGACGAAGTCAAGGCCCGCCACAGCGGGGCCGCCGACTCCTCGAGTGAAACGGCGAGTACGGGCGCGGAACCGAGCGACGACTAACGACACGACGAATTCAGCACATCGACACCTATGGACGAAATCACGTTTGCGGTACTCGGAACCGGAGGCATCGGCCGACGAGCGCTCGAAGTGAGCCAGCACAAGGACGCGCTGACCCCCGTCGCGGCGTGTGACCGCCACGGCGTCGCCGTCGACTTCGACGGCCTCGACGTGGACGAGTTGCTGGCCGCGACGGAAGGGAATATAGACAGCGAGCCGCGAAGCGGCTCGGAAGAGTCGAGCGGCGATGAGCCGCGAGACAACGAGGTCGCGACCGACGGCGGCACGGGTACGACCGCAGCCGAAAGCGGCGTCAAACAACACGGCGAGCAGAAAGGTGTCGTCGCCTCGAGCCAGGCACGACCCAGCGAGGGCCCTATTCAGGAGATCATCGACCACGGCGACCGGATCGACGCGGTCCTGCTGGCTCTGCCGAACTACGAACACGACTTCATCCCGCGGACCGCCGACCGGTTCGCCGAGGGCGGCTACGCCGGCGTCATGATCGACGTCCTCAAGCGTTCGCGCGTGATCGACATGCTCGACGACCGCAGCGACGAGTTCGAGGAGAGCGGTATCACGTTCATCTGCGGGGCGGGCGCGACTCCCGGCCTGCTGACCGGCGCGGCCGCGCTGGCCGCCCAGTCGTTCGTCGAGGTCACCGACGTCGACATCCACTGGGGTGTCGGCCTCAAATCGGGGTACGAGGACAACCGCGGCACCGTCCGCGAGGACATCGCACACCTCCCCGAGTACGACATCGAGACCGCCCGCGATCTCTCCGACGCGGAGATCGAGGCCATCATCGACGACCACGACGGCGTCATCGAGTTCGAGGACATGGAACACGCCGACGACGTCCTGCTCGAGCGTGCGGGCGTCTGTGACGCCGAAGACGTCACCGTCGGCGGGATCCTCGACGTGCGCAACGACGAGAAGCCGACGACGACGACGGTCCGCGTGACCGGTCGCACCTTCGACGGCGAGACGGCGACCAACACCTTCCAGTTGGGCGACGAGACGAGTATGGAGGCAAACGTCAACGGGCCCGCGCTGGGGTATCTGAAAGCGGGCGTCCGGCGTAATCGCGCCGGCGAGTACGGCGTCTTCGGCCCTGCAGATCTACTGCCCGGCTTCTGA
Source organism: Natrinema pellirubrum DSM 15624 (assembly GCF_000230735.2). NCBI lineage: Archaea > Methanobacteriati > Methanobacteriota > Halobacteria > Halobacteriales > Natrialbaceae > Natrinema > Natrinema pellirubrum. The sequence continues at coordinate 1,528,485 of NC_019962.1, forward strand.
ACGCCGGCTTTCGCTCCGACCGTTTTTATGACTGAAACGAGACGATTCCCGAGACTGCCGTGTATCAACCGGCTCGAGCCGTCTCCGAGCCGAACCAGGCGTCCGTTCCGAACCGTGAGAGTCAAATCGTGGCACTGAGTCCATCTACCCGAATGGCCGACCGCGGGTTTGACCTCGAGGGGCGACTCGATGCCCTCGAGGAACACGATCTGAAGCGCGCCCTCTCGCCCGTCGACCGGGTCGCCGAGCGCGGCTACTTCGCCGAGCCCTCGGGCGGCGACCTCCCGGTCCTCGACAGTGCGGAGGCGCTGGTCTTCGCCTCGAACAACTACCTGGGCCTGACCGACGACCAGCGGGTTCAGGACGCGGCCCGGCAGGCGGCCGCGACCGTCGGCACCGGTGCCGGTGCGAGCCGGCTCGTTACCGGCGACACGCTGGTTCACCGGGACCTGGAACGCCAGCTCGCAGAGACCAAAGGGACCGAGCGCGCGCTGGCCTTTTCCTCGGGGTATGCCGCCAACGTCGGCACGATCGCCGCCCTCGAGCCGGACGTCGTCTTCTCCGACGAGCTGAACCACGCTAGTATCATCGACGGCTGCCGGCTCGCCGACACCGAGACGGTCGTCTACGACCACTGCGACGCCGCGGACCTGCGAGCGAGACTCGAGGAACGAGTCGAGCGTGCGGCTCGCGAGGGCCGGGAGCCGGCCGACGAGTCGTGGCTGATCGTCACCGATTCGGTGTTCAGCATGGACGGCACCGTCGCGCCGCTCGAGGCGATCTGTGACGCCGCCGAGGAGTACGGCGCATGGGTGATGGTCGACGAGGCCCACGCGACCGGCCTCTACGCCGACGGCGGCGGCGTCGTCCAGGCCGAAGGGCTCGAGGACCGCGTCCAGATCCAACTGGGGACGCTCTCGAAGGCGCTGGCGAGCCAGGGCGGCTACGTCGCCGGCAGCTCGGACCTGATCGAGTGTCTGTGCAACGACGCGCGGTCGTTCGTCTTCTCGACCGGCCTCGCGCCGCCGGCTGCCGCGGCGGCCAGTGAGGCGTTACACGTCGCCCGTCACGGCGACGCGCGCGAGCGCCTCTGGGAGAACGTCGCCCACCTCCGGGACGGCCTCGAGTCGATGGGGTTCGAGGTCTGGGGCGACTCCCAGATCCTCCCCGTCGTCGTCGGCGACCGGCGGGACGCGATCGCCCTCGCCGACGGGGTCCGTGAACGCGACGTCGTCGCACCGGCGATCCGACCGCCGACGGTCCCTGAGGGAACGAGCCGGATCCGCGTCGTTCCGATGGCTACACACGATCGAGACGACATCATCGCCTGCCTCGAGGCCTTTCAGGCCGCGGGCGAAGAGGTGGGGCTGCTATGACCCGGCCACTCGCCGTCGTCGGCACCGGCACCGGCGTCGGAAAGACGGTCGTCACGGCCGGCCTCACCCGGCTGCTCCGGGAGGACGGACACGAGGCGAGGGCGATCAAGCCCGCCCAGACTGGCCACCCGCCCGACGACGACGCCGGGTTCGTCGCCGCGGCCTGTGACGACCCCGACGCCGCCACCTGTCCGCGCTTTCTCGAGCCGGCGCTGGCCCCGCGAGTCGCGGCCGAAGTCGCCGACGAGGACCTCGCATACGAGCCGATCCGCGAGGCCTGCGAGCGCGAGATCGACGTGACGCCGGTCCCGATCGTCGAGGGGATCGGCGGGCTCCGGGTGCCGCTGGCCGGCGACACGGAAGTGATCGACCTCGTCGACGACCTCGACGCGGCGGCGATCGTCGTCACGCGCTCGGGACTGGGCACGCTCAACCACACCGCGCTCTCGATCGACGCCCTCGAGGACCGCGGGATCGACGTCCGCGGCGTCGTCGTCAACGAGTACGCGGGCGAGACGCTCGCCGAGCGGACGAACCCCGACGAATTAGAGCGGATGACGGGCCACGCGGTCGAGACGGTGCCGCCGCTCGAGGACGAAACCGCGACCCCGCAGGAACTCGCAGCCGGCGTCTGCGATGCGCTGTCACCGGCGTTTCGCGACCGGCTCCCCGTCGACGACTGATCGGGACGACGGTCTCAGGCCGTCGGCGCCGGCGGTTCGTCGTCGGCCGCACTCGGTTTCTCGTCGGAAGAACCGTCGGCTACTGCAGCGTCGAGACCGACGAGGTAGCTGACGACCTCGGATTTCCGGTGTTCCACCTCGAGGTGGACCCGGAGCCCGTTGCGGTCGTCGTAGGATTCGGCACAGAGCGGGCAGCTGTTGGGGTCTGTCATTCGACCGATCACCAAGAGAGGGTCTCACCGTTTATCGACCTAATAGTATCGATCAGTCGGCGGATTGAGGTGTCGGGGCGAATACGGCTCGTCGTCGGTATCCGCAGCCGGCCGCGAGCGGTCACATGAAGTCGCTCAGTCCCGACTGATCGTCGTCGGGTTCGTCGACCGTCGCCGTGTCGTCGCCGCCCTCGGAGCCGGCCTGCTCGCTCCCGTCCTCGGCGTCCGACGCCGCGAGGGTCCGCTGGTTCTCGCCGTCGTCGGCGTCGGCGTCGGCCTCCGCCGTCGCGTCCCCGCTCGAGCGCTCGGCCTCGAAGAAGGCGTCGCCGGAGTGTTCGACGGCCAGTTCGGCCCTGCGTTCCTCTGCGTCCTCGACGATCGACTGGACCTTGTTGGTGTCTTTCCCGCTGCCGGTGATAAAGGAGACCTCCGACTCCTCGAGGTCGTAGGCAGCGGCCATCCGGACGGTCAGGTCGCGGTTCTTGCAGTGGTGGGTCATCGCCGAGAGGAACGGGAGGATCTCCCGACGGACGGTGGCGACGCTTGCTCCCTCCCGCTCGGCGATGCGCTCGGCGATCGAATCGCGGGTGTTCCGGGTCCCCTTCGTCCGGCCGAGCTTCGACCAGTAGCTGGGCGGCCCGTAGCGGGTCCAGCCACCCTTTTCGCCTCGGCGGGAGGCGGCGACGCCGGCGGTCATGTTGTCCGTCGCGTAGCGCCAGTAGGAGTAGTCCTGGGTCGCGCGTACCCGTCCGAGCCAGCGGTCGGCGTTCGAGAGGAACTCGTAGGCGTCGGCCAGTTCCGCGCCTGCGTAGTCCTTCGGGACGTTGTCCTCGATCCAGTTAAGCAGGTCGTCTGGCGTCTCGTCGACGTCGTAAGAGGCTCGCAGCGCGCCCTCGGCGTCTTTCTCCTTGATGAGTTCGTCGAGGAAGTCGAAGATCCCCTCGGTCGTGTCGCGTTCGCTGGTCACCACGTCGTCGACGGTCAGGCGCTCTGCCTCCTCGGCGACCGCCTGGAGGTCGTTGACCGCCGAGCGCAGGTCACCGCTGGTCGACTCCGCGATCTTCTCCAAGGCCTCCTCCTCGAACTCGATGCCCTCCCGCCGGCAGACGTCCCGCAGGACGGGGACGATCGACCGTTTCGAGACGTCGCGGAACTCGATGGTCTCGCAGGCGTTGCGAAGCGACTGGCTCATCTCGTAGAACTCGTTGGCCACGAGGACGATCGGCTGATTGGCGTCCTTGACGACGCGGGTGACCTCCCGCGAGCCGCCGTAGTCGGCGTTGCCGTGGAAGTTGTCCGCCTCGTCTAAGATGACCAGCCGTCGTCCCGACTCGCCGGCAGTGAGGGTGCCGCTCTTGGACGCCTCGCCCGCGATCTTCTCGATGACGTCGGCCCCCCGGCTGTCGCTGGCGTTGAGTTCCATCACCGGCCACCCCATGTCGTTGGCCAGCGCGTGGGCGGCGGAGGTCTTCCCCACGCCGGGACTGCCGTGGACGATCACCGACTCGCGGTGGTCGTCCCACGTCTCGGCCCACTCCTCTAACTGGTCGCGGGCCTTGTTGTTGCCGCGTACCTCCGACAGCGTCGTCGGGCGGTACTTCTCCGTCCAGTCGGTCATTGCCCCGTGGTTGGGGTGAGTCGCGTTTAGTGGTTGCGGAGCGGTGTTCGTCACCGATCGGTTTCCGGGATCGGGCCGCACTCGTCTACTCGGGCCCGATGGCCTCGAGGCACTCGCTTGCCCGGGGATGCTCGTGAGTCGGCGCGCCCATCCGGTAATCCTCCCGCTGGGTCGTCAGCGACGTGATGGCGGTCCCGTCGCTCCCGTAGTCCGGGACCCCGACGACGACGCGGTCCGATTCGACGCTCACGCCCGATCTTTCGCCGATCCCGAAGACGATCGTCCCGGAAAACGGCGTGTCGACGTCGTCGCCGACGGCGACGCCGTCCTCGAGGATCGTGTCGCCGAACAGGCCGTCGTCGTAGAAGCCGGTGTTCGCGTAGGCGATATCGCCGTCCTCGAAGTCGCCGGTCACCGTCGCTCGAGAACAGGAGTGAAACGTAATCGTTCGGTCGGCCCGTTCGATCGTCGTTGGTTCGTCGTCGTTGTCCCGCCCGTCGACCGTCGGTGATCGGGTTTCGGGGCTCGAGTCGTCGACGGAGTCGGGTCCGTCGTTCGTCTCGTGGCTCATCGCGGGACACCTCGACTGACGACGGCGCGCGTCGGGTAGCTCATACGGAGGCCACCACGTCGGAAGCAAAAGGAGTGGCGTCGGTCGGATTCGGTGACGGTCCCCGGATCGGACGGATCGAATCGGCCGGCGGCCGATCAGCCCGCCGACTCTTCGGCCGGTGCGGTCGCCTCGACGATCACCCGCGAGATCCGCGTCCCCTCGGTTTCCTCGACGGTCACCTCGTAGCCGTCGACTGCGATCGAATCGCCAACCTCGGGCGCGCGGCCGAGGCGGCTCAGGACCAGGCCGCCGACGGTGTCGAACGCCTCGCCCTCGAGGTCGGTCCCCAGCGTTTCGTTGGCCGTCTCGAGCGTGACGCCGCCATCGACGGCATAACGGCCGTCGGGGAGTTCGTCGATCGACGCTTCCGCGTCGGGGGCGTCGAACTCGTCGCGGATATCGCCGACGACCTCCTCGATTACGTCCTCGACCGTCAGGATCCCCTCGAAGGCACCCCACTCGTCGATGACGACGGCCAACTGGGCGTCCTGCCGGCGAAACTCCGCGAGGATCCCGTCGATCCGGCGCGTTTCGGGGACGATGAGGGCGTCCCGCACGAGGTCGCGCGCGGTCGGTTCGTCCGCCGTCGCGTCCTCCTCGTCGACGGATTCGATGGCCTGGAGGATGTCTTTGGCGTGGACGAATCCGACGACCGGGTCGTCGGCGTCCTCGTCGACGACTGGGTAGCGAGTGTAGTTCCCGCCGGCGGCGACCCCGCGGAGTTCCGAGAGGGGCATGTCGGCGCGGACGGTGACGACGTCCGGTCGGGGAATCATCACCTCGCGGGCGACGGTGTCGCCGAGGTCGAACACCGATTCGATCATCTCGACCTCGTCCGTGTCGACGACGCCCTGCTCGCCGGACTTGGCGACGATCTGTAGGATCTCCTCCTCGCTGTGGCTTTCCTCGCGCTCCGAGGCCGGCGGAACGCCGAGCAGGCGCGTGAAGAAGTTCGCCGTCCCGTTGAACACGATGATTCCCGGGATGAAGATGTAGTAAAAGACCTTCATCGGCGCGGCGACCAGCAAGGCGATGCGTTCTGCGTCGGCGATGGCCAGCGTCTTCGGCGCGAGTTCCCCGAAGACGACGTGCAGGAAGGTAATGACGCTGAAGCCGATCGCGATCGAGACGAGATGCAACGTTCCGGCCGGCAGGACCGGCCCCAGCACGGGCTCGAGCAGCGAGGCGATCGCAGGTTCGCCGACCCACCCGAGCCCCAGCGAGGCGATCGTGATGCCAAGCTGGGTCGTCGCGAGGTAGTCGTCGAGGTTCTCCTCGGCCTCCTGCAGGAGTTTCGCCGACCGGCGTCCCTCATCGACGAGGGCGTCGATCTGGGTCGGGCGAATCCGGACGTAGGCGAACTCGGCCGCGACGAAAAAGCCGTTCAGAAAGACCAGAAAGAACGCAAAGAGGAGCCGTCCGACCGAGAAGACGAGGTCTACCATCGGTCCCACCCGGGCGATCCCGAGCGACACAGTGCCGTCGGCGTCCGACCGCAGCTACATACGATCATACGGACAGTTGGGACAGGGCTGACAAAACCGTGGCGCTGCAGGAGCGGCGACTCCGCCGCTCGAGGGCGCTCGATTATGATAGCCGGATCGACCGGCGGTCACATCCCGGAGCGGCTAACTGTACGGGGTCCCAACGCCGCCCATGAACGTCGCGATCGTTACCGTCGGCGACGAGATCCTCGCGGGGTCGACGACCAACACCAACGCGTCGTGGCTGGCAGCGCGGATCACCGAACGGGGCAGCAGCGTCGAGCGGGTCCTGACGATCCCCGACGACCGCGACCTGATCGCAGACACCGTCGCCCGCTGGAGCGACGCGTTCGACGCCGTGATCGTCACCGGCGGTATCGGCGGCACGCCCGACGACGTGACCGTCGAAGCCGTCGCCGACGGCCTGGAGCGGGAGTTCGTCGTCCACGGCGAGATCCGCGAGCGGCTGGTCGAGAAAGCCGCCGCGTTCCGCGACGAGAACCCCGACCTGGTCGAGGAGTACGACCTGCAACTCGATATCGACGCGGCGGCCTCGATCCCCGAGGGCGCGACGCCGATCGTCATCGACGAGGGATGGGCCCCCGGCTGTATCGTCGAGAACGTCTACGTCTTCGCGGGCATCCCCGACGAGATGCAGGCCATGTTCGAGGCCGTCGCCGACGAGTTTCAGGGCGACGCCGTCGCCCGGACGATCTACACGCCGGCCCCCGAGGGCTCGCTCCACGAGGCCCTCGAGGGCGTGACCGAGCGGTTCGACGTGGCGGTCGGCAGCTACCCGCGCAGCGATCATCGACCGGGACGGATCCGCGTCTCGAGTACCGATTCCGAGACGGTCGACGCGGCCATCGAGTGGCTGTGCGAGCGCGTCGAGACGACGGAGCCGCCGTCCGAACACGAGTGACTGGCGACATCGCATCGAGCCCTCGGCGGCGTCGGGTCCCGTCGGGCCGCCGCCCGGTCAGTCCGCCCGCTGGTCCTCGAGGATCCGCACGCCCACCGCGGTGAGCCCCGCGACGGTGAGGACGAACCGTTCGCTCGTCGCCGCGAGGGGGAAGATCCGCTCGACCCCCGTCGCGGGCTCGTCCCGGGTTGGGTCGACGCCAGTCCGGTAGTGGGTGTTCTCGGTCGTGCCCCGCGCCGTCTCCTCGGCGACGCCGCTGCCCTCGAGTTCGACGAACGTCTGGACGAGGCCGCGTTGATCCGTGACGAGCAGTTCGCCCGAGAGATCGTAGAACCGGTTGTGGACCGGCCAGAAGAGGTTGACGCCGTTGAAGAAGGCGTCCAGCAGGACGTGTGCGAACAGCAACGCGGCGAGAGTCGCCCACGCGAGGCGGTGGCCGTACGCGCCCCACCGATTCCGGACGATCGACTTCCCACGACGGCCGTCCCATAGCAGGGCAGCGGCGGGGAGAAGGACGATCCAGAGGTTGTGCAACGCCGCGCGGTGAGTCCCCGGGACGACGATGCCGATCAGCGTATCGAGGTCGAGCAGGGCCGTCGCACCCATTACGAGCAGGATCGCCCGCGTGTCGAACTCGTCGCCAATCAGGGCGATCCCGATCAGTCCCGCGAACGCGACGTGGACGACCGTCGATGGCACATCTCGGCGACTCGAACCGCGGGGGCTTGATTGTTTGGTCGGCGTCGCGGACTCGCCCCGCCACGGCGAACGCGTCCCCTACCCCGTTCGGCGGTGGCGAACGTACTGCCGGAGAAAGACGAGCGCGAGAACGGCGCTTCCGACCTCGAGCGGCTCCGGATGGAACGTCAAGACGGCGCTCGCGAGCAACAGGGACCCGGCGATGACGGCGTACCCGACGGCCGGATCACCGCCGTCGCTGGGCTCGACCGGCTCGGTCTTGACGACCAGTTCGCCGCGCTCGAGTTGGCCGAAGACGGCATCGAACCGCGCCGGGGCCCGCGTCAGGACGGGGGCCGACTCGCGGAGGTCGGTCCGGACGTCCGCAAGCAGCGCGTCGACCTCGCTCTCGATGAACCCGTGGTCGACGAGGAACGAGCGCGTGGCCGCGATGAAGTCGAACTCCGGATCGAGGCTCCGGCAGACGCCCTCGCCGACCGTGCCGACCCGGACGAGCAACATGACGTTCGGCGGGATCCGGAACGGGAACTCCTGAAGCGTCGAGAACAGTTCGGTAATGATCTGCCGCCAGGTTATCTCCGACCGGCCCTCGAGGTTCTCGATCACCAGTTCGAGGACCTGCCTGACCGCGGCCCGGTCGACCGACTGATCTAACACCTCGAGTGCGATCAGTGTGTTCAGCAGGCCGTCGATGTCGCGGCGGACCAGGTGCCGGTAGAGGCTCGTGATGTCTTCCTGTTCGGCCTCGGTGAGTCGCCGACTCATGCCATAATCGTAGATGACGAGCCGGCCGTCCGCCGTCACCGCGAGGTTGCCGGGATGTGGATCGGCGTGGAACACGCCGTCGATCAGCCCCATCTTCAGATACGTGCGGGCCAGCAGCGTGGCCATCTCGGTCCGGTCGCGTCCGGCTTCCGCGAGCGCGTCCTCGTCGGTGATCTTCGTCCCCTCGATGTACTCCATCGCGACGATCCGGTCCGAGCAGAGGGCGTCGTAGGTCGCCGGAATGCGGACCCGGTCGTCGTCGGCGAAATTGTCCGCGATCGTCCGCATGATCTCGGCCTCGCGTTCGAAATCCAGTTCCTCGAGGACGATCGCCTCGAAGTCGTCGGCGACGTTCTCGATCGAGTAGCGCTGGTCCTCGTCGGCGACGGCCCGAAGCAGCGGGACGAGCCCCCTAACGACGCGCAGGTCCCGCTCGATCATCGGCTCGAGGCCGGGCCGGCGGACCTTCAGCGCGATCCGGTCGCCATCGTAGTCGACGGTGTAGACGAACGCCAGCGACCCTCCGGCGACCGGCTCGAGCGTCTCGAGATCGAGGTCGTCGCCGAGTTCCGATTCGACGACGGTCAGCGGATCGCCGCCGGCGTCTTCGGGGATCTCGTCTTGCAGCGACGCGAACTCCTCGACATAGATCGGCGGCACGAGATCGGGACGGGTCGACAGCACCTGGCCGATCTTGATAAACGCCGGTCCGAGATCGACCATCGTCTCGGTCAACTGCCGGGCACGCTCCCGGTGGGTGGCCTCGGCGACCCGTCTGGGCGGTCCGAACACGAGGAACCGCCGGCGGTCCCGGAGAAAGGCGACCGCGATCGGGAGGAACCGAACGAGGACCTGCAGGTATCGGAGATAGTACCCCTTCATTCGCTCGTCGGCGGGGCGTCGATCGGTCGACAGCTCATACCCCGTCTTCGAACACCGGCCACAAATACGTCCGTGGTCGCTCTCGGTATCGCGTAGTCGGCCGATCGACTCCGGTTCGAGGGAACGAGCGGCCGGCCCGCGGTCGTCTCCGGTAGCTACTTGGACCGACCGGGCGACCGTCGGGTATGAGCGGACGCGGACCCAAACGGGAACTCGCGGAGAAGATCGCCGGCGAGATCACGCTGAGCGACGACCCCGGCGCGACCCTGCGCAAGTGGCGCACCGATTTCGACGTCTCCCAGACCGATCTGGCGACCGAACTCGAGGTCTCCTCCTCGGTCATCTCCGACTACGAGAGCGGCCGCCGGGAGAGCCCCGGCATCGGCGTCGTCGGCCGACTCGTCGAGGGACTGCTCGCGATCGACGAGCGCCGCGGCGGCGAGCGTATCCGACAGTACGGTCGAGTCCTCTCGGCAGGATTCGAGAGCGACGTCGTCTACGATCTCCGGGAGTACGCCACCTCGATCCCCCTCGAGCGGCTGCACGACGACCTCGAGGCGACGGAGGTCGCCTCGAGCGGCACCGACCGGGTCAGCGGCCACACCGTCATCGACAGCATCGAGGCGATCACCCGGCTCTCGAGCGAGGAGTTCTTTCGGCTCTACGGCCAGAGTACGAACCGCGTTCTCGTCTTTACGAACGTCACGCAGGGCGAGGGCGTCGGGATCGCCCTGCGAGTGGTCAACCCGACGCCGAACGCCGTCATCCTCCATGGCCTCGAGGAGGACGATCTCTGGGATCACGCGAAGGAACTCGCCCGCATCGACGGCTACTCGCTGGCCGTGACGAACGCGGAACTGGACGGCGTCCTCGACAGTCTGGTTTCGATCGAATAGCGGCGTTCGGTCCGTCTCGTGGCGTTCGACGGCCACTGGTTCCCTCGAGTGCCCCGCGGCCCCATCCCAGATCTCCGCAGATTTGTTTCGTTTTGGCGAAGGTTTTCGTACGATCAGTACATTCGTACCGATGTAGGCGGGAACACGTCCCACATACGTTCGCCTTCCGTGACGTTTATACTGTCTCCGGCCCACGTCTCTCATAAGCGGGTATCCGGTTTCTGGATACCCTCTACGCGTCTCTCGGTACCGTTGCCCGGACGAGTGTCCTGAAACGATGGAGACGGACTCACCGTCGGACCGGTTCGAGAGACCGAACGGACTCGTCGCCGCTACCCCACTATCCAATGACGAAAGACCTCGAGCGAGACCTCGGACTGGCCTCGGTAATGGCCATCAGTATCGGAGCGATGATCGGCAGCGGCATCTTCATCCTGCCCGCGTTAGCGATCAAAATCGCCGGACCCGGCGTCGTGATCGCGTACCTGCTCGCTGGGCTGTTGGTCGTTCCCGCTGCCCTGAGCAAGTCCGAGATGGCGACGGCGATGCCCGAGGCCGGCGGCACCTACATCTACATCGAACGGGGGATGGGACCGCTTCTCGGGACCGTTGCCGGCGTCGGCACGTGGTTCTCGCTGGCGTTCAAGGGCGCGCTGGCGCTGGTCGGTGGCGTCCCCTATCTCGTCTTACTCCTCGATTTGCCGGTCAAACCCGTCGCGTTGACGCTGGCGGTCGTTCTCATCGCGGTCAACGTCTTCGGGGCGAAACAGACCGGACAACTGCAGGTCGTGATCGTCGTCGTCATGCTCGCCGCCCTGGCCTGGTTCGTCGGCGGGGGCGTGACGACGGTCGATCCCGGCCAGTTCGACGACTCGCTCAGCGATGGCATCAGCGGTCTACTGGCCGCGACCGGCCTGGTCTTCGTCTCCTACGCCGGCGTCACCAAGGTCGCGAGCGTCGCCGAGGAGATCGAGGATCCCGGACGGAACATCCCGCTGGGCATCCTCGGCTCCCTGACGTTCACGACGGTCCTCTACGTCCTCATCGTCGCGGTGATGGTCGGCGTCTCCCCGCTCGAGGACCTGGCGGACTCGGCGACCCCGATGGCGGTCGCCGCGGGAGAATCGCTCGCGGGTCCGGGCGTCGTCGCCGTCGTCCTCGCGGCGATCCTCGCGCTGATCAGCACCGCCAACGCCGGCATCCTCTCCTCGTCGCGGTACCCCTTCGCGATGAGTCGCGACGACCTCGCGCCGCCGCGATTCGCGACCGTCAGCGATCGGTTCGGGACACCGATCACCGCGATCACGCTGACCGGCGGCGTCATGCTCGCCCTGATCGCGTTCGTCCCCATCCTCGAGATCGCCAAGCTCGCGAGCGCGTTCCAGATCCTCGTGTTCGTCCTGATCAACGTCGCCGTGATCGCCTTCCGGTACGCCGATCCCGACGAGTACGAGCCGACGTTCGAGTCGCCGCTGTATCCGACCATCCAGCTGTTCGGGGTCGTAAGCGGCCTCGTCTTGCTGACGCAGATGGGAACCGTCGCCCTCGTGGGCGCGGCCGTCATCACCGCCGGCAGCGTCGGCTGGTACTGGTTCTATGCCCGCCCACGGATCGATCGGTCCGGCATCGCCGTCGATACCGTCCGACAGAGTACTGGCCGCTCGGCCGTCGACCGGACCGAGGACGTCCTCGAGTCGGGGTCGGACGATGTCCTCGTGGCGCTCACCGAGGGGACTGGGCAGGACCGCGAACGACAGCTGATCCGCATCGCCGCCGACGTCGCTCGCGAGCGGGGCGGCGGCGTCACGGTCGTGCAGTTCGACGAGGTACCCGACCAGATCTCGCTGGGCTATGCCTCGGCGACGCAGTCGCCGGCCGACCTGCAGTTCGAGGAACAGACGGACCAGCTCTCGGCGGAGTTCGACGTGCCGATCACCTGTGGCGAGATCGTCAGCCACGACACGAAACACGCGATCGTTAATTTCGCGGCCCACGAGGAGGCCGACGTCCTCCTCATGGAGCGCCAGCCCGGCGGGCTCCGGCACCAACTGCTCGGGAGCCCGGTCGAGTGGATCCTCGAACACGCGCCGTGTGACGTCGTCCTCGTCGAGGACCGGGATTTCGACGCCGTCTCCGAGGTAACGGTCCTGACCGACCGGAGCCCGTTCGACGCCTCGAAGGTCAGGATCGCCGACGCGCTCGCAGGTGAGTTCGACGCGACGGTACGGCTCGTCTACGCGGTCGAGTCGTCGGCCTCGTCGGATCTCAAGCGGACCGTCGAGGAGTATCAGACCGAACTGAGCGATCTGTGTTCCGCACCGGTGGCGACCGAACTCGTCGAGACCGACGGCTCCGTCTCGGAACTGATCGACGTCGCGCGCGGCGCCGAGTTCCTCGTCGTCGGCCGGTCGAGCGGCCGACTACGGCCGATCGTCGGGAACGACCTCGCGGATCGGCTCATCGATGCGACCGACTCGCCCGCCCTCGGCGTCCACGCACACGAGTCCCGCCGGCCCGGATTGGTCGGCCGGATCGTCGAGCGGTTCGTCTTCTAAGACGTACCGTTTTCCGCGGCGTTGGCCGGCTCAGGCGATCTGTTCTTCGTACTCGTCGGCGGTCAGCAGCGCCTCGAGGTCGTCGGGATCGTCGGGTTCGATCTCGAGCATCCAGCCCTCGCCGAACGGGTCCTCGTTGACGAGTTCGGGGGCGTCGAAGAGGTCGTCGTTGATCGCGACGACCTCGCCGCCGACCGGCGCGTAGAGATCGGAGACGGCCTTGATCGATTCGACGACGCCGAACTCCGCCTTCTGGTCGAGGTCGTCGCCCTCGTCGGGGAGTTCGACGAAGACCACGTCGCCGAGTTCGTCCTGTGCGAAGTCCGAGATGCCCACGCGGACGACGCCGTCGGTCTCGAGCGCCCACTCGTGTGATTCCAGATACCGTCTGTCGTCGGGAACGTCGAAGCTCATACTGTATCGATGAAGGGTGTGGTTTCAACTCTTGCTTTTTTCGACTGGCCACGGACGACCACCTGTAGCGTCGTCCCCGGCTCGGCGTACTCGACCGGGACGTACCCCAGTCCGATCGGCTGCTCCACCGTTGGGCTCATCGTGCCGCTGGTGACGGTGCCGATGACCCGCCCCTCGGAGTTCGTGATGTCGTAGCCGTGCCGGGGGACGCCGCGATCGATCAACTGGAAGCCGACCAGTCGCTCTTCGACGCCCCGCTCGTGGATCTCAGCTAAGGCGTCCCGACCGACGAACTCGGTCTCGAGCGCGACGGTGAAGCCGATGCCGGCCTCGTAGGGGGTCCGGGGGTCGTCGTCGTGATGGAAGTCCTGTCCGGCCAACAGCAGACCAGCCTCGATGCGGAGCGTGTCGCGAGCGCCCAGTCCGCAGGGCTGGCAGTCGAAGGCGGTCCAGATCTCCTCGGCGGCCGCCCAGGGGACGATCAGTTCGACGCCGTCCTCGCCGGTGTAGCCCGTCCGGGCCGTCCAGCAGTCGACGCCCTCGATCGTCGCGTATCGGGCCTCGAAGCGCGCGAGATCGGCGACCGACTCCTCGGTCACGCCGTCGACTAACTCGACAGCCTCGGGTCCCTGAACCGCGAACATCGCGTACTCGTCGGTCCGGTTGTCGACGGTCGCCTCGAGGTCCCACTCGTTACGGTAGTCGATCCAGCGCTGGTGGGTGGCCTCGTCGGTACCGGCGTTGGGGACGAACAGATAGGTCGGCTCCTCGGCTTCGTCCGGTAGCCGGTAGACGACGGTGTCGTCGATGATGATCCCGTCCTCGTCGGTGATCGTCGCGTACTGGGAGTCGCCGACCGCGAGCCGCGAGACGTCGTTCGACGTCAGCCGTTGCATCAGCTCGGTCGCGTCCGGGCCGGTGACGTGCAGTTGGCCCATGTGTGAGACGTCGAAGATCCCGACGCCCTCCCGGACGGCCGCGTGTTCGGTCCGGATCGACTCGAACTCGACCGGCATGTCCCAGCCGCCAAACTCCGTGAACTTCGCCCCGTACTCGTCGTGTAACCCACGTAACGGCGGCGTCTGAAGCGGCATATTCACACCGTCATCCGCGGAGTAGTAATGTCTTTTCGTCGACCGAACACGGGGGCGATCGCCCGCGGCGCGAGGAGACGCATGACGCCGGCCCGGCGTCGAAACCGACCCCGGTCCGGACGGGTAACCGATTCAGGTTACAACGATACGAGCTACTGTCTCCGGTTGCCGAAAACATATGTTCGGAAATAACGTATCCGAGGTACAGTATGAGTGCGCCGACACTCGAGCCGCAGGCCGATTGGAACCAGCTGTATATCGACGGCGAGTGGCGCGACGCCACCGGCGGCGAGACGATCCCCGTGGAGAACCCGGCGAAACAGGAAGTGTTTACGGAGGTACCGGCGGGGACCGAAGCGGACGTCGACGCCGCCTACGAGGCGGCCGAGGCGGCCCAGTCCGACTGGGCGGCGACCCCTCGAGCGGAGCGCAACGAGATCGTCCAGAACCTGCTGGACGAACTCAACGCGCGCTTCGAGGAGGTCGCTGGCCTGCTCGCGACCGAAGCCGGCACCCCGGGCTATCGCGCTATGGGCGAGTTCGCCACTGCGACCGGCGACGTCGAGATGGCCCTGGAGTTAGAGCCGCCGGAGGAGGAGGTCCGCCCCTCCCCGTCGGTCGACGACAAGGACAACCACATCGTCTACGAGCCGGTCGGCGTCGTCGGCGTCATCTCGCCGTGGAACTTCCCGCTGCATCTCTCCCTGCGGGCTGTTGCGCCCGCGATCGCGCTGGGCAACACCGTCGTCCTGAAGCCGGCAACGGACACGCCGATCACCGGCGGGCTGCTCATCGCGAAACTCTGCGAGGCCGCGGGCGTCCCCGACGGCGTCGTCAACGTCGTCACCGGCCGCGGCTCGGAGATCGGCGACCGAATCGCCAACCACCCGACGCCGCGAGTCGTCTCCTTTACCGGCTCGACGTCCGTCGGTAAGGGCGTCGCCGAGCAGGCCGGCAAGAACCTCGCGCTGCCGGCGCTCGAACTCGGCGGGAACGCCCCCTTCATCGTCACCGACGACGTCGACCTCGAGCGGGCCGCCCGCGCCGGTGCCTTCGGATCCTTCTTCCATCAGGGGCAGGTCTGTATCTCGATCAACCGCCATCTGGTCCACGAGTCGGTCTACGACGAGTACGTCGACCTGCTGGTCG
The DNA here is from genome assembly GCF_000230735.2 of Natrinema pellirubrum DSM 15624. Lineage (NCBI taxonomy): Archaea > Methanobacteriati > Methanobacteriota > Halobacteria > Halobacteriales > Natrialbaceae > Natrinema > Natrinema pellirubrum. Next base: position 1,543,847 of record NC_019962.1, read on the forward strand.
ACCACGCCGAGTCGCTCGTCATCGGCGACCCTTCCGAGAACGAGGACGTCACCTTCGGCCCGGTGCAAAACGAGACCCAGCGCGACGACTTAGTCGAGTTCATCGAGGGCTCGCTCGAGGATGGCGCGACCCTCGAGACCGGCGGCGAGGCAGACGGGCTGTTCGTCGAGCCGACGGTGCTGTCGGACTGCACCAACGACATGCCGACGGCCTGTAACGAACACTTCGGGCCGGTCGCGCCGGTCATCCCGTTCTCGGACGACGACGAGGCCATCGAACTGGCGAACGACACCGAGTACGGCCTCTCGGCGTCGGTCTTCTGCGAGGACGCCGAGCGGGCTCGCGACCTCGCCGACCGCGTCGAAGCGGGCATGGTCCACATCAACGACCAGCCGATCAACGAGGACCACAACGCGCCCTTCGGCGGCGTCAAGCAATCCGGCCTCGGGCGCTACCACGGCGAGTGGATCACGCAGGAACTCACCGAACCCAAGTGGATCTCGGTACAGGGCGAGGAGCGCGATTACTTCGTCTTCGAGTAGTTACTCGTCCGAGGTCGAGCCGCCTTTCGAATTGGCGACGATCTTTGCTGACACTCGTCCGTCGTCATTTTCCTCGACGCCGTCCGGTTTTTCCTCCCCAGAACGGTCCGAGTCGGAATCGCTCATGAATAGCTAGTCACGCTCGAGTACCAAGTAATGTTCGCCGTGGATATAGAACACGACGATGCCGACACACGCTGTGAAAACAATTCCGACTAAAAGTTCTATTGAACCCGGTAGTTGACCGAGAAAATAATACCCAGAGAGCGATAGATACCCGATTCCGAGAAAGAGACACTCGAGCGTGTATCGGAACCGTCTCGAGTTCGCTCGTATAACGTCTCGATTGTTCTCAACCATCGATGAATAAGCGTTGAGTGCGTATTCCTCGTAGTTTGGAGATTGGATCGTCCCGTCTGCTACATCGTATCCGAACTCCTTCGCAAGCCCATACTCGATTTCGCTTGAAAGGTACGTGATTATTCCCAAACAGATACAGAACAGTAGCGAAGTAACTCCGATTACGAAGGCAATTTCTGCGGACAATGGGACGTCGGTAAATGCTAATTCGTCCGAACGTGGAATCAACGAGACGGCGGTAAAAACGAGGCCGATGAGGACGGCGCTGTTTCGTTAAGCGTGAAAAGTGAGGCGGCATGATTTTGTGGTGTCCATGCCAAAAATCGACCGCCTCAGCGGGTGTAGCGACTGGATCGATTTGAGTTTTGTGGAGCGAGAGCGGACACCACAACAGCTGATGGAACTCGGTATTCGACTTCATCTTGCTGGTCTCTCGCTTTCGAATACCGTTCGAGAGTTAGAGAAATTTGGTGTCGAACGCAGTCGGAAGGCAGTCCACGATTGGGTTCACAAGTGCGATCTACAGCCGGTAGATAACGCAAAGCCGAATCACGTCGCGCTCGACGAGACGGTGATTCAACTTGATGAACATCGATATTGGCTGTACACTGCGGTCGATCCAGAAACAAACAAGATACTCCATATTCGGCTGTATTCGACGACTACGACCGCATTGACAGAACGGTTCCTGCACGAACTCACTGAGAAACATGACCTCGACGATGCCGTGTTTCTCGTCGATGGAGCAAAACATCTCCAGACTGCACTCCGCCGATCTGGGCTTCGATTTCGATACGAAAAACATGGAAATCGGAACGCTGCTGAACGTGTCTTTCGTGATATAAAACGCCGTACCTCTTCGTTCTCAAATTGTTTTAGTCACGCAAAACCGTCAACCGCAGAATCGTGGCTCCAAGCCTTCGCCGTTTGGCACAATGCTACAAACTAAACACGACCATGAGGACGGTCGTATACTGGACTATCTTCTGGGCCTTCGAATCGATTTGGTCGAGAAGGTTAATTTGGTGATCGATCGTTCGTTCGTATCGGTCAATTGCATCTCCGCGTTCATCGCCCGCCATTCCCTTTCATCACTGTAGATACCAACTGTTAATAAATTCTCTTTTAGTATCAAAGAAGTGGGTTCAACCGGTTGTGCTACTGCTTCGAGTCGGCTATTGCTATCGACCCCGTTCTTCCACCTGCAGCGTGTACGCCCCGCTGCCGCTATTTGCGTGGACCTGCAGCCCGAACGACTCGTCGCCCTCGAGATCGAGCGTGAGCGACGGGCTCGTGCCCGAGCCCGCGGCCGCTTCGTCGTGGCTCCATCTGGTGGGGCTACTGCCGTCGGTAGTCACGTAGAGGTCGAAATCGCCCCTCGAGGGGCCCTCGAGCGCGATCGTGATCGAGCAGGGGTCGTCGGTGCGAAGCGAGTAGCCGTACCGTTTGCTCTCCCCCCACCAGCCGCTGCCGTCGAGGGAGCCGCTCGCGCTCGCGGTAACCGTCTCGTCGCCGCAGTCGCCGGTGTCGGATTCGGACTCGTCCTCGTTGCCACCGTCGCCGTCGTCCCCGAAGGGGTCCGTTTCGACGGCGGCGGCCGCGTCGACCCGACCGTACCCCTGCTGGTCGTCCGCGAGGCCGACATCGACGGCCGTCTCGCGGAGATGATCGCGGAGTTGTGATCGCGAGAGGTCGGGATGGGCCGACAGCGCGAGGCCGGCGACGCCGGCGACGACTGGGGTCGCCATCGACGTGCCGGACATCCGGCCGTAGTCGCCACCGGTCGTACTCGAGACGATGCGGCTGCCCGGGGCGGCCAGTTCGATTTCGGGGCCGGTGTTGGAGAAAGAGGCGATCGAGTCGTCGCTGTCGACGGCCGAGACGGCGACGACGCTGTCCTCGGCGGCCGGCGAGTAGACCCGGTCGCTGCCGTCGTTGCCGGCGGCAGCGACGAGCAGGACGCCCCGGTCGGCCGCGTACTCACAGGCCGCAGTCAGGGTTCGGTAGGAGCCGTCGACGCCCAGCGAGAGGGTGACGACGTCCGCGTCGGCGTCGGCGGCCCACTGGATCGCGTCCGCGATATCCGACAGCGAGCCGACGCCGTCCGCGTCGAGTGCCCGGAGCGACAGGAGAGAGCAGTCGCTGATCCCCGCGTGGCCGGTGCCGTCGTCGGTCCCGCCGGCGGCGATGCCACCGACGTGGGTACCGTGGTCCCCGCCGCTGCTGGGGTAGGGATCGCCGTCGCCGTTCAGGAAGTCCCGGCCGATCCGCTCGTCCATGGTGCCCTCGAGCGCCGGGTGGTCGTACTGGATCCCCTGATCGACGACCGCGATGACGACGTCTTCGCTTCCGCGAGTCGTCTCCCAGGCCCGCTCGCAGCCGATCAGTTCGGGGGCATACTGGTAGCCGTAGTAAGGGTCGTTGGGCTCGAGCAGCGACTGAAGCGTCACGTTGGGTTCGGCGTACTCGACCGCCGGCGAGGCAGTGACCGCGTCGATGAACTGCTCGCGGGCACGGTCGGGGGCCGTAGACGGGAACTCGACGACGGCGTAGCGGATCGTCTCGTTGGTATGGACCACCTCGGCGTCGCCGGGGATGGCGCTTCGTGCCTCGGCGGCGACGTCGTCGGCACCCGCCGAGATGCCGAGGACGATCTCGTCCGTCCGCGGTCCGGGATCGCGACCCGGCGTCGCGCTCGTGACGGTACTCGAGCCAAGCAGGCCGGCGAGCCCGATCGCGCCGGTGCCGGACAGGATCGACCGGCGGTCGTAGGTCGGCTCTGCGGTGTCGTCCGGGGGACCGTTCGGTGTCATGGGACGACAGTCATCACTCCCTGAAATTAGTAAACTCTTATCGAACTTCGTCTGATTTATTCTCGAAATAACCGTGGCTATAATGATTGGATGAAATAACATCTGCTAATAGTGAGCGAATATATGAAGTCGGTCGGTTACGGGAACCGACCGGCACGCGAGAAACGCCGTCGCGGTTTCGACGGACCCCGACCGGTCAGCGGCCGGTCTCGATCGGTGACGTCGAACGGCGTTCTGATCTCGGTTCCGACCTGAGCGGATCTATTTGCCCAGTTCTTCGACGCCAACCGTGTAGGAACCGCTGCCGCTGTATCGCCTGACGAGGATACCGAACTCCTCGTCGCCGCTGAGGTCCACGTCGATCGATTCGCTCGAGTCGTTGCTGGCCGACCGTTTATCGTAGTCCTGCCGCGTTGGCGTCCGTCCGTCGAGAGTCAGGTAGAGATCGAAGTCCGCACTCGACGGCCCCTCGAGGGTGACGGTAGCGCTGCAGGGGTTCGCCGTCTTGAGTGTGTAGGTATAGGTGTCGCTCGGATTGCCCCACCAGCCACCGCTGAGTTGGCCGTCCTTACTGGCCGTGTTCACTTCGTCGCCACACTCGCCGGGCTCGGGGTCCGGATCCGGTTCGGGAGTCGTCCCGGGTTCGGTGGTGACGGCGTTCGCGGCGTCGACGCGACCGTTTCCTTGTTCGGTAGCGTCCAGACCGATGTCGACGGCCGTCTCGTGGAGGTGTGTCCGCAACTCGTCGTTCGAGAGGGACGGCCAGGCCGACAGCGTCAGTCCGGCGACGCCGGCGACGACCGGGGTCGCCATCGAGGTGCCGCTGAAGGTGTCGTAGTCGTCGAAGGGGATCGACGAGAGGACGTTGCCACCGGGTGCGGCCAGTTCGATCTCCGGGCCGACGTTCGAGAAGTCCGATAGCGTTTCGCCCTCGTCGAGCGAGGAGACGGCCAGCACGGTGTCGTAGGCGGCCGGATACGAGACGGGGCTGCCGTAATCGTTGCCGGCAGCCGCAACGAGCAACGAGCCCTGCGATTGTGCGTACTCACAGGCCTGTCGCATGAGATTCGTCGCATCGCCGCCACCGAGGGACATGTTGATGATATCGGCACCCTGATCGGCCGACCACTGGACCGCGTCGGCGATGTCAGAGAGTGACCCGCCGCCACCGGACCCGAGCGCACGGGCCGAGAGGAGCGAACAGTTCGAAATGCCGGCATGACCCGTTCCGTTGTCGGTGCCGCCGCCGGCGATTCCGCCGACGTGCGTCCCGTGGTTCTCGCTCGCGTCTACCGGATACGGATCGCCGTCTGAGTCGACGAAATCCTCACCGTTGTTGGAGACGCTGTCGTCCATGTTTTCCGCGAGGTCCGGGTGATCGTACTGGACCCCCTGGTCGACGATCGCGATCGTCACGTCCGGATCGCCGAGGGTCTCCTCCCAGGCTTCCTCACAGTTGACCTGCTGTGGCGCGTACTGACTCCCGAAGCTCGGATCGTTCGGCGTGTACAGTGGCGATGCACTCCCTTGTGCGTCCGCCGTCTCATCGTCGGCTTCCGACCCGAGCGGCTCGGCCTCGAGTGCGTGATACGTGACGTTGTCCTCCGTGTACTGGACCTCGTTGACGTCCATGAGGTTCCGCTGGACGTTTTCCTTGGCCTGGATGGAGGCTTCGTCGGCGATCTCTACCGACGCGTAGCCGAGCGTTTCGTTCGTGTGGACGATGTTCGCGTTGCTCGGGAGCTTCGGTTCGACTGCCGCTTCGATGTCCGATACGTCGGCATCGACACCGACGATCAGTTCGTCTTTTTTCGGCCCCGGTTCACGACCCGGCGTTGCGGACGTAATGCCGCTGAGACCGAGAATCGCACCGAACGCACCGGCTGCTTCGAGGACTGAACGTCGATTCACGTTCGAATGGTTATCTTCTGCCATGACGCAACTAAACGAATCGCAGTCTTGTACTAAATCATTTTTAAATCTATTAGGATTTAATATAACATATAGGTATGCTAAGAATAGAACTCGATGGGGAGTTATTACTGGTAGAAACCACTATTGTGCGATCTTCGTCTCGTATCCACAATAGATACAAATCCCAAATAGAGTTTATTAATTAATTAGGTGGTGCGTATTTTTCACACCGGCGTCATGTTGGGCGAGTCTCGATGGGGACTCCGGTCGAGCCGATGAGAATAGCAGCGACGTTGGCGTTTCGCCACACCTATCTCCGGGCACGGGAAAGAGCGGGCAACTGACTATGTTCGACCGCGTTCGTACCCGTCTCGCGCCCGATACCGAAACCGAGCCGACAGTCGGGCTGTTCGTCGACGGGCCGAACGTCTTCCGCGATGAGTTCGACGTCGATCTCGACGATCTCCGGGACGCCGCCGGCGAACTCGGCCGCGTCGGCGTCATCCGTCTCTACCTCGACGAACACGCGACGCCCGGCCTCATTCAGGCCGCGGAAGCCCGCGGCTTCGAAGTGATCGTCACCAGCGGCGACGTCGACGTCAAACTCGCGGTCGACGCGACCGCGCTGGCCGGCGATGCTACGATCGACCGGCTCGCGATCGCCTCACGCGATACCGACTTTAAACCCGTCCTCGAGCACGCGGGCACTCTCGGCGTGAAAACGTACGCGATCGCGCCGGGATCGTACGGCCGCTCGGATGCACTGCGAAACGCGGCCGACGAGGCCGTCACGCTCGAGCCGGACGGTTAGCCGCTGTACGAGCTTTCGCCGACGACCTCGACGAGGTCGCCCTCGCCTGTTGCCGTGGTCTCGTCGAAGTCGGTCACGCGAACACGGACTTGCTTCTCGACGGTCTCGGGTCCGGCTCCCTCGACGAGCAGTTCGGTGTCGCCGATGTAGGCCCGTCCCGCCGAGCCGTTGGTCTCGGAGATGAAGACGTCTATTTCGCTCCCTACCTCGAGGGAGGGTCGGTTCGCCCGGAACGTCCAGCCTGTGAGGTATTTGTCGAAGATGCTCATACGCGTGCCACCTCCTCGCTCTCGCGGTCGATCAGGTATTCGCGGCCGAAGCCGGTCAGCGCTGCGACGATGAACACCGCCACCAGCAGCCAGCCCTGGAAGACGTAGGGAACGACGTCGATCGGCGTGACGACCATCGACTGCTCGAACCAGTCGTAATCGCCGGGCAGTTGCTGCATCGCCGAGTAGCCGGCCAGCACCCCGCCCGACCACGGGAAGATGTAGCCCATGGCCGCGGTCTGGCCGTCTAAGATGTTCGCCCGGCGGTAGCCGTTCAGGTTGAACCGCTCGCCGATCTTCGAGATGTAAGGGCCGATCGCGACCTCGGCCGCGGTGTTGATCGTGATGATCGCGTTGATCAACGCCGCGGTCCCGACCATCGTCAACTCGGCGTTGCGGACGTTCGTCGCGAGGTTCTCGATCGACCACTCGAGCAACACGTCGAAGGCCCCGCCACGGATCATGATCTGGGCCGCGCCGATGATCAGCAAGACGAGGATCGAGAGTTCGAGGAAGCCGGCGACGCCGTTCATCAGGCTGCCGCCGACGCCGACCGCATCGGGGTTCTCGACGATCGTCAGGATCGGCAGGGACTCGAGCGGACCGGCCAGCGGCGCATCCTGTGGGGCGTTGAACATGACGATGTCACCGGGGCTCGCGAGGCCGAAGACGAGGTTGAAGGCGACGGCGACGACGATCCCCCACGAGATCGCCTCGACGATGTGTCGGCCGGCGATAGCCGTCCCGATCACGGCGGCCATCGAGATGACGTGAACCAGCCCGATCGCGTCGCTCTCCTCGAGGAAGATCTCCTGGGCCTGTGCGCCGACCTCGATGCCGTCCATCGCACCGCCGGCGACGACGTAGCCGAGGAAGGCGAGGACGGCAGCGATGATGACGTATTTGAACCGGGAGGCGACGACGCCCCCGATGTCGGCGTCCTGGGTGACAGCGCTAACGATCGTGGTGTCACTGACGGGCGCTAAGTTGTCACCGAAGATCGCCCCCGAGAGGATCGCACCGAACAGGAGGACGGGGTTCGCACCGAGCAACACGCCGGCCGGGAAAAAGAGACCGACGAACGCGATGCTTGCACCGTAGCCGGTCCCGATCCCCGTCGTGAAGACGGCCGCGAGGACGAACGTGATCGCGGGGAACAGCGCCGCGCCGACGCCGGCAGTGTCGGCTAACCAGACGAGTCCGCCGACGAAGCCGCCGTCCTGCAGGAGCTGGGCGAACATACCGGCCCAGATCCACGCGACGATCGCCGTCACCGCGACGGGCTGGGTCATCCCCTCGAAGATCGTGTTGGCGTAGTGCTTCCAGTCGCCTCGGGCGAAGAACATCCCGACGATGAGCCCGACCAGGATGCCCACGATGAGTCCGCCGGTATCGCCGATCCGCCAGAGGGCAGTCTGGACGATGGCCCAGACGATGAAGAAGGCGATCGGGAACGCACTCATCCCGCGGCCGCCGTAGAACTCGACTGTGGGGCCGCCGCTGTCGGGCTGTGTGAACTGGTCGGTCGGTTCGTCGCCAGCCTCACTCATATGTGATCACTCATATTGCCACGCGGTCGTAGTATTGACATCAGTCATAATAACTATTTCTGACAGTATTGGATTCGTGGTTCTCGTCGGTCGCTATCGATCCTTCTGGCAGTACGCGCGAGGTCTATCATTTAGCTATCGGTTCCCGACGACGGCGTCGGGGATGGAGCTGGCCGGCAAACTCCCGGTCATAGGCCCAGAGCGGCCGATGACGGTCGATACGGGTTGATAATGACAGTCCACGTTCGGGCGGTCCGAACCCGGTGACTTTTCGGGCGCGGCCCGCCCAGCCACGCGTATGATCGACGACCGGCCGGTGCTGGACGACCACCTCCACCTCGACCCGGACAACAATCGGGGCATCGACGCCGTCCGCGACTTCGCCCGCGTCGGCGGCACCCACCTGCTCGTGGTGAACAAACCCTCCTGGCATCTCGGCGTCGAGGCCGAGACTGGTGCGGACTTCCGCGAGGTCTTCGAACGCACCATCGACATCGTCGAGGCGGCCTCGAGCGAACTCGAGGGGCGGGCCTGGCCCGTCCTCGGGGTCCACCCGGGCCTGATCACCCGGCTGGTCGACGAACGGGACTTCTCGCCCGACGAGGCCCGCGATCTCATGCAGGCCGGCATCGACGTCGCAGCGGAGTACGTCGAGGCGGGCGACGCGCTGGCGCTGAAGTCCGGTCGCCCCCACTACGAGGTCGACGACGACGTCTGGGCGGCCTCGAACGCCGTCATGCGCCGGGCGTTCGACCACGGTGCCGACCTCGAGTGTGCGGTCCAGCTCCACGCCGAGGCTAGCGAGGACATGACCGAGGTGGCCAACTGGGCCGAGGCGGCCGGGATGGAGCCCCACCGTGTCGTCAAACACTACGCGAGCGGCCGCCTCGAGGGACCGACGCCGAGCGTAATGAGCGACAAGGAGCGGCTCGAGACCGCCGCCGAGCGAGGCGAGCCGTTCCTGATGGAGACCGATTACATCGACGACCCCGACCGGCCGGGCGCAGTGTTGGGTCCCAAGACGGTCCCCCGGCGGGTCCGCTGGCTGCTCGAGAACGGGTACGACGAGGCGGTCGAGATCGCACACGTCGAGACGCCGAAGGCTGTCTACGGGATCGATACCGAAGCGACGCTCGAGTGAGAACGGGTAATTCCTTCTTACCGTCGAACGCCCGCTCTATCCGACGAGCTGAAACGGCACCTGCCTTCTCATGAGCGGCTGTAAAAGCGTTTTAGCCGATCATCAAGCCGGTCCAAACATTCACTTTCGACGGCTAGTGTAGAGAAAGGCATTTCAAGCGGCCGGTGTAGGTGTCTGTATGAGCAATCCCCCGACCGAGTTCTACTCGGAGGAACGCTGGCAGAACTGGATCGGTCGCATCAAAGACGAAGACATCGATCCGGAAGACGAAGACTCGGCTCGACTCCTGCTCAACCTGCAGGACGACACCGCGATCGCGATCGCGAAGATCGTCGCCGCCTACGACGACGGCGAACTCGAGGGGGAAGAGGCCCTCGCGGAGATCGAGGACGTCCGCGAGATCGTCCTCGGCGAGGTCGACATCGAGGACGAGGAGAAACTGATCCTGGTCGACGGCGTCCAGACGAGCCTGGTCTGTGTCTTCTTCGCGGCCGAGGAGTACGTCGCCAACGGGCCGGCCGAGGACAGCAGCGTCGGGGACTATCTGGGTGCGGCGGCCGACGCCGAGGCCGAGGAGGACCTGGACGCGGCGCTTGGCTACGCCGCCCAGGCAGGGACGCTCATCATCGACGGCGAGGAACTCGACATGGGGGTCGCGGAAGACCTCGAGTACGGCCTCGTCACGGAGTGGATCAACGGCCTCGACAGCCTCCAGAGCGCGATGAGCGATCCGGAAGTCGTCGAGGAAGACGAGTAGGACGGGGTCTCGTTTTCGCCGCGTCGGGCCACCAGACGTTTAACCGACGGTGACTATCCATCGTTATGAGACGGCGGTACGGCGAGCGCGCGGTGACGGTGCAGATCGGAGCCATACTCTTGCTCGCGATCGTTTTCACTGCGCTCGCGCTCTATCAGGTGTACGTGTTTACCCCGAGGTCTCAACAACCGGCACAGTCTGCTCTCGTGAGATCATTTCGTTGTCGTGGACAACCCGCGTAAGTTCCTCGTATGGGTTGCGTCCCTGCTGGCGCCACGTCGCCAGCAGGGACAAGATCGTCTCGTGAACGAACATGCCACGGTCGTTCCGGAGTGTTCCGATGATTTTCCGGAGAACAACAGGTTCACGAAGGGCGTTTTCTGCGGCATTGTTCGTCGGGGAGACCGCTGGCTCACCGACGAAGGTGAGCCAGTGGTCGAGTCCACCTTCGATCTTCCCGAGGAGTGTTGCCACTGGTTCGTCGGTCACTGACCGCTCAACGAGCGATCTGAGGCCGTCCTGACACGCTCGATGCATCTGTGCTCTCGCACGAGGATCTGGGTCGGTCTCCAGCCACGACTGGAGACCGACGAACATCTGCTTGAGATACCGGTACACCGGTTCTGCCTCCTCGTGGTCACTAGCAACGTCTTCAGCCTCCCGGAGAAGATGTGCCCAGCACCGCTGAAGCGTACTGCTGAACGCTGGATACGCCGTCCACCCATCACAGATGACCGTTCCCGCGAAGTCCTCGCCAAGGACTTCCGCGGGAACATCACTCCCACGACTCTCTCTGACCGCGTACAGCGTATGCTCGTCCGTCCGAAACGTCCAGATCCACGCTTGGTCACCGTCACGCTTGATGCCGGTTTCGTCAACGTGGACGATTTCAGCCTCCTGAATCTCTCGACGGATCTGCTCGTACTCACAGCGACCGGCGCGCGCAGCGCGCTCGGTCGCGTGCCACGCGGATGCACCTGAGAGTTCGAGTCCGTGAAGTTGCTCGAAGCGGTCCGTGATTTTCCGGTAGGGAAGGCGGTGATCGTACCGTGACAGGGCAGATTGCGCGATGACGTTCACCCCGAACTGCCCCTCATCGGGGCAGTCGGGGTGAGTCGCAACCGTCTCAGTTCCACAGGAGTCGCATTGGTAGCGGTGTCGGTTGTACTGGGTGACTTCTGGTGGCTGTGGATCCGGGACTTCCTCGACGAGTCGGGGGCTGACGCCCACCGACTCGTCGAAGTGGTCGCCACACTCGGGACAACAGTCAGAGGTGACCTCGATTTCTTCATCAGGATCGGGCGGAGAGCGCCACTCCGGGTTGTGACCGTCCTTTCGACCGGGAGTACCACCATCAGTTCGGACATCGTCGTCTTCGTCGTCCTGCGAGGTCGGGGACTCGTCGGTCCCCGACCGTCGCTTACTGGGTGGAGTGTGTGGATTCTCGTACTTCCGGAGACGTGTTTCGAGTTCTTCGATCCGCTCTTGCTGCTCTTCGATCCGCTCTTGCTGCTCTTCGATCCGTTCGTTCTGTTCCTCGATCCGCTTGTCCTTCTGGGCAATCTTCTCTTCCAGCTCGTCGATTCGCTCCTCCATCTGGAGAAACCGCGAGAGGAGTTCGTCCTTGGAGAGATCGTCCCAGCTCATCGATTCCACCTCGAAACGACGACAGCAGGGCCGACGGGATGGTCTCCGGGCAGCGGAGACCATCCCTGAGAATGTAGACTGACTCCCTGCTGACAGACCATGTATCTGTCACAGGCCACCACCTACGAGACAGTGACGAAATCAGACGGGGCTAAACACGTACTATCAGGTCAACGCCGTGCCGGCGGAGAACCAGGCGGTCGAAATAGACCACAACCGGCAGGTCCACGGCGAGATGCAAGAACTCCGAAACGCGATCAAAAACGCCGGGACTACGGGTGGTACAACCTCGATTTCGGTAACCCTCGGGACCCAGTATCCGACCCGAACCTTTCTGACGAATCCACCGGACCCGACGGGGACGCTTCGAACGAGTGAGACCGGAGCCGTCGGTATCGACAACGCCGAATTCAACGGCAGATACACAACGACTGCAGACGAGTTTCTGGAGGAGGACTTCGAGACGCGGACGCTCAGCTACGAGCCGTCGTACAACGAGTACCGTGACGCACCGACGACCCGGATCGAACACGGATTCGCGTTCAACGAATTCACCGGCACGTCGGTCGCGCTCACCGAACAGCCCCTGGTCGACGGCAACCGGCTCACGATCGTCCTCGTCGAGGGCAACCTGTCGACGTCCTCGAGAGGCTCGACAGCCGTCGATACCAGGATCCTGAGTGGACCTACTGATCCGATCTCTCTCGAAGACGACGGCGACAATATTACGATCACGGTTCCGACATCGTCGCCGAACGCGTGGAACGAATCGATCGGGACTGAGTTCGGGGCAGGCTCCGGGGCGGAACACGCGAGGGTCACCGGCTACGCAGACGGTCAGCTAAGAGTCGAACTCGAGGGTGACATGGAGTACGAACTCCGGATGGCTCGCGTCGGAGTCGGCGACGGACGCGACGACGGGCCCGATGAGTTCGATATCAGCCGAGTGACTGCTGAGGACACCAATTCGAGCGGTGCGTACGACGTTCGGTGGGACACGGATCGAATCAACGACGAGGAACACGCTTCTTGCACGGACGAGAGCTGTACGTTCACTGCGGCCACTGCGGGAGACACGATACAAGCGTCTGTCGAGACCGCACCGGCCGTCGACGATGCAGACGTGGAGTACGCCGTCGGGAACAACGAGATCGCCGGACTCGTTCCGGGACGTGGGACGATTCAGGATGGCGTCCACGAGACTGCCCTCGAAGCGCGGTCGAACGGGACCACAACGCTGTTCGCCTCGAGCGGCGGTGCGGGTGACGCGCTCGACGTGACCGTCGCGGTCGAGTCGGCGGAGGCTTCCCTCCCCGAAGGGAGCGTCGCCTACCACGACCGGAACGACGACGGCGTCTACAACGATGGCGAACCGACGTACACGGAATCCGACCTCGAAAGCGTCGACGTGCCCGGATCGTTGATCGTCGTTGGCGACGCGTTCTCGGCGAACGGGATGGATCTCACCGCAGAACAGCTCACCGTCGAGGAGGATGCGACGTTGGAGACGCGGAACGGCGGGATTCGAATGACGACGAACAGCGGCGAGTTAGCGGTTGCGGGCACGCTCGATACGACCGCAGGAACCGGACAGAGCGTCACGCTGGATGCGACCGGCGAGACGGATCTCTCGAGCGGAACGGTTCGTTCCAGCGGCGGGATCGACGTGGATGCTTCCGGTTCGATCACCGCCGACGACGCAACGCTCGATGCGACCGACGCGAGCTACGGATCGATCACTGTCTCCGGCGATGGCAGTGTCGCGCTTCGCCGTGCGATCGTGCAGACAGAGGGTACGGTATCGATCACGGCAGGCGCAACGCTCGACGCGACGGCTGCCGATCTCGAATCGACTAGAATCGGCCAGGGGGTCGCCCTCGAGTCGAACGGTGATATGACGATTGAACGGATTTCGATCGATGTCGATCGATTCAGCACAATGTCGGGAGAACTCAATGGCGGCTCGAACACGCTCTTCGTCGACGGGGCGGAGTTCCGGCGCGGTGACGATCCGGGAGCGTTCGACTTCTCGCCAAACGGTGTCGACGTGCGTGGGACGCCTGCGGTTGGATGGACCTGGTGATCGATGACATCGAAATGCCAGCCCTGACGTCTCGCGGTTCCGAGACGGTTATTATGTGGAAAGATACCACGGAACATAGCAGTTGGTTCGACAATCGTCGAAACGACGAACGACAATATCTTGTACCGTCACCTACATTGAGAAAGTATGACTGCAGTCGGCATCGACGCCGTCGAGATCTGGACGGGTAACCTCAAACTCGACCTTCCGGGCACGTTCGCCCCTGAGAAGGGCGAAGATCCGGAAAAGTACACGAAAGGACTCGGACTGAACGCCAGTTCCTTCCCCGACAGTTACGAGGACATCGTCACGATGGGGGCCAACGCCGCTCACCGGCTAATGGAGCGCAAAGGCCTCGAGCCCGACGATATCGGCCGCATCGACGTCGCGACCGAGAGCGCGTTCGATAACTCGAAGCCGGTTTCGACGTACGTCGCTGGCTGCCTCGAGCAGGTCTACGAAGGCGACTTCCACCACGCGAACAAGGGCGAGCGGAAGTTCGCCTGTATCGCGGGGACCCAGAGCCTGGACGACGCGTACAACTGGATCCGAGCGGGCCGCAACCGCGGCCGTTCGGCGCTTGTCATCGCGACCGACACCGCGCTGTACGCCCGCGGCGACGACGGCGAGGCGACCCAGGGTGCCGGTGCCGTCGCGATGCTCATCAGCGAGGATCCGAACCTCGTCGAACTCTCCGCCGAGCAGGGCTACGGCTCGGCCGACGAGACCGACTTCTTAAAGCCCAACCAGCAGTTCCCGAGCGTCGACGGCAAACGCTCCGTGCAGGTCTATCTCGCGCGGATGCGCGAGGCCCTCGAGGACTTCGAGAGCGTCGCCGGCGAGGTCCACGAGGAGGACTTCGCCTACGCGCCGTTCCACACCCCCTTCCCGGGCATGGTCCGGAAGGCCGCCCTGCTCGCGTTCCGTCACGTCACGCGGAACACGGCGGTCGAGGACGAACTGGCCGAGGAGATCGGTCGCCAGCCCCGTCCCGAGGCGTTCGACTCCGACGACGAGTACCGTGACGCGCTCCGGGAGTACATGGACGCCCTGAAAGACACCGACCGCTACGCGACGTGGTACGACGCCACGATCGATCCGACGCTGACGATCTCCCGCGAGGTCGGCAACTGGTACACCGGCTCGGTCCACGTCGCCCGCGCGAGCGCGCTCAAACATGCGCTCGAGAACGACCGCGAGATGGTCGGCGAGAAGTTGCTCATCGGGTCCTACGGCAGCGGTGCGCAGGCGGAGATCCACTCCGAGACGGTCCGTGACGGCTGGGTCGAAGAGATCGAGGCCCTCAACATCGACGAACAGCTCTCCGACCGCTACGAGATGTCGTGGGACGACTACGAGGAGATCCACGACGCCCACAACCACGAAATGGACGTCGACGTCGAGGAGTTCACCACCCCCGACGAGGAGTTCGTCTTCGACGGCTGGGGTCGCATGGGCGAGCGGAAGTACCGGTACGTCGAGTAGCGACGCCGGTTTCGGCCTGTCGCTCGGATGTCGTATCAGCAGACTAATTTGACGGGCTGTCGCACACGCGTATATGCCCGACAGTCCCGACCCCCCAGGATGGCTCGTCGAGCGGCCGGGATTGACCGCGCTCGCACTGGCGAGTGTCCTCCTCGCACTGTTCGTTCTGCTGCCGTATCTCCAGTACGTCCTCTTCGGCGTCGTCCTCGCGTACATCCTGTTGCCGGTTCAGCGACGCCTCGAGGCCTACGTCAGGCCGACGATCGCGGCGCTTGCGGTCGTGGCGGCGACCCTGCTCGTCGTGTTGTTGCCCCTGATCTACGTCCTCTCGCTCGCTGTCGGCCAGTCGCTCCGACTCGTCCGGTCGATCAGGCAAGGAGAGATCGACGTCGAGATGATCGAGTCCATGCTCGAGAGCAATGGGTATGCCGTCGATCTCGTCGCGCTGTACGAGTCGAACCAAGACCGAATCGCGACGGCCGTTCAGGAGGTCACGAACGGGGCGATCGCACTCTTGGGCAGTCTGCCGAGTATGTTCATCGGACTGACTGTCACGCTGTTCGTTCTCTTTGCCCTGTTGCGTGACGGGGATCGGCTTGTCTCGTGGCTCCGGTGGGTGTTGCCGATCGAGGACGACGTCCTCGACGAACTCGAGACCGGGCTGGACCGGCTGATGTGGGCGTCGGTCGTCGGAAACGTCGCCGTCGCAGCCGTTCAGGCGGTGATGCTCGGCGTCGGACTGCTGATCGCCGGCGTTCCGGCCGTTATCTTCCTGACCGTCGCGACGTTCATCCTGACGCTGCTTCCGTTGGTCGGAGCCTTCGGGATCTGGATCCCGGCGACCATCTACCTGGTCGCGACGGGGCGACTGAGCGCCGGCGTCGCGATGTTCGTCTACGGGCTGGTCGTCACGTTCTCGGATTCGTACCTCCGGCCCGCGCTGATCGGCCGGTCAAGTGCCTTCAACTCCGCGATCGTGGTCGTCGGCATCTTCGGCGGCCTCATCGTCTTCGGTGCCGTGGGCCTTTTCATCGGACCCGTCGTCCTCGGCGGGGCGAAACTCACCCTCGACTGTTTCGCGCGAGCCCGAACGGACGACCCCATCGACGGGGCCGCACCCGACGCCGGCGGGCTAGTCACCGACTCCGAGGGGGAAGCCGACTCGAGCGGCACGGACGATGATTCCTGATCGGTCGGCGGCCGATTCAGTCGTTCTTCCAGTCGCCCGGTTCGACGCCGTGGATCTCGCCTTTCGCCTCCCGGTCGTTGGGCCACAGGGCGATCGCGAACACGGCCGCGAAAAACAGGACGAGGGCGGCCGCGACGAGCGCGCCGTGGACCCCCGGCAGTTCGGCGGCTTCCGTCCACTGCTGTTCCGGGGTGAACAGCGTGATTTTGAAGACCCATCCGATCCCGGCGACGGTAAACAGGAGCCCGTATACGCGCCGAATGCGACGGGACAGGGTCTCTCGAACCGAGACCTTGAACGTCGGGTTTCGGAGGTCGTCGCTCAGTTCCTCACGCCAGGCCGGGTGTTCGACCCCGGTCGGCTCTAGGGCGTTCGCGAATACGTTCTCCTGAACGAACCGAACGCGGGCGCGCCAGTGGTCGTAGAACCGGTACCGGCGCACCTCGAAGAACAGGAAGATCGACAGGACGAAGATCCCGATCAGGAGCAGGAACGCGGGCATATTCCGGCTCGAGAAGACGATCGAAAGGACGGCGGCGAGCAGCGTGATCGCCCAGTCTGTCGTCCGGTCGATCCGGTCCTGCGCGCTGTTGGCCTGACTGACTTCGCCGCGGTAGAAGTGCGGCAGGACGTCGAGCAGGAACTCGGATTCGTTCGCGACCGCCGCGCCGATCTCCTGGTCGTCGCGGTCGAGCGGGCCGCCTCCGTCGGCATCGTCGCTGTCGGTCATGGCACCTCTCGACAGCACCGCCGCGTATAGTCGCCCGTGTGGCGACTGCAGGGGCCGGGACGGCGAGCGCGGCCGCGATCACCGTCGATCGCACCGAAACGGGTGCGTTCATTATGCCCCCTCCGCTAGAGACCAGTATCGTGTCTCGGATCGAACGCCGCCGGCGCTGCAGGGAGCGACCGATCGGGTCGATCGACCGGGACCACGGCTAGCTATGCACGGATCACACGCTACGGGGAGCCCCTACGCTCCCCACACGGAGGAGGACCGCACGGCGATGCTCGAGGCGGTCGGCGCGGACTCCGTCGAGGACCTCTTCGACGTTCCGGACGAGGTCGCGTTTGACGGGCGCTTCGACATCGACGCGCGATCGGAACGGGAAACGCGGCGGCTGGTACGCTCGCTGCTGGCCCGCAACGACGAGGTGACCGAACTGCTCGGACGGGGCCACTACGGCTACTACGTGCCGTCGCTGGTCGATCACCTCGCGGACCGCTCGGAGTTTCTGACCTCCTACACGCAGTACCAGCCGGAGGTCTCTCAGGGGTTTCTGCAGGCCCTGTTCGAGTACCAGTCGCTGTTGGTCGAGCTGACCGGGCTCCCGATCGCGAACTGTTCGATGTACGACGCCGCGACGGCGCTGGGCGAGGCCGCGACGCTGGCCGACCGCATCCGCGACACCACGGGCCACCGTGTCCTCGTCCCCGAACTGCTCCGCGAGGAGCGCCGAAGCACCCTCGAGAACTACGTCGCCGGTACCGATCTCGTGGTCGAGTCCTACCCCGTCGAGGACGGGACCGTCGACCTCGCTGGGCTCGAGGCCGCCGCCGACGAGGAGGTCGTCATGATCTACGCCGAGAACCCCACGGTACGGGGAACGATCGAGGAACGGCTCGAGGCCGTCGGCGACCTCGCCGAGTCCACCGACGCCCTCTTCGTCCTGGGCTCGGACCCGATCGCGCTCTCCCTGCTCGAGCGCCCCGCCGACGTCGGCGCGGACGTCGTCATCGGCGACGCCAGCGTCCTGGGGCTCCCGACGAGCTACGGGATGGGACTGGGCCTGTTCGCAACGCGGGAGGACTACCTCCGGCAAGTTCCCGGTCGGCTGGTCGGGGCCAGCGAGGACGCGACCGACCGTCGGGCGTACACGCTGACGCTCCAGACCCGCGAACAGCACATCCGTCGGGAGCGAGCCACGAGCAACATCTGTACGAATCAGGCCTGGGTCGCGCTCCGGACCGCGATGCACGCTGCCGTCCTCGGCCCGAGCGGCATGGTCGACCTCGCGGAGCGCGACGTCCGACGCGCGCGTGATCTCGCGGCCCGACTCGACGAGATCGTCGGCGTCAAAGCGCCGGTCCACGACCGCCACCACCTCCGGGAGTTCGTCGCCCGTGTCGACCAGCCCGCCCGCGCCGTCGCATCGGACCTCGAGAAACGGGGCTTTGCGGTCCACGTCGTCGGCGACCACGAGATCCAGGTCTGTGTCGCCGGCGTCCCCGACGAGCGACTGGATCGCTTCGTCGCGGCGCTCGAGGGGGTGGTTCGATGAGCGACGAGCGACCGGCCGACGAACAGGTCCGGTACGATCAGGCCCGCTACGTCGAGAACGGCGAGTACGAGCCGCTGCTCTCGGCAAAGGACCTGACGCGGGTCGAGATCGGCGGCGGTGATGGCGACAGCGGCACCGGGGACGGCTCGCCGCTGCCCGACGACCTCACCCGTAACTCCCTCGAGCTACCGGAACTCTCCGAACCCGAACTGGCGCGTCACTACACGCGGCTCTCCCAGATGATCTACGGGATCGACAGCGGTCCCTACCCGCTTGGCTCGTGTACGATGAAGTACAACCCGAAATTCACCGAGGACGTGGCCGCGCTGCCGTCGGCCGCGGTTCATCCCGACCGCTCCGAGGGGTCGGTACAGGGCAATCTGGAACTGCTCTATCGCCTGCAGGACTACCTCGGCCGGATCGGCGGCATGGACGCGGTGACGCTGCAGCCGCCCGCCGGGGCCGCCGGCGAGTTCGTCGGCATTCGCGTCGCGGCGGCCTACCACGAACACAACGGCGAGGGCCACCGCGACGAGGTCATCGTCCCCGAGAGCGCCCACGGCACCAACTTCGCGACCGCCGCCCTAGGCGGCTACGACGTCGTTTCCCTGCCCAGCGACGACGAAGGGCGGGTCGACCTCGAGGCGCTCGAGGCCGCCCTCTCGGAGAACACGGCGGCGCTCATGCTCACGAACCCCAACACGCTCGGGCTGTTCGAGCGCGACATCACCGAGATCGCCGAGCTGGTCCACGACGCGGGCGGACTGCTCTACTACGACGGGGCGAACCTGAACGCCCTGCTCGGCCGTGCGCGGCCGGGCGACATGGGCTTTGACGTGATGCACTACAATGTCCACAAGACGTTCGCGACGCCCCACGGCGGCGGCGGGCCGGGTGCGGGGCCGGTCGGCGTCGTCGACGACCTCGCGCCGTTCCTGCCCGCGCCCCGCGTCCGACAGTGCGAGGCCGAGTCGACGGGCAGCGAGCCCCGCTATGAACTGTTCGAGCCCGAACACACCATCGGGAAGGTCCACGGCTTCCACGGCAACTGGCTGGTGTTGCTCAAGGCCTTCGCCTACATCGCGCGGCTGGGCGACGAGGGGCTGGCCGACGCCAGCGCCTCGGCCGTACTGAACGCGAACTACCTCGCGGAGCGCATCGAGTACGACGTTCCCTACGGCCCCTTCCACCACGAGTTCGTCGCCAGCGCCGGCGAGCAGGACGCCGCCGACGTCGCAAAGCGGATGCTCGACTACGGCGTCCACCCGCCGACGACCAAGTGGCCCGAGATCGTCCCTGAGGCCCTGATGACCGAACCCACGGAGGTCGAGAGCAAGGACACTCTGGACCGGCTCGCCGCCGCGTTCAACGCCGTCGCCGGCGAGGACGACGCGACGCTCGAGGCCGCGCCGGAACGCACGACAGCACGCCGGATCGATCAAACGAGTGCCGCGCGGAGCCCGCGGCTGTCGTGGCACCACCTCGAGGACGAGTCCTGAGACGAACGGTCCGTTCGGTGGCCGGTTTTCGATATCGGATGCCGCTCGACCACGGACTGGTATCCGCCACACGACAGTATGACGCGATATTCACACATATCGGAAGTTTATCTATTCTCTAAGCGTTTTTCGAATAGCAGATTTCTTACTGTATCGAAAAAGGTATACATAGAGTCACGAATCCACTACGGCATGACCTCCCTCTCACTGGACTACACGAGAGACGATGCGAAGACGTTGATCAAAGCCGCCTTCGAACGCACGCGGGGGATCGAGAGCTACTTCGACGACGGTCACCGGATCATCGGTAAAACCGGGTCACGCGTCACGAGCTACGGCGAAACGGTCATCATCGAGATTCCCGAGAACCAACCGTCGGCCGCCGAGACGATGATCACCGTCCGGGCGGAAAAGGAGGTTGAGATGAACGTGACCGCCGACCCCGAACAGTACAAGTCGCGGTTCCTCACCGAACTCGAACGGATCCGCGGCGATCCCGTCGACCACGTTCTCAAGACCTTCGACGAGGAGTACCGAAGCAAGGAGGTACAGCGCCTCGACGACCTGACGAGCGGTCACGACACGCTCAAGGTGGTTCTGACGGTACTGGCCGTGTTCATGTTCTTCGTGATGATCATGCCGTTCCTCCTCCTTCCGTAACGATGAACGGTACCAAACTCCTCGGCGGTGTCGTCCTCGTCGTCGGACTTCTCTTCCTTCTCGGGGGCCTCGCTATGCCGAGTACGACGACGACGACGAGTACCAGTTGTTACGACGATCCCATGGGGTACGGGCAGGACTGCGTCGAGTCGACGTACGAAACCCCGAACTCGAGCAAGGGCCCGACCATCCTCTTCGGGCTGATCGGCACGGTCGCCGGCGGCTGGTTACTGAGACGGAGCGGTTCGACCGCCGATCGAGGGCCGGAACCATCGACGGCCGATTCGGACTGGACGGGGGACGACGCCGTG
Organism: Natrinema pellirubrum DSM 15624; assembly: GCF_000230735.2. Classification (NCBI taxonomy): domain Archaea; kingdom Methanobacteriati; phylum Methanobacteriota; class Halobacteria; order Halobacteriales; family Natrialbaceae; genus Natrinema; species Natrinema pellirubrum. The sequence goes on from NC_019962.1 coordinate 1,565,160, forward strand.
ACGAACGGAGCGACCGGGCCGCGATCCGACGCCGAACGACCGTCAGAGGCCTCTGATCGTCCGACTGACAGCACTGCGGACAAGGGGTTCGCACAGCAGGTGAGAGAGGCGCACGAGGACGATTGACTCGGAGAGTGCGGGCGTCGGACCCGTTCGGACGGGGCCTCCGGCCGCGAACGACGCTCGGAGAAGCAGGCTGCGTCTACGCCGTACTCGAGTCGACGGCGGTGCCGTTGTCGCCGATCCGGACGAAGCCGTAGTCACAGTCCGGGCAGTGCCACTTGACCTTTTCGCCGAGGTGCAGCGACGTGCTGGCGGCGCGGTAGAAGGTCTTCTCGCCCCCGCAGTCGGGGCACTCGTGGTCGAGTTCCATAGCCATACGCGGCGATAGCGGATCGAGCGAGTTTAACGTACTGGTTCCGGCGTGCGTTCGACGCGGAAATTAAGTGGTGGCCGTCCGTCGGTCCAGTCATGTCGATCTACACCGGCCGCGGTGACGACGGGGAGACAGACCTCCGCGACATGAGCCGCGTCTCGAAGGCGAGCGCCCGAATCGAGGCCTACGGGACCGTCGACGAACTCAACGCCTTGCTCGGGACGATCCGTCCGACCGACTACGACGACGTCAACGACCACCTGTCGGCGATCCAGAACCACCTCCACATCGTGCAGGCGGACTTCGCCAATCCCGACCCCGACGAAGACGACCCCGCGATCCGGCCCGACCACGTCGAGACCGTCGAGGATTGGATCGATGCCTACGACGAGGAACTCGAGCCGCTGACTTCCTTCGTCCTGCCGACCGGCAGCGACGATGGGGCCGCGCTCCATCACGCCCGCACGGTCTGTCGGCGCGCCGAGCGCCGCGCGGTCGCGCTCGCTGGCGAGGAACAGATCAACGAGGACGCGGTGCAGTATCTCAACCGGCTCTCGGACGGCCTGTTCACGATCGCGCGCGTCGTCAACGCCCGCGACGGCGAACCCGAAGAATCGCCGGAGTACTGACCCGAATCGGTGTTTTCCGTCGCTCGAGGACACGACGAGAGCGACCGCCACACGCAGTACTCGAGCGACGGCGCGGGTGCGATCCGTATTACCGGCGGGGTCCGGATTACGGGCCGGCGGCCGATGCCGGGACCTCGAGGGCGACGGGGTCGTGACCGGTTTCCCGGTGATGATCGGTGCCGAGTCGGGTCGCTTCGGCACGGCCCGTCGCCGACCGCTCGTAGGCACAGCTGTCACAGGTCACGAGGAACTGCTTCGTCTCGGCGGCCCCCGCGGTCGTTTCGTTCGTTGCCATACGAGACCGGTCGGCGACGAGCCGCTTGAACCGTTCGCCGAACCACGTTGGTGGTCCGGGTCGGACCCCATCGCTCGAGCCGACGACTCAGCGACGAGATCGCGGGCAGTAAGCGGCGCGTACGGCCGCGAATGTCGTTTGAGGAGAAGCCGACTCAGAGACCGACGTTCAGCGCGTAGCCCCACGGCTGGCTCGCCAGCACCAGCACGAGCAGCGACGCGGCGAACAGTTCGACGTTCTTGGTGAAGTGGTTCATCTCGTTCTGTCTCTGGTCGTCGGGAACCGCCCAGAAGTCGTGCATGAGCGGCGTCGCGACGAGGAAGAAGACAGCCAGCGCCCCCGCCGCGACGACGGGGTAGACGCCGAGGACGAGACCGAGACCACCGAGAACGAGGACGACGCCCGAGGCGATGACGCCTAACTTGGGGGCGGGCACGCCCTTCGCCTCGGCGTAGCCGGCCATCGCGTCCGGTGCGAGGAAGTGGTTGATCCCCTGGTAGATGACCAGCCCGCCGAACAGCAGTCGGCCGACGAGCAACACGACGGCAGCGAGGCCGCTCTCGAAGGCCATCAGCGGCTCACCTCCGGGGCCGCGCCAGCCGGTCCGATCGGTCGTGAGTCAGTTCGATCCGCGTTCCGCGTTCGTCGTTGCATGACGATACTCGGTTCGTTCCAGAACCGGTTATATTCTCGCTAACGGGAGTGTTACCGGGTGAAACGCCGGTTATTGGCGGAGTTATGATGTTAGATGTGGTCCGAGAACGGGGTCGGTTCGGCCGGTGGGGACCGAAGCGCGATCGCGCGGCTCAGTCGTCGGTGTTCGTCGCCGGCTCGAGGCCGACGACGGACTGACCCAACACGTCGGCGTAGCCCGACGCCGTGAGCTTCAGCGTCGGAACGCCGGGGAACGTCAGCGTTTGCGCGGTCAACAGCGGCCGGTCGATGTCGACGCCGGCCCCGCGGAGGGCGTCCTCGAGTGCCTCGAACTCCGCGGCGAACTGCTCGGGCGGGAGGTCGGCGGCGGCCCCGGCGACCGGCATGGCGAGGTCGGCGACCACCTCGCCGTCGCGGGCGATTGCGATCCCGCCGCCCATCGAGGCGACGCGGTCGGCGGCGACGACGGCGTCATCGGTATCCGCGGCGACGGTCACTAGCCCGGTCGCCTCCCAGACGGCCGAGGTAGCGAGCGCGCCCGACTCGAGGCCGAAGCCCGTGAGGAAGCCGGTAAAGTCCCGCTCCTCGGTCGCCGGGTCGCGATCGATGATCGTCGCGGTGAGGACGTCGGTGGCGGGGTCGGGACCGAGCCGGCGGCTCGAGCCGTCCGGTCCGTCGACGACGGCGGCATCGGCGGTCGTTTCGGTCGTCACGAGCCCGCGGTCGACCGCCATCGCGCGGACACGGCCCTCGGGCGCGGCCTCGAGCGGCGCGGTGAAGCGCTCGGCCGAGACATCGACCGAGATCGTGTCGTAGACGTAGTCGGGATAGGGATCGGTCCTGGCCTCGACGAGCGGGTCACCATCGGCGACGACGACCTCGCCCTCGGAGAGGACCGTCTCGACGGCCATCGACTCGAGGTCGTCGACGACGAGGAGGTCGGCGACGGCACCCGGTTCGACGACGCCCCGGTCCGCGAGTCCGAAGTGGGCCGCGGTGTTCCGGCTCGCGGCGTCGATCGCGTCGGCGGGTTCGATCCCGGCGTCGATCAGCCGGCGGACGATTTCGGCCATGCCAAAGCCCTCGAGCAGGTCGCCGGGCCAGACGCCGTCGGTCGACAGCGAGACGCTCCGCGAGTCGAGGTCCGGGACGGCCTCGATCAGCGCCGGCAGGTCGTCCCGGATCGAGCCGGAGCGGCCGACGACGTGGATCCCGTTGGCGGCGCGCTCGCGGATCCCGTCGGCCGAAATCGCCTCGTGGTCGTTGTCGACGACGGTCGCGAACGCCCGCAGCGACGCGCCCCGACAGCCCGCGCCGTGGCCGACGATCGGGAGATCGCGCTCGCGGGTGCGCTCGTAGAGGTCCTCGAGCGGCGCGTCGCGGCCGACGACGTGGATCCAGTCGATCTCGCCGACGCCGACGACCCGCTCGTGATCCAGCAGATCCGAGAGTGCCTCGAGTTCGGCCGGCGTCCCCGTCGCGGGTTCGAAGGTGTCGACGAAGTCCTGTGGCGGCAGGGAGACGTAGGCCGAGACCGGGGCATCGGCAGTCCGCTCGAGGAAGGTTTCGACGCCGCGGCTGCCAAAGAGCAGCCCGAGGCCGGAACTCTCGGTGACGATCGAGGTGGTTCCCGACGCGAGCAGGTAGGGCACTTCGCGGTCGAACAGCAACTGGATGTCGGCGTGGGTGTGGGCGTCGATCAGCCCCGGGAGGACGACGCTGTCGGCCGCCGAGACGACCGTCGTCTCCGGGCCGGTGACCGACTCGGCGTCCGCGAGCAGGGCGGCGATCCTGTCGCCGACGATCGCGACATCGCGGTCGAGAAATTCGCGGCGGTTCGAGCAGTACACCTGCCCGCCCTCGACGATCAGGTCGGCGGTCGCCCCCTCGCGCTCGAGCGCGACCGACTGGAACTCGTTCATAGCCGGGAATTCTCACGGAGTGACGTATGTCAATCGATCGCGTGTTAGGTCGCAATCGCCCGCGGGAGCGGCGTTGAAATTCGTCCTCTACGATAGGACTATATACTCAGCTAACCTTTCTACAAAAGAGAACCAATGAACAACCACTTCCACGACAGCCGGTATTACCTCGCTCGCGCCGCCGAACACGCCCGTCTGGGCGTTGCGGAAACGCTCGGCCCCCACGTCGATCGCGTCCGATCACGACTCGGGCTCGCGGTCGAAGACGAGCCCGAGCCGAGCCGGCTCGAGGCGGTGCAGGCGGATGCGCTCGGCCTCGAGCGGCGTGCGGCCCATCGGGTTCGTGGGGTCGCTGGTGACGTGCGTGGGCGCGTTGGTGGGGGTCGCTCGAGCGACGCCGACGACCGCTGAAAGGAAGTCTTAAGTCAGACGCACGGGAAGGGCCTCGTGCGGGTTGGTGATCTAGTCCGGTTATGATACCTCCTTCACACGGAGGAAGCCGGCGGTTCAAATCCGCCCCAACCCACTACTTTTGCGCCGAACAACTCGTGAGGCGCAAAGTCGTGACGTTTGGCGGATTTGAATCAGGGAGTGGAGCGAAGCGGAACGACCGTGGTTCAAATCCGCCCCAACCCATTTTCCGACGCGGACTCGTCGCTATGCTCCTCGTCGTTGCGTCGGAAAAATTGGCACGAATGGATTTGAGCCCAGAGGACAAGCGAAGCGAGTTCTCACGATTCAAATCCATTCATTGAATGGATATTTTATCATCTCAGATTGTATTTAAAAATCATTCATAATGTGGATTTCTGTACCAGACTAAATATTTGTCTGAATTTATTTCATTCTTAGTGATTACGTTCAATGTTACTGTTCCCTCTTTCTCGATCTCTAGTCGAATTCCTTTTCATCAGATGAAAATGGATAGAACACTGATACTGTGAATTCGTCTATTGCAATATAGCTTGCTTTTAGACCTTTTGTTGCAACGAAAGTTCCAGATTCTGTTGGGGTTTCATAATGTAGGCTCGAGCCATCTAATTCTGCATTAGAACATTTGAAATCCTCACAAAATATCATATCTTCCACTTTGGATAGAACAAAGTTTTCAACCGGTATTGTCCTAGAAATATTATCTCCAGAACCTTTCCAAGGACTAGAGACATCAACTTTTACTGCATCATATTGGTCGCCATTATCATATTTTTGTTCCTTTTTCTCTTTCAATCCAGATCCATGGTATGCAAAAAGTATCTTTTTGAGACTTTCTAATATTGGGGCGCCGCGTTGAGTAGTTGAAAATGTGACTTCTCTTTTTTCAGTATTCATCTCTAAGGTTGGATTCTGATCAAGATCACGTTCCCAATATACCACATATGGGAGTTGAGATAGGAACTCTAGTATCCGTTCCTCTCTCCAGTATCTCAATCTCTGGTATAAAGAACTTTGATTACGACCTCAGCTTTGCACGCTAGCCTCGGTTGTTGAGTGAACGAAGAGATGATCGATCTCGGTCATAAGGTCATCAACACCGCGGTCATCATTGTCTCGAACCCACGAGAGAAGGTTGTAGACGGCTTCCTTCAGGGAGTGTTCGAGGTTCGCTCGAAGCGATGACGCCTTCGAGCGAACCGTTCCCAAGGCGCTCGAATCGGGATCAAGACGAACGAGACTGTAGGCAGCCATCAGGAGGTGCCAGTGGCGACTGGCACCTCCGTCAGTCTGCAGCTCGCAGTCTCCCAAGCCGAGATCCTGCTTCGAGTCCTCGAAGAACGTCTCGATGCGCCAGCGCATCCCGTAGGAGCGAATGATGTGGGCGGTTGGTGCGTCGGTCTTGTTCGTAGCGAGGTACTTGATCGGGTTATCTTCGTCTCCGTCGGTCTCTTTCTCTGCGATGACCAGCTTCACGTCTCCCAACTGGGAGACGGGAAGCTTCTTCGTCCAGATGTGATAGGTTTCGTCGTCAATATCGCGCTCAACCGTGTCGATGCGCTCTTCCAGCGCATCGACGCGGAGCTCTTTGCCGGCGTAAGTCACCTGTCGATTGCTCCGGAGCGGGCCGATCCAGTCCTTGCCGTAGGATTCGATGTGTTCAGGAAGGCCAGAATCGTGAGCGAACCACGAGTCGAAGAGGTAGGTGTTCGCAGGCACACCTACCTCTTCTTCGAGTTCGGTGATGATCTCGCGGGCGAGGTCGTACTTGGTGTCGTGGTCTTGGTCATCCTCGTCTTGCTTTTCGTAGAGGCGGAAGGTGAGCGGGTAAGCGGTTTTGTCGTCAGCGTAGAAGGCGTAGATGAGGTCTTGCCCCCAGACAGTGTCACCTTCGGCGTGATCGTAGAAGTGGCCGACGCCGGGGACTTCGTCCCCGGCTTTCTCGGTGATCGTGTCGTCGAGGATAATGTAGCCATCCGTTGACCAGCGTGTTTCACCGTGTTTCTGGAGTTCTTCAAGGCGTTCGTGGTTGAACTGCTGTTCGTCCCAGTCGTACTCGGTGAGGAACTTGTTGAGAGCGCGTTTGCTGTTGGCTGGAAGGACTTCGCGTGCGATGCCCGCCACGGTCTTGTTGCTGGCCGCAACAAGACCTGTGGCGTAGGTTTTGGCGTGATGACGTTGTGCTGGAGACAGCGACTCGAACTCGTCGAACGCACGCGTACACGACAAGAAGTCCGTAATCGGCATCATCCGTCTTTGCCACCGCCTACGTCACGCTCCTACTTCAACGTGCAAAGCTGAGATTACGACTATATTTCAACCTACATATTATTCTCTCACCACCGGCTATTGTTTTTTGTTGTTTAGTAGAACTTAGCAGTGCCTTAGATACTTTGGTTGTATAGAAACCTATATGTCCAGAATTGATAGAATCAACAACAACTATGGCCGTGTTATTTTCAATTAATGCTTCTAACGCCCAATCATATGGCCACAGTTCCTTTTGGAATTGTCCATCATCAAAGTACAGATCCTCAGGAAGAGAAAAAGTGAGAGTTGCTTTCCCTGAAAAATGCCCCTGTGGTAAGTATTTCTTCTTCCCCTCGACAAGTATGTATGAGAATTCATATTCAAATTCATTACCGTCAGTATTTAGCGAAATATTGTCGTTCTTAAAACGATTATTCAATCCTTCTTCAATATCCCACTTGCTTGGTATTGCGGCTTCCCTCCAGCCTAAGTATGAAAATACTACTGTTCCTACCGTCAGTATTATGCTGAGAATTGTTATTTCATTATCTAATGACCATCCGGCTATAACTACAAGAGTAGAAATAAAGACATCAAACTGTGTGTTCCATACATATATAAATCCAAGACTGAGGGATGAAATCATTGATATTTGGTAGCTTTTCGGGTGGATTCTTCCCTCCATTCTTTGTTTGCTTATATACAGCAAGAATATTATTATCGATAATGAGTTCGATATATAAAAGTTGAAAAGGAGGCTGATAACACCATATATCAAACATAGTATCAATCCAGACACTATTGCTGCGATTATATTTTTCTTGATTATCTCTTTTAGATCTTTGATCTTTCCTCCACCACCAAATATAAAATATAAGATTAGCAATAGTAGAATGGTAGAGAATATAATGGGTGAATCTGCTATTTCACTCCTAGAAGCGAGAGATATATCGGTGATAGTAGAGAAGTTGATTTGACCGGTTCTACCGACGTTATACGTTAACCTCATCTATCAAAAATCAACTAGCCTGTTTATCACTAATCCTTTTCGTTCCAGTAGATATAAATTAGTTGAGTGTATTACATGATGACTATTCATCTGATAAGCTAGCTAGATTGGTTGATGCTATGAATCAACCTTATTCGCTACCACTGCAGACGGCTGACGACACCCACAGGGCCACGCATAGCATTCCCCGGGGCCGAGACAGTGGGTGATCAGTACGTCGCGGCCACAGCGTGAACACGTCCCGAGCGTGCCGTCGGAACTCATCTCCCGCCACCTCGAGTGCCGCAGTTCTTGGACGGCGATTTCGGGCGGCGCTGGCCGCATCGCTCGAGCCCGCTCGAGCCAAACCCAACCGAATACCGACGCGCTACGGATCGTGCGAGACTTTTATGCCTCGTGAGTAGGTACGGAATCATGCTTGCAAACCGCTGGGGTTTGGAAGCGCGTCTCGGGTGCTGGTACACCCGGGACTTTCGTGCAGTCCCTAGGAGAGCGCTTCCGTTCTCTGATATTGTCGTGACAAACTTATAATTATTAGAGGCTGCGTGAATAGATGGGCTGCGACGGCCGCCGACCGGGAATCGCTCACCCCTCGGAGACCGACTCCGTCGTAACGTAGTACGGCCCGTCCCACTCGCGCACCCAGTCCGGGGCCGCGGGGTGGGCCTGCAACTGATTCGCCTCGTAGGACTCGTCCGGGTAGACGGTGCCGTCCTCGTCGGTGCCGTCCTCGAGCGGGACGACGTAGGTGACCGGGTCCCGCCCTTCGGCGGGGAGCAACTGTTTCCGGTCCCAATCGTGTGCCGCGCCCGCCGAATCGGTCCACGTCTGGGGGTGGAACGTGACGGCGACGCCGGATTCGTGATCAGTCATCGGTCGTTCTCACACGCGGACCGCGGATAGGGACTCTGACGAATCGATCCGGATCGTCGTTTAAATACGCGCTCGCCGCTCGCGGTCGAACGGGTCGTCCCACACTCGAGGGCCGGCCACGGCTATCGACGGGCTGTCGCTCCTCGAGTCGGGCGTCGATTTCGCGGGACTCGAGTCGCCCGCTCGTTCGAACACGGCCGTTCGGTACTACCGCGAACATCGCCGATATGGTGGGTCCGACCGAGCCGACGACCCCGCCATACGACTGGGGTATTTACGTGAGCGACGAACATATCCGCGCCAACCTATTCTTAGGTGTGCCTAAAACAGTGGGGTAGCTCGAGTCCGACCGGTGTCGCACCGACGCCGATCGCGACCGCCCCACATCATGCCCTACGTCGAACTCACCGTCACGATTCCAACGGACGCATGGATCGGCCGAATATCACGCGACTACCCCGACGCCCGGTTTCGGGTCCTCGCGGCGACGGCCACCGACGGGACGGGAGCCGCCCGGCTCGAGGTCCTCGGGTCGTCGGCCGACCGGATCTGCGAAGCTTTCCGGGCCGACGACTCGGTGACTGACGTGACGGTCCTCGAGACGGCCTGTCACCGGCGGCGTCTCCAACTCGAGACGACGACGCCGGTGGTGTTGACCGCGATCCAGTCGTCGGGCGTGCCGCTTCGGACCCCCTTCGAGATCAGCGACGGCCGGATGGCCCTGGAGACGACGATTCCCCAGGAGCAACTCTCGCGGCTCGGCGAGAGCCTGACCGACTCCGGCATCACGTATTCGCTCGAGCGGGTGCAACCGGAGGCCGACTCCGAGTCGCTGCTCACCGACCGACAGCAGTGGCTCCTCTACGAAGCGATCGACCGCGGCTACTACGACACGCCGCGCCGGATCACGCTGGTCGAACTCGCGGACGAACTCGACATCGCCAAGTCGACGTGTAGCGAGACGCTCCACCGGTTGGAGGAGCGTGTCCTGAAACAGTTCGTGACCGGGGACTGCGAACACCAGCCCGATATCTCCATTCGCGCCGATTGAACGGTCCCGCGTCTCGCGACCGGAAACAGCCTCGGAACCCGATGCCCGCAGCCGACGGCCCTGCCGCCTCGAGACCGCGTGTCGGACCCCCTAAGTCGAGCCGGGGAAGGTATTCGAGACGGTTACTATCCGGGTCGCGGCCGTCTCCCGAACCGGCTATGACGAAACACGCGTTCATCCTCCTCTCGCATCCGGAGCGACCGGGCAAGTTCGCGAACTCCTTGACCTACGCCGCGCAGTTGGACGCGGCGGGCCACGAGGCGCGGGTCTACTTCGATGGGGCCGCGACGTACTGGTTCGAAGATATCGAGGACCGGCCCGCGCCGGCACGAGCGGCCTACGAACGGGCGAAAGACGAGGACCTCGTTGCCGGAGTCTGTGACCACTGTGCGACGTTCAAAGGCGTCGCGGCGGCCGTCGAGGCCGAGGGGTTCGAGATCGACGGGACCGAACACGCACCGGACGTCGCGGCCCTCGCGGACGAGGGCTACGAGATCCACACGGTCTGACCGACCGCGACTCGGAGACGAGGCGATTGGATCGACCCGGCCGAGCATCGCTGATCTCGAGCGGTCGCTCGACGACGGACAACTGGTGACGAACATGTTCACCACCAACCTTTGGCGGTTTCGGGCCCAACATATGACGGGAACCAAACTATGCGACTTTCCAAGGGTGCGCTTCTCGTCGTCATCGCCGTCCTCATCCCGTTCGTCGTCGAGTTCCGGACGGCCCTCTCGTGGTTCGGTATCACGCTGTCCGTCCTCGAGACGGGTATCGTCGGGCTAGCGGTCGTCATCGCCCTCCTGGCCTGGGCGATGTGGCCACAGGAGGACGGTGCGGCGATGGAATCACACCGATCCGACTAACGACGTTTCGAAGGGCACGAACTCGGCTGACGACCGTCCGGTCCCGGTCGTCGCTGTCGATTCGCCGGCCGGGCCAAGCGCCCGCCATCGGTGATCGGGACTGAAAGGAGGTCCCGCTAGCCCTCGGCGTGAGCCTCAACGAGACAGCCGTCGGACCCCTCGCCGATGCGTCGGCAGGCATCGACACGGGGATCGTCGATCCGCTCTTGCAGTCGGTGGACGCCGGCTTCGGGAATCGTATATCCGATCCGATAGGCGGTGTAGTCGTCGATATCGTACGCTAGGACGCGATCGAAAAAGGACGTGACCACGCACTGTCGCCACGCGAGCGACTCGGCGATCGCCGCTCCGCGGGGCGTCAGCTCGACGCCGGCGTACTTCTCGTACTCGAGGACGGCGTCCTCGGCGAGTCGTCCGACCATCTCGGTGACGCTTGCGGGGCTGGTGTCCAGTCGCTCGGCGAGGTCACCGGTTCCGACCCGTCCCGTTCCCCGAGCGGCGAGCCGGGAGACGGTGAGGAGGTACCACCCTGCGGTCGGGCTGCGTAACGTACACGGTCCGGCCGTCTCGGCGGCATCCATCGCCGCGTCTGCGGAGGTCATCGTTCGATACACCGTACCACGGGAACCCACGAGTCATGACCCCCGAATATGTTCCTCAATTCAATTACAGACGAACGTGTGTTCCGAGGGTTCGGACGTGTATCGGCGAATCGAACGGTATCGAACCGTCGAGAACTCCGACCGGAGATAGTAGCGACGAAACTTAACTCACCTCGAGTGGTAGCTCATCGCATGGTGTACCAGTTGCGGTGTGACGGCTGTGACTTCGAGCGGGAACACGCGGACTGGGCGGACGCAAACAGGGATGCCAGGGATCACGAGGCGGAACACGGCGATCACTGGGTGCGTATCGTCGACCTGCAGGAAGCCTGAGCGGACGGCTCACTCTTCGGGGCCGTCGACCCCCTCGAGCGCCGCTGCCAGGATCGCGGTGTGGACCGTTCGGCTGTCGGTCTCCTGAATCGTGGCCGCCGCCTGGAACCGCTCGCGGGCGCGGGCCACCGTCTCCGGCTCGGCGGCGAGTTGCGCGAGTTCGAACGCCTCGGGGTCGACGGCGCGAGCAGCCCCGAAGTCCGCCGCATCGTACAGGTCGGCGAAGTCCGCGACGAGGTCGGCGACCAGCTGGGCGGTCGCGTCCGCACCCGGATCGCCGACCGGCACCGTCGAGCCGGTCGGCTCGAAGTAGTTCGCGTAGTCGACGACGCCCGCCTCCTCGTAGAGAATCGTCTCGAGCGCGTCGAAGACCGGCGGCGAGACGTAGACGCCGAACAGTTTGTATCGATCGTCGCTGGTCATCGGTTCAGGTCGACTCGATCCGACGCGCTCGAGTCGGATAAATCCGACCACCGGTCGGCTGGGAACACCGTCACTGCGGGGTCGATTCGAACGATCGTCCATGAGAAACGAAGGCAGTATAAAGCGTTTTAGCGTCGAATCACGAACCGCGAGGCGTGGTTTCTCGAGTGCCGAATCCGCTCCGGTGGCTCCTGCTATCGATCGGGTTCCTGCTCGCGCGGGCCGGCGTCGTCGACCGGGAGCGCGTCGTGCGGACGACGGACCTCGCGTGGCCGCGGATCGTCACGGGGATCGCCCGGATGTCGAAGTCGGCGGCCGACGTGGCGATGGTCGGGATCGCCCTGGGACCGGCGGCGATCGCCGGCGTCGGCTTCGCGACGCCGTTCTGGGCGCTCGCGTTCGGGATCGGCGGCGGAGTCGCCGGCGCGACGATCGGGCTGGTCTCCCAGCGGTTCAGCGCGGGCGCAACGGAGGACCTCTCGCTGGCGGTGACGACCAGCGCGCTCGTTGTCGTCGCGATCACCGTGCCGCTCGCGGCCCTGTTCTGGCTCGTTCCCGCGGAACTGATCGGACTCGTCGGCGACGACGCCGCGTCGGTTTCCTACGGTGCCGACTACCTCCGGGTCGTTTCCCTCGGGGTTCCCGTCGCCGCCCTGAACCTGATCGGCAGCCGTACCCTCGTCGGGGCCGACGACGCCTGGACGCCGATGGCGTTGCGCGCCGGCGGTGCCGTCGTCAACGTCGCGGTCAACGCCGTCTTGCTGTTCGTCCTCGAGTTGGGTGTCGTCGGGGCGGCAATCGGCACGGTACTGGCCAACGTCCTCGTGCTGGCGGCGTTCGTCGGGGGGTTCGCGTTCGGCCGGCTCCCGGTGATCGGCGAGTTCCCGGTCAGGATCGACGTCTCGCGGCCGTACACGACCCTCGAGGACGTTCGAAACGTGATCGAGATCGGAACGCCGCTCGTCTTCACCAACGTCGCCCGCCGGGGCGCGCAGTTTCCCATGCTCGCGATCGTCGCCCTGTTCGGGCCGAACGTGGTGGCCGCCTACGTCGTCGCGCGCCGCGTTCGGGATCTGATGGACACGCCCGGCTGGGGGTTCTCGCTGGCCTCGAGCAGCCTCGTCGGGCAGGAACTCGGCACCGGCGACGAGGGCGACGCCGACACCTACGGCTGGGAGGTGCTGTGGTTCGGCACCGCCGTCTACTGCTGTAGCGCGGCACTGGTTCTCGTCTCCGCCGAGCGGGTCGGCCAGCTCTTCGTCGACGATCCCGATATCCTCCCACTCGTGACGACGTTCATCGTCGTCGCCTGCGTGAGCGTCGTCTTCCGCGGAATCAGCGGCGGCGCGACCGGCCCGCTGCGTGCCAGCGGCGACACCCGCTGGCCGTTCTACGGGCAGGTACTCGGGCTATACGCGTTCGCGCTTCCCGTCGCTGCCCTCGGTGCCGTTGCCGTCCCCCTGCCGGGTCTCGAGGCCGTGACGCCGCTGGGAATCGGGGCGCTGTACGCCGCGTTGATCCTCGAGACGCTCGTCCCGGCCGCCGTCACCTACTACCGGTTCGCCGCCGGCCACTGGAAGGCCATCAGCCGCGGCTACCGACCCGACTCCTCGCCCGGCGACTGACCGAAATACCAGTCTTATTACTATCGTTCGATTCTGGTACGATTTCGGTCGAACTAGCAGGCAAGGGTTCACTTGATGCCGTCAGTATCGCTCGAGCGAATCGCCGACGATCACTCAGACGGGCTTAGAGCCGATATCGCCGGCCACGGCTGCATTAGGAACTGGCTGACTTCATCGTGTGTATAGTCCCGGTCGAGCTGAATCATACCCCAGAGGGACGGTCCCTGTCCGTCGGTTCCGTCGATTTTCCGTCTCGGACTGATGGCCGGCGCCGACGAACCGGCCGGGGAACCGGTCGATCGAAATTCGTGTATGAATACCGAAAGGACATCGAAAAGTTTCGAGGTCTGATGGATAAAGGCCGGTCGATCGATATCGGTCGGAAGGTGGCGACGGAACGAGGACGTCGGCGATCGCCGAGCGCTAGATCTCCTCGACGTACGTGTACGACTCCGACAGTGCCTCGGCGTCCTCTCGGAGCAGGGCAACGACGAGACAGTCGACGTACTCCTCGAAGTAGGCCACGAGGTCGGCGATCCGGTTCGAGTCGATCGCCTCGAGCGAGTCCAGCAGCATGAACGGGACGATCTCGTAGACGTCGTGGACCAGGTAGCCAGCCAGCGCGAAGACGAGCCCGGTGACCTCGCGTTCGCTCTCCGAGAGGTGGTCGACGGTGTCCTCGTAGGTGCGGCCGTCCTCGGTCGTCCGGACGATGTGGAGGTCGAAGGCCGTCCGCGAGACCTTCCGTCGGCCCTCCCGGACCGTCCGCTCGCGGCGTTCGATCCAAATCCGGTCGATGTTGCGGTACTCGAGGATCGAGAGGATCGAGTCCATGTGGTCGTTAAAGGCGTCGACGGCGTTCTCCTCGATCCGGTCGACCCGTGTTCGAAGGTCCGTCAGTTCGTCCTCGACCGTCTCGCGACGCTCCTCGAGGTCACTTCGCTCCTCGATCTTCTCCTCGATCTCCGCGATTCGCGCTTCGACCTCGTCGCGTTCGGCCTCGAGGTCCTCCAGTTCGAGTTCGAGCCGGTTCAGGTCGCGGTGGGTATCGATAACCTCGCCGTACTCGGCGTTCTCGTAGGTTTCGGCGTCCGATTCGAGGTCTTCGACGCGTGCCCGCTGCTCTTCGAGGTCGGCCTCGAGGGCCTCGATACGGTCCGTGCGGCGCTCGAGTTCGTCCTCGACGGCCTCGAGTCGCGTTTCGATCTCCCCGCGCTTTTGGCGTTGCTCGCGCAGTTCCTTTCGCCGGTCGGAGAGGTCGTCGATCTGCTCTTGGAGATCGCTGCGCTCGTCGAGTTTCCGCTGGCGGAGCGAGCGCAGTCGGTCGAGCGTCGCCTCGATCCGGTCGCGGTCGACCCGGGAGCCACACGTCCAACAGACGACGTCGTCCGAGTCCGCCAGCAGCTGGTCGGTCACGTCGCCGTCGTCGTCCGCGGCCGCTCCGTCGTCGACCTCGAGATCGACGTCGAAGCCGTCCTCCGCGAGCCGTTCCTCGTTGAACCGGATCACGCTCTGGAGTTCGCTGACGGTCGTATCGAGCGACCGCTTTCGGTCCCGCAGCTCCTGGACACGGCCTTCGAGGCGATCCGGCGACTCGGGGTCGTCGTCGAACGCCTCGAGTTCCGCCGTGAGGTCGTCGCGTTCGGCCTCGAGTTCGGCGCGGCTCTCGCGTTCGGTCTCGAGATCGTACTCGATCGACTCGAGTTCGGTCCGGGCCTCCTGGAGGTCCGTGAAGGCCGACTCGATCGCGTCCTTTCGTTCGCGGCTCGCCTCGACGTCGAGGTCGAACGCCTCGAGTTCGGCCTCGAGATCGGCGATCCGCTCTTCGGTCGCCTCGATCTCGTTCGCGAGCGCGACGCGGTCGGACTCGAGGTCGGGCAGTTCGTTGTCGAGTTGGGCGAGTTCCTCGAGCCGGCCGTCGAGGTCGCGCTTTTCGGCCTCGAGGCGGTCGATCTCCGCCTCGATCTCGTCGGTGTCGATCGGCCGCATGATGATCTCACGGAGATCGTCACCGCTCCTGACCGCACGGCGGGCCTCGTTGGACTCGAGCAGGAAGGCGAACAGATCCGCCAGTTCCGGCTCGTCGAGATATGGGTCACCGTCGAAGACGACCTCGCCGTTGCGCCGCGTCAGCGAGCGCATGTATCGCTCGTCGTCGAAGGTCAGTTCGACGCGGCCGTCGTCCGCATCTCCTTTCAGGGACGACCGACGGCTGCCGAGCGCCGCCATGATCGTCTGCAGGAACGACGTGCGGTTCGTCGCGTTTCGTCCGGTCAGGACGTTCACGCCGGGCGCGAGCGTGACCTCGGTGCTATCGATTCCGCCGATATTCTCCGCCGCGACGGTAATCGACGAGGTGACTGACTCTTGAGATGACACGAGCGCCCTTTCACGCCGCTAAAGTAAATGCTATGTGGTTACGGCCGGTTTCGCATCGGCGTCACGCGGCGTCGGGCGCGTCGCAGTCACAGCCGCCCCGCTCGAGCAACTCCGCGATTCCGTAGTCGGCACCGCAGTTCCCACAGATCGTCCGGACATCGACGAACACCTCGTACTCCCGGTCGGTTATTTCGTCGGCGTTCCCCAGTTCCTCGAGCGTCGACTCCGTGATGACCTGCGTCCGCCCGGCGAGCCGTTGGACGGTTTCTTTCTTCCGCTCGATGCGATCCTCGGTGTCCTCCTCGGGGAGGGAGGCGTCGCGGACGTTCGTGAGATAGGAGTAAATCGTCTGGTGGGTAACGAAGTCCGACTCGACCGCGTCGACGTCGACGCCCGCCCGCTCGAGTTCGCGCCGTCGCCGAACCGCGACGGATCGCGATGCATCGTCGTCGGTCAGCGTTCGATAGAGCGACCCGACGTCCGTATCGAGGGCCGAACCACCTGCCTCGCGCACAGCGGCACGGAGGACGGCCTCGTTGAACTCGGTCGCGAGGTCCCGAAGGCTCGTTCGGTCCGTGCCGTCGCCGATCCACTCCGCCTCCAGGCGCTCCCCCCACTCCTCGAGGCCGTACTGGTCCATCACTCGCTCGACTTTCGTTCGCCGCCCACCACGCGAGTCGTCTGCCATACCGGATGGCACCGCGGCCTCTCCTACAAATGTTGTGGTCGTCACCGGTTTGGCTGGGGGCGGCGGCCACCGAACGAACCACCGCCGCTGACCGGCCGGTCGCGGCCGGAACTATCCCCATTCGTTCACGAGACGTAACGATCGGCTGCCACCTCGAGGACGTCGACACCGTCGGAGCCGAAATCCCACGGATGGAGACCAGTTCGGTAGGAGTGAACCGAACTGAAACCGACCGAAATGTCTGATAACAGTAACGCAGTTTTTTGTTTATCGATCAATTCAGGGAGGGTATCGGTGAGCGGTCCGACGAGTGGGCGACCGAGCCCGATCGTAGCGCTTCCTATTACACGAATATGCCTGTAAGGACTGTCGATCGATCGGCCGGGGTCTCGTTTTCCAGTGGGCAACGGCCGTGTGTCTCTCTCGTAGCCGCTGAAACGATTGATACACTGATCGAATCTCGAGGCGGCGAGTGCCACAGCCGTACACTTTTGTCGGTCCGGCAAAGACACTCGATCACAACAATGGACGAAGACGCGCTCGAGTATCACCGGACGGATCCACCGGGCAAGATCGAGATTTCGACGACCAAGCCGACGAACACCCAGCGTGACCTCTCGCTGGCGTACTCGCCGGGCGTTGCCGCGCCGTGTCTCGAGATCGACGAGGACGAGACCGACGCCTACCAGTACACGACCAAGGGCAACCTCGTCGGCGTCGTCTCGAACGGCTCGGCGGTCCTCGGATTGGGTGACATCGGCGCACAGGCTTCCAAACCCGTCATGGAGGGTAAGGGCGTGCTGTTCAAGCGCTTTGCCGACATCGACGTCTTCGACATCGAACTCGAGCTGGACGATACGGACGCGTTCGTCGAGGCGGTCGCGGCCATGGAGCCGACCTTCGGCGGGATCAATCTCGAGGACATCGCCGCGCCGGAGTGTTTCGAGATCGAGGAGCGACTCCGCGAGCGACTCTCGATTCCGGTCTTTCACGACGACCAGCACGGCACCGCCATCATCACCGGCGCGGCGCTGCTCAACGCCGTCGAGATCTCGGGCAAGGACCTCGCCGACCTCGAGGTCACCGTCGCCGGTGCGGGCGCGGCCGCGGTCGCGACGGCGCGCTTTTACGTCTCGCTGGGCGTCCGCCGGGAGAACATCACCATGGTCGACATCGACGGCATCCTGACGACCGAGCGGGCCGAGGCCGGCGATCTCAACGAGTACAACCGCCAATTCGCAAGCGACGTGCCCGAGGGCGAACTCGCGGACGCCATGGTTGGCGCGGACGCGTTCGTCGGGCTCTCGACCGGCGGCATCGTCTCCCAGGAGATGGTCCGCTCGATGGCCGAGGACCCGATTATCTTCGCGATGGCGAACCCCGAGCCCGAGATCGACTACGAGTCCGCCAAGGCGGCCCGCGACGACACCGTCATCATGGCCACCGGCCGCTCGGACTACCCGAACCAGGTCAACAACGTCCTCGGGTTCCCGTTCCTGTTCCGCGGCGCGCTCGACGTGCGCGCGACCGAGATCAACGAGGCGATGAAGGTCGCGGCGGCCCACGCCCTAGCCGAGCTGGCCAAACAGGACGTCCCCGATGCGGTCGTCAAGGCCTACGGCGACCAGCCGCTGCAGTTCGGCCCGGACTACATCATCCCGAAACCGCTCGATACGCGGGTGCTGTTCGAGGTCGCGCCCGCAGTCGCGCGGGCGGCTATCGACTCGGGCGCAGCCCGTGTCGAGTTCGACGTCGACGCGTACGTCGAACGCCTCGAGGCCCGACTGGGCAAGTCCCGCGAGATGATGCGCGTGGTGCTGAACAAGGCCAAGTCCGACCCCAAGCGGATCGCGCTGGCGGAGGGGACCGACGAGACGATCGTCCGCGCGGCGGCCCAGATGGCCGACCGGGGCGTCGCGGAGCCGGTCCTGATCGGCGATGCGGCCGAGATCGAGCGGACGGTCGCAGACCTCGCCCTCGAGTTCGACCCGGACGTGGTCGATCCCGGGAGCGGCGACTACGGCGAGTACGTCGACCACCTCTACGAGCGCCGTCGGCGCAACGGCGTGACCCGCCGCGAGGCCGAGACGATGATCCGCGACGACACGAACTACTTCGGCAGCGTGATGGTCGATCGCGGCGACGCCGACGCGATGCTCACCGGGCTGACGAACCACTACCCCTCGGCACTGCGGCCGCCGTTGCAGGTGATCGGGACAGCCGACGACGCCGACTACGCGGCCGGCGTCTACATGCTGACGTTCAAGAACCGCGTGGTCTTCGTCGCCGACGCGACGGTCAATCAGGCCCCCGACGCCGACGTCCTCGAGGAAGTCACGCGCCACACTGCAGATCTGGCCCGCCGGTTCGACGTCGACCCCCGTGCCGCCCTGCTATCCTATTCGGACTTCGGCAGCGTCGACAACGAGGGCACCCGAAAGCCCCGCGAGGCGGCCCAGCGGCTCCGCGACGACCCCGCCGTTGCGTTCCCCGTCGACGGCGAGATGCAGGCCGACACCGCCGTCGTCGAGGAGATGCTGACCGGGACCTACGAGTTCACCGACCTCGAGAAGCCCGCGAACGTCTTGGTCTTCCCGAACCTCGAGGCGGGTAACATCGGCTACAAGCTGCTCCAGCGGCTGGGCGGGGCCGAGGCGATCGGCCCGATGCTGGTCGGCATGGACGAACCGGTCCACGTCCTCCAGCGCGGCGACGAGGTCAAAGACATCGTGAACCTCGCGGCCGTCGCGACGGTCGACGCGCAAGGCGACGAGTCCTGATCGGCTCCCCCGGCCGTCCGTTGGGCCGGCACGCGTCGCGTTCAGTTCGATCGCCCCGTCTCGGGCCGTCGATACGTGCAGCACCTCGAAACGTTGTACGTCTGCCGGCCCGGGTCGGACGACGAACGCTCGAGACAGCGTGAGCCTCTCGATCCTGATTACAGACATAAGCGTGTAACGAGGTATTCAAGCTCGGCTTTCGGAGAAACCCTCGGTAACCAACACATACGGATACCCAAATGGTGTGTGATATGGCACATGTTGATTCACAGCTGCGGAACGGGTTCAATTCCGTGTAGCAGTACAGATATGCGTATTTTGAAAGGTATCCCATAACCGATCGGTACGGTGGTTGATACAGTGGTCTCCCCGTACCTGCCCACCAGCGTCCCACTCAGTTTCTATCCAGCCACCGGTCGACGAAAGGCGACTTCCGGGCCGTACCGACCGCGACTTCGGCATTCTTCCGATACTGAACGCGCTAGATCGATACTCGAGCATCTACTCGCCTAACCTCGTCCGCCAGTACATATTTTTATTGCCATTTCAAGAGTTCTCTCGGATTTAGTTACCTTTCGAGACGCTCGAGAGACCAGCTGTCAGAGTCGGCGGGCGAGTCCGACCTAGGTAGGTTGAAGACCGCGTGTTCGAAACGGGAGGGCGTATGGACGAACTGGGTGATCGGCGGCGACGATGAGTGAGGCGTCGACGGAGGAGACCGCGTACACAGCCGGCGAGATCCGGACGATCGCGCTCGCGGTCATCGCCGGCATCTTCTTCGGTGGGGTGGCGACCGGGGTCGCGTTCCCGACGCTGCCCTTACTCGACAAGAAACTCGTCATCTCCGCGGTCATGCTGAGTTTCATCCTGTCGGCCAACCGCATCGCCCGCCTGTTGATGAACACGCCCGCCGGAACGATTATCGACCGCTACGGCGCGCGGAAACCGATGATCTTCGGGCTCTTCACGCAGGCGCTCGCGCCCTTTGGCTACATCCTCGGCCTGAACGCGCCGGCGACGGTCCTCGGCTCCGTTCCGGGGCTCGGCGAGGTGTCGCTGCCCGGTCTCGTCTTCGTCCTCTCGAGACTGTTTTGGGGTGTCGGCAGCGCCTTCGTCTTCATCGGTGCCTTCGCGACCATCACCTACGTGACGACCGCGGACAACCGTGGCCGCTGGATCGGCTACATGCGCGGCGGCCAGTCGCTTGGCTTCCCGACCGGGCTCATCGTCGGCGGGGTCCTGACCGACCTCGCCACAATGGAGACCGCCTTCCTCGCTGCGGGCGTCCTCGCGCTGATCGCCGGCACGATCGCGACGCTCGTCCTCCCCAACGTCCACAGCGGCACCGACACCCGATCGGCAGGCCTGCGCGAACTGCCGTCGCTGCTTGCCGGTCGCCCCACCGTCCTCCTGATCGGCTTCGGCAACTTCACCGTCCAATTCCTCTGGGGCGGGATCATCCTCTCGACGCTGGCCCGGTACGCGAACGTCTACGACCTCGAGATCGCACTGCTTGGCGCAGCGGGCGTAAGCGGCGTGGTCATGGCCGTCGGCGTCCTCACCTCGGGGGCGACGACGCTCGGCACGAGCTGGATCTCCGACCGGATGAACGACCGGACGCTGTTGACGGTGCCGGCGTTTTGCTCGATGGCCGCGGGGTTTCTGCTCATCGGCTACGTCCCGACGATCGAGGCATTGCTGGTCGCGATCGCGCTCGTCGGCGGTGGAATGGGCGTCGCCGCACCCGCGCTGATGGCCATTCTCGGGGACCTCACGCCCGGCGACGAACTCGGGCGGATGGGCGGCGTCTACAACGTGATGGGCGACATCGGACTCAGTCTCGGGCCGCTCGTGGCGATCCCCGCCGTCGACAACTGGTTCGGGTATCAGTGGACGTACGTCCTCTGTGCGGCCCTCGTCACGAGCTGTCTGCTGGTCGTCTCAGCGCCGCTGCTTCGCAATCCTGACGTTTCGACGACGGGGGCCCTCGAGGCGGACTGAACCGGCGTCGTGTGGCCGCTGTGTTCAGCCCGGTACGGCCGGGTCGTCTCGAGAACACCTGCAGCCGGTCAAAAATAACACATATCCAATATTTCCATCATTATATAACAAACCCATTATATTTGTCCGAAACTCCGAATACACCGTCCGTCGGTACCACTCGAAAACTGATCCGAAGTATAGCCGGTTACTCAGCGTTTTGGAGGGGGATTTGTTCCGCAGCGTTCGGTTTCCGATCGGAACGCGAGTTCGTCGCAGTTCGTAATCGCACATCGCGTCACGAATGGCTGTACCGTGGTTTCGGTGGCGAGCTATCGTTCCGGGCCGCGATCTCCGAGTCGGTTGGACGGTTGACGATCGGACAATAATATACTATTTTCGAGTAGTAGTTTGAATTGGTATATCTGCAGTCGATGACTCTACCGAGGGCGCTCGAGTCGGCAGCTCGCCCTGACGGTCACTGGCCGTCGACGGGCAATACGATACAGTGTACCACGACACATATTCGTCGAGCCGAATACATCGGGCGTCGGTTGTCACTCTCCGACCGTCGTCCCCGTTCGCGGTCGAAGCGAGCGCGGCCGTTCCGCGGATCGACTCGACGAAAAACGGCAGGAAACTCAATACGGGTTTGTGACATATCGGTCACGTACCGCACACACTTTTGTACTCGCTGACCGAACAGTCAGGACATGCGAGCAGCCGTACTCGAAGAACATGGGGAACCGCTCGCGGTCAAAGACGTCGACTATCCCGAACCGGAACCGGATCAGGTCGTCGTCGAGACCGAGGCGTGTGGGGTCTGTCGCAGTGACTGGCATGCCTGGCAGGGCGACTGGAACTGGATCGGGGCCGGCGTCCCGGAGGGCCAGATCCTCGGCCACGAGCCCGCTGGCGTCGTCTCCGAGGTCGGCTCGGAGGTCGAAACCCTCGAGGCGGGCGACCGCGTCGCGGTCCCGTTCCACCTCGGGGACGGCACCTGTCCGCACTGTCGTGAGGGGCGGGCCAACAACTGCGAGACGGTGTTGCCGCTGGGGCTGTCGGAGTTCTCCCAGGGCGCGTTCGCGGAGGCGTTTGCCGTCCGGGAAGCCGACTTCAACTGCGTCAAACTCCCCGACGAAGTCGATTACGACGAGATGGCCGGCCTCGGCTGCCGGTTCATGACGGCCTACCACGCGCTGGCCGACCGCGCCGACCTCCGGCCGGGCGACTGGGTCGCCGTCCACGGCTGTGGCGGCGTCGGCCTCTCGGCGATCCACATCGCGGACGCGCTGGGAGCCCACCCGATCGCGATCGACCTCGTCGGCGACAAACTCGAGCGCGCCGAGGAACTCGGCGCCCGCGAGACGGTCAACGTGACCGAGGTCGACAGCTCGGCCCAGGCAGTCCAGGAGATTACTGACGGCGGTGCCGACGTCTCCATCGACGCGCTGGGCGTCGCCGACACCTGCAAGAACTCGGTCAACAGCCTCGGCACGCGGGGCAGCCACGTCCAGGTCGGGCTGACGACCGGCGAGGAGGAAGGCCAGATCGAACTCCCCGTCGACGTCATGACGATGCAGGAGATCGACTTCCACGGCTCCTTCGGGATGCCGCTGGTCCGCTACGAGGAACTGTTCAAGCTGATCGCACAGGGCACCCTCGAGCCGAGCAAGATCATCGGCGAGCGACTCTCGCTCGACGAGTTGCCGGAGACGCTGGCCTCGATGGACGACTACGAGACGGTCGGCATTCCGGTCGTCACGGAGTTCTAACCGGCGATAGGTAGCCGCCGCTGGCGGCTCGAGCGTCGGAAACCCCGGGCGGGGCGGGAACCGCCCTGGGCGTGAGAGACATGAGCGTACTCGAAGCGGGGCGAGTCCACATCCGAGCGATCCGGGCACGAACGCACGCAATCGGCTGATGAGCGCGTCGCCGTTGACCGAACACGTACCCGGCGGGGCCTTTCCTCCCCGCAGGCCGGACAATGCAGGCAGTGGCCATTGTTATGCAGCCACTTGGTTACCGGTAGCCACCTCGAAGCAGACGCAGGCGGCGTCTAACGTCGGCGTAGCCGGCTACTACGGCCCGGTTCCCCTACCGGGTCGAGTCCGGGCTTGCCTGCGACGGTTCCAAAGGGATGGCACTTGACGCCGTGTTGGTCCCCATGAGCGACGCCATCGACTCCGGACCGGTCCGGATCGGCATCGTCGGGCTGGGCTACATCGGCAGGACCGTCGGCGGACAGTTCCACCGCCACGCGGACGCGACCGTCGGCGCGATCTGTGACCTCGAGCCCTCAGTCCGCGAGGCGGTCGGCGACCGGTTCGGGGTGTCCCCGGACCGCCGGTTCGTCGAGTACGAGACGATGCTCGACGAGGCGGCCCTCGATGCTGTCCTCGTGGGGACGCCGCACACCCTTCACTACGGACAGGTCGTCGCCGCCCTCGAGCGGGGCTGTCACGTCTACTGTGACAAGCCGCTCACGACCGATCTCGAGCGGGCCCGGGGCCTCGCCGACCGCGTCGAGGGGAGCGACCGAACAGTGATGGTCGGCTACCAGCGCCACCTTCAGACGGCGTTTCGACGGGCCCGAGAGCGGTTCGCCGACCCCGATCGCGACCCCGAGTGGGTGACCGCCTCGATCACGCAGGACTGGATCGACGATGCCCGCGGCACCTGGCGGCTCGACCCCGATCTCTCGGGCGGCGGCTTTCTCTACGACACCGGGAGTCACGTCCTCGACGGCGTTCTCTGGACGACCGGGCTCGAGCCCGCCTCGGTCGCCGCTAGCATGGACTTCCACGACGAGGCCGGCCGGGTCGACCGCCGCGCTCATCTCGACGTCGTGTTCGAGAACGGCGCGACCGGGACGTTTTCCTTCCACGGCGACGCGCCGTCTGTCCGGGAACACGTCCACCTCTGGGACGATGCGGGCGCGGTCTACCTCGAAGGGACCCAGTGGGGCCCCCGCGAGGTCCGCGAGATCGACGCCGACGCCGGCGAGTACGCGCCCTACGTCGATCCCCGAGGCGAGCAGTCCCGGGCCGACGCCTTCCTCGAGAGCGTCCGTGAGGGGACCGAGCCGCCGGCGACGGTCCGGGATGCCCTCCGGGTGACGGCGCTGACCGAAGCAGCCTACGAGGCAGCGAGGACAGGGACGCGAGTCCCCGTCGGCGACTGATACGGTTTGCTGTACCGATGGACCGGTACGATCGCGACACAGCCTATGGTCGCACCGGAAATGACGTACAGCAGACCGTCTGAGTTCCCCAGGTCGCGCCGACACCTCGAGCCCGGATCGACATCGGATGGAAGCCGCCGAATCGGTGCCCAGTAATTGCAGTATTTCGTCAGGAAAGACGAGTTTTCGTCCGTCGAACAGCCACGGACTCATCGTTCGACGTTCCCGCTTCTGTCCAGTGATTACGGAGTTATTACCCGGCCGTGCGGGAGCCGGAGCATCGGCGGCATCGCCACGGTGGACCTCGAGCGCCCGAGACCGGGGTAAGAGGGCGATAGCTTCCCGTCGCTTTCGGTTACAAGCCGGATAACTACAACCGGTCGTGGCTATCGAACGGGTATGATCACCTGCACTAACTGCGAGACCGCCCAGTTCCTGCAGATCACGCAGAGCCGCGTCTACTTCGAGGACGGCGAGATGATCAACGAAATCTCCGAGACCTACGAGTGTACGCTCTGTGGCGCGACCGGGAAGTACGTCTACGACGAGGACCGCGACGAGGAGACCGTCACCGGCGAGGTCGAACACACGACCGAGCGCCCGAAGTACGCCTGACCCATCGCCCCCGTTTGGGGGCGTCCGACCGCGAAACGACCGATCTCGCCGACCGAGAGTGCAGACCCCGTTCGGTTCCCGCTCAGTCTCTCCCGGTGCCGTTCTCCGTCTCGTCGACGCCGGCGTGTGAACTGCCGATCCCGAGTTCCTCGAGCCCTTCGAGGGCCGCGTCCGGTTCGGTATCCTCCCGTTCCGCGTTCGGATCGTCGTAGTGAGTGCGGCGACCGGCGGCCGCCATCCGACGGTGGGCGTCCCAGTCCTCGAAGAGCCCGTACTCGTTCATCGTCTCCATGCCGGCGATCGCCGCCGTGAGCTTGATGCCGACCAGCGGGATCTCGGCGATCGAGACGATCACGTCCGCGCGGAGGATTGCCCCGTCCCGCAGCAACACGTCGAGAACGTCGACGAGGCTCTCGTCGTCCTTTCGCGGTCTCATGGGTTCGGGTTCGCGTGTTCGCCGTCGGTTCCGTCGCCGTTGCCCCCAAGCTCGGGTGCGAACGTATACGGCGGCCACGGCCCCGTGAACCTGACCTCGAGGCCGTCGGTCGCGGCCACGTCGTCGAGGATCGCGCCGATCGAGCCCTCGTCGTCCTCGTGGGCCAGCAGGGTGAGCCGTGCGAGGGTCTCGCCGTCGTCCGTTTCACCAGCCGACGCTTCCGCACCGCTGCCGGCCACGTCGTCCGACAGTTGCGCGCTCGGCGACCGCTCGAGCGCGTGGACCTCCCTGGCTTCCGCGGCCAGTCGCTCCTGCAGGTCGGCGGTCACCGACTCCCGTCGAGCCGCCCGGAGTTCGGTCAACCGCTGGTCGAACTGCTTCTCGAGCAGGAACGCGGTCCCCTCCTCGGCGTCGGCGATCCGCTCGTCGAGGTCTCGCAGGCGGTCGTCGCGCTCGATCAGCGCCGCGTCGTCGACGGGGTCGATCTCGACGACCTCGACGCGGTACTCCCAGTGGCCAGCGAGGCCGGAGAGGGCCTGCTCTAAGACCCCCCGCTCCTCGCGGAGCCACTCGCGCAGGCCGTCGTCGTCGCCCCGGAGGATCGTATCGAACTGGAAGGGGATCGGCGTGCCGAAGGCCTGGCCCGCCTCGTCGACCACCGTCTGATGGCGGACGAGCCAGCGGCGGATCTGGGCGAGGTCCCCCGAGTCGTAGATGCCGTCGCAGGCGTGGACGACCGCACCGATGCCGTCCTCGACGACGACCGAGACCGGCTCGCCGTCGACGCCGGTCGTCTCGAGCGTGGCGTCCCCGTCGGCCCGAACGAGACAGTAGAGGTACCGCCCCTCGTCGATCGAGGGAACGTCGGCGGGCTCCGCGGTCCCCGCCCCGTCGATCGTCTCGAGCCGGTCGGCGGGGTCCTCGAGGTCGTGGTCGCTCATTCGGACTCACCACCGAAGACGGAGTGGCCGGGTTTCGTCGTCGCCGTTGGTTCGCCGTGGAGTTGTTCGATCGCGTCGTTGACCAGCCCGTCAAGATCGCTTCGGAGATCGTCGACGCCGTCCTCGATCTCCTCGTCGTCTTTGAGCCGCTCGATCTCGGTCTCGATCTTGGCGAGCTGGCCGCCCAGCCGCTCGATCTCCTCGTCGGTGAGGTTCCCCGACTCCATGCGCCGGACCGCCTCGCGCTCGAGGGCGTCGATCAGGATCTCGACGACCGCGATGACCAAGGTCATCAGCCCGTCCCGTGCGTCCTCGCCGTCGCCGACGTCGATCGCCGTCACGGTTCCTCACCTCCCGTTTCTTCCTCCGTCTCGGGTGCGGCCGCATCGCCCTCGGAGTCCTCGTTGCTCGAGTCGGTGTCGCCGCTTGAATCGGCATCGCTCGAGTCCGCCTCGTCGTCACTGAGCAGATCGAACCCGCCGCTGGTGGGCCGCTCGGGGTCGGGTCTGGCACCGAGCCGTTCGCTGACCTGTTCCGCGTCGCCGACGGCCAACTCGCTCTCGGTCGATTCGCCGCCTCGCCCGTCGTCCGCCGAGGCCGCCTCACCGTCGGCGTCGTCCTCGGCTGTGACGTTGACGCCGCGGGTCGGATCGATCACCGGGTTCGGGCGGTCCTGCTCCGCGATCGCGGGGTCGTCGACCGCCTCTGCGACCCGGCGCATGTCGGTTCCCTCGGGGAACTCGAGGCCGTACTTCGCCGCGGTCTCGAAGGAGGCGATGGCGGCCCGGACCTGGACGCCGAGTAGCTGGGTGTCGCCGATCGAGACGGCGATGTCGGCGTTGATGACGATCCCCTTGTCGAGCAGCATCTCGACGACCTCGGCCAAGTCGGCCTTCTGGCGGCTGGGCTGGAAGTCATCGGGCACTGCGATCACCTCCGGAACGGGTCACCGCGGCGCAGTCGGTCGTCGCACTCACCTCGCTGTCGGTCGGTCGGCGGAGTGGTGGGTCTGTCATCGTTGGGTCTCCTGTCGGCTCATCGCTGGCTCTCCTGTCGTTCGTTCTGTCGCTGCCGTTCGCGCTCGAGTTCGAACCGGCGGCCGTAGATCCGCTTGCGACTGGGTGCCGTCGAGAGCTTCACGTCCTGGGGCACCGTCGAGTAGCGGGCCCCGCCGCCGAGATCGCGCCGGTCGACGGGCATCGTCGAGGACGCCGTCGGGTTCCGCGAGTTCGTCCCCCTGTCCTGCCGGCGCATCTTCTCGCGGTTGAACTCGTACAACTGCTCGAACTTCTCGTGGGTCTCGAGCAAGGCGGCCCGGAAGGCGTCGATACCTCGCATCGCCTGCTGCTGGATGGCGACCTGGTAGGCCTCCGGGTCCTCGGCGACGTCGATGTCGCCCAGCGCTTCCTTGGCCGCCGCGCCGGCGTCCATGCCGCTGTCGAGGACGCTGTCCCCCTCGTCACTGAGCAGGCCCTCACCGTCGTCCCCGCCGTTCGCGACGTCCGAGACCGCGTCCTCGA
The DNA here is from genome assembly GCF_000230735.2 of Natrinema pellirubrum DSM 15624. Lineage (NCBI taxonomy): Archaea > Methanobacteriati > Methanobacteriota > Halobacteria > Halobacteriales > Natrialbaceae > Natrinema > Natrinema pellirubrum. The sequence continues at coordinate 1,593,026 of NC_019962.1, forward strand.
GCATCCCCGCGTCGTCGCCGCTCTCGAGGTCCCCGAGCGCGTCGTCGAGTTCGCGTTTGTTCTCCCAGACGTCGGTCAGGTCCGCGGCGTTCCAGGCGTTCAGGAGATCGATCGCGTCAAGGAGGGCCGTGAAATCGACGAGGTCGGTTGCGCCCGTCTCCTCGTCGATCACCGCGTCGGGGATCTCCCCGAGTTCGATCGCGTCGAGAAGTTCGTCCCCGTCGACCGCGTCGGGCAGTTCACTGACGTCGATCGCCTCGAGCAGTTCGGCGGCCTCCTCGGCGACCCGAACGAGGGTATCGAGGTCGCCAACGACCGTCTCGAGGGTGTCGTCGTCGAGGTCGTCGATCGTCTCGCTGTCCGCGAGCGTCCCCTCGAGTCGGCCGATGCTCTCGATCGCGTCGTCGACCAGCGCCTCGAGACGCTCCTCGGACTCGGCGTCGCTCATGTGTCGCCTCCGCCGTCCGTCCCATCGTCGGCGGCCGTCCCGTCGTCAGTCGCAGCGTCGTCCGCTTGCGCTCGGACGTGAACCGTCAGTACGCCGTTTCTCATCTCGGCCTCGGCGGTCCGCTCCTCCCACGGAACCTCGACCCGATCGAGTTCGGTCCCGTCGACGGCGACGACGAGCATCGAGTCGTCGAACCCGACCGTGACGTCCGCCGGATCGACCCCGGCGATGTCCGCCGTGACGAGCAGTTCGTCCTCGTGTTCCCGGGTGGCGACGTGATGATCGCTCGAGGGGCTCGTGGACCGAACGCGGCGTTTTCGCGATCGATCGCGGCCGGCCGTCCCCTCGCCCGGCCACCCGCCGAACGAACGCCGTTCCGACGGCGATGGGTCGTCGGTAAGATCGTCGCCGGACCGGATCGAGATGTCGTAATCGAAGACCGCCCGGTCGCTCCGGCGACGGCCCGAGGTCGACGCCGCGTCGCCCTCCAGAGACTCCAGTGCGGACAGCAGGCTCGAGAGCCAGGTGTCGCTCTCGTAGTCGCTGTCGTCGGCCGATTCGTCCCGGTCACGGTCGTCGGGGGTGCTGTCGGTCATTATCGTTTCACCTCTACGCGGCCGCTCGAGAGCCGCTCGTGAACGTCGCGGGCGACATCGAGGTCCGCCTCGAGTCGCTCCTTGCGACGCCGGTACTCGTCCTCGTCGCGCTCGCCGAGTTCGTACAGCAGCTGGTTTTCCTTGAGGTCGGCCTCGAGGGCCTCGACATCGTACAGCTCGTCGAGCGCGATCGAGTGGAGGGCGTTGACGATGCCGACGAACGGTCGGAACAGGAGGTCGTCGAGGATGAACATGGTTACTGTTGAGCGCCGATTTTCACGTCGACGAAGCTGTACGGTGCGAACGGCCCGGTGTACCTGACCATGAGTTCGTCGTGATCGTCCTCGAAGCGAGCGATCTCGTCGTCGAACGCCGCCCGGTCCTCCTCGGCGACGAGGTACGAGCGGTTGAAGACGAGCCGGTCGCTAAACAGGTCGTTCTCGACCGCCTGTGCGGCGATCGGATCGAGGCGGTCCGCGACCTCGGCCTCGATCGCCTCGCGATCGACGTCGGCCCCGTCCTCGCTGACGAGTTTGAGCCCGAGTTCGACCGTGCCCTCGATGTCGCCCATCGCGCGCCGGAACGCGGGTCGCGCACCACGCAAGACGTTCTTCAGTGCCCGGTCGCTCTCGAAGGCCATGCCGAACTGCATCGGGACGACGGTCGTGCCGCCGTCGTAGTCCATGATCTCGCGGAGGACCTCGTCGTGGCGCTGTGCGTCCTCGTCGGTCTCCTCGGGGTCGGTGGTGTCGATGTCCGACACGACCGCTCCGAGCCGGCGATGCGAGACGGTGTAGACCCGCTCAGCACCGGCGACGGCCTCGGTCTCGAACTCGACGGTGTCGGCTTCGACGACGCCGTAGACGTATCGATTACTCATCGTTTCAGTGGGGGCGATAGCGGTACTCGTCCGAACGCTGGGCGGGAGTACGCGAGTATCGTCGTCGGGGCTACACCACCGCCCCGGGTTACCGTGGTGCTTGCAGTCGCAGCCCTCATCGCTCTCCTGCCGGTGAGTCCACCCGGGTCGCGGCGGCAAGGGATCCGCTCCCCCTGGCTTGCAGTCGCAGTCCAAGCCGTGTTACGAACTCCCGCTGAAGAGGTGGTGTATGGCACAACCACAACGCAGACCCGACTCCTCGAGCCTCGCGGAGGTACTGGACCGCGTCCTCGACAAGGGCGTCGTCATCGACGTCTGGGCGCGGATTTCGGTCGTCGGGATCGAACTCCTGACCATCGAGGCCCGCGTCGTGGTCGCCTCGGTCGACACCTTCCTGCACTACGCGGAGGAGATCGCAAAAATTGAGCAGGCCACGGCGGAGGGCGACCTCGACGAGCTGGAGGAACTCGAGGTCGAGCCCCGCCCAGAGTCGTCGCCGAAGTCGGCGGAGTAACTCCCCATGGCCGACGACACGTCGCGCAAGCGAACGGTCCGCGGCACGAAGATCCGTGCCAGTCGCGAGCAGAAGGAAGGTCGTAAAGCGAAGAAAAAGCTCGCGCGAACGGCATCGAGCGTCGGCGAACGCAACGGCGACAGTCCCCTTTCCGACCCCGAAGACGTCGTCCCCGAGCCGTTCGTCGAGACCGACGCGGTCCGGTCGCTGCGCGATCGGATCAACGGCTGGCTCGAGGCGGACCAGCCGGTCCACCTGATCGGGCCGACCGGCTGCGGGAAGACGGCGCTTGCCCTGTCGGCCGCCGCCGAGCGCGGCCGCCCGGTCGTCTGGCTCAACGGCGACGAGTCGGTCGACACCGCCGCGCTGGTCGGCTCCCACGCCGGCGGCGAGCGCTACGAGGAACACGACCGGTACGTCAGCGGCGTCGACAAGAAGACCCAGATCGTCCGCGAGCGCTGGGTCGACAACCCCCTCTCCGTGGCCGTCCGGGAGGGTGCGACGCTCGTCTACAACGAGTTCTCCCGCAGCGACCCCGCCGCCCACAACGTCTTGCTCTCGGTCTTCGAGGAAGGCGTTCTCGAGCGGCCGGGCAAGCGCGGCGAGGACCGGACGATCGACGTCCACCCCGAGTTCCGGGCGATCCTCACCTCGAACGACGTGGAGTACGCGGGCGTCCACGAACAGCAAGACGCCCTGCTCGATCGGTTCATCGGCGTCCATGTCGACTACTACGACGACGAGACCGAACGCGAGATCGTCGGCGCACACGTCGATCTCTCCGCGGACGATATCGCGGCCATCGTCGCGAAGACGCGGGCGCTCCGGGACGAACTCGAGATCGTCGTCGGCACTCGAGCGGCGATCACCGCCGCGCGGGGGCTGACCGTCTTCGACGGCCACGACGGGGACGGCGAGTTCGACGACGAGACGCTGACCCACGTCTTCACGGACGTCCTCGCGCCGAAGGTCGCCGGCGGGAACGGCGGCGACATCGAGGAACTACGATCGAAAATCGCCGAGACGGTCTGAGCCGCAGGGCGGCGATCGAACGAACACCGACGACAAACCATGGCCGAAGCCGACACGCAATCACGAGCGCAGTGCAAGGCCCGCACCGAGGACGGCGAGCGCTGCTCGCGGCCGGCCGGCGAGGACGGCTTCTGCTACCAACACGACGAGAGTGATCCAACAGTGAGCGATAGCCAAGCGAGTCAGGAGGAGGAACAGGGCGAGAGCGACGAGATCGAGGAGCCCCGCTCCCGCGGCACGACCCACATGACCGCCGACGAGATGACCGACCCCGACGAGGTCGAAAAGGAGGTCGACGTCGAGCAGGAGGAGATCGCGGGCATCCTCGCGGTTCGCGAGACGGTCCAGTCGACCGCCGGCCAACTCATCGGCCACGAGTTCGACGGCGTCAGCGAGATCTCGCCGACCGACGACGGCTGGCGCGCCGTCGTCGAGGTCGTCGAACGCAGAGCCGTCCCCGACACCCAGGACATCATCGGCCGCTACGAGATCGAACTCGATCCCGGCGCGACCGTCCACGGCTACCGCCGGGTCGACCGCTACCGGCGCGGCGACACCGCCCAGTTCGAGTGACTAAATCGTGTTCGAGGGTGGAGTCGAGCCGGCTCGAGTGACAACGCCGTCGCTGGATCATCTCGTCGTCGTACACACGTCGCGCTATTCTTCGGGTTTTCGGATTGCTCGACCGATATTGGGTATAAACACCGTCAGGAAACTCAGTACAACGACCGGAGAGCAGGAGATTCTAGGATCGATGTATACACGCTGTCCAATAGCTCGTGTGCATATTGGGGAATCGGATTTTGCCGATGTGCAACCTCAGAGGGGGAAATGAGATGAATAAGGAATACGGGAAATACCGACTGTTTTCTTATTTAAACAACTTGGACCAAGAGCGAGATTATAGATATAATGATGATGCCTGCTGGTAGCCACCAGTATCGTTCCGTTCTATTTCGGACATGTACGTTCACAGATCCATTACTGAGTTCTACTGACCCATCATCACCATAGAGAAAAGTCACATTAATCGGGTAGTCACCGCTATATGAATTCCTACTTAGCACTGACGCACTCTTCGTATTAATTCTTAACTGAAGTGGCGGGTAATCATCTACGAACGATTCAAGAATCGGAATTGGGTAACCCTCTACCCCACTTGGGTCCCTATATGAGACTCCATTTTTTATACCTGGGTCATCAGCAAATCCTACTTTCGGGATAAAGAGTCTCACCTCAGGACCTAAAAAGCTAACATTCTTTAACAATCCAAGCCGGGAAGCGGGCTCTCCTCGTAAGAGTCGTGGTATTTCATAATCATCGGTCATTTCCCCTATGAAGCCGGATTGTAACTCAGCGGGAAATTGTTCTTCTGCAAGAATATTATCTAAAGAATGGTGAATTGAAAGTCTGTTTATATCGGGCACCCCATATCCGGCTACGTAGATATCAAGTACTATTTCATCACCTGGATCGATTTTCGGTGTTTTCAAAATAGGCTGTATTTGGTAATTTGGCTCAACATTCGGGTACTTTACTGCATCATCTGTTGATACTGAATATTTATCAGCTACCTTTCCAATTACTTCGTCAGCAAGTAGGTCGATATTGATATCAGCTATTTCCTCAGCAGATTCAACAGGTCTAATTGCCATTTCAGTAACTCAATATCTCCTATAGATCCTTTCATCAAAAATATCTAGGATACGGAACACGCTACTCAACCCGATCAGTCAATCGAACACAATTTATGGGATTCCCATCATTTCCGTATCAGTTCTGGCGGGATGAAGGTGAGGCGGTTAGTTTGTACCCTTGCTCTTAGCCGCAACTACTTGAGTTGACGAATTGCGTCGGTTACTGCGAGTCCATGCTGATCCACGATCTCGGCTGCAAGGCTCAGGGCCCAGTCTTCTTTTTTGTTCCCTTCTGCTCCTGAGCGAGTCGTGACAGTGCGTAGACGATCTGTAGGCCATCTTGTGGGTGTCGCATCCGCTCACGTATGGCCGCGGCTTTACTGATAAACTCTCGTAGGCATATTCGGCAATCACGGTCATCGGGGTACCTCTACACCCTATTAGTAGGGTATCCCTGCTATTACGTCCGATATCGGCCGATCAATTTTTCGCGAGCGTGGCGCGCAGAGCGTGCGCCGCGCAATTGCCTTGCCCGCTTAGGGGCACTCGAGCCCCAGTCACTCCCCAGACCAACGAAACCCCAAACCCAACCACCAATCTGGCCGCCACCACAACACCGAAGCAGCCGCCGGCCCTCGAGCCACGCGTGCAATCGATCGGTGACCACACGGTCCGCGGCGTCGATGTCGGTCCGGAAACGCGGTGTGCCCACTACGATACCGACCGCGACGTGGTCGCGTTCAGGTTCGCCTGCTGCGAGGACTTCGTCCCCTGTTTTCGCTGTCACGAGGCGGTGACGGATCACGAGGCCGTCCCGTGGCCACGCGCCCGGTTCGACGAGCCATCCGTCCTCTGTGGGGCCTGTGGAACCGCGCTCACCGTGCCCGACTACCTCGAGTCGGACTACCGCTGTCCGGCCTGCGACGCGGCCTTTAACCCCGGCTGTGCGAACCACGCCGAACTGTACTTCGAGACGGGGTCGACGGACTCGTAGCGCTCCGCTCGCGTCCGTACCCCGACTCGGGACGGCCGATCCAGCAAGGTATTTCAGCGTCGGGCGGCCGGGTTCGGGTATGGATCCGGCGCTTGGCCCGCCCGAGGCGATGGCCGAGAAACGCGACGAGCTGACGCCGATGATGCGGCAGTATCACGATCTCTGTGCGCGCTATGACGACGCGATCGTTCTCTTTCAGGTGGGGGACTTCTACGAGACCTTCTGCGGAGCCGCGGAACGCACCGCGCGATTGCTCGAGGTCGCACTGACCAGCCGCGAGGACTCGACCGGCGAGTATCCGATGTCGGGCATCCCGATCGACAACGCCGAGTCGTACATCGAGGAGTTGCTCGAGGCCGGCTACCGGGTCGCGGTGGCCGATCAGATCGAAGAGCCCGGCGAGTCGCCGGGTGTCGTCGAGCGGGCGGTCACGCGGGTGATCACGCCCGGGACGCTCACCGAGGACGAACTGCTGGCGGGCGACGACAACAACTTCGTGGCCGCGATCGCCCGCGGCGCTGGGACCGAGGGCGATACCGCCGAGATCGCGCTGGCCCTGCTCGACGTCTCGACGGGCGATTTCCTCGCGACCAGCTCGAGTTCCTGCGAAGCGATCGCCGACGAGGTGAGTCGGTTCGACCCCGCCGAGGCAGTCGTCGGGCCGGACGCGCCCACTGACCTCCTCCCCGAGAACTGCATGGTCACGCCCTACGACGAGACCGCCTTCGACCGCGACCGAGCGGGAGCGAAGCTCTCGGCGTACTTCCGGAACCCCGATGCCCTGCTCGCCAGCGACGCCGAGATTCGGGCCTGCGGCGCGCTCCTCTCCTACGCGGAGTACGTCCGCGGCGGGGCACACGAGGGCGAACGCGGCGAGACCGCCGACAAGGCGGAGACCGAGGGCGACGCACCCGACGACGAGGACCACCACCTCGAGTATCTCACCCACCTCACGCGGTACGACCCTCGCGAGTACCTCCTGCTCGACGCCGTCGCCCTGCGGAGCCTCGAGCTGTTCGAACCCCGGACGGTTCACGGCCGCGACGATGCGACGCTGGTCGGCGTCTTGGACGAGACCGCGAGTGCGCTGGGCGGCCGGAAACTGCGGGACTGGCTTCGGCGACCGCTGCTCGAGCCCGACCGGATCGAGGCCCGTCTCGACGCCGTCGAGGAACTGATGGGCGCGGTACAGACTCGGGAACGACTGCACGAGCTGCTGCGGGACGTCTACGACCTCGAGCGCCTGATCGGGCGTATCTCCCGCGAGCGGGCGAACGCACGGGACCTGCGGTCGTTGCGGGACACGCTGGCCGTCGTCCCCGAGGTGCGCGAGGAACTCGCCGACGCCGACTGCGGCCGGCTCCGGCGGCTGCACGACGCCCTCGATCCGCTGGCCGACGTCCGGGAGCTGATCGACGACGCCGTCGTCGCCGACCCGCCGATCGAGATCACCGAGGGCGGGGTCATCGCCGAGGGCTACGACGCGGACTTAGACGACCTCCGGGGAACCGCCCGTGACGGCAAACAGTGGATCGACGACCTGGAGGAGCGCGAACGCGAGCGGACCGGGATCGACTCGCTGAAGGTCGGCTACAACTCGGTGCATGGCTACTACATCGAGGTGACGAACCCCAACCTCGAGTCGGTGCCCGAGAACTACCAGCGCCGCCAGACGCTGAAGAACTCCGAGCGGTTCGTCACGCCCGAACTCAAAGAGCGAGAGGACGAAATCGTCGGCGCGGAGGAGCGGGCCGACGAACGCGAGTACGAACTCTTCTGCGAGGTGCGTCGCGAGGTCGCCGCCGAGGTCGAGCGCGTCCAGCGGCTAGCCGAGGCCCTCGCCACGCTGGACGCGCTGGTCTCGCTCGCGACGGCCGCGGCGCAGTACGACTACTGCCGGCCCGAGATCATAGAGCGCGGGGGCGGTGCGGACAGCGACGGCCGCGTCCTCGAGATCGAGGGCGGTCGCCACCCCGTCGTCGAGCGGACCCAAGAGTCGTTCGTCCCGAACGACGCCGACTTCACCGACGACCGCCGACTGGCGGTGATCACAGGGCCGAACATGTCGGGGAAGTCGACCTATATGCGACAGGTCGCCCAGATCGTCCTGCTGGCACAGGTCGGCAGTTTCGTGCCCGCCAGCGCCGCCCGACTCACGCCGGTCGATCGGATCTTCACTCGCGTCGGGGCCAGCGACGACATCGCGGGCGGACGCTCGACGTTCATGGTCGAGATGGACGAACTCGCGACGATCCTGCGGGAGGCCGACGAGAACGCGCTGGTCCTGCTAGACGAGGTCGGTCGGGGTACTTCGACGGCCGACGGGATGGCAATCGCACAGGCGATCACCGAACACCTCCACGATCGGGTCGGCGCGACGACGCTTTTCGCGACCCACCACCACCCGCTGACCGAACTCGCCGACGACCTCGCGGCCGCCTTCACGCTGCATTTCGAGGTCGAACAGGTCGACGGCGAGGTCGTCTTCCACCACGAGATCGCACCCGGCGCGGCGACGGGATCCTACGGCGTCGAGGTCGCCACCGCGGCCGGCGTCCCCGATTCGGTCGTCGACCGCGCGCGGGAGCTGGTCGCGGCGGCCGACGCGGACACTGAGCCGGGGGACGAGGCGACCGACACCGCCACTGCCTCGAGCGACGCTCCGGCCGCCGAGACGGCAGCTGCGACCGCCGATGGAGGAGACGTGCCGACGGACGTGGCTGCGGAACTGCGCGCGCTCGATCTGGCCCACCTGACCCCCGTCGAGGCGCTGACGGAACTCGACCGGCTGAAGCGGTTGCTCGAGGAGTGAGTGTCCTCTCGGGACGATACGACCGCTGCTTGCGTCCCGTCCGGGCGGGACACCCATCTTGCAGCCTCCGGCACAACGCCCAACCCGCTCCCCCTACTGATTGACAGCATGACATATCGAACGACGATCGGCTGGTCGCTCATCACCTCGGGTATCGTGACGCTGTTGCTGGCGTATCTCCCGGGGAAGTCGTGGTGGTGGGGTGTCGGTCTCCTGGTCCTCGGAGTCGTGATCTTCACCGTTCGCCGGTAGCCGGCCGTCGATATCGAACAGTTCGAACGCGCGATCCGTTCTCCGCAATTCCGGACGGCCCGGCGGACGGTCGCAAAACCGCCGCTCGAGGACGACCGCGAGGGGAGATGGGAACGAAGTGGAGTCGTCCGAACGCGGCCCGTCGGATCACTCGGCCGGCGGCTCGAGCGAGACGAACTCGAGGCCGTGTTCGGTCAACAGCCGGCCGGCGCGGTCGGTCACCGAGGGGGCGACCAGGATGCCCCGGACGGCCGCGTCGGCGTGGAGGTCGCGCTCTAAGGCATCGACGTACCGCCGAAGCTGGCTCACCGCGTCAGGCCCGACCCGACGGCGCTTCAGTTCGACGACGACCGTTCGGCCCGCCTCGTCCTCGCCGTAGATGTCGACGGCTCCCGCCGGCGTGTCGCGTTCGGTCGCCAGCGGTGTGAACCCACTCTCGAGCAGGGCGGGCTCCTCGAGGATGCGCTGACGGAGGTCCTCCTCGGTCCCGGTCAGTGCGAGGTCCGTCTCGTCGGTCCCAGAAAAGGCCGAGACCTGCAGGACCTCGCTGAACCGGACGGCGAGCCGTTCGTCGGGCGTCGACCGCAGGCTCTCGACGACGAGTTCGCCGTCCGCACAGCTGACGGCGTGGTCACAGCCCGGCGGCTGCCAGTTGACCGGCTGTTGGCCCTCGTCGGTGTGGACCAGCGCCGCCCCATCGGGCTTGAGCATGAGGTGACGATCCCCCGCCTCGAGGTAACTCGTCGCTCGGCCGTCGTAGTCGACGGTACAGCGGCCGTAGACGGTCACGATCGCCTCCCGGTCGATCCCGCGGGCGACGGCGTCGCGGGCGACCGGCGGTGTCGGCTCCTGGAGCGTTTCCGTCCGTCGGCGGGGCGCTGCGTCGGTCACTGGCTCGAGGTAGCGCCGCGACGACCAAAAGGGACGCGTCCTCGGCCGACCGCCGACGCCACGCGCTCGAGTCGGGCCGACGCAGAAGGTATATCCGCATCGCCCCCCGCCGACGACACGATGTCGAACCTACCGACCCGCCGCGGGTTCCTCGCACTGTCCGGCACCGGCGCTGCCACGGGACTGGCCGGCTGTTCCGCCCTCGAGTCGTTGACACAGGACGACTCGGGAAGCGCCGACGGACCCCTGACGGTGACGGTCACCCCCGATCAGGAGCAGCTGCGGAGCCTCCAGCAGGAGCTTCGTCAGTCGATCGAGAACGGCAACATCAGCGAACAGGAAGCCGGCCAGCGCTATCAGGAGAAACAGCGCGAACTGACCGAGGAGGCCGCCACTGCGGTCGAGGACCTGGCAGACGCGAACGGCGACGTCTCGATCGAGAAGTCCTCGCCCGCGTACGGCTTCTTCCTCGTCGACGGGCCCGCCGAGACGATCGTCGCCGCCCTGCAGAACGGCGACATCAGCGCGATCTACCCCGGGGACAGCTACGAGCAGTTCGCCATGCAACAGGCCCAGCTCGAGCAACAGCAGGGAGCGATCGACGAGCAAGGCGACGGCACGGGCAACGAGTCCGGAACCGGGAACGAGTCTACCGGAGGCAACGAGTCGACCGACGGGAACGGCTCGACGAACGAGTCCGAGACGGACGGCTAGCGGACGCCGAACGGGCTCTCCCGCTCGGTCCAGTTCCAGCCGGGCAGTCGCTCCTGAAAGCCGGCGGCCAGTGCCGCCTCGCAGTCGTCGACGCCCGCGTTCTCGCTCGCGTCGCCGTGGACGTGGAGGTCGGCGTAGTGAAAGGTCGCTTCGCCCAGCGTCCGAAGGGGTTGGCGGCCGGCGATCGTCGCGGCCAGCTCCCGGCCGAGCAGTTCGTCGACGACGAAACCGGGGTAATCGCCCTCGACGTCTAACTCCCGAAGGATCGCGACCATCGCGGCGACGTTGACGGCCAGATCGCCGTCGGCGAAGACGACGTCGACTTCCGTGCGGTACTGGTCGGTCGTGATCGAGTCGACCTCGGTATCGAAGATTTCGCCGAGATCGTCGCGAACGTCGTTGATGATCGGAACGACTGTCTCGGCCCGGTCACGGACCCAGTCTCGCTCCTCGACGACCCGTGTCGGTGTGATCTGCATGGATCGACAACTACCGTCCGGAGTGCCCTGGGTTTTGCGAAGGCTTTTATACTCCGCAAAGAATAGCCTCGAGTAAGCGGGTTCTCCCTGGAATTTCCCGCACGAACCAGGATAACCGATCCGGGAGCGTGTTCGTCAGGCGTGGTGTCGAAACGATGATTCGGGAGACGAAACAGCACGCGAATCGTCGTCCGCCGCGGGCGCTCGGTTCCGACACCCCGATCCCGATCTCCCCCACCCATCTGACGTCACACTCGGTTCTGGACGGCGAGTTCACGCAATCCACATTCGGCGACCTATGAGTACTGTAGAGCAGCAACTCGACGATCTCAAAGCACAGATCACGAGCGAGTTACCGAGCGATATCTCGGTCTCCTCAGTGAAATACGAAGGCCCAGAACTGGTGGTCTACACTCGCGATCCGAAGAAGTTCGCCCAGCAGGGCGACCTCATTCGGCAACTGGCGAGCAAGCTTCGCAAGCGGATCACCGTTCGTCCCGATCCGAGCGTCCTCTCGCGGCCAGAACAGGCCCGCGAGGAGATCATGAACGTGATCCCCGACGACGCCGGAGTCACGGATCTCGACTTCCACGCCGACACCGGCGAAGTCGTCATCGAGGCCGAAAAGCCCGGCATGGTCATCGGCCGTCACGGGTCGACGCTCCGGGAAATCACGAAAAACGTCGGCTGGACGCCCGAAGTTGTCCGCACGCCGCCGATCGAGTCCTCGACCGTCTCGAACGTTCGGAGCTTCCTCAAGCAGGAACGCGACGAGCGCCGGGACATTCTGGAGAAGGTCGGCCGACAGATCCACCGCGAGGAGATGTCCGACGACGAGTACGTCCGCATCACCACGCTGGGCTGCTGTCGCGAGGTCGGTCGCGCCTCCTTCATCCTCTCGACGCCCGAGACGCGGATCCTCATCGACTGCGGGGACAAGCCCGGCGCGGAAGGCGAAGTGCCGTACCTCCACGCGCCCGAGGCGCTCGGCGCGGGCCCACAGACCATCGACGCGGTCGTGCTGACCCACGCTCACCTCGACCACTCCGCACTGATCCCGCTCCTGTTCAAGTACGGCTACGACGGCCCGATCTACTGTACCGAGCCCACCCGGGACATGATGGGGCTGCTGACGCTCGACTACCTCGACGTCGCGGCCAAGGAGGGCCGCAGCCCGCCCTACGAGAGCGAGCAGGTCCGCGAGGCGATCAAACACTGCATCCCGCTCGAGTACGGCGACGTCACCGACATCGCGCCCGACGTCAAGCTCACGTTCCACAACGCGGGCCACATTCTCGGCTCGGCCGTCTCGCACTTCCACATCGGTGACGGCCTCTACAACGTCGCCTTCTCCGGCGACATCCACTACGACGACACCCGCCTGTTCAACGGCGCAGTCAACGACTTCCCCCGCGTCGAGACGCTCGTCCTCGAGTCGACTTACGGCGGTCGCAACGACTACCAGACCGATCAGGAAGACTCCGAGCGCAACCTCAAGGAGGTCATCAACGAGACCTACGAGCGCGACGGCAAGGTCGTCATCCCCGCCTTCGCCGTGGGGCGATCACAGGAGATCATGCTCGTCTTAGAGGAGGCGATGCGCAACGGCGATATTCCGTCGATGCCGGTCCATCTCGACGGGATGATCTGGGAGGCGACTGCGATCCACACGACCTACCCCGAGTACCTCCGGGACGACCTGCGCGACCGGATCTTCCACGAAGACGAGAACCCGTTCCTCGCCGACGAGTTCAACCACATCGACGGCGGCGAGGAAGAACGGCAGGACGTCGCCGACGGCGAGCCCTGTATCATCCTCTCGACCTCGGGGATGGTCACCGGCGGTCCGATCATGTCCTGGCTCTCCCACATCGGCCCCGATCCGGACTCCTCGCTCGTCTTCGTTGGCTACCAGGCTCAGGGAACGCTTGGTCGTCGCATCCAGAACGGCTGGGACGAGATCCCCACCAGCGAGGTCGGTGCCATGGGCAACGGCGGCGGCCGCGGCACCCTCTCGCTGAACATGAACGTCGAAACCGTCGACGGCTTCTCCGGCCATGCCGACCGCGCCGGCCTCGAGAACTTCGTCAAGACGATGAACCCCCGTCCGGAGAAGGTGCTGTGTGTTCACGGCGACGAACGCTCCACGCAGGACCTCTCGTCGGCACTCTACCACGAGTACGATATGCGGACCTTCGCGCCGAAGAACTTGGAGACCTTCCGCTTCCTCTGATCGGCTTCGAAAACAGAAATCACGTCGCGATTTTCGGGGCCGCGCGTGTTCGCTCCGTGATTGTGCCGCCTTTCCCGGGGCAGTACCCGCTCGAGTCCGTGACACGACCGTCGCCGGTCAGTCCCCGAGCGGCGCTGGACGCTCCCGTCGAGCCTCGACTTTCGGGAGTTCCACGACGAACGCCGCGCCACCCTCCTCGGCAGTTTCGACCCACACGTCGCCGCCGTAGCCTTCGACGAGGGTATCGACCAGATAGAGACCGATTCCGGTGCCCTCGCTCTCGAGGCCTTTCTGACCGCGCCCGAAGATTTCGTCGCGTTGTTCCTCGGGAACACCGGGGCCGTTGTCCGCGACGCGGATCGCGACGGTTTCGTCCCGGTCCGTGATCGAAAGCACCACGCGTGGGTCGTCCGCGTCGTTGTGTAGCACAGCGTTGTTGAGGAGGTTCGTGAACACGGACGACAACATCTCGTTGGCCCGTACCGTCACGTCGGCCGGCGGTTCGTCATCGAGACGGAACGACGCGTCGGGGTAGCTGGTTCGTGCTTTCTCGAGTTGATTCGAGACGACGGGCAGCAGGTGAACGGGTTCGAGGTCCAGATCGCCGTCAGTCGTTAGCGTTTCAACGAGATCACCGATGACCTGCGTGAGGTCGACGACATGATCGCTACTCTCGAGCATCAACTCGAGGTGTTCCTCGCCGTCGGGGTCGACGTAATCGGCGAGGAGGTCGCCACGACCGATGATAACGTTCATTTCGTTTCGAATATCGTGGCGAACGATCCGATTGAGGACGGTCAGTTCCCGTTCCCGGTTTTTCAGTTGCGTGATGTCTCGGAGGACGATCAACTGGCCGGTCTGGTTCCCTCGGGAGTCCGTGAGCGGCGACAGTTGGATGGCGAAGTGTCGCGTCTCACCGTCGGTTTCGAACGCCCATTCCGTTCGGGCGTCGGCGGTGTCGGTACACTCGGCAAACGGGGCCGAGGGAAACGCCGCCGCGAGCGAGTCACCGATCGAGATCTCGGTGTCGGCGAGTCGTTTGGCCGAGGGGTTCGCATCGACGATCCGATTCGCCGCGTTGACGACGAGGACGGCGTCCTGCATGTTGTCGATCACTTTCGTCCGCGCAACGGGAACGATATCGAGGAGTTGCAAGCGATCCACTGCGACGTAGAAGCCGACGACCTTCACCGTACTCGTCAGGGCAAGCGTATCGACGGGGACGTACCCGAGCCACCAGACGAGCAGCCCGACCGTAACGAACAGGATCGTCGCAATGAGGACGCCCGCTTGCTTTTCGAACCCCGGAAGCGAGCGGAGCAGTCGGATCAGCAGGTAGACTGCGAGCCCGAGATACGCCAACATCGTCACGGCGTAGATCCAGTACAGCGGTTCGAACGTGGGCACGAGGAGTCCGGTCGCCGGGTCGATCGACGCGGTGTACACCCACTCGTGACGATAGTTCGTCCACGCCGCAAACTGGATCAAGACCGGAACGACGGCGAGTACGGCCCCGTTTCGATACGTTATGTACTCCTCGTTGTTGGTGTACTCGATCGCCATGAGCAGATAGCCGATCCCCATGAACGACCCCGCGACGAACCGCCAGTTCCACCAGAAGAGCTTCGTCGACTCCGCCGTCGCGAACAACTGCAACGACACCGTCACGGAGAGGATGATCACGCCAGCGATGTCCAACAGGAACCCTTTGGCTCCCCGCCGGTCGCGGCGTTGCCAGATCGTACTCAACAGGACGGTACAGACGACCGCCGCGGTGATATACGGGAGCGCTATCGGCGTGTATTCGTACGTCATATTTCGGTAGCGGACCTGTATTGGTCAGTTTCGTCTCCTCGAGGGGGCGACAGCTGTCGCGCGTTTCCGTCGGTCGGGTGACAGCACTGGCGGTTCGGACGCGGACATCCTCGCGGTGGACCGGCCGAAAGCGGAAACGTAAAACACGGTGTTTTTCGTTTGACACCGAGTATCAACCGTCGAGTTGCATTAACGTTGTGGCAATGATGGAGTCGCACCGCCGCTCGTAGGGGATCGTTCTCGACTGTCGTCACACGTCGGCGTCCCAGCGAGTACTCTCGGCCGCCATCCACTGCCGGACGGCGGCTACCGTGGCTGCGGTTCGGAGCGAGAACGCGGCTCGTGGCCGCGATCGCTGTCAGTGCCATGCTCGCGGGCAGCGTTGGTCGCCCGATCCGGGTTCCACCCTCCCTCGTGGACGAGCGTCTCCACGTCGAGTCGCTCGCGCCAGCCTTCCTGCTGGAGGACGGGTTCGTCGGGGAACCCGTCCTCGGGATAGCCCAGACAGAGATACGCGATCGGCTTGACGTGGGCCGGAATGTCGAGAGCCTCCCGGACCTCGTGAGGGTAGAGGACGCTTACCCAGCCGACGCCGATCCCCTCCGCACGGGCGGCCAGCCAGAGGTTCTGCACGGCGAGACAGGTCGAGTATACGTCGGTCCGCCGCATCGAACTTCGCCCCAACACGTGGGGTGCGCCCCGGGTCGGATCGCAGGTCACGCAGACGTTGACCGGCGACTCGCGGATTCCCTCGAGTTTCAGCTCGGCGAACTCGCTTCGCCGCGGTTCCTTGTACCCCTCGCGGGCGGCCGCGATAGCGCGATCGGCGATCTCGGCGATCTCGGCTTTCGTCTCCGTCTCACGGACCACGACGAGGTCCCACGGCTGGGAGAAACCGACGCTCGGGGCGTGATGGGCGGCCTCGAGGAGTCGCTCGAGGACGCCGTCGGGAATCGGGTCGTCGCGGAATCGCCGGATATCCCGCCGTGTGAAGATCGCCTTGTACACTGCGTCCCGTTCCGCGTCGCTGAACGCAACCATTGTTTCACGAATGAAAGTTCGATTGTATAAAGGCGCTGACTGCCGGTTACGTCATCGACTCGAGCGAGACGGGTCGGGACCGTGTCGTGGCCGGGTCCGTCACTCCGCCTCGGGGGCCTCGGCCGGGTCGACGACCTCGCCCGTTTCCGGATAGACGCCGACCTGATCGCAGCGGTCCGCCATGGGACAGGCGTCGGGGTCCTCGAGGCAGGCCGGCGTGCGCGCCCGGCAGTACTCGCGGCCGAACTGGATCGTCGCCGTATGTCCGAAGCCACACTTGGCTGCGGGCACGTCGCGCTCGAGAACCTCGCGGACGGCCTCGTGGTCGGCATCCGGCGGCGCGATCCCCATGCGCCGATAGATCCGGTGGACATGGGTATCGACGGGGAAGACGCCGCCGCGACCGCCGGCGAAAAGCAGGACGCAATCGGCGGTCTTCGGCCCCACGCCACGGACCTCGAGCAGCGTCTCGCGGACCTCGGCCGGTGGCTCGTCCTTGACGAACGCGTCGAACGCCGCGGCGGAGCCGAACTCCTCGAGGACCCACTCGGCGGTGTCGATGATGGTCTCGGACTTCTGGTTGTACAGGCCCGCGCCGCTGATCGTCTCGGCGAGCGTCGACTGCTCGGCGGCTGCGAGCGATTCCACGAGGTCGATGTCGTCGCCATCGTAGCGCTCGATCAGCGCGTCGTGGGCCGGCTGACTGGCCTTGTCGCTCGTGTTCTGACTCAGGATCGTCCGGACGAGACAGGTGAAGGCGTCCCGACCGCCGTACTCCTTTTGCCAGAACAGTTCGCCCAGCCGGTCGACGACCTCCTCGGCACGGGTATCGGCCGTCGCCGGATCGAACTCGGCGGCGCGGCCGCCGCCGGCCGTCCCGCCGCTGATGTTGACCGCTGGCTCCGAGTCGTCGCTCATACTGCCCCGTTCGGACTTCGACCCCAAAACCGCGGCGGACGGTCGGCGGACCGACGGTTGTGGCCCGGGACCCGCCTACTCGACGGTGATCGTCACCGTCGCCTCGGCACCGTCGGAAAGCGCCGCCACGAGGTCGCGGTCGAACCCCTCGGCTGCGAACTCGGCACTGTTGACGATCGTCCGGTCGTCGACGTAGTCGCTCGTTCGCCCGACCGCGCTGCGTTCGTTCGTAAACTCGAGGGCGGGATCGCCCCGTCCGGTCACGGACGCCGTGTGGCCGTCGGCCTCGAGCGTGACGGTAATCGTCGCGTTGGAGTCCTGACAAGCTGCGACGAACTCGGGATCGAAGTCGGCCGGCGCGCGGTCAGCCTCGATCGCGAGGATGCAGTCGCCGGCGGGCGTGAGGTAGTCGTCGGTCGTCACCTCGAACGTGCTGGCGTGTTCGGCGGTGACGTTCTCGTGGCCGCGAGCGTGAATGACCTCTTCCATGGACGGCGGTTCGTCGCCGCCGGGAAAACGGGATCGAATCGGGGCGGGGAAGCGGTGGTCTCACTCGCCGGCCGTCGACCGATAGCCGTCGCGAAACTGTCGAACGACTGCCCCGATGGCGTTGCCCAGAACGACGAAAAGCAAGATTGCGACGATGCCACCGCTCAGTTCGGCGTTCGGTGAGCCCGTCGCGATCCCGACGATCACTGCGACCACCCCGCCGGCGACGGCCAGCGCGGCCAGCCCGAGTTGGAGATCGGACCCGGTCCGGCGGGCTAACAGCGACTGCGGGAGGCCGACGCCGACGATCAAGTAAATCGCGATCCCGATCGGCGTGATCCCGAGCAGGGCCGGGCTCTCGGTGATCGCGCTCGCGACGGCGGCACACAGCAGCGTCAAGACGAAGCAACCCCCAACGAGGAGTGCGTCCTTCATACGTTCTGATCATTCCGCGACGAAAATAGCTCTTTCGTCGGTCGTCAATGCGACGAGCCGTGGTCAGACGAGGCTCGCGCCGTCGAACTCGCCGCGGCTGTACTCGAGGTCCAGCAGGTCGAGGATCGTCGGCGTGATATCGAAGAGGTCGGCGTCCTCGATCGTCGCGTCCGGCGAGTCGATGTACAGCGACGTGTCGTCGAAACTGTGCATCCCGTTGCGCGGGCCGGTGTCGAAGACCTCGCCCTCGCCTTTGAAGCCGGATTTGAGGTCAAAGCCGTTGTTCGGGATCGCGACCAAGTCCGGCGCGATGTCGGCGTGATCGCCGCGGAACGCTTCTTCTTTCTCGACGACGCGGTCGACGACCTTGTTGCCGTCGGGGCCCTCGAGCGCCTCGAGGTCAGCCTTGAGTTGGTCGCGGACCGCGTCGTACTCGTCTTCGGGGACGGCACCGCGGGGCTCTCGTCCCTCGAGGTTGATGTAGAACCGGCCCGGAATGAACGAGTAGGCCTTGGTATCGTCGGAGATGTCGCCCAGTTCCTCGGGGTCGTCCGTCCCGAAGGAGAGCCACCCCTCCTCCCGAAGCCACTCGTTGAAGTGGACCTCGTAGTCGAGGCTGGTAAAGCCGTGGTCGGAGGCGACGATTAGCGTGACGTCGTCGGGCAGCGACTCCCGGAGGCGGCCGATGTAGTTGTCGACTTTCTTGTAGAATTCGATGAACTCGTCTTTGTACTCGCCGTCGCGCTCGTAGTCTTTGAACAGGAAGTGGTTGACCCGGTCGGTCGTCATGAAGACGCCGAAGAACAGGTCCCAGTCGTCCTCCTCGATGTAGTGCTGGAAGGCCTCGTACTGGGCGTCGACGGTCGCGTGGGCGTCCTCGATGAACTCGGATTTGTCGTCCTGATGGCCGAGTTTCGGGTTGACGTCGATCCGGTAATCGAGCGTCTCGAGGTAGTCGCGGACGTCGTCGGGGTAGGCGGCCTTGTCGAGGCCGGGCGAGAGAAAGCCCGAGACCATCCGCTGGACGTCCCGCTGGGGCGGGAAGGTAACGGGGACGTTCATCACGGTGGCCTTGCGGCCGCTCTCCTGGACGCGGTCCCAGACGCGGTCGGCCTGGACGTCACGTCCCATCGGAACGTAGGTGTCGTAGGTGCCGTTTTCACGATCCTGGAAGCCGTAGACGCCGGTTTCGCCCGGGTTCATCCCGGTGGTCAGCGACGGCCAGCAAGCGCTGGATTCCGGCGGGACGATACTCGAGATTTCGCCGGCGGTTCCGTCCGCGGCGATCGCAGCAAAGTTGGGAAACAGTTCCTCGTTCTCCGAGAGGAGACTATACGGTACGCCGTCGACCCCGATAAACGCGACCCGGGGGTCACCGTCGCCCCGTAATCGGTCGAACAGACCCATAGACGGACGTAGTTCGACCGCATACAAGAAGGTTCGTTTCGAGACACTGTTTTCCGAACGGCTGAGGCACGAACCGGCGGTACCCGCTGGGCGAGGACACAGTGGGGTGATACACGCGGTGTCTCCGGAGTGCTAGACGCGGTGTAGACGGGTCGTGGACCGCAGTCCTACTCGTCGGTCGCGCTCGAGTCGTCGGGGTCGAAGTTGGCCGGGACGACCGTGAGATGGGCCATACCGGCGGCGGACTCGTCTGTGCCGTCGGCCGACGATGACGTTCTCGGGGCGGAGTCGGATGCTGCCATACAGGAACGACTACGGCAGGAACGGGGATAAAATTACCCATGCTCATAACGAATCAGCCGGTCGGCCGCGGATAACTCTCGGGTATCCGTTCGCGGCAGCGAGAGAAAACGGTGACGCCGCGAGTGCGGCGGGTCCCGTCTAGAAGTTCTCGTCGTAGAGGTCCTGGGCGTGTTCGATCGCGTCGTAGGCGGCCTGCTTGTCCTCCCAGCCCTGCGTCTCGACTTCCTTGCCCTCCTCGAGGTTCTTGTAGGTCGCGAAGAACTCGTCGATCTCGTCGAGTTGCTGCTGTGGGATGTCGTCGAGATCCTCGATGTGATCGTAGCGCGGGTCCTCGGAGGGGACGGCGATGACCTTGTCGTCCTGTTCGCCGTCGTCGTCCATCTTCATCAGCGCGACCGGTCGGGCCTCGATGACACAGCCGGGGAACGTCTGGTCCTCGACGAGGACGAGAACGTCGAAGGGGTCCTCGTCGTCGTAGTACGACTGCGGGATGAAGCCGTAGTCGCTCGGGTAGTGGACGTTGCTGTGGAGGACGCGGTCCAGCACGACGCCCGGGACGTCCTTATCGTACTCGTACTTGTTTCGCTCGCCCTTGAGACACTCCACGACGGCGTAGATCTCTTCCGGCGGGTTCGGTCCGGTCTCGAGGTCTTCCCAGAGGTTGACCATGTACCGGAGGATCGACGGTCGATCAAAAAGTACTTTCGTAATCGAGTGTCACTAGTCAGTTGACGGTTGCCAGCTATGGAACAGACGACGAACGGGCCCGTTTCACCGGCGTCCGGCCGCATCGCGGCCGTACGGCCCATCCAACCCGCTGAAACGACGGAATGGTTGACAAGTCTTAAATAGTCTGGTGACATTTACATAGCCATGTCAGAGGCACAATCAATCACCGACGAGCAGAGTGTTGCGCGCGAACTCACAGCCTTCCAGAATAACATCCTCGTGATCCTCGCCAAGGAGCCGATGTACGGCCTGGCGATCAAACGCGAACTCGAGGACTACTACGGGACGGAGGTCAACCACGGTCGACTCTACCCCAACCTCGACGAACTGGTCGATCTGGGGCTGGTCGAAAAGAGCGAACTCGACAAGCGAACGAACCAGTACTCGCTGACCGACGACGGCTACGACGCCGTCCTCGACGGCATCCAGTGGACCCTCTCGAAGGTCGTCACGGGCGACGACCGCGCCGACGAGATCAGCGAGATCGTCGACGAGAGCTACTGAGAGCCGCCGTTCGGGGCCGATTCACCGGTGGCCTCGAAGACGAGTTCGATCGACTCCGCGATCACTTCCCGTTGTTTTTCGGACGGCCAGGCGTTCCTGACGAGGTACTCTTCCCGAAACTCCGCGAGTTCGTCGGCGGTCAGTGACGCGATCGGTTTCGCGTAGTGATTGCCCGCGAAGTCCGCAAGCAGCGCCGCGTTGTCCCCGTGAACGTCACCGTGGGCCTCCCTGACCGCGGCGACGAGATCCCGGTTGCGCTCGTCGACGGCCGCCCAGTCGTCGGGGTCTTCGGTCCCCTCGAGCGGGATCTCGACCGCACGGTCGATATCCTCGATGCGGTCGGTCCTGATGACGCCGGCTTCTTCGTCGTGCCACTCCGCGGGGTGGCAGACGAGGACGTCGTCGCCGTCGTCGTCCCGGATTCGCGACGTGAAGTCGTGGTTCTCGAGCAGTTCCTCGCGACGCCGCTCGTAGGCCTCGATCTCGTTGTCGTCGACCGCGGTGCGCTCGAGGCGGGTCAGTCGCTCGACTTCGTCGACGACGCCGCGCGGGAGGTCCCCGTCGGGTTCGTTGTCGGTAGCGTCTTCGTCCCGCTCGTCGGCCGCACCGTCGGCATCGATCGCGTTCGGATCGGTCATAGGGGTGTGTATGGATGCGGGCGGGTTTCCGCTTGCCGATCCGCTTCGACAGCACGCGCCATCCTAGATCGCTCGCCCGAGCCGATACTATATCTCGGACGGATTCAGGCCCGATCCAGCGCCTCGTTGACCAGCCCGTCCGCGCGGTCGTTGACCTCGCGGGGGACGTACTCGAGGGTCCATTCGTCGAACGCTCGGAGCAACTCGTGGACGGTAACGCGGTTCTCGCGGAGGTCGGGGTCGTTGGTGTCGTACTCGCCGCGGACCTGTTTGACGATGAGTTCGGAGTCGCCGCGGACGTGGACTTCGTCGTAGCCGTAGTCCCGGGCGGCTTCCAGTCCCGCGATCAGCGCCTCGTACTCGGCCTGATTGTTGGTCGCCGTGCCGATGGTCTCGCCGTCCTCGGCGACGATGCCGTCGCCGGTGACGATCACCCAGCCGATCGCGGCCGGGCCGGGGTTGCCCCGCGAGCCGCCGTCGAAGTAGACGTGGGCACGGCCCCCGCCCTCGCGGAGCAGTGCCTCGATTTCGCGGGGCTCTGCCCCCTGAATCACGACCTTGTCGTCGTATGCGACGGCGGTCGCGGAGCTGCGGCTCGCCCGCCAGCGTTCGTGGTCGGTGTTGCCCGACTCGACGGGTACCCCCGCTTCCTCGAGCCGTTCGCGAGCCGTCTCGACGTCGCACTCGATGACCGGCATTCGTCCCCGAGGTGGGGCAGAGCCGGATAAAGAGTTTCCGATTCCGAATGGTAAACCTCGACTCTCGACACCCGTATTGCCTGTTTTCGGGTGTTTTGGGTAGTCGGCCGAAACGACCGTCCAAAAGTTTATATGCCGTCGTGATACTACTATAAAAGTGCGATGACACGGTCCACCCGCCAGCGGGAGCGAACGCGCGAGACGGACGAGACCGAGGAACAAGAGGGGGTACGTGCCTGCCCCGAATGTGAATCGGATAATCTCGTTAAGGACTCCGACCGGGGTGAGCTCATCTGTGAAGACTGTGGGCTCGTCGTGGAGGAAGAACAGATCGATCCTGGCCCGGAGTGGCGGGCGTTCAATCACCAGGAACGACAGGAGAAGTCCCGCGTCGGTGCGCCGACGACCCAGACGATGCACGACAAGGGACTGACGACGACGATCGACTGGAAGGACAAGGACGCCTACGGCCGCTCTATCTCCTCGAAGAAACGCAGTCAGATGCACCGCCTGCGCAAGTGGCAGGAACGCATCCGCACCAAAGACGCCGGCGAGCGCAATCTTCAGTTCGCGCTCAGCGAGATCGACCGGATGGCCTCGGCGCTCGGCGTCCCGCGGTCGGTTCGGGAGGTCGCGTCGGTGATCTATCGGCGCGCGCTCAAGGAAGACCTCATCCGCGGGCGCTCGATCGAGGGCGTCGCGACCTCGGCGCTGTATGCCGCCTGTCGAAAGGAGGGCATCCCGCGAAGCCTCGAGGAAATTTCGGAAGTCTCCCGCGTCGAACGCAAAGAGATCGGTCGCACGTATCGATACATCTCGCAGGAACTCGGCCTCGAGATGCGTCCCGTCGACCCGAAGAAATACGTCCCGCGCTTCTGTTCTGAACTCGAACTCTCCGAGGAAGTCCAGACCAAGGCCAACGAGATTATCGAGAAGACGGCCGAGGAAGGACTGCTCTCGGGCAAGTCGCCCACGGGGTACGCCGCGGCCGCGATCTACGCCGCCTCGCTGCTCTGTAACGAGAAAAAGACCCAGCGCGAGGTCGCCGACGTCGCGCAGGTGACCGAAGTGACGATCCGCAACCGGTATCAGGAACAGATCGAAGCGATGGGCATTCACGGGTAGGGGTTCGCCGTCTCCGATTCGCTTTTTTGGGTCACTCACTCGACAGCGACCGGTCAGCCCGGGGTCACGAGACGCACGGAGCGGGCATCGGCCCGCCGGACCGAGCCGTCACTCGAGTACGTATCGGGCAAGCCGAACGAGTCGTACGGCAGCGGCCGGCGGTCGTCTAGTCGTCCTTGCCGACGCTGATGACCTGCAACAACGAGTAGACGGGGACGCCCGCGAGTTCCTCGAGGCCCTGTTTGTCCGCGAGGACGATACAGGCCAGCGGTGTGCCGCCCTCGGCGCGGATCGCTTCGATGGTCTCGCGCATGGTGGTCCCGCTGGTGATGGTGTCGTCGACGACGTAACACTCGCGGTCGCGGATTCCGGCGAAGTTCCGGGAGAAGGTTCCGCCGAGTTCGTCGATGTCGCCTTCCTCCCACTGGTGTTTCGCGGGGGTGTAGGTCCCGAGATCGGTCTCGAGTTCCCGGGCGACCAGCGTCGCGATGGGGCCGCCGGCTTTCTCGATGCCGATCGTGAGATCGACGTCCTCGCCGTGTTTGGCGAGCATGTCGGCCATCGCTTCCGCGATGGCGCTCATGCGTTTGCTGTCCCGGCCGATCGCCGACCAGTCGACGTGGATGTCCTGTGGCCCGCTTGCCCCGTTGTCGGGCTGGGCCGTCGGCTGGTCGGCCGGCTGGGGCGTCGTCCCGCTGCGCTCGACGAGCCAGCTCGCGGTCTCCCGCGAGACGTTCAACTCGTCGGCGATCTCGCCCTTCGAGAGGCCACGAGCCGCGAGTTCGGCCGCGCTCTCGATCAGGTCGTCGACGTTTTTCATATGGGCATAAATTCGACCGCCGTTTTTATAGTCGTATCGTCATCGGGGCCCACACCCGAACCGCCGTCGGTCGTCGCGGCGGGGGCCGTCGCCGATGGGAACGCTCGCTCGATCTCGTCGAGTCCGTAGATCCCGGTCACGATCGACTCGAGGAGCCAGTCGGGCAGCGCCGCGAGGGTATCGATGGCGGCCTCGAAGTGGCCGCGGTTGGAGTTGACGCTGCCGACGAGGGCCTTGTTCGAGAGGACGAGGTTGCGATGGAGGCGGCCACCGTCGATCTCGAACGTCCAGTCGGTGGGAACGCCGAGCAGGGCGGCGACGCCGTTGGGTGCCAGCGCGTCGATCGCCTCGAAGGCGTGTTTGGCGTGGCCGGTCGCCTCGTAGACGACGTCCATCGGCTCGTGGGCGGCGGCGACCTCGTCGACCGGTGTCTCGCGGGAGTCGACGTAGGTCGCGCCGAGTCGCTCGACGATATCGATCGTCGGGTGCGGGCGGTCCTTCCGGCCGAGACAGTAGACCCGCTCGTAGCCGAGCGTCTCGGTGAACATCGCGGCGGTCAACAGCCCCAGCGAGCCGGTTCCCAACACGAGCGCCGACTCGGGCCGCCAGTCGAACGCCGACCGGGACGCGCGGGCGTGTTCGATCGCCTTCTCGGTGATGCTGATCGGCTCGACGAGAAAGCCCCACGGCGCGAGTTCGTCGGGGATCGGGACGAGATACGCTGCCGGGCTCGTGACGTACTCGGCCATGAACCCGTGGGCCCCGACGATGCCGCGTTCGACGTACTCCCCCTCGGGGGCCATGTCCGGGTCGCCGCGCTCGAAGTAGTCGTTGGTCTCGACGCCCGGCGGGGGTCGGCGGACCGTCGGCACGACGTACTGGCCCGCCTCGAGTCCGGTGCCGTTCGGGTCCTCGACGACGCCGACGGCCTCGTGACCGAGGACGAGCCGATCGTCACCGTCGGGGACGCCGCCGTGCGTTCCCTCGATGACCTCGTAGTCGGTGCCATCGACGCCCACACGATGGATTCGGACGAGGGCCTCGCCGGGAGCCGGTTCGGGAACGGGTCGAGAAACGACGTCGGGGCCGCCCGCTCCGGGCTGGACTGCGATGGCTTTCATGTGAACTCGGTAGGGGCCGTGTGGATAAATATTTATTCCTATCCGAGTAAACTACCGTACTATCGGATGATCGAACGCTCACGCTCACACGAACGAGTCCGAACCGTGTCTCGCACTGACCGACACCGGAAACGGTTATCCGCCTGCCCATGCCTGTAACCCACATGGAACGGTACGATCTCGTCTACCGACTCTACGACGAGTACGACACGAAGACCCTCCGCGAGTACCAGGAGTTCGTCGACGTCTTCCCCGCCGTCGACTCCCGAGTCGCGTTGGAACACTGGCAGGAGGCGACCGAGGAACTCGAGGCCCGGAAAGACGAGATCCGGTCGGACTTCGCGGCCGGGGAGACCTTCGCCGAGATCGCCGCGCGGGCGACCCGTGATCAGGCCTTTACTGCCCTGGACCTCGAGACGAAGTACGGCCGGGCGGTCAACGTCCTCGTGTTGGACGTCGACGAGACGCTGCGGTCGGCCGGCGGCACGGACAACGAGATCCCCCGGGAGACGCTGCACCTCCTGACGGAGTTTCACGACGCCGGCGTCCCGATCGTCATCTGTACGGGCCAGACCTTGGAGAACGTCAAAGGCTTCGCGATTCAAGGGTTGGGCAGCGAGATCGTCCATTC
The DNA here is from genome assembly GCF_000230735.2 of Natrinema pellirubrum DSM 15624. Lineage (NCBI taxonomy): Archaea > Methanobacteriati > Methanobacteriota > Halobacteria > Halobacteriales > Natrialbaceae > Natrinema > Natrinema pellirubrum. The sequence goes on from NC_019962.1 coordinate 1,619,182, forward strand.
GGGGAACCTCTCGATCGTCTACGAGGCCGGGACCGGCGTGTTCACACCGGGCCACGGCGCGGCGACGAAACAGTTGCTCTACGAGGACCTAGACGAGACCATCCGCTCGGTCTTCGACGACGTGCGGTCGCGGGTCCTGCCGGAGGCCCCGGAGGAACTCCGCCGGGGCTGTCACCTGCAGGGCAACGAGTTCAACGTCACGATGAAGCCCAACTACGAGACCGGCTCGGCGGACGCCCGCGACACCATCGACGAGGCGCTGGTCTATCTCATCGACCTGCTCGCCGACGCCGTCGGACGGACACTCGAGGGGGCGGCGACCGACGCCGGCATCGATGCAGCGGGAGAAAGCGACGGGCTGACGCTGGACGGGCAGACCGTCGCCGCCTGGACCCGCGCGTTCTACGCGGCCCAGGACCCCGAGATCAGGAGCGTCCTCGAGAGCGAGGGGGCTTATCCCGATCTCGCGGCCGACGCCGTGCCCGACTCCCTCGCGGCGGTCTTGGAGCGCATCGACGTCGCCTACTACGAGGCCGACGCGGCCGAGATCGGCAGCCTCGAGTTGAACAAGGTGATCGGTGTCGAGCGCGCGCTGGACGTGCTGGGCGTCGACGACCCGTTCGCCTTGGTGATGGGCGACTCCAAGAGCGATCTGCGGGTAATGCAGTGGGTCGCCGACACCGACGCCGGCATCGCGGCCGCCCCCGAACACGCCTCGCGGGATACCTTGGAACACGTCCTCGAGACGGACGAACTCGTCTTCGATCGGGGGAAAAGCGTCGACGTCCTTCGGACGGTGTACGCGCTCAATCGGCTGGCCCGACTGGGCTGAGCGAACAGTCGCGATCGCCGTTCCGCCACGTGGTTTTGACCGTCTCAACCGGTGACGTGCCGACTTAAACGGCCGGAATCGGAAGGGCCGCTCATCAAGCGTCCTGGAGTCCTCCGTTCTCCCAGCACGATCCGGTCGAGCGTGGTCGTCAGCGGCTGTCGGAGCCGTTCGACGCCGCGTCCCACGCCGCTGCGGATCGGCTGGATACGAATGAGACCACTCGAGTCACACTGCTCCCCTGACGGCGACAGCGGTCGCCGAACGGGTTCGACCGCACGTTCCGAGGTGACCGTCCAATGACGACGATCGCAGAACTCTCGCTTTCGACGGACGAGTTCGCACTCGCAGAGACGTTTCAGGAACTACCGGCCCTCGAGGTCCGCGTCGAAAGCGTCGTCGCGGAGGGGCCGACCCGGACCGTCCCGCTGGTCTGGTTTTCCGAGGTCGACCGCGAGAGCCTCGAGGCGGCGCTCGAGGCCGACGCGACCGTCGACGAGTACCGCCAACTCCTCGAGAACACCGCGGACGGCGACCTGTTCTACCGCGTCACGTACACGGAAGCGGTCGGGTCGGTCTGTTGCTGTGTGTACGAACACGGCGGGACGGTCCTTGACGCCCGCGTCGCGGACGGGCAGTGGACCCTCCGATTGCTCTTTCCCCACCGCGAGGAACTGTCCGACGCCGTCTCCGGGATCGAGGCACAGGGCGTCCGGATCGACGTCAGGCGCATGGTCGAGGCCGGCACGGACGAGGACCTCGAGACGACGGCGGCCCTGACCGAACCCCAGCAGGAGGCCATCGCCGAGGCCTACCGGCAGGGCTACTACGACGTCCCCCGCGAGATCTCGCTCGAGGAGTTGGCGAACGAACTCGATATCTCCCATCAGGCGCTGTCCGAACGGCTCCGTCGGGCGAACCGCGTCCTCGCGGGGGAACAGCTCGACGAGCCCGCCGGCGAGGTGGCGACGCCGGACTGAATCGCGTCGCGCCGCAAGCGACGCGCCACCGCTGTTGACCACCGAGCGCAGCGGACGGCGCGCCTTTTTTGCCCGTGCCGGGCGGACGGTCGTCCATGGCTCAGCACGACCCCGGCGCTGGGGATCCGCTGTCGCTTCGCGGCGTCGTCCCGCCGACGGTCACCGCGTTCCGAGACGACGAGTCCGTCGACTACGAGCGGACGGCCGCACACGCACGGTTCGTCGTCGATCGCGGTGCCCACGGCGTCTTTCCGCTCGGGACCAACGGCGAGTTCCCCCTCCTATCGGGGGCGGAACGCGACCGCGTGATCGAGGCGGTCGTCGACGAGGTCGGCGACGAGGTACCGGTTATCGCCGGCGTCGGCGCACCGAGTACCTACCGGACCGTCGCCCGCGCCGAACACGCCGAATCGGTCGGCGCCGACGGCATCGTCGTCGTCACGCCCTACTACTATCCGCTCGACCACGAGGGTGCGATCGAACACTACCGCCGGGTCGCCGCGGCCGTCGACCTGCCGGTCTACGTCTATCATATCCCGAGCAAGACGGGCAACGAACTCTCCCTCGAGACGCTCGCTGCCCTCGCCGAGATCGACAACCTCGCGGGCGTCAAGGACTCGAGCAAGGACGTCCCGTGGCTCGCACAGGCGGCCGACGCCCACCCGGAATTGACCTTCCTCGCGGGGTCGGACTCGCTGGTCTTTACCGGCCTCGCGGTCGGCTGTTCGGGCGCGGTCAGCGCCGTCGCCAACGTCTTCCCGGAACTGGTCGTCGACTGTTACGAGGCCTACGACGCCGGCGAACGCGAACGGGCCCGCGAGCTACAGAGCGATATCTTCGCCGTTCGGGACGCCCTCAAGACCGGCGATTCCTACATGTCCGGCGTGAAAACGGCGCTTCGCATGCGGGACTTCGACGCCGGACCGCTCCGGAGTCCGCTGCGGCTCGCGGACGACGAGTCCGCTGCCGAGATGCGCGACCGGCTTCGCGACCTCGACGTTCCCCTCGAAAGCCATTAGGCGTCCGGTTCCGGGCCGTTCGAGCCGACGATGGCGCTCGTCCGCGCCGTCCCCGTCAGTACGAGTACGGACTCGGCGTCGGACGACCGCTCGACGGTGTACTCCTCGAGCGTCGGGAAGGCGCCGTCGTCGATATCGCGGTTCGTCTCGACGAACCCCTCGAGCGCATCGAGCGCGGCGTCGTCGGCCGACTCGTAGCAGAACGCGTCGGTCACAGTCGTCGTCTCGCCGTCGACCGCGAGCGATCGCGCCGTCCCGACCAGGCCGGTCTGCCACTCCCAGTCGTAGGCCGGTTCCTCGGTCGGGTCCCGCGGCGGGAAGACGGCCGCGTTCGAGAACTGGCCCGATCCCCGCTCCGCGAGGAGAGGGCCCGCGTGGTCATCGTCGGCCCACCGGCGAGGGCCGTCGGAGTCGCCCCCGTCCCAGCGGGCCGCGAGGACGTACTCGAGTACTGCGTCGGAATCGATCCAGACGTCGCTCAGCGTTCGCACCGCGAAGTCATCCCGCAGGGCGAACCTGAAGCTCCCGAGTTCGTACAGGTCGAACCCATGTGCGGTCCCGGCCGCGACCACGTCGCCGGTCGACTCGTCCTCGAGGTGGGCCGCGATCGCGTCGGGGTCGAGCGATCCCGCGAGAACGTGGACCTCGGGGCGGACCCGTTCGGTGACGTTGGCCCCCGAGTCGGTGTGGACGAGGTCGAGCCACCAGTCGACGTGCTGGACGAGCTGCCAGTCGAGGTCCATCGCCGGAACGTTGACGGCGTCCCGTACCAGCCGGCCCCAGAGGTCGTCGTAGGAGAGTCGGTCGTCGTTGTCGAACACCACCGAGGGGTCCTGATATCGGAAGTTCCGCTCCCGGAACTCCCGATCGCGGACCTCGTAGCTCTCGCGGAGGAAGTCGGCCGGTTCCGGATCCGTGAGCCACGCCTCGATCGCCGGTTCCGAGTCGTCCTCATCGCCGTCGCCGTCGCCGATCAGCGGCAACTCGCTCGCACAGCCGGCTAGTGCAGTCGTTCCGATCGCCGCCAGTCCGGCACCGCCGCGTCGGAGGATCCCTCTCCGCGTCTGCCCGTTCGTCATCGTTCCCACCAGCCGATGGCCGCTCAAAAAGTGTTCTGATACTAACTGGTGGCTCGCGGGTCACGGTCCGAAGCGCCGTCCGGGAATTATTACGCCGGCGTCGAACGGCCGCCATGGAACTCACCGACGAACAGAAAGCGGTCCGCGAGACCGTCCGTGAGTGGTTCAGAAGAGGGTCATCGCGCGGGAACTGCTCGAGTAAGCGGTACTCGGCGGTATCACGGGAACGTATTTACGTCACGAAAGACGACTGTTTTTATGGTAGATGTTTCCGTCGGAAAGCTCTCAGTGTCCGGCTCTGACGAGCGGTCACGGGCGCTCCGCGAACTCCTCTATGCGACCGTTATGACACCGCTCCTGCTGTTCCCGGAACCGAGTCGGGAACTCGCATCGATGGAAGCGTCAGTGGCAGCCGTCGGACTCGGCGTAGTCGTCGGGGCTGCGGTCAGTCTCACACTGTCCGACGCGCAGCTCGGTCCGCAGGACGACCTGCTTGGGACGGTCGTAGGCGTCACGATAATCGGCGCTGTGACGGTCCTCCTCTGGATTTTGCTCCCGAGAGAGCACATCGCGACGTTCCTGCATTTTTCGATCGCATTTCTCTGGGGAGCGGCCATCGCGTCGACTGCTCGCCACGTCGTCCGACCGGCGCTCGGTGCGTCGGATTCGATCGAGTGAACGAGCGACGGGCAGGACCCTCTCGAGACCGAAGTCACTAATCCGTCGTGCCCCTAGCGTTCCGTATGTCCGAGTACGACGCCATCGTCTACGATCTGGACGGGACACTCGTCGATCTCGTGGTCGACTGGGACGCCGTCGCCACCGACGTCCGCGCGGTGTACGACGACGCGAACCTCGACCCCCCAGGTGAGGGGCTCTGGGCCATGCTCGAGGGCGCGGCCGAAGTCGGACTCCACGCGGAGGTCGAGGCGGCCATCGCGGCCCACGAACACGAGGGTGCGCGGTCCTCCGAGCGGCTCGCACACGCCGACGAGCTGCTCGAGCGGTCGCTGCCCGCAGGGGTCTGCTCGCTGAACTGCGAGCGGGCCTGCCGGATCGCGCTCGAGGAACACGCCCTCTCGGCGGCGGTCGAGGCGGTCGTCGGTCGGGACACGGTCGGGACGTGGAAGCCGGATCCGGAGCCGTTGCTCGCGACGGCGCGCCGGCTCGAGGTCGAGCCGGGGCGGGCGCTGTTCGTCGGCGACTCCGAGCGCGATCTCCGGACCGCAGAACGAGCGGGAATGGACTTCGAGTACGTCGGCGAGAGACCGTCGGGCGTCTGAGACCGACCAGCGGCGGCCGAATCTTCCGATTACGTCTGCTTTCGCTTGGCGTAGGCAAAGACCACGAGCGACGTGACTAACCAAACGGGGGCCCCGACCCGGATCGCGAACTCGGCCCGGTCGGCCCACGACGGCAGGGTCACGGTCGTCGAGAGGGCGACGACGATCGGTGCGCCGACCAGAATGGTGGCGACGAACGTCGTCTGCATCACCCAGCCGTAGTCGACCCCGTCGGGCGAGGTCGTTTCGACGCGTTCTGGCACGCGTGAGTATGGCGACCGGTCCCTCTTAAGCGCGCCGGGTCCGGCCGAGCGCGGCCGGAGAACAACGAGGTTTAATCGTGGGAGGTCAAGCTATGGGTATGCCTACCGTACGGGATGTCAGATCGAAAGCGGGCGAGGAACCGATCACGATGTTGACGGCGTACGATGCGCCGACGGCCTCGATCGTCGACGAGGCCGGCGTCGACATCATTCTGGTCGGGGACAGCCTCGGAAACACGACGCTCGGCCACGAGACGACCCTGCCAGTGACCGTTGACGATATGGCCCGGCACACGGGCGCTGTCGCGCGGGCGACCGAGGACGCGTTGATCGTCGCCGACATGCCCTTCCTCTCGATCGGCGTCGACGAGGCCGCAAGCATCGAGAACGCCGGCCGGATGCTCAAGGAAGAGGACGCCCACGCGGTCAAACTCGAGTGCGGTCCCCACACCGTCGATCTCACGAAAAAGCTGGTCCAGCTCGGGATTCCAGTGATGGCACATCTCGGGCTCACCCCCCAACACGTCAACCAGTACGGCGGCTATCCTCGGCAGGGAACCGACCAGGAGGCCGCCGAACGCATCCTCGAGCTGGCCGAGGCCCACGAGAACGCGGGTGCGTTCTCGCTGGTGCTGGAACACGTCCCCTCGAACCTCGCGGCGGAGGTCACCGACGCCATCGACATCCCGACGATCGGGATCGGCGCCGGGCCGGACTGCGACGGACAGGTACTGGTCGTCGACGACGCCGTCGGGCTAAGTGAGTGGACTCCCTCGTTCTCGAAACAGTTCGGGGACGTCCGTGGGGAGATGGAGTCGGCGATCGACGACTACGTCGCGGCCGTCGAATCTGGCGAGTTCCCCGCCGCGGAACACGGCCACGAGGAGAGCGATCTCGAGGAACTCTACTGACGGCTCCGTTCTCGGCTCGCGCGGCCGAGCCCGAACGGTCCGCTTGCAATCCCAGGGGTCGCTCGACAGTAAATATATAAGGGTGATAATACTACATGGTATTGTACTCTCGGTTTAGGGCAGACAGTTATATGCCAGAACGGGGAAGACGCGGATAGACCGCAGAGGATCGGTATCATGTCCGAATCATCGAAACGCGCCACCGGCGAACGCGAGTCGGCTAGCGACCACGGATCGGAACTGCAACACGTCACCGTCGAACACGACGATATCGCAGTGTGTACGATGTTCCCACAGGAGATCGACGAGGACGCGATATCGACGGCGTGGCTCACCGCCACGACCGACTCGTTCGTCGCGCTCGAGGACCGCCGGTAGCTCCCGCTCGCGGGACGGTCGCCGTTCTCCCCCGGTAGTACGGGTGGCTGTCGTCGCTCCCGATCAGCCCTCGAGATCCGCGAGAAACGCCTCGACGACCCCGTTGAACGCGTCCGGACGCTCGATCATCGCCAGATGCGCCGCATCCTCGATCTCGGCGAGCCGGCCTCTCTCGATCTCGTCGGCGAGGAACTCGTGGAACCACGGCGGCGTCAACTGGTCGTGTTCCCCATAGAGCGCGAGCGTCGGGACGGCGATCTCGTCGAGGCGGTCGCGGACGTCGAACTCGTGGGAAGTCAAGAAATCCCGTCGCGTGACTGCCTGTCCGGTGTCGGCCATCCGGTCCATCGATCGCTCGCGGACGGCCGGGTCGGGGTCGTGAAAGAGCCGGTCCGAGCCGTGCAGAAATTCGATCGCCCGCTCGAAGTCCGATTGCAGCCACGTCAACAGGTCGTCGAGAACGCCCAGCCGCGCGCCCGTCCCGGTCAGAACGGCGGCGTCGGGATCGACGTGGCGCTCGAGGAGCAGTTGGAGGACGACCGCACCGCCGAGCGAATTCCCGACGAAGACCTCGGCCCCGGTCGCCTCGACGACGGCGAGGGCGTCGTCGGTGTAGGCCGACAACGTGCTGTAGCCAGCGCTGGCGTCGATGTCCGCTGAGTCGCCGTGGCCGCTGAGGTCCATCGCGACGACGGGACGGTGTTCCGCCAGCGCGTGCTGGCCCGTCCAGACGTCGCGCGATCCCCCGCTGCCGTGGACGAAACAGATCGGCGGTCCGTCGGCCCCTCGGTCGATAACCTCGTACGCCGTCTCCCTGCCGTGATGTGTTACCGTTTCCATACGCGAGGACACGAGGGGGATGGGCATAAAGACTCGAGGCGGTTCTCACCGGAGAACGCCGGCACGGGGGATATCCCCGTTCGGGTCCAACGACCGCGTCCCGGGCCGGCGGCTGCCTCGCCGACCGGCACACCGTGAACTACGAACAACGATCTCTCTATCCACCCCGCCGCCTTCATGCGGTCTATCGGCAAAAGGTTTATATATTAGCGTCACTTACCTTGGGTTAGTTACAGCATGACTCTCGACCAATTCACCCGCGAAGAGGGGCAGTTAGCCCGTCGGTACGAGTACGACGACGCCACGGTCATGGCCGTCGACTTCGGGACCGACGTCGGGGACGTCGCTGTCGACGTCGTCGACGACACCGCCATCGTCGTCCTTGCGGACGACCAGTACGAGATCGAACTCCCGGCCGCTGCCGGGGACGCGCACACGTTTATGAAAAACGGCGTGTTCACTATCGAGTTAGAGGAGGAACTATGAAGCTTACCGTCAAACCACTGAAACAGAAGGACGCCGGCCGCGGACTCGCCGCGATCGACCGGGTATCGATGAACGAACTCGACCTCGAGAACGGTGACTACATCGTCATCTCGGGGAAGGGGGAGGGACAAGCCGTCGCTCGCGTCTGGCCGGGCTACCCGGAGGACGAGGGCCGGGGTATCGTCCGGATCGACGGCCGTCTCCGTCAGGAGGCCGACGTCGGGATCGACGATACGGTCGACATCGAACCCGCCGACGTCAAACCCGCGAAGTCGGTCACGGTCGCGCTCCCGCAGAACCTGCGTATCCGGGGCGACATCGGGCCGCTCGTCCGCGACAAGCTCTCCGGACAGGCCGTCACTGAGGGCCAGACGGTGCCGTTCTCGCTCTCGTTCGGCCCGATGGCCAGCTCCGGCCAGTCGGTCCCGCTGAAGATCGCCAGTACCTCGCCGTCGGGCACGGTCGTCATCACGGACTCGACCAGCATCGAAATCTCCGAGACGCCGGCCGAACAGGTTCAGTCCGGGGGCGGCGCGTCCGCCGAGGGCGTCCCCAACGTCACCTACGAGGACATCGGCGGTCTGGACGACGAACTCGACCAGGTCCGCGAGATGATCGAGCTGCCGATGCGCCACCCCGAGCTGTTCCAACAGCTCGGCATCGAGCCGCCGAAGGGCGTCCTGCTGCACGGCCCGCCGGGCACCGGGAAGACCCTGATGGCCAAGGCCGTCGCCAACGAGATCGATGCCCACTTCGAGACCATCTCCGGGCCGGAGATCATGTCGAAGTACTACGGCGAGAGCGAGGAGAAGCTCCGCGAGGTCTTCGAGGAGGCCGAGGAGAACGCGCCCGCGATCGTCTTCATCGACGAACTCGACTCCATCGCGGCAAAGCGCGAGGACGCCGGCGGTGACGTCGAACGACGCGTCGTCGCCCAACTGCTCTCGCTGATGGACGGCCTCGAGGAACGGGGCCGGGTCACGGTCATCGCCGCGACCAACCGCATCGACGACATCGACCCCGCGCTCCGGCGTGGCGGTCGCTTCGACCGCGAGATCGAGATCGGCGTCCCCGACAAGGACGGCCGCAAGGAGATCCTGCAGGTCCACACCCGCGGGATGCCCCTGCAGGAGGGGATCGACCTCGATCGGTACGCCGAGAACACCCACGGCTTCGTCGGGGCCGACTTAGAGAGCCTGACCCGCGAGGGCGCGATGAACGCCCTCCGTCGCATCCGTCCCGATCTCGATCTCGAGGAAGACGAGATCGATGCCGAGGTCCTCGAGACGCTCGAGGTCACCGAGGGCGACTTCAAGGAGGCGCTCAAGGGCATCCAACCGTCCGCGATGCGGGAGGTCTTCGTCGAGGTCCCCGACGTCACGTGGAACGACGTTGGTGGCTTAGAAGACACCAAAGAGCGGCTCCGCGAGAACGTCCAATGGCCGCTCGACTACCCCGAGGTGTTCGACGAACTGGACATGCAGGCCGCCAAGGGCGTGCTGATGTACGGCCCGCCGGGCACCGGGAAGACCCTGCTCGCGAAGGCCGTCGCCAACGAGGCCCAGTCGAACTTCATCTCGATCAAGGGCCCCGAGCTGCTGAACAAGTACGTCGGCGAGTCCGAGAAGGGCGTCCGCGAGGTCTTCGAGAAGGCGCGGTCGAACGCACCGACCGTGATCTTCTTCGACGAGATCGACTCGATCGCGGGCCAGCGCGGCCGCCAGCAGGGCGACTCCGGCGTCGGCGAACGCGTCGTCTCCCAGCTGCTCACTGAACTCGACGGGCTCGAGGAACTCGAGGACGTCGTCGTGATCGCCACGACCAACCGGCCCGACCTGATCGATTCGGCCCTGCTCCGTCCGGGACGCCTGGACCGTCACGTCCACGTGCCCGTCCCCGACGAGGGCGGCCGCCGGAAGATCTTCGAGGTCCACACCCGCGACAAGCCCCTGGCCGACGCGGTCGACCTCGACTGGCTCGCCGCGGAGACGGAAGGCTACGTCGGCGCCGACATCGAAGCGGTCACCCGCGAGGCCTCGATGGCCGCCAGCCGCGAGTTCATCAACTCGGTCGATCCCGAGGAGATGGCCGACACCGTCGGCAACGTCCGCATCAGCAAGGAACACTTCGAACACGCCCTCGAGGAGGTCAACCCGAGCGTGACCCCCGAAACCCGCGAGCAGTACGAGGAGATCGAAGAGCAGTTCGACACCGCCGAACCGGCTCAGGAAGAAGAGCAACTCGGCCGCACCTTCCAGTAAGCGAACTGGAGTCCGCGGCCCGTTCCGACCGTTTCAATTTTCGATGGCGACTCGACCGTCGAGCGACGGCACCGATCTCAGTCGTCGCCCGCGCTCGCGTCCGCCGCGTCGGGCGACTCGCTCGCGACCGGCGTCGGGCTGAACAGCAACCGCGCTGCGATCCCGGCACCGAGTAACGCGATCGCCGCGAGGGTCACGAACAGCGCCGCCGTCGTCGCGTGATCGAGCAGGTAGCCGCCCAGTGCGATGCTGAGCGAACCCAGACCGAACATGCCGAGGTAGGTGTAGCCGTAGGAGAGTCCCCGCGCGTCCGGGGGCGTGTAGACGGCGACGGCCTCCTGGTAGAACGGCTCGATCGCGAACAGCGCGAACCCGAGGACGCCACAGTACAGTAGGATCGGGAGCAGTCCCAGCCCCGAGACCGGCACGAACGCGACCGCGAGGACCGCGAGGCCGACGAAGACCACCGCCAGTCCGCGGGCGACGGGCACGCGGCTCGTCAGCTTTCCGGCGACGTACTGGCCGGCCATCCCGGCGACCAGCAGGGCGACGTAGAAGTAGTCGCCAAGCGAGAGTTCCTCGAGGGCGGCCGGCGGCTCGATTCCAGCAAGCGCCGGCAGCCCGTTGAGCAGTTCCGGCAGGTAGGTGAGGACACCCCGGTAGTAGAGCCCGACGACGGTGACGACGGCAAAGACCAGTAGGAACGAGCCGGTAAGCAGCGATCGCGAGGTCGCGACGAACTCGGCCACGGAGCGCGAGCCGGTCGACTCGCCGTCGTCCGCGACTGCCGCAGTCGGATCGAACCGGGCCCGCAGCCCGTAGAGGGTCGCGACCGCGCCGGGGATCGACAACACGACGGCGACGAGCCGCCAGTCCAGTACGAGCAACAGCGTCGCGGTCGCGAAGGGACCGAGCGCGATGCCGAGGTTGCCGGCGATGCCGTGCCAGGCGAAGACCGTCCCGCGGTCCTCGACGCCGGTACTGATGAGCGCCAGCCCCGCGGGGTGGTAGACGCTCGCGGTGACGCCCCAACAGACCAGCGCGGCGGCGATGCCGTAGATCGAGGTCGCGAGCGAGAGTCCCACGAAGGAGACGCTCATCCCGACGAGGCAGGCCAGAACGAGCCGCTTCGGCCCGTAGCGATCGGCGAGCAGGCCGGCGGGCAACGCGCCGATCCCGAACAGCGCGTAGCCGGCCGCGACCGCGATTCCGGCGACCGCGATGGAGATGTCGAACGCCTCGAGCCAGACGACCAGAAAGATCGGGATCGCCAGTTCGAACCAGTGGACGGTCGCGTGGGCGAGCATGGCGAAGGCCGCGATCGAGCGGTCGTTATCGTTGAGCGTCATATCGTCGAAGGGTCGATACCGGTCGGTTCGTGCCCGGCTACTTCAGAACTTGGAAACGAACGGTGAGCGGTTCGTCCGGTGACGGGACGGCAAGCGTCAGCCCGGCTACGGTGTGGCTTCCGCCGAGGCGTCCGCGAGGTCCGCGAGGATCTCTTCGGCGTGGCCCTCGGGGGTCACGTCCTCGTAGACCGCTTCGATGCGGCCGTCGGGACCGACGACGTACGTGTTGCGGAAGACGCCGTCGAAGGTGTTCCCGAACATCTGTTTCTCGCCGTAGGAGTCGTACAGCGTCGCGACTTCGCCGAACTCGTCCGACAGGAGGTCGAACCCGAAGTCGTACTCGTCGGCGAACGACTCGAGGTCGTCGACGGGGTCGTCGCTGATACCGACGACGCCGACGTCGCGGTCCTCGAAGCGCGCGAGCGCCTCGTCGAACCCGCGGGCCTCGAGCGTACAGCCCTCGGTGTTGGCGCGGGGATAGAAGTAGACGACGAGCCGCTGGCCGTCGAAATCGGACCGCGAGACGGTCTCGCCGTACTGATTTAGCAATTCGAACTCCGGTGCGTCGTCGCCGACGTCGAGCATGGGTTCGAGTTAGCGGGGGTTACTGTAGGTGTTACGGTTTCACACGATCAGTGCCATGCCGGCCGATCGGTCCGTGACGGTCAGCAAGGGATGGAAAGTCAGGCGAGCGAAAAACGGCCGGGTAGGGATGGTCACTCGAGGCGTTCGGCCGCGCCGCGATCGACGAACGGGGCGGCGTTCTGTTCCGGGAGTTCAACCACGTCGTCGCTGCTCAGCGTGTACTCACGACCGTCGACGCCGTAGATCGACCCGATGTCGTCGGTGATCCGGACGGTCGTCCGGTCCACGTCGCCGGCCGTCGCGCGCTCGTCGGCCGTGTCAGGATCGGCGGCCGCCCCGTCCGCGCCGTCGCTCGAGGGCGACGGGTCGGGTTCGGGAGCGACTTCCGAACCGGGCTCGCCGGACGGCTCCGGGGGAGTTTCCGGGTCCGCAGAGCCGCCCGCATCGACAGGGTCGTCGGCCGCTGGTCCGTCGCCGCCCATGACGTCCGCGGGGGAGACGCCGCTCGAGTCGCCGTCGTCCGGACCGGACCCGATTCCGGCAGGCGGCTCCTCGGGCGGTGCCGGCGGGGCGTCGTCGGGCTCGGGTGCCGGATCGCTCGAGGGTGAACCGGGGTGTCCCGGATCCGCGTCGTTCGGGGCAGGTGTGTCGTTCGACGGGACGGCGTCGCCGCCACCGGTCGATCCCTCGACGCCCTCGAGAACGTCGAGGACGCGAGTCTTGTTCGATCCGATGCGGTCGACGAGGTCGTCGAACAGGTCGGCCTCCTCGGCGGTCAGCCCCTCGTCGTCGGCGGGCATTCCGGCGGCGGCGAGGCTGGCCTGCTTGACGAGTTTGCCCATTCGGCGCTCGTAGATCGCTTCGACCACGTCCTTGGCGGTCTCGATCTCGTCGGTCAGTCGGCCGACCTCGGGCGAGGAGAAGGGATCCTCGGACGCCTCGGCGACCCGGTCGCGTTCGGCCTCCAGATCGGCGATGTACTCCCCGACCTCCTGGTAGAACGAGGGGCGCAGGTTCTGGAGGCTGTCCTTCTGGCGCTCCTTGCTCTGGACCGAGCGCAGTTCGTCCAAGTTCATTCTTTCTCCTTCTCGGCGCGGCCGCGTGCCATCAGGAACACGGCGACGTACTCGGGTAGTGACTGGTCACCCTCCGCGACCGTAAAGCTATCTCCTCCGAGTTCGACCTCGCCGCCGTCGGTGACGTCGACGGTGATCTCGTGGTTCTCGAAGGTCTCGGGAACGGCGTCGACGAGGGGATCGAAGTCCGCGATCTCGTCGCGCTCGAGCCGGACGGTCTTCAGGCCACTGCCGCCGTGGAGGCTGCCCGGCAGGCGGATCAGCCGGTTCGTGTCCGTCGTGACGGGTTCGTCGATGGGCGCGTTGTCCCGCTCGACGGCCTCGTTCGCGAACCGTTCGGCCAACTGCGCGATCGCGGTGTGGACGGTCACGTTGCCCGCCTCGAGTCCCTCGCGGTTGTTGCGGGCCGCGTTCAGCGTGGCTTGGGCTTTCCCCTCGCCGATCCCGTCGAACGACTGCAGCCGGTCGAGGGCAGCCTCCTCCTCGAGTTCGAGCAGTTCGTCGACGAAGCTCATGAAGTGATCGTGGATTCGTGCGCCCCAGCCACCCTCGATCTGGAGAGTGCGTCGCTCTGTCGGCGTCTTGCGCCCCAGCCCCGCGACGGTCTCGGTCTCGATCAGTTCGTCGAACTCCAGCCCGATCCCCCGGACGTAGTCGACGATCTCGCGGCGGTGTTCCCGATCGAGGCCAAGGACGTTCTCGTCGCGGACGTGGACGTGATATCCCCGGCCGCCGGAAAAGACGATCTCGAGGTCCTCGAAGGCGAAGTCGGTCTCGAGGAAATCGAGCAGCCGAAGCAGGGCGTCTTTGCATTTGGCGAGCATCTCGGCGTAGCTGTCCTCGCCCAGCGTCACGCTGGGCAGGTGGTCGGCGTCGAGGTCGAAGACGAGGTCGGCCGACTGCCAGTCTTTCTCGTGCATCGAACTCGCGCCGGGATCGCGAAAGCGCCCCGCCGAGAAGTAGACGTGGCGCGGGCGCTTCCGGACCAGAAACTCGGAGAGATCCCCCAGCTCGAGCAGCGAACGGTGGCGGACCATCGTCGTGTCGGGGCCCTCCGTCCACGGGATGAAGCCCCACTCGCGTTCGTTGGCCGCGGGCGGCGGCGTGATCTCCGTCCGTCGGTAGTGGTCGCGAAATCGCCCGCGAAGATAGGCCCTCGTTCGCTCTTCCATACGATTGGCCTACTCGGGGTGGGGCCGGTATAATTGTATTGGACTGGCCGCGCGACGGGCGGGACGGGGCGGCTCGAGCGGTTCGCCGACGGCGGCGGTCACGGGCTCGAACGGCGCTCAGTCGTCGCCGGGCCGAGTCGCGGGGCCATTGACCGTGACGAAGCCGTCGCCGCGGAGGATCCGTTCGACACGGCCGTGCCAGTCCTTGGCGAAGGCCGCACGTTCCTCGGCCGTCGCTTCGCCGTCGATCAGCGACTGGAGGTGCCGCGTGCCCGGCCCGGCCTCCGGAATCGCCGTCGTGTCGTAGGTGACCCGGACGGTCTCGTCGGTGTCGGTGCGGGTGAACTCAAAGGTGACGCCGTCGGTGCCGATCGCCCCGAACCGGAGCAGGTCTTTCCGACCGCCGTGGCCGCCTGCCAAGCCCGCGAAGCCGTCCTCGCCGGCGGCCCCGGTCACGTACGAGAGCAGCCGCGACGTGACGCCGTAGGCGGGGTCGTTCCGCGGGCCGCCCGCGAGAACTTCGATCTCGCTCCGGACCGGGAGCGAGTCCGGGTACAGCGCCTCGAGGCCGTCCCGTGCCATTCGGTACGCCCCCGCCGCCGTGGGACAGGAGTGGCCCGCCGCCTTCACCACGTCCTCGTAGGTGATGACGATCGGGTCGCCCGGCTCGAGGACGGCCAGCGCCTCCGCGGCGGGGTCGCGCAGCCGAATCGGTTCGATATCGTCGTAGTCGATCGCCCAGTTCGTTCGGTCGGTGTCGTTGGTCGTCTCTGTCATTGTGGATTCGAAGATCGCATCGGTCGGTAGTCAGTACCGCAGCAACCGCATCCCGTTCAGGATCACCAGCAACACGCTGGCGATGTGAAGCAACATCCCGGCGGCCATGTGGACGGCCCCGGCGACGACGCCGGCCAGCAGCAGGCCAACCGTCGCGACGGCGATCGCAACGTTTTCCGAGACGTTCCGGCGGGTCGCCTTGCTGAGCCCAACGGCCTCGGGAACCCGCTCGAGGTCGTCGGCCAGCAGCGCCATGTCGGCGGTCTCGATGGCCGCATCGGTGCCCGCAGCGCCCATCGCGACCCCGACGTCGGCGGTTGCGAGCGACGGCGCGTCGTTGATGCCGTCGCCGACCATCGCCACGACGTGGCCCTCGGCCCGGAGCGACTCGATGGCGTCTCGCTTCTCCTCGGGCAGCAGTTCGGCCCGGTAGTCCTCGATTCCGACCGCCTCGGCGACCGACCGCGCGGTGCGTTCGTTGTCGCCGGTCAGCATCACCGTGCGGACGCCGGTATCTTCCAGGGCCGCCACGGCGTCGCTCGCTGCGGGTCGGAGTTCGTCCCGTATCGAGACGACACCGACGACCTCGCCCTCGAGGGCAACGTAGACCGCCGTCTCGCCGGCCGCCTCGCGTTCGCGGGCATGAGCCGCGATCTCCGACGGGACCTCGAGCCCGCGGTCGGCGAGGAGCGCGCGGTTGCCGACCGCGATCGTCCGGCCGTCGTACCGGGCGACGACGCCCTTGCCCGCGACGACGTCGAAGGCCTCGGGATCGGAGACCGTCGGCCCGTCGGGCTCGGGGCCGGCCGAATCCCCCGCGCGGTCGGTGACGACGCCGCCGTCGGTGGCGGTCCCGCGAGCGGTGCCCTCGCCAGCCCGAGCGGCCGCGAGGATCGCGTCAGCGAGGTGGTGTTCGCTCTTCTTTTCGGCGATGGCCGCGGAGCGAAGCACGTCGTCATCGGCGACCCCGAATCCGTCGACGTTCGCGACGGCCGGCTCGCCCTTGGTCAGGGTGCCGGTCTTGTCGAACGCGACGCAGTCGATCTTTCCGGCGGTCTCGAGGTGTTCCCCGCCTTTCAGCAGGACGCCGGAGCGGGCGGCCGAGCCGATGGCGCTGACGATGCTGACCGGCGGCCCGATGACCAGGGCACCGGGACAGCCGATGACAAGCAGCGTCAGCGACGTGACGGCGTTGCCGGTGATCGCGTACGTTCCGACCGCCAGCACGACGATCGCGGGCGTGTAGTACCGTGCGAAGCGCTCGATGATCGTCTCCGTCGGCGCTTGCGCTTCCTGTGCCTCCTCGACCCGGCGGATGATCCGCTCGAGGGTCGTGTCCCGGCCGGTGTCGGTCGCGACGACCTCGAGTGCCCCCGCTTGGTTGATCGTCCCGGCGTAGACTTCGTCGCCCGCGGACTTGCGGACGGGCGCGCTCTCGCCGGTCACGGGCGACTGGTCGATCGCGCTCTCACCGTCGGTAACCTCGCCGTCGACGGGCACTTTCGCGCCGGGTTTGACGATCACGGTCTCGCCCGGTTCGACCTCGCGGGCGGGAACCTCGACAGTCTCGCCGTCGCGGCGGACGATCGCCGTATCGGGGGCCAACTCGAGCAACTCCTCGAGGGCCGACCGGGTCTTGGCCATCGTCCGAGCCTCGAGGTAGTTGCCGAGCGAGAACAGGAAGACGACGGCGGCGGCCTCCCAGTACTCGCCGATGACGATCGCTCCGACCGCGGCCAGCGTGACGAGGGTGTTGATACCGACGGTGCCGCTTCGAAGGGTGTAAAAGGCCTTCTTCGCGACGTCGTAGCCGCCGACGGCCGCGGCGAGGATCAGCAGTCCCGCGCTCAGCAGGGCCACGTCGTGGAGGGTGCCGACGGTCCAGCCGACCGAAAGCAACAGGCCGCTCGCCGCGACGACGATCGGTTGCCGGTGGGCGCGAACGTATCGCTTGGCGTTCACGTTTCGTCACCGCACCCGGGGGGTATACCCCTGTTTCGTGATGGTTCGCTCGAGGGCGTCCGTCTCGACGACACCGTCGTCGTACTCGATCTCGACGCGGCCGGTCGTGTAGTGGACCTCGACGCGGTCGACGCCGTCGGTTTTCGACAGCGCCCGCTCGACGTTGCTCGCACAGGTCGGACAGTCGAAGTCGGTCACGCGGTATTCGATCTCGGTCATCGTTGCTCGAGTGAGTATAGGGACCCCGTTCGTAAATACATCACCCAAATGACTTGTTTGGTCGCACGGACGGGGGATTCCGCCGGTGAAACGACTCGTCTAGACGGCGGGCCAGTCTCGACCGACACACTGTGGGACGTCGCTTCTGCTGTCCCGATCGCAGAACACTGTCTCGATTCGGATCCGTTCGTCGACGACTCATGCAACAATGTCATTTTTTGAATACGGGTGCGCTCTCTCGAGGGCGTTCGGCTGAATCACTTTTACCGTTCGACGCCCAACCACGACCACTCAATGGCCGAATTCACCTCGGACGTGACGATCGAGGACATCGCGGTCCGGGACACGAACGTCTCGAGCGCCGTCGACGAACCGCTGCGCGCGATGATCCTCGACATGCTGGCAGAACGGGCACGCTCCGTCGCGGAGATTCACGCGGCGCTGGGCGAGCGGGGATACGACCGGACCCCGAACACGGTACGCCATCACGTCAACGAACTCCGCGACGCCGGCCTCGTCGAGGTCGCCCGCCTCGAGGAACGTGGCGGCGCGACGACGAAGTACTACCGCGCGAATACGATCGTCCTCTCGTACGCGCTGCCCGACGACGCCGACGCGGCGGTCGCGGCGATGGCCGACGAGATCGCCCCCGAGGTAGCCGCCCTCGTGGCGGAGCTACGCGAGGAGTACGGCGAGGAGATCGACCGAATCGTCGGGGAGATGGCACCTTGTGAACACTGCCGCACACAGAAGTACGAGACCTACCTGCTGTCGACGGTCCTCCGCCGGGCGTTCGTCGCGGGAACCGTCAGGGACGGGCCGGCGGCTGACGGATAGCGCGTCGACGAGCCGCAGAACCGGTCGTTACCGCCGAATCAGATCCGAGATCTTGTCCGTGATCCCGACGTCCGCACCCAGTTTCAGGTAGTAGGCGTCGCCGCCGTCCTCGTAGTAGTCGTCGATCCGGCGCTTGATCTCGAAGCCCAGATGCTCGTAGAACTGGAGGGCGTTCTCGTTGCTCGTCCGGGCATGACACGTGATGGTATCGTGATCGTCGGCCACGCGGGCGACGAGTCGCTTCCCGATCCCCTCGCTGCGATAACGGGGTGCGACCGCGAGAAAGAGAATATAGCCGTCGCGTCGCACCGCCGCGAACCCGATCAACTCGTCGTCCCGGACGTAGCAGTGGACCTTCGACCGTCGGTACGCGTCGGTAAAGAAGTCGTGGCGCTGTTTGAGTACGCCCTCCTCGCGACGGATCTCCTCTTTGAGTTCCCAGGCGTCGTCGACGAAATCGTCGCTCCCCGGCGCGACGACGCGACTATCGATGTTGACGCTCACTATCATAGTCTACCAGCCTGTCCACTATAATTCCACCGGCAGTGCGGTCTCGGGAACGTCGGACGACGGGGTGTGGTACCTCCTCGACACGCCGTTGGTGGCGTCGTCCTCGAGGCCGAACCGACGGTCATACCACCCCCGTCCGCGAACGGCCGCCACATGGGGTTCGAACTGCGCGATCACACGGCCGACGTCGCGGTCGCTGCGACCGGCGATTCCCTCGAGGCAGTCTTCGAAGCGACGGCCGACGGCCTCGCGGCCGCGTCCTCCGACGACATCCCGCCCGAGACCGGTGAGCGGTTCTCCCTGACCGTGACCGCCGAGCGACGCGAGGCGCTGTTGTTCGACTATCTCGGCGAACTGATCTACCTGCGGGACGTCCGCGCCGAGCTGCCCGTCGATAACCGAGTCGAGAGCATCGAAGCGACCGAGGCCGAGAGCGACGCCGACGCGACCGCGTGGTCCCTCGAGGCCAGCGCCCGTGGCGTCCCGCTCGGGGCGGTCGACGCCCGCGAGGTGAAGGCCGTGACCTACTCGGAGATGCGCCTCGAGTCCGTTGCGGACGGCTGGGAGGCCTACGTCGTCTTCGACGTCTGACCGTGCCGTCCATCCGCGCGAGTCGTCGCGGTCACCGTTGGCCCCTCCCGTCGCCGCGACCCGACAGTGAGACGGACTCTCGAGGGCGCTGGTAAGACGAACATCTTTCATCGCCGGGGTCGGATGCTCGGGTATGACTACCTACGACGCGAACGGCATCACGTTAGAGCGGGTGCGCGAGTACGTCTGGGAGATCCCACGAGAGGGTGACATGCGCGTCCCGGCGCGAGTGTTGGCCAGCGAGGCCCTGCTCGAACAGATCGAGGACGACAAGACACTCGAGCAGATCAAAAACACGACCCACCTGCCGGGGATCACCGACCACGCGATCTGTATGCCCGACGGCCATCAGGGCTATGGCTTCCCCGTCGGTGGGGTGGGTGCGCTCGACGCCGAGAACGGCTGTATTTCGCCGGGAGCGGTCGGCTACGACATCAATTGCCTTACAGGCGATTCGGAAGTACTCCTCGAATACGGCCGTCGCACCCCGATCGAAACTCTCGAGGACCGCTTCGAAGCGGAGAACGCGATGGTCGTGGATAATGACCTCACACCGTCTCCGATTCGGCTGTTTACCGAACGCGAGAACGCGGCTGTGTACGAAGTAGAGACCGAAACCGGCGATCAGATCACTGCGACCGCGGATCACCCCTTCCGAACGCCTGACGGGATGCGACCGCTCGAGAAACTCTCCGAGGGCGACGAGGTCCACATCCAACCGTTCCACGGCGTTCCCGACGAGGAACCCGATGAGTTCACCGTCCTCAGCAAGGATGACTTCGCGGACGAGAATCCACAACTCGTCCGCGCGCTCGAGAAGCGGGATCTCCTTCCGCTGCAGTCGACCGACGACGCGTTCAACCGATTCCTCAAACTCGTCGGGTTCCATACTGGCGACGGTGCGATCGGAAGCGGCGGACAGACATGGTTCTACGGAGAACCCGAAGACCTCGAATCTATCCGGAACGATATCGAAGCGATTGGATTTACCCCTTCGAAAATTTACGAGCGAGATCGATCGCACGAGATCGACGGAAAAACGTTCGAGACGACGGAGTACAGTGTTCGATCGACTTCGAAGGCGTTCCAGAAAATGCTGCTCGCACTGGGGGCTCCTGACGGACGCAAGATCGAGTCGGACTTCACGACGCCGTGGTACTTCGCTCGACTGACGAACTGGCAGAAAGCGCTGTACGTCTCGGCGTATTTCGGAGCCGAAATGAACGCTCCCGCGGCCCAGCACGACAAGAACCTGTACTGTCCGAAGGTGTCACAGACGCGTGTCGCCGACGTTGCGGACGCCGGTGAGAAATTCATGGGGGAACTGGCTTCCTTCCTCGACGATCTCGGTATCGAAACGAACGAGATCGAACGGTTCGAAACGGACTCGAGCGCGGATCGAGAGACGATCAGACTTCGGCTCGGTATCAAAAACGATTCCGAGAACCTCATTACGTTCTTTTCGACCGTTGGCTACCGCTATAATCATGAAAAGCGACAAAAAGCTGCCAAAGCAGTCCAGTATCTCAAGACAAAAGAGGCCGTGATCGATCGTCGAGCGACGATCGCCCGCGAAGCGAAAGCGATGGCCGACGGTGGAACGCCAGCGAGCGACATCAAATCGGAATTCGAGATCAACGAGCGGTTCATCGAACGGAGTATCTGGGGTGGGCGAAGCGGACGGCCACGACCACCGACGGAATTCCCCGGATTCGAGGACTACTGTGAAACGACGAGCGTCGATGACAATTACACCGTATCAACCCGAATCGGATCCATCGAGAGAGTCGATGAACCGCAAACGGTGTACGATATCGGCGTCTCCCACAATGCGCATAATTTCGTCGCTAACGGGTTTGTCGTCTCTAATTGCGGTGTCCGGATGATGCGGACGAACCTCACCTACGACGACGTACAGGGCCGCGAGGAGGAACTCGTCGACTCCCTCTTCGCGAACGTCCCGTCGGGCCTGGGCGGCGGCGGCATCGTCGAGGCCGGCGTCGACACCGTTGAGGAGATCCTGGCCCGCGGCGTCGACTGGGCGCTCGAGAACGGCCACGCCGTCGAGGACGACTTACTGCACTGCGAGGACGAGGGCATGCGCGAGGGCGCGGACCCGGACAAGGTGAGCCAGAAGGCCAAGGACCGCGGGAAGAACCAGATCGGCTCGCTGGGCTCGGGCAACCACTTCCTCGAGGTCCAGCGCGTGACCGACGTGTTCGACGGCGAGGTGGGCGAGGCCTACGGCCTCTCCGAGGACCAGATCGTCGTCCTCATCCACTGCGGGTCGCGGGGACTGGGCCACCAGACCTGTAACGACTACCTGCGGAAGATCGAGCAGCAACACGAGGGACTGCTGAACCAGCTGCCGGATACCGAACTGGCGGCCGCGCCCGCCGGCTCGCAACTGGCCGAGGACTACTACGCGGCGATGAACGCCGCCATCAACTTCGCGTGGGTCAACCGCCAGCTGATCATGCACCGCACGCGGCAGGTCTTCGAGCGCGTGTTCGATCGCTCCTGGGAGGAGATGGACATGCACCTGCTGTACGACGTGGCTCACAACATCGCGAAGAAAGAGACCCACACGGTCGGCGAGGACGGCGAGGAACGGGAACTCTACGTCCACCGCAAGGGCGCGACGCGGGCGTTCCCCGCGGGCCACCCCGAAGTCCCCTCGGCCTACCGTGACGTCGGCCAGCCGGTGATCATCCCCGGCAGCATGGGCGCGGGCAGCTACGTCCTCCGCGGCGGCGAGAATTCCATGGACCTCACGTTTGGCTCGACCGCCCACGGCGCAGGTCGGTTGATGAGCCGCACGCAGGCCAAAGACGAGTTCTGGGGCGGCGATGTCCAACAGGACCTCGAGGAACAGAGCCAGATCTACGTCAAGGCTCAGTCGGGCGCGACGGTCGCCGAGGAGGCCCCGGGCGTCTACAAGGACGTCGACGAGGTCGTCCGCGTCTCGGACGCGCTCGGGATCGGCGACAAGGTCGCGCGGACGTTCCCCGTCTGTAACATCAAGGGCTGATTGGGAACTGTCCGCTGCTTTTATAGACTCGTTCCGTGCTGCTCATCGGAAGAATACTGCGATTTTGCCACGTAAACGCAGGTATGCGGGTCAGTACGGACGACGGCTGTATCCGTCTTCCCGAATCGATCCGGGAGACGTTCGGGGACGAGTTCGAACTGATCGATCGCGGGGATCGCCTCGTACTCGTTCCGGTCCCGGACGAGCCGCTCGAGGCCCTTCGCGACGAAGCGCGACGGAGCGAAAAAACGGCCGACGAACTCAAGGAGAGCGCGTTGGACGCGACCCTCGGGAAGCGGGACGAACCGAACTCGAAGAAACGGACTGACCGTCGCCGCTTGCGTTCACTTCAGTCGGTACGGATTGTCCTCGTCCTCGCCGTCACCGTCGCTCTCGTACGGTTTCCGCGCGGTGATCGTCACCGTCGCCTCGGGGTCGTCCTCGTCGGCCCACGGGCTGTCGTAGGCCGAGATCTCGAGATCGGTTACGTCCCAGCCTTCGTCCTCGATGAGGTCGACCAGCCGTCGCTGGTCCTCGAGCATGTCGTCGTCCATGGCCGGCGGTTCGAGCGCGAGCGGCGTAGACCTTCCGCCGGTCGGCGTCGCCGATCCTCGTAGCGGGCTGACAGGGTTTGCGAACCGAAATCGGTTACGTCGGGTCGGAATTCCCGGCGCGTTTAAGCGGATCCGGCTGCAACTCGTTGGCATGCTCACCGACGAGTTCGGGCGGGAGGTAACCGGGGTACGCGTCTCCCTCACCGACCGGTGTAATTTCGATTGTGTCTACTGTCACAACGAAGGGCTGGGGGACACCCGCGGGCCGATGGACCCACAGGACGACGAGATGTCGACCGACGACGTCGTCCGCTTTCTCGAGGTCGCCGCCGAGTTCGACGTCGACGCGGTCAAGTTCACCGGCGGGGAACCGATGCTCCGACAGGATCTCGAGGAGATCATCGAACGCACGCCCGACGGGATGGAGGTCTCGCTGACGACCAACGGCACCTTCCTTCCGGGGCGGGCCGAGGACCTCGTCGACGCCGGGTTAGAGCGGGTCAACGTCTCGCAGGACGCGCTCGATCCCGAGGACTTCGCCGCCGTGACGAAAAGCGGGGCGTACGAGAAGGTCCTCGAGGGGGTCGACGCGGCACTGGACGCGGGGCTGGATCCGGTCAAACTCAACATGGTCGTCTTCGAACACACCGCGGGCTACGTCCCGGAAATGGTCGACCACGTCGCGGAAAACGACGGCCTTCAACTGCAGCTGATCGAGTACATGCCGGAACTGACCGGTAAGCCCGAGTGGAACATCGACATCGAGCGCGTCCACGACTGGCTGGCCGAACAGGCCGACGAGATCGAACACCGGGAGATGCACGACCGCAGGCGCTACTGGGTCAGCGACGACTCGAGCGATGCGAACGATAGCGGGTCGAACGCCGAAGGTCGAGGGATGGTCGAGATCGTCGACCCTGTCGAGAACCCCACCTTCTGTGCGAACTGTCACCGCGTTCGGGTGACTCACGAGGGCTACCTGAAGGGCTGTTTGAATCGCAACGACGACCTCAAGACGATGGGCGAGATGACCAAACCCGAGATCCGGGACGCCTTCCGCGAGGTCGTCGCCAACCGGGTCCCCTACTACGGGGAGTACATGGTGCAAAACGACGACGGCGAGTGGGAGATCAACGAGAAGTACATCGAGGAGTACGCCGGCGTTTGAACACGGTTCAAGCCAGCTTCACGTCCGTCCTTGTATGATTCCTACCCCGCCCCGTCGTGACCGACGATTCGGCTGCGGTTCGTTCGATACCCATGTGAGTCGACCCCATTCGAACTGGCTGCCTTTCGTTGCCCTTAAGTAGCAGACAGGGGTAGGTCCGGGTGCGATACGTGTAGGGGAGCGATCCCCGAGTCCGAGAGGGCGACGATAGACCGACGGTGTTGTGGTAGCCAAGCGGCCCAAGGCGCATGGTTGCTAACCATGTGGCGTCAAGCCTCCGGGGTTCGAATCCCCGCCACAACGTCGGAACTCAGCTGGCGTTTTCCCGCCAGTCGATTTGCAACGCACGCAGACTAGACACACATACACGACAACATGAGCGCGGAAGAACCTCAAGAGCAAGAAGACGACGAAGATCTCCGCTACTTCGTCCGCATCGGGCAAACCGACCTCGATGGGACGAAGTCCGTCGAGCGCTCGCTCACGGAGATGAACGGGATCGGTCACCGGACCGCCCGGCTCATCGCCGAGGAAGCGGGCGTCGACCGAACGGACACGTTCGGTCGACTCGACGAAGACGTGATCGACGAGGTCGTCGAACTCGTAGAGAACTACGCCGAGGAAGTCCCCGACTGGCTCAACAACCGTCAGGACGACTTCTACTCCGGCGAGACGACCCACGAGATCGGCAACGACCTCCAGCTGACGCGTCAGCACGACATCAACCGGATGAAGATGATCGACTCCTACAAGGGCACGCGCCACAAGCGCGGCCAGAAGGTCCGCGGTCAGCGAACCAAGTCCACCGGCCGAACGGAGGGCACCATCGGAGTCAACGTCGAAGAGATCCGCGAAGAACAGGCCGAGGAGGCCGCCGCCGAAGAAGAGGATGAGGGCGAATAATGCCACTCGGCACTGACACCAAACAATACGAGACGCCGAACCACCCCTACCAGGGTGAACGCATCGCCAGCGAACACTCGCTGATCGACCGCTACGGCCTCAAGAACAAGGAAGAACTCTGGCGCGCCCAATCCGAGCTTCGCTCCTACCGGCGCGAGGCCCGGGAACTGCTCGGTCAGGCCCAGGGCGACGAGGTCGTCCAACGGCGCTCCGAGGAGTTCCTCGGTCGGCTCAAACGCGTCGGCATCCTCGACGAGGCCGACGAACTCGGCGACATTCTGTCGCTCGAGATCGAGGACATCCTCGAGCGCCGTCTCCAGACGGTCGTCTACCGCAAGGGGCTGGCGAACACGACCCAGCAGGCACGCCAGTACATCACCCACGGCCACATCGTGGTCGACGGGCAGCGTCACCGCGTCCCCTCCTACGTCGTCGACGTCGACGAGGAGGAGCTGGTGGCCTTCGAGGAGAACAGCCCGCTCGCGGACGAACTCCACCCCGAACGCGCGGAGGGCCAGTAAACCATGAGTCAGGACGACGAAAAGTGGGGTATCGCCCACGTGCATGCATCGTTCAACAACACCGTCATGACCGTGACCGACCTCACGGGCGCGGAGACGATCGCCAAGTCCTCCGGTGGGACGGCGGTCAAGCAGAACCGCGACGAGGCGTCGCCGTACGCGGCCATGCAGATGGCCGAGTCCGTCGCCGAGGAGGTCAAGGCCGCGGGCATCACCGGACTCCACGTGCGAGTCCGTGGCCCCGGTGGCAACCTCCAGAAGTCCCCCGGTCCCGGCGCGCAGGCGACGATCCGCGCGCTGGCCCGCTCGGGCATCGAGATCGGGCGCATCGAGGACGTCACGCCGATCCCACACGACGGATCGCGCGCTCCGAAAGGCAAGGGCGGCTACTAGATCATGACTGCTGAGTACGACGTCGAGTTCGTCGAACGCGAGGATCGTGAAGCACGATTCCTCGTTCGCGGCGTGACACCCGGGTTCGCAAACGGCATCCGCCGAGCGATGATCGCCGACGTGCCGACGATGGCGATCGATACCGTCCGGTTCGTCGAGAACTCGTCGGTCATGTTCGACGAGCAACTCGCCCTGCGAATGGGGCTCGTCCCGCTGACGACGCCGCCGGTCGGCGAGTTCGCCGAGGACGACACCGTCACGCTCTCGATCGACGTCGAAGGGCCGGACACCGCCTACTCCGGCGACCTCGTCTCCGAGGACGACCTCGTCCAACCCGCCGACGAGAACGTCCCGATCATCGATCTCAAGGACGGCCAGCGCCTCGAGGCCGAGGCCGACGCCGTCATCGACCGCGGGAAAGACCACGCCAAACACCAGGGCGGGGTCGCGGTCGGCTACCGACACCTCCAGCGCGTGGAGGTCGAGGGTGACCTACCGGAGTTCGAGGACGAAGAGCGCCGGATCATTCGCGGCGTCATCGAGGACGACGGCGAACTCGTGCCGACAAGCGAGTTCGATCACGATCTCTCGAACCGATACCCGGGCAAGGAAGTCCGCGTCGAGGACGTGCCCGAAGCGTTCGTCTTCCACGTGGAGACGGACGGCTCCTTCAGCATCGAAGAGCTCGTGACTCGAGCAGCGGACACGCTCGAGGCACGCGCGACCGAACTCGAAGACGCAGTACAGCTATAGATATGAACCGACGCCCCCGACCCGAACTGGTCGAGCCGCTCGCCGGTGCCGTCAGCCACGAGGCCGGCGATAGCTCGCCTACTGGAATCGAAAGGGGTTTGAAGGGGCGGCGGATACACGGAAGTGCGAGCAGGGATAGCCAAGTCAGGCCAACGGCGCAGCGTTCAGGGCGCTGTCTCGTAGGAGTCCGCAGGTTCAAATCCTGCTCCCTGCATCCACTTCTTCACCGCCGACCGACACCGATCAGCGACGATCGGCGCGTCGTCGGCCGGCAGCGAACCGATTCCACCATCGGCGAGACGCTTCCTCGCCTCGCCGAGACGACCGTATTTGGAGGATACAATGAGTAGCAAAACCAATCCGAGGCTCAACGATCTCATCGCCGAGCTGAAGTCGACGTCCCGTGAGCGGGACGCCGACGTCTGGCGAGACGTCGCGGATCGACTCGAAAAGCCCCGGCGCACCCACGCTGAGGTAAACCTGGGCCGCATCGAGCGATACGCACGCGAAGAAGAGACTGTCGTCGTTCCCGGCAAGGTGCTGGGATCGGGCGCACTACAAAAGAACGTCACCGTCGCTGCAGTCGATTTCTCTTCGTCCGCCGAGACGAAGATCGACCAGGTCGGTGAATCCGTACCGCTCGAGCAAGCGCTCGAAGCAAACCCCGAAGGCTCCGATGTCCGGGTGATTCGATGAGTCTCGCAGAGTTCGACGCCGATACCGTCGTCGATGCCCAGGACTGCATCCTCGGTCGCGTCGCCAGCGAGGTCGCCCAGCGCGCGCTGGACGGCGAGAGCGTCGCGATCATCAACGCCGAGGACGCCGTCATCACCGGCGACAAGGAAGACATCTTCGAGACGTACCGTACGCGACTCCAGATGGGCTCGGACAGCGGGCCCTACTACCCCCGCCGGCCGGACACGATCTTCAAGCGGTCCGTTCGCGGGATGTTGCCGTACAAGAAGCCCCGTGGTCGCGAAGCACTCGACAGCGTCCGTGTCTACGTCGGCAACCCCTACGAACACGACGACGACCACGAGTCGACGGTTCTCGAGGGTACGTCGCTGGACCGTCTGTCGAACATCCGCTTCGTCCACCTGCACGAAGTGTCCGAACAGTTAGGTGCTAACGTCACATGGTAACCAACACGAGTGGCAAGAAAAAGACGGCCGTCGCCCGCGCCACGGTGCGCGACGGCGAGGGTCGCGTTCGAATCAATTCCCAGCCGGTCGAGCTGGTCGAACCGGAGACGTCCCGGCTCAAGATGCTCGAACCGTTCCGCATCGTCGGCGAGGACCTCCGCGGCGAGATGGACATCG
Source organism: Natrinema pellirubrum DSM 15624 (assembly GCF_000230735.2). Taxonomy (NCBI): domain Archaea; kingdom Methanobacteriati; phylum Methanobacteriota; class Halobacteria; order Halobacteriales; family Natrialbaceae; genus Natrinema; species Natrinema pellirubrum. The sequence continues at coordinate 1,647,231 of NC_019962.1, forward strand.
ACGTCGACGTCGAGGGCGGCGGCATCAGCGGACAGGCAGACGCCGTCCGCACCGCCATCGCACGCGGGATCGTCCAGCACACCAACGACGCCGAACTCCGCGACGCGTTCATGGAGTTCGACCGCTCGCTGCTGGTCAACGACGTTCGCCAGTCCGAACCGAAAAAGTGGGGCGGCCCGGGCGCTCGGGCGCGCTACCAGAAGTCCTACCGCTGAGGTGATCCAATCATGATGGTACCGGTCCGGTGTTTCACCTGTGGTAACGTCGTCGGCGAACACTGGGAGGAGTTCGACGAGCGGGCCAACGAGGGCGACGAGGACCCCGAAAAGGTCCTCGACGAACTCGGTGTCGACCGCTACTGCTGTCGGCGCATGCTCGTCAGTCACGAGGACCTCGTCGACGTCGTCTCCCCGTACCAGTAACCCATGCAACAACAACACAACCGCTACGAGAAGGCACGCATCCTCGGCGCGCGAGCGCTGCAGGTCTCCTACGGCGCGCCGGTGTTGATCGAGACGGAGCAGACCCAACCGATCCTCATCGCCGCCGAGGAGTACGACGCCGGCGTGTTGCCCTTTACCGTCAAGCGGGGGTACGACCGGAAATGACGCTGATCACCGACGTTCGGCTGCGTCGCATCCTCGACTCGCGGGGCAACCCGACGGTCGAGGCCGACGTTCTGACCGAAAGCGGCGGCTTCGGCCGCGCCGCGGCACCGAGCGGTGCCAGTACCGGCGAGTACGAGGCCGTCGAACGGCCGCCCGGCGAAGCGATCGCCGCGGCACGGGAACACGCCGTTCCCCGACTGGTCGGCGAGGTCTACGCGGGCAACCAGCGCGACGTCGACGCCGCGCTCCATGCCGCCGACGGGACCGACGACTTCTCGGAGATCGGTGCCAATAGCGCGGTCGCGATCTCGATGGCCGCAGCCAAGGCCGGTGCCGACGTCCTCGGTGCCCCGCTGTTCCAACATCTGGGTGGGACGTTCCGCGGCGACAACTTCCCGATCCCGCTCGGGAACGTCGTCGGCGGCGGCGAACACGCTGCCGACGCGACAGACATCCAGGAGTTCCTGGCCGCACCCGTCGGTGCGCCGAGCGTCGCCGACGCCGTCTTCGCCAACGCCGCCGTTCACGGGACCGTCGCCGACCTGCTCGAGGAACGCGACGTTCCGTGTGGGAAAGGCGACGAGGGCGCGTGGGCACCGTCGATCGACGACGGCGAGGCGTTCGAGATCGTCGCCGAGGCGGTCTCCCGTGTCCAAGACGAGGTCGGCTTCAACGTCGGCTTCGGCCTCGACGTCGCCGGCGCGGAGCTGTACGATGCCGATTCCGGCACCTACGAGTACAGCGACCGGAGCCGCGACACCGAGGAACAGATCGCCTACATCGCGGACCTGGTCGAGGAGTACGACCTCGTCTACGTCGAGGATCCCCTCGACGAGGACGACTACGACGCCTTCGCCGACCTCACCGACGAGGTCGGAGACCAGACGCTGATCTGTGGCGACGACCTGTTCGTCACCAACACCGATCGGCTCGTCGAGGGCATCGATCGCGGCGCGGCAAACAGCATCCTGATCAAGCCGAACCAGATCGGGACGCTGTCCGACGCCGTCGACGCGATCGAACTCGCGAGACGGAACGGCTACGATTCGGTCGTCTCCCACCGGTCGGGCGAGACCGAAGACGCGACGATCGCACACCTCGCCGTCGCGACCGACGCCCCCTACATCAAGACGGGCGCGGTCGGCGGCGAGCGAACTGCCAAGCTCAACGAGCTCATTCGAATCGCAGACGACGCGACATGACAGAAAACGACGCAACCCAAGAAGGGCTCGACGCCGCCGAGGAGGACATCGACGAGGAGCCAGCCGAAGGGGCTGGCCCCGCCGCCGAGGAGGACGTCGAGCCAGTAGACGAACAGCCCGCCGACGCCGAGGGAACGCCCGCGGCCGACGCCGACAAAGCCGACGACGCCGAGGAAGACGCCGGACCGACCCTCGACGACGACGTCATGTCCGACGAGGAGGCGGACCTGCTGATCCCCGTCGAGGACTACCTCGGCGCGGGGGTCCACATCGGGACCCAGCAAAAGACCGAGGACATGGACCGGTTCATCCACCGCGTCCGGACCGACGGTCTCTACGTGCTGGACGTCTCGAAGACCGACGGCCGCATCCGCACGGCCGCGGACTTCCTCGCGAACTACGACCCCGAACAGATCCTGGTCACCTCGAGTCGCCAGTACGGTCGCTTCCCGGCGGAGAAGTTCGCCGAGGCCGTCGGCGCTCGCGCCCGTACCGGCCGCTTCATCCCGGGCACGCTGACCAACCCCAAGTACGACGGCTACATCGAGCCGGACGTGCTGGTCGTCACCGACCCGATCGGCGACGCCCAGGCCGTCAAGGAGGCCATCACGGTCGGCATCCCGGTCATCGCGATGTGTGACTCGAACAACCAGGTCAGCAACGTCGACCTGGTCGTCCCGACGAACAACAAGGGTCGCAAGGCCCTCTCGGTCGTCTACTGGCTGCTCGCCAACGAGGTTCTCGATCGACGCGGTGCCGAGCCGTCCTACTCGCTCGAGGACTTCGAAAGCGGCGTCTGATTCGGTCGATTTCGAGACTGTTCGTTTTCCCACCGTTCGCCTCGATCAGCGGTCGCACTGGAGCGTTCGGGGTCGGCGGCCGCGGCGACCGATGCCTAAATACTGGCGTGGAAACTTGCCACAAGGTTTAGTGGACACGTCGCCGTGCCCGCGACTATGTCCGAGCCAGTGTCCGGCGAGGCGGCCGCCGCCGTCGACCGATGGGATCGCATCTTCGAGATACTCGCTGCGGAGCCGCGCCGGCAGATCATCGACGCGCTGTTGGATGTCCCGGCCGGCGAATCGGTTCCATTACCGGAAGTCGCGACGAACCCGAATATCGACACGGATCTCGAGCGGGTACGGCTTCGGTTACGACACCATCACCTCCCGCTGCTCGAGCGCGAGCGGATCGTCGAGTGGGAAGGGGAGCCGCTGCGCGCCTACCGCGGCTGTAATTTCGAGGACGCCGGACTCGTCCTACAGAGCCTGTACGCGAACGCGGGGGCGTTACCGGATCGGTTGGCGCTGGGCTGTCGAACGATCGAACACGAACGGCGGGGCGGGGATCGGGGGAGCGAACTCAGCGGTTAGGCGGAACCGCCGGCCGCCGACGTGGACCGGGCCGCGAGCAACTCCCCGACCAGTTCGGCAGCCTCGACGGCCGTTGCCCCGAAGACGTAGGTCACCGGTTCGATTCCGAACGCGCCCCGGTGGTAGGCGACGGCGGGGACGGCACCGCGGTCCGCGAACCGGTCGCCGAGATGCTCACCGCGGTCCTCGTAGTCGGCATCGAACTCGAGGGGGTCGATCCCCTGCTCTCGAGCCGCAGCGAGCAGGCCGTCGTGGGTAGCGACGTTGATCGCCGCCCGGATATCGGGGTCGGTGTCGTTGGCGGCGAGGACGGCCGTTGCGACGTGTTTCGACGCGCCGAACTCGGGGTTGGCGGGGATCTCGATCCGGCCGCCCATGGCGTAGATTCGGCCGGGGATGGCGGCGATGTCGGTCTCGTCGGCGGGATCGGGAAGCGACATCCCGACGTTGGTCCCGACGTTCGGGACGGCATCAACCATCCCGGGGACCGACGCGAGGGTCCGTGCCGCCGTCCGGACGTTCGCGAGGACGTCCCGCTCGGCGCGCACGTCGGGATCGAGGCCCCGGACACAGAGGTCACAGCCCAGCCCCCGTAACGCGGGCATCTCCTCCTCGTGGAGTTCACAGATCGGCCCGCGGTCCTCGAGACTGCGGACGAGCGAGAGCAGTTCGGACAGGGCGTCGTAGCCGTCCATCTCGCCGCTTGCGAGGCCGTCCGCGATCCGGTCGACGGTCGCGACCGTCTCGGGATCGTCGCGAAAGCGGTCGTCGCCGCCGCCCTCGCCGGCGACGTACTTGCTGACTGCGGCTTGCGTGACGCCGAGTTCGGCGGCGATCTCCCGCTGGGTCAGCCCGCGATCCGCGAGTCGGGCGGCCAGCATCGCCCGGACCGTCGGCAGGAACCGGTCGACGACGAGTTCGCTCGGCAAGACCAGCGACATAGGACCGACGAGCGGGCGGACCGACATAAGTCCGACTACCCGCGCCGGGGCGGCCGGCTCACCGTTCGGACGCCCGCCGGTCCGCGTCGAGGCCGCTCCGGAGCGCGTTCGCGACGGCCTCGACGCCGACGATCAGGGCGAGAACGACCACGATCGCCGCCATCACCCGCGTGTAGTTCCGTGCTCGGAAGGCCATGATCAACGGGTAGCCGATCCCGCCCGCTCCGACGATCCCGAGTACCGAACTCTTCCGCGCGTTGAGCTCGAGGTAGAACAGGGTCCAAGCCACGTAGGCCGTCGTCACCTGCGGGAGCCGGGCGGCGGCCGTCGTCGCGACGATACCGGCCCCCGCCGACCGGACGGCCTCGACCGGATCGGGGTCGATCTCCTCCATCTCGTCAGCGAACAGCCGGCCGAGGTCGCCGACCGTCCCCATCGCAATCGCGAGGGTTCCCGCGACGGGACCGAGTCCGGCGAGGACGACGAACAGCAGCGCGTACACCATGCTCGGCACCGCACGGAGACCCCCGAGAAGGAGACGGGCCGGCCCGTAGACGAGCCGGGGCGTGACGTTGCTCGCCGCGAGGACGCCCACGCACAGCGCCGGCGGCAGGCCCAGCGCGGTCCCGACGGCCGCGATCGCGAGGGTCTCGAGGGCCGCTGCAGCCAGCGAGGGGCCGTCCGCGCGCAACTGCGCTGCGAGCCGGTCCGGGGCCAGCATCTCCTCGAACAGGATCGAAACGAGATTCTCCCGGTGGGCGTAGAGGTAGGCGAGGTCGAACCCGAGCCACTGTGCGGTCGCGACGACGCCCGCCACGAGCGCGACGAGCAGCGCGGCACGGCCCACCGTTCGGCGACGCCACCGCTGCTGGACGCGATCGAACTCGGTAGCGACCGAGTCCGCCGACGGGGCGGTCCCGCCGCTTTCCTCGGTCGGTTCTGTTCCCGCCGTTCGTTCGGGGGCCGTCGCGGATTCGACCGCATCCTCGCGGTCGGCGGGTTCGCGGTCAGCCATCGTACACCGCCTCGATTCGGGCGTCGTCGACCTCTTCGGCCGCGGCGTCGAGGACGAGGCGGCCGTCGGCGAGGCCGAGATACCGGTCGGCGACGCCGTCGGCCAGCCGGGGCTGGTGGAGACTGACGACGCCGACGAGATCCCGCCGGCGGACGACCGCTGCGAGACGCTCGAGGACCGAGCGGCCCGTCGCGGGGTCCAGAGCGGCGACCGGCTCGTCGGCGAGCAACACCGCGGGTTCTTGCTGAAGCGCGCGGGCGATGCCGACGCGCTGGCGCTGGCCGCCCGAGAGCGCTCCGACGCGCCGGGCCGCGTAGCCGTCCAATCCGACGGCGTGGAGCCGTTCGATCGCCGCCCGCTTCGCGGCCGGGGCGTGCCAGCCGAGCAGCTCCCGCCACGCGGGCTCCCGACCGAGACCGCCGTCGAGAACGTTCTCGAGCGCGGACTTGCGATCGATCAGTGCTCCCGCTTGGAAGACGAGCGCGACGTCGGTCGGGGCCGGTCGCTCGCCCCTCAGCCGGACGGTGCCCGAGTCGGGGTCCGTGAGCCCGTCCAGACAGCGAAGCAGCGTCGTCTTGCCGGCTCCCGAGCGGCCGATCAGGACCGTCAGTTCGCCCGGCGAGAGGGTCACGTCGACGCCGTCGACCGCGACCTCGTTGCCGTAGCGTTTCTCGAGGCCGGTTACGCTGAGCATCGGTGCGGGATCTAGTCCTCCTCGTCTTCTTCCTCCAGATCGGCGATTTCGATGCCGAGTTCCTCGGCGACGTCCCTCACGGGATCGTAGGTGCCGGGCTCGACGGGTCCGTACCTGTCGACCCGATGGTCTTCGAGGGCCTCGTCCGGGGTCTCGAGTAATCGCTCGGTCACCCGCTCGCGGACCGTCTCCGGAGTGTCGGGCTCCGCGACGATCGGGTCGAACGGGATCGGATCGCTCTCGGCGAGCTTGACGATCGCGTCGTCGTCCGGATGCTGGAAGTCGCCGTAGGCGGCAGCGTCGACGTGGCCGTTCTCGAGGGCCTGAAGCGACGCGTCGTGACCGAACGACCACTCGATATCGAAGTCCGCCGGTTCGGTATCGATATCGCCGGCGTCGAGACCCGCCTCCGAGAGCATGTACCGCGGGAACAGCCCGCCGCTCGTACTCAGCGGGTCGACCATCGCCACGGTCTTCCCCTCGAGATCAGCGAGGCGTTCCACGTCGGTTTCAGCCCGCGTGGCGACGTACGTGTGGTACGCGTCGCTGCCGTGGGACCAGTTGATCGCCAGCGGGTGGATCCCCTCGTCCCGGGCCATGGCATAGATGACCGGCGAGAGGTTCGCCAGCTCCGTGTGGCCCTGCACGACGCTCTCGACGACCGCGCTGTAACTGGTCGTCGGCGTCCCCTTGACCGAATCGACTTCGTCGAACCCGTCCGCGATCCATTCGAACGTGCCGGCGTACTGAGCTTCGAGTTCCTCCGCGTCCTGAAACGGCGGGAGGGCGAACTCGATCGTCCCGTCCGCCCACGCGGCGACCGGGTGGTCGTCACCGTCGATACTCTCGCCGCCGAGACAACCGCCGACAACGGCGGTCGCGGCCCCGGCGACGGTTCCGAGATACGTCCGTCGGTTCACAGCCGCTGTCGTCACCACCGAGATATAACACCTACGAATACGCCGCGGGCGGCCGGATCCGTCCTCGATGGAGCGGCGGGAGACCTCGCCCGGTAGAGATAGCTATTAACGGCCGTCGGACGAACGGCCGGCCATGACACTCTCGAGCGCTCCCGGCAAGGTGTACCTCTTCGGGGAGCATGCGGTGGTGTACGGCGAGCCCGCTGTCCCGTGTGCAATCGAGCGGCGGGCCCGTGTCGAAGTCCAGCAACGGGATGACGGACGGCTCCGGGTCAACGCGGAGGATCTGAGCCTGAACGGCTTCACCGTCGAGTACGGGGCGACGGCCGACGCTCGCCCCGACGTGGATGTCCCCGAATCGCTGGTGACGGCGGCGACCCAGTACGTCGACGGCGCGATCGAACAGGTCCGCGAGGTCACCGGTGCGGAAGAGGCCGGCTTCGACGTGACCATCGAGAGCGACATCCCGCTCGGGGCGGGCCTGGGGTCCTCTGCGGCGGTCGTCGTCGCCGCCATCGACGCGGCCACTCGAGAACTCGGCGTCACCTTGGATCGCGACGAACTCGCCGACCGGGCCTATCGAACGGAGTCACAGGTTCAGGACGGCCAGGCCTCCCGCGCCGACACGTTCTGCTCGGCGACCGGCGGCGCGGTCCGGGTCGAGGGCGACGACTGTCGCTCGCTCGAGGCACCGGAACTCCCGATCGTGATCGGGTTCGACGGCGGCGCGGGCGATACCGGCCAACTGGTCGCGGGCGTTCGCGACCTACGCGAGGAGTACGACTTCGCGGCCCACACGGTCGAAGCGATCGGTGACGTGGTTCGCAACGGCGAGGACGCGCTCGCCGACGGCGATGTCGAGGAGATCGGCCGGCTGATGGACTTCAACCACGGCCTGCTCTCCGCGCTGGGGGTCTCCTCGCGTTCGCTGGACACGATGGTCTGGGCGGCCCGCGACGCGGGCGCTCACGGCGCGAAGCTGACCGGTGCCGGCGGCGGGGGCTGTATCGTCGCGCTCGATCCCACCGAGGAGACCGAGACGGCCCTCTCGTTCACGCCGGGCTGTGAGGACGCCTTCCGCGCCGAACTGGCCGAAACCGGGGTGAAGCGGGTCGAATGATCGTTTTGAAACTCGGCGGCAGCGTCATCACGGAGAAGGATCGGCCCGAGACGCTCGACGGCGACGCCTTAGCGCGGGCGGCGGACGCGATCGCGGCGCTCGAGGGCGACGAGGACCTCGTCGTCGTCCACGGCGGGGGGAGCTTCGGGCACCACAACGCCAGCGAACACGGCATCACCACGACGGCGGGGACTCACGACGCGAGCGCGGCGCTCGACGTTCACGGTGCGATGAAGACCCTGAACCAGTTCGTCCTCGGGCGGCTGCTCGAGCGCGACGTCGAGGCGGTGCCGGTCCATCCCTTCTCGGCGGGCCGTCGCGACGCTGAAGGGAACCTCCAGCTGCCGACCGGGCAGGTCGAGACGATGCTCACCGAGGGATTCGTTCCCGTCCTCCACGGCGATATGATCGCCCACGCGGGCGAAGGCGCGACCGTCGTCAGCGGTGACGAACTGGTGGCGACCCTGGCTCGAGCCCTCGAGGCCGATCGGGTCGGGCTCTGTTCGACGGTTCCCGGCGTACTGGACGGCGAGGACGCGGTCATCGACCGGATCGACGACTTCGACGCCGTGGCCGACGTCCTGGGAGCCAGCGAGGCGACCGACGTGACCGGCGGGATGGCCGGCAAGGTGCGGACGCTGCTCGCTCTCGAGGCCGAGGCGTCGATCTTCGGACTCGAGGGTTTGGAGTCGTTCCTCGCGGGCGAGAACCCGGGGACGACGATCGACTGAGGAGGGGTGCTATTACTGGGTCCCGGCGCAGCCGTGGTGCAGATCGTGGCCGTGTCGGGACTGACGGGAATCGGACGAACGCGAGAGCAGGGAGCGGGATCGACCGCACGGAGGCGGGCCGGTCCGTTCAGCGGGTCCAGAACCCGCCGGTAAAGAGGACCAGTACCGGGATGATCTCGAGGCGGCCGATCCACATCAGGAAGATCATCAGGAGTTTCGACGGGACCGGGAAGTCCAGGTAGCTGCCGAACGGTCCGAGGTGGCCGAAGCCGGGGCCGATGTTCCCGATCGTCGCGAGGCTCGCGCTGAAGGCCTCGAGCGGCGAGAAGTTCGCGATCGCACTGGCCCGACTGACGTCCAGCGCGATCAGCAAGGTTGCGCCGGCGAAGATGATGAGGTACATGAAGGTAAAGCCGAGGACGCCCCGGATGGCGTCCTCGTCGACGACGTTGCCGCCGAGCCGGATCGGACGGACGACTTCGGGGTGGGATGCGGTAAACAGCTCCCGCCGAAGGACTTTGAAGATGATCAGCCATCGGACGACCTTGACGCCGCCGCCCGTCGAGCCGGCACAGCCGCCCACGAGCATCGCGAACAGGAGGACGATCTTCCCCGTCGAACTCCAGTCGACGAAGTCGCTGGTCGCGTACCCCGTCGAGGTCAACAGCGAGGAGATCTGGAAAGCGCTCTGGCGCAGCGAGTTCTCGAACACGCCTTCGGTCACGCCGCCGAGTTCCGCCAGCGCGGGCGCGGTGCCGACATAGAGCATCCCGGCCAGGAGGGCGGTGAGTCCGGCGATCGCGGTGATGTAGGCGCGGAACTCGGAGTTTCGGACGAAGCGGTGGCCCTCCCCGCTGAAGACGTGCCAGAACAGCGCGAAGTTGGTCCCGGCGATGATCATGAACGGAACGGCGGTCCACTGCACGGCCGCCGAGAAGGCTGCGACGCTGTCGGCCTCCGGCGAGAACCCGCCGGTCGGGAGCGTCGTGAACCCGTGGGCGATGGCGTTGTATAGCCCCATATTGGGCGCCATCCCAGCGAGGTGCAGGCCGTAGAGAATGGCGATATAGACGACGGTAAAGGCGAAGTAGACCAACCAGAGGATGCGGGCGGTCTCCGCGATCCGCGGCGTGAGTTTCTGTAGCTCGGGACCCGGGGCCTCCGACTCGACGAGCTGGGCACCGCTGACGGCGACTTCCGGCAAGATTGCGACCATCAACACGATGATCCCCATCCCGCCGAGCCACTGGGTGAGCTGTCGCCACATCATGATCGCGTGGGAGTGGCGCTCGAGGGAGATCTCGCCCAGGACGGTCGCTCCGGTTGTCGTGAACCCGGACATCGACTCGAAGAGGGCGTTGACGGGATGGGCAAGGGTCGACTCGGTTCCCCAGCCCGCGATCACGTACGGTACTGCGCCCACGATCGCGACGGCGAGCCACGAGATCGCGACGAACAGCATCGCCTCGCGGATATCGAGGTCCGGTTCGGGGCTGAGCCGCTCGAGGCCCTCGCCGACTGCGATCGTCAGCGCGATCGTCGCGACGAACGGGACGACTGGATCGCGATAGATAAGCGCCACGACGAGCGGGATCACCAGCGGCACGGAGAGATACTTGAGAACGGTTCCGACGAGCGCGACGCTGGCGCGCCAGTCAGTTCGGAGCCGCATGGAACACCCCGCTCGCGGAAGTACATCTAGACACGGTAGTTATCGCATTTCGATTCGGTCCCATTAATCCATCGTAAGACGGTTTCCGCCCGTGACACCGTTGTGGCCGGCGAAAAAGCGCCTCGAAAATGCGGCCTCGAATGGGAGTATCGATCGGTTTCGTGAATAGGATTATATACTGACAGCGCGTAGATAGTACCATGCACGTTCGATTCCCAAGCGTTCGCCACCCGCATACGTTCTACGACGTCTTTGGCGTCGTCACTGTCGCGGTGGCGATCATGGCCCTCGTCCTTGCCGTCCGATACGGGGAGGTGATCCGACTCGAGATGGCCGTTTTCATCGCGGTCGTCTTCCTGTGGGCCGGTTGGGCGATCGAACGGATTCTGTCGGAAACCACGGAGCGGTCGAGACGGCAGCGCCAACGGGACTGGCCGTGGAAATGACCCCGTCCCGGTAGCTCTCTCGACGGAGTCGTACGGGATCGAGTTCCTCTCGTTCGAGGCGACCGGGACGGTCACCGAAGCGGTATATTTTCAACGGTCACGCAAGAACACCGACCTAATGTATATCGTCATCGTCGGTGCGGGCGATATCGGTCAACCACTCATCGATATCGCGACGCGTTCGGGAAACGAAGTCGTCGTCATCGAGAACGACCCCGAACGTGCGGATCGGGCCGCCGGTACGTACGACTGTCTGATCCTCGAGGACGATGCAACCGATCACAATGCGCTTCAGGACGCCGGCATCGAGCGGGCGGACGCCCTGATCAGTACGACCGACCGGGACGCGACCAACATCATGGTCTGTCTGCTCGCCCAGGAACACGAGGTCCCCAACATCGTCTCGGTCGTTCACGATCCCGAACACATGAACGTGTTCCGCCAGATCGGCGTCAACACGATGGAGAATCCGCAGGAACTCATCGCCGAATACCTCTATCGGGCGGTTGCTCGCCCGGCGATCGTCGACTACATGCGGATCGGCGAGCAGGCGGAAGTGTTCGAGATCGAGGTGACGGCAAACGCGCCGCTCGCCGGGAAGACGCTCATCGATGCGGCCGATGAGGACCTCCTCTCCGAGGACGTCCTCGTCGTCGCCATCGAACGGGAGGGCGAGGATCAGCCGATCACGCCACGAGGGAATACGCGGATCGAGGCCGGAGACCTCCTGACGGTCTATTCGGCGTTCGGTGCGGAACCCGAACTCACGGACGTGTTCGGCCATCCCGAAGACCGAGTCCAATGACGGTCGATCGACGGTGGGCCCGGATCGACGCCGCTGGTACCGTACGGCCGTCTTCGAGAGCCCTGTCTCGAGCGGGGCGGCAAGCCCTCACTGTACCGGCGTCTCTAAAGCCGGTGGAGGGTGACGGATGAAGGGGGCGGCACGGACCATCGGACGGGATCTGGGCCGCATCTTTCAGGCGCTGGCCGGACTGCTGTTCGTTTCGATCCTCGTGGCGCTCATCTGGGGGGAGTACTACGCGATTCCGGCACTGGTCGTCGCGGGACTGGTCCCCTTCGTCGTCGGCTACATCTTGACCTCGCGGTTCCGGGACGCGGCCCGGCCCGGCAAGCTCCACGGGATGATCATCGCCGCGCTGGGCTGGTTCTGTGTCGCGATCTTCGGGTCGCTGCCGTTTCTCCTCATCGCGTGGACGGTCGAACTCGCGCCGCCGATCCTCGGCGAGCCGTCCCAGACGTCGACGCTCGCGGCGTTTACGAACCCGATCAATGCCGTCTTCGAGAGCATGAGCGGCTTCACCGGGACCGGGCTGACGATGACCGACAACGAGGAGGTCCTGCCGCGGACGCTGCAGTGGTGGCGGACGTTCATCGAGTGGATCGGCGGCGTGGGCGTGATCGTCCTCACGACGGCGATCCTCGCCCGGCCGGGGAGCGGCTCGCTCACCCTCTACGAGAGCGAAGCCCGCTCCGAGCGAATCCATCCGAGCATCGTCTCGACCGTGCAGACGATCTGGTGGATCTTCATCCTCTTTACGTTCGTCTCGATCCTGCTGCTGTGGGTCGTCGGAATGCCGCTCTGGGGGGCGATCAACCACGGCATGACGGGGCTGGCGACCGGCGGGTTCTCGATCACCGACAACTCGATCGCGACCTACGACAGCGTGGCCATCGACTTCGCGCTCCTCCCGGTCATGCTGCTTGGCAGCATCGCGTTCCCCGTCCACTATCTCATCCTACAGGGTGACCTGCGGAACCTCTATTCGGACCTACAGACCCGCTGGGTGTTCATCTACATGGGGATCGGGACGGTCCTGCTGACCGTGTTGGTCTACGTCAGTGACACGTACGACTCCCTGTTTACCGCGTTCCGGTACGGCTCGTTCCAGTTCGTCTCGGCGGCGACCTGTGCCGGCTTCCAGACCGCGGCCGACACGACGAACGTCGCGTTGGGGCGCTGGTCGGCACAGGCCCAGCTCACCGTCGTGTTCGGGATGGTCGTCGGCGGCGCGGCGGGGTCGACAGTCGGTGGGATCAAGCTGATCCGGGCGCTCACCCTCCTGAAGGGGATCCGGTTCCGTATCGCGGACGTCTTCTACCCCGAGACGGCCGTCCGCCGACTGAAGATCAACGGCCGTCGGCTCAACGAGCAGGAAATGCGCCAGGAGTTCGAGGAAGCGGCGATCATCGCCGCGCTCTGGTTCCTCTTCCTCGGGCTCGGCACCTTCGCGCTCCTCATCATGCTCCCGCAGGGCGAGTACACCCTCGAGAACGTTATCTTCGAAGTGGCAAGCGCACAGGGTAACGTCGGCCTCTCGGCGGGGATCACCGGACCGGAGTCGCTCCCGACGCTCGGCAAGGTCATGTTCCTCTTTAACATGTGGATCGGGCGCCTCGAGATCATTCCCGTGCTGGTGACGCTGCGGGCGGTCTTCGACCGCGGGGGGCTCTACCGATGAGGCTCGCGGACGTCCCGGTCGTTGGCGACCTCCTCGAGTCGGGCGCGGAGGACCGGGTCTTCGATTCGCTCCTGCTTGCGGGGCCGGTCCTGATACTCATCATCGCCGTCCTCGGGCGCTCGACCGTTACGGTCGGTCTCGCAGCGGCGTACGTTCTCTTCTTCGTCGCATACGTCCTTTATCGCGGTGTCCGTCGCTGACGGTTGGCGGTGGCCCGTCGCCTCGTCCTCGAGGCGACTGTCGAACCGGGATCGAGACGAGTGACAGTGTTTGGTCGACGAGAGCGGCGGCTGTAGCGACGGAAACTGCGGGGAACGAGAGCAGCGCTAGATCAGCTCGAGGACGTCGTCGAGGACCGTCGCGTCGACGAAGACGATGACGTGGTCGCCGGGTTCGATGACGGTCGACCCGCGGGGTGTGATGTGGTCGCCGGACCGCGAAATCGCGCCGATGACGACGCCGGGAGGGAGATCGTCGGTCGCGTCGACGATCTCGCGCCCGGCGAGGACGCTCTCCGGCCCGATCTCGATCTCGATGACCTCGGCACGGTCGTGTTCGAGCATCGCGATCTTCTCGGTGTTGTCGGTCCGGGTAAACCGGATGATCTCTTCGGCGGTCTCCTCGCGGGGGTTGATCGCGACGTCGATCCCGACGGTCTCGAAGAGGTCGGCGTACTCGGGGTTCTCGATGATCGCGACGGTACGGTCGACGCCGAGCCGATCGGCAAGCAGGGAGACGAGCAGGTTCTTCTCGTCGCTGTCTAAGGCGGCGACGACGACGTCGGCCTCGCCGACGTGTTCGCGCGCGAGGAACTCGGAGTTGGTCGCGTCGCTTTCCATGACCATCGTGTTCGGCAGCGATTCGGCGATCTCGCGGGCCCGTTCGTGATCCCGCTCGATCAGCCGCGGCCGGAACCCGTGGTCCTCGAACTCGCGGGCCGCTTGGTAGCCGACCTCGCTGCCGCCGACGATGACGACCTCCTCGGCGTCGTCCGGTTTGGTCGCGACCTCGTCGGCGAACTCGTTGATCGAGTCGGGACTACCGATGACGACGACCCGGTCGCCCGCCCGAATGTGTGTGTCACCCCGGGTTACGATCATCTCGTCGTCGCGGAAGATCGCCGCGAACGTCAGCGAGTCGTAACAGTCGGCCTCGCTGACGGTCAGGTCCACGATCGGACTGTCCGTCGGAATGTCGAACTCGGCCATCCGGACCAGTCCGCCGGCGAACGTGTCGACGTCGTGTGCGCTGGGCAGGCCGGAGATACGGAAGATCGCCCGCGCGGTCAACAGGTCCGTACAGACCATGAAATCGACGCCGAAGGCACCCTGCGATCCCTGCCACGTTTCCAGCAGCGTCCGGCGGCGCACTCGAGCGACCGTGAAGACGTCCGTCGCGGCCTTGGCCGCGCCACAGACGACCGCGTTGGTCTCGTCGTTGTCGGTACAGGCGATGACCAGTTCTGCCCGCTCGAGGTCCGCCTCACGAAGGATCTCGAGGTCGGTCCCGTCGCCCCGAATCGTCAGCACGTCCAGCGAGTAGGTGAGTTCCTCGACGACGTCCGCGTCGCGGTCGATGACGACCACGTCGTGGCCGTCCTCGAGGTTCGCGGCGATCGAGCGCCCGACCTCGCCGGCACCGACGATGATTACGTACACGACGATCCCTCCGAAAGCATGTATTGTCCACCGGTTTCGGCCGAATAGAGAAATGGATTACGGTGTCTCGAAACCCATGACAGGCCCCCGCGTTCCGTCCGGATCGCCCCCACGAGACGGTCGCTCCGGACGGCCAACCCACTGCGTTTTTAATGCCCGGGCGTGTAGGGGGGAGCAACGAAACCCGCGGGCAAGTGCGTTCGGCGGCTCACGATGTCGTGAGCCGGACGGGGACGATCGTCCCCGCGAGCGCATAGCGGGATGGCCGACGCGCTGCAAGACGCCGGGGCCGTACGACTAGGCGTCCGCGGACAGTTTCGATGAGAGTCCATCACGCGGCTTTCAGTGCTACGAACCATGGAAATCGAAATCGCAACCATTGGCGGCTACGAAGAAGTCGGACGGCAGATGACTGCCGTCCGCGCCGGCGACGACGTCGTCATCTTCGACATGGGTCTGAACCTCTCGCAGGTCCTGATCCACGACAACGTCGAAACCGAGCGGATGCACAGTCTCGACCTGATCGATATGGGCGCAATCCCGGACGACCGGGTCATGAGCGACCTCGAGGGCGACGTCAAGGCCATCGTGCCGACCCACGGGCACCTCGACCACATCGGTGCCATCTCGAAGCTGGCACACCGATACGACGCGCCGATCGTCGCGTCGCCGTTTACGATCGAGTTGGTCAAACAACAGATCGAGGGCGAACAGAAGTTCGGCGTCGAGAACGACCTCGTCAAGATGGAGGCCGGCGAGACGATGTCGATCGGCGACCGCAACGAACTCGAGTTCGTCAACGTCACCCACTCGATCATCGACGCCATCAACCCGGTCCTTCACACGCCCGAGGGAGCGATCGTCTACGGGCTGGACAAGCGCATGGACCACACGCCCGTCATCGGCGACCCGATCGACATGGAGCGGTTCCGCGAGATCGGTCGCGAGGGCAACGGCGTGCTGTGTTACATCGAGGACTGTACCAACGCCAACAAGAAGGGACGGACCCCCTCCGAGAAGGTCGCCCGCGAACACCTCCGGGACGTCCTCTACAGTGTGGAAGATTACGACGGCGGCATCGTCGCGACGACGTTCTCGAGCCACATCGCCCGCGTCAAATCGCTGGTCGAGTTCGCCGACGACATCGGCCGGCAGCCGGTCCTGCTCGGGCGGTCGATGGAGAAGTATTCGGGCACTGCCGAACGGCTCGACTTCATCGACTTCCCCTCGGATCTGGGAATGTTCGGCCACCGCAAATCCGTCGACCGGACGTTCAAACGCATCATGAACGAAGGCAAGGAGAACTACTTGCCCATCGTCACCGGCCACCAGGGCGAGCCCCGCGCGATGCTCACCCGAATGGCCCGCGGCGAGACGCCCTACGAACTGGACGACGGCGACAAGGTCGTCTTCTCGGCACGGGTCATCCCGGAACCGACCAACGAGGGCCAGCGCTACCAGGCCGAGAAGTTGCTCGGCATGCAGGGCGCACGTGTCTACGACGACATCCACGTCTCGGGGCACCTCAACCAAGAGGGCCACTACGAGATGCTCGATGCGCTCCAACCGCAACACGTCATCCCAGCCCACCAGGACATGAGCGGCTTCTCCAGCTACGTCAATCTCTGTGAGAGCGAGGGCTACAAGATGGGCCGAGATCTTCACGTGACACGCAACGGGAACCTCATCCAGCTAGTCGACTGATATGACGAGCCCAGAGGCACGCGAAGAGGCGGTGCTCGAGGCGGTCCGGAAGCGCCGCGAGCAGGTCAACGACGCGATCCCCGAGGAGCTACCGATCAAGCGACCCGAGCGGCTCTACGAGGCCTCCCGCTACTTGCTCGATGCGGGCGGCAAGCGACTCCGACCGACGGTGTTGCTGACGACCGCGGAGGCGCTGACCGACGTCGATCCGCTGTCGGCGGACTACCGCTCGTTCGACCCGGTCGACGGGAGCGGGCCGGTCGATATGATGGCCGCCGCGGTCAGCGTCGAGGTCATCCAGTCGTTTACCCTGATCCACGACGACATCATGGACGACGACGACCTCCGCCGTGGGGTGCCGGCCGTCCACAAGGAGTACGACCTCGAGACGGCAATCCTCGCCGGCGACACGCTCTACTCGAAGGCCTTCGAGATCATGCTCGAGACGGGCGCGGAGTCGGATCGGATCGTCGACGCGCTCGACGTGCTGGCGACGACCTGTACGGACATCTGTGAGGGCCAGTCGCTGGACGTCACCTTCGAGGAACGGGCCGACGTGTCCCCCGACGAGTACCTCGAGATGGTCGAACAGAAGACGGCCGTGTTGTACGCCGCGTCGGCGTGTCTCCCCGCGATCTTGCTCGGGGCCGACGACGAGACCATCGAGGAACTCTACGGTTACGGGCTCGACATCGGCCGCGCGTTCCAGATCCGGGACGACGTTCTCGATCTGACGGTCCCGAGCGAACAACTGGGCAAACAGCGCGGCAGCGACCTCGTCGAGAACAAACAGACCCTGATCACCGTCCACGCCCGTGAGCAGGGCGTCGACGTCGAAAACCTGGTCGATACCGACGACGTCGAGGCAGTCACGGAGGCCGAGATCGACGACGCCGTCGCCGAACTCGAGGCGTCGGGCTCGATCGCCTACGCCGACGAGACCGCGACCGATCTCGTCGAACGGGGCAAGCGCCGACTCGAGGTACTGCCGGACAACGAGGCCCGCGACCTGCTCTGTGAGCTGGCGGATTACCTGATCGAACGCGGCTACTGACGCTCGATCGGGCACCCGCTGGCGGTCGACTCACGGGCGACGCACCGCTCGAGACGGCGTTCGATTTCGCCCGGGTTCTGTTGCGAATTCCCACCGAGCGGTTGGTATGACTGACGACTCCACGGACGGTGCCGGCGGGCTCTCCCGACCCGACCTACTCGGGACGGCAATGGCGGTCGGTGCGATCGCAACCGCCGACTGTCTCGACTCGGTCCTCGGGACCGCCGGCTCGAGCGAGAACGAGATCGACCCCGTTGCGCCGAACGAGCCCCGGGAGGGGACGGCCGGCGAGTTCTACACGCTGGTCGAGCGAACCGACGTTCCGGTCGCATCGCTCCGAGAAGACGAGGGGGACCTCGAGACTGAGACGGGCTATCGTACCGATCTTTCTGTACGGCCACAGCACGGGGACGGGTGCGCCGGTAGTGACTTCCCCGACCCGTCACGGGTAGCCGCCGTTGTGTGCGTCGGTTGCGGCCCGAATCGCGAGGGTTTTGGCCCGGGCGGAAGTACCGCCCGGTAATGGACGACGACTTACGCGAACGCATCGAGCGCGAGGTCGAAAAGCACGCGCTGTTGAACGCCGTCAAACACGAGAGCGACGCCGACGTCGGTGCCATCATGGGGCCGCTAATGGGCGACAACCCCGATTTCCGCGAACACGGCGACGAGATTCCGGGGATCGCCGGCGGCGTCGTCGGTCGGGTCAACGATCTCGACTACGACGAGAAACGCGAGCGCCTCGAGGAACTCGCGCCCGCGGAACTCGCCGAGATCGAGGCCGAGGAGGAAGAAGACGAACACGACCTCCCGGACCTGCCCAACGCCGACGACTACGACGAGATCCGGATGCGGTGTGCGCCCAACCCCAACGGCCCGTGGCACGTCGGCCACGCCCGGATGCCCGCCGTCATCGGCAGCTACCGCGAGCGCTACGACGGCTGGTTCTGCGTGCGCTTCGACGACACCGACCCCGAGACCAAGCGGCCCGATCTCGAGGCCTACGACGCGATCCTCGAGGACCTCGAGTATCTCGGCTTCGAGCCCGACGCGACCTACAAGGCCAGCGACCGCCTCGAGACCTACTACGACCACGCCCGCGAGCTGATCGACCTCGGTGGGGCCTACACCTGCTCGTGTTCGGGCGAGGAGTTCTCCGAGTTGAAAAACAGCGGCGAGGCCTGTCCCCACCGCGAGAAAGACGTCGAGACGGTCCGCGAGGAGTTCGCGGCCATGATCGACGGCGAGTACGAGAGCGGCGAGATGGTCCTCCGCGTGAAAACGGACATCGAACACAAGAATCCTGCCCTGAGGGACTGGGTCGCCTTCCGGATGATCGATACGCCCCACCCCCGCGAGGAAGCCAGCGAGTACCGCTGCTGGCCGATGCTCGACTTCCAGTCGGGGGTCGACGATCACCTGCTCGGGATCACCCACATCATCCGCGGGATCGACCTGCAGGACTCTGCGAAGCGACAGGGGTTCGTCTACGACTACTTCGACTGGGAGTATCCGGAAGTCGTCCACTGGGGCCACGTCCAGCTCGACGACTACGACGTCAAGATGAGTACCTCGACCATCTCGGAGCTGATCGAGCAAGGCGAACTCGACGGCTGGGACGACCCGCGAGCGCCGACGCTCAAGAGCCTGCGCCGGCGCGGTATTCGCGGCGAAGCCATCGTCGAGGCGATGGTGGGCCTCGGCACCTCGACCAGCGACGTCGATCTGGCGATGAGTTCGATCTACGCCGCCAACCGCGACCTGATCGACGAGAAGACTGACCGCCGCTTTTTCGTCCGTGACGGCAATCAGGTCCCCCTCGCCGGTGACCCGCCCGCCGAGGCGAACCCGCCGCTGCACCCCAACCACGAGGAACGGGGCGTCCGAGAGATCCCCGTCGGTGACTCGGTCATGCTCGAGTCCGAGGACCTCCCGGACCCGGACGCCGACGACACGCGCCTCTGGCTGAAGGGACTGGGCGGGTTCGAACTCGAGGACGGCGCGTTGCGGTACGCCACCGACGACCTCGACGTGGTCCGCGAGGAGGGCGTCGACGTCGTCCACTGGGTGCCGGCCGACGGCCGCGTCCCCCTCCGCATGCGGACGATCGAGGGCGACGTTACGGGCCACGCCGAACCCGGCGTCGCCGACCTCGAGCCCGACGAACTGGTGCAGTTCGAGCGGGTCGGGTTCGCGCGAATCGATCGACACGAAAGTGACGAGGAGGACGACGCGGAGACCGTCGCGTACTACACGCATCCCTGAGGCCGTTCCGAGACGGGACGGCTCTCCGAGTCGGGGATTCCAAAGCTCCTGCCGATTACTCGAGCAGGTCGTCACCCCGGTCCGGCAACGGATCGGCGACGACGCCATCCTGCCGACCCAGCACGCGGGCGTGGGCGGCACAGACGTGCCGGTTCTCGTCCCACGGAACGTGTAACTCGACCGTCGCGGGCCGCTGGCAGTCGGGTTCGGTACAGTCCATCATTCTCCGTGAACGATACCCACGACTTCAGTGTTTCCCGCGGATCACAGCAGGAAGACCGCGACGAGAAAGCCAAGCAAAATCGTGGCCGTCAACAGCACCTGGACTGCCGTCGATGCGAGGGTGCCGACGGTCGTGTAGAGCGCCGACCGGGCGCTGCCCTCGAGTTCCTCGCCGCGGACGAACTCGAGGACGAAGACGGTCCCGAAGAGGCCGGCCAGTAGCCCGACCGGGCCGGTGACGAGCATGAGGACGATGCCGACGACGGCGGCGACGGCGGTCGTCAGCCACGACGCGCCGCCGGCTCGAGCGGCGATCGAGCCGCCGAAGAACTCGACGAGTGCCGTGACGACGGCGATGACGGCCAGGACGGCGACGGTGATGGCACTGATCTCCGCCGATCCGGACCCCCACCAGTAGACGCCGAGGCCGGCCAGCGAGAGGAGGCCGCTGGGCACCATCGGGACGGCCGCGCCGACGATCGCACCGGCGAGCAACGCGACGGCGACGACGAGGACCACATCGACCATACCAACGGCGACGAGGGACCACGGCAAATGCCTACCGCCTTCAGTAGGGTTAGGTGCGAGGATCCGAACCTGTAGGTATGACACAACAACGCGGTGCGATCGTCGTCGGCGCGTCCTCGGGGATCGGCGAGGCGCTTTCCCGACGGCTGGCGGCCGACGGCTACGAGATCGGACTTGCGGCCCGGCGGACCGAACGGATGCGACGGATCGGGAACGAACTACCGACCAAGGCCTACGTCGCGACGATGGACGTTACCGCAGTCGAGGACGCCAGACAGGGCTTTTTCGACCTCGCGGCGGCGATGCCGTCGGTCGACCTCGTCGTCCTCAGCGCCGGGGTCGCGTCGGTCAACCGCGACCTCGAGTGGGAGCCCGAACGGCAGACGATCGACGTCAACGTCCGCGGGTTCACGGCGCTGGCGACGGCCGCGATGGAATACTTCGAGTCGACGCCGGACCACGCCAGCGAGTCGGACGGGCACCTCGTGGGGATCTCGTCCGTGGCGGCCCACATCGGTAACGACGACGCGCCGGCGTACAGCGCCTCCAAGGCCTACGTCTCGACGTATCTGGAAGGGCTTCGCTATCGGGAGGGCGATCGCGATACGGACGTGACGATCACGACCATCGAGCCGGGGTTCGTCGACACCAAGCTGTCGCTGGGCGGCTTCTGGGAGTGTTCGCCCGAGACGGCGGCCGCACAGATCGCTCGAGCGATCGAGAAAAAGCGAAAACACGCCTACGTCACGCGGCGCTGGCGGGCCATCGCGTGGCTCGTTGATCTCCTTCCCGAGCGGCTGCGTCGACGGCTGTTTTGAGGGTGCGTGCCGGGGACGGCGTCTCGGAGAGCGGAATCATGCCGGACATCTATACTGGGGGTTCCCGTTGGCAGGGACGATGACGGATCAGACCGAGAGTGAGATCGTTCACCGGACGCTCGACCCCGACGGCGAGAACCCGACGGTACAGATCATCGAGGCGATCATGGATCTCGAGGGCGTCGATTCCACCAACCTCCCGACGATATACGACTGCGTTGACGGGATGCTCAACGAACTCTTTTCGAATCCGCCGTCGCCGGAGGCCCAGATGGAAGTCGAGTTCAGCTATCACCGGTACCGGATCACGGTCGAACAGAACGGGGAAGCGAAGTTCGTGAAAACAGGGTGAGGGACGGCCCGCCGTTCGCGGTACTGCGGGCTCACTCGTCGGCGAACCGCTCCCGAACCGCGAGCGCCGCCGCGGTCCCGTAGCGATCGACCAGCGGGCAGAACGCGTCGCCCAGTGCGCGCATGCACTGGCCGGTAGAGTGGTACTCGAGGCGGTCGGCAACGGTCTCCCAGTCCCGAACTTGGAGGGCTCGCAGGACGAGCAGCCGCTCCTCGCGGGCGGTCAGGTCGACGCCGTCGGGGTCGTCGACGAGGTATCGGACGACGAGATCGCGGAAGGGACCGGGGTCGACGTCGAACAGGCCCGGCCCGTAGGCGGCCCCGGCGACGACCCGCCACTCGTGATCGGACAACTCGAGCGGTGGCGCGGCTTCGGCGTCGACGCTCCGGAGGACGGCACGGGCCACGTCGGGCTCGAGGTCGGTGAGCGAGTCCGAACAGCAGGCCCCGAATCGGCCGGCAAACCACTCGGCGTGGCGGTCGTGGAGCCGCCGGCCCGCGTCCGTCGTCGGCGCGAGCATGAGTGCGGAGTATTCGCCGCTCGAATCATTACGGGTCGTCGAGACGTGGACAGTCCGATAGCCGTTCGCCCGCCAGAACGCGAGCAGGCCAGGGGTCGCGCCGAAGCCGGTCCCGAGCCAGTCGATCGAATCCGCGCCGTCGCCGAACTCCTCGCGAACGCGCTCGAGCAGCGCCGAACCCAGCCCCCGCGAGCGGGCCGCGTGGTGGGTCGCGATGCGGACGACCCGCAGGCCCGCGGGCTCGCCGGCGGCCTCGTCACGCACCTGACTGGTCAGCACGTCCGGCAGCATGTTGCCCCGGATCCGGCCGCCCTCGTACATCATCGCGCGGCGCTCGGGCGCCAGGTTCCCCTCCCGGGCGAGCAAGGCGACGCTGACGACGTGGCCGTCCTGTACCAACGCGCGGGCCTCGAGGTTGGGGGCGTCGAGCAGGCGCGCGAGGTCGTTGGGTTCGGTCCGGTAGTGGGCGAGGACGAGCAGGCCGAAGGCCTCCCGGAGCAGGCGCTCGTCCGCGAGGAGGGTGTCGGGCTCGAGCCGCCGGTACTCGACCGAGTCGGGGTCGGCGTCGGCGACCAGCGGCTCGACCGGGGGCCGGGCGTCGAGCAGCAACGCGCGGAAGGCCCACACCTCGACGGGATCGCCCCCGGCGTACCGGATCGGCTCGACGAGCCGGCAGTCGGTCACCTCGTGGTTACTCTCGGCCAGCCGGTCCCGGAACCGGACCGAGAACCCCCGGCCGGCTCCCTCGTAACCGTGGATCGTCGTCGCGAACGCGACCCGGTCCGCGGTCAGCAGGGACTCGAGGGTCGCAACGGGAAGCGCAGCGGCCTCGTCGACGAGGACGATATCGGCCGTTTCGGTCGTTTCCGCCGCGGCCGTCGGCTCGCGGAACCGGACCGAGCCGCCCGCGCTCGTCTCGATCCGGCGGGACTCGACCGTCGCGTCGTCGTCGAGCGTCCGGCAGAGTTCGCCCGCTCGATCGAACAGTTCCGCCGCGTTTCGGGCCGCCGGGGCGGTCACGAGGACGTCCTCGCCGGCGGTGGCGAACGCGCCCGCGGCGATCCCCGCCGCGCTGGACTTGCCCCGTCCTCGGTCGGCCTCGAGGACGACGGCCCGATCGGGCTCGGATAGCGCCTCGAGGGCGGCGACGGCGTCGGCCTGATCGTCCGTTAGGCAGGCCTCGTAGGCGGCCATCGGGAACCGTCGATCCGGCGGCGGCGCGGGATCGGCCGTCGCCAGCCGCGGGGCTGGGTGGGTCAGGCCGTCGGCCTCGATCCGTCCTGACTCGAGGTCGACGATGGCGATGCCGCGGTGTGCCCGCAATGTCTCGACGAGCCGTCGTCGGAAGCGGCCGGAGACATCGTCCAGTTCGAACGGCGGGACGGCAAGCGATTCGTCGAACCCGTCACGGCGGTCCGGCCACGCCTCGAGCGGCGGCACGAGCAAGACGAGGAGGCCGCCGCCGTCGACCGCACCGGCGACTTTCCCGACGGCGTTGGGCCGGAGTTCCGCGTGAGCGTCGACGGCGATCACCTCTCGCGTCGTTCCCAGCAATTCGCTCGCGTTGGCCTGGGGCAACTGTTCGCAGCGAAGTCGGTCGTCGGGCCCGACCAGCGTCGTCGACGTAATCGGGACCGACAGGGTATCGAGGACCGACTCGAGACGATCGTACCCGCGCTCTCGGTCTCCCGCAAGGACCAACGCCCGCCGTTCGGTGGCGCGCTCGGCTTCCGCGCGGAGTGTTCGCGCGAGTGTAACGACGTCCGCGTCCGCGTTCATACGCCCGCTTCGTGTGTGCCGGTATAATTATTCACTCATGCGCGAACGCCGTCGTCGAGGGCACCGTCGACCATCGCGACTCCGTGTCCCGCCTCGAGGATCGATTCGGCGACTCTCGCCGTCTCCGTCCGTCGAATCGCGTCCGATTGGGATGGCAATTTCCGAAAACTCATAACTTGTTCATCATTTCCACGCTATGAGAACTGCTGTACGCTTTCAATACTAATCGTGTCAAATCCCCAAGTGTGGTTGTACATGTACGACAGGACGGATTCGAACCGGTCACGCCGGCGAAACGGAATGTCGATCGGAAACACGGAGGGAAGATCAGATGAGTAACGAACAACCCCAGCGACAGGACGGATCGGACCGGGAGGCGTACTTCGTCGGCGGGGGGATCGCATCCCTCGCCGGAGCCGCGTTCCTCGTCCGTGACAGCGAACTGCCGGGCGAGAACGTCCACGTCCTCGAGAAACTGGACGTGATGGGCGGGGCACTCGACGGAGCCGGCTCGCCCGAGGAAGGGTACGTCATTCGGGGCGGCCGGATGCTCAACTTCCCGACGTACGAGTGTACGTGGGACCTGCTCGAGACGATTCCGTCGCTCGAGGACCGCGAGCGATCGGTCAAAGACGTCATGGACGAGTTCAACGAGGAACACCAGACGTACGCCGTCGCCCGGTTGGTGGGTGACGAGCAGGAAGTCCTCGACGTCTCGTCGTACGGGTTCGAGATGGAGCATCGGCTCTCTTTGCTTCAACTGGTCCTGACGCCCGAGGAGCAACTCGGCGACACGCGGATCGAAGAGTGGTTTTCCGATTCCTTTTTCGAGACGACGTTCTGGTACATCTGGGCGACGACGTTTGCCTTCCAGCCCTGGCACAGCGTCGCGGAGATGCGCCGATACATGCACCGCTTCATGCACGAGTTCCCCCGGTTGAACACCATGGAGGGGATCCACCGGACCAAGTACAACCAGTACGACTCGATGGTCCGCCCGATTCGGCGGTGGCTGGAAGACCACGGCGTCGAGTTCCGGGGCGGCTGTGAAGTGACGGACATGGATATCGTGCCCGGTCGGGACGGCAAGACCGTCGAACGGATCCACTACGAGGCCGACGGCGTAGCCGAGACGATCGACGTCGAGCCGACGGATCTCGTCTTCGTGACCAACGGCTCGATGACCGACGGCTCGGATCTCGGATCGATGACCGAAGCGCCCGACCTGAACACGACGGGGGCGTCCTTCGAACTGTGGAAGAACATCGCCGAGGACAACCCCGAGTTCGGGACGCCGTCGGCGTTTACCGACCACGTCCAGGAGACGAAGTGGCCGTCCTACACCGTCACGCTCGACGAGCCGGACCTGCTCGAACACATCGTCGAGGTCACGGGCGAAGCGCCCGGGAACGGATTGATCACGTTCACCGAGTCGAACTGGTTGATGTCCATCGTCGTCGCCGCCCAGCCCCACTTCGCGAACCAGCCCGACGACGTGAAGGTCTTCTGGGGGTACGGCCTGTTCCCCGAAGAGGAGGGGAACTACGTCGAGAAGAAGATGGGGAACTGCACCGGCGAAGAGATCCTCGAGGAACTGTGCTACCACCTCGGCTATCTCGATGAACTCCCGTCGGTCCTCGAGGACGCGAACTGTATCCCCTGTAATATGCCGTTTATCACGAGTCACTTCATGCCGCGGACGCCCGGCGATCGGCCGGACGTCGTCCCACCGGGATCGAACAACCTCGCGTTCATCGGCCAGTTCGCGGAGCAACCCCGGGACGTGGTGTTCACCGTCGAGTATTCGGTACGGTCCGCGATGCGGGCCGTCTACGACCAACTCGACGTGGATCGGGAGGTGCCCCCGGTAAGTACGCACCAGTACGAACCCGAGGTTCTCGTCGACGCCGCGAAAGCGGCGTTCAGATAGTCCCGATACCGGAGTACTCACCGGCGGTGTGGGAACCCACTGCCGGCCGGGAGAACACGCCCGTTCAATTCTGTCATTTTTCGCACCCGATGGCGATCCGAACCGATCTCGTCCGTGCGGAGGTGTCTCACTTCGCCATCCGTTTGAACACGCTTTTAAGGGGGGCAACGCTATTCGAGTGTACACCCTACGCGGGGTTGATGATGCTCCTAGCTTCACAGGACTTCCGCCGGGATCGGCCCGGCACGGGTACCCAGTGCCCGGACGGCAGGGGAGCGCGAGCCCACGTGTAGGAGAGGTGAACAACCATGTCAGTCTACGTCAACACCGACATCCCAGCCGACCTCGCCGACGACGCCCTTGAGGCGCTCGAGGTCGCACGAGACACCGGACGCGTAAAGAAAGGAACGAACGAAACCACGAAGGCCATCGAGCGCGGCAACGCCGATCTGGTCTACGTCGCCGAAGACGTCTCCCCCGAGGAGATCGTCATGCACCTGCCCGACCTCGCCGAGGAGAAGGGCATCCCCGTCGTCTTCATCGAGACCCAAGACGACGTCGGCCACGCCGCCGGCCTCGAGGTCGGCTCGGCCGCTGCGGCGATCGTCGACGCCGGCGAGGCAGAAGACGACGTCGAGGACATCGCCGACAAGGTCGAGGACCTCGACTGAGGTGACCAAAGATGAGTGCTGAAGAGGAAGAAAGCGGCTCCACGCCCGCCGAGGTCATCGAGATCGTCGGCAAGACCGGCATGCACGGCGAAGCCATGCAGGTCAAATGCCGAATCAAGGAGGGCGAGAATCAGGGACGCATCATCACCCGTAACTGCCTCGGGCCGGTCCGCGAAGGGGACGTACTCCAACTTCGCGAGACCGCCCGCGAGGCCGACTCCATCGGGGGACAATAATGGTCGAGAAACGAACCTGCGACTACACGGGCGAAGAGATCGAACCCGGTACGGGCATCATGTACGTCAAAAACGACGGCTCCGTACTCCACTTCGTCGACTCCAAGGCGGAGAAAAACTACAAGCTCGGGCGCGAACCCCGAGACCTGGAGTGGACCGAAGAGGGTCGTCGCGGCAAGGGTCCCGCGCAGGACGAGACGCCTGCCGACGAGACCGACGAGGACGAGGACCTCGAGACGGACGCCGACGACGAGGAAGACGCGCCCGCCGGTGACGACGCGGTCGACGAGACCGAGGAAGCGGAGGCCGACGAGGCCGAAGACGCCGAAACCGAGGCCGAGGAAGCATGACCGATCACGAGCGAACCTTCGTGATGGTCAAGCCCGACGCCTTCGCGCGCGGACTCGTGGGCGAGGTCGTCTCCCGACTCGAGGACCGCGGGCTCAAGCTCGTCGGCATCAAAGTCGAGAACATGCCCCGCGAACGGGCTGAAGAACACTACGGTGAACACGAGGACAAGCCGTTCTACGACGACCTCGTGGACTTCATCACCTCGGGACCGGTCGTCCCGATGGTCTGGGAGGGCCAGGACGCGACCCGACAGGTCCGCCAGATGATCGGCGAGACCGACCCGCTCGAGGCCGAACCCGGAACGATCCGGGGCGACTACGCGCTCGACCTCGGTCGGAACGTCGTTCACGCCGCCGACCACGAGGACGAGGGTGCGAACGAACGCGAGATCGCGATCCACTTCGACGAGGACGAGCTGATCGACTACGATCAGCACGACGCCGAGTGGCTCTACGAGTAACGCATTCCGGATCGAACGGCGGCTTCACCGCCGGTTTTGGCTGTCGCTAGTATCAGTTACGGCGAGCTGAGACGTTGGCATACATATATTTTCAGACAGACGTAAAGTCTAATGTGGCGGCCGAAGTAGACGCCCGTGGTGGTTTCGAATGGGAACAGACGGTAGGTGGTTCGTGGATGCGTGAACGGGAGGGTGTATCGAGCTTGCAGGCCGACGCGATGCCGTCGCTGGACCTCGTTTTCGATCTCCTCTCGAACAGACGACGGCGCTACGCGCTATACTACCTCAATCAGCAATCCGATGGCGTCGCGACGGTCACAGCCCTGGCACAGAACGTCGTCGCGTTCGAGCGGATCGCCGCCAAGGACGCCGACCGCGATTCGGCGCGGTCGCCACCCGACCGGGACGCGGACCCCGCCGACGAACGGGAAACCGTTCGGGTGGAACTCCGACACGTCCACCTCCCGAAACTCGAGGATGCCGGTGTTCTCGAACACGACCGGCGAAGCGAGACGGTGCGGTACTGGGGACAGCCGTCGCTCGAGGAGTGGCTCGAGCATGCACATCACAAGGAGATGTCGTAGACCGTCGGTCACGGACCGCGAACGCGGAGCCGGCGGTGGGCGGTCGGGTTGGGGTCGCTGATTCGGTTTGCTGTCCCGAGCCCGGTGGGACCACAGGCCAGTCGCGGTCCCACCGGCAACGACGGACCGGAGACGGTCTGAAAGGTTTAAGTCCGAGTCCGTAGTGGTTCCGGTGACGTATCGGGAAATCGCCAGCGGGAGCGGCGATACTTTATGGCGTGTGATATCGTCTCTCTCCTCAAAACTTAACAGGCGAGAAACCGATACGATTCATGAGGTGTATACTATGGCTGACCACGAACTTCCACCACTGCCGTACGATTACGACGCGCTCGAACCGGCACTGTCCGAACAGGTACTGACCTGGCATCACGACACGCACCATCAGGGCTATGTCAACGGCCTCAACTCCGCCGAGGAAACCCTCGCCCAGAACCGCGAGGAGGGCGACTTCGGCTCGACGCCGGGCGCGCTCAGCGACGTCACCCACAACGGCTGTGGCCACTATCTCCACACGCTGTTCTGGGAGAACATGTCCCCCAACGGCGGCGGCGAACCCGAGGGCGACCTCGCCGACCGCATCGAGGAGGACTTCGGTTCCTACGAGGGCTGGAAGGGCGAGTTCGAGGCCGCTGCCGGTGCCGCCGGTGGCTGGGCACTGCTGGTCTACGACCCGGTTGCGAAACAGCTTCGCAACGTCGCGGTCGACAAGCACGACCAGGGCGCACTCTGGGGCTCCCACCCCATCCTCGCGCTGGACGTCTGGGAACACTCCTACTACTACGACTACGGACCGGACCGTGGCGAGTTCATCGACGGCTTCTTCGACGTCGTCAACTGGGAGAAGGCCGAAGAAGAGTACCAGACCTGCCTCGACCACTTCGAGTAAGCGACGAGCCAGTCGATCCCGAATTTTTCTTGTGCCAGTCCCGGTAGCCACCGCTGCCGGTCCCGACCCGACACCATTGCCGAACCCGCTCGAGCCGATCGCCCGACGCTCGCTCGCGGACAGTGGCTGTGAATGACTGCCATGGTTTAACTGTTCGTGGGACGATCCCCATTCTATGGCTGCCGAGGACAGCGGCGTCAACGCGAGGGTCGAGAATAGAGACGGGACGCGACACCGGCCGCCGCTCGAGACGGGAGCGGGCGGCGACGATGCCGGCGGGGAACTCGCGGCCGACCTGCGAGCAGCCGTCGACGGCGACGTTCGGTTCGACGAGTACACGCGGGTCCTCTATGCGACGGACGGGAGCATCTACGGCGCACAGCCTGCCGGCGTCGTCTTCCCGCGGGACACCGCCGACGTCCGCGCGGCGATGACCGTCGCGGCCGACCACGACGTGCCGGTCCTGCCCCGGGGTGCAGGGTCGTCGCTCGCCGGACAGACCGTGGGACCGGGCTGTGTCGTCCTCGACCTATTGCGGCATATGGACGAGATCCGTGAGATCGAGCCCGACGGCCGGACTGCCGTCGTCCAGCCAGGGGTCGTTCAGGACGATCTCGACGACGCCCTCGAGCCCCACGGACTGCGGTTCGCGCCCGATCCGGCCTCCTCGAACCGGGCGACGATCGGCGGCGGGATCGGCAACAACTCGACGGGTGCCCACTCGGTCCGGTACGGGATCACCGACGCCTACGTCGAGGAGTGTCGGGTCGTGTTGGCCGACGGCTCGCTGATCCGGACGCGGGACGTCGTTCTCGACAGTCCGGAGTGGGAGCGGCTCGTTTCGAAAGACGACCGCGAGGCCGCGATCTACCGGACGGTGCGGGCGCTCGTCGAGGACAACGTCGACGAGATCGAGGAGCGCTATCCCGATCTCAAGCGCAGCGTCAGCGGCTACAACCTGCAGAAAGTGATTCGAGAGGACGCGGAGAGCGAGGCGGCGAGAGCCGCCTCGGAAGACCGAGCGGGCAAAGCCCGCGAAGAGGGGAACCGGGTCCTCAACCTCTCGAAACTGCTCGTCGGGGCGGAGGGAACCCTCGGCGTCGTCGTCGAGGCCACGCTCTCGCTCGTGACCCGGCCCGACGAGACCGCGCTCGCGGTCTACTGCTACGACGACCTGCTCGAGGCGCTGGCCGCCGTCCCCGAGGCGCTCGAACTCGAGGCCAGCGCGGTCGAGTTGATGGACGACGAGGTGTTCCGGCTGGCCGCCGAGTCGGCGGAGTACGCCGAGTATGTGGAGCCGATTCCCGAGGGCACCGCGGCCGCGCTGCTGCTCGAGTTCGATTCGGAGGTCGTCGACGACCTGCCTGCGGCCGTCGAAACCGCGACGGCCGATCTCGTCGGTGGCGGGGCGGCGGTCGATTCGATCACGGCGTTCGAGCCGGCCGCACAGGACCGGCTCTGGAAACTCCGGAAGGCCGCCATCCCGCTGTTGATGAGCATGGACGGCGATCCGAAACCCTACCCCTTCGTCGAGGATGCCTCCGTACCCCCAGGAGAACTGGCGGAATACGTCGCTGGGTTTCAGGAAATCCTCGAGGACCACGACACCGAGGCCGCCTACTTCGCCCACGCGGGCGTCGGAACCCTCCATATCCGGCCGGTCCTGAACCTCAAAGAGGGCGAGGACGTCGAGAAAATGCGGGCCATCGCCGACGACGTGACGGACCTCGTCCGCGAACACAACGGCTCGTTTTCGGGCGAACACGGGGACGGCCTCGCGCGGACGGAGTTCAACCCCAAGCTGTACGGGCCGGACCTCTGGGCGGCGTTTCAGGACCTCAAATCTGCGTTCGATCCGGACTGGCGCATGAACCCCGGCAAGGTTGTCTATCGGGACGACGATCCGACGGACAGCCGGGAGAACCTGCGGTACGGCCCCGACTACGCCTCGCTCGAGCCCCGAACCACCCTCGAGTTCGACGACGAGGGCGGCTTCTCGGAACTCGTCGAACTCTGTAACGGCTGTGGGACCTGTCGCCAGACCGACGGCGACGTGATGTGTCCGACCTACCGGGCGACCGAGGAGGAGATCGCCACCACGCGCGGGCGGGCCAACCTGCTCCGGGCGGCGATCAGCGGCGAGATCGATCCCGAAGAGCTGTACAGCGAGCGGTTCCAGTCCGACGTCCTCGACCTTTGTGTCGGCTGCAAGGGCTGTCAGAGCGACTGCCCGACCGGCGTCGATCTCGCGAAGCTCAAGGCCGAAGTCAAACACGGGTATCACGAGCGGGAGGGTGTGAGCCTGCGCGAGCGGTTGTTCGCAAACGTCGACCGACTGGCGTCGCTGGGGAGTACGTTCGCGCCGGTGACGAACCACGCGACGGACCTGCCGGGCGCGCGGACCGTCCTCGAGAAGACGATCGGAATCGCACCCGAGCGGACGCTGCCGACGTTCCGGCGGGAGTCACTGGTCGAGTGGTTCGAGCAGCGAGACGTCGACGCCGTCTCGGAAACGCGAGCGGGAGCGCCGCGAGCGCGCGGCGGAACGCGGGTGGCCCCCGAGGACGCGACGGCCGGCGTCGTCCTCTTTCCCGACACGGATACGAACTACTCGAATCCCGAGGTCGGGAAGGCCGCCGTCGAGGTCCTCGAGGCCGCGGACGTTCGCGTGGCGATCCCGGATCTCGGACCGACCGGGCGAGCCGCCTACTCCGAGGGGCTGCTCGAGACCGCGGCCGAGCAGGGTCGCGAGCTGCTCGACGACCTCGAGCCCTCTCTCGAGCGTGGGTGGTCGGTCCTGTTCGTCGAACCCTCGGACGCGGCGATGGTCGTCGACGAGTACCGATCGCTACTCGCGGACGGCCGGGTGGAGCGGCTCGCGGCGAACGCCTACGGCGTCTGTGAGTACGTCGACGAGCGCCGGCTGGACGAGGTGATCGCGTTCGACGAGTCAGTGACGGCGGGGACGCCGGTGACGTTCCACGGCCACTGCCACCAGAAAGCGCGCGGTGCGGACCACCACGCCGTGGGCGTCCTCCGGCGGGCGGGCTATGCCGTCGAGCCGGTCGATTCGACGTGCTGTGGGATGGCCGGGAGTTTCGGCTACGAGGTCGAACACTACGATCTCTCGAAAGCGATGGGGTCGTTGCTTCGGGAGCAACTCGAGGCGAGTTCGGCCGAGTCGTCGGGCAACGACAGCGAGACGATCGTCGCTGCGCCCGGCACCTCCTGTCGGACACAGGTCGGTGACCTCGAGGGGTACGATCGGCCCGCTCACCCCGTCGAACTGCTCGCTCGAGGGCTCGAATCCGAATAGTTAGAATCTGGATTGCCGGTTTCGTCGGGTGGACGGCGGCACGAGCCGTCTTGCTACCGTGGCAACACGGAGCGGCCACGCCCTCCCCAACCGATTCGCTTCCTCCTTTCAGTCGGTCGCTCATCCCTCGCACGGAGTCGCGCCGCGGTTCGCCCTGACGGCGAACCGCGACCCAGCGCGCGCCACCGCATCGCGGTGGATCAGCCCTCGTCGTCGATGCCGGCCGCCCGTCGGTACTCCTCGAGCAGCGTGGGGAACTGGCCGCCGCGGACGTACCGCAGGCCGAACTCGTCGGCCCAGGAGATGATCCCGCGGTCCTCGGTGACGACGCCGGCGTCGAGTTCGCGCGCGAGGATCAGCAGATCGAAGTCCTCACGGGAGTCGAGGACGCCCTGACGGAGTGCCCGCCGATATTTGTCGCGCAGGTCCGAGACGACGCGGTCGGCGTCGGTCATGTACTCCTCGCGGTCGCCGTCGCCCGAGCCGTGGGCGAGTTCGTCCGGATCGAGCTGTTCGACCTCGCGGATCGCCTGTTCGGAGACGCGAAGCCCCCGATCGACCCGGTCGCTCATCTCGTCGATGAACTCGTAGACGATGTTCGCCGGAATGGTAACGCCGTACCGGTCGGGGCTCTTGCGGACGACCCACGTGTCGAGCCGCGAGAAGACCTCGTCGTCGACGTCGCGCTCGCGCAGCATCGTCGCGAGTTCGTCGTGGATCGACGGGGGGACATAACAGGAGATGTTGAGTTCGAGGCGCGCGGTCGCAACGAGGTCGAGTAGGCGGATTACGGCCGTCTCTATCCCCTCGTCGTCCCGTCGGATCTCCTCGGTGATGAACAGCGACGTGTCGAGGACGAACCGCTGGCGTGGGGGGTCACCGGACATACGCGGAGGTTCGACGGTCCGACACAAAGAGGTCGGCCCAAAAACGGGTCGGGACCCGGCTGCTCGCGACCGGTCCGAGGACGGCCCGGTGTTTTTGGGCCGGTGCGTGGTCGGACGACGTATGGACCGGGACGCGTATCGCGAGCGGCTCGCGGCCACGACCGACGATCCCGCGGACCTCTTCGAACACTTCGAGGAGCGGTCGGTGGCGGGCCGGACCCACCACGTCCTCACGGCCGCGCGCCACGGCGTCGAGCGCGGGACCGTCGTCGTCGAGGACGCCGACGTCGTCGTCCGCGGCTACCCGAGCATCCCGCGGATCCTCGTTCTCGAGCCCGGTATCGAGTCGTTCTTCGCGGGCACCGAGACGGTCGTCGTCGAGGAGAAACTCGACGGGTTCAACGTCCGGATCGCGGCCGTCGGCGGCGAGCCGCTTGCGTTTACCCGAAGCGGCTACGTCTGTCCGTATACGACCGCCCGGGCGCGGGCCCTGCTCGACCTCGAGCCCTTCTTCGAGAGACACCCCGAGACGGTCCTCTGTGCGGAGCTGATCGGTCCGGAGACGCCCTATACGACCACCGACTACGCGGGGGTCGACTCCCACGACGTCCGCGTGTTCGACGTTCGGGACGGGGAGTCCGGCGAGCCGATGCCGGTCGCCGACCGGCGCGCGCTCTGTCGGGCGTTCGACTTCGGCCAGCCGCGGTGTTTCGGGCGGGCGGCCCCGTCGGAAGCGGTCGAGATAGCCGCGGCCGCCATCGCCGACCTCGACGCCGCCGGCCGGGAGGGCGTCGTGTTGAAGTCGGCCGACGGGGAATCGATGGTCAAGTACACGACGGCATCCCAGCATCGCGAGGAACTGGCCTACGCGTTCTCCTTGCCGTTCGAGTGCGGCCGCGATTTCGTCTTCTCGCGGATCGTCCGCGAGGCGTTTCGGGCCGCCGAGTTCGCCGAGAGCGACGACCGGCTCCGGGAGCGAGCCCACGGCCTCGGCGAAGCGATCCTGCTACCGATGGTCGCGACGATCCGTGCGGTGGCCGCCGACGAACCGATCGGCCAGCGCCACACCGTCAGGGGCGACCCCGACGCGCTCGAGGCGCTGTTCGATCACCTCCGCGAGCAGTCGCTGACCATCGAAATCGAGGCCGACCGCCGCGAGGACGGCGACCGCGTCGTCGCGTTCCGGAAGGTAGCCGACTCGAGCCGGGATCGGATCCGACACTATCTCGACGGCGGGACGCGAGACGAGTGACGGCGCGAGTCAGGACGAGGTGGCATCTGTCGCTGACTCGGGGCGGTCGGACGCGTGGACCCGACCTCACCGTCGGCGCTCGACTCCCGAACGAATCATTTAGGCGTCAGCCGGCGGTACGAGGGTGTATGCCCGTACCCAAATCGGAGTTCGAGAGTCTCCCGCCGTGTGACTTCTACACCCCCGCGGAACTGCTCGAGGAGGACCGGATGTACACCGTCTACGAGATCGCCCGCCTGCTCCAGGGGATCGAACCGGACGCCGACATCGACCGCGAGACGGAGGATATCCTGCTCGACTGGGCGATTCCGTGGGTGATGACCAACGCCGAGGACCTCGTAGTCGCCGAACCCCGCGACGAGGACGAACCCGGCTACTACGGCCTGCGGGAATGATCCTGCTCGTGGTCGGTGCCGACCGTGTCGACGCCGGCAAGACCACGTTCTCGGCCGGCCTCCTCGAGCGGACCGGCGCGGTCGGCTACAAGCCCCGTGCCGGCAATGACTTCTGGTTCGACCACGACGACTGTCGCCGGGCACTCGCCGACGGGCGACTGTACGGCAAAGACGCCGCGCGACTCTCGGCGGCCGGCGGCCGCGAGCGACTGCCCGAACGGCTCAACCCCGTCCATCGGCTGTGGCGGCCCGCTCCCGACGGCGGGACGGGACTGCTCGGCCGCTCGGACCGGGAGTTCGTGATCGACCGAATCGGTCGGGACCCCGACGACCCGCTGTTCGTTCGCAACGCCACCGCCGACGTGCCGGACCGGGTCGCCGAGGCGCTCCCGCTTTCCGACGCCCTCCCCGTCGAGACCGTCGACGAGTTCAACGCCCTCGCCGAGCGCGAGTACGTCCCCGCCTTCGAGCGACTGGCTGCCGAGATCGAGGCCACGGAGGTGGCCGTCGTCGAGTCCTACAGCGACATCGCGCTTCCGCTCGACTCCCTCGAACCGGCGTCGATCGCGGCCGTCGCGGCCGTCGAACCTGGCCGCGCCCGGATCTATCCGGGCGGTCGCTACGCTCGGGCCTGCGAGGTCGCCAGCTCCAGCCCCCGTGATGGGGCCGTCGAGAAACGCGTCCCCGACGTTCTCGAGTATCTCGACCCCCTCGAGCGGGTTCGGCTGCCGGCGCTCGGGGGCGACGACCGGGACGATCCCGCACGGATCGCTGGCGCGTATGCGGACGCCTACGACGCACTGCTGGACGCCGCCGGCCGGGCGTAGCTCGCAAAAACGCCCGCAGTCAGGACTGTCGGGCCATCCGCGCCGAGAGTTCGACGTGGTCGTATGGATCCGTCGTCACGCTCGGGCCGTGGCCGGTGTGCATCTCTGCAAGGTCGGGGTCGATCCGCTCACGGACGCGATCGATGCTCTCGATCAGCGTCGCTCGGTCGCCCTCCTCGAGGTCGGTTCGGCCGAAACTCCCGTTCTGGAAGATCAGATCGCCGGCGAAGAGGACGCCGGCCGATTCCGAGTAGAAACAGAGGTGGTCGTTCTTGTGGCCGGGGGTATGCAATGCGACGTACTCGTGGTCGCCCAGCCGGACGGTCGCCTCGTCATCGATGGCGTGATCGACGCCGTCGATCGACGGGTCGAAACCCCACGCGTCGACGCCGAAGGCGTCTTTGACTGCCGCGAGGTTCCCGACGTGATCGCGGTGAGTGTGAGTGAGAATTACTGCCTCGAGGTCGTCGACGTGGTTACGAGCGGCCGCGACGACGTCGAAGTTCGCACCGGTATCGATGACGACGGGTCGGTCGCCGTCGACGAGGAAGACGTTGCTGGTAAACACCTGGACACCCTGCGCGAGATTGGCAATCATAGCCAGCGGTACGCGGCCGATCGGTTTGTGGGTATCGACACGCAGCCGTGGCGTCCGTCGCGGCGGGCACTTGGGGTGTCCACCCGACTCGCCGATGGGGATGACAACCGGCCCCATCGGTTCGGTAGCGATATTCACAAGCATTTTTAGCTCCGGCACGTAGTGGAAGACGAATGAATCGGCCGGGATCCGTCGGACTCGTCGTCCTTCTCGTTCTCTCGTCCGTCCTCGCCGTCGGCACAACGGCATCGCTGGCGGCCGGCGGGCCGGGCGACGCCGTCTCGACGACGCCGGTTGAGCCACAGACTGAGGCCGCGATCGCACCCCAGGACTCGCGGGGACTGCTCAGACAGGAGACGCGGGAGTTCGACAATACGACGTTCGAGATCCGCGTCCACGAGAACGGCAGCGCGACCTGGACGTTCCGATACGAACAGCGGTTTACCGACGACGAGAACGCGACCAGAACCCAGGAGAACTTCGAGGACTTCGCCGAGGAGTTCCGGGCCAACGAGACCGGCCTCTATGATCGGTTTACCAACCAGTCACGCGAACTGACCCAGGCCGGTATGCAGGAATCCGGCCGGGAGATGGAAGCGACGAACTTCCGGCGATCGGTACGGGTCGAAGACCAGTTCACGCCGACCGGAGTCGTCGAGATGTCGTTTACGTGGACGAACTTCGCCGACGTGCAGGACGACCGGCTCGTCGTCGGGGACGTCTTCGACGGGGTGCCGCTCTCCGCGGAGCAGGCGATCGTCATCGAGGCGGGCGGCGATCTGACCTTCCGGTCGATCGAACCCGACGACGCCCAGTACGCCGGCGGCTCGCTCACGGACGCGGAGTCGGTTCGCTGGAGCGGCAAACGGGAGTTCATCGACGGACGGCCGCGAGTCGTGTTCGATCGCCCCGATTCGGCCGCCATCGGCGACGGCAACACGGGGCTGCTCGGCGGGAACCTCGTTCCGATCCTCGTCGGTGTCCTGCTACTCGTCGTCGGCGTCGTGGCCGCCGTCTGGTACCGACGATACGGTCCCGTCAGCGACGACGAATCGACGTCCGACGACGAACCGGCGGCTCCCGCTGGCGGAGCGGCCGCCGGTGCCGGCTCCGCCGTCGGTTCAGCCGACGCCGCGGACGACTCCGAGTCGATCCCCAACGAGGAGTTACTGACCGACGAGGACCGCGTCGTCAAGCTCATCCGCGAGAACGGCGGTCGGATGAAACAGGTCAACATCGTCGAGGACACCGGCTGGTCGAAGTCCAAAGTGAGCATGCTGCTCTCCGACATGGAAGAGGAAGGCACGATCAGCAAACTCCGCGTCGGCCGCGAGAACATCATCAGCCTCGAGGGGTTCGAACCCGAGGCGACCAAGTCGCCGTTCGAAGAGTAGCTCGATCGACAAATACCTGCGTGAGAGCGTTCAACACCCCCGGGACGAAACGGAATGCTTAAACGTCAGACGGCGCTACGATGGAATGCACTCGCGACGCGTCGGGACACGACGCAGCACGCTCCGATGGTGTAGTCCGGCCAATCATATTGCCCTCTCACGGCAATGACCAGGGTTCGAATCCCTGTCGGAGCATCCTACCCCGCCGCCTTCTCGTGGTTTTCACCGTGAACTAACCACAGGTAAACGTATGTTCACGGGCAATGCGGTTCAGATGGTGCATCGACCCCGACGCCGTCTTGCGATTCCACTGTGTCGTGAGGCAATGAAGTTCAAGGGGGAAAATCGGCCGCCGTCTTGCGATTGGCGAAATCGAGAGGCAACGACCTGGGTTCCCGTCACGGAGGTCAGGCAATGAAAGACGCGGACCAGGCAACCGACCCCCTCGAAGACATCACGCTCATCCCTGGGCCGACAGAAGAATTACTAAATGAGCGGCAATTCCTCAACTACCGAAGTGAGCGAGAACAGTGCCTTGAATGGCTGTTAACATTCGGTATAGATCCGAAGACAGCTGATGGGTACGCAAAAACAACCGTCAGCAATCGCGCGTTCCGAATGGACCAGTTCTACCGCTGGGTTTGGGAGCAGGAAGGTGGGTACACTACGAGTCTCACTCACGACCACGCTGACAATTACTTGCGCCACTTAGCTGGCCAACAGAAATCAAACGCGCACAAGAATTCGTGTCGGAAGGCCTTGATGATGCTCTACAAGTGGCGTCATCATCAACGGGGTGCAGACAAGTGGGAGCCAGAGATTACGTTCTCCCGCAAAAACCAATCAACGACGCCACGGGATTACTTAACGCGCGAAGAGCGGACTGCCATCCGCGACGCGTCACTGGAGTATGGAAGTGTCCCTAATCGTGATAACGTCTACGGTGACGAGCGAGACCAGTGGGTTGCGTACCTGGCACAACGATTCGAGAAGCCGAAGACAGAAGTGACGGAAGCAGATTGGGAACGCGCGAACAAATGGAAGATACCGAGCCTTGTCGCCACGAGCCTCGATGGTGGTCTACGCCCGATTGAGGTTGAACGCGCACGAACGTCGTGGGTGGACGTCGACAACGGTGTCCTTCGAATCCCGAAAGAAGAGTCCTCGAAGAATACAGAACACTGGATTGTTAGTCTCCAGACCCAGACTGTCGAGATGCTGGATCACTGGTTGACACAACGAGCAACGATCGAAAAGTACGATGACACCGACGCGCTTTGGTTGACGAGAAGGAGCAATCCGTACCAGACCTCGTCACTCCGGAATTTGCTTCACCGGCTCTGTGAGATCGCAGAGATCTCCACAGAGAATCGGCAAATGAGTTGGTATGCCATCCGGCATTCGACAGGAACGTACATGGCGCGTGAGGAAGGACTCGCGGCTGCCCAGACTCAACTCCGTCATAAGTCGCCAGAAACGACGATGAAGTACGATCAAGCACCGGTCGAAGACCGGAAGAACGCGTTAGATCGAATGGGGTAGTTCCCTGTGTAGTGGGGCAGCGTTACTCTTCTGTCCCGTCTTGAAGGATTTGCCTCGTGATATCGACACGGGCTTCAGTCGTATCCGGAATCACCGCATCGATGTGGAGGCCGCCGCCATGCGTCTTGGAGACCGCCGTAGTTGTCTCGTTTGTCTCCTGTGCTGGTTGAGTGTTCGTAGTGGCTGTTGACGAGGTCGCGTCTGCCTCTTCTGCGAAGGGGTTGTATTCGGGATCTGCTGCTGCCTTCTCTGCTTTTCGCTGGGTTTCGTTGAGCCGGAGTTGAAGCTTTTCGACTGGGGTCTGGTTGTACGCCTCTTGTGTCGTCTCGTATCGTTCGTGTCGCAGTTGATCGTTGGCTTCGGACAGTTCTCCCTCGGCAGTCACGTTCCGCCCCATCGTCTGGCGGAGACTGTACCAGACGATCTTCCGATCATCTGTTTTGATCTCTGCTTCTTCGCATAGATTGCGCAGAAGGTTACAGAGACTCCCGGATTGGTAGGGGTTTCCCTCCCTGTTGAGCCAGATCTTGTTGCTCCCATCGTACTTTTCGAGGTGACGTCGCTCCTGAAACCACCCACTCAGCACATCTCCAGACCTGTCTGACAGGCCTATCTCTTCTTTTTCGCGTTCTTTGCAGGCGTACTCAGTTGGTATTTTGAGTGTGTTCGACTTCGGGTCGTACCAATGCGTTTCGGCGTTTCCGATTTCGATCGGTGCGAGTCCAGCATCGAACCCAACGGTTACCATGGAGTTGACTTTCCCACTCCAATCAGCATGCAACCAATCGTTTCGCGTCACGTCTTCTTTCGGGATTCCAAGCCGCTGTGCAACGAGGCCATCTATTTTCTCCCGTTCGTCAACAGGCGTATCGTAGTACGATGGGAGTGCGCCATAGGACTCTGCTGCCTCAAACAAGAGTCCCAGTTCGCGGTAGGTGAATCGGTACGCGGATTCACCTTTCTCGTCACTGAAGTTGATTTTTGATTCCCACTCGTAGTCCATCGTCCCTTCGTAATACCGCCATCTGAAATAGCACTCCAGAGTGTCGGCAAATTTTCTCTTCGTCGATTCACCGTACTCTTCGCCTTTGTTCTTCCCTCGTTGTTTCGTGATCTCTGCTCGATCAATCATCAACAGGAGATTGTCGGCATGCTCGTCCTCGATTTTCGCAGGATCGTCCGGATCGAAATACGTGATTGAGAATCGATGGAGTTGATCAAGACGGTTGAGGTAGTTCTTTGCCGTCGATTCGTTAAGTCCGATTTCTCTCCTTGGATTCTTTCCCTTATCGATCATCCACGTGTGCAGGTCCCTATACGCTCGTTGGACGTCTTCTGCTGCATCACCGAGTTCTCTTCGCAACTGTTGAGTGATGTCAGCAGGTGATTTTGAACTCGCCATCTGACGCGAAGCGGAATAGCATCCATCCAATTAAAAACCCTTGTTCTAGATTCTATGGTAGTGACATATATTAATAGAATGTAAAAGTGCATATTGGCCCTACAATCGCTCACAGTACCCATTGTTCCCCTATAGGCGAGTCGAGAAAACTGACCGGGCTTAGCGACCGTCAGAACAGATTACTGGATCGCTTCAACAACAAAATCTTCAGAATCGCAAGCAGGCGCAAACCCTGAGCGAGGTTGACGGCGTAGTTGATGGAGAGAGGCAACTACTGCTCTTGGACGGATTTATTGCCAACTAGTTGTAATTTGAAGCATGGATGAACTTACGGCGAACATCTCGTTCGACAGGTTCACTTATATATTTGCGTTCTGAACATCTCCTTCCCATCAAACCCTGAAGACCCAGGATTCCGGGAAGCCCAAGAAGACCCCACCCAAGTACTAGAACGAGAAAATCCGATATTCAGCTACGTCGCCCGCCGGATGCTCACCGAGCAACCCTGGACCGACGGGAACGGCACTATCGAAGACGTTCGACGCATCTTCCGCGAGTTCTACGACGAAGCCGGTCGAGAGGAACCCGAGTACTTCCCAGCCGACGAACCAGCAGAGAAAAAGTACGAT
Source organism: Natrinema pellirubrum DSM 15624 (assembly GCF_000230735.2). NCBI lineage: Archaea > Methanobacteriati > Methanobacteriota > Halobacteria > Halobacteriales > Natrialbaceae > Natrinema > Natrinema pellirubrum. The sequence continues at coordinate 1,688,699 of NC_019962.1, forward strand.
ACGGGACGCCTCAAATGGTAGCGCGACATCCAAGGTGGCCACGTCACGTTCGAATCCGAGCCCGATGCGATCACTGCCGATTTCGACCGCGAAGAATACGAAGTGTACGACTACGAGAAGCGGTTCCCGAAACGGTTCATGTCCGAGAATATGTCTGAGTGAGTCATTTTCAAGATTCATTTTAATTCTATATGGTTGACTCAGATACTAGAGATTGTCAGAAAAAGACTCGTAGGTGGTTTGTTCTAACTCCCTTTGATTGAATCAGCCGGTAAGTAGATGTGCCAAACGACCGTTAGCCGATCAAGATGCCGAGAGACAACGCGACTCAATCGCATCGAAGTACGAAGAAGACAACATTACGTGGTTCGTGAACCACCTCGGGGTCAAGCCCCGAGGCACTCGCCTTGTTTCCTCTGTAGACGTCGAGTCAGGCGCATCTCTCGCCCGGAATCAGTATAATGATCTTCGAGATGAACTCAATGAATACGACGTAGTAGTTTCAACAGAGATCGATAGGCTCGGCCGATCATTCAGCGAACTCGCGTCTTTCGTTGAGGAACTCCGTGATCGAGGGATTGGTCTAGATTTAGTGGAACAGCCAGTTGATACGACAGGGAAAGAAGACTGGATGGGCGATCTAATGCTGAACATCCTCATCACGTTCGCAGATGCAGAGAGGAGGATGATCAAAGACCGCGTTCAGCAAGGTATCGACAAAGCCCGCCGTGACGGAAAGCGCGTCGGTCGTCCGCCGTTCGGCTACGACGTTGAGGACGGGTTCATGTACCAGGTTCCAGACGAGTATGCCCGCGCACAGAACTTCATTAGGGAAGTGAAGAAGGGTCGGTCGAAGCGAGCGACTGCAGAATTCTTCGAAATCCCCGAGAGTGCTATCCAGTCGATCTTGAAGCGTAGTGAGCAGAACTACGAAATCGCGTTCGATAATAACGAGTGGCGGATCGAGCGAGCAAAGTTGAGGCTGGGGAGAAAGATTTAGAACCGCTAGAAAAGGGAAGTGATGATTTTTGACTGGACTCTGTGGGAATGATCTGGACCCCACCCACACTGTATTCGAAATGAAATCTGTTATAGAACGTCTAGATAATCGACCCCCACACACCGTTTTCGAAATGAAATTGGGGCGTTAAACACAGATTCAGGGCCTCATACGCGATACTGCTAATAAATATTGATTCTACAGGTCACTTCTTTGAGTTCATTTCGATCACGGTGGCTTACTCAGCCAGTTTCACCGCATAATCCGCTCTCAGGCTGGATATGGGACAGTCTCTGTCTTCAATTTCTATGATTTCATTTCGATTGCGGTGTGAGGGTGATTCGCCTCTGGAACATCTCCCTCTACCTAATTTCATTTCGACCACGGTGTCCTCATCTCGATACTGCTCCTATTGCTTCGATTCCGATAGCACCCTGAGTCATTTCGATCATGGTGCCTTCATTTCGACTACACCCCCTTCATTTCGAAAAAGGTATTGCAGTTTAGTGTTTATCACCGATAATGAATCACAACCCATCCGACATGCAGGGAGATGGGAGCGAAGATATCACAGATCAGTCTTCTGAGTCATCTATCGTCGATAGCATCCTTGATGGCAAACGAAAAACAGTTTTCGAGAATAAACAACTCGTTGACTCGAACACGATCGTTGATCATAACCGGATCTATGGCCGTGATAAACAACTGGCAGCTGAGGCCCGGGCGTTTCGTGACACCCTCGACGGCGAACGTCCCCCAGATCTCTTACTCTACGGGCCAAGTGGTACTGGGAAAACACTCACGGTGAAAGCGGTCGCTGAGAAGGTAAAAGAACGCGCCACTCAGAACAAGATTGACTTCGACTTTATTGCGGTCAATTTCAAAACGATGGAGTCCCACTCGTTAGACCGCGCTGTCTGGAAACTCGGAAATCAAACCGCTAAGAAAGCCGGCGTCTCCTGGGATATCCCTCGGAAAGGTGTCTCCACCGATGCAAAATATGTCCGCCTCTACGAGATTGTTGACCGGCATTTCGATGCTCTTGTGTTCATACTCGACGAAATTGACACTCTTACTGGTCGCGCTAGTGATGATGAGCCTGCGTATTCTCGGTTACTCTACAGCTTGAGCCGAGTTATGGCCGAGCAGCATGTCGATACCCTCGTCTCAACGGTCGTGATCACGAACCATCCCAAATTCCGCGAGAATCTCGATAGCCACACCGATAGCTCGTACAATCCGACCGGTATCCATTTCTCCGATTATGATGCTAACGAACTCATCGAAATCCTCAACCGCCGACGCGACGCTTTCAAAGACGGGGCACTCGATGACGGCGTCATCGAACTCGTTGCTGCATACGGGGCGAAAAACGAGGGTGACGCACGTCGAGCAATCGACCTACTTCGTGATGCAGGAGAGTTGGCAAACAGGAACGGAGAGACAGTTGTTACAGAGCGGCATGTACACGCAGCCAATGACTCAGTCGTGAAAAACCGAGTGTTAGAAATTGTTGGTGGAATGTCTCTCCAGAAGAAGCTCTCGCTTTATGCTGCGGCCGTTGTCGCGGATGTGAATAATGGCGCGGCACCAAGTCCAGCAATTTACACGTTGTATCAGGAGATCTGCCAACGCACCGACCGCGATGTCTATACACAGGAAACGGTCAACAGCCACATCAACAAAGCAGGAACGTATGGTGTACTCGAAAGCGAGCGGACGAGCGGTGGCTTCAAAAGCGGTGTTCACCTCATGTTCACGTTCACAGAACCAGTTGACGCTGTAATTGAGACACTCGAAGAAGACGATACGTTTGACGAGATCGAGCTATCCACCGCTCGCTCGATTGCGCGACAATCTATCCGTAGCACTTGACATCTCTCAGAGTAAGACGTGAAAATCTTGGTGAGGTATCATAGAACGGTTGGTACGCCCAATCTCGACTCTCCAAAATCGCTCAATACAGGGCAAGCAGTTGCCGAAGCGGCTATCGATCTATCCGAATATGCCAAAAGCCACCTGCTGAATGTAGTGCGCGTCTCGGTCAAGAATCCATGGTAGCTATAGCGGGACTAGGCGGTCGCGGAAAGAACTGGCTGGAAGAACTGTACACAAAGCTTATCCCACTTTCATTTTCACAGGACATATGAGCCATTCACGGCGAACCGCGCTTAGCGTCCTCGGCACTGGGTTGCTAGGCGGACTGGCCGGGTGCAGTTCTAGCCTATCCAAGAAGCTAAATGATAAGCCCGACGCGCCCATTGTGCTGGAGAATCAGCACGATGAGAAGCATATGGTTTCGGTTGCGATCACGTCGATCCCGAGTACCGGGCTTGGCTACACCCATTACTTTTCTGGCGTGCATTTGGTTGCGGCTGTTGACAGCGAAATGGATGGTGAAGAACTTAACACACACACGTTTAATGAGGCTGAGTTATCGTCCATCGACCATACGTCGGGGGTGCTGGCGATGGTGATGTTGGACGACGAAACTGCCGTGCGTGAGGAGATCCCGCTCGATTCGGGGTTCGCCGAACTACAGATCCTTATCACCGAAGACGGCGAAATAGATATGCGCCCCGAGTGGCGCTCCGACACGTAGCCTCTACAAAAGTTTCTATCGTTCAGTACAGGGGATTCACATACCAGCGCTGGTCGAGATTTGCCCGACTCCTTTCAGGAACAGCCTGCAAGATATAGAGAGTCGATTCATCACGCTAATGATGAAGCGTACCAGACTTTAGAACACAACCTACGAACGTTATTCGCGTAGTATAGTCACCAAGATAGTGAGAGTGAAGCCTGCTGTCGCCAAGAGGAAACTCGGCGTCGTCAACAGAAGAGCGAACGGCCCAAGCGGCGAATCACCCCCACCGAAGCTTCCCACCTCAAGGGCCGCTCCGACAGCTACCACGAGATAGAACGCAACACCCGGAGCGATACCACTTCCAACGGCCGCAGGAAATCCGAGCCGATACCTGCCGCAAATTCCGCCAGCAACTCCCGGGACAACGCCGAGGGCGATCGCAAAGACGGCCGTACCGATCAGTCCGGAGACTCCGATTTCAAGAAGACCGAATGGAATGAGGAGGAGCGCGGTTGTACCCCCGACCGCAATAACAGTCACAAGCGCACGTAGCGGATGTTCGCCGTACAGGTGCTGGCGGAGAGTGGCCACAGTACCCGTTAGAAGCCTGTGAACTGATAGACTTTCGGTCAGTTGACGACAGAAATTGTTGACCGTCCAACTGGGATATTCGTCGCGCTGAATTTGCGCGCTGTATCTCGCACGAAGGCAAGAACATATGGCCGCAGCTGGTAGATTGATCGGTAGTACATTCGCAGTCCTACGTAACGGCCTTTTCACCGAGGACAGTGTCTAACAAATGGGTTTCAGCAGAGCCGAAGGCTTTGCGACAGCGCACGACGGGCGACGGCGACGGCGGATACAGTCGCTGGGACAGAAACGGACCTGTTTCGGAGCGAGAGACACCGCAACCGGGTTCTTGCTTCCGTGGCCACAGGGACTGTCCATGGAGGCGTCGAACTACGATATCGAGGGGCTCGACCTCTCGGCCGACCGGTACACCGTCGAACAGAACCTGATACGGAACGAGTACAGAGCCCTCGACGACCGCGGTAATACGGTCCTCGAGGGGAAGCAAAAGACGTTCAAACTCAAAGAGGAGTTCCCGTTCGTCGATGCGGACGGTGACGACGTGTTCACCGTGACGGCACAGCAGATCCGGGACTACAAGGGCCAGTACGTTCTCACGGACGCTCGAAGCGACGAGGACGTCGTCGTTCTCGACCACGAGTACTCGCTCCTCGAGCAGATTACGGGAGCGACCTGGACGATCCGTGACCCCGAGACCGACGCCGAGCTGGCGGCGATCACGTCTCGGAAGTTCGTCGGTCTGTTCCGGACGGGGCTCTTGGGGAACCTGATCCCACACCACTACGAAATCACCGACGCCGACGGCGGCCACGTGGGTTCGATCACGGGGCAACTCTCGATGAAAGATCGGTACGACATCGAGATCGACGACGCCAGTTCCGTGCCGCGGGTCCCAGTCGTGGCCGCCGCGATGGTCATCGACGCGATCGAGGGGCACTGAGTTCGACCCATGGAACGGAACGACGCCTCGAGTGACGGCATTCGCCGCCGAGATCACAGTCGGGAACGGACGCCTCGAGACACCACCCACACCAGACGGGCGGCTCTCGCTGCGAGCGCAACGGCGCTACTGACAGCGATAGCCGGCTGTACGACCGCAATGGACTTCATCGGAGACCGGTTGCTCGAACAGGTCAACGTGTTCAACGAAACCGACCGACGAGTCGCCGGTTCCATCGCCGTCGGCGACCCCGCCGGTGAAACGGTTCTCGACGAGACGTTCGACCTCGCTCCGTCGGAGTCGGGGAACGACAACGAAGGGTCGGCCTCCGGAGACGACGAACAGTCCGTCGCAGTGTACGACGACGTGTGGGGCGAGGCCGGCTCGTACGAAGTGACCGTCGAACTGACTGACACCGAAATAGACGGCCGATCACGGGCGAGCGAAACGGTGACGATTAGCGATCCCGACGAGCAGTTACTCGGTGTCGCACTCGGTTCCGAGGAGGTCGGTGAACCGATCGGCTTCCGCGTCGGCGAGAGCCTCTCGGATCTGGCGTAACGCGAGCCGCTATATAACACTATTCCCAGACTTACGCGTGATTGGGCATTTCGCCCCTCGAGTAGCGATTTTCAGCAGCCAACGGAAGCGCAAGAGTGTTTCCGTCCGTTGGGAACGGAATTTCTGAGTGGGTGGTTGACCGCGCTACGCGGCCCAAACAAGGAGTTTTCCAACAGGGCGTTGGTTCGATAATTCCCGGGAGAGGAGACGAAATACATTACCCTTCCAAGCGACTAGCTCGGCCGATATCACGGTCCGAACTGATCGACATGTACCAGGTTCCACCCTTTGGCAGTGCCGTGGCGTTGTTTCTCGCGGGAGTGTACTGTATCGGAACGGACATCTCGCGTGTCGTGATCGATGCCAGTGATGGCAGTCGGTGCCGGCGAGTACACCGATTACGTGGAGTCGCGGTCGTCGCGCTCAAGGACGTCCTGCTGGCGCACGAGGTGAGAAGACCGCGGATACGACACTCGAAACGATCGTTCTACGGAGGGATCGACACACAACAAATCGCGGCAACGGCCACTAGTGACTAACGAATGTCCGACACCTCGCCGTCAGAACCCAGCTGTACACTCTGTGACCTCCCCGTCAGTGGGAGTGACATCGTATCGGACGGCAATCGGTTCTGCTGTACTGGCTGTCGAGATGTCTACGTCACCCTTGGGGACGTCGACGACATCGACGCCGACGACGTCCGCCGCGCTCGAGACGATTCACAGTCCGATCGCGAGGTCCCGTCGGATCACGACGCGACGTTTCTAGAAGTCGACGGGATGCACTGTGCGACCTGCGAGGCGTTTATCGAATCAGCCGCGACGACGATCGACGGCGTCAGCGATGCCAGCTCGAGTTACGTGACCGACACGGTTCGAATCGATCACGATCCGGACCGCGTCTCGGCGGCCGACCTCCAAGAGGAGATCAGCGGACTCGGCTATAGCGCCTACGCCCGCGACGATACGTTCAGCCGTCGGAGAGCGAATAACTGGGAGATGGGGCGAATCGCAGTCGGCGTCCTCATGGGAATGTCCGTCATGTTGCAGTACCTCGTCATCATCTACCCGACGTACTTCGGCGGCCTGTTTTACGGCGACCGGGTCACGGAGTTTTTCGAAAGCGCGCTCGCGAGTTCCGTCGCCACGCCATTCTACGTCGTCATCGCGGCGCTCACGACGATCATCCTGGGCGTGACTGGCAAGCCGATCCTCCAAGGGGCGTACGTCAGCGTGAAGACGCGGTCGCCGAACATGGATCTCCTCGTCGCGATCGCGGCCGTGAGCGCGTACCTCTACAGTACGCTCTCGATCGTGTTCGGTGGCGAACACATCTACTACGACGTGACCGTCGCGATAATCGTTATCGTCACGGTCGGCAACTATTACGAATCGTCGATCAAGCAGGAGGCGACCGAGCGCCTCTCCGACCTGACTTCTATCCAGGTCAACGAAGCCCGTCGCGTTCGCGAGGACGGTGAGGCAGAAGACGTCGCAGTCGAGGATCTCGAGGTCGATGATCGCGTGTTGGTCCGGTCCGGGGAACGGATCCCCGTCGACGGGACGGTCGTCGACGGTGACGCAGCCGTCGACGAGGCGGTCGTCACCGGTGAGTCCCTTCCCGCTCGGAAGACCGCGGGCGATACCGTCGTCGGCGGCTCGATGGTGACGGACGGCGGGGTGACCGTCCGCGTCGGAGCGGAGGCGACGAGTAGCCTCGATCGGATCACCGAACTCGTCTGGGACCTGCAAAGCGGCTCCCACGGGATTCAGAAACTCGCGGACAAACTGGCGACGATCTTCGTGCCGGTCGTTCTCGCTCTCGCAGTCGTCGTTACGGGCGTGAACTTCCTTCTCGGGAACGGCGTTTCCGCCCTTCTCGTCGGGCTCACGGTGTTGATCGTTTCCTGTCCCTGTGCGCTCGGGCTGGCGACGCCGCTTGCAGTCGCCGCAGGGGTCCGCGACGCGTTGGAACGCTCGATCGTCGTCTTCGACGATAGCATCTTCGAGCGAATCCGCGACGCGGAGACCGTCATCTTCGACAAGACCGGCACACTGACGACGGGTGAAATGACCGTCATCGAGACCGATCTCGGGACGGCGTTGCTCGAGAAAGCGGCACTTCTCGAGCAGCGCTCGTCACATCCCGTCGGTGAGGCCATCGCCACCGAGCGACCGGTGCCCGACGGTGGATCGGTCGAGTCCGGGTCGGACGCCGATTCACCGGCCGACCGTGTCGTCTCCTTCGACAGTTATCGGAACGGCGTCTCGGGTATTGTCGACGGAGACGAGATCATCGTCGGCCACCCGGACCTGTTCCGCGATCACGACTGGGACGTTCCCGCGAACATCACCGATCGAATTGCGAACAGCCGTGAAACCGGACGAGTTCCGGTTGCTGTCGGTCGCAACGGGACTGCTGAAGGCGTCATCGTCGTCGGTGACAAACTGCGGGAGAACTGGGACGAGACGGTGGCATCCATTTCCGACGATGGGAAAGATGTGGTCGTCCTCACCGGCGACGATGCCCGGGCGGCACAGCAGTTTCGGGATCACGCTGCCGTCGACGACGTGTTTGCGGGCGTTCCGCCGGAAGGAAAGGCCGAGACCGTCACGCGATTCAACGAGACGGGACGGACGGTGATGGTCGGCGATGGAACCAACGACGCACCGGCGCTGGCCGCGGCCGATCTCGGCATCGCTCTAGGCGGTGGGACTGCGATGGCTGCTGACGCCGCGGACGTCGCCCTCGTCGATGACGACCTCGCGTCCGTCGGGACGGTCTTCGAACTCGCTCGAGCGACGAACCGCCGTGTGAAAGGCAATATTGCGTGGGCGTTTTGCTACAACGCCATCGCGATCCCGCTTGCCGTGATCGGTCTGTTGAACCCGCTCTTTGCAGCGCTCGCGATGGGCGGGAGCAGTCTGCTGGTCGTCGTGAATTCGACTCGGCCACTACTGTCCGACGAGGATACCGCCTGAGTTCCCTTCCGACCATTCTCGGCTACCGACGGATGATTCGCCAGAAGCGCCGCTTGCCGGATTCGTCCCCCAGTGAAAGAGGGCCACCTCGAGGACGCCACCCTCGAGTACGGACGTTCGATGGGGCCCTCTCCGAGGTCGCAAAAAGCGGTGCCGGGGAAACTGGCCCGTCGCAGTCTCAGCGGCCGATCGTCCCCTGCCGAGTGATCGGGGCGTCGGGGTTGATGGAAAACGCAACGATCGTCGACACCTCGGTCGCGGTGACGGACACGTCGCTCTCGCCGGTCACGAGCGCGCTCTCGGTGTATCCGACGGACTCGTCGCCGACGTCGACTGCCCCCTCGAAGACATAACAGTAGGTATCCGAACAGGTGCCGCCACTCGTTGGGGGCCGGATCGGGGATCGGCGCGTGTTGGATGCCCGGCTCGAGGTCGAGACTGTGTGGTCGGACGAAGAGCTGAAGCATCCGCAGCGGCGGGTCGTCCGCGAGCGTCTCCTCGGCGTGCCAGAAGCCGCTGCCGGCGTTCATCACCAGCAGGTGTTCGGGATCGGTAACGAGTTCGTTCCCTTGCCGGTCGTCGTGACGCATCACCCCGTGGGGAACCCACGAGATGATCTCCTCGTTGCGGTGTTGATGCATCCGGATCAGTGTTCCCGGATCCATGAACGACTCGACGACCGCCGCAAGCGGACCGTATCCGTGGTCGTCGTGGCCCGGGACCGGACGGCCGGGGAAATTGAAATGGATCCTGAACTTGCCCTGATTTTGTGAGACATCCGTTCGTGGGGCGGTGTGGATTCGCGACTGCGCCGACGCGGAATCGTCCATTCGCTCTCCGTAGTTCCTCGAGCGCTATATGTGTTCTGTGCGCTGGTGACCGCTCGTCTCTCGAACCGGGAATTGCTCTCTAGTCACCCTGCACTAGCTCTCTGATAACCGCTTAGTTAGAATAGCTCTACATATCACTCTATTAATCATGGCAATTCGGCTGTAAGTGGGTGTTCTGTCGATTGTTCCGTTCCCAAACCCTTTTGACTAACTAGTTAGTAAGCTCCCTATCGATCAGATGGCAGATGAACCAGCTACCGACATTCTGGATGCAACGTATCGCGCCCTCTGCGAGCATGGCTACGCGAACCTCACACTGCGGGATATCGCTGCCGAAACGGACAAGAGCAAGGCGTCGATCCACTACTACTACGATTCCAAAGACGAGTTGTTCGTCGCCTTTCTCGACGAATTATACGAGCAGTTCACCGATCGCGTGGGCACGCACGACGGAGACACGGCACGTGAACGACTCGAGACGCTCTTTCAGGTATTGCTCACTACCGACGCCGACTCGTCTCGGAGGGAGTTTCGAACTGCGATGCTCGAACTGAAGGCACAGGCTCCGTACAACCCGCCGCTGCGGGAACGCCTCATCGAATTTGACGAGTTCCTGTTCGAACAACTACGAGAGATCCTTTCGGCTGGCGTACACGCCGGTGAGTTCGACGGATCCGTCGATCCAGCCCGCCACGCGGAGTTTCTCACGACGGCGATTACCGGCGCACAAACCCGTCACGTCGTCATCGACCACTCCTCTGCACGGCTTTACGGTACGATGACCGGATACCTCGAGCGACAGCTGCTCGCCGACGAGAACTCGGAGGTCGCACAGTAATGGGGTCGTCCAGCCGTCTCGGATCGCTGTTCAAAGGCCCCGAGGAGTTCGATCTGACCTCGGGTAGCATCGGGAAGCCGCTGTTTTTCCTCTCGATGCCGATCGTCGTCACGAACCTCTTCCAGACCGCGTATAATCTCGCGGATACGTTCTGGCTCGGCCAGTACGACACCGATGCGCTCGCTGCGATTAGCTTCGCGTTCCCGATGGTGTTTCTGCTCATCTCGCTCGGGATGGGGATCTCGGTCGCCGGCAGCGTTCTCGTCGCACAGTTCACCGGTGCGGGCGAGGAACGCGAGGCCGAGTACGCCGCGTCACAGACGATAACGTTCGCCGTTATCGCTTCGGTCATCCTCGGCAGCGTCGGCTACGTCAGCGTCGACACGTTCCTCGGCCTGCTGGGCGCGTCACGGGACGTGCTGCCGCTGGCGACGAGCTACATGGAAGTCATCTCGCTCGGCCTGCTGTTCATGTTCGGGTTCGCCGTCTTCGTCGCACTCATGCGCGGGTACGGCGATACGATCACGCCGATGCTCGTGATGTTCGGGTCAGTCGTACTGAACATCGTCATCGACCCGTTCCTGATCTTCGGATGGACGGTCGTCGAGAACGCGCCGCTCGTCGGCACGCTCGCGTTCCCCGAACTCGGTATCCAGGGTGCGGCCATCGCTACCGTCTTCTCGCGCGCGCTCGCACTGGTCGTCGGCCTCGTGATCATGTTCCGCGGTACCCGGGGCGTCAAGATCCGTCTCCGCGACATGGCCCCCGACCTCTCGTATCTCCGCCGACTCGTTCGCATCGGCCTGCCAGCGTCCATCGAAGGGACCGGGCGAGCAGTCTCGATGAACCTCCTGTTGGTCATCGTCGCACTGTTCCCGGACACGGTCGTTGCCGCGTACGGCATCGGAACGCGTGTCTTCTCGGTCGCCTTCCTTCCCGCTCTCGCCGTCGCCCGTGGCGTCGAAACGATGACCGGCCAGAACATCGGGGCGAATAAACCGGACCGAGCCGAACGAGCGGCGGGGCTGGCGGCGAAAGTCCTCTTCGGCGCCCTCACGGTCGCGGGAATCGCCGCCTTCCTGTTTCCGGAGCCCATCGTCTCGGTATTCGTCGGTGCCGACCAGGCGAACGCCGCTCAGGTCGTCGCTATCGGGGCGGAGTTCATCCGGTACGTCGCGCTGACGTTCGGATTCATGGGCATTATGCGGGCATACACGGGTAGTTTCCGCGGCGCCGGGAAAACGCTCACTGCAGCGGCGATCTCCGTGGTGACGCTCGGCGTCGTCCGCTTCCCGATCGCGTGGCTCACTGCGGGCCCGCTCGGAGAAACGGGGATCTGGCTCTCGTTCGCGATCTCGAACGTCGCCGGAGCGACCATCGCCTACGCCTGGTATCGACGTGGCACGTGGCGCGGGAGCGACCTGACTGAATCCAAAGCCGCCCTCGAGGAAACGACCGTCGAGACAGCAGGTGACGACTGATTCGGACTCCGTCGCCCGTCACGGCTCGAGCCCCCCGAAAACAGCGTCACAGTTCGCGACCGACCTCAATGATCACGATATCGGGACGGCGTCCAGTGAGGGCAACGAACCGCTCGCGACCACGTCGCGGTAGCGCGCGCTTCGGACGGCGTCTTACTCCCGTGCTACCGTCTGACTATGACCGCTGTGGCGGTCATCCGGAACGTCCGCGACGGGGACTTCGATCTCGTTGGTTCGCATAAACGGCGGCGTCCACGGGTCGTTGTACTGGAGTAACGCCGGCTCGCCGTCCGTCTCGAGACCTCGTCGTGTGAATTCCTCGCTGAGTCGCTCCCGTTCCCGACGGACGCGCTCGTCCGTCGCGTACCACGAGAACCGACGAACTGCGACCATCCACGGCGGTTCGACGACGAGTCGAACGGTGGCATCGGTCGGCGTCGGCACGGTTTCGCACGTGTACGTCTGTGGGTGATGAATAAGAGGCAAATCCCAGAAGTACTACCGTATTGGTCCGATTCCATGCTGTCTGTGTACTCGTGACCCGACCTGACTATCAAAGAGCGAGGGAACCACTGCTACTCCAGTCGCGAACTCCTGTCGAAACTGTGAATAGGAGCGGTAATCGACTGGCTGGGATCGGTGGTCGCCCCACACAGCCGGTTTTCTTTGCATTCTCGTCGGTTCGGGCCGTTCTTCCGCTGGCAAATCCGCTATTGCATGCCATGGATGGTGGGGGACCCCGTTCGTCGACTTTTACCTCAGTGAATTCACCAGTAACCGCACAGCAGCTAACGGACAGTTAGTCGGCTACTGAGCGAAACCACCGCCACTCATTCGTGCCGAGCTGCATGTCTAGATAATGATTACCAAGGACGGACAGCCGTTGAGTCGTGTTATCACTGTCCCCGCAAATCGTTTAGTTGAGCCGCTTATAGAGACTACATCGACTTTGAAGCAATGACATACTATGCAATGGTAACATGACAAAGTTAGAAGACGTGCTGTTGTTCGGTGCGCTTGCACTCGTCTGGGGAACGGCGTTCACAGCGATCGAAATCGGGCTCGAAACGCTCCCACCGCTTCTCTTCGCAGCGGCCCGACTAGATATCGCTGCGGTCATTTTTGTCGGCGCGGTGCTACTCGGCCGGCTTCGGTGGCGTCCCCGGACGAAAGCCGACCTCGCTCTTATCCTCTCGAACGGCATCCTCGTCATCGGAGCGCACTTCGCGTTCTCGTTCATCGGCCAGAGCTACGTCACGAGCGGTGTCGCTGCGATCGTTCTCAGTTTCACACCGATTATCACGCCGATCATCGCCATTCGAGTCCTCTCGACGGAACGGATCTACGTCACGGATGTCGTCGGACTCTGTTCTGGGCTTGCCGGCGTAATCGCGATTGCAATTACCGGTGGGTCCGTTGATGGACAGCTCCTCGGTATCGGGCTTCTCTTGGCGTCCGCAGTCGTCTTCGCGCTCGGCTCCGTCCTGACCGAACGCTGGTCGGCGGACCTCCCAACGATGGCACTCCACGCGTGGGCAATGGGTACCGGTGCAGTGTTCCTCCACGTGACGGCGTACGCCTATTCTGGAGCAACGCTCCGAAACGTAACGTGGACGCCGTCGGCAGCCGCTGCGCTCACATACCTCGGGGTCTTCGCGACAGCGGGCGGTTTCCTCCTGTATTTCACGTTGCTAGAGAGAACCGGCGCAACGAACATTAGCCTCATCAACTACGCAACACCGATCGTCGCGACGGTCTTCGGCGCAGCCCTGCTCGGGGAGGGGATCACGATGGCGACCGTCGCCGGATTCGCGCTCATCGTCGTCGGATTCGCGCTTTGTAACATCCGGCCGCTCTGGCGGCTGACCCGGGACACTTCAAACACAGCCGACCACGATTTGCTCGAGCGGGATGAAGTCCGTATCCAAGGGAACGTGTACAAGACGGAAACCGACTCCCAGACCTCACTGCAACCAGGCGATTGACTGCCGCTCGGTCGTCCCTCGAGACCCGCTGAACTAACGAAGTAGACAAAGAGCAGCAACGCGGTTCCGGCGTCAGGGATTATATAAGGTAGTCAGATAATGTTGACTCAGATACGATGGTTGTGCTGCTAACTGTCGTCGGTATCGGCGTCGCGATATTCGTCGGGTTCAACATCGGAGGGTCATCAACGGGCGTGGCGTTCGGTCCGGCAGTGGGCTCGCGCTTGGTCCGAAAGACGACCGCTGGCGCGTTGTTCGTCGCTTTCGGCTTTATCGGTGCGTGGACCGTCGGTCGGAACGTCATCGCGACGATGAGTAGCAGTATCGTGCCGGCAACCCAGTTTACGCCCGCTGCAAGCGTTGCCGTCCTGTTTTTCACCGGCGCGTCGTTATTCGTGTCCAATCTCTATGGCGTTCCAGCTTCGACCTCGATGACGGCCGTCGGGGCGATCGTCGGATTGGGTCTCGCATCCGACACTCTCAATCGGGCGCTGATGTTCGTTATCGTCTCGGCGTGGATCGTCGCACCCCTGTCGTGTTTCCTCATCGGGGCCGTAGTCGGACGCTACATCTACCCGTATCTCGACCGTTACATCGCGTTCACGAAATTCGATCTCCATTTCGTCCAGCTTGACCGGTCGGGGACAGTTCCACGTCCGTATTTAAATAAGAACGCGTCACCACAGGACATCGTCGGGTCACTCTCAGTGGTCGTCATCGCCTGTTATATGGCGTTCTCGGCGGGGGCGTCGAACGCGGCGAACGCAGTGGCTCCCCTCGTCGGTTCGGGGGGATCGCTCACTGTCAATCAGGGCGTCCTGCTTGCGGTGGCAGCCTTCGGGTTGGGCAGTTTTACTATCGCCCGTCGCACGCTGGAGACGGTCGGGGACGATATTACGGAACTACCGATCCTCGCATCGCTGATCGTTTCCGTCGTCGGTGGGACAGTGATTACGATCCTCTCCTATTTCGGGATTCCCGCGAGTCTCGCGGTGAGTACGACATCGACGATTATTGGGCTCGGGTGGGGCCGAGCGAGTCGGGCGGCGACACTGGTGGAGTTGGCAATCCCAACACCCGAGCGGCCGGAAGTAGACGTCGCAACAGGGGCATTGGTCACCTCCCGCGCCGAGGAGGCTCCTGCTGGCCCGACCATCGGGGACATCGCTCGCCAGGAGAAGCCGGCAGAGAAACCAGCGGACGTCCCAGACGTACCGGATGTCGGCGCGGAAGGACCGGCTGATCTCGACGAGCGGAGCCTCTTCGATCCGAGCGCGGCCAAGCGCATCGTAACGATGTGGGTGTTGACGCCGGCACTGGCGATTGCCACCTCGTACCCGGTGTTCGTGTTCCTGCTGTGAGTGGCACTCACCGAGACATCGTCCTCCACATGGAACGGCACCGGTTCCAGTGGGGTATCGAATGAGTGGGTACTCGAGACTTTAGATCAGTTCGTCGTCGCTGGCCACAACGGGGATTTCACCGGCACGGCCCAGTGCCTCGACCGTCCCGTCGCTTGCGATGTCAGCCGCCGTCACGTTATCCCCAGTCCGGTCCTCAGTCAAATCGGGTTTCCTTGAGGATACGTCACCATACTGTTGTACAACGCGAAACTCGACTAAGTCACGGAAACAGTTGTCGACGCATCGACTGGCGATGCTGACGAACACATGATCCAGTCGCGACTCTCGTCGTTGACCCGCGACCAGCGACTCGTGCTTGAGGCCGCCGCCGACATCGGACCGATGACGAGTGGCAAGATCTACAACGCCTACTGCGAACGGAGCAGCGCACCAGTTCGAGACCGGCCGCTGCGAGGTTGGTTGGACAAGTTCCGACAGTACGATTTGCTCGAGCGATCTGGCTCCGATTACTGCCCCGAATGCGAGGTCCGAGAGGCAAGAACAACTGGGATTGCTGGTATGACGGTGGTAGTCAATAGAGTTGTACAATACCTCTGCAAGCCCTTTTGCCAAGAAGTTACGTGATCTCCAAGCCAAGTTTTTCTACTGCCGCAGCCGATACCGTCACTGAGCGCTCGCCAACTGTCACTCGTTCGCCGGTAATAGATTCGATTAGATCCGCGAGTTCCTCACGATAGGAATGCGGTCGCGCTTCTATAATCTGTATTGAACCACTCTCTTTTGTTACAGATCGGTTCCGAAGATACGATCGTACAAACTGCGTTCGTACTTCAAGAGGTGCCGCCTCGAGATACCGGGGTAACGATAATTCCTCATCTTGTGATTTCTGTCCGACTGGCGCGCCGAGAACATGCATGACACGCCCGAGAATTGCACCATCTTCCCCTGGTCGGACAGAGGGACCACGGTTCTCGTTGTCCTCTTTCCTGACAGTATATCCAACACCAGCTAACTCAAGAGCTGTTATACACTCTGATTCAAACCCAGCCTCATTGAGCGTAAAGACCGGTTGCCAGTGATCAGTTGCAATCATACCACCAGAATACACGTTCGCAATGAGTACATTTAGTGGTATCAGCTGGTCATCATTGGTTGTCAGATCAATCCAGTTCCGGTCGCGAGCAGTATACAATCCTGTAACGACACTCGGTGTTTTGTCTGCATCAATCCAAGACCGTACGCGCGTTTTGGGTAATTTAAGTGCCGTTGCAATAGACGCATAACCTTCTTCAGGATGATCCCGGCTGAACGAAGTGACATGTCGATACTGCTGGACAGCACGCCATGCATCATCGTAGTTCCCGTCATTGTAGGTTTGGAGCGTGTCATAGAAAGCGTCACGTACGAAGCAGCAGGGTGCGGAAAGTGTGTCCAGCACAACCGCGACCCTGCAAGACGTTGCTTCGGTCGATGAGTTTTTGAATGCAGCGGCTACGGAAACAGTTCCGCTGTTTGAGTATCTTGAGTTCGAGTTTCTACTGGAGTACGACGTGTTCGCCCCCGCTCGCCGGGGGCGAACACGAGTTCACCAGCCACCTGATCTCTTTCGCGCCTTTCTCCATTGCTACTACAAGAACATCTACGGAACACGCCCAGTCACGCGAGAACTCCAGCACGGCCTTGTCTGGTACTACTGCGGACTCGACAAACCGCCATCGAGAGACACCATTGACCGGTTTCTCACTGATCTCGAACACATTATCAACGATGTCTTCGACAGGCTCGTCGAGCAGGCCGCCGTCCGCGGCCTGCTCGACTCGACGTACTCTATCGATTCGACGCACATCGAGGCGATCCAGTACAACGACGCTGCCTCATGGAACTACGATCCAACAGCCGAAGAGTACTACTACGGCTTCGGCTGTACGATCGTTTCAACCGGTGCAAAGATCCCGATAGCAGCGGAGTTCACACAGGCCAAACAAGCAGACCAAGAGACGGCGATGCGCGTCACGGGTGACGCGCTCGCCGTCGATACACCGATCTGGATGCTTGGAGACAGCGCCTACGACATCCTCGATTGGCACGACTACCTGCTGACCGCAGGAGTCGTGCCAATCGCTCCGTACAACCCGCGAAACACTGACGACCCGAAAGACATCGAGTACAGGGTCGAAGACCGCATTGAGGAACACAGCGAGGACGTTCAGCTGAAACGATCCATCTTGGACGAGACGTTCAACAACCGGACAGGAATCGAACGAACCAACGACGCAGTCAAGGACTGCGGCCTCGGGCACGTCCGCGCCCGAGGCCGCGTCCACGCACGAACAGAAGTGTTCGTTGCGCTATGTCTTCGGATCGTCATTGCAATCACCAACTACGAGCGAGGACACGATCCAGGACGTGAGATGCTCAAGCTATGAGTTGGATTCTATGACACGCTCGTTTGGTTTGAACTAACTCCGCAAACGCGGGATCGGAGTTCACGTAGAGGACGCGGATTGGATCGTCCAGTTCGTCAGTGGTACCGAACACAGTTGCAGAGATTTGACGGTCTAACTGGTTAAATATTTCTTGCGAGACACCCTCGTGGGTTATCGAGGTAGCTACTGATTAAAGAGCGCAGTAATTGAGGGATTTGTATGTGGTCTATTTAAGGAATCGGGACGGATGTTTTGCTAGTATGCCTGCGGAAATTCTGGCTGCTGACGACGATGAAAGCCTCCGAGAGATGATCAGTATTAGTCTCAGTGAGGAGTTCGACGTAGAGACTGTAAAAGATGGTAAGGAGGCATGGGAGTACTTAAATAATAACTCAGCTTTGCACGTTGAAGTAGGAGCGTGACGTAGGCGGTGGCAAAGACGGATGATGCCGATTACGGACTTCTTGTCGTGTACGCGTGCGTTCGACGAGTTCGAGTCGCTGTCTCCAGCACAACGTCATCACGCCAAAACCTACGCCACAGGTCTTGTTGCGGCCAGCAACAAGACCGTGGCGGGCATCGCACGCGAAGTCCTTCCAGCCAACATGCTCTGTTGCAGCGTCGAATAGCACCAGTTTCAGCCTTGTTCTCGGCTGAATTCCGTGAGACTTGTGGGGAATTGGACGCCGTCTGGCGATATGAGGTCGAAACGACCGATCATACGGCAGTGTAAGAATCTTGCCAAACAGCACGTGGATAACCCTGACGAACCCGCTGCGCCGGACGGCGCCAGCGGGTTCGCCGAGTGGGCTCAGATCGCGTTTATCCTCTTGCATGCGGAACTCGACAAAGATTTCCGAGAGACTGAAGCATGGTTCAATGACTCCAGAGCCATCCGTGAAGAGCTCAACATCGACAAATCGCCGGATCACACCACGCTCTGTCGATGGGAGCAACAGGTCGACATGCGTGAGCTCCGCAGCCTGCTCCGCCGCAGTGCGGAGCAGGCTGGCTGGTCGGGAACAGCAGCAATCGACGCCAGTGGCTTCCAGCGAGATCAGACCAGCTATCATTACCGGAATCGTGCTGGCTTCTCGTTTCATAAGCTGAAGACGACGGTTTTGGTCGATACAGAGTCACTGGCGATCAAAGACGTTCATTTCACGACGAAGCGCAAGTGGGACGGACACATCGGCTTGCAGGTCTATCGGCGCAACGCCGAAGACCTGCAAGAGTTCCTTGCAGATGCGAACTATTCGTGGTCAGATCTCAGAGAGGAGTGTCGCGCTGGCGCGACACGACCGCTAATCAAGCACAAGGAGCACAATGCGCTGAAGAAAGCGCATAACGCTCGGATGGACGAAGATCTGTACCATCAGCGGACACTGAGTGAGACTGCGTTCTCACTACTGAAGGATGACGGTGAGAAGTTACGCTCTCGGAGCTGGCACGGCCAGTTCCGAGAGCTCACGCGCAAGTGTATCGTGCATAACCTATCGCAGGCGGCGAGTTAGGGCTCGCCGCCTGCTCTCTTTCTCTGGACGTATCCGCCAGAGACATCGCCGTCATCCACGTACGGGTTCTCACAAAGTGACCTAATTCTGATGGTTGCAGAATCAACGAACTGGACTCCTCCCACATCATCCAGATCTCAAAACCATCAGTACAGGAGTTCTAACGCCATCTACCTGAATATCAAAATTTCAATACTGCCGCCGTCTTGCGTTCAACAGAGCAAGCCAACAGCAAACGCGCTCTCAACAAGTTCCTCACCGAGTACGACTGGGACGAACAGCAGTTCAACCACGAACGCCTTGAAGAACTCCAGAAACACGGTGAAACACGCTGGTCAACGGATGGCTACATTATCCTCGACGACACGATCACCGAGAAAGCCGGGGACGAAGTCCCCGGCGTCGGCCACTTCTACGATCACGCCGAAGGTGACACTGTCTGGGGGCAAGACCTCATCTACGCCTTCTACGCTGACGACAAAACCGCTTACCCGCTCACCTTCCGCCTCTACGAAAAGCAAGACGAGGATGACCAAGACCACGACACCAAGTACGACCTCGCCCGCGAGATCATCACCGAACTCGAAGAAGAGGTAGGTGTGCCTGCGAACACCTACCTCTTCGACTCGTGGTTCGCTCACGATTCTGGCCTTCCTGAACACATCGAATCCTACGGCAAGGACTGGATCGGCCCGCTCCGGAGCAATCGACAGGTGACTTACGCCGGCAAAGAGCTCCGCGTCGATGCGCTGGAAGAGCGCATCGACACGGTTGAGCGCGATATTGACGACGAAACCTATCACATCTGGACGAAGAAGCTTCCCGTCTCCCAGTTGGGAGACGTGAAGCTGGTCATCGCAGAGAAAGAGACCGACGGAGACGAAGATAACCCGATCAAGTACCTCGCTACGAACAAGACCGACGCACCAACCGCCCACATCATTCGCTCCTACGGGATGCGCTGGCGCATCGAGACGTTCTTCGAGGACTCGAAGCAGGATCTCGGCTTGGGAGACTGCGAGCTGCAGACTGACGGAGGTGCCAGTCGCCACTGGCACCTCCTGATGGCTGCCTACAGTCTCGTTCGTCTTGATCCCGATTCGAGCGCCTTGGGAACGGTTCGCTCGAAGGCGTCATCGCTTCGAGCGAACCTCGAACACTCCCTGAAGGAAGCCGTCTACAACCTTCTCTCGTGGGTTCGAGACAATGATGACCGCGGTGTTGATGACCTTATGACCGAGATCGATCATCTCTTCGTTCACTCAACAACCGAGGCTAGCGTGCAAAGCTGAGTAATAATTCGAATGCACTACCGAAAGCGGTCATTCTTGACGTTATGATGCCAGAGATGGATGGGTTTTCGGTCTTGGATCGCATCAGAGAGAACGGTGAAATGCAGGAGATTTCAGTTATTATGCTGACGTCTCGGAGTCGGGAGGAAGACATCGTTCGAGCGCTTGAGGCAGGTGCGGACGATTTCTTGGCTAAGCCATTCAACAAATCCGAACTATACGGACGGGTACAGCAAACACTCCAGTGAGCGACCGTACAGATTGAAAGTATAAAGGTGCATTAGCTGGTAGACTGTTACAATGTGGGTGGCCACACTAGTCGCCGTTATCGGTCTCTTGAGCGTCGGAGCCATCACTCAGTTCACCGGGTATCGTATGGGAGGGTCAATCACCATTCCCGTTCTTGCCGTGTACTGTTTGAAGAACTTCGTCATGCTCCCCGTTTTTGTGTTGAGTGGGGCAGCTGCGTACGTCGGTCTGTGGCTTCTCCGTCGCCGAACGTTGATTTTTGGGCGTGACGAGCTTATCGCAACGATGGTCATCGGAACAGCCGTTCCAGTGGTCACGCTCTTTTTCATCTTGCAGTTAGGTCTTGAGGTGGGAGTGGTTGCGTTTCTGGGTAGTATTCTCCCCGGGCTAGAAGCGTACAATTATCATCGAATAAAACCGGAATATCGCCGAAACGACCTCTTAGCGAGTGTCGGGTTATTCGTTACCCTCACTGCGCTCGGCTGGGTACTGGTCTCCAATGGGTTTGCGCGTCAATTTGGTACGCTGACACCGCCGGTCCTTTTCTCTTCGACGGCGGATGTCGCTATCTACAAAGGTGTTGCAGTGCCCATCGACCCCGAATCTGTTATACTCCCTCGAGAGATTGTGGCCGGACTGTTCGCTGGTGGCCTCGTTCTTTCTGAACGGCTCCGGGATCGGTTCGGTGTCCGTGTCGGGATCATCGGTGCGGTCCTCCTCGCGATTTATGCGCTAGCGAGCTACTGGCTCGTAATCCTGTACGTCCTTTTACTTGCGCTATCGTTCGGCTTCATCCAGTTTTCGAACTACCTCACACTCCGGTACGGACGAGTCCTTCTCGGAGTGACTGTCGCAGTCGCGATCTTCGCTTCGGTATCGCTGACGTTTGTCTTGCCGATTGAGCGTGGACTGTCGGCGTTCTTCACTGCGATCTTGGCGGGTGTCGGGGCGTACAACGCGCATGCGTCAGCCCCCTTCGAGCGCCGCCTCGTCGTCCCGCTTCAGATCGTGGTCTTCGTTCCCGCTTTGATCGTCGCTCGACTGTTCAGTGTACCTCAATCTCGTGGGTTTCCACAAGAGTTGACGTTGCCTGTCCTGGGGATTGCAGCGGTTCTCTGGGTGGCTGCCCTGGGTATCGCGTACTGGTATACGGTATCACCTCCGAGCGAAGCGGATGTTCTCTCTGCATCGGTTCTCTCTGAAGGGGGTGAAACATGAGTCGGACCGCCTTCGAGATCTACGGCCGTGGGTTCGGCTGGTCGTGGCGTCTTAGGGGACCAGCGGAAGTACTAGCAACCGGTAATCGCCACTACGATACGTCCCGAGCAGCACGCGAAGCAATTGACATCGTTCGCGCTGCTGTTGCAGAACTATCCGGAAATAAAAAGTCCTTCCCAGACACCGATGTCGACGCGCCCGACATCATCGTCGAACAAGAGGCCACACCGTCAGGAGAACTCCCGGAGGAACGAAACAACTGGGTCTGGCGGCTCCAAACTGCAAACGGGGTACTGGGGCATAGTGCCGATCGCTTCCCGACAGAAGTGTCGGCACAGTCCGCGGCGGACCAGTTCTTAGACTATGCGGCGGGGGCACTTCCGATGTTTCTCGTCGGGGCCGAATACGAGTGGAAGACCGGTCCGAACCCAGTCGAAGTCGGGTCGTCGAGTTTGACAGGACTGGTGAGTGAGGTGACGAGAGGTATCCGACATCGTAAGATTCTCGATCGAATCGATACTCAAATTGTCGTCTCGGGGACTCGTGGTAAATCATCTACTACCCAGCGCCTCGACGATGTCTTCAACCGCCGGGGGTATGATACACTCACGAAGATCACCGGCAACCATCCACTACTGCTCCATAACGGCGAGGTCCATCCTATCGAACGACGGGGGCCTCGAACGACGCTCTACGAGAATATTAGTCTCACGCTCTTCTGTAGGAGATTGTTGACGCCGCTTAGCTGTCGCTGTCGAATCGAAGAGAGCAAGGACACCGCGTCAGCGGTGTCCGTTAGGCATGATTCCGCTAGATGTGTTTGGGTCGGAATCGGTCGCAGCGGACCTGTTGGAGCAGGTTCGCTGGCGTAACGGTGTTACTTGCCCTCGCTGCCGTTCTGACCGAACGGTCAAGAACGGCAGCTATGGGAACTTTCAGCGCTATCTCTGTAAGAATTGCGACCGCACATTCAACGACAAGACCGGCACGATTTTCGCCCATTCGAAGGTTGCACTCAGAAAGTGGCTGTTCTCGATTTACGCGTTTCTCCGGTTTAACACGAGTCTTCGCCAACTTCAGCTAGAAATCGACGTTCAGTACAAAACGATTTACCAGCGCGTCGAGCGCTTCACGAAGGCGCTCGACGCGCCTTCGATCGACCTCGTCGGTCCCGTTGAAATCGACGAAGTCTACGTTTCTGCAGGGCTGAAAGGCCGCGAGCGCGACGCTCGGTCGCGCTCGCGTGGCCTGTCCACGCGTGGACGAGGATCGTACGATCAGGACAAACCGCCGGTGTTCACGATCGTCGATCGCGGCACCGACAATCGGTACGTGATCCCCGCGAAATCCGCCGACGAATCAACGGTTCGGCTCCTTCTCGCAAACCGCAAGAAGGAGCCACTGACCGTCTACACCGACGGATTTCGTGTCTACGACCCACTCAACGAGGACGACGCATTCGAGCGCGAATACGTCGTCCACGGCGACGGCGAATACGCGGATGAAGATGTCCACGTCAATACCTGCGAGAGCCACGGATCGCTGCTGCGACCGTGGCTCTCGCCTCATCGAGGCGTCTCAAAAGATAAGCTCACACAGTATCTCCGAGCGTTCCAGCTTCGACGAAAACTACTGCGGAAACCGGGAAGAGAAGCGCTCAAACACGCTATCAAAGCTACGCTGTGAGATCAACAAAGTGCTACACAAGAGCGATTGATGAATATGTGGTCGTCTCTGACAAACGTCTTTTCACCACCAGTAGAATTTACATGGTTAAGATAGATGTCTCCTGATCGAAGGGACCTCTCATCCGTGAGTTCTGTGACTGAAAACGAGAGGGTATTCGCTTCTTTGTCATAGCTTATTGCTGGTTTAGAGAGAACTTGCGTTTCTTTGCCCGTCTCGCTAAAAACGCCCCCTCCCTCAAAGGCGACTTTTGTGCCATCGTCGCTCTTGTATTCAATAGTACCAATTGTTCCATTTTCGATGGGCATTTTATTAGAACTATTATAGCTTTCAGCCCATATTTCGTATGTGGCGGAATCATGGTGCGCTATTGCTCCCTGCTCACCAGCATTTAATGTTGCATCACTTGCTGTATCACTACTTTCTCTCATGGATGCAATAGTATTACTCAATTTGACAAATGATTGTTTCACCAGGGTTTCTTCTGTTTGTTGCTGACCTGTATCCATCATCTCGCCCCCGACGACAAGGAGACTTATCGAGGCGACAGCAACTATTCCTATTAGAAGAACAAATCCAATTAGAGGACTTACGCCTCGACTCTTCATACAATCTGATACGCTTACTAGAGTATAAAACACTCCCATCTATACTAGCATACAACACAGAAATTAAGTGGCAGGCAAGTGGGAAAACGACAAAGCATTGTCGGCTAAATAATAGATATCGAAGTCGATCCATGACTACTTCACCCATTCTTATCGACGATCGTGATTTTGCACAAACCGAGCGTGTCATAGAATCCAACTCATAGCTTGAGCATCTCACGTCCTGGATCGTGTCCTCGCTCGTAGTTGGTGATTGCAATGACGATCCGAAGACATAGCGCAACGAACACTTCTGTTCGTGCGTGGACGCGGCCTCGGGCGCGGACGTGCCCGAGGCCGCAGTCCTTGACTGCGTCGTTGGTTCGTTCGATTCCTGTCCGGTTGTTGAACGTCTCGTCCAAGATGGATCGTTTCAGCTGAACGTCCTCGCTGTGTTCCTCAATGCGGTCTTCGACCCTGTACTCGATGTCTTTCGGGTCGTCAGTGTTTCGCGGGTTGTACGGAGCGATTGGCACGACTCCTGCGGTCAGCAGGTAGTCGTGCCAATCGAGGATGTCGTAGGCGCTGTCTCCAAGCATCCAGATCGGTGTATCGACGGCGAGCGCGTCACCCGTGACGCGCATCGCCGTCTCTTGGTCTGCTTGTTTGGCCTGTGTGAACTCCGCTGCTATCGGGATCTTTGCACCGGTTGAAACGATCGTACAGCCGAAGCCGTAGTAGTACTCTTCGGCTGTTGGATCGTAGTTCCATGAGGCAGCGTCGTTGTACTGGATCGCCTCGATGTGCGTCGAATCGATAGAGTACGTCGAGTCGAGCAGGCCGCGGACGGCGGCCTGCTCGACGAGCCTGTCGAAGACATCGTTGATAATGTGTTCGAGATCAGTGAGAAACCGGTCAATGGTGTCTCTCGATGGCGGTTTGTCGAGTCCGCAGTAGTACCAGACAAGGCCGTGCTGGAGTTCTCGCGTGACTGGGCGTGTTCCGTAGATGTTCTTGTAGTAGCAATGGAGAAAGGCGCGAAAGAGATCAGGTGGCTGGTGAACTCGTGTTCGCCCCCGGCGAGCGGGGGCGAACACGTCGTACTCCAGTAGAAACTCGAACTCAAGATACTCAAACAGCGGAACTGTTTCCGTAGCCGCTGCATTCAAAAACTCATCGACCGAAGCAACGTCTTGCAGGGTCGCGGTTGTGCTGGACACACTTTCCGCACCCTGCTGCTTCGTACGTGACGCTTTCTATGACACGCTCCAAACTCCAACAGACCGGTACCGAGATCAACTATCTATCTGCGGACGGTGTCGACGAGGCGCTTCAGAGCCTTGCTACGGACCGAATCGATTGTATCGTCACGGCGTACTCGCTCGAAGATTCCGACGGAATCGGGCTTACGGAGTCGATCCGGCAGCAGAACGATGAAATTCCGATCATCCTATTTACCGGACAAGGGAGCGAGGAAATCGCGAGCAAAGCGACTCGTGCGGGCGTATCGGACTATCTCCCAATACGGTCGGAACGTGATAACTTCACACTACTTGCGGCCCGCATTCGAACACTTGCGAGCGCTGCACGGAAACAACAGGAGGCCGAGCAAACGAAACGACGCTTTCGACGAACGCTCGAACGCGCTACTGACGCGATTTACGCTGTCGATGGCGACTGGCGCATCGAGTATATGAACGAAAAAATGGCCGATCGAATCGATCGTGAACCAGACGCAGTCGTCGGAAGAACCATCTGGGAAGAGTTCCCGTCGATCGTCGGGACGGAACTCGAAGACAAGTATCGAACGGCGATGGAGACTGGTGAACCGGTATCGTTCGAACAGCGTCTGGGAGGGCCGTTCGACTACTGGGTCGAAGTGCGAGCGTTCCCAGATGACGACGGTCTGACCGTCTTTTCGCGCGAAATTACTACTGAGCGAGAACGAGAACTGGAGCTAGAGCGTAGTGACCTTATTCTGGAGAACATCCACGACGTTGTGTTCGTACTCGACGAGCAGGGTGATATCGAGTTCGCGAATACGGCTGCGAAGCAGTTGCTAGCAGGAGATCGGTCGGCCCAGTTCACGGGACAACAGCTTGAAACCGTCGTCGGTGACCGCATTAGCGAGTCCGATGCAACGCGATTCTCCCAGGCAGTCAGATCGACACTTGACGGGATAGAGGGCGATAGTGGTCTCACTGGTCTGTACGATGCGGATCTCCAACTCGACATTCTGTCCGGGACCAGTGAACGAACGCTCGACGTTCGGGTCACGCCGTTCCAGAGTCAAAAAAACAAGCAAGTACTCGTCGTCGCTCGAGACGTTACCGAACAAAGCGAGGTGAAGCGTCAATTGGAACGAGAGCGGGACGCACTTCAGGCCCTCCAAACTGTCATGGCAGAAAGCGACGTCTCAGCCGAGTCACGACTCCAGAACCTACTGGCAGTCGGCTGTCAGACCCTCGGACTCGAAATCGGACTCGTCTCACGGATTCAGGAGAGCGACTACACAGTCCAAGCAGTTCACGCACCAGGGGCCGATATCGAAGCTGGTGATCAGTTCGATCTCGAGGCGACGTACTGTGCGGAAGTCGTTAGCACGGATTCGGTCTGTTCGTTCGCAGACGCCGTTAGCGACGGAAAAGAGGCCCACCCTGCCTATCGTGAATTCGGGTTAGCGTCGTACATCGGCGTGCCCATCGTCGTTGATGGTACCCGCTATGGGACAGTCAATTTCTCGAGTCCAACGACGCGAGTCGCTCCGTTCGGAGTACTTGAACGAACGTTCGTCGAGTTGTTAGCTCAACTCGTGAGTGCCGAGATTTCGCGCAGTCGTGACCGGGCCAAACTTGAGCGTCAAGAGTTCTTGTTCGACCGCGTCCAGAATATCGCAGATGTCGGTATCTGGGAGTACTTCCCATCGAGAGGCGAACTCACATGGTCTGACGGGGTCCGCCAGATTCATGGTGTCGACGAGAATTACGAGCCATCACTTGAGGAGGGGCTCGAATTCTATCATCCTGACGACAGAGAGATGATTACCGCAGCAGTCGACCGGGCAATCGAAAACGGGGAGCCGTACGACCTCGACCTCCGGATCGTGCGAACCGACGGAGAGGTGCGTGACGTTCGGGCATGGGGAGAATACGTCGACGACACACAGCGCGGCGACCCAGCACTTCGGGGTGTTTTTCAGGATATAACGGAGCGAAAAACGGAAGGGCGTGAGCATCGAGAGCTCGCGGAGGAATACGAGGCGTTGCTCGAAACATCAGGGGACGCGATATTCTTGCTTGACGTCGATACTGCTGGTGAGGACCCATCCTTCGAGTTTGCTCGACTCAGCCCCGGATACGAGACACAGACCGGGCTCACAACTGAGGAAGTTCGCGGCAAGACCCCGCGAGAAGTGTTCGGCGACGAGCAGGGTACTGATCTCGAAGTCAATTACACTCGCTGCGTCGATCAGGGTGCCCCGATCTCGTATCGTGAAGAACTCGATATCGGTGACGATGCTCGGTTCTGGGAGACGAGTCTCGCACCGGTCACCGTCGATGGCAAGACCGTTCGAGTTGTGGGCATCGCTCGAAACGTCACCGAGCAGGTTGAGCGCGAGCGCGAACTCGAAGCAACGAACCAGCGACTGGAATCACTCATCGAGGCCACACCACTCACGGTCATGGAGATCGACACTGACGGCACCGTCATTCGTTGGAACGATGAGGCCGAAAATATGTTCGGCTGGTCGCGAGAAGAAGTACTTGGCGAGTTCAATCCGATAGTCCCGGATGACCAGGAGGCCGAGTTTGCGTCACACAAGCAGCGCGCCCTGAGCGGCGAGCGAATTCGAGCGAAGGAGATACGCCGGGAGACAAAAGACGGAGACGAGTTGGACCTGCTCTTGTCGGTCGCGCCGATTACAGATTCCGACGGGAAAACCACGAGCATCCTTGCCGTGTTGGAGGATATTACTGAACAGAAACGGTTGGAAACCCGCCTTCGATCCCTTCAGGAGACCGCACAGCAGCTTAGCGGTGCTGAATCAAGTGAAGAGATCGGAGCTATCGCCGTTGATGCGGCAGCCGAGATAATTGATCTTGATATTACTGGGATCTGGGAATACGACGAGCGAGAGGACGCACTCGTCCCAATCACAGAGACTCCCACAGCACGAGACCTATTTGGCGCTTCTCCCAGATTCACCCCCGGAGACGGTCTCGCTTGGGACGCGTTTGAGGCCGGAGAAACCCAGGTATATGATGATGTCCAGACCGAGGGTCAACCCCACAACCCGAACACAGAGATCCAAAGTGAGATTCTCGTCCCACTAGGAGAGTATGGGCTCATCTCGACAGGCTCGATTTCCACGCAGGCCTTTTCTGAGACAGATATCGATCTGTTTCGGATCCTCGGTGCGACTGTCGAGGCAGCACTCGCACGAGCGAGTCGAGAGGCGGAGTTACATCGACAGAACGAGCGACTTGACCAGTTCGCGAGCGTCGTTGCCCACGACTTGCGGAACCCGCTCTCCGTCGCAATGGGGTTTCTCGAGATCGCGGAGGAGACCGGGAACGCGGAACACTTTGAAAAAGTAGAATCTGCACACGACCGAATTGAGCGGCTCATCGAAGACCTCCTGACGCTGGCACGTGTGGAGACGACGATCGAGAATGCAGAAGAGATCGACCTCGAGAGTATTACAACGGAGGCGTGGGGATATGTTGACACGGACGAGGCAACGCTTACAATTGCAGATGAAGTCCTGACAGTCACCGGCGATGCAGGGCGGCTGACCCAGCTCTTTGAAAATCTTTTCCGGAATGCAGTCGAGCACGGTGGTGACGACGTTATAGTGACCGTGGGTCGACTAGACGAAGACGACGGATTCTACGTTGCGGATAACGGCAGCGGGATTCCACAGGAGCGCCAAGAGGAAGTATTCAATCACGGCGTCACGTCCAGCGAGGGGGGTACCGGATTCGGGCTCTCAATCGTGGCCGACATTGCGAAGGCACACGACTGGACGGTCTCGGTGACAGACGGAACCGATGGCGGAGCACGGTTCGAGTTCAAGCGGTCGAAATAGTACCCGTTGTGAATGAGCAAGCCATGCTGCGGCCTATGCATTGGGAGAGACAGTCTCAATTACTGAGTATATCTCCAACTGATAAATTATATGCTGATATATGGGTGTGTGCTTTTGGAAGTTGTCACTGTTCGCCCTCGACGCTGGGGTGTGGTTTCTGAGGTGCTTGCTCGCGCCACGCCTTCTTGTCCTCGGTACCGAGTCGGTCGTTGAACAGTTCGGTCGCCCGCTTGTATCCGCTGTATCCTTCGAGGCGCTCGGTGTCATCAGTCACCGCCCAGTACGTCGCCTTGTGTTCGACGAGATCGCGGTCCTTCAACCGCGAGAGAGCGGTACTGACTGCGCCCTCGTCGACCCCGATCTGGGTGGCGATTTCGTGGGCTTTGAATGCCCGATCGTCGTTGGCGGCGAGAAAACCGAGGACCTGATCGGGGACGGATAGTTCCTTGAGTTCGTCCTCGCTCGTGTTCTCGAAGGTGTCTCGGTCGATAGGCATCGTTGAATGGAGGTACGTCAGCCACTGTAAAGAGTGTTAGAGGTGAAAGCTGAGAAAACGACGACGGAGACTCACCATTGACGACGAAGCGGTTCAAGAACCGTCTGCATTGAGACGATCGGCCTCACTGTCCAGATCCTCCGTAAGCGAGGGTCTTCTATGACAAGCACGGCATTGTTCCAGCAATAATAGCCTTGAAACCATCGAAAACACAGAACTGTCGTATTTATGATTATGACAGATGCCATATTAATAGACCGAACCGAGGTCTCGCTGCCGGTACGTGACCCCGCTGACGTCCCACCGCTCACTTCGGACGGTTCTACGACCTCCTCTGTCTCGAGATAGCGTCGATCCACTCGCCACGCTGGCTGATTTCCACGAGTTTGTCGAACGGGTAGTGAGTATCGCCGTCGGTCGGCCGATCGGCAACAGCGCGAAGCGCCCGGCGGAACATGCCTCCTGTTTCCCGGTCGAGTAGGCCCGGATCCGCCAGCACCCGGATGTCCTCAGTCCACTCGAGAAGCAGGTATCCAGTCGGGGTAAGCGATTATCTATTCGATCCCGTCTCCTTCTTCAAGAGCGTGTTATCTACTGCCACGATCGGCGAGCGAGTGTACTCCTCAGGTAACTCGACCTGTACAAGTGAATGGCCTCGGGGTCACACTGCAAGAGACCGTCCAACTGGTTAGTACGGTCTGTGGATTATCGAATTGCACAGGGGCCACTCATATCAATGGCATCAGCAATCCACTGTGGCTGCATCGGAAGGATGTCGGACGGCAAGTCGTTTACGCCGAAGAATCCGACCTCAAGTGCTTCCTCTTTATCGGCTTCGGCTGTCCCCGCTTCGATGGTACACCGGAAGCAGTTCGTAATGAAGTGGACTGTCTTTCCGGATGGATACGAAAACACCTGTTGCTCAGGGCGGGAATACACACCGGTTAACTCCTCGACCTGGATACGGATTCCCGTTTCCTCCATGACTTCCCGTGAAATTGCCTCTTGGACTGGCTCACACCGTTCGACCGAGCCCGTTGGAAGCGCCCACTGTTCCGTATCAGCGCGTTTTAACAACAGCACCTCATCCGAATCGGTAGTCACGACCGCCGCGACGCCCGGCCGAATCTGATCCGGCCACGAATATGGCGGCGATTCCCACGGCTCGATTTCCTCAGTAAACAGGTCAGCAAGCGTCGAAATCGTCAGTTCTGGCTCCTGTCGGTCACGAGCGGATGTAGCAGTCGGTTCTTCGTCGGCTACCAGAATCCCAGTGTGCCCCGCGTGGTGTGCACCGAGTACGTCCGTGGCCGGGTTATCCCCGATCACGACAGCGCTCATATTAGCGGACAGTCCATCGATGGCCATCTCGAACATGAGTGGTTCGGGTTTCCCGACGACCGTCGGCTCCGTTCCGGCGGCCGCTTCGACTGCACGGACGATGGCCCCAGCTCCGGGTGCAGGGCCATCCGGCGTCGGGAACGACCCATCGGGGTTGGTCCCCACGAACGCTGCTCCCCGATCGATATGCCTCGTTGCCCGCCGAATATCCCGGTATGTCGTCTCCTCATTTGCGCCGACAACCATCGCTTCTGGATCTGTGTCCGTAATCTCGATCCCCGCTGTCTGGAGTTCGGTTTTCAAGCCTTCACTGCCGACGACGGCGGTCGTGGTCACATCCTGCTGGGAGAGATACTGTGCAGTCGCCCAGCCTGACGTGACGATCTCGTCTTCCTGTGCGTTGATCCCCATCTCTCGAAGATCGCTTGCGACCGCCCGCCGCGTCGGGCGTGGATCGTTCGTTAGAAATCGTAGCTCCTTGTCCATCTCGTAGAGTCGGGTTACCGAGTCAACTGCATCAGGCAGTGGCTCATCCCCAACGTAGACCACCCCATCGAGGTCAAACAAGAACACGTCGAATTTCTCAGCAATCATACCACAGAGTATCGGAATCAGCCACTTATATTTCATTGTAATAACACCCTCCATAGTCTATCTGATCACTGTTTCATTTGGCTGCCACTCGAACAAAAATAGTGGAGATACTGCCACTGCAGCGCTTCAACGAGTGCAGTAATCGTCTCATCGACGAGATATCTGCCAAGACGTCTCTGTTAGATGTCGATATCCTCGTGGTGACGATGAGCAATGACATCATACTGAGAGGTCTCTGAAAAGTAAATCCAAATTACATATTGTGTTGTAATCCTCGATGCAGACGTCTCGCGGCCGACGACCGGAACCGGCTCTGCGAACGGGGTACGATCCTCATCGAAGACGATCGTATCGCGGAAGTACGATCGACTGTGCAGTAATCTTCAGTGGCCCTCGAGACTGTGTCATCGGTTCGACTGTGAAACGATCGTGACCGTCGTCCCGAGTAGCGTCGTAGCAGGGCACTGCTCCCGTGAGTTTGGTATATACAAACCTATATGGTACGATGAAGATGATAACCGATATGGACGCCGACGACTCGAGCGATTCACCACGCCGTATCAAATCGATTCAGACAGCGAGTGCTATCTTGGAAGCGATTCAGCATCTCGAGGCACCGACGTTTACCGATCTCTGCGGCGAGGTCGATATTTCGAAGGGGACGGTCCATACGTATCTCGAGACCCTAGAGAGCGAGGGGTTCATCACGAAATCGGGGAACGAGTATCGACTCGGGGTACGGCTGGTAACGATGGGGGAAAGCGTTCGAAACCAGACGGATATCTACCGCGCAGGGCAAGACGAAGTAGAAAAACTCGCCGAGAAGACGGGCGAGTGGGTACATCTGACGGTCGAGTGTCAGGGGCAGGAAGTGACGCTCTACGAAAGTAGCGGTGACAGGGCGATCGCGATGGATTACCACCTCCGAATGCGGGAGTCACCGCAGTACCTGTACCACACGGCAGCTGGAAAGGCGATGCTCGCGTGTTTCGATCGAGACCGGGTCCGGGAGTTGGTCAACCGACAGGGGTTCGTCCAACGAACCGAAAAGACGATTACCGATCTCGAAACGTTGTTCGAGGAACTCGACCGGATCCAAACTCAGGGGTACGCAGTCAACGATGAAGAGGAAGTACGAGGAATGCGCTCCGTCGGCACTGCAATCACGGGACCCGATGCCGCCGTCTGTGGGGCAATAAGTGTGACAGCACCGACCAGTCGTCTCTCCGGGGACTACTTCGAATCCGAGATTCCCGAGTTAGTTATGGAAGCGGCCAATATCATCGAAGTGAACCTCGAGACGGCTGGCGTCAAACAGCCACGCTAAGTCCGGTACCCGAGCCGAAGACGGGAACGCTCACGAATCGCCGTCGGCGATCACGTCACGAAACGATGGCTGCCGGAATCGCTCGACCGATCTATGGCCAGAGTCCCCGGGCTTCCTTTGCCTCGCCGATGCGGTTGAGCGCCACGACGTACGCCGCGTCCCGCCAACTCAGTCCTCGGGCGTCGACTTCCGCTTTCACGTCGGCCCACGCGTCGAGCATCGCCGATTCGAGTTCGTCGTTGACTCGCTCCTTGGACCACGTTCGGCGGTTAATGTCCTGGAGCCACTCGAAGTAGGAGACGGTGACACCGCCGGCATTCGCGAGGATGTCGGGAATGACGTGTTTGCCACGCTCGTGAAGGATCGTGTCCGCGGTCGAGGTCGTCGGACCGTTTGCGCCCTCGACGATGATGTCGGCCTGAATTCGATCCGCATTGTCGGCCGTAATGACGTTCCCGATGGCGGCCGGGATGAGAACGTCTACGTCCAACTCGAGGAGTTCCTCGTTGGAAACCGTCTTCGAACTGTCGTACCGCAGCACGCCTTCCGGCTCCTCCTTGTGGGACGGAACGTCCTGTGTATCCAGGCCGTCCGGGTCGTACAGTCCACCGTTGACGTCGCTGACGGCAACGATGTCCGCACCCCACTCATCAAGCAGGCGGGCGGCGTTCGCACCGACGCTTCCGTACCCTTGCACTGCGATCGACACGTCCTCGAGACGCTCGTCGTAGTACTCGACCGCTTCCCGTGCGACGATGGCGACGCTCCGTCCGGGGGCTTCCTCTCGACCGTAACTCCCACCGATGACGGGTGGTTTGCCGGTGACGACGCCGGGGATCGTTTCCCCTTCCTGCATGCTGTATGCGTCCATGAACCAGGCCATCGTCTGTGCGTCGGTGCCCATATCGGGTGCGGGGATGTCCCTGCTGGGACCGACCTCGTCTCGGATCTCTTCAGCGAACCGTCGGGTCAGCCGTTCTTTCTCGTCGTCGCTGAGGTCTTTCGGATCGACGACGATGCCGCCTTTCCCGCCGCCGAACGGGATGTCCATCACGGCACATTTCCAGGTCATCCACATCGCGAGGCCGACGCACTCGTCGGCGTTCACTTCGGGGTGATAGCGGAGGCCGCCCTTGTAGGGGCCGCGAACGTCATCGTGCTGTGCGCGATAGCCGGTAAAGACGTCGACGGAGCCGTCGTCCCGCTCGAGCGGAATGGAGACCTCGACGACTCTGGTCGGGTGTTTGAGGCGTTCGATGACGCCGTCGTCGACATCGGTCCGGCTCGCAGCGGTGCGGAGCTGCCGGCGAGCAGTTTCGAGGGGTGATTCGGTCGTCGATTCGCTGTCCGATTCCGCGTGAGTGGTCTGTTTCTGTGTCATTGGTGAAGTCGGTTGGTGGTGTCGAGAGTCGTGATCGTTCGGCGACTAGCACTGCGTGCGCGGGTCCGTGGTCGGATCGTGCCGACAGGGCCGCGTGATCATCGAGGGGATACTCGATTACGATCCGACGTGGTCGATCGCATCGTCGAGGAGGTCGACGGCGATGTCGAGTTCGCGGTCGCGAACGTCGAGCGGCGGGAGCAATCGGAGCGTTTTCTGCCCGCATCCGAGCGTCAGTAGCCCCCGCTTGAGGGCAGCATCGACGACTGCTTCCCGACGTTCCTTCGTATCGAATTCGATCGCAGTCATGAGACCGAGTCCGCGAACGTCGACGACCGTTTCGGGGTGATCGGCCTGAAGCTCCTCGAGCTGTCCCACGAACCGCTCGCCGGCCTGTTCCGCGTGGGTAAGCAGGTCGTGTTCCTGGATGGCTGCGACCGTGAGCGTCCCCTGAATCGAGGAAAGGATATCGCCGGCACCCCACGTCGAGGAGAGACGGCTCTTTTCGTCCGGGAAGATCTCCTCGGACGAGATCGTCGCGCCGACGCGCAGTGCCTTGGCGCTCGTGATGACGTCCGGTTCGAAATCGTAGTGGTTGGAGGCCCACATTTTCCCGGTACGACCGACGCCCGACTGGATCTCGTCGGCGATGAGCGGGATGTCGTGTTCGGTACAGAGGTCATTGACCGCACGCATGAACTCCGGCTCCGGGACTTGGTAGCCGCCTTCGCCCTGGACCGGCTCGAGGATGAGGAAGGCGACCTGTTCCGGCGGGATGTGGCCGTGTTTGGGGTCGAGTTTCTCGCGGAGGCGTTCGACGCCGGCCATACTGTGGGGGACGTCGTGGATGCCGCTGAGTTCGGGGAATCCACGGCGGTGGACGGATTTCGACCGGTTCAGCGAGAGCGCTCCGAGCGTACGCCCGTGGAACGCGCCCTCGAACGTGAGGCCGTATTTGGGCTGCTCACAGTTATCGTAACAGACCTTCATCGCGTTCTCGACCGCCTCGGCTCCGGAGTTCGACAGGAAGACCGTATCCATCCCGTACTGATCGGTAATATCCGTCAGCGTGTTCATGAGATGGGCGGGGCCCGGAAGTTCCGTGTCTTCCGGCGTTCCACCGGTACTGACATAGAAGTCCTGCCCCGCAATCTTCAGCGGGTCGACGAGGTCGAACTCCTTCAGTTTGTCCATCAGCTTCGGGTTGTTGTAGCCCAGCGGCGCAGCGGCGACGTGGCTCGTAAAGTCGAGCAGCACGTTCCCGTCGGGATCCGTACAGAACGGCCCTTCAGCGTCTTCGGTGATGTCCCAGACGAAGTCATAGACGTATGTACTCGTTGCTGCCGACTCGTGGTGAAAATCGACCCACTCTTCGGCCTTTGGTCCTGGTAAGTTTTGGACTGATGGCTCAGCTTTTTGTCTCTGCATACATTGGCCACATCCACTACCACAATATAAATATTTCGTACGATGACCGTGTCTCGGTGCTATGGGACCGGCACTATTTGTTCGATATATCCGAACTTCTCCAGCACAAATCGTTGGTAGCAACTGATTACCGTGATCCGGAATGCAGCCTTCCATTACAAACATATGACTGTATTGGGTATCGTCTGTTCGGCTCCATCGTCTCGCCCCGTAAACGGAACGAAGAGGGAACGTTGACGATTATCGGGCCCAATACTTTGAAAATTTCAAACACATCCGTGATCGGATTGCCGTCAATCGGATGAGCAGACGACCGCCGGATTCTGCTCGTCCTCTATTCGGTCGGCCGGCATGGTATCGTGCTGGCTATTGACTCGAGCGCTTAGCATCCGCTCGTCAGCGGTTCGGACGTTGCCCTGGGGGCCGCTTTTCGATCGAATTTATAGTCTCTCCGAACTCATATCAAGTGTCCGCTATTTCTGATCGCGATCGTTTCGAACTACCCTGCTGCACTGCGACATCTCCAGTTCAGTGTCCGATCACAGTACACGAACGAGTTGCAGCGAGAGTGCTACTGGATCCTCTCCCCCTAGAAAGCGGGGAAGAACGCGAATTCAAACGACCGTCCCGGACCCGGGTTCGTGTACCTCAAACCGGTGGCTCGAATATACTGGCCGGTTTCTCGGTGGCATAGCGGCGTATAACCGCGCCGGTTTGTCCGGCTCGAGGTGGGCTATCGTCGCGCTTGAAAGTCACTGCACACCCGCTCGCAGGGCAGCGTTGGACCGGTGTGTCTCGTTTCAAGCGCGATGATAGCAATAGCGGCAAACAGACGGCGCCTGATCTCGATGGACCTAGCGCCGCAATGGAGTAAGGCAATCGTCGCTGAATCACCTCGAGAACCGCTGAAATCGACACCCGAACCGGAGCGATGACCAAACGCTGTTGGTTGCTCGAGCGGGTATTGGCCCGGGCTACGTGCGACTTCCGTCGGGCCGAGCGGAGTGTGTCTGTCCCAATGATCGCGTTCTGTGGCCGCTATGTGGATCTTTCATTCCTGTACTTCGATATATCCAAACTCTCTACTGTCTTTTTGTAGTTAATATTCTCACAGATATCGACGCACGACGGTCTCCAAGAGCATAAGATACATAAATGATCATCGGAATCGTTGAACCGACATGCATTGTCAACCCTACTCTTACGGAGCGAACATACTGCCGACTGAGTCTCGAGGCACGGTTGTCCGGACCGCGGACGCATCCGACTATCGCGTGGCCTGTCACGACTGACAACAATGGAATACGATATTACACTCTTCGACGAACTCGATCCGGACGCCCGTCCCTCGTTAGGTGAGGCGTTGGTACCGGTTGCGGGAATGCTATCGTTCCTCGCCCTCGGAATCGGAATCTATGGGCTGGACCCGCAGTTCCCCCTCTTCTGGGGTATCACGTTTACCGGGTTGTTCAGTTACTACTGGCTCGGTGTCTCGTGGGATACGTTGTACGACGGGATCACCCAGAGTCTCCTTATGGGGATTCAGGTGGTGTTCATTCTCTTTATCGTGTATGCACTCATCTCCACGTGGATTCAGGCGGGAACGATACCCGCGATGATGTACTACGGGCTTAGTCTGTTGACTCCCGCAGTGTTCCTTCCGATGACCGCAGTGATCACTGCCGTGATCACGTTCGCCATCGGGTCCTCGTGGACGGCGGCAGGGACGCTCGGTGTCGCCTTTATCGGAATCGGCTCCGGGCTCGGCCTCCCCGCACCGATGACGGCCGGGGCGATCCTCACCGGGGCGTACACGGGTGACAAGCAATCGCCGCTGTCGGACACGACGAACCTCGCGGCAGCCGTCACCAACACCGATCTCTACGACCACATCAACGCGATGCGGAATGGAACCACGCTCGCGTTCGTGATCAGTGTCATGTTATTCGCGGTCCTCGGTCTCCGCGCCTCCGGATCTATTCCGGCCGACCGGGTTGGCGAGATACAGACGGCACTTGCCGGTACGTACACGATCTCCCCGCTCGCGTTCTTCCCGATCGTGGTAACGTTCGCGCTCGCGATATACGGTATTTCCGCGATTCCGGCCCTCGGGACGGGTATCTTTGCCGGCGCGGCGACCGCGCTCGTACTGCAAGGGACGGGCTTTGAGCAGATCTGGTCCGCGGCCCAGAGCGGTACGAGCCCCGAAACCGGACTCGAGGTCGTCAACGAACTTCTGGCGAGTGGCGGAATGGTCGGCGGCTCGTGGGCCGTTACGATCGCTATTTCGGCGCTTGCACTCGGCGGAATGCTCGAATGTACCGGTATCATCGCTGTCCTCGCTCACCATCTCGGCCGGCTGAGTCGTAGCGTCGCGAGCCTGACCGGCGTGACTGCGTTCTCGGCCGTGTCGATGAACGTTCTCGCTGCGGAGCAATACGTCAGCATCGTCGTTCCGGGGATCACGCTCCGGAACCTCTACGAGGAAAAAGGACTCAAGAGCGAAAACCTGTCTCGAGCAATCGAATCGTCCGGGACAGTGACGAGCGCGCTCGTCCCGTGGAACAGTGGTGCTGTCTTCATGGCGGGAACGCTCGGCGTCAGTACGTTCGACTATGCGCCGTACTATTTCCTGGGCTTCCTCTCGCCCCTGATACTCATCCTAATGGGTGTCACTGGATGGAACATCACGCATAAGGAATCAGCAGACGCGGAGAGTACCGCGGTCGAACACGCCGAACCCGTTCCAGCCGGGGACGAGTAAGGCTCACTCGCTCGTTCGACGCGGCTCGATATTCGAACTCCGTACAGTTCACCGTCAAACCCGTCTCGACCGATCGTCGTCGCTGCCGAAGCCGCGTTCGTCTCTTTTCGACCATCGCGTTCCAACCTCGAGGCGGCGGTCTCGCCGCTTCCGCGGTGGTTGCACTACATCACTCGAACCGTGCGTCGGAGAGCGGTGTCGAAATATCGTGGTACGGGGGACGACTCGATGCGGAACCCCACATTTGAAATCGGGGACGATGCGGTCTCCGCGTTGTCCGTCGTCGGCCCTGGCGGTCGCAGTCAGACGGTCGCGGCTCGACTGACGCTCGCGATCGCCTCGTCGAGGAGGTCGACGGCGATGTCGAGTTCGCGGTCGCGAACGTCAAGCGGCGGCAGCAATCGGAGCGTCTTCCGTCCACAGCCAAGCGTTAACAGGCCGCGCTCGAGTGCGGCTTCCATGACCGCTTCACGCTGATCGGGGGTCTCGAACTCGATGGCGGCCATGAGCCCGAGCCCGCGTACGTCCTCGAGGGCCTGGTACTCGTCTTGAAGGGGTGCGAGACGGTCGAGGAGCCCTTTGCCCTGTCGGTCGGCGTGATCGAGCAAGTCGTGTTCGTCGATCGCAGCGAGGGTGAGCGATCCCTGAATCGAGGAGAGGATGTCGCCGGCCCCCCACGTCGAGGAGATTCGCGCTTTCTCGTCGGGGAACAGCTCCGACCGCGAGATGGTCGCACCGACGCGCAGTGCTTTGGCGCTCGTGATGACGTCCGGTTCGAAATCGTAGTGGTCGGAGGCCCACATTTTCCCGGTACGACCGACGCCCGACTGGATCTCGTCGGCGATGAGCGGGATGTCGTGTTCGTCACAGAGGTCGTCGACGGCGCTCATGAACTCGGCGTCGGGGACCCGGTAGCCGCCTTCGCCTTGAACCGGCTCGAGGATGAGGAAGGCGACCTGTTCGGGGGGGATGTGGCCGTGTTTCGGATCGAGTTTCTCGCGGAGGCGTTCGACGCCGGCCATGCTGTGGGGGACGTCGTGGATGCCGCTGAGTTCGGGGAACCCACGGCGGTGGACGGACTTCGACCGGTTCAGCGAGAGCGCACCGAGCGTGCGCCCGTGGAACGCGCCCTCGAACGTGAGGCCGTATTTGGGCTGCTCGCAGTTATCGTAACAGATCTTCATCGCGTTCTCGACCGCCTCTGCCCCGGAGTTCGACAGGAAGACCGTGTCCATGTCGTATTTGGCGGTGATCTCGGTCAGCTTGTCCATCAGGTGGCTCTGTGACGGTAGTTCGGCGTCGTCGGGTGTGCCACCGGTGCTAACGTAGAAATCCTGCCCGGCGATCTTCAGTGGATCCACGAGGTCGAATTCGCGGAGGTCGTCCATGATCTTCGGGTTGTTGTAGCCGAGCGGGGCGGCGGCGACGTGGCTCGTGAAATCCAACAGTACGTTGCCGTCCGCGTCCGTACAGAAGGGGCCCTCGGCGTCTTCGGTGATGTCCCAGACGAAGTCGTAGACGTACGTACTCGTAGCTGCAGACTGATGATGCAGGTCGACCCATTCCGTCGCGGTCGGGCCTGGCAGTTGCTGTACAGCTGGCTCTGCTGTTTCGCGCTGCATACTCTCTCACATGGTCACGAGTGTCTTAAAACTCAGGGTATCAACAAAACGGTGGCTCGGCAGGCGCCGATGCGTGACTGATAGGCGAGTCGTTTCGCCGGGGCCGCTACGCTGTGACGGTCGTTTCTCCGACAACAGGGACTCCGATCGAGGGGCTACCGAAGCGTTACGCTATCCGTTTGCCGAGAAGACTGGCGGCGAGTTCGGCTGCGACTTCCGCGGTGCGGTTGTTTCGATCGAGAATCGGATTCACCTCGACGATATCGACCGAGCGAAGTAGCTCCGCGTCGCGGTCGCGGTCGGCAACGCACTCGAGTGCAGCGTGGGCTTCCCTGTATTCGACGCCGCCGCGAACGGGTGTTCCGACGCCCGGTGCGACCGTCGGGTCGAGCCAGTCGAGATCGAGGCTGACGTGAACCCCGTCCACGCCGTCGGTTGCGATATCGAGCGCGTCCTCGACGACGGCGGTGATACCGCGTTCGTCGATGTCGTGCATCGTGAACACGGTTACGTCACTTTCCTTGAGGGCGGTTCGCTCGGCGTTGTCAAGACGTCGTGCGCCGACGATGACCGTATTTGACGGGGCGACGGTCGGCGTCGTCGTCCAGTCGAGTCCGTCGAACTCACCGGTGCCAGTGACGGCTGCCAGGGGCATCCCGTGGACGTTGCCGCTGGGAGAGGTGTCGGGTGTGTTGTAGTCCCCGTGGGCGTCGAACCAGAGAACCCCGATGTCCGCCGCTCGTGCTGCGCCGCGGATGGTTCCCATCGCAGTCGCGTGATCGCCGCCCAGAGCGATCGGAACGTCACCGTCCGCAATCGTGTCGGCGACCTCGTCCGCGAGTTCGGCGGTGACATCGGCGATCTCGTCGAGATACTTCGCATCGTCTTCCGTATCCGGGACATTACACTGCTCGAGTCGGGGGACACGTAGATCTCCGGAATCGGTGCAAGCAACGCCGGCTGTCTCGAGTTCGCCGGCAATATCCGCGTACCGGATGGCTCGCGGTCCGATGTCGACGCCGCGCCGATCCGCTCCGAGATCGAGCGGCGCGCCGAGCAGGCGAACGGTTCGAGTCGTCGATCGGTTCGGGTGGTCGATTCTGGCGTCCGTTGGTGTTGTCATGCTGGTGGAAAGACTCGTCGATGGTTCCGTTTCGTCGGCGGGATGTCAGCCCTCGTGTCCCGCGCGTCGCTACGTCGTAGCCACTGGGTAGCACGCACGGCAGTTCCCCGGAGGACGTTTCGCTTTTCGACCGCCGTCCGGATCGTCTGCCAGGCGTCGAACGGGAGGTCCCCACACTCGAGCGATCGGCTCCGACGGGTGAGCTGTCGGAGCAACTCGCCGTCGTTCACTGTCACGCCACCCGGGGTAGCGAACGTGTCGGCATCGGCCGGTCGGTCGCGACTCTCGCGGCGGCTACGAGCGGTGCGGCTGCCGAAGACACGCGTCAGTCACTCGGTTGTTTCGTACCGTTACTCCAGTAGCAGTTCCCGCATCTCGGTTCCGGTTCGTGGGTGTCAATAACAGTACCGCACGCTGGACACCGTCGCTGGGTAGTTACAGGCATGTTCCGTGTATCGTCACGGTAACTCTACGCCAGTATATATACTCTTTGCAACTCCCGGCTCGACATCACGTCGAATCAGCCGTCACGCTGTGCGGTCTCGAGGTTGACCTCGATGAGATTGGCGGTCTCCATGACGAGTTCGGGGACCTCCGACCGAAACCGCTCGCCTTTCAGCCGACTGGCCGGTGCGCTCATGCTCACTGCACCGAAGATGGAACCGTCGGGAACGCGGATCGGTACACCGACGGCACGCATGCCACGGATTTCCTCCTCGTCGTTGAGCGCATAGCCGTTCTCTCGTACCGTCTCGAGCGTTTCCCGAAGTTCGGTCTCGTCCGTGATCGTGTTTGCCGTCTGTGCCTCGAGTTCTTGGGCGTCGAGTATCCTGTCTCGACGGTCCGCATCGAAGTGTGCAAGCATCGCTTTCCCGGCGGCGTTGTGGTGGAGATACTGCGGTGTCTCGCGCAGACGGAGGTGGTAGTCGGTCGCGATCGCGTATTCGCCGCGACTCTCGTAGAGGGTGACCTCGCGACCGCGTTCCTCAGCGACGAGGTGTACGTATTCCCCGGTCCGTTCGGCGAGTTCGTCGATCTCGTCGTGGCCCGCCATGTACAGGCTGGTTTCGTTTCGTACGTGTTCCGCGACCGTGACAAACTGTAAGCTGAGTCGGTAGACGCCGTCTTCCTCCGTGAGGTAGCCACAGTTGTGAAGCGTCCGGAGATACGTATGGACCGTGCCCTTCGTCAGGTCGACTTCCTCGGTGATCTCCGTGAGCGTTCCCTCGGTGAGCCGTTTAATAGCGGCCAGTATTTCATCGATCTTGTGGACTGATTTGATCTCCCGCTGACCGTTCGTTTCCTTTGTGGTTCCGAACATAGCCCTTCATCTATAGCGCTGTTTCTTAAACACTTGCATATATCAAACGCGTTTATTCGAACGCGGAACCGAGGCCGATCTCGGGTGGGAACCGCGAAAGGGGAAAATCGTCGCCGGTTCGCAGTCGATCCGACTCGTGAGCCCAGTTATTCGTCGGTCGTGATGTCGGCCGACAGTCCCTGGGCCATCTCGATCTCTTTGGAGTTGTTCAGCGTCCAGGCGGTGCGCTCGGTGACGGCCTCGATGGCCTCGCGGGCGCTCGGATAGCCGTTGCCGGACTTCTTGACGCCGCCGAAGGGCAACTGGACCTCCGCGCCGATACAGGGCAGGTTCGCGTACGCGAGCCCGATATCGGCGTGATCGCGGAAGTAGTTGACCTGTCGGTAGTCCTCCGAGATGATCGCCCCAGCCAGCCCGTAGGGCGTATCGTTGTGGATCTCGACCGCGTCCTCAATGTCACCCGAGTACTCGAGGAGGGCGACGTGGGGGCCGAAACACTCCTCGTTGAGACAGCGCAGGTCCGACTCGTAGTCGATTTCGTAGACGAACGGGCCGACCCAGTGACCGTCCTCGTGACCCTCCGGAATCTCGCTCTCCTCGAGTTCGAATCGATCGACCAGGACGTTCGCGCCCTCTTCGCGCGCGAGTTCGTTGTGCCGGTGGATCTTCTCGACGTGGTCTGCCTCGATCGCCGGCCCCATGAACGTCTCTTCCTCGAGGGGATCGCCGACGGCGACGTCCTTGGCGATCTCGACGAACCGCTCTTTGAACTCGTCGTAGACGTCCTCGTGGACGATCAGCCGCTCGCTCGAGACACAGCGTTGGCCGGTCGTCTTGAACGAACTCATGACGGCCGCGTGGACGGCGATGTCGAGATCGGCTTCCTCGGTCACGACGATGCCGTTTTTGCCACCCATCTCACAGGCCGCGAGCTTGCCGGGCTCGCCGCCGACCTTGCCGGCGATCTCGTGGCCGACTTCGGCCGAGCCGGTAAAGAGGACGGTATCGACGCGCTCGTCGTCGGTAATCGCCGCGCCGGCGTCACCGAACCCTTGGACCATGTTGAAGACGCCATCGGGAATCCCGGCGTCCTCGAACATCTCGGCGATGATCTGGGCACACCACGGGGTCTGCTCGGCGGGCTTCCAGACGACGGTGTTGCCCTCGACCAGTGCGATGGCCATGTGCCAGAACGGGATCGCGACGGGGAAGTTCCACGGGGTGATACAGCCGATGACGCCCCGCGGTTTCCGGCGCATGTACGCGTCCTTGCTCGGAATCTCCGACGGGACGACGTCGCCGTGTGGGTGGCGCGCGTTGCCCGCCGCCCATTCGACCATGTGCCAGGCCTCGGTGACGTCCGCCTTTCCTTCGGAGATCTCTTTGCCACACTCTTTCGAGACGATCTCGCCGAGTTCTTGGTGGCGCTCGCGCAGTTCGT
Source organism: Natrinema pellirubrum DSM 15624 (assembly GCF_000230735.2). Taxonomy (NCBI): domain Archaea; kingdom Methanobacteriati; phylum Methanobacteriota; class Halobacteria; order Halobacteriales; family Natrialbaceae; genus Natrinema; species Natrinema pellirubrum. The sequence continues at coordinate 1,732,756 of NC_019962.1, forward strand.
GGTAAATCTCCCACAGGTACTCCGCGCGATCGATCGCCGACAGTTCCCGCCACTCTTCGAAGGCCTCGTCCGCCGCCTCGAGGGCCGCGTCGACGTCCGCCTCGGTGCCGCGCTGGAACGTCGCCAGTGTCTCGCCGGTGGCAGGGCTTTCGCTCTCGAAGGTTTCGGAGCCGGTTCCGCTCGTCCATTCGCCGTTGATATAGTGGAGATTCGTTCCACTTGCTGTTGATCGACTCACGTTCGTCCGTTCTCCTGTGGCGCATATAATTGTTCATCTTTGCGTGAGCGGTCCGTGATACGGCTCACCGGGAGAACGTGGTTCGCATATATCAAATAGATGTTCAAGCGAATGCGGCGACTGAAAAGGAAGCGAACACGAACGATAGAGCCGGTAAGCGGCCGCTCCTTGGACGTTACACTATCACACACTCTCGGCAACGTTACAGGCATATGGTTGTGATATAGAGTGATACGCCTGATTTGATATTCTGAAATAGACGGTATCGTGACGAGAGTCGACGGGATATCGGCCCCGCGGACGTACACAATGGACTCCGGGCTCGATATCGTGGCATAGTATATCAGCCATGGAAAGACTTATCAAAGGTCATGATTCATTGGGGTCTATGGGTGAATTCGGGATACTCTCCCTCGTACCACCGATTTTAGCGATCACGTTAGCGATTACCACGAGGCGTATAATCCTCTCACTGTTCGTGAGCATCTGGTTCGGTGCCGTCATCTATACCGGCGGGCTCGGCATCGGACAGACGTTCGATTGGGTCGTCGCAGCCATCATCGCCGATGACGGGTTTCACGCGGAAATCCTGATTTTCACGCTCCTCCTCGGGTCGGGCGTTGCACTGATCTGGCGGTTAGGCGGTGCTATCGCTATTCAGGAGATAGCGAGCAAACGCCTCGAGACGAGACGGAAAGTCGGGATCGTCGCCTGGCTGTTGGGTATGGCGCTGTTCTTCGACGACTATGCAAACACCGCGATCATCGGGAACACGATGCGTGAAACGTCGGACCGAGTCAACATTTCACGGGAGAAACTGTCCTATATCGTCGACTCGACGGCCGCTCCCGTCGCGACGATCGGTATTTCGGGATGGGTCGCGTTTCAGTTGTCGATGATCAACGAGGCATTCAGCAATATCGAAACCGGAGCGGGCGTCCAGACACCGGACGTCTTCACCGTCTACCTCCAGTCGATCCCGTACAACGCCTATGCGATTCTTGCGATCGTCATGGTCGGCGTCATCGTCGTTACACAGCGGGATTACGGTGAGATGCTCACGGCGGAGCGCCGCGCCTGGGAAACGGGCAAGGTCAACGACGACGATGCGGACCCGTTACAGGAAGTCGAGGGCCATCTCAGTGATCCGATCACTGACCGACCAATGCTTCGGACGTTCCTGCTCCCGATCGTGGTCCTGATCGCCGTTACGATCGGCAGCGCGCTTCGGACCGGTTACGATGGCCAGCCGGTGATCGAGTCACTGCTCGCAGGTGAGTTCGCGACGTTCGTCGAAACGGCGACGACCATCGCCGGCAACGGGTCCTGGACGACCGCACTGGTCTGGGGATCGTTCGCAATGGTCTCGACAGCGTTCGGTATCGGTATCGTATACGGCCTGTTTACCGCCGACGAAGGCATCGATGCCATCCTCGAAGGGTTCGAACTCATGTTGACTGCGGTGACGATTCTGATCCTGGCGTGGTCGATCAGTACCGTCGCCGATGCACTGGGGACGGGGGCATACGTCGCGACGCTGGTCGAAGGGACGATTCCGGTGGCACTGTTCCCCGTTGCCGTCTTCATCACCGCGACGTTCATTTCGCTCACCATGGGATCGTCGTGGGCGACGATGAGCCTGCTGACACCCGTTGCGATCTCCGTCGCGTTCGATCTCACCGGCGGGTTCGGACTCGCACCCGTCACTGTGGGGGCGGTGTTCTCCGGCGCAATCTTCGGGGACCACACGTCACCGATTTCGGATACGACCGTTCTCTCGTCGACCTTTACCGGTGCTGACCTCGTCGACCACGTCCGGACGCAAGCGTACTACGCGACGACCGTTGCGACCGTTGTCGTCGTCTGCTATCTCCTGTACGGCTTCTTTGCCGTCCCGCCACTGGTATTCCTGCCGATCGGCGTCGTCTTGCTTGTCGGACTCGTGTACGGACTGTCGGAATTCGATGCGAACCGACGGGGAATCGACGTCGGGACAGTGCGACGCGACGTCGACCCGACCGGGCAGGACGCCGACTCCGAACACGGTACAGCGCCGGAGGGAACCGATTAACGTCCGCGACGACCGTTCCCGGTAACTGCGTCTCTCGGTATCGTTTCACACTTTGAAGCGCAAGTCGGCCCTCCGACCCTCTTATTCGGGACGCGACACAGAGCAACAGGCGGGCCAAAACCGTTTCAGCCGGCGAAGCGATAACCGGAATGGGAGATGATAAGTATCTGGTTTCCGATGACGAGATATGGATGTTAATCGTGCCGTGATAGAACGATTGACGAGCAATGGGATCGACACGATGTTCGGCATTCCGGGCAAACAGACGCTCCCGTTGAACGAAGCGATCGGGACACGTGACGATATCCGGTTCGTCGTCGCACGCCACGAAACCGCCGTATCCCATCAAGCGTGGGGGTACGCGGAAACGAGCGGCACGCCGGCGGCGACGGCTGTCGTTCCCGGGCCGGGCGACATGAACGCGATGAACGGGCTGAAAAACGCACTCAACGATTGTACCCCGCTCGTTCATATCGCCGTCGAGACCGAACCCGAGGTTCGCGGGGGCGGTGGAATCCACGAGACGCCACCGGAAACCTACGATACCGTCGTCAAGGAGAACCTGCTCGTCGAACGACCGGAAAGCACGGCCGCGATCGTCGAGGAAGCTATCGCGATCGCTGAGACGCCGCCCAAGGGGCCGGTCCGGATCGGAATCCCGAAGAACTTCTTGACGATGGACGTTCCCCTGGCGACACCCGGAGAGTACAACCGAGAGTACGTCGAGAACGCCGCCGAATCGGATATCGAGGCGGCTGCGACGCTGCTGGCCGAGGCGACGATGCCAGTGATCCTTGCCGGCGGTGGCGTCCGTGCCGCGAACGCGAGCGACTCGCTTCGACGACTGGCTGACCGGCTCGAGGCACCCGTCGTGACGACGTACAAGGGCAAGGGCGTTCTCCCCGACGATCCCGACGGGTACGTCGCCGGAACGCTTTCGGGCAGTGCGTCCCCCGAACTCCTCGATTGTCTCGCCACCGCCGACGCCGCACTGGCGGTCGGGACGGACTTCGACGCGGTCGCGACCCGGACCTGGAGCGTCGAACTGCCCGATGACCTCGTCCACGTGACCCTCGATGCCGACGATCTCGGGAACGGCTACGATCCCACGGTCGGCATCATCGCCGATGCCGGGGTGGCGCTCTCGGAACTCGAGGCCGCGCTCGCGGACCGACCGATCCGTGCCAGCGACGGGACGGAGCGGGCGATGGCGGTCCGGGAAGCGACGAGCGACCGCCTCGACGAACTCCGTGGCTCGTCGCCACCGTTGACGTCAGTGAGCGCACTCGAGAGCGTCCGGGACGCCATTCCACAGGACACGGTCGTCTCCGTCGACGCCGGTGGGTTTCGCGTCTGGGCGCTCAACGTCTTTGCGGCGGCCGGTCCACGGTCGTACGTCAACCCGGGATCGTGGGCGACGATGGGAACCGGTCTCCCGGCAGGAATCGGCGCACAGCTCGCCAATCCCGACGACGACGTCGTCGTTCTCACCGGCGACGGCGGCCTCATGATGTGCATCCACGAACTCCACACGGCCGTCGCGGAGAACGTTCCGATTACGGTCGTCGTGTTCACCAACGAGGACTACGCGATCATCAGCGATCAGGCGGGACGAGACTACGACCTCTCCGACCGTGAGTACAACTGGAGCGACGCGCCGATTTCGTTCACGTCGCTCGCGGAGAGTATGGGGATGCGCAGTGAGTGTGTCGAAGACCCCGACGAGATACGGTCGACGGTCGGGTCCGCAGCCGTGGCGGACGAACCGGTCCTCGTTCAGATCCCCACCGATCCGTCGGAGCCACAGGCGAGCGACTGGATGCGTACTGAGTAACGACTCCGACACGAAACCCGAGGGTCGTCGTCTGCTATCGCCACTGAACGTCATTACACACTTGATCGCATGACTGCGTCGCGATCGGTCTGGGAAATCGTTTCGGTGGCTCCAATCGTAATCGCTTCCCGGTCGACTTCAACACCGCCTCACCTCAGACCGGCCGCCTCGAGCGGTTCGGACGGCGGGTTGGCGGTTCGTCCCGATACCAGGCAACCTCTCGTTCTCACGGACAGAACACGAATCGGCACGTCGAACTGGCGTTCGAACGAGCGAGCGCTGAGGGCCTACCGGACGGTCGGTCCCGATCAGCCAGCGGTCTTCACAGCGACCTCGATAGAGCGGTACGTGAGTGGACGTCGGAAGGGGAGGTGCAAGCGCGGGCCGACTATAGATACACAACCTATCGTATTCAAATACTATTCTGATAGCGTATAGATTCTCGAGTTATCGGGCACAAACGATGGAACACGATCGACCGCAACGGGAACGACGACGGTCGCCTCCCGGCAATGGTCCGACTGCGACGGACTCGATGAACCCGTGGATCCGATTGCCGAGTTCTTGCTCGGTTGTGACTAGGCCGTCTCGAAACGGCCTGCTGACTGTCCTTAAATCCACCAAAGGGAGAATACAGTACTCACTGGTCTCCCTCACCAACCGTTCGAGACACGCCACGTCGAGGAACGGTTTCCCGGTCGATGTCACCGATCGACCGATTGCCTTACTCGATCGATATGCGGTCGGTTTCGATGGACACTGCGTAGCGATCGAGGTAGCGATCGAGGGCGTGATAGACAATTTCCTGAGGCAAACGTAGACATATATGAATATAGATAGCTATTCGGGGGTGAGGGAACCGATCACCAGGTCGACACGGGGCCCACGGGGGATCGTCGAAGCGTGACTCCCGACTGCGATATTCTGTTCGAACTCGCGGAACCGGACGACGACCGGTTCGTGGGTCACGTGCTTCGGTCGAACACCTTTCGGTTCGGTCGTTCTCGATTGGGTTTACAAGTATATCGTTGTAATAGCAAGGCGACCATCCGACCGACTCGAACGAGATGATACCGACGGTCGACGCCGCTGCCAATCGGTGACTCGGGGCTTACCTGATCGAGAGATTGACTTCGATCTCGTTGCCGGCGGTTTCGATCTCGTCGACGAGTTCGTGCCGGTAGTCGTCATCGTCGAGTCGCTTGGTCGGACCCGCGATCTCGAGGGCACCGTGGGGATGCCCGTCGTCGTCCAGTATCGGTATCGCGATCTCGAGCAGTCCCTTGACGCTCTCCTCGCGAGCGTACGCGATGCCGTCCGTCCGGATCGTCTCGAGTTCGGTGGCGAGTTCCGTCTCGTCGGTAATCGTTCCCGGGGCCGCTTGGGGCATCCCCCATCGTTGGACGATCTCGTCGACCCGTTCGGGTAGCAGGTGTGCAAGGATCGCCTTGCCGGTCGCCGTGTTCGTCATCCGTGCCTGGCCGCCCGGCAGGAACTGCTTGCGGATCGACCGCTCGCCCTCAGCGACGACGATATTCGTGGCGAGACCGTTTTCCTCGACGGCGAAATAGGCCTGTTCGCCCGTCTCAGCAGCCAACGTTTCGACCGTTGGCGAGACGATCCGGCGCAGTTCGTGTGACTGTTCGATCGTCCGACCGAGGTGGACGAGCCGATAACTGAGACGGTAGGTCCCGTCCTCGTTGATCAGATAGCCCAGTTGGTTGAGCGTCGTCAAATGTGAATGAACCGTACTCTTGGGTAGCTCGAGCTGTTCAGCGAGCGTCGAGACGCTCTCGGCCGTGTTTCGTTTGAGTGATTCGATGATTTTGAACGTCGTTCGAACGGATTGGAGCTGATTCGTTTTCGGCCCCTGTTGTGCCATACCATAGACCGTTCGGGCCAGTTAATAAAGCCATCCGATAATATCGGACGAGGCTCGCTCGAGAGAACCGACCGCGGACTCGCGTCGCCGATCGATCCCAACTGAAGTGGACGTCCCAGCCGGAGAACGGGCAGGTGATCGCTACTGTCCGGTGAACTCCGGCTCGCGACCCTCGAGTTGGGCCTCGAACCCTTCGGTGTAGTCGTCGGTCTCGGTCAACGTTTCGCCGAGTTCGCCTTCGCGTTCGAGGCCCTGCTCGAGCGGGGTCTCCAACGCGGCGTTCAACAGCTTTCGAGCGTGTTTCATGCCGAGTGGCGCGTTTTCGGTCAACGAATCGGCCCACTCGCGAGCCCGGTCGTCGGTCGCCGACCGGTCGGAAACGACCTCGTGGACGAGCCCGCACGCGTTGGCCTCCCGTGGATCGATGTACTCGCCGGTGAGGACGAGTTCCTTCGCCTTCGAGAGACCCACCAGTCGCGGGAGCCGCTGTGTCGCCCCACCGGAGGGAAACAGCCCAAGTTCGACCTCGATAACGCCGTATTTGGCGTCCTCGCTGATGATCCTGAAATCGACCGGCAACACGAGTTCGAACGCCCCCGCAATGGCGGCCCCCTTGATGCTCGCGACCGACGGGACGCTCATGTCGTCGATGAAGTGGGTGATGTCGTCGCGTCCTATCTCGAAATCGGGCGCGTCGTCCGCACCGCGTCGTTTCATCATCTCGAGGTCCATCCCGGCACAGAAGACGTCGCCCTCGCCGAGAAGTACCATGGCCCGAACGTCGTCACGCGCTTCGACCTCCTCGAGTGCCGTTCGGAGATCGCGAAGCAGCGCCTGGTTCATCGCGTTGCGTCGCTCCGGTCGGTTGAGTACGACGTCCGCGCGGTGGTCGTCGATATGCAGCAGTACGTTACCGTCTCCGATCTCTCGCATACACCCGTTCTATCACGAACGTTCATATAAAACTTCAGTCCGATTGCCCGGTCGGCGATACGACGGGTACGGGCCGCCTATATCGGGTTGATCGATCGCTTTTTCGGCGGCCAGTCCCGGTCGCGGCCGTCGTCGGCCCGGTCGAACGCCCGTCGGATTCGGTCACGCGTCTCTTCGGGTTGGACGACGCCGTCGACGCCGACGCGTGCGGCCGCGCGGACGGCGTCGGTCCGGTCTTCGAACTTGTCGATCAGTTCTTGCCGACGGCTCTCGGGGTCGTCGGCCGACTCGATCTCGTGTCTGTAGGCGATGTCGACTGCGCCTTCGATCCCCATCGCCGCAAGTTCGGCCGTGGGCCACAGCACCGTCAACTCGGAGTCGAGCGAGCGGCCGCCGCCCATGGCGACGTAGCCGAACCCGTAGCCGCGTCGCAACACGACGTTGGCGATGGGAACCGTCGCTCGAGCCAGTTCGAACGGGAGTTTCGCGGAGTGGCGTGCGATCCCCTCCCGTTCGGAGTCCGGGCCGGGCAGGATACCGGGCACGTCGGTCAGGGTGACGATCGGCAGTCCGAACGCGTCACAGACGGCCGCGAAGTGGGCGGCCTTCTCCGAGGCGGCGGTATCGATCGTCCCCGCTTTGAACCGGGGATTGTTCGCGATGACGCCGATCGGCTCGCCCTCGAGGCGGGCGAACGCCGTGACGATGTTGCGGCCGTACGTCGGTTTAAGTTCGAACGTCGAGTCCCGATCCACGATGCCCTGAATGATCGCGTCGATATCGTAGCCCTTTCGCGGACTCGATGGAATGATCTCGCGCAACCGCTCTCGAGCGCTTTCGGTCGGCGGTGTCGGTTCGACGGTCGGTGGCTCACACTCCGCGTTTCGCGGCAGGTACGAGAGGTACGTCCGGATGGCGTCGAGACACGATTCGTCGTCCTCGCAGGCGAGGTCGGCCATCCCGGTCTCGGTCGTCTGGAACCGCGCGCTGCCGAGCTCCTCCTTGGTCCCCTCGACGCCGAGGGCGGACTCGACGAGCGAGGGGCCGGCGACGCCCATCGTTCCGGTCCCCTCGACGATGGGGACGAAATCCGAGAGCGCGGCGAAGTTCGTCGGCGCAGCGAAGGCCGGCCCCATCATCGCGGAAACGACGGGGACCCACCCCGAGAGCGCCGTCTGGAGGTTCGAGAAGCCGTTGTCGCCGCGAGCGAACGGTGCCGCGTCGAGGCCTTCCTGAATTCGGTGGCCGCCGCCGTCGTGCAGCATGATCAGCGGGATGCCACGCTCGAGTGCGCGTTCGGTCACGCGCGCGATCTTCCGGCCGCCGGCGTGGCCGATCGAGCCCCCCTTGACGGTAAAGTCCGTCGCGAAGATGGCGACGGGTCGATCGTCGATCCGACCGAATCCCGTGACGACGCCGTCGGCCGGTGCGTCCTCGCGCTCCCAGTCGGTCGTCTCCGGCGTTGTCGGCATCGGCGCGGCGAGCCGTCCGATCTCGTCGAACGATGCCTCGTCCAGCAGGTACTCGATTCGCTCTCGAGCCGTGAGCTTGCCGAGGCCGTGTTGGTACTCGACGGCGTCGTCCCGGGCGTCGTCCGAGAGCGCGTCTTTCGCGTCGGCGACGGCCTCGAACGGATCGTCGTCGGTCATTCGAGGAGTCGCTCCCTGAGTTCGACCTTTCGCATCTTGTTCGTCTCTGTCGTCGGGATTTCGTCGACGATAAACGTCTCGTCGGGGTGCATGAACGACGGGATTCGCCCCTCGAGATGCGAACTGATCGTCGCTTCGGTTATCGACTCGTCGCCGCGGGGTTCGACTGCGAGCCCGATCCGATCCTCGCCGCCTTCGGGTGCCGGAATCGAGAACACGGCGGCCGCTTCGACGGCGTCGTGAGTCGAGACGGCGTCTTGAATCTGCATCGAAGAGATGTTCTCGCCACGGCGACGGATCACGTCGCCGAGCCGATCGACGAAGTAGAAGTTGCCGTCTTCGTCGCGATAGGCCGCATCGCCCGTGTGAAACCACAGGTTCGACATCGCCTCGGCCGTCCGCTCGGGTTTCGCGTGATAGCGCTCGAGTAACAGCCCTGGCTGTTTCGGTCTGATACAGAGTTCACCGACCTCGCCGGTCTCGACCGCACGATCGTGTTCGTCGAGGACGGCGACCTCGGCGATGTCTTCGCGCACGCGACCCATGTAGCGCTCCTCGTCGACGCGCTCGACGACGGGAAGGTTCATCTCGCGGGCTCGCTCCTCGACGGCGGCGGGTTCGAGGCCGCGGCGGTACGACGGCGGCGTTCCGCCCGCGTCGTCCGTGCGAATAACGCCGACGATCGGCGACCCGGTCTCGGTCTGGGCGAAGGCGACGGTCGCGATCTCGAACCCGAAGCGTTCGGCCAGTCCCTCGTACTCCTCGGGCAGTGGCTGCATGTGGACCTTGTTGAGCGTGTTCTCGTGATCGGAGTCGGTCCGCGGTGCGTTCATCAGCCACGGCATCATCACCGAGATGAGCGTCGCCGACGTCGCCTCGTAGGTGTCAATGCGGTCCCAGAACTCCTGTGGAGAGAACCGATCCCAGAGCGCGACCGTGCCGCCCGCGACCAGTCCGGCGACGACGTCGGCGTAGACACCACCGATGTGATACAGCGGGAGCGAGGTGTGGACGACGTCGTCCTCGTTCAATACCGCCCGTTTGGGCGCGATGTAGTTCGCGAAGATCCACCGGTGGGGAATAACGACCCCCTTCGGCATCCCCGTCGTCCCGGAGGTGTAGACGATACTCGCAGTGTCGTGCCAGGCGACGTCGACGTCTGGATCGGTCGCCGGCTGTTCCCGCAACTCGTCGAACGACGTCGCTTCGAGGCTCGTCTCCGGACTCGGGCCGTCCGTCTCGATCACGACGAGTTCGGGATCGGTCTCGAGGTCGTCGCGGACGGCCTCGAAGCGGTCGAGATATCGGTCCTCGAGAACGAAGACGTCGGGGTCGGTATCGTCGAGTTGGTAGGACAGCGTCTCGCCTTCGTACTCGAAGTTGATCGGCGAGTAGACGCCGCCGGCCTTGTTGATCCCGAACATCCCATGCAGGGTCTCGAGCGGATGAGCGGCCATTAACGAGACGTTCGATCCCCGTTCGACGCCCAGCTCGCGGAGGCCGTTCGCGATCCGGTTCGCGGTCGCGTTGAGTTCGTCGTACGTGACGTGGGTGTCGTTCGGGCCGTAGATCAACGCCGTTTCGTCCGGGATCCGAGCCGCTCGCGCCCGGAGCATGCTGTCGACCGTGATCTCGTCGATGGGTCTATCGTCTAGTGTGCTTGCGATTCCCATACTCACAAATCGACAACCACCTTTGATAAACGTTCTGGTGGATTACACTGAGTCGCGGCGGTTCGCCGTCAGTACGCTATGAACTGCCATAATTATTATATGGTGGTGTATTATACCGTGGTATGGGATGTCACAACAGTACGATAGCGACCGAGTAGACGATGGCACGGTCTCGACATCGGGGTTCTTTCGACTCGACCGACTGTCCGCCGGGATGCTTGGCGTCGCGGCGATCCTCATCGCAGTCGCGTATGCACCGCTGCTCACGGGCGTCGAACTGATGATCGCCGGGCAGCCGTGGCTCCTCCTGTCTCAGCCGATCGTAATGGTCGTCCTCGGAACCCTGTTCGTTGCGGCGACGTACTACGTCGAACGTCGGGGCGGTGAGACGGCATGAGCCAAGCCAGCGAACTCGCGATCGTTCTGGGATATTTCCTGGTTATCCTCGGCATCGGCTACTACTTCAAAGATCACCGCTCGGGCGAGGAGTACTGGTCGGCGGGCGGGGAGATCGGCACCGTGATGAACACGCTCGCGATCTTCGCCGCCTTCGCGAGCGGTGGGACGTTTCTGGGCTCGATCGGGTTCGCGTACACCTTCGGGTTGCCGTTCGGCTGGACGGCGATTACCGGCTCCGTGGTCGGGTTCATCGTCGCGGCGATTCTCGTCGCCAAACCGATGCGGCGCGTAGACGCGTACACGATCACCGATGTCTTCGACTTCCTCTATCGGGATCGACGGATCAATCTCCTCGTTCCGATCGTCGTCATCCTCGCGTTCGTCCTGTATATGGTCGCACAGCTCAAGGCCGCCGGCGTCGTCACGGAGTATCTCCTCGGGATCGGCTATCTGCCGTCGGTCGTCGTCATCGGCCTGATCTTCATCGGGTACGTCTCGCTCGGCGGGATGTGGGCGATTACGGTCACCGACGTCCTTCAGGGCGTGCTGATATGGGGGCTGATGCTCATCATGGCGGGTATTGGGTTCGCCTACTACGGGTTCTCGATTACCGCCCCCGGCGCTGCGACGCCGGGCCTGCTCGAGATGGCGCCGGTCCATCCGGCCTCGTATCTCGGGTTCTTCGTCATCTGGGCGTCGACGGTCGCGATCCTCCCCCACATCGTGATGCGGGTCCTCTCGGCCGACAGCCCGAAATCGGCCAAGATCGCCTACAGTTGGGTCGCGATCCTGTACGCCGTCTTCAGCGTCATCGCCTTCTACATCATTCCCTCGGTCGCGCTCAGTATCGACTCGAACCTCGCCGATCCCGATCTCGCACTCGTCGTCGTGATGGAATCGTTGCTGCCCGCCGTCGTCGCGGGGCTGGTCGCGGCCGCGATCCTCGCCGCCGTGATGTCGACGACCGACGCGCTGTTGCTCGCGATGTCGGCGTCGATCGCGAACGACATTTACGGGACGGTCCTCAACCCCGACGCCTCGGACGAACGGGTCGTTCGTCTCGGGACCGTCGCGACCGTCGGCGTCGGCCTCGTCTCCATCGCCATCGCCGCGCTCGATCCGCCGAGCGTCCTCGTTGTCCTCTACACCGATGCGACCGGGATGATGGCGGCCGCGTTCTTCTTCCCGCTCGTCCTCGGTATCTGGTGGAAGCGGACGACGACGTCCGGCGCGCTCGCCGGGATGGTGACCGGACTCCTGAGCTACGTCGGGGCCTGGCTCTTGCTGCCCATGTTCTCGGCGATTCTGCTCGCCTTACCGCTCTCGCTGTGTGTCACCGTCGCCGTGTCGCTGGTCACGGATGCACCCTCGGTCGAGAAGGTCGAACGACTCCGCGACGAACTGGGACACGAAGACGCAGGCTGGTAACGACGATCAATGAACGCACAGCGCTCACTCGTGCGACGATTCGTCGACACGGTTCTCGTCGGGAACCGCTGGCGAACGTTCTGTGGCTGTTCGCAAGCGACGCTCCTCGAGGCGCTTACCGAAGCGCTCGAGGACCATGGCCTGCCGTTCGAGATCGATGACCGGTCGCCCTCGGGTACCGACCGATTCCTGTACGGTAGCGATGCCGACGGGGTTCGAGTGACTATTACCGAACCGTCCGAGACCGAACTCACCGTCGTCCCCGTTACTGCCGACCCGGTCTCGCGCACAGTACTCTCGATGGCCGTCCGCGAGGACGTTCGCGAGCGAACGACCGCTGGCGTCTGTCTCGTCGATGTCTCGCCGCTGCCGGCCGACGAGGGCGAACTGGCCGCCCTCATGCGGACGGTCATGGATCGCCTCGAGTGTGACCCGTGGGATCTCGCCGATCATCCGCGGTTCAGGCTCGCGGTCGTACAGCGGTACAAAATCCGAGCGAAGTGGCGGTACTGGTCGCGACTGGACGCGGCTGGCGGTTCGGTGTCGACCTCGTACTGACCGAGACCCCATCGTTGGAATCGCATCAGGCCGGCGTGATTCAAATAGATATGTCGGTTTCGGGCACTAGTCTGTGCTTCGACATATGCGGCTGACCCTGATGCAGTCCGTCTCGGGTAACTGCCCGATCTCGTACCGCGTTTCGTGGTTTCTCGTTCCTGTGAGACGAACGCAACCGGAACGACGGCCAACATTCGCCGTCAAAGCAGCGCTTCTGATCCCGTGAGTGTGAGTTTTCCACGATATGGGGTTTCAAACTTGTTCGAAAGCGGACAGTAGGACGCTGGAATTGAGGCTCCCCACATATCTATAAAAAATATTAATGATTTGTTGTAGTCTATAATATTATACAAGTCCACCGAGCATCGGCTGTGACATCGTCCGGCGAAACACCACGGCAGTCGCCGTGAGGGAACTCGACAGTCGGCGAAACGTGATCGTTCCGACCTCACCTGTCAGCTCCCGTCTGCAACTGCGTCCACATCGGCCACGAGTGGGACCTCGACTTCTTCGAGAACGAGTTCGAACGCCTGCCGGCGTTGTCCGCCGGGGGACGGAACCATCGTCGTCTCGAGGACCCCGATCGCCTCGAGTCGGTTGAGACGCCGATACACGGTCGGACGGGAAGCGCCTGTCTCGTCTGCGATCTCGCGGGCAGGGACGGATCCCGTGCCTACTGCCGCAAGAATCTCTGTCGTGTATTCTTCAGCCAGTACTGTGAGGAGGGCATCGATATCGATCGAACGCTCTGTTTCGCTCGAGACGGCCCCGAGCGCGGGATCGGATCGTGACGCGGATTCGGAATCGGACATCGGGTACGTCGTTCGTACCAGTTGAACGGTCGTGTAGTGTCTCGCTACTATGCGGCACTCCCGATCGAGATCACCCTCTAGCTATGCAGAGGCGGGTCGATGTTGCGGTCGCGTTCGACGTGATCGCTCGCTTCTATCGCGAGTCCATCGCTGTCGAACTCGAGTCGCACTCGATCGACTGCGACGTGATATCGCTGCCGGTGGTGACCGTCCGCCCGGACGCTCATCGCGCTCCGGACGAGTCCCGCGTCCTCGAGGCTGTCCAGTCGGCGGTATACGGTCGCACGGGAACTGTCCGTGCGCTCTGCCAACTCCGTCGCCGAGAGCGGGTTCCCGTCGAGTTCGTCCAGGAGACGCCGGGCGTGATCGTCGCTCAGGAGGTCGAGCGCTGTCTCCGTGTCTATCACCGTCTCGTCGTTCTCGGATGGGGTCGGTCGTCTCTCCTTATGGGCGGGATCTGCCTTCGACATCGATAGTCGTTGATTCGACGGGACGGTCCCTGTACGGTGGTGCTACCAGTCGCAACGGTCTCGTCACGCTACTCTAGCTATCCGCAACGACGTCGTCCGACCGCGGTCCGATCGTACCGGGATATTAGTACGGTGACGGCTTACCGACCTGTAAGATGGGAAACGAGATGCGCGTGACAGCGCCCCGGGTCCTCATGGTCGACGACGAGAAGAAGGTGGCCGACGCGTACGCCCTCCGCCTCGAAGACGTCGCCGACGTGACCGTCGCGTACGATGGCGAGGAAGCCCTTGCGGTCGTCGACGAGCAGCCGGTACCCGACGTCGTCCTGCTCGATCGACACATGCCCGGTCTCTCGGGGGACGAGGTTCTCGAGCGACTCCGGGAACGGGATCTCGAAACGCGGGTCGTTATGGTGACGGCGATCGATCCCGGACTGGACATCGTCGACATGCCGTTCGACGACTACCTCTCGAAGCCCGTCGAGCGCGACGACCTCCGGGCGGCCATCGACCAGCAGTGTCAGGTCCTGGCGTACGAACTCCTCGGCGAGTACTTCCGTCTGGAGTCGACGCGAGCGGTCATCGACGCCGAACTCCCCGCCGACGAGATCGAACGCGACGATCGGCTCGCCGACCTCGAGGCGCGCCGGGCCGCTATCGAGGAGCGCGTTCTCGGTCTCCTTCCCGACGCCGAGGAGTTGCTGACCGAGTTCTCGGGTATCGACCGCGGCCGGTACTGACTCGAGTCACGTCCCGTCGGTCGTACTCGGTTCCACGTCGTCTCTAGCCGCATCCGAACCGCCTGCCTCCGTCGGCGAGTCGGCGTCGAAAAAGGCCTCGACGAGTTTCTGCTCTGCCCGCCGGAGGTGATACAGCATCGTCGATCCGGCGATGTCGAGCGTCTCCGCCACCTCCGCCGAACTGCTCCCACGCGGCGACGTGAAGTAGTCCGACAGGTGGGCAGTCCGAAGCACCGTTCGCTGTCTGTCGGTCAACCGCTCGTCGAGGGTGTCTCGAAACCCCTCGGTCGGCTCGGGCGCTCGAGTCGTCTCCCGTTTGGCGACCAGTTGCGTTTCCGAAACGACGGCGTCGACGGCCTCGAGCAACCGTCGGACGTCGCCGTCGGACGGGACTTCGGCGACCAGCCGGGCCGACTCGGCGCCGTACTCGCCGCCCTCGATCGTCGCACCCCACGCCGCGAGCGCGGTCACCGGTGTTTCGCCGCTGACGGTCGCCTGGAGAAGCGGTTCCGTCTCGTCCCGTATCCGCCGCACGTTGGCGACGGCCTCGCAGTCGGTCAGCGATTCGTCGACGCCCTCGAGCGGGCCGTCAGCAGTGAGATAACAGACGACCGCGCCGTCGCCGCGCGGGATCGCCCCCGCCAAGGACAGGGCGCGGTCGGCCTCGCGTGCGGCACCGACGAACGGGACCGTCTCGCCGCGGACTTCGACGGTTACCTCGGTACCCGTGTCGGCGACCAGTAGGTCCTCCTGTTGGCCGGCATTGATCGCGAACCCCGCGACGCCGCCCAGCGTCTCGAGGGCGACTCGCTCCTGATCGCTGAATCCGTCTTCCCGGTCGGTGTATACCGTTACGACGCCGTAGACAGTCCCTTGGTACGCGAGCGGGACCGCCAGACACGACTGGAGGCCGTGACCGAACGCCGCTCGACGGATCCCACGGGGAACGGTATCGTCCTCGGCGATCGCCTCGTGACGTTGCGTCTTGCCGGACGTGACCGCGGCTTGGCCGGGGACGGTGCGCTCGTCCTCGAGGCTCTCGCCGATCCGCTCGCGCAGGTCGGCTGCATCGCCAGCCGCGGCGAGTACTCGGAGACGCTCCTCGGAGAACGACCGGTCGCCGACCCAGGCGAACCTGTAGAGGTCGGTGCCGCCCAACTGCTCGCAGACCGTCCGAGCGATGTCCGAGCGGTCCGACGTGCCGATTACCTGCTGTAACACGGTCGCGACCAACGAGTTGATCCGCTGGATCCGATCGAGTCGCTGGTCGATCCGATCGACGGTCTGCTCGGTTTCCTTCTGCGGTGTGCGGTCTCGGACGTAGACGAGCGTTCCCTCGTCGACGTGAACGTCGACCGCAAGCCACCGGTCGATCAGCGGGTAGTACTCCTCGAAGGAGGCGGGCGTCGGCGATGGGCCGCCGAAGGTCTCCCGCAGCGTCCCGTCGGCCGACTTCGGGAAGCACTCCCCGATCGCCGTCCCGCGTAGCGCGGACGGGTCGGTCTCCAGGAGCGTCGCAGCGGCGTCGTTGACGTCGACGACGCGTCCGTCCGCCGCCGTTTCGATGATCCCGATGGGAGCCCGCTGTAGTCGCTCGTCCATCGCGTCCGAACCGCTGCCACCTGCCGCCGTCTCGTCGTCGAATCGGTCAGTCATCGTCCGTGATCGGTCGAAACTCGAACGTCGTACCGCCGCACGATCCCTCGGCGATCGAAACCGTCCAGTCGTGTGCGTGGGCGATCCGCCTGACGATCGTCAACCCGAGACCGGTTCCGCCCCCCGCGTCGGTCGACGAGTAGCCGGGTTCGAACACTCGCTCGCGCTTGTCGGCCGGAATTCCGGGCCCGTCATCGGCGACGAGAAACCCACGATCGGCGCTTTCGACCCGGACACGGACCGGTTCGTCACGGGCCGATTCGGTCGCGTCCGGACCGTCTGTCGAACTGTGTTCAGTATCCTGACCAGCGGCCGAGCCAGAGTTCGTCGAGCCATGCTCGACGGCGTTCCGGAACAGGTTCTCGAACAGCCGCTGGAGCCGGTCGGGATCGGCATCGAGCCGCGGGAGGTCGTCGTCGATTTCGAGCGACGCGGCCTCCGTCTCGACGGTCGCCCAGGCGTCCGATGCAACGGCATCGATCGCGACGTTCTCGGACGCATCGATCGCGCGGTCCCCACGGGCCAGCGTGAGCGCATCTCGAATGATCCGCTCCATCCGGTCGTGGGCGTCTTCGACCTGATCGAAGTGGTCCGTCTCGCCCGTCTCTCTCGCCGCCCGGAGGTGTGCCTTCGCGACGTCCAGCGGGTTCCGCAGGTCGTGCGTGATGACGCTTGCGACGCGGTCGAACTCGACGGGATCGGCGCTCGTCGGTTCCAGTTCGGTCATCAGGACGTACCCGTCAACCTCGTCCCCACCGTCCGCTCCGTCGCTGGTATTGTCGTCGCTCGAGCGGCCGACGCTCCGAAGCCGGACCGGTCGGCGTTCAGCGTCGCCCGTTCGGACACCGATCTCGATATCGATCGCGTTCCCGGCTGCGAGCTGATCGCAGGCAGCTGCGACCTCTGATTCGTCGACTGCGCAGTTCCGACGCAGCCATTCGCGGACGTTCGTTCCGATCGACGCCGCGTCGAAGGTCGCATCGAACGTATCGTTCGTCGCTGCGATTACCGGCGTTCCGGCCGAGACATCGTAACCCATGACCGGCACCGGCACGGCATCGATCGTGATGGCGTCGGACTCGTCCGCCCGACCGTCATCACGGCGGTCCGTCATGGAGATCACCGACGCCCGGCCGCTGGGACGGTGCGCTCGTGGTGACTCGTTCGACGCGTCGCAACGGCCGGTCGAACCGCCGCCCGGCGTACTGCTGGGGAGATCATACACTCATCGTTGTAACCCTGACCCATAGACGCACACCCTAGTAATAACGAAAACCGATCTGAAACGTCTTTCGACTGTCCGACATGACGCGGCAACGACCGGGACCCAGCAAACGGTGTTTCTCGGCGTGACACACGGCGGCGGTCGTTTTCTTTCCCGTATCCGAAGCCGCGACTATGGCAGCGATCACCGCTAACGGGGTATCGAAACGATACGGAACGGTCACGGCACTGGAGCGCGTCTCCCTTTCGGTCGAGGAAGGGGAAATATTCGGGTTCCTCGGCCCGAACGGTGCCGGCAAGTCGACGTTCATCAACGTCCTGCTGGATTTCGCTCGGCCGACCGACGGCTCGGCCGAGCTGTTCGGTCGCGACTGTCAGGCCGACGGCGTCTCGGCGCGCGAGCGCGTCGGCGTCCTCCCCGACGGCTACTCGGTGTTCGACCGACTCACCGGCCGCCAACACGTCGCGTACGTCGTCCGGTCGAAAGACGCCGACGACGACCCCGCCGAGGTCCTCGAGCGCGTCGGGATTTCGGCGGCGGCCGACCGGCCGGCAAGCGACTACTCCAAGGGCATGAAACAGCGCCTCGTTCTGGGAATGGCGCTCGTTGGCGAGCCCGATCTCCTGCTCCTCGACGAGCCGACGACGGGGCTGGACCCGAGCGGAGCCGCCGAGATCCGATCGATCCTCCGCGAGGAACGCGACCGCGGCGCTGCGGTCTTCTTCTCGAGTCACATCCTCGAGCAGGTCGAGGCGATCTGCGACCGCGTCGGCATCTTGCAGGACGGCGAACTGGTCGCCGTCGATACGATCGACGGACTTCGCCAGTCGATCGGCGGCGGGACCAAGCTCCTGATCGACGTCGGCGAACTGGACGACGCGACGACCGAGGCGGTCCGCGGCGTCGACGGCGTCGAGACGGTGACCGTCAGCGACGGGACGACGCTCGAGGTCACGTGTACGAACGACGCGAAGATGGACGTCGTGGTCGAACTCCAGCGCCGCGGTGCGGACGTGATGAACTTCCGGACCGAAGAGGCCTCCCTGGAGGAGATGTTCCTCGCGTACACGGGGGGCAGTCGGGAATGAACTGGCGGATAATCGCCCGAACGGACGCCGCGCTCGCTTCGGCACCGCGGTCGACGCGACTGGTGCTTGTACTCCCGGCCGTCACGATTCTCGCGGCCGCGTACCTCTATCCGGTGTTTGGGTCCGACCCGATTACGACTGCCCGCTTTTCCGGGTTCGTCGACGGCTGGCTCGCGACCGTCGTTCCCCTGACCGGCGTCTTGCTGGGCCACGACGCGGTCGTGAGCGAACGCGAGTCCGGCTCGCTGTTGCTCTCACTGTCGCTGCCGCACGGGCGTGGCGACTTCGTTCTCGGGAAAGTCCTGAGCCGCGTCGGGCTGGTAAGTGGCGTCATCCTCGCCGCGATGGTCCTCGGTGCCGGACTCGTCGTGTATCCCTTCGGCCGACTCGAGGTCGTGCAGTTCTGTGGCTTCGTCGCGACGACCGTCGCTTTCGGAGCGATCTGGACCAACCTCGGAATCGCCGCGTCGCTCTCGACCGTGACCAAACAGCGCGCGTTCGTGGTCGCGTTCGGGCTATTCCTCCTGTTCGTCCTGGTCTGGGACGCCATCGCCGACGGGCTCCAGTACGGACTCGACAGGGCCGGACTCGTCGACGGGAGCCTTCCCGACCCCGTCCGGTTCGTCTTCGGCCTCGAGCCCGGGGCTGTCTTCCAGCGGGTCACTGCGGGCTTTTTCGATCCGAGTGCGAGCGTCGACGGTCCGTGGTATCTCGGCGAGTGGGTCGCACTGGCCGTCTTCGGCCTGTGGCTACTCGGGCCCTTGACGGTGACCTACAGCCGCTTTGCCGGCAGTGATCTGTCATGAGTTGGCGGACCGTCGCACGCAAGGATATCCACGACGCCCGCCGCTCCCGAACGCTCTGGCTACTGCTCGGACTGCTATCGATCCTGTTCGGCGGCTACGCCGTCGCGTACGCTACCGTAGACGATGGGACGTTCGCGGGGTTCGTCACGGGTTCGGTTGGACTCGTCGACGGGGTCCTGCCGATACTCGGGCTCTTACTCGGCTATCGGTCGATTTCCGACGACCGGACTGACGGGAGCCTCTTGCTCTCGCTGTCCCTGCCGCAGTCCCGTCGGGAGTTGCTCGTGGGAACGGCGGTCGGTCGGACGGTCACGTTGCTGGGACCGACACTCTTCGGACTGTCGATCGCTGGGCTGTACGCGGCGCTGCGGTACGGGAAAGCCGGTGCGATCGCGTATCCGTGGTTCCTGTTCGCCACTGCCCTCTACGGCGCGTCGTTCGTCGCGATCGCCGTCGCACTTTCGGCGTCGACTACGACGGATCGCCGGATCACCTACGGTGCGGTCGGTGGCTACCTCCTCCTGGTGGTCCTCTGGCGAACCCTTACGTCGATCGCCGTGACGGTGCTTCACCGGTTCGACACGAGTCTAGGCCTGCCCGACTGGGCACTGTTCCTCCAGTTAGTCGAACCCGGCGAAGCGTACGCTCGACTCCTCTCGGTGGGATTCGAGGTCGAGCGGGCGAACCGGTACGTCGGGAACGGGACGCCGGCGTTCGTCGACTGGTGGGCCGCACTGGCGGTACTCGTCGCCTGGATCGCGGTCCCGCTGCTGGTCGGCTCCCGTCAGTTCGAGCGCGGTGATTTGTGAACGATCGGCCCGTTTCTCTCCGCTGCCGGCGGTGAGAGCCATCGGACGGCTGCTCTCTCGGTCGGCCGAGACCACCGCGTTCATTACATCCCACTGTCAACATTGCGAGAGAGGAATCGATGTCACTCGTCGAGACGTCCGCGGCCGTCGCTCTCGACGTCACAGCGGTCGCGCTGCTTGGCTGGACGCTCTGGCTCGCCGTCCAGTCACGGGACCGGCCCAGCGCGCCCCCGTTTATCGTCATACTGGCACTCCTGACGGTTCTCGGGGGCCTCTCGGCACTGGCGGAACTACCGGGGACGTCGGCGGTTCCGGCGCTGGCGATGATCATCGACATCGGCCAGTTCGGCGTCGGGATCGTCGTTCCGGGCGTCTGGGTCGTGTACGCGCTCAGCTACACCGGTCGGGGAACCGGCCTCACGCGGCGGCGCATCGCCATGTTTCTCGGGATGGCGGTCCCGGTTGTGCTGAGCGCGATCGTCGTCGCCCTTCGTCCCCCGAAGACCGTTGGCGAACGCCTACTCGTGTCGTTTATCGGAGCGGAGATTATGCTAGTTCTGGGACTGTTCACGTACGGTACCTATCTCTTGGTCGGGCACGGGTGGAACCACGCCCGCATCTCGAGGGGACAGGTCGCGATCGTGATCGCCGCGATCGCGGCGCCGTATCTCGCCGGTGGGATCGGGAGTAGCGACCCCGTCGCGGACGGCGTCACGATCGGCCTCCTCGTCTCCGGTGGGCTGCTCGCAGTCGCAGTGCGGCAGTATCCGGTGATGACGGGTTTTCCCAAGGCGGAGTACGTTGCCCGAACGCGCGTCGTCGAGGCGCTCCAGGAGGCGGTCATCGTACTCGACTGGGAGGACCACGTCCTCGACGCGAACGCGACGACTGCGGAGTTGTTCGGTCAGTCCCCGCAATCGATGATCGGTGACCCGCTCCGTTCGATCACCACCGGGCTCGAGGGGACCGACCTCTCTGCGGGTGCGACGGGAACGATCCCGCTCCAGACGACGAAAGGACGCCGACGGTTCCAGTTCAGCGTCTCGGCGGTCGACAACGCCGAAACCGATACCGATGACGGGGCCGGTCCGGTTGCGAGAACCGTGATGTTACGTGACGTGACCGACCGCCAGACGCGCGAGCAGCGACTGGCTGTACTCAATCGCGTCCTCCGGCACAACGTTCGGAACGAACTGGATGTCGTCCTCGCGTACGCCGACCGTATCGACGACGAAGACGTACGGGACGGAATTCGTGACAGTGCGACCGACCTCGTCGAACTCAGCAGCAAGGCCCGGGCGGCTGAGGACGTGATGACCGCCAGCGCGGGGTCGCCCGAGCCGGTCGATCTCGCTGCTGTCGCACGGGACGTCGTCGAGGAGTACCGAACTGCTAACCGCCCGTGTGAAATTTCGTTGTCCTGTCCCGGCGAGATACTCGTCTCGTCGCATCGATCCGTCGTCCGGCGCGTGCTGTCGGAACTCGTCGACAACGCGATCACGCACGCGGACCGCTCCCCCCGGATCGAGATCACGGCTCGAGCGAGTCCCGACGGTACCGCCGAACTCGTCGTCGCGGACGACGGACCGGGGATTCCGGCTCGAGAGCGGGAAATACTTGGCGACGGAACGGAGACGCAACTCGAACACGGGAGCGGTATCGGGCTCTGGTTCGTCAACTGGGCCGTTACGCAACTGGGCGGGGACCTCTCTTTCCGCGAGAACGAGCCGACTGGAAGCGTCGTGACCGTCCGTCTCTACGACACCGACTATTCGTCGTGAACGGATCGAAAAACGAGTATCGACGGGGAATGATCGAGTGACGTGGCGATTCTCACCGGACTGTCGTCTGGTCGCCTCGTTCGGCTTCGGCGTCACTGATGATCTTGTACACGTGAAGTGGGACGATCACGACGCCCAGCAACAGGTAATTGAGCGTGAGGAAGTTGATCACTGCTAGTTTCGTCCGGCCGACGTAGTAGTACGCGACCGGCGAGAGGACGAACGCCAGCAGGATCGCCACGGGCGTGGACTTCTCTGTGAGCGCCTGTGCTTGTCGGCTGTCGTCGTCAGCGGGGGACCTATTCGTCGCCATGGCTGTCAGAGGACTCGATCGAGCGGCGCTGATAGAGCGCGTATCCGAGTGCGGTCGTGACCGCAACGATGCTCGCTATCCTCGTCTTGCTCACCTCCATGTCCGAACGATGGGACGGGAAGCAAATAGGCCCCGAGCCAGTGTCTCAACGCCGGAAACACCGGTGGGTTTTCGAAGTATTATATTTATGCAAAATTCATGAGACAGATGAAAATAGCTCACGTCCGTAGTATCGGCTGAAAGTAGGAAGTACTGACGCAACTACGATTTATTCTGTGGTGACTCTTCCTGCCTTCCAAGGAGCCAGTAAAGCGCCAACCCCAATACAGCTTCGAGTGGCCTGGTTCCAACGAAGTAGGGTAGATGTCGGTTGGTTCCCGGTTGGTTTCGAGATTCAGACGGGAAAATAGCCGCTCGCTATTCTATCAAATGTCATAACTTACCATATGAATATAGAAAATCCGGTTTAGACTAACACCGGACAGCGCCGCCGCTCACGATTCAGCAAACCGAAGGAAGGCGTTACGTTAGTCTGGCGGTGGCTTCGACCCGAGACCGAACATTCCCTCCGCCACAGCGAGGAACTGACTCGCCGTCACCAACGGCGCGTAGTCGGGATCGTCCTCGACGGACAGCTTCACGAGGAGATCGACGAGCCGCCAGCAGTTGCACAGCGTACACGCAAACATGAACCCGAAGAACCGCAGCACCGGGTCTTTACTGCCCGAACGGGGCAGGAAGTGGCCGACCTTCTTGTAGCCGTTTTCGATACCTCACCGGTCGCCGTAGTTACGAATCATTCGGGCAGCAGCGTGTATCTGCTCTTCCTCCGGGATTGTCTCTCGGTTCCGACCGCCACGTTTGTTCGCCAACGGATGATTCGTCTCAAAGACGACGTACTGCTCAGCGCCGTCGATGTCGTCTTCGCTGAGCCCTTTCTCCCCTTCCTCTTCTCGGATGTCGTCCACGAGGGAGTCGAACGGCGACTGGTCGGGGAGTTCGTCCCCACCAGCCTCTTGGAAGTCGGAGAGGAGTCCCTGCCGGAGCTCGGACGGGCCGTCGTTGTCACCTTCGTCCTCTTCGTCGGCGAGCACGTGCGGAACGTAGACTGTCTTCCGAGTCGGCATGCCGGGCCGGTCTTCCTCTTCGATGATGCGCACTGTCTCGCGGTTCTCCCACATCTTGCGCATCCGCCGTTTATCGTCCGAGTCGCGGCTCTTCTTGTTGAGGTAGTACGTTGAGTGCTTCTCGCTAGAGTTCTTCGCCGCTTCCGAGTCGAACCCAGCGTCCATCATCACGATCTCCGGGTCGTGGAGTAACTCGTTCGCCGTCTCCATCAGTTTATCCACGATCTCGCCCTTCGTTATCCCGCGCTTCACCGGGACCGCGTCGAGAATCAGCGGGACATCGAGGCCGACGACTTGGACGGTTGCCCATTGAAAGTAGTGTTGTGGGCGTGTGTCGTTGTCGTTCTTGTACCCGAGTACCCAGTCTTCAGCGTTGCTCCCGTCGGCGTTCCGCACGACCTCGCCTGTCCATGGGTGACCTTTGGTTTGGTCGATCGCCACCTTCACTTTCCCGACGAGTTCGCCTTTACGGCGGGCTTCTGCGATGAGATCGCGCGTGACCTCTTGGTGCAACTCGCGTATCTCTTCGATGGTGAACTTCTTGAGCTCGCGTCGGTGTGTGCTGGGGTAATGGATTTGGTCGTGTCCGGACTTCGCCAACATATTCCCGAGCCCAGACTCGGGGAAAACGTCGTCGCCAGCCGTAGCGAGAGCTGCGTGACCGTCGAAAAACCTCGCTTCCGGTATCTGCCAGTTGTGGTGGCGCTTCAGGTACCAGTGTTTCAGTACCATTGGACGGGCGTACTCCCACACGTCCGCAGTCTTTTCGATCGTTAACTCCCGAACGGTAGGGTGGTCTTCGGTCGGCTCCTCGACCTCTTCTTCTGGGAGGAATACGTCCTCTGGTGCCGGGAAGCCGTTCTCGCGGCAGTACTCGACGAGGCGCTCGGTGATGACCTTGACCGCGCCACGGTGTCGATCTGTGAACGTCTCTTCCCACGTGTCCCGCAGCTGTGTGTAACTCGGTGGGTCGCCACGGGCACCGGGTTTTGGCTCTTCTTCGAAGAACCCGAGCGTCTGTGGCATGTCGCGCTCCGCTCGGATTCGCTTCGCAGTCTGCTTGATCGTCCACCCGTTGACTTCACGGAGGATGTGTGCTGACATCCAACACTCAATCGGTGTGTAGTTGTGGTGCCACTCGGCGCGGTCATCGGGGATCTCGCCTGAGAATCCGAGCATCGCAGCGACAAGTGTGATGTCTGGTTCGGATACGAACGGAAGGCGTCCCTGTAGAGAAATATCGATAGGACCGTCAATGTAGACGGTTTCGGAGAAATCGATCCTAATTCGGTTTGGGCCGAAGTATTCTGTTTCCGAACCCGACACGTATCGAAGAAATAGTATTCAAACAATACTTAAAAAGATACCGACTGGTAACTGACTATCGATATCATCGACGAACGCTGTTGCTGAACCCCCAGTACATGAAAGATAATGATCCCTCACGGTCAGTACAGGATGTACAATGACCAAAGTAGAATAGCTCTCTACAAACACTCGACACAAACAGACTTATGGGTTATCTCACCTAATCCCAGATATATGGTTCCCGATATTGAAACGGACGGTGGGACGACCGAAATGAGCCGAGATGAGAACATAGAGATGCCCCGAAATGCTGTCAAGAACGGTGTGTTAGATGCTATTGGAACCGTTGCCCTCCTTGGATTTTCTCTTTTAGCCCTCTTCATTGGTATAAGAGGGTTTTTCATTGATTCCTCAATGGCTATCAGCGGAGGATTCGTTATTGCTTCTTGCCTGCTGGCCGCAGCAGCATTCAATCTCATTCCACCTTTCCGAGATTAACATCGCGTAATTATAACAGGAGATTCTAAGCGGTCAATTCGCACGTGTAGTGAGCAGATCACCGCTTTTGCTTTCACCGTGTCTCGGGGAAGATCACGTGATCAGCACAGGACAAGCAGTTACCGAAGCGGCTCTCGATCTATCTTTGAGCAGCGAGAGAATCCCGCCGTTCACGGCGGGCGTGAATCGCGTCACTCGACTACGCAAACCACGAGCGACAGCACTCTGAATACCCTCTGTCAACACAAATCTTTAAGGTACAAAGAAACGTACTGAAAAACGGATGCGAGTTGACATCGCCATTGAACGTGGAAGCGACCTCCACGAACGAGTGAAAGAATACTCTCGTGAGAACGGCCTGCGAATGGACTTCGCATACGCCGAACTCATCGAACAAGGACTCGACGCTGAAGAATGAGTGAGGAGTGCAAGACGCTCGAAGCGTATCTTGCCCCACCCACTCAGCACAAGCAGCGCAAGCTCCACGACGAACACGACCGATACGAGAAACTACTCCGTCGTAGCTTCAACAACGAGTGCGATACGATGACCGCCGTCAACGAGGTCGTCACAGGTGAAGACCTCAACTGGCACTCGAAAAACGCTCTCAAACAATACGTGCCCAACTTGCTTGACGAGGACACGTATGATGCGAAGCAACTCGCAGACACTCATCCAATCCGCTACGCCAACACCGCATCCGTCTTCGACCACGATGAAGACCGCCACCACGAAATTTGCTGGGAAGTCCCGCTACCCGGTCGTGGAACGAACTTCTGGATACCACTCCAGTTGAACCCAGAGCAAGAAGACTGGTGGCACTCTCTGATTAACGACGAAGACGAGAGTGTATGGGCGGGCGAACTCCGCTTACAACGCGACGGTGATAGATGGGTGTTGCACGTCACCGCGAACTACGAAGTCGAACCAGACCACTCGTATTCGTGTGAGAGCGACGATATGACACCCGTCGGGTTTGACGTGGGTGAATCCAAACTCTTGGTGGGCTGTGCCCTCCGAGACAACACACCCGTTGACCCATTATTCGTGGATGGTGGTCGCGTCCGACACCTCCGACAGAAACAATCCAGTGCCGAAGACCGCTTGAAACCCCGATACGCCTCAAAGCTCTTGGACGACCTCGTGTGGGGTCGGTGGCAAGACGCCATCGAAGACGAAATCGAGAAAGCCTCCGCACGAGCCGTCGAATACGCTGCACAGTTCGAGAACCCGGTTATCGTTTTCGAATACCTCGACGGAATCACCGACGAGGACATTGGGAAGTACTGGAATCGACGCCTCGGCAAGTGGCTGTTCTCCCAACTACAGTCACGCATCGAGGACAAGGCAGCGGAACACGGCATTCCTGTGGAATACGTGTACCCGCATCACACGTCGAAGACGTGCCATGCGTGCCAGCATATCGGGTATCGACCGCATCAGGGCACGTTCAAGTGTACGAACGAGGAGTGTTGGGTGTCGGAGTATCAAGCGGATTTGAACGCAGCAGCGAATATAGCCAATCGGCTAAATCCGTGGGGAGAGAGCCTACCAGTGAAATGGGTGGGCGATGACTCGCCTCGGAGCGGGGGCCAGTGGCAGGCCCACCAAGACACGTTACCGATCGAGGGACTCCCGTCCGAAAGGCGGGCTTCCGATGACAAGGTTTCGTCTAGCTCACCAACGGTGGGAGCGGGGGCGAAGCCAGAGACCGGTGATGCGAATACGTCTTGAAACCTCAATCCAGCACTTTGCTGGTATTCCACCTGCGGCGGAAGCCCCGGCGTTCACGCCGGGCGAGGATGTCACTGAACGGCTTAGTATACAAATAGAATCACCAGCCATTATGAGAACGGTCAAAGTCCTCGTAGCGGGCACGAATCGTTGATTCACTCACACCAGTGAGGGCCGCGAGTTCTGATACGCTGGTCTCGGTTTGATATTCCTTCGCGGCAAACAACCATGCTCCAGCGAGAACGCCCATATGGCGTTTGCCCTGTGCCCAGTGCGCAGTCTGTGCGTGGTGCAGCAGGTCGTCAACGAGTGAGACGGCTTCGGACGGGGCTGCTGGGTATTGTAGTTTGAACAGTTGGCTTCCGATTGCGTCAAGTAGATCGTCGCGTCTGTCTCGGAGTGTGGCTGTCGATACATCAAATTGGTCGGCGATGTCGGCCTGAGAGAGGTCGGTGTCGGCAGCTGAGTTGGCAACGTAGAGTACAGCTGCCGCGTATGTATATGGAGAGACGCCACTGGTGACTCCGGCTTCGGCACCTAAGTCTGCAATCTGTTGTGCGTGAGCTTGGATGTCGGCAGAGAGAGCTAGATCTTTGCATGCTTCTTTGAGTATTACTATTGGATCGTCGTTCGGTATTCCGAGTTCCAGCGCGTCCGAGATCCGTTTCTTTTCGTTAAGAATCTCTGATTCAGCAACATTTGAGGCGTCGGCTATCTTAGTCACACGAATCGGAGTCTTTCGCAACCGGCATGCAATGAGGAAGCATGCCGCAGCAGTACGAGTGGGAACTCGGATCTGAAGTTCGCGTGCGGTGAGTTCTGAAACGAGAAGTTTACCGTACTGCTGGATGTTTTCATCCAGTTGGAGGGTCTGTTGGATCGACGTCAGGTGTCTGAGGACGGCGTCTTGAGATTCCGTGGTCATATGCTGAACCCAATCAATTTTCTATGAGTGCTGAAACGTATCGAGGAGCGTTCGAAGTCGATACTAAGTGAACCGTATCGGTAGCGACCGACGATTGCTTCTAGTGCTTCGATGTCAAGTTCATCGAGTGCGTGATCATCTGTGCGGATTGATTGCTGGTGAACGTGTAGTACTTCCTCAGTTGTCTTCATCACCTCCGCTTCTGAGGTACACTCGCCAACAGTTACTGGTTGTTCTTCACCAACATTCGTGATGGCTGGAATAATATAGATAACATTATACTCAACGCTTCTCTGTCCTACGAGTCGTACATACAGATCGGTAGTCCCAGGGCTCTCAAACTGAAAATCGAACATCGTCTCCTCGCATTGTCCAGTCGCCGCCTGAGTATGACAGTACCCTGGAAAGTTAATTGAGTGTGTTATCATTAGTGTCTGAAGTCTGCTGCTCCAGTCTTAGTGTCGTAGCTTCGGCGAACGCTCGAAGGTTCGTTACGTCTACAGTTTTTGACAGGGTATCGAGAGCCTTGTCAACGTCATCTCGCCTCCGTTCTGCATGTAGACGGAATTGTGACTCGTCGAACGTGGGCGAGGCAACCATCGCTTTGTTTGAATCTCTTTCGATGATAGCGCGGAACTGGCGGGCTGTACCGAGGTTCCGTCCGAGTCGCTCACAGTGGGGACGAACTGCGTCGTCGAAATCAGCCAGCGTCGCTCCAAGGGCAGCAGCACCTGCACCGAGACTTCCCGCTGTTTCATCGAGAAACACCGCTTCCTCACAATCTGTTGATCCGGCCGACGTGTAGGTGCGCGCAAACGCTTCCGTGATCGTTTCAATCACCGTTGTCAGTACCCCAAAACAGCCATCCGACTGGGGACCAGATATTGATCCGAGTGACGAGAACGAGGCCGTATACAGATAATATCCTGTCAATAGCGCTGCTGTCGGATCCAACGTGAGCGAGTGCGTATCTTTGTCGGTAAGTGTGGTAAACAACCGGCTTCGAAGACGAACGTACTCTCGGAGTAATTCGATTGATACGGCGGCAGGAAGGACCTCCTCGTGATTCTGGTGATCAGACAGTGAATTGTACATGACCTGCTCTGTTGAACGCAAGACGGCGGCAGTATTGAAATTTTGATATTCAGGTAGATGGCGTTAGAACTCCTGTACTGATGGTTTTGAGATCTGGATGATGTGGGAGGAGTCCAGTTCGTTGATTCTGCAACCATCAGAATTAGGTCACTTTGTGAGAACCCGTACGTGGATGACGGCGATGTCTCTGGCGGATACGTCCAGAGAAAGAGAGCAGGCGGCGAGCCCTAACTCGCCGCCTGCGATAGGTTATGCACGATACACTTGCGCGTGAGCTCTCGGAACTGGCCGTGCCAGCTCCGAGAGCGTAACTTCTCACCGTCATCCTTCAGTAGTGAGAACGCAGTCTCACTCAGTGTCCGCTGATGGTACAGATCTTCGTCCATCCGAGCGTTATGCGCTTTCTTCAGCGCATTGTGCTCCTTGTGCTTGATTAGCGGTCGTGTCGCGCCAGCGCGACACTCCTCTCTGAGATCTGACCACGAATAGTTCGCATCTGCAAGGAACTCTTGCAGGTCTTCGGCGTTGCGCCGATAGACCTGCAAGCCGATGTGTCCGTCCCACTTGCGCTTCGTCGTGAAATGAACGTCTTTGATCGCCAGTGACTCTGTATCGACCAAAACCGTCGTCTTCAGCTTATGAAACGAGAAGCCAGCACGATTCCGGTAATGATAGCTGGTCTGATCTCGCTGGAAGCCACTGGCGTCGATTGCTGCTGTTCCCGACCAGCCAGCCTGCTCCGCACTGCGGCGGAGCAGGCTGCGGAGCTCACGCATGTCGACCTGTTGCTCCCATCGACAGAGCGTGGTGTGATCCGGCGATTTGTCGATGTTGAGCTCTTCACGGATGGCTCTGGAGTCATTGAACCATGCTTCAGTCTCTCGGAAATCTTTGTCGAGTTCCGCATGCAAGAGGATAAACGCGATCTGAGCCCACTCGGCGAACCCGCTGGCGCCGTCCGGCGCAGCGGGTTCGTCAGGGTTATCCACGTGCTGTTTGGCAAGATTCTTACACTGCCGTATGATCGGTCGTTTCGACCTCATATCGCCAGACGGCGTCCAATTCCCCACAAGTCTCACGGAATTCAGCCGAGAACAAGGCTGAAACTGGTGCTATTCGACGCTGCAACAGAGCAACATGACCACTACCAGCTGTCCGTACCATCTGTCGGGAGATTCGTGCAGTATATCGCGGACGAGCGGTAGACTGTTCTCGTCCGCGTTACTGAGCGCCTGTCTCAGATGACGCTCGATCTGTGAGGGGTGGACAGGGGTCGAGTCAGCCATTGGTATCAGTCATCACCTGCTACTGTCTCAACACTCGTTTCGTCGAGATCAACGTTGGGTTCGGTCAGGTCGCTCCCGCGCCACGTACCACCTTGATACCACACGTATGCAATGATCGCTCCGGCGACGTTCGAAACCGCAAACGATAGCCAGACACCCGTTTCTCCGAGCGGACCTGCGGTGATCCACGCGACAGGGAAGCGAATAACACCAAGCGTCAATACGGAGATTGCCGCCGCAGTGAGCGTTTTCCCAGCACCGCGGAAACTACCTGTATACGCCCGCATAATACCCATAAACCCGAACGTCAGCGCGACGTACCGAATGAATTCCGCACCGATATCAACAACTTGGGCGGCGTTCGCCTGATTCGCACCGACGAATATCGAGACGATGGGTTCAGGGAACAGGAAGGCGGCGATCCCTGTGACCGTGAGAAGCCCGAAGAGAACCTTTGCCGCCAGCCCCGCCGCCTGTGCGGCTCGGTCCGGTTTGTCGGCTCCGATGTTCTGGCCAGTCATCGTTTCGACACCACGGGCGACGGCAAGGGCGGGGAGGAAGGCAACCGAGAAGACACGCGTGCCGATACCGTACGCGGCAACAACTGTATCCGGGAATATCGCAACGATAACCAACAGCAGGTTCATCGAGAGCGCCCGGCCAGTGCCCTCAATCGATGCCGGCAGACCGATACGAACGAGGCGGCGGAGATACGAGAGGTCCGGGACCATATCGCGGAGGTGGATCTGAACGCCACGTTCGCCACGGAACATGATCAATAGGCCGACAACCAGTGCGAGCGCACGCGAGAACACGGTAGCGATGGCTGCGCCTTGAATTCCGAGTTCGGGGAATGCCACCGTACCAATGAGCGGCTCGTTCTCGACGACAGTCCAGCCGAAGATGAGGAACGGATCGAGAATGATGTTGAGTACGACCGACCCAAACATGACGAGCATTGGGGTGATTGTATCCCCGTATCCGCGCATGAGCGAGACGAAGACGGCGAACCCGAACATGAACACGAGACCGAGTGAGATGACCTCCATATAACTCGTCGCCAGTGGTAACACGTCCTGCGACGCGCCCATCAGACCAAGAAAATTGTCGACACCGACGTAGCCGATGCTGCCGAGGATGATTGAGGCAATAACGGCGAACGTTACTGTCTGCGAGGCAGCGTATTCGGCCTTGCGCTCTTCGCCAGCACCGGTGAATTGTGCGACAAGGACGCTGCCGGCGACGGAAATCCCCATCCCAAGTGAGATGAGCAGAAACACCATCGGAAAGGCAAAGCTAATTGCGGCGAGTGCGTCAGTGTTGTACTGACCCAGCCAGAACGTGTCCGCGAGATTGTACGCGGTCTGGAAGAGGTTTGTGACGACGATTGGCATCGAGAGGAAGAACAGTGGTTTCCCGATGCTGCCTGATGTCAGGTCGAACTCTTCGGGTCCCTTAAAGAGGGATTGGATGCGGCTGCAAACGCTCATTACTGTGCGACCTCCGGTTGTTTGTCGGCGAGCAGTTGTTGCTCGATGTATATCGTCATCATATTGTAGAGTTGATCAGAGGAGTGGTCGATAGCGACGTGGCGAGTGTGCGCACCAATAATGGTCGTTGCGAGGTATTCCGCATCGTCGGCTGGCGTGATGGAGTCGTCGAACTCGCCGGTGTCTACGCCGGCTGCGAGTATCGCTCGCAGTTGTTCGAATAGAAACTCATCGAAGTCGGTGATGCGCTTCTGTAAAGTCGAATTGTATGGGGCCTGTGCTGTTAGTTCGAGCATCGCGGTTCTGAACGGCCTCAGCGACGAGTCAGCGTCGCTAGTGAGTAATTCTTGGAGGAGACCCTCAAGTTGTTCATACGGTGTGTCACCGTTGTGAGTGCCCACGCGGTCGGTGAACCGTTCGTACAGTTCATCGAGGAAAGAGATGAATAATTCGTCTTTGGAGCCGTAGTAGTAGTGGATTGATCCCTTGCTCTTGTCTGTTTCAGCAGCTATATCCTGGAGTGTGAGATTCGCATAGCCATACTCACAGAGGGCATGATACGTCGCATCCAAGATCTCGGTGGCTGGATCGTCCGCCATTTGCTTGATATTCTATTTACTAACCAGTTAGTCAAAAGGGTTTGGATGTGTTGGTGAAACGAGGGTAACCGCTATTTCGACCTGTATACGCCGATACAAACGGAATTATGAATTGATGATCTAGTGGTTTACTCAAAATAGTTATCCTCCTCTGGACTAATATTGGATCAATGGAGGGTGTCATAGAACGAGTAGCACACCAAAGAGCAGGGTGAACGCTGAGGTGGATGAGTTCAGCGACCCTGCAAGATGATCCTTCGGTAGACTCGTTCTTCAATGTCGTGGAGACCGAGACGATAGCGCTGTTCGAGTACCTCTCCTTCGATTTTCTTGAAGAGTTCGACGTGTTCGCCCCGGCGGAGACAGAGCGAACACGAGACCACGAACCACCAGAGTTGATACGTGGCTTTCTTCACTGCTACTACAAGGACATCTACGGCATTCGTCCCGTTGAACGAGAGCTTCGGAACACGGTTGTCTGGCTGAGCTGTGGGTTCGATCGACCGGCGTCGAGAGATGCGGTCGATCGCTTTCTCACCGACCTCGAACAGGTTGTTGACGAAGTCTTCGACCGACTTGACCTACTGCATCGATTCAACCGATGTGAGGGCGATGCCTGCCGATCAAGACGCCTACAAGTGCTACGATCCAACCGAGGACGAATACTACCATGGCTACGGCTGCACGATCGTCTCGACCGGGCAAAAGATCCCGATTGCAGCCGGGTTCACTGAGAGCAAACAAGTACCGGAAGAGACGGCGATGCGCGTCACACGTGACGCGCTCGCCGTTGAGAAACCAATCTGGATGGTCGGTGACAGCGCTTACGACACGTTCGACTGGCACGACCACCTGCTGGCCACAGGGGTCGTGCCAGTCGCACCGTACAACGCGCGAAACACCGACGACCCGAAAGATATCGAGTACAGGGTCGAAGACCGCATCGAACAACACAGCGAGGACGTACAGCTGAAACAGTCCACGTTGGATGAGACATACAACCGCCGTACTAGAGTCGAACGAACTAACGAACCAGTGAAGGTCTGCGGCCTCGGGCATGTGTTCGCCCGAGGCCGCGTCCACGCACGAGCGCAAGTGTACCTTGCCTGTGCCTTCGCCTCGTCGTCGCTATCACCAACGACGAACGCGGAGACAATCCGGGAAGCACGATTATCACGGTGTGAGAAACCTTCTATCGACTGAATCTGTAACCCTCCAAGGATATCAACAGAGCCAATTCAGACAATTCCGAGGTGATTGGTCAGGACGAGTACTACGGCCAGAGTCCACGAGTCGATTTTGCTTTCCCGATGCGCTCGAGTGCAACCACGTATGCGGCTTCACGCCATGTTACGTCCTTGGTCTCGTAAGTGGTGTAGACATCTTCCCACGAGGAGAGCATTTGACTTTCAAGTTCATTATGGACGCGTTCAAGTGACCATTCACGACGGTTAATATCCTGGAGCCACTCAAAATAGGAGACGGTAACGCCACCGGCGTTTGCAAGAATATCGGGGAGAACCGGGATATCGTGTTCTTCAAAGATCTCATCGGCACCGGTCGTAGTCGGCCCATTAGCCCCCTCCACGATGATGTCTGCCTGAACGTCATCTGCGTTGTCTTTTGTAAGGACACCACCAATAGCAGCCGGAATGAGTACGTCGACATCGAGCTTGAAGATCTCATCGGCACTGAGCAGCGTGGGTGCATCGTGGGTCGTCACGGCGTTGGGTTCCTCACTATAAGAGGGGACGGCATGGGTATCGAGACCGCTGGGATCGTAAATTGCGCCTTTTATGTCGGAAACGCTAACAATGTCAGCACCCCAGTCGTCGAGCGTCCTGGCTGCGTTGGCTCCAACGGAGCCGTATCCCTGAATCGCGATAGTTGTTTCTTCGAGATCGCGATTCTGATAGTTGATAAACTCGCGCGTAATAATCGCTACGGACCGCCCGGGCGCCTCCTTGCGACCCTTGCTTCCGCCAACAACGGGTGGCTTTCCGGTAACAACACCGGGAATAGTTTCCCCTTGTTGCATACTGTAAGCGTCCATCATCCAGGCCATCGTCTGCGAGTTTGTCCCCATGTCCGGTGCAGCGATATCCTTCGTCGGTCCAATAACGTCGCGCAACTCTTCAGTAAATCGACGAGTTAGCCGTTCCATTTCACCCTCTGAAAGATCATCCGGATCGACGACGATACCTCCCTTTGCACCCCCGAACGGTAAGTCCATGACGGCACACTTCCAAGTCATCCACATAGCGAGCCCTTGTGACTCCTTGGATGAGACATCGGGATGGTAACGGATCCCGCCCTTATAGGGGCCTCGAACGTCATCGTGCTGGGCGCGGTAGCCAGTATATGTCTCGACCGTGCCGTCATCGCGCTCGAGTGGGACGGTAACTTGAACAACCCGAGTCGACTCTTTGAGCCGTTCTATCACTCCTTTGTCAACGTTTACATACTTGGACGCGTTCTCAACTTGGTGAAGCGCTGTCGCTAATGCCGAGTTGTCTGGATCGTCTGATTCCCTCTCTCCTTCGCTATTAGTTTGCGTTTCCAAACTCATTTCCAACTCACAGATCTATCTCAATTCCACAGGAGTATATATATTATCATTATCTCCTTAACCAGATTGGCTCATTCAAGCCTGATCAAGGATTCTCCTTTGGTCTACGTTCGCGGTGCCTGCAAGCGACTGCGTACGGAAGCTCGGAGTGCCTGGGGACGGGTACGAAATTCCGATCATCATCCAGGACCGCAGTTTCGACGGGGATGGCTCGTACTATTTATCATACACTAATTGTACTTCCGAAAGGATTCACCCGCTGGGCTTAAGGCATATAAAAACGAATAACTCACTATGCAGTCCATCGAACTCACTCCGAGCCAGAAGAAGGTTCTCCGCGCACTAACAAACCTCTACAAAGAGTCTGAGGGTGCCATCAAGGGCGAAGACATCGCCGAACAAGTTGACCGGAACCCAGGGACAATCCGCAACCAGATGCAGAGCCTCAAAGCACTCCAACTGGTAGAGGGCGTTCCCGGTCCGAAAGGCGGCTACAAACCGACCGCTTCGGCCTACGAAACACTCGATATCCAGCAGTTGGACGACCCAGTCTCTGTCGCCCTCAAGCACGAGGGGGATCTCGTCGAAGACGTTATTGTCGATGGAATTAACCTCTCGAGCATCCATCATCCAGAACTCTGTCGTGCGGAGATTCACCTGCAGGGAACGATTAATGACGTCGATGAGGACGATCCAATCACCGTCGGACCAACCCCTCTCTCGAAGCTCGTCATTGGTGGACGCGTCGACGGTAAGGACGATACGAATAACATCCTCATCCTCAGGATCGAAGACATGATTGCTCCAGCCGAAAAACCCGACCACTGACACCGTATCTTACGAGAGCAGTTTCGCTAACGTTCTCTGTATAGGATAGCCAAGAAAGGTGACACTTACCAAACTTAATAGTCTGATTTGGGAAAACTATTATATAATTTCAGCCAATACAGACAGATATGACTCAGAAGACAGCGAAAACTACGGAACGGTCTTTAGATGTGATTGACACGGTTCAGAAATTAGGCGGCGCGACACTCGATGAATTAACCAATGAATTAGAGATTTCGAGAAGTACGATCCACCTCCATCTCCAAACCCTTCTCAAAGAAGGATATCTCACGAAGGAGGGTGCAGTATATCATATCGGGCTACGGTTCCTTAACCATGGCGAGTATGCCCGCTCACGCAAGAAGGCGTACACGCTGGCGAAGCAGACTGTAACAGAACTTTCCGACCAAATCGACGAAGAGGTCGAATTCGTTGTCGAGAATGATAATCGCGGCATTCTCGTCCATGAATCCTTTCATCCGGACAGTCACTTTCCATCTAAGGAACGACATATTTCTACTGCACCTAGCCCCGCCGGGATCTACTACTATCTTCACAGCGTTGCAACCGGCAAAGCGATCCTTGCTGAATTATCTGACGAACGCGTCAAAGCAGTATTAGACGACTGGGGACTCCCCAGACAGACAGAACACACCATCACAGACCGGGACGCCCTCTTACAGGAACTTGAGGGGATTCGCAAACGAGGCGTTGCATTCGCCGATGAAGAGTACGTCGACAGTCTCAGAGAAGTTGGGCGGCGCGTGACAGGTCCCGATGGGAGCGTTCTCGGTGCGATCGCTATCATTGGACCGAAGTATCGATTCACGGATGAGCGATACACTACTGAACTGCCAGAGTTACTGACGGAATGCGTTGATGACCTTGAGACCGAAATCAGAGATTCATACTTGGATGATTATCGTTAAATAATCAAACCGCTTACGAGTTCGATGAATGATCCGAGTATACTGTACCATTATATATCCTATTTTCGGAGCGAGATGACTGACATACATTACATTCGTATGTGTGTAATATACTGAATACAATTGCGAAATTTCATAATACATCGTCAATATCATTCAGTATATTCGGATTTTATATACTATAGGGCGTGAATGTTGCGTTCTATACCTAGCGAACAGACCGTTACGATCCGCCCTTGATGATTTCAGCTACCGCTCCGATCATTGTCCACTCTGGTTCGTCTACGTCCTTTTGTCCGACCAAAATCAATTCGTTATCTGTACTCGTGATGAATCGACAGTCCGCATTATTGTCCTCACGGGTCCCCTCCCCCGCCTGAAATCCCTGCTGAAAGAACTTAGCTCCGGTAATATGGAATCTGCCCGTCGTTCCCTCGATGAGGATAATATAACTCTCTATATAAATGAATTCTTATATTTAAGCGCTTCTTGAACCGTTTCTTTAACTAACAGTTAGGTCTACTATCAGTATAGTACTGAGTTGAGGGGTTTGTAACAATTTACGCGAACAGGTGTATTACACCAGTACGATTGTAATGGGATCGGAGTAGAACCGAATGCGAAGCGGGAGTGATCCTATTATACTGTACTAATAAACAAATCAATAGTAGGGTTTCGATACAGCGTCTATACCTCTATTCTGTAGGTGACCGATACTTTGATTACGACCCATTGCGATCAGTCTGATTCATACGCCTCTGTTGAAATCCACAGTGAGTTACATGTTCGTTCTGTAATTCCATGAGATGAAGACCCTCCCGAAATCGCGGATTCTCCGTTTTACTGAAAAGGCGATCCACCTAGCACGCCGAGTCGTCTCTCGGGACTCATTGAAGTTCTCAAAACACCGCTATACGCTCCCGCAGCCGTTGTCCTTCTGTGTCTCAAAGTTCGGAAGAACACGACCTACCGTGGACTGATTGACATAGCGTGTCATAGAATACGTCTCATACCCTCAACTTGGCGATTATACAGCTTCCAATTCGCGTGTAATCCTATGAATTTCGTCAGTCATGGGTTTTGCTCAAGGGCGAAACCGTGAACAACGCCTCCTGAGAACTATTCTATGACACGCTCTGACGAGTTAATCGGGATTCCACGTATTCGTTGAGTTCTTGGATTACCTAAGCTTCCTGCGACATCAACACTCTGTAAGGCGTTCAATCGGCTTGATATGGCTGTCTGGCGTGTCATATTGACTCCCACAGGACGTTACGTCCGACAAGTGGAGTTGATCCGTCAGGGTTCAACCGAAGTCACGCATCAAAACACTACACAACGAACTGAACTTACGATTCAGCAGTTCAAAGTGACGCTGTTGGTCGATGTGAAGGTGAACGAGATCATCAACCTACATGTGATAACAACACAAAAACACGGCAGCCAGATCGTCCCATAGACGAACGAGTGTCAATGTAAATAATGTTCTACGAAGGCAGTTCGACTAGCGAACCCCTCAAGAATGTCCGGAAAATCAAGTCGAAGGAATCGTGATCGAATTAGAGAACGGGCCAGACCAAATGATTTATCTCGATCTAATGGGTGATACTGTATATGGAGCTTGACGAAATGCTTAACGGTGAGCATCTCACAGGCCGGCAATCTGCAATGATATTCTTCGGATGGTTATCACTGGTGTTAGTAGCTGGAATTACTCTTCTATTGATCACGAGTGGAACCATTGGGTGAAATACCTCGAGGTCAAGCCCCGAGGCACTCGGCCTGCTTCACCGGTAGATGTGAGACTGTATCTGGGCCGAAAGCGACTCGTCCATTGCCGTGTAGTCGATCGCTCGCTAAATGGATTCTGCGCGACGGCTCCTAGCTTCACGCTGGGTGGATTAGTCACTACGCCCACGTCGGCGGAAAATAGTTACTCTGTTCGACGGCGATCTCCTCGTGGTTGTTCCGGTGACGAGTAAAAATAGCATTCGTAGCTGCAGCATCCGCAGATCGTTCCGGTATCGTATTCGGCAACGAAGGGATCTCGGCAGGTTCGCCAAATATTAGCCCTGAACTCGGTGCAGGTGGCCTGCCCGAGATTTGCAGGACTCTGTGGTGCGCGGTCTTTCGGACGGTGACGTGGTTGACGTCGCGACCGCTGTCGTCCCAGCCGCCGGCAATCCAGAACTCACCGAACTGTACGCTACGATGTAGTCCGTTCCAATCGATTCCGAGATGTCGGCTGGTGACTCGTCCGTGAGCGTCGGACAGGTCAGCTGTCGAATGGCGTCGAGTTGCTTGGGCGGACTCCTATCGAGGATATGGACGCGTTGCCCTCTCCAAACAGTTGGGTCAAAGAATTCGTTCGCCAGGTGGTCGGCGTACACCTGCGAATATCCGAGGATCACATCATCTGGGAGCGCGTCTATCACGACATGAGATTTCGGGACGATGATGAGTCCGGCTTTTGGTAGCGACCCTTGTTCTCGCGAGCAGCGGCGACGTGGTCGTTGACGTCGGCGGATTCGTAGATGTCGCCGATGATACCAACCTGTGGCTCGCACTCGAAAAAGCGATCGACGAACCAGTCCAGATTAGGGGTCCGGAAGACATTGTCCGACATCCCAACAGAGAACGTGAGGTCCCGACACTGGTCTATCTGATACCCTCAGTTTCACGAAATCCAGGAAGAAACCCGAGTCTGAACGCCTCAAGCGGGAACGGGAGTCGATGAAGGAAGACTACGAACACTACCTGACGAGAAGCGGCAATTTCGCCGGCAGAGGTACTGTTGTGGCTCTTGAAAATAGACATAAGTACGACCTCATTAGCTCGGCACCCGAACCCTTCCAGAGGTGACTGACAAACATCTGTCTCGATTTTCAAATCACAACATCGTCAATGATAATAAGCAGAATCTACAGGAGGATGGGCGTCGAAGAGACGAATCTATGATCGAAGAAAGACTGGCGTATCCATCCCTTGAGAACCGAACGGTTCGTCGCCGGACTCCGCAAGCGTTCGGTCGCGACGGAACTACGACGGAACCAGCCAATGGAAACTGCTCCGATCGCGAGTGGCCGGCGTGCTGGGACGCTGCCGCATCGTTGCTCAAGTGGAGCGAGCCCTATGACCGCATCGTCGACGAGGAAAATGCACCGTTCTACCGATGGTTCGTTGGTGGGCGCTTGAACGCCGCGGAAAACTGTATTGATCGTCATCTCGAGGAGCGGAAGAATCAGGTCGCACTGCGGTGGGAAGGGAAACGCGGCGAGCGTCGAACCTATACGTACTACGACCTCTATCATGAGGTGTCAGCTGTCGCAGCCGCGCTCCGCGAGTTCGGTGTCGAAGAAGACGATGTCGTCACGATCTACCTGCCGAAACTCCCCGAGTTACCGATCACGATGCTCGCCTGTGCTCGTATCGGCGCGCTCCATAACGTCGTCTTCGGGGGGTTCGCCCCCAATGCGCTCGCTGAACGGATACAACGTGTTGACTCACGCGCGCTCGTCACATGCGACGGTAGCTTTCGTGAGGAGACCGTGATCGATCAGAAACGGAAAGCCGATACAGCGTTGGCATCGATTGAGGAATCTCTCCCCACTATCATCGTCGATCGACTCGGTGCAAGTCACGGCATACACCTCGGCGAGGACCAGTACGATTACGATGACCTCGTCGAGACGTACGCCGATGCAAACGTGCCTCCAGTGCCGCGGGAGGCGACTGACCCCCTCTTTCACATCCACACGTCAGGAACGACTGGCGAGCCGCAGCGGATGACTCACGCAACCGGGGGCTACCTCACAGGTGTTGCTTGGACGGCCCAGACCGTATTCGAACTCACGCCGGGGACCACGATCTGGTGTACGGCCGATGTTGGGTGGATTACCGGTCACTCTTACGTCGTCTACGGGCCACTGCTCTCGGGTGCAACGGTCGTCCTCGCGGAGGGAAGTCTCCGCTATCCAGATCGCCACCGTCCGTGGGAGGTGATCGAACAGAACGGTGTGGAAATCTTCTATACGACGCCAGGAGTAATCCGGACGTTCATAAAGTGGGGCGAGTCGTTTCCCACGGCTCACGACCTTTCGTCGCTGCAACTGCTCGGTACCGTTGGCGAACCGATTGGCCCGGATACTTGGGAGTGGTACTACACCCACGTCGGCGGAGAACGATGTCCGATCGTCAATACGTGGTGGCAGACCGAAACCGGGTGCATCCTCATCTCGGTCCGTCCTGGAATCGACGAGTTAAAGCCAGGTTCGGTTGGCCCACCGCTATCCGGAATTGACATTCAGATCGTCGACGAAGACGGCCGTGAACTCCCGCCGGGCGAACCCGGCTATCTGACGATCAACCGACCCTGGCCGTCGATGCTCGCTCCGCTCGAGGGAGACCAGTACTGGGTTCTCGCAGAATACTGGCAGGCGTTTTCGGACCCACGGGCGGATTCCTGGCGGTACTTCACTGGCGACCGTGCCATCGTCGACGACGACGGGTACGTGACGATCATCGGTCGCGACGACGACGTTATTACAATCGGAAACCGTCGCATCGGAACGGCCGAACTCGAGGCTGCAATAACGACCGTTGGCGGTGTTACTGAAGCCGCTGCCATCGCTGAGCGTACCGCCGGCGAGACCGGGACCTGCGTCTTCGCGACGCTTGCACAGGGACAGCAGAATCGGACCACCATCCGGGACGCGGTTGCGGATGCGGTCGCTGAACACGTCGGTGAGTTTGCACGGCCAAAAAGTATCATATTCACACCTGAGTTACCTGAAACCTACTCCGGGAAAACGATGTACCAACTCCTCGAGCGCATCGTCAACGATCGACCGCCCACGGACAGTGACACTCTCAGAAATCCGGAAATCGTCGGTGAGCTCACAACGATCTGGAATCAGAAGTGAGCAGGACGAGAGTGCCCCGGTTCCGCCATCTCGTTCGCTGATGACGGGTATCTTCGCAACCCCGGATCTGTGCTGGCTGGTTCGGTGCCGTAGACGACGGTGGGAGACACTCTTATCACTCCTTCGTCTATTCGTGGTCGACGCCTTGCGGCCAATTCAGTACGAGTGTCAGCATCGTCCGCGCGCGGGTGAACCTCGAGTGGGCGCATCATATCATGAGATTCGTACTTGATCATATGGCAATGTCACATATACGTGCCTGTCTGATCGTTGAATATCCTGCGTACTCTCCGAAGTAGACGACTTCGGCTGGGTTCACAGTAACTACGTTATGCCACCCGTGTTCATGGACGAACGGTACACTACTGAGTTGCCGGAGATACTGACGAAATACGTTAACGACCTCGAGACCGAAATCAGAGATTCGTACTTGGACGATTATCGCTAAGTTATCAGATCTGTAACAAGTATCGCCGGATAATCCTATTATACTGTATTCTTATATGTAATACCTATTTGGGAACGAGATTGCGAAGTCTCATTACACGGTCTCTGTTGAAACCCTCTTGCTGTCTTGCGATTTGCTCAGGAGCTAGTTTCGCATCGTATCCGCGGAACCGGTGGGAAGAGTGGCTCTTCTGAATATCAACGCTAAAGGATTTCAACAGAGCCATTACACGCGTATGAATGTAATCTATCGCGTGCAACTGCAAAACTACACGGCGCGTCATCATCATTATTCGGAAGAACAGGACTATTATATACTATCGAACGTGAGCAGTGCGTTCTAAGAGAATCGCCGACCATCGTCAACAGTGCTGACAGCAGCTAGGTCTGGGGGAGGGACCGACTAGAATGGGTATCTCACTACACATTGGATAAACAACGCGTAACAAACGGAGCTACACGATACTTAGCGAACAAGCGGTTACGATCTGCCCCTGTTGACTTCAGCTACCGTTCCAACTATCGTCCACCCCGACTCGTCTACGCCCTTTCGTCCGACCAGAATTGATTCGTTATCCGTACTTGTGATGAAGCGGTAGTCCGCATCATCGTCCTCGCGAACACCCTCTGCCTGAAATTCCTGCTGAAAGAATTCGGCCCCAGTAATATGAAATACGGCCGTCGTTCCTTCGTTGAGCGTAAGCTCGACGGGTTCGGGACTAATATGGTGTATTCGCTTCGCAATCCGGTTGAGATCTGCCATATCTTCCTACTAGTTGTTGCAGCTTATAAGTCGTGCTGATCTCGCGTTAGATAACTTTGGTGATCTCGTCGAGTGCGTCCGTATCTACGAACAGAATGACGTGATCCTCCGGTCTGATTACGGTCGTTCCTCGAGGCGTCACGAGTTCACCAGTTCGAGCGATCGCTCCAATAATAACTCCATCCGGAAGACTCGCCGTAGAATCCCTGATTTCACGACCTGCGAGAATACTTTCTTCTGTAACTACGATTTCGATCACTTCCGCACTATCGTGGTCAAGCAGTACGATCTTTTCAGTAGGGACAAGTCGAGTGAATCGAATGATCTCTTCGGCGGTTTCTTCGCGCGGATTCACGGTCACATTGGCGCCGACGGTCTCGAATAATTCGGTGTACTCAATGTTCTCGACGATAGCGACGGTTTCGCTGACCCCGAGCTGACGGGCTACTAACGATACGAGTAAGTTCCGTTCGTCGTCCGGCAATGCAGTGATGACGAGATCAGCATCTTCGATGCGTTCGCGTTCCAGAAATCCGATGTCTGCGGGGTCTCCTTCAAGTACTGTCGTACGTGAGAGTGCTTCGGCCGCGTTTCGGGCGCGATCAGGATCCTGTTCGATTACTCGGGGGTGATAGCCGTGCTCTTCGAACAGTCGGGCTATTTGTAAGCCAATCTCGCTCGCACCGGCGATAACGACCTCGTCAGTCGGACTTCGCGATGACACCGAAATACGATTTGCAACGTTCGTAACGCCGCTTGCGCTTCCGATAACCACGATTCGATCGGTGGACTGTATTACTGTTTCACCAGTTGGAAGTACTAACTCGTCGTCGCGAAAGATCGCCGCAACCGTTACCGATTTATCCAGATCAATCTCGCGCACGGTTTGATTGACAAACGGACTCTCTGGGTCGGTTTCGAATGTAGCCATTCGGACGAGACCGTTCGCGAACGTATCAACCTCTTGTGCAGCAGGGAGTCCAGAAATTCGAAACACTGCTTCGGACGTCAACGAGTCCGTACAGATCATGAAGTCGACACCGAACGCACCCGGATGATTGTTCCACGTTTCGAAGAGCGTTCGGTGTCTCACTCGGGCAACCGTGAACGCATTAGTGATCATCGTTACGGTCGCACAGATAACGGTATTGACGTCGTCATCGTCGGTACACGCGATTACGAGATCCGCTCGGTTGATTTTGGCCTCTCGTAGTATTTCAATATCTCGACCGTCTCCGTGAATAGCGAGTACATCATGCGCGTACGTGAGTTCCTCGGCGACCTGCTCATCACAATCAATAACAACTACCTCGTGAAGGTCTGCGAGCGTTGCAGCGATCGTTCGTCCGACTTCACCAGCTCCGATGATTGTTATATGCATCGAACTCTCACTCAAAGGATAATCGAGGGCTGGCCTGAAAGTGGTATCAGTAACCGTCATTGGTTTCTGTGGACCATCCGATAGACCGATCGGTCAGCGCTGTAGTTGCCTTGTCCCGGATGTGTTCATAGATAGAGCCCATTGACCATTATGAGTTTCGTTCATAGGTATTCAGTCCTCGGCCGGTCCCAAATCACGGAGGGACAACGACAGGATTGATCACTATCAGTTCATTAGCCTGTTGCACGCTTTCAAAATCGTTATGAAGGTACCACTGCTTCTCGGTGTCGTGGACGTCAACCCTCACGCTTCCGCTAGAGGAAATACTCACACTCTCAACTTCGATCTTGCTCCAATGATGGGTGTACGTTCCGAACACCTGGCGGGCGTCTGGATCAACATCGTCCTCATCTGGTTTGACCTGCACCTGAGCGAACTCCTCGTTGTTCCCCACTTATAATCCTCGTACTCGAATACCATGCCGTTCGGGTCTTCTTTCTTGCGTGAAACCCTAGAACTGGTGTCAAGGCGAGGGTCCGTCGGGATG
This sequence comes from Natrinema pellirubrum DSM 15624, assembly GCF_000230735.2. Lineage (NCBI taxonomy): Archaea > Methanobacteriati > Methanobacteriota > Halobacteria > Halobacteriales > Natrialbaceae > Natrinema > Natrinema pellirubrum. The sequence continues at coordinate 1,777,569 of NC_019962.1, forward strand.
TACCAGTTTCGGTTGGCGAACGAGATAGTATTGACATCCTCCTCCGCCTGAAGGCGGAGGAATCCCGACCGCGGTTGGGATATTAGTGTTTGCAGTCCACCACCTCTGTCTGCGGTTGGAATCCGCAGGAGAGGCTATGAAGGTAGACTTCGGGCTGTGCCAACCAGCCGGTACTCCTATCTCCACCCAAACTGGGTGCAGACTCGGAGTTACTTTCGTCGTTGATGTTGAGACGGATGTTCTCAGCCCCGTTCACGTCAGCGTTGAACGCCGCGTCACACGCCTCGCACACGTACAAGCCGCGTTGAACACGCTGACTATCGTCTTCCCTACCGCAAATCCAACACGTCTTACTCGTGTCCCGTTCAGACACTTCTACGACTTCGATACCCTCGACCTTCGCCTTGTACGTGAGAATCTTGGTGAAGCGATCGAATGCCACCCGTGTAGGTCGAGGTTGCCGTGCTTACCCCAGTTTTTCGACTCGCCGTGTTCGTCCTCTCGAACCCCCTCCAAGTCCCCGACGTTGATGCGGCAAACGCCGTTCTCCACGCATCGTTGGATGATGTGTTTGGCGAGACTGTGGAAGAAGTGAGTACGGCGTTCTGACCACTTGTGGTGCAAGCGGGCGGCCCGTTCACCACCGCTGTCGTCACAGTTAGCGATTTCTTTCAGGAAGTAGTACCCGTCTTGCTTTAGGCGGTTGCCGGGGTACAGGTCGGCTTCGTTTGTGCTGTATGCGACAGCGGCGAAGTTGCTGATACCAAGGTCAATGCCTGCTGTCTCCTCGCCGGGAGCGTTGGGTGTCTCGATTTCGTCTTTGCAGACGAGGTGGAGTTCCCACCGCTCGTTCTGCTGGTCGTAGACGGCGCGGACTTGTTGCAGGTTCTCGACCGTGACTCCAGGTCGTGTCTCGTACTCGACAAGGATGTATTCCCATGCTCGAGGGTGTTCCTTGTGGTTCGCCCCTTTCGAGAGTCGAACTCGGTTATTCTTGGTGTCGTGACGGATGCCGTTCTGTTTCCACGTGACCGTGCTGCGTGGGTGTTCTTCGTGGACGCGACGGCCTTGCGAGTCGTAGTAGTTTTCTTTGCGGTAGCCGGGCGGATTGTCCCTGTCATCGTCACTGGAGTACCACGAGTGGAAGGCTTCAGCGAGTTCCTCCAGAACCCGCTGACTGGACTGACTGTGCAGTCCCTTGTACTTGTCGTGACCTTTCAACTCGTCTTTCAATTCCTTATGGTCCGGAATTTTGCCCGTCTCCTCCCAGACTTCTCGGGAGTGGTAGTTGGCGACGTTCCAGAGTTTGCTGACACTCCAGCCATGCCGGTCGAGCGAGTCCGCTACCTGTGAGTGGTTGCGGATTTTCGCTCGGTGGGTGCGGTGGACTTCCAGCATTCGTGGAACGCCTCTATAATCACTTATACTCGCTCAAATTGTAAAAGTTTGGATTAAGAACAATAGAATATCCAGCCCTGTCGGGGACTGTGGAATGAGTCACGGAGTGACGGCGCGTATCCACGGCCTTCAGGCCGTGGTATTGCGCCTGTTCAGCGTATAATATCATTCGGCATTTGCCCTCCTATACTCCAGATTGGCGGGTCATGCTCGAAGAAGAAATAGACATCCAACGAATTTGGACTGTCGGTGGCGCTTCCAAGGGTAGTCGCCTCATCGGAAGCTGGGCAAAGTAGATTGGGACCGTACAGATAGAACTTTACGTCCATCGACTCTGTTGAAATCCTCTTGTCGTCTTGCGATTTGTTCAGAAGCTAGTTTCGCATCGGATCCGCGGAACTCGGTGGGAAGAGTGGCTCTTCTGAATGTCAACGATAAATCATTTCAACAGAGTCCGTCCATCCTATATTTACGGTGTATCTCGATACCGATGTTCGAGTCCTCCTCTTTCTTTTTGGGAAGCGTAGCGGAGAACACCATCCCTGTGGCACTGACATCAGAGTCACTAATCACCTGTTGGAACGCCTCAAAACCGCTCTCGTCGGGTTGTCGTTTTGCCTTCGTTAATACTTGCTCGTACTCCTCCTGCGTCAGTCGTTCGTCGCTTTGACTCGCGCCTGAAACCTTCGGCAACAGCGCACCTGCAACGAGACTGCCTGATGCCGTTTCCAGGACCTTTCTTCTGGATTGTTCTACCATAACTTATTTCAAAATACTAACTAATTAGTAATAAGTGCTTTTCATATAAGACTATATAACTTTAAAATAATCTCCGGAGTCTCACAAATCAGTCATTATCGTCTGAAATAGGCACTTTAACTAGACAAAGGAGTCCAAGAGATATCACTACGAGCTAGAATAGTCTCTTTAACTAGATTAGGAGCCGGATCGATGGTATGTACATACAACGATCCGACACCAGTAAGAACGCCGCCGCTTCGCATAAGGCCACCGTTCGTCAGTTCCTTCGAGCCCACGATGAGGTCGCCTCCAAAGACAAGTTCCGCGTCGGCACCGACGTGCCGGCGTGGTATATCGACCAAATCGCCTCGACAAACACCTTCTACACCTCCCTGAACCACAACGGTCAGTACGTCGCTAGCAAACACGTTGTTGGCCATCGTGCCACCCATGACGGCTTCTGGCGACTCGAGGTGGATGACGGCGTCGCTGTCTTCCACCGCAAGGAAACCACCAAAGCCACGCTCAAGCATCTCGCGTTCCAGTGACCTTCTGGGATCACTGCCCCCGAAGCAAACGACCTCCTCGATCGACGCTGCTACCGAGCGCTCCGGAACCTCGCGACCAACAGGAGATCCACGCTGTCGAACACTGGAACATGACGGTCTACGTCCACAGCTGGCCGTCCCTGCGGGACGCCCAGCTGAGCCAACGCGAAACTGATCAGCCAACCGACGTCAGTCCAGATGATACCGACGAAGAGGACTACCTCTACCGCGACGAACTTCTCGCGACGTTTCTCTCGGTTGCTGTCTCAAAGATTCAGTCGATCCCGCCCGAACGAGCCGCCGCTCTGGTCCTCCGGCAGTTCGAGGGCGACTCCTTCGACGCCCTCGAACGCCGTCTCCGACGGAATCACTCCTTCCGGGAAGCTCTCGACTACGAGCCAGAGGACGTCCCGGACGGGACGTCGCTCTGGCGTGCCTTTGACGACCTTCACCCCGATGAACTCCGTGACTGCCTCCAATCGATGTATGGCGACTTACTCGCTGATCACGATCACGCCGGTGAGTTCGTCGTGATCGACAGCACGCACATCGCCGCCTGGGCAAACACATGAGAAAAAATCGACGATGGTGAGGTCGAGGGAGCGAGTTGGGGCAAACACGAGGGGAAGTTCTACGGGTACAAGGTGTACATCGTCGTGGATGTAGCCGCAGAGCTGCCGGTCACCCTCACGATGGAGGTCGGCAGCAGGAACGACTGTGCGGCGTTCGAACCGCTCATCGAGGAGTTCGATAAGCGGTACGACACCGACAATATCCAGGCAGCACTGGCTGATGCGGGCTTCGACAGCCAAGGCAATCGAGAGTTCACCCAGGAGAAACTCGACTGTCCGCTGCTGACGGCGATCAATCCACGACGCTCAGCGCCACTGAAGGCGATCCGCGACGAGATCAAGGAGTTGTTCAAGAACCACGGTGACGAGATTGACAGTCCGTACGACGCACTCGAACGGTTACCACAAGAGCAACTCTCAGAGTACGGCATCGAGGTCGGCAGCGTCGAAGAGACCTACATCTTCCAGGCGATCAAGGAACGAATGCATCGACACCTGCGGGCAGGTGTCGAGCGAGTATTCTCTCGGCTGAAGTCCTTTACCGGCCTCGATCGCGTCCGCGCACGCAAGGAGAACAACGTGGAAACTCACGTCGTGCTTTCGGCAGTCGCTCTGGTCGCAACGTCACTCACCACAAAACGACAGGGGAGACCAGGACTGGTACGTTCTCCCAGTCGCCTCATCTGACGGCCCCAGACCGGAGTCGAAGCACGCGCCGCCTGAGAGGCATCGCTCTCAGGCGGCTCTATTCGTGATCGGAAACTAACTCAAACACCCGATTCAGCGAGCGTTTCTGAGACTTCTCTCACCGAATTGATTATCACTCGGCAGATTCGCACTGGATCAGTCTCACGCTGCCATGTCTGACGAATTGATCTTGAACGTGCAACAGGCTAACATACTATTTCGTAATATCCAGTCGACAAGCAAATGTTACGCCACTCCATATGGTGGACGTTTGAAATACTAGAGTACCGAGCACTGTCTAGATGACAGCGTGTCATAGAACAGTTTGCATACACTCCCCGTGACCTATCCGACGAACGGTAAGACAGGAGATAGATTTACCGAGCGCCACTAACCATAATGGTTTATGATTTCCTACTTTCATTCACGATTCAATTATAAGCCAGGGGCGTCAAATTGAGTTCCTAATGGGGAATCCAACTACGAGTACACGACCTAGTCCAGCCATTGAAATTGTAAATAGAGTGGCCGAAATGGAGGAACAGGATCCCCTAGACTTGCCACCACTATATGATAGCGTTGATCCTGATGCACTGGATCGCCTTGCTGAATCAAGTTATATTCAGCTCAACTATATTGGATATGATATAATTGTAAATCGCGGTACAATCACCATCAGCCAGTAATCATACACATGTAACAGTATGTTCATAAAAGTGAAAAGTGAAAAATTATCCCATGGACTGATTCCAACGAAGTAACGAATTGTCTCTTTGAATACTATAATAATTATGGATACTAAATTTAAGTAATAATAATTGCCTTATATAATTGTCTAAGGTCGAGTTCACCCGGGTAGAAGAAGATTGATTCGAATTAGGCAGGAGATTCGAAGTACCATAGATTATTGATCCGTCCGGGCTACGATACAGGCATGGGCGACGAGCCCGATGGCGACGATGAGAAGCAGGAGAAGGTGAGTTTCAGCATTACGCTGCCGAAAAACGATACAGATCAGTTGCTCGCGGATAGTCCCGCTGCCCTGGACTACCAAGGTGAAGCGGGCAATCGCGACGCAACGGCAAATCGACGACGCTGTCAGAGTCACCATCGAACGCGAACCAAAGGGGTGAGCGCGAGCCCGTGACCCTGGCTGGGACGAGCTTCGATAGTAGCTACGCTATGAAATATCAAAAGGATTCGGACGACAGATTACGGAAGTGCGAGGAGAAAGCCCCGCCCTTTACAGTAGACGCCGAAGCTAATTTGTGCCGTTGCTGGTAGGGTGGCTATGGTCGAAACAGGTGAAGCAAAACAAGTCTGTCGCGCCGCTTCCACTCTGGTTTATCCAGCGCTCAGTTTCGACATCAAACCCTGTGGGAGCTACACGAGAGAGGACTTCCAAAAAGTCCTCTCTCGTATCGCCTTCGAGCAAGAATTCGCTAACACCGGTGGGAAAACATGCCAACTCGATCACGGCGAGCCGTCGGCGTGACGTCGACGGCTCGCAATCAGCTTGCAAAATCATTACTCTACTATCTCAGAAAGCTGCACGCGGACGCCATCGACGAGCAGTTCGATGGCGTCCGCGACGATCTTTTCGATATTCTCCGGAAGCAACGGCTCTTGCCTGACTGTGTCGATGTTGCGATTGATCTTCACGAATGGCGGTTTTACGGCTCAGCCGATGCTGACACGTCCTGATCACCTATCCTGATCAAGGAACGAATCGGACGTACTGTTTTGCGACGCTGTGTATCGTTGCACCAGGAACGCGATTCACGCTTGCTGTCCTTCCGATGGAGGCGAACGACTTTCGCGCCAAGCGCGAAGCCGTTCGCATCCTCATCGAAACAGCACGAGAGTACGTCTCAATCAGACAGGTCTATCTCGACAGAGGGTTCTACCAAGTTCACGTCGTCGCAGAACTCGAACGTCTTGAGGTAGACTATCTCGTTCGTGTACGCCCGAGCAAGGGGATGAAAGACCGTCTCAGCGCCGGCGCTGAGACGGTCGTCGATGAGTATCTGATGCAACGCAAGCGCAAACCAACTGCTACAGTCGCAGTAACGGTGTTTGCAGTACCCCACCGATCAAGCGAAGACGAGTACGTCTGGTTTGTGACGAATCTCGCCATTGAGGCTAGCTCAGCAAGAGCGTACGCGACGGCGTTCCGCCGCCGCTGGGGGATTGAAACGTCGTATCGCCAGATCGGCGACTTCCTTCCGAGAACGTCGTCGCCGACGTTCTCGGTGCGGCTGTTCTACTTTCTGTTCGCGGTGACGCTCTACAACCTTTGGATTCTCGCAAATATATTGATCTCAGACGGCCCAGTTCCGACGAAACCACCGCTCTCGACGAAGATTTTCCGTACATTCGTGCTGTCCACTGACTACGGGTAAAGATCTGCTCGGGACGACCGAGCAGATCGGTCAAAACGCGTTTTGATGAGTGACATCGCTCAGGAACACCGCTGCCAGCAGCGTTCCTTCCTCTTTCTCTATCAATCATTGTCTCCAATTCTTGTCCAGCCTTTCACCGAACGAGCAAATCGACTAGTCTTGATCCAATTGTCGATCTGATTCGGCAACTACTGTTTAGAGCGGGGAGGATCTCAATTCAGCCCGCCGCTATGGGACAGTTGCAAGAATATTAGGTATTCGAGGCTTTGTTGAAATCCTCTTCTTTATAGAAATGTTCACGTGAATCTACTGCACACTACACATGCAAACTTAGAAAAACGAAATGGCAAAGACTATCCAAGTATTCTCCCAGAGACGACATATGATTGATCGGCAAGAGCGAAACGTACGGCGAGATGGAATCCTATTTCTGCTCGGGGTCGCGGGGATAGTTCTCGTTGAAGTTGTAGTACCATCTGATGGGGTCAGAAGTGTATGGGGGGCGATTCACGGCTTTCTGCTGGGTTGCTCACTTGGGATTATGATTTCTGGTATTTTTCGCGTTAGGAGTAAACAAGCCCTGTACTCAACGCTCGCATTGGGAGTCGGCCTTATGCTTGGTTCTGTTATCGACATATTTTGAGACGTGACTTTAGAAACCAGCGAGTAGTGGTTCTCCTCTATCCACCAATGGGTGCCTCACCTGTACTAGTCGTTAGATTGCTTGGTCAAGATTGTGGACGATACACGCAAGAGCGAGTTCACGGAACTGCTTCCAACAGCGTCGTGAACGGACAAACGCGCCGTATTTCTGCTTGAGCGTTGAGTTGACTGCCGTGTTGAATAGCGCCCTCTGAGCGGAGAACGGGCCATCCCGATTTTGTAAGGACTATGGAGACCAGCTCACAAGGCCACGTAGATCGAGAGTTGCTACAGAAGCACCGCTATTCAACAGAGCAGAGTTGACTGTCTCTGATTGACTCCGTTGGCCGTAGATTGGGGATTGCGTTCACTTTGGAATCGACCAGCAGCGTTACCTTGAGTTGCTGAATCGTGAGTTTGGCTCGTTTCGTGTAGTGTTTGGGGCGTGACTGCGGTCGAATCCCGACGCATCAATCCCCGCAACGCCGTTGGTCGGGAGCAGTGAAACAGAAAGATTGAGCAACACTCGCCAGACAGCCATATCGAGTCTATCGAACGCTTTGCACAGTGTTGATGGGGCTGGCAGTTCAGTGAGATTGATCGCGTTCCGAATACGGGGCATTTCAATGAATTCATCGAGGAGTGTACGATAGATCGTGTTCTTCCGAACCTTGAGACAGAGGAAAACGATGTGCTGATGGAGCGTATAGCGTTGTTTCGAGAACTTCGAAGAGTAGCGAGCTACAGCACGTTGCGTTAACTGAAATGCTTCCTCGACAAATCGGAGCAACCGAGACCTTGGGATGGTCTGCATCTACTCAACCTACCGACTGAACCTGTAACTCGCTAATTATTTCACAAGATCCAAATATGATATTTTGGATCTGTTGAAATACTTTCGCGTTGACGTTCAGAAGAGCCACTCTTCCCACCGAGTTTCGCGGATCCGATGCGAAACTAGCGTCTGAGCAAATCGCAAGACGACAAGAGGGTTTCAACAGATCCGATATTTCCTGCTAAGAGACAGATAGTTCTGGATCGTTAATCGCTGAAAGCGCCCGCCACGAGCAGTGGGAAGACGAGCGTTGCTTCTGCCTCAACCTGCGTGTAATTTGTCTGCTCATCGTCTTTGATCTTCCCCCACGAGACTGCCTCGTTCGGGGGCGCTCCAGAGAGTGACCCATCGCCTTCCATACCGGTCGAAATATAGACGACATAATCCGCTCCACCACGGAACAGATTCGTCATAATCGCGTGGTGTTTCGGTACGCCCCCTCCGACTGCAATCAGACCTGTCGTATCGGCTAGCATCCCATCCTCGATGAGCGAGTCGTAGTCGTCAAGAATCTCGATGCCAACCTCCGAGTCGTACCCTTGTCGGTAGTAATAGAGAAAGTTCCCCACTTCAGCGTCTGTCAACGCTGGACAGTACACAGGAACATCGTTGTCAGCCGCTTGCTTCAAAACCGAATCTGGATCGTCAAGTGTCTCCCCTAACTCGCGGGCGAACGCTGTCGGTGTCCGAACCTTTTCTTCAGCGAAGAACTCATCGAAGAAGTCGTACAAGTACTTCTCTAACCAGACGTAGCGGTCAGAGGGAACGAAGAGATTTCCAAGACGGTTGATTCCCTGTTCCCGGAGCGCGGCTTCGTCCGCGTCCCACGCCCCCATTTTGAACGGCTTCGCCGTCTTGATGACGTCCTCTGCCAGCGATCCCGCAGTCGTTATAAGCACGTCGACGTACCCTTCGCGAACGAGGTGGGCGACGACTTCACGCAATCCCGATGAGATGATATTCGACGTACACGTGAGATAGATCGTGGCATCGGCGTCTTGCATTTGCTCGGCGATGTCGATGGCCTCTGCGAGTTGCGTTGCCTGAAAGCCCGTCGTCGCGTAGGATTCCAGCATCTCCTGAAAATCGAATTCGCCACGGAAATCGTAGCCCTGCACGTCTGCCGTCGCCAACTCTTCGTCACTTCCAGGAACAACGTGATCGTGAGAATTGTCGTCCATACCGGTACTTTGCAAGATATGGGTTTTAATCATTCGAGTTTGGTCGACGATTCTCGACACACACAAGTTCAGTATCGGCTAACAGTCAGGTATGTCCCAGCCGACAGTGGCTGTCCTTCGACCAGACGATGACCGTATCGTCGAAGCGGTCGAGTATCTCCAGTCACTCGATGTTTCCCCGATTCCGGATCCAATGCTGACAATCGAACCGACCGGTCAGGTCCCACAGCACGCGGACTACTGTGTCTTTACGAGCGAGACCGGCGTCAACCTAGTTGCGACAGCAGGATGGAAACAACGGGAAACCACCGTTTGTGCCGTTGGAGATCAGACTGAGACCGCGTTACGCAATCGGGGCTATTCGGTCGATGTCGTTCCACCAACGTTCACGTCCACAGGACTCGTCGACGAGTTAGCCGCCGAGGTTGAGGGTCAAACTGTCGAACTCGCCCGAAGTGTACACGGTAGCGACGTACTGGTTGAAGGACTGGAAGCAGCGGGTGCAGTCGTCAGAGAAACGCATCTGTATCGCTTGGAACGACCGGAGACAGCCGGAAAGTCAGTTTCACTGGCGATAAACGGTGAGTTGAATGGCATACTGTTCACATCGCCGAAGACAGTCGAGTACTTCGTACAGATCGCGACTGAACGTGACGCTGTCACTGCACTACAACGAGGACTGGAGGAGACAATTGTTGGCGCGATAGGACCCCCGACAGAACATGCTGTCGATAAGCATGGGGTCGCTGTCGATATCGTGCCGGACACAGTCGGTTTTAGACGACTTGCCGAGGTCACCGTACGTCGAATTAGAGGTATCCAACAGTAAACTATAGTAACCGCTAGAATTTTCCGCCCGTAGATTGTTGCTGTAGACAATGGACCATCTCGACGAGATCTCCGTCGAAGAACTCCAAGACGCCCTTGCCAGGGTTGAGGGAGCTAAGCCGACACAACGGTTGTTAGCGGCGATTGCGTACAAGAACGGCGTGACTCAGACCGAACTTGCAGAATGGCACGACACTGGTCGAAGAACAATCTACAGTTGGCTCATGCGACTCGATACGGACGAACCGCTTGAGCAAGCCGTTTCTGATGCTCATCGATCCGGGAGAAAACGAAAGCTCTCAGAAAGACAGCAAGAAGAGTTCGAACAAACCGTTCACGAACCTCCCGAGAAAGTCGGGATCGACGCGCCGGCGCTCGTCCAGCAGTACCTCGACGAAACCTACGGCATCGAGTACTCCTATCCGAGTTGCCGGCGGTTGCTCAAAGAAGCGGGATTGAGCTATCAAAAACCACGCCGTACAGCCGCCGAATCCGAGGCTGAGGAACAAGAAGCGTTCCGCGAAGAACTCAAAAAAAGCGACGGGAAATGGACGCCACAGTAGTCTGTATCGATCAAACCAAGAAATCCGTCCAAGTGAGCCGCGTGCCGCGTGGTTTCCGCGCGGCACGCGACCGTCTGTTGAACTGTCCGGACAACGCGACTGGACGTGTCTCTTAGGCGCGATCACCGAGAACGGTGATCGCTTTTTCGCTCGGTTTGAAGAGTACGATACCGCCGATCACGCAAGGCATTTCATTCTCGCATTATGTAAAGAGTTCAAAGATGACTTGATTATTGTGTTGGATGGAGCGCCGTATTTTCGGGCGTCGACCGTCACGGACCTAGCGTCCCGTGACGACCTCGCCTTCGTGACATTGCCGGCGTACTCGCCAGAGTTCAATCCCGTCGAGGAGTGCTGGAGACAGCTCCAAGCGGCACTCAGCAATCGTTTCTTTGATTCACTCAACGACCTCACAACAGCGATCGATACAGCTATTGATCAGGTCTCTGTGCCAAACGTGAGCAATTACTTCTAACGTCTACTATAGCTCAGCTATTTTACGACGGATCTCGGCTATCTGATCCCGAAGTTCGGATTCTCGAGCTATCGACTGTCCCTGAGCTTTGGCAGAAGTGAGTGCGTGTTGCAGGTCCAACAGTTCGTCCTCGAGACCCTCGAAACGCTCTGAGAACATCACTATCGGCCGTAGATTTCAACATATTGATATTAGTACCTAATCTGACAACTGTTATCAACACCGATTGTGATGGCTAGTCCACATGAGTGAAACCGAACGACCGGAAGACGTCGAGTATACCCCACTCTCCGAGGAGGAGTTCAAGGAGAACCTCGCACAGCTGTTCGAGGCGATGAACGCGCTCGCGCCGACGCGGAACTACGTGAGCCAGATGGTCCAGTTACTGCCCCAGGAGCGCCGCCAGATGCGCCACGCCTATCCCGATCTCTTCGAGCAGATGGAGACCCAACAGTTCCTCAACAATGGTTTCGGTCTCCAAATCGACGAGGAAGAGGTATCCACGAGCTATCAGGGCACAGCAGATCAAATCGAAAGCATCGTCGGCGACGTTATGGAGTTCTTCGGCGATGACAACCGTCGGCAAGCACTCGAGGAGTACCTCGACGAGGAGATCCCCAACCCTCGAAAGGAGTGGCTCGATCACAGGATCAAGATGGCTGTCAGCGAACCGAACTACGGTGAGGAGATCAGAACCGTCTTCGATACGATGCTCAAATACGGTGATCAGCAGAACGGGTATCGACTTGAGATCGATCGCGTCGAGGAACTCTCCGAGATCGAGCACGGTCGTCTGCTGGAAATCAAGCGGTTTCTAGTTTCGGAACTCGAGATCTTCGAGGATCGAAACGAGCAGTTCCAATTCGCTGATGCGGTCATGAACTATCCGGCCGTCATCGATCAGAATCTCTGACCGGAATGACTAACGATACACCCCGAACACGGCCGACGGAAGACGCGGAACCTGTATCTGATCACCGGGAGGTGCGAACGGAGCCGGTCCCAGAATCGTCGGTCTCCGTCTCGAGGAAACGGATCCGTCGGAAACTCCTGTCTGAGTCTCCGGGGACCGCTCGAGCCGTCCCGTTCGAGCTATCGCCCGACCGCGTTTCGTCTCGAGAAATCACGCCGGTCTCGATTCGCGCCCTCGAGCGAGACGGCTGGCAACTCGAACCAGCTGCAATCGAGTCTCGTCCCTATTTCGAGGTGACCGAACTCGACCTACCACGGATGCGGATCTGGGAAAACGCGAAATTGGAGCCGATCGCAGTCGACTACTGCTCGATAGAACAACCAGAGATCGGACTCCCAGCACGGCCACTACTCTCCGTTACAGAGATCGAGGACAACGATCCGGTGAGCGAATTGGATTCTCGGAGTTCAACGCAAACGACGAGCGAGGAATCGACTTCGGGAGCGTCGACGTCCACTGACGCGAGCGATTCCAACCTCTCACAGGCGACCACGTCTGCAACCGATACGGAACAGGAGGGCATTACACCGGACCAGCTCCACGAATTGGACGAGTTCCTTTTCGATATCGATGGCGGAGCGCTCGATTCGTACGATCCGCTGTGTATCGTCGCGGCCAAGACGCCGGACGAGGAGTACAAGCAAACTCTCGAGACGCTCTGCCGAGAGCAGTTCCGTCAACTCAACGGTGGCAAGCCCCTCGCCTCGTTGCTAGCGGACAGCGAGGGTGAGGCACTCGAGAATACTCGCGTACAGAACCGAATCGTCTCGTACGACGATGCCTCGAGCGAGGAGTACTTCGATTTCGTTTCCGAAATCAACGGCGACGAAATTCGAACGTCACTTCGGGAAGGGGAATTCGATCTCTCGAAACTCACCTCTCGTATAGACGAATTCTTCTCGGAAACACTCGGATATCTCTTGCTCTTCGCCAATGAACAGTACGCGCCCGCTCTCCACGATTATCTCCGGTCGACCGATGACGTGAGGGAAACGACCCAGATACTGTCGGTACGGCCGCGACCGCTTCCGGAAGACGTGAAGCGGGAATTAGTGCGGTTAGCATGGGGTAACGTCTCCCTCGAGTCCGACTCCCAGAAGCTAGATCGACTCTTCCATAGCGGTGAAGACGAATTCAGGAAGGCGATTCAACCGTCCGGTGCGCTCGAGGAGATCACCGCTCGCGATGAGGGAGAAGAATCCCGTCTCCATTATTGGATCAAGTGCTTCACTGTCGAAGCACTCCTGAAACGGGATGGGGTCGCCGTTCAAGAGGAGTCCAGAATCGATCTCAAAGAACGAATCCCGACTGAAACCGAACTTCGAGGCGGTGGAAACCCTAGACCGGATATCTACCACGAGCCCTCTAGAGAGGTCTATGAAGTCGAGACGCTCTACGAGACTGACCACAAGAAGATAACGAGGACGATCGATAAGTACGAAGGAGTCAACGTGAAACGGGTCAATGTCGTCCTCCCTAATTTGACCTGTTTACGCAATCTCGGCGCTGTTCGCCGTAAGACCCAGGAAGAGCCGGGAGAGATGTTCCACAACGAGGTCCGATTCTGGACACTTGATGCTGTTGAGCAAGAGCTTCTCGCGCTTGAGGATGTTGTATCTAGATTAGCTGATCTGTACAATAGAAGCGAGAAACTCTGGTAATTTGCAGCGCGCTATAGCGGGTGAGAGCTTCGATATCCGCTGGTTCTATCTACTTCATATTCTTTACGGACTAACGGCTCTGTTGAAACCCTCTTGTCGTCTTGCGATTTGCTCAGAAGCTAGTTTCGCATCGGATCTGCGGAACTCGGTGGGAAGAGTGGCTCTTCTGAATGTCAACGCGAAAGGATTTCAACAGAGCCGGACTAACCGATGGTGCGGTAGCAACGATGAAATGAAACGAGGGAATAACGCTGTCACGCAACAGCACGCAGATGGGCTCGAATAGCTTTGTAGAGGTCTTCGTAACTTCTGAAATCGTCGATCGTAACGTGCCATCGTTCAGAGACGGCCTTGATCATCGCACTCTCGACGTTTTCCTCTCCATAGAACGCTACGTCCGTCAGCAATTCCGGTTGATCGAGATGTTCGCATACGGACCCGATTTCGATCCCAACGCCGAGATTGTCACCCATTGCAGGAGCGATGAAGACAGTCGCCGTTGCCGCTTTCGTATACTCGATGCTTTGTGTCGCTGCGTCCATCTCATCCAACGGGATCTGCGGATCAGTAGCGAGGAACGCGTTCACTCCGTTCTGCTCTCGCAGATCTCGCTTTAGTGAGATCAGTAGTGCTAACGCCTCGTCTTGATCTAACGTTAGTTCACCACGCTGTAGCCGACGGGTGATCTCGTTGAGTGTTGGGCGGCTCGTCGCGACATCAGTTTCCTCCGGCGTTGGAGATTCGTATGGTGGATATGATTTGTACGGCCCCATCAAATATACGAGAAAATCGGACTTGCTGGCATCGTGTTGGATATATTCGCTCTCGTCTAGAGCCTCGAAGAGTCGCTCTCGCATTCTTGTTTTTTCTACTATTTCTCGAGACTTAAACCCGGTCGGATCGATCTACTTCCACTGGGGTAAGAATATTTAACCCAGTGTAGGTGGTAGACCGGAATACGTGACCAATAATGGCTGACCGATTCTCAATTCGATCCGATGGAGGTGCGCTTCAGACGCGGGATAACGATCACGAAGGAGGTGATGAGAGACCTGAGCTAGATATCGATTTGCCAGAGGACAGTCTGTTTACGCTAGAAGAGTACTTGGAAATGTACAGTGTTGCAGCCTCTGAACCCGCGTTTAAGATCTTGACTGCATTAAGCGAGGAAGACCGCCTCAGCGAAAGTGAACTCTCCAAAATGCTTGATAGAGAGGGGAATGAGCTACATTATTACCTCCGGAAGCTCAAGCGTTCTGCACTCGTTCGGAACCGCCGAGACCCGAATACGGGGACTGAAGAGCCGTATTCCTACTATACGCTTACTGACCTTAGCGAGATTGTTCTGGAATATGGTCTCAAGGAAGGTATAGAGAAATTGGCAAAAGAAGAAGCAGATATCAGCGATACATATAGTGGATAGTTCTGAGAGGCTGATCAGTGAGGTATATCTAACACGGCCTCTCTAACCGATATTTCCAAGACGAAAAGGAATTTCGAAGAATTGAGTTTTGACCTTAGTGGGCACCGTCTAGTTAGCGCAGTTTGAGGAACGAGCAGGTCGTAGAGTTAGTTTGGATCAATGCTCGCAGACCTGCTCAGCGAGAGCTACGCGGCGGAATTTGATGAATGTTGGGAGCGTGAGCGGACGGCGACGCCCGTCAGGGCGTTCGCCGTCCAGCTCCACGCGACTGGTTGTTCGCTCCGAGAGACACAAGCGATTCTTCGCTCACTCGGCGTTGAACGCTCTCATCAAGCAATCTGGCACTGGGTGCATCGGCTAGCTGACAGCGTGCCAGACCCGCCGACGGCGAAGCCGTCGCGGGTCGCGGTAGATGAAACCGCTGTCAGGATTAACGGCGACCGATCTTGGATGTACGCTGCAATAGACCTCGACACGAAACTCATTCTCGATGTCGCGCTCTTTGGGCGGCGAGGTACCGATCCAGCTGCTGCGTTTCTGCATGGACTCAGCGAGAAACACGATCTCTCCGACGCTGAGTTTCTCGTCGGTGGTGCTGGCTATCTGACTGCCCTCTCTCGATTGGGATTGAGCGGTCACCTCGACTATGTCGATCGAAACCACATCGAAAAGTGGTTTCACACGCTCAAAATGCGGATCGACCGCTTCCATACTTCGTGGGTGGGCAGTCGGGCGACCGTCAGAGAATGGCTTGAACAATTTGTACACTACTACAACACACAGCGACCGCACCAGTCACTCAACGGACAGATGCCAGCGGAGGTGCTAAACTAGACAGTGTCGTGTGGACCCAAATGTAAAATTATTGGGGAAGAACGCACTTGTTGCCCCAACAGGGTGTCATAGAACTGTTCACAAGCTGGTTTATTTCAGGACTATCGAGGATGAATAGTCTGTTCACTAAACGTGCGAATTGAACGTATCTCAGCCATCACTCAGTTAATCAAAACAACAGGATTTTGTAAAATACTCAAGAGTTAATTCGTGTTCGGATTCATAGTCTAATAGCCTATGGATGAAAACAAATCCACTGAACATGAGCCACGCAACGAGCCTCCGTCCGCGGATGAAGAGGTGGCAACACTCCGCCTTCAACTGCGCCACTACTCCCTTTCAGAACTAGAGGAGGAGGGATTAGTGAAGTGGGATAGGGATGAGTACATTGTGAAGAAGGGGCCACAGTTCGATGAAAAGAAATCAGAGTGGGGATCTGAGTGGGGTGTTGACTAGGTATATTTGTCCCATCATTGTCCTGTACTGAGCGATCACCACCTTCGCAAACCGAGCCGAATCTCGTTCGACATTCGCGCCCTGTATCTTGCACGGCAGCGCGAACAGATATTGGAATTGGTAGAATGTTCAGCGGTAAGTACGAACATCTACTTATCGATTCAGCGATCCAGTTTGAGGTATAACTCTGAAAGGGGAAATCGCGTTCACAACTACTGTTACAAGAGAAAACGCCGAGGCCTACAATGCGCGCAACGGGTGATAGATTTTGTCTGATGCACGCATCATATATCGTAGAAGCCGGGAAGGCGGTAACCCGCGTGTAACGTATGGTTGAACTCCAACAGCAGACGGAACCGGAAAATCCTGACGATCGATTAAAATTAGGGTTTCAGGGCTACTGGCTGCCGATTCCATTGGCTCATAATCAATCAGATTCTGGATGGGCCCTGCAGGCTCCGGTTCGACTATCGAACGAATCGTCCTTTGAGGTGTGAGGCGTCCGAATTCGAGGGGCTGAAAACAGTGGTTCCAGCGGGGGTTCGCGTGGAAACAACCAATGAATCTCGAACCCATCGAACCCGACCGCTCACTCGAACTGTACATCGCTGACCGCGAAAACAGCGTCACCCAAGCAACCATCTACTCCCATCGTTCACGACTGGGTCACTTCATCCGGTGGTGCGACGACGAAGGGATCACAAATCTGAACGAGCTGTCTGGACGCCAGCTTCACGAGTTCAGAATCTGGCGGCGAATGGAGGGTGACCTCTCACCAGCGACTGAAAAGACCCAGATGGATACACTGCGAGTGTTCATCAAGTGGCTGGAGTCGATTGACGGCGTCGAACAGGATCTGCACACGAAGGTTCTGTCACCGAATCTGACCGGCGACGACAACATCCGCGATGAGATGCTGGGTTCCGAACGGGCAGACCGGATACTGAACTACTTGGAGAAGTACGAATACGCGTCGCGGCCACACATCGTTCTCACGCTGATGTGGCATACGATGATGCGGGTGGGTGAAATCCATGCACTGGACTGTGCTGATTACGACCCTGCCAAGCAGTCGTTGGAGGTGGTCCACCGTCCCGGCACGGGAACGACGCTGAAGAATCAGGGGAAAGGGGAACGTTTCGTCGCCCTTTCAGATCACGTCTGTGAGCTGCTGGATGATTGGTTGGAGCATACTCGACCGTCGGTGACTGACGAGCACGGTCGGGAACCGTTAATTGCGACATCCCAGGGGCGTGCTCATACGACAACGCTACGCGGTGACTGCTATCGGTTCACGAGGCCCTGTGTCGTGACTGGGGAGTGTCCTCATGGTCGTGAGATCGAACAGTGTGAAGCAACAGCGTACGATGGAGCTTCTGGATGCCCGTCTGTGGAGAGCCCCCACGCACTACGCAGGGGAGGTATCACTCACGCGCTTCAGGAAGGATGGCCGATGAAGGCGGTCGGGGATCGTGCGAACGTCTCAGAAACAGTACTCTCGATGCACTATGATTCGCGTTCAGAGGTAGAGAAAATGGAACAACGGAGGGACTACTTGGACGATTTCTAAGAGACAGATATAGTATCAATAGGACGACTGAATGGGAGCGAGCTTTCCACAGGCTTATTCTGGTTGACTTAAACCAAGACATTATGGCGAGTGTCCAGAAGGCTGCACAGGAACTTATTGAAATGGAGGCGCTTTGTATGAACCTCCGATCCCGTCGTAGTGAATGCATTGGGAAAATCAAGAGTGTTAAAACTACTGATGATACTTCTTATTTCCTTGCCGATTCCGAAGTAAAGTACCTCCGGATTTTCGAAGCCCAGTGGGAAGTCTATAATTATATCAATACTCTACACGCACTCTGGGGTTTTGTGGTGCAATGTGACCCCTATATCAATGGAAACCAGTATTCTCTCATGAATACTGCGCCCGAACTGCTTGCCCTACGGAATTGTATGCAGCATGCTGGCCCAGTTGGTGTGAACTACATCCCCAACAAAAATGAATTAGCAGTTCCGGTTCAGCGGTTGAAACAACGAGGGAATTGGGGTGGTAAGCACGCAGCGTTTAGTGATTACTTCCCAAACTACCAGAAAGGAGACATTCTTCTGTTGAGAGACTCAATTGAGAGGAGTGATTCATTTTATAAATCGATTTCTAATGAACTAGAAAGCAAACACATCCAAAGTCACGGTCGGCAAGCTATCAAACAGGCTGCAAGCCAAATCTCTCTGTACAGCTAAAACAAAGAACGCAGTTACTATTCTTCAGGGGGATCCGGCATACTGACCCCCTCAACTCCTTCCATAGTTTCGTCATAGAACTCCAACTCAATGGTCAAATCATCCGTTTCCGGATTAACCACTGTTGCGAGGGATTTAGTCGGAGTCCCATTCGGGTTCGCAGTTGCCATACATACACTACTGTTGGGGCAGTGCATAAAACTTTCCGAAGGCAGTATACTCGGGTGTGACTTCGTGATATGGGTCCTTGTTTGATGAGCCGCTTATCAACGTCTATCTCAAGTGTGATGCAGCTAAGCGTTTGTCGTAGCCTTTCATCGCAGCAATGACCATCCAGTCGCCTAAATAAACGTGATGACTTCCGTAGCAGGGATATTGATACTATGTCGGTATAAGACCTCTATCAGGAAGGTCAACAGAGCCTCAAACAATCTTATTTCAACTCTGACTTCAATTCAGCTTCTAACTCTTCAATTTCCGCATCAAGAGTACCGTCTTTTTTTCCGGACTGGTCTCTCCCGTACAAGAGGCGTCGGCGGGCGGGTCGCCGAACATTCGGTGGAGCTGGTTAAGCGCAGCGTGGTGCCGACGGAGGTACTCGGGGAGGGTCATACGTCTTTGTAGGGCTGTGGGCGTAATAATTGGAGGGGTGTCGTAGCGTTTCTTCGACTTGCTGAATACAGGATATAGATGTGTGAACACTAGTCAGAACCCGTCGATTGTGGAGTGGACGCAGGCGAATCTGATGACGCAGGTTGTCCCTCTTGTCTTGACGTTCACGTCAACAGTCCTCATTTCCCTGCTGGTACACTACCTGTTCACGCTTGGAGTCTTGTTCGGGTGGCTGTACCTGATGGGAGAAGCAGACTCGCTGTAGCTCGTATCCATCGACGACGTCCCAGATGAACGTGTTACCCGCCTATTCGCTGTCCCAATCTTGGCCGTTGAAACTTTGGTAAGTCCGATCGGACGATTCGCTCTGTGTATTCACTAAGTGTTTTAGGTTGTCTAGATAGAACTACGATCCGTTCAAGACATCCGAAATGAGTTGATATACGCCCTCATTGACTTGTTCTGGATTGATAATGAATTCGTAAATCCAGTTCGTGGAGCAATTATGCTTAATCCGTGCTTCATAGAGTAGTTCTCCATACGGTGTGAATTGCCACAACGACTTCTCGCCTTGATTCTCTCGAAGGGCCGGACGGTTCACCCAGTTTGAATCGTCATTCGAAAGTCTTCGAAGGGCAGTCGTCATGTTGTTCTGACCCTTCGTCTCTGTTTGCTCGAACTCCTGAATTTGTGCTTCACCCTTTCGACCCACCAATTGGAATGCTTGGTCGGGGTCAACCCCTCGCCATTCACGGTTCTGAATGCGGATCGCGTCCTCCCTCAGGTCTTTGGCTAGGCGATCTACAGCCGGGAGTGATGTCTGGTCGGCGAATTTGCTTATGATGGTCTCGAAGGTGGTTCGACGCATCTCAGCTTCAGACGGCATTTCGTCAGGTGGAGTTGGGTGTTCGGTTTGAGATGGATCCGCTTGCCATGACTTCTTGGTGGTTTCAAACCGACCACTTGGCCCACTCTTAGTGTATTCCTCCAGTATCGCGTCCACAACCGGGGGTGCCGGCGCAAATTCGTGTTCTCGTAGGATCTCTCGGATTTCGTCTCGTTCTTCCTGAAATCCGTCGTCTTCGTGGGCCTGTGTGCCTGCGGAGACTAGTCGCCACTCGTAGTAATCTTCTAACTGGTCGAATAGGTCTACGAGGCGGCCAGCTTCGCGTTCCCATTCCTCACTCGGTTCGCCGATTAGTCCAACGATGGTCCCCCATACGAGGTTGGCGGGGACTGGCTCTTCATGGATCATCCGTATCAGAGTTCCGAGTTCGAACCCGAGATCTGTCTCATCACCGGGAATTTGATGCGTTGTTCGAGCGACGGGGGAATCTCGCACGTCCCGTGATCTGTTATTGATGGTGGAGAGATCCTCCCAGACTTGGACGTCTTCCCCGCTGAGGTTTCCACGATAGTATAGCAGGGATACGTCGTCAATCAGTTGCTGGATGCGGTCCGAGAGTTTCGCCGCTTTTGTAGCGACACGGCGTTCCATCTCCGCGTACGTGTACGTGCCTGAATCACCGGTCATCAGGAATTCTCGCTCCTTTTGACTCAGTACACGCTGTTCATCGGCGTCTGTCTCACTAAGGTCCCAGAGGTGCTCGACCATACTGTTGGCTTATAAAAGAGAGGTCTCAAAGCGGTTTTGGTACTCACCCAAAGGGACTTTTCAAGATTTTCGTCGCTTGCATGCGACGTAGCACAACTCGTGAGCGACAGTACAGCGCGAAAAACAAGCACTTCTCTGGAGGTGGGTGCTGATGTCGGCCGATTCCGAGCTCTCGAACGAGCTTCAGCGGGTGCTCCAAGAATTTGGTCCCAACCTGAAGCCGCTTTCGCCCAACGAAGCGGTGCAGAAGTTCCTGGCGAACGAGAAGTCGGAATTGGCCCCAAATACGCTTGATGAGTACGAACGGGAACTGACCCGATTTGTGGATTTCTGTGATGAGAACGATGTCGAAGATACCACCGAATTCGATGGCCGTGTCATTCATGACTTCAAGATCTGGCGGCGCGATAAGGCACATGACGGTGAAGGATCCTTGTCGAACAAGACGATGCGAGATGAGATGTACCTCTTCCGGAAGTTCCTGCGATTCCTGGAGTCGATTGACGCGGTAACTCCCCGTCTGTATGCGAAGATCGAGATCCCGACGCTCGATCCAGGTGAAGGAGAACGAGATATCGAGTTCGCTTCCGACGAACTCAACTCGATTCTCACACATCTTGAAAAATACGAGTACGCAACCCGTGAACACGCTGTTTGGGTACTCTTCGCTGCAACAGGGAGGCGTCCCAGTGGACTTCGCGCACTTGACCTCAAGGACGTCCACTTAGATGAGGATGAGGCATACATCGAGTTCCACCACCGCGTGGATGGAGAGGCCGAAACACGGCTCAAAAACAAGAAAAGTAGCGAGAACACGGTTCATTTGGCTGAATCTGCTGCCTTAGTCCTTCAGGACTACATCGATACTAACCGAGTCGATGTTACTGAGAACAGCCGTTCTCCCCTCCTTACCACAACTCACGGTCGATTGTCGGACTCCTCCATTCGGAAGTACGTCTACAAGTGGAGTCGGCCCTGTGTGATTGGGAATGGATGCCCGGAAGGTCGAACCAAGGAAGAGTGTGAGGCAATAGAGTCCAGCGACTGTGCAGTGAAGTGCCCGTTCAGCAAGCCTCCTGTAGCTCTCCGACATGGCTACATCTCCAACTTACGAAGACAGGGGGTTTCGCTACACACGATCAGCGACCGGTGCGACGTGTCCGAGGAAACTATTGAGAAACACTACAGCGAGCTCACTGATAAGGAGAAACGAGAACTGCGGCGTGAGGAATTAGAAACCCACGCAAGAAACGACGACGGATACCTTTGAGCAACTAGATCTAATTGGATCCTCCCATCTCTCAGATTATTTGCCTCAGAGCAATTTATAGTGACAAGATATATTCAGGGGGTAACAGTAGTACAAGGCATCGTGATCACAGAGTCACCTTTCAACGCTAACTTGGCGATACTGGAGCCAGGTGAGCAAAATCATCAAGCAGCTCTGAACGGACTTGAAAGCCTACCATTCTCAGAGAGTCGATCATACGGATTCAACATCTCAAACTCCGGTGAAATGGCTATTGCCGGGCACTTCGTTGAGAAGACCCCTGTTAAGACAGAGACCTTTGACGCGTCCACACAGCAGGTTGTAGACAGAGAAATTAATCAGACACTCTTGATACCTTTCCAGCTTGATTTTGATATCGGTCTCCTCTCTATTTTTTCCGACCAGAGCGATACAAACAAATTGATTTCTAGGATCGGTGAGGCAAGCGATTTTAGCTTCTCAATAACCGAGACACAGCTCCCGATAGACCGGATATACGCAAATCTACAGAACAGAGAGTGGGCGGTTGATGTGTCCAGCATACGCATACAGAACTTCGAGGCTGAGGGCGGCCTTTCCGGGACTTACAGCGTCAAGGATGTCGGAGATATGCGTATCCGCGAACTGATTGACTCACACAGCAGCGACATCACCATCCTGCGTGCAAACATCAAGACCCCGTCGCAAGAAGCGACATTCGGATTTTTCCAGAGTGGTACCGTGAGGCTGTACTCCAGCCTGGAGTCGGAGGACCCGCTGTGGTCTGAAGTAAAGGAAATTACTCGGGAGGCATACGATGGGTGAAGAAGTCCGCAATACAGGCAACAGAGCCGAAGATAGGCTGATCGCTCTACTGCAAGAGTTCAACTGGGAGTATATCGGTGGTGGAAGGGACATCGACTGCGCCTCCCGGAAACACGAAAGAGACGAACACGGCATTGACGGCTATATGGCGTATGAGGACCCCTACCTCTCCGCCGAGAGAGGTGTCATTGTGGAGTCAAAATCCAAGCAGTGGGAAAGCTGGGGTCCGAGTTCATTGCAGAGCGACGCCAAGCAAGTCCGGACAGCCCTAGAGTGTTCCACTAGGTCAGAGGACTTTGATAAGAAGCTGAACAACTACGAGAACAGGCGGAGAGACACAGCGATCCTAGGAGCCTTCACCAACGACGATGAATACGACCACGAAGCTTTCCAAGCCTACGTTGAAAGCTGCAAGGTCAAGAGAGGTGGAGGGCCCAGCCACATTCTGGTCCTCGGGAATAGAGAACTGAACCGTCTTGCCAGCATCCAGAACAAATACAGGGAAATCAAAGAGAAGCACACAGAGGGCGATAATATTGTAGAAGCCGAGCTCAACTTCTACTATCCATCTCTTCAGGAACCGAGAGCCGCTCCTAAACGCCGTGACACAATCTCTTTTGAGTATCTATTCTCCGACTACGTATACGCCAAACTTCAGAAAACAGAGCTCAACGGCACCGATACCGATACAACTGACGTCAGCATCGTCTTCAACTCTGGTGGAATTAATCAAGACAGCCTGGAATTCCTGTACTACTCGCTGCGTGACAACGACGGGCTTGACACCGACGAAGTATGGGTATACTCGTACTTACCTAATGGAGGCGAAAATGCTGACGAGACCTACGACTCAGCCGTTGATTCACTAGAGAATATTCTGCCGCCAGACAAGGGTTTCCGATTCACCGAGCTGCCGCAGGTAGAGTACAAATCCTACGCAGAAGACCTCACGGAGGACTAAGTATGAAGGAGTATCCCAGCGACCAGGACTACAAAAGTATTGTTGATGAAAAGTACGGAAGAGACAAGGCACAGAGCTTCTTTCGGCGGCACTCCCACGTATTAGTACACTCCGGTGAGACAGAGGATCTCGCCAACCTAACACGCCGAATTTTCCTCGGGTATGACCAGACAACATCGCTGAAAGAAGACGTTCTGGAGAAAGACAAACGCAAGAAGGCAACCGCGTTCATCTTCGAGACTGAAGCCGACGAAGAGGACCTGGTACAGGATTTAGAGAGGACTATCAATACGAACTACCAGTACAACGAGAACAAAGAACTAGAGGTGCAGAGCGTAGCCAGCACCGACGACGGCTTCGATATTAACCTCCAGTACGAGGACCGCAGCCCATCCCGACGTCCGCTGCAAAACACACAGACACGTTCTATCACCGTCTCTCTCACGCAGACGGAAGACGACGAGGTCTGGCAGGGAACACAAGAGTACCGTTACTCAGACGAGTTCAACGCAGCAAGCGACTTCTTTGACGACTGGGAAAGCAAGAGGCTCAAAGAACGGAAGCCGAGCATCAAGAGAATCAACTTCAACCTGAAAACTATCCCGGCAGAGGACAGCGTCGAGATGTTCAACACCTTTCTTCAAGAAGCACCGGGCGAATGGAGGTTTGAAGAAGTCCTTGAGTTGGGGATAAAACAAACAGGTGAAACTGGCGGCGTCCTAGAGGTGGAAGAAGCCGAGTTCGAAGAAGAAGAAGAGATTGAAGAAGAGCTAGACGAACAACTCCGAGGCATCACCGACGCCGTGTTCAAGGGCAGCGGCCTTAGAGAAAACCAGTTTGTGCAGGACTGCTTGGACAACGGCTTCTACTTCAACTCAGTCCGGGCTTTATTCGACGGCTTAGACTCAACGGACTCCATCGAGGTCAAACTTCAGTTCAAACAAAGCCCAAAGACCACCTTTGACCTCTCCATCGTTGAGGAATACGAACGTCGTGACGAAGGCTACGACCCCGGCAATCTTGGACCCGACAAAAGAAAGAACACCCGGAAAGAGTTCAGAAGTTCCATTGTCGATCTCTACGGAGAATACACTGACCGAGAAGCCTTGATCCAGAACCAGTACGGTGACGAGTTGACTCAGTTCAATGGAATCACCGAGAATAACACTGATCAACTCCACGACCTCGGCATAGAAACGCCTCAGGACCTCTATGATGCCGACCCCGAAACCTTGGTTGAGGAGGTAGATGGGATCGGACAAAAGAGGGCTGAGGACCTAACTGAAGAATTACTTGAAGACTGACCGCCATGATGCCCATTGTCTACCTCACTTGACTCCATAGGTCCCGCAGTAGTTGATACAATCGGCGTGCAAGAGACTCTTCACCACACTTACTGACGTATATTAACCGTGAATGTCAAGATATTGTAGACTGGTTCTTTTCGCTATTGAACATGAGTCCCGATTCCTTGCGAATACGTTCTCTGAGTCTTGATTCTCGGAGGTATCTTCGATAGCATTACCGTGTGTCACGTTAACGAGACTTTCATATCCTAATGCGGCCGCGATAAGGTCAGATCTTCAGTCTTGGCCTGACTGGTCTTGGAGGTCCCACTCATTTTACGCGTGTATCCACTATGCACCTGAAATTTCGGGGGGAGATATCGCATTATCGGTGATTTGCGCCGGAGAGTAGTTTAGAAGGGTGGTTGAGATCAATTCTCCAGAGGGGGAGAAACTAGTATATAAAACTGCCGCGGGAATGTATGTTCCGTCCTCAACGAAAGGAACTTTTCAAGTTTCTCTCCGAGCGTGATGCGCGATAATCACACGAATTCGGAGAAGCATTGTTCCAAGACTAATATAATAGATCGGATACGGAGAGGGTACCCCTTCATAACCATCTCATCTTCACTATTTGCGGCCGACTACACTGGCAGTGGCGACTCTGACCTTCATGCCAGAAGCCGCGGCCAGCGATAGTGATGCCTCTGGACGATCGTCGCGAAGATCTCCTCGTCGTAGTTGCACTGACCGAGTTCAGCGTTTACTACGAAGCCGCGGATCCCGAACTTGCCGAACACGCGTGACAGTTCGCAGCGGACCCCTCGTTGAGTACAACCTCGAGCCCGCCGAAGTCGTTGATGAACTCTTCGAGTGAACGGTATTAGCTCAACGACTATACTCCTACACGGTAGCGTAGTGAACGCTTGGGACGACTCAGTGGTTGCCCGGGCATGGGGGTGGTGGGGGGGGGAGGTGCCACAGTGAATGTGAGTATCGCCCGAACAGATGGGTCTGGTTCTGGCATGGAAATAAAGGCTGGTCTCGTTTCGATCGGTGGGCCCATACATGAAAATTCAGGATATTTGACTGTGATAGTCGCCGTTGGAAACCTCAAGGCCGCCCAGACGGGCACAAAGGGATGGCCGCTGGGCGGATATGGACAAGACCGGGGTGGATCAGTAGGGCGGGTGGGTGTCTTGTTGGTTGCTGTCGCGCTATGGGAACGTGACAGCGGATATGTTCGGCTTGAATGTTATCAACCCCGCCCAGATTCCAACAGGCTCGGAACCGCGACAGTATCTGCTGAAACAATCCCATTGTTCGTCCCAAGCCTGCAGAGGCGGTCAGCAGCGTCGCACTCAGGAATGGTCATACGCGCTCGGCGATTCTCGAGGTCTGCTCGCGGATGTTCTGGACGGCGTCGCCGACAGACGTCTACTCAGACGCCCGATACCGGTCTATCCGGGCTTTGTTCTCCGCGTAGGAGCGACTTGAGTCGTAGATCGAGTCCTCAGGAAGGGCAGCCTCGCCGTCGGGAACCGTCGCGATTGGGTACTCGATCCCACCGAGTAGCTCTTGGACCAT
Organism: Natrinema pellirubrum DSM 15624; assembly: GCF_000230735.2. Lineage (NCBI taxonomy): Archaea > Methanobacteriati > Methanobacteriota > Halobacteria > Halobacteriales > Natrialbaceae > Natrinema > Natrinema pellirubrum. Next base: position 1,804,173 of record NC_019962.1, read on the forward strand.
CGATTCCCACGCGCCGATCGCCGACTCATCGTCCAGCATCCCGCGCAGGCGCTCGAAAACGTCGGCGACCTCCGCATACGCCTCGTTGAAGTCCTCGAGCCACTGCTCTATGTCTTCGAGTTGATCGTCGACGCCGGCCTCGCGAAGCCGCTCTTCGATGCGGGCCTGAACGTCGTGTACCCACTCGTCGCCGCGCCGTTCGTTCTTGTGGGAAAGGTCCGGGTCCGTATACCGCTCGAGCGCCGAGCGAACGATCCAGCGGAACTTGTCGGGGTGTTGCTCGAGAGCGTTGAGTTCGGTCGCGCCGTGTTCTTGCTCCCACTCGGTGATTCGGCGGTTGTACGCGATGCCGCCGGTGCCGGTCGCCCTGCTCTCCTCGATCGGCTTTCGTGGGAGGTCCAGCGCCTCGATCTAGGCTTTCATGACTGCGAGCCGTTCGATTACGACACGCTGCTTGAGGTCGCCGCGCTGTTTGAGCCACGCGAGTTTGCCTGCCATGTTCGCTGGCATATCGTAGCCCTTAGGGTCGAAATCGGCGAGATACAGGATCACGGCCGGTTTCCCCGCGGCCTCGATCCGCTGGGCTAGCTCGTAAGCGACGGTCAGCGACAGGTCGCCCTCGCCTTCGACCATGACATTAAACCCACACTCCGCTGCGAGCCCGCCCCCATCGCGGATGTAATCGGGGAGCGTCTTCTCGGACCACAATTCGATGTGATACGGCGACTGTCGGACCTCGTCGAACGACAGTTGCTCGCGGGCGCTCGAGGCCACGCGCTCGGCAGCCCACTCGGAGTACTCGGTTTCCTCAGGATCAAAGACGAGGCCGGCACGGGCTTCGGGACTAGGAATCTGGGGCGTCGAAACACCGGTCGGGGCGGTCAACCCCTCCGGGTCGGGCTCGAGACTGTGGTCGCCGTACTCGGTGACAGTCCTGGTATCGGCGCGCTTGTCGATAATTCCGTCGAGCGGGATGTAGCCGAGGATCCGTGCGAGAACGGCACACTCCTCGAGGTAGTCGTAGCACTTCTGTGTGTTGTCGTAGGTCTCCCACGAGCAGTCCGTCGGCGGTTCCACGTCCATATCGGACATGTAGACCGTGTAGTGGACGCCGCGGACGTGGATATGGTCACTCTCGCGTTGCTCGACGGCTTGCTCCCAAAGCCGAGCGAACCACTCGGCTTTCGCGTGATCCGCGCTCGTTCCTTTGTACATCGGGTCGCGGCGGCGGCTCTGGATCAACAGGTCGTCGACGTCGACGCCGTACTGTTCGGCGAGAGCATCGATTTGCTCACGTGGTGAGCTGTGCTGGCGCTCGCGATCGTGGTCGTCTGGAAGCATGGAGTCGGTCTCGGGGCCCCGGCACCGCAGGACCTGATCCTCGTCGACGTCTGCCAGCGGGTCGTAGTCGTGTAGTTGTACCCTTCCGATCAGACGTGGCGCCTGTTGGTCGGTACTCATTGCATCGGCCCCCCGATTCCGGCCGGCTCGCGTATGCCAGCCGCCGGAATCCTATACTGATACTACGAATATGATCGCCATAAGAACAGTTCCGACAGACGCTCATAGACCAATTTGAGAGATAGAAAACGACATATTGGGATCTCGCCGCAACCATTACGTGCTAGCCGCGAGAGCGGCCGGACATGTCACGCCGAAAGTGAATCACAATTGTTGATGAAAAGACAGACTCGCAGCGCGTCCGATGGAATCGAGATGAGTGTCTGTCGAGTGCTGCTGCGCCACTCGGCGCAGCTGTACAACCCTTCTGAACACGCTGCTATCGACGCAACATTCTACGAACGTAATCGTGCGAGCCGCCACTACTGCCACCGAACGAATTACCGCGTTCAAACGCTCAAAGTCACAAAGCTCGTCGATACAGCAACGCAAGCCGTTCTTGATCTCCACTGTTCGACGACGTTAGAAGGAAGCGACGCAGACCTTGCCGAGCAGATCGCCCGCCGGAATGCGGGCGATCTGCGGTCACTTGCTGCTGACAAAGGCTATGACAAGCAACAACTTCGAGAACGACTGCGTGAACTCGACATTCGCCCACTGATCAAACACCGAATTTTCGCTCCGTACGATTATGCACATAGCACCCGCATTGACGACGATCGGTACGCTCAGCGGTCAATGGCCGAAACCGTCAACTCAGCTGTCAAGCGCTCGCTCGGCTACGCCGTGCGAGCACGTACCTGGTATCGAGAGTTCCGTGAAATCGCCTTGATGTGTGTTGTCTATAACATCAAGCGGGCCGTCAAACAGTGAAATCCAACGCCGTATGGCAATTCAACACAGCCCCTTGAACGGATTGACGAGGTGTATAAACGTCGCGACTACGCCTCGCGTTCAGAGCGGTTTGTGGTGCCTCTATCTCAAGGTGAGCGTAGAATTACGCCACATATATTATAATAGATATTTGGTTAATTTACACCCAGTAAATCGAATTCAGAGCCGCTATCGTTCTGACAGGCAGTCTGATATGTAACGTGTGCGGCAGCAACGTCTTGAATCGCTAACCCAGTACTATCAAAGACAGTGACTGTGTCATCAGCTTCTCGCCCTGCTCTATTCCCAGTGACAATTTCACCAAGTTCTCCATAAATATCGTCATCGGTTAGCGATCCTGATGAATAGGGAACGTTGATCTCACCAGAGTGTGTTGTCTGTGAGTGATCATCGATAACTAACTTCGCGTCAAGGGTAAGAGGTGTCTCAAGTTCCTGCTTCCCTTCTGCGTCAGCGCCTATCGCATTGATGTGGGTGTGATCATTAACATCGTCCCGAGAGATAATCGGTTCTCGAACAGGAGTTACGGTAGAGAGGACATCACACGATGCTGCATCTTGAATTTCTCCTTCTCGGATATCGAATCGATCGTCAAAATATTCAATGAATTCAGCTACTTGAGCTTGATCATGGTCGCTGACTGTAATCTCCTGAATTGGGCGGACCTCAGCGATTGCCTCTACTTGCGAATAGGACTGAACCCCAGCGCCAACAATACCGAGTGTTGTAGCATCGTTCACAGCTAAATAATCAGTTGCAATTGCTGCGGCTGCACCCGTCCGTTTCCTTGTTAAGACTGTTCCATCCATAATCGCGAGTGGTCGGGCTGTTTCAGGATCCGAGTAGATCATTGTTCCCATTACTGTAGGAAGACCATGGTCGGTAGGATTATCTGGGTGGACGTTTACCCATTTAATGCCGGCTGCATCCCATTCGTCCGCAGCTAAATATGCCGGCATTGATCGGAAATCGCCATTATACTGGCTGAGGTCAATGTATGACTTTGCCGGCATTTGTGCAGTTCCCTGATCATATGCTCTAAATGCATCCTCTACTGCTGGGATCACGTCTTCTATGCGCGCGTTCTCGGCGACTTCCTCACTGGTAAGCAGGAGTACTGGCATCATTCGTCTTTAGTTAAGCGAGAAACCGCGTGATAGCGGCGGCTTATCGAGGCATCTTTCGGAAGGAATGAGGAAGTCCAGTCTGTGCACGACAAGGACTCCTCATCTCGGATTATGCGTCGGCTCACTACACTGTTTCCCTCTGAGTTCCTCGAAGAGCACGCCGAGGAACTCGGCGTGGTCGAACGTGACCGCAAGCTCCAGATCCCTGCCTTCGTTTGGGCGTTCGTGTTCGGCTTCGCCGCAGGCGAAAGCCGAACACTCGCTGGGTTTAGACGCTGTTACAACTCTACTGCCGATGAGACGATCTCTCCGGGTGGATTCTATCAGCGGTTGACACCGACACTTGCGGAGTACCTCCGCGACCTCGTCGAGCATGGTCTCGACGAGGTCGCTGTTCCTAACGCTGTTGACGCTGATCTCGACCGATTTAGAGACGTGATGATCGCTGATGGAACGGTGTTACGGTTACACGAATTTCTCTCAGACCAGTTCGAAGCCCGCCACGAGGAGCAGGCTGGAGCGAAGCTCCACCTGCTCCATAATGCCACAGAGCAGACGATTGAACGGCTCGATACTGCTAACGAGAAAACGCACGACAGCACCTTGTTCAAAACAGGGCCGTGGCTTGAGAATCGCCTCCTGCTGTTCGATCTCGCGTACTTCAAGTACCGCCGGTTTGCGTTGATCGACGAAAACGACGGCTACTTCGTGAGTCGGCTGAAGCAGAACGCGAATCCGCTGATTACGGGGGAGTTACGGGAATGGCGCGGCCGCGCCATTCCCTTAGAGGGCAAGCAGCTCCGAGCTGTTCTCAATGATCTTGACCGGAAATACATCGATGTAGAGGTCGAAGTCGAATTCAAACGAGGGCCGTACAATGGGACACAGTCGCTGGATACGAAGCGATTTCGCGTCGTCGGCGTCCACAATGAGGACGCCGACGACTACCACCTGTACATAACGAATTTAGCGAGGAAAGAGTTCTTTCCGGCGGATTTAGCGGAGATCTACCGCTGTCGGTGGGAAGTTGAGTTACTGTTCCGGGAGCTGAAGACGCAGTACGAATTGGACGAGTTCGACACGAGTGACGAACACGTGGTGAGGATCTTATTGTACGCAGCGCTGCTGTCGCTGCTTGTAAGCCGCGATCTGTTGGATCTAGTCACTGAGCAGGCGGATGATGAGCTTGTGTTTCCGACAGAGCGCTGGGCGGCGACCTTTCGGTCGCACGCCCAGCTTATTCTCCACGAACTCGGTGAGTTCCTCGGCTACTCACCGCCGCCGCTGCTCGACCGGCTGATCGAAGACGCTCAAAAGATCCACAAGCAACGACCAATCTTACAAGAGACGCTCGCTACCGCTACACAACCGAGGTGTGAGTCTTAACTAAAGACGGATGGTACTGGCATACTCGAAAACTACCGCGGTGCATAATAATATTTTCTAAACCAGCAATCTGGGCGGATGTTATACGAACTATATTGGGTCCAGTTGAACAATATATGGGAAAATACTATTAGGATGGATAATTTCTATGTACACATGGCGCCTAACACACAGCCAGAAATCGTTGATACGCCGATCGATTCAATTCCCCACTGGTATAGTCCTGAAGATGATTCTATTTCAATTAATGATGGATCAGGGGCATATGTCTACGACGAAGATGGAACTGAGTACCTCGATTTCTTGTCTCAGTTATACTGCGTGAACGCAGGTCATAATGAGGAGAGAATCATTGAGAAAATAACTGAACAACTCCAACAAATTCCATATGTGTCGTCAGCCAAGAAAAATGAAACACGGACTGAATTCGCACGTAGACTGACTGATATTGCTCCAGAATCCCTTTCGGATGTGATGTTCTCAATCTCCGGTAGTGAAGCAAATGAAACTGCTATCCAGATTGCTCGCGAGTATACTGGATCACAGAAAGTTCTCACCCGATGGCGGTCGTATCACGGATCGACATATGGAGCTGCCAGTCTCACTGGTGATCCAGAGACACGGGCCACTGTTGAACGTCATGCTGCAGTAACTGGTGCTGCAAAATTCCTTCCTCCCATGATCCACCGGTCTCCTTTCGATGGCGATACACCAGAGGAAATCGGTCAGCAAGCAGCAGACCATCTCGAGTTTGTTATCCGGAACGAAGGACCTGACTCGATCGCAGCAATTCTTACTGAACCGGTTGCTGGTACGAGTGGTGCGTACCCTGCACCACCGGGATACTTTGAACGTGTTCGAGAACTGTGTAATAAATATGACATTCTCTTAATTTCGGATGAGGTCATTGCTGGATTTGGTCGATGTGGGGACTGGTTTGGTATTCAGACTGAAGGCGTTGAGCCAGATATGATAACCTTTGCAAAGGGAGTTACAAGCGCTTATGTTCCACTCGCAGGAGTGCTCGCAAGCGACGAAATCGGTAGTTGGCTCAAGGAGACAGGGTTTGAACTCGGCCAGACATTTGCGGGTCATCCTGTTGGATGTGCAGCCGGACTTGGGGCATTAGATGTCTACGAAGATGAGCTCATCGAAAATGTTCAACTTTTGGAAGACGAATTCCAGAATGAACTTAAAAAGATCGAAGAAAGATATGAGGCTGTTGGGTCTGTCCACGGACGCGGCTTCTTGTGGAGCGTCGAATTCACGGACCCAGAAACAGGTGAACCGTTTGTTGATCCACGTATTGAGGATAGTGAAAATCCAGTTAAACAGGTTCGCGAAATCGCTGCGGAAAATGGTGTCCTATTTGGCAGTGGCCGTCCTGACATTCAGGTCCTTTTGAGTCCGCCACTCTGCATTAATTCAGACAAGATAAATAAAGCTATATCAGTTCTTGATTCTGCAATTAATGAAATATTCGAATAAGATTGTAGATTTTACAATGATATAAATATATAAGGTACTCATGAATGACCTCAATGACCTCAAGTATGGAACAGATCTCGTTAAACAAGGATTTGCCCAGATGCAGAAGGGCGGCGTTATCATGGATGTCGTCGATCCCGAACAAGCACGTATCGCCGAAGAAGCGGGCGCCGTCGCCGTGATGGCCCTGGAAGCGGTGCCCGCGGACATCCGGAAGCGCGGCGGCGTCGCCCGAATGGCCGACCCTGCCGACGTCGAGGAGATTGTTGGGTCTGTCTCGATTCCAGTGATGGGGAAGGCTCGTATCGGCCACACGAAGGAGGCTCAGATCCTTGAGGTAATCGGCGCTGACATGATCGACGAGTCCGAAGTGCTGACACCTGCTGACGACGCTTACCACATCGACAAACGCGAGTTCACCGCGCCGTTCGTCTGCGGCGCGCGCAACCTCGGCGCGGCCCTCCGACGTATTTCAGAGGGCGCTGCGATGATCCGTACGAAGGGCGAGGCTGGCACCGGCGACGTCAACCAAGCGGTCCATCACCAGCGCAATATCAAAAGCGCAATCCGGAAGCTTGAGGGAATGACCCACGAAGAGCGCGAGGCATACGCCCGCGAGATCGAGGCGCCCGTGGAACTGGTCCACGAGACTGCGAAACGCGGTCGGCTGCCGGTCGTCAACTTTGCGGCGGGCGGCATCGCGACGCCGGCCGACGCCGCGCTCATGATGCATCACGAGTGTGACGGTATCTTCGTCGGCAGCGGCATCTTCGGTGCTGAGAACCCACCAATGATGGCCGAAGCCATCGTCGAGGCCGTGAACAACTGGGATGACCCCGAACGACTCGCCGAAACCTCGAGGAACCTCGGCAAGGGAATGAAGGGCGACGCGAACGTTGAACTACCTGAAAACGAAAAAATCCAGACTAGGGGTATCTAGTTCTCTAACGTAGTCTTTCCGTGAAACGCTGAATTATGCTTCTTCAACAAATCGGAGCAACCAAGACTTTGGGAGGGTCTGCATCTACTCAAACTACCGACTGAACCTGTAACTCACTAAGGATTTCAACAGAGCCTTCTCGTCAAAGCTGGAACGCTCTGATAGACTATGTCTGCTTATCTTTCGAGATAGCTCGATGCAGCGAGAGCCACGCGTTGCTGACGCGACGGTAGCTTTTGCAGGTACTGACGTGGACCCCTTCGTCGGCGTGTTCACCGTCATCGTGGAAGACGTATTCACGGATGAATGCGTCGTCCTCTTTGAGTGGCTCGTACGCTCGCAAGTCGTCAGTGTGGACGGTCAACGACTTCTCTTGATCGACCGCCAAGGGGAGTCGAATCGTCGATTCATCTACGGCTTTCGCTGGGACCTTATTTTGGAAAATATCCAACTCATTTTAAACCGATAGTAGATCGGCTCTAAAGAGTTTGAAACTGATTTCCAGATTAAATACTGCGGATGGGGAAGTCAGTGCCAATTTTCATGGTTCAAATGGTGTTTTCATTTGTAGAGGCTGTGGAGTCAGTACAGTGGCCTCACCAGAAAGAATCGATACCAGCTCGATAGTCGACTGAGTTGACATTCTCTCTCTAACCCTAACTTTTATGACCCATGGTACCCACACTCAGGGTGGAGGACAATATGCAAAAACAAGGCATAATTGGAGGACAGTATACGGAAAAGTTGCCAAATAGGAGAATACTTGCCATCGGGGTGGAATACTGATGAGTGCAGGACTCGACCTCAGTACGGGGGTTATCATCTTCGGATGGATCCCGTTCTGGTGGGCTGTTGCGCTCATCACCCTTTATCGGATGAGAAAGAACGACGAACGCGCTGAAAATCGGGCGCAGGAGGTGGATGCGGTATGACGAATTGGATGCTCGTCATTCCGTTCGTGGGGTATTTATTGGGCCTCCTTGGCTTCGGCTATCTTGCCAGCCAAAAACTCGACGACCTCAGCGACTACTTGCTCGGTGGCCGAACAATCGGAAGTGGCGTTACTGCTCTTACGCTACAAGCAACGTCGATGAGCGGATTCATGTTCATGGGCGGCCCCGCACTTGCGTTTAAACAAGGGCTCTGGGCTCTCTGGTACGCAGCAGGTGATTTTGGTGGCGGTCTCGTAAACCTCGCCGTTCTCGGACGGAACCTGCGTCGGGTCACGGAAGCACTCGGATCCCTCACTCCGATTGAGTGGTTGGAAGACCGCTACATGCACGCGAGTGTTCGTGTTGTTGGTGCCACGATCGCGATTATATTCCTTTCAGCGTACGTGATTGCACAGTTTATCGCAGCAGGCAAAGCCATTGAAGCGATTAGCGGTCTTCCGTTTATTTACGGCCTCAGTATCGGCGCAGGGATTATCGTCCTATATACGTTCGTCGGCGGATACTTGGCGGTGGCTTGGACCGACGCGTTCCAGGCGATCGTGATGGCGATAGGAATGAACGTGATCTTGATCGCAGGAATTATCGAAGTCGGCGGGCCCAGCTCACTTGTCAACAAGATTGCGGCGAAAGACCCAACTTATCTCTCAATCTGGGGGAAAGGATTCGCCCACGCAGGTGAGTGGGGCGTGGTTGCGGGTGCTGTCCTTATCTATTCTATCGGGTACATGGGTCTACCCCATGCAGTTGTCCGACACCTGAGCATGAAAGACCCGGACACAGCAAAGGGAGCGGCTATTTGGAACGTGTTCTATAACACGTTCTTCATCTACCAGCCCTACATCCTCGGTTTGATGGCGATCGTTCTTCTGCCGAATCTTTCGGATCCTGAGATGGCAGTGATCCGCCTTGCCACGTCCCTACTACCGGGTATTTTGGCGGCTATTATTCTCGCAGCTCTGATGGCTGCGGTCATGAGTACCGCCGACTCCTTACTCATCATGGCGGGGTCGATCCTCTCACGCGACGTTGTCCAGCGGTTCGCCGCTGACGATCTTTCTGACGATCAAATGTTCCTCTGGTCTCGGATGCTCGTGCTGACGATCGGTGTCGTCGGAGTGATTATCGCAGCTGTGCAACCACCAGGAATTTTCGATCTAGTCGTGTTCGCCTTCGGCGGACTCGGGACAGCGTTTTTAGTTCCGAATGTGGCTGGCGTCTACTGGGATCGTGCTAACTGGCAAGGTGCGCTTGCGGCGATGATTGGTGGGGCAGGGACCAATATAATCTGGACAGTGCAAGACCTCCAGTCCGTGTCCGCAATCCATCCCTTTTTCGCAGGGATTCTTGGGTCAGCCCTGTTGATGATTGTGGTAACCCTAATCACGGAACCACCGGCCGGTCAAGCTATTTCGATCGTCCAGCGTGCTCGTCGAGCCGAATCGGCGCCACAGGGTACCGCCCAAAAATCGGCGCGATCGCTTGCCCCTGAGGCGCGATCAATCGGCGAATATCTTGCCGCTGACAACACTCACTCGATGACGGCCACTGATAGTTCGGCGGTCACCCAACAGCCAGCAGACGACTAACTATGGCAACTACCTCCCCACACACGACAGTTGCGGTGTTCGAGACGGACGTCTCGTCGACGGACGCGGAGGAGACGCTCGTCAAGACGGACGCAGAAATGGCTGATGCGACGGCTGAGAAGTTGGTGTATTATCCCTACCGCGTGTTCGAGTTCGACCTCCACGCAGAGGCACTTCTTGACGAGTTCGACGACCGTGTGTACTGCGGGGTCGATCTCTGCAATAACAAGGAGATGTTCATCGATGAGTCACCAGATCCCACCGAGACAGTTATTGCCGAGGACGCGGTCGTGCCCACGGCGGATGAGTCTATCGACCCGGAGCGGACGGCGCGACGTCATCTGGTGAATCTCGCTCGAAAGGAACTGCGCATTGGTTCGGCTCCGGATCTAACTGTCGTCGATGATATCCGCATCTATCGTCCATTTCACGTCGTAACGTGCACGACCACCGCGGAACAACAGTTGACGTACATCGTTGACGCCGTCACTGGGGAGTTCCACCGAATCTATCTCAACTGATACCACAAGAATATCATGTGAATATCTAGTTGAGCCAGTTTGAGAAGTGAGCAGATCGTTGAGTTTCTTGGGTAAGATGCTCATATACCTGCTCAGCAAGATCTATACAGCAGATTTAGAAGAATCTTGGGAGAACGAACGGACGGCAACATCCGCCAGGGCGTTCGCTGTCCGCTTGGCTCTGTTGAAACCCTCTTGCCGTCTTGCGATTTGCTCAGAAGCTAGTTTCGCATCGGATCCGCGGAACCCGGTGGGAAGAGTGGCTCTTCTGAATATCAACGCTAAAGGATTTCAACAGAGCCGTCCGCTTCTATCAGACCGGTTGTTCGCTTCGGGAGACAACGGTTCTATTGAATCCACCGACGGCGTAGCGGTAGTCCGTCAGAACGTTAGAGATGAAGCGGGAGAGTACAGTTGTGCAAAAGGTACTCTTCCGCTTCGTTAAACAGGCTGTCTCGATAGCACGAAAACTTACTGATGCAGCGGTGATGCAGATCAGTCATCCTGCCGGCAACGGAGTTGCCGGCTGGAAGCACGCCGTTTTGCACTTTCTTCGGCTTCACATGGAGGCGACGCTCGAAGAAGTGATCGACTGGGCCGAGGAGATGGAGAGGGTACGAGCCGCGCTCGTCTTAGAGCGCGGCGAGTTCCCCGGCCCATCCGCGCTGTGTAAGTCCTTCGACCGAGCGCCGATGCGCATCTGGCACGAGCTGCTCCGACTCTCGTCGGAGCTGCTCGACCAGAACGATCGCGCCGCCATCGACGCCACCTACTTCGACCGCCGACAGGCGTCGAATCACTACCTCACACGGTGCGACCGTGAAATACAAACTATCCAAGCCACGTTTCTTGTCGATACCGCGCAAGGCGCGGTTATCGACGTCCATTGCAGCACGAAGTGGCAAACGGCACGAACATCGGCCCGCAGGTCGCCCTGCGGAACGCAGGCGACCTGCGGAGTCTCGCTGCGGACAAAGGCTACGACGACATGAGCTTCCGCGAAGAACTTCGCGCTGAGGGCGTTAGACCGCTGATTAAGCACCGTATCTTCGCTCCCTACGGTCACGCGCACAACGCGCGTATCGAAGACGACCTCTACAATCAGCGGTCGGTGTGTGAGACCGTGAACTCGGTGATTAAGCGCTCGTACGGCTCCGCTGTCCGAGCGCGAGCATGGTACCGCCAGTTCCGTGAGATCACACTTGCCGCTGCCGTCTACAACGTCGAACAAGCCGTCAAACAATGAACCCCATTGCCCTCTGCGGATTCAATGAAGCCGGAGACAACAACAATTCTCGCTGAATTGGGCATTGAATGTTCACATGGAGTGGTCTGGAATTGGGTACATCGGTTAGCTGATAGCGGTTGTGACCCGACGACGACGATGCCGTCAAGGGGCGCGGTTGACGAGACCGCTGGCAATCAACGGGGTCTTAGTTGTATACTGCAATAGACACCGAGACAAAGTTGATTCTCGATGTCGCGCTGTTTGGTCGGCACGGCACTGATCCAGCGGCTGCGTTTCTGCATAGACTCACCGAGAAACACGATCTCTCAGAGGCTGAGTTTCTCGTCGATCAGTTCGGCTATCCAACTTCCCTCTCTCGATTAGGACTGAGATATCAGATTAATTATACCGACTGGAATCTGATCTAAAAGTGATTTCATACCCTCAAAATGCCGATCGACCGATTCCATAACTCGTGGGTTGGCAGTCGGGCGAGCGTCCGCAAGTGGTTTGAACAGTTTATGCACTGCTACAAGTGTCAGAGACAGTACCAAACTCCCGAGGGAAAGACGCCGGTTGGGGAGGTGCAGAACTAGACAGTACCGAGACGGTGAGAGTATCATGTATGATATAATCGCAGGAAAGAGGTAACAATGAACTTAAGGACGGTGCCCTCCGACTTGGACGTGCTCGAGACCCGTCCATGAACTATAGGGCAGGAACTCCTCGTTTTGTGTCTCTACTCCGTCATTTCGACTACTAACTATGAACGTAGTGACAATCCAAGAAGTACCGTAATCGCGGTGTGAGAAGACTTGGATGACCCCCTTGAAACAGTGGTAGTCACGACTTTCTTGTTAGCAACGCAATCAAGGCAGCGAGCAGTACTACGATCGAGCTGTTAAATTCCACTGGTCGCGTAGGTGGCTGGTTCCGGACGCTGTTACGCTCAGGTGAATCCCCCCTCTTTAGTCGTTGCACCGATAACGGAATTCAATCTAATGCCAATGTATTCTTCGTCGACACGACTGCCGTAGGTGGAAAGATGTGCTTTAGTGTACTCAGACCAATTAGCAACCAGATGAATTGTCGGAGTTCTGATGACGTCTTGTCGCTGCCTATGGCCGACGATACCGCGCTTGTTACCCCTGGTCCGATTGTTCTTGTACTAGCCTGTCGAGAGCAATTTGACTCACTTTTCGGCTGACACATCACGTTTCCCGTGGTACCAGCTACTATGGTACATACCGCGGTTCCATAGCCGGTCTCGAAAAGAATTTCGGTCAGGTGCCTGATCAACACCAGATGTTGTGCTGGCAATCAGGCGCTAGGCCAGCGCTCGATGTAGACTGTTTTGTCCGTGTAGAAGTGAATCATATCTTCGCCCTGAGCATGCAGGTCGCCGAAGAACGAGTCTTTGCGGCCGCCGAAATGGAAGAAGGCCATTGGGGCAGCCGTACCCGCATTGACACCAAGATTGCCGATGTCAGCTTGGTGACGAACCTTGCGTGCGTCGGCCCCGCTACCGGTAAACAGGCTCGCGGCGTTCCCGAAGTCACTGCGGTTCATCACGTCAATTGCCTCTTCGATATTATCGACGGACATGAGTCCGAGTACTGGGCCGAAGATTTCCTCACGAGCGATCGTCATCTCTGGATCGATGTCACCGAATACGGTTGGACCGAGGAAGTTCCCGTCTTCGTAGCCTTCAACAGTGACATCTCGCCCGTCGAGAAGGAGGTCAGCACCTTCGTCGATGCCGGTGGCGATCATATCACGTACGCGGGCCTCGTGATCCGGCGTGATGAGTGCGCCGATGTCGATATCATCGTCAAGGCCATATCCGACCGTCTGATCGCTGGCTACTTCAACGACGCGGTCGACAAATTCATCGTAGACACCTTCTTCGACGACCACAACGTCATTGGCGAGACAGCGCTCTCCTCCACAGGCACACGCCGACGACACCGTCTTCTTGGCAGCAAAGTCAAGATCTGCTGTCTCCGTTACGATGATGTGATTTTTCGCTCCACCTTGCGCCTGAACACGCTTGCCGTTTGCGGCCGCACGCTCGTAAATGGTCTCTGCAACTGGCGTCGAGCCGACGAACGATGCGCCCTGAATTCCATTGTGATCGAGCAGCGCGTTTACCGTGTTGACACCGCCGTTGACGAGTTGGACAACCCCGTCCGGAAAGCCTGCCTCGTCGATCAGTTCGAAGATCCGCTGTGCGACGACTGGATCCTGTTCGCTGGGCTTGAGGACAAACGCGTTTCCAGTTGCGACGGCGTACGGCAGAAACCACAGCGGGATCATTCCTGGGAAATTGAACGCCGTGATCGCAGTGAATACGCCTAGCGGCTTGCGAACTGCCGTTTCATCGATTTCGGGAGCGGCGTTCGGCAAGTGGCCCGCCTGCATCATCGACGGGATCCCACAAGCGACTTCGACGTTCTCGATGCCACGGCGAAGTTCGCCGTTGGCCTCAGCAAGCGTCTTCCCGTGTTCTTGTACAAGTACCTCCGCCAGTTCGTCCTGGTGGGCCTCAAGTAGTTGCTTGAGTTCAAACAGCGGTTGGATACGCTCTTCCACGGGAGTCGTACTCCAGTCCTCAAACGCCTCCTGTCCGGCCCGAACGGCTTCGTCTACGTCATTTTCCGAACTAAACCCGACATACGAAACCGTCTCGCCGGTCGCCGGATTGACGACATCCTGGCCGTCGTCCGATGGTACGCGCCAGTCTCCGTCAATGTAGTTCTGTACGTCGTCCCACGGTGGGGTGGTGGTAAGTGACATCTAACATCTCGAACTCTCCCCCCTTGGCAATAAAGCTTTCCATAGTTTCCTCACTATAGCCGATTATAGAGTATGAAATTCGCTAATAGTGCGTGTCGGCCAAATATTGTTCTAGAAAAACCCCTTCAGGCAAAAGATTAATCAACACTGGGGTGGATGGAGTATATGCAGATGGCAGAACAGGAACCTGCAGCCGACTCCGGTCTGAACGAGATCGAACGAACTGACAAAGAGTACGTCTTTGGGACATGGTCGTACCAGAAGGAAGTTGAACCAACGGAGGTCGTCGATGCGGACGGCGTCCGGTTCACTACGGCTGACGGTGACGAATACATCGACTTCTCGAGCCAGCTAATGTGTTCGAACCTTGGCCACTCCGCTGACAAGGTCGCTGATGCAATCGCCGAGCAAGTACGAAATGCGGCGTACGTTTCGCCCAGTTACACGACAGAAAATCGCGCGAAACTAGGGAAGAAACTCGCGGATGTCACTCCTGGTGACCTCTCAAAGACGTTCTTCTCGACGAGTGGTACAGAGGCCGTCGAGGCAGCGATCAAGATAGCTCGCTTCTATACTGGTAAACAGAAGATCATCTCGCGATACCGCTCGTACCATGGTGCGACGTACGGATCGATCAGCGTTACTGGTGACCCACGCCGGCTAAAATCTGAACCCGGCATTCCCGGGACAATCAAAGCGCCCGATCCCTACGCCTACGGGTCAACACTCGACCCGATGGAAAGCGTCGAGTATATTGACGAGATGCTCGAACTGGAGGGCGACACGGTCGCGGCTATCCTCGTCGAACCAATCGTCGGGTCGAATGGTATCTTGGTGCCGCCCGAGGAGTATCTCCCACGACTGAAAGAAATCGCCCATGATCACGGCGCATTGCTCATCTGCGACGAAGTGATGGCTGGCTTTGGTCGCACCGGCGAGTGGTTTGGCTGTGACGTTTTCGACGTTGCTCCAGACATTATGACTATGGCAAAGGGGCTGACCGGCGCATACCAGCCCCTCGGTGCGACAATCGTTTCCTCCAAGATATCTGAACATTTTGAGGAGAATATGCTTTGTCACGGCCATACCTATGCAGGGCACCCTGCCGCCGTTGCTGCCGGGCTTGCAACGATCGAAACCTACCAGGAAGAGAACCTTATCGGGCGGGCAAGCGAGATGGGCGAGTATCTTGGCGACCGAATTGAAGCGCTCGCGGAGAAGCACCCGAGTGTTGGCGATACCCGCGGTGTTGGACTATTTAGGGGAATCGAACTGACGAAACATCCTGGTAAGCGCGTCCCATTCGGCGAGCGAGAGGACAAGATCAGCACCGGGAGTACTGTCGTTGACGAGGTTTCCGCCACTGCAGCCGAACACGGCACCTATGTTGCAAACATGATCAACACACTGATCATCGCACCGCCATTGACAATCACCGAAGCCGAAATTGACGAGGCAATCGCCGCGATTGACGCCGGTCTTGATGTCTCGGATGCGGCGATGGAGCACTGACCCCTTCACGTCGCAGTATGCGCCTAATGCTGAGCGCCGCACGTCGGTGAAACAAAGTTTCTTGAGGCGCCCCATCTAATCCTCTGGTATGAACGACACGCTCCGTACGGCCCCTGATCTAGACGAAACAGATCTTGCGATTCTTGAGCGCATCGAAGATGATTTCGACGTCAGTCTCGAAACGCTTGCGGACCAACTCGACATCTCGAAATCCGCCGTTCACTATCGCCTTAACAAACTCAAAGATGGCGGTGTAATTCAGAGTGTTACGGCTGACATCGATCCTCTCATGCTCGGTCTGGAGATGGCTGCAATCACCGATGTAATGGTTTCCCACGAGAGCGGATACTCTGAAGATATTGGTGAGCGACTGGTCGAACTCGATGGTGTCGAAAAGGTCTACTATACGATGGGTGACGTCGACTTCGTCGTCGTCAGTCGAGTCCAATCGCGCGATCAACTGAACAACATTATTGAGCGTATCGTCGCTATTGATGGGGTCAACTCGACATCCTCGAAATTCGTAATGCAGGAATTCGATCCTGAACACGGTGTCGCAGCAAATCTCACCGATGAAGCACGGTCGGCAGTGATCGATCATACCGGCGAGTAACCCTTCAGCGAGTAGTTGACTACGGGACCGGTTGTAGTAGAATGTGATCACTGGCTACGGGATCGTGTTTAGTTTGTAGCATTCTTCCAGACGGCGAAGGCTTGAAGTCATGATTCTGCAGTTGACGGTTCGACGTGGCTGAAACAGTTTGAGAACGAGGAGATACGCCGTTTTATCTTTTGGAAGATACGTTCGATAGCGTTCCGATTTCCCTGTTTTCGTATTGAAATCGGGGCCCGTGTCGGCGGAGTGCTGTCTGGAGATGCTGTGTACCATCAACGAGAAATACAGCGTCTTCGACATCGTGTTTCCTGATTAATTCTCGCAGGAAGCGTTCAGTTAGGGCCGTTGTAGTTGTTGAATACAGCCGAATATGGAGGATCCTGTTCGTTTCAGGATCGACTGCAGCAGACAGCTAATACTGGTGACCGTTGATCCGAATCACAGTCTCATCAAGCGCAATGTGATTCGGGTTCGCATCAGTTGCTGGCTGTAGATCAGCTTTCTGCACCCAATCGTGAATTGCCTTCTGTGATCGCTTGACACCAAATTTCTACAATTCTCGAATGGTATTCGAAAGCGATAATCCAGCGAGATGGAATCAAATACCGAGCTCCATCAGCTGCCGCGGTGTCCGCTCTTGCTCCACAAAGTCTCAATCAATCCCATCGCTACTACCACTGAGGCGTGCGATTTCTGCCATGAACCGGCTGAAAATCAGCACGCCTCACTTCTCACGTTTAACTAAACACGACCCCGATTCTTCTACTTCGCGTTCGCCTGTCCGCTATACTCAGTCGATCACATCGTATTAGGATGAGTGTCTGCTTGGCGAAGGTGTGAAAGCAACCTAAGCAGACAACGAGCTAAAAGAAGAGTACCTGCTCAATTTTGTCGTCAACAGTCTCGATGAGGAACTTCCGCTGGAGTTCGGGGAGAATGTAGCGGTCACGACGGAGGAATTGTACGAGGTCCTCGCCGGCGCCAGCGCCGGCGGGACCTCAATCAATCACGTCTGCGAGAAAACAAACGACTCGCCCCACACCAATACCGTCCGTGGATATCTTACCGATCAGTTCGATCTTGATACTGTTGAAGCGGTTGGGAACACGCTCCTTCAAGGGATATTCTTGAGACGCTTCCAGATCGACCGGTGGAGGTCGTCGCCGACCTCCACCTCGATCCCTACTACGGTGACGAGGACGAGACGGAGTCACTATATTTCTCGCAGGCGAAACGAGGAACCACTGCCTTTCACGCCTACGTCACGCTCTACGCACGGGGCGTAACAAGCGATACACATTGGCGGTTCGCCAGCTGGTCGCTGGCGAAGTCACCAGCGATGCTCTTGATGAGTTCCTCGAACTCCTCGACGGCCTTGACCTGCGCGTCAAGGCCGTCTACCTTGATCGCGGATTCTACAACAGCACCTGTCTCGAACTGCTGTACGCGCATAACTACGCCTACATCATGCCAATCGTCAAGTGGGGTGAGACGATTCAAGACGAACTCAGCAGAGGCTGGAGTCGCGTGATCGAACACGAACTCGCTGGACGGGTAACATTCCCTGTGTTTATCGACTGTATCTACCAGCGAGGACGATACGACGAGCACGGGGTGGCGCGTCACGGCTACGCCGTTGACGCGCCGTTCATTGACACACCACAGGATGCACGAGAACACTATCGCAAGCGCTTCGGCGTCGAATCAAGCTACCGATTAGCCAAGCAGAGCCTCGATCTCACCAGTTCACGGGACGCTGGGCTTCGGTTATTGCTGTTTGTCGTGAGTCTGTTGCTGCAGAACGTCTGGCGATACCTCCACTGGATGTACGTGGCGGCGCCCCGCCGTGGGGGGCGCCGCCTCTGGGAGTGGTCGTTCACGGAGTTCTGTGAGATGGTGGTTCGTGCTGCCTGGACAGCCTTCGGTGTGTGCAGAGTTGTCCCAGAGAATCAACCACCCGACGACCAGTTCTTCCGGTAGCTGTCCCTGAATTGGGGCTGCGCTCGTAAGTGGTTACACTGTCGCGTCGGCGACGATCCGCCGCCGACAGCGACTGACTGATGTCAGATCCTGCCACCACCATCGTTCTGAAGGCTATCCAGACATCACGGACGTAGATTCAGTGCCTACTGGCGGAGATCGTGAGCCTCTCGATGTGATCGACTGAGACTGCGAAGAGTGTCGAACATATGGAGCGCCTCTACGCATACAACGGTGCGCTCGCCGTCCTTGGCATTTCATTAGGACTTAATGCACTGCCCTCGCTGGCCGCTGGCGAGCGGAGCATTCCGCTACTACTAATCGCAGTCGGTTCAAGTGGAATGACTATTGGCGCTGTCTATGAGTCGCTATCGACCGACCCAGTCGAGTTCGAAATCTCTGCGGGTGCATTTCTTGCACTGATCGCTGCTGCCTGTCTGAGTCTGATCGGCACTCTCTTGGAACTTATAATCACACCGTAGGGACAGACCCGCATACCCACTAACTAATTCTGCCAGGTTCAGTTATACTCCAAACAAAATAAAGAACCCACGCTAGCAACTACTGAGGAGTCATAGAACGATTCACACAGAGTTATTTTCAGTCCCCCATTCGGTAAACTGGCCGGTGCGTAGGGTTGCGAACTAAGCATCTCGATTGGTGATTTCCAATATAAACTAGCCAATATGTTTGTGATGGGTGGCTAACAGGCTAGGAGCGTGTCATAGAATAGTTCTCAGGAGGCGTTGTTCACGGTTTCGCCCTTGAGCAAAACCCATGGCTGACGAAATTCATAGGATTACACGCGAATTGGAAGCTGTATAATCGCCAAGTTGAGGGTATGAGACGTATTCTATGACACGCTAGGCTAGTGGTGACGAGATCTGGACTGGTCTGTGAACTTACGCCAGATCGATCACCACTTGAAGATCTCGTCCTACCCCAGTACGCCCACCTTGGGGGGCGGGCGTCATTTTATGTGGAACTATTGATGAAGAATAGAGAGTGGGATATGAATTGTTTTACTCGAGCAGGCCGAGTTCCTCAAGACGGGTAGTGATCACATCAACAGCCTGTTTGGCATCATCACCCTTTTTCCCGCCAGTGACGACTAATTTCCCAGAGCCAAAGAGGAGTGCAACGACTTCCGGTTGGTCAAGGCGATACACTAACCCGGGGAATTGTTCTGGTTCATACTCGATATTCTCGAGTCCAAGGCCAATCGCAATCGCGTTTAGATTGAGGGTGCGGCCGAGATCGGCGCTGCTGACGATGTTTTGGACGATGATTTCTGGATTTTTCTCAACCTGAATCTGTAGTTCGCGAAGCTTATCAAAAACGATATGCAGACTCTCGTGGACTGCGTCAGTACTCTTTGCGCCAGTGCAGACGATTTTTCCTGACCGGAAGATCAATGCGGCGGACTTGGGATTCTGGGTGCGATAGACGAGGCCGGGGAACTGTTCAGGGTCATAGTCGGCCCCCTTGAGATCCATGGCAACGCTTTCAAGTTCAAGTTCTTGTCCAATACTGGTTGATGCCACCACATTTTCAATATTGATGGATTCCTTTGGATCAGTCATCAGTCAAAAGCACGTATTTACAACTTATAAAGACCAATCCTCCCTAATATCGCTAGCACCTACAAGACACTAATCCCTGCACTGTCTAGTTTAGCACCGCCGGTGGCGTCTGTCCGTTGAGTGACTGGTACGGTCGCTGTGTGTGATAGTAGTGTACGAACTGTTCAAGCCACTCTCTGACGCTCACCCGACTGCCGACCCAGGAGTTATGGAAGCGGTCGATCCGCACTTTGAGCGTATGAAACCACTTTTCGATATGGTTTCGATCAACGTAGTCGAGGTGACCGCTCAATCCTAATCAAGAGAGGGCAGTCAGATAGCCAGCACCATCGACGAGAAACGTAGCGTCGGAGAGATCGTGTTTCTCGGTGAGTCCATGCAGAAACCCAGCAGCTGGATCGCGACCGACAGACCGATCGATCGTTCGAAGCAGACGTTCTCGCCCGTCTCGAGCCGATCGAAACGACGCTTGAACGATCCGAGGAAATGGTTTCAGCCCGCGTGTTGAGTGATGGTGCGGACACACAGGTCGTGGAAATCCTCGAGCACGCTGATGTTGAAGCTGGTGACGTAGTCGACGTAACGACCAAAACAAAACTGAGCGACGAATAGGACGGTATCACATAGTCACTGTTGGATACTTACGTGCATTTGCCTGCCGACAGCGCTCATCTGCAGCTCTACCGACAATTCTGTTGCCATTGATCGTGAAGCGCTTACCGCGGTGACCGATCTTCTCGAGCATTAGTATACATCCTCCTGAGCGGCGTCTCGAGCGTCCGCTTGGAGATGCTCATAGCGGATTTCACACCTGTTCGAACAGAAGCGGCCAGCGTACCCTGCCTGATCACGGGCAAGTCTTGTACAGGTCGGTACTCGGCACCCGTCGCGGTCAGTCATCTGGTGATACCTCGTTTCCGGAATTGAGCCGTCTCAGCGCTGCCGAATGCTGTTGCTGTGAATCTCGATTTCATACTGTACAGTGGACTGTGTTCGCGTCCCCTGCACCCCTCTGGGGGAGAGAAACACCCTCAAATGAGCGAGTCCCTCTCTTATCGAACGAATGTCCCATCCGGAGCAGGCACGAGCCCGGTTCGAATCTCGAGATCGACACGTCGAAGATGCTTACAGCCACTCTTTGGCTGACGCTGTTCGAAGTCTGGGCAGTTACAGGTCTCTGTCTCGATGTCGATCTCGTATGTGTTCCCGCTCTCACTATCGACTTCATAGATCGGGCCCGCCGCGGTGAAGCGGACGTCCATCTCCTCGCTCAATGCACGGCATGTTCGCGCGTCATTGATCGAATACCCTTCCGCCTCGAGCGGGGTCGGTGGTGCTGGCGCCTCACACTGGTTTCGAAACTCGTCGCGACGGTTTCGTTCCTGACCACAATTCCGACAGCGCCAGTAGCGTGTTCGGTACTCGTACCCGTCAGTGAGGTCCAGGCCATAGGGTGTTGGCTCCCTGCCTGGGAGCCACTCGTCGATCGCGATGAGTTCATGTCCGTTTAGTCGAGCAGTGTCTCCAGAATAGTGTTGTTCCCGGTCACTGCTATCGCTGTACTCGTGTTGTTCGTGGTGCTGTTCTCGGTGGATCGGCTGATCTGTACTCATAGCAAATCTCGAGGCACATATGAGAGCGCCTCACCTGTCAGGCGCGAAAAAACACCGTGTAGACCGGTACGTAGTGGAGGAGTCAGTCTGATTCGAATGTCCGAGAAGGAGTCATAGAATGGCTCGTAGACCTATTCTGTGACTACCCGACGAACGGTAAGTACAGGTGAACCAGTTACCGAAGGTGGAATCTAAGACGCGTTCAGAGGGCGGTGACCGAACCAAATCGGTTCAGGGCGACTCATATGTGACGGTGCCATTCGAGTAATGGGTTGGTCGTTCCTCATATAACGAGACACAGCCCGCCTCCGGACCGCTGCTTGAGCTACCACAGGTGTGGAACTCACCGTCAACGTACCGTTCTGTCCGCATCGCGTCCGCAGCGTCAGGGTAGGGTGCGTCGTACTCGACACGATAGACGATCTTGCCTGGGCACTCATCAGACTCAATCGTCGTATTGTGCGTTTCCAGATCCACCCGATACGCGGCGACCGTCGCATCCGGAGGAGATGTTCGACGAATCTGTGCGGATACCTCGGTATCCTTCGAGGTGTTATTGATCGTACTGACCCAGATCCCATCAGAACTCGACATTGCCCGGGATCGCACATCGTCGTGACAACCCGCGTTGAGAACTTCGACTGATTCGATCTCGGGATCGGGCGGTGACTCCTCCAAAGCCGGTACTCCACCGGCGAAGAGTGCGCCGATGGCGACGCCCGCGGCGAGCGCGCCCACTAAGAGCAAGCGAGTATCGATAGTCTCGAACCAGCGAAAGCGCCCCGTTCTCGGGGGTTTACTTCCGTCGCCAGCAGGCGCGTCTTCGTTTGGGCCGGGTTCGTTCATCTTGTACCCATTCAACAAACAAACAGAATAACTAGCCATATGTTTTGTGGAACAACGGCGCGCTCGAATTCCAGCATCTGTTGGGACTTCACGGCCAATACCCGCCACGAGAGCGCTCGACGAACAAGGAGTGTGTGCCGCCGCCCCCCTGGAGCAAACGCCGAGGATCTTACCGAAGACAACAAAACAACGGGTCTGTCTGGGAGTTAGTAGGTCTGCCTGTGCAAGACTTGCATCTGTAGTGAACAGCTAGTCCAGTCCACATAGAGCGAAAAGAATGCCATACGACTTGTTCTGTGACACCCTCACGTACAGTCTTATCGACTACGTCTCAAATTTTCGAAGAGTCTTACAACGGTGGTACTCCCAGTTGCTGTGAGGGATATTTTTAAGCCGTTCACTACCGACGATTCTGGTACCGAACCCGCGATGAACGATCTTACTGATCCGCGGCCGCCACTGCCGGAGTGGATCGTGGACGTGTACGAGGTCCTCTGTGATTCTTGTTTCAACCCAGTCGATGAGGAAGATGTCCAGTCGGTCCCTCGAGAGCAAGCCCTCACGGTTCTTCTCACTGATACGGATCTATCTCTCGAGCCTGAGGACGCAGACCACGCACTCACCCGACTGCTCGAGCGAGGATACTTCTATTCGGTTGATGGGGAACTCCGTGTGACATCATCAGAAACTCACGTGTAATACGAGAATTCGGGAATATAGAATTCGGCCTTACTGATAGAGACCGGAAGCAGACCACTTAGTTCTCACTTTGCAATTCAACAAATGAGTTGCTTCCGCACCGGCAAGATGGCCTGTTGCTGGCTCGTGTCAATGTCTCATCAGGAAGCCGAAACGCTGGATAGACTGTTCCGCATTCGGTACAGTGGATCGACACTTCCTCTGTACTACCCTGATCATTCATCGTCGATAGAGTAAACGAGGCCAAGTGAACATATAGAAGTGGTGTCTATTCCGTTCTCTGAGGCTGATCGATAAGCATCTATAGCGACTGCGGAGTACCTGTCACTGATCGCTATCGATCCGTTCCACTGACACAGAGGAAGGGCCCCTCAGCTGTCTTCTTCTTCCGAAGTAAGAACCCGCACATCGGACTGCGTCACGCAGAGCCGAAACTCACCCACTGAGAATCTGATCTCGAGCCCAGCGTGTGAGTCGGCCGAGTTCACGAGTTGCTCGAGTGCTTCGATATCGATCACCCGGTGGAGCTGGTACTCGTCGCGATTGAGTCCCACCGTCTCGAGCGTGTCGACGATTTCGAAGAGGAGGTCCTGATCACTCATCTGAGAGCGCCTCGCCGACGGTGTCGATAATCTCCGCAGCGGTCGAACTGATCCGCTCGAGTCGGTCGAAGATCACTTCCGGCTCGTCGCCCCGCCACGCAGCGAGGTAGAATGCCGAACCGCTCGTATCCAGCCCGAAGTACCGTCCGACGATGTAGCCGACTGCTTCCGCCTCGAGTTCGCGTTTCGACCGTTCAGTCTCGTCGCCGATGCCACTATGCAAGAGTGCATGCGCGTACTCGTGGACGAGCGTCACGGCGAGATCAGCGTTGTTCTCACGGTCACGTACTTCGACGAGTGGTCGTTCTGGAGGCGAGCGATACTGACAGACGCCCTTGGCATCGCCGTGAGGCCAGTCGTCTCGGGAGACGACCGCCACCTCCACCGTGAGTGACGAGGCTGCCTCGAGAAGCGCTGGCAGGAGCTCACCGGCAGTTCCAGTCGCTTCGGTCTCGAGTTCGGGCAAGGGCTCTCTTTCCGTCTGCGAAATATCGAAGACTGCCGCTGGCCGAAAGCCGACGAGTCCTTTCGACCATTCCTCAGGAGGTGTCTCATCGTATTCGCAGTCGCTTCGATTGTGGTACGATGGTGAGTTCTCGCACTCCGGGCACTGCTTTGCGATGATCGGTGCCCAGATCCAAATCGCGCTCTCGCCTTCTTTGACATGCCGATCGAACTCGTCTTGCCACGTCCGATAGCCGGCGACGCGGGTCGCGTTCGGATACTGGCGATTGATCAGCAGCGTATTTCGATGTGAATAGTCGTGAAAGCGACTCTGTACATTGAGCCACCGCTGAAATTCGTCGCTCGAGACTGCGTCCTCGACCTCGTCGACGAGGTCTTCGACCCATGCTGCCATTGTGCTCTGCATCTCCTCACGTCTGGTGTCCGAGTCGTCGAAGGACACCTGCGAACAGTCACTCGGAGTCATCGTTTTTTGACGACGGACGCTCCAGTCTGGAACGCCCCTCACCCCTTCAGGGGGAGAAAAACACACACTCGAGGGAGCGCTCGATCGACTCCGTTACAAGCGTCTCATCTGTGTTGCATCGATCAGGCTTCGGCTTCAATCTTGAGTAACTCGTCTCGCCGACTTCGGAGCGTGTTCGGCGATGTCCCTGCGATATCGGCGATCTGCTGCTGCGAGAGACACAAGCCGACTCGCTGGGCAGCGAGATATAGACAGCCCGCTGCGATACCACTCGGCTGACAGCCGATCGTCAGTCCGCGTTCGCGTGCCTGCTGTGCGAGCTTGAGTGCCCGTCGACGGATGTGGTTCGGGACCTTGAGTCCTGTCGCAAGCCTCGGGATCCAGTCTGTTGCTGCAACCGGCTGTGTCGGTAACTCGAGTTCGACGTTCATCGCGGTGTAGGCGTTGGTGAGTCTGTTCTGATCACAGCGCGCACAGGCCCCGTGATCGTCCGAGTCCGTTACACCGAGTGGTTGCGTAGACACTGGCTGCAGCCACCGCCTCGAGCGATCGTCCGCGACAGAGCTGTTCGGACTGTGCCGTTCGAAACAGCGAACACGCCTGATCTCGGATACTCTGTGCGAGGCCGAGACTCGCGATGATCCGCCGGATTTCACTGAGTCCATACACGAGGTTCCCTTCGCCTTTCGACTGCCACCGAACACGGGACTGTTCGCGACGCAGCCGGGTCTGTTGTCGACGCTTCGTACTCGAGAGGGTGTTTCCGTTCGCGTCTCGCTTGTATCCGATCTCGGTGGAGAGGCCTCGGTCGTGACGTGTCGGTGTTAGCGGTGCGCCGGTCCGCCTCTTGGATCCTTGCTCGTCATGTCGACCCCAGTCAGGTCCTCGATCGAGTTGAGTGTCCTCGAGGATGAGGCTACAATCCTCGCAGATCGTCTCCCGGTCAGTCGTTCGAACGCTGCCGCCACAGTCCGGCAGTCAGTTGCAGTCGTCTGGACGTCTTCATCGAACGCAATCGTGGAGATGTCTCTCGTTGCCATCAGTAGCTCCGAAGGGACAACTGATCAGCCCCTTCACCGCTTCTGGGGCGATAAACAGTACTAGCTGATTCCAGAGTCCATTAGAGGAAGAGATAGTGGCCTGCTCTCGAGAGTTGATTTGCTATAGACCATCGAATAATCGTTCGAGTCCGATTCTATATCCGTGTTATCGGTATCAAATGATCAGACAGCTTCCTTTACAATGGTCCTGCTAAAGCCCTACCTACTGTACCTATTCTACCTACTGTACCTATTTCTTCGGCCCTACAACAGTCCTGCTGAAACAATAGCCGTCGCATTGAACCCCGATAAGTCTGGGTAGTTTCAACCCTACAATGGTCCTGCTGAAACGGATGGTCAGCTGCGTCGTGCCACCGTCGGGCCCGCCGCTTCAACCCTACAACGGTCCTGCTGAAACCGTTTCCGTAACCCACCCCGGATTTCCGTCGTGTCCGACGTAGTGTGAGCCCCCTTCATCACACCCCGCGTTTCCATCGTTTCTCCATGACGTCCTCATAATTGATGGTACTAACAACGAGAGAATCGTATGCCACACCCCCGTTTTCGAGTTGTAAGTCTCTGAGCATAGTCACTCAAGACGCTGAAGAGTGAGAGTCGAGGTTGTCAGAGTGGATGGTGAAACCCGTCACGACGAAATATACAGCACGATCGAGGGTAAGCCGAGGACCCTGACAATGAACGGAACGGCGATGAAGACAACTGGACCGATCTCTGGGAGCAGTACAGTAATCTCGATTATCGAATGATGGAGGTTGATCACATCGAACGAATCGCGGACAGCGGTCACCCACTTGAGGAATCGAACCCCAAGACGCTCTGTGCGGACTGTCACAACGAGAAGACGGTCGCCGAGAACAGCGCTCGAGATCCAGTGCCGAACGTGACGCTTACCGACTATCTGGATCTCGAGTCCTAATCCAGTGTCCACACCCCATCGTGTCCAGTGTCTTCTCACAATCTGCGAATTGAACTGCACCCCCACCCCACTACGTCCAGTGTCTTGGATAGTTCGAGAGTAGCAGGACACCCCACTCTGTCCAGTGTCCAAATCACCAGCAGGCGACAGAATACACCCCATTGTGTCCAGTGTCTTTCGGGTGTCAGAGGTCCTGATCGAGACGCTGCTGAACAGCGTCAGTTACCCCCACCATGTCCACTGTCTCGTCGAGTGCTTCGAGTAGGAGATCAGGATTTGTGTCGAGAGCATATTCGTAGTACCGACCACCTGATTCACCTCTGTTCCGCTCTGTACGACTTGCAATCCCTAACATCGAAAGTTCACCGAGATGGTCACGCATCCTTCGGGGAACGAGCGGGTCAACTGCAGCTCGACCACAGATAATCTCGTATCGATCCTGCACGTCACGCGCTCGAATCGGTGTATCACCCTCTTCGTGTAACATCAGGAGGGCGTACAGCACGAGATGTCCCTGCTGGGTGAGACCAGCAACGCCGTCGACGATCCGACTCCGCTCGAGGGACTCTCGAGCCTGGTCAACATGGTCGACGGTTACCTGCGTGGCGTCCTGTTCAACAGCTACGTCCCCTGCTTCCATAAGCAGATCCAGACTCTGTCGGGCGTCTCCGGCGTCTTTCGCACCGAACGCCGCACACTTCGCGATGACTTCATGCGGCACGACATCGTCGAAAAACGCGATATCAGCGCGTTGGCGAAGGATATCACGGAGTTCATTTGCATTGTAGGCAGGGAACTGGAGTTCCTTTTCGCACAGGCTCGACTGGACTTTCGAACTCAGCGACTCACGGAACTTGAAGTCGTTTGAGATACCGATGATTCCGACCTTCGATTCCTCTAGATTGCCGTTAGCTCGAGCGCGTGGGATCTGGTACAGAATCGAATCATCGTCGATGTGATCAACCTCGTCAAATACGATGATGACGGCGCCGCCGATCGCGTCGAGTTCCTCCCAAAGCCATTCGTTGACTTGTCGTCGGGGATATCCGGTCGGCTTCAAATGATCCTCTGGGTCGCGGAGATCGTTGATTAGTTGAATCGCGACTTGATAGCTCGTACTCAGATCCTCACAGTTCGTACGAATAGTCGTGAGATCGACATCGTATTCAGCCGCGTCGTCTTTGAGTTCCCGAAGAAGATAGCGCGTACAGGCGGTCTTCCCGACGCCGGCTTTGCCATAGAGAAAGATATTCGCAGGCTGATCGCCGTTGATAACGGGCTGCAGGGCCGAAATATACTGCTGTAGCTCTTCATCGCGACCGACAATCTCTTCTGGTTGATAATCTTCCCGAAGGACATCTCGCTCCTGAAAGATATCCGTGTCAGGCTGGAACAAGCCCATAGTGGTCTTGCCTTAGCGTATTTGGGAACCAACATAAAACCATCGTGTCGAGTGTGTCCAGTGTGTCTAGTGTCGCGTTTTCTCCCCCTCTCCCCCACCCCATCGTGTCCAGTGTCTTCCCGGAATAGCAAGGGAGACCCGCTGACGAAGAACTCTAAAAGGAAAGGTTTAACTTCCCAATCCATGAACCAGTCTGAACGATAGCTAGCGCAGCAGTAAGTGGATTAATTTCTTGGGCTGAAGTGACTACAACAGCTTTCCGATCAAACCGGCGCGTAAAGACACTGGACACGATGGGGTGGGTGTATCCACAACTACCGACTTTCGGAAATCGGAATCGTCAATATGGCGAGTGTTACTTAACCTCTCTATGTTCTTCTTTCGGACGAACGAGGTTGTTCGGGTTCATATTCTTTGAGCTTCCCACCGGATTTGCCGCGGTTAGTCTCGGTCGGCGAAATAATCCCTAGTGTTTCGAGCTCTGCGAGGAACTCCTAGACGGCCCGAGTTGAGACCGGGTCGTACCCTTCCCGGTCACACAACATCTGACGGTGTCCATCTCTGACTCGAAGATCACTCGTGAGGTCTTTTCCAAAGCGGATGGGGAACCAACATTGCGGTCTTAACCAACAAAACTATAGATTGGCGTTCCATGTTGGTTAACACGAAAACAGCTGATGTCCTACGAGTCACCGACCCCGCCGGCGAACCTCCCAACGGAGATAGTCTCCACGCTCAATGAATCTACTCCAGAGCGCCTCCGTGATGTTGCCACGTATACCGAAGAGCTAGCCGAACACAAGGAACGTGAGGCTCGTCTCGAGGAGGAAGCAGATCGAGACCAGGTGGGGGAACGACCAGACGACCTACCGGACGATGTCCCCGCAAAGGCGACGATCACGATCAAAGAAATCAACGACAACCGTTACTACTACTGGCAGTGGAGGGAAGGAGAAAAAGTGAGATCGAAATACAAAGGCCCGGTCAATCCAGATGAGGGCCGTGGTAAATCGCCATACGGCGCTTGATTTCGCTAGTTGACGGCACGCTTGATGTTGTAGACGACACACATCAGGACGATTTCACGGAACTCACGGTACCAGCTTCGCGCACGCACGGCGTCGCCGAGCGTGCGCTTGATCACCGAGAATACGGTCTCAGATAACGCTCTCTGGCCATAGAGACCCATCGATCCGCGCGTTGTGCGCGTGATCGATGGGACGGAACTCTCGATGCTTAATCAGCGGTCTTACGTCCTCTTCCCGGAGCTTATCACGTAACCGCTGCCAGTCGTACCCTTTGTCGGCGGCGAGGCTGTGCAACTCGCCCGCGTTGCGGCGGGCGAGTTGCCAGCCGATCTGCGTGTCGTGACGTTTCCTGATCGTGCAGTGAACGTCGAGGACAGCTTGTGACGCTGTATCGACGAGCGCGGTTGTTTTGAGCGTCTGAACGCGATAATTCGTGCGACGACAGTAGTGCTTGCTCGCGTTTTCGCGGTCGAAAAACATCGCATCCATCGCTGTATGACCAGATGGCTCGTGGAGCTGCGCCGACAGGCGCAGCACCACTCGCCAGACCGCCATTTTGGTCCTGTCAAACCCCTTCACTAGCGTCGAATGATCAGGGAGATCAGCCGCGTCAAGGCCTATCTTGGCGAGTATTTGCGGCATCTCGCTCAAGAGATCGAGCGCTTCGCGGTAGGATTTCTCCAGGTAAATTCGGAGACAATGGAGCGAAACAACGGCGTAGTCGGCGAATCCGCCGCCACCCTGCGGGGCGGCGGATCCGCCTCGACCACCAACAGCATTTTTAGCTAACGTCACCACTTTCCCAGTGAAGCGGGAGATTTTGGACATAGATCATCCGCCGTTTCCCGCTTCAACTCCCTAGTTCTGACGATCAAGGTCTACGCAGTCATGCGATTCACCAGAGCCAATTGTTGTTTTCCCGTGTCATCGCGTATTCAGAGGACTCCACATTCTAGAAGCTCCTCAATTTGACCCGGTTCCGGAGTTCCCACGACAGATGTCGGGTGGAGACAACCGATACACTCCTAAAAGAGGATAACGTCGGTTACGATAATGAATTCAGATTCCCAGCCCTGTTGTAAAATCGGTCGTATCACCCAGGACTATCACATCCCAAATCTGGACAGAGAACTTCTAAAGCGTCGCGATCAGGGAGATAGCCTTCGGGATCTGGCGACATATCTGAATAAACAGATTCTCTCGGTAGCGCTTAGTTCGGCTACTCGTGAAGTGATTGGAGATGCTGACAGCATCTATGATGTCTTGCGTGGTGACGGTGTGAGCCGCAGTCGACGAGCTGAGTTACGCTCAAAGCTGTCACGGAACGATGTGGATATAGACAGTATCGAGGAGGATTTCGTGTCTCATCAGACGGTCCGCAACCACCTTCACGATTGTGAGGGTATTGATACAGGAAGGGAGTCCACAGCTGATATTGATGGTGCACGCAAGACGATCGAATGGGCGCAAGCACGATCTGAAGGAGTAATTGAAGAAACGCTTGAACGGCTCCGCAACGCAGACGAAATCTCGGATGTCCCAACAGAAGTAACTCAATCAGTTCGAGTCGGCTGTTCAGCCTGTGGGTCGACGTATAGAATTGAGGATTATCTTGACCAAGGAGGATGTGATTGTCAGACCAGCAACGAACCGAGTTGAATCAGTCCAGAGGTCGGTTTGCTTATTTACTCCTATACAGTAAAGAGGGTATGAACAAATGTAGCCCGAAAGATGTTGTCACGGTACACGCAGAAAATATTGGGGGTCTCAGCGACTGCGAGGTGGATTTTTATCAGGGGGTCACTATTTTGGAGGGCCGAAATGCCACTGGCCGTACCTCATTGCTTACTGCAATAACTGGAATACTGGGCGGCTCTCCGCCAGCACTCAAAGCCGATGCCGATGAAGGGTTCATCCAGCTGGACATTGATGGAGAGACCTATCGACAGGAATTCGAACGAGAGGGAAACGAGATACGGCGCACTGGCCAATCCTTCTCAGACCGCAGCGATCTCATCGATCTGTTCGTCTCTCTCACAGAATCCAATCCCACCCGTCGATCCATTATGCAGGATGGGGATTTACGAGACATCATTATGCGACCTGTCGATACGGACGCCATCCAGCGACGTATCGAGGAACTCCAGTCCGAACGGAATCGTCTCGGCCAACGCATACGGACCATCGAAAGCGAACTTGACCGGCGAACAACTCTCGCCTCACGAAAGCAAACGGTGGAACAGGAACTCGAAGAAAAGGATCAAGAGATCGATGACCTCCGGGAGCGCCTGAAAGAGTACGACGCCGAACCAGAGCAAGCTGAAGCCGTGGAGGAGGCGCTGACGTCTCTCGAAGAACGGAAGCAAGAGTTGGACTCGGTACAGAACCGTATCCGGACACAGGAAGACACGTCCGAGGCACTCCGGGACGAGCAAAACGAACTTCGGACCGAACTCGATAGTCTGGAGACCTCGGAGACAGAACTGAATCGAGTGGAGACTCGACTCTCGGAACTCACATCACGTGAACGATCGCTTGCTACGACGATTAACGACCTGTCTGCCATCGTGGAATTCAATGAAGATCTCGTTTCGGATGCCGATCCGGAGCTTCTCGGAACCGAGAATTCCACGAACTCTCCGACAGCACAACTCGACCCGATGGCCGAGACCGTGCAGTGCTGGACCTGTGGGAGCGAAATTCAACGGGGTGAAATTGCCGACCGGCTCGACGAACTCCGGAATGTAGTCGAAGAGAAACGGCAAGAGCGGTCCGACGTGCAATCGGAGATTGAGGACCTCCGTGAGACGCAACGTGAGCTTCAGAACCAACGTGACCGACGCCAAGAGATCGAACGACGTCTCGACGAAATCGATACCGAACTGCAACGCAGAGAGACGAAATTAAACGCTCTACAGGAGGAGCGAGAGGATATCAGAGAGCGACTTGCTGAGCTTGAGGAGTTCGTTTCCGAACATGAATCGTTGCAGAAGAGTGAACTCACCGACCAATATCAACAGTTGAGCGAACTCGAATACGAACGCGGACAGCTTGAAGAAGAACTATCGACGGTTCGTGAGGATCTCGCAGAACTGGATCGTCTTGAAGAAGAACACGAACAACTGGAAGCCCAACAGGACGAAGTTCGGGAGGAGTTGGAGAACCAGCGAACTCAGATTCGGGACCTCGAAGAAAACGCTATTTCGGCGTTCAACGATCATATGGACGATATCTTAGATATTCTTGATTACCGTAACATCACTCGGGTGTGGATCGAACGCAAAACAGGTGCGGAGTTCGAATCCAGTCACGGTGGGTATCGTGGGGGGTCAGCAACTCGATTCGAACTACATCTCATTCGCGAAACGGATGACGGGAAAGGGTATGAGGATACCGTGGAACATCTGAGCGAAAGCGAGCGAAACGTCGTTGGTCTCGTTGTAGCCTTGGCAGGTTATGTGGTTCACGACGTCCACCAAGTCGTCCCATTGATGCTTCTCGACTCTTTGGAAGCTATCGACTCGAAGCGTATTGCGGCGCTCGTCAACTATTTCGCCGAATTTGTCCCATATCTGATCGTAGCACTGCTTCCGGAAGACGCCGAGGCATTGTCAGACGAGTATACGCACGTCCCTGCTGAGACTATCTTTTCCTGAACACGCCACACTGAAGCCGGAATATTTTACAAAATATTGGTTGTAAAGTCACTCCCCAAAATCGTCTCCTTCTGAGATACTGCCGGCATGTGGCCCGAACGGAGAAGTGACTTCTTGACTGATTCCATCCTTCGAGAATATAGTGATGAAATCACCAGGTTCGACCCGTGTATGGCCGCGTGGGATAATGACCTCCCCATCCCGTTCGACTGCGACTACGATCATACTCGGCGGAAGAAGTCCAGCTACATCAGCTTCCTCGAGCGTTTTTCCGATAATTGGCGCTCCTTCCTCCACTACAAGTTCGAACACTTCAGCGTCGCTATCGGCATCACCGACATGCATGAAGTCCTGAATACCGGGATCCTGAATCCCCCTAAATAGATACTCAGCGATGAGTCGTTGAGGGTTTTCGATGATAGTTGCTCCGAGTTGCTCGAATAATGGGATATTCGTCTCCTCGTGGACCACGCTGACTAACGTCTGACATCCCATATCACGAGCCAACATTAGCACCATCAGGTTGGTAGCGTCCTCTTCTGTCGTCGCGATGATCGCGTTAGCCCCGTCGACCTGAGCTTTGTGCAGTGTGTCCCGCTCTGTGGCGTCATCGTTGATGACCCGGAAGTTATCGGACGAGTCCAACTCGTGAGCACGCTTTGGCTCTCGCTCAATAACCGTCAGGTCGATATCAGCCTCTATCGCCATTTCCAATACACTTGACCCTATGCGGCCGGCTCCGACGATAACTGTGGGCATATGATACGTCTCACTCCCAGGGCATTATAATCCATCGGAACGACAAGCTACGATCCGAAACTAAGCTATCAGTCCCCTCTGCCGGTTATTTGCCATCTTCAGTGATTGGAGGTCTCCCAGTAGGTCTAGGTCTCGTCGCTACAATCGGTTGGACGACTCTTGGTTCGCCCTGATAATATGTGAGGGTGTCATAGAACGAGTAGCACACCAAAGAGCAGGGTGAACGCTGTGGTGGATGAGCCCAGTGACCCTGCAAGAGCCTTCTTCAGTAGAGACGTTCTTTAATGTCGTGGAGACAGAGACGCTAGCGTTGTTTGAGCATCTCTCCTTCGAGTTTCTCAAAGAGTTCGACGTGTTCGCCCCGGCGGAGACGGGGCGAACACGAGATCACGAGCCACCAGAGCTGATGCGTGGCTTCCTCCATTGCTACTACAAAGACATCTACGGCATCCGTCCCGTTGAACGAGAGCTTCAGAATACTGTTGTCTGGCTCAGTTGTGGCTTCGATCGACCACCGTCAAGAGACGCGGTCGATCGCTTTCTCACCGATCTCGAACACGTCGTTGACGAAATCTTCGGCCACCTCGTCGAGCAGGCCGCGGCGGGCGGCCTGATTGACTTGACCTACTGCATCGGTTCGACTGATGTGAGAACAATGCCAGCCGATCAAGATGCGTCGAAATGCTACGATCCACCCGCTGAAGAATACTACTACGGTTACGGCTGTACGATCGTCTCGACCGGACAAAAGATCCCTATCGCTGCGGAATTCACCGGGAGCAAACAAGCACCAGAAGAGACGGCGATGCGTCACGCGTGACGCGCTCGCCGTCGAACAGCCGATCTGGATGGTCGGTGATAGTGCCTACGACACGCTTGACTGGCACAACCACCTACTCGCCGCAGGGGTCGTACCAGTCGCTCCATACAACGCACGAAACACTGACGACCCGAAAGATATCGAGTACAGGGTCGAAGACCGCATCACCGGGTACAGTAAGGATGTTCAGCTGAAGCAGTCGACGTTAGACGAGACGTACAACCGCCGTACAAGAGTTGAACGAACCAACAATGCAGTCAAGGACTGCGGCCTCGGGCACGTTCGAGCCCGAGGCCGCGTCCATGCACGAGCGCAAGTGTTTCTTGCTCTATGTCCCTGTCTCGTCGTTGCGATCACCAATTATGAACGTGGAGACAATCCAGGAAGTACAGTGATCTCCGTGTGAGAAGACTTCTATGACACCCTCAATATGTGGCTGATCGACTTTGTTATCCCCTCATACTCGGCCTGGATTTGGAACTGCCTTACAACCAATTGAATGTAAAAATCGGGCTCAGAACAGGAACGTTTTAATACTCCAGAGTATTCGGGAGAAATTGCACATGCTAATCGGCGAAGCGGTACTGGCAGTAACGACTGTAGTGGTCATGGCGTACTTGACGTACGTCATGGTGTACCCAACGAGGTTCTAACAATGGGAAGTCCACCACCAATTGTGCAATACACGGTATTCTTCGTGATACTCGCCATCCTCATTTACCTGCTTGGCGAGTACCTCGCGTGGATATACCGCGATCAGGCGAACAGTGACTATGACCTGCCTCGTTTCCTAACGGGATTAAAACGGCTTGATAGCGTATTCACACCTATCGAAAATGGCATCTACCGGTTATCGGGGATCAACC
Organism: Natrinema pellirubrum DSM 15624; assembly: GCF_000230735.2. Taxonomy (NCBI): domain Archaea; kingdom Methanobacteriati; phylum Methanobacteriota; class Halobacteria; order Halobacteriales; family Natrialbaceae; genus Natrinema; species Natrinema pellirubrum. The sequence continues at coordinate 1,839,383 of NC_019962.1, forward strand.
CTAGACGGGAGATGACCTGGAAGGGATACGTCAAAGCAGTCTTCGTGTTCAACGCGTTCATCTGGGCGCTACTGTACGTCGTCCTGTACTTCCAGAACGGCTTACCGATGAATTTCGTTGACGTGGCCGGGCAAAGCTGGGATCTTGCGTTCCATACCGCGAGTTCGTTCACCTCAAATACGAACCAGCAACACTACAGCGGAGAGAACCTCTCCGTGTTCACTCACACGTTCGGGATCGGAATCGCAATGTTCCTGACACCCGCGACCGGGCTGGCTCTCATGCCTGCGTTTGCCCGGGCGTTCAACAACGAGAAAGACCCACGACTTGGGAACTTCTTCGCCAACCTCGTGCGCGGGTTGGTCCGATTTCTCCTGCCCATCTCGTTCCTGATCGCTATTATCCTGATGGCGGAAGGATCCGTCCAGACCATCCTGAGCGGGAAATTCACTGCAGAGACGTTCACGATGGGTGTCCAGAACATCCGCGTCGGTCCCCACGCTGGCATCGAGGCGATCAAAATGTTCGGCACTAACGGCGGCGGGATCAACGCAGCGAACGCTGCAACAGCGTTCGAGAACCCAACGCCGCTCAGTACATTGGTCCTGACGCTCGCGATGCCGATGGGCACGTTCAGCGCCATCTACGCGTGGGGTGCGTGGGTCGGTAACCGAAAACACGGAGTCGCCATTGTCGCGGCATTCATTGTCATTTACATGACGCTGACTGGTGTCGCGATCGTAGGCGAGACCGGGCCCAACGCCGCGATGCAAGTTCAGGAAAATGGCCTGACGGTCGACCAATCCGTCGGAAACCTGGAGAGTAAGGAGACCAGATTCGGACCCACGGCAAGTGCAATCTGGGGACTCGCGACTACCGGGACGACGAACGGTGGGGTCAACAGTATGCACAACAGCTGGACCGCACTCGGTGCATTCTCCTTGCTGTTCGCATTCGCAACCAACAACATCAGTAACGGGGTCGGAACCGGCCTGTTAAACATCCTGATGTTCGTCATCCTCACGGCCTTTGTCGGGGCATTGATGATTGGCCGTCGGCCCCAGTATCTCGGAAAGAAACTTGAGTGGCAGGAGATGCGATACGTGTTTGTCGTCATCCTAACGCTTCCGATAATCGTATTGTTGCCACTGGCGCACGCAGTCGTGTACCAGCCGGCGGTCGACGCGATGGCTAATCCTGGGTTCCGAGGGTTCTCAGAAATCCTCTACGAGTTCTTCTCGGCGTCCGCGAACAACGGGAGCGGATTCGAGGGACTGGCTGACAACACCATCTACTACAATCTGGTAGATGGAATGCAGGTCCTGTTGGCTCGGTATGTGCCTATCACGGCCCAACTCGCCATTGCCGGCTTGCTGGCTAACAAAAAAATCAGCCCCGAGTCACGTGGATCCCTTGATACTGAGACGCCCGCATTCGTGGGGTTACTGATCGGCATTATCATTATCGTCAGCGCGTTGGTGTTCCTGCCGGCGCTGGTATTCGGTCCGATCGGGGAACTGCTGAGTGGAGGCATCTAACATGACAGAAGTCACGATAACAATAGATACGGAACAACAGAAGCAGGCATTCAGAGACTCGTTCGTCAAGCTCGATCCGCGGCACTTAGTTCGGAACCCGGTGCTGTTCGTAGTCGAGCTGGGGACGATCGTCAGTCTGCTGTTAACGATCGCTCCCGGACTGTTCGATGCGACGGGTTCGCGCGTCTACTACGGCGTGATCACCGCACTGCTCGCGTTCACCGTGCTGTTCGCGAACTACGCTGAGGCGTACGCTGAGCTCGAAGGCGAGGCCCAGGCGGATAGTCTGCGCGCTTTGCAGACCGAGACCAAGGCGAAGCAGCTCATAGAACCCGATACCCCCATCGAAGAGATTGACGATGGCGACATCGAGATTGCAGACAGCAATGAAATCGAGGCCGGCGAAGTCGTCTTCGTCGATGAAGGTGACGTCATACCCCGCGACGGGACCGTTATTGAGGGGAGCGCATCGGTCGACGAGTCTGCGATTACCGGTGAGTCCGACCCGGTCATTCGACAGTCCGGCGGGGATCGGACTTCGGTCGTCGGTGGAACGGAAGTTCTCTCAGACTGTCTCAAGGTCGAAGTGACCTCGGAGCAGGGCGAGTCGTTCCTCGACGAGATGATCGGTCTCGTTGAGAACGCCCAGCGGCAGAAGACGCCCAATGAGGTCGCTATGACGATCCTGTTGAGTGGTCTGACATTGGTGTTCGTCGTCGCAGTCGCGACGATGTTCTTCTTCGGTGAGTATCTGGCTTCGTTTACAGTTGGGTTCGCTGGCCTGGACATCGCTGAGCTCGTGGCGCTGTTGATTGCGCTCATGCCGACCACGATCGGTGCGTTACTGGCCGCGATTCGTGTTGCGGGGATGACGCGTGTTACGCGCCGCAACGTCATCGCGAAGTCCGGTCGCGCGGTTGAGGCGGCCGGTGACTTGGACGCACTCATCCTCGACAAAACAGGGACGATCACGACCGGCGAGCGTGTCGCTCAGGATTTCCACTCGCTCGGTGACGCGAACGATGAGGACGTTATTCGTGCGAGCTACCAGTCGTCACTGTTCGACGAGACGACGGAAGGCCGTTCGATTATCGACCTCGCAGAGAAGATGAACGGGACGAAGGCTGACGGTGGCCAACCGGATGGCGATGCCGTCGATGAACCAGGAGCTGCTGTGGAAGCACCCCGTGATGTCGACGTCTCTCTGGGCACTGAGAGCCTCTCTGAGGAGAACTTTGTCCCGTTCTCAGCAGAAACACGGATGAGCGGTATCAACCTTCCTGACGGAACCGAAATTCGGAAGGGCGCCGTCGATGCGGTCGAGAAGTACGCCGATAGCGCTCCCGGAAAACTACGGCAACCCTCCAACGATATCAGTGAAAGTGGTGGGACTCCGCTTGCGGTTGCGGTCGACAAGCAGGTCGTCGGAATCATCGAGCTGCAGGACGAACTGAAACCCGGTATTGCCGACCGAATCGCCGAAATCCAGAAGATGGGTGTCGAGACGATTATGGCGACTGGGGACAACCAACGGACGGCTCGTTGGGTTGCCGACCAAGTTGGCATCGATGAGTTCCACGCCGAATTCGGTCCCGAGGAGAAAATTGAACTCGTCGAAGATATCCAAGCCGACGGGAAACTCGTCGGGATGACCGGAGACGGCACGAACGACGCTCCGGCACTCGCGAAGGCAGACGTCGGTCTCGCAATGAATGCGGGGACCAACGCGGCGAAGGAGGCGGGCAATATGGTCGACCTCGACTCGAACCCTTCGAAGATTATCGAGGTCGTCGGGATCGGCAAACAGCTCCTAATGACCCGTGGTGCACTGACCACATTCTCAGTCGCCAACGACGTGGCGAAGTACTTCGTGTTGCTGCCTGCGATCCTCGCGGCTGCGATCCCGGGACTGGCTGCGATGGACATCCTGAACCTGTCGACCCCTGCGAGTGCGGTGACGGCGACGCTGGTGTACAACGCGTTCATCATCCCGCTACTCATCCCGCTCGCGCTGCGTGGTGTCGACTATGAGGCTCAGAGCGGTGCACAGCTCTTGCGAAAGAACCTCATCGTCTACGGTGGCGGCGGACTCATCGCTCCGTTCATCTTCATTAAGATGATCGACATGCTGTTCGTCGCGCTGGGGGTGTTCCAATAATGAATCGTAATGACATCATCGTGCCACTCCGGCTCCTCGGTGTGGGCCTGCTCGTCTGCGGGCTGCTCTACCAGGGGTCGTTGATGGCCATTGGTTCCGTAGCATTCTCGAATAACGCGGCCGGGAGTCCCGTCTACGTCGGCGGACAGGAAGCCCCGGTCGGCTCGCAGATGATCGGTCAGAACTTCCAGTGTGGGAACCCAGAGGATGCCGTATACTTCTGGTCACGGCCGTCCTCGATCGACTACAACGCAATGACGTCGGGGAGTACAAACCTCGCACCGAATAACCCCGAACTCTCCGAGCGTGTCCGTAAGGATCTCCGGTGTATCTCACAGTACGAGACGCCGGATGACTCGGTTCCGGCCAACTTGGTCGCTGAGTCCGGATCCGCCTACGACGCCCACATCTCACTAGAAGCTGCGAGGTATCAGGTTCCTCGTGTCGCAAACCAGACTGGTATCTCCGAAGACCGGCTCCACGAGATGATCGGGCAGGCGACTGAAGAGCCCTGGCTCGGCGTCTGGGGTCACGAACGCGTAAACGTGCTCGAACTCAACATCATGGTTAGGGAGGAACTCCAACAGCAGCAAAACGCCACCGACCAGAACAGCGATGTCGATACGCAATCAACAATCAAAGGTGACGGCTAATGGTAGCGAATAATGACATCGGATACGAGCGGGTACTCGTTCCAGTCGGTGACAAGTCGGATCCGAACATGCTCACGCAGTTGTCGAGCATTCTCGTTGATCCGCGGCGCGGGGCCGTTCGATTCACACACGTGACCACAGACCGGAGCTTCGTCGGGTCACAGGAGAACTGGCGAACCGGGTCTGAGAGCGTGGCCGAGAGTCAGCATACACTCCGTGAGGAGGGTATTGAGAGTACAGGGACGATCCGGACGGCCTCGTCAGCACTGGACGGAATCCTGGAAGAGTTCGAAGAGTACGACGCCGACGCCATCCTCATCGGGTGGACTGACAAGGACTCCGTCTCGAACCTCGTCGACAGGTTGCTCCGCAAGGCGAACTGCGACGTCATCGTCTTCAGTGCCGACCGGGACCCAATCGATACAGATTCGATTCTGGTTCCAGTCGTCGTACCTCCCGACGAGAACCGTCTCCAGATGCTCGCTATCATGAGCCAGCGAACCGAGGCGTCGGTGACGTTCGCGTATATCGCTGGCGACGAGGGGAGTGAGGCGGACGGGCGAGAACTCCTTGACCGGTCCGTTGAGCGACTCGGTGAGTACGGCGTGCAGGCCGAAACGCAACTCGCAAGTTCGGTAGGCCCCGTAGAGAAGCTCGGTGAGTTGTCTGCCGACCACGATATCATGGTAATCGGAACGTCTCGTGGGTGGTGGCTCCGGCAGAGCCTGTTCGGTCGCAAAACTGATAAAATCGCCAGTGAAGCACAGTGTTCGATACTGATGCATAAGTGGCAGGGGGAGGTGCCGCCAGATAACTAAAGGACGCCTGGCACAGTAAACCACCTTCCTGCTTCCGGGTGGTCGCCACCCCCAGATGAGCGATCCGGACCCGTCGAGTAGACGCAGAGCGCACAACAACATCAACCGAATGGTTTCAGACCAATGTATATTACCAAGGCGAATGACGCTACTGTCGATCCAGCTCGCTCCGTGATGGGCGCTTTCGACAGCGACAAGTACGTACTCGCAGATCTCGAACAGGAAGATCGATGGATAACAGTTGACCGAACCGTCGCAGTTGACCTCCGCGATCGCAGGTGACCACTGATGGAGTACGAATCCGATACCGTCCTGTGTTCCAAATCGGTGTCTCAAAAGCAAGCGCGTTTGAAACCTGCCTGGCAGAGCTATCTGTGTTCGTTTGTCAGCGGGGGAGGTGTACGCCGCCATCGATCCACGGAGTCAAAGCTCGCCGGTGAATGTGTCGTGAACGAGAGAGACATTCGGACCCTCACTGTGGACACCGGTTACCAATCGCAACGCTCCAACCGACGGGGAAGCTGAAACGATGGGCGGAAGTGGCGTCGAACGGAGCGTTTCGATACTCGATGACTCGGAAACGAGGCAAACGGCCCTGACTGGGCTTTGTCGAGGTGTGTTTGTGGGAATCGGACTCGTAATCGCGGCACACCTGATTGGCGTCGAAAGCGGTCGTGCGGTCATCAAGCTCGCGTACGCGACGCTCGCAGGACTTGCCGTCGGTGAAGTAGTTACACCAAACCGCACCAGCGCAGCCACGGAGGCTGCCGAGCTGGCGAAGTCACAAGCGATCCCTCGTGCAGTGGGGATGTCGATTGGTCTCGCTCTAGTTATTGGACCGTATACGCTCGAGTCGATACTACTCTCGATGCGTCAGGCGACGGACTGGGCTACGCTCATCGGAATCACACTTCTCTTCGCTACAGGGTGGCGGCTAGGTCACGATAACAGTTCCCGGAGAGTGAATGCGGTTCGGCTCGTTATCGCTGGCATCGTCGTCGTAATCCTTGCCATACTAATCCCGCGGTGATCCATAGAACAATGAAATCAGACGACTCTGAACTAGAACTGTCCCGTTCGCGTGTCACCGGTTTAGCTGGTACACTCGAAACAGCTCTACGAAGATCAGTACTTCTCAGCTTCCGCATACTTCTTCTAGTGTCAGGGCTATTTGCTGCATATCTGCTTATCGGCGGTGGTCTTCTACTCGCCGAGAGCTCGGTTGCCTCGGCGAGTTTTCTCTCTCGACGACGACCCGATATTTTATAATTTACTAACGGGACTGGGGCTATTGCTCGTACAGTCCGCAGGTTCGCTTTTACTGTACCAGTTTCTGACCGGATTCGGGTCCCAAAGAAATCGTCTTGCAGTACTTTCTGGGTTCATCGCTCTCGGGTTTGGTGGAGCAATACTGCGAATCACCCTTTCACAGGCAATTGGATTTCTACTTTCCTGCTGCTTGTAGGATGAACAACCTGGTCCTATCTCGTAGTGTCTTAACAGTTATACATGCCCAGTTTCTACAATGAGCATGGATCGACCAGCTACGCCTCTCAGCATCAAAGTCATTTGTGCCATCTGGATACTGTTTGCACTCCTCAATCTGGTTCAACTGGGCCAGGTACTGACATCGATATCTCTTTCAGCAGATCTGTTGATGCCGATAACTCTCATTATCACCCTTTCTATTGCATACGTCGCGGTGGGTGTCGGCCTTTGGAAAACCCGTTCGTGGGCGTGGAAAGGTGCGCTCGCATTCGTCGTCGTTGGTATCGTCACCTCACTCGTCCAAGGCGTTCTCGGGCTTCCCATCGCTGTTCTCCTGCTACTGGTAGGCATCTATCTCGTTCTCCGACGTGAGGTGTTTACGGACAAGCCAGTTCCACCGTCGCCACAGCAATAGTTTCCTCGGCCTGGTATCATCGGCTCGGTTTGAGATATCACAACGGTTCTCTATCTCCGGCTTGTTTCACGATCGGGATCAGGTGGTCACCAGACTCAATGAGAGTATCGGGTACACTCTGGAATGGAGACCGACGACATAGACTCGTCGTCGGTGCTACGAGTCCAGTGAGGTCGTATGCTCCCGACATCTCGAGGATCTGATTGCTCATATCGTCGGCCTCTACGATGGTAGACGTCTCTGTAACGTCAACCAGTATCTCATCAACGGCAGCGAGCAAGCGATTAGCTTCGGAGCGATTTGTCTGGCTCTCGTTCCGTGAGACGACGTGGATAATCGGCGTTCAGGGGGAGTACTAACTCGGAAAGTACAGTATCAGGCATCGTCGGTTTCCGAGCCTCACCCCTTATCGAAAATGCTCGACGGAGTGCGCTGGTCGTTGCTAACCAGCGAAATCCCCTCAATTTCGAGACCCCAGTCAATAAGACGATGTTCGACGGACTCGGCTTGGTCTTGTGAGTCTACAACTACGAGAACGTGAAAATTATGACTCCCACTGAGAAGTTCACGTATTTCTATCACCTCAGGGAATGCATCCAGTTGATCCGTGGAGCGTGTCATAGAATAGTTCTCAGGAGGCGTTGTTCACGGTTTCGCCCTTGAGCAAAACCCATGGCTGACGAAATTCATAGGATTACACGCGAATTGGAAGCTGTATAATCGCCAAGTTGAGGGTATGAGACGTATTCTATGACACGCTACCGTGAGTTCGCCGAATCGGCCCGAGTTGACTGAACATATGAATAGAACCTTGAGAAACCCCAGTTGTCGGTAATTGATCTCCGATCGATGGGCTTCGATTACATCATTAGAAACGAGATTCTCGATCCGATTCCGAATCGTTGCGGGAGTGACGTCAACCTTGTTGGCGATATCAGGGCAGGAGGTATTTCTTGCATCGGTCGCGAGGTCAGCGAGGATCTGACGGTCGACATCATCAAGATCGTGGACGCTCTCGTCGTGATCTCCCTCGTGCGGTGGTGCTGTCCCTGTCATATGTCCGTCCAGCTGGATAAGGCTTCGAACAGACGAGTGGTAACTGATTTATTAATCAAGTCTACTGCGACATCCTCACTGTCATTGGTTGCCCCTAATAGTCCAAGTGGAACCTGTCCACCTGCCATATCGTGATGGCCACCGGCACTTCCAACCTCGTCGAACGTCTCCCGCATCAAGTTGCCAATATGAAGATTTGCGTTGCTTGTTCGAGCACTCAGATGGATCTCACTTTCGACGATGCCAAAGACGATAGTGGTGCTGATCCCCTCTAGTTTCAGGAGATAATCTGCCGCCTGTGGTAGGATATCACGCTCGCTGACCCGGCCCAGTGAGGAAACCAGACACGATCCCCGGACCTCTCGGTTGATGATTGCATCGCCGATTCCACCGAGCGTCTCCGGTGTGAAGACGGAATTGGATAATGTCTCGATAGTCGAATGATCTACGGCAGGGTGCAGGAAGCATGCGGCCGCATGTTCTGCAGGCGTCGTTCCACGAGTGAAATTGAGTGTCTCTCTGTGGACTCCGAACAGTAAGGCGGTCGCCAGCCTCTCCGTCAGTTCGATATCGTACGCCTGGAGGTAGCGTGTCAACAGCGTAGCAGTCGCTCCTACGCCAGCCCGTTGGTCGATGTACTTGGCACGAATCCCATCTGTAGGGTGATGATCGATGACTATGTCTGGAATAAAATCTTCAGGAACAGAATTGTTTCGGCCAGCAATACTGTGGTCGACGAACGCTATCAGGTCGAACTGCTCTAATGAGTGGTCATCGATGTGGACGGGGTCTATATCAAGGACGTTGATCATCGCACGGTTCTGCTGATGCGTAACCGCCCCAGCGTATAGGATTTCGACATTAGAGATGCCCCACTCCTCTGCGATCATCGCCAAGGCGAGCGCACTCGAGAAACTATCGGGGTCCGGGTTATTATGACAGAGGACACCGACCGAGTCAGCTGTTGTAAGTAGATTTCGGAACAGCTGATAATCTGCCTCTGAGTCATCAACAATGTTAGCCAACGGGACATCCGTGGCTGACTCGGCCACAGACCTAGGAATGTCTGTCATAGCTCTTCCCCCTTCTCCGCTGGTGAAATATCTACATCTGTAGTCCGTTCAACTGCGCGTTTCCAGCGATAGTATACCGAGTCCATTGCTTCTGCAGGCTGGCGTACTGTAATCACAGATGTTGTGGATTGTGTTATTACCTTCTCTGAAGTTGGTTGTGCAAACAGACGGCTGAGAAGCGAGGACTTAGTGGGTGTACCAATGAGGGAAAGGTCGTAATTGTCTATCTCAGTGAGGAGTTCATCGGTGGCGGTCTCAACTTCACGCGTTTCACATTCTACATTTGGGAGATCGGAGAGGACGTATTCAGCGAGGGAAAGGGCCTTTCTCCCCTTCTGTCGAGCTGGTCCATCGTCGGAGCTTGTGATTAGATGAAGAGCGTGAACGCTCGCACCGGACGCTTTGGCGACCGCACGTGCAGTTTCGGCCCCTAGAACCGAATGAGGCCCGGTCCCTACTGCAAGCAGGATATCCGTGGGTTGATTGAATGGCGGCTCACTGTCTGGTGCGGTCCCTCTACTGGATTCTTGAAAAACCAGATCCTCGTCCGCCCCTATATTTTCAACATAAACAGCACAATGAACAGTGTCAAGCACGGAGCTGATAGTGGGCTCATCCCAGAGTTTGAGGCTATCCGTGTTGGTTTGTGCAAGAAAAATGGCATCATATTGATCGCCGGTAGTGGGTTCATTTAGTCCCGCTTCGAGAGCCTTAACCACACCGACGAAGCCCTGTACAGATACGTCCTCACCGATGTCGTTGGCGATATCAAGGAAGATTGCCAACTTCTGCTTTGCTGTCTGGATCACAGACGCCATTATTCCCGTTCCGTTCTCGTTGTTAGCTAACTCCTCAGGTTCAATATCACTCGGAGCAATCAAGATACTGGCGATCGTCACAGTCTCGTCACGATCTTCAGCAACCGCAAGTGGTGTTTGAAGTAACCGTGGTATATTCACTAGATCGGGGTCAATATCTTTGTCTCCGGGAATCAGAACCAAAATGTCGTATGACGGAGTCTTGACTGGGCTGTGTGTCACTGCCGAACTTAGAGTAGGTAATTCGCTGACGTTACGTATCGGAATCGAGGTGTGATCGGACATATTATTTCTAACAGCTGAACACAGTGGTAGGGCCTGACATCACCTTTACACAGTCGATTCTATGGTTACGGAATGGACGGGCTAGTGCTAATGCCGAAGTGGCTAATTGTAGGATTGCTCGTGCCTCTCGATTCTTCATCGAGGCTATCATTGGCTACCAATTGAAAGTAGGTTGGTTTGAGAATGTAATAACAGTTTTGACTCCACCACTATAATTTACGGACAATTGTACGTAAAATATCGACGAGGGACTGTCTGATTGTTCAACCAGATCGCACATAGATGCCAAATGGGCGAGATTTTGTTAATTAAACATTCCCAATATACTAACTCATACATTACTTATTTTTGGATATATTTGTGTCCGTGTCCACCAGGACAACGAAGACCGCTGTGAGGAACTGGAAGACGCTCACCTGGCAGTCCAATCAGAAACTACCGACTTGGAGAGTCACTAACCGACACCGCCGGCTTCGAGTTTCCCGCAGCCAGCCAATAGGGACGGGGCGACGTTTTCGGATCTGTTTGTTGAACCCCCGAGAGGAGTGTGGGGGTCACCACTCCCGCGATGTACCGATGAACGGGAGCGCACGACGTACGCACTCATCTGTTTTTCCAGGGAAAGGAAGGCGCGCCGCTGGCCGACGAGCGGGCGCTCGCGAGCATCGAGCGCGTCAGCGACGACCTTCAGGAGATGGTCGACCAATTCGAGGAGCGTGAGGACACGCTACGTGAGCAATTTCAAACGGCGATGAGGTAGACAGAGACGACAATACCGAGAAACGCAGATCCTGGCTGTTTCCACACCGTCAAATGGCGGAAGCGGTCAAGACATGTGGGAACTCTTCAAATGAATGTAAATGATCAACGACGCTCCCACGAAGAAGCGACTCAAAGCGCCGAACACACGACTAACTGATACTGTATCGCAACAGCTTCTGATACGGAGACACCGTGTGAGTGTATCACCTACGTGAGTATTTACTAGGATCCGACACATATACTGATACGGCTCTGTGGGAGGCAGATACGTGGCGGGGGCAGGAGCGTTCACGGCCTGGCAAGTCTGCAGTTACGACTAGCCTGGCTCTGGTGCTCGCCACGCAACCACGATTCCGAAGATGGCGAGCATTCCAGCGAGTAAGAATGCCGTATCGAACCCAGCCAAGTTGATAATGATACCACCCGCAATCGGGGCAAGGAATTCGCCCGCCAATCCAACACTCGTCTGGAAGGCAACGGCTGTCGCAGCGACCGTGAATCAACGGCTTCCCGGACATACGTAAAGGACAGACCAAGTGTTAACTGAACTGCAAATCCGGTGAGAAGCAGGAGTGCAACGAGCAAGGGAAGTGACCGAAACCGGGTGAAGATTAACACGAGGGGGGCGGCAGCTGCGAAAGATCCGAATACGACGGGTTGCCGGCGACCATCGAAGACACGGTCAGACAGGAGTCCACTACTGATCCGGGAGACGACTCCTATCGCCGGAAACACTGCCACCAAAAGCCCACTGACTGCGAGTGCCAGTCCAAGTTCAGTTGTGAGATACGACGACCCCCAGCTATTCACGAATAGGTATAAGGAATAGCCGAGAAGGCCGAGCAGTCCGACTGACCAGACCCTCCGATTCCGGAAGACCGCGCCGAACTCCTGAATCGAGGGAGCGTCCCCCCGGCTCATTCTGAGCTCTCGACTCGCCGGCCAGAAAAAGACGAGACCGACAACTGTGAGGCCTGTGAATGCGACAAAGATCGCGGGCCATCGGAACCGATGGGCAATCAGTGGCCCGGTTCCTTGGCCGAGCGCGAATCCGATTGGGCCACTCGCGGTGAAAATGCCTACGGCGGTTGCTCGATTCTCGCTGGTCGCTGCCCGACTCACGATGTTGATGCCAGCGTTCCAGACGACGACGTAGGCGACACCACCGAGTGCCCGTGATGCGATCACAGATTGGTAATTCCCTTGCCGCCCAGCGATCCATCCCCACGTCCCGGCGATTGCGAGTGTAAGAACTGCGAGTGCCATCGCATTTCTGGAATCCGTCCGGTCGAGCACCGCTCCAGCAGGGAGGCTTGCAATCACTGCAGTTCCGAACATGATCCCGACGAGAAACCCTGCGATCGTCGGCCCGATATACATCGATTCACGAATGAGTGGGGTAACACTCGCAGGGACGATCTCATAGGCAGCGAGCCCTGTCGAGATGAGACTTGCCCCGGCGACAAGTCTCCACATCGATTGGCGCTGCTGTTGCGGTTCGTTGCTTGTGGAATCTTCGGGATGCGTGGTGGTAGGTCGGGTAGTCATTTCTCGGGAGTCTGGTCGGATAGCGGAACGCTGAAATCGGGAAGAGTCGGACGACCGCGAGAAATCCCGATAATCGCGCTTCCATATTCAGTATCGCGCCCCTATCTCAAAGGGTTAAACAACAAATGTCTTTATCGTAGGGTGGTTAGATAGTTAACTAGCAATGGACGTACTTTCCGATCCGGGTCAGTACCGGAGCTGGAGGCGAGCTCGAATTGGCACCGAGAGAACCATTCACTGTCCCTCAATGGTCGAATAATGACCGCTTCCCCACCTATTTTGGATTCGTCGACAGTGTTGCTCGTCGGGACAGACGACTGGCTCACACAATTCGCTACGACGCTCGAGAGACGGACTGATGCCAGTGTACAACACGTTCGAACCAGGACGGAGGCAATCGACACCATCCGGACGCGCCCCACAGACTGCCTCATTAGCGAGTACGCGCTCGACGAGACGACCGGACTCGAGCTCCTCAGAGAAATCCGCGAGGAAACGACTGCGCTCCCAGTCCTCCTCGGGACTACAGCTGGGAGTGAAGCCATCGCCAGCGAAGCTATCGAAGCCGGTGTTACCGATTACATCGCGCTCACGGACCCGCCAGCACAGATGACCGACGAACTCATCGAACGAACCGAACGTGCAATCCGATCCGCACAGCGGTCGGCCACCCAACAAGACCGGGCCAGACAGTTCGACGCGATTTTCAACGATTCGCGAACTGCGACGTGGGTGCTCGACCCGGATGGCGCACTTGCCCGTGTGAACGAGATAGCCCGAGAGATGGTCGATGACGACATCGACACAATCGTCGGCGAACCGTTCTGGACGCTTCCGTGGTGGTCAGAGGCCGATGCAACGAACACAGACGTCCAACAACTCGTGGAGAAAGCACTCGACGGGAAGTTCGGTAACGCGGTCGTCACACAGCCACCACACATCGATGAGCAGCGCGTTATCGACCTCTCCGTCCGCCCGGTCGAGAACGAGCGCGGCGATCTCGTCTCGATCGTCGTGGAAGGCGTCGACATCACCGAGCGCGTCGACCTCGAACGCAATCTCAGAGAATCCGAAGAACTGCACCGCGTCACGCTCAACAACATGACCGACACCATCCTCATCACAGACGAATCTGGAGAATACACCTACGTTTGTCCCAACGTCCACTTCATCTTCGGCTATACAGTGGATGAGATCCGGAACCTTGGAACGATCAATGATCTCCTCGGTGAGGAGATCTTCGACCGGGAGGAGCTCGCGGGAGACAGCGTGCTAAAGAACATCGAGACGACGGCGACCGATAAAGCTGGGCGCGAGCACACGCTCCTCGTCAACGTTCGCGAAGTCTCGATCCAGGACGGGACTCTCCTCTTTAGCTGTCGGGATATCACGAAACGCAAGCAGCGTGAGGAGGCACTCGCCACGCTCCACGAGACGGCCCGCGATTTCCTCTATGCCGAAACCCACCAGGAAATCGCCCAGCACGTCGTCGACGACACACCTGGTGTGCTCAATCTCGATGCGAGTGCGGTCTACCTCTTCGACGGTGAGGCCAATAATCTTCGACCCGCAGCCCACTCGGCGGCGATGACCGAGCTGAACGGGCCACTCCCGACCGTGCACGCCGACGGCGAAACGCTCCCGAGCTACAGTTTCGTCGAAGACGAGGCGCTATTCTTCGACGATGTTCACGACGCAGACCGGCTCGAGAATCAGGCAACTGACCTCCGAAGTGCGGCCTACATCCCGCTCGGCAACCATGGCGTGTTCGTTGCGGGCTCGGACCAGGTCGGAGCGTTCGACGAGGTAACGCGAGAGTTGGCCGACCTGCTCGCGGCCACTGCCGAAGCAGCCCTCGACCGCGTCACACGGGAATCACGACTCCGGGAACAGGACCGAACACTCCAGACCCAAAACGAGCAGCTTGTAGCTCTGAACCGGATCAACGAGACGATCCGAGAGATCGATCAAGCCCTCGTACAGGCGGAGACGCGCGAGGAAATCGATTACACGGTCTGTGAACTGCTGACCGCCGACGATCGGTTTCGATTCGCCTGGATCGGAACTATCGATCCAACGACCGACATTCTGGATCCTCGGGCCTGGGCCGGTACCGAACAGGGGTATCTGGATAGTCAATCGTTCGCCGTCCAAGCGTCGGGTGTAGAACCAGCCGGACAAACCGCAGCCACTGGGGCTGTGACGATGGTGTCGAACGTCGCTGCTGGGCTCCGTGACGAAGCGTGGCGGAAGGACGCGATCGCTCGCGACTACCTCTCCGTATTGAGCATCCCGCTCGTGTACAACGACCTCACGCACGGCGTGTTGACGGTGTATGCACCAACCCAGTATGCATTCGACGAGACGGCGAAGGCTGTCCTGGGGGAACTCGGCGAAACCATCGCGTCCGCTCTCAGTGCGATCGAACGGAAGAATGCCTTGCTCACGACGTCGATGACACGCGTCGAGTTCACCATCGAGGACCCGAAGTTTGTCCTCTCACGACTCGCACAGGACGCGGAGTGCACCCTCTCGTATCAGGGTGGCGTCCAGCAGTCCACGGAAGGTAGCTACGTGTTCGTGACCGTCGAAGACCGGGCGGTAACTGATGTGGCAGATGCTGCCTCGCAGCTGGTCGGTATCGACGAGGTACAACAGATCAGCGCGGACGGCGAGGGGGGCGTGCTGCGGCTTCGTCTCACACAGCCGTTCCTCGCCTTGGAGCTGGCTGATCACGGAGCCGTCTTCCGCGAAGCGACTGCTGATCCGACCATGACGACGCTCGTTATCGATATCCCGGACAACATCGACGTCCGAACAATCACACAGCTCGTCCGTGAGACGTTCGCTGGCGTCGAACTCCGCGCTAAGCAGACGCTAGATCAGACCGCAGAATACAACCTCTATTCGAAGTTCCTCGATTCAGTGACAGAGCGGCAACTGGAGGTGATCCAGACGGCGTACTACAGTGGGTTCTTCGAGTCGCCCCGTGAGAGCACGGGGGAAGAGGTAGCGGAGACACTCGGCATCTCCCCACCCGCGTTCTATCAACACGCCCGAACCGTCCAACGGAAACTGTTTGCTGCACTCTTCGAAAAGAATAATCTCCCGGTGGCGACCTCTGCGGAGACAGTTCAATAACAAACCCACTGATTGAACGGCTGTTTGGTAATCAACAGCTGAAAATTTCCTTATACACTTATTACTCTTTTCTAGAGTGTGCTACTCCATCAGGCGGCACTCGTGAACTCACAATGAAAGATGTCGACCCTGAATCAGACGAAAAAACACCGTACGAGTGTTTCGAGTGTGGGAATATCATCATCGCAGAAGACGCCCCAGGCCAGTGCCCTGATTGTGGTGGTCCGATGCGGAACCGTCACATGCCCCTCGAATAATGACATCTGAATCCACTGCCACGCCTGACGAGATGGAAGACTCGACAGTCGAATCCACCGAACCGGAATCGGCCCTCGAAACGGCGCGCCGACAGCTCCACCATGCTGCTAGCCATCTCGATATCGACCAGAACATCGTCGAACGACTGAAACATCCCAAGAAGGTCCACGAGGTCACCGTTCCCATCGAACGTGATGACGGCACGGTTGACGTGTTCACGGGATACCGAGCCCAACATGATAGCGTCAGAGGTCCATATAAGGGCGGGCTCCGGTATCACCCCGAGGTGACGCGGGACGAGTGTGTCGGACTCGGAATGTGGATGACCTGGAAGTGTGCGGTCATGGACCTACCGTTCGGCGGTGCGAAAGGCGGAGTCGCAGTCAACCCGAAAGAGTTGAGTTCGGGAGAAAAAGAGCGACTCACCCGCCGATTCGCCCAAGAGATTCGCGACGTTATCGGGCCGAATCGGGATATTCCTGCGCCTGACATGGGCACTGACCCACAGACGATGGCGTGGTTGATGGACGCGTACTCGATGCAAGAGGGCGAAACGACACCGAGCGTCGTCACAGGCAAGCCGCCGGTTGTCGGTGGGAGTGAAGGCCGTGAAGAAGCCCCTGGTCGGAGCGTCGCAATCATCACCAAGCAGGCCTGTGAATACTATAATAGCGATCTCGATGGAACGACGGTTGCAGTCCAAGGCTACGGGAGCGTCGGGGCGAATGCGGCCCGTCTCCTCGACGAGTGGGGCGCGACCGTCGTCGCAATCAGTGACGTGAACGGCGCAATGTACGAGTCAGACGGAATCGATACGGCTGCTGTCCCGTCACACGATGAGGAACCTGAAGCCGTCACAAAATACGCGGACGACGTGATTTCAAACAATGAGTTGCTTATGCTCGACGTCGACGTACTCATCCCTGCCGCTCTCGGAAACGTAATCACCGAAGCGAATGCGGATGCGATCGCTGCTGACCTCGTCGTCGAAGGCGCGAACGGGCCCACCACCTCGACGGCCAGTACGATTCTGGCGGACCGGAACATCGCGGTGATTCCAGATATCCTCGCCAATGCCGGCGGTGTCACGGTGAGCTACTTCGAGTGGCTTCAGGATATTAATCGCCGATCGTGGTCGCTCGAACGGGTGAACGACGAACTCGAAACGGAGATGCAGGCTGCCTGGGAAGCTGTTCGAACGGAATTCGAGCAGCGAGACGTCACCTGGCGTGATGCGGCCTACATCGTGGCACTGTCCCGCATTGCGGAAGCCCACGAGGCACGGGGGCTCTGGCCTTAGGAAAATGGACTACCGACCATTCAGACGGATCCGACAGCCAACCACCCCGTTTGAGAGAGGGTTTTTTCGACTGTATCAGCTTGTAACTCCTGGAGCTATTCTCAGTACTCTCAGCTTTCTCGGATACGTCGTTATTGGCTTCAGTTTATCGTTCGCTGGGGTCTATGAACCAGCGTACTCCGTGATGAGTTTCACTGACCCAGTTTTCACGACCCTGTCATTTCTGACAGGGCTCTTCATCTGTGCGACGTCGGGAACGCTCGCAGTGCTTACAGTTCTGCTTGCCCCCA
The DNA here is from genome assembly GCF_000230735.2 of Natrinema pellirubrum DSM 15624. Classification (NCBI taxonomy): domain Archaea; kingdom Methanobacteriati; phylum Methanobacteriota; class Halobacteria; order Halobacteriales; family Natrialbaceae; genus Natrinema; species Natrinema pellirubrum. Next base: position 1,856,984 of record NC_019962.1, read on the forward strand.
ATGATTCGAAGGCTAATTTCGTCGTCCTCATGAGTTTGATCGCGGTTGGATTTGGGGCTGCTACCATGCGAGTTACATTCAAGGCCGTCCAAGCATGCCTCGCCGAGATAGCGAATATTTTATTATAAAACTTCCAAATATATTTTGTGGAATGTAAAATCGGGGGTAGTTTCTACGTTTGACATCAAGACTACGTTTGACATCAAGAACTGCTCAAGCGGGTCCAGACGCAGGGTCAGCTACTGATGACTGGTCGGTTCACCTAATTCGAGGCGGAGGCCACACCCTTAAGGAGCGCCGGGCTTCCGGCCCCGGCGGAAGAACAAGCGAGTAGGGTGGGGAGGAAGCCAACCCGGTACTGACCAGCCACCAGACTGTTACCTGCTAACTCCCAACCCTTACGTAATTACAAGTAGATGTGTGAAAATATCGTGGAATACCGTCGGACCGCTGTTATCAAGCTCGACACACCCGAAGGCGCGGATGTACACCTTCGAAAGATCACAACCTTGGAGGTAGATTTGATACGTGGCTTATTTACAGTATTTGTGAAGGGGAATTACCCGATCAATAGCTGTGTGAACTTATCGCTCGGAAGTAATCTGGAAAAAGGGTTCCTCAGTGGGATAATACTCAACGATAGCTTGGCAAGGAAGATCATATTCATCTAATTCGCTACAAATTTCGACCGTGGATTTGAACGGGTTGTGAGCTGCAACATCGAGAACGAGTTCATCCAGGACTTCACGGACATCTTCAAGTTCGATACGCAGACCGTCATCAGTTACGACTACTTAGCGGGGAAGAACTTCGGCATCAGCCGAGGATTGGAACACGCCACGTACAACAACACGGTATCCGCTATTCTGGAATAACACGATAGCATCATTCTGCGGTAACGGCCAGTCGCTCGCCTCGATATCACCGGACTCCCAATCCCACACATCCTCAGTACTTCACAAAGCCGGTTAGTTAGAACGTCTGCTTGCTGCGAATGTGCCTAAACAGCAGCAAGCAGACAATGAAATCCACGAAGACCAGCTTCTTAACTTTCTCGTCAACGCTCTCGGTGAGGAAGTTGCTCTCAATCTCGGTGATAATGCTGAAATCGATGCTGAGGCCATCTACGAGGTCCTCGTCGGCGCGTGCGCCGACGGGACCTCGGTCTCGACACTGTGTGGCTCCAGCAAGAACTCACCGGCAGCGAACACGATCCTCTACCACTTGCGGACGAAGTTCGAGCCGGACCGGCTCGAACGAGTCGCTAACACACTTCTTCGCCAGGATATCGTCGAATTGCTCTCCGAGTAGGTGGAGGTCTGCGCAGACCTCCACCTGCGGCCCTACTACGGTGATGAAGACGACACAGACGGTCTCTATCACTCGGAAGCGAAGCGGGGAACAACCGCGTTCCACGCCTACGCGACACTCTATGCACGCGTAAGCAACAAGCGCTACACGCTGGCGGTGCGCCGTCTCGAAGACGGCGACACCGCCAGCAGCGTCCTCGCTGAGTTTCTTGGAGTGCTTGACGGCCTTGACACCGAGGTCAAGGCCGTCTACCTTGATCGTGGCTTCTACGACAGCAAGTGTCTCACGCTGTTACAGGCGCACAACTACGCCTATGTTATCCCGATCATCCGGTGGGGTGAGAAGATTCAGCAGGAACTCTCGGAAGAGTGGAGTCGCGTCATTCAACACGACCTGACAGGGAAACTCGACGGTCACAGCTGGACCGTCGAGTTTCCCGTCTACATCGACTGTACGTACCTAAATGGACGGTACGACGAGAACGGTGTGGCGCGTCAGCGGCGTAGCCGTGACGCGCCGTTCATCGAGACACCACGCGATGCTCGATACCACTACTCGAAACGCTTCGGTATCGAGTCGAGCTATCGTTTGTTTGAGCAAGCGATAGCGACAACGACAACACGAGATCCAACGGTACGGCTGCTGTACGTCCTGGTAAGTTTGCTGTTGCAGAATGTCTGGCGGTATCTGCACTACGAATGCGCGGCGACGCCCCGCCGAGGCGGGCGTCGCCTCTGGTGGTGGCCGTACAAGGAGTTCGTCAATATGGTTCGACGAGCTGCGTGGACGGCCCTCGCGGTGCGTCGGGCCGTCCCCGCAAATCGGCCACCTGACGACCGATTCCAGCGCTAACCACCGACCGAGGACGCCGCTTTGTGAGTGGCAACACTGTCGCGTCGGCGGCTGATCGCCGCCGACAGCGACAGCTCTCCGTCGATCTGTCCGTAATCCTCTCGTCGAGATCCTCAGTACAACCGCTTCGACACAGAACTCAGGCCGCAGAAACAGCTAGCCGAGGATGCTTTGTGAGGTACTGAGTGTAGCCGTCTGTCATTGAGATAGACGTACTCTGTCCGGTTTGCCGAAATATGTCGTCCTGGTCTTCCGAAGAGGTTTAATTAGGGGTAGGCTTTCAGGATTTGATAGATGAACGAAATATAAAGGAGACACTCGGATCGAAGCAGGACCTCGACGCTTCCGAAAACCCGCGACTGCCGCGGAAGTCCGGAAGCGTGTGTTCGCGATCGGGATGTGTGGTATGCCAATCGTGTCGCGCTAAGGGACGCGACGTACTTGTTACAGTAACGAGACCGTGATCCAACTGAATGACGAACGGTTCTGGCTGTACGCCGCCGTCGATCCCGCAACGAACCGCCTGCTACACGCCAAGCACTCACTGACGAGAAATCAAGCGATTACCGAGATGTTCCTCGTGGAACTCCGCGAGGAACATCTCATCGATGACGCGCTCTTTCTCGTCGATTCTGTACCGTGGCTACAAGCGCCACTCCATCGACACGGCCTCGATTACAGATACGAAAAACACGGTAATCGGAATAGTGTCGAACGTGTGTTTCGAGAACTAAAACGCCGAACTAACCAGTTCTCAAACTGTTTTAGCCATGCCGAAGCAGACACCGTCGAAAATTGGCTCCAAGCGTTCGCCTTCGCATGGAATCAGCTTATCTGAACACGGCGGATAAATTGCCCTTCAGATTTATATGTCCTCTCCCGATAATTGTCTGAGCATGGTTGCCCCTCGCCGAGAGAATACTACTTCTCCAGGAAATACAAGCGGCAAAAATACGATTTCTGTCCTTCTCGTTGACGGTCACGTTATCGTTGCCGAGATGGCTTCCCAGTTCCTCGAGGCGAACGATGAGCGGTTCGATGTTGCGACGGCGTCCAGTGCCAGTGAGGGGCTTGATCGACTTTCCCAATCGGAGTTCGATTGTGTCGTCAGTGAGTGCCAGATGCCAGACATGGACGGCCTAGCATTTCTACAGGCTGTCCGAGAAGCGTATCCGGAGGTGCCGTTCATTCTGTTCACCGGGAATTCGGACATCGCGGGTGACGCTATCTCAGCCGGTGTCACCGATTACCTCCAAAAGAAGCCCGGTTCTGACCAGTTCTCCGTCCTAGCCAACCGCATCGAAAACGCGGTCCACCGAACCAGAGCGGGACACCGCCTCGAGGAAAGTCAGCGACGCTTCCGAACGCTGCTCGACAACGTTCCGGGGATGGCCTATCGATGTCGAAACGAACGTGGCTGGCCGATGCTCTTCGTCAGCGATGACTGTGCCGATCTCACGGGATATGAGCGGGCATACCTCCTCGACGGCGACCGTCGTTACGGCCGAGACGTAATGCATTCAGATGATCGCGACCGAGTCTGGGACACTGTCCAAGACGCTTTGGAGGCCCAAGAGCCGTTCCGCGTCGAATATCGCATCCGGACTGCTGACGGCACGGAGAAGCGGGTCTGGGAGCAGGGTCAGGGCGTGTTCGAAGACGGCGAGGTCGTCGCTATTGAGGGGTTTGTCACGGATATAACGGAGCGATCGGAGTCCCAGGAACAACTCGAGTATCAGTCTTCTCTGTTGGAAGCCCAGATGGAGACCACGATCGATGGACTACTCGTCGTCAACGAGGACCGCACTGTTGCCGCCTACAACGACAAGTTCGTCGATATGTGGGAGATACCCGAAGAGGTGGTCGAGACGGAATCGGACGAGGCGCTGTTGGACTGGATCGTCGAACACAAGCTTGTGGAGCCGGAAGCGTTCATGGAGTTAGTCGACAATCTCTACGAACGCCCCGAGGAAACGAGTCGCGACGAAGTCCGGCTTAGGGACGGCCGGGTCTTCGACCGCTATTCAGCTCCGGTCATTGGTGACGAGGGAACCCACTACGGCCGGTTGTGGGTGTTCCGCGATATCACCGAGCGCAAAGAGCGCGAGCGGGAACTCGAACAACAGGAATTTCTCTTCAGTCGGGTCCAAGCAATCGCTGACATCGGCATCTGGGAATACGATACACGAACGGGCGAACTCACGTGGTCAGACGGTATCTGTCGCATTCACGGGGTCGCTGATGACTACGAGCCGGCCTTAGCGGACGGACTCGACTTTTATCACCCTGATGACCGCGACGAGATTGCTGCTGCAGTTACCCGTGCGATCGAGGACGGAGAGCAGTACGACCTCGAATTGCGTATCGTCCGCCCCGACGGCACAGTCCGGAACGTTCGTACACAGGGAGAAGTTAGCACGGACGAGAACGGGGAGACGGAACTCGTTCGTGGCGTCTTTCAGGACATTACCGACCGAAAGCGACGCGAGGCGGAACTCGAAGAGGAGCGGGAAAAATACGCGACGCTGGTCGAACAGAGCCACGACGGCATCGCGATATTCCAGAACCGGAAGTCCGTCTTCGTCAACTCCCGGCTGGCGGCTATCACCGGCTACGAAACGGACGAACTCTGGGGGATGCCGGTCACTGAGCTAATCGCGCCGGAGGACCGCCAACTCGTCCGGGAGCGGTACGAACAGCGACTCGATCCAGCTGTCGACCCGCCGCCGTCGCGATATACGCTGACCTTTGAGACCAAGGATGGACGCAAGCGAGTCGCTGAAGCAAGTTTCGCCGACATCAAGTATGAAGGTGCGCCGGCAGATCTCGTGTCGATCCGAGACGTAACCGAACGACAGCAGTACGAAGACGAGTTGGAACGTCTCAATGAGGAACTGGAGGTGCTAAACCGAGTCGTTCGTCACGATATCCGCAACGACATGGCGGTCATGCTCGGGTGGGGCGAACTGCTCGAAGACCACGTCGACGACGCGGGGGAAGAACACCTCGAGAACATCCTCACGAGCGGCGAACATATCGTCGAACTCACGGAGATCGCCCGTGACTACATCGAGACGCTGACGAGTGACGGTGAGGTAGACGTCAAGCCGACGCGCTTAGAGCAAGTACTAACGAACGAAATCGCCCTTCGTCGAGATGCACACCCGGACGCGGAGATCAGCGTCGACGAACCGATTCCGGCTGTCACCGTTCGGGCGAACGAGATGCTTTCCTCGGTGTTTCGGAACCTCTTGAACAACGCCGTCCAGCACAACGACAAGGACACGCCGATAGTCGAGATTGCTGCCGAAGAACGAGAAGACGATGTGTACGTAGCAGTCGCCGATAACGGACCGGGGGTTCCTGAAACCCAGCGCGAGCGGATATTCGGAAAAGACGAGATGGGGCTCGAAAGCAGTGGCACGGGCATCGGGCTCTATCTGGTGCAGACGCTCGTCGACCAGTACGGCGGTACTGTCCAGGTCGAGGACAACGAACCGGAAGGAGCCGTCTTCAGCGTCACACTTCCGAAAGCGGACTGAGGTCGGTGGCATTCTCGCTCGCCGGCAGCGTTGCCGGTTGTGCTGGTCTCCTCGAGGAGGAATCGGTCCCCATCCAACGGTCGTGGCAGACGGGGGCCGTGCGCCGTCGTCCGTCGCCATGACTGCTGGCGGGCAGCTCTTGACTGGCTCGCATAGCCCGTTCCGTGATCGGCCGATCGTCGCGGGGCTGGACGCTCAGACCGGTGAGATCTCCGGGGACGAATACTTTGAGAACGAGAATGTTGGCCGTTTTATATTAAGTGTGATGTGTTCGATAGCGCACCGACTTCCGCGGTTTTGTATCGAAGCCGAAGCCCCGGATCGATAGTGTACAGTCTGGTGGGAGATTGCACCATGGCGAGAAACACGGCATCATCGAACGCATGGTCCACCGTACGTTCGTGAAGAAATCATCCTGTTGACGTGGCCGTTATCGTCGAATACAGCCGGTAATGCCGGATTTCGTTCGTTTCCGGATCGATAGCAGCGTCCAGCCGATAGCGATACCCACGGAGTTGCAGCATCGTCCCCTCAAGCGTGCGTACCCCGAATTTCCCTCCGCTGTTGATCACAGTGCGAGCCCAGCCATGGACTGCCTCACGACTGCGTTCGACACTAAACTATCCAATTGTCGAGTAGTGTTCGAAGGCGAGAGGTTGGCAGACTGAAACCGAATCCTGAGTTCCAGCAACTGACGCGGTGTCAGCTCTCGAGCGATACGACACAACTCGACCCAATCGCACAACCATTGAGTCGGTCGGTTTTTACCATGGCTAAAAATCGTACCGATGTAGTGTAGGGTCAGCTTGTCGACTGGCGTTGTTCGTGATCGAGTGCTGTCTGTCCGCGACTCTAGTGGACTCCTCAATGATCAGTTCACCGTCAACTCCCCCCCCATAGATTACAATCATACGACCGTAAATGTCGGGCGGATCGACCGCTCGAGCATCGTCGCGTGGTCGTTTCGGAGCAGTCACACGACCGTCGGCGCGCGGATCTAGTTTCGGGAGAGCGGAATAGGTCGATTTCGACAACGAGATGCGCTCAGCGAGCGGTGTCTGGAAAATAATCGCCGATATCCGGCTTGCCGCATTTCGTCACACCCGAAACGGACTGCAGCGCCCGGACGGCGATCACACAGCGACGGCATCACCCTCCGAGTACTGCTGAGTCGTATCCGGCAGAAACCGACGGCTCGAGTCCATAGCGGCCGCGGTCGGTTCGGAGTTCCAGTCACGATCGACCGGTACAACTCGAAACACCATTCAACAGAGCCGAAACATTTCTATGAACGCGGTGGAATGATGAGGGTGATGACGGGCACAGCAAACCGATCGGTCGAACGGGCGTTCAGGATCGTGGACGAACTCGCGGAAAACGGGGGCGGGCGGGTATCGGAACTCGCGGATCGTCTCGAGATGCCCGTCAGTACCGTCCACAACTATCTCCAGGCGCTTGTCGAGACGGGCTACGTCACGGTCGAGGACAAGGAGTATTCGACGACGACCCGGTTTCTCGAGGTCGGTCACCGACAGCGCCATCGCTTGGAGGTGTTTCAGGCCGTCAGCGACGAACTTCAGGATATCGCAGCCGAGACCGGCGAACACGTGACGCTGCTGGTCGAGGAAAGCGACCAGTGTGTGATCGTCGCGGTCCAGGAAGGTCCCGACGCCGTGAACCTGTTCGCGTATCCCGGTGCGCGCATGCCGTTGCACGCGGCAGCCCCCGGGAAAGCGATTCTGGCACACATGCCCGAGGACCGCGTTCAGGGGATCATCGACCGGCAGGGCCTCGTGGAGATGACGAACCGGACCATCACCGACCCCGACGCCCTCTTCGAGCAGCTCGCAGAGATCCGCGAGCAGGGGTACGCCATCGACGAGGGCGAACGCATCGCCGGCATGGTCTGTATTTCCGCGCCGGTGCTGGACAAAAGCGACGAAATCCGTGGGGCGATCTGTGTCTGTGGCCCACAGAGTCGAATCGACGAGAAACGCCGCGACGAGATCGCCGACATCGTCAAGCGATCGGCGAACGTGACGCAGGTCAATCTAGATTACGTCTAACCCGGTCCCGTCCCCTCTAGCGGCCGACGAACTCGGGCTCGCCGTCGTCGAAGAAGGCATCGAGACCGCGCTCGTAGTCCTCCGTTCGGGTCGCGTCTGCGATGCCGTCAGTCTCCGCCGCGAGCTGTTGCTCAAGCGAGCGCTCGTAGCTGTCGGTCAGCAGTCGGGTCGTCGTCCCGAACGCCGCGGTCGGCCCTGCCGCAAGCTCGGCGGCGAGTTCGGCCAGCCGGTCGTCGAACTCGTCGCTGGGGACGACCTCGTTTGCCAGTCCCAGCTCGTGGGCCTCCGTAGGGCTGATGGGGTCGTCTTTCAGAACGAGTTCCTTGGCGGCCCGCAGCCCGACGAGTCGCGGCAGGAAAAACGTCGCGCCGCCGTCGCCGGTCAGGCCGATCCCGGGATACGCGAATTTGAGCGTCGCGTCCTCGCCGAGGACGAGCAGGTCCGGGAACAGCGTCAGGCTAAAGCCGATCCCGGCGGCGATGCCGTTGACGCCGCCGACGACTGGTGTCTTCGTCCGGTGGAACTGGACGATCGCTTCGTGGGCCCGTCCAGCCAGCTCCCGGATGTGGGCCGCGTCGGACTCGTCACCGGAGAGCGCGCCGAGGTCCGCGCCGGAGCCGAAGAAATCGCCCGCATGCGTGAGGACGATACATCGCGTGTCGGGGTCCTCGCCGAGGGTCGTCGCCGCTGATACCAGTTCGTTGGCCATCTCGAGTGTGAGCGCGTTTCGCCCGGCAGTACTCTCGAGAGTCACCGTTGCGACGCCGTCGTCGTGATCGATCGAGAGGTTGTCGTATGCAACCATCGGATCGGTATTTGACGTAATCTCGCTTAACGGTTCCTGCTTTGTCGGTTCGAGAACGGGTGCGGCCCCGTCTATAGTAGCTCTTGAAAGTCAATGCACACCCGATCGCAGGACCACGTTGCGATCGGTGTGTAAATCGTTTCAAGAGCTACTATCGATCGCGTCGGTCAGGTCGAGCGACTCGTCGGCAAACAGTGCGGGGTTCATCTCCGTGAGATCGTCGGCCACGAGCGGCTCGAAGCCCAACTGGTCGATCACGTCGGCTTCGACGTCGATCCCGGGCGCGACCTCCGTGAGTTCGAGGCCCTCGGGGGTGAGTTCGAAAACCGCGCGCTCGGTCACGTAGACGATCGGCTGGTCGATTTCGACGGCGTACTCGCCGCTGAACGTGATCTGCTCGACCGAGTCGACGAACTTCGAACTCGAGCCGTCGCTCTCGATCGAGAGTTCACCGTCGCCGGCCTCGATCTCGAGGCCGTCGGTCGTCAGCGTGCCACAGAAGACGACCTTCTCGGCGTTTTGCGTGATGTTGATGAAGCCGCCACAGCCGGGGAGCTGGGAGCCGAATCGGCTGACGTTGATGTTGCCCATCGCGTCGACCTGTGCCATCCCCAGAAAGCCCATGTCGAGGCCACCGCCGTCGTAGAAGTCGAACTGCTGGGTCGAGGAGACCAGCGCCTCGTGGTTGACCGCGGTCCCGAAGCTGATGCCGCCGGAGGCAGCGCCGCCGACCGGTCCCGACTCAACGGTCTGGGTGATTTCGTCTGCGATGTCGCCTTCGGCCGCGACCACCGGGACGAGTTCCGGGACGCCCACGCCGAGGTTGATGACCGAATCCGGCTCGAGTTCCATCGCCGCCCGGCGGGCGATGATCGTCCGCTCGTCGAGCGGGAGCGGCTCGCTGTCGTCGTCGGTCGGCTGCTTGATCTCGCCGCTGTAGGCGGGGTTGTAATCTTCCGCGTACGTCTGCTGGTGGTGACTCGGCGGGGCTTCGACGACGGAATCGACCAGCACGCCGGGGACGGCCACGTCGCGGGCGGTGAGCGTGCCCGACTCCGTGACGCGCTCGACTTGGGCGATCACCGTGCCGCCGGAGTTGTGGGCGGCCTGGGCCATCGCCAACACGTTCGAGTCGAGGGCTTCCCGTTCCATGGTGATGTTGCCGTCCTCGTCGGCCGTCGTCCCACGGATGATCGCGACGTCGATCGGCACCGAGTGATAGAAGAGATACTCCTCGCCGTCGACGGTCATGACCTCGACGATATCCTCGTCGGTGATGTCGTTGGCCTTCGCACCGTCCTGGCGCGGATCGACGAACGTTCCCAGCCCGACGTGGCTGATCGTGCCGGGTTTGCCCGCGGCGGTATCGCGAAGCAGGTGATCCATCACGCCGAAGGGGAGGTTGTAGGCCTCGATCTCGTTGTTGACGATCTTTGCCATCAGGTCGGGCGTAAAGCCCCAGTGGCTCGCGATCGTGCGCTCGAGCATCCCCTCTTGGACCAGATGCGAGAGCCCACGGCCCTGCCGGTCGCCTTCCGCGGCGGGGTGATAGAGGGTGAGATCGCGGGGCTGGCCCGTTTCGGCGTATCGCTCACCGAGTGCCTCGAGAACGTATTCGGGAATCCCGACGGCGACGAAGCCGCCAACGCCGACCGTATCGCCGTCGTCGATACGTTCGACTGCCGCCTCTCTGGACTGTCGAATCGTCATACCTCACTCTCACGGGAGCCGCTACTTTTAGTTACCTATCTCAGCGCCACGCTGCCGTAACAAGCGCTCGCACCGGTATCGACGGCGTTCTCACAGCGGAATCGTACGCTTTACTATCCCGCCCCCGAATCAGTGTGTATGGAGCTAACAGACAATCAGCAGCTGATACGGAACACCGTCCGTGAGTTCGTCGAGAAGGAAGTCGTCGAGACGGTCGACGAACACGACGCGGCCCAGACGTTTCCGGAAGACGTCTGGGACGGACTCGCGGAACTCGATCTGACCGGACTCACGGTCCCTGAAGAGTACGGCGGGTTCGACGCCGACAAAGTGACCTACAGCATCGTTAACGAAGAGATTGCGCGGGGGCATCTGGCAGTTGCGACGGCACTGTCGGTCCACTGTCTGGCCACCTCGTGTATCCGCCAGTTCGGCACCGACGAACACAAAGAGGAGTGGCTGCCGAAGATGGTCGACGGTCGCCCTGTCGGCGCGTTCGCGCTCTCGGAACCCGACGCCGGCTCGAACCCGGCCGAGATGAGTACCGAGGCCCGCCTCGAGGACGGCGAATACGTCATCAACGGGAAGAAACAGTGGATCACGAACGGCAAACGTGCGGGCGTCGTTATCCTGTTCGCGAAGACCGACCGCGACGATCCCGACACCGTGACTCAGTTTCTGGTGCCCAAGGACACGCCCGGCCTCGAGATCGGCAAGAAAGAGGACAAGCTCGGGCTGCGTGCCAGCGACACCACGACGCTGCTCTTCGACGATGTGCGGATCCCCGAGGAGAATCGCCTGACCGAAGTCGGTGACGGGCTCAAGGCGGCGTTCTCGATCCTGACCGGTGGCCGAATCGCGATCGCCAGTCAGGCCGTCGGCGTCGCCCAGGCGGCTCTCGACGCTGCCGTAAGCTACGCCAACGAACGCGAACAGTTCGGCGAGCCGATCAGCAACCATCAGGCGATCGCCCACAAGCTCGCGGACATGCAGACGAACGTGCAGGCCGCACGCCTGCTGACACGTGACGCCGCCCGGAAAAACGACGGTGGCCTCGATCCGCAGGCAGCGAGCATGGCGAAGTACTTCGCCAGCGAGACGGCGGTCGACGTCGCAAACGAGGCGGTACAGGTCCACGGCGGCTACGGCTACACCAAGGACTTCGACGTCGAGCGCTACTACCGCGACGCCAAGATCACCACGATCTACGAGGGGACCTCCGAAATACAAAAGGAGGTTATCTCACGGCACCTGACCGAGTAACGCGTAGTGATTAGCAAATCTTATTGAGAAATCCACTGAGGTGATTGTCAATCCACGATGCAGCGAAACTCAGTTTCTCGGTCAGTTGGTCGAACAGTTCGTCAAGGAGTCTCCGGTACTCGTCTTCGCCGTTAACAATCAACGGCGAAGACTCCCACTTGAGACTCTTCCAGACAGGTTCGATTGGGTTGAGGTCCGGGGAACCAACCGGAAGGAACACCAGATCAATCCCGAGTTCATGAGCACGCTTGCGCGTGTGCTTGCAGACGTGTGACGAAAAGTTATCCAACACGAGCAGAATCCGCTTGCCGGGATTCTGCTCGCGGATCTCCTCGAAACACCCACAGATTTGTTCTTTCTCCTGGTTCGGTGGGAACGACAGCACGCTCTCTCCGTTGAGCGCATAGAACCCGGCCGCTGGTGTATCGATTTTCACCAGCGGCCGAGTGATATGTGGTTCATCGACCGTATACAGTCGCTGAGAGTTGTCCCATGGTTGTGGATGCGAGACATCGAAAAATCCCACCACAGTCCCGCCATCAGTGCAGATATCCTCATCGGTACGCCACTTCTCTTCGTCGTCATCGTCGTCACTCTCGCGCTTATTATGTGGCTGGTCGTGAGCATCCTCGTCGAACGCGTACTCAACGCGTTCGTCGAGGATCTCTTCGGCGTTGTCGGGTCGATCAGGCCGTTTTGTCCGAGGAATGGCGTAGGAAAGGCCGAGATTGTGTAGGAACGTTGGGAGGTAGTGTGGATGATATTCGACGTCGAACTCCTCGTCGAGAAGGTGCTGAATCTCCTGTTTTTTCCACGGTTGTCCCTCACGTAGTCGATCGATGAGTTCGTCTTGTTGGTCTTCGTCGAGCTTCGGGGGCCGACCGCCCCCGAAGTTCGGAGTGAGTTTGCCGAGACCTCCTTCGTTCCAGCGGTTAACCCAGTTCGTGGCGGTGCCCTCAGATTTCCCGACGTCGTCGGCGGCTTCCTTCAGCGTGGCACCCTTGTACAGCCGTTTGATGAACACGAGGCGTTCGAATTCCTTCTGATCGTCTGCCTCGCCGAGAAGACGATCCAGATCTTCTTCACTCAGGTGTCGCACGATTTTCTTCTCTCGACCAGTCACTACACTAAAGAGATACTTCTACTCAATAACTTTCCCGAATCACTACGCGTTACTCGTATTCGTAGAAACCGTGTCCAGTCTTTTTGCCGAGATCTCCCGCTTCGACCTTGCGCTTGAGGAGATAGGCCGGCTTGTACCGATCACCTAACTCCTCGTGGAGCGTCTCGGAGGCGTGGAGACAGACGTCGAGGCCGATGTGGTCGGCCAGCGTCAGCGGCCCCATCGGCACGTTGGTCCCGAGTTCCATTCCCGTGTCGATGTCCTCCTTCGAGGCGACGCCCTCGTCGTAGGCCCGGATCCCCTCGTTAATCCAGGGCATCAGGATCCGGTTGGTGACGAAGCCGGGCTTGTCGTCGGCCTCCCAGGTCGTCTTCCCGAGATCCTCGGCGAATTCGTGTGCCAGCTCGGTGACGTCGTCGTCGGTCTTCTCGCCGACGACGATCTCGACGCCCTCCATCACCGGGACGGGATTCATGAAGTGCAGCCCGACGACGGCCGCCGGTCGCTCGGTCGCGCTCGCGATCGAGGTAATCGAGAGCGTACTCGTGTTCGTCGCGAGGACGGCGTCGTCGCGACAGGTCTCGTCGAGGTCGGCGAAGATGTCGCGTTTGATCTCGAGGTTCTCGACGGCAGCCTCGACGACGACATCGCAGTCCGCGAGGTCCTCGAGGTCGGTCGTGCCGGTGATCCGGTCGCGGGCCGCGTCGGCTTCGTCCTCGGTCAGAGCGTCTCTGCTGACGAGTCGGCCGAGACTGTCGTCGATCGTCTCGAAGCCACTGTCGACGAACTCCTGTTCGACGTCGCGCATGACGACGTCGTAGCCTGCCGTTGCGGCGACCTGTGCGATACCACTGCCCATCGTGCCAGCGCCGACGACGCCGACACGGTCGATCGTCTCTACGTCTGCAACCATCATTCCGTGGTGGTCGGACTGTCGTAGTAAATGTCCCGACTCTCGTCAGTGACGGAACCGACGGTCACAACCTCCGGCCGTCGTCCGACACAGCTATACCGCACGAACTGATATGAGACGGTGATAACTAATGACACAGGTGCAACTCGCCGGCACAGGCATGACGACGTTTGGCTCTCACCCCGATCGGACGGGCAGGGACATGTTCGCAGACGCCGGGCTCGCCGCTCTCGAGGACGCCGGCGTCCCGGCTGGGGACGTCGACGAACTCTTCTACGGCAACTTCGTCGGCACCCTCTCGGAAGGACAGGGTCATCAGGGGCCGCTCATGGCGGAGGCACTCGGCACGACCGTCCCATCGCGACGGATCGAAAGCGCCTGTGCCTCGAGCGGGCTCGCGGTCCACGACGCCGTGCGTGCGATCCGAAACGGCGAGTCCGATGTCGTCGTTGCTGGCGGTATGGAGCGGATGACGAACATGGGCACGGCCGGGGCGACGAAAGGGCTGGCCAGTGCGGCCGACGATCTCTATGAAGTCCGGGCGGGTGTCACCTTCCCCGGCGCGTACGCGCTGATGGCTCGGGCCTACTTCGACGAGTACGGCGGCACCCACGAGGATCTGGCCCATATCGCGGTCAAAAACCACGACAACGCACTCGCCAACGACCACGCCCATCTCCGGCAGGAGATCACGGTTGCGGACGCACTCGATGCACCCGAGATCGCGTCACCGTTTACCCTGTACGACGCCTGTCCGATCAGCGACGGGGCGGCCGCGATCGTCTTGACCACCCCCGAATACGCCGCGGAACACGACCTCGAGGCCAACGTGGCGATCACGGGTGCCGGCCACGGCGGCGATACGATGGCGCTGCACGATCGCCAGTCGCTCTCGAAGACGCCTGCAACCCGCGACGCGGCAGTAGACGCCTACGACGACGCCGGCATCGAACCCAGCGATATCTCCGTCGCGGAGGTTCACGACTGCTTTACGATCGCCGAAGTCCTCGCCCTCGAGGGGCTTGGCCTCTACAGTCACGGCGAGGCGATCGGGGCAGCCCGCCGCGGCGAGACGCGCCGTGACGGCGAGTTGCCGGTGAACCTCTCCGGCGGCCTGAAAGCGAAGGGCCATCCCGTCGGCGCAACCGGGGCCGCCCAGGTGGCTGCCATCGCGACGCTGCTCGACGGCACCCATCCGCGGGCCGACGCCGTCGACGACGCCACGGTCGGCGTCGCCCAGAACGCCGGTGGGACCGTCGCCAGTGCGACCGTTCACGTTCTGGAGGTGATGGAGTGATGACGGACGTGACCAACGGCGAGTACGACGCGTTCCTCGAGGCGCTTGCAGCGGGCGAGGGCTACTACCGCGTCTGCGAGAACGGGCACGGCCTGCTGCCACCACGGCGTGCCTGCCCGCACTGTGGCGATCGCAATCTCACGGAGCGGGACCTCCCGTCGGCCGGCGAGATCGTCACGCACACGACCGTGTCCGTCCCGACGCCGCAGTTCGAAGACGACGCCCCCTATGTCACCGCAGTCGTCGACTTCGGCGGCGTCCGACTCACGGGAGTCGTGCGGGGCATCGATCAAACGGCCGTCGAAATCGGTGACCGCGTCACCGCGACCGTCGAATCCAACGAGACTGACGGCGAGCGGACGATCGTGTTCCGGCCGGCAAAATAACGGGCCCGATTCGCGATACGAACGCCATTCGAACGGTCGTCGACCCGGCTACAGGCCGTGTTTCTGCTGCTCTTCTTTGCGGAGTTCGACGCGGCGGATCTTCCCGCTCGAGGTCTTGGGGAGTTCGTCGGTGAACTCGATCCGGCGGGGGTACTTGTAGGGGGCCGTTTCTTCTTTCATGAACGACTGTAAGTCGTCTTTCAGTTCGCCGGTGCCCTCGTGGCCCTCGGCGAGGATCACGTAGGCCTTGACGACGCTGCCGCGTTCTTCGTGTGGACTGTCGACGACGGCGGCCTCGGCGACGGCATCGTGGGTGACGAGGGCATCCTCGACCTCGAAGGGACCGATGCGATAGCCCGACGAGATGATGATATCGTCGGCCCGGCCTTCGAAGAAGAAGTAGCCGTCTTCGTCGCGGGAGGCGAGGTCGCCCGTGCGGTAGTAGTCGCCGGAGAGTTTCTGCTCGTCGAGGTTCGGTTTCTCGTAGTAGCCATCGAAGATCGCCGGCGAGTCGACCGGCACGGCGATCTCACCGATCTCGCCGGGCTCGACCGGTTCCTCGTCGTCGACGTCGATGATCGTTGCGCCGACACCGGGCGTCGGCTTGCCCATGCTGCCGGGTTTGACGTCGATTCCGGGGTAGTTCGTCACCAAGGCAACGGTCTCGGTCTGGCCGTAGCCGTCACGCGGGGTCACGCCCCAGGCGTCCTGAATGCGCTCGATCGGCTCGCGGTTGAGTGGCTCGCCCGCCGACAGCGCGTCGTTGAGGGTGACATCGTAGTCCTCGAGGTCGGCGTTGGCGAACATCCGGTACTGGGTCGGGACGGCACAGAGCTTGGTGACCCCTTCCGCCTCCATGATCTCGAGGAACGTGTCGGGCTCGAACTCGCCGTCGTAGATGAGTTGGGTCGCGCCCGTCGTCAGGCCGACGCCAACCGGGCTCCAGAACCACTTCGCCCAGCCGGTCCCCGTGGTGGCCCACAGCAGTTCGTCCTCGAGGTCGGTGTCCTCGTCGACACCCCACCAGTAGGGGGCGTTGATCCGGTTGAAACAGTACTGCCAGCGGTGTTTATGCAGCACCGGTTTGGGCTGGCCGGTCGTTCCGCTGGTGTAGTTGATCGTCATCGGATCCTCGGCAGCCAACTCGGGCCCGTCGTAGTCGGTCGACTCCTCGGCCATGACGTCCGCGACCGTCGTCCATCCCTCGCCCTGCAGATCGTCTTCGGAACCGTCGAGGACGATGACCCGCTCGAGTGGGGTCTCCTCGAGTACCGGTTCGACCATGTCGGTCAGCGATTCGTGGACGACGATGCTCGTCGCGGTACAGTCGTCGGCTCGGAACGCGATGTCTTTCGAGCGCAGCATCGACGAACAGGGGACCAGCAGCGAGCCGGTCGCCAGCGCACCGAGTTGGATAGCGAACGCGTCGGGATGGCGCGGGAACAGGTGCATCACCCGGTCGCCCTCGGTGACGCCGAGGGACTCGAGGCCGTTGGCAAAGCGGTTCATGTCGTCCCGGATCTCGGCGTAGGTCCGTTCCTCACGGCCCCCCTCGTCGTCCAAGAACCGGACGGCGACGCGATCGCCGACCGAGTCGGCGTGGTCCGTGACGACCGACGTGATCGCATACGAATCCGGGATATCCCACTCGAAGCTGTCTGCTTCTGTAGTGTAATTAACACCCATACGCTGCCAATCAGAACGCGCAATCTTGAATCTTTTGTTACAATTGGTAATTTGTATCATCTATATATTCCATATCCATCGTACTCCCGGTGTCGGCCGCCGACTCCGGCCGTCGATCGTCACTTGCGCCGGAGAGTCGCCTCGAGCGGCACAACATTTTAGAAGAGTTGCATCTATACGCTAGACAATGTTCGACGAGCAAGAACTGGCGGAGATTTCCCAACAACGGGAGTCGTGGGAAGCGGAGACGCTCGATCCGTCGTTAGAACGCGGCGAGCGCAAAGAGCGATTCGCGACGGTCTCGAACCACGAGGTCGATCGCCTCTACACGCCCGAAGACATCGCCGACCTCGAGTTCGACGAGGACCTCGGGTTCCCCGGTGAGCCACCGTACACGCGGGGGCCGTACCCGACGATGTACCGCGGGCGCACGTGGACGATGCGCCAGTTCGCCGGGTTCGGGACCGCAGAGGAAACCAACGAGCGCTTTCACTACTTGATCGACGAGGGCCAGACCGGGCTCTCGACGGCGTTCGACATGCCGTCGCTGATGGGGATCGACTCGGATCACCCAATGAGCGAAGGCGAGGTCGGCAAGGAGGGTGTGGCCGTCGACACGCTCCGGGACATGGAAATCCTGTTCGACGGCATCGACATCGATGACGTGTCGACCTCGTTTACGATCAACCCGTCGGCAGCGGTCATCTACGCGATGTACATCGCGCTGGCCGACCAGCAGGGCGTCCCCCGTGACGAAGTCCGGGGGACCCTCCAGAACGACATGCTGAAGGAGTTCATCGCGCAGAAAGAGTGGGTCATCCCGCCGGAGCCCTCCCTTAAGATCGTCACTGACACGATCGAGTTCGCCGTCGAGGAGACGCCGAAATTCCACCCGGTCTCGATCTCGGGCTATCACATCCGGGAGGCCGGCTCGACCGCGGCCCAGGAGGCCGCCTTTACGCTCGCCGACGGCTTCGCCTACGTCGAGGACTGTCTCGAGCGCGGACTCGATGTCGACGAGTTCGGCCCGTTGCTGTCGTTTTTCTTCAACTCACACAACTCCATCTTCGAAGAGATCGCGAAGTTCCGGGCCTCACGCCGTGTCTATGCCCGTCTGATGGAGGAGTGGTACGGCGCGGACGAGCCCGAATCCAAGCGTATGAAGTTCCACACCCAGACGGCGGGCCAATCGCTGACGGCCCAGCAGCCGCTGAACAACATCGTCCGGGTGACGATTCAGGCGCTGGCAGGCGTCTTCGGCGGAACCCAGTCGTTGCACACCAACAGCTTCGACGAGGCGCTGGCGCTGCCAAGCGAGAAGGCAGTCCGCGTCGCCTTGCGGACCCAGCAGATAATCGCCGAGGAATCCGGCGCGGCCGATATCGTCGATCCCATGGGCGGCTCCTTCGCCATCGAGAAACTCACAAACGAGATGGAAGCCGAGATCATGGACTATCTCGAGGAGATCAAAGCAATGGGCGACGGCTCGATCCGCGACGGCGTCCTCGAGGGCATCAACCAGGGCTACTATCACCGCGAGATTCAGGAAGCGAGCTACGAGTACCAGCAACGCGTCGAACGCGGCGAGGAAGTCGTCGTCGGCGTCAACGAGTACACCATCGAGGAAGACACTTCGCCGGAGCTGTTACACGTCGACGAAACGACGCGGGACCGCCAACTCGAGCGCTTAGAACAGGTCAAAGCCGACCGCGACGATGCGGCCGTCGATGCGACGCTCGAGGCGCTGTCGGACGCGATCGAACGCGACGAGAACGTCATGCCGTACATCGTCGACGCCGTCAAGGCCTACGCAACGATGGGGGAGATCATGCAGGTCTTCGAAGACCACCACGGCGCGTATCGAGAGGAGATCAGCCCAGTCTGAACCGGTCCCCCATCGGATGTCGCTCCCCGCCTTCCGGAGTCGGTCTTTCCCCGGTCTGAAGCGCCGTTTCGGCGGGCGAACCTGGCAGACTCCGATAGAATCATACGGTTCCTCTTCGAACCGCGGCCCATGAGTATCGAGAACGATGAGCGGACAATTCGATGTATGGTTGCAAAGGTCGGTCTCGACGGCCACGACCGTGGCGCACACGTCATTTCTCGAGCGTTCCGTGACGCCGGCTTCGAGGTCATCTACTCCGGACTACACAAAGCACCCGACGACATCGTCCAGGCTGCAGTGCAAGAGGACATCGACGTCCTCGGCATCTCGATTCTCTCCGGGGCGCACGATACGCTCGTCCCGAAAATCATGGACGGCCTCGAGGAATACGGCGCGAAAGAGGAGACGCTCGTACTCGTCGGCGGCGTGATTCCGGAAGAGGACCGCGACGACCTCAAAGCGGCAGGGGCTGCTGCGATCTTCGGTCCCGGAACGTCGATCGAAGAGACGATCGACTTTGTCCGTAAAAACGTCCCCGACCGGTAACCACGGATGGCGGTCGATCGCGATCACAGCGGGCATCTATCGCTATGTTTGAAACTCTCGGATAGTGGCCACAGGCGATGTTCAGATTAGCTAGTTCCAGCAATACGCGTAGCTCTGGAGTCAGGTTTCGGCGGTTGCTAGTTCTGCATTTCTAAAAAGTATCTAAACTGGTAGGTATAACTATTTACCTCTTGAAAGAGACGTTCAACAGTACTCCAATTTCCATGAGTCTCGTTTCGAAATCGGAGCCCATGTCGGTGGAGTGCAGCGTAGAGCCAGGGGCCTGAACCGACGAGAAACACAGCGTCTTCGACGCCGTCTTTCTCGGGTAGTTCAACGAGAAATTGGCTGATGAGTCCAAATTTCGCGTTGGAAAGTATTTACCGTGGAGGTTCATCAGTTTCGGGAGCGACAGTAGCGTACAGCCAGTACCGCTGATCGTCGAGTTGGATCACGGTTTCGTCACGCACGACGTGATCAGATTGGTTCCCATCTGTCGGCTGTCGGTCGGATTTTTGCAGAGTTCTAGACGGTCGATCGTGCCCGTTTGACACCGAACTATATGAGATATATACAGTATCTAAAAGTGATGGTTAGCACAGCTAAAGTTGGATATGCAACTAAACGAGAATGCGTGTGTTCTCGTCGTTGAGGACCGCACACTCGGCGACCATATGGTCTTCCGCACCGTCACCCTCACCGCTCGAGCGAGTTCGTTGCCGTACAGGACTGCGTAGTTCAGGTGGTTGCCGGTCGGTTTCAGACAGCCATGGACGGTCAGCGAGGCGGTCGGACAGCTACTCGTCACCGCCGTTCGTCGCGGCCTTCGCCGGCGGTTGTACGTCGACCTCGTTGATCGGCTGTGGATCGGTGTTGTTGATCGGCCGTTGTGCGACCTCGTCGCGGGTCCGTCCCGTCGCGATCGAACCCGAGGACTTCGCCGATCACGAGGTCCTTCGCGTCCGGGTGCAGGTCGTCAGAATCGGATGCCGAATCGGGGGTCGGTGTCTCATGCTACTCTCGCCCGATTCGGCAGTCTTCCATACGGCGTGTGAGGCGTTAGCACTGTCGGCTGCGTTGCCAATGGACGTGCCGCCGTCGGTCGCGGCCTCGAGGAGTGCTGCATACACAGCACGTGCCGTTTATCTGATATTTTCGGTCACGGTGGCAAGAACAGAGACTGAGAGCTACTTCCCGTATCGCACTCGTGGTGCGGAGTCCACAGTGGTTCAAGTCTACACACGAATCCAAGACTGGGAAGCAGTTCAGGGATCAATGCCCTCGATTTGGTCATCCATCTCGAGTATACTCGCGAAAATCAAACACGTGATCGGTGCTTCTACTCGGCCGCCAAAACAAGACTCGAGATGGAGAACGAATGACCAAAGGCAGAACTGTAGGCCGACGTAAACATGCATCTGGGAAGGATGACCGAAAAAGGCTAATTCGCGTTACTTCGCGGCTTTGACCAGACGCTCGAGGTCGAGATGCCCATCGCCGTGGTACAACTCGCCTTCCTCGGGCATGGTTGCAGTATCTTTGATCAGACGCTCAACCTCTTCGACACCTGTGTCGGGGCGGAGCGACCGGACAAGTGCGACCGCAGCCGTTACCTGCGGTGCCGCCATCGATGTACCTGCCTTCCACCCGTAGCCGGGGACGACATTCCCCTGCTCGTCCGTCGAAATGACCGTCGAATAGACGAGATCGTTGTACGCGTCGGGGTTCTCCGAAAGCGCCTCCACATCTGCGTTCCCACCGGCAGCACTCACGTCGACGGCACTCCCGTAGTTCGTGTAGAAAGCTGGCTGGGTCGTCGGCTCCTCCAGCCGGTCCCCCGTCAGCCACTTCTCCTCGTTGTCACTTTGTTTGTCGCCCCAGCCGACGCCGATCGGACCGGTCGCGCTCACCCCGAAGATGCCCTCAACCTCCGTCGGGAGGCTGAGGATGTTCTCCGTGTCCATGTTCAGGCCATCGTTGCCAGCGGAATTGACGATGAGCATTCCCTTCTTGCGGACGGCTTTCGCCGTCCGGCGGTATGCGTCTCTGATACCTATGAGCCACGGGTACTCCTCCGGATCAACGTACGGGGCCGGGTAGCCGACGCTGTAGTTCGCGGCATCGCAGCCGACCTCTGCGGCGTAGAGAAACGCGGCCAGCGAATCGCTCGTGTAGTTTTCTTTCCGAGAGAACACTCGGAGTGAAACGATTTCCGTATCCGGTGCGGTCCCGAGGCCACCCCCCGCAGGACCGTCGTTGGAGTTCGTCGCTGCGATGATACCAGCGACGTGGGTGCCGTGGTCGCCTGCACCGTTCGGCTCGAACCCGAGTCCATCGGTCGTGAAATTGGCTGATAACTCCTCGTTCACGACGCCTTCGAGGTCCGGATGGTTCGGGTAAACCCCTGTGTCGACAACTGCGACGCGAGTTCCCTCTCCAGTGGTCGTATCATGGACGGATTTTCTATCGTCGGGCTTGTCGGTGTAGTCCCCGACGTCCTGTACCCGTTTGTCCCACTGGTACTCGGTGTTCTTTGGCGGACCATCGTGATTATGGCTGTTGCTCCGCTCGTCAACGGAGGGACCCGACTGTTCCTTGACTGCACCACCTTTGTCACCGCTCCAGTCGACCTTTATATCCGGCGTTGTCGCGAGCGGCCCGCCAACCTTGCTCTCATCGCCTTGTGCAGCAAGCATATCGATTTCGGAAAGGTCGTGGACGATCTCTACGTCTTCGGGGACTTGCGCCCGTGAGACCTCTCGTAGGTCGATCAGGAATCGGGAGTCGGCTTTCTGTGCGCTGGCCGCTCCGGCCCCGAGTATTGTTGTACTAATCACTGCGCCCGTTGTTTGAAGAAGCCTCCGCCTACTTTGGTTTGACATACCATGCACAATCATAATCACAAAAGTAATAAAACTATTTAATTATAGAATGTTTGATAACTGGGCGGTGTCGTTTTGCTTCGTCCGATCGAGAATGCCGAGCATCGACAGTTCGGCGAGGTGGTTGTGGAACGCCCGCCCACCAAGTGACTCACCCAGCCGCCTGTATCCGAACCTCGATGAGGTCGTCGAGAAAGGCAGTGCCGATCGGTGGACGAACTTCTATACACTGACTACCCGCGGTCGACGTGAATTCGAAGCACGTCGGAGTGGGAACAACAGGACACCAACGAGTTACTCTCGGAATAGCCGCACCCAACCTACCTGGCTCTGATAAATACCAGCTGGATCATCTGGATGTGTTGTCTGAATGATGGGATAGGGTTCAACTGGCGATTCCAGACGGAATGGCTGTACGGATCCACGTATGAGTCAGGGTTAACTGTTCCTGTCCCCGAGAGAAGCTACTGGTTGATCCCCGCCTATGATGCTTACCCCACCACTCATCTCCGAATTCGATTCGAAGGCACCTGAAAACACTGAGACAGCGACGTTTGGACTCGGATGTTTCTGGGGGCCCGATGCGGCAGTCGGCGCAATAGATGGCGTTATTCGTACGCGAGTCGGGTATGCAGGTGGAACAAAGCCCGACCCCTCCTACGAGGTCATCGGTGATCATACTGAGGTCGTTCAGGTGGAGTACGATCCTGACCAGCTATGGTTTGAGGATCTTCTCGAGTGGGCGTTCTCGGAACACCAGCCCTCCCGTCAGCCTACCAAACGTCAGTACCAGAACATCGTCTTCACCGAAACGGACGACCAGTACGAACAACTGCAGGCGTTCTTGGATGAGAGCGAGTTCGATCGGGAGCGACTCGAGACGCGGTTTGAAGAACTTAATGAGTTCTATGTTGCGGAGGACTACCATCAGAAGTTTCAGCTTCGGGGGAAACGCTGGATCACCGATGTTTTCGACGAAGCAAACTACGATGCTGAAGCAGTCAGGGAGTCACCGGCAGCGGCGAAATTAAACGCTCACGCTGCGGGCTACGACGTGGATGTCCCCTTCCTGCAGCAGCCCTACGATCGACAGTCAAGGTGACCCCTGTGCCCATCTGGAATCTTCAGTAGAAAATTCGGTCCTGAAGCAGGCCAAGCCAGTTGCAGTTGAGTAGAGAAACGCTCCGGATAATTCACCGGGTGCTTTAACACTGAAATGTCGCAAGAATTGAATTAGAGAGGATGACAGGCTCTGATGATCCATATGACCTGCAGCGGTTTGTTGAAGCTCAGAATCCCGTAATAGAAGATGTCAAGGAAGAACTGCAATCGGGCCGCAAACGCACTCACTGGATGTGGTACGTTTTTCCGCAGATGGAGGGACTCGGTCGGAGTCAGATGGCACAGCGCTACGCGATTTCGTCACAGGATGAGGCTGAAGCGTATCTATCGCACTCGACACTTGGCCCGCGACTGCGTGAATGTACAGCGATCGTAAACTCCGTCGAAAGACGTTCTGCGAACGATATATTCGGATTGCCAGATGACCTGAAATTCCGTTCTTCTATGACACTCTTTGAGACAGTCGCTGACGATCCTGATGTATTCAGAACGGCCCTGGAGCGATATTACAGTGGGGAGCGTGACTCGAAAACGTTAGAACTGCTGGAGGACCCCTGAGGTGATGCGAATCAAGGAGATGCTCGACTATGAACAAGCCGAGCCGGTCCAGATCTACCTCGAGCGCTACGAATACGCGTCGCTGCCCCACGTGACGATCGCGCTCCTCTGGCACACGATGATGCGGCTCGGTGCAACTCGAGCGCTCGACGTTGGCGACTACTCGCCGGAGGAACAGTATCTGACCGTCGAACACAGGCCTGTGACTGGGACGCCGGTCAAGAAGGAGACGCAGGGCGAGCGACACGTCGCTTTGTCGGGTGAGCTATGCTTGCTGCTGGACGACCGTGATCAGCACCCAGATGTGACGGACGAGTACGGTCGGGAGCTGCTCCTGACGACGCCGTACGGCCGTTCATCCAAGTCGAACCGTTCGGACGATACGACTATCAGTACACGCGACCGTGCGCCGTCGAGTAGGAGTGTCCACACGACCGCGATCCGAAGGCCTGTGAGGCCACCAACACCGACGAACTGTCGAAGTGCCCGTCGAACGTGAATCCGCATGCGATCCGGCGGGGAAGTATCGCGCACCATCTGAATAGCGACGTGCCGAAAACCACCGTCGGAGACCAGACGAACGTAAGCCAGCGAATGCTCGAGATGCACTACGACCGACGGACTGAAAGGGAAAAGATGGAGCAGCGGCGGGAGCATCTGGGGACCATCTGAGCGGGCTCCGAGACGAAAATCGTTATATACAGTGCAACGCGTTATACAGCATATAACAAATGGCCGTCGAAGTACGACTCCCGCTCCCGGACGAGCAGGTCTTCCGGTACGCGGCGATGGACGACATCGTCGAGCTACTCGCCCGCAACCCGACCGAGGAGTTCTCGAACCGAGATCTCCAGCGACTGACCGGGTACGGCGGTCCCAGCGTTTCGAAGGGGCTCTCCCTCCTCGAAGCGATGGGACTCATCGTCAGGCGCGACGCTGGGAATCGGACCCTCTATCGGATCGACGAACGCCGGCTTCGCGACGCCGACGATCCGCTTCTCGAAATCCCGCAGGCGGAGTTTCGTGAACCACTCGGGCGATTCGTCGACCGAGTGAACGACGAAGTGCCCCCAGTCGCTGGAATCCTTTGCTTCGGCAGCGTGGCACGCGGCGAGGCGGATCGCGCAAGCGATATCGACCTCTTCGTCCTGGTCAACGAGGATGAGGATCCGGTTTCGGTGCGACGAACTGTCTCGGACGTCGTTCGCGATCTCGAGGAAGAGCCGATCGACGGCGATCGGTACGAGTTCGAGGTCTTCATCGAATCACCTGAGAGCGCCCGCAAGCGCGGCGAGGATCTGCGCCCCCTCCTACAGGAGGGGGTTCCCCTTGTCGAAAGTGAGACGCTCCGGCGGGTGAAGCGCGACATCTTCGGGGTGGACGATGACGTCGAATGAACTCGAGGCGGCGCTCGGAGACGCCGAGGACGCGTTCCAGTGGAAACCACAGAACCCGGAGGTCGGACTCGAACACGTCTCCGATCCGGCCGCCCTCCAGTTGCGGAAGTCGTGTCGCCTCCTCGATGCCGCCGGTTTCCTCCTCGATCGGAACGGCCACTTCACCGTCATTATCGAGAGTTCCTTCGTCGCGATCGAACGCTCGATCCAGTTCTACGTCGAGGAGAAGGGATACGACGTCGCCGGGCAGCGCCACACTGATATCTACAAGTTGGGAGTGCAAGCGGGGCTCTTCTCGCGGGACGTCGCCGACCGGCTCGAGGAACTCTGGCGCGAGAACCGGTCAGAATCCTACTATCGGACCGGCGTCGCCGGCGAGTACCGAGCGCAGACGATCTACGAACTCGCGGTACAGCTCCACGACGAGATTGTCCAATTGACTCGGACCCGGGACTGCCTCTGCGAGTGACCACGGTTGACCCCCTAAGTGCGATGCGGGGGGCCACGTCTGGCATGCGTGTTGAGGACGGTGACGAGTTCGTCGAAATCTTGCTCGAGTGGCACTCGAAAACGGATGTCATGATCTACCGTGGCGCGATCCGGGTGCCTCTCCCTTCGAGATACTGCTCGCCAAGTTCATGCTCCAGCAGACCTCGGCGGAGCAAGTCACCGGCGTATACGGCGAATTCGTGGAGCGATGCCCAACGACCGGAGCCGTCTCACGGCCGCGAGTCGGTCGCAAAAGAGATCGGTAACGGGGCCGGACCCATCCCACCTATCGCACGGTGCCCAACTCGCGGGCCGCGTCCGCCGAGACGACGATATCCCGCTCCCGCAGCGAGACGCCGCCGCCGGCCACGTCGTCGATCAACGCGGCCAGCGACTCGAGATAGTCCCGGTTGCGATTTTCCCGCAGCGTGAGTGTGGCCTTGCCCTGGTGTTCGACCGCCCGATTTTCGAGATAGGCGTAGGCGAAGGTCTCGCGCACGTCGGCGGGCGCACCCTCGAGATACGCCGGGAGCGTGAGTCGGTGGTCGGCCTTCGGCCCGACCGGCGCACCGAGGACGGCCAGCACGCGACCCAAGACCGACGCATCCTCGGTCGGGCGGGCCTCGTCGGCACGGCCGTCCCGATCGGCGACGATCCGATACTCGAGGCCGGCTAGCTCGAGGGCGTCGATCACGTGACTCTCCTCTCCGCGGTGGTTCAGGGCGAAACTCGGCTGGTGGTATTGTTCGGCGATCGAGCCACCCGAAAAGACGTTCGCGACGAGTGTATTCAGGGCGGTAAACGCCGGGTCGCCGTACTCGGCCTCGAGCCACCCGTACTCGCGGGCGGTCTCGAGCCCGCGCACCGCGTCGGGTTTCGCGCCGTCGAGCCACGGGCGAATGCGACTGCGGGGCAACTCCAGCGCCGAGGCGACGGCACTCGAGCCCTTGTCCGGGTGCCGCGCGGCGTAGTCCATGACCTCGCGGTAGTCTGTGACAGCGTCGTAGGTGTCGGCGTAGGCGCGACTGTCGTAGGTGCGCGCGAGCGCCTGTTCGGTGACGAGATCGGCATCGGGCATAGGACAACGGTTTGGGCGTGGTTGCAAATTGATGTCGATTCCCGGTGTTCGTGTCGAAATCGCCCGCCAGCGGCGGGTTCAAGCGGGTGTTGGAACCGGGATAGCAGCCGCTGATTCTCAGAACTGAAAGTGTGAAAAGTGGGACTATCAGGTATCTATATATGTCCCCGGCGGACTGGTTACTGGTGAGCATCGGACGACGGCGGCGAGAAAGCGGGGACGATGGGTTGGTCCAATCCCCCTACCTGCATGCCTCGGTTCGCCGAGGCGATAGATAAGCTTTCTCACCGTTCACGGCCGGTGCGTGATAACAGATGATTGATGGTAAATCAGTACGAAAGAAACTGATCGGAAACGACGAAAACCGCGCCGTGAGCCCCGTCATAGGGGTGATATTGATGGTGGCAATCACTGTCATACTCGCGGCTGTGATCGCGACCATGGTGATGGATATCGGGAACGACGCCGCAGAACAAGAGGCGAACGCAGGTGCCTCTGTAGATACCAAGAACCACGAGATTCTTGCGTCATGGACTTCGCAGGGTAACTCCGACAAGCTGAACGTGAGTGTCGAGTACGAGGTTACGGGCGAATCAGACGATACCCATGAGAGTGAGGTTTCTCAAGAAATCGGTAGCGTTGGAAAGACTGCTTCGTGGGATTCCGAAACTCTAGTTAGTAAAGCGGATCTTGACACCAGCGGCGATACCAATACTGTTGACGAGATTACTGGCACGATTACCGTAACAGCCAAAATCGACGGTGGATCGACAACAGTGGTCTCGACGGAGACATTTACCTTCGAGGACCCAGGCGTGACCTACGACAAGACGACGTAACCAGTCGCCGATAGCTATACAACCGGTGTCGTTCTTTCTTTCGTGGTATGTGTTTACCCCGAGGTCTCGACAGCCGGCACAGCGTGAGCCCGTGAGATCATATCATTGCTGCTGACGACTCGACGAAGCTCTTCGTATGGATTGCGTCCCTGCTGGCGCCACGTCGCCAGCAGGGACAAGATCGTCTCGTGAACGAACATTCCTCGGTCATTACGGAGCGTTCCGATGATTTTCCGGAGAACCACTGGTTCACGAAGCGCGTTCTCTGCGGCATTGTTCGTCGGAGAGACCGCTGGCTCACCGACGAAGGTGAGCCAGTGGTCAAGACCTCCTTCGATCTTCCCGAGCAGTGTTGCCACTGGTCCGTCGGGTACTGACCGTTCAATCAGCGATTCAAGCTCTCTTCGCGCCACACGCTGGAGGTCTGCTCGCTCACGGACTGTCAAGTCGCTCTCCAGCCGGGCCTGGAGAGCGACGTACACCTGTCTGAGAGCGTGGTAGATCGGTTCACCTTCTGCCTGCTTTTCCGCGGCGTCTTCAGCCTCTCGAAGAATGTGCGCCCAACACCGCTGGAGGTTGCTGCTGAAAGCTGGGTACGCCGTCCACCCGTCACAGATGACCGTTCCCGCGAAGTCCTCACCGAGGACTTCCGCGGGAACATCACTTCCACGACTCTCTCTGACCGCGTATAACGTATGCTGAGCGGTCTTGAACGTCCAGATCCACGCCTGCTCACCCTCACGTTTGATACCTGTTTCGTCGATATGAACCACGTCGGCATCTTGGATCTCTTGACGGATCTGGTCGTACTCACAGCGACCGGCGCGCGCAGCGCGCTCGGTCGCGTGCCACGCGGATGCACCCGAGAGTTCGAGTCCATGCAGTTGCTCGAAGCGGTCAGCGATCTTCCGGTAGGGAAGGCGATGATCGTACCGTGACAGAGCTGATTGAGCGATGACGTTCACCCCGAACTGCCCCTCATCGGGGCAGTCGGGGTGAGCCGCAACTGTCTCTGTTCCACAGGAATCGCACTGGTAGTAGTGGCGGTTGTACCGGGTGATTTCTGGGGGCTGCGGATCAGGAATCTCCTCGACGAGTCGGGGGCTGACGCCCACCGACTCGTCGAAGTGGTCGCCACACTCAGGACAACAGTCACAGGTGACTTCGATTTCTTCGTCGGGATCAGCTGTAGAACGCCACTCCGGATCGTGACCGTCCTTTCGACCAGGAGTACCGCCATCAGTTCGGACATCGTCGTCTTCGTCGTCCTGCGAGGTCGGGGACTCATCGGTCCCCGACCGTCGCTTGCTGGGTGGAGTGTGCGGATTCTCGTATTTGCGAAGACGTGTTTCGAGTTCTTCGACCCGCTCGTCTTTCTCTTGCAACTTCTCTCGGAGCTGTGTGTTCTCTTGTTCAAGCTCTTCGACTCGTTGTTCAAGTTGCAAAAACCGGGAGAGCAACTCGTCCTTGGTGAGATCATCTCCGTTCACAGATCCCACCTTCCAGTACAGACAGCGGAGGCAACGGGATGGGCTCCGCGACGGAGCCCATCCCTGTGGATCATCACGAACCTCCGCTGCCAGCTCATACAGCCCGATTTGTGCGCCTCCTATGAGATGGTGGCGAAATCAGCTCGGGCTAAACACATACCTTTCGTGTATGTTCGCGAGTGTCGCACATCGTCTCCGAGTCGGGTATCAGCAAATCCGCCACTCCCGTCCCTCGAGACTCTGGCTCGCTGCGATCGCCCTCTTTGGCGTCGCCGATATCGCCACGACGACGTATCTCGTCACGACAACTCCATTTGCCGAGGGGAATCCGATACTCGCGACGCTATTCGCCGAATTTGGTGTGTGGGTCCTGATTCCGATAAAGGCAGTCGGATTCGTGTTTTTCTACGGGCTCTATCGTGTGGTCCCGCGAACGTGGCGCGTCGGCGTCCCGATCGGGCTCGCGCTGTTGGGCTGTGTGGTCTCGGTGTGGAACCTGTCGGTGGGGCTGACCGGGAGCGCGCCACTATAGCCACGGTGGCCTTTCGAACACTTTGGACACCCGCCCGAACATGCTTTCACTGCGGACAGTCATGTAGCCCGATATGCCCCTCGTCACGAACCGCCGCGTCCTGCGGACCGAGATCCCGCCCGACGAAATGCTCCTGCGGGACGCCAAACTCGACCACCTCCGCAGTATCCTCGAGCCGATCCAGTTCGGCGACCCCGTCTCGGGGACCTTTATCCACGGCCCGCCGGGCACCGGGAAAACACATGCCGCCCGCCTGTTGGCCTCGCGACTCCAGCAAGCCGCCGGGCACGTCCAGCACGCGCATATCGACTGTTGGCAACGCAATACGACGACGGCGATCGTCTCAGAACTACTCGCCGGCCTCGGGGTGCCAGCGCCGAACAACGCTGCGGGCTACGATCTCCTCGAGCGACTGCGGGACGCTCTCGAGTCGCCCTACATCGCAAATCGAGAACGGGTACGTCCTCGAGGGAGGACAGTAGCGGCAGGACGTCTGCACCCTCGGCGAGGTCTCACGAACAGCCGACGGTCGCTTGGACGTCTAGCTTGCAACTCCCGGTGACACCTGACGTCTTCAGTGGACGCTCTCGGACCGTCGTTGGTCATTGACCGACGACGACCGATCGAGCGATAGACACACAAGTAATAAGACAAGCAAACAACCGCAATCGAGCTGGATTCGTGTTAGGCGTGGAGAGTGAATCCTTCTCAGGGTGGTGTGAGTAACCCGGCGACAGCCTCACCTGTCCCCGAATCGGTCTGTCCAGTCGCTGCCCCCTCGTCAGGAATGTCTGCATCCTCCATCAGCAAGACGCCCCGTTCAGTGTACTCGAGGCCGTTCTTTCTCTGGCGCTTCTGGTTGATTGCCAGCCGGTTCTTCGAAAGATCAAGCAACGTATTCATCGTTCTCGAGATGACATTTTTTGCGTAATCGTCGCTGATCCCTTTCTCCTGGCGGCGGATCCAGTGTTTCAGATCGCTTTCTGCGACGTACTCATGGACACCTGTACTCCCTTTCTCCCACTGTCTCCGACGCCTGGATCCGTGCGTGCCTTCCAGAGCTTTGCAGCAAGTCGTGGGGAGCGACGATGTCGACATCAACGATGACGACGCGGCGACGACCGACGCTGCTGACGACGAGCGATGACGGATCGGCGACTGCGGACGGTCGTCGCCGACACGAGCGCGCTGATCAGTCTGGCCGTTCCGCGAGCAGACACAGCGTACGACACCGACGCCGCTCCGGGCCCATTGCAGTATCTGCTCACCTCGTGTGACGTGTTTATCCCGCCGGAGGTCACTATGGAACTCCAAGCACTCACTCAGTATCAGGATATCCACGGCACTGCAGCGACGAACGTCCTTGCGGCTCGCGATTACTACACCGTCGAGGAGCCATACGAACGCGTGAAGACGTCGGACTCGCGACTGACGTTCGGCCTCGATGACGGCAAAACCGATGGGATCGTCCTCGTGAATGTACTCGACATCGATGGCTTCCTGACCGACGAGTTCGGCGGGCCGAACTTTCCGCTCATCCACGCGGTGTTACAGGGCCCACAGATCGTCCCGGTGCCGCAGCTCATCTGTGACTACGCCCGAAACAGCCATATGACCGACCACGAAGCGCGAACGCTGTTGGCACCGATTAGTCCGCACCGAATCTGGGACACCAGCCCCTACGTTGCCCAGCTGCGAGCCCGCCTCGAGGAGAATTCTCTCGAACTGGTAACTACGTGAAACGCGACGGCTGTCCGGACACGATCCACCCTACAAGCCGATACGGCACTAAACACGATGACGTCAGCGGTCCGGTCGATCTCCGAGGACTGTAGACGTATCCTCAAGGTGATCCGATTCGATTGAGGGCCGGACTGAGGCTAACGTGACGGCGGCTGACATCGCAATCGGCGGGACGGGAGAGGCACTGGGCCGTGCGGGTGAAATCCCCGTTGCGGCCAGCGACGACGGACTGACCTAGAGTCCGAGTGCCTACTCGTTCGACACCCCACTGGAACCGGATCCGTTCCATGTGGAGGACGGTGTCTCGGTGAGTGCCACTCACAGCAGGAACACGAACACCGGGTACGAGGTGGCAATCGCCAGTGCCGGCGTCAACACCCACATCGTTACGATGCGCTTGGCTGCGCTCGGATCGAAGAGGCTCCGCTCGTCGAGATCAGCCGGTCCTTCCGCGCCGACATCCGGTACGTCTGGGACGTCCGCTGGTTTCTCTGCCGGCTTCTCCTGGCGAGCGATGTCCCCGATGGTCGGGCCAGCAGGAGCCCCCTCGGCGCGGGAGGTGACCAATGCCCCTGTTGCGACGTCTACTTCCGGCCGTTCGGGTGTTGGGATTGCCAACTCCACCAGTGTCGCCGCCCGACTCGCTCGACCCCACCCGAGCCCAATAATCGTCGATGTCGTACTCACCGCGAGACTCGCGGGAATCCCGAAATAGGAGAGGATCGTGATCACTGTCCCACCGACGACGGAAACGATCAGCGATGCGAGGATCGGTAGTTCCGTAATATCGTCCCCGACCGTCTCCAGTGTGCGACGGGCGATAGTAAAACTTCCCAACCCGAAGGCTGCCACCGCAAGCAGGACGCCCTGATTGACAGTGAGCGATCCCCCCGAACCGACGAGGGGAGCCACTGCGTTCGCCGCGTTCGACGCCCCCGCCGAGAACGCCATATAACAGGCGATGACGACCACTGAGAGTGACCCGACGATGTCCTGTGGTGACGCGTTCTTATTCAAATACGGACGTGGAACTGTTCCCGACCGGTCAAGCTGGACGAAATGGAGATCGAATTTCGTGAACGCGATGTAACGGTCGAGATACGGGTAGATGTAGCGTCCGACTACGGCCCCGATGAGGAAACACGATAGGGGTGCGACGATCCACGCCGAGACGATAACGAACATCAGCGCCCGATTGAGAGTGTCGGATGCGAGACCCAATCCGACGATCGCCCCGACGGCCGTCATCGAGGTCGAAGCTGGAACGCCATAGAGATTGGACACGAACAACGACGCGCCCGTGAAAAACAGGACGGCGACGCTTGCAGCGGGCGTAAACTGGGTTGCCGGCACGATACTGCTGCTCATCGTCGCGATGACGTTCCGACCGACGGTCCACGCACCGATAAAGCCGAAAGCGACGAACAATGCGCCAGCGGTCGTCTTTCGGACCAAGCGCGAGCCCACTGCCGGACCGAACGCCACGCCCGTTGATGACCCCCCGATGTTGAACCCGACGAATATCGCGACACCGATGCCGACGACAGTTAGCAGCACAACCATCGTATCTGAGTCAAGATTATCTGACTACCTTATATAATCCCTGACGCCGGAACCGCGTTGCTGCTCTTTGTCTACTTCGTTAGTTCAGCGGGTCTCGAGCGGACTACTAAACAGCGGTCAATCGCCTGGTTGCAGTGAGGTCTGGGAGTCGGTTTCCGTCTTGTACACGTTCCCTTGGATACGGACTTCATCCCGCTCGAGCAACCGATCGTGGTCGGCTGTGTTCGAAGTGGCCTGGGTCAGCCGCCAGAGCGGCCGGATGTTACAAAGCGCGAATCCGACGACGATGAGCGCGAATCCGGCGACGGTCGCCATCGTGATTCCCTCCCCGAGCAGGGCTGCGCCGAAGACCGTCGCGACGATCGGTGTTGCGTAGTTGATGAGGCTAATGTTCGTTGCGCCGGTTCTCTCTAGCAACGTGAAATACAGGAGGAAACCGCCCGCTGTCGCGAAAATCCCGAGGTATGTGAGCGCAGCGGCTGCCGACGGCGTCCACGTTACGTTTCGGAGCGTTGCTCCAGAATAGGCGTACGCCGTCACGTGGAGGAACACTGCACCGGTACCCATCGCCCACGCGTGGAGTGCCATCGTTGGGAGGTCCGCCGACCAGCGTTCGGTCAGGACGGAGCCGAGCGCGAAGACGACTGCGGACGCCAAGAGAAGCCCGATACCGAGGAACTGTCCATCAACGGACCCACCGGTAATTGCAATCGCGATTACGCCGGCAAGCCCAGCACAAAGCCCGACGACATCCGTGACGTAGATCCGTTCCGTCGAGAGGACTCGAATGGCGATGATCGGCGTGATAATCGGTGTGAAACTGAGGACGATCGCAGCGACACCGCTCGTGACGTAGCTCTGGCCGATGAACGAGAACGCGAAGTGCGCTCCGATGACGAGGATGCCGTTCGAGAGGATAAGAGCGAGGTCGGCTTTCGTCCGGGGACGCCACCGAAGCCGGCCGAGTAGCACCGCGCCGACAAAAATGACCGCAGCGATATCTAGTCGGGCCGCTGCGAAGAGAAGCGGTGGGAGCGTTTCGAGCCCGATTTCGATCGCTGTGAACGCCGTTCCCCAGACGAGTGCAAGCGCACCGAACAACAGCACGTCTTCTAACTTTGTCATGTTACCATTGCATAGTATGTCATTGCTTCAAAGTCGATGTAGTCTCTATAAGCGGCTCAACTAAACGATTTGCGGGGACAGTGATAACACGACTCAACGGCTGTCCGTCCTTGGTAATCATTATCTAGACATGCAGCTCGGCACGAATGAGTGGCGGTGGTTTCGCTCAGTAGCCGACTAACTGTCCGTTAGCTGCTGTGCGGTTACTGGTGAATTCACTGAGGGAGAAAGCCGACGAACGGGTTTCCCACCATCCATCGCATGCAATCTTGCCATCGTTGCCCTCATGATGCTGTCCACCATGGTTGCCAGCATGGTCGTTTGGCTACTCAGATACTGATGGGCCAAACCATGACGGAAGTTCTACTCGTCACCGGGGCAACCGGGACTGTCGGTCAGCATGCGGTTGCTGCGCTTGCAGACCGCGATGTCGCCGTCAAGAGCGGGGTCCGCAACCCGAAAACTGTATCCACCGAGATCGCGGACGCCGGGGCTGTGGTCGCGTTCGACTTCACGAAGCCCGAGACATGGGGAGATGCACTGGTCGATGTCGACGGCGTCTTTCTCGTGCGACCTCCAGCCGTGAGCGAAGCGGATATCAACTCGTTCGTCGACGCAGCGGCCCGCGTCGGTGTTGACCACGTCGCCTACCTTTCGACGCTCGGTGCGGAAAAGAACGTCCTCATTCCCCACCACCGGATCGAGAAACACATTATGGGGACGGACATCCAGTATACGCTCCTTCGATCGTCGTTTTTTATGCAAAACCTCCTCGAGGTCCACCGGCCGGATATCGTCGAACGCAACGAGATATTCGTCCCGGCCGGGCGTGGCGAAACGAGCTTCGTCGATGCACGAGATATCGGCGAAGCAGCCGCGGTCGTGTTAACTGAATCCGGTCACACCAACCGAGCGTACGACCTCACCGGGCCTGAGGCGCTGGACTACGGAACGGTTGCCACCATCTGTAGTGACGTCTTGGATCGACCGATCACGTATCCAAACCCGTCACTGTTGGCGTTCGCACGGCGAATGCGTCGACGCGGAAAACCGCTCGGATTTATCGCACTGATGTGTGGCATCTACACCACCGCGCGGCTCGGGTTGGCTGCTCGCGTGACCGAAGACAGCCGCAGGCTCCTCGGACGGCCGCCGCGAACGATGCGGGCGTTTATCGAAGATTACGCAGCCGAGTTTCAAGCCGACTCGTAGCCGAACACGACACTGACAGGGAGAAATGCCGAGAGCGGGTACGTCGAAACTTGCGGACCACTACTCCCGAAACAGCGTCCGAGATCATCGAGCCGCCTGCTGTCGCTCACGTTGCGGTCACCACCCCTTCATTCCAACACCCTGGTACGATACGTCCAGGGGAGTCCCCTGTCTCGAGTACGACCTCAAGGGGCGTCGCCCGGCGTAGCATCCCGGAGGAGCATCGTCTTTACGCGACCAACCCCATCGAAATCGCGGAGTCGATACACGAGTTCGCGAACCCGTTCTGAATCGCCGTGACAGAAAACCGTCTCTAAACACCACTCGTCCTGGTGGGTATGGCTCATTGTCTCGATGACGTCTTGAAATTGGTGTTGGACGGAATGGAGATCGTGAATCACCTCGTGATGCCGGCAATCGAAGGCCAGAACGGCGACGACCTCACCCGATACTTCCTCGAGTTGTGAATGCCCCTCGATGTATTCCTGCATCGCTTCACGAACTGCTCGCGAGTGAGAGTCCAAGCCCTCGGCCTGCCACGTCTCGTCGAACTCGTCGAGGACGTCCGCGGATACGTTCAAACTCGTTCGCATACCTCACAGTTGGGTCCCCGCTGTCTTGAGTACTCGATTATTACGGAAACCGCGTTCTAGTCTTAACAATCGCTATACAACGCGGTGATGAAAGTGTACGTGAATGCTCTACGGTGAGGCGTTTCCACTACTAGTCGGCGCGGTTTCGCTCGGGTTCGTACACGGCATTGAACCCGGGCACGGATGGCCGGTCGCTGCGAGTTACGCGCTCGAGCGGTCCAACAAGTGGCGCTACGGGTTCGCCGCCGGCTTCCTCATCGGTATCGGCCACCTCATCAGCAGTCTGGCGATGGTCGGCGTGTTCTTCTACGCGAAATCCTACTTCCAACTGACCCGGGTGAACGAGCCGATTTCGATCCTCGGCGTCTCCATCGGCGGTCCGGTAAGTATCGTTGCAGGTGTATTACTCATCGGCCTCGGCGTTCGAGAGTACACACACGGCCACTCTCACGGTCACGACCACGACGAGCAGACGGGAGACCAGTTCACCCACCACGATCACGACGCCGGTGAGCAGACGGGGGACCGCTTTTCAGATGGGCTCCTTGAACGGGTGAAAACTCGGCTTGGAGACAGCGGGGGCCGTTCTCACGGGCACGGGACTGAAACGGCCGCTGACGCCGACCGCGGACTGTTCGGAATCGCCTGGTTCGCGTTCGTCCTCGGATTCGCCCACGAGGAGGAGTTCGAAATCATCGGGCTTTGTGCCGGCTCGACGTACTGTCTGGAGCTGATGACTGCGTACGCCCTGACGGTCATCGTCGGTATCGTGGGTCTGACGATGCTTCTCATCGCCGGCTATCAGGAGTACGAGGAAACGGTCGAGACGTACACGCCGTACCTGCCGCTGTTCTCGGCGACCGTCCTCGTCGTTATGGGGCTCGGCTTCGTCGCTGGCTTCTTCTGAACCGGGCCATACCGTCCTCCCCGTCTCTTCCTCTATGGGGTCTTTCGCGCCGTCAGAGAGCGGCGGCGTCCGGAATCGGTACCTCGTCGTGTCTCGAGGTGCCAGAGCGGGGCATCGACGGGTTCGGAAATCGTGTCGCGGCGGTCGACAGTGGCGAGAACCTCAATACGGAACTAGTAGCTAACGACGTTTCGAGTAGTGTGACAGTTAGCAGGCATGGGAACCGACGCCACTGTCTTAACCAACAGAACTATGCAATTGGCGTTCCGTGTTGGTTAACACGAGAGTCGCCGATGCCTGATGAACCACCGGCTCCACCGGCGAACCTCCCACCAGAGGTCGTCGACGCGCTCAACGAGTCCGCTCCGGAGCGGCTGCGGGACGTTGCCGCGTACGCCGAGGCGCTAGCCAAACACAAGGACCGCGAGACCCGTCTCGAGGACGAGCCGAGTGACAACGAGATCGACGACCGGGCCGACGATCTCCCGGACGATGTCCCCGCAAAGGCGACGGTCACGATCAAGGAGATCAATGACAACCGGTACTACTACTGGCAGTGGCGGGACGGCGATACGGTGACATCGAAGTACAAAGGCCCGGTGAATCCGGAGGAAGAGATCTAGGTCGCGACGGAGACCGTCCGTCTATAGACGAGGCGAGTCCCCCGAATCGGTCGACGGTCATGAGTCGCGCCCGTCGATCGAAGCGACGGACACAGAGGTACCGACCCTCGAGGTAATCGACACGGGACCGAACGGATGGGGACGGACCCGTCGGCAGGTGCCTGAATAGTTAATCCATGGATCCCAGACTCCGCAGACATAACAGATGGAAAGTAAACGTCGTGCTTTCCCCCGATATGTCTTCAAACCGCAAATATAGATTATATACGCAGACGTCCTACGTAGGACTGGTGAACGGAACCATGCAAAAAAACGTCGGCGGATACGACCGCGGCGCCCGGTTCGTCTTCGGACCGATCCTCGCGATCGTCGGTATCGCGGCCCTCGGTGGCGTACTTTCCTTGACAGCGGGGATGCTCGGTGTCGCTCTCGCGGCTCTCGCTCTCGTCGTTGGCGCGGTGTTAACCGTCACCGCGGTCACGCAGAAATGCCCCATGAACGCCCGCCTCGGTATCGATACGTATCGAAACGAGGTCGAGTCCCGCTCTGAGGCCGGCAAAAAAGAAAACCGCCGGGCCGGGCGACTGAGCTAGGACCGAACTGCCAATTTTTCGATGCAATCGGTATCGGTTTCCCGTTTCACAACTGGAATGTGACCGAGAAGGTGTTCTCGCGGCGTCCGACTGTCGGTTCCGACGGCAAAGGCGGCTCGCGGTGCGCGACCACAGCGCGGAACCCAGACGCGTTGGTTCCTGGCTTTTGTCCGGAAGTGACCGTCCTCGAGGGTACCCCGTGGGACTATTGACCGGGACGGAGTACGGACCCTATGCGATCGGCACGAAAGATACTATTCGGTATCGGCGGCCTGCTCGTTTTGTGGATCGGTTGGGGCGCGTACGTCGACCGAACGACCGAACGCGTCCCGTCGGAAACGCTGGATCGCTTCGACGGCGTTGAGATCCGTCGCTATCCCAGGACGATTGTCGCCGAAACGACGGCAGGGGATTCGCGGACGGCGTTTGGACGCCTCTTTCGCTACATCTCGGGCGCGAACGCGCGCCGCGAGGAGTTGTCGATGACCGCACCGGTGGCGGTCCGCGGTACTGCGATTCCGATGACCGCGCCCGTGCGAACGGGGTCCGACGGTGGTGACGTGATGATGGCGTTCTACCTCCCGCAGACGTACACGTCCGAAACCGCGCCGACGCCGACCGATGCCGACGTTCGACTCGTCGTCGAACCGCCGCGGACGGTCGCAGTCCGCCGCTTCTCGTGGTACGCGACGGACGAGCGCGTCCGTCGGGAACGGGAGCGGCTCAGCGAGGAACTCACACGACGAGGTCTCGAGACGGACGGCGAGCCGGCGTTGCTCCAGTACAACGACCCGTGGACGCCGCCGTTTATGCGAACCAACGAGATCGAAGTCCCCGTCGCGGACGTTCCGGACGACCGCCACAGCGACCATAGTCTAACGGTAACACGGGAGTAGTCCGGAACTCAGGCGGTATCTTCGTCGGACAGTAGTGGACGAGTCGAATTCACGACGACCAGCAGACTGCTTCCGCCCATCGCAAGCGCTGCAAAGAGCGGGTTCAACAGACCGATCACGGCAAGCGGGATCGCGATGGCGTTGTAGCAAAACGCCCACGCGATATTGCCTTTCACACGGCGGTTCGTCGCTCGAGCGAGTTCGAAGACCGTCCCGACGGACGCGAGGTCGTCATCGACGAGGGCGACATCCGCGGCGTCAGCGGCCATCGCAGTCCCACCGCCTAGAGCGATGCCGAGATCGGCCGCGGCCAGCGCCGGTGCGTCGTTGGTTCCATCGCCGACCATCACCGTCCGTCCCGTCTCGTTGAATCGCGTGACGGTCTCGGCCTTTCCTTCCGGCGGAACGCCCGCAAACACGTCGTCGACGGCAGCGTGATCCCGAAACTGCTGTGCCGCCCGGGCATCGTCACCGGTGAGAACGACCACATCTTTCCCATCGTCGGAAATAGATGCCACCGTCTCGTCCCAGTTCTCCCGCAGTTTGTCACCGACGACGATGACGCCTTCAGCAGTCCCGTTGCGACCGACAGCAACCGGAACTCGTCCGGTTTCACGGCTGTTCGCAATTCGATCGGTGATGTTCGCGGGAACGTCCCAGTCGTGATCGCGGAACAGGTCTGGGTGGCCGACGATGATCTCGTCTCCGTCGACAATACCCGAGACGCCGTTCCGATAACTGTCGAAGGAGACGACACGGTCGGCTGGTGAATCGGCGTCCGACCCGGACTCGACCGATCCACCGTCGGGCACCGGTCGCTCGGTGGCGATGGCCTCACCGACCGGATGTGACGAGCGCTGCTCGAGAAGTGCCGCTTTCTCGAGCAACGCCGTCCCGAGATCGGTCTCGATGACGGTCATTTCACCCGTCGTCAGTGTGCCGGTCTTGTCGAAGATGACGGTCTCCGCGTCGCGGATTCGCTCGAAGATGCTATCGTCGAAGACGACGATCGAGCGTTCCAACGCGTCGCGGACCCCTGCGGCGACTGCAAGCGGCGTCGCCAGCCCGAGCGCACAGGGACAGGAAACGATCAACACCGTGAGTCCGACGAGAAGGGCGGAAACGCCGTTCCCGAGAAGGAGGTTCACGCCCGTAACGACGACTGCGAGAGCGAGAACGACCGGCACGAAGATCGTCGCCAGTTTGTCCGCGAGTTTCTGAATCCCATGAGAGCCGCTTTGCAGGTCCCAGACGAGTTCGGTGATCCGATCGAGGCTACTCGTCGCCTCCGCTCCGACGCGGACGGTCACCGCGCCGTCCGTCACCATCGAGCCGCCGACGACGGCATCGCCCGCGGTCTTCCGAGCGGGAAGGGACTCACCGGTGACGACCGCCTCGTCGACGGCTGCGTCACCGTCGACGACCGTCCCGTCGACGGGGACTCGTTCCCCGGACCGGACCAACACGCGATCATCGACCTCGAGGTCCTCGACTCCGACGTCTTCTGCCTCACCGTCCTCGCGAACGCGACGGGCTTCGTTGACCTGGATAGAAGTCAGGTCGGAGAGGCGCTCGGTCGCCTCCTGCTTGATCGACGATTCGTAATAGTTGCCGACCGTGACGATAACGATTATTGCGACGGTCACGTCGTAGTAGATGTGTTCGCCACCGAATACGATCGAGAGCGTACTGTAGAGGTACGCGCTCACGGCCGCGATCGCGACGAGGAGATCCATGTTCGGCGACCGCGTTTTCACGCTGACGTACGCTCCCTGAAGGATCGGCTTGCCAGTCACGCCTAGGATGATCGTCGTGAGCGCCGCGATGACGACGTAGAATGGCGTGGCGACGGAACTCGCGAGCGCGCTTTCGAAAAACTCCGTGACCCGATCGCCGTAAAACAGGCCGCCGAAATACGTCGGGTAGATGATGACGAGGTACTGCAACATGACGGACATTCCCATGAGGACGCCGACTGCGATTCGCCCCATCTCCCAGTTATTTGCTCTCCGACGGCTGAACGTATCGTCGCGGGCGTAGGCGCTATAGCCGAGTCCGCTGATCTCCTCTTGGAGGTCGGCCGCCGAGACGCGGTCCGGATCGTGATCGATTCGAACCGTGTCGGTCACGTAACTCGAGCTGGCGTCACTGACGCCGTCGATCGTCGTCGCGGCCGATTCGATAAACGCCTCGCAGGTCGCACAGTGCATCCCGTCGACTTCTAGAAACGTCGCGTCGTGATCCGACGGGACCTCGCGATCGGACTGTGAATCGTCTCGAGCGCGGCGGACGTCGTCGGCGTCGATGTCGTCGACGTCCCCGAGGGTGACGTAGACATCTCGACAGCCAGTACAGCAGAACCGATTGCCGTCCGATACGATGTCACTCCCACTGACGGGGAGGTCACAGAGTGTACAGCTGGGTTCTGACGGCGAAGTGTCGGACATTCGTTAGTCACTAGTGGCCGTTGCCGCGATTTGTTGTGTGTCGATCCCGCCGTAGAACGATCGTTTCGAGTGTCGTATCCGTGGTCTTCTCATCTCGTGTGCCAGCAGGACGTCCTCGAGCGCGACGACCGCGACTCCACGTAATCGATGTACTCGCTGGCACCGACTGCCATCACTGGCATCGATCACGGCACGCGAGATGTCCGTTCCGATACAGTACACTCCCGCGAGAAACAACGCCACGGCACTGCCAAAGCGTGGAACCTGGTACATGTCGATCAGTTCGGACCGTGATATCGGCCGAGCTAGTCGCTCGGAAGGGTAATGTATTTCGTCTCCTCTCCCGGGAATTATCGAACCAACACCCTGTTGGAAAACTCCTTGTTTGGGCCGCGTAGCGCGGTTGGCCACCCTCTCAGAAATTCCGTCCCCAACGGACGGAAACACTCTTGCGCTTCCGTTGGCTGCTGAAAATCGCTACTCGAGGGGCGAAATGCCCAATCACGCGTAAGTCTGGGAATAGTGTTATATAGCG
Source organism: Natrinema pellirubrum DSM 15624 (assembly GCF_000230735.2). NCBI lineage: Archaea > Methanobacteriati > Methanobacteriota > Halobacteria > Halobacteriales > Natrialbaceae > Natrinema > Natrinema pellirubrum. The sequence continues at coordinate 1,898,993 of NC_019962.1, forward strand.
GTTCGCGTTACGCCAGATCCGAGAGGCTCTCGCCGACGCGGAAGCCGATCGGTTCGCCGACCTCCTCGGAGCCGAGTGCGACACCGAGTAACTGCTCGTCGGGATCGCTAATCGTCACCGTTTCGCTCGCCCGCGATCGCCCGTCTATTTCAGTGTCAGTCAGTTCGACGGTCACTTCGTACGAGCCGGCCTCGCCCCACACGTCGTCGTACACTGCGACGGACTGTTCGTCGTCTCCGGAGGCCGACCCTTCGTTGTCGTTCCCCGACTCCGACGGAGCGAGGTCGAACGTCTCGTCGAGAACCGTTTCACCGGCGGGGTCGCCGACGGCGATGGAGCCGGCGACTCGTCGGTCGGTTTCGTTGAATACGTTGACCTGTTCGAGCAACCGGTCTCCGATGAAGTCCATTGCGGTCGTACAGCCGGCTGCCGCCGTCAGTAGCGCCGTTGCGCTCGCAGCGAGAGCCGCCCGTCTGGTGTGGGTGGTGTCCCGAGGCGTCCGTTCCCGACTGCGATCTCGGCGGTGAATGCCGTCACTCGAGGCGTCGTTCCGTTCCATGGGTCGAACTCAGTGCCCCTCGATCGCGTCGATGACCATCGCGGCGGCCACGACTGGGACCCGCGGCACGGAACTAGCGTCGTCGATCTCGATGTCGTACCGATCTTTCATCGAGAGCTGCCCCGAGATCGAACCCACGTGGCCGCCGTCGGCGTCGGTGATTTCGTAGTGGTGTGGGATCAGGTTCCCCAAGAGCCCCGTCCGGAACAGACCGACGAACTTCCGAGACGTGATCGCCGCCAGCTCGGCGTCGGTCTCGGGGTCACGGATCGTCCAGGTCGCTCCCGTAATCTGCTCGAGGAGCGAGTACTCGTGGTCGAGAACGACGACGTCCTCGTCGCTTCGAGCGTCCGTGAGAACGTATTGACCCTCGTAGTCCCGGATCTGCTGTGCCGTCACGGTGAACACGTCGTCGCCGTCCGCATCGACGAACGGGAACTCCTCTTTGAGTTTGAACGTCTTTTGCTTCCCCTCGAGGACCGTATTACCGCGGTCGTCGAGGGCCCTGTACTCGTTCCGTATCAGGTTCTGTTCGACGGTGTACTGGTCGGCCGAGAGGTCGAGCCCCTCGATATCGTAGTTCGACGCCTCCATGGACAGTCCCTGTGGCCACGGAAGCAAGAACCCGGTTGCGGTGTCTCTCGCTCCGAAACAGGTCCGTTTCTGTCTCAGCGACTACGTCTGCCGTCACCTGTCGCTCCTCGTGCGCGGTCGCAAAGCGTTCGGCTCTGCTGAAACCCATTTGTTAGACACTGTCCTCGGTGAAAAGGCCGTTACGTAGGACTGCGAATCAATCATCAGGTACCAAAAGTTGATAACCTCCAGTTGATTGTCTGTACGTATTGGATATGAATTTGACACGATTGTTGAAACCACTGGTGCGGGACACTGGCGTGATAGGTGGCGTAACCGTCGGTCTTGTGTACGGTCTCACCCATTCGGGGGCAGTAATCGTCGGACTGGCTGGCCTTGGCATCCTCTGTATTGGGGTGGGTGGTGGTACTACTGGGCATGGTAGTGGTTCTGGATTTGCTGTTTTGGGGAGGACTGGGCACGATGAGAGTAGTGAGGTAAGTAATATGACCAGACATATGGAACTCTGGCCAGGGGTATCCTCCGACATGCCAGTTCGGGTGCGTCTCCTCTTCTATGGGCTTGGACTCCTTTTCTGGAGTATCACAGTTCTTGGACTGTTTTCGTCGAGCCTACATTGACACCGCGCTCGTCTTTCTCTCTTCACCGTTCAATTCACGCTCTATACTGAACAGCAACTACAGGTGCGTAGTCAGCACGCAATGTACATCATCTATTGAAGTCACAATACAGTCAAAATATTCATGTGAATTACTGATTAAATTCTCGTATGGCCGCCAATAGTAGTATTGGAGTTCGAGACCTCGGGTTTGGTCTCTTAAGTCTTGTTTCGGTTGCGCTCACCCTCATTGCACAGTTTGTGTGGATGGTTATCTTCGATTCCTCGGGACTGGACGTGTACGCGCCAGACTTGCTCTTTATGCACATCCTCCCAGCATTCACTCTTGCCCTCATCCCCACTGTTGCTGCTCAATATTTATACACACAGAAATGGTCTCTCATCACAGGCGGAGTCGTGTTCGTTGCGAGTGCTATCGTTTCAACGTTCACAATTCAATTCTTTATACTGTGCAGCCCGGGGTGCTGAATACAGTAGCTGTACTTGCCGAATCTGTTTATGATATAATAGGGGTATGTGAACCGTTCTATGACAGCTTCTGCTCGATGCCGGTTCCGTCAATCTTAGCCGTCACCGATGGCATCGACGCCGAATACATCGTTATCGGCGGTCAAAAGCGGGCGCCAGCGGGGAAAGCGCTGTTTTGGAATACAACGCAATCGGTCCTACTTGATGCCGATCGCCCGGTTGTGGCAGTCGTGTCCGAGGGAGAGAACCGAGGGACTAACTCGAGGCGGCGACGCCGGACTCGTCGGCCGTCGAGGGGTCGGGTTCGGTGATGCGGACGCGCTTGATCCGCGTGTTGTCGACGCGCTCAACGGTCAGTTCGACGCCGTCGTAGGCGAACGTCTCGCCAGGATCGACCAGCCGCCCGGCGCGGTTGAAGACGAAGCCGGCGATCGTCTCGAACTCTTCTCCTTCGGGGAACTCGACGCCGGTGACGTCGTTGACGTCCTCGATGTTCACCTCCCCGTCGACTCGGACCGTGCGCTCGTCGATCGTCTCGATGGGTTCGGCCTCCTGAGCGTCGAGGATCTCGCCGACAACTGCCTCGACGATGTCCTCGGTCGTGACGATCCCCTCCGTCGTCCCGAACTCGTCGATGACGACGACCTGTCCGACGCGCTCACGGCGCATTTCGCGAAACAGTTCGTCGACGTGCTTGCTCTCCGGGACGTGTAGAGTTTCCTCGATATGAGGCTCGAGTGAGGCGTCGTCGGTCGAATCGCCGCTCCGGTAGTCGCGGACGAGATCGCTGAGGGCAACCACGCCGACGACGGTGTCGAGGCCGCCTTCGTACACCGGAAGGCGGGCGTGACCGCTCTTGACGCACTTCGCGACGGCGTCGTCAACCGTCGCCGTTCGGGGGACCGCGGTCACGTCCAGTCGTGGCGTCATCACCTCCTTCGCGATGGTGTCGTTGAACCGGAACACGCGTTGGAGCATCTCACGTTCGTCGGTCTCGATTATCCCCTCGTTCTCGCCGGTCCGTATCAGCTCCCGGATTTCGTCTCGCGTCACATAGGACGACTCGACAGCGGTTCCGCCGCCGCTGAGACGGTTGACGAGACGGGTCAACGCGTCGAACGTGACCACCAGCGGATACAGCGCATATTTTGAGAGCTGGAGTGGACGGGCGACCGAGAGGGCCCACGACTCGGTGTTCTCGATTGCGTACGACTTCGGCGCGCTCTCGCCGAACAGCAGGACAACGGCGGTCACGCCGAACGTCGCCGCCAGCATCGCCTGCCCCTGCCCGACGTACATCGCGAACAGGCCAGTTGCGATCGACGACATCGCGATGTTGACGAGGTTATTTCCGACGAGAATTGTCACCAGCAGCCGATGCGGATCCGACTGCAGCTCCTGTACTGTCTCGGCACCGGGTCGTCCCTCCTCGACTAGCGCCTCGATGCGGTGCTGGGCCAGCGAGAACATCGCTATCTCCGCCGAAGAGAAAAACCCCGACAGTACGAGCAACACCAGCAGCGTCCCGACTCCGATGGCGGCCACGAGGTTCGTCGACGGGTCGACGCCGACGACGGCCGGGCTACCGACGTCGACCGAAGTGGTTCCCGCTACGATCGTCTCGAGGCCGGACATGGTACTCAGTCACCCACTGAGTCGGTGTTGGCCGACGTCGGGAACTCGTCGTCGGCAGTCGCGGTGTCCGTCGGAGCCGTTCCGTCCCCGTCCTCCGGGAGATAACACGCCGCTCGATGGCTGTCGTCGCCCGCCTCGTCGATCGCCGGCTCGGCTTCCCAGCACGAGTCCTCGGCCTTCGGACAGCGCGGGGCAAACGCACAGCCCGAGGGGAGATCAACCGGGTCCGGCGGCTCCCCCTCGAGCAAGACGCGCGTCCGGTCAACGGTCGGGTCCTTCTCCGGGGCAGCCGAGAGCAGCGACGCCGTGTAGGGGTGTTTCGGCCGCGTCGCGATCCGATCGACCTCGCCTTCCTCGATGATCCGGCCGAGGTACATGATGCCCAACCGGTCGGATACTTGCATCAGACTCGCGAGGTCGTGGGAGATGTAGACGATGCCGATGTCCTCAGTGTCGGCCAGCCCTCGAAGCAGGTTCAGCAGGTTGACCTTCAGCGAGACGTCCAGCATCGACGCGGGCTCGTCACAGATCAGGAAGTCCGGATCTAGGACGAGCGCCTTGGCGACTGCCACGCGCTGGCGCTGTCCGCCGGAGAGTTCGTGGGGGTACTGATCGAGGTACTCCTCGGCCGGAGTCAGCCCCACCTTCTCGAGTGTTTCGACGATCGCTCGCTCCTTCTCGTCGGTCCGATAGTCGTGGATCGTCAGCGGCTCGCCAACGAGCTTCCGGACGGTCTGACGGGGGTTCAGCGAGTCGAAGGGATCCTGAAAGACGATCTGGACCTTTCGCCGGAACTCCTGAACGTTTCCGTCCTGATAGTACTCGTAGGGCTCGCCGTCGAAAGTCAACTCTCCACCGGTCGGCTCTTCGAGCAGGGCCATCGTTTCGCCGAGTGTCGACTTCCCGCAGCCGGACTCGCCGGCGATTCCGAGGACCTCCGAGCGGCGGACCGACAGCGAGACGCCGTCGACAGCTTTCACGTAATCGGTCTCTTCGCCGCGGACCTTGTCGAGTAGCGGCTGGCTCTGTTCGTAATGTTTCTCGAGGTTGTCGGTCTCGAGAATGACCTCGCCGCGGTCGGAGTCGTCGTCGCCGTCGTCGGGAATGTCCCACGTCTCCGGATCGTCAGCGGCCTGCCGGAGCTGGGCCGCCTCCTTGACGCGATGGCAGGCTGATCGGTGGTTCCGGTTCGGGAGGTCGACCGGGTCTGGATGGGACGCCCCGCACTCCTCGGTAGCGAAGGGACACCGATCCTCGAAGACGCAAGCCGTCGGCTCCCCGTTCAGGTTCGGCGGCGAACCCGGGATTGCGACGGGATCCTCTCCCTCGTCGATCTCCGGGAAGGAGTTTTTCAGCCCCATCGTGTACGGATTCGTGGGGTTAACGAGTACGTTGTCAACGCTGCCCTGTTCCATCACTTTCCCGCCGTAGAGGATCGACAGCTCGTCACAGGTCTCGGCGATGACGCCGATTTCGTGGGTGATTAGCAACAGCGAACTGTCCATCCGCTCTTGAATCTCGAGGATCTTGTCGATGATTTTGTCTTGGACGATCACGTCCAGCCCGGTCGTCGGCTCGTCGGCGATGATGAGGTCAGGCTCGAGGGCCAGCGCCATGGCGATGGTCACCCGCTGGCGCATCCCGCCGGAGAACTCGTGGGGATAGTCGTCGATCCGATCGGGGTCGAGGCCGACGATCTCGAACAGTTCGCGGACTCGATCGCGCGCCTTGGAATCCGTGACGTTGCGGTGCGTATGGATCGCCTGTGCGATCTGGTCGCCGGTCGACATCACGGGGTCGAGCGAGTCCATCGCGCTCTGGGGGATGTAGGCGATGTCCTCCCAGAGGATGTCGCGGCGCTCGGCCTCGGAGAGGGCTGTGAGGTCTTTTCCGTCGAACCCGATGGTACCGCGCTCGACGGTTCCGTTGCCTGGGAGCAGGCCCAGCAGGGCTTCCGCGACGGTCGACTTGCCGGAGCCGGACTCGCCGGCGAGGCCGTAGTTGACACCCTCGTCGATGGTGAAGGAGACGTCGTTGACGGCATGGACCGGCTCGTCGTCGGTTTCGTACGTGACTTTTAGGTTGTCGACTTCGAGTAGCGTCATTGGTCTGTCTGAATTTCGGGGTTGATGACTTCCTCGTAGGCGCGGCCGATGAGGAACACCGAGGTGGTTATCGCGGCGATACCGATGGCTGGCGGGAGTACCCACCACCACGCGACGCGCATGTTGCCCGAGGCGAACACCTGCCGGAGCATCCGGCCCCAGCTGGTCATCGTCGGATCGCCGAACCCGAGGAAGGCCAGACTCGCCTGCGCGGCGATCGCCCAAGCGACGCCGTAGGCGGTGTATAGGAACCCGATCGGCAGGACGTTGGGCGCGACGTGGTACAGCATCGTCCGCAGGTCGCTCGCGCCGCTGGCGCGGGCGGACTTGACGAAGGTCCGTTCGCGGACCGACAGCACCTCCGAGCGGACGACGCGGGCCGGCATCTTCCAGAGGAACGCGGCGATGATCGCCGTGATCAGCCAGATGTTCGGCGTCATGAACGTCAGCAACAGCAGCGCCATGGGCATGAACGGCAGCGAGAACGTCAGGTCGGTCAGCCGCATCAGCAGCTCGTCGACCCAGCCGCCGTAGTAGCCGCTGACGACGCCGACGGTGAAGCCGAGTGCGCCCGTGCCCAGCCCACCGAACAGGCCGACGATCAGCGTCGGCCGCGCGCCGGCCAGGAACTGGCTCAGCACGTCCTTGCCGTACGAGGTCGTCCCGAAGAACGCCTCCGCGCTCGGGGCCGTGAGCCGGAGGACAGAGCCGTCGCCGCCGCGGACGGTGTGTTCGATCGGATCGTGGGGAGCCAGGAACGGCCCGAACAGCCCGAGGAACACGAACGTCGCGACGACGATCATCCCGCCGAACGCCAGCGGATCTCGCCGCAGGAACACGAACTGGTCGCGGACGGTCGTCCACAGTTCGTCGATCCGGCTGTACATCGCTCCCTTCTGTTTCGTGTCGGTACTCATGCCGAACCACCTCCGCCGGTCGAGACCGTCGGATCGAAGTACGCATAGAGGACGTCAGCGAGGAGGTTCGCGAGGATGACCGCCAGCGCCATGATGAAGACTGCGGCTTGCACCAGCGGGTAGTCCTGCTGCTGGATCGCCAACACGAGTTCGCGGCCGATACCGGGCCAGCTGAAGACGACCTCGAGCAGGATCAGCCCCTGGAAGATCATCCCCAGTCGGAGCGTGAAGTAGGTGAGAATCGGCAGCATGGAGTTCCGCCCTGCGCGGGCCAACTGCTGCATCTCGGTGAGCCCCTTCGCGCGGTGGAGCTTGAGGAACTCTGAGCCCCGCTTCTCGACGACGCCGTTGCGGGCCAGCAGCAGGAAGTCGCCGCTGTAGTAGAGGACGGCGACGGTAAACGGCAGGAGGTAGTGATGCAGGAAGTCCAGCGAGACGAACGTGTCGAGGTAGCCCTCGGGCGTCGCCCGGATCGATCGCATCCCGAGCGCCGGGACAATCTCTAGGTTGTACGCGAAGACGATGATGAAGAAGATCGCCGTGATGAACACTGGCGTCGAGCGCAGCAGCGTCGTCGAGACGATGCTGAACTTCTCGAGGCGGCTCCCCCTGTTCCAGCCGGCGTACATCCCCACTAGGGAGCTCAGGATTGCCGTCGTCACCAGTGCCGGCACGAGCAGGATCAGCGAGTTGATCAGGCGTGGCTCGAGGACCGCCCAGACCGGCTGGCTTCGCAGGATTGAGTAGCCGAACTGGAAAGTCAGCAGGCTCGTGAGGTAGTTGACGTACTGTTTCCATATCGGTTCGTCAAGCCCGTACATCGCTCGGATCTCGGCGATCTGCTCCTGGTTCAGGTTCCCGGAGGTTACGAGCGCTTCGAAGGGACTCCCCGGCAGCAGCCGCAGGACGACGAAGATGACTGAGACGGCGATCAGCGTTAGCAATACGGAGATCGCGAGCCGCTTGAGCAGGAACCGCTGGAACTTCGTCATCGGTTACCACCTATCGGTGCGACTGAGATCGCGTCGGTTGCTCCGTAGTGATCGGGGCGCGTCTCGCCGATCGAGTCGTGGCCGCTGGCCGCTGCACGTTCGGCGCGAGCTTCGGCCCGGTCGGGATGGCGGTTCGCCTTGAGTCGGTTCCCGTCCCGCGGGGGTCGCGGGCGCGGTACTGTGGTTCGGTCTTTCATGAGAAATCGGGTTGCTCGAGTTCGTCGCGTCGTTTGTAGGTGTTCTCGGGCTGGATCCGTTCGACGAACGCACCCCATGCCTCGCCGTTGGGGTACCGCAGGTTGCCGTCGCCGTCCCAAGTGTACCCCGCCTGCTCGAGGATCGTTCGCGCTTCCTCGACGTCGACCTCGTAGTCGGTCGTATCGGGGTTGTGCCACTGGGTCAGCGGCGAGATCGGATTCTCGCCGGCCGGGACGGTCGCCTCGCCCTGCAGGAAATCCTCGACGAACCCCTGCGAGTCGACCGCCTTCGACAGCGCGATGCGGAACTCCTTGTCCCGGACGAGCGGACAGGAGAACATGAGCTTCGCGTCGAGCGGTGCGTAGCTTCCGGCTGATACCTGTTCGATCCCGTCGGCGTTGGCCGCACGCTCGGCCTGCAGCGTCGAGAGGTTCGTCCCGATGGCGTCGATCGCGCCGCTCTGGAGCGATCCGATCAGGGCGTCGACGTTGCTCACGTTGATCCAGATAACCCGCTCGATGCCGGGGCCCCGTTCGGCCTGGTCGCCCAGTGCATCGGCCCGCCAGTCGTCGTCAAACATCCAGTGGCCGTCGTTTCGCGAGGCCGCAAAGCGGGTCCCCTGCTCCCATGTATCGAACTCGAAGGGGCCGGTCCCGACGGGCTTGTCCGGGTTGTGCTGGGACGGGTTGTCGATATCCTCCCACCGGTGTTTAGGAAGGATGACACTGCGGACGACCCGCTGGGTCATGAACGACGCGTCCGGGTTCGTCAGGTTAAACCGTACCTCGTGATCGCCGAGTACCTCGACGGAGTCGATCGGCTCGTAGAACGGCACTTGGCTCGAGGAGGTGTACTCCTGGTAGATCTCGACGGTGAACTTCACGTCTTCGGCGGTGAACGCCTCGCCGTCGTGCCACTCGACGCCCTCGCGCAGCTCGAGTTCGACGGTCGTCTCGCCGACGAAGCCGCCACCGGTCGCCAGCGCGGGGACGACGTCGAGGTCCGGCGTCGCGTCGAAGAGCCCGTCGTAGATGAACGTGAGCCGCTTGGCTTCTGCCCCGCCCGCGGCCCACGGCAGGTTCAGCGAGTTCATCGACGTCGAGACGCCCTTGACGTAGGTCCGGTTGTCCGTCTCGGGCTGGAGGTTGACCTCGGTCCAGACGAATGAGTCCATCGTCGGCCCGTTCCCTGGCGTCTCCACGTAGCCGGCCCACCGGTCCCGGTTGACCGCCGTCACAATGTTGGGGAACAGCGTGATCAACGCCCCGACGTCCTCTGCGAAAATCTCCTGTGCCCGCGCGACGAGTTCCTCACGCTCGGCCCGGTCGGTCGTCTGGGCTTGTTCAGTGAGCAGTTCCTGCAGCTTCGGGTGGTAGTAGTTGTCGTAGTTCGAGAGCGACCCCTCAGTTCGGCGCATCAACAGCGGGTTCGGATCGAGCCCGCGCTGGGGATCGGGCCCGTGCGTACTCATTGAAATTACTGCCTCGAGCCCCTTCGTCGCCCAGCTCTGTGCGTAGAGCTGGTTCAGCGGCCGGTCGTTGAGTTCAACCGCGATCCCGAGGTCGTCGAGTCCCCGCTTGACCATCAACGCGTGTTCGCGCATCCAGGGGTCGTCTTCGCTCGAGAACTCGACAGGCAACCGATCGAGGACCGCGCCCGCGGTCGCGCTATAGTCGAGCGGCGGCGAGTCGGCATCGATCGTCTCCCATTCGCGCCAGTACTGCGTTTCGACCGTCTCCGGTACCCCATCGGGCACGTCCGGATCGAGGCTCTGTCCGCGGCTCCCGGTACAGCCCGCGAGCGCACCCGTTCCGAGCGCCGTGGCGGCAGTGGCAATATAGCCCCGTCGCGTGAGCCGGCCGCGACCCCTCGCGACCGAACTGTCATGATTATCTTGCTGCGTCATCCACCCCCACGTTACGGGCTATCGAGGATCGTTTTACTCCCTATCGCCCTCGATAGCTATCGTAATTTAAATCGGGGCGGATATATTTCACCTCGCTGGCCGACTTCCGATCGGTCGTCACTCCCGCGGTCCGTAGATAAGTTCGAGCAGCGTGCGCTCGGCGGTCCGAAGTCGCTCGCTCACCGTTGACTGTGCGACGTCGAGTTCATCAGCGAGGTCCGTCGCAGACGCCTCGCGAGGAATATCGAAGTAACCGCTGTCGTAGGCCGTCTCGAGGACCGCTAACTGGTCGTCGGTGAGCTTCGAGACGAGGACTTCGGTCAACCGGCCACTGTCGAGCGGTTCGCCCGGTTCCTCGTCCTTGTTGACCGACAGCAGTTCGAACTCGCCCAGCGTCTCCTGGACTTCGTCGGCCATCGCGCGGAATTGATCCCAGTCGCGCGCGGTCACTACGACCTCAAAGACGCCGTTTTGGAGGACGATCCGGTTTGGTATCACCTCCTGACGCAACACCAGACTCAGGATGAACGGATACGACTCGTTCGCGAGGATGGTGAGCCGCCGGAGTTGGAGGTCATCGGACGCGGTCGGGATCTCGCTACTGTAGAACAGCGACGCCCCGGAGATCCTCTCGATGGCGGTCTCGGGGTCAAACGTGCCGTTCGAGGCAACCGTTAGCGACTCGAGCCACGTCCCGTCTTCGACGTAGAATGCGTTATCAAGTTCGATGCTCCGAACGGCGTCGAGTTCGCGCTGGAGCTTCGCCATCACGCCCGTCGGCACCGTTGTGAACTCAACGCGTAGAATTGGCGACCCTCCGTACAGGGTAGAGTCCCGTCCGTTCATATATAGCTCACGCTTGTCGCGGTCGAGTGGTTCAGCGCACCAGCGGCCAATAGACCAGCCACGAGAGCGCAGCGACGGCGATCGAGAGGGCCATCGTCACCAGGCCGAAGGCGGCGATATCGCGGTGTGACAGCGGTCCGCGGTCCATCGACACCAGCACCGCGGTCGTGTTGAACGGCAGGATTGTCGTCGAGCCAACGACCAGAAGGACGGTCAACGCCAGCGGCAGTCGATCGATCCCAAAACTGCTCGCGAACTCGAGGACGATCGGGAGCGCAACGACAATCGCCGCCGACCCAGTCGAGAACAGGACGCGGATGGCGACGGCGAGCGCGATCAACACGGCGGCGATCTGCCAGTTGGAAAGCGCCGCGAACGGGATTAGCCGCGTTAGTGCGTCGACGACGGCCGTGATCGCGCCGGTCGCGTTCATTGCGTCCAGTATTGACAACATCGCACCGATGAGGAAGATAATGCCCCAGTTCACGTCCGCAATGTCGTCGGCCGTGATGACGCCGACGGACGGCAGCGAGAGGACCGTGACCGCCGCGACTGCGGGGACCACCGTCGGGAGCCCGACGAACGAGCCGCCGATCCAGGCTGCGACGGCACCGAGAAGAACGACCGCCACGAGCCGCTGGTCACGTGTCAGCGTAGCCAATCCGTCTTCCGGCGTCGGCCGCGTCTCGTCACCGTCCGTCCGTAACTGGAGTCCGTCGTCACCTGCCTCCGTTCGGGGTACCCGGGTCGTGCTGACCGTCGTTTCTCCGTCGACTCGAGCGAAGAGTCCTGCAGCGAGGGCCGCCAGCGCGTACAGCAGGACCGTTGGCGGTACCATCAACACTGCCCAGTCGACCCACGTGATCGGCCCTACCGACGTCGAGACGATTTCGGCGGTGACCAGCGCCATCCCGCCGCCAGTCATCAGTGCCATCGACGCGATGGGGTTGACGTGGCCGAGGATGAGAAACGCCGCGCTCTCGAACCCGTCCTCCGTATCGAATGCGCCCGCGAGCCGCTTCACAATCGGCACGAACGTCACTGCTCGAGCCATCGCGGAAGGCATCACCAGCGCCAGCGCGAGGACGCTCCCAGCGACTGACCGCAGCGCCCGCCGCGGTGTACTCTCAGCCGTCAGCAGTTGCCCCGCTAGCCGCTGATCGAGACCGACGCTCGCTGTTGCATCGCCAAGCAATAAGAGAAGCAATAGGAAGAACACGAGTGTCGAGGTGAAGCCGGTCGTCGCCGCACCGAACGAGTCGACGGCCCCCAGCACGAACAGCAACGTGACGCTGAGGACGCTCGAGATGACGTACGGTACTGGCCGGGTCAGCCACAGGACAAGCGCCGAGAGAAATACCGCCAGCGTCCGCTGTCCCTCAACGGACAGCGCCGATGGCGAGTCGAGCGCCGTTCCGACGACGAGAACGCCGACAGCCGCGAACAGTCCGGCCGTTTGCCACGACGGTGCCGGTAGCTCCACTCCCGACCGTTCATCGATTCGATCATCCATCAATTGAACCGTTGCCGCTTCCGCCTAAGAAACTGATGACACCGCATCAGGACCGAACTCAGAACACTGGCGCTCGGACTACCGAATTAGGTCAACAGCGACCTCGGGTTCCCGTTTATCTTCCGCGGCGGGCTCGACGTCCACGCCATCGAGATCCGGTAGGACTCGAGTGTTACGGGATCGGACGGATCGACGGATTTGAGCTATTTAAATAGCGACTTGAAGCTAGCCACTCTGGAAGGGGTTGGGAGTGAAATGCTCCAATTTCTTAACAATCTGGTAGTAGCATCACATATAAATACTCTAGATTATAACTACTTCTACATCATGGATTCAATTGAGGCAATGCACCACTTTCTACTGCTTAATGAATATCTTCTGCCTGAGGAACCCGCTTCAGAGGACCTCATTAGGGAGTTTATCCCAGCATCCGCGTTTAACCAAGACTGGCAAATCGTATTGAACCCCGATATGGAGGAAAAAGAGGCCATAGATATACCAAAACAGGGGAAGACAACTATGGTCCGTTCTACGCAGGCGCTCATATTCCTCGGAAATAGACATGCCGGACTGATTGGTAGTAGTGCTGGTGAATTCTATGACGACCGGTTCGATACGAGTGCAGATCTCCAAGAAGAGTTTTTGGAGGATCTTAGTGCTGAGTTTAGTGGGTAGCGATTATATCTTCATCAGATTCCTCATCAGCGATGTCCTCGGTCCAATCGACGGGCTACTCCTGCTTTGGGAAACCTCAGAAATATATAAGAACATAGAGTCAAGAGTCAAATAATTCGTCTAATGTCTTTGGACCCGATTCCGGTGAATCTTCTTCTGGTGTCCTTTCTTGTAACCCCTTCTTTGTTATAGAAACAGTTAATTCTCGAACTTCTCGCCACCCACACTGTCGGCATCGGCGGCGGAAACTGACTGAAGGGTAGAAACTGAATCTTATAAATAAAGGACTTCAGCGTTATTAGAAAATAGGTTGGTCTTCAATCCTCAGGTGTGACTTGCCCCGGTGCTTCTTGGGCCGGAGCTGGAGGCTCGTGAGTTCCGAAGTCGGGATGGGTCTCTTCCATCCAGACGTACACGACTGCCCCGGAGATGAACATCAAGATCGCAGTCATGTAGAACGCAGCTTCGGTGTTCACGAACTGCATCGTGAGGCCGATCAGGATCGCGCCGACGCCGTAGCCCGAGTCGCGCCACATCCGGTAGACGCCCATGCCTGCCGACCGCCAGGTCGGATGGGCCGCGTCGCTCGGGACCGTCATCAGGTTCGGGTAGAGCAGCGCCATCCCCAGGCCAGAGACGCCAGCCAAAACGGCCCACGGGAGGTAGCTGTCGACGAACACCATTCCGAGGACGCCAGCACCGGCGATGAACATCCCCACGACGACGGGCGGGCGGCGACCGATGCGGTCGGCGAGGCCGCCGGTCCCGATCTGGAGAAAGTACATCGCGCTGTGAACGCCGACGACGACGCCGACAGCCTCGATTGCGAGCCCCTGACTCGTGAGATACAGCGGGACGGCGATCCAGAACAGCGTGTCCACGAAGTTCTCGATGTGGCCGGCCTGCGCCGCCGCGAACAGCGTCTTGTCGCCGTAGGTCGCGCGCTTCAGGACGTCGACGAACGGAAGATTCGCGTCGTGGTGCTCGTCGTCACCCTCAAGTTGCGCGAGCTGGACCGTCTCTTTGATCAGGAAGATCGAGATGAGGAACGCCAGCACCACCACGATGGCGAGGAAGTAAAACGGCTCGGGCCGGAGGTTCCACTGCCCGGCGATGACGCCGGTGATCCACGCCCCGGCTGCGACGCCGGTGTAGCCAAACGCCTCGTCGATGCCGACGGCTAGCCCGCGCTGGTCGGGACTCGCGAGGTCGATCTTGGCGTTGATCGCCATGCTCCAGGTCAGCGCCTGGTTGATTCCCAGCAGGATGTTTCCGACGGTGATCCAGCTCCAGCTCGGCGCATAGATGAGGATCACCGGGATCGGCAGGGCGGTAAGCCAGCCGAGCACGAGCACCGGCTTGCGTCCGTACTCCTCGCCCCACTTGCCGGCGTAGAGGTTGAGCAGCGCCTTGACGAAGCCGAAGGAGACGACGAACGAGCCGATGACGAAAAACGACTCGACGCCGAGTATGTCCTCACCCAGCACGGGGACAACCGTGCGCTCGGAACCGATCGTCAGCCCCGTCGCGAACACCAGCAGAACGTGCAGCGAGAACTGTCCGAGGTGTTCGCGAATGCCCTGTGTTAGGTCAGTTTGCTCGCTCATCGATTATTCGGCTGCACAGCGGTTGGGACCCAGTTCGAGCTCGGACAGTTCGTCGTCGGGGACGTCCTCCTGCCCGACGTTCGTGCGCTTGACGCGCTCGAAGTTCGGCGGATGGTCCGGGATGTCCGAGGCGAGCGTCTCAACGAACTCCTCGCGGTCACGGCTAAGATCCGCGTTTTGCGCTTTGACCTCACCGAGTGTCGCAGTCACCGGTGGCTCGGGTGAGCCGGGGTCATGTGCCGGGAGGACGAGGGCGTCGTCCGGTCGGGCCAGCAGGCGCTGGAGGCTCTCGTAGAGCGTGGCCGCGTTCCCTTCGACGTCGGAGTCTTCGATCCCGGCTTCGACGCCGAGTTCGACGCGGCCGACGCTCTCGTGGAAGAGCGTATCGCCCGTGACGAGCGCCTCTCCCTCGAGATCGAACGAGACGCTGCCCTCGCTGTGTCCCGGCGTGTGGATTACGTCGACGTCGACGGACCCGACTTCGATCGTCGCTTCGTCTTCGACCGGGGTTGCGTCGATCGCGAGCGCGTCCTTTGGGTGGAGGTAGTAGGGAACATCGTGCCGCTCGGCGAGTTCCGCACCGCCGGAGACGTGGTCGGCGTGCGCGTGCGTGTCGAAGACGCCGACGAGGTCGGCGTCGTAGTCCTCGAGGATTGCATCGTACTCGTCGAGGTAGTGAGAGGGATCGAACACGGTGGCTTCGCCGTCCGAAATCAGGACGTGCGAGAGACACCCCTTCCCGGGGCGGGCGACCTGAACGAGCGTCCCGTCGAGATCGGTTTCAACAGACGCGCCCCGGTGGACGCGGCTCCACCCGTTCATCCCATCGGTGAGCGTCGCGGCATCATAACCCATCTCTCGCAGGACGTCCGTCGCCGTCTGTGAGACGACTCCCGCGGCGCAGACGGTGACGATCTCTTTCTCTTCCGGCAGGTCTTCGAGCGCATCCTCTGCCGTCTCCGGATCGTCCTGTAGTTCGTCATAGACGTCCACGTTGACGCTGTCCGGAATATGCCATTCGTCGTAGTCCGCTTGGTGCCGAATGTCGAGGACGAGAACGTCATCCCCATTAGCCTGCAATCGTCCACTGAGTTCGTCCGGAGTAACTTCTGTCATCGGTATTCACCCATAAGAGGCATATCTGTATATGGGTGGTGCCGGTCATGACCGGCACAGCTATTGCGATAGAGATCGAATAGTAGTGTATGAGCCTGTACGAGGCCTCGTTCCGGGTAAAACACGAATGTCCCTATCGGGAGATTTCGGAACGGCACCCGGACCTCACGATACGCGAGTGGTACTTGAACGACTGCCAAGTGCTCGAAATCACGTCCTCGGAAACCCCGACGGACGATCTGCTCGAGGAGATTGACAGTCTGGGAACGATTCTGCACCGATCGGTCGACGACTCCGGATTGCACATCGTCACGCAGTCGTGTCTCTGTTCGCTGGAAGGGTCGATCATCGACCGGTTCGAGGAGTACAACTGCCTGTACCAACCGCCGACGATCCACCGGCAGGGCTGGGAGCACTACTCGGTGATCGCGTTCGACGAGGCCGACGTTCGAGCGCTGATTCGGGACCTCAAGTCCGATCGGGACATCGATGTTCTCTCGAAGACCGCCATCGAGGAACAGCAGATCCCACACAGCATGTTAGCCCCTGTCGATCAGCTCTTCGAGGATCTCACCGACCGACAGCTGGCGGCGCTCCGGTTGGCCCTCGAAAGCGGGTACTACGAACAGCCCCGGAAGACGTCACTTCGCGAGTTGGCTGAGCGGACATCTGTTGCTCGCTCGACGTACGAGGAGCACCTTCGGAAAGCCGAGAACAAACTCCTCACAAACGCGGGCGAGTTCTTACGGTTGGTGACGGCGACTTCCACGGGAGACCCGCTGCACGTTGAGCAACCACAGACGCCCGAACAGAGCGCCGACTGACCACGCGACGAGCCAACACCGTCGTAGCGTCAGCCGATGGTCAATACTTCGTCGGAGGTCGATCACATCGAACGGATCGCCGACGGCGGCCACCCACTCGATGAGTCGAACCTCCAGACGCTGTGTGCGGACTGCCATGAGGACAAGACAGCAGACGAGAACAGCAAAACGACTCGAGAGACCACACCGGACGTGACACTCCACGATTACCTGGATTTGGAGCAGTGACCCACTGGAGCGATACAGACACACCCCTCGTTTTCAGTGAAAGGCAGGACACATCCGAAAGCAATCTCGAACGCAAAGAGGACCGCGTATAAAGAGATAGCTGTCCGGAAACCGTGGTTATCTAATCTGTCTTCTAAGAGCGTTTCTACTTACTTCTACACTACTACTTTACCTATACCATAAATAATATAATAACGTGATCAAGAGAGTCGGGCTCAAGTCGAACAGCAGGTACACTCTTTCGGGCCTTTCACTGAAAATCAGGGGTGGGTGTGTCTGGGCCTTCTCTCTCGGCTGGTCCGTCATACTCCCTCAAACCCTCCATTTCCAACTTTTCACTGAAAACGGGGTGCGGTGGGTTTATTATGGTTGTCTGTAATGAAATAGCCAATGGGTAACGATCCAATCCCGACCCCTTCGGTCGAGGATCTTCAGGATGACCCGATGGCGGATGAAGCGACGTCTATTTTCCGTCGGCGGGAACTCCTTCGCCCCCAGCACGTCCCACAGAAAGATCGGATCGTCGGGCGGGATCGCGAGATCGAGACCGTCGAGGCACTCCTGAAACCAGCGGCTTTCGGCGATCCACCGGAGAGTGGCTTTCTCTTCGGGAAGACGGGCACCGGGAAATCACTCGTCGCAAAACACGTCACTGGTCGGGCTCGAGGTATCGCGCAGATGCAAGGCACCGATCTGACGGCGGCCTACGTCGACTGTGATCAGTACAACACGGAGACGCGGGCGGCCCGAACGATGGCCTTCGAGGTTCGTGATGCGATCGATCCGGACCGCTACATCCCGAAAGAGGGTATCGGCGCGAGTCGGTATTATGACGCCCTCTGGGATTCCGACGGTCTTCTCCACGAGAGCGATTCACTGATCGTCATCCTTGACGAGATCGACAAACTCGGCGACGATACCGCCGAAATCCTCTCGAAACTCTCGCGATCGGAAGAAGCGGGGAAAACGGGCTGTTACATCTCAGTCGTCGCGATTAGCAACAAGACGGATTACTCCGACGCTCCCGATGAGCGCGTCGCCTCGAGCTTTCAGGACGATCCGATCATCTTCCCGCCCTACGACGCAAACCAGTTGCAGGCGATCCTCGAGCGCCGGAGTGACGCGTTCAAGGATGGCGTACTCGAAGAGGGCGCGATCCAGCTCGCTTCAGCGCTCGCTGCCCGTGATCACGGCGACGCCCGCCGCGCGCTCGATATCCTTCGCTCCGCGGGCAAACTCGCGGAGAAAGACGACAGCGACCGGGTGACCGAAGAGTACGTCCGACAGGCCGACGAGTATAGCGATCTCAACCGATCGATCCAGGTCATCAAGAATGGGACGCCTCACTCCCGGTACGCGCTGTATGCACTCGCGTATCTGACGAAATCGAAGCTCAAGGATTCCTTCTCGACGGGAGAGTTGTATGATGCCTACTGCATCGTCGCTGAGGTAGCGGCTGGCGAATCGCTCACCCACCAGCGGGTACTGGATTTGATGAAAAAATGGACGCTCCCAGAAATAACGGAAAGCAAGCACACGGGCGGTGGCAAAGGAGAGGGAAGCTACCGGACGCATCGCCTACTGCACGATCCTGACGTAGTCATGTCTGCTTGCCTCGAATCGTCGGAGACTCAACGGGATGTGCTGGATGCACTTTCGGAATCGTCGGTGTAGTTCTCTCGCGGTTCACTGAAAACGAGGGGTGTCCCTCTCGCACTGGTCGCTCTTTCACTGAAAATCAGGGGTGTCCACCAATCCGCTTTCAATGAAAACGAGGGGTGTCCACCTGAGTATCGGAATACCGGCGGATCCGTTATATTCGTCCGGTAGTAGCTCTCTCTTGGCACCTTGGCGACCCGTAGCTTTATAGTCAAATCGTATGACTGTCTTGATAGATGTTCCCAACCGTCGCTGAACGATGCGAAACTGCACACACCCCTTTGAGAGCAGTGTCGAACAGAGTCACAATTCCCGAGCGGCGTTGATCGTCCGTAGAGTCGAGGTGGCAGCATGACCACCGTCGATGCGATCACGCTTTTCGACCGCGAGGACGGGCCCCGTCGATGAAACTCGGCCGTCACGAGGGTCACACGTACCTCGGTGACGAGAAGGACGTGAAAGAGGAGGAAACCGAGATCGTCGAACTCGAGACGCGAGTCTCGAAGGAAACGATCCTGACGGCGTGGGATGACTCGGACTTCCCGAAGCGGGTCCGAGAGTTCTTCAACGTCGACGGTAACGGGTCCCCATCTGGCGCCGGCACGGACCCGGCTACGTGGTGGAAGCGCTGCGTAACTACGGCGTCCCCGAGGACTGGGAAGGCGAGGAGACCGTCGTCCAGCAGTACCTCCACTTCACGGCCTTGGAGCCGACACCCGGGACGACCGACAGCGGCGTCCGGACGCAGGTCTTCAACGGGAAGGAGTGGATCACCCCTGAGAGCGAGTTCTACCTCGTCGGCGAACCGAGCCAGAAGGTCCGGTTCTCCAATCCCGACGGGAGTGAGCAGATCGATGTGCCGCTGAACCGCGACCTTGAGGCCGTCGTCGTCCGGCCCAACTCCAACGAAATCGGCCCTGCGCAGGACCAGGTGACCCGGACAGATGACAGGGAGGTGGAAAGAGAGTTCTACCACCCCGCCCAGTACGTCGACGGCGAGAGCATTCAGGATCAGCGAGTCATCTTCTGGCTCATCATGGAGGCCTCGATGGACGAGGTTCCCCACCCGGCGGGCGTCACCGGCTACGTCGCACAGGCGGAGTTCCAACTCAACGGCTACGAGAGCTAACTTGTCTCTCGACGTTATACTTTATTGATGTGATCTATAGTAGCTTCCCTGACGATGGGCGCCACTGTAGGAATCTTGAGCGTGTCCTAGAAAGACCCACAAGTGGTTTGTTTCAATTCTCTCCGTTTGGACAGCTGGTAAGTAGTTTTTCTGTACTTACCGCTGATTCACGGTCTCCTGTCTGACCCTAGTGGAGTTCTCAGACACAACGCTCGCGGTAACTGCGTGTGCGAACTGAGTGAAGAACTTTTTGTGGAATCAACGGAATACGAGAACGGGATGGATACCAGCCGTTCCAACCATGGTCTCGCGGCGTATTTTCTGTTTCTTCTTGGCGCAGTTTTCATTGGGCCACTCGAAGCTGTATTGGGGTTGGCGCTTTACTGGCTCCTTGGAAGGCAGGAAGAGTCACCACAGAATAAATCGTAGTTGCGTCAGTACTTCCTACTTTCAGCCGATACTACGGACGTGAGCTATTTTCATCTGTCTCATGAATTTTGCATAAATATAATACTTCGAAAACCCACCGGTGTTTCCGGCGTTGAGACACTGGCTCGGGGCCTATTTGCTTCCCGTCCCATCGTTCGGACATGGAGGTGAGCAAGACGAGGATAGCGAGCATCGTTGCGGTCACGACCGCACTCGGATACGCGCTCTATCAGCGCCGCTCGATCGAGTCCTCTGACAGCCATGGCGACGAATAGGTCCCCCGCTGACGACGACAGCCGACAAGCACAGGCGCTCACAGAGAAGTCCACGCCCGTGGCGATCCTGCTGGCGTTCGTCCTCTCGCCGGTCGCGTACTACTATGTCAGCCGGACGAAACTAGCAGTGATCACATAGTCTTTCCCTGCGATGATCACGACGGCGTCGAAGCCTTCGCGATCGACGATCAAACGAAGATCGCCGGCTACGTCCTCGGCCCACTCCCGAACTTCTTCATCGGGCATCTCCGAGAGCGTCTGATCGTAGTAGGGCAGTTCCGTGGCGTAATGAACAAGTCCGAACTTCGCACTCGCGATATAGTAGCCGTGTGACTGCTGTCCGTAACGGTCCTTACAGACGTGGATCGAGGAGGTATAGAGTTCGCGAGCGGGAACGGTCTCGCTGTCGTCGAGATCCTGTTTACTCTGGCCGCAGGAGACGACCGTGAGATCCTTCGGACCGGTTCTAAACCGGCTGGCTTGCCCTCGAGCGTGGTCTGTTCGGTCCCTATCGTCATGCCCCCACGTCTATTTCGTCGGCAACGAACCCGACGAGTTCCTCACCCTGGACAACCCAGCGCATCGGAATCGATTCGCCGCGCTCGAGGAGTTCACTGACACCGAGGCCGACCGTGATCTCGCCGGCGGCGATCCGGGGTTGGCTGTTCGAGGGCCCGGCGAAGACAATCGATTGACTCGTCGGACTCAGTTTGTCAACCCAGGAGAGTACGACCACAGCTTGCCCATCAACGCAGGCAAACGAGGGCTCGACAAGCGTCGAGCCACCTCGCTCGATACCAATCTTCCGGACGCCCTCCATCGGGAGCATGGAAATCGTGTTCTGTCGCTCGTCACCGGCGCGTTGGATCGTCGACCGATACGGCTCGCTTTTCGCGAGTGAGAAGAGATCGAGATCGACCGGCGACTCCCACTCCTCGATCGGGGCCGTAACTGTCCTGCTTCCAGTTTCTTCGTCGATCGTGACTGAACCTTCGTCCCACGCTGCGGCGCAGTCGACGAGTCGCCATGCGCGGGCCATAAACGTCGGAAACTCGAGTTGGACCTGTCCCGTCGACACGAAGACAAGCGGCGACGTGGTTGCCAGCCCGTCGGCAACCTCGGGACCGAAGCGGATCGTCTGTTTAGGAGAGTCCCCGTCACATCCGATTCGGAACTGCGGGCTTTGTTGAAATACTTTAGAGTTGACATTCAGAAGAGCCACTCTTCCCACCAAGTTCTGCAGATCCGATGCGAAACTAGCTTCTGAGCAAATCGCAAGACTGCAAGAGGATTTCAACAGAGCCACACTGAAAGATTTCAACAGTTCCGTCTACCGATGAGAAAGGCGAGTGCCTCGAGGCTTGACCCCGTGGCAGTTCACTATAGATAATGCCAAAATGTCATTATCGCCTGTTTAGCGTGCTTTCGGTAACTGGACCAGAATGAACAATAGAAAGCGTCCTGAACAGATGAAGTACCTGTTATGCTCGAGTCACTCCTCCGTGTGGACATTGTTCTTTTCGTTGCTATCGGTCTGCTTGGCGGAGCACACTGTATTGGAATGTGTGGGCCGCTAGTGACGATGTATGCCGAGCAGATGTCTTCACGTCCGGATAGGGGAACAGCAACAACAGGATCCCAAAATCGGCGTGGACATTTGACGCCATATGAGGTTCGTCAACATGCTCTATTCAACGTGGGACGAACACTCAGTTACGCACTTCTCGGCGGGGCATTTGGCGCGTTTGGTGGTTTCGTGTTTGTCACGACGGAGCAGTTGACAGTAATCGCGGATTTTGTTCGCGGAAGTGTTGGAATTCTAATCGGTGTGTTTATAATCATATCTGGTTTGAAATATCTTTTAGGCGGGGTTTCCGGGGTTAGAATTCCGGGTGTTCAGTGGATAACAAATTGGATTGCTGTTCGTATCGATCGATACGTGAATAGTCCCGGGATCATCGGTCTCGGTGCGCTTCACGGATTGCTGCCGTGCCCCATTCTATATCCAGCATATTTGTTCGCGTTCGCGACCGGCTCTGCTGTATCCGGATTTCTCGCGTTAGGGACGCTCGGAATCGGAACAATTCCAGCCGTCTTCGCTTATGGAACACTCATTGAGTCGATTGACACTATCCATCGCCAACGACTCCATCGTCTTCTCGGAATCGTCTTCATTATACTCGGATATATCCTGTTAGCACATGGATTGATGGCGATCGGTATCTACCTTCCTCATCCGATGCTTCCGCATTATCAACCTCTTGGGAAAGCAATGAATCACTGACCAGTAGTCACAGTTCATAGCAATTCAACGGTGTATCGAAGAAGGTGTGGAGGAGATAGCAGTTGGCAACCTCAGCAACGTCCGCGAAGACGATAACGGCGACTCGCGGAACTGGGGCCAGTCGGGGAACAAGAAGTCGCACGGCTAGGAGTTGGGGGAGATTCGCCCGACTCCTCGAATACAAGGCCGAGGAAGACCGCACTTTCGTTGACCGCGTAGATGAGGAAAACACGTCGAAGACGTGTTCGTGTTGCGCTCAGATTCGAGATACGAACCACGCGGAACGTGGGCTGTACGTCTGCGAGCTCTGTGAAACGACGATAAACGCGGACGTGAACGGTGCGGTGAATATTCGTCGAACGCTCTTGCGTAGTTCATTGTTGATTTCAGAGTGTTGCTCGAATAGCGTGTTTGAGTGCGTCTCGTCCCGGTTTTCGATATAGTTCTCGGCGTAGCTGGAACGCTCTGAGATACTGTGTCAGCTTATCTTTCGAGATACCTCGATGGGGCGAGAGCCACCGTCGCGTCAGCGACGCGTGGCTCTCGCAGGTATTGACGTGGACCTCTTCGTCGGCGTATTCACCGTCACCGTGGACGACGTATTCACGGGTGAATGCGTCGTCCGCTTCGAGTGGCTCGTACGCTCGAAAGACGTCAGTATAGACAGTCAACGGCTCCTCTTGGCGGTCTGCCAAGAGGAGTCGAATCGTCGATTCGTCGGCGGCTTTCGCTGGGATCACGTACCGCTGTCCAGTTCCGCGGTCAGCGAGAATGAACACGGGTGGCTTGTCGCCATCATATAGACCACGTCCACGCGTGGACAGGCCACGCGAGCGCGACGGTTGGTCGCGCTCGCGGCCTTTCTTCCCAGCAGAGACGTACACTTCGTCGATTTCGACTGGTCCGACAAGATCGAGGGAAGGCGCATCGAGCGCTTCACCAGAGCGCTCGATGCGCCGGTGGATCGTCTTGTGTGTCACCTCGATTTCGTACTGTAGCTGCCGAAAACTCGTGTTAAAGCGGAGAAACGCGTAGGTCGAGAACAGCCACCGACGGAGCGCAATCTTCGAGTGAGCGAAGATCGTGCCTGTCTTGTCGTTGAACGTGCGGTCGCAATTCTTACAGAGATATCGTTGAAACTCTCTGTAGCTGCCGTTTCTGACCGTACGGTCAGAACGGCAGCGAGGACAGGTAACACCGTCACGCCAGCGAACCTGTTGCAGCAGGTCCACTGCGATCGATTCCGACCCGAACACATCTAGCGGAATCATTCGTGTCGGACACCGCTGACGCGGTGCCCTTGTCCTCTTCGACTCCACAGCGACCGCTCAGTAGTATCAACAATCACCTACGGATGAGCGTCGTCGAAAGATAACTCAGAGTCCTTCGACAGGGGATATGAGTAAAGTTGGTTGGTACAGCCCGGTGTCTTCGTGTTTGACTGGGAGAGTGGGACGTTCAAGACGAGAGAACAGGGAGTCTGCAACCTTACTATCCCAACGCTCGGAACTTCTCCGCCTTCAACCGGCGGAGGATGTCAAAAACACATTCCTTGGTGTTGATAGCCTCGATCAGAGACGCACTTTTCTCTCACTGCCATCCCCTTAATCAAGGAGGGGTACAGAATTGGACCACAGCTGTTGGAAGTGTTTCTCAAACTCGGAGACAACTTGCGGATCTTTAATTCCAATTACACCGATTCGGTCTTCATCAGATACTGGATGCAAAACATCAATCGTCGTCTCTACATTGTCCACGATATCAAACGAAAGCGCAATATCAGGAATCGTTCTGACAGTTATGTCTGTAGACTGACTTTCAATTAGGTGTGGGAATCGGTCAGGGAGTACAGTAACTGCTTTTTCACTGAAAAGGAGGTTGACAGACAAATCTGCATTAGCGCCTTCGAAGAAGCCTTCCACTTCAGATTGGAGTGTCTCCCACGTCGCATCTTCGTATGGAGGCCCAATAGCTGCTTGGACAACGTTCTCCGCAGTTCGCATATGCTGCTGGAGTGCTGTACTCATTTCATCGCTCCCGAGAGATCCAAGCCAGAAACTACTCTCTGTTGGTGGTGTCGGCAAAAGGTTCGAACGAACTGTGTCTGCTTTCTTGCGGTAACGATCCCACTCTTGTTTCAGCTCATATGCTCGTTCAGCCAGAAGTCTGTCGACGACGGTTTCTGGCTGTACGGCCACGTATCGATTTGGATTGCTTGACTGTCTCCAGATCAGTTTGCGAGACTCAAGGCCGTTTAGAACGTCGTAAATACGTCCTTTTGGAACCCCACTAGTATCAGAGAGTTCGGCTGCCGTCACTGCTCCTGTCACGAGAAGCGTTCGATAGACCTTCTCCTCGTAACTTGAGAGTCCAAGCTCGCTCAATTCCGTCATAGATTATTATTGTACCTCCAAACAAATTGTAAGTGCTGTTTTGTTTCAATAGCCGTATATTAGCGGCTTCGAGACCTAAGGGTATGCATCCGTACGTACTGCTCGCTGGCGCAATACTCTCCGAATTATTCGGGACAACTGCCCTCAAACTCTCTGAGGGATTTTCACAACCGGTTCCCAGTATTGGGGTTGTCCTCGGATATGGAGCGGCGTTCTATCTACTATCCCTGACGTTAGAAGAATTACCGATGGGTGTCGTCTATGGGACATGGGCAGCATTGGGTATTGTTGGTGTGGCAGGTATCGGGACCATTGTTTTTGGTGAATCAGTTGACCTTGCAGGCCTTCTCGGAATTGGTCTCATTATCGGTGGCGTCTACTGCGTTAACGTGGTGTCACAGATGTCTGCCCACTAAGATGGTGGACACCGGGATTTGTGTGACCCACCTCGGGGTTAAGTCCCGAGACACTCGCCTTGCTGATCTGTAGAAACAACCGAAAAGTGGCACTCTGTTCCAACATCTTGTTCGTCCTCTTTTGAGTAGTTGTTCTCCAACGATGTCCAACAATTATGATGTGATCATCGCTGGGGCAGGTCCAGCGGGGGCACAGTGTGCACGAGATCTGGCTGACCGTGGATACGATGTTGTTGTTCTGGAAACCGAAGCAGAAGATGAGTTCCCAGCTCAAAGTAACAAATCTACTGGCGGAACGTTTGCATCGATGATGACCTCCTTCGGCATTCCGGACGATGTCGTCATGCACGCGACTGAATCAGTAGTTCTTGAGTCTCCAAATGAATACTTTATCCAGGACCAGCCGGGATTTGTCTTGGATTTTGAGGCGTTCAAGAAGTTCCTTGTCGAGGATGGTCGTCACAAGAGTTCTGAGTATCGGTTTGATGCTCGCGTTCGTGACCCAATCGTCGAAGATGGTGATCTCGTCGGTGTCCGTTATAATCGTGATCAGGAGGTCTTTGGCGAAATCATCATCGATGGTACGGGTCCGGCCGCGCCATTGGCCAAAGATCTGGGGATAGCCAATCTTGAGCGGGAGAACCACGCGATTGGTATTGAATACTTATTCGAGGGCGTCGATCTCAATCATCCTGATTTTGCTGATCTCACTGATGCGATGATGTTGCGGTTGGACCACGAATACGCTCCTGGGGGTTACTCATGGATCTTCCATACGGGCAACGACACAGCGAAAGTCGGTATCTGTTATATCCAGAATGAACGCTATCAAGAAAACGCCATTCACGATCGCACCGTCGACGGGTATCTCGAACATTGGCTCGATACTGATCCGCGGTTCGAGAATGCCAGACAAATTGCAGCGAGTCCGGTTCGGGGATCAGCACATGTACAGCCACCAGGATCGATGAGTACTGATTCGTTTATGGCGATCGGTGATACTGTCCCATCGGTTGATCCTGTCTGGGGTGAGGGAATCTACAAGTGCATGAAATCAGCTCGAGCAGCTGCGATGACAGCCGATCGTTGTCTGACGAGGAAGATAGACACCTCTGCTGAGGAGATGAGAGTCTACGACGACCTCTGGGAGGAGCAAGTCGCCCCCAAACAAGACCGTCGATTGATGATGACGAGGTTGCTATACCTTGCACCAAACGAACGATACGACCTGCTAATGAGAGATCTGAACAAGCTCTCTCGAGATACCCTGTCAGATATTAACGATGGGAGCAAGCGGGGAATTGTAAAACTATTGTACCCCAATGATCTATCCTATCTCTGGAAGTATTGGCAAGAAATACAACCTGGAATTTTCGGCGCCGTCTAGTTCTGCACCGGCTAAACTGGCACGTTTCCGCCAGGAGCCTGATTCGGTCTCTGAGCCGGGTTAAGGGCGCTTGATCAGATCGAATGAGTGTCTGTCGAGCGCTACTGCGCCACTCAGCGCAGTTGCACAACCCTTCTGAACACGTTGCTATCGACGCAACATTCTACGAACGTGACCGTGCGAGCCGCCATACTGCCACCGAACGAATTACCGCGTTCAAACGCTCAAAGTCACAAAACTCGTCGATACAGCAACGCAAGCCGTTCTTGATCTCCACTGTTCGACGACGTTAGAAGGAAGCGACGCAGACCTCGCCGAGCAGATCGCCCGCCGAAATACGGGCGATCTGCGGTCACTTGCCGCTGACAAAGGCTATGACAAGCAACAACTCCGAGAACGACTGCGTGAACTCGACATTCGCCACTGATCAAACACCGGATCTTCGCTCCGTACGATCACGCACATACCGCCCGCATTGACGAAGATCGGTACGCTCAGCGATCAATGACCGAAACCGTCAATTCAGCTGTCAAGCGCTCGCTCGGCTACGCCGTACGAGCGCGTACCTGGTATCGAGAATTCCGTAAAATTGCCTTGATATATATCATATGGGACATTAAGCAGGCCGTCAAACAGTGAAATCCAATACAGTATGGCGATTCAACACAGCCTCCCGATCAGATATTATGATGAGAACCGATAGGCGACAGCGTCGGTGTCAGGTCTCCTCGAGCAGTGACCGGGCACGTTGCACGTAGCTGTTTGTGTCCCAGCTGCGGGCATCGCTGATCTCGTCGAGAATAGCACGAGCATCGGCAGCTAACAGCTGTTCGGTGCGAACAAGTACTGAGAGCAGCGTTGGCGTCGTGACGAGCCGGGTATCGGAGAGCGAGGCGTGGACTAGACCGAGTTGATTGAACTCATCACAGAGCAATAGTGTGGCGTCAAGGTCATTCGCGAGGGTGACAGCAGCGTTTTCGCCGTCATCAAGCGGAAATTCGGCGTCGAGATCGACCGATCGTGCCTCGAGCGTCTCAGTTCGATCGAGGACGGTCGTTGCAGCCCGACCGTGTACGTCATCATACGAGGCGATCTCTCGGAGTTCCTCGAAGTACTGACGACTGGTGATTATCTCTCGTCAGTCCGTGGTCCTGTTCGCAGTTTCCACGTTAGCTTCACCCTGAACGTATCTGGTTCCTCAACAGAATGGGGATGGCTCTGATTCGTCGCCAGTGACGCGGGCCGTGCGAGGTGGTTGAGTAGTTCATCACGTACGTCCGTCAACCACGTGTAGCGAGAACAGAAAGCGAAGGGTTCGGTTACTGGATGTCCAAGAACAGGATCTTTCAGGGTGCTGCTGCACTGACACTCCCGTTCGATCCTGCGAACGGGATGTCGATTTCAAGACCATCGTAGGCCAGTTTCGGTTTCTTTGCCTGACCAGGCCCGCCATTTTCAAACTCAATGACGCCGATGTCTTCAAGTTCGGAAAGGTTCCGATGGACCTGTTTGTAGTCTCGTTCCACCAGATCAGCGGCTTCGCGGATGCTCTCGGGCTGGTGTTTGGAGATTGCTTCCAACAGCTCTAGATTCTTTGGGCTGAGCAGGCGACTGAGTTCTGCATACGATCCGAAGTTCAACACCGGCTGGGCATCGTCAAGATCTTCACCCTCCTGGGCGGCCTTGATGCGGCTACGCGTGCGCTGGTTGAGGCGATCACGTTCACCGACGGTGACTTTGAGCGTGGGCATGTGTATACCTCCTGGAGACGTCCTACTCCGACCAGTTCCATGAGACAGGCGACATCTCCTCGGTTTCGCGTTGAAAGCGATCGTAGAGCGTCAACATCCCGGGGAATTCGATGATTTCAACACCGTTTCGGGTGTGACGCTCATGGCCTTTCGTCTGTTCATGGGCGTTGCCGTATCGAAGGATGGTGTCGCCGCCGACTTCCCCGTGGTGGAGGCTGTAGTCCCATCCACACGGGTACTTCTTATCCTCCGTCTGCCGGATGGTCACATCGATGACGTACCTATCTTCGACATCCTGCCAATCTTCAATGGTGGTGTAGGACGCCATCCGTCATCTTATGTGATGGCCTCCATAGGCATAAATCTATGGACTTCATAACATAGGTATGTGGTTTGCTTCTTTACGAGAGGATGAGACGCTTGATCAACCTGATTCAGAGACATTGAGAGCGAGTTCACCTCTCGCTGGCCCACAGATCTGTTCGCAGTTGCCACGTCGGCTTCACCCTGAACGTATCTGATTCTTCAACAGGATGGGAATGACTCTGATTCGCCGCCAGTGACGCGGGCCGTGCGAGGCGATTGATCAGTTCATCACGGACGTCCTGCCGAGAAATCGTCTGCTCGTGCCAGCCGAGCCGTTCGTCATAATGGCGCTTCTCGAATCTCTCGCCAACCGTATCGGCAGCGATGTACTGCGTCAGTTTAACTCCCCAGACGTTCGACGATCGATACTCGGCACCGACGTCTGCATGCGTGAGTTCGACGAGAACACACTCGACGAATGAAATGAGTGATTCCCGACTTCGGTCGTTCGGAACGCGTAACTCGAGGTCAGACCAGGGTGGCTCGGAGGGCTGTCGGTAAGTTGGTGTCCGATCAATATCACGATCTCGTGGATGCTGTCGCTCAGTGGTCATTCGCTATCTCGGGGCAGTTCGATCGCCCCGCACCCATCTCAGGGCGAGAAAATACTCCGGTGGGATCGTTTTAGAATACGTAGTTCTGTTGAAACCCTATTCTTTAGATATTTATTTCCGTGGAACTACTGCACACTACAGGTGTGAGTAGCCCGTGTCCCACTATACTGAGTTGAACTACTGTGAATCCACAGAACGTTTGAGATTTTTGATACCAAAATAGACGACTGTGCCTACGAAAAGATCCTCTATAGCTGCATTCACCACAGTAGATTCGATGAACGCTCTTGTGTAGCACTTTGTTGATCTCACAGCGTAGCTTTGATAGCGTGTTTGAGCGCTTCTCTTCCCGGTTTCCGCAGTAGTTTTCGTCGAAGCTGGAACGCTCGGAGATACTGTGTGAGCTTATCTTTTGAGACGCCTCGATGAGGCGAGAGCCACGGTCGCAGCAGCGATCCGTGGCTCTCGCAGGTATTGACGTGGACGTCTTCATCCGCGTGTTCGCCGTCGCCGTGGACGACGTATTCGCGGTCGAATGCATCGTCCTCGTTGAGTGGGTCGTAGGCACGAAATCCGTCCGTGTAGATAGTCAGTGGCTCCTTCTCGAGGTTTGCGAGAAGGAGCCGAACCGTCGATTCGTCGGCGGATTTCGCGGGGATCACGTACCGATTGTCGGTGCCGCGATCGACGATCGTGAACACCGGCGGTTTGTCCTGATCGTACGATCCTCGTCCACGCGTGGACAGGCCACGCGAGCGCGACGGTCGGTCGCGCTCGCGGCCTTTCAGCCCTGCAGAAACGTACACTTCGTCGATTTCGACGGGATCGACGAGGTCAAGTGAAGGCGCGTCGAGCGCCTTCGAAGCGCTCGACGCGCTGGTAGATCGTTTTGTACTGAACGTCGATTTCTAGCTGGAGTTGGCGAAGACTCGTGTTAACATTCGTCTTTAGCTAAGACTCACACCTCGGTTGTGTAGCGGTAGCGAGCGTCTCTTGCAAGATCGGTCGTTGTTGGTGGATCTTCTGAGCATCCTCGATCAGCCGCTCCAGCAACGGCGGTGGCGAGTAGCCAAGGTACTCTCCGAGTTCGTGGAGGATGAGCTGGGCGTGCGACCGAAAGGTCGCCGCCCAGCGTTCCGGCGGAAACACGATCTCATCGTTGGCCTGCTCGGTGACCAGATCCAACAGCTCACGACTCACCAGCAGTGACAGCAACGCCGCGTACAGCAAGATTTCTACGACATCACGGTTGCTTGTGTCGAATTCGTCCAGTTCATACTGCGTCTTCAGCTCACGGAACAGCGTTTCTACCTCCCATCGACACCGATACAGCGTTGCTAGATCTTCCGGGAGGAACTCTTCTCTCGGTAAATTCGTGATGTACAGATGGTAGTCGTCGGCGTCCTCGTTGCGGACGCCGACGACGCGGAAACGCTTCGTATCCAGTGACTGCGTTCCATTGTACGGCCCGCGTTTGAACTCCGCTTCGACCTCTACGTCGATGTACTTCCGCGAGAGATCATCGACCACATCGTGGATCTGCTTGCCCTCCAAGGGAATGGCGCGGACCGCGCCATTCCCGCAATTCTGCCGTTATCACCGGATTTGCGTTCTGCTTCAGCCGACTCACGAAGTAGCCGTCGTTCTCGTCGATCAATGCAAAGCGACGGTACTTGAAGTACGCTAGATCGAGCAGAACGAGCCGTCCGCACAGCCACGAACCCGTCTTGAACAACGTGCTGTCGTGCGTTTTCTCGTCGGTCACGTCGATGCGTTCGATCGTCTGATCGGTGGCATTGTGGAGCAGGTGGAGCTTCGCTCCAGCCTGCTCCTCGTGGCGGGCTTGGAACTCCTCAGAGAGGAACTCGTGTAACCGCAACACGGTACCATCAGCGATCATTACGTCTCTGAACCGGTCGATATCAGCGTCAACAGCGTCAGGGACAGCGACCTCGTCGAGGCCACGCTCGACGAGGTCGCAGAGGTACTCTGCGAGTGACGGCGTCAGCCGATGGTAGAAACCCCCGGGAGAGATCGTCTCGTCAGCAGTCGAATTGTAGCTGCGTCTGAACCCAGCGAGTGTTCGGCTCTCGCCTGCGGCGAAGCCGAACACGAGCGCCCACACGAGGACTGGAATCTGAAGCTTGCCATCCCGTTCGACCACGCCGAGTTCCTCGGCGTGCTCTTCGAGGAACTCGGATGGAAACAGTGTAGTAAGCCGACGCATGATTCTCGATGAGGAGGCGTCTGTGTGTACAGCGGATACCTCCTCATCCCTCTCGAAAAGAAGCCTCGATAAGCCGCCGCTGTCACGTGGTTTTCCTCTTAGCTAAAGACGGATGGCGGCCTCCGTATGGTATTGTTCGCTGACTATCCTTTATCTACTTGATCCCGTCGATGAAAACGATCTCGAGTGATCGTGGGTGAAGGATGCAACCGATCGGTGGCACCGCGTACCTTCCGTTATTGAGAAAGAGAGTAGTGATAAACGAGATGTCATCTGTGGGGGATACCCTCGAGGACAACGAGCTTGAGCAGATGACTATGCATGATCTATCCAATCAAGACTCAGTCGATCACATCGAGAGACTCACGAGCGCTGCCACAATTCAGAGACAGTTACCGGAAGAACCGGTCGTCAAGTGGGTGATTCGCTGGGACAGCTCTGCGCACAACGAGGGCTGGTCAGGTAGTATGAACTACCATCTACAGAACCCGTGAACGATCACTCGCAGAGGCGGCGCTACGGCGGGGTACCGCCACGTACATCCAGTGGAGGTCACGCCAGATACTTAATCGCTCTCTTCGGCTGAAATAGTCCCTCCCTCTCGATAGAACTCTTCCATTCGTCTACCTCGTTCCAGTAAGTCAGAGAATGTCACGAGATTCACTCGTGTAAGATGGCTTTCAATTATGCGTAGTCCGTCTCGCTGCTCCTGAGTGAGGTCGGATCCAATGACTACTGTACCGCGAGGTTTGAGAACCTGAACTCCTTGTTCGTTTTCGATATAATTTGAAGTTGTTCAGATTCTTGAATATAGTTCTGGAGTTGAACAATTGCTTTTGTCAGTCCCGCTCTGGGGACCCAGTTATCGTGAGGGTAGTGTTCAGATAAGCTGATTCCATGCGAAGGCGAACGCTTGGAGCCAATTTTCGACGGTGTCTGCTTCGGCATGGCTAAAACAGTTTGAGAACTGGTTAGTTCTGCGTTTTAGTTCTCGAAATACACGTTCAACACTGTTCCGATTACCGTGTTTTTCGTATCTGTAATCGAGGCCATGTCGGTGGAGTGCCGCTTGCAGCCACGGTGCAGAATCGACGAGAAAGAGCGCGTCATCGACGAGATGTTTGTCGCGGAGTTCCGCGAGGAACATCTCGGTAATTGCTTGATTTCTCGTCGGTGAGAGCTTGACGTGTAGCAAGCGGTTTGTTGCGGGATCAACGGCGGCGTACAGCCAGAATCGTTCGTCATTCAGTTGGATCACGGTCTCGTCAACCGCGACGTGATCCGGATTTGCGCCATCAAGCGGCTGTAAATCTGCCTTCTGCACCCAGTTGTGAACGGTCGATCGACAGCGTTCGACACCCAACCTCTCGAGAATAGAGATGGTATCCGAAAGTGATAGTCCAGCCAGATGGAGCCGGATACCGAGCTTCATCGCGGGCTCGGGTGTCGCCTCTCGCTCCAGAAAATCTAACTCGAAGCAGTCGCTACCTCTGTTGAGGCGGGCGGTTTCGAGCATAGACCACTCACAAATCGTTCCACCTCACCTTTCATCCTCATCTGAACACCGCCATCGTGAGAACCATCAAACTTAACCACACTCGCATCTGACGTTTTGAGTTCGATAATATCCAAATAACCGTTTACTGATTTAAGCGCAAAATCTACTTGTGCTCCATGCAGTAGTTCTCGGTCAACACGCTCAATATACTGATTACCAAAGAACCATGGATGCTTTTCAAAGAGATCTTGGAAGTCATCTTCTGAATCGTATTTTTCAATTTTGGATTCTAATCGAGAGACAGCATTGCTGATTTTTGCTTGCTGTATCATGCTTTCTGCACGAAGAGCATCTGTGTCAAGGACCTCTTGGGAGAGGTTCATACCGTCAAGACTGTCACCTAGAGCAGCGATACATTCGATCATTTCGTCTAGTACTTCTCGTGGACGGTCACCATCGACTTCTTCGACTCGCTCAATGATTTGAGATAGAATTTCAACAAGGTCTGAATCGTCACTCGTTAGAATATAGTCTCGGCTATCAAGCTCAGCAATTTCCTCAAAGTTCTTAATAAATTCGCGTAGCGCAACAGACTCACTACCAGTTACCTGAATTTCAAAATCCTGTTCAAACCCGCCAAATACTGTTTCCTCGCCTCTTTCCAAACTGATGACGTGCTTTCCAGTTCACGGAATCTCCCATACTGAGGCACGTTGCTTTCCATTGTTGTCCTGTTCAATAGTCAACTGTATCCCGTTCTGTAACTGGCCCCCTTCATCTGAATCCTCAAATGTCTGGACGGCATATTCATTTCCGTCAATTACGACATTTTCCATATAACTTGGATCTCATGATAGGTCTATAAATCCCAACCCTATCTGGCTTTAGTTAGGAATAGTATACTATATATCAATTCAATAACTCACATGAAAATTTAATGAATATTTACTGTCTACTTTTATATGGGAGAAACGTCCTGGAATTTATTTGTCAAGTATCATTCAAGCCACGTTCATCAAGTATTGTAGTAAGTTCGTCTCGGATCAGTGCACGGAGCTCTGCCTCTGATCGATTATTATCATTCCTTAGAGCAGCAATTTCTTCATCTATTGAGGATGTCATAGAACAGTTCTCATACCAGAGAGCAGGGTGAACGCTGAGGTGGTATGAGCCCAGCGACCCTGCAAGAGAATCCTACGGTAGAGACGTTCTTCAATGTCGTGGAAACTGAGACACTAGCGCTGTTTGAGCATCTCTCCTTCGAGTTTCTCGAAGAGTTCGACGTGTTCGCCCCGGCGCAGACGGGGCGAACACGAGTTCACAAACCACCCGAAATGATGCGTGGGTTTCTGCACTGCTACTACAAGGATATCTACGGCATTCGTCCGGTTGCACGAGAACTGAACAACACAGTCGTCTGGCTCAGCTGTGGCTTCGATCGACCGCCGTCCAGAGACGCGGTCGATCGCTTTCTCACCGATCTCGAACACGTCATCGACAAGATTTTCGACCACCTCGTCGAGCAGGCCGCCTTGCGCGGCCTGCTCGACTTGACCTACTCGATTGATTCGACAGACGTGAGAACGATGCCTGCCGATCCTGACGCATCGAAATGCTACGATCCAA
This sequence comes from Natrinema pellirubrum DSM 15624, assembly GCF_000230735.2. Classification (NCBI taxonomy): domain Archaea; kingdom Methanobacteriati; phylum Methanobacteriota; class Halobacteria; order Halobacteriales; family Natrialbaceae; genus Natrinema; species Natrinema pellirubrum. Next base: position 1,933,789 of record NC_019962.1, read on the forward strand.
CGGCTGAAGAGTACTACTACGGCTACGGCTGCACGATCGTTTCGACCGGCTCGAAGATCCCGATTGCAGCGGAGTTCACCGAGAGCAAACAAGCACCAGAGGAGACGGCGATGCGCGTCACCCGTGACGCGCTCGCCGTCGCTAAACCGATATGGATGCTTGGTGACAGCGCCTACGATACACTTGACTGGCACGACCACCTGCTGGCCGCAGGGGTCGTGCCAGTCGCCCCCTACAACCCACGGAACACTGATGACCCGAAGGACATCGAGTACAGGGTCGAAGACCGCATCGAACAACACAGCGAGGACGTTCAGCTGAAGCAATCGACGCTAAACGAGACGTACAACCGCCGAACAGGCGTCGAACGAACCAACGAATCAGTCAAGGGCTGCGGCCTCGGGCGAACGCACGCCCGAGGCCGCGTCCACGCACGAGCACAGGTGTTCCTCGCGCTGTGCCTTCGCCTCGTTATTGCAATCACCAACTATGAACGCGGAGACAATCCGGGAAGCACGATCATCACGGTGTGACAAGAGTTCTATGACACCCTCTCATCTATTGCTTGAATCCGCCCAGAGAGCGTAGCGATTCGCTCTTCGGGCGGTTTCTCCATGTCGTTATCAACACTGCTAGTCGAAGAACCGTTCCTGTCTGTATCATCTTGTGTGAGTTCATCCGTTACGTGGTTTGAATCGTCTTCGTCTGCAGGCCGAATCTCAGCTTGCGAATGGGCGACGTCATCTTCGCCTTGGACTGTGATGAGATTTTCACTGGATGGGTACACCGGAATGGGGGAATGCATAGCTGCACGAGTTACGATATCTGCTGAGACATTGCCGTCAAGATAATTGACCATCGGGCGCTGATTTTCTGGATCACCATGTACAAGCGCAACGTGATTGGCATCAACCTTTCGGGCGAATTGAAGGAGTGTGTTACGAGCCGCATGCCCACTGAGTCCAGAGACAGTATCAACCCAATCAGTGGGAACATTAAGTGTGTACGTCGACGGACCATCTGTTTCCTCTGAACTCATCTTCTCGCCTGACGAGAAGTTCTCGTCAAAGTCATTCGAGATTGGCCAACATGAAACCGAGACAGTTGCTATATCACCTTCTGCTTGCTGGAGATCGTAACCGGGCGTACCAGGTGCTTGATAACCAGTAAAGAGGATACGGGCCTCGTCGTAGTTTTCGACCAATTCAAGGAGATAAGCAGGTGACAGACCTCCAGTAAGCATCCCTGAAGGGCAGACAATGATTGGGGCCGTATCTGAAGTGAGTAACTCACGGCGATCACGAGCGTGTGAAGGGCGTTGAGCAATTTCGGGAACAAATGGTTCGAAGTCAGCAGCATTTTCCACGTAGTTCATCACGCTCTCGTTGATGTAAGCTGGTGACGTGTAGGCGTGATAGCGATCCGTCGCGTCTGTTGCCATCCCATCATAGATGATTTGTAATTTCTCCTGGGTCTCTTCTGGGAGGGTCCGCCAACGCTCTCGGAAAATCTGGAGAATTTCTTGAGCGCGTCCGACCGCAAACGTCGGGATTAAGACAGGGATTCCTTCCTCAATACAGGAAATTGCAGTGTTATAGAGTTCCGTTCGAGCGTCTTGGAACGAGTCGTGGGTGTCTCGGTTGCCATAGGTCGATTCGAGGAATAGCGTGTCTGCACTTGGTGGATCTTCAATATCGTGAAGATGAGCTGACCGTCCGCCAAGATCACCCGAAAAGCATACTCGTCGACCGCTGGCCTCTAATGTCACCCAAGCACTTCCGAGGAGGTGACCAGCATCACCAAAGCAATACTGAAGATCTTCGTCTTGCGTTCTGATGTGTTCTCTGACGCGACCACTACGATAACCGTTTAGAGGCTCAAAGCGGGCAAGTACATCCTCGACATCATTCCGTGTAAAGCGGCTGTCCCGGCCGGGCTTCTTTGCTTCTTCCTGATGAATTTTCAGCGAATCGTGTAAGAGGACGTGAGTCAGTGCGGCAGTCCCCCTCGTACAGATGATCTTTGCGTCCGGAGCGAGCAAATTTCGACTTTCGAGGACGGGAAGCCCGCCAGAGTGATCAATATGAGCGTGTGTAAGGAAGACCGCATTGATCGATTCAGGTTCAAGACCGCAGAGATCGGGGAATTGTCCGTTTTTGCCCTGCTTGAGACCGCAGTCAACGAGATACGTTCCCTGTTGGGTTTCCACTTGGTAGCAACTACGACCAACTTCGCGTGCTCCACCTCGTGGCAAGACAACCATCGGATTCTCACCATCGACACTATCACTTACGTCTATTGGTGAGGGTGGGTCATTGTCTCCATCTTCGTCTATTCCGTGATCTTGGGCTTCGTTAGTGGTATTTGTGCTGTGAGTCATAGGAGATTAAATTAGCTTCCGAGGATCTCTTCGGCGTGGAACCGTTCTCGTGTCTGTGTCTGTCCGCTGAACGTCACCGATTCGATCAGGTCAGAATCTGCGAATGCCGGAAGGAAAGAATTGAAGTCCTGGACTACGGGAGAGAGCGGACGGATATTCTCGCTCGAATCGGATACACGACGCGCTTGCCAGATACCCGGTGTTGCGTCTAATTTGTTATGCGATTCTGCCTCTGAGGTGGTATAATACTGGCATCGACTGGCTTGCCGTGTCGTATTCTGGCCTGTTCGAGCAGGCTTTGCTGTTACTTCGTCGACTCGTATAAGCTGGAGTGGGCTTCTGGACTGGCCAGGGAGTGCGTCCCCGAGGTCATCTCGGACATTGTGTGCGGACAGCGAGGAATCTTTCTGGAAATATGCCAGAGTCATTTCACCGTTCTCGTTATACAGTTCAGGACTGACACCATGTTCACCGCTATTCGAGGTCAGATATCGGGGCGGGACTTCGACAAAGACAATGTCTGATAACTTCAGTCGATCCGGATCTGCGTCGCTCTCCGTATCAAGATAGTCAACAATAGTCTGGAGTTCATTCGTACAGTGACGTCTACCCCAAACTGTTGCTCCATCTGGAGCGCGTTCAGCGGGATTGTCGAAGTAAATTCTCGTCTCAGGAATGTATGGGGTATCTACGGGTTGTTGAACTTCCACCGGGTAAGACGGTTCTTGGTATTCGGAATGTGGTTGGTCGTCGCTCTGAGTTCGATCGAGTTTCACCGTCGCTGTCACGGGGAATACTGTTGTAGGGAGGGACTGGAGGACAGCAATGGGATCCTGTTCTTGAAGCAGTATAGCGCGTTCCCGCTCTGACAGAGCGCTAGATGCTGTGTTGGAATTTCCATTCATTGTTCTATGAGGACTCGTCTTCTCGCACCCGTTTCCACGAATGCCAGAACACGAGTCAACTATTCTGGACAAGTGAATGAATATACTAAATTCTTATCCTTAAGAGTGTCCGTGATATTAGATAAGTTGGCTGTAACAGATAGAGAAAGCTTGGAAACAGTGACTGGTAGTCGGTGCTATAGAACGGCTCTCACACCTACTATCAACTGCTCTAATTCGATAAGTACAGGCCCTGTACTTATTTCATGCTAATAATTGCGAAGCGGTAATCCAGAATAATATAAACAAGACTGTCGCCGTCCATTTGTTGATTCGAACACCAAGGGCATCTCCTACAATCCTTCTTGTATATGGCATTCCGATGATAGCTGCAAACAATAGCAATATGCCGACAGCAATGTTACTTGACGCCAAATATAGGACACCGAGCAATAGCGCAATTCCACCGAACAAATATGCTATCCCTTTCAGTAGCAGACTGCCTAATTCAGGATTTTTGTTATTTTCATCTAGATTCAAAGTATCACCATTTATTACTAATTGTAGGTCATCAACAACCTCGGTCAAATTACTTATCACAAAGAATTCCGGCTGACCATCTTTACGCTTGATACGTAGACGGTCTCGTAACCCACCATTTGTTAAACTAGATTTCACACCATTGCTGAATTTCTCTTCTATGCCTATACTTTCAATATATTTTACAGGAATGTAGAGTTCATTCTCACCAGTTAGTTCATCCACTTTATTTGGCGAGGATTTGACTGCTTCAGGTGTGATTGTGAGTATACCACCAATAGCCCGGTCTTCGGACTGCGTATAGTTCGCATTAATTTCCTTCAATATTGTCTCTTCGTTAGTCATACCCAAACTGCTTGAAACTCTCACTACTTAGTATTGATTCCGTGATATCCAACCGACCGAAAGCAGCTTGGGCGGAAGTTTAAACAGCTGTCTATCAAAACTGCATACAGAACTACAATGGCTGGCATTACAGATCCACGGCCACCACTTCCGGAGTGGATTCTCGAGTGCTACGATCGGCTGTGTACGCAGGCATGTCGGCCAGATGCTGGCGAAGACAGTGTTCCACTGATCGACTACGACGACGCCGTTGACGTGCTGATCTCCGATTCAGAGTTAGCACTCGAGCAACGGGACGTCGAGCATGCACTTACCCGCCTCCTCGAACGAGGCTACTTCTACGAAGTTGAAGACGAACTTCGGATCACATCCCCAGAAGAGCAGTGTTGACGGCTCTTCGAAGAGCTATCCTGCGTATCGATAGATCAACGCACTATGCCGAACTCGAGCCACTGCACTCGACTCGAGTCGGTCTTCCACCTCCCCGCCCCATTATCGAACTTGGCCAGAGGAGACGTCTTCGCTTTGCTGGAGATCTATCTCATACTCTTCGAACACGGACTCGAATCCCTCGTCGACAACCTGCTGGACAAGCTTCGCGAACGAACGTCGATTATTTGGCTCCTCAACGAGCGACCGATACGTGCTCTCGAAGTGACGCCCATGCGAGGGCCGATCCCGACTTGAGGTTCCGTGAGCGGCTTCGTGCAACATCACGAGATACAGGTCGTGCATCCAGACCGCACGCTGGCGGCTCGTCACCGCCGAGTCGGTAATCACGATGTATGTCCTGCCGTCGGTCCAGGCATCGGCACTCGCCTCGCCGTAGTACACATCTCGCTCGATCCCAAGTTCTCGTACGAGCACTCGAGCGAAGCGGAGATAGCGCTGCTGATCAGCGTTCAACTGCGATTCATCCTCGACGCGATGATAGCCAGTCCAGACGCCCTCCGACTCTGCTTGTTCGCCGACATCGAACGTCTCCGGTACCGCTATCGATGTATCTTCGTCATTGGCGAGATCGCGAAGCCGTTGGGTTGCTGCATCGCTCGTGTCGAGGACGACGTAGCCACGCTCGACGAGCTTGTCCGCCCTTTTCTGGGCTCCATCGACCCATCCAATCTTTGGGGCCGCCTGGATCTCCTCGAGGCTGATACGGGACTCGGTTGCCAACTGGAACAGCTTGCGCTCGGCCCACTGCTCGTCCGATGCATCACTGCTGTCGGATGCCATCGCTTCGATCATCACCTCCCGACTCTCGGCAGTCAGCCGGTCGTCCGAGACATCCGCATACAGATCGTCACGTGCCTGCTCAAGTGCATCGTCGATCCGCTGCCAACGGTCACAGCCTGACTGGATGTCGTTGCGCGCAAAGTTCAGCATCAAGTTCCCCTTCGAGACGACGACTCCGCCGAGTCCGTACTCGCGTTTCGTCGTCACGTACAACCCGTTACTGTAGATATCGAGTCCCTCGTGGGGTGTGTATTCGAGTGCGAGGATCGCATCTTCCGTTTTCCGTGTGATCGACGGATGTGGGGAGTCAGCCACCGCTTCGAATGGATCGCCCTTGTCAACCGGCTCGCCATTGATCACGACCGAGACGCCGGTTCGTGACTGCACGTACGCGAAGCGCTTGCGAAGATCGCGAACGTAGCGCCGCCAGCGGTAGCTGTCCGGGTCCGGCACTTCGTCTTCGTAGTGATCGATCTCGACGAGCATCCCCTCGAGATGATGTTCAGCGTCCACGAGTTGGCCATCGCGACCGCTGACGTCTGCCCACGGCCCAGAGTCGCGTCGATCTCGGTAGTCGAAACACAATGCGGTGTCGTGACTCCAGATACGAACGGCACCCTTCGCGATGATCGCGCCCTTGCCGATGCCCCACTCGCCGATTGTCTCGTCGTCCGACCGTTGCTTGCTTCCCGCACCAAGCACCGAAAGGTTGCGTCGTCCCTCGGTCGACTCGAGGTCAACGCCAGCACCGTCGTCGAGGATGATCGATCGCTCGGGTGAGATGCTGACCAACACACGGGATGACCCAGGACTGTCGATGCCGTTTTGGACCGCTTCACGGATCGCGTCTGTGAGATCCGCCATCTGGTCTTCGATAAGGTACGTTGCGACCCGCTCGTCAGCCGTCATCGTCACGGTCTCGTCAGCCGATGGCTGACTGGCCGGCCTCGAGTCAGTCGCTTCGTTCGTCGCGAACTCCGATAACGTCGGATGATCTGTCATGGTGTCCACCCATCTGGCACCACACAAACCGAACCGTGCGGTCACTTGGGAACAGGAATGAACTCTGGTTCAACCTGACGTAGTCTTCTGGTGTTCTCGAGGAATGAGCCGAGTTGCCGAAGCGAAACGACCTATAGCGTCTACTTCGAAGAAGTACTACAGACAGTGAGCAGCGCAAAAGAACGGCTCGAGGACTTGCCACCGAGTGCGAAGTTGGTCTACAAGACGCTGGAATTCGAGGGAGAGTGTACACAGAAAGAACTGGTCAAAGAAACTCGACTCTCATCTCGGACTGTTCGATATGCGATCTCTCGGCTTGAGGAAAAGGAGTTAGTTGAGCAACGAGTGTCCTTTCGAGACGCCCGTCAGAAGCTCTATTCGCTTGCGGAGTAGCCAATAGTTCACGTGGACTCTGGAAACCCTTTGACGGCCTTGTCTTGGTAGCCTGTTCTACGAAGTTTTGAGTATGGCCACATCGGATGGTGTCACCACTACATGGAGTTCGCCAACCGAGAGTCGAATCTCGAGATTAGTATCGGTCTGTGGGCCCGTCGAGTCCACAAGCCGCTCGAGGGCTTCGGCGTCGATCATCCGCTGGAGTTGGTACTCGTCTCGATCGAGGCCCTGTTCCTCGAGTGCAGTGATGATCTCGAGCAGAAGCGGTCGATCACTCGTTGTCGATCACCTCGCTGACGATGTCGATGATCTCTTGGGCGGTCGAACTGATCCGCTCGAGACGGTCAAGGATCGTCTCCGGTTCGTCACCGTGCCACGTGGCAAGGTAGAATGCTGACCCACTGGTATCCAACTCGAAGTGCCGCCCAACGATGTAACCGACCGCTTCGGCCTCGAGTTCACGTTTCGATCGCTCAGCCTCGTCGTCGACGCCGCTGTGTAACAGCGCATGGGCGTACTCATGAACGAGCGTGACGGCGAGATCAGCATTGTTCTCGCGATCTCGGACGGCGACGCGTGGCCGTTTCGCTGGCCGATACTGGCAGACGCCCTTGGCGTTCCCATGCGACCAGTCCTGGGGTGGCACGACCTCTACATCTACCTCGAGTGGGTCTGCTGCCACGAGGAGTGCGGGGAGTAACTCGTCAGCTTGTCCCCTGGCTTCGGTCTCGAGGTCGGGCAGTGGCTCGCCGTCAGTCTGTGAGATATCGAAGACGGGTGCTGGCCGAAAGCCAACGAGTCCTTTTTCCCAGCTGTCCGGAGGGGTTTCATCGTATTCACAGTCACTGCGCTCGTGATACGACGGCGAGTTTCCGCAGTCAGGACACTGCTTTGCGATGATCGGCGCCCAGATCCAGATCGCTGTCTCCCCTTCTTTCACGTGCCGGTCAAACTCGTTTTGCCACGTTCGATAGCCGGCAACGCGCGTTGCCTGCGGACACTGGAGCTTAATCAACAGCGTGTTTCGGTGCGAGTAGTCGTGGAAGCAACTCTGGACGTCCAACCACTCTGTGAACTGTTCGCTCGAGACGGCGTCGTCGACTTGGTTGATGAGGTCCTGGATCCATGCCTCGATCGTACTGTGCATCTCGTCGTGCCGGGTGTCCGAATCATCGAACGTTTCCCGGGAGCTGCTGCTCGTAGCCATGTTCGATCACTGCTTCCCGAGTCGGATCGAATCGAACTGAACTCGAGAAGACCGCCACCCCTCAGGGGTCTCAAAAACACGTCTGGCTCGAGCAGCTGAAGAGCTGTTAGTTAAGCAGTTGTGTGGATCTCTACAGGCGGAACAGGTCGGATGTGTTGGGGCCAACCCCGTGACGGTTCACTTGGTGACAGAGACAGATGAGTCGAGTCCAGCAGGGTGTCCGTTCTCCCACACAGCTGAGACTGCATCTGGAAGAGCTGCAAGCCTGTGTGCGACGACATCAAGCGGATGTGAGTCAACAAACTGCGCCGGTTGATGAGTGACAGCCATTGAGCCATCGTTGACTTGCAAATGAACTGGCCCAAGGTCGTCATGCGTATCGTCCTGATGCCAGCCGACAAGTAGGTTTTGTTCTGGTTCGATCCAGTTGAACCAGTAGTACTCGTATGGGTCTCCGGTCTGCAGCTGAAAGCCGATCTCGATGCGAGCTACTGTTGCTGGATAGTTGCCGTCGCCAAGGTACTGTCGTGGGTTTACTTCGCCGACGACCCGATACGGGCCAGCTTCACGCGGTTCGGAACGTCGTCGACGAACATTGTCGAACTCGCTGCTGAGTCGATTCTGGATACGGTCGTGAAGCCGCTTACTCTGCAAGTTCTTCCGGTTAGCGAGAAAGACAGCCATTAGACGAGTGCCGAGTGTGAGTCTGTTTTGGGTGAGGAGAGTTCAACCACATCACCATATAACTGCAATGCATGCTTCACGAGCCCGAGTTCCGTGTTGATCGACTCCCACGTCGCGATCACGTTGCGGCGTTCACGAAGCTCGTCGGCCGAGAGTTCGTCTGCAGCGAATTGCTCCCGAAACTCGTTGAGTGACTGGACGGCATACTCGTCTGCCAACTCTTCCTGCTCTTGTTTCAAATCTGTGAGTTGACTCTCCAGTTCGTCGCGTGAATGCTTCTCGATCAGATTGGTGACCTCATCGAAGAGCATCCGAACAGGATTCAGATCATACGCTTTTGTTCCATTGACAGTCGTCTCTGTAACCCAGTCATCGCTCTGCAGTCGCTGGAGTTCATCGTCGGCTGTTGCACGTGAAACGTTCGCCCGGTCTGCGATTTCCTGCACTGGCGTAGGCTCCTCCAATAATTCTACGACGTACCGGATACGCTCACGGCCACTCATGTCTTCCCTCCATGACCTTGGATTTGATTCAGCCATCGTACTACCACTTGTACTATGCGACTCAAATAATTTTCTCTAGCTCAAATAATCATACAGTAGCGATAGCGGTCTAGTACCTGAACTGTGCTTTTCGTGGTGATTTTCCATTGCAATCGGCTATTCTGCTGCAGACTCGTTCCGGTGGACGAATCGGAGTTGACTTCGGGTTGCCATCGATTTCTCCGGCGCGAGTGCGCCGGCATCCATCACCGGCGCATACCAACTTCTGCGGACGGGGTGGTCTGGCGTCTCATTACGGTTCTGTCACTCTCTGTACCAGGTGGGATACATCTACAGGTTCGCCTATGGTGTTGGACTCGCCCTGCTCGAGAATCACTCTCCTCAGAGTGAATCATCTAACTGTTCACACTGTCCATATTGAGGTCTCCCGAATCGACAAGTACAGGCAGATACCATCTGTTTGAGGTGCGTTAGTACAAAAATAGATCGCTCTTGGGGGCACTGTCTAGTTTAGCACCTCCGCTGGCATCTGTCTGTTGAGTGACTGGTGCGGTCGCTGTGTGTTGTAGTAGTGTACAAATTGTTCAAGCCATTCTCTGACGCTCGCCCGACTGCCCACCCACGAAGTATGGAAGCGGTCGATCCGGCTCTGTTGAAATCCTTTAGCGTTGACATTCAGAAGAACCACTCTTCCCACCGAGTTCCGCGGATTCGATGCGAAACTAGCTTCTGAGCAAATCGCAAGACGACAAGAGGGTTTCAACAGAGCCGTCTATAATGTAAAATACAGATGGTAAATAATCGAATAGTGGAGCTCGTCTACTCACATGCAGTGTGTTTTGATTCCGTTATTTTGTACAGGCTTTGCCGAGCATCGGCGAAGTATATGTCTTCTTCAACGATTCCTATCTTTTTGAGTCGTTTCAGCGCATATCGGACTGTACGGGATGCGAGAAGGGTTTCCTCGACGAGTTCCTTCTGCGTCAACTCTTCTTCGCTTTCCAAGACTTTGTAGACGAGTTTAGCACTGGGCGAGCGTGTCATAGAAAGCGTCACGTACGAAGCAGCAGGGTGCGGAAAGTGTGTCCAGCACAACCGCGACCCTGCAAGACGTTGCTTCGGTCGATGAGTTTTTGAATGCAGCGGCTACGGAAACAGTTCCGCTGTTTGAGTATCTTGAGTTCGAGTTTCTACTGGAGTACGACGTGTTCGCCCCCGCTCGCCGGGGGCGAACACGAGTTCACCAGCCACCTGATCTCTTTCGCGCCTTTCTCCATTGCTACTACAAGAACATCTACGGAACACGCCCAGTCACGCGAGAACTCCAGCACGGCCTTGTCTGGTACTACTGCGGACTCGACAAACCGCCATCGAGAGACACCATTGACCGGTTTCTCACTGATCTCGAACACATTATCAACGATGTCTTCGACAGGCTCGTCGAGCAGGCCGCCGTCCGCGGCCTGCTCGACTCGACGTACTCTATCGATTCGACGCACATCGAGGCGATCCAGTACAACGACGCTGCCTCATGGAACTACGATCCAACAGCCGAAGAGTACTACTACGGCTTCGGCTGTACGATCGTTTCAACCGGTGCAAAGATCCCGATAGCAGCGGAGTTCACACAGGCCAAACAAGCAGACCAAGAGACGGCGATGCGCGTCACGGGTGACGCGCTCGCCGTCGATACACCGATCTGGATGCTTGGAGACAGCGCCTACGACATCCTCGATTGGCACGACTACCTGCTGACCGCAGGAGTCGTGCCAATCGCTCCGTACAACCCGCGAAACACTGACGACCCGAAAGACATCGAGTACAGGGTCGAAGACCGCATTGAGGAACACAGCGAGGACGTTCAGCTGAAACGATCCATCTTGGACGAGACGTTCAACAACCGGACAGGAATCGAACGAACCAACGACGCAGTCAAGGACTGCGGCCTCGGGCACGTCCGCGCCCGAGGCCGCGTCCACGCACGAACAGAAGTGTTCGTTGCGCTATGTCTTCGGATCGTCATTGCAATCACCAACTACGAGCGAGGACACGATCCAGGACGTGAGATGCTCAAGCTATGAGTTGGATTCTATGACACGCTCCTGGGCGGCAACTCTGACATATCTAGTTCATTTTCCGACATTCAATGGATGCGTCACCATCTAGCGCGAATCCACAAATCATCTGTGGTCCTCTCTTTGAGGGATAGAGCGCTGTTAGAAGGCTGTGGAGAACTCACCTCAAGACACGCCCATTAGTAGCGAAGCGGTAGTTAAACCATCCAGCGCCGCATTCCCGGGTGATAGGAACCAGCAGGCTTCGTTATGGCGTCGACACTGCTAGTGAACGCTATCTCACGGGACGAGAAATACCAATGTCAGACACACGTCGACGAATCGAGCGTCACGTCCATGCGGACGCTGGCATCCACTTCAACGAACTCGTCAGAACGTCAGCGTTCGCCACGGGGCAGATCCAGTATCACCTCCGCAAACTGATCGACGACGACAAACTCGTCTGCGAAGGGCATTATGGCCGGACTCACTACTACCCCAGGACGTACGATGCACAGGAGCGGGCCGTACTGGCGTTGTTTCGGCGAGAGACCAGCCGCGAGATCGTGTTCTATCTGATCGAAGACGAGCCCGCCGACCCGGAGACGGTTGCTGATGCCCTCGATATCGCCAGAAGTACCCTCGAGTACCACCTCGAGCGACTGGTCGAACGGGAGGTCGTTTCGAAGCGGTACGGAGAGCGCAATTGCGTCGAGCTTTGTCTCGAAAACCATGAACAGACAGGACGGTTGCTAGCGACGGTCCAGCCCACGGCCCCAGATCGTCTGGTAGACCGGTTTACCCGACTCATCGATGACCTGCTAGAGCGGAATCCCGAACCGTGATAGGGCCGATCGGCTGAGTGGTTCGATGACCTGATAGTCACGATAGGATCCCGGCGACTGACCGAACTATATTCGAAAATCGCACCACAATCACAATTACCTTGGCGACAGTATTCCCGATATGGACCGATCCGTCGATCGACGGCAATTTGTACAGGTACTGAGCGGCGGCCTCGGGATCGGACTCGCTGGCTGTACCGGTGGTAATGGGAACGAGAACAGTGGCGAGGACGGTGACGAGAACAGTACCGGGAACGGAACCAACAACGAGGGGAGCGCCGGACTCGCCTATGCGTTCGGTCCGGAGACGATCGCCCTGATCGATCCGGCCGAGGGCGAGGTCGTCGACGAGATCACTGACGGCGTTGAGGGCTACGCATACGGTGACGCCGTCGTGACGAACGACGGCAGTCACCTCTTCGTCATCGAGACGTCGGCCTCCCAAGTACTTGTGATCGACCTCGAGAACCGCGAGATCGTCACTGAAGTCGCGATGGGACCCGCTGGAACCCACATGTACCACCCGAACGATGAGGAGATGTGGGCTCACTCCGACGACGAAGGGACCTTTTACGTCATCGATACGACGGACCACGAGGTCGTCGAGACCGTCGAAGCCGGCCTCGATGCCGAGGGTCACGGCAAACTCCTCTATCACGAGGACTTCGGCTCGACGGGGTACGCGACGAACGTCAACGACCCGGCGGCACACGTCATCGACATGGACGCCTACGAACGAGTCGACTCCATCGAACTCGGCGACGAAGGTGGCACCCACTATAAGGGCTACAGTCCACAGACTGGGCTCGCCTACTTCGAGCGCTCGGGCGGCGTCGGCGCAACCGCCGTGGTCGACACCGAGTCCAACGAGGTCGTTGACGAACTCGAGCTCACCGGCGGAATGTATCTCACCCCCGACGAGCAACTGCTGGGGAACATCGGCGAGGAGGAGATTCGCTTCCTCGACGCAACGAGCGAGGATAGCGAGGAGGTCGGCGCTGTCGCCGTCGAGGGCGGCCCCGACGCCCTCGAGTACTACGAAGCCGACGGCACGCTGTACGGATTCACCGCGAACACGATGAGCCCCGACGCGACCGTCGTCGACATCGACGCGTTCGAGGTAGTCGACCGAATCGACGCCGGTGAGATCGAACGTCCAGAGGACGCGCACAGCATCCACCGATCCGGCGTCTCGGGCGACGGCTACTTCTTCACGCCCGCAAGCGCCGACGGCACCGTTGCGGTGATCGACATGGCGAACCAGGAGCTGATCGAGCACGTTCCCGTCGAGGACGGCGTCGACACCGTCCAATACGTCCCCGAGTAGCATGAGTTGTACTGAATCGCTCGCACACGGCTTTGCAAGCCGACGCCGGCTGTGGCTGTTCGCGCTCCTCGTCGTCGCGGTCGTCGTCTCGGCGAGCGTCGCGACGCCGGTCGCGGCCCACGCCTACCTGAGCGATTCAGATCCCGCCAACGGCGAGCAGGTCGAGGCACTCCCCGACGAGATAACACTCACCTTCTCGGGTGACGGCGTCCAGACCGCTGACGTCACGGTCACCGGCCCTGACGGCGCTGACGTCAGCGGCGACGCCACGGTCGACTCCGACGACTCGCAGCTCGTACACACGCCGCTCGAGAGTGCCACCGACGGTGAGGCGGCCGAGGGGATGTACAGCGTCCAGTGGGAAATTCTCGCCGACGACGGCCACACGGTGACCGGATCGTTCGTCTTCAGCGTCGGCGACGAACCGCTCGACCGGGACGCCGTCCTCGAGGCATACGCGGACGACGAGACGGATGAGGGGGTGCCACCTGGTGAGACCGCCGCCAAGGGATTGTTGCTGGTCGCACTCGTCGGTCTCGTCGGCGGTCCGATCACGGCCGGAGTCGCCGTCTACCCCATCGCCGATCGCGTCGGCTCGTCGACGCGGTCGGTCGACCGACGACTGAAACGGCTACTCGCCGTTGCAAGTGCGTTACTATTCGTCGCCGTCTCCGCACTCGGACTCACTCGAGCGACGACGGTCGGATCGCTCTCACCGACGACCATCCTCGAGTTCGCCGGCATGCCCCTCGGCCGAGCGTGGCTGGTTCAGCTCGCCCTCGCTGCCGCCGTGCTGACCCTCCTCGGAGCCGCCGTCGTCGGTAGGCTTCCCCGACGCGTCTGGCTCGGCGGCTCGCTGGCCGGAGCGCTCGGGGTCGGTGCGGCCGTCAGCTGGGGAAGCCACTCGGCGACTGCGATCGATCGCCTGCAGGGGACGGTCCTCGACTTCGCGCACGTCGCCGGCGCGGGGCTGTGGGTCGGCGGCCTGGTCGTCCTCGCCCTGGTCGTCCCGCTCTTGCTCCGCGAGACGGCGCCAGCCGACCGCACGAGCGCCGCCGCGAGTGCGATCCGACGGTACTCGCTGCTGGCGCTCGCCGGCGTGACCCTCGCGGTCGCGACGGGACTCGGACTCGCCTCCTGGCACGTCCCGTCTCTCGCGGCGCTCGGCGAGAGCGTCTACGGTGCCGCCCTCTCGGTGAAGACGTTGCTGGTCCTGCTAGGGCTCGGCCTGGGTGGATTCACCAGGCTCGTCCTCCTCCGGCGACTCGAATCGCCCGACGGCGCGGATCGCGACGGGGTCCTCGGCAGCGTGCTGGGCGGCGCCGGGACGCGAATCTGCGAGGACGGCGGTCAGTCCGCCGACGGCGCAATCGCCGTCTTCATCCGCGCCGTTCGATTCGAAGTTGCAATCCTCGTCCTGATCGTCCTCCTCTCGGGACTGCTCACGTCCGTCCCGACGGCAGCCGTCGTCGGCGGTGACGACGGCCCCGGAACGGCGACGATCGAGCGCGAGGGCGATGTCGATCTCGAACTGACCGCGACGCCCGCCGACCGTGAGGCGAACGACGAGCGCTTCCGTCTGCAACAAGGGGAACCGGTCGTCCTCGAGGTCGCGTTCACAGACGGCGACGACTACCTCGAATCAGAACGGGTCGTCCGATTGCTCGCCGAGAGCGAGGCCGGTGACAGGTTCCAGATCGAACTCGACGAGACCGAAGACGGCACCTACGCGACCGTCCAGACGCTGCCGTCGGACGGAGACTGGGAGCTACGGATTACCGGTGAGCCCGGCGGCGAGTTCGTCGCCCAAACGGTCGACGCGCACGTGGAATCCGATGCCGGTACCCACGACCACGACGAAACGGACCACAGCACTGGCAGCGACGCCTCGCCGTTCGCGACACTGCTTCAGTTCGGGGCCGTCGCGGTCGGGGTGGTTGGCTCGGTCGCAGTGGCCGTCGAGGCGACGCAGTTCCGGAAGCGGTCGTAACCGCTGCCGGCCGGTGGTCGCGGACGACGGTCGGCGTTCGGTCGGTCGGGCGGTTGGCGGGCGGTTGGCGGTCGGGCGGCCGATCGAAGTCGAAATTGAAGTCGAAGTCGAAACGCACAACGTCCGCAGGTGTGTAGACAGAGACGAGACTGACCGTCGAACGATCGAAATCTGAGACACTATGGATCCCCTCACGCTCTTTGGCACCGACGTCGTTCTCTTCGTCGTCATTGGACTCCTCGCGGGCGCCCACTGTATCGGGATGTGCGGACCGCTCGTGACGCTTTATTCGAGTCGGATGGGCGGGACCGCGACCGACGGCGGGACCGCACCGTCGACCGGAGCGGCGAGCGGACGCCGGAGCCACTTCACGGTCCACGAGGTAACCCAACACGCGCTGTTCAACCTCGGCCGGGCCGCCAGTTACACCGTGCTGGGGGCGGCGTTCGGGGCGCTCGGTGCCGCCGTCGTCCTGACGACCGACCAGTTGACGCCGATCGTCGACGCGGTCCGCGGCGGGATCGGCATCGTCATCGGCGGCTTCGTCGTCGCGACCGGCGTGTACTACCTGCTCGGTCGGACGACCGGCGGCGTTCACCTGCCGGGACTCGAACGACTCACCGGCTGGTTGACGGGGTACGTCGATCGGCTCGCGAGCGGTCCTGGGATCGTCGGACTTGCGTACTCCACGGCCTGTTGCCGTGTCCGGTCCTCTACCCGGCGTACCTCTACGCGTTCGCCATCGGATCGCCGACCGGCGGGGCGGTCGCGCTCGCGTCCCTCGGCATCGGGACGATTCCCGCGGTCTTCGCCTACGGGACGGTCATCGAGGCCGTCGACGTCGTTCACCGCCGCCGGGTGTACCGCCTGCTCGGTCTCGCATTCGTCGTCCTGGGGTACGTCCTTCTGGCACACGGGCTGATGAGCGTCGGAATCCACCTGCCGCACCCGGAACTCCCGTTCTACGACGGGATCGACGCGCCCGCAGCGGGCGGACACGGCCATTAGACTACTAGTACGATGACTTCGAACTCGCCGACCGACGACGGCTGTACGCTGTGTGATCTCCCGGTCGAGGGAAGCGACGTGGTCCTCAACGGAGAGCGCTTCTGCTGTGTCGGCTGTCGCGACGTCTACGAGGCCCTCGACGACGTGGCGGACGTCGACGCCGAAGACGTCCGCGCGGGGCGGACGGGGACCGACGAGGACGACCGCGATCACGAACCTCACCCGGCCATGTGACGAGGTTCCTCGAAGTCGACGGGATGTACTGTACGTCCTGCGAGGCGTTCATTGAGTCGGTCGCGACGGCTACCGAAGGCGTCAGCCACGCCAGTTCGAGTTACGTCACCGACACGGTGCGGATCGACCACGATCCTGACGCCGTTTCCGTCGACGACCTGAAGGCAGAGATCAGCGGCCTCGGCTACAGTGCCTTCGACCGCGACGATGCCTTCAGCCGCCGGCGGGCGGACGACTGGGAAGTCGGTCGAATTGCCGTCGGCGCCCTCATGGGAATGGCCGTGATGATGCAGTATCTGGTGATTATCTATCCTACCTACTTCGGCGGATTGTTCTACGACGAGCGGACGACGCAGTTCTTCGAGGAAACCCTCGCGAGTTCTCTCGCGACGCCGTTTTACCTCATTATCTTTGCGCTCACGACGATCATCCTGTTGGTGACCGGGAAACCGATCTTGCAGGGCGCCTATGTCGCCATCCAGACACGCACGCCGAACGTGACATCCTCGCCCGCCGTAAACGGCGGGGCTTCCTACAAGGGAAGACTCGCGTTGGAGGTTTTAGGACCCGAAGGCCGCAAGCGTCGTCTGTCGGGATTGCCGACTCGGCGTGCGGTGTCCTGTGGCCGTGTCACAACGGCTCCCATCCCGAGGCGAGTCATCGCGTTCCGATTTCCAAGGAACACTCTCTCCCCACGGGTCAAAGCGACCGGCGATGTTCGCGGCCGCGTTGATATCTGCCTGATACTCCGTGACCCAACACTCCGCGTTCGTACACTTGAACTCGGCTTGCGACCCACGACTTCCGATGTGCCCGCACTCGTGGCAGGTCTGGCTCGTGTAGCGTGGGTTCACGAACCCGACCGGAATACCGGCTTCGAGAGCCTTGTCCTTGATGCGGTCGGTGAGGCGAGCGAACGCCCACGAGTGCAAGCGCCGGTTCATGTACTTCCCGTAGTCCAAGTTCTCGCGGATGTACGACAAGTCCTCGAGTACGATTACCGGGTCCTCGAAAGACTCGGCGTACTCGACGGCTTCGCGAGACGCCTTCTCGACGATATCCGTGAGCGCGTTCTGGTAGTGGTCGAAACGTTCGTCGATCCGCCACTGGGCGGCGTCACGTTCCTGCAGGCGCTTGAGGGTCGTGTACATCTCCTTGCGGAGTGCCCGCGCACGGCCGCCGTCGTAGATGTATGGTTGGGTCGGAGTGTCGTTCTGACAGGCACAGCCCGTCAGAAGCTTAGACTCGCCAATATCGAAACCGATTCGAGTCGGATCGTCCGGCGTCTCTGGTTCGGCTACGTCGTACTCGACGGTGACGTGCAGCACCCAGTTCGTTCGGTACTGTTGCAGTCGGAACTCACCGACCGACACGTCGCCGTTGAGCAGATCGAACCACAGCGATTCCTGCTCGGGGTTAATTCGAAGTGGAATCCAGAACGCGTTGCCACGTCCAGCCTGTGGAACGCGCCAACAGAACTCGTACGCACGCTCGTCGGAGTGATCGATTCGGAAGCCACGGTTCGTGAATCGAACCGGGTGGTCGTCCCCGAGTTCCGAGGTGTTGTACGTCCGGCGGAGTTGTGGGACGTAGCTCTTGAGCGCGTCCTTGGCGTAGGACGTGAGCGTGTACGGCGTGACGATCTCGTTGACTGCGTTCTGCGTATCCGCGCCACTCTCGAAGGCATCCTCAAGGGCGCGGCGGTAAGTCGCCACAGTGCGCTCGAGACGTTGCTCTTTGCCCGTAGTGGGTGGCGCGAGAGTAGCTTCGAGCGTTTTCGTGGCGGTAGTTTCAGCGACCATTCGACAGTACAGGCTACGACCGCAACCCACATAAACCACACGGGTAGTACACGTATGTATGGGTACAGAAATCAGATTCGAGGTAGACGACGAACAGTACGAGCGACTGAAAGCGATCAAAGACAAGCGCGGCTACACTTGGAAGGGGCTGATGCTCGAAGGTGTCGAAGCGTTGGACACCGGGGAGCCATAACAGGGCGAATTGAGACACGAACTCGTCGGGCACGCGCGTTGAGATCGTTCCCATACCATCGTATATAATGTAGACAACCGCTTCGGTGCCATTTTCCTACTCGAGTTCTAAGAGACACTATCATTGAGATCACGCTACTCTAGCCCGCTTGCTGACCTCGACCAATCACAGACAGTCATCATCATCTTTGCGAGCACGCTCGTGAGCGTGATGGGCGTCTCCCTCATCAGCCCAGCACTGCCGACGATTCAGACGGCGTGGAACATCTCGGCGAGCCAAGCGAGTCTCCTCGTCTCTGCATTCACCTTGCCCGGCATCGTTCTCACGCCGTTCGTCGGACTCATCGCCGACCGTGTTGGTC
Organism: Natrinema pellirubrum DSM 15624; assembly: GCF_000230735.2. NCBI lineage: Archaea > Methanobacteriati > Methanobacteriota > Halobacteria > Halobacteriales > Natrialbaceae > Natrinema > Natrinema pellirubrum. The sequence goes on from NC_019962.1 coordinate 1,952,777, forward strand.
GCAAGCGTGTGCTCGTCCCCTCGCTGTTCCTGTTCGGCGTGAGTGGCATCGCAGTCGTGTTCGCCGAGGAGTTCACGACGCTTCTCGGGCTCCGCGTCGTACAGGGAACTGCCGGCAGTGCTATCATGAGCCTCACCGTGACGCTGCTCGGGGACCTGTTCTCGGGCGAACAACAGAGTCGCCTTATCGGACTGAATGCAGCGATCCTCGCCATCGGCGCGGCTGGCTACCCCTTACTGGGCGGTGGCCTCGCACAGCTCTCGTGGGCCGCGCCGTTCGTCTGCTTCGCACTCGGTATCGTCGTCGCCGTTGCCAGCTCTGCGGTGCTCCCTGAACCCGAGAGCAGCGTGGGTTCATCCGGACTCTCGTACGTCGCTAACGCAGCACGATCGATCCCAACACGGGCGGCCCTCGGATTGTACGTGGCTATTTTCGGCATTTTCTTCGTTCTCTATGGCGCACAGCTCACGCTTGTTCCGTTCGTTCTCGACGCATCGTACGGCCTCTCCTCCGGAACGATCGGACTGTTGCTCGGACTTCCGGCGGTGACGATGGGGGTGACATCTTCACAGTCGTCCCGTCTCATGCATCACCTTTCACCCCCGCGGCTCATCACACTCGGGTTTGTGACCTACGGTATCGGGATGACGATTGCTGCGGTAACCAACTCGATCGTCGTCCTCGCCGGCGCACTGTTTCTGTTCGGTATCGGTCAAGGATTCGCGGAACCGATCACCGACACGGCGTTGAACATGCTCGCGCCCGATGCGTTCCGCGGTGGAATCATGAGTATCCGAACGAGCGTGCTGCAGTTCGGAACGACCCTCGGCCCACCAGTGTTCGTTGCCGTCGCCTCGATCGTGGGCTACACCGATACACTCCTCCTCGCCGGTTTCGTTGCCCTCGCTCTCGGGGGTTCCGCGTTCGGCATTCTCTCCCTCTCAGAGGCTGGGCGGGAGACTCACCGTCGCCCATTCACAAACGAGTGATCGATCCGCTCTACGAGCGTGTCTCGGTCCCGAGCACGGTCGCCTTGCATCCACGAAAATCGGACGTAGATGGCCTGTTGGGCACTCCACATCAACTTCGGTCCGGACGTCTCCGGTGGTGCGATGTTCCCGTTCCTCGAAGCGTTCACCGCACTCTCGGAGGGGATCTCCGTTGCGACCGGTGGCGCGTCGGCGATCCCCGATGCATTGATGACTTTATATTCTGATGGACTAACCTGTTTGGCAACCTCGTTAACTTAGTTGGGATTTCTATTACTTCTTAGGGGCTACTCAATAGAGATTTCCACAAGCTTCTCTGGAAGACTTTGGAGTCGAGTTTCGACGACTGATAGCGGATGAGCATCTAGAAATGTGGCTTCCTCTCGGTCTACGCACCCATTTGGATAATCAATCTGGAAGTGACACTGACCTAAGTCTGAATGAGTATTGTCCTGGTGCCACCCGCAGGAAAGGCCACGTTCGGGTTCAACCCACTGAATCCAGTAGTGGCTCCAGTCCTGCCGAAACATGAATTCGATTTCGACTCGAGCGGTCGTCGACGGATACGACTGCTGGAGAAACTGCGCAACGTCAACATCAGCATGGATCTCGCGGGGTCGGTTTTTGGAGGGGAGATACTGGACGTCAGAGAACTCCGGTTGCGTACTCAGTCGTTGATGAATTCGCTTGTAGACACGCCGCTTGTCGTACGGATTCCCACCGCTGGTGAACCGTCCCATTTTAATCCGCGTATTGGGGGTGATTGGAATCCGAAGCGTGACTCTGTGCCGAGAGATCGTCGTACAACCCGAGAGCGTTCGTGATTAGCTGTCGGTGGTGGTTATTCTCTTCCCAGTAGGTGATGACCTTTCGGCGATCTCGGATTTCCTCTGGCGGAAGTTCCTCGCCGAGCGATGCCTCGAGTTCCTCGAGAGAGTCGACGTCGTACTCGCGCTTCCAGTCTGCAATTTCTGCGGCGATTGCTTCGAGTTCGTCTCGCAGTTCGTCTTTCGTGTTCTCGACAACGAGCTCCTGGATGTGATCGAGATATGCGCGCATCGGATCGATTTTGTAGAGCGTATCCCCGTCGACTGTAACGACAGTCAACTGTCCAGCGTCGACAAGTGACTCGAGATGGGATTTCGCCGTTTCCCAGGAGCCAACTTCTGCTTGCTCTTTGATCCAATTAACTGACCGCGGCTTGCGGAGTGTGAGAGCAACGTCCTCGATCCGATCGCGGGCGGTCATCGTTTCAGTCCAGTCATCCATGGGCTTGCTCAAGAGTTTGACCTGCGCACCCTTATAGATTGAGAATGGTTCGTTATATTCGAGATTAGTTAATGTCTTATCGTTGAAGAGTCCCATCTAGAATGGGAATAAGTGGCTCTGTTGAAATATTATTAATTCGACGATTTCGCCGCTGGAACAGCCACTAAGTAGGACTTCGAACATACCGCTGGATTTCCTACCAGTAGCAGATGATGTTCTAAGCGTCGTGCAAGATACAGGGCGCGTATCTCGCACAGACAATCTGGATCGATCAGTACCGATCAATTTTATCACAGTCTATTGACTGTCGTATAATATGAACCGGCGCTCGTATCTCGCTCTCGGGGTTACTATCGGTCTCTCTGGCTGTCTTGAACGCCTCGATCAAGAAGTCTATCTCGGTGCGTTACGTCTCGAAAATATTGCTGAGACAACTCAAAGTGTCGATATACAGGTGCGAAAAGACGGAGATCAAGTTCACGGAACTACTGTGGAGATCCCCGGTATGGAAGACGACGATAACGTGTTGAACACGGAATTCGTAGAGTGTGCGTGGCCGAACGACGAACCCGGCGAATTTGAAATCACTGCGCGTCTGACCGGAGATGACTCGTGGGTAGAAACAGCATCAGACGATTCGAAAGGCGATGACCCCTGTCAGATGGTGTTTCTACGCATTGAAGAGTCTGGAATACTCGGGTTCAGCTGGGACGACTGTGAGCGCTACGAAGCAGAGACTCCAGATACCGTCTGTAACTACGGAACTGAATGAGCGCGGCCCTCAGAATCAATAGGCCAGGTCCCGACGGGCGATGGCTGGCAAGATCGCTCTGTTTAGGCGAACTACGTAACACTCAAGGATGCTGAATCCTGAATATCGAAACTAACCAATCAACATGCCTGAATGTTCTAACTGTGGAAGCCATGTTACCTCAGCCTTCGTCCGTGTCTTTGCCGTTGATGAGAATAACGTCCACGGATGTCCCTCCTGTATGACCTACGCCGAGATCTCAGACGGTGAGTCAGCAGAAGAGACGTAACAATTTAAGAAACGAACCAATGAAATCTGAATTCGTTCTTCCAGCTCACGGCCTTGAACATGGTCATATTCCAGGCCCTGCTGGCCATGCACCACGATTGGCGGTGACATTTACTCGAGCGGGGCTCTGTGTCCACGAAGAAGGAAATCCAGACGCATATCTCCTGGCGAAAGATCCAGTCGAGACCCAGCGCTGATCGCGAAAGATCGTCGCCAGAGCCCCGTTACAAACGGGCGGCTCTGTTGAAACCCTCTTGTCGTCTTGCGATTTGCTCAGAAGCTAGTTTCGCATCGGATCCGCGGAACTCGGTGGGAAGAGTGGCTCTTCTGAATGTCAACGCTAAAGGATTTCAACAGAGCCTCTATTTTTGATTGAGAGCCGCTATAACTGTTATGTGATGAATTGGGTGACCGTCATCAACTGCTCAGTCTAGGGCAAGTATTGTGCGCTCTACGGCTATTAGCGGGGGCCAAGCGTTTACCCTGTTTTCACGAACTTCGCATTACCGTTCTGCTCGACAGTAATCCGATACCTGTGATAACTGAACGTGACCTCCATTTGGGCTTCTGGTGCCGGTGGATTAGAAAAGAGTTCATTAAGAGTTCCATCAATACAGTCGTAGATCGTGGGTAACTCGGTAGAAGTTGCTCCTTCAAAATTCATGATCGCTTCAATTACCTGTACTGAAGGATTCTCGTCATCTGGGTCAAGTTCTCGATTGATAACTTCCCTATCAGGTTGATCAGACATTGCGGTACAGTCTATTGTGAATCGCTGGTATAACTGTTCAGATAGGAAATCATGAGACTATCGTTGAAATAATCTCTCAAATGAGTTTATTAGTGGTTTGACGACTCTAAATCGGTCAGTAAGCACGTGTAGTGTGCAGTAGATTCACGTGAATAATTCTCTAAAGAAGTGGATTTCAACAGAGCCAAACGGGCAGTTTTATTCTTGTGAACGATAAATTCACTCTCATGTATGATATAACAGCTTTCCAACGCGACTTGCTGTACGTCATTGCTGGCCACGAAGAGCCTCATGGCTTGGCGATAAAAGATGAACTCCAAGACTACTACGAAGCAGAGATCAACCACGGACGGCTCTACCCAAATCTCGATACGCTCGTCGAGAAAGGGCTGGTCAAGAAGGGGACACTCGACAAACGGACGAATTCATACACGATTACCGATCGGGGATATCGAGAACTCGAGGCCCGCCGTGAGTGGGAAAGTCAGTACGTCGAAGACGTATAGCAGTAGATAGTAGCCCGATTTCTTTATTCAGAACTCTGATTGAAACTGAATCGGGCGGTTCAGTAACTACGTGTGCGAACTGAACGACGAAAAATCCTTACTGCTGATAGCCGTTTGATTGGTATGGGAAAGTGGTTTCGAGTATGGACAAAAATACACCACTATCAAAAGACAAGGGTGTCATAGAAGACTTCTCACACCGTGATCACGGTACTTCCCGGATTGTCTCCTCGTTCGTCGTTGGTGATTGCGACGACGAGGCGCAGACACAGCTCGAGGAACACTTGTGCTCGCGCGTGGACGCGGCCTCGGGCGTGGGTGCGCCCGAGGCCGCAGTCTTTGACTGATTCATTGGTTCGTTCGACGCCCGTACGACGGTTGTACGTCTCGTCTAGGGTCGATTTCTTCAACTTGACGTCCTCGCTGTGTTCCTCGATACGGTCTTCAACCCTGTACTCGATGTCTTTCGGCTCGTCAGTGTTTCGCGCGTTGTATGGGGCGACTGGCACGACCCCTGCGGCCAGCAGGTGGTCGTGCCAGTCGAGCGTGTCGCAGGCGCTGTCACCAACCATCCACATTGGTTTCTTGACGGCGAGCGCGTCACGTGTGACGCGCATCGCCGTCTCTTCTGGCGCTTGTTTACTCTCGGTGAACTCGGCTGCAATCGGGATCTTTTGTCCGGTCGAGACGATTGTACAGCCGTAGCCGTAGTAGTACTTGTCCGCGGTGGGATCATAGCAGTTTGACGCATCTTGGTTGGCAGGCATCGCTCTCACGTCGGTCGAATCGATGCAGTAGGTCAAGTCGAGCAGGCCGCGGCGGGTGGCCTGCTCGACGAGTCTATCGAAGACATCGTCAACGACATGTTCGAGGTCGGTGAGAAATCGATCGACCGCCGTCGAGAGACGCGGTCGATCGAAGCCACAGCTGAGCCAGACTATCGTGTTCTGAAGCTCTCGCTCAACGGGACGGATACCGTAGATGTCCTTGTAGTAGCAGTGGAGAAAACCACGCATCAACTCTGGTGCCTCGTGGTCTCGTGTTCGCCCCGTCTCCGCCGGGGCGAACACGTCGAACTCTCTGAGAAACCCGAAGGAGAGATGCTTCAAACAACGCTAGCGTCTCTGTCTCCACGACATTGAAGAACGACTCTACCGAAGGATCATCTTGCAGGGTCGCTGAGTACATGCCACCTCAGCATTCACCCTGCTCTTTGGTGTGGTAACTGTTCTATGACGCCCTCAGTAGTTGCCAATACGCTTTCTTTATACGCTGAACAGGCGCAATACCACGGCCTGAAGGCCGTGGATACGCGCCGTCACTCCGTGACTCATTCCACAGTCCCCGACAGGGCTGGATATTCTATTGTTCTTAATCCAAACTTTTACAATTTGAGCGAGTATAAGTGATTATAGAGGCGTTCCACGAATGCTGGAAGTCCACCGCACCCACCGAGCGAAAATCCGCAACCACTCACAGGTAGCGGACTCGCTCGACCGGCATGGCTGGAGTGTCAGCAAACTCTGGAACGTCGCCAACTACCACTCCCGAGAAGTCTGGGAGGAGACGGGCAAAATTCCGGACCATAAGGAATTGAAAGACGAGTTGAAAGGTCACGACAAGTACAAGGGACTGCACAGTCAGTCCAGTCAGCGGGTTCTGGAGGAACTCGCTGAAGCCTTCCACTCGTGGTACTCCAGTGACGATGACAGGGACAATCCGCCCGGCTACCGCAAAGAAAACTACTACGACTCGCAAGGCCGTCGCGTCCACGAAGAACACCCACGCAGCACGGTCACGTGGAAACAGAACGGCATCCGTCACGACACCAAGAATAACCGAGTTCGACTCTCGAAAGGGGCGAACCACAAGGAACACCCTCGAGCATGGGAATACATCCTTGTCGAGTACGAGACACGACCTGGAGTCACGGTCGAGAACCTGCAACAAGTCCGCGCCGTCTACGATCAGCAGAACGAGCGGTGGGAACTCCACCTCGTCTGCAAAGACGAAATCGAGACACCCAACGCTCCCGGCGAGGAGACAGCAGGCATTGACCTTGGTATCAGCAACTTCGCCGCTGTCGCATACAGCACAAACGAAGCCGACCTGTACCCCGGCAACCGCCTAAAGCAAGACGGGTACTACTTCCTGAAAGAAATCGCTAACTGTGACGACAGCGGTGGTGAACGGGCCGCCCGCTTGCACCACAAGTGGTCAGAACGCCGTACTCACTTCTTCCACAGTCTCGCCAAACACATCATCCAACGATGCGTGGAGAACGGCGTTTGCCGCATCAACGTCGGGGACTTGGAGGGGGTTCGAGAGGACGAACACGGCGAGTCGAAAAACTGGGGTAAGCACGGCAACCTCGACCTACACGGGTGGGCATTCGATCGCTTCACCAAGATTCTCACGTACAAGGCGAAGGTCGAGGGTATCGAAGTCGTAGAAGTGTCTGAACGGGACACGAGTAAGACGTGTTGTATTTGCGGTAGGGAAGACGATAGTCAGCGTGTTCAACGCGGCTTGTACGTGTGCGAGGCGTGTGACGCGGCGTTCAACGCTGACGTGAACGGGGCTGAGAACATCCGTCTCAACATCAACGACGAAAGTAACTCCGAGTCTGCACCCAGTTTGGGTGGAGATAGGAGTACCGGCTGGTTGGCACAGCCCGAAGTCTACCTTCATAGCCTCTCCTGCGGATTCCAACCGCAGACAGAGGTGGTGGACTGCAAACCCTAATATCCCAACCGCGGTCGGGATTCCTCCGCCTTCAGGCGGAGGAGGATGTCAATCAGAGTAGTGGGTGAAAAAGCTGGTCTGTACAGCCTCTGTAGTTACCGAATTGCTCGATTCAGTTTCAGGCATATTTCTGAATGAAGAAGTCGTGGGACGGATTCATGCGGTGGCGAAAGCCCGGCAGCGAAACGGCCATCGGCCGTGAGCAGCCCGGACCATGGAGGTGGTGGGAGGTAGCGGTGACTGCGTTCACACCAACAAAAAAGGGGCACAGGCCTGGCTATTCCCACCAACGACCGCGCTCGGGGAAGTGGATCGTCGTCCAGCCAGTCACGGCCAGTGAGACACGGCCTTCGTGCCAGTTCCGGGCAGCCTTGTGAATGCGCACTTGCTCACCTTCCTCGATCCACGGCGCGTCTGAGGACTTCCAGATCGTCACGCGTGTCTGTCCACTGTCGTCTGCGATGAGCCCAACCTGTGCAATGCTTGGATGCGAGGGATCCCACAGGGTTTCGACACGCCCTTCGATGCTCACCTCTTTCCGAGAAACCTCCTCGAGTTTTCCGATGGGGATGACGTGTCCGGGCGCCGTCTGCAGCTCCTCGAACACGTTGACGACCGCACTCGTCAGGTCCTGACCACTGACGACGGCCTCTCCCAACCGCCGGCTGATCGCCGCTCGGGACCAGCCATCTAACTGCTTTGTGAGTCGCATCGACTGCTTGTTCACAGCCGCCAACTGTTCTCGAGAGAGTTCTGTCCGGGGATCTGGTCGCTCCGGATCCGCCATTGGGTCCACGCTCGCCGCCCGTTTCTGGAATTCCACACGCCGCACTTTGCTCTGGTTCGCAGCGATCACTCGTGTCCGCTTTGCACGACCTTCCTGCGGTCCCATTTCGGCCTGGGCACTGATCAGTTCGAGTTCGTCCTCTCGTGCTCGAATGCGCTCTTCCTGCTTGAGGGTGGCACCGTGAACCCGCTCATCGCTCGTATCTGTAATGCCGTCTGGGTGGTTTGCATCCACCTTTGCTTGGACCTCTTGTTCGACCGTTGCCTCGAATTCCGGCGCCTCGTTGACGACCGGGAAGCCGTCTTCATCGATTGCCTGCTCGTCCGCCTGTTTGAGTGCCTGTTCATCGACCGTAACGACCTTGTTACTCGAGTTGTTACTAGACATTGGATCTCACTGATCCGAAGGCGCTCACGCGCCTGCCACCGCGATGTCCCTGCATCGCGGTTTTCCGACGACACCGACCGACTAGATCTATCTGCGCGCTCTCGCTCGCGCCTTCGTGAGCGCCCATCTGGGCGCGAGCGAGAGCGGGCCTGAATGCGGTGTCCCAACCAGCACCGCGCGGTGTCCTGCCGAGCGGAGCGAGGCAGGACTCGAGGCGCGAACGGAGTGAGCGCCTCGGCGACCCGCCCGGAGCGAGCGGCCAGCTTTAAGCCGTTTCTCGTGTCCGGCCCGGACTGCGGGTTCCAGCGCGACTGTCGTCGAGAACGCGCGCCGCGGTGTGGCGCGCGACAGCGCAGGCGGCACCAAGCGCTGGAACGCGAAAGCCCGCGAGGAGCGCAACCGAAAACGCGCTTAATGCTGGCGTCGAGACCAGATTCATTGGAGCCCGGAACGGTGAGCGACGTCAGGAGCGAACCGCAGCCCGGAATGGTCGGTCGCGAGCGACGCGGAGGGCGGCACGCGGCGAGCGGGGCGGGCCGATACCCAAGCGCGAGCAACCGACGCAACAGCAGCCCGATCAGTCCACATGGGTGGGATCAAAAGGGGCTGGCGCACTCGAGGAACCCCGCCGACGCAAGCACCGCAACCTGTGAGGTGCGCAGCGAGACGCGGGACTCGAGCGTGCCAAGGGCTTTCTCCCTGTTATCAAAAACGATGGTTGCAAGCCACTTACCGAGACCTACTCCTTCACAACTGTTTCAGTGACCCATCCGCACACTACAGATGCGAACTAATCGCTAAATATTCTATCAGTTTGGATGTTTCGATACTCTTGCGGCAGACAATGCATTATAACAAATTCGTCGGTAATCTACCTCCCAAAGGTTTATTCACATCGAGAAAATACAATATGAGGTAATGGCTAAAAGCGTCCTCAACCGCATCTGGAATCGCCTCATAAACCGTTACGACCAAGATGGCGAGTCAGGCTGCTGCAGCCTCCGCATCGAAGAAGTTCAATCTGACTCGGAAGAGGACAAACCGGACAGTTGCTGTGAATAAATCGAATCGGAAATCCACGATATGACTGGAACTGAATCACCACCTGACGACGCCTACAACGCCTTGGATCGCCTCTACGATGATCCAGACGAACGAGTCACCGCGCTCCAAGAGATCAAACCACCCGAGCAAGATGTCTCCGGTCAGGAGTCCGTCTTCAAGGCACTTGGGAATAAAGACCGACTTCGCGTTCTCAGCGCACTCCGTGAATCCGAGTGCTGCGGCTGTGAGCTACAGGTCGTCCTTGATGCACCACAGTCAACAGTTGCCACCCACCTCCGGAAACTGAAAGACGCAGGGTTGGTCAAGTCCCGGAAGAAAGGCAAATGGAGCTACTACCGTATCGCTGATACCGCCGTCTTCGAATTACTCGATCTCGCCCACGCAATTCAGGAGGACGCCTAAGAATGCTCTCTCCCAGTCTCTCCAACGCACTCCTCGACTCGTGGGACTACTTCCTTCACCTCGCAGTCCTCCTCATCCCCCTGTTCATCGGCGCGTCTTTCCTCGTCGGGCTCGCCCAAGAGTATCTTCCCCCAGAAAAAGTGGAACGGAAACTCCGTGGACACGACGAAGGCACCGGCAACATCGCAGCCGCTGGTCTCGGCGCAGTAACGCCATTTTGCTCCTGTTCGACCGTCCCGGTATTAGCAGGGCTGCTTCAAGCAGGCGCACCACTCGGACTGGCGTTCTCGTTCTTACTCGCATCGCCACTGGTCAACTGGATTGCCGTTCTGCTGCTGCTCGGGCTCTTCGGCGTCGAAATCACCGTCTGGTACGTCATAATCACGCTCCTCGCAGCAATCGTCGGTGGGTTCGTCATCGGTCGGCTTGAGCTTTCAGAATACGTGAAGGATGTTCGAATCGGCGATGACCAAGGACAAGCGGTTGCTGCGGATGGTGGGGCAACCGCTTGCTGTGCTGCTGAGACGACGCCGACAACGACGCACCGTGACCACATCGAGACTGCGGCCCGCGAAGCGTGGTCGTTCTTCATCGATACGCTCCCATACCTCCTTCTCGGCATGACAATCGGTGCACTGATTCACGGTGTCATCCCGGTTGAACTCCTCCACGCAGTGCTTGGGCCGGAGAATCCGCTTGCGGTTCCGTTGGCTGCCCTGGCAGGTGCACCAGTATACATCAGTCTCAGTGGGATGTTGCCTATCGCGGCGTCTCTCAGCGAGCAGGGGATCGCCATCGGAACCGTATTGGCGTTTGTCATCGGCGGGGCCGGAGTTAGCATCCCTAATCTGATCCTTCTAAATAAGTTGTTCAAGCGCAGGCTTTTGCTCGTCTACGCGGGAACCGTCGTGACGATAGGCATATTCGTTGGCGTCGTATTCAACTTCCTTATCGCCTAATCAGTCTCATATCCGTTTGAGAAGTGTACTACAAGATAGACGATACAGAACCGCCGTTGAGTCTTCGTTGTTACGTTAGTCACGCTCCTCTGTTCCGTTCTGGTCAGTTCAACCATTTGTACTTCCTATCTTTTTTCAAGGCGAGAATCCCGCCGTTCACGGCGGGCGTGAAGCCGACAACTGCCTCGCGTTCCACCGTCGGTTGCAGGCCGAATACCCCACGGGTAGTGTTCAGATAAGCTGATTCCATGCGAAGGCGAACGCTTGGAGCCAATTTTCGACGGTGTCTGCTTCAGCATGGCTAAAACAGTTTGAGAACTGGTTAGTTCGGCGTTTTAGTTCTCGAAATACACGTTCGACACTGTTCCGATTACCGTGTTTTTCGTATCTGTAATCGAGGCCATGTCGGTGGAGTGCCGCTTGCAGCCACGGTGCAGAATCGACGAGAAAGAGCGCGTCATCGACGAGATGTTTGTCGCGGAGTTCCGCGAGGAACATCTCGGTAATTGCTTGATTTCTCGTCGGTGAGAGCTTGACGTGTAGCAAGCGGTTTGTTGCGGGATCAACGGCGGCGTACAGCCAGAATCGTTCGTCATTCAGTTGGATCACGGTCTCGTCAACCGCGACGTGATCCGGATTTGCGCCATCAAGCGGCTGTAAATCTGCCTTCTGCACCCAGTTGTGAACGGTCGATCGACAGCGTTCGACACCCAACCTCTCGAGAATAGAGATGGTATCCGAAAGTGATAGTCCAGCCAGATGGAGCCGGATACCGAGCTTCATCGCGGGCTCGGGTGTCGCCTCTCGCTCCAGAAAATCTAACTCGAAGCAGTCGCTACCTCTGTTGAGGCGGGCGGTTTCGAGCATAGACCACTCAAAAATCGTTCCGCCTCACCCTTCATCCTTATCTGAACACCGCCGTTCGTTCGATCCATCGCCTGGATTACTGAGCAGCAACAGCAGAAGAAAGCAACCGACTGTCAGCCAGTCGCTCTGTAGTTACTGTTCAGGGACGCCATAATCGACGTGAATAGTTGGCGTACTCGCGGATTCGGCCCCTTCGACGCCGTTCCAATCGGTGACGTGGATGTTTGCTAACTCACCGGAGAATCGGAAGCGCTGGACACCGACCTCGATCGATCCTTCAACGGCGTTCTTCGTGACGACGGTCGCCTCTTTCACTGGATCGGCTGTCATCATTTCGATGTCGCCGGCAACTGAGAGTTCGAAGTTCGACGGGACGCCGCGTCCGACAACCGTAATGCGGTTCGGCAGGAGTTGAGTATTTGACTCGCTTGATGCGGTTTTCCCGTTGGTGCGTGTCATACCTCGATAATTCGATCACCTCTGTATAGGCCTTCTTATCTGGAAAAATACATGAACGAGAGAGTTTGTGGAATCCGGGAATTGGAACAGGGATGAGAGCTACGGGTAGAATGTATTTAGCAGGCGATAACCTCCACGAGTTGCATATACAAGCACGATAACAAATACGCTGGTTCTGGAGAACAGCATATGCACGATTTGACTGGCTTCCAACGCGATCTCTTGTACGTGATCACAGGTGCCGACCAGCCATCCGGCCAGGACGTCAAAGATGAAGTCGAGCAGTACTACAGTTCCGAGATCAATCATGGCCGGCTGTATCCAAATTTGGATACGCTTGTCAACAAGGAATTAGTCGAAAAAGGGCAGTTAGACCGCCGGACGAACTATTACGCGATCACGGACGCCGGGCGTGACCTAATCCAAGAACGGCGTGAATGGGAGGAACAATACGTCGAAGTTTGATTCTTCGCAGAGAGTAGTTGCTCCCACTCTCCAACTCACTCTTGGGATGGTGACCTCAAACAGTGAGGTGGACATGGTCGGTGGATCCACACTGCCCGCTACTGTGTCGTTCATCTTCCGCTCACTTTAGGGGGGACGCCCCCCTCGTTTCCGCTCCAAGTGCTGCGAAGAGCAGCGGAGAGAAGCGAAAATAGTGATCCCTCGATTCTGAATTGTCGGGTTCTGGACGAAGAGGCGTTCTCTTCACCGATTAGACGCTACCCCCGATAAAAAGAAGTGAATACTGGCGATTGATTACTGGGTGTTGAATTTGCTGATCTGGTTTTCGTGGTTGATAGAACACCCTCTACATACTGCTTCTGTGATTGGCATATGTATGTATATGTTGCCTATACAAGTAAATATATAATAAGAGTCCAAGAATGGCGCTCAGATAGCCAGATTTATCAACGATCCTCAATTCCCGCTTCTCGAAATCTCTGGGGGGAGGGGGACTCTCGGAGGGTTTTGGAGCGGAAACGAGGGGCGGGGGTGTTCTGGGGGGATACTCTTGATCAATCCAATTATCAAGTTGATTCGGCAACTACTGTTCAGGGCGGGGAGAATGTCAATCTGACGTCAACACTGTGGGTTCGAGTGGCTCTGCATCCGCCCGGTGTTCCTTATACAGAGACTCAGCCCACGAAACAACATCTGAGTGAGTACTCTCTAAGAGCCCCTTCACAAGCACGTCGTTACCGGCCTGATTTTCGTCACACAACCAGAGCAGGACAGTTCCATCGACGATGTGCATATTAAGCGGGACGCGCCCGTTGTATAGCCACATCCGATCAGCGATGTCCTGCCAGAGCGCCGCCCGCTCCGGGTCATTACCCACAACATCGATAAAGTTCGTTTCGACAACTCCCTCGAAATCGAATTGCCCTTCAACGACACGACCGTGAAGCACGTTCATGTACTCCGGGAGTGAGTTTTGTGTGAGTCCTCGGTAGCGGTCGCTTCCGCGGAGGTACTCCATCGCACGGTCGAAGTGGGCGGTCGGATTGGCTTCCGTCGGTGTTGTCACCTCGGCCTCACGGAAACAGCGAAAATCGAGATCCCAGGCTGGTTCGGGTAACCACTCGATCGCCGGGCCAAGGTGATGAATTCCCTCCGTCGCCGTCAGATACCGACGGAATTCCGTAACCATTGCCTTTCCCAGCGATGTGATTCGGTAGCGACTCCCTTCCGACCTGACCCAGCCACGGGCTTCAGCATCATCAAGTACCCGTGCAGCTGTCGATCGCGGTACCCCGGTCGCGTCCTGTAGTTCTCGGCGGGATGCTTCGCCACTGGTGAGTGCCTCCAGCACCCGGATACGATTAGCCGAATTCGCTAGGAATTGGCTATCGTCTAGCGTAGCCCCCATGTGTGTCAATACCACCCTAGTCGGTAAAAATGCAGTAGGCGATAGACTAAGAATTTCCGTGGATTCGATACCCGGACGAACAAGGTAGATAAGATACCCGCTCACCACACCAAGCGAGGGACTCTGAGGCACATCCATTGTGTCTACAGGCAGAGCAGGCCGAGTGTCTCGGAGCTTGACCCCGAGGCAGTTCACAGGTCGTAATGCTGTGGTCCAAACCAGCAGGTCGATCCCCTGTACAATGAAATCTATCAGTGTCCAGACTGTGGGAACGTTCTCGCCGAGTAAGGCCAACTGCTTGCAGTCCTTCAGTGAGGATGGGTGGACCACCCATGGCACAAGCTACCTCAGACATCGAACAGTGCGTCAAAGAGTGGATAGATATCTGGAACAACGGGGCGTACGAACGACTTCCAGACGTCCTCGACGAATCAGCGACAGTGTACGACCCCGGTGCACCAGGCGGAGTGCTAGAGGGACGTGACGAGTTCGAAGTCCACCTGCAAGAACTTCGAACAGGATTTCCAGATTTTACCATCGAGATTGGGGAGATGCTTTCGGAGGATGGAGTCGTCATGACAGAGTGGACTGCAACGGCCACACACGACGGGCAATTCAACGATATCCCAGCAACCAATCGTAAGATCGAACTCCAAGGAATGTCGAAAACCGTGGTCCGAGACGGACAAATCGTGGAAGATCAGGTGTGTCACGATTTCTACGCCTTCTTGGAACAGCTTGGTCTTACCGACGAATAGGGGTAGACCTCACTCTCCCACTTAAAATACTATTGTACTAACACTACACGAACGCTACAGGGATCTACACTCGCAATCCAGCCAGCGAGTTCTCCAAGAGTTCGCTGAAGCGTTCATCGGCTGGTATGCAAGCGACGACCCAGACGATACCCCGCCAGGGTATCGCAAACGAGGTAACGGGCCGAGTCTGCCCTGCTCATTGATCGCTCGTCTCGTCGTTCCTGTTCTCGCTAGGTGCGCTCAGCGAGAACGTGTGCGGGATTGATCATCAACACGTGTCATCCTCCCCGTGAGCCGCGCGGCGTGTAAGCGCAGCCTCTCGCCCTGCAAGGAATGTCAATGAATAGATACAGGCGGGTTGAATGCCCCACTACACCACGGTACATCTTAGGAAAATTCACCGGGGTATAGAACCGTGGCAAGTCGCAGCCACGGTTTTAGATACCTCCCCACGGTCGCTAAAGGCTTCAAAAACCGTGGTTTGGTTTAGGTATGACGATTTTCTGATATAGGGTTTTGCTGAATTTCTATTGGTATTTGGAATGGTGTTGTGGAAATCGCATGGCGTCGCGGGGGTGGCGATCCGATTTCCGGGCGAATTTGAGAGGTCCTCGATCGAGGTAATTGAAATCTGAAACGGTGGCGTTTAACCGGTCAATGTAAATCTGCAACGATAGAGTGAAAATGGCAAGACGTCGTGGGGGTGGTGTTCGGTATTTCCGGTTCTTCTCTTCGTTTTCAATTGGTTTTTGGAATGGTTTCGTAGGAGCCCGTTTGTGCTTTCGCGGGGTGTTTCGCCAGGGTAGTAGTGACGGACCTTCTCTTTTCGCAGGGTTTTCCGCCGGGTAATGCACGGGTCAGTTGTTTTTCGCAGGGGGTGTGAGAGAAGGAGATTGAAAGTCTACAACTTCTGCAAGGATTTCCGCTCTCCTGCAAGAACCCCTGCGAAAGCATTTACGTAACCCAGATATCGATCGAAATGAGTCATGATAGATACGACGATTGAGGATTACAATTCGGTTGGAAGATCCTCTGAGACAGAGGCAGAGATCGACGGCGAGGAATTCCCGTCCAAAACAGAGGAAGAGACGGGAGTCGAGTCCGATAACGAGGACACCCCTCAATTCCTCGCGGTAGCGACCGCAAAAGCTCGTACATCGCTCTCGGATCCGATCCGAGCAGTCCTCAAATATGCCGCGGAGCAGGAGGGAGCAGAGAGCGACTACAAGGATCGGACCGAGCTCGTTACCGACGTCACAACTGGCACGAGCCAGTCCGCACCCGTCGCTGCCCACGGTGGAATCATTACCTGGAGCGTTCGCCCGGATCGATCTGCGGTCGATGCTGGGCTTGAGTTGCTTGATGACACGGAGAGCCTTTCGGTAGTGGTTATTGACAAAATCGAGAGTCTCGGGGCGACCGCGGCAGACATGGAGGAGCGAGCGGCGCGGATCCTCGATTCGCATGGTTGTGACTTGGTCCTTCTCGAATCAGGTCTCCACCTCGAAGCGGAGAGTGAGGCAGCGCAAGCGCACATCCGAACGCTCGCCGCGGTTGATCGTGCCGGGATCGAAATACAGCGGGAAGCGACTGTGTCGGACCTTCGTGCGCGCGGCGCGGACCTGCCCTCGGGTGGGCGAGCTCCGCTGGGTTTCGAATGGCGAGATGGCGAACTCGTAACCTCGGATCAGTACTCTCGCGTGTGTTCGACGTTGGAACTCATCGAAGCGGAGTCAGGTGACGTAGGGATCTCCAAGGGGGAAGCAGCGCGGCGTCTGGACACGTCACACCGCACTATCAACCGGTGCCTCGATGACCGGCCTGATCTGTACGGGCTCGACAATTAACCATCATATATGGTTGAATTACCATTTTACCCAAAATGTCCCAACAGACGTCTAAGAGCCTAGCCACTTGAATCTCTCCTCATTTCGGAGATTCGATCCAATGCGGGGATAGACTCTAACGATGATTCCTTGAAATGACTTCACGTTCCGTTCATGACGAACGCTGACACTCATATCGAGACGCTTCGAGAGAAGATTCGCAATGGCGACCGAGAGCTTGATGAGGCTAACCAGAACGCCCTGATCGAATTCAGTGACGAACTTTTCCTCATCCCCAGCCAAGTCGGCGATTATCGGCACCTCAAACTTCTTCGACATAATGTGAGGATGGCTGAGCATGCTGGTAGTCCCGTAGAGGCGCTTGAAGATGAGGACGCTGCGAAAGAGATCGTTCGCTGGATTCACCGCACATACGACAACGAGGAAACCAACCGGGATTACCGAGTCGCGCTGAAACAATTCGGACGGCGAGTCACTGACGAGAACGGAGATGATCCGCCTGAATCGATGGAGTGGATTCCATCGAACACTCCGAGTACGTACGACCCGGCTCCAGAACCCAGTAACATGCTTCAGTGGAAGAAGGACGTGCTTCCACTGATCGACGCTACTCGAAACCCTCGTGATGCAGCCCTCATCGCTGTTGGATGGGATGCAGGACCGCGGTCAGGTGAGCTTCGGGACCTCACGGTTGGGGATATTACTGACTACGAACACGGCTATCAGATCACTGTTCAAGGGAAAACAGGGCAGCGAACGGTTCCACTCATTCCCAGTGTTCCGTTTCTCCAGCGATGGCTTGCAGCCCATCCGAGCGATGATCCACAGGCACCTCTTTGGTAGCGTGTCATAGAATACGTCTCATACCCTCAACTTGGCGATTATACAGCTTCCAATTCGCGTGTAATCCTATGAATTTCGTCAGCCATGGGTTTTGCTCAAGGGCGAAACCGTGAACAACGCCTCCTGAGAACTATTCTATGACACGCTCCTTTGGAGTAAATTGAGCGAGCCAGAGGCACCGAGCTACAACGCTCTTCGAACAGCTGTGAAGGACGCCGCAGATCGAGCAGGAGTGAGTAAGCCAGTGACGTTCACAAACTTCCGTAAGTCCAGCGCGTCCCACTTGGCTTCACGCGGACTGAATCAAGCTCATATAGAGGATCACCATGGTTGGACTCGGGGGAGCGATGTTGCTTCTCGATACGTTTCTGTATTCGCCGATGATACTGGCCGAGAAGTCGCTCGTGCCCACGGATTAGAAATAAGCGAGGCAGATGAACCCGAATCTACCGCACCAATCGAATGCCCTCGATGTCATCAACGAACGCCGCGTGAAATAGACCAGTGTCTTCATTGCCGACAAACGATAGATAAGGAAACCGCACTCCAACAAGAACAAACCTGCGACTGGTGTGGATCCGTTATCTCAAGCTACTCCGATCATATTCCGAACTGTCCTAGCGTTGAGATAGCCCAAGAAGAACCGTACTAATTCCCGTCAAATCACTCATTCTGCCATCACAAGGGGCTGCAAATTCTGCCCTCTCTGTACTCATGAGTTACTTTTGGGAGTAACCAGATCAGATAATTCGAAGAGAAGGACATCGTCACGCGCATCAGCGACGCGATCGAGGTCGTCGGTGTATCCGGAGCGGCTGAACAAGACGTACAGTGTCTCCCCGTCTGCTGGCTCTTCTGACCATCGTATTTCGGACGCTGTTCGTTCGAGATCGGCGAGGACACCTTCACTCACAGGTCGGGAGGTGAATTTGCACTCGCCAGCGACGAGCCCCTCGTCGGTGAGGCCGAGGACGTCCAGTTCGTGTTCCTTGAACCACCACTGCCCGACGTCATGGAACCGTCGGTCGATGAGGTCAGGGAGTTCGCGCTGGCAGAACCGTTCGAACAACGGGCTCACGTAATCCGCCAGCTCGGGCGCGACGAGTTCGTCGTATGCGTCGTCACCGAGCATACGAAGTTGGTCCTGGGTTCCGTACACGAACCGGAACCAGAACCGGAACAAGGGAGCCGCGATGCGATACCGACCGCGTTTCGAGGACGTCGGCGATTCCGTTACGGGGATATGGCGTTCGACGAGGCGGAGTCGGCGGAGTTTCTGGAGGTACGTGCTGAGCGATCCGGAGTCCACGCCGGCCATGCCCGCAATCTCGTTCGGGGTGCGACGGCCGTGGGCGAGCGCACGGAGGATGCTGAAGTACGTATTCGGCTGTCGGAGTTCGGTGCGGAGCAGGAATTCGGGCTCGGAGTACAGGAGGCCACGCTCCGATAGAATCGACTGCTGGACGTTCGTTCCTAACGGTTGGTCGGGATCGATGGTCTGGAGGTAGTACGGTGTGCCCCCGTAGATCGACCACGCGGTGATAGCGGTCTCGGGGTCGTACTCCGGGAAGAACTGGTGTGCATCGGCTACGTCGAGTGGTTTGAGATCGATCGTCGCCGTCCGCCGACCGTACAGCGGTGCGCTTCCAGAAAGCACCTTGTCCTCCATGACACTGATCGACGAGCCGACGAGTACGAGCGTCATCCCCGTCTCCTGTAACACCATATCCCAGACGCGCTGAATTCGGGACGGCAACGACTCGTCCTCCTCAATGAGGAACGGAAACTCGTCGATGACGACGATCGCGTCTTCCTCGCCGAGTGCTTCAAGGAGTGCTTCCCAGTCACGGCGGACGTTCCGCAGCGACGGGAACTGTGCGGTGGCGGTATCGACGAACTGTTCGAGTTGGTTCTGTGCTGTGGACTCGACCGCTTGGTAGTAGACAGCGTCGTCCCGATCAGCGATGGACTGGCGAACGAGCTCACTCTTACCGAGGCGACGCCGGCCGTAGATCACGACGAGATCCCCAGTCTCGGACTCATAGCAGTCCGTGAGTTGATCGAGTTCGATGTCTCGATCAACGAAGTGCTCCATACAGCCAGTAGCATCTCCGACCAAATGGAATTTTCGATTTCAGAAATCACGATTTCCAAACGTGTGATTTCTTTCTATGGGGAGAGAAGCTGGAGGCGAATGTCCCAAACGCTGTGTAACGGGATCCCAATCCTTTGCATGCCGTGGGATTTTCCGGCTCTATACCCTCAGCACCATCTATGGCTGGATTGATCCAGCGAACGGCACAGGCGATCGATGATATGTAGCAGCCGATATGGCATGGATCGAGTCGCGCCGAAAGCCGTGATCGCCATCGTGCTTTTGATCACCGGATTGGCCATCCCGGTGATCCCAATTGTCTGGATCGCCCGGATTATTGCCAAGTAATCAATGGAGCAGCGGGGGCGAAATACACACTGTTTATTCAACGAGATTCTGTCAACAACACCGGTAGAGGAGGAACAGATCTACGCTCCGTTCGGACACATAGCAGTCCCATGGTACACTGACGTGGAACGCTACTGTGTATCCAGTTCGTGGGACACAGACGTGATACAGAATCATGGTTCTGTAACGCGGTACAGTATCTTGGTCTGCTGATCTGGTACTGTCCGATGGTACGGTATCATGGTACTGGTACCCGTTACAGTCCCATCGAAACCTACCTCAATACAGTACAATGCAGATGTGAGTGTTCCGAGCTATATTCCAGAATCATGGCTACGGCCAGCCCCATCTATCACACTCTGAGAAATGAAATAATACCGATTTGGTGAATTCTCCCTTCGCTTATAAAGGGAATGAGGCAATCTTTGTCGGAATGGGACTTCTGGATGAATAGAACCATGGCTGACTTAAAGAATCTCGAAATTGGCGATCCCGGTTCGGTGCCTCTATTTGCCCACAACGAACACTCATCTGGGTACGCTTAATCGAGTCGCAAATCGTTAGGATAGGTCGGGTGTCCCACTAAGGCAATTAACTGGGTGCCTTTTTAACCTCCAGACCATAGTATCGCTCACACGGTCGAAAACCATGGTCTCAGCGGACGGGTAATTGTGTGAGACGGGAATTGCCAGCGAGGTGAAGTATACCCTCTCACGGCAATGACCAGGGTTCGAATCCCTGTCGGAGCATTTCTCTCACTCCGAGTCGACCAGTGATATTTGGAGGCAGACTCCAGTTTTGATCCCGTTACCGACGCGACTGCGACGGGAGACGAGCCGATGGCAGCCAAAGTGAACGCTGTCGGAACTACGATCGTCCCTGTAGCAAGCCGTCGTTCACGTCGAGCGGGTCCTCGAAGTCACCGACCAGTGCCTCGAGGGCGTCGGTCGCCGTCAGGAGTCCGACGACGGTCCCGTCAGCCTCGACGAGCGCGAGTTCCTGCTGTGCCGCCTGTAGTTTGTCGATCGCGTCGCTGACGTGCATATCGGCGGGAAGCGTCATCGGCGGTGTCGCGATGTCGGCGAAGGATACGTCGCCGGTTCGCAGCTCGTCGATCCGGTCGACGACCGTCGGGGCGTAGACGATCCCGACGAACGACTCCGGACTCTCCTCGATCAGTGGAAACCGGGTGTGAGGACTCGAGCCGATCCGGTCGACGTTCTCCGCAGTGGAGGTCGTCGTCGAGAGGAACGTGACGTTCTCGACGGGCGTCATCTCGTCCTCGACCGGCCGGTCGCCGACCGTCAGGGCGTTGATGATCTCCTCGCGTCGGTCGTCGGGGACGTCGCCCCGTTCGAGGACCGACGCGAGTCGGTTCCGGAGTTCGGCACGCGTTTCGATGATCTCCGTCTCGGTCTCGAGCCACGCACCGGTCATCTCGATCCCGAACCGGTGTAGCGTCCACTTCGCGACGGCATCACCGAACCAGATCACAGGCGAGAGGAGTTTCGCGAACCAGTACAGCGGGGTGGCCCCGTACCTCGCGACGAACTTCGTTCGCTCGACGCCGAGGTAGGTCGGCGTCTGTTCGCCGTGGGTGAGATGGAGGAGGTTGATGATGACGAACGCGAGGACGGCACCGGAACCCGCGGAGGCAAGCGCGGTGTTCTCGAAGACGGGACGGATGATCGTCGCGAGCGCCGGTTCGGCGACGATACCGACGGCGATGCTCGTTCCGCTGATGCCCACCTGACAGCTGGTCAGGTAGATCTCGAGTTCGTTGGTCATTTCCCACGCACGCCGCAGCCCCGGTTCGTCGAATTCCGACTCGGGGTACTGTCGGACGCGAGTGAGCGCGAACTCGATCGCGACGAAAAAGGCGTTCGCCAGAATGAGGGCGATGCCAGCGACCAACCGTCCGCCGATTTCGACCGGCTCCATGAACTGACGATTCGTCGAGAGTTCATATGAAAATACTTCTACTTTCCGGCAGGCTGGAACGTCGGTATCTACCGACGGCGCTGCCAGTACACTGTCACTTCGATCGGTGGCCGGCCGTCCTCGTCCGACCGACGGGGTCGGTTCCGAGGAGAGCCGTCGATCGATTCAGTCGCGGACGACGATGACTGGCACCGGTGATCGGCGGACCACCTTTTCCGCGACGCTGCCGAGCATGATACGCGACATTCGCTCGCGGCCGTGGCTTCCGATAACGACCGTCTCGTAGTCGTCCACCGTCACCAGCTCGACGATCTCCTGGTCGGGTTTCCCCGTCGCGATTTCGGTATCGATATCGTGGCCGTGGTCCGTGGCGATGTCGACTGCTTCGTCGAGGATATCGCGCCCGTCATCGCGGCCGCGTTCGACGGCCGGAACCCGATCCTCGGGGTCCTGAAACGCCGTCCAGTACCCGTCCGGAACCGGAACGACGTACAGGGCGGTGACGTCCGCATCCGGGAACTTCTCGAGCGCGTACTCGAGTGCGTCTTTCGCCGGCGCTGACCCGTCGTAGGGAACGAGGAGTCGGTCACTCATACCGACCGCTACGACGACCGGCAGTATAATACCGGCACCGTGTTCGAACCGCCGGCCGATCGGCCGGCGACAGCGACCCGTCGGCCGGACTCGCCGACTGTCTCCGGTTGATGTGGTCGGCGGGGGACATCCAGCGTCCCGGTTATCGCTCTCAGGTGGCGTTCATCGGAACACAAAACACCGGCAATTCGGCGTTCCGGACGACGTTTTCGGTCACGCTCCCGAGGAAGTGTCGCTCGAGGCCCGAGCGGCCGTGTGTCCCCATCGCGATGAGATCGATATCGTTGCCGTCGGCGTAATCCAGGACGACTCTCGCCGGCGGCCCCGTCGCGACGGTTCCCGTGAGGGTGCAGCCGCGCTCGCGCGCTCGTTCGCGGACCGACTCGAGGGCGTCCTCCCCGGGGCGCTCGAGTTCGGACAGGACCTCACCGGGCGCTCGCTGTGGCGAGAACCGTCTCGTGTCGACCGAGTAGACCGCGTGGGTCATCGCGTCGAAGGCCGCCGCGAGCGCCAGTCCCCAGTCGACGGCGACCGCCGCACCGTCGCTCCCGTCCGTCGGCAGGAGGACGTTCCGGACGGTGTCCTCGGTGAGCGGCTCGTCACTCGCCGCTGGCGGCACGACGAGTATCGGGGCCCCGACGGTCCGGAGGACGTTTTCGGTGACGCTCCCGAGAACGACCCGTTTGACACCCGTTTGCCCCTTTGTTCCCATCGCGACGACGTCGATATCGTGTTCATCGACGTAGCGATCGATGACCCGAAAGGGCGTCCCCTGCTCGGTCGCCGTCGTGACCTCGAGATCCGGATACCGGTCGCGGATCATCGACGAGACGGATTCGACGGCCGACTCGGCGTCGGCCTCGAGCGCGGCCCGCTGTTCGTCCGCGTCCGACTCGAGAACGGACGTAATACCCTCGATCGCGGAGGTGTCGACGGCCGAGAGGACGTGGACGCTCGCGTCGGCCATCGCGGCGAGATCGACGCCTCGTTTCGCCCCTGCGAGCGCACCGTCGCTGCCGTCGGTCGGTATGAGGACCGAATCGATCGTATCGATCGTCGGTGACATCGCGAGTGACTTCGGTTTCCCGTTGATTAATGCTGTGGGGGGGGCGGCCGGCAGCCGGTCACTCGACGAGTAACACCGGGACCATCGCCGCCTCGGAGACGCGTTTCGACACGCTCCCGCGAACGAGATGGTCGAGTTCCCGATGGCGACCGATAACGATCAGGTCGATATCATGGTCGGCGGCGTAGTCGAGGATCGCGCGATGGCGAAGGCCATGTGTCACGTCACCCGTGATCCGATCGACACCGGCGGCCGTCGCCCGATCGCGGACGTGTTCGACCGCCTGTCTGCCGACGTCCTCGAGATCGCTAAAGTCGATGCCGGGAGCGATCGCAGCGGAGTTGACCACGTACAGCGTGTGCAGCGTCGCGTCGTGTTCGGCAGCGAGCGCGATCGCTTCGTCGATCGCCCGGTCGGTCTCCTCGCGCCCGTCGGTCGGAACGAGAATTCGGTCGTACATACCGTCTCCTTGGTCGACGGGATCATTAATCGCTGGGCTCGGTGGCGACGTTCGTCCGACGGCGGAGGCGACGGGTTCGCCTCGAGTCGACCGGTGATCACTCGTCGGTCGCTACGTCGAGTCGGATTCCCGGTAGAAGTCGGGATGGGGGTCGAGGGCCTCGAGCGCTGGCGGCGTCGGCTGGCGAACGATGAAGACGTCGTACGCTTCATCGGCGGCGACGTGAACGCCGACGCTCGTCAACGGCGTGACGACGCGGCCGACGTTGTCGCTGCCGAGGAACACGACGCTCGGATCGTGGTTCCGTATCAGTCGCTCGATGTGGCCGGCCAGCTGGGCCTCGGGCGGAAACTCGCGGATCCGTTCGCACTCGAACGCCGCCGACGGTGCGAGCGTCCGCACTCGTTCGCGAAGGCGGTCGACGACCGCATCGACGTCGTACGGTTCGTCCTCGTCGATCCAGCCTTTCTCCCGTGCGTATCCTTTTCGCTCCGGGACGACGACGACGGCCGCGATTCCCTCCTCGAGTGCGGCGTCGTATTCGACGGCTCTGACGAGCGCGGCTTCCGCGAGTGCCGATCCGTCGAACGGGACGACAAAGGTCATACGGTCCGTCTCGACGCCGCGGCCAATAACTCCGAGGGTAATCGCCGCCCGTCCGGAAGCCCGCCGCGCGCTCGTGTGTCGCGTGCTTTTCCGTCCGCGGCTGGGCCGTGGCCGCCCTCGAGCGGACATCACGATCCACCCCGACCCGGCTCGGCTCACTGTCCGTCGTCCGTCCCGAACGTCTTCGCGGACGTGTATTTTCGAGTCAGGTCGAAAGGGTAGCGAGAGACTCGATGAGCGAGCAACTCGCCGCCAGCACCGTCAGACCGCCGTCGTTTCGCGAATTGGGGCTCGAGGAGATCGCCGATTCCCTCGAGGTTCACCGTGAGGAGACTGATCCACCGGCAACACCACAATATGACTGTCCGGACCTGCGGGACCTGCTGCTCGTTGCGGAACGCCAGCCGGGGTCGGTGTCGCTGATCGATACCACGCGTCACGAGCGGCTCGGTCGCATCGAGAACGTGGGGAGAGCGCCCCACTCGATCGTCTTTCACCGGTCGCTCGCCGACACCGATTCCGAGGCGTCCGCGTACGTCCAGTCCCGGCAAGGGTGGGTGAGCAAGCTCGATCTCTCCAGCGGCGACCTCGTCCGCCGCGTCCGGGCCGGTACCTCCGGGCGAGCCATTGCGATCTCGGCGGACTCGAACTACCTCCTCGCGGGGTACTACAACCCCAACCACGCGGTCGTCCTCGACGCCGAGACGCTCGAGCCGCTGCATCGGCTCCCGGCCCACGCGGTCGATCCGGACGGCCAATCGATCGCCTCGCGGATCTGTACCGTCCGGGACGTGCCGGGCGAGCGCTGCTTTCTGGTCGTCCTGAAAGACGCCGGCAGGGTCTGGTTCGTCGACTACGACGATCCCTCGTTCCCGATCGTCGATGAGGTCCCCGTCGGCCGGACCCTCCACGACGGCGTCTACGGACCCGACGAGCGATACTGCTATCTCGCCTCGCAGGGCGACGAGTGTCTGTACGTCCTCGACGTCCGGGAGCGGGCGGTCGTCGACCGGGTACCGACGGCCGGCCCGCCGCATCCGACCCCCGGTGCGATCGACGAGTACCGCGGGCTCGGCTTTACGGGGACCGTGATGAGCGACGCGATCACGGCGTGGGACCTCAAGGCCCGCGATCCCGTGGCCGATATCGAGGTGCCGGGCCACGGCATGTTCTGCAACTCCCACCCTGACAGCGACTACGTCTGGGGCGACGTGATCTTCGACGACACGGATCGAGACAACGAGGGGGTCATCTACGCGATCGACCCCGACGACCTGGTCGTGTCGACGGTCATCGACACGACCGAGTGGGCTCCCGGCCGGTCGCTCCATCCCGAGTTCACCCGCGACGGCGGCCACGTCTACGTCAGCTGCTGGGACGCGG
The DNA here is from genome assembly GCF_000230735.2 of Natrinema pellirubrum DSM 15624. Taxonomy (NCBI): domain Archaea; kingdom Methanobacteriati; phylum Methanobacteriota; class Halobacteria; order Halobacteriales; family Natrialbaceae; genus Natrinema; species Natrinema pellirubrum. The sequence continues at coordinate 1,978,816 of NC_019962.1, forward strand.
GGAAACTGTTGGTCTTCGACAGTTCGACGGGGGCATTGACCGCCGAAATCGACGGGTTAGAGACCCCGACCGGGACTTTCCTCGGGGACCGGGCTACCGAACCCTGACCGACGGGACCCGTGCCGGTCACTCGATTCGTGAGAGCGCCACGTTCTTCGCGGTGTCGTCCGCCGTCGGTTCCGTCTCGCGGACCTCGAGTTCGCGCACCCACTTGACGCTCTCCCAGCAGTCGGCCCCGTCGCCCGTCGGCACGAGCCGCGCCGGCCCGCCGTGTTCGACCGGGAGCGGGTCGCCGTCGAGTGCCACGGCCAGCACCGCCTCGGACAGCCGCTCGAGGGAAATCGAGCAGGCGTAGCCGTCGTCCATCCCGCCGACGAGCGCGTACGCGCTCCCGTCGACCGGCTCGACCCGCTCGAGCAGTCGGGCGACGGGTACGCCCCGCCACGACAGCCCCTCGGCCACCCACCCCTCGGCGCAGGCAAAGTCATGGGTATAGGTCTCGAGCGGGAGATCGGTGAGGTCCGCGAGCCCGAAGTCGGTCGGGTGCCGGACCGCGCCGGTCACCGACAGTCGCCACTCGTCGGGGTCGACGCTCTCGGGCACGTCGAACTGCCTGAGGTCGCCCATACCGACGGAACGGTGGCGAATCGAATAAGCAACGATCCGAACGGGTTCGGGCCGAAATCGACCCGCGGTCGCCGCGAGGGGTCAGGGCCGCCAGCCGACGAACGCCTCCTCGGTCGCGACGTCGAACGCGTCCAGCACCCGGGCCGTCGCGACGTAGTGGGCCACGAGCATGGCGACGCCGACGACGGTCTCGACGTCGTAGTACTCGCCGAGCCGGTCGTGGTCGCCGTCGCGGGGATCGCCAAGGGCGACGCTGCGGGCGTAGGTGACCAGCGCCGCGTCGCGGTCCGAAAGCGCCGCGAGATCACCCTCACTGATGGCGGTGATCTCGGCGTCCGTCACGCCGGCCTCGCGGCCCAGCCGAACGTGCTGGTGCCACTCGTACTCGTGTTCGAGGGCGCGGGCGGCCGCCAGGATGACCACCTCGCGTTCACGCGCCGGCAGGACGTCCCAGAGCCGCGTCGAGTAGCGCATGTACCACTGTAGCAGTTCCGGAGCGTTGGCCATCGCCTGGAAGATGTGGGCGTCGCCCACGTCGTTCTCGGTGAACAGATAGCGGTACTCCTCGGGGAGGTCGTCGGCCTCGAGCAGCGGCACCCGGGCCATCCTCACTCCTCCGCGTCGTCCGGTCGACGGGCGATCATCCCCAGGCCGATCCAGGAGATGACTACGTCGCCGTCCTGGTTGATCCCCTCGAGTTTGCTGTCGACGTAGCCGCGAGTCGGATCGCTCTCGGAGACGCGTTTGTCGACGATCTCGGTCCGGACCGAGAGGGTGTCCCCGGGCTTGACCGGTCGTTTCCACCGGAGTTCGTCGACGCCGCGAGCGCCCATGCTGGCGCGGTCCTGGATCGGCCCGTCGACGAGCATCCGCATGCACATCGCGGCGGTGTGCCAGCCCGAGGCGACCAGTTCGCCGAACGCGGAGTCCTCGGCGGCCGCCTCGTCGGTGTGGAACGGTTGCGGGTCGTACTGTCCGGCGAACTCGAGTACCTCTTCTTTGGTCACGTGGTACTCGCCGAACTCGCGGGTCTCCCCGACCTCGATGTCCTCGTAGTAGCGCATGACCGTGTGGTGTGGTACGTATCGGCAAGTAGCTGTGGGCTGAGGCAGGCGACGGCGGGGGACCGACCGTCTCGAGCCTGAATCACCCGGCCGGCTGCTCGACGTCAGCGCCGGACTCGAGGGGCCGTTCCGCCCGCGTCCGGACGTGAAGCAGGATCGCACAGGCCGCGGCGAGCAACCCCGCAGCGGCCGCGATGGCGAACGCGACCCGGTAGCCGAACTCGGTGTAGACGCGGGTGCCGTTGACGGTGTCGCCGGTCCAGTAGGCGTCGAGGGCGGCCCCGAGGACGACCGGGAAGACGGCCGCGCCGACCCAGCCCATCGTGTTGACGATGCCGATCACGGTCCCGCTGGCCCCCTCCGGGTGGCGTTCCTTGATGACGGTGAAAGCGAGCGGCACGCCGCCACGCAGGACGCGAGAGAAGAGGAAGATCGCGCCGACGAGCAACAGGGGGACGGTCCCGAAGACGGCGAAGACCGTCCAGGTCAGCCCGAAGACGACCGTCGAGAAGACGATGAGGCCGGTTCGCTGTCCCCATCGGTCCGAGAGCCAGCCGAAGGCCGTCGGCCCGATCATGCCGCCGACGTTGCCCACCAGCAGGTAGACCGACGCCTCCGTCACGGAGATCCCGTGAGTCTGGACGAGATAGGGGATCCCCCACAGGCCGAAGATCGTGATCCCGATCCCGGTCATGAAAAAAAGCATGATCCCCAGCAGCCACGTTTCCGGTTCGCGAACCGCGTCCGAGACGTACCGCTTGAGCGTCGCGGCGTCGGTCACGTCCGGCCGATCCGGCACGTCGTCGATCGGCTCGAGGCCGGCGTCGGCCGGCGAGTCGTGGGAGACGAGGAGGATGCCGACCGCGGCCGCGAGGCCGAACGCACCGAGCCCGACCATCGACCCCCGCCAGCCGAGCCGCGAGACGGCGACCGCGAGCGGCGTCGTCGCCGCGAGGCCGCCCAGAATGCCGACGCTGAACGTCGCGCCAGTCATCGTACCGAACTCGTCGGGTCGGAACCAGTTCGCACAGAACCGCAGCGCCGCGACGAAGAGGACGCTGGCCCCCAGCCCGACCAGCACGCGGCCGCCGAACGCGACCGGATAGGTCGACGCCAGCCCGAACGCGACCGCGCCGGCGCTCATCACGGCAGTCCCCGTTGCAGCGATCGCCCGCGATCCGTACCGGTCCGTCAACAGTCCCGCGGGCACCTGAAACGCCGCGTACAGGTAGAAAAACGAGGAATGCAGCAGTCCGAGGCTCGTCGCCGTCGTGTCGAACGCACGCATCAGCTCCCCCGAGAGAACCGCGGTCGACGACCGGTGGAGGCTGACGAGGAAGAACGACGCCACGAGCAGTCCCCAGCCGATCCAGCGCCGTCGATACGGGTTCGAAAGCAGGCTCACCGTTTGGAGTATGCTATCATATTTGTTAAAGCTACGGCTCGAGCGGCGGATCGGTACCACCGCGGCGACTCGAGCGTCGATCCCCGGCCTGTCGTCGACTGCTGGCCGGTCACGTCAGTCGCAGTCGTTGCCACCGCTCGGGCTTTCAAAACACCTATGGATCACCGAACTGGGAGTTCCGATATGACTCTGGACGATCGGACCGTTCTCGTCACCGGAGGGTCGGGATTCATCGGCTCGAACCTGGCGAACCACCTCGCTGCGGACAACGACGTGACAGTCGTCGACGACCAGTATCTGGGCACGCCGGAAAACCTCGATGAAGACGTCGACTTCGTCGACGCGAGCGTCCTCGAGGACGACCTGCCGACCGATGTCGACGTCGTCTTCCACCTCGCGGCGCTGTCGTCCTATGCGATGCACGAGGAGGACCCAACCACGGGCGCTCGCGTGAACGTCGAGGGCTTCGTCAACGTGGTCGAGCAGGCGCGACAGGACGGCTGTGACACGGTCGTCTATGCCTCCACGTCGTCGATCTACGGCAGCCGTACCGAACCCTCGCCCGAGGACATGGACGTGGGCGTCGACACCGGCTACGAGGCCTCGAAGCTCGCCCGCGAGCGCTACGGCGAGTACTTCGCGAACCACTACGACATGTCGATGGCCGGCATGCGCTTTTTCTCGGTGTATCAGGGCTACGGCGGCGCGGAGGAACACAAGGGCGAGTACGCTAACGTGATCGCGCAGTTCGCCGACGACATCGCAAACGGCGAGTCGCCGGTCCTGTACGGCGACGGCACCCAGACGCGGGACTTCACCCACGTCTCCGACATCGTCCGCGGGCTCGAGGGCGCGGCGGCGGCCGAACTCGACGGGATCTACAACCTCGGGACCGGCGAGGCCTACGACTTCGAGACGGTCGTCGAAATGATCAACGACGAACTGGGGACTGACGTCGAGCCCGAGTACGTCGAGAACCCTATCCCCGAGGATGTCTACGTCCACGACACCTGCGCCGACGCCTCGAAGATCCGCGAAGCGATCGGCTGGGAACCGCAGATCGATTTCGAGGAGGGGATTCGGCGGGTGTGTGCGCAGTACACCGACGAGTGACGAATCGCGGGCTGTGATCTCCCGGAGTCCGATCGAGAACCCGCCGCCACCTCGGTCGTCGCATCCGGCACGGATACGTTTCGTGCGACTAGTGAGTTGGTGAACCAATTGGGGGCGAGGACTACCCGCTATTCGAAATTGAATGCCGCAGTCGTTCGTATAGTACAGCCGAAACCAACCAGCTAGAGGTATAATTTATACTTATAGTAAACATTCCTGGTCCTGGTTGTGGTGTCGATAGCGATTGGGCCGGCGAGCGAACGGATCGGCAGGAGCCGCTCGTCGGCCCAACATCACCGCCAGTAACTATCACGGAAAACGATGTATGAGTCGGGTAGCACTCCTGCTAGGGGTTTTTACTATGGCACGCACATCCACACGATATGCGACTTCACAACAGGAACGTCCGCCAGGACGTCCGCGAACTCGGGGCGTTGCTCGGCGACGTCCTCGAGGACCAGACTTCCCGACGCGCGTTCGAGACCGTCGAGTCCTGTCGCCGGACCGCGATCGAGTACCGGTCGGGCGACCTCGAGTCCCGGGAGCCGCTGATCGCGGAACTCGAGGGACTGTCGCCCCACCAGCAACGGATCGTCGCCCGGGCGTTTACCACCTACTTCGAGTTGATCAACCTCGCTGAGGAACGCGAGCGGGTTCGGACCATTCGGACCGCGTCTCAGGAGGGGACCCTCGAGGACAGCCTCGAGACCGCGGCCGCCGAGTTGGGCGAGGCCGACGTCGAGACCGTCCGGCAGGTCCTCGACGACGTCCTGATCGAGCCGACGTTTACCGCCCACCCGACCGAGGCCCGCCGGAAGACGGTCAAGTCCAAACTGCGGGAGATTTCGACGTCGCTCGAGACCGTCGACGAGCGGCTGCTGACCGACAAGGAGGAGGGGCAGGTCTGGCGGGACGTCGACGCGGAGGTCACGAGCCTCTGGCAGACCCCGCAGGTCCGCAATCGCCAGCCCGAACCCGAAGACGAGGCGCGCAACGTCCAGTGGTACCTCGAGAACACGCTGTTCGACGTGGTCGGCGAGGTCTACGACGAACTCGCCGATGCGATCGACGAGGAAGTCCCCGGCAGTCTCGAAATCCCGAAGCTCTTCGAGTTTCGGTCGTGGGCCGGCAGCGACCGCGACGGCAACCCCTACGTGACCCCCGAGGTCACGGCGAACACCCTGGAGCGCCAGCGTTCGGTCGTCTTAGAGCAGTACCGCGATCAGCTCAAACGCCTCTCCGGAGTCCTGAGCCAGGACGGCAGCCGGATCGACGCCGGCTCGGCGTTTCAGGCCTCGCTCGAGGAAGATCGCGAGCGGCTGCCGGGGACCGCTCGGACGGCCGAGGAGCGCTACCCCGACGAGCCGTACCGACAGAAGCTCAAGCTGATGCGCGAGCGACTCCGCCGGGTCGGCGACGTTCGCCCCGGCGGCTACGAGACGGTCGAAGGCCTGCGCGACGACCTCGCGGTCATCGCCGAGAGCCTCCGGGACAACGGGGCCGAAAGCGTCGTCGACGCTCACGTCGACCCGATCCGGCGGCGGGTCGCGACCTTCGGCTTCTCGCTGGCGAGTCTGGACCTGCGGGATCACCAGCAGAAACACACCGACGCCATTGCCGAGGCCCTCGAGGCCGAGGAGATCGACTACCACGGCCTCTCGGAGGACGAGCGGGTCGAGTTCCTGACCGACGCGGTCCTGCAGGACGAGCCCGTCATCGACCTCGAGCGGACGGCGGACCTCTCCGAGGAATCGGCACGAGTCCTCGACCTGTTCGATCGCCTCGCGGCGTGGCAGACCGAGTACGGGAGCAACGCGATCGACACCTACTGCATCTCGATGACCGAGGAGCCGAGCCACGTCCTCGAGGTACTCTTCCTCGCGGACCAGGCCGGCGTCGTCTCCCTGCCCGAACACTCGGGGCTCGATATCGTCCCGCTTTTGGAGACCGAATACGCCCTCTCGGGGGCCCGCCGGATCATGGGCACGCTGTTCGAGAACGAGGCCTACGCGCAGGCGCTGGCGGCCCGCGGGCGGACCCAGGAGATCATGCTGGGGTACTCCGACTCGAACAAGGAGAACGGCTTTCTCGCGGCCAACTGGTCGCTGTACAAGAACCAGCGCCGGCTCGGCGAGATCTGCGACGATCACGACGTGACGATGCGGCTGTTCCACGGTCGCGGCGGCTCGATCTCGCGGGGCGGCGGCCCGATGAACGAGGCGCTGCTGGCCCTGCCCAACTCCACGGTCACGGGGCAGGTCAAGTTCACCGAGCAAGGCGAAGCCATTGCCGAGAAGTACGCCAACCCCCGCATCGCCGAGCGCAACATCGAACAGATGCTCAACGCCCAGTTGCGGGCGCGCAAGCAGGCGCTGGACCAGCCCGAAGAGGAGGTCCCCGAGGAGTGGGTCGACGCGATGGAAACGATGGCCGACGCCGCCCGCCGGGAGTACCGCGACCTCTTGGAGAGCGACGGGTTCGTCCGCTACTTCGAGCAGGCGACGCCGATCACGGTCATCGAAGATCTCGATCTGGGCTCGCGGCCGGCCTCCCGCAGCGGCGAGCGCACGGTCGAGGATCTGCGGGCGATCCCGTGGGTGTTCTCCTGGACCCAGTCGCGGTGTATCCTCCCGGGCTGGTACGCGCTCGCGACGGGAATCGACGCCTACGCAGACGACGGCGGCTCGATGGAGACGCTCCAAGAGATGTACGAGGAGTGGCCGTTCTTCCGGACCACGCTCGACAACGCCGCGCTCTCGCTCTCGCGTACTGAACTCGAGATCGCCGAGCGCTACGCCGAAATGGCCGACGACGACCTCCGGGAGCGCTTTTTCCCCCGGGTGACCGACGAGTACGAGCGGGCAAGCGAGTTGATCACCGAAATCGGCCAGCGCGAACAGTTACACACCCGCGACTGGCTCGGCGAGAACCTCGAGCGACGAAACCCCTACGTCGACCCGCTGAACATGCTTCAGGTCTACCTGCTCGACCGGACCCACCGGACCGACATCGAGGAGCGAACGCTGCGACTGACGGTCAAGGGGATCGCGGCCGGGATGAAGAACACCGGGTAACGCCGCTCGGCTCGAGGTGCCATCGCCCTCGGGCGAACCGTTCGCACGGAGCGAAAAAATCGAAACGGGTAAAAACGTCTCTCGAGTAGAGAGGAGTGAGCCGAGATAGCCTAGCCCGGCCAAGGCGGCAGATTCGAAATCTGCTGTCCTCACGGACACGGGAGTTCGAATCTCCCTCTCGGCGCTTTTACAGCAACAAACCGATGAGCGCCGCGTAGCGGCGCGAATCGATGTTCGGTGCTGCAACACGATTCCGGACGATTTGCGGTCGTCCAAACTGACACCGCCGAGTCGTGCTGACTGGACGCTTCAATTCTCGAGTCGCACCGTCCGATGGCGGCGGAGGGGTACGACATGTTCCGCTCTGGCGCCGACGGTCCCGTCATTTGCAGGCTGGGCCTCTTTGCGAGGACTTGTGATAGGTGTGGGAACACGAGCCACAATGAACGGACCTCGAGCGACACCGGACCGGTGGGGACGATGAGTTTCGACGACGACACCTCGGACGACGAGGCGTTTCACCCCCTCGGTGAGTCGTGGCAGGACGACCTCGAGGAGATGCTCGACGAGACCGAGTACGACACCGAACTCGGCATGGAAATGGGGAGAGACGCCATGCGGGTCACGAAGGGGGAACTCTCGGAGGAGGAGTTCCACGAGCGATATCACGACGACGTGGTCGCGGAGTTCGGCGAGGACGAACGGCCGATCGCCAGCCCGGACGATGCGGACGGCAACGAGGATGGGATCGGGTCGACGCTGTTGGAATTCGCCAACGGCGACGGATCCCGTCGTGAGATGCTCAAAAAGACCGGGGCCGGGCTGGGGTTCGCGAGTCTCGGCTGGGGCGCGGTCGATCAACAGGAGCCGGAGCCCGCCGTCGAGGAGGCGGGAGAAGTCCAGGACGCAGACGAGGGAACCCAGTGGGGGATGACGATCGACCTCGAGAACTGTGACGGCTGTCTCGCCTGCGTGACCGCTTGCAATCAGGAACACAACTGGGACCAGGGGTCAAACTGGATGTACGTCCTCGCCTTCGAGGACGGCTCGGTCGAGTCTCCGGATCCCGACACCGTCGACGTCGACCCCGAGGACTGTGGGGACAACCCGGTCGTCCACGAGTTCAACTACCTCGTCCGCCCGTGTCAGCACTGCACCGACGCGCCCTGCGAGAAGGTCTGTCCGACGACGGCCCGTCATACCCGCGAGAAGGGTGGGATGGTACTGACCGACTACGACATCTGCATCGGCTGCCGGTACTGTCAGGTCGCCTGCCCGTACGGCGTCAACTACTTCCAGTGGGAGGAACCGGAAACCGACGAGGACGAACTCAGTGCCGACATGGTCTACGACTATCGCGACCGGCGCGTCAGCGCTCGTGCCCCTCGCGGCGTCATGTCGAAGTGCGTCTTCGACCCCGCCCGTCAGGACGGGAACTTCGGCGAGGGCAACGTCGGCACGGTCGCCTGCGAGGTCGCCTGCCCACCGAACGTGATCCAGTTCGGCGACAAGAACAACCCCGCGAGCGATCCCGAACGGTACAGGGAGAACCCGGCTCGATCGCGAACGATCATCAACCTGAATGCGGAGCTTCCGTCCGCGGATTCGGTTTCGTCGTCGCTCGAGGGCGTCAGCGGGAATTTAGACGCGGTCATCGATGCCGTCGACGAGTTCACGAGGACGCGAATCGCGCTCGCGACGGGGGTCCAAATCACCCAAGAGGAGTACGAGGAGGAAGCGCCGCCGGGCGATTCGCTCCCGGACAAGGAAACGGGCATCCTCGAGGTCGTCAGCGCGATCGAAGACACCGGCCTCGTCCTCGAAAGCGAGCAGGTTCGCGAGGAACTCGGGTTGCTGGCGGACCAGTTCGAGGGGCCGAGCCAGGACGTCCAGGTCGCCGACACGGAAGAGGTCGCACAGGAACTGTTCGAGGATTACGTCAACGCGCCCCAAAACGAGTTCGAGTTGCTCGCGGATATCGGAACGAACCCGAACGTCGACTACCTCGGCCATGAACCCGGGCCCGAAGCCGAGCAGGTTCGCGGACCGGTCTCGTACGCGGACGTCGGCATGCTCAATAGGCGCCAGAACGCCCTCGAGAAGCGGACTATCGGCCTCGGGCCGATCGACTCGTCTTGACCTCCTTTCACCCCAATCGAGACGGCAGTCAGGGGCCGAGCCGTTCGAAACCCCACGCATTCAAGCGACTCGAGCCGAACGGGCGACTATGGACCGTCGAAAGCGACTGATCGTCGGGGGCCTCTGGATCGGGGTCGCGATCGTGATGGCGACGACCCTCGAGGTCGGCCTGCCCACGTCTGCGAGCGCGGTCGCTCGCCTGTTCGTCGTCGCCGTCGCTCTGTTTCTGGCCGCCGTCTACGCGCTCGACCCGTGGAACGTCGTGAGCGATCCGTTCCGGCAGGGATAGGCCAGCGCCGACGCCGTCGCTCTCCGGTGGATCGGACCGCGAGAACCGAGTCGGCCACCGAACTCCTCAGTCGTCGGCCGGTGCGAGCGGCTGCTGGTCGGCCGCGAGCAGCCGATCGAGCGCGTCGACCATCGCTTTCACGCTCGCACGAGTGATGTCGGCCTCGCTGCGGGCGACCGTCACCGAGCGGTCATTGCGGACCATCGTGACTTCGACAGTGACGACGGCGTCGGTGCCGCCAGTGACGGCGTCGACGTGGTAGGACTCGAGTTCGGCGTCGGCCATCGAGCCCAGCGCCTCGCGGACGGCGGAGACGGCGGCGTCGACGGGGCCGGAGCCGGTGCCGCTGGCGACGCGTTCCTCGCCGTCGACGTCGAGGCGGACGCTCGCGGTCGGGACCGCCCCGCCGCTGGTGGCGGAGAGATCGAGGAGGTCGACGACGCGCTCGCGGTCGTCCCCGGTGACGTCCTCGGCGATCGCCAGCAGGTCGGCGTCGGTGACCCGGCGGCCACGGTCGCCCAGTTCCGTCACGCGAGTCGCGATCTCGGCGACCTCGTCGTCGGCGGCCTCGACGTCGTGTTCCTCGAGCGCGGCCCTGACGCCGGCGCGACCGGTGTGTTTGCCCAGCGCGAGCCGGCGTTCGCGCCCGACCGTCTCAGGGGCGTAGGGCTCGTACATCTTGTCGTCTTTGAGCGTGCCGTCGGTGTGGATGCCGCTCTCGTGGGTGAAGGCGTTCTCGCCGATGACGGCCTTGTTCGGCGGGAGCTGGACGCCCGTCGCCCGGGCGACGGTCTGGGCGAGGTCGTACACCTCTTCGAGATCGAGCGTTTCGACGTCGTAGACGTGATCGAGCGCGATCGCGACCTCTTCGAGGGCGACGTTGCCGGCGCGTTCGCCGAGCCCGTCGACCGTGCAGTGGACCAGGTCGGCCCCCGCGGAGACGGCCGCGAGCGCGTTCGTGACGCCCAGCCCGAGGTCATCGTGGGTGTGGGCGCTCACCGGACCGAGGTCGGCGAGTCGGGAGACGGCCTCGTGGGTGTGTTCGGGGCCGGTGTGGCCGACGGTGTCGGCGAAACAGAATCGGTCCGCGCCGGCCTCGAAGGACGTCTCGGCGAGTTCCTCGAGGTAGTCGAGATCCGCTCGCGAGCCGTCCTCGCCGATGACCTCGACCCAGAGGTCGTTCTCTTTGGCGTAGGCCACCAGTTCGGCGGTGTTTTCGAGGTTGTCCGCGCGGGACGTGCCGACCTTGCCCTCGACGTGGCGATCGCTGGCGGGGACGACGATGTGAACCCCGTCGACATCACACTCGAGCGCGAGGTCGATGTCGCCTTTCATTCCGCGACAGAAGCTGGTGACGCGGGCGTCGAGATCGAGGTCGGTCACCCGCGAGATGGCCTGTCGCTCACCCGCACCGGTACAGGCGCTGCCGGCTTCGATGACGGAGACGCCCGCGCGCTCGAGCGAGCGGGCGATTTCGACCTTCTCGTCGGGCGAGAGCGAGACGCCCGGCGCTTGCTCGCCGTCGCGAAGCGTCGTATCAAGCAGGCGTACTGTACGGTCCGATGCGATCGTCTGTTCGGGTGAGTGAGTTACAGGCAAGAGTGGTGAATTACGGGAACTGCGGGTGTTGTCGTCGGAACGGTGATTATACTCGTCGGAGAATTTCACGCCCAGCCGGGTCGCCCCGACTTCCTCTATCCTCGTCAGATGGCGTATGGCGTGCCATTGTATCCCGTCACAACGTATCACGGTGTCTTAAAACCGCCGGTTCCGGACTCGGGGCCGGCGTCCTCGAGGCGGACCCGGTCGCCGGCCTCGACACCCGCGGCGCTGCCGGCCGGCAGTTCCACGATGAGATCGGCTCGGGCGCGGGCGAAACTCCGCCACGGCCGGAGCCGCTCGACGCGCTGGACGACTCCGTCCTCTATCCAGAGGGCGTCGATCGGAAAGAACACGAACAGCATGTGAAGGTCCCGGACCGCCGGGTCGTCGAACCGAAAGGCGAGCGCGTAGTCGTCGGGCACCGAGCGCCGGAACATGAGCCCGCGGGCCTGGCTCACGAGCGTGTCCGCGACCTCGACCGTCGTCGCCAGCGTTTCCGTCCGCTCCTCGACTATCTCGTCGTCGGCGTCGGACGCCGGCTCGTGGACGAGTCGCACGACCTCGAGTCCGAACGGCGACGAGAAAAAGGTCTCGGGCCGCGCCTATAGTAGCCACTGAAAGTCATTGCACACCTGATCGCACGACAGCGTTGCGATCAGTGTGTGAATCGTTTCAGTGGCTACTATAGAGATCCGCGACCGTCGCTGCAGCGTCGAACGCCGCCAGCACGCCCTCCTCGAGCAGGAGCCGGCCGAATTCGGAGAGTTCGTATTCGGGGCCGTCGACCGACGGGTCGACGAGGCAGGGCATTCGCTCGGCGAGGACGCCGCCGTCGACGAGCGCGTCGATGGCGGGTTCGATAGCCGCCTCCCCGTCGTCCGTTTCGGCCGCGATCTCGGGAACCGTCACGCCGTCGTCCGAGTGTGCGTACACCGCGTACGCGACCGCAAACTGGTCGCGGTCGCCGATCGCGTCGACGGCCGCGAGGACGTCGTCGGTCGAGAGGAGGGTGTCGGGATCGTCGGTCGGAAGCACGACCGGCGGTAACGCGGGCCGGGGGCAAAACCCCATCGACGGCGACGGCTGACTTCCCTCGGACGCGGGCGGTCGATTCAACATCCCCGGAGCCCTAGTGCCGGCGACGATGGAGAAAACGCCGCAGGGAACCTCGGTCGGCGTCGACGACCCCTACGAGTTCGCGGGCGTCTGTGACTACCTGACCGGCGAGGGGACGTGTCGGTACGCCTTCGATCACTACGACCACGACCCCGAGTTCGCCCGCGAGCGCGCTGCCGAGGACTACGAGTGTCCCGTCGTCGACCCCGAGTCCGACCCCTCGTGGGCCGACTGCCCGCACTTCCGGTCGCGGAATCACGATCGCGAGTGCGTTCGCTGTGGCCTCGCGGAAAAGCGGATGGCCCACGACGACGAGCGACCGCTGCTCGAGGAACACCACCTCTCCTACGATCGCGACGGCGAGACCCTCTCTCACGAGATCACGGTCTATCTCTGTCGCTGGTTCCACTCGAAGGTCCACGATTCGTGGGCGCGGATCACCGACGACGCCGCGCCCGACCCCGAGGCGATCGCCGCCCTCGAGCAGCGACGGGGCCGCGAACAGTCGGAACTGGGGTTCGAGTCGGCGGCGGAACGATACGACGACTCCTAGCGGCCGCGAAGCCGCGGCTCAGACGAGTTTGCGGACCAGCCCGTAGAGCTTGTCGCGAATCGAGGCCGGGAGGAACCGGGCGTACAGCCCGTACTGCGCGAGGGGACCGACCGGGTACCGGGCCGGCGGATCGGGGCTGGTCGCCGACTCGAGGATCGCCTCGGCGACGTCCTCGGGTTCGGAGGCGAAGGGGCCGCCGCTACCGCCGCCGATCAGTTGGGCGTCGTCGTAGAGTTCGTACAGCGACTCGTAGTCTGCCGTTCGCTCGTTCTCCGGAAGTTCCTCGTCGACGCGGGTCGTAAACGCCGTCTCGACCGGCCCGGGTTCGATCAGCACCACGTCGATGTCGAACTCGTCGACTTCGGCCCGCAGTGCGTCGCTCATCCCCTCGAGGGCGAACTTCGAGCCGGAGTACGCGCCCGAGCCGGGCATCGAGATCCGGCCGGAGACGCTCGAGACGTTGACGATTCGGCCCTCTCCCTGGGCACGCATGTGCGGGAGGGCGGCGCGGGTCAGCCGGTGGGGGCCGTAGACGTTGACGTCGAACTGTCGGTGGAGGTCGCTCGTCGAGACGTCCTCGAGCGGGCCCATCTGGGCGTAGCCGGCGTTGTTCACGACGCAATCGATCGAGCCGGCGACGTCGACGACTTCCTCGACGGTCCGGGCGACCTGTTCGGGGTCGGTGACGTCCAGCGCGAGGGTCTCACAGCCCTCGTCCGCGAGGTCGGCGACGTCGTCGACGTTGCGCGCCGTCGCGAAGACCTGCCAGTCGTCGTCGAGGAAGGCGCGGGCGGTCGCGCGACCGATGCCGGACGAGCAGCCGGTGATGAGTACCGACTGCTTGCGCGTGTAGCGGTCCTCGTCGCCTGCGGGGCCCGCGTCGTCCACGGTGGTCTCGCGGCCGGGGTCGTCCTCGACGACGGTCCCGTCGGCGCCATCGTCGGCTGTCCTCTCGACGTCCGCATCGGTAGCCATACGCGACGGGTTCGTGCGACGATACCTAAGTATCGATGGTTTGTCGCGCTGATCGTACTGTTCGGATTCGGCGACGATCACGGGGTGACGAGCGACCCCCTCGAGACGGCAAACGACCTGAAAGCCCCCGGATCGATCGACTCGCGCGCCTCGGTGCGCTCCTCGCTCCCGACGGTCGCTGCGGTGCTTCCGTCGTCGTGCGTCGTCGATCGGCCCGGCCCCTTTCAGTCCCACCCGCCGCGGGTGGACGGTCGGCAGGCAATCGCCGGTGGAGTGGCGAATCGGCTACGTATCGATCTCTCCCTTGGCCTCGTCGGCGTACTTGTCGGCGAGCCGGACCGGTTCTGGGAGTTTGTACGACGAGGAGAGCGCGAGTGCGATGTCGGCCGCCGTCTCGGGGCCCACGCGGTGGCCGGGGCTGACGTAGAGCGGGTTGATATACCGGTTCGGGGAGTCGTACTGGCGCGTCTGGACCGCATAGCCCAGCAGGGTACCGTCGGGCGCGTCGACCCTCGAGTTCGCTTCGATACCGATCGTCGTCCCCTCGAGGAGGTCGTCGGTATTCTCACGTGGAGTACCACAGAGCAGGCTCTTGGCGACGCCGACGCTTGGCACGTTCCGGACCACGCCGATGTGGGTCGCGATCCCGGCCTGCCGGAAGTGAATCCGACCGCTGCCGTCGAACAGGAACAGGTCGGGCTCGACGGACAGTTCCTCGAGCGCCGCGAGGATCGGCCGCCCCTCGCGAAAGGAGAGCAGGCCGGGGATGTAGGGGATCTCGAGGTCGGTCACCGCGTGGACGCGCTCGATCACCTCGCCGCCGCGGGTCGCGACGACGGCGCTCAAGGCGCGGTCCTGCTCGCCGTCCTCGTTCGTCAGGAACGACTGATCGACGCCGACGACGACCGGTTGCTCATCGCCGCTCGCCGCGGCCTCGAGCGGGTTCGACAGCACGGCTGGATCGAACGACAGATCGTCCTCGAAGGTCGCGACGGAAGCGATCTCTCGCTGGAGCGACTCCATCTCCGCACGTGAGAGCGAGCCGTCGGGAGCGAGGTCGGGACGGGGCTGGTGCATTCGGTCAGGGGTAGACGCCGGGCGAAAATCAGTTACAGGGTCCTGGGGCGAGTGCGGGCGTCAGAACCGGCCGCGGCCGGGCCCGCCCGGACCACCGGGCCCGCCGGGACCGCCACCGCCGCCGCCGAACTCGAGGCGACTGGGCGCGCTGACGTTGCGGTTCTGTTTGACGTACTGGCCGTAGGCGAGCCCGATCACGAGGCCGACGAGGTGGGCGCCGTGGGCGATACCGCCGCCGCCGGTCGCGCCGGTGAGGAAGAAGACGCTGATGAAGGCGTAGCCGGCGGTCAGCAGCCAGATTGGGACGGGAAGGATGAAGTAGAGATAGACCTTCAGACCGGGGTTCAGGACAGTCAGGACGCCCATGATCGCGAGGGCAGCGCCGCTGGCTCCGAGAACGGCGGTCGGACTCCCTTGGGCGACGGAGATCGCGATCTGGCCGAGGCCGGCGAGGACGCCGCTGACGATGAACAGGGCCGCGAAGTTCCGCGAGCCGACGTACCGCTCGACGAGCGGCCCGAAGAAGAATATCACGATGCTGTTCCCGACGATGTGCAAGAAGCTCCCATCGGGGAGGAGGAACGGCGAGTGGGAGAAGACAGACGTGACCCACGTCCAGACGTACTCCGGATGCTGGGACGAGAGGACGAACAGCGACTGATGGAGTTCCAGACCGCTGATGAGGAGTGTGAAAATCTGGAGGGCGTAGGTGACCCAGATCAGAAGCAAGAACGTGTAGGTCATGTTCCCGCGGAAGTACGCCAGCGGGCCGCCCGGGCCAGTGTCGATCGGGAGTTTGTCCATGATCCCGGAGGCCCGGGACGTCCCCCCGCCGGAGCCGACGCTGTCGTCGAACCCGCTGTCGAAGACGCCCTGCGGGTCGTTCCAGTTCTCGAGTCCCGAGCAGTCGTGGTTCTCGGGCAGCCGATGGTCGCCACAGTAGGTGCCGCCGCAGTGACGACAGTTATACGGCATGTTTTCGTCGTTCCCACACACGTCGCACTTCGCCATTGATCGGGGGTATGTGCGGCGTCGCTAAGGGATTTGGGGTTTAGCCGCCATTTCTCTCCGAGTCCCGCTCCCTGAGAGATCTGTACCGAAGTGTCGCCGGGAACGAGGTGGTATCAGAGTCAATATTCGCGTCCCGGTATGCACTCGGCCATCGTCTGGACGGGGGTCACCCGGCCGATGCACACCACGACCAGAAGCGTTCGAATGTCGGTGACTCGAGACGAACTATTGCTGGAAACCGGAGTGCCGCGAGGAACACGAATCTCGCCTAGGGTAACGTGTCCGGCGGAGATAATTATATATTATAATTTAAGATATTCCCATATGTTTCGACACATGATTATATTATGCAATGAAAGACGAAAACGGGGACTCAAACGGCGGCCGGAACAGACGAAGCGTACTGAAGACAGTCGGCACCACCTAAAGAAACGACAACAGTATACTAACAACAATGGATGATATTATCGACGCCGACCTCGTGAATTACAGTCGCGGAGTTCTGGCTCTCGTACTCGGCGGCCTCTTGACGCTGTTCAACTACGGAGACGGCGTCGTGACTGCGATGGACGGAGTGCTGTGGTTCGCATACGTCACCGCCGTTGGGTATGTGATACTCACCGTCTTTGCGATCGTCTCCGCTCGCATCTGGGACTAGGGTACCACGACGAGGGTCGAAGACCGATATCGGTGACCTGATTCGGCACCGTTCACGGTCGCTGTCAGCGCGCACACCCATCCGAGCGGACTGTACATTTTTGCCTCCCCATCCCCCACGTTCCGGTGTGCAAGAGTACGAGCGCAAGCAACTGCTCGAGCGCGTCGAGCGCGAGGGCGCGACCGTCGGCGCGGACATCCCGGAGACGATCTCGGTCCAAGGCGAGGAGATCGATCTCCGGACCTTCGTCTTCGAGATCAAGCGCCGCGAGACGGTGCCGTCCGGCGAACGCGATCGCGTCGAACAGGCCAAGCGGAACCTGCGACGCGAGCGGCTCGAGCGACTCGAGCGGATCGAGGAGGGCGCGATCACCCGCGAGGAAGGCGAGGCACTCGCCCAGAGCATCATCGGCATCGACCGGGCGTTGAACGCCCTCGAGAGCCTCGGCCCGACGGATCTCGAGCGCGAGCAACGGGCCAAGCAGGCCCAGGACCGCAAGCGCTGGATGTCCTTCCTGAAGAAGGCGCTGGGTCGGGAGGACGACGGGGCCTCCCGGAGGGGCCGATGACGACCAACGCCGAGATCGCGGCCCGATTCGAGGAGTTCGCCGACCTGCTCGAGGCCGACGACGTCGAGTACAAGCCCCGCGCCTACCGGCGCGCGGCCGAGAACGTCCGGGCCCATCCCTCGCCGATCGCGGACCGAGTCGCGGACGGCGATCGTGAAGTCCTCGAAAACATCGACGGCGTCGGCGACGCCATCTCGTCGAAGATCGTCGAGTACGTCGAGACCGGCGAGATCGAGGAACTCGCGGAACTGCGGGCCGAGCTGCCGATCGACATCGCCGACATCACCCGCATCGAGGGCGTCGGTCCGAAGACCGCCGGGAAGCTGTATCGGGAACTCGGGGTCGAGACGCTGGACGACCTTGAGGACGCCGCCGAAGCGGGCGAGATACAGGACGTCAAGGGCTTCGGTCCCAAAACCGAGGCGAACATCCTCGAGAACCTCGAGTTCGCCCGAACGGTCGGCCAGCGCCAGCTCCTGGGTGAGGCCCGGCCGCTTGCTGACGACGTCCTCGCGTACCTCGAGGGCCTCGAGGCAGTCGAGCGGTGTGAAGTCGCGGGTTCGATCCGCCGGTGGCGCGAGACGATCGGCGACGTGGACGTCCTCGCGGCGACCGAAGACGGCGAGGCGGTCGTCGAGCAGTTCGTTTCGTGGGAGTCGGTCGACGACGAGATCGAATCCGGCCCCGAGAAGGCAAGCGTCCGCGTCGGCGAGAGCCGTGTCGACCTGCGGGTCGTCGTCCCCGCGGAGTTCGGCTCGGCGCTGCAGTACTTCACGGGGAGCAAGGACCACAACGTCGCCCTGCGCAACTACGCGATCGACCGCGGGATGAAGTTGAACGAGTACGGGGCCTTCGACGTCAGCGACGTGGAAGACCACGAAGCGGGCCAGCGCGTCGGCGACCGCGTCGCGGGTGAGACCGAGGCGGGCATGTACGAGGCGCTCGGGCTTGCGTGGATCCCGCCCGAACTCCGGACCGATCGCGGCGAGATCGACGCCGCCGAGAACGACGTGTTACCGGCCCTGCTCGAGCGCGGCGATATCCGCGGCGACCTGCATACCCACACCGAGTGGTCCGACGGCAACACCTCGATCGAGGCGATGGTCGAGGCCGCCGCCGAGCGGGGCTACGACTACTTCGGCATCGCCGACCACGCCGAGGGACCGGGCGTCGTCGGCGATATGGGCCTCGCCGACGACGAGATCCTCGAACAGGTCGAGGAAATTCGCGCGGTCGGCGACGACGCCGAAATCGAGGTCTTCGCGGGGATCGAGGCCAACGTCGACGCCGCGGGCGAGATCGACCTCTCCGACGACGTGATCGACGCGCTGGACGTGATCGTCGCCTCGACCCACAGCGCCCTGAGTCAGGACGCCGAGACCGCGACCGAGCGGCTCGTCCGCGCCGTCGAGAACCCGACGATCGACGTGCTTGGCCACCCCAGCGGCCGCCTGCTCAACGAGCGCTCCGGCCTCGAGTTCGACGCGACCGCGCTCGGGGCGGCCGCCGCCGACCACGACACCGCCCTCGAGGTCAACAGCAATCCCCGGCGGCTGGATCTCTGGGGCAGCGCCGTGCAGGCGGCCATCGACGAGGGCGCGGTGATCGCGGTCAACACCGACGCCCACCGGCCCGCGACGCTCGAGTACATGCGCTGGGGCGTCCACACCGCGCGGCGCGGCTGGGCCGAGCCCGACGACGTGATCAACGCCTGGGAACTCGCCGAGTTACGGCAGTTCCTCCACTGATACGTCTTCTGAACCGCCATGCGACTTCTCCTCGATCTCATGTGCGGCGGGCTCCGTGCCTATCTGCGGATGTGTAACCACGACACCGCCTACGCCGGCGACCGCGGCCTCGAGGCCGACGACGATCTCCTCGCCGTCGCCCGAGACGAGGACCGAACCGTCGTCACGCGAGGCGTCGCCCTCGCGGCCCGCGCCGACGAGTCGATCCTCCTCGAGAGCCGCGACGTCGAAGCACAACTCGCCGAACTCGACGACGCGGGCGTCGATCTCACGCTGGCCGACGACCCCGCGTTCTGCGGACGGTGTAACGGCCCGCTCGAGTCGGTCGATCCAAGCGCGTCGACGCCGGAGTACGCGCCCGATCCGTCGGACCTCGAGAGCTGGGTCTGTCGGGACTGCGGCCAATACTTCTGGCAGGGGAGTCATTGGGACCGGGTCGCGGAGACGCTCTCGAGGGTGGGCGACGCCGACGGGGCGCAGTAGTACGGGTTCGCCGTTCGGAATGGAATCGAGTGATCGAATCGCTTGGTACAGTTCGCTGGTTTCTGAACGGCGTCGAACTGAAAACCTATATCTGGCACGTGCGTAGATTCGTTCACGATGCAATTCTGCGACGGGTGTGGTTCGATGATGCACACGGAGGGCGACACGTGGGTGTGTCGCTCTTGCGAGAACGAGGAACCGCGGGACTCGCAAGCGGAAGCGGCGATGGCGACCCGGGAGGGGCAGCAAGACGATGGGGCACCCGACGTGGCCGACGCGACCCAAGCCTCCGCCGAGACGATGCAGGAGCCCTGTCCAGCGGACGACTGTGACAGCGAACAGGCCTACTCCGAGATGATGCCGAAGCCGGGCGGTTCCTACGAGGTTCGGCTGTTAACCTGCATCGAGTGTGGCCACAAGTGGCGCGAGTCCTGACGTCGCACCTCGCAAACCCTCACCCCTGCATCTTGCACGAGCGTCGTCTCAACTGGTGGCTGAATCACGTCTCCTGCGCGATATTGTTTACCTATGCTGAACGCATATTCCGAACGCCATTTAAATGAAAATTGCATTCCATTTAGGGGAACGGATGACGACTGCGTGCCGCTCAGTCGAACCCGTCGGTCCCGGGCAACAGATGCGCCTCGAGAACGTCCTCGTCCAGTTCGATCCCCAGCCCCGGCTCGGTCGGCACGTCGATGTAGCCGTCCTCGATGAGCGGCCCTTTGCGTGCGAGCAGGTCGTCCCACCAGTCCACCTCGAGGGCGTGATATTCCAGCACGTCGGCGTTGGGGACGGCGGCACAGAGGTGGACACAGGCCATCGTACCGACGGGGCTACAGACGTTGTGCGGCGAGAACGGAATGTAGCGCTCCTCGGCGCGCTGGGCGATCCGTTTGGACTCGGCGAGGCCGCCGCAGGTGGTCGGGTCGGGCGTGATCACGTCGACTGCGTAGTCGTCGAGCAGGTCGCTCAGTTCGTGGATACGAAAGCGGTTCTCGCCCGTTGCCAGCGGCGTCTCGGTCCGCCGGGCGACTTCCCGCTGGGCGTCGGTCTCCTCCGGCGGGACGAGGTCCTCGAGCCACATGAGGTCGTAGGGCTCGAGTGTGCGGGCGAGGCGGACGGCGCTCTCGACGGTGTAGTCCCAGTGGCAGTCGAAGGCGAGATCGATCTCGCGTCCGACGGCGTCGCGGACGGCTTCGACGACCGAGACTTTGTGGTCGATCGCGGCGTTGGTGAGCCGGCCATTATAGGGATCGGGCTCGTTGTCCCGTTCCATGTCGAGGTCGAACTTGATCGCGTCGAAGCCCATGTCGACGACGCGCTCGGCTTCGGCGGCGTAGGCCTCGGGGGTGTAGGCGTCCGCGTCGGCGTACTCGGTGAACCCGCCGTCGTCGACCGCGTAGGCCTCGCCGGCGTGGCAGTCGCAGTAGAGCCGGACCCGATCGCGATAGCGCGAACCCAGCAATTGGTAGACCGGTAGGTCCAGGATCTTCCCGGCGGCGTCCCAGAGCGCGATCTCGATGCCCGAGGCGGCGGTGACGACTTTTCCCGTCGTCCCGCCGTGGCCCGACGTCTCCTGCACGATGCGCCGGAACAGCCGTTCGACGTCCAGCGGGTTCTCGCCGACCAGAAACCGGTTCGCGTACTCGATCAGCTCCGGGACGCCGCCACCGCGATAGGCCTCGCCGATCCCCGTCACGCCCGCGTCCGTGTGGACTTTCACGAGGTTCCACTCGAAGTTTCCGTCGACGACCGCCGATTCGATTCCGGTGATCGCGACGTCGTGACCCGCCGGGCGATCCGTGGCGTGGTTCGAGAAGTCCCTCACCGCCGATCACCGACGACGACGGTGGTACTGGGTTCCCGGTCGAACGACGACGCGGCGAGACGGGGACTCGAGATCATCGTGGGAGGTACTGGCACACGTTCGCACGTCAAACCACCGGCTCGAGCATCGATGGCGGGCGGCATGCGGTCCGGGCGGTACTAATAGACGGCGGCGTCGTCAAACCGCCCGTCGTAGGCGATATGCTGTGGATGGGTCGGCTCGGTTCCCGAGAGGAAGAGCCGGTCGACCTTCTCCCAGGTGTTCTCGTAGACGAGATTGCCGAGTTCCGAAGCGGTCGTCGACCAGCGATACGGCCCGTCGTCGTAGATCACGCGGCGAGCGACCCCGTCGTCGAACGCCTCGAGGAGGTCGGCTTCCGTCTCGATCGCGGCCTCGAGGGCGGTGTGGGCGACCCCGACGGACCGCGGGAGGTGTGCGTACGACGACGTGAAGGGTGGCAGCGAGAGGGAGTCGGCGAGGTCGCGGGCACGTCGGTTATCCCACGGGAAGTGTCGCGGGTTGAAGATCTCGATGGCGTCGATCACGTCGGCGTACCGGCGCAGATCCGCCTCGGCAAGGCTCACGTTCGCAAACTCCGGATGCGGGACGAGTACCGTCGCCCCCTGGCGATCGAACTCGGCCATCGCCGTCTCGAGCGGGATGAAATCGGGAACCGGCTCCTCGAGGCCCAGCGCGAGGACGTGTTTGCGGTTCCGCCACGTTCCGGTGAACACCTCGCGGGCGGGGATCACCAGCAAGTCGTCGTCGGAATAGGCCGCCGCCCGCTCGCGGACCTCCGGAAGCCGTGTGAAATGCGGTGCGTAGACGATCGCGTCGAGACCGGCCCGTTTTGCCCGCTCGACGACGCGATCGGTCAGCACCTTCACGTGGGGGTCGACTCGGTACGTCACTCCTCGATCACGCCCCCCACTTTCGGGACAGCCGAGTTATGAATTCTGATTCGGCGGCCGCTCGGCCACCTGTCTTCCGACCGATGGGCTCGGCTGCGAAAGGATGATTAGGGCGGCCGTGCGAGTTCCGGTATCGAATGGCCTGGGAATGCGGAATCGACGGCTGTGGATCGGTCTTCGAAGACGTCGAGTCGGCCGTCGTCCATCAGGCGACGGAACACCAGCGCCGCGAGTGTAAGGTCTGTGGCACCGTCGTCCCCGACGGTTACCTCGCGATCCGACACGCCTTCACCGAACATAGCCGCGCCGAGTACGTCCGCGCCTACGGTGCCAGCTCCGAAGCGGTCCGTGAACGCGAGGAGTTGCTCGAGGAGATCGAATCGGTCGCGGACATGAAAACGATCGCGAACGAACTGAAGCGGTAACGACAGTCGTTGTCCCTGCCGTGGCGTCCTCCCTCTCGTCGGCCGCTCGCGTCGGGTTACAGCACCGTCAGTAGTTGTCGATAATCGCCGAGACGCAGCCGGAACTCTCCTTGTAGGAGGTGTGGTCGGGGACGGCGTCGCTCACGTCGACATCGGCGTAGTTGCTCGCCGTCTCCCCGTCGGAGAACCAGCCGCCGCAGTCGGCCGGCCCGCTCCCGAGTCGGGCGATGCTGTCGTTAGTCGAGTAGTAGTTGTGGACCGCGCCGGCCGAGGACTCGATGGCATCGTAGAAGTCCCCGCTCTCACAGGGGGCGTCGTCCACCTCGTAGGAGCCGATGCTGTCCGCCGTCTCGACCGTGAACGCGCCGCCGATGGCCGCGAGCGTCTCCATCTGGACGATCCCGCCCATCGAGTGGCCGAGGATGCGGATCGTCGTGTTCGGATTCGCGTTCGTGTAGTCGCCGAGCCAAGCGGCGAAGGCGTCGCCGGTGTCTCGAGCGCTCGCTTCGGCCGACCAGGGGAGGCCGCTGTCGTCCCACGTGACCGCAGTTACGGTCTCGGTATAGCCGAGATCTCTGGCGGTCTGTTGGAAGGTCGCGGCCTCGCTGACGCTGGCCGACGATCCCGTATAGCCGTGGACGTTGAACACCACCTCGTCCTCGTTCTGGGGTGCATCGTCGATGCTGGGCGTCCCATACCGGAAGTCGACCTCCATGATCTCGTCGGTGTCGGCCGCGACCGACCCCGACGCGACGCTCAACCCGGTCCCGGCGACGACCGTTGCCGCCGTCGTCCGCAGCATTCGCCGCCGCGAGAGCGTCGTCGTCTCGCTGTTCCCCGCAGTCGAATCCGTGTGTTTCTCGTGAGTCATCAGTTATCGTTCGCGTTGTGGTAGCGAACGACAATCCCATTCTCGTGTCCGTCGTTACCGCTTTATCTTCGGAACTGAGCGTGTTTATGTGAGGGCGGACGACCGGCACCGGTCGTTTCGTCTCGATCCACTGCTGGTCGGTTTCGCGACCCGCTGAATCTCCGGGCTGGAGTGACGAGGGATACCACTGGCCCGGTTTTATCGCGATGTCGGAAGGCCGTAGACAGCCACATCCGTGGTTACCGCTCCTCGCAAAATGTAGTAGAAAACGCCCTCGGCGCGAGCGGAGCGAGCGCCGAGCGAACCAACTCGCTATCGCTCGTCGGAATCCAGCACGCGAATCTGGTCGCCCCGAACCGTCACCGGAATCGGAACCGTCGCCTCGTACAGTTCGACGGTCACCTGATCCTTGCCCTCGTCGATGCGCTGGACCTGTGCCTTCTCGCCTTTGAACGGCCCGGCGATGAGTTCGACGATGTCGCCCTCGGCGATCCCCTCGACGTCCGGCTTCGGCGAGAGGAAGTGTTCGACTTCGGAAATGTCTGACTCGCCGGGGACGATGCTGCGGGCGTGGGGAATGTCCTCGAGGACACGGTTGAGGACGGCGTTGCCCTCGGCTTCGACCATCACGTAGGAGGTCAGCGAGTCGGGGGCCAGCGCCGCGTGGATCTCCGGCTCCTCGCGGTTGATGATCATGTCGGCGACGGTTCGTTCCTGACTCGCCGTCGTTTTGACAGCGTAGATCCCCATTAGATGCCACCACCGCCCGAGATGAACAGCATAATCGCGCCGATGATGAAGCCGACGAGGCCAACCAGGAAGATCCCCGCACCGGCGATCTTCGACACTTGGAGGAACTCCTCGGTCGTGGGTGTCGTCGCCATTTTCAACACCCGAACGTACGAGGTGAGGTCGTAGGGAACGTCCATATCTGTCTATTCACAGCGCGGGGTCTTTTATCTGTCTTTCGTGTCAGCCGAAGGGTTGCCACGATCGCCCCCGCTCAGCGGGCCGACTCGAAGCAGCTATCGACGTTGCACTCGACGGCCCCGCGTCCAAACCGCTCGTCCCCCAAGCGCCGCCGCATGGCCGAAGACGATACCGACAGAACCGACGAGTACGAGGCCGAACGGGAAGCCGAAATCGAAGACGAACTCGAGCGGATCGACCGTGATCCCGACGAGGTCGACGACGGCGACGGTGCCCTCGGGACGCAGAACGCGCCTCGCGAGGACGCGGAGACCCTCGAGGAAGCGGAGGGAGACGCCGAGGCGGAGTGACGCCGGACGACTCGCCGACCGTGACGCGAGCGGTTCGGAACTGGCAGTCACCACGACTCGAACCGGGGGTTACGATGGCAACCGATAGCAGTCAGGGCCGGGGGCCCGGCGGTCGCTCGCCCGGACCCGGACCGCCCGGAATCGGGGGCCGCTGCCGTTCCGGCTCCGGCCGGAAGCCAAGCGTCAGTTCGACAGTTTCCCGCTCGCCGTCGCGGACGATCTCGACGTCGACCGTCTCGTCCGGCGACGCCTCGAGCGCGAGATACGAGGAGAGTTGGTCCTGCGTGGGGATCGACGTCCCCTCGATGGCGACGATCACGTCGCCGGTCCCGGGCCGTCCCGTCGCTGCCGGCTCGAGGACGCCGTCAGCGGGGGAGTCCGGGACGACCTCGGCGACCAATACGCCGATCGCGTCCTCGAGACCGATCTCCTCGGCGATGCTCGGCCCGACCGGCTGGACCCCGACCCCCATGTACGGATGCTCGTAGCTGCCGTCCTCGATTAGTGCGGGGACGACTCGGATCGCCAGTTGCGCGGAGATCGCGAAGCCGATGGTCTGTCCGGCCCCGGCGAAGACGATGCCCAGTACCTCGTTGTCGAGGCTCACGAGCGGCCCGCCGCTGTTACCGGGGTTGATCGGCGCGTCGGTCTGGATCGCGGCCGGAATCGAGAACCCGGTCGGACTGGGGAGCGCCCGATCGAGTCCGCTGACGATCCCCTGCGAGACGGAGGCATCGAGCCCCAACGGATTGCCGATCGCGAGTACCTCCTGGCCGATCACCGGCTCCGCATCGGCCAGCGAGAGGCCGTCGGCAACGTCGGGGACCGTCTCGACCTCGAGGACGGCGAGATCGCTGTAGATGTCGGTGCCGACGACGGCGGCCGTCCGCCACTCGCCGTTGTTGAACTGGAGTTCGATCTCACCCTCACCGGCAGCCTCGACGACGTGGTTGTTCGTCAGGACGTATCCGTTCTCGAGGACGAATCCGGTACCGATCCCGCCTCGACCACCACCGTCTGGCGCGCCCATCCCGGCGACGGACACCAGTACGACGGAGTCGATCGCCGCCTCGTACACCGCCGCGTACTCGCTGTCGACGTTGGGACCGTTCCCCGACGCGCTCGAGTCGCCGTCGTCCTGTGCAGCGCCGGTTCCCGCCCCGCCGAGGCCCAGCGCCGCGATGGTGCTGATCGTTCCAGCCGTCCGCAAGAACCGTCGTCGCGTCCGTTCGTTCGATGGCACGCGGGTAGCCACCCCGACGATCGACATAAAACGGGAGCCGGCAGGGGCAGCCGATCGGCTCCGAACAGCAGGGTCAGGCCTCGTCGAAGAGAACCTCTCCCTCGACCGCGTGTTCCGCGACGGCGTCCATATCGAGCGTGACGCCCAGGCCGGGCTCCTCGGGAATTTCGATGGAGCCGTCCTCGATGACCGTCTCCTCGACCAAGTCCTCCCACCAGCCGAGTTCGTAGGAGTGGTACTCGACGGCCAGGGCGTTCGAGATGGCCGCGCCGACGTGGGCGCTGGCGACCGTCGCGACCGGCGAGGCGACGTTGTGCATCGCGACCGGCACGTAGTACATGTCCGCCAGATCGGCGATCTTGCGGGTTTCGCGCATCCCGCCGACCTTCGGCATGTCGGGCGCGATGATGTCTACCGCCTGCTCCTCGAGCAGGCGGCGCTGGCCGTGTTTCCGGTAGACGTTCTCGCCGACGGTGATCGGCGTCGTCGTCGACTGCGTGATTTCGCGTTGCACGTCGTGGTTCTCCGGCGGCACGGGGTCCTCGAGCCACCAGACGTCGTACTCCTCCAAGCGCTTCGCGAGCCGCTTGGCGCTGCCGCCGGAGAAGCTCCAGTGGCAGTCGAAGGCCACGTCGGCCCGGGAACCGACGCGCTCGGTGACCGCCTCGACGATCGAGGCTTTGTGTTCGATTTCGGGGGCCCGGAGGTGGCGGTTCGCGCGGTCTTTCTCGTGGCCGCTGGGCACGTCGAGGTCGAACTTCAGGGCGTCGTAGCCCAATTCCTCGACGACGCGCTCGGCCTCGTCCGCACAGGCGATCGGATCCGCCTCCTCTTCTGTATGGCAGTCACAGTAAACCCGAACCTCGTCGCGGTACTTGCCGCCCAGCAGCTGGTAGGCCGGCACCTCGAGGATCTTGCCGGCCAGATCGTGCAGGGCAACCTCGATGCCCGAAATCGCGGTGACCGTGACGCCGCCGATCGAGCCCTCGCCGGACATCTTCTGGACGAGGTGTTCGGTCAGCCGATCGATATCGAGTGGGTTCTCCCCCTGCAGGAAGGGTTTCATCCGCTCGATCAGTTCCGGCGCGCCGGCCCCCCAGTAGGCCTCGCCGGTGCCGACGATCCCCGCGTCCGTGTAGATCCGCACGAGGGTCCACGGGAAGTTGCCGTCGACCATCGTCGTCTGGACGTCAGTGATCTCGACGTCGCGCCCGCCGCCGCGCTCGCTCGTGAC
Source organism: Natrinema pellirubrum DSM 15624 (assembly GCF_000230735.2). Taxonomy (NCBI): domain Archaea; kingdom Methanobacteriati; phylum Methanobacteriota; class Halobacteria; order Halobacteriales; family Natrialbaceae; genus Natrinema; species Natrinema pellirubrum. Next base: position 2,006,113 of record NC_019962.1, read on the forward strand.
TCCCATCGTCTCCGCCGAGAGGTCCCGCATCGTGTACTCGGCGTTCGGGTCGTGTAGCCTCGAGTAATCGACTCCCATAGTCGGACGTTCACTCGCACGATAGTAATAACTGTCACCTGCGGTGGGCGGGGTTACGCAGTCGTGCCGGACGGGACGGAGTATCCTGGCCGGTTCACGTACTGGACTCGTCCGAAACGGCGTCCGTGGCCGCTACCACCCCGTCAGCCTCGAGAGCCAGTGTCTCTCATCCTGGGTGGTAAAGAGCGACCAGGCGACCGGTTACGCGACCGTCGAACTCACCTATGATGAGGATGCGACAAAATCGGAAGAGGAGTTCAGACTGCTTGATTGATCACGATGTCGGACCCGCCAAGGCCGCCGATGTGTTCGAGATAGTCGTCTCGACGTGAGTAAACATCAATCTAACATATATTCTCCCGTGGTTATAAGACCACAGGTGAATATTTTAAACTGCTATTGAAAATAACTGTGAATTAGAGCTTCAGGCGCGAGAAATCGGAAGGTAGCCGAGGCCGCCCGCAGCTAATATCACTCCAAATAGAATATAAGCAAAGACACCTACAAATTCGATAGTATCAGATGCATTAAAGAGTTCTAAGATGCCTCCACCCACAAAAATCAGAGATATACCGAGAATACAAGCGGTTAGTAGTATATCAACCATTGCATCTTTGACGGCTGTATGAATGATCCTATAGAGGTCCTGTTCATCAAATTCGGGTGGTGTACCCTCATCTCTTCCTGTGCTGGAATCCATTGGCCCACATATTATTCAGTTATACTGTCTTAAAAAAGTGCAAGATGAATACTAATAAGTATTTGGAATATGAAATATATCTTATATTTGCATGCTAAAGGTTTAGTTAAATCCGCTAATCTTACCCCTTTATAAGGTTTTTCCGAAGTCTTTTGCCAGTCCCATTCCAGTCACCAGACAATCTGGTGTACAATCGGTCAGTAACTAAACAACTCAATCCAGTCTTCGTTATCGCACATCTATCAAATTTTCCGGTTGCATCCGAAACGAAGAAATTCCCATCAGCTCGTTTTGTAATCTTCTTATCTTCGTTCCCCTCATAATTCCATTTGGCCGGAGGAACAATCCTACCCTTACCCGAAGCACTAGCGTTCATCGCTTTTACAGTCTTTCCAGGATTATATTCCCATTCAATCGAATGGGTGAACGTGAAAGCATGTACTGAGTAATCGATTACTGGAACCTTGATTTTGGCTTTTGCTGAATCCTTATATGATGCGGGCTTTCCTACAGCGGAAGATTGTACCGAAGTAGCAGATACAGTTGATTCCTCGACAGTCTGAGCAGAGGATGTATGTTCAACAACCATCTCTCCTTCTGATAGTAGTTCATTTACCGCCTCTATTTGCTCCGAGGAGAGGTCGTTAGCTACTTCTTTATTCAAATCGTTTAGAATAGATTTTTCAATTGCTTTATTCTGAACAATGTTCTCTACTTCCTGTACATTCTGATCCGATTGTTTGACAAATCTGGCAACCTCTTTATTCTCTGTTGGATCGAAGGTGGTGTCTGGTAGATATTGGTTACAGTCTCTATGGTTTGCCGCCGCCGTTCCCGTAGCACTAATCGCAAGACCGCTTACAGGAATTGCTTTGAGAATTGACCTTCTAGTTCTACGCTGCTGGTCAGTAACCATGCCCACACTTTTCAACGCCCTACATATTAAATTATCTTAGTATATTAGTTACATAGTTAATATTATATATTTGCTAACTGTTCCGCAAAGATCCGCGTTCAGTTGTACTTGGTCTGCAGTCTAGAAATAGTATCGCTGGTTTAGTCGTCGAAATACTGCCGGCGCGTCGATCCTCACGGTCTGGAGCCATCGCTCAAGTCCTTGGGGAAGTTTGCGCTGTCCGGGACCGTCCGTTCGACGATCGAATCGGGGAAGCCTTCAGTATCGGCGACGCCGCCGATGGTAATTCGAACGTGTCTTTCGTGCTATAAAACATCGAACCTTCCCCTTCTCAAACTTGCATGAAACCAGCTTATCTGAACACTACCCACAGTGTCTCGGAGAATCCTAATAATTCGTTCATGATCGCGAAAATACGACAGGCACCGTCAGTATCGGCTACTACTCGAGGTCGTCGGGTACGTCCTCGAGGGCGGCGTCGGTCGCTTCCATCGCGGCGAAGGCGGCCCGCTTCTCGGCCGTCCGCCGTTCGATCGCCGCCGGTCCGACGGCGAGTTCGATCCGGGTCGTTCCGTCGTCGAGCCTCGAGGTTCCGAGCAGGGTGACGGGACCGATCTCGCGGGTGTTACGGACGTGAGTCCCGCCGCAGGCGCGGGCGTCCCACGGCTCCGGCGAGCCGGTCGTCGCGGTGAACCGGCCCTTTCGCTGGCGGTCCTTCTCGTCCTCGATCGAGACGGTTCGGACGCGCCCCTTCGCCACGGCGGCGTCGTCGGCGTGGTCGTCGAAGACGACGGCGTCACGCTCACGGGCGTTGGAAACCGGCTCGTCGTCCCACGACACCGGTCGGGACTCCCAGACCACGCGGTTGACCGCCTCGTCGAGTTCCAGCAACCGCTCGTCGTCGATCATCGCCGCCGTCTCGAGGTCGACCCGGACCGTCTCGGGGCCGATCTCGAGGCCCGCGTACGAGGCGTCCTCGAGGAGACGGTCGGCGACCCCGAGCAGGACGTGAGTGGCGGTGTGAGCCCGCATGCAGTACATCCGGAAGGACCAGTCGACCGAACAGAGAACGCGGTGGCCGACCGAAAACGAGGGGGCGTCGGCCAGCACGTGGATCTGCTCGCCGTCGACCAGTTCGACGTCGGTGACTGTGATATCGCTGACCGTCCCTCTGTCGGCCGGTTGGCCAGCACTCGCCCCGAAGAAGTGGCTCCGCTCGAGCCAGACCCGTCGCCCGTCGATCGACGTCACCTCGGTCTCGAACCGCGTCGCGTACGGCTCCGCTGCCGCCCGTTGCCCGGTCATCGGTTCCAGTCGGTTCTCGGTCACTAAAAGTCTGCCCGCCGAGACCGTCGCCCGACCCGAGAAAAACTACCGGTCGCTCACTCCGCGAGCGTCACGTCCAGTCGCTCCTCGAGGGCATCGATCAGGCCGCCGCCGACGCCGGCCTGGGTCGCTCGACCCTGTTCGACCGCGAGGATGTCTTTCTCGGGTGCGCCGAGTTCCTCGGCGAGTTCCTCGCGCTGGAGGCCGGCCTCCCGTCGAGCCTCGACGAGGGCCTCGCCGTAGTCCGAGACGAGGTAGGGCAGGGGGTCGTCGTCGTAGTTGGTGCCCTCGCTCTCCCAGTGTTCGGAGTCGCCGTCCCAGACCGGGTTGGCCTTCGCGACGTTCTGGGCCGCCTTCCGCTTGCGGTTCGGTTCGTCGGTCGAGCCCGCGTCCTGCTCGCTTCGCTTTCGGTCTCCCCCGCCGTGGGCCGTCGAATCGTCGTGTGGCGCGCAGTCCGGACAGACCTCGAGTTCCGCGCCGGCGACCGACGCGAGCGTCAGCGAGTCGCTCTCGGTACCACAGAGTTCGCAGTTCGTCCCGCCGCCACCGCCGGACGAACCGGTCGAGTATTTGGCCATGCGGACGTTTGGCATCTGCCGCATTTCAACGGTTCGGTAGCGTACACGCCGTCGCGACGGACACGGGCCGCGGGGCTCCCCTCGATCGATCAGCGCCCGAACCGTTTCCTGATCGTCGCTCGCAACGGCAGCCCCAGCCCGCCGAGCAACGGCAGGACGACGACCGCCGCGATGTCGAGCGGGAGGCTGGCGACGCCCGCTGCCGCCGCGCCGACGGCCGCGAGCGGGGCAAGCACCGGGAGGACGTAGAGATACGACGGCGTCCACCCCGGGCCGCGTCGCGTGTGTCGGACGACGACGCCGAACAGCAGCGGCATGAGGACCGCACCGGCAAGCAGCGGGCCGCCGATCAGCGTCGTCGGCACCGCCACCGACAGCGCGACGACGATCGTCTCGTCGATCGTCACCGGCCCCCAGGTCTCCTCCCGGCGGACGACCCGGGAGACGAGCAGACCGAGGAACGCGAGGACGACGACACCCGCCAGCGCGCCGTACCACAGCGGCCGCTCGAGGGGCGGGGTCACGACCTCGAGTCCGCGCATGAACGCGACGGTCGTCTCGACGCCCCCACGGTCGGCCGAGAGCGCGGTCCAGAGCCCTTGCGGGTCGGCACCGATCCCGGCCAGTTCGGCCCGGAGCGAGCGAAGCGCACCCTCGTTCGCGAGCGCGAACTGGACGAGGCCGGCGGCGTAGACGATCACCGACAGCCAGAGCAGCGGCAGCGAGAAGTTCTGTCGCCGCCACCAGCGGGCGATCGGATTGGCTGTCGACCCGTCGTCACTGTCGGTCGTCCGCGATCGATCGGTACTGCCGGCAGTATCATCCGACCCGCCGGTCCGACTGCTCGTTCCCGAGCCCGTCCCGCCGCCGGTCCCCGTCGCGGTTCCGGTGGCGGTCGCACTCGAGGCGTCGGCGGTCGCGCCGGCAGCCGACGCGCCCGCGCTCGAGGTCGCGCCACCGGTTCCGGCGGCCGAGCCGGTTGCGCTCGTACCGGCGCTCGAGGTCGACGTCGAACCGCGACTCGAGGTCCCGGCGCTACTGCTCGCGGAGCCGGCCGCCGACGCGCCGGCGGCCGATGCCGACGCGGAGGCCGTCTCCGACTCCGAGTAGCTCACCTCCGTTCCCTCGTCGTCGCCGTCGTCGCTCTGCCAGACGTCGGGTGAGGGGAGGCCACTGGTCCGTTTGGCGACGTAGTCCTCGTGGCCCAGTCGGTCGTAGGCCTGTCGTTCGACGGGATCGCCGAGGATGTCGTAGGCGGTCTTGACTGCGGTGAACTGCGCCTGTGCGCGGTCGTCGTCGTTCACGTCAGGATGATAGACACGGACCTGCTCGCGGTAGGCGTCCTTGATCTCGTCCTGATCGGCGTCGGGCGAGATCTCGAGCAGATCGTAGAAGTCCTCTGTCATATGAGCGTAGGGAAGTGTAGTCTGTCCCCGAGTTGTAGGGGAGAGGTTATAGTTTCAATGTTATTGCCGATCCGAGCGGAGGCTCGGTCTCGAGTACGGAGTGCGTTGTGGCCGTTGCGATCGGAGCGACCGTGAAGTGGCAGTCACGAGAAGTCCGCGAGCGACGTTTGCCCGCTCGGGCGATCGTCGCCGGAAACCGCCGGGTACGGTTCGTCGTCGGTTGCGTCGGCAGTGGATTCGTCGTCGGTCGACTCGAGGCTCGACCCCCCGTCAGTACTGTTCCCGCCCCCTTCCCAGCTCTCGAGGCTGGCCTGATCGGCGGCCGCGAACTCGAGGTTGGCGACGCGGACGCCGACCTTGCGGACGGGCTCGGCCTCGAACTCGGTGAAGAGGTCCCGTGCCACGCGGTCGACCAGTTCGGGGTCGTCGACGGGGCCGGGCAGTGACCGCTCGCGGGTGTTGACGTCGTACGGCGGCGTGACCGCCTTGACGCCGATGGTTCGGTACAGCGCACCCTCCCGGCGGGCGCGGTCGGCGACGGCCGCCGCGAGCGTCTCGATCTGGTCGTACTTCGGCTCGGGTTCCGCGACGGCCTCGGCGAAGGCCGACTCCCGCGAGAAGCTCTTAGGGTCGCCCTTTGGCTCGACGCGGCGGTCGTCGTCGCCGCGTGCGCGGTCGTACAGTTCTCGGCCGCGCTCGCCGAAGCGCTCGACCAGCGGCTCCGGGTCGGCCGCCGCCACGTCGCCGGCCGTCTCGAGGCCCATTGCCCGAAGCTCGCGGGCCGTTACCGGGCCGACGCCGTGGAGCAGGTCGACCGCGAGCGGGGCGAGGAACTCCCGGATCTCGTCGGGCCGGACGACGGTGAGCCCGTCGGGTTTGTCGAAGTCGCTGGCGATCTTGGCCGTACTCATCGTCGGCGCGACGCCGACGCTGACGGCCACGCCGACCTCCCGGCGGATGCGGTCCTTGACGTGCCGGGCGAAGCCGTCGGCGACCTCCCACGCCGTGCGCTCGGTCACGTCGAGGTAGGCCTCGTCGATGCTGACCTCCCGGACCACGTCCGCGCAGTCGTGGAGGATCTCCCGGACGTCGGCCGCGACCGACTCGTAGTAATCCATGTCGACGGAGCGGTAGTAGCCGGTTTCCGCGCGGTCCGTCTCCCCGTCTAGGTCGCCGGCCTCGGACGCCGCGCGTCTGGGCAGCCGCTCGAGCGCCGTCGAAATGGCTTGGGCGCTCTCGACGCCGAACTCGCGGGCCTCGTAGCTGGCGGTGGCGACGGCACCGACGGTCTCGCCGGGTTCGTACCCCATGCCGACGACGACCGGCTCGCCCCGGAGTTCGGGTTCGCGCAGTCGCTCGCAGGACGCGTAGAAACAGTCGGCGTCGACGTGACAGACGATCCGGTCCTCGTCGGCCTCGCGCTCGACGCCCGGCAGCCGGGGCCCGTCGGACATTCGTCTACCGATCGATTCGTCCGGACGGACGTGAACGTTGCGCCCGCCGACGGCGGACACGGTCTCCCCGGATCGCCGCCGCTACAGCTCGTAGGCCATCATCACCTCATCGACGTACTCGCCGTCGATGGTGTAGTGGTCCTTGCGGATCGCCTCGGTGTCCCAGCCGTGGACGGTCAGGAACTCGAGTGCGGTGTCGTTGACCACGGGAACGCTGTTGTAGAGCTTCCGGTAGCCGTTGGCCTCGGCCCACTCGATCCCGCGTTGCAGGAGCGTACTCCCGATCCCGTGGCCCCGGTAGGCCTCGCGGACGCCGACGGTCTGCTGGGCGACCTCCCGGACCGGTTCGACCCGGTGGAGATCGAGGTGCGTCCAGCCGACGACCGCGCCGTCGACGGTCGCGACGAAGAACTGGCGGGTCTCGATCGCGTTGTGTCTGGTGACGGTGTCGTCGTAGAGCAGTTGTTCGGCGACCGTCTCGGCGACGACGTAGGTGTCCTCGGCCGTGACGTCCCTGATCGTCTCGATCAGTCCGTCGAAGTCGTCCTGTCTTGCGGGGCGGACGGTGACGGTGAACTCGTCCAACTCGTGTTTCTCGACGGCCCCGAACTCGAGCGCGAGTCGGAGGGTTCCGCCGTCTTCCGCGAGATAGCCGTCCTGCTTTAGCTCCTCGAGACGGGTCTGGAACTCCTCGACCGGGAGGGAGACGATCTCGCGCAGTTTGTGCCGTTCGACGGTCCCGTGGCGCTCGACGTACTCGTAGAGACGCCGGCTGGCATCGGAATCGAACGTCGGCCGCTCGAGCGCGTCCATACGACCGCTACGGGCGACCACCGCTTATTCCTTGCCCATCGGTACCTATTGACACAATAATCCGGACGGAACCGCCGAACGGACCCGACAGCGTAGTTAGTTGTACTCCCGCCACCGGTTCCCGCACTCGGTACACTTGAAAAAGCGCGTCGGCGGCTCGTCGGCCGACGCGGTCTGTTTCAGCGTGTACCACGCTTCTTCGGCACCGCACTCGTCACAGATCACGTCGTTTGCCTTCGGTTTCCCCTCGAAGTTGGCGTTCTCGTCGGACTCGATCACGTCGTCGTCGGTCTGGGACTCCGTCGTGACGAAGGCGTCTTCCTGCTCGCGGTCGCGCTCGCTCGAGGCCCCGCAGTCGTCGTTCGTACAGACCATGCGGTCACCGCGAGCCTTCATCATCGAGCCGCAGTCGTCGCAGAATTGCATACCCGGCCGGTACGTGCCCGAGCGGCAAAAACACTCGAGATCGACGGGTCACCGCTCCCGGTCGCCCGCCTCGTCCGCGAGGACGAACGGGCAGTCCGCGACCCGAACCGTCTCGATCGTCGGCACCGCCAGGATCTCGGCGTCCGCGTGGGTGCAGGCGACGTCGGGCGGCTCGGTGAGGTATTCACAGCCCTGACAGTAGGCTCGCTTGTCGACCTCGCGGACCTCGCTGTCGGCCGCGTCCGTCGGTGCCGGTAGATTATCGCCCTCGAGTTGCTCCCAGAGTCGGTCGGCGTCGATATCGGCGGTGTCCTGCCGATCGAATAGGTCGTCGAACTCGGTCGTCTCAGAGGCGCTGTCGTCCGGTTCCGCGGCGGCCGAGGCGGGATCACCGAGAGAACCGGCATGGTTGTCCGATTCGGAATCGTCGGACTCGAGCGGTGCCGAGTCCGCATCGTGAGTGATCTCGATTCCGGCGTCTCCGGCCGCGGATTCGGCTCCGGCGTCCGTCTCGAACTCGCTCTCGTCGTCTCCGGTGTCGTCAGTCATCGGACTCACCGCCGGTCTCGGGGCCGGTGCCGTCGTGCGTCGCCACTGCCGAGTCGGTCGATTCGGCCGTCGGCGTCGGGTCGTCCTCCGTTGCGGCTGCGGCCGCGGCGGTCACCAGCCGCCGACAGATCTCGTCGCGACTCTCGCCGCGCCGGGCGGCTTCGTCGGCCAGCCAGTCGTCGGCCTCGTCGGGGACGGCAAAGGAGACGGCGCGCTCATCGTGGTTTCGGCTGGACATCTGTCCGTATTTGGGATATCGAGCGTATAAGCGTTGGTCCGAACTCGAGCGCTGAGCCGCGCCGCCGGTCACCTGATCTTGCGGACGTTGCTGATGTCGAAGCCGCCGTCGTGGATCTCCGTCTCGAAGCGGACGATATCCTCGTCCTCGAGTCGGGAGAGGACGCCCCGGAACTGCTCGACGACGAGGGTGCGGGCGCGTTCGGAGCCGCCGCTCTCCCACTCGAACAGCAGCGTGCCGTCGGTAGCCTCCTTGAGCCGGCCGAGTTCCGTCGGACCCAGCAGTTCGGCGTTGACCAGCAGGAGGATGACGCCGCCCCAGCGATGCGAGGCGCGTTTGAGCCCCTTCAGCAACACGGTCAGGTCGGACCAGTCCAGTCGGTCGTCGGCCGCCGCCACGAGGTCGGTGACCGAATCGATCACGACGAGGTTGTCGGTGGCGTGGTCGGTCAGGTACTCGCCCAGCGCCTCGAGGACGTCAGTACGTTCGTTGTGGCTGCCGAGTTCGGTGATGTCGGCCATCCCGTCGGCGTACCAGTCGGTCGGCACCGGCGTCAGCTGGAAGTACTCCTCGGCGAGTTCGACGAACCGGACGTCGTCCATCCCCGCGTCGACGAGGGCCTCGTCCATGACGAACTGCATCTCCTCGACGACGGCGCTCGGTTCGTCGGTAAAGGAGACGTAGTGGACGTCCTCGGGCAGGGTCACGTCGGACTCGAGGTCACCGTAGTAGAGGTCGAAGAGATCGGGGTCGGCCTCGACGAGTCCGTTCATCACGGCGCTGGTGTAGCAGAACTCACGTGCGCCGGCACCGGACTCGCCGGCCAGTAAAACGACGCTGCCGGTTGGCGCGCCGCCACCGATCATCCGATCGAGCCGCGAGACGCCGAGCGGCATCCGTTTCATACGGGGTCGTTCGCTCGCGTCCCTTTACCGGTTGCGGCCGACCGTTTGCTCTCCGCTCCCTCGCGTCGCTCGGCAAAAGGTCGATCAAAAGCCACCTCCCTCCCTGCCGCTCGTTTCACTCGCTTCAGGTCGGTCGTCGGCCCGCTCGCTCATTGACTCGCGGCCGTCGGCCGCTCGTCTTACCGCGGCGCTACGCGCCGCGGTTTCGTTCGCTCGCGGTGACAATATCTCCATCACTATCGGCGACCGACATCCGTCTCGACTCGAGCCCCACTCTCGGCCGCTTCGGCGAGGATCACGCGACCCTCGAGCCCGCGGTCCGCGAGCGCGTCCCGAGCCGCGGCCGCAGCCTCCTCGGCGTGGCGGGTATCGGTCACGCCGTAGACGACCGGCCCCCACGACGACTGGCCGACGCCCGAGAGGACCGGACAGTCCTCGAGCGCGTCGACGAGTTCGCCCGCGGGCGGCCGGAAGACCCCTCCCTGTGCGTCGGCGTACCAAGCACCGTTCTTGCGGCCGATCTCGGCGACGGCCTCGCCGAAGGGCTCGAGGCCACCGCCGGCCGCGGCGGGCAGCAGTTTCCGGGTGACGACGCCGGCGATCTCGTCGGCGATCGCGGGGTTGGCCCGCTCGACGACCGCGCGCATGCTCTCGTCCTCGTCGTCGCCGCTGCGGCCGGGCTCGGCGTCGGGGACGACGACCAGAAAGCGCCAGTCATCGGGCAGGTCGTGGCGGGCGACGACCGGCGGCACCGTCCAGTCGCCCTCCGCCGGCGGCTCCGTGGTGAAGCGGTTCGTCGGGTGGCCGGCGTCGACGACGAACCCGCCGCCCTCGAAGGTCGCGACGCCGACGCCGCTGCGACCGCCCCGCCCCATCGCGGGCGCGTTCTCCCGGACCCGCGGCTCGAGTCCGTGGGCCCGTGCCGTCGCCGTCAGCACTGCCAGCGCGAGTTGGGTGCCGCTCCCGAGGCCGACGTGGCGTGGCAGCCGCTCCTCGAGCGCGACCGCGACGCCGGGGAGATCCAGCACGTCGACGGCGCGACGGGCGTACGTGGCGGCGAGCGGATCGTCGGTCACGACATCGGTGGCGGGTTCGGCGGTGACGGTCACCCGCGGCTCCGCGAGCCCGATGCCGATGCCCCCGTAGAGCCGCCCGCGGGCAAGCGACAGGTTCTGGAAGCCAACGTGGAGTCGCGCCCCGGTGCTGACGGTCGCGCTCGGCATGATCGTGGCCTCGCTACGGATCCCCCCGGCAAGGGGGTTTCGACGGTGGCAACGCCTGACGATGGCTCTGACGGTCCACTCGACGGGACCGTGGACTTGGGGCAGCGGGACACAGCCGATACCGATTCCGCAGACACGCTTCCACGATGGCGCGTCCCGACGCCTCGGCAATCGTGCCAGCCTGTGACGAGGCCGACCTCTCCCTGCGGCTACGCCGCGAGGGTACGGTCGTCTACGATCCGACCTGTCCCGTCGGCAGGAGCGGGTCGGCTACGCGGGACTGTTCCTGACGTATCCGGTCGGCCACCTCGAGTACATCCTGCCATGGCGGTCGCAGACCGGGACAAGAGTTGCCGCTGACAGTCATTGCACACCTGCTCACACGACCGCGCTGCGATCAGTGTGTCAATCGTTTCAGCGGCTACGATCCTTTTGAGCGCGTGGGTCCCTGCGTCGGTTCCGATCCGTCGCTGCTCGCAGCCGTTGGCCTCGCGGACGAACGTATTCGGCTTTTTCCGAGTTTCCGAACCATTGGCCGAGAAAGGGTAACTTATACCGTTTCGATGCGACGTGAGACCATGAGCAGCGATACCGAATTCGACTACGGCAAGGACGAGGAGTTACGTAGTCGCGAGGTGACCGAGGGCGCGGACAAGGCCCCACACCGCGCGATGTTCCGGGCGATGGGGTTCGACGACGAGGACTTCGGCGCGCCGATGATCGGCGTTCCGAACCCCGCGGCCGACATCACACCGTGTAACGTCCATCTGAACGACGTCGCCGACGCGGCCCTCGAGGGCGTCGACGAGACCGGTGGGATGCCAATCGAGTTCGGAACGATCACGATCTCGGACGCCATCTCGATGGGGACCGAGGGGATGAAGGCCTCGCTGATCTCCCGGGAAGTGATCGCCGACTCCGTCGAACTGGTGTCGTTCGGCGAGCGCATGGACGGGCTGGTCACGATCGGCGGCTGTGACAAGAACATGCCCGGAATGATGATGGCCGCGATCCGGACCGACCTGCCCTCGGTCTTTCTCTACGGCGGCTCGATCATGCCCGGCGAACACGAGGGCCGGGAGGTCACCGTCCAGAACCTCTTCGAGGGCGTCGGTGCCGTCGCCGACGGCGAGATGAGCCCGGACGAACTCGACGAGATGGAGCGCAACGCCTGCCCAGGCGCGGGCTCGTGTGGTGGCATGTTCACCGCGAACACGATGGCCTCGATCTCCGAGGCAATCGGCTTCGCACCGCTTGGCAGCGCCAGCCCGCCCGCCGAAGTCGAGTCGCGCTACGACGTCGCCCGCGAGGCCGGCGAGATCGCCGTCGAGGCCGTCGAAGCAGGGCGGAAACCCTCCGACTTCCTCAGCGAGGCCTCTTTCGAGAACGCCATCGCCCTGCAGGTCGCCGTCGGCGGCTCGACCAACGCCGTCCTCCACCTGCTGGCGATGGCCGCCGAGGCCGGTGTCGACTTAGACATCGAGACGTTCAACGAGATCAGCGCCCGCACGCCGAAGATCGCCAACCTCCAGCCCGGCGGCAAGCGCGTGATGAACGACCTCCACGAGGTCGGCGGCGTGCCGGTCGTCCTGCGTGAACTGCTCGAGGCCGACCTGCTCCACGGCGACGCGCTGACCGTTACCGGCGAGACGATGGCCGAGGCCATCGAGCGGGCCGACCCGCCCGCGATCGAAGACCTCGACGCCGACTTCCTGCATACTGTCGACGACCCGATCCACGAGCGCGGTGCCATCCGTATCCTCACCGGCAACCTCGCGCCCGAGGGCGCGGTCATCAAGATCACCGGCGAGGACCACCTCCACCACGAAGGACCGGTTCGGATCTTCGAACAGGAAGAAGACGCGATGGCCTACGTTCAGGAAGGCAACGTCGAATCCGGCGACGTCATCGGGATCCGCAACGAGGGGCCCCGCGGTGGCCCCGGCATGCGAGAGATGCTCGGCGTCACCTCAGCCGTCGCCGGCCAGGGCCACGCCGAGGACGTCGCGCTCTTTACCGACGGCCGCTTCTCCGGTGCGACCCGCGGGTTCTCTATCGGCCACGTCGCCCCCGAGGCGGCGGCCGGCGGTCCCATCGCTGCCCTCGAGGACGGCGACACGATCACCATCGACATCGACGACCTCGAACTCTCCGTCGATCTCTCCGACGAAGAGATCGAGCAGCGACTCGCGGACCGGGAACAGCCCGACCGCCAGTACACCAGCGGCGTGCTGGCGAAGTACGGGCAGGCCTTTGGCTCCGCGGCCAACGGCGCGGTGACAAACCCCGGCGTCAAAGACGACTAACGGACACGTTCGGCCCACTGAGCGAGTGAGGGACTTCCTTGTCGGCTCCGCTCGAGCCACGACGATCGGTCCCTTCGATTTCCTGCACCGGTCTTTCCCGCCCTTGTCACCGACTACCGACTAGATTCCCGTATGCGTAAATACTGTCTCGAGTGCGACTGGCAGGTCAGCACCGCCGACGGCTACACCGAAAAGGAGGTGTCCGAAGCGGCGATCGACCACTTCGTCGAGACGGGACACACGGTCGATTCGCTGCGACTCCCGCCGCCCGTACTCCGGCAGAACTGATCGATCGGCCGCGTCGTCGCTCAGCCGCGGCGCTCGAGGACCCGATCGATGATCAACCGGGTCGAGAGCAATTGGTCGTCGTCGGTCTCGCGGGCGCTTGCGCGACGGACCTCGCAGTCGATCCCCCGCCGCTCGAGTTCGGTTGCGATGGCCTCGTCGTCGTGGTGCTGATCGTGGCCTAGCGCGATCACGTCGGGATCGATCTCCTCGATCGGAACGAAGATGTCCTCCTCGTGGCCGAGCAGGGCCTCGTCGACGGCCTCGAGCGCGCCGACTACGTCCCGGCGCTGGGTCGCCGGACAGATCGGCTTCTCCTTGTGATCGACGTTCGTCTTGCGGGCGACGATCACGTAGAGTTCGTCGCCCATCGCGGCGGCTTCCGCCAGGTAGTGGACGTGGCCGGGATGGATGATGTCGAAGGTCCCCTGCGCGATGACGGTCCGGCTCATGTCGCCCCCGCGGTCGATCCGGCGGTACGTGGTTTCCGTGGCGATCCCGTTGTCGGTCCGGTACGTGGCATCGTCTCGAGCATAGCGAGTCTCGTCATCGCAGTTCCTCGTCGATATCCGCCTGCGTGAAATCGAAGAAGTCCTCGGTCTCGGGCAGGTCGATGTCGATCACGTTCAGTCCGGTCGGCTGGCCCTTCGAATCGAACGCCTTCCAATCGGTCCGGCGGTAGGGCGCGCCGATGATGACGTGAACGCTGCCCCGGCCGAAGGTGTCCAGGTCCGCGTTACTCGGGCTGATGACGCCGTTCGGATGGGAGTGGATGCTTCCCAACGCCTTCACGTCGTTGGGAATCTGGTTCGTCTTGACCGTCGCGCTGACGCTGTTTGACTCGGTGCCAGGCACCACGAGGATGTCCGTGATGACCAGCCCCTCGCGGTCCAGTCCCAACCGGTCGGCCTCGGTCCCCCGGAGAAACCCCATGTACTCGTTCGGGTGGGTCTCCTCCGAGGACTCGAGGGCGAACTCGAGCGTTTCCTCCGCGATGCCGAGGATCTCGCTCGAGCGAAACAGCGCGTCGAACAGCCCCATGGTCTACGCTGGGGCCTTGCGGTTGCTAAACGTTCCGATGCGTCGGTTCCACCCGGGCGTCGGATTCGGACTCGCTCGTCGACCGCGCCGCGGGTGAAGCAGCCGGTTTTATCGGCGGTTGTTCAAAAACGATATCAGTTCTGACTGATCAATATAGTGCGATGCCCTCTCGGCGTTCGGTGCTTGCCACTGGTATCAGTGTTCTCCCGACCGTGATCGGAGGATGTGCCTCGTTACCCGGACTTCGGGATCCGGACGGAGCCGACTGGTCAGCGTCGGTTCCCGAACCGGGTACCCTCTCACCTCCGGTCGCTACCGAGGGAGTCGTCGTCGCCGGCGGACGCCGCGACGACGATATAGCGTCGGGGCGACTGAAGGCGTTCGATACCGAGACGGGCGAACGCCAGTGGGAGTTCGATTTCGGGCGGATGACCGGACTCACTGCCGCCGACGGTACCGTGTACGTCGGCGAGAAGCGGGGATCGAATCGGGCGCGGATTCTCGCGTTCGATGCCCGGACGGGCGACCGACGGTGGACACAGCGGGTCGCCAATCTCTCGTCGGCAATGACCGTCGCGAACGGGACGCTGTACACTGCAAACGGCGGGCTCGCAGCGATCGAGACCGACGGCGGGACGATTCGGTGGGAACGGTCCGGCGTCGCCGAAACGGGGTTTACCGTCGTCGCCGCCCCGGACGACCAGCTGGCGGCCGACGATCACGCGGTCTATTTCGCCGACGCGGACGGAGTCGTTGCGCTCTCGACGACCGACGGAACCGCCTCGTGGCGGTGGCGCCCCGAGCAGTGGGAGGCGCCCGCCGTCGGACCGACCCCGATCGGCGACGCGGTCTACGTGGGCGGCGGCAGTGACATCGTCGCGCTCGACGAGGCGGACGCCACCGCTCGATGGCGGACGTCGTTCGGGCGGGCCGCCGGAGTCACGGGGTTCCACACGACCGAGTCGTCGCTGCTCGTCGCAGAAGGCACGGACGAAGCGCCGTCGGATACCTTCGGAACGGTGTACGAACTCTCGTTGAAAGACGGCGGCGAACGATACGAGATGCGGTTCGACGCGCCCGTCACCCAAACGGCGTCGACGGCGACGACGTTTATCGTCGGGACGAACGACGGAACGGTGGAATGGACCGACGGTGCGTCGTTCTTCGAGCAGTTCGAAACGACGCTGCCGACCGGCAACTACGTACTCGGTGGGGCCGGCGAGCGCGCGTTCGCCCAAACCAGTGAGGGGACGCTCTGGACCCTATCGCCTCCCGCGTGAGAGCCGGTCGGTCGTATCTCGTTATCAGTAGGGGACCCGGACACGGACCGAGGACGTATAAGTGCCTATTCCGGGACGATCGTCAGGTCGGGAAAGTACGTCCGATAGAACGCAGTATCGAAGCTAATCAGTACATCGGCGTCGGCGGCCGCATGACCGCCGATAACGAAGTCAGCGGCGATGTGTTGTCGTGGGGAGAGATCGTCGCCACAGTCCGTACAGTCGACGCTCTGTGTCGCACCACAGGACGGGCACTGGAGTCCGTTCGGTCGCCGACCGGTGTAGCGCTGGAAGCGCTGTCCCGCCCGGAACAGTGCTTCACGCGACGGATCCGAGCGCTGAATACTGAAGTCCTC
Organism: Natrinema pellirubrum DSM 15624; assembly: GCF_000230735.2. NCBI lineage: Archaea > Methanobacteriati > Methanobacteriota > Halobacteria > Halobacteriales > Natrialbaceae > Natrinema > Natrinema pellirubrum. Next base: position 2,021,993 of record NC_019962.1, read on the forward strand.
GAGGAATCGATCGAGATCGGCCGTCGTCTCGAAGTGACCATCGGCCGCGAGTTCGGCGTAGACGACTGACGACACGACGATCCGACCGTCTCGATAGGCGCGTCGGAGCGCGCGTTCGCTGGCATCGGCGTAGTCGTCTTCGTACAGCAGTGCAAGTAACGCGTTCGTATCCACCGCCGTTATCACTGCTCGGCCCTCGACTCGCTATCCGTGCCCTCATCACCGATATCACGAGGGTATTCGCCGCGGAGTCGTCGCATCCGTTCCGGCATCGTCTCATCGCTATCAGCGCTGCCACGGTACTTCTCGAACGGATCGTCGCCGTCTGTCGTCGTCGGTTCCTCCTTGCGGATCTCGTATCCCGAAGCGGTTTCCTCGAAGGAAATCTCGTCACCCGGTTCGATTCCGAGTCGATCACGGATCTCCTTCGGGATCGTGACCTGTCCTTTCGTCGTAACGCGTGGCACGAGTATACATTCTCGGTAATACTCTATCAGTATTACGGTGCCGTACTCGGATCGAACCGACACGATAGCGGCCCGGGATGGCTGCTGTCCCGTATCCGAAACCCCCACGGCGAGCCGCCATCCCTTCTTGACAAGGGTTATACGCGACCGCCTCAAACGACGATTCAAGATGACGCGTGACTCCGCCGGGGAACCCGGCGCAGACGACGGGGATTCCGTCGTCTACGATCTCGCCCCTGACTGTACCGCCGACGACGTCGAACAAGGCCGTCCCTATCTCGCGACGATCAACGGCATCGTCGACTACGGCGTCTTCGTCGATCTCTCCGACTCCGTCTCCGGACTCGTCCACGAATCCGTCCTCGAGGGCACCTACGCCGTCGGCGACGAACTCGTCGTCGAACTCGAGAGCGTTCGCGAGAACGGCGACATGGCCTTCGAGCCGGTCGACGTCGGCGACGATCACGAGACCGAGTCGGTCAGCCGCGACTACTCGCTGACCGGCACCGACGGCCTCGAGGCCTCGATCGGCGACCAGGTCCACCTCGAGGGCGAGGTGACGCAGGTCAAACAGACCGGCGGCCCGACGATCTTCCACGTCGCCGACGAGAACGGCGTCGTTCCCTGTGCCGCGTTCGAGGAGGCCGGCGTCCGCGCCTACCCCTCGATCGAGGTCGGCGACGTCGTCCGCGTCACCGGCACGCCGGAACACCGCGAGGGCTCGGTCCAGATCGAGGTCGAGGGCCTCTCGAAACTCGAGGGCGAGGACGCCGAAACGGCTCGCGAACGCCTCGAGGCGGCCCTCGAGGAACGAGCCGAACCCCACGACGTCGAGCCGCTGATCGACTGGCCGGCCTTCGAGAAGCTCCGCGAGGACCTCGAGGAAGTCGCGCGACTGCTGCGCCGGACCGTCCTCGAAGGACGCCCGATCCGGGTCCGGCACCACGCCGACGGCGACGGCATGTGCGCCGCCGTCCCCGTCCAGATCGCGCTGCAGCGCTTTATCGCCGATGTCCACGAGGACGCGGACGCGCCGCGTCACCTCATCAAGCGGCTGCCGGCCAAAGCGCCGTTCTACGAGATGGAAGACGCGACGCGGGACCTGAACTTCGCGCTCGAGGACCGCGAGAAACACGGCCAGCAGCTTCCCCTCCTGCTGATGCTCGACAACGGCTCGACGGCCGAGGACGTTCCGGCCTACGAGACGCTGGCCCACTACGACATCCCGATCGTCGCCGTCGACCACCACCACCCCGACCCCGACGCGGTCGGCGACCTGCTCGACGCCCACGTCAACCCATACCTCCACGACGAGGACTACCGGATCACCACCGGGATGCTCTGTGTCGAACTCGCGCGGATGATCTATCCCGACCTGGGCGAGGAACTCCGCCACGTCCCTGCCGTCGCCGGCCTCTCGGACCGCTCGAAGGCCGACGCGATGGACGACTACCTCGAACTGGCAGCCGAGGAGGGCTACGACGAACAGCGCTTGCAAGACGTCAGCGAGGCGCTCGACTACGCCGCCTTCTGGCTGCGCTATAACTCCGGCGACCAGCTGATTCAGGACCTGCTGCAGGTCGACAGCGACGACGACGCTCGCCACCGCGAACTCGTCGACTTCTTCGCCGAGCGCGGCCGCGAGGAGGTCGACGAGCAACTCGGGGCCGCGATGCCCCACCTCGAACACGAGACCCTCGAGAACGGGGCCCATCTCTACCGGATCGACGTCGAGAACTACGCCCACCGCTTTACCTACCCCGCGCCGGGCAAGACCACCGGCGAGATCCACGACCGCAAGATCGAGGAGACCGGTGACCCGGTCATCACGGTCGGTTACGGCCCCGACTTCGCCGTGCTTCGAAGCGACGGCGTCCGGCTGGACATCCCGAACATGGTCTCGGAACTCGAGGCCGAGATCGCGGGCGGTGGCGTCTCCGGCGGCGGCCACCTCGTCGTCGGCTCGATCAAGTTCGTCAGCGGCAAGCGCGAGGAAGTGATCGACGCCTTAGTCGAGAAGATGGCCGAGGCCGACATCGACGAGGCGCTCTCGAGCGCGGCCCCGATCGACGACTGACGCCGGGACAGCCGTCGGTGGAACCGCACCACTCGAGTCGAACGAGGCTCTTCTTTCGGACGTCGGACCGTGGGTCAAGCGAGCGACGGCTGCGGTAACACGGAGTCAGCAGGGACGGCGTCTCGCCACCACTATATTGGTGTCGTCTCAACTGAGCGATCAGTTCTCATGACACATCCCACCGAAGGCGAGACGAGAACGTTCGAACGGACGTTTACCGTCGAAGACGTACGGCAGTTCGCGGACCTCTCCGGTGACGACCAACCGCGGCATACCGAACCGGACGACGATGGGCGCGTGATGGTCCAGGGGCTGTTGACCGCGACGCTACCGACGAAACTGGGCAGCGATAACGAAGTGTTGGCCAGTACGATGGAGTTTAACTTCCATCAGCCGGTCTACACCGGCGAGCCGATCACGTGTCGCTCGACGTTCGACACGGTCATCGAACGGGACGACCGCTACGAATTCGTATCGGATGTGGTCTGTGAGAATTCGGCCGGTGAAACCGTCCTGACCGCAACGACTGAAGGCCTCATCTGGAAAGACGAGTAACGCAAGCGAGAAACGAGCGCATCGAGTGGTGACCGGGCGTTCGGGTATCGATTCGACGACGACACTGTACTTGACCGATCAGTCGGCACCGTGACGCGGCGTGTAGCCACAGTCGTCACAGACCAGTGACTCGTACCGAGCCGCGAGCGGTCCCGAACAATCGGGACACTGATAGTCAATTTCGAGTGAGCGTTGGGTTACTGCCATACTCGAGGCGAATACCTGGACGAATATAAACTCGGCTATTATGCCGGTAGAATAATATAGTAATTCTAGAACACCGCCGAGAGTAGCCGCTGAAACGACTGACACACTGATCGCACCGCTGTCGTGTGAGCAGGTACGCAGTGACTGTCGGTGGCTACTATCGGACGACGGAAATCGGATCGACACTGGGCGGGACGGCCGTGAGTCGTCAGAACTGATAGCGGCGTTCGTCGTCCATCGAGGGGTACTGGTCCGCACCGGTCATCTCTTCGAAGGTCATCCCCGAGAGGTACTCGTCGTAGGTCACGTCGTAGGCCGTCCGCAGTTGGAAGTCGAGCTTGCCCGTATCGACGGTCGACTGGAAGAGCATGTGGATGGCCCGCCGAACGAGTTCGTCCGTCTCCTCGGGCTCGAGGGCCGTCTCGAGGAGGGCGAGTTCGTTGCGCGTCTCGCGGTCCAGCGAGAGCGCCAGTTCGTCGCCGATGTCGGTGTAGGCGGCCGTTACGTCGTCGTTGAGATCATCGAGGCTCATACCCGTGGGGACTCGAGCGGGCCGGATAGGCCTTTCCAGTTCGAGCCGGACCGCACCGCCGGGAGCCGATATCGGAGCCGCCCCATTGCGACACTGACTTACAGCCGACGGCGTAACCCCAGCCGATGACAGCAGGGGACGGGGCGCAGCTACCCGACGACCGCGGGGCGGTTCGCGAGGCGCTGATCGAGTGGTACGAGGCCGACCACCGGGAGTTCCCGTGGCGGCGGACGGACGACCCCTATGAAATCCTCGTCAGCGAAGTGATGAGCCAGCAGACCCAGCTCGGTCGGGTCGTCGAGGCCTGGGAGGGGTTCCTCGAGCGCTGGCCGACGACAGCCGCCCTCGCGGCGGCCGACCGGGCGGACGTGGTTGGCTTCTGGACCGACCACAGTCTGGGCTACAACAATCGGGCCAAATACCTCCACGAGGCGGCCCGGCAGGTCGAGGAGGAGTACGACGGCGACTTTCCCGACACCCCCGCGGAGCTACAGGAGCTGATGGGCGTCGGTCCGTACACGGCCAACGCGGTCGCGAGCTTCGCCTTCAACAACGGGGACGCGGTCGTCGACACCAACGTCAAGCGAGTCCTCTACCGGGCGTTCGACGTGCCAGACGACGACGCGGCGTTCGAGGACGCGGCGAACGACCTCATGCCGGCGGGCCGCTCCCGAGTCTGGAACAACGCGATCATGGAACTGGGCGGGGTCGCCTGCGAACAGACGCCCTCGTGTGACGAAGCCGGTTGTCCGTGGCGCGAATGGTGTTCGGCCTACGCTAGCGGCGACTTCACCGCCCCCGACGTCCCGACCCAGCCGAGTTTCGAGGGGAGCCGCCGGCAGTTCCGCGGTCGCGTGATCGGCACCCTCCGCGAACACGGCGAACTCGAGATCGATATGCTCGGCCATCGCATCCGCGTCGACTACGTCCCCGACGGCGAGTACGGCCGCGAGTGGCTGACCGGCCTGCTCGAGGACCTCGAGGCCGACGGGCTGGTCGAGTTCGACCGCGACGGTGCGGACGGACCCGTCGCTCGGCTGCGACGGTAGTTGTGTTCCAATCGTGTGGAGAAATCGGCGAGAACGGCGGCGACGGAGCGCCGTGGTTTCGTATTCCCTGTCAGCCAAATATCGGTTCTTGGCCACCTAGAAGGAAGACACGCAGGGACTTGTACTTGACCGGAAATTACAGGAATTGAGAACGCACCGATATCGTTTCGTCTCTTCGTAGAGAGTCCCCACCCGACGGTAGTGTTAAAATTCGTATACTACTGGCCAGTAGTCTCCCATAGAACGGCCACACCCCGCATATCGACCCGGCTGAAATTAGATTCGACATGACAGTCATCCGATTTGGGTGGCGGGAAAGGCTACCGGTAGCGAAATCCGTCTATACGTCTTCGTGGTGGGGTTCGGTGATGACCACAGTCGTCGAACTCGAGATTCCGGCAGCGCGACTCGGCTTCGACCGGACCTTCGATCGGGTATCGACGTTCGAGTTTCAGGTCGGGGGGATGATCGGTGACTCGCCGCCGCTGATCTGGGCCAGCGGTCCGGATCGGGACGCCGTCGCCCGGGCGCTCGAGGCCGATCCGTCGGTCGACGTAATCGCCAGCCTCGGCGACGGCGGGGAGTCGCCGACCGGCGCGTCCGACGGCGCCGGGACGGACGTCGGCCCGGGCGATCGCTGGCTGTTCAGGACCGAGTTCGGGGACGCGGCGAAACTGTTTACCGAGATCGTGACCGACAACGACGGCGCGATCCTGACCGCTCGAGGACGGAACGGTCGGTGGCTGGTGAAACTGCTCTTTCACGATCGGGAGTCGGTGTCGGCGTGTCACGACCTGCTCGAGCAATACGAATACCGGGCGACCGTCACCCGGATCAGCGGCGTCGACGACCTCGCGAGCGCACAGACTCCCCTGACCGAAACCCAGTACGAGACGATCTGCAAGGCCCACGAACTGGGGTATTTCGACGTGCCGAGGGGGGTGACGCTCAAGGAGTTGGCGGCCGAACTCGACGTCTCTCATCAGGCGTTGTCCGAACGACTCCGCCGAAGCCACGCGGCTCTGGTCAGTGCCGAACTCTCCGAGCGGACCGCACCGATGGCGATCGATCCCTGAGTCCGCCGAGCCTCGGTCGACACGCTAGCAGTTTTCCCGACCTCCTGCGCTCGTAAGTTCCCGAGTGAAACATATTTCGCCCAATAATACCCAATAAATTCTCTTTCTATCGGCAGACAATGACGATCTTGTTCCAATAGGTAGATTTATTGCCCGATAGACCAATGATTATTATGTCGGCGAGACGCCGACCGCCCGACGACCGACCGTCGCTGTGAGCGCCGGTGGATCACCCGTACTCAATCACGATTCACGGTCATTCGTGGCTGTATGACCGCGTTGCTATCGGCCGCTCCGGGTCGTTCACGACCCGAGCGTTCGCTTTTGCCGCCACTCACCGAGACACACCGTCGAGGTCAGTATGTTTATCCGTCCGCCTGGTATACAATCACACGAACGTGATCGATCGCGGCCGGACCGACGACCCCGGTGATGCCGCCCGAGACGCGGACGGAGGGGCGATCCCCGCCGAACTGTCACTGGACGACGTCCATCACCTCCTCCAGACGAAGCGCCGGCGGGACGTCCTGCGATACCTGCGGGACGCCGAGGGGTCGGTCCGACTGCGCGAACTCGCCGAACAGGTCGCCGCCTGGGAACAGGAGACGACCGTCGAGGAACTCCGATCCGATGAACGCCAGCGCGTCTACATCTCGCTGTACCAGTCCCATCTGCCGAAACTCGACAATCACGGGATCATCGAGTACGACAAGGATCGCGGCCGGGTCGACTCGACGCCGCGGACCGGTCAGCTCGAGCCGTATCTCGAGGGACCGACCGAAACGGACTCGAGCGACCCGTGGCCCCGTCGGTACGGGGCGACCGTCGGGCTCGGTACTGTGTTCCTCGGCGCGGTGGCGGCCGGGCTCGCTCCGATCGACGGGCTCGTCGCCGCGGGACTCGTTTTGGGTTCGTTCGCAGCCGTAACGGCCGCACACGCGTGGACCGGCTCGTAGGGCGACGGGAACGACCCGGCGACGACCGTCAGTCGGCGCGGGAGTGGGCCGTTCCGGTCCGCTCTCGGGACCGCTCGAGGAGTCGGCCGGCGTGAAAGGCGACCGAGAAGTCCTGCGGACTGGGCAGGGCACAGGCGAGCCACCCGATCGCCGCCGCGGCGACGACCGGCGTCTCCGCGGTCAGGTGGCCGGACAGTCCCAGTCCGAAGACGGGCACGGCGAGCAGGGCGGGCGCGAGCGCCGCGAGGCGGAGTGTCCAGGGCGGTTCGGTACCGGTCGGTCGGGGGTGGACGGCGGCCCACGGCCGTGTCGTGACCAGTGCGACGAGGCCGTCGGCACGACCGGGAAAGTAGGAGACGGCGTACTCGACGCGTGCAAGCCGCAGAACCGCGGCGTGTGACCACTCGTGGGCGACCAGTCCGACCGCTACCGCGATCGCGAGGGCCGATCCAGCAACCACCACGTCCGATCCGATCATGGGGAGCGCGCGACACGTCTGCCGCCCGGAACCGGGCGGCGATCGTCTCACGCGATCGGATCGATGGACTCCCGGTGCAAGGGGGGCCGGCTGTACCAGTTGCCGGCTTAAGGTCACGTCGGGGACCGGTCGGCTCCGCCAGGCAAGGATTAAGTATTGGTTCGTGGTGGCGAGTGCCATGGCCACTGAGACACTCGAGTTCGGTCACGAGGACCGCAAACGGATCTACGAGTACGTCGAGCGACACGGCGCGGTCGATCCCGACGACACGCGGGAACGGTTGGGGATCGATCCGAGCGGCTTCCGACACCACGTCGCGATCCTCAAACGCGACGGGCGACTCGAGAAAGGCGACGGCAAACTCCGGGTGACGATCGACGCCGGTGCCGAGGAGGAGTACGTCTCGGCGGACCTCGAGTTCCACATCCGACCCGCCCGCCAGGAGGACCTGACGGGGATCGTCGGCGCGATCCGGCAAGTTGCCGAAGAACGGACCTACATCGAGGCCGAGAGCGTCGCCGACGAGATCGATCACGAGGAGGCCCTGCTCCGCCACAACGAACTCGAGTCGCGGATGTTCTTCGTCGCCACCGTCGAGGACGACGTCGTCGGCTGGGTCCACCTCTACGCGCCCGAAATCGACAAGCTGAGCCACACCGCCGAACTCACCGTCGGCGTCTTGGAGGAGTACCGTGGCCACGGCATCGGCTCGCATCTCCTCTCCCGGGGGCTCGAGTGGGCCGGTTCGAACGGCTACGAGAAGCTCTACCAGAGCGTTCCCTCGACCAACGAGGGGGCGATCGCCTTCCTCGAGGGTCACGGCTGGGAGACGGAAGCCGTCCGCGAGGACCACTACAAACTCAACGGCCACTACGTCGACGAGGTGATGATGGCTGTCGGACTCTGAGTTGACAGCCCGATTTATCTGACCGCCCCCGAAACGGGGTAGAACGCACGCTGTACTCCCCACGCGGTTCGAGTACGGGTGACGAGGGGAATCGACCGTCGTACGCGACGTGTCCGCCGCTTCCGCCGGCCCGACCGACGCGAGCGACCGCCGAGGTCGGTCGAATCGAAAGACAATTCCTCCGGACGGCGCTATCGGGAGGCATGCTTTCGATCGCGCTTGCCGGGAAACCGAACGCCGGCAAGTCCACGTTCTACACCGCGGCGACGATGGCGGAGGTCGACGTCGCCAACTATCCGTTCACGACGATCGACGCCAACCGCGGGGTGAGCTACGTCCGGACCGAGTGTCCCTGCCTCGAGCGCGAGGACCGTTGTAACGCCGAGAACTGCGAGGACGGCAAGCGCTACGTGCCGATCGAACTGCTGGACGTCGCGGGGCTGGTCCCCGGCGCTCACGAAGGGAAGGGACTGGGCAATCAGTTCCTCGACGAACTCACCAACGCGGACGTGATCGTCAACGTCGTCGACGCCTCCGGCGGCACCAACGAGAAGGGCGAACCGGTCGATATCGGCGACCACGACCCGCTCGAGGACATCGACTTCATCGAGGAGGAGATGGACCTCTGGCTGGCCGGCATCGTCGACCGCAACTGGGAGTCCGTCGAGCGCAAATCACGCTCCCCGGACTTCGACATCGACGACGCGCTGGCGGACATGCTCTCGGGCTTCGGTGCCTCTCCCAAGCAGATCGCGACCGTCCTGCGGGAACTGGACTATCCCGACGATCCGATCCAGTGGGACGACGACCACCGCGAGGAACTCGCACGGCTGGTCCGCGAGCGAACGAAACCGATCGTCGTCGCGGCCAACAAGATCGACGTCGCACCCGAGGAGAACGTCGAGCGCCTGCTGGACCTGGACAAGCCCGTGATCCCGACCACGGCGGAGGGCGAACTCGCCTTGCGCCGGGCCGCCGAGAACGGGCTGGTCGACTACGATCCCGGCGACGAGACGCTCGAGATCGGCGACGACGTCAACGACGCCCAGCGCGAGGCCCTCGAGGGACTGGCAGACACCATGGCCGAGTGGGGCGGCACCGGTGTGCAGGCGGCACTCGACCACGCCGTCTACGACCTGCTCGATCACCTCACCGCCTACCCCGTCGAGGACGCCTCGAAGTGGTCCGACGGGAGCGGCAACGTCCTCCCCGACGCCTTCCTCTTGCCCGACGGCTCGACCCCGGTCGACCTCGCCTACAGCGTCCACTCCGACATCGGCGACGGCTACCTCCACGCCGTCAACGCCAAATCGAACCGTGAGATCGGCGAGGAGTACGAACTCGAGGAGGGAGACGTGATCAAGATCGTCAGCACGGCGTCGTAACGCCGGGCGAAACGGTGTTTTCGTCGTAGCGTCTCGAACGATCTCGATTGCCACCGATCAGCGTGTGTGAATTAGACGAACTCGTCTCGTTCAGGAAATTATTACCTGTCTATTCAGATATTCGCCCAATACGTCGTTAGGCGGACGACTTATCCGGCATAGTGTGGTTGGTCGTTCCATGGTGGACAAGACCATTGCCGCCGACGAGGTCACCCGCGAAGAGGCCGCCGACCAGCTGCGAGCGCTGGCCGACGAGATCGAGGGGACCGGCCAGGCGACGGTCCGAACGGGGAACAAAACGGTCGATCTCACGCCCTCGGAGTCGATCGCCTACGAGGTCGGCGTCCGCGAGCGGTCGTCGATCCTGCGCGGGAACCGCGAAACGGTCACGGTCAAACTCGACTGGAAGCCACCGAAGCCCGCGGAGGGGACCGAATCGGCCGAAGCGGAGTAGCGCGCCGACGGACCCGGTTTCTCGGCCGCGCGATATCGACGACGGCACGGACTATCGCGATCGCTGTCGGGTAGGGTCGTGCTTTTCTCCGACGGCGACCTACACCCCGCATGACCCCACGTCACACGGGCGTTTCCGAGTCCCGACGCGACCGAGCGATGGCGGCACGGTTGGCCACCCTCGAGGAACGACTCGAGGCGGCCGAACGCCAACAGCGGCTGCTTCGGACCACGGTCGCCGGACTCGCTCGCGAGGTCGGCCGCTCGCTGGGCTGTCAGTGCAGTCGCTGTGACGAGAGCTATACGCTGGTCGGGGACGGCTGCATGTACTGTCCTCGCTGTGGCTTCCGGGAGTCGCTGTAGAGCGCTCGAGCCACGGGCGGTCCCGTCGACGGGCCCTCAGAGAAGTCGGCCGAGCGGATCGAACCGGACGGCGGCGACGAGAACCGCCAGGAAGACGTACGAGCCCCGAACGAGCAGCATGGTCGCGAGTTCCGGATCGGCCCGGCGCGCGACAGCGGCGACCGCAGCGAAGGCCAGGACCGCCAGCAGCGCGGTCAGCGGGAAGATCCGCAGGACGGCGAACGCGGTGACGGCGATCAGCGCCGCGGTCATCAGTCCGTAGGCGACGGCGTAGGCGCGGTCGGGGCCGACCGCGACCGCGACCGTTCGCTTCCGGATCGAGCGGTCGTACGCGTAGTCCTGTGCGTCGTCGATCACCTTGACGCCCGACAACAGGATCAGGAAGACGACGGCGAAGCCGAGTGAGACGGCGGTGATCGTCTCGGCCTGGACGTAGAACCCGCCGAGGATCGAGAGGGCGATGCCGAGCGGATAGCCGGTCGTCGCCGTCACGGGGTTCGTGTCGAGTTGGGGTGCGTGGTGGTAAGCGATCAGCCACGTCGGGACGACGACCACCAGCACGAGGGCGTCGACCAGCGCCACGAGCAGGAGACAACAGCCTGCAAACACCGCCGTCGAGGCCGCGAGCCCGAGCCGACAGCCCCGTTCGGTCAGCGGGTGGTCGTCGTCCTCGCCGCGCACGTGGAAGTCGACGTAGCCGTCTTTGACGTGGGCCGTGTAGACCGCCGCGAACATCGCGACGACGTGGACCGCTGCGAGAACCGGGTCGACGCTCCCCGCGAGGATCGCGCCGAACAGCGACGCGGCGATCGGCGGCGTCATGAAGACGGGATGGACCTGTGACCAGTACGCTCGAGCGACCGCGCCCGAACCCGTCCCGCCTCTCGCGAGAGCCATACCCGGACGACAACGAACTGACGGATAATACCTCGGGCGGGCACCGCGGTTCCGAAACACACAATTTGATGTGGTGTGCCGTACCACGAGCGAGCATGACGGACGAGTATACTGGCGCGGATCTCTTCACTGACGCTCTCGAGACCTACGGCGTCGACTACGTCTTCGGCAACCCGGGGACGACCGAACTCCCGATCATGGACGCGATCGGCGACAGCGACCTCGAGTATCGGCTCGGCCTCCACGAGGACATCGCGGTGGGGATGGCCGGCGGCTACGCACAGCGCCGCCGGTATCACGCCCACCACGACGACTCGATCACGCCGGTCGGCGTCGCGAACCTCCACATCGCGCCGGGGCTGGCCCACGGGTTGGGGAACCTCTATGCAGCCAAGATCACCGGCGCACCGCTGGTCGTGACCGCGGGCAATCACAGCACCGACTTCCGCCACGAGGAGCCGATCCTCTCGGGCCGGCTGGCCGACATGGCCCGCGAGTACTGCAAGTGGTCCGACGAGGTACTCGACGTGGACGCGCTGCCGACGATGCTCCGGCGGGCGTTCCGCGTCGCGATGACCCCGCCGACGGGGCCGGTCTTCCTCGGGCTGCCGCTGGACGTGATGCTGGCCGAAACCGACGCCGAACCGGAACGGCTGGGCCCGATCCCCAACGCCGGCGGCGGTGACCCCGGCCAGCTCGAGCGCGCGGCGGAACTGCTGGCCGAGGCCGACGATCCGGTGATCGTCGTCGGCGACCACGTCGCCCGGTCGGGAGCCGACGCCGTCGCCGCGGCGGTCGATCTCGCGGAGGCGACGGGGGCCCGCGTCCACGGGGAGATCCTCGCCTGCGAGGTGGACTTCCCGACCGACCACGAGCAATGGGTCTCCTACCTGCCGACCAACGAGGAGCTGGCCGCGATGCTGATGGATACCGACACGGTTCTGTTCGCGGGCTGTTCGACCAACACGACGCTGACCCGCCACGAGGAGGCGCTGGTCGATCCCGACACGACCTGCATCCACCTCTCCGACGACAGCTGGCAGGTCGGGAAGAACCAGCCCGCCGACGCGGCCGTGATCGGCGATCCGGGGCTCGTCATGCAGGGTATCGCCGAGCGCGTCCAAACGAAGCTCTCCGAGGACGTCGTGGCCGACCGCCTCGAGGGAGTCGCCGAGGTCAAGGAGATGGTCGAGTCCCAGATGGCCGGCTACGGCGAGGCCGACGGGGACGATCCGCGGGCCTCGAAGGCCCAGCTGGTCGATGCGATGGAGCGGGTTGCGGGCGACGCCGCGATCGTCGACGAGGGCGTCACCTCGAAGTACGCCATGCTGACCCGGTGGGACCTCGGCCCCGAGCAGTACATCTCGAACAAGGGCGGCGGGCTCGGCTACGGGCTGCCCGCTGCGGTCGGTGCCGCGGTCGCCGAGGAACAGCACGACGAGCCCCGGGACGTGGTCGGATTCATCGGCGACGGCTCCTACCAGTACTACCCCCACTCGATCTACAGCGCCGCCCGCTACGATCTCGACCTGACCGTCGTCATCTCGGACAACCGCAACTACCGCATCCTCAAGGACAACACGCTCGCGATCATGGGCGGCGAGGAAGACGACTACGACTTCGTCGGCATGGACTTCGAGCCGAACGTCGACCTCGTCAAAAACGCCGAGAGCCACGGCGCGCGCGCCGAACTCGTCGAGACGCCCGATGGGATCGAGGGCGCACTCGAGGCAGCGCTGGACCGTGCGGGGCCGGACGTGCTGGACGTGTTGGTACAGGACTGAGACGGCGGTCCGCGACGGTGTCGAGGGAGGACCGCCGTCTCCCGCGGTTCGGCCGGTAGACACTTGCGTCTCGTTCCTAATTGCTACCTGTTCACCGATGGGTTGGGCCGTCTCTCCGTACAGTGTCGTGTTGTCGCTCTCGCTCGTCGTCGCCGTCGGAACCGCGGCCGCGGCGTGGCGGACTCGACCCGAAGCCGGCTCGAGTACGCTCGCCGCGCTCATGGCGACCGTCGCCGTCTGGCTCGGCGCACACGTCCTCGAGATCGAATCGGCGACGATAGCCACGAAACTGTGGTGGGCCGACCTCCAGTGGATATGTGCCGCGGTTATTCCGACGCTATTCGTCGTCTTCGCGCTCCAGTATACGGGCGAGGACCGCTGGCTCACCCGGTCCCGACTGGGGCTGTTGTCGATCGAGCCACTCGCCATGATCGGCGCGTTGGCGATCAACGACCGCACGTTCGTGCTGTGGGGGCCGCCGGTCGAGGAACCGATCTCGCTCGGGAGTTGGTGGGCATCGTCCGCGACGGTCGTGACCTCGGAACCGGGGCTCGGGCTGTTCGTTCACCTGGGGTACGCGACGCTCTGTCTCGCGATCACGTCGGTCCTCGTCTTCCGGCTGATCGCACGGACCGAGCGACTCTACCGCTGGCAGGGAGTCGCCGTCTTCGTCGCGATCACGGTCCCCTGGGGGACGGCCGTCCTCTCGGCGGCGTCGCTCGAGATCGTCGGCACGACGCCGATCGGCTTTACCGTCACCGGCCTCGCGATTACCTTCGGCCTCTATCGATACCGGCTCCTCGAGATCGCCCCCATCGCCCGCAGCGAGGTCGTGACGAACCTCGAGGACGGCGTGCTGGTCGCCGACGCAGATCGCCGGATCGTCGACAGCAATCCGGTCGCGCGGGAGATATTCGCGGACGAGCGAGACGCTCTCGTCGGGGAATCGATCGACGACGTAATTCCGATCGATGGTGACGCGGTGATCGACGGGTCCCGCGACCGAGACGGGGAGGACACCGCGGCAACCGCGGGAAACGCCGACACGATGCAGTTCTCGCTCGACGGCGGACGGACCTATTACGATCTCTCGATTTCGTCAATCGACGACGGGCGCGGGTACTCGGCCGGCTGGACGGTCGTCGTCCACGACGTGACCGAGCGGGTCCATCGCGAACGCGAACTCGAGCGCAAGAACCGAAGACTCGACGAGTTCGCGAGCGTGGTCAGCCACGACTTGCGGAACCCGTTGACGGTCTCGAAGGGGTATCTCGAGTTACTCGAGGAGGAGTACGACCCGGCGTACGTACGGACCGTCGCCGAATCCCACGAGCGGATGGAACAGCTGATCGACGACGTGCTGACGCTCGCTCGGCAGGGCCAACGCGGGCTGGATCCCGAGCCGGTCACACTCGCGGCCGTCGCACACGAGGCGTGGTCGACGGTCGATACCGCGGGGGCGACGCTGTCGGTCGTCGACGAGCGAACGATCGTCGCGGATCGAACCCAGCTCCGGCAGTTACTCGAGAACCTGTTCCGAAACGCGATCGACCACGGGGGACGATCGGGGGCCGAAACCGACGGCCGCGACCTGACCGTCACCGTCGGCACGCTCGAGGGCGGGTTCTTCGTCGCCGACTCGGGGACGGGCTTCGAGGGCGATCCGGAGGAGATTTTCGACTCCGGCTATACGACGAGCGAGCGCGGGACGGGACTCGGGCTGTCGATCGTGGCGGACATCTGCGAGGGACACGGGTGGTCGGTGACCGCGACCGACGGGGACGGGGGCGCACGGTTCGAGATCACCGGCGTCGAGCGACACGAAACGGCGACTGACGACCGGTCCGACGGGATGTCATCCGGGGTCGGAGCGGCCGAGTAACGACCCCCGCGTAGTCAGGAACGCCAGTAGGCCGGCGTCAGGATCACCAGCACGGAGAGGATCTCGAGCCGGCCGATCCACATCAGGAAGGTCATGTACAGCTTCGCGGCCCCGGAAAACGGCTCGTAGCTGTTCATCGGACCGACGACGCCGACGCCCGGCCCGACGTTGCCAAGCGTCGCGATAGTCGCGCTGATCGCCTCGAGTGCCGTCAGCTCGAGGCCGGGCGTTCGGTAGGCGTCGAGAAAGAGCAGGACCGTCGAGACAGCAAACAGCGTCAGGAAGAGGACGATGAAGACGAAGATGCCGTGGATCGCCTCCTCGTCGATGACGTCGCCCGTGTCGCCCATTCGGACCGGCCGAACCGCCTGCGGATGGACGGTCGTGAACAGTTCGCGTTCGATGGACTTCCCGACGACGTACCAGCGGATGATCTTGATCGAGCCGGCCGCCGACCCCGCTGAACCGCCCAGAAACATCGCGAACAGCAAGATTACCTGCGTCGACTCGCTCCAGGTGTTGAAGTCCATGCTGGCGTAGCCTGTCGTCGTCACGATCGCCAGCGTCTGAAAGAGCCCGTGGCGCAGCGAGCGCTCGAGGCTGCCCGGGATCGCGGCGACGCCGTCGGGGACCGTCGCGAGGCCGACCCCGAGAAAGAGTGGGGCCGAGAGGAGGACACCGACGACACCCATCGACAGGAGATAGGACCGGAACTCGGCGTTCCCGGTCAGCCGATCGGGCTTGCCGCGCCAGACGTGCCAGTAGAGCGCGAAGTTCGTCCCGGCAACGATCATGAACGGCATGACCGCCCACTGGACGATCGGTTCGAAGGCCTCGACGCTGCGTCCCTCCGGCGAGAAGCCGCCGGTCGGCAGCGTCGTGAGTGCATGCGAGACGGCGTTGTAGAAGGTCATGTTCGGGGCCAGTCCCACGAGGTGGAGCCCGTAGTAGACGACCACGGCCGCGAGCGTGAACCAGACGTAAATCAGCCAGAGCGCCCGCGCCGTCTGTCTGATCCGCGGGGTCAGCTTCTCGACCTGAATGCCGGGCGCTTCCTCCCGGATGAGTTGGGTCCCACCGACGGACAGCTCCGAGAGGATCGCGACCATGAGGACGATGATCCCCATCCCGCCGAGCCACTGGGTGAGCTGTCGCCAGAGCATGATCGAATGCGAGTGGGTCTCGACGGAAATCTCGCCCATCACCGTCGCCCCGGTCGTCGTGAACCCGGACATCGACTCGAAGAGGGCGTTGATCGGCTGTGCGATCGTCCCCGTCCCGGCGACGAGATACGGGATCGTCCCGACCAGCGGCAGAACCAGCCACGTCAGCGCCACCAGTAGGAACGCCTCGCGGTGTTCGAGGTCCGGCTCGGGCTCGAGGCGCTCGAGGCCCGTTCCGACGCCGACCGCGACGACCAGCGCGACCAGAAACGGCAGCGGGCTCTCCCGGTAGAACAGCGCGACCGCCGTGGGAACCAAAAGCGACAGCGAGAGGAACTTCAAGACGGTACCCAGGAGGCTGCAACTCGAGCGGACGTCGACGTGAATCCTACCGATCATAGCTGGTGATGAGGCCGGACGACTGCCGGCCGGCGAACAGTAACTACTACCAGGGAATCGTACGACCGCAATAAAGACTGTGCCTCCGATATCGCGGACACAGCGTCGAGAACCCACGGATCAGCCGAAGACCTGCTCGTAGTGATGAGCCATCGCGGCGCGGGCGGTGGCGGAGAACGCGGGAACGTAGTCCATGGTGAGGAAGAACGGCGACTCGGTAACCGGCCCGGCGTACTCGTCGATCGGCCCGCGTTCGGTCGCGAACGGGTGATCGCGCGGCGTGTTCCGGCTCTCCACTGCCGAGTAGCCAGTCGCCATCGGAGTGATACCGTGGCGGACGAACCAGCCCCGGGCATCGGGGTGGTCCTGTGCGCCACAGCTGTGGGCGCGTCGCGACGGCGAGGGTTCGGATTCGGTCGCCTCGACGGGGTAGTGCGGAAAGTCGGTCCAGCCGACGACCGCGTGGCCACACTCGTGGGCCGCGAAGTTCCGCAGCAGGTCTCGAGGGGTCCCGACCCCCGCGCCGAAAAGCGCGGCGAGTTCGGCGTTGACGTAGCCGTACGCACCGGGTTCGCGGGAACGACCGTCACTGCGGCCCGCGTACCCCCGCATTGCCCCGGCGGTCGTCGCGCCGTCGGCGACGACGGCCAGCGTCACCGTTGTCGCCGTTCGATCGCCTCGCAGGGCGTCGTCGGTCTCCATGGCGTCTAACGTCTTGCCGTGTGCGGGCGCGATCTCGAAGTCGACGACCGCATCCGTCTCGAGGGTTACATCAGCGGTGCCCGGCGTCGCCTCGGTCCACGTCTCGGCGAACAGGTCGACGCCCTCGCGGACCGCGTCGAGCGCGTCCTCGGCGGGCTCGGCGGAGGTGTGACGAACGATCTCGAGGGTCAGATCGCCGTCGCTGCCGGTAGCCGCGCCGACTCCCGATACAGCGGCTGTTCCGGCCACGCTACAGGCACACGCGAGAACGCGACGGCGGGTTGGCATGGAACGCTCTAGGGAAGGATGCGAGTGTGATCATATCGTCCTTCCGGCCGAGGGGAAGGATGGGACTGCTACTGACGCCGTTCCCGACCGCTGTCAGCGGTCCGGTTCCCGAACCCGCTCGCCGTCGGCCGTCTCGGGGAAGACTTTCCCCGGATTGAGCGTATCCGTTGGGTCAAACGCTTGCTTGACCGATCGCATGGCCTCAACCGCGCCCGCGCCGTGTTCCGGCTCGAGGTACGCCTGTTTCCCCTCGCCGATGCCGTGTTCGCCCGTGGCCGTCCCGCCGAGGTCGATGGCGAGTTCGACGATCGCTCGGTAGAGTTCCTCGCCGCGCTCGAGTTGGGCGGGATCGCTCGGATCGGCGAGGACGCTGTAATGGAGGTTGCCGTCGCCGGCGTGGCCGAAACAGGGGACCAGCAGGTCGTACTCGTCGGCGAGTCGCTTCGTCTCGTGGACGACCTCGGGGTAGGCGCTGATCGGCACCGTCACGTCACCCGGGTGGAGCGACTCGAGGTCCGGGTCGTAGCTCCTGACGGCGAAGGCCAGTTCCCGCCGGGCCTCCCAGAGGGCGGCCATCTCATCGTCGTCGTCGCTCATCTCGAAGCGGGCGACAGTGTGGTCCTCGAAGATCGTTCGGCAGAGGTCGATTTCCGCCTCGATCCCGTGGTTGGCGTGAAACTCCAGGAAGACCATCGGCGAATCGGGCAGGCCGGTGTCGAGGTAGTCGTTGGCCATCCGGGCGCTCAGCCCGTCGACGAGTTCGATCTTGGCGACGTCGACCTCGGTCCGGACCGCGTCGAAGACCGCCTCGGCGGCGTTGTCCAGCGTCTCGAAGATCGCCCGCCCGCCGCGGATCTGTTCGGGCCGGCCGGCCAACTCGAGGGTGGCCTCGGTGACCACCGCCAGCGTTCCCTCGCTGCCGACCAGCAGGTCGGTCAGGTTGTAGCCGCTCGAGGTCTTGATCGCCCGCGAGCCCGTCTGGACGACGGTCCCGTCGGCAAGCACGGCCTCGAGCCCGAGGACCCAGTCGGCGATCTCGCCATAGCGGACCGTCCCCATGCCGCTGGCGTCGGTCGCGATCATCCCGCCGATCGTCGAGATCTCGCCCGAGGAGGGCAGTGGCGGGAAGAAGAGCCCGTCACCGGCGACGTGTTCGTCGACATCCGAGCCGATGATTCCAGGTCCGACGTCGATCTGAAAGTCGTCGGGCCGGTAGTCGACCACCGCGTCCATCCGGGTCAGATCGAGGCTGATCCCGCCGTGGGCCGGGACGGCCGCGCCCTCGAGGCCCGTTCCGGCCGCGTAGGGTGTGACGGGCACGCCGCGGTCGGTCGCCGCCGACAGCACTGCCGAGACGTCCGCGGTCCGCTCGGGCCAGACGACCGCGTCGGGCATGACCCCGCCCGAGTCCTCGGTCCCCCAGTCCGTCGCGTGTGATTCGCGTCGGCCGTCCGCGAACGACAGCTGGTCGTCCCCGAGGTCGAGATCCTCGAGGAACGAACAATCGTGTGCCATGCATGCATGTTAGACACTGACAGTATCAACGTTTCCCACTGGATCGTACGCGGATCGCTCGAGACGGCCTCGTGACTCGAGTATATATCCCTCGTATCCGACGATATAATAACAATGTCTAACGCATCTGAATTATAATCGTCTTTTACTGAATTCTGCCAGCACAATCGTATGCCAGAGCAAAATGGCACACGGAACGGGACGAATCGGCGCGGCTTTCTCGAGAGCATCGGCACCACCTCGGTCGCTGGCGGCCTCGCGGCGGTTCTCGCCCAGCGCGATATCGTCCAGCCGGTCGCCGCGGCGTCGGCGACCGATCGGAGCGTCTTCGACATCGACGGGACAGCCGATCCCGACGCGACGTTTCCGCAGTCGGTCGCCAGCGGCGGACCGACCTCGAGCGGCGCTATTCTCTGGACGCGGATCGCCCCCAGTGCGGTCGTCTCCGAGGAGCCGATCGGTGTCCAGGTCGCGACCGACGACGACTTTGCGGACCTGGTCTACGAGGGAACGGTCCCCGCCGATCGACTCTCGAGTACACACGATTACACGGTCAAAGTCGATCTCGACGGCGTTCTCGAGTCGGATCGTCGCTACTACTACCGGTTCGTCTACGACGGCGTCGCGACACGGACCGGTCGCTGTCGGACGCTACCGGCGGCCGGCGCGAGCCCCGATTCGCTGTCGTTCGCGGTCCTGACGTGTCAGGACTACCAGAACGGGTACTACGGAGCCTACCGCCACCTCGCGGCCGAAGACGTCGACTTCGTCGTCCACCTCGGCGACTTCATTTACGAGTCCGCCGACGGTGCCTACACCTCGCCGACGACGGATATCAAGGACGGGCGCGACATCGACCTCCCCAGCGGCGCCGATCTGGCGGAGTCCCTGGCCGACTTCCGGACGCTGTATCGAACCTACAAGGGGAACGAATTCCTCCAAGAGGGACTCGAGCAACACACCGTTATTCACGGCTGGGACGACCACGAGATCGGGAACAATCGATACTGGGACGAGAAAGCGAACGCACCGGTGTTGCCGGATACGGACGGCGGCGAGCAGCCCGAGCGGGCGATGGAGATCACGGCCGACGGCATTCAGGCGTGGGTCGAGTACGTTCCCGCCCGCGTCGAGTTCGATCCCAACGAGTCGGCACTGCAGGACCAGCTCCGACTGTGGCGGGATCTCCAGTTCGGCGACCTCGTCGATCTGACCGTCACCGACGAACGCCTCTATCGCGACGGGCCACCCTGTGGCGACGCACGGATCACCTGCACGGATGAGGAAGCGCAGGGACGGACGATGCTCGGCCACGAACAGAAACAGTACTTCACGGACTGGGTCAGCGAGTCCGATGCCGTCTGGTCGGTCTGGGCCAACGAGGTGCTGACGATGCCCCTGACCATCGGCGACAACTGGTCGCAGATCGAACTGCTCCACGACTCGTGGGACGGCTTCCAGCACGAACGCTGGGAACTCATGCAACACGTCGCGGACGTCGATCCACGCAACTTCGTCGTCCTGACCGGCGACCTCCACGCGTCGCTTGCCGGCCACGTGAAAGCCGGCTACGGCGAAATCGAGCCGTTCGAGACGTACGACCGAATCGGTGTCGAGCTGATGACTCCCGCCGTTACGAGCGTCAACGCCGCCGACGTAGTCGATTTCCCGAGTGACTGGGACGACGACGCGCTCGCGGAGTTGACCAAGGACCAAAACGACCACCTCGAGTACGTCGACTGGCATCAGCACGGCTACGCCGTCGTCGAGTTCACCCGCGATCACTGTACGTATACCGTGTACGGCGTCGAGGGTGTCATAGAACTCTTGTCACACCGTGATGATCGTGCTTCCCGGATTATCTCCTCGTTCGTAGTTGGTGATCGCAATAACGAGACGCAGACACAACGACAGGAACACTTGTGCTCGTGCATGGACGCGGCCTCGGGCGTGGACGTGCCCGAGGCCGCAGTCCTTGACTGCGTCGTTAGTTCGTTCGACGCCTGTCCGGCGGTTGTACGTCTCATCTAACGTCGATTGCTTCAACTTCACGTCCTTGCTGTGTTCTTTGATACGGTCTTCGACCCTGTACTCTATGTCCAGTGGATCGTCGGTGTTGCGTGCGTTGTACGGGGCGATTGGCACGACTCCTGCGGTCAGCAGGTAGTCGTGCCAATCGAGTGTGTCATAGGCGCTGTCTCCAAGCATCCAGATCGGAGTGTCGACGGCGAGCGCGTCACGCGTGACGCGCATCGCCGTCTCTTCTGGCGCTTGTTTGCTCTCGGTGAATTCCGCTGCAATCGGGATCTTTGAACCAGTCGAAACGATCGTGCAGCCGTAGCCGTAGTAGTACTCTTCAGCCGTTGGATCGTAGCATTTCGACGCGTCTTGATCGGCTGGCATCGTTCTCACGTCTGTCGAATCAATCGAGTAGGTCAAGTCGAGCAGGCCCCGCAAGGCGGCCTGCTCGACGAGGTGGTCGAAAATCTCGTCGATGACGTGTTCGAGATCGGTGAGGAAACGATCGACCGCGTCTCTCGACGGCGGTCGATCGAAGCCACAGCTGAGCCAGACGACTGTGTTGTTCAGTTCTCGCGCAACCGGACGAATGCCGTAGATATCCTTGTAGTAGCAGTGCAGAAACCCACGCATCATCTCGGGTGGTTCGTGGTCTCGTGTTCGCCCCGTCTCCGCCGGGGCGAACACGTCGAATTCTTCGAGAAACTCGAAGGAGAGATGCTCGAACAGCGCTAGCGTCTCCGTCTCCACGGCATTGAAGAACGTCTCTACCGTAGGATTATCTTGCAGGGTCGCTGGGCTCATACCACCTCAGCGTTCACCCTGCTCTCTGGTATGAGAACTGTTCTATGACACCCTCGTGTACGGCGTCGACAAAGATGCGGACCCGCGGGATGCCGAGCGGTCGACCCTCGCCCGATATCGTACCCCGGACGGCGACCCGACCCTCACGGAACTGTAGGCACACAGTGGGTGGGTCGCCGCGAGCGGTTCGCCGGAGATGTGACGATCCTCCCATCGCCGGTGATCGGTCGCGCACGTGACTGGACGGAAACGCTACAGATTTATGTGAGTCCGTGACGCGGTGTGCGGTGATGGCAGACCGAACCACGACTCGACGGCCGACGCGGAGGGGAGCCCGATGAATGCCGAACTCGACTTGCTGGTCCGGCTCGGGGACTACGACCGTCCGCAGGGCGTCGCCGAGCGTGCCGTCCAGGCCGAGGAACTGGGTTTCGACCGGATCACGGTCGGCGAGACGACCGGCTGGAACATCGTGCCGCCGCTAACGCTGGCGGCCGACAGGACCGACGAACTCGGCATCTCCAACGACGTCATCTCGCCGTACGGCCGGACGCCGTCGATGCTCGCCCAGACCGCGCTGACGATGCAGGCGGCCGCCGACGGCCGCTTCCGGTTCGGGATCGGCCCGAGTTCGCCCGCGATCACCGAGCGCTGGCACGGTCAGGAGTTCGACCGGCCGCTCCGGCGCACCCGAGAGGTGATCGAGATCATGCGCAACGTCTACGAGGAGGGCAACCCCGCCTACGAGGGCGACATCTTCGAGATCGCTGGGCTGGGCTACGAGCGCGGGCCGAGCGAGAACCCGCCGCCGATCGACGTCGGCACCCTCGGTCCCAAAGCCACCGAGATGGCCGGTCGCTTCGGCGACGGCTGGGCCCCGCAGATGTTCACGAAAGACGGCCTGCGCGACCGCCTCGAGGACTTAGAGCGTGGTGCCGAACTCGGTGGGAAGGACCTCTCGGACCTGCGGGTCGCGCCGATCGTCCGCGGGATCGCCAGCGAGGACCGCGAGGCGGCCCGCGAGAAGGCCCGCGGCACGATCGCGTTCATGCTCGGGGCCTACGGCCCCTACTACGGGAACTCGGTCGCCGAACAGGGCTATCCCGACGTCGTCGACGAGATCCGGGCCGCCTGGGACGATCGGGACACCGATGCGATGGCCGCTGCCCTTCCCGACGAGGTCCTCGACGAACTCGCGTTCGCGGGCACCCCCGACGAGGTCCGCGAGTGGCTCGCGGAGTACGCCGCTATCGAGGGCGTCGACGCCGTTCGCGTCGGGTTCGTCGACGGGATGAGCGAGGACGACAAGCGGACGACGATGGAAGCTGTCGCCGACCTCGTCTAACCGCCGGTCGGTCCTCCATCGCGATCGCAGCCGTCTCGAGCGGGCTCCTACGACATGACACGCAGTGTGGTGTTTCGATCGGACTCACAAGTTGCATATATACGCCCCGATCCCTATCGGGGGTATGATCCCGCTACTGAGTTCGCCCGAGAGCCTCACCGCGTTCGGCGAGGACGCCGACGCCGTCGATACGGCGATGGATCTACTTGCCGACGGGCGACGCCGCGCGGCGCTGCAGTATCTCGCGGAGACGGGTGGCGACGCCACGCTCACAGAACTGGCGGTCGAAATCGCTACCCAGGAAGCCGGCACGGAGCCGAACGCGATCTCGGACCACGGCGACGTCCCCTCGAGAAAGCGCCGCGCCGTCCGAATCTCGCTCCATCACACCCACGTCCCGAAGCTGACGACCGCCGACGTCGTGGACTACGACACGGCGACCGAGACCGTCACGCTCACCGACCGCGGGCGGACCCTGCTTGAGCGGGCAGACGCGGTTCAGGAGTCCGCCTGACCGGCCGACTGCGCTGTTTTCACCGAAAACGGCTCTGTTACGGCTCGATCACGAGTTTGCCGAGGAAGCTATCTTCCATGACCGCACGCTGGGCCTCGGCGGCCTCCTCGAGGTCGTAGCTACGGGCCACGTCGATCGAGAGATCGCCGGTGTCCATGAGGTGGGCGGCCCCGCGCAGCGGCACGCGCAGGTCCGGCGTGTTGAACATGCTCATGAACTGGTAGGAGACGTCTTTCGACCGGGCCGCGCCGTCGTTCGTAAAGCCCGGATCGGTGCTGTTCTCACCGATGCCGACGACGCGAGCGCCCGTGGCCGCGACGTCGGCGTCGAACTGCAGGTAGTCGTCGAGGCGGTGGTCGAGGACGGCGTCGACTCCGCCGTCGGCCGCCTCGCGGACGGCGTCGACCAGATCGTCCCGGCCGTAGTCAAGCACCGTCTCGGCACCGTAGTCGGCCAGTTCGTCGTGGTACTCCTCGGACGCGGTCGTGATCACCCGCGCGCTTACCGCGGCCGCGATCTGGACGGCCGCGTGGCCGACGCCGCCGGAGCCGCCGTGGACAAGACAGTACTCCGCGGGATCGAGGTCCGCGTGGTCGATCAGCGCGCGCCAGGCGGTGACGGCGGCGACGCCGGCCCCGCCCGCTTCGGTGAGGTCCGCTCCGTCGGGGAGGTGAACCACTCGATCAGTCGGGATCGTCGCGTACTCCGCATACGAGCCCTGGAAGCCGCCGTTACCGATGCCGGTACCGTAAACACGATCCCCTTCCGCGAAGTCCTCGACGGCTTCGCCGGTCACCGCGACGGTCCCAGCCACGTCGACGCCGGGCGTAAACGGCACGTCGACCGGTTCGTACGAGCCGTCCCGGAAGTAGGTATCGACGGGGTTGATCCCCGCCGCGGCGACCTCGACGAGCAACTCGTCGTCGGCCGGTTCGGGCCGGTCGATCTCCTCGACCTGCAGTACGTCCGCGTCGCCATGTTCGTGAAGGCGTACAGCTCTCATCTCGTTCGAACACACGGATCGGGACGATAAAACGGTACACGTGACGGCAGGGAAGACGGGGCCACTCCGCGACCGGGCCCTACTCGCGGCGGGTCCGCACCGCAGTACCCGAGATGTTGACCCAGAGCATCCCCTCGCGCATCTCCTCGTAATCGAAGCCGACGCCGACGACCGCGTCGGCGTCCAGTTCGGCGGCCTCCGCACGGAGATCCTTGAGTGCCTCTTCCCGACCCTGTTTGATCTTCTTCTCGTAGGAGCCGCTTCGCCCGCCGACGATATCGCGGATCCCGCCAGCGATGTCACTGACGACGTTCGCGCCGATGATCGCCTCGCCGGAGACGACGCCACAGTACTCCGTTACCGCTCGGTCTTCGATCTCGTCCGTCGTCGTGACGGTGATGTCTGCCATACGCGAGAATGTGAACTCGACGACAGATAAAGCTGTAGGACAGCGAGAGAACGGGACCGACGAGAGAGCTACTGAACCGCCCGCGTCGCGTCGTCGATGATCTCGAGCGCCTCCTTCAGTTCCTCCGTCCCCGTCGCGTAGGACAGTCGTGCGTAGCCCTCGCCGTTCGTACCGAACGCGTCGCCGGGAACGACGACGACGCCGCGATCCAGCACTTCGTCACACCAGCCCTCGGGGACCTTCGGCATCGCGTAGAACGCGCCTTCGGGGGTGGGCACCTCGAGGCCGGCGTCGGTCAGTCCGTCGAGGACGAGATCGCGGCGCTGCTCGAAGGTCCCGACCATCTCCTCGACCGGTTCCTGGGGACCGGTCAGGGCGGCCTCGGCGGCGTACTGGGCCGGCGCGGAGGCACAGGCTTGCCCGTACTGGTGGACCCGCAGCATGCGCTCGATGCGACGATTGGAGCCGAGGACCCAGCCGAGCCGCCAACCGGTCATCGAGTAGGTCTTCGAGCAGGCGCTGACGACGACGACGTTGTCCGACTCGGCGAACTCGAGCGGCGATCGATGCTCGCCCTCGAAGACGATGTGTTCGTAGACTTCGTCCGAAATACAGAGGACGTCGTGTTCGTCGGCGATACGGGCGAACTCGCGCATGTCGGCCTCGCTCTGGACGGCCCCGGTCGGGTTCGCGGGACTGTTGACGACGAACGCCGCGGTCTCTTCGGTGATGGCGTCCTCGACGGCCGCGGGATCGAGGGTGAGGTCCTCCCGCAGCCCGACGGGCTTCGGCGTCCCGTCGGCGATGTGAGTCAGGGCGTCGTAGGAGACGAAGCCGGGATCGGGGAAGATGACCTCCTCGCCGGGGTTCACGTGGGCCTCGATCGCGAGATGCAGGGCCTCGCTCCCGCCGGAGGTCGCGATGATGTCGGCGGGATCGACCGCGAGGCCGTAGTCCCGATCGTACTTCGCGGAAATGGCCTCCCGGAGCTGGGGCGTCCCCTTGTTCGAGGTGTAGGCGTCCGCCTGTCCCGACTCGATGGCCTCGATGGCCCCGCGGCGGGCGTGGGCCGGGGTCGGGAAGTCCGGCTGGCCGAGGCCGAGGTTGATCGCGTCCTCGCCCGCGGCCTCGAAGACCTCCCGGATACCGCTGATCGACACCTGCTCGACTCGGTCTGCGAAATCAGTCATAGCTATACGGGGGGTATCGACCCCGATAACTCTTGATGTGTGAATCGCCTATCATCCGCCGTCGACGCTCAACGAGACCGGACAGTCTTGTCTGCGAGACTGAAGATGCCACAAGGAAGATGACCCTCGTGACGAAGGGACCAGTAATGACTCCCTCTCGACGATCGCTGCTCGCCGCGGGCGCGACCGGTGCGATAGCGCTCACCGCCGGCTGTATCGATGTCGTTCTCGGGAACGAACCGCTCGAGTTCAGTTCCGACGCCGTCCGCCCGACCGACGACGCGCTCGAGGAGACGGGCTACGCGGAAGACGACGTCAGCCAGCGAACGATCGACCGCTCGGTCGAACTCCCCGGCGGCGTCGAGCGCCAGGTCGAGGCCTCGATCGCGACGGCGATCTACTCGAAGGCCGTGGAGTATCAGGGCGAGGAACGCGACGGGGCCGCCTTCGCCGCCGTCTCCATCCCGGGGATGGAGGTCGCGGGCCGATCGCTCAACCCGATCGACGATCTGTCCAACGAGGAGTTGCTCGACCGGTTCCTCGGCGAGTTCGAGGGCGGCCAGGGCGATATCAGTAACATCCGACACCAGGAGACGTTCGGCCTCGATATCCTCGGGGACGGCCGCGAGGTCGACCGGTTCCTCGGCGAGTCCGAACTCGGCGGCGAACCGATCGACGTCGAGATCAAACTCACGTCCTTCGATCACGAGGGCGATCTGCTCGTCCTCCTTGGCACCTATCCGAAACTGCTCACCGAGGAATCGGCCAACGCCGAGGTCCTGCTCGAGTCCGTCGAACATCCAGCCTGACGACCGGCGACCGGGTCGCTCCGGCGGTTAGTTTGCGATTGGAACCTCGCCTCTCGAGCGGTCGGTAACCGAACGGCGAAGGCAGTACCGGAACCGACGACGGAAAAAGCGCGAATCAGTCGGAATCGACGGCGGTCTCAGTAGAACTCGCGGACGAGATCCATCGCGTCCTCGGGCGCGCCGTCGGGGATCTCGGACATGTCCTCGGTGACGCCGTGTTTCTCGTGGTACGGGACCGAGTTTTCGTCCTGATACATGACGCCCTGATACTCCTTCTCGCTGTCGAGGATGACCTCTTTGGCGGCCTCGTAGTCGTGGGGGTCGTGGTCCTCGTCTTCCTGCAGGTCAACCAGGCTGTCGCGGAAGTAGTCGTAGGTGTCGACGTCGTTGAACGTGACACAGGGACTGAAAACGTTGACGAAGCCGAAGCCGTCGTGTTCGATGGCCTTCTCGACGATCTCGGCGTGGCGCATCGCGTCGGAGCTGAACGACTGGGCGATGAAGGACGCGCCAGAGGCCAGCGCGAGGGCTAGCGGGTTGACCGGGGGCTGCTTGGGCCCTTCGGGGGTCGTCGAGGTCTCGAAGTCCGACCGCGAGGTCGGCGAGGCCTGGCCCTTGGTCAGGCCGTAGATGCGGTTGTCCATGACCACGTAGGTCATGTCGACGTTCCGGCGGACGGCGTGGACGAAGTGACCGGCACCGATCGAGTAGCCGTCACCGTCGCCGCCGGCGACCATGACCTCGATATCGGGGCGGGCCATCTTGACGCCGGTGCCGACCGGGAGTGCACGGCCGTGAACCCCGTGGAGGGCGTAGCTGTGCATGTAGGTCCCGATCTTGCCGGAACAGCCGATCCCGGCCACGACGAACGTGTTGTCGGGGTCGTTGCCGGTGTTGGCCAGCGCTTTCATCATGCCGTTCATCGTCCCGAAGTCGCCGCAGCCGGGACACCACGTTGGCTGTTTGTCGGATTTGAAGTCGGTGAATCGGACGTCGGAGCTCATTATGCGGGTACCTCCTCAGTGAGTTTCTCGGTGATATCGTCTGCGAGTTCGTCGGCCTTGAATCGCACGCCGGTGTACTTGTTGATCCGCTTGACGCGGGTCAACACGTCGTGTTCGATCACGTCCGCGAACTGCCCGGTCGCGTTACACTCGACGACGATCGTCTCGTCGGCGGCCTCGATCTCCTCGGTCAGGTCGGGCCGCGGGAAGATGTAGGGCACCGAGATCACGTGGACGTCGATCCCGTCCTCCTCGAGGTACTCGAGCGCCTCGACGAGCGCGCCCTCGTTCGATCCCCACGAGATGACGAGGTTGTCCGCGTCCGGATCGCCGAACTCGCGGTAGTCCCAGTCCTCGTTCTCTCTGGCGGTCTCGACCTTGCGGTTGCGCTTGTCGACCTGCTGGACGCGTTCGTCCTCTTCCTCGGTCCGGCGACCGAGTTCGTCGTGTTCGAGGCCGGTAGACATGTGGGCAGCGTCGGTCGTGCCGGGGATGGCCCGCGGGCTGACGCCGTCCTCGGTGACGGCGTGGGCACGGAAGTGGCCCTGCGCGTCGAGCCACTCGTCGACCTCGTCCTCGTCGACGAGCTTGCCGCGGTCGATCTCGACCTCGCTCATGTCGAAGGCCTCCGGCGGGAACGTCTGCTCGGTGACCGACATCGCCAGGTCCGAAACCAGGAAGACCGGCGTCTGGTACTTCTCGGCGAGGTTGAACGCCTCGACGGTCTTCCAGAAGCACTCGGTGATCGACGTGGGGGCGACGACGAACCGCGGAACCTCGCCGTGGCCGCCGTACAGTGCCATGTTGAGGTCGCCCTGTTCCTGCTTCGTCGGCATCCCGGTCGAGGGACCGGATCGCTGGACGTCGGCGATGACCAGCGGCGTTTCGCTGGTCGCGACGAGACCGAACGTCTCGGTCATGAGGTCGATCCCGGCTCCCGACGTGGCGGTCATCGCTCGAGCGCCCGCCCGTGCGCCGCCGAGTGCCATGTTGATCGCCGACAGCTCGTCTTCGGCTTGGACGACGTGGCCGCCGTAGTCCTCGATGCGCCCGGTCAGGTACTCCATGATCGAGGTCGCGGGCGTGATCGGATAGCCGGCGTAGAACCGGCAGCCGGCCGCGAGCGCGCCCATGCCGATGGCTTCGTTGCCGTTGAGCAGGACGTAGTCGTTGTCGGTGGTCTCGACGTTGTAGCCGAGGTGGCTCAGGTCGTAGTTCTCCTCGACGTACTCCTGGCCCGCGCGAGCGGCTTCCTTGTTGTTCTCGACGATCTTCGAGCCCTTGCCGCCGAAGCGCTTCTC
Organism: Natrinema pellirubrum DSM 15624; assembly: GCF_000230735.2. Classification (NCBI taxonomy): domain Archaea; kingdom Methanobacteriati; phylum Methanobacteriota; class Halobacteria; order Halobacteriales; family Natrialbaceae; genus Natrinema; species Natrinema pellirubrum. The sequence goes on from NC_019962.1 coordinate 2,051,526, forward strand.
GAGGGCCTCGTCCAGATACTCGACGTCGAAGCCGGTGATCTTACACGCCGCGCCCAGCGCGACGATGTTGCGCATGATCGCACCGCCGGCCTCCTCGGCCAGCGATTTCAGCGGGACGTCGACCGCGGTCATTTCGTCGGGGATCTCCGCGTCCCACGAGCGCTCGCCGTCGTAGATGATGGCGCTGCCCTCGTGGAGTTCGTCCAAGTTCTCGTCGATGGTCCGCTGTGTCAGGGCGACGAGAATGTCGAGGCGGTCCACGACGCTTTGGACCTGCTCGACGGACGTCCGAATCTTGTAGGCTGTGTAGCCGCCACGGATTCGAGACGCGAAGTCTTTGGAGGTGAATACGTGTCTTCCGGCCCGGGACAGTGCCTGAGCGAAGATTTTTCCGGTGGAGTCGATACCGTCACCGGCCTCGCCTCCGATCGCCCAGTTGAGATCCTCAGCCATGTTATGAGGCCCCTTGCCCCCCATAAATGAAAAGGCTTCTGAAACCCCAAGCGGACCACCGCATCAGTGGTGGATATGTTCGGGATGGAAGGACAGTTGGTTATTAATCGTTAGGAATTGTGGGGCGAGAGTTTACGAGAGAAAGAAACACGGAAGCGAGTGAATGTGTGTGGTAATCACACAGTATCGTCCCCCACCGAAACGGCCGCTCGCGAGGGTCGCGGCGAACGGAACGCCTTTTCAATCCGCCGACGAACGGGTTCGACATGGATGGGACGCCAGTCACGGTCGCATCGGTCGGCGAGGTCGGTCCCGACACCGTCGCGCTCGAACTCGAGACGCCCGCGGGGTTCGATGCCCTCCCCGGGCAGTTCGTCCTCTTGCGGGCCGCCCCCGAGGACGAGGAGATCGCTCGCCACTACACGCTCTCCTCGCCGACGGTCGGCGAGACGTTCGAACTCACCGTCGGGATCGACCCCGAGGGCGACCTCTCGCCGTGGCTCGCGGGCCTCGAGGGCGGCGAGACCGTCCACGTCGAGGGCCCGTTCGGCCGAATCACCTACGACGACGACGGCGACGTCGTCGCCGCCGCCGGGGGTCCGGGGGTCGGTGCGGGAGTCGCGGTCGCCGAGGCCGCTCACGAGGCCGGTCACGACGCCACCGTGATCTATCAGGCCGACGAACCCGCCCACACCGATCGGCTCGAGGCGCTGTCCGACGCGGGCGCGACCGTGGTCTTTATCGATGACGGCGCGGCCGAGGAACTGGCCGATGCGATCGCGACACACCACGAGGACGGTCAGGTCTACGCATTCGGCTTCGACGACTTCGTCACCGCTGTCGCGGACGCGATCGAGGCCGCGGGCGGCGATCCCGACGACGCGCTGATCGAGAACTTCGGGTAATCGGCCGGCTCACCGGCCACCGACTCGAGGTGGCGACGCCGTCACTCCCGCGACTCCGTTGATAACGTGACGCCGATCCCCTCGAGTGGGGTCAGTCCGGCCGCAACAGTTGCCTCTCTTCGAAACTGAAAGTCCGTCGATAGCACAGGTACGAAGCCGTGACAAAGGTGTTTATGCCCGATCGGTGTGGGAGCGCGTATGCGACGTCGCGACCTCCTCGCGCTCACGACCGGAACGGCGTGTGGCCTGGCCGGCTGTGCCGACTCGCGGTTCGAGCGGCTCCAGTCGGAGCGGCCGGACGTCGACGGCTCGAGCGACGACACCGATCGTCGGGGCAGCGAGTCCGCCGGGCCCGATGCGATCGTGGTCGGCAACCCCGATGAGGTACCGTTCCTCGAGGCCCACCCACCACACGAGTTCACCCTCCGCAACGACGGCGAGACCGAGCGGACGGTCGCCGTGGTCGTTTCGGCCGACGACGCTGACGGAAGTGACCCGATCGACGGCGACGGGGAGGACGAACGGGACGAGCCACTGCTCGAGCGCGATCTCGATCTCGGGGCCGGCGAGGAACGGACGATCGTGTTTGTCGAGCCACGACCGTATACGGTCACGGTCACGTCGCGCCGCGACGGCGAGACGGGCGAGTCGACGGTCACCGACGGGATCAGTCGCCGGCCGTTCGATTGCGTTCGCTCTCGGACGACCGTCACACTCTCCGAATCCGGCACGGAGACGGAGTCGACGTCGTCGACGATCCCCTGCCCGGTGCCCGACGTAGCGGACGCATCGCTCGCGGTCGATGGCCGGGAGTGTGCGGGCCGGACCGACGGTGACGACGCGACCGTCGAGTTCGAAAACGAGCGTGTGCTGGTCGAGGGGTCGATCCGCATCCCGACGCCGTGTCACACCCTCGAGCTGGCCGACGTCACCGACGACGACGGTCGCGACCTGCTCGTGGTCACCGTCGCCGTCGGCGAACAGGAGGCCGAGACCTGCGTCGACTGCCTCGGGACCGCGGACTACGAGGTCGAGATCGATCTCGAGGGTCGGTATCCCGGCCGGGTCGCGGTCGTCCACGCGACCGGCGACGAACGGCGGGTGATCACCACGAACGAGTTCGCCGCCGGGTAGCCCGGCGGTCGGGCAGACGGGCTGCTTGTCCGGTGCAACCGCGAGCGACGGTCGCGCCGGAGACGAGTCCGTCTCAGTGTTCGACGAGTTCGATCAGGATCCCGCCGGTGTCCTTGGGGTGGAGAAACGCCACCGAATGGCCCCACGCGCCCGGACGGGGGTCCTCGTCGATCAGCGTCACGTCGTGGTCCCGGACCGTCTCGAGGGCCCTCTCGATGTCGTCTGTCGCGAGCGCGAGGTGGTGGATTCCCGCCCCGTTGTCCTCGAGATAGCGCGCGATCGTCCCCTCCTCGATCGGCTCGAGCAGTTCGACATAGCCGTCGCCACAGTCGAGGAAGACAACGCGCATGCCGTCGAACACCTCCTCGTGAGCGACCTCGAGACCGAAGAGATCGCCGTACAGCGTTGCGAGTCCCTGTGCGTCGTCGGTTGCGATGCCGGCGTGATCGAAGTGCATCGGCCTGTACTCCGGTCGATGGCCGTGTTACTGTTGTGATTTTTCGTGGCGTTTCGAGCCCGCACGGACCGGGAGACGGGCCCCAGTCGGACATCGACCGCGGAAAACGGGATATCGGGACGAAGATTCGTTCGGTCGCAGTCGACGATTCGAGCGCCGTCAGACCGCGCCGGGCTGGTACTCGCCGAACTCGTCGCGCATGACGTTACAAATCTCGCCGACCGTCGCGTAGGCCTTGACGGCGTCGATGATGTAGGGCATCACGTTCCGGTCGCTTTGGGCCGCGTCCCGCAGCGCCTCGAGCGCCGCGTCGACGGCCTCGTCGTCCCGGCGTTCGCGGGTCTGCTCGAGGCTGTCGATCTGGCGCTGTTGGTCCTCCTCGGTGATCTCCTGGACGTCCATCTCGGGCTCCCCGTCCTCGCTCTCGAACTCGTTGACGCCGACGATGACGCGCTCTTTCTCCTCGATCTCCTTCTGGCGATCGAAGGCGGTGTCCTGAATCTGGCGCTGGACCCACTGCTGCTCGACGGCCTCGAGCATACCGCCGCGTTCGTCGACCTCGTCTAAGATCTCGTATGCCTCTTCCTCGACCTCGTCGGTCAGTGACTCGACGTAGTAACTCCCCGCCAAGGGGTCGATGGTGTCGGCCGCGCCCGACTCGTGGGCGAGGATCTGCTGGGTCCGCAACGCGGTTCGGACGGACTCCTCGGTCGGCAGCGCAAGCGCCTCGTCTTTCCCGTTCGTGTGCAGGCTCTGGGTGCCGCCGAGGACGGCCGCCAGCGCCTGATAGGCGACGCGGACGACGTTGTTCTCGATCTGCTGGGCGGTCAGCATCGAGCCGGCCGTCTGGGTGTGGAACTTGAGCTGTTTGGACTTGGGGTCGTCGGGGTCGAACCGCTCGTCGATGATGTCGTGCCACATCCGACGGGCCGCGCGGAACTTCGCGACCTCCTCGAAGATGTTGTTGTGGCCGTTGAAGAAGAAGGAAAGCTGCGGCGCGAACTCGTCGACGTCGAGGCCAGCCTCGATCGCCGTCTCGACGTACTCGATGCCGTTCCCGAGCGTAAAGGCGAGTTCCTGGGCGGCCGTCGACCCCGCCTCGCGGATGTGATACCCCGAGATCGAGATGGTATTGAACTTCGGCGTCTCCTCGGCACAGAACTCGAAGATGTCCGTGATGATCCGCATCGACGCTTCCGGCGGGTAGATGTAGGTGTTGCGTGCGATGTATTCTTTCAGGATGTCGTTTTGAATCGTCCCCCGAAGTTCCTCGCGGTCGACACCCTGCTGGTCGCCGACCGCGATGTACATCGCCAACAGCACCGACGCGGGCGCGTTGATCGTCATCGAGGTCGAGACCTCGTCCAGCGGGATGCCGTCGAAGACGGTCTCCATGTCCTCGAGCGAGTCGATCGCGACGCCGGCCTTGCCGACCTCGCCGGCAGCCATGTCGGCGTCGGAGTCATAGCCCATCTGGGTCGGCAGGTCGAAGGCCATCGACAGCCCCGTCTGGCCCTCGTCGAGCAGGTAGTGATAGCGCTCGTTGGTGTCTTCCGGCGTCGAGAACCCGGCGTACTGGCGCATCGTCCAGAGCCGGCCGCGGTAGCCGGTCGAGTAGACGCCGCGCGTGTACGGCGGCTCGCCCGGATTGCCGAGATCGTCCTCGTAGTCGAGATCGCCCACGTCGTCGGGCGTGTAGAGCCGATCGACCTCTTGCCCCCCCGTGTCGGTCGTAAACGTTTCCTTGCGCTCGCCGAAGCGCTCGATGACGGGTTCGACTTCCGCCTCGTGCCACTCCTCCTTGCTGGCACGGATCTCCTCGAGTTCGTCGGGATCGAACATTATGATTACCGAGGACCGGCCGGGGCTTGAAGTTTGATGAACACGGCGAGATCTGCGGCCGGCGACGCGGTCGCGTCGCCGACGGCTCAGAGGGGTTCCTGTCCGACAGGAGACCGTATCACACGCTGTCCTCGGGGTCGTGTCGGGCGGCCATCCGCGCAGCCTCCTCGGCGTAGCGCTCCTGGGTCGCCACGTCGTCGACGGTACCAAGCGAGTTCGGCGGCACGACCAGGCTGGCCTTCGTCTCTCGAGCGGGCCCGCCGAAGCTCGTCAGGGCCCGCTCACGCCGGTGATACCGCCGGCCGTCTTCGGTTGCGTACACGAGGATGACGATGTTGAGTTCGTCGTCGCCGTAGGTTCGCTCGACGAGCCAGACGCGGACGCCGTCGTCATCGGCTGAGTCACCGTGATCCGCCGTCTCTCCCGCGTCGGTCCGGTCGCCCGTCTCGTCGGATCGGTTCGTCTCCATGAGAGTCACTTGCGTCGCCACGGCCACTTATGTTTCGCGGCGTCGACAGCACGCGTATGTCCGGCGACGCGTCGCTCGAGGAGTCCGCCGAGGCGTCGACGCCGGCCCGCGGCGGTGACGACCGTCGCCGCGCGGCCCGCTACGTCGCGCCGTTTCTGGTGATCGGGCTCGGGAACCTCCTGCTCTTGCTGGTGTGGGGGCTGGACCCGCTGTGGGCCTTCGCCGTTGCGCCGCCGATCGTCTTTCTCTGTGGAATTTGCTGGGTCGCGTTCCGCCACGGGTTCCACGAGCGCGCCGGCCGACCGGGCTCGAGTCGCTGACGGAAGCGTCGCCATCCGACTCATCGACCCGTGTCGTACTTGTACGTCGCCGACTCGGGGTCGATGCCGAAGTCCTCGGGCGACTCGTCGTCATCGGCCTCGGCCCGGCCCTCGGGGGCATGTTTGAACGCCTCGCGAAGCCGATCGGGGACCCGGAACTCGGCACCGTCGATCGTCAGCGGCTTCGCGTCCGGATCCGACCCCTCACGCTTGGCCTCGAGCCGCTCCCGGAGGATCGACGGCAGCGCCGACTCGTCGACCCGCTGGAAGCCGAACTGGGCAAGGTATGCACCCTCGCCGGTCAGGGCGTAGACGGTGTCGAACCCCTCGTCGCCGGCGTACTCCACGAGCCGCTCGATGACGTGGGCACCGACGCCCTGCCCGCGCCAGCTCTCGAGGACGCCGATGCTGGTCAGTTCACAGACGTTGTCGCCCTCATCGGGCTTGTGAACGCGGATGCGGCCGAAGCCGGCCTTCTCGCCGGACGCTTCGTCGATCGCGACGACGTAGTCGCGCGAGCGGAACGCCGTTTCGTCGAGCCCCATCGACTCGATGTGGTCGAGCAGCCAGACCTCTTCCCTGTTTTTCGCGTCCCGCACGTACATGCCTCGACGTAGGCGACGTGCGGCCAAAAGCGTTTGTGGGTTGGCAGGATCGCTCCGCGAGCGTCGGGGACGGCCGGTTCACCGGTCGATAGCGAGCTGCCGGAACCGCGACACCGTGAGCCGAGCGAGTCAGGCGGCCGCTCGCCGCGTTTCCCGTTCCCGGTCTCGAGCGCGCTCGAGCAGCCGTTCGATCCGGTCGTCCGTCGAGGGATGGGTCGACAGCAGCCGGCTCAGTGCGTCCTCGTCGTCGGTGGTGACGTACAGCGGTGCGAGCAGCCCACGCGGGGGCTCCGCGGCCCGCTGGATTCGGCGGAGCGCGCGAGCTAGCGCGACCGGCTTGCCAGTCACCGCGGCGGCCCGATCGTCGGCGGCGTACTCCCGGCGACGCGAGTGGGCCCGGACCAGCAGCGTCACGGCGATGAACGCGAACACCGCGCCCGACTCGAGTACCACCAGCAGCCGACCGAACGCCGTTCGCTGCCACGATCCTGGCCGCCCACGGAGCCACGCGACCGCCCGAGCGATCCCCGCGATCGGCAACAGGACCGGGGACAACACGAGAAAGCCGAGCCCGGCGAGCGTCCGGAAACCGCTGTAGGCAAGCGTCTGCACGAACGCGTCGTAGCGCTCGAGGTGGGCGAGTTCGTGGGCCAGCAGCGCCTCGAGTTCGTCGGGCGAAAGCAGTCGGAACAGCGATCGGTCGAGGACGATCGTCCCGTTGCGTGCCGTGCCCAGCGCGAAGGCGTTGGGCATCGGCAATCGTGCAAGCAGGACCGTCGGCGAGTCGACGTCCATCCGCGACTCGAGGCGATCGAGCCGGCGGAAGAGGTCAGGCGCGTGGGATCGGGGGAGTTCGACCGCCTCGAGGCTCGAGAGCAGTTGCGACGTGCCAAAGCGGTAGCTCAGTACGCCGACGACGACGGCGACAGTGACGATCAACGCGAGCGTGCCGAGTGGACCCGGTGCGGTCACCCGAAGGACCGACAGCACCCAGTAGCTGACCGCGGCCAGCGCGAGGTACCACACCAGGACGGCGAGGCCGACAAGTGCCATCAGGAGCCGGGTCCCGTTTCCCGCTCGAGAGACGGACATGGTTGTCGGTCGCGTGTAGGGAGGGCCGATTGAAACGGGTATCGGACGGCCCAACTCGATCGTTGTCGCTCGCCGACTCCCGATTCGCCCGGATGAGCGCCGGGACGCCGTCACGCCGACACTACCCCGCCGACAGCGCCTCCTCGAGCCGATCTTCGATCGCGTCGAGTTCCGCGCGCAACTCCTCGCCCTCGGCGTCCGCGAGGTCGTCGATCCGGTCGGCCAGCCCCTGCAGGCGGGTGTACTTCTCGTCCTCGTCGACGCCGACCTTCTGGACGAAGACGTCCTCGTCGACGTCGTAGACATCGTCTTCCTCGAGGTCGGTCACGGCCAGTACGACGTCGAGTTTGTCCCGGTCGATGCCGGTGACCCACTCGCGGGGGATGCCGTGGTCGTCGAGGGCCTCGAAGATCGTCGCCTCGTCTTTCGGGCGCTGGCGCTCCCGCGTCGTCCGACGGACGGTGCCGTAGCGGCCGTGCAGCCGCTGGTCCGGCCCGAGTCGCTCGAGCAGCGGGTCCCGTGCCGAGCGCCGCAGGCGATCGGCCCCGTGCTGGGTATCGGAGGCCAGCACGTAGAGGTCGGTCAGCGCCTCGGTGTCGAGGGCGGCGGGCTCGTCGGCGTCGATCCGCTCGAGGACGGCGGCGAGCAAGCGGGCATCGTCGTGGACGCGCTCGGGCGGGTCCCGCGCGGCCGCCGCCGAGACGAGAAACGGACTCTCGCCGCCGGTGGCGTCGGGATCGTACCGAACCGCGTCGTTGTCGGCCGTGTACGCCGGGGCCAGCGTCAGGACGCTGGCGTAGGGCTCGACGCCCGGCTGAAGCCCCTCGATCGGGACCGCCCCCTCGTCGAGTCGCTCGAGGAAGACGACGAACTGCTCGCGCCAGAGCGGCCGCGTCTCGCCGCTGTCGCCGAACCGAACGACGAGCCGGTCGTCGTCGGTGCGCTCGATCCCGAATGGCCGCTCGGAGACCGGCGTCAGCAGCTCCGCACCCGGCTCGAGGGCCTCGCAGTGTCGCCGGAGGCTCGTCCAGGTGTCGTCGGGTTCCATACGCTGGCTACGCGGACGGGGCTGAAAAAGCGCGGCCACGAATCTGCCACCGGGCCGTGACGGACGATCGCCGGGACTCAGTCGACGAGCGAGGGGACGGCCGCGAGCGACGAGAGACGATAGGTCGGGTCGACCGCCGCGTCCGCCGAGTCCGTGTCGGACCGCGAGAGCAGCGCCGAATCGATCCCCGCGTTGTCGGCCGCCCGCACGTCGACGGCCCTATCGCCGACGTACAGCGCCGACTCGGCCTCGAGGTCGGCGAGTGCGGCCTCGATGTTCGTCGGATCGGGCTTGCGCCGGGCCAGGCCGGCCGGCGTCAGCGGACAGCCCCGAACCGTCTCGAACGGCGATCGGAACCCGAACCGGTCGAGCAGCGTCGAGACGACGGTCGGATGGTTGTCGCTGACGATCCCGAGCGGAACCTCGAGCGAGCGGACCGCGGCGACGTCGTCGTAGGCCGAGCGCAGGCCTTGCTCGACGGACTCACACTGGGTCCGGACCAGTTCACGGGCCGCTCGCTCACAGAACGCGTCGGCCTCGATGCCGAGGTCCCGACACCGCGTCGCGACCGCATCGAAGTCGCCGGCCATCAACTCGCGGACCGTCTCCGCCGCCGGGCCCGACCGCCCAAGCCGCTCGTAGACTCGCTCGAGGGCGTCGGCCAGTCGCTGGCTCGAGGGCGTCTCGACCACGACGCCGTCGAAGTCGAACAGGACCGTATCGTACTGCATTCGTCTCGACGGTGTCCGCTCGCGGATCGTAAATCTGTCCGATCGAAACCGGTCGAACCGTCGTGTCACGACGACCCAAAGCTAAGGGGGTTCCCCTGCTATGAGGTATCATGCTTCACGCAGAAGGCCCGCTGCTCACCGTCGACGTGGGCGAGCGGACCGCACGCAGGACGGAAATCGACGAGCTGCTCGCGGACGCGATCGGGGGCCGAGCGGCCGCAACGGCGCTTGCCCACGAACGGATCCCCTTCGACGCCGACCCGTTCGGCCCGGAAAACCGGGTCTACGTCTCGACCGGGCCGCTCCAGCAGTCGCGGATGTCGTTTACCGGTCGGATGAACATGACCGGGCTCTCGCCGCTGACCGACGGCCTCGTCTCGGCCAACGCCGGCGGCTATCTCTCGCGAAACTTCGTCGGAACGGGAATCAGTGCCTTCGAGATCGTCGGCGAGAGCGACGAGTTGCTCGCTGTCCACGTCACGGATTCGGGCGTCGAGTTCGAACCGGTACCCGACCTCGAGGGGGCGACGGTGCCCGAGACCTCCGAGTACATGAGCGAACGCCACGATCTGGGCCCGGAACACTGCATCGCGATCGGTCCGGCGGGGGAGAACCAGGTGCGGTTCGCCTCGGCGATGACCTTCGACTCGCGAGCCTTCGGCCGCGGCGGGCTCGGCGCGATACTGGGCGCGAAAAACGTCAAGTGCGTCACCTTCGAGGGCGACGCCGAGCCGCCGGTCGAGATCCCGGACCCGCCGGAGTCGGAGATCCACCGCGAGGCGGCGACGGCAGACGACCGGATGCGCAGTCAGGGCACCGCGGGCGGCACCGAGTTCATCAACGACAACTTCTCGCTGCCGACGCGGTACTTCCGGGAGTACGAGTTCGAGGGGGCCGCCGACATCGGCGGCGACGCCGTCGAGGAAAAGAAGTACAAAAAGGGGGCCTGCTCGGCCTGTGCCTACGCCTGCAAACTCCCGACCCGCGACGAGGAGACCGGCCTCGAGACCGAGGGGCCGGAGTTCGAGACGATCTACGCCTTCGGCTCCATGCAGGGGGTCGACGACGTCGTCGACGTCATGCAGTCGAACGAACTCTGTGACACGCTGGGGATGGACACCATCTCCGCGGGCGTCACGGTCGCGGCCTACCTCGAGAGCGAGGACGCGTTCGGCGATGCGGACCTCGCCCACGAGATAACTGAAAAGATCGCGTACCGTGAGGGGATCGGCGACCTGCTCGCGGAGGGCGTCGATCGCGCCCACGACGAGCTGGGGGTCGAGAACTACACCGTGAAGGGCATGGAGTTCGCCGCCCACGACGGCCGCGTCCTCCACGGGCAGGGACTCTCTTACGCCGTCGCGAACCGCGGTGCCGACCACCTCTATGCCAGCATGCTGGCGCTGGAGTACAGCGGCGAACTCGATCCGCAGGGGACGCTCGGCAAGGCCGAGCGGCTGGTCGAGCGGGAGGACCTCGCCGCCTTCCTCGACACCGGCATCGTCTGCGTCTTCGGGCGCGACTACGCCACCCCGGAGCGACTCGAGACGCTGTTCGATGCCGACTGCGAAACGCTGCTCGAGGTCGGGGCTCGCACCGTCGAACTCGAGCGCCACTTCAACAACCGGCGGGGATTCGACCGCGAGGACGACGATCTCCCCTACGAGATCCCCGATCTCGACGAAGCGATCGGCGAGTACTACGCAGCGCGAGGCTGGAACGACGACGGGACGATCCCGACCCGCGCGATCGAGTCGCCGCCAGCACCGTCCGCAGACTGAGCCCGTTCGCCGCCCGTTATCCCGCCGCTCAACCGCCGTAGACCGATGGCACCAGCCGGATCACCGCGTCGGGATCGAGTTCGGTCTCGAGCCCCGCGAGATGGACGACGTTGCGTTGGTCCTTCGTGACGACCGTGTCCCCGGCCAGCCCCGCCCCGTCGTCGGCGACGAGTTCCCCCTCGAGGGCCGGAAACGCGGTCTCGAGGTCGGTCAGAAGGTCGCCGACGGTCTCTGCTTCGGTCTCGTAGCGAACGGTCTTCTCGCCGACCGCGTCGCGAAAGGGGCCGAAGAAGACGCACTCGAGTTGCACGACCAACCGTTCGACGGGAGAGACCTTGAAATCGACGGGGCAAGCGCCGCGACGAACACGCAGTCGTGACGCTACGGACTCATTCGGGACTGCGCGTTGCCGAAGCCGGTCACGCTCGGCCGACGCCATCCCGTCAGGAGCGTCGGCCGCGATCACAATCCTGTTGGACGTTCACTTCGGAGAGCCGACCAGTGGCAACGTCGACACAGCGCCGGCGGACGCTCTGGGTCGTGGTGGCCGCGGCGACGCTGACGGTCATGGCCGGGGCGATCCTCGGCCCGATCGTCCCCCAGATACGGGACGAACTCGGGGTATCGGGATCCGCGGCCGGCCTGATCATCACCACTCACGGCGGCGTGATCGTCCTCGCGAGCCCGGTCGTGGGAGCGCTCGTCGACCGGGTCGGGCCGCGTCGGCCCCTCGTGGGCGGCCTGTTCGTCTACGGGCTCGGCGGCGGCGCGGGACTGCTCGTCGATTCGTTCCTCCCGCTGCTTGCCTCCCGCGTCGTCCTCGGGCTCGGGACTGCCGCGGTGTATACGTCAGTGACCGTCCTCATCTACGATCTCTACGAAGGGCAGGCGATGGAGCGCGCGCTGGGCTATCGCAGCAGCGCGAACAGCGCCGGCGCGGCGGTCTGGCCCCTCGTCGGCGGCGCGGCCGGGAGCCTCGCGTGGAACGCCCCGTTCGGTATTTATCTCGTCGCCGTACCCCTCGGCCTGCTGGCCGCGGCGACGGTCCCCGAGGTGGGAGCCTCGAGCGGCGACGACGAAACGGCCGCGAACGGGAGCGGCCGGGCCGACGGGGCGGAACGCGGGGGCGGCGGCGTCCTCGCGGTTTTCCGGGACCGGCCGGCGCTCCCGCTGGTCTACCTGCTGTACTTCGGGGCGAACGCCCTGTTGTACGTGATCGTCGTCTACTATCCCCAACTGCTCTCCGGTATCGGCGTGACCTCGTCGCTGCGGATCAGCCTCTATCTGGCCGCCAACGGCGCTGCGGGCGGCGTCTCGGCGATCGCCTACGACCGACTGCTTGGCTACGCCGATCGGTCGACGCTCGTCTTCGCGGCCTTTGTCCTCTGGGCCAGCGGACTCGCGACCGCGACGGTCGTCGACACCGCTGTGGGCGCGGCCGTGCCGGTGGTCCTGTTCGGCCTCGGGATCGGTCTGGTCTTCCCGTCGACGTTCGCCTGGGTCGAAGCCCTCGTCCCGCCGGACCGACAGGGGCAGTTCAGTTCCTACATCGCCTCCGTCGGCTACACCGGACAGTTCCTCTCGCCGGTCCTGTTCGGTGCGCTCGTTCCCCTCGCGGGCGTCGACGGCGTCTTCGCCGCTGCCGCAGCGATCGCCGGTATCGCCGCCGTCGGACTGGGATCGAGCCGGCTCCGCGACGCGTCGTCCTGACCCCGTTCTCACCCCCCGGTCCTTTTGTCTGGGTGTGGATAGCCGGACCCGAATCGATGTCGAATTCCATCCCAGCCGAGTCCCCGCGCCCCGAGTCGCTGTGGCTCGCCACGACTCCCACGACCGAGTACGGCCCGCTCGAGGACGGACTGACCGTCGACGCGGCCGTCGTCGGCGGCGGCATCACCGGCCTCTCCGCCGCGCTCGAACTGCAAGATGCCGGGCGGTCGGTCGTCGTCCTCGAGGCCGACAAGATCGTCGAGGGGACGACCGGGCACACGACGGCGAAGCTTACCTCCCAGCACGGACTGGTCTACGACCGGCTCGTCTCGCAGTTCGGCGAAGGGAAAGCGCGCCAGTACGCCGCGGCGAACGAGGCGGCGATCGAGACGGTCGAACGGCGCGTCGAGACGCTGGACATCGACTGTGACTTCCGCCGGACGCCGGCCTACACCTACGCCGCTTCGCCCGACGACCTCGGACAGATCCGCGACGAGGTCGCGGCCGCCCAGCGGGTCGACCTGCCGGCCTCGTACGTCGATGAGACCCCGCTGCCGTTCGACGTCCCCGGCGCGGTCCGCTTCGACGAGCAGGCCGCCTTCCACCCGCGGAAGTACCTGCTCGCGATCGCCGAGCGGATCCACGACGACGGCGGCCACGTCTTCGAGGAGACCCGCGCGCTCGAGGTCGAGCCCGGGTCGCCGTGTCGCGTCGAGACCGACCACGGGACCGTCGTCGCCGACGACGTGGTCGTCGCGACCCACTTCCCGGTTCTCGATCGGGCCGGTTACTTCGCGCGGATGCACCCCCACCGCGCGTACCTGCTGGCCGTCCGGATCGACGGGACGCCGCCGGAGGGGATGTACTACAACACGGCCTCGCCGGCGGCGACGATGCGGACGTACTCGGTCGCGAACGGCGGCGCAGGCGCGGGTGACGACGTGGACGACGAGGACGGCGATCTCCTGCTCGTGGGCGGCCAGAGCCACAAGCCGAGCGTCGACGGCGTCCCGACCTCCGAACGCTACCGCCGCTGCGAGGCCTTCGCCCGCGAGCGCTTCGACGTGGCGTCGGTCGAGTACCGCTGGTCGACGATGGACTACTCCCCGGTCGACGACGTCCCCTTCATCGGCCGGATCGATCCGCTCTCGGAGGGCGTCTACGTCGGGACTGGGTTCAAGGGCTGGGGAATGACGACCGGCACCGCCGCGGAAACGATCCTCGCTGACTTGATCGTCGAGGGCTCGAGCCCGTGGGCCGACGTCTTCGACCCCCAGCGGTTCACCCCGAAGGCGTCGGCCAAGCGCTTCCTCAAGGAGAACGCGACGGTCGGTGGGAGCTTCGTCGGCGACCGGATCAAGTCCCTACTGGCCGCTCTCGGGGCCGACGGCGCTGCTGACCTGCCACGGGGTGATGCCCGCGTCGTCCGGCGCGCAAGCCAGCCCGTGGGACTCTACCGCGACGACGAGGGCACGACCCACGCCGTCTCGGCGACCTGTCCGCACATGGGCTGTCTCGTCCGGTGGAACGACGCCGAACACACCTGGGACTGTCCCTGTCACGGCTCGCGGTTCTCCCACGAGGGCGAGGTGCTGTCGGGACCGGCGGTCGAGGGCTTGCTGTACCGGCAGCTGTGACGCTGTCGTCGCTGCCGATCGTTCGGGACGCGAACCGAGCGTAACGAGGCCGCGAAAGCGACCAATCTACTCGAGCGACACCGATTCGAGGTCGATCCGACCGGGCTCCGGAACCGGCGCGTCAGACTCACTCGAGACGGCGTAGTCACCCAACTTCTCACCGTCGTTCGCGTCGCCCGGCAGCACGATCACGGCCTTCGCGAGCAGCGGCGCGATCACGCCCGCGACGACGGTCCGGGGGTCGGACAGCGGCCCCCGGACCACGACGCGGTCGTCGGCCCCGAGGTCCGTCCCTTCGAGAACACCGTGTGCAGCCTCGAGGACCTGCCTGTGGGTGACCGTCCGCTCGCCGTCGGTCAGGATCGTGGTCTCGGGGTCGATCGAGAGCGGTGGGAACGACGGGTTCTCGCTCCACAGCCCCGCGTCGAAGTGATGGACGTCCGGGGCGTCGGGCTTGTCACCGTACCCGACCCGCTGGGCCCCCTGTGGGAGGTCGTAGGACTCGAGACGATCGACGGGCGCGACGAGCGTCCGGAAGTCGTCCTCATCCGCGAGATCCGTCGGGGGATCGAATCGGGTGGTCCCCTCGAGCAACGTTGTGCCGAAGAAAGCCAGCAAAGCGAGGGGGCCGTCGCCGACGACGCCGACGGTGACGCCCTTGCGAACGCCCGAGTGGCGCAGGAAGTTGCCGGCCTTCCACGCGGTCGTACACAGCCAGTGGTAGTCGTACTCCCGCCCCGTCGCGTCGACGAGGGCGATCCGGTCGTCCCGCAGCTCGCGGGTGAGCAGGTCGTCGACCGTCCCAACGTTCATACTCGGGACTGGGGACCGCGGGGGAAAAAGCACGCCGACTCGCGTCGTCCATCTCGCCTTCGACTCCCGCTATACGGCGGGGTTCGGTCCGCGTCGCCCGCCTCATACGGTCTGTCAGTCATTGTCGGTGGGACCGCGACCGCCCTGCGGTCCCACCTGACATCGGGACAGCAAACCGTATCAGTCGTCGGCGGCCGCCGGCTCGGCGTGATCCACGTCGGTCCCGAGGACCTCGAGGAACTCGGCGAGCCACTCGGGGTGGTCGGGCCAGGCCTGTCCCGTCACGAGGTTCCCGTCGCGGGTCACCTCGCCGGTCCACTCCGCGCCCGCGCCGCGGACGTCGGCCTCGAGCGCCGGATACCCGGTACAGGTTCGGCCCTCGAGGACGTCGGCCGCGGCGAGGATCTGGAGGCCGTGACACAGCGCCGCGACGGGTTTGTCTTCCGCGAAGAAGTGCCGCGTGATCTCGAGGACCTCGTCGTAGGTCCGGAGGTACTCAGGCGCGCGCCCGCCAGGGACGACCAGCGCGTCGTACTCGGACGGCTCGACCGCGTCGAAGTCGTGGGTCAGTTCGAACTGATGGCCCGGTTTCTCGGTATAGGTTTGGTCGCCCTCGAAGTCGTGGATCGCGGTCGGACAGGTGTCGCCAGCCTCCTTTTCCGGGCAGACGGCGTGGACCTCATGGCCGATCATCTCGAGCGCCTGGAACGGGACCATTACCTCGTAGTCCTCGACGAAGTCGCCCGCGAGGAGCAGGATCCGATGTTCTGTCATGGTATTCCACACGGTAGTTCGGTCGCGATGATCATAACACGTGTTGGTTGTTATCACGACACTCAGCAGGGCGAACGGATAGCCGGTCAACTGAGAAACCCGCGCCGCTACTGCCCGACTCGAGACGAGGACCCGACCGGACTGTCGTCGGTTCAGAACGCCCGTTTGATCTTCTCGAAGAAGCCTTCCTTCACTTCGATCTCGTCGCCGCCGGCCTCCGCAAACTCCTCGAGGGCCTCGCGCTGGTCCTCGTTGAGACTCTCGGGGGTGACGACCTGGACTTTGACGTAGAGGTCGCCCTGCCCGCGGCCGCGCAGGCGGGGCATCCCCTTGCCCTCGAGGCGGAAGGTCTCGCCGCTCTGAGTACCCTGCGGGATCTCGAACTCGGCACCGCCCTCGAGGGTGGGGACCTCGACGGTGTCGCCGAAGGTGGCCTGCGGGAAGGAGACGGGAAGCCGGTAGCGCAGGTCGTCACCCTCGCGTTCGAACTCCTCGTGGTCGCGGATCGAGACGTCGATCAGCAGGTCGCCGCGGGGGCCGCCTTCGGGACTGGGCGCGCCCTCGCCTTCCATCCGCAGCGTCTGGCCTTCCTGAATACCGGCCGGAACCTCGACGGTCAGCGTCGCCTCGGTGCGGACGTAGCCCTCGCCGCGACACTCGCCACAGGTCTCGGAGTAGATCGTCCCCTCGCCCTCACACCGGGGACAGGCCGTCGTCTGCTGGACCCGGCCGAGCGGCGTCTGCTGGACCTGGGTCACCTGCCCGCGGCCCTGACACTCCGAACAGGTCTCGGCGTCGGCCTCCGGCGGGTGGCCCTCGCCCTCGCAGACGTCACACTCCTCGGGCCGCTCGACGGTGAACTGCTTTTCAGCCCCCTCGTAGGCCTCCTCGAGATCGATCTCGAGTTCGGTCCGCAGGTCCCGGCCCTTGCGTGGCTGCCGGCGGCCGCGTCCGCCGCCGCCACCGCCGCCGAAGACCTGTTCGAAGAGGTCGCCGAGACCACCACCGCCGCCCATGCCGCCACCGCCCATCCCGCCGAACGGGCCGCCGCCCATGCCGCCGGCACCGCCGGCCTGGCTGGCGTCGAAACCGTGTTTCTCGGCCTGTTCGTAGCGGTCATGACCCATCCGGTCGTAGGCCTCACGTTTCTCCTCGTCGGTTAGGACCTGCTTTGCCTTCTGAATTTTCTTGAATTTCTCCTCGGCATCGGGGTCGTCGCTGACGTCGGGGTGATACTCGGTGGCCTTCGACCGATACGCCTGTTTGATCTCCTCGGCAGACGCGTCGGGGCTCACGCCGAGAACGTCGTAGAAGTCCTCGCTCATTCGTTGTGCAACCGATACTCGTCTGAGCCACTTGAAACGACCGCTCTACGGAAGATGCGATCCAGTTCGCCAGTTCCCATTTACAGGCAACTCCAACTAATCCCGCAGTTCACCGCCGTCCGGTCAGAAGTTAAAATCCCCACCCTTATTCTGGGCACATAGTTACTAAATCTATAATAACTAACTCTATAATTGATTATTAATAAACCTATTCTCCACTCCTACTATCCCAATATGATCACTTTCTAATTTTGACGAGGCACGTGTCGGTAACTCTTCTGGACCGATCCGCCCTACCTTGGAGGGCGGCTACGATAGCTGGTAGTGATTAGAGGAATACGGCCACGTCGGTTCGCAAACGAAGTGGAGTTATGCTTCAACCCACACATACCAGATAACTGCTGCGAATACTACAGCGAATACAAACGAGGTCCCGATAGATTCCGCTACGGACATCCCTCTATAGATGGCAATTACGAACGATGCGGAAAAGGTAACGAAAAAATACACTACCGTTTTTTTCACTCTACTAGAATAGAACCCGTCATCTGATTGTTGATCACACATCGGTAGTGGGCTTTTCGTCAGCGATTCTGTACACGTGTGGCAATCACTCTTACGATCAAAAACGAGGGATAGTTAGCAGAATCCGCCTTCTTCACAGAGGTTTTCGTGTTGAAGACTATCGCTAACGGTACAATCGTTCGGGACTGCAACATGAGCGCAGACTATCGTCGCTACAACACCACAGCCTATTCCGGCTAGAGGCGTCCCAACAAAGCTGACCCCTGCACAGATAAGCCCCGTATTGGCGCTACATCCAACCCGACACAGTTCCCTCATTATCGTTGTACACTGACCACAACTAACACCGTTCCGGCCTTGAGGAGTTACAACCCCATCACGATCGCTAGAAGAGGTGGTAATCCTACCATTTTCTAATGTGGCTTCGGTAACTGTCTTCTTTATCTCACCGTTCTGTAGCCGGATTTCAGTTATTTCGTATGTCTCGTCGGCTATCGACTCCGACATTAACGCTTTAGAGTATGTAACAGATCCATTTTCAAGAGTAAATGTGAGATCGGCATCGACCGTCGAATCAGAAGAATCTAATGGAAATGAGATTATTGTTCCTGTTCTATCTTCCGTGGATTCACCATCCGTTATTTTATAGACGGATGGTTCGTCTAGAATGTCGATCCAATCTTGATTGTCAAAGTACTCCTCATAGGTCAGATACTCGTTTGATTGGCGAACCCTAGACACGAGACTTGTTTTATTATGCCTGCCTATTTCTTCTATTTCACCGGTTCGACTGCCTACAGAACCACTACCGATACCACTGAACGTTCCTATAGCAACTGAACTCATTGTAGTACTTTTCAACACTTTCCGACGAGTAAGCGGCGACCTGTTTCTGTTGTCTTCCGACATACAAATACCAATTATATTGTCCACTATTTATATCCAATGGATAGTCGAACTATTGATTTAATAATCTGGTTTCTTGGTTTCAACCCTTCTCTATTTAGTTTCGAAATTACGATGGACCCCATTCACAACTCGAGGGACACATTTACC
Organism: Natrinema pellirubrum DSM 15624; assembly: GCF_000230735.2. Lineage (NCBI taxonomy): Archaea > Methanobacteriati > Methanobacteriota > Halobacteria > Halobacteriales > Natrialbaceae > Natrinema > Natrinema pellirubrum. Next base: position 2,070,203 of record NC_019962.1, read on the forward strand.
ATGCTCGTGCTAACCTTCTGTCGGGCGAAGAAATCTCCTCAAATTACTAGTTATTTCCGTCAAATTGGAAAACTCGCTCTGCGGTCGTATTCCGAGTCGGCGACTCGGACTGGCCGCTTACTCCTCGTCGTCGTCCTCGAAGTCGACGTCCTCGAAGTCCGCATCGACGAACTCCTCGTCCTCGCCGCCGGCAGCGCCGGCTTCGGGGCCGGGGTTCGGACCGCCGCCCATGCCGCCCATTCCGGCACCGCCGGCACCTGCAGCGCCGCCTGCCGCACCGCCAGCGCCGCCAGCTGCACCGGCACCGGCCTCCTGCTGGTAGATCTGCTTGCCGATCTCCTGCAGCTCCTCGCTCAGGGATTCGGTTGCGGACTCGATGTCGTCGGCGTCGGCTTCGTTGTCGTCGATCGTCTCCTCGAGATCCTCGATCGCGCCCTCGATGTCGGCGCGGAGATCGTCGTCGACCTGCTCGTCGTTCTCCTCGAGCAGCGTTTCCGCGCGCTGGATCGTCGCCTCGGCGGCGTTACGCGCTTCGATGCGCTCGCGCTTTTGCTGGTCTTCCTCGGCGTGTTTCTCGGCCTCTTCTTGCATCTTCTCGATCTGTTCGTCGGAGAGACCGGCACCGCCCTCGATGGTGATCTCTTCGGTGGTCCCGCTGCCCTTGTCCTCGGCGGAGACGTTGACGATGCCGTTCTCGTCGATGGAGAACGTGACCTCGATCTGGGGCGTTCCGGCGGGGGCCGGCGGGATGCCGGTCAGGTGGAACTCACCGAGCATCTCGTTCTCCTCGGCCAGTTCGCGCTCGCCCTGGAAGACCCGGACCTGAACCGTCGTCTGGTTGTCCGCCGCGGTGGTGAAGATCTTCGACTCCTCGGTCGGAATCGTCGTGTTCTTTTCGATGAGACGCTCGAAGAGGCCGCCCTTGACCTCGATCCCCAGCGAGAGCGGGGTCACGTCCAGCAGGACGATGTCGTCGACCTCGCCGCCAAGCACGCCGCCCTGGATCGCCGCGCCCAGCGAGACGGCCTCGTCGGGGTTGACGTTCTTCTGGGGCTCCTTGCCGGTCAGTTCTTCGACCTTCTCGCCGACCTGGGGCATCCGCGTCGAACCGCCGACGAGCAGCACCTCGTCGATCTCGTCTTTCTCGTAGCCGGCGTCCTTGAGGGCCTGCTCGGTCGGCTCGACGGTCCGCTCGATGAGGTCGCTGGTCAGCGACTCGAACTTCGCACGGGTCAGCGACTCCTCGAGGTGGATCGGGCCGTCGTCGGTCGCCGTAATGAAGGGCAGGTTGATCTCGGTCTCCTTGCGCGAGGAGAGTTCGATCTTGGCCTCCTCGGCGGCGTCTTTCAGCCGCTGGAGGGCCTGTCGGTCGTCGCGGAGGTCGATCCCGTGTTCCGCCTCGAACTCCTCGGCGAGCCAGTCGATGATGGCCTCGTCCCAGTCGTCGCCCCCGAGGTCGTTGTCACCGTTGGTCGCGACGACCTCGTAGACGCCGCCGCCGAGATCGAGAATGGAAACGTCGAACGTCCCGCCACCGAGGTCGTAGACGAGGACGGTCTGGTCCTGATCGTCCTCGAGGCCGTAGGCCATCGAAGCGGCCGTCGGCTCGTTGATGATGCGCTCGACCTCGAAGCCGGCGATCTCGCCGGCGTCTTTGGTCGCCTGGCGCTGTCGGTCCGAGAAGTACGCGGGGACCGTGATGACGGCCTTCTCGACTTCGTCACCGAGATAGTCCTCGGCGTCGCGTTTGATCTTCTGGAGGATCATCGCCGAGATCTCCTCGGGCGTATACTCCTCGTCGTCGATCTCGACGGTGTAGTCTTCCTCGCCGATGTGGCGCTTGATCGACTGGATCGTCTTTTCGGGGTTCTGGACGGCCTGGTTCTTGGCCGGCTTCCCGACGAGTCGCTCGTCGTCGGAGAAGGCGACGACGGAGGGGGTGGTCCGTTCGCCTTCGGAGTTGACGATGATCTCCGGATCGCCGCCTTCCATCACCGCGAACGCGCTGTTCGTCGTGCCGAGGTCGATTCCGAGAATTTTGTTGCTCGCCATCGTGGAGGGGTATTGTGCGCACTTTGTTTTAAAGGTTACTAGCCGGGCTCGAAACCCGAATAAAAGCCCGATACGAGGGAGTAGCGGCTCGCTCGCGGCAGTTGGATCTCAGTAAAAACGGGCGGGGAGATCGGTCGATCGGCCCGCCGTGTCGGACCGGTGGTCGACTGTGAACCGGTCAGTTGCGTCGTCGAGACGGACAGAACGGCGATACTCTGAGAGAACGGCTATTCGTCGTCGGCGACTTCGCCGCCGAGTTCGATCGCCTCTGCGTCCTCTTCGCCGTCGTCGGCCGCCCCGTCGTCGGATTCGGCCGACTCCTCCTCGGTCCCGGACTCGCCGTCGTCGGCGCTCGAGCCGTCAGCGTCGCCGTCCGCATCGGCGCTCGAGTCCTCATCGTCGGCGAACTCCCCGTTCGAGACCGTGACCTGTGCGTTCTGGATGACCTTGTCGCCCATCTCGTAGCCGGGCGTGTAGACGTCGGCGACGGTTCCCTCGGGCTGGTCGCTGTCGACCTGCATCATGACCTCGTGGCGCTGGGGATCGGTCGCGGTGCCAGGCTCGGGATCGATCTCGGTGACGTTCTCGTCCTCGAGGATGCGGTCGAACTCCTTGAGCGTCATCTCGACGCCCTCTTGCAGACTCTCGACGTCGTCGCTGTCCTCCTCGAGGGCGCGTTTGAGGTTGTCCCGGACGGTGATGAGCCGCTCGACGAGGTCCTCCGTCGCGCGGTCTTTGATCTGCTGTTGGCGCTTCTTGGCGCGTTTCTTGTAGTTCTGGAAGTCGGCCTGCTTGCGCTTGAGCCGGCTTTTCAAGTCCTCGACTTCCGCCTCGTATTCCTCGAGTCGGTCGTCGCGGGCCTCGAGTTCGTCCTGCAGGTCGCCGATGGTCTCGGCCTGTGACTCGACGCGTTGCTCGAGGTCCTCGAGTTCCTCGCGCTGGTGGCTGACGGTCCCGTTCAGATCGCGGGCCTCCTCGACGATCGAGTTGATCTGACGGGCGAGTTCGTCGTCGTACTCGGTGACCCGATCGAGGAGTCGCTGGATGTCCTCGCTGGTTTCGGGTGCGTCAGTCTCAGCCGCGGCAGGGGCCGACTCGCTCTCGGTCGCGTCCCCGTCGGCGTCGGTCGTCGCCTCGCTCTCGTCGTCAGTTCCCGCGGGTTCCGCGTCCGACTCCTCGACGTCGGGAGCCGGCTCTGATTCCCCATCCGTCGAGACATCGGGGTCCGCCGCGGCCGTCTCGCCGTCGTCGGATTCCTCCTCGGACGGGACACCCGGGGCGGACGTCTCCGTGCCCTCGTCTTCGCTCATATGGCTGTCAACGAACAGCGGTAATAAAAGGGTTGAGGTACCCGTGTCGGAGCCGCCGGCATCGCTGTGCCCATCTAGTCGCCCAGACCGCCCCATCTCCAGATTTGCCGTCCCGAGTACCCGACCGTATATGTGTATCTACCCCCGACTGGGACGCGTGACGCGGAGCCCGAACGACGAGCCGACCTCGATCGAATGCCGGTACGAGGACGGGACGGTTCGGATCGACGGCCTCGAGACGGCACCGCTCTCGCCGTCGTCGCTCCGGGAGTCGGTCCCCGAACTCGAGGCCGATTCCCGAACCGGCTGCTGGCGCGTCCCTGCCTACCGCTACGCCGAACTGCGGGCGGCGCTGTGGCGGGCCGACGCCGCGGTCGAGGACCGCGTCCTCGATCTCGAGTCCGTCGCCAGCCTCACATCGGCCTACGAACTTCGGCCGTATCAGGAACGGGCGCTCGAGGCGTGGCTCGGGACCGACCGGTGGGCCGACGCGCCCGGGCCGGAGTCGCCCGCTCGAGCGCCCGCCGGCGTCCTCGAACTGCCGACCGGCAGCGGCAAGACCGTCATCGCCCTGAAGGCGATCGAGCGGCTCTCGGTCCCGACGCTGATCGTCGTCCCGACGATCGACCTCCTCGAGCAGTGGGAGCGAGAACTCAAGCGGGAGTTCGACACGCCGATCGGGCGCTTCGGCGGCGGCGAGCAACGACTCGAGCCGATCACCGTCTCGACGTACGATTCGGCATATCTGAAGGCCGATTCGGTGGGAGACCGGTTCGGATTCGCCGTCTTCGACGAGGCCCACCACCTCGGCGGCGAGGGGTACCGCGAGATCGCACGCTTGCTCGCCGCCCCCGCACGCGTGGGCCTGACCGCGACCTTCGAGCGCCCCGACGGTGCCCACGAGGTCGTCGAAGCCCTCGTCGGGCCGCTCGTCCACCAGGTCGGCGTGGACGACCTCGCCGGCGACCACCTCGCGGCCTACGACCTCAAGCGCCTCAAGGTGTCGCTGACCCCCGAGGAGCGCGAGGAATACGAACGAAACCAGGAGACGTTCACCGGCTATCTCGCGAGATCGAACATCGAGATGCGAAGCGGCTCGGATTACCAGGAACTGGTCAAGCGGTCGGGATCGGACCCCGAGGCCCGCGAGGCGCTGCTCGCGCGCCAGCGCGCACGGGAGATCATGTTTGGTAGCGAGGCGAAACTCGAGGCGCTGTCGGGGATCCTCGACGACCACCGGGACGATCGGGTCATCGTCTTTACCGCCCACAACGACCTCGCGTACGACGTCAGCGAGCGGTTCCTGATTCCGACGATCACCCACCGGACCGGGACAGCGGAGCGTCGCGAGATCCTAGAGCGGTTCCGCGATGGGAGCTATACCCGGATCGCGACCTCGAACGTCCTCGACGAGGGCGTCGACGTCCCCGACGCGAACGTCGCGGTCGTCCTCTCGGGCAGCGGTAGCGAACGGGAGTTCGTCCAGCGACTCGGGCGGATCCTCCGACCGAAGGCCGACGGCGGCCGGGCGGTCCTCTACGAGGTCATCACAGCCGATACCGGCGAGCAACGGATCGCCGCCCGACGGCGGGAGTAACGCGCCGAAGGGGCCCCACAGCGGGTCGTCACCGATCGAATCGAGCGACTCCGACCGACCTTGGAGTCCACGTCGACCCACGCTCGAGGCGGCACAGTCCCGCGATCCGGCCCGTGTGGTCTTGTCGCGTCGCTTCAGTGGGTAACGTCTACGTTCCACTCCCCGCCGAGGTCCCCCCGCTCGGTCGTCTCGAACGAGCCGTCCTCGAAGCGCGTCACGCGGCCGGTCTCCTCGCTTAGCGTCAGCGTCGACACCACGTTCGGCCGCCGGGAGGTATCCAGTGCGCTCATGTGACGCGACCCCATCCAGTCCTCGTAGCCGGGGTCGTCCGGGTCCCCCGCCCCGCACTCGAGTTCGTCGGGTGAGAGGTCGGTAAACCGGACCAGTTGTTCCTGAACGACGCCGTCGACGCTGACGACGACGGCCCCGTCGCGGGTCCTCGCGACCTCCCGGGCCGTCTCGTAGAAGGCGTCGGGATCGAGACGGACGTCGTGACAGCGGTCCGTCGGCCACGTGTTGTCGCCCATCGGGTACGCGAAGTCCGCGACCGACGGCCCGATGACGACGGCGACGTACATCCCGGGACCTTTGACGTACTGTTCGTCCCACCGATCGAAGTCGATGCTGAGCGACTCGAGGGTGTGTTCCAGGCAGTCGACCAGTTCCCGAACCCCGTCGTGGGTCTCGTACGCGATCCGGAGCGACGAATCGTCCATACCGGAGGGTGGAACCGAACCGCCGTAATATCAGTGGCTGAGCCCCGTCGGCGAGGGCGATCGCCGGGTCTTCGTCCGGGCCACTTTTGCCGGTGCCGCGCCGACATCGGACGAATGCTGACGAAGGACTTGCTGCGCGTCTCGCGGGCCGGCGGCGGCTACCACCCGCAGTTCGCCGGCCGCGACCAACGCCCGCTCGCGGCCAGGGTGATCGGCACCTATCAGGGCCACGTCGGCGAACCCCGTGGCGAACTCGAGGCCGCGCTGACGGAGTTGGAGCGCGGGACACCACGCGTCCCGGACGGCTCGAGCGGGGTGCCGCGAGAGCGCGGGGCCGACGACTTCAAACTCGTCCGCGGGCTCTCGGCGCTGCTCGAGCGCGAGGCGACGTTCGAGACCGACGCGGCGATCGACCCCGAACGGGCTCGCCGGGCGGCCTTCGAGGCCGCCGAGGCGGTCGGCGTCGTCACCGAGGACGAGCGGGCGATGGCGCTGATCCGGGCGGGCGAGTCGCTCGACGTTTCGGCCGACGACCTCGAGACCGCCCTCTACGCCGACCTCGAGGAGCGACAGGTCCTGACCGCGGTCGAGTCGCGCTGGGACCCCGACGGACTGCTCGCCCAGTACAACCTCTCGCTGGCCCAGACGGCGCTGTTCGACGCGACCGAAGTCCGTGTCCGCTCGAGTGATCCGAAGGCGCTGATCTCGGCGATCAAGCGCCTGCGACTGCTGTACGAGATTCGCCGACTCGAGGAGGAACCGACGCCGAGCGGCGGGGTTTCGGAGACGGACCTCGCGGACGGGATCGCCGAGCGGGAGGTCGTCGTGACCGGCCCGACCCGGCTCTTCCGGGCGACGCGGCGGTACGGCACCCGCTTTGCCCGGCTGCTGCGGACCGTCGCGTCGGCCGAGCGGTGGTCGCTCGAGGCGACGATCGACGACCGCGGGACCGAGCGGACGCTCTCGCTCTCCCACGATGATCCCGTTCGGGTGCCCGACGCCGAACCGGTCGCGGACGTCTCGTTCGACAGCGGCGTCGAGGCGGACTTCGCCGCCCGCTTTACGAACCTGGATCTGGACTGGGACCTCGTGCGCGAGCCCGAGCCGCTCGCGACGGGGACGCGGGTGATGATCCCGGACTTTGCGTTCGACTACGCCTACGGCGACTTCCGGCTCTACTTCGAGATCATGGGGTTTTGGACCCCCGAGTACGTCGAGAAGAAACTCTCGCAACTGGCCGACCTCGAGGACGTGGACATGCTCGTGGCCGTCGACGAGTCGCTTGGCGTCGGCGAGGAGATCGCGGCCCGCGACCACCGGGCGATCCCCTACTCGGGAACGGTCCGGGTCAAAGACGTCGCCGACGTCCTCCGGGAGTACGAACGCCAGCTGGTCGCCGAAAGCGCTGCCGCCCTGCCCGACGAACTCCGGCCCGACGAGGACGCGATCGCGCTCGAGGGGCTGGCCGAGCGCCACGGCGTCAGCGAGGACGCCCTTGCGGACGTCTCCGTCCCGGACCACGAGCGCGTCGGCCGAACGCTCGTCCGGCCGGCCGTCCTCGAGTCACTAGCCGACGCGATCGAGGCGGGGATGGCCCTCGAGGACGCCGAGGCGGTCCTCGAGGAGTACGGGATCGCCGACGCGAGCGCCGCCCTCTCGCGGCTGGGGTATCGCGTCGAGTGGGACGGGTTGGCCGGCGGGACGCTCGTCGAGCGCTGACGGCTCCCGCCGGATGACAACGCCCCGGCCAAGTTACAAGTGCCCGCGCCGATAGCTCGGCCATGAACGTCCTCGTCGTCGGCGGTGGTGGGACGATCGGCAGCACCGTCGCGTACACGCTGGCGGTACAGCGTCCGGAGACGACCGTCACGCTTGCGGATCCCCAGACGGCCGTCACGACCGGCCATGCGATCGATCTGCGCCACGCGCAGTGTCACGTCGCCACCGCGGCGGGGCGCCCGTCGTTCGGCGACGACCCGCCCGGCACCGTCACCGCGATCGATCCGAGCGCGTCCCCGGGCCCCGATCCGATCGACGCGGCCGACGCGATCGTCGTCACCGCAAGCGCCGCGCGCGACCCCGACAGCTTCGAACGGGGCGGTCGACTGTCGAACCTCGAGCAAAACCTCGAGATCGCCGCCGACATCGGCGAGTGGTTCGGCGAGGCCGACCCGACGCCGACGGTCGTGGCGGCCAACCCGACCGATCGGATCACCTACCGCCTGTGGGAGGCAAGCGGCTGGCCCCGCGAGCGGTTCCTCGGCTACTCCCTGTCGGAGACGGCCCGCATCGCGGACGAACTGGCCCGCCGGTTCGACACCTCGCCCGCCGCCGTCTCCTGTCCGGTCCTCGGCGAACACGGCGAACACATGGTCCCCGCGTTCTCGCGGGCGACCGTCGACGGTGAGCCGATCGATCTCTCGGCGACCGAGCGCGAGGCCGTCCTCGAGTACGTCCGCGACGTTCCCTACGACGTCATCGAGCGGCGGGGTCCAGAGGACTCCTCGCGGTGGGTCACGAGCCGCGGCGTCGCCACGATCGTCGCTCGACTGGCCGACGGCGGAACCGACGAACCGGTCTGTCTCTCGACCCCGCTTTCCGGCGAGTACGGGCTCGAAGGCGTCAGCGTGAGCGTCCCGGTCCGGCTCGACGCCGGCGGCGTCGGCGAGATCGTCGAGTGGGACCTGGCCCCGAACGAGCGGGACGGACTCGAGCGTGCTGCCGCCGCCGTTCGGCGCTCGCTGGCGTGATCCGGGCCGAAACCAACGTCTGTAGTGGACACCCTTAACCACCGGACCGCACTATTCCGAGACAGTCACGTGTCCCATCAGTCTTCCACGGAATCGATTTCCCTCCTCCTCGTCGAAGACAACCCCGGCGACGTGCGGTTGATCGAGGAGGCGTTCAACACGGCGTCGTTCGATGTCAGCTTGCACACGGAGGCCGACGGCGACGCCGCCCTCGAGTTCCTTCACGAACGGGCGGCGAGCGAGGACGGCCCCGAAGTGGACCTGATGTTGCTCGATCTGAACCTGCCCAGGACCGGCGGGTTCGAGGTCCTCGAGACGATCAAGGACGACCCGAAACTCGCGTCGCTGCCGGTGTTGGTCCTGACGAGTTCGGAAGCGACCGAGGACATCGTCCGGAGCTACGAACTGTGTGCGAACGCCTACCTGACGAAACCGACCGATCCCGACGAGTTCGCCGACATCGGCCGTGCGGTCGAGGCGTTCTGGGTCGAGGAAGCGACGCTGCCGCCGGTTCCCGGGTGAGGACACGGAACGGTAACGCCGTCGGAGACGGACTGCCAGAACGTTTTTGCTCCCGTACTGCTACACCTCGGACGTTCTCATGGAGCGTCGATGCCGGTGAACCCGATCGGACTCGGCTACGTGAGCGTCTTCCTCGTGACCGGGCTCGTCTGTCTGGGTGCGGTCCCGCGAGCGCGAACGGTCGGCGACGAAGCGGTCCGACGGGGGCTCGTCGGATTGCTGGTGACGACCGGTATCTGGGCGCTGCTCAAGAGCGCGTTCTTCGTGCTTCCGGACCCGTTCCGCGAGCCGTCGTATATCGTCGGCCTCGCCGTCGGCTTCTCCACGGTCTGGGCGTGGCTCTATTTCTGTTCCGCTTACACGGGGCGGGACTACCACCGCAACACCGCGTTGCGACGGCTCAGTGCGGGCGTCTTCCTCGGGGTCGTCGCGGTCAAACTCACCAACCCGCTGCACGGGCTCTACTTCACCGCCACGGAACGGACGACGCCGTTCGTCCATCTCGCGATCGAACACCAGTCTCTCCACTGGGCCGCGACCGGACTGTCCTACGCGCTCGCAGCGACCGGGCTGTTCATGCTGTTCGAACGCTACCTCGAGTCGGAGTACGACACCCGTCCGCTCGCCGTTCTGACGGTACTGATCGGTCTCCCGGTCGTCTTCGATATGGTCGCACTCGCGATCCCGCAACTGATCGAGGCCATTTACGCGCCGATCGGCGTCGCCGCCTTCGTCGTCGGCGTCCTGTTCGTCTTCGAGCGGCGATTCCTCGCGGCCCAGTATACCGGCTCGGACGACGATGCGATGATCGTCCTCGACGACGACGGCCGGATCCGCGACTACTCCGCCGCTGCGACGGCCGCGTTCCCAGATCTCGAGGGGGCCGACGGCGAGCGGCTGTCAACCACCCTCCCGTCGGTGGCCGCCGTCGCGGAGAGCGACGAGCAACTCCTGAAGCGCAAGGAGGGTACCCAACGACGGTATTACCTGGTCTCGAACAGTTCGGTCACGCTCGGTAAAACAGCCAGTCGCGTCCTCGGGATCACCGACGTGACACAGGCGGAGCGACGCCGGCGCGAACTCGAGCGACACAACGACCAGCTCGAGGGGATTGCCGGCGCTCTCGCCCACGAACTGCGCAACATGCTGCAGATAATCGATGGTCGATTGGGGATCGCACGCCGACGGCTCTCGGCCGGAACGACCGAACGCGAGTCCGTCGACGCGGCCCTGGAGGCCAACGATCGGCTGTCCGAACTGGTGGAGGACTTCACGACGCTGACCAAGCACGGACAGACGGTCGAACGGCTCGAGACGGTCGACTTCGGAGCGGAGATCAGGGGCGTCTGGGCGACCGAAGCGACGGGTGATCTGGAGTTGACCGTCGACACCGACGGATGCCTCGAGGCGGATCCCCAGCGGTTTCGCGAACTCGTGCGCGACGCGATCGCCTTCGCGCAACTCAACGAGGCGCAGACGGTGACCGTCGCGCTCCGCGAGAACGGGTTCACCATCACCGACGACGGACGGCCGCCGATGGATTCCGTCGACAGGTACTTCGAGTTCGGGGAGTCGGTCCCCGACGCCGAGTCGGGAATGAAACTCCCGAAGCTCCGGTCGTTCGTCCGGGTACACGGCTGGCGCGTCGACATCGACACCGAGTACCGGGACGGGATTCGACTCGTCGTCTCCGACGTCGCCACGACCGTTGCGGAACCGCAGCCGCGTGACGCATAGCTCCGTCGTCGCCGAGACCGATCCCGACTGCGGCCGCGGATCGACCCGCCCGGCGCCTACGGCTCGAGGTCGCGTTGACGCCCCTTCGGTACCATCGAGCGGAGTTCGCCGTGGACGTAGAGGCCGACGCCGATCGGCTCGCGTTCGCCCCGGTCGACGGTTTCACCGTCTCCCCCCGGTTGGCCCGTCGGCCCGACCCCGACGTCGTGGGCGGCGATCAGATAGCCCCAGTCGCCGTCCCACCGCTCGATCTCCTGATCCTCCCCCGCGGCGAACCGGCGAGCCTCCGCGGGCGCTAAGTCGATCACGCAGTCGGTCGCCGCGCGGCCGAACCGCTGGACGAAGTCGGTCGTGGGCTTCCAGTGTTCCTGGCGGGTGCGGAGACAGGTCATGCCGATGGCCTCGATCTCGAGCGGCGTCGACGCCTCGCCGCCGTAGAGCCAGATCTTGCCCGCGCCTTTCTCCCAGAACGTGTAGTCGTCGAAGGTCTCCGGCGGGATCCCGAACCGGTCGGCGAAGTAGTCGACGACCTCCTCGCGAGTTGCGCGGCCCTCGACGCTCCGCTCGTCGGCCGTGGCCGGCAGCCGATCGAACCGCTGGCCGTCGTTGTCGGGGCTCATGCGGTTACCTCCAGTTTCGCGACGAAGAAGCCGCCGGTGTCGTTGTGATGCGGGTAGATCCGGGCCGCCTTCTCGAGGCTCGAGTCGAACGACCGACCGTCCCACTCGGTCAGGCCGGGAGCGTGTTCGAGGCCGAGATCGAAGTCGACGACGCGACAGTCCTCCTCGTCCATGGCGTGTTGCACGACGGCTTCGTTCTCCTCGGGGGCGAACGTACAGGTCGAGTAGACGACCGTCCCGCCCTCGCGGGTGGCCTGGATCGCCCGACGGATGATCCCCTTCTGAATCCCTGCGACCGAGGAGATGTGGCCCTCAGACCAGTTGTCCAGCGCGTCGGGGTTCTTGCGGATCGTCCCCTCACAGGAACAGGGCGCGTCGACGAGGGTCCGGTCGAACTCGTCGAAGTCGAATCGGGACAGCGAGTAGTTCCGGGCGTCGGCGTTGGTCACCGCGAGGCTGGTCGCACCCAGCCGTTCGGCGTTAAAGCGCAGCGCCGAGATCCGCCCGAGGTTGTTGTCGTTCGCGACGACGGTTCCCCGGTCGTCCATCAGCGCAGCGATCTGGGTCGCCTTCCCACCCGGTGCGGCACAGCAGTCCCAGACCCGCTCGCCGGGTTCGGGATCGAGGACGACCGGCGGCACCGCCGAGACCTCCTCCTGCCCGTGGGTAAAGCCGTGAAACGAGGCCCACGTCGAGCCCGGCGAGTCGGTCTCGAGGTCCAGTACCCGGGGGTTCCAGTCGGCCTGTTCGTACGCGAGTCCCTCCGCCTCGAGGGTCGCGAGGGCCCGGTCGACCGAGGCCTTGATCGTGTTTACGCGGACGGCGTTGCCAAGCGGCCGCCGACAGGCCGCCAGGAAGTCCTCGAAGTCGTCGATGATCGGTCGATACCGCTCGAGTGGCTCCATCGACTGCGGGTTCGCGCGACTGGCGTTTGTGGGTTTCGAAGCGGCCGGCCCGACCGGCTCAGTCCCGGAACGGCGGGACCAGTTCGAACGCCACCCCGGCGACCGCGACGCTGGCGACGAGCGCGGCGACGGCAACCGCCGTCGATCCGTCGACGAGAAGGCCCCGCACGCCGACGGCCAGAAACAGCAGCGAGAATCCCAGCAGCGAGAGGGTCCCGACGGCGTCGAAGATCGCGTCCGCGACTGCGGAGCGGCCGATCGCGTCGCGGTCCCGCCGTGTCTTCCTCGACTCCGGATCGGTCGTCGTCATCGTTGGACGAACCATCGGCGGCGATCGATATAAATCCTCGGGCGACGGGGACGAATCCGGCGACGGTATCGGCACACCCTGCCCCCGATTTTAAGCCGGTGACGTCCGTCGGTCCGAGCATGGCAGGAATCCGCGTCCACGGCGAATCGGTCGCGCTCGAGGATCCAACGCTCGTCGAAGGGTTTCCGGGCGTCGGTCTCGTGGGCAAGATCGCGACCGACCACCTCATCGAGCAACTGGAAATGGAGTACTACGCGAGCGTCGGCTGCGAGGGATTGCCGCGGATCGGCGTCTACCGCGAGGGTGATCGGACCGCTCGACCGCCGGTCCGGCTCTACGCCGACGAGGAACACGATCTGCTGGCGCTGCGAAGCGACGCGCCGATCAGCGCCAAGGCCGTCGAGACCGTCGCGGACTGTCTGACCGGCTGGATCGTCGAGCAGGAGGCGACGCCGCTGTATCTCAGCGGCCTCCCCGCGGAGCGCGAGGACGGCGAACGGCCCGATCTCTACGGGATCGCGACCGGGGACGCCGGGGAGCGACTCGAGGACACTGACGTGGCGACCCCACCGGAGGACGGCGTCATCACCGGGCCGACGGGCGCGTTGATCAACCGCGCCGCCCACGAGGACTACGGCAGCCTCGGCTTCGTCGTCGAGTGCAACCACCGGTTCCCCGACCCCGAGGCCGCGAGCGTCCTGCTTGAGGACGCCATCGCCCCCGTCGCCGGCCTCGATATCGACGTGAGCGAACTGGTCGACCGCGCCGAGGAGATCCGGGCGAAACGGGAGCAGTTGGCCCAACAGATGCAGGCGATCGCACAGGAGGAGAGTTCGCAGGCCCAGCCGTTGCGGATGTATCAGTAGCGTCGATCGCCGACCGAGGCGGAGAGACGGCTCAGTCGTGGGACATGCCACCACGTCTGCCGGGTGAGAGACCGAATCGCCTTTGGCTCTTCAGCCGAACTAACTAGTAATGAGAGTCGCACAGCTCGGGTCGGGAGAGCCGGAGATCGCAGTCGTCGCAGGCGTTCACGGGGACGAACCCTGTGGCGTCCGGGCCGTCGAACGGCTGCTCGACGAGCGCCCGACCGTCGAACGGCCCGTCAAGCTCATCGTCGCCAACGAGGAAGCGCTCGAGCGACGGGTTCGATTCATCGACGAGGATCTCAACCGTGCGTTCCCCGGCGATCCGGACGCGACGACCCACGAGGGCCGCCTCGCAACCGAACTGGTCGACGAACTCGAGGGTTGTCTAACCTTCTCGATGCACTCGACCCAGAGCCACGCCGAACCGTTCGCCGTCGTCAACGGCGTCAGCGAGACGGCCGAGGAGATCGTGCCACAGCTGCCCGTGACGGCAATGGTCGAGACGAGCAACTTCGCGGAGGGGCGACTGTTCGCCGAGATCGACACGGTCGAGGTCGAGTGTGGGCTCCAGGGCTCGGAGACGGCCGCCGAGAACGCCGACCGGCTGACGCGGGCGTTTCTGACCGCCGTCGGCGTGTTACCCGGCGATACGGTCCGACGCGACCTCCCGATCTACCGGCTCACGGACGTCATCAGCAAGGAACAGGCCGATTCCTACGAGGTGTTCGTCGAGAACTTCACCGAGGTCGAGGCCGGCGATTCCTTCGCCGCCGCCGACGGCGACGAGCAGGTCGCCGACGAGTCGTTCTATCCCGTCTTAATGTCCCCGAACGGCTACCGGGACGTCTTCGGCTACGCCGCCGAGAAACTCGACGTCCTCGAGACGCCGGCGTCGGCCGACTAGATCGCCCGGGTTCCCTGTGCCAACGGTGTGTCCGGCCGGCGGTCGCGACCGACCGGCGTGAGTGCCGATGACGCAAGGCATATCCCCCTTACCGCCCTACGGACGAGTATGGAGTTCCCACCGAACCAGGGTCTCGATCAGGACGAAGTCGACGAACAGGTCGCCGAGGCGCTCGAGGAAAACGAGGTCGTCCTCTTCATGAAAGGGACCGAACTGATGCCCCAGTGTGGCTACTCCCGCAAGGCGCTTGGCCTGATCGACCAGCACCGCGACGAGTTCGAGACCGTCGACGTCCTCGACTCGCTCGACGAGTACCGACAGGCACTCTCGGAACACAGCGGCTGGGAGACGATCCCCCAGACGTTCGTCGACGGCGAGTTCGTCGGCGGCTCCGACGTCCTCGAGGAACTCGAGGAACGGGACGAACTCGCGGAGACGCTCGAGACCGCGTAGGGCCGGCCCACTGGCGTGACCCATATACTCGAGTTGATATCTCACGCATTTAATAGCAGCTCATATAAGTCACGCCCTCGTAGTAACAGATCACGACTATCGCCGTACACACCTTCCCACAATGTCAACAGAGGAATCCAGACACGTATATCGGCTGCATTCGACCCTTGAACTGCCCCTCGAAGACCTTCGAGAACACATCGACGAGGCGAGATATCCCGACGGGATCGACGACGTCGAGATCACGCGACGCAACAACACGCTGATCCTCAAGGCCGTCGCCGAGGATCAGTCGGTCAGCAAGTACACGCCGACGGCCCAGCTCAAAGCCAGCGTCACCGAAAACCGGGTCTACGAGGAAGACCCCGACGAGCGGCGACAGAAGTCGTTCAGCTGGGACGAGGAAGAGGAAGAGGAGATCGAGTCGGAACTCGTCGAGTTCGCCGCGTTCAAAGGCGACCGCGAGACGGTCCTCCAGAACTCGCTGTTGCAATACGAGATGTTCCTCGTCCTCTGTGAGATCGCCGAGGCCGCCGAGAAGGGGACACTGACGGCCATCTCGGAACGCGACGGCGACCTCGATGCGACCCGGATCGTCGACGGCGAACCCCGCCCCGCGGACATCGAAGTCGTCGAGGGGCCCCGCGACACCGGCTCGGGGCAAGGCGGCGTCAACTGGCGGGACAACAAGTTCATCACGGACTGAACTCGGTTCGACCCGACAGAGCGGAGCCGTTGGTCGGTCCGTTCTCTTCGCCGGAAACCCGAAGTGGCAACTGTAACGGCTACACGCACCGTACGGATGCGACGAATCAGGTCTCGGCGTCGGTCGCGCTGATCTCGAGGTCGATTGAGTCCCCGTCAGAGACCGTCCCGGGAATCTGGCTCGTTCCGTACCCGGCATCGAGTGCGAGCCCCAATTCCGCCGACTCTTCTTGCGAGAGAAGCACGTGATTTTCGGGTTCGTCGAGCCGATCAATCGCTTCGGGACCGTCGAAGCCGCCGTCAGGAAAGAGAACGACGCCGCCGGTCGGAGAAACCGTCGCGGACAACTCGATCTCGTTGGCCGACTGATTCTCCGCCTTGATGAGTTTGGGAAACCCGGTAACGGACCCGTCGTTTACACCTAGTCCCGGATCGGAAGTACCGTTATCGACCTCGGTGATCTCGACGGTGATCGTCCCGTCGCTCTCGCCCGTGACGAACCCGCCGTCGTCTCCGGAGCCAGGTGCGAGCCGCAACAGCGCCGCGTCGTCGACTGCGGTCGACACGGTGACACCGCGCTCGGCTTCAGTCCGGCTGAACGCACCGGTCCCGAAGGCCACCCCACCACCGGCGGTGAGAGCCCCCAACCCAACCAGAACCGTTCGTCGTTTCATTCGGTGGTCACTCTCGAGCGCTCCTATCAATCTTTAATACTATAGATACATAACCGTTCTGTATCGACCGAAAAACGGCTCGCGAGCACGAACGGACAGCCGAAAATAGCCTCGCATGAACCGACTCGTCTCCGCGTTCGGTCTCCTGTTGATCGTTCTCGGCGTCGCTCTCGGCAGCGTTCAACTCGGTGCGTTCGATCAGGTCGTCGCCGAACGGGACGCCTCCGTGAGCGTCGCCGGAGAGGACGAGGCATATCTCTCGATACAGGATGAGTACCGTGGGCGCACTGTGCGGAACTATCTTTGTATCTTCCTCTGTTTTTCATACGACGGACCCCGGACAGTCGCTACCCTCGAGAACAGGTACGTCACCGACTACTCTCCCCTCAATGTCGAAGTCGACACCGTCGGAGGTGCGTCTGACGACACTCTCGAGGTTAGCCAAGCACCAACAACATTGTCCGAAGGGGAGGCCCGCAATGTCGTGGTCTCGTGTTCGGGGACCACTACGGCCGACGGAACGGGTGACGTCACGCTTCTCGTCGACGTTTCCGAGCCGGTCTACATCCACCAGAAAACAACGATTCAGGACGTGTCGTACGACTGTGCCGCCGGCTATTAGGCGAGCCGGTCCTCCCACTCCTCGGCGGTCATCGATTCGCCGGTGACGCCATCCGGTCCCTGTGCCGCGAGCAGCGCGGCCGCGTCGTCCATCACGTCGGGCTGGAGGATCTCCCCGCGCTCGTCGTCGGGCAGGTGTTCCCAGATCCGCGTGTTGACGCGGCCGCCGGGGTCGATCGCGTTGACGTTGATTCCCTCGTCCTCAACCTCGAGCGCGACGGCCTGGGTAAAGCCCTCGAGCCCCCACTTCGAGGTGATGTAGGCCGCGGCGTCGGGGATCGCGTACCGGCCCAGCCCCGAGGAGACGTTGACGACGTTGCCCGAGTTCTGGTCGGCCTCGAGCATCGTCTCGAGGACGCGCTTCGTAAACAGATAGACGCCCTTGACGTTGACATCCATAATCGTATCCCACTCCTCCTCGTCGGTCTCGACGAGCGAGCGGCGCTCCTCGCCGAAGCTGAGCCCGGAGACACCGGCGTTGTTGATGAGCGTGTCGACGCGCCCGAACCGCTCGAGGGTCGCCTCGACGACGCGGTCGACGTCGTCGGCCTCGCGGACGTCCGCCGGGACGACCAGCGTCTCGCCGGCCGCCTCGTCGGCGACGGTCTCGAGTTCGTCCTCGCTGCGAGCCGTGAGGACGACGTTCGCGCCCCGTTCGGAGAGGGCAAGCGCCATCGAGCGTCCGAGTCCCTTGCTCGCACCGGTGACGATGATCGTCTCGTCGTTGAGTGTGGTCATCTGACCGATCAGTTACGGGCCCATCGAGTAATACGTTCGCCCGTGGCGGGTCGAACCGGCCGCGGCGAGCGAGTCGCGGTTCGGTCGTCGAGCGGTCAGTCACTGGGTATGCGGCCGGCCCGTCGAACGTCGTTCGCGAGGCGTTCAGCGTACTCGAGTCGGAGTCGACGCGCCGCCTCGCGGTCGACCGGGCCGCGGCCACCGATATCGTGGGCGATCGGCTCGTAGGTCGCGACCTCGAATCCCATTCGCTCGAGGTAGGACCGCACCGCGTCCGCGTCCAGCCCGTCCCGGATCGCGGCGTTGACGTGTTCGATGACGGCGTCGAAGGTCGGCAGGACGATCTCCTCGTCGGTCACCCGGCCGGTGTCACCCTCGATCCGGACCTCGGCCCCGCGGAGTCGGTCGACGACGGTGGCCAGCCGGTCCGCCAGTCGGACGACCTGACTCGGGAGGGCGGTGTCGGGCGAGCGCCACTCGACGGTTTCGAACGACTCCCGGATCTGGACCGGCGTCCAGACGGCGCTTTCGGGATCGAACTGCGCTCGGATCGTGGACCGATCGATCCCCGCGTCGACGGCTGCCGTCACGAAGTCCTCGTAGCGCCGCTCGAGTCGGCGCGTCCACTCCTCGGTGTCGTCGACGTAGGGCCAGAGCCGTCCCTGATGGGGGACGTCGTCGTAGGCCATCCAGCGGTAGAGCTTCGAACGCGCGCCAGTCGCCAGGTTCCGGCCGCGGAAGTACGGCGCGGAGTTGACCAGCGCCAGCGCCGGATCGAGCGCGATGAACGTATTCAACTGATCGACCGCCCGTCCCGGCTGTTGCTCGACGTGGATGTGGGTCCCCGCACAGTGGCGGACGTACTCGAAGTCCTCGCCGATGACCCGCTCCTGAACGCGGGTCCTGTCGCTGGGCCGATCCGCAATCTCGCCGTGGTTGATCGGCGTCGCGAGCGGGACCAGTCCCAGCCCGCGTTCGTCCGCTCGCTCGAGGACGGCCCCGAGCCGCTCGTACAGTTCCTCGCGCAACTCGGCGGTCGACTCACAGGGCGTCGTCTTGATCTCGAGCAACGGCTCGACGAACTCCCGTTCGGCACCCGGCGACGCCTCGACGAGATCACCCGGTTCGACGAGCCGGCCCCGGTCGTCGACGACCCAGTACTCGACCTCGATGCTCCGTCGTATCGGCGTGGATTCGTGTGCTGACACGGTTGGTAGTCGCGATCACGGCTCGAGTGGCCGAGCGACGCCGTCCTCGGCCACAGACCTATGCTAACACTCGATATGAGAACCTCTCTCGAACGATGGCAAGAACCTTTCGTGACGGGAAATATTCGCCAGACAGCTCGTCGGGTCGGCCGCTCGCGGTCCGAAGTCCCGACAGGCGTTTCCGCCGACCCAAAGGATTTACAGTTCCTAATTACATCTAATTACACGAGATGACCGAGAACTTCCCCGACTACGTCGACGTCGATTACGACGACGGCAACGGCGAAGACCCCGAGGACTACCAGCACATTCAGGACAAGATCGAGAAGGCCATCGAGGTCACCCGCGAGGGGCTCGAGTCCTACGAGAACCCGGCCGTGATGTGGACCGGCGGCAAGGACTCGACGCTCACGCTGTATTTCATCAAAGAGGTCGCCGACCGCTTCGACCTCGAGGTACCGCCCGCGGTCTTCATCGACCACTACCAGCACTTCGACGGGATCCACGACTTCGTCGACCACTGGGCCGACGAGTGGGACCTCGAGGTCATCTACGCGCGCAACGAGGACGTCGGCGCGTACGTCGACGAACACGGCTTAGAGCCCGGCGACGACATCGACATTTCGGAACTCTCCGACCACAACCAGCACCACGTCCGGGAGATCCTCGAGTACGAGGAGGACACCTTCCCGTTCCTGCTGGATACCTACGTCGGCAACCACCTGCTGAAGACGGTCGCGCTCAACGACGCCCTAGAGGAGTACGACATCGACGGCGTCATCTCCGGCGTCCGCTGGGACGAACAGGAGGCCCGCGCCGACGAGACGTTCTTCTCGCCGCGACACGATCCCGACATCTACCCGCCCCACGACCGCATCCAGCCCATCCTGCAGTTCGACGAGGCCGCCGTCTGGGACGCCTTCTGGAACTTCGTCGTACCGGACACGGTCGAGGACTTCCCCGAGGAGGGCTACGTCCCCGAGGCCGACGACGACCTCCCCGAGGGCGTCACTCAGGAAGACGTCCCGATCTCGCCGAAGTACTTCGCCGGCTTCCGCTCGCTGGGCAGCGAAGTCAGCACCGAAAAGTCCGACGAGGACCCCGCCTGGCTGCAGGACCTCGAGGGGACGACCGAACGCGCCGGCCGCGCCCAGGACAAGGAAGACCTGATGGAGCGCCTGCGCGACCTCGGCTACATGTAGGCCGTCGGCGCCGCCGCTCGTTCGCCAGCTAACTACCCGTTTCTTCCGGTTGCAGCGTCTCGAGGAGTGTCGACGGTGACAACGTCGTGATCACCGGTCTTCAGGAGAGAACGCAGTCCGGGTCGAACCCGTTCGTTATCGGCCCGTTGCGCGGTACTCGCCGTGTTTGACGCCGATGGCGAGCATGATCAGTCCGAAGGCGATCATCGACGGTGCGACCATCATCAGGACGGTCTCCGTCGCCATCATCGGCGCGGCGACGAGGCCGCCGACGCCGATCACGATTATCGCGAGGAACGCGGCCGCCGTCGTCGTCTGGTTGAACTCCATGGGCGACCGTTAGGACAGGGGCCCCTAATGGTATCGGGAATCGGCAGTCCGTTCACGTCGGTTGGGAGAAGGGAAACAGCCTACTGCGAGGGGCGAACAAGGTTCGCCAACGCGACGACGACCCCGAAGAACCAGCCCAGCGGGAACGAAATCCCGAGCCACATCCCGGCGTAGGCCGCCCCCTCGAGCGTGAAGTTGCTCCGGAGATACTCGTTGAGGCCGCCGACGACCAACACGTTGTCCAGCGCCCAGGCGGCGAACTCGTAGCTGGGGTCGAGGATGTACGGATGCAGCGATGGCGTGACCAGGGCGGCGACGACCGGCGGCAGGAACAACGCCGTCATCGCGAAGGGGTAGGCGAAGACGACCGTCGTCCCGCGGCCGCCGACCTTCGTCGCCGACGCGGCGAGCGCGGTCGCGACCGTCGCGACGCCGCTTGCCGCCGCGACCGCAAGCACCGCCTCGAGGGGGATATCGACCTGTTCCATGTACGACATCGCCCCCCAGGCGATCGTCAGGAGGCCCCAGCCGAGCAGGGCGATGCCGGTAACGCCGACGATACCCAGCCGGGTCCGTGTCGAGTCGAGTTTCGCCGCGTAGTAGCGGGTCGCGAGGCCGAGGACGGTAAGCGGGTAGAGGAGGAGCAAGCCGACGACCCCGAGCGCGCTCCAGCCGTGATAGGCCACCTTCTGTGGGAGGCTCTCGGGTTGCCACTTGCCCATGACGGAGTGGCCACGGCCACGTTGCCTGGGGAAGACGATCTCCATCCAGGCCCCGTGTAACCGCTGGATGTCGGCTCTGACCGCGCCGACGAGCCCACCGCCGCCACCGCTTCGTGAGCGGGTAGACATACGCGAGCCAAAAAGCCGGCGTACCGTAAACTTTCCTTCTCTTTCTTTGCGAACGACAGGTCGATACCGGACGGAAAAACGCGACTCGCGACTGTGGCTCCGCTCAGTTCCAGGGTGCGAAGTCGGGGTCGACTTCGCGGCTCGTCTCGTCGATCGCGTCGATCGCGTCGATATCCTCCTGCTCGAGGTCGACCGTCAGCGAGGCCCAGTTATCGCCGATGTGGTCCTCGCCGGTCGCCTTCGGGATCGCCGTGACGCCTTTCTCGCGGGCCCAGGCGAGGCTGACCTGTGCTTCGGTGACGCCGTGTTTCTCGGCGATCTCCTGGATTTCCGGCTGGTCGAAGACCTGCCCGCGGGCCAGCGGCGAGTAGCCGACGACCTCGACGTCGTCGTTCTCGCAGGCTGCTCGGATCTCCTCCTGGGGAAGGAGCGGGTGGAGTTCGACCTGGTTCGCAAATATCGGGGCGTCACAGACGTCGACGGCTACCTCGAGGTCCTCGGGGCGGAAGTTGCTCACGCCGACGTTCTCGATCAGGCCCTCGTCGTACAGTTCCGAGAGCGCCGAGAGGGTCCCCTCGGGGTCGTACTCGCCGGCCGGCCAGTGGACGTAGAGCAGATCGACGTAGTCGACGCCGAGCCGGTCGAGACTCGCACGGGCCGTCTCGAGGACGTCGTCGTGGTCGAGATTCGAGATCCAGACCTTGGTCGCGAGGAAGATCTCCTCGCGATCGACGTCGGCGGCGGCGATCCCCTCGCCGACCGCTTCCTCGTTGTCGTAGGCCTGGGCAGTGTCGATGTGGCGATAGCCCGTCTCGAGGGCCGTACGGACGCTCTCGGCACACTGCTCGGGATCGTCGTTCTGCCAGGTTCCCAGACCGAGCATCGGCATGCCGTTCGCTGTCGGACACGTTTCGGGTGCGACTGTCTCGGCGTCGTTCGTTCCCATATGCAGGAAGTGGGCCAGCGAGCGAAAATGGGTTTGGGTTGCGGAGAGCGAGTCGGGTGTCCGCTGGTGATCGGAACGGGAACGCCGCGCGCCGGACCGAGCGATGCGTAGCGCTCAAGGCCGTTCCGGACGGAGACTCCCTCGTGATACGGGACGTCGCTACCGCAGTACTCGCCGACCCGTTCGTCGCGATGAACGCGGTCGGGTTGGTCGCGTTCGCGCTCGTCGGCGCGAGCAAGGCGATCCGCGAAGAGTACGATCTGTTCGGGATCGCGGTCGTCGGCCTCGCCACGGCCTTCGCCGGCGGCGCGACGCGCGATCTCCTCGTCAATCGCGTCCCGCTCGCGCTGAGCGATCCCACGGAGATCGGCCTCGGACTCCTCGGCATCGCCCTGGCGATCGGACTCAGCATCGCTCTCGAGTCGCCGGATGATCACCCGGTCACGCTCGTCTCGGACGCCGTCGGCCTCGCCGCGTTTACCACGGCCGGGGCCATCGTGGCGTCCGGAGCCGGCGTCTCGAGTTTCGGTGTCGTCGTCATCGCGACGATCAACGCCGTCGGCGGCGGCGCGATCGCCGACGTCCTGCTGGACCGGCCGCCGTTCATCCTGTTCGAGGACTTCTACGCGAGTTGCGCCGTGCTGGGCGGAACGACCTACTGGATCGTGGCGACCGTCGGCGCGTCGGGAACCACTGCCGCGGCCGCCTGCGCCGCGATAACCGTCGGGAGCCGACTGGCCGCGGTCACGTACGGCTGGGCGCTCCCGACGGCACAGCGGTTCGAGTCGATCTGAGCGCCGGCAGCGACCACCTAGTCGTAGAGCCCGTCCCATGGCCGCTCGCGCTCGAGGGCCGCACTCACCGCGAGGACGTCGTCGTCGGCAAAGCGGCGACCGACCAGTTGCAGGCCGACGGGACCGCCGCGCTCGGTCAGCCCGGCGGGGGCCGAGGCGACGGGGTGGCCGGTCCAGTTGAACGGCCAGGTCATGGGCCACTCCCAGGCCTCGGCCTCGAGATCGGCGTGGAGGGAGACATCGGCCGCCGACAGCGTCGGGGCCACGAGCAGGTCGTAATCGGCCAGTACGTCCTGAACGGCGTCGTACACGCCAGTGCGGACGATCCCCGACCGGGCGACGTCAGCGGGCCCGTGATCGTCGGCGACGTGGAGCATCGCAAGCAGGCTGTCCGAGACCTCGTCGGATTGTGCCCGAAAGTCGACGCCGTGGGCCTCCTCCATGACCGTCGCACTCTCGAGGACGGAGGTCGTATACGCCGGCATCGCGGCCTCGCTCA
Organism: Natrinema pellirubrum DSM 15624; assembly: GCF_000230735.2. Taxonomy (NCBI): domain Archaea; kingdom Methanobacteriati; phylum Methanobacteriota; class Halobacteria; order Halobacteriales; family Natrialbaceae; genus Natrinema; species Natrinema pellirubrum. Next base: position 2,093,516 of record NC_019962.1, read on the forward strand.
GTTCGGCCATCGAGTAGCCGTGATCGACGCTGATCTCGTCGACGGTCGCACCCGCGTCCGCGAAGGCGGTCACCGCGTCGTCGACGACCGCACGCACCTCGTCGGCGACGGGGAAGACGTCGAGGTCGGGGCTGTAGGCGATCCGGTAGTCGTCGATCGATCGCTCGACCGCGTCCCGATAGTCGATCTCGACGGGAACGCTGTTGGGATCATCGGGGTGGGGATCGGCCATGATCGACAGCAACAGGGCGGCGTCGGCGACGGTCCGGGTCATCGGCCCCTTCGTGGTGTGCTGGAGCTCCCGGCCGAACGCGCTCGGACGGCCGTCATCGGGTACCAGCCCGAACGTCGGTTTGAACCCGTAGACGCCACAGGCCGCGGCCGGGATGCGAAGCGACCCGCCCGCGTCGCTGCCGGTCGCAATCGGGGCCATCCCGGCCGCCAGTGCCGCCGCCGAGCCCCCGGAGGAGCCCCCGGCGTTCAGGTCGGGATCGATCGGCGACGCGGTCGCCCCGATTACCTCATTGTCGGTCGTCCCCTTGTGGCCCAGCTCCGGCGTGTTCGTCTTTCCGATCACGATCGCGCCGGCATCCTCGAGCCGCTGGACGATCGCCGAGGTCCGGTCAGCGACGTGGTTGGCGAACAGCGCCGAGCCGTACGTGTGTCGGACGCCGGCCTTCAGCGCGCCTAAGTCCTTCAGCGCGAGCGGGACCCCGTGGAGCGGGCCCACGTCCGCGCCGTCCTCGAGCGCGGCGTCGGCCTCCGCCGCCGCATCGCGGGCCGCCTCTGCACAGACCGTGACGAAGGCGTTGATCTCGCCGTCGCGCTCGTCGATTCGCTCGAGGTGGGCCTCGACCGCCTCGGTCGCGGTGACGTCGCCGTTCCGAATGCGAGCCGCGAGAGCCGTCGCGGAGAGTCGCGTGAGTTCCGTTTCGGATGACATACCGGGTGAACGACACCGTCCGTGATATATGTTGGCTCGGGTTTCGACGACATGGATCGTCAAGAAACGATTGGCGGGGCACAGCTACTCCTCGAGCCCCGCGGCGTACGCGAAGTCGGCGTCGGTGGCGACCGGGGCCTCCCCGTCGATTTCGATTTGCCAGCCCTCGAGAACCGCGGGGTCGTCGAGGGCGTTGGTCAGCGTCGTCCGGACGGCGAGGAGGTCGACGCCGTAGTAGTCGTTGGGTACTCCCCGGAGGTACTGCAGCGCGGTCTCGAACAGGCTCCGCATTCCGTCGTCGTTCCCGAAATCGAAGTGCTTGTAGGCTCCGGCTGCGACCTGCACGAGTCCGTGACAGAAGGCGCTCTCGGTGGAACCCCGCCCGTAATTGTACCATTCCGCTTCGAAGCAGTCGTGTGACTCGTGGTACGCGCCCGCGTTGTAGCACGCGACGCCGTGGACCGTCGCCCGGCGGAGCGTCGCGTGGTCCCAGCGACCCGCCTCTGGATCCCATCCGGTCGGGGTTCCGGCGGGCGGCTCGACCGTCGGGTCCCGGGTGTGGTCGTCCATACCCGACCGAACGGTCGAGCGCCGGAAACCTCCATCGGTCACTTCAGGCGGCGAGTGTGTAAGCACCGCCTTTATTCGGATGTGATCCCTTACGTCGCAGTATGGAGCATCCGTACGGCCGCTGCCAGCACTGCGGGGAACGCCTCTACGCCCATATCGAGGGCGACTACCAGTGTGTGAACTGCGACCGGCGCTACACCGAGGCCGACCTCGAGACGCGGGCCGTCTGAGTCAGGCGTCACTCGTGGCCCGCCGCCATCCCCGACGACGGGACGGAACGGATCCGTTTTCGGGCCACCGCCGATCCGAATCGGACGATTTAACCTCCGGGCGGCCCCAGAGGAAGACGCGTGCGAGGGTAGCCAAGCGGTCAACGGCGGCGGACTCAAGATCCGCTCTCGTAGGAGTTCGTGGGTTCGATCCCCTCCCCTCGCACTCACCATAGTGCGCGGCAAGACGGAGCGTCTTGCCCTCGCAAACTTCTGCCGACCGACGAAACGGACAGCAAACGCTGTGTCCGCTCGAGTAACGCGAACGCTACGATGGAACGTGGTTCCGATCTGTGGATATCACGACCACTTTTCCGGCCCGGCCACCGAGAACGGACATGAGCGAAGCCACGTCCCGCCGCGAGGCCGTCGCGGTTCGCGCGGCCGCGGCGGGAGCCGCCGTCGCGGCCGACTCGTTCCGGACCGACCTCGAGATCGAGTCGAAAGACCGGGAAACCGACGTCGTCACGCAGGTCGATCGCGACGCCCAAGAGCGAGTCATCGAGACGATTCGGGAGACGTTCCCGGACGATCGCGTCGTCGGCGAGGAGGAGGACGCGTTGAAGCAGGTCCCCGAGTCGGGGCCGGCCTGGATCGTCGATCCCATCGACGGAACGAACAACTACGTCGACGGGTCCCGGGCGTTCGGCACCGCCGTCGCGGCCGTGATCGACGGTGAGCCGGTCGCCGCCGCGTTCGACTGCCCCGCACTCGGGGACGTCTACCGGGTCGGCCCCGACGGCATCTCCCGAAACGACGAGTCGCTGTCGGTCAGCGACTGCGACGATCCCGCGGCCGCCACCGTCTGCCCGACGTTCTGGTGGGGCCGCGACCGGCGCGACGAGTACGCCGCCGCGACCCGGGCGATCGTCCAGCGGTTCGACGACATGCGTCGGTACGGCTGCGCCCAACTCGAGCTGGCGATGGTCGCCTCGGGCGCGCTCGAGGGGACGCTGACCAACGTGCGGGCCAACCCCTGGGACACCGTCGCCGGCGTCGGCATGGTCCGCGAGGCCGGCGGCGTCGTCACCGACCTCTCGGGGGAGCGCTGGCGACACGACAGTGAGGGACTGGTCGCCTCGAACGGCGAGATTCACGACGCCGTCCTCGCGGCAGCCCGGGAGATCGACGGCTGAGACGGTCCGTCCCACGGCGCTCGTCGACGGGCAATCGTGAGTGTCAGGCGGGCTGAAATCGGAAACGGTAAGCGCCCCCCACTACGGGATTCCGGTATGGACGATTTCATCGACCGGTTCGGGGCCGAGCGCGTCTGGGCCGCGACCGTCGCCACGCTCGCGGTCGCCGTTACCCTCGGGGCGGTGATCTTCCCCCAGCGGGTGTACGTCGAGTTCATCTGGCAGTACTTCTGGGGCCCCGTCGTCGCCGACGCACACAGCTGGAACTGCGTCGCCTGGGCCGGCGGCGAACAGGTTCCCTGCACCGAAGCGGCCGCCAACGCCGGACCGACGGCCGAGCCCGGCTACACGTTCGTCTCCTATGCCGGCTACATCCCCACGCTGGTCCTGTTGCTGATCGGGATCATCTTCCTCGTGCGCCGGCTCGAGATCGAGCGGTATCGTGCGGGCTTTTTCGCCCTGTTCCCGTTCATGCTCTTTGGCGGGGCCCTGCGCGTCGTCGAGGACGCCAACGCCGCCGCCTACGAGTACGCCGGCGAGATGGCCATCCAGCTCCCGTGGTCGGGGTTCATCATCAGCCCGCTGATCTACTTCACCGTCTTCTTCATCGCGCTCTTTGCGGTCGTGACCTCGGTCTGGCTCGAGCGCAACGACTACGTCTCGGGCTATGAGTATCCGCTGGCCGGCATCGGAGCTACCGTCCTGACGGTCACGGTCGCGTATCTGGCCTACACGGCAGCGACGGAGCCCTACGCGGAGTTCTACCCGCTGATCCCGCTTGTCGTCCTCGTCGGGGCGACCGTCGCGACGGCGATCACCTGGTTCGGGATCGAAACGTACGCGCCGGAACTGAACCGCGGCACCCGATACATGGGGATCGTGGTCATCTGGGCCCACGCGGTCGACGGGGTCGCGAACGTGATCGGCCTCGATTGGGCGACGACGCTCGGCCTCCCGGCCAACCTCGTCCCGAAACACCCGATCAACCGCGCCATCGCCAACACGACTGCGGACGTGTTGCCCGCCGATGTGGTGTCGGCGACCGGCTCCGCGTGGCCGTTCCTGCTGGTGAAACTCGCCGCCGCCGTCTTCGTCATCTGGATCTTCGACGAGACGGTCTTCGAGGACAGCCCGCGCTACGCCGTCTTGCTCATGATCACCGTCGTCGCCGTCGGCCTCGGCCCCGGGACCCGCGACATGCTGCGGGCGACGTTCGGCGTGTAAGCGACTCGGTTCCGTTTTCCGCGGCTCGAGTACGTCGACAGACGCCGGAAATCACTCGTCTCGACGCTCGCGAACTCGGGAAGAGACGGGTTCAAAAAACGGGCAGTAGCAGGCGTCTCTCAACGACGGCCGACCGTTACAGGTCGTCGGCTTCCGCGCTGTCGTCGGCTTCGCCACGGAATCCCTCGAGTGCCGCATCGAAGTGCGCCTGAGTAAGCACCACGTCCTCGACTGCCGTCGGCGTCTCCTCGGACTGAGACGGCACTGTTCGGACCGTGGAACTGCCCGCTCGTCGTTTCGGGAACGCATTTACAACCACGGGGTCTACCCTGCCACAATGACCGACGAGACCGACGCCGCGACGGCGGGCTGGTTCTCCGACCTACAGCCGGGGGATCTCGAGGCCGCCGCCGACGCGATCACCGAGGGCAGTGCCGAAGCGCCGCGGGAGTGGCCAACCGCAGCCGTCGAGGACGGCTACGCCGACTCGAGGGACGACTACTACGACCGGCTTCACGAGGCGACGATGGCCGCAACTCGCGAAGCGGTCCGCAAGCGCGAGCGAGCCGACGACCAGCAGCTGGTCCACGCGATCAGAGCCATGGACGACTGTGAGCGGACGGCCAACGAACTCGCCGAACGCTTGGCGGAGTGGGCCGGCACCGTCGACCCCGATGCGGGGACCGGTGTCGAGTACGCGCGACGACTGGCGAGCGACGACGAGGACGGGCTCGAGGAGCCCGCGATTCGATCGCTGGCCGAACGGGTTGCCGGCCTCGCGGACGAGGCCGACGAACTCCGGGAGTTCGTCGAGCGCCAGACGCCGGCCGTCGCGCCGAACCTCTCGGCGCTGGCCGACCCCGTGCTGGCGGCGCGGCTGATCTCGCTGGCCGGCGGCCTCGAGGCACTCGCGAAGAAACCCAGCGGCACGGTACAGGTGTTGGGCGCGGAGGACGCGTTATTCGCCCACCTGCGGGGCCACGCTCCCTCGCCCAAACACGGGATCATCTACACCCACGACGCGGTGCGGGGGACCCACCCCGACGAGCGCGGTTCGGCGGCGCGTGCGGTCGCGGGGAAACTCGCTATCGCCGCCCGCGTCGATCACTACTCGGGCGACCTGAAGCCGGAACTCGAGGCCGAACTCGCCGAGCGGATCGAGACGATTCAGGCGCGAAACGCGGATGGGGACGGTGGAGACGAGGCGGCGACCGACGGAGGTATCGACGATGAGTGAGGCCCTGCCGGCGGGGGTCCAGCGCCGCGAGTTCGACGGGACCGAGCGGCTCGCGACGCAGGGCGAACCGGTCTACGGCGAACCGACCGATGGGGAGTGGCGCGCGTGGAACCCGAACCGGTCCAAGCTCGGCTCGATGCTCGAGCTGGGCATGGACACGGGCCTCGAGGGCGGCGAGACGGTCCTCTATCTGGGGGCCGCCAGCGGGACGACCGTGAGTCACGTGGCCGACTTCGCCGGCCCGACCTACGCCGTCGAGTTCGCCGCGCGGCCGGCCCGGGACCTGCTCGAGGCCGCGGAATCGCGGGATCGACTCTTCCCGCTGCTGAAAGACGCCCGGAAGCCCGAGAGCTACGCCCACGTCGTCGAGTCCGACGTCGACGTGATCGTCCAGGACGTGGCGACGCGCGGGCAGGCGCGGGTCGCGCTCGAGAACCGGCGGTTCCTGGCTGACGACGGGCGATTGCTGCTGGCCGTGAAGGCCCGGAGCGAGGACGTGACTCGAGCCCCGGAAGACGTGTTCGAGGACGTTCAGGCGGAACTGGCAGAGGGATACGAGATCGTGGAGACGGAACGGCTCGAGCGGTATCATACGGATCATCTCGGGATCGTTGCGCAGTCGCTGTGAGGTGATCCCAGCGCGATTTTGATCCGGTACCGCCGGCTGCGCCCTACAGTCTCAATTCTTCCATGTCAGCTACCTTCTCCGGGAACTGTTTTCGCTTCGCTTCGATTTCGTCTTCGCTATAGTGGTCCAGCATTGCCTCGTGGTCGTACTCAACCCGAATTGACATATAACAGACATCACCTTCATCACTCAGCCACTTTGGGAGATGCGCGGGGTCTAATTGAATCTGAGCGACCAAGTCATCAGTAGTGAGAGTGTACAATTTGAAGGCCGGAGCATCGAATGCGAAGCCAAAAATCCGGCCTACAAACTGTTGTATTGAGACATCAGATCTGACGGACGGAGAGATAGAGAACGCTTCATCGGAGACCGACAGGGAGACCGTGTGCGATGCTCCGAGATATCGTCCATTCGCTGGCATGAGGTGGGGTGGATACTGTAAATCTTCAGAGAACCGTTTGCCACCGGTAGATCTTAGATACATTATTCCCACAAGGTCGTCGTTGTGAAAGAATTCCAACTCCTCGTAACTCGTCTCGAACTCTATTGTTTCGTTCATGGTGCCATAAACACAAACAATCCCTAAAATACTGCTGCAGAAGTACTGGAGAAGAAGCAGTACCGTAGCTGCTCGTCTGGGATTTCCGGAACCGGACGTTTCAGCGGACGTTGGAGTTCGGTCGAGAACGGTTCCCGATTTTTCTTTCCTCACGTGAGAGACGAACCCAGCCGGTACACTCATGACCGTTCGTGTGGGGTGTTAACGCAGCCGTTCGTGGGAGCGGCTTCAACTAGTCACTGAGTTACCGAGTCCCACCCGGGCCACCCCGGCCCTGTTGTCGCGGCACTCGACTCCGACGAGACAAATCCGTCGAGCCACGGACGAACGGCCGCATACTAACTACTATATGATCGGTCGTGGTACGCGAGCGTGGTATGTCAGAACACCCCACTATCGGCGACACGCTCGAGGGGACGGTCGAGCGCCACCCCGACCGGGACGCGATCGTCTATCCACGGAAGGACCAGCACTGGACCTACGCCGAGTTCGACAAGCGGGTCAATCGGCTGGCCAACGCCTTGCTCGAGGCCGGCATCGAGAAAGGGGATCGAGTAGCGACGGTACTGTACAACGGCTCCGAGATGGCCCTGACCGTCTACGCCTGCGCGAAGATCGGCGCGGTCTTCACCCCGCTGAACTTCCGGCTGCCGGCGGGGGAGATCGAGTACATCGTCAACGATGCCGAGGCCGAGCTGGTGCTGTTCGAAGCCGACACGCGGGAGGCCGTCGAAGGTGCCAAACCCGACCTCGAGACCGTCTCGGAGTACGTGTTCATCGACGACGACCGCGAGGCGGTCCCCGACTACGCCCGCGGGTTCTACGACCTGCTCGAGTCGGGTTCTCCGGAGAAGCCCGACGTTCGCGTCGCCGAAGACGACGTGTACGCCTTTATTTATACGTCGAGGACGACGGGCCGGCCGAAGGGCGTCGTCCACGAACACCGCGATATGGTCGAACACAACCTCCTGTGTATCGCGGAGGGGAAGATGACCCGCGACGACGTCGGACTGTCGGTGATGCCGCTGTATCACTGCGCCGAACTCCACTGTAACCTCTTCCCGCGGATCCACCGCGGCGCGACCAGCGTCATCCACCACGAGTTCGATCCGGAGGCGACGCTCGAGGCGGTCGAGGAACACGGCGTCACGCTCCTCTTTGCGGCCCCGACGGCCTGGAACGCGCTATCGATGACCGCCGCCGAAGCGGACGTCGACGTTGCCTCGCTCCGGCTCGGCCTCTACGGCGCGGCCCCGATGCCCGAACAGGTCCTCGCGAACTGCCGGGAGTACCTCTGTGACGACTATCTGCAGGCGTACGGGATGACCGAGATCGGCCCGGCCGGCGTTTTCCAGCCACCCGAGGACCAGCTTTCGAAACAGGGGTCGGCCGGCCTGCCGGCGCTCAACCATCGGCTGCGGATCGTCGAACCTGACGCCGATCCGGACGCTGAAGTCGAGCCGGGAGCGATCGGCGAGATCCTGATCGCCAGCCCCTGTACGATGCGCGAGTACTGGAACCGACCGGAGGCGACCGCGGAGTCGCTGCGCGAGGCCGACGGCACGACGTGGTACTACACCGGCGATCTGGGCTATCGCGACGACGACGGCTACCTCTACGTCGTCGACCGCAAGGACGACATGATCGTCTCCGGCGGCGAGAACGTCTATCCGGCCGAGGTCGAGGACGCGCTCTTTGCCCACGACGCCGTCGAGGAGGCGGCCGTCGTGGGCGAACCCGACGACGAGTGGGGCGAGCGGGTCGCCGCCTACGTCGTCGCCGACGGCGTCGAGGCGGCGGACCTCGACGCGTTCGTCCGCGAGAGTGACCAACTGGCCGACTTCAAGCGGCCACGGACCTACTACTTCGTCGACGAACTCCCCAAGAACCCCAGCGGGAAGGTCCAGAAGTTCAAGCTCCGCGAGGACGAGGCCGACCTCGAGCCCGAACCCGAGACCGTCACGTCCTGATCGCACGAGCGGGACGGCCGGCCGACGTTCCGGCCGAACGCTCCGACTCCAAACCGTATTTACTGTCGGCGTCGAAAAGGCGATACGATGGAACGCGGGTCCCGAGAGTCGTTTACGCGCATGGGTACGTTGGGGATCGAGGAGGAGTGTTTCGTCGTCGACGAGGACGGTCGCCCCACCAGCGGGACCGACGACCTCGTCTACGAACACGACCCGCCCGAGATCCTCGAGGGCCGACTCGATCACGAACTGTTCAAGTTCGTCATCGAGACCCAGACGCCGCTGATCGAGGACCCCGACGACGCCCGCGACTCGCTGCTTGCGATCCGGCAGGCATTAGTCGACCACGCCCAGGCACACGGCTACCGGATCGCCGCCGCGGGCCTTCACCCGCTGGCGAAGTGGCAGGAACTCGAACACGCCGAGAAACCCCGCTATCGGGCACAGCTCGACCGGATCCAGTATCCCCAGCACCGGAACACGACGGCGGGGGTCCACGTCCACGTCGGCGTCGACGACGCCGACAAGGCGGTCTGGATCGCCAACGAACTGCGGTGGTACGTGCCGATCATGCTCGCCCTCTCGGCAAACTCGCCGTACTGGAACGGGTTCGACACCGGGCTCCAGTCCGCCCGCGCGAAGATCTTCGAGGCCCTTCCCAACACCGGCATGCCGACCCACTTCGAGGACTTCGAGGCCTTCGACCGGTTCGAGCGCCGGATGCTCGAGACGGACTCGATCAACGACCGGGGCGAACTCTGGTACGACGTCCGACCCCACACCGCCCACGGCACCGTCGAGTTACGAACGCCTGACGGCCAGGCCGACCCCGATGTCGTGCTGGCGTTCGTCGAGTACGCCCACGCGCTCGTCGAGGCCCTGGCCGAGGAGTACGAGGACGGCGCGACCGGCCACGATCACCGGCGGGAACTGCTCGACGAGAACAAGTGGCGCGCCATCCGGTACGGACAGGACGCGTCCTTCATCGACCGCGAACTCGAGGGGACCGTCGAACTGGGCGAACTCGTCGACCGGGAGTGTGAACGACTCGGAATCGACGGGATCAAACGGGTCTACGAGCGCGAGAGCGGCGCTGACCGCCAGCGCCGGCTGCTCGAGGACGAGGGGCCGGACGCGCTGTGTGACTCGCTGTTTCTGCAGACCGAGTGACGACCCCCACAAAGGTTTAACTCCGCGGGAAGCCTCCACCTGTACGAGAAAACACATGAGTTTCGACGACACTGACGAGGGTCCGGTCGACGGCGAGGGAGACGAACCGCTCGAGGACCACGACGTCGTCGAGCCGGGTGGAGAGCGCCGTAATCCGACGGTCGAAGAACTCGACCAGCGGCTGATCGACCTGCTCTCGTGGATCCTCGATACGGAGACCCGCGCGAAGATCTACGTGTTCCTGCTCGCGAACCCGGGGAGTACGTCCGAGGAGGTCGCGAAGGGGACCGGTCTCTATCCCAGCACCGTCCGCGAGGCGCTGGCGGAACTCCACGAGGAAGAACGGGTCACGCGGGAGAAACGGGAAAACGAGGGGGCCGGCAACAACCCCTACGAGTACACCGCGATCCAGCCCAGCGAACTCGTCGGCGGTGTCGTCGACCAGGTCCAGGCGGAACTGAACACGATCTTCACGCTCGATCGTATCGTCGATCGGGAGGCCGACCGCGGGACGCCGCCCGATCTCGAGGACGAGACCGAACCGGTGACGATCACGATCGACGACACGGCACCGACCCGCGAGTCCGACGAGTCGGACGACGCCGACGTCATCGAGTTCGAGGATGAGACGGACACGGACCCCATCGGGACGGATGCCGACGACCCGGCGGACGGCGACGAGTAGTCGGGAGCCGACTTACGCCTCGCGGACGAGCGGGACCGGCCGCTCGAGTTCGAGATCTCGATCGACCGCCGTCGCAGTCATGGTCGGCCAGCGATCCGTCGCCGTCAGGACGTCGATCCCGTCGTCGGTGACGAGCGCCGTATCCTCGCTTTTCGCGCCCTGTACTGTGGGGTTCCACGCGTAAGCCATCGGCGCTTTGACGGGCGCATCATGGCCGGGCGTGGCGATCCACTCCCGACCGGCGAAGCCGGCGGCCCCGCCCTGGTGGTGATGTCGCCACTCGCCCTCGTAGCCGACCGCGTCGTACGCATCCTGTATGGCCGCGAACACGGCTCCTGCGGTACCGCCGGTGGTTCCGCTGCCGTCGGTCTCACCATCGATGGCCGCCGCCTGCGTCGCCGCCAGCGCCGTCGTCTCCACGCGAGCGGCCGCTCTGTGGCGCTCCTCGAGCCAGGCCGGCGGGTCGAACGCCACGGTTCGGGTACAACTCGCGTGGAGACCGCCCCGTTCGGCGGTCACGGAGACGAGGACATAGTCGCCGAGTTCGGCCTCGGTCGGGGTGTAGTGGCGGTAGCGCTGGACGCGTTCGGCACCGCCGACCAGAACCACCGGCGTCTCGATGTTCCGGGCCGACAGCGCGACCTGCAGCGCCGAGGCGACTTCGTGTTCCGTATCGTCGCGCTGTAGCTCCCGACAGACCGATTCGACGGCGGCCGCCGTCTCCTCGCCGAGGTCGCGGTAGCGCTCCCGGTCGCGCTCGGTCAACGGCTGGCGCAGCGCGGTCGGATCGACGCGCTCGAGGCCCGGGACCTCGATGTCCGCGGCCGCCCGTTCGTCCGGGCCGACGCGCTCGGCGATCGCCGCGGCCAGCGACGACGCGTGCCAGGGGAACTCGACGACCGACACCGCGTCGGCATCGAGGTCAGGGAGTTCCTCGGCGACGATGCGATCGGCCTCGATGTTGTTCGCCACGAGCGTGATCTCGGTCCCGTCGTACCCGACGGCGGCGACGCCGGCGTCGCCCTCGCGGTCGACGACGTTGTTCCCGCCGGTGAGCCATGCGAATGCGTTCGGCCGAGCGAACCAGACCGAATCGAGTCCGGTGGACTCGAGGTGGGCCTCGAGCCGGTCGTGTTTGTCCATATCGGGTGCTTGCGAGGCCGCGTCTTGAATGCGGCGAACGCCGGTCTGCGGGGTCCCGTGAGGGAGCCACAAGAACGGTATCCCGCCCCGATTCCCAGCGAATCGGACGACTCGGTCAACCTAAGTAGGGGCCGTCCTAACGGCCGCTAGAGACCGTGTCGTACGATAATCACACGCCCGACTCGAGGTTTCGATCGTTGATCGATCGGTTCGGCTTCCCGCACCTGCTGACGGTAACGCTCGCGCTGGTCGCGACGACGATCCTGCTGGGGATCGCCGCGAAGGCGACGGGCTCCGGGCTGGCCTGCGAGGCCAACTGGCCGCAGTGTGACGCCGGACCGTTTAACCTGTTCCCAGCGAACCTCCCGAGTTTCTACGAGTGGTTCCACCGCTTCGTCTCGATGTTCGCCGGCTTCGCCATCATCGGCTCCGCGATCGCCGCCTGGCGACTGCCCGATATCGACCGAAACGTGGCCGGCCTGGTCGTCCTGGGGATGGTCCTGACGCCGGTCCAGGTCGCGCTCGGTCGCGAGACGGTCACCACGTACACGATGGATATCCTCTCCTTGCACTTCTGGACGGCCGTCACCATCTTCACCCTGTTTCTGGTCGCGACCGTCCTCGTGTGGGCACACCGACTGACCGGCCGCCACGTCGCCGCCGCGCTCGTGCTGGGGCTCGTCGCCCTGCCCGTCCACGTCGCGCTCAGCCCCGTCGTCGGCTCGGCGCTCTCGAGTTACTCGCCGACGATGCAGATGGCCCAGTACGGTGTGACGCTCGTCCTGCTGGGTGCGGCGATCGTCGCCGCGATGGTCGGTCGTCGCCGCCTGACGGGTCGCGCCGTCATCCCGCTGCTTGCGGCACCGCCGATCGTGATCGCCGTCCTCTTCTTCGGCCGGCAAGCGATCAACCCCGCGCTCGAGGTGCCGTACCTCGTCGCGGTGGCCGTCTCGCTGGTCTCCTTCCTCGCCGGACTGGTGCTTACCCGCTCCGCGAACGCGACCGAGGGTGGCGCCGACGCGCTCTCGCCCTGACCGGGTACGGACCGGACCCGCCACCGTTCTTCCGAGTCGGATCAGCCCATAACCACGACGATCGCGGCCCCCGTGAGAATCGAGCCAAGACCCAGTCCGAACAGTCCGTAGTTCGCGACCGGGTTCGCCGCGGTCGTCACCTCGAGGGAGTAGCGTCGCCGCGAGAGGGGCCAGAACGGGCGGACGCCCATCGGCGTCAGCGCGTCGACGAACAGATGGGAGCCGACCGAGACGAAACCGACGAGGAAGGCGAAAGTCACGAAGCCGACGTCGGCGAAGGCCGAGGACGCGTCGACGAGGACGCCGGTGATCGTCGCGAGGCCGATGCCGACCAACAGCGCGAACGGGATCGTATGGGTCGGCCCGCGGTGGTCGATCAGCGGGAGCCGGTGGTCGTAGTCCGGCAGCGTCGAGAGCGCGACACAGACGAGGCCGCCGACGATCGCGACCTCGCCGTAGCCGCCCACGGCGATGATGGTGCCAAGCGGTGCGTACGCCGTGAGCGCACCGCCGTAGTGGCCCACCTGATACATGTGCGACATGATCGGCCAACGGGGCATAAAGCCACCGCCATCCGCCCGCGAACGGCGGACAGGGCGATACCGGCCCGGAGCGTACCCAGTAGCGAACGGGACCGGTGGCGGGCGGCCCCGTTCGCCGCGACCGATGCGGTTTTGATCGCGAACCGCCTCCGAACGGCTGTGCGAAACGTTACGGACAGGACGAGCAACCCGTTCGGACTGCGTGCGCCGGTCGACCGCTCCGACCCCGAGGACCGGGCCGCCGTCTTCGGCTACGGCGACGCCAACGCCGACTTCCACGTGATCGGCGACTATCCCGGCGTCCATGGCGGCGAAACGACCGGGATCCCGTTCACCGAAACTGAGGCCGGACTCGCCGTCCAGGACGTCGTTCGCGCGGTCGGGTTCGCGAGCGGCTCGTCGGACGGCCCCGTCCTCGAGAACTGTTTCTGGAGCTACGTCTACCTCTGTAGCCTGCCCGCGGACGAAGCGCCGACCGACGACGACTACGCCGACCTCGAGCGGTTTTTCGACGCCGAACTCCGCGCGATCAACGCACATATCCTCCTGCCGGTCGGTGCCCGTGCGACCGACCGGGTCCTCCGGGAGTACACGACCCAACGCCGTCGGTACGACGACACCCTCGAGATGGCTGCGCTACACGCCCGCGAGATCCGCGGACGAGGGGTACTGGTCGTTCCGATCAGGGAGCCAAGCGAGTGGATCGACGGCGACCGCGAGGCGATCGTCTCGCGGCTCGAGGCCCTGCTCGCGAGCGATTACCGGCAGACGAAAGGAGTCGCGACGACGGTCGGCTAATCGGTCTTCGGGGCGAAAACGAGCAGTGCCGTACTCGCCTCGCGCGCGTACGGAGAGATGTCCTGATCACCGTCGAACCGAGCGATATCGCCCGGCTCGAGGTCGTAGACCTCGTCGCCGAGGGTGAGTTCGACGGCTCCCTCGAGCAGGTGGAGGACGACGTTCGACTCCGGATGGCGGTGTTCGGGAACACGCTGCTCCTCGGTCAACTCGAGACGGACGGTTCGTGGCGTCTGTACGTCGAAGACTTCTGCGTGGGGCGCATCGTCGAGGCGCTCGAGCGACGTGACTTCGGGCATATACGAATCGAAACGGGTCGTGGACTTATACCTCCGGACGAATCGGTTCGACCCGATCGACGACGTAGCCGGCGCGCTGTCGGCGGTGGAGCCGATCGGCAGTCGAATACACGACATCCCAAGACGTTCTATTTGAACTGAATCCTTGTTTCCGACGAAAAGTTAAACTGAATGCGTAATGATGGAGTTTCGTATGGAGGTCATCAATCCGGCCACCGGCGAGCGAGAGCGGACGGTCGAGGAGCATACCGAATCCGACGTCGACGACGCCCTCGAGCGGGCAACGGCGGCCTACGAGGAGTGGCGGGACCGACCGATCCGCGAGCGTGAGGAACTGCTCGCGGCCGCAGGGGACGTGCTTCGCGAGAACAAGCGCGAGTACGCCGAGACGATGACCCGGGAGATGGGGAAGCCGATCTCGCAGGCGATCGCCGAGGTCGAGAAGTGTGCCTGGGTCTGTGACCACTACGCCGAACACGGCAGCGCCTACCTCTCGGCCGACGGCCATCCGAGCCCGCCGGGCTCGTCGGTCGAGACGGTCTACGATCCGCTCGGTCCGATCCTGGCGGTGATGCCGTGGAACTTCCCGTTCTGGCAGGTGTTCCGATTCGCGGCACCCCATCTCACGTCGGGGAACGTCGGGCTGCTCAAGCACGCTTCGAACGTCCCCGGCTGCGCGCAAGCGATCGAGGACGTGTTCCGAAAAGCGGGCTATCCCGAGGACGTCTTCCAGACGCTGCTGATTTCCTCGGATCTTGTCGACGACGTCATCGAAGACGACCGCGTCAAAGCCGCGACCGTCACCGGCAGCGGTCCGGCCGGTCGCGCCGTGGCTTCGACGGCGGGCGACCAACTCAAAAAGTCCGTCCTCGAGCTGGGCGGGAGCGACCCGTTCGTCGTTCTCGACGACGCCGATATCGAGGCCGCGGCCGAGACCGGCGCGTGGGCGCGCAACCAGAACGGCGGTCAGTCCTGCATCGCCGGCAAGCGATTCCTCGTCCACACCGACGTCTACGACGGGTTCCTCGAGGCCTTTGTCGACGAGGTCGAGTCGCTGACCGTCGGCGATCCGACGGACGGGGAGACGGATATCGGCCCGCAGGCCCGGGCGGACCTCATGGACGAACTCCACGCACAGGTCGAGGCCAGTGTCGCGGCCGGTGCGGAGCTACTCACCGGTGGCGAACCGCTGGACCGCGAGGGCGCGTTCTATCCGCCGACCATCCTCGCGGACGTTCCCGAGGGCTGTCCGGCCGACAGCGAGGAGACGTTCGGGCCGGTCGCCGCGGTCTACGAAATCGACGACGAGGACGCCCTCGTCGCCAAAGCCAACGACACCGAGTTCGGCCTCGGGGCGACCATCTGGACGGAAGACCGCGAGCGCGGCCGACGGCTCGCCCGCGAGATCGACGCGGGCTGTGTCTACGTCAACCAACTCGTCAAATCCGATCCGCGGGTTCCCTTCGGCGGCGTCGGGGAGTCGGGCTACGGGCGCGAACTCGCGCGAGAGGGCATGCTCGAGTTCGTCAACCGGAAGACGGTCTGGGTCGAGTGAGCAGCTGAGACACCCGTTCGAACCTGCTCACCAGTCCTGTTCGCTTTCCGTCGACGACCCGCCGGCCGTCGGTCGGGAGGTCGTCGCGATCGGCAACCCCTTCGATCTCGAGGGGACGCTCACCACGGGGATCGTCAGCGGCGTCGACCGGTCGATCCCGGCACCGACCGGCTACAGCATCCCCGACGCGATCCAGACCGACGCCGCGGTCAACCCGGGCAACAGCGGCGGCCCGCTGCTGACGCTGGAGGGCGCGGTCGCCGCGGTCATCAACTCCGGCGGCGGGGACAACGTCGGCTTCGGCATCTCCGCGGCACTGACCGAACGCGTCGTCCCCGAACTCGTCGAAGACGGGGCGTACGACCACTCGTTTCTCGGCGCGTCGTTCACCGACGTCACGCCCGCCGTCGCGTCCGCGAACGACCTCGCGGACCGCGGCGGGCTACTCGTCGTCGATATCGTCGGCGGCGGGCCGGCGGCCGGCGTCCTCGAGCCGAGTCCCGGAACGGAGTACACCGGTCGGAGACGCGTGCCCGTCGGCGGTGACGTTCTTCTCGCCGTCGACGGGACGGCACTGGCGACGAAAGAGGACCTCGAGCGCTATCTCGCGCTCGAGACGCGACCGGGCGATACCGTCGAGTTGACCGTCCGCCGCGACGGCACCGAACGGTCCGTCTCGCTCGAACTCGGGACCCGTCCCGCGCGTCGCGGGCCGTACCGATAGCGGGACGGGCCCGTGCCGTGTCCCGGTTCTCGGCCGGCCGTGACTCAGGGGGGACGTACGGATCGCCATTTAAGTACCATACGAGAACATGTTCCTGGGTCTTCTCGGCCGGTAAGAACCGATTGACCCCGTTATACGCCGGCTATTCTTAGCACGAACTGTCATGAGTGATCGAATCGGCGCACCCGGACTGGGGCTATCGCGACGCGAATTCGTTGCTGCGACCGGTGGCGTGGCGGCACTGACCGGCATGGCCGGCTGTGTGAGTCGGGGCTCTCAGGGAGACGCCGGCTCCGAGGAGCCGTCCGCGAAGTCCGCGGGGTCGGAACCCGACCTGCCGTGGACGAGTTCCCCGGAGGTCGTACAGGTCGACGAGCAGGGCGGGAGCGTGACGCTGCAGTCGGTATCGGCCCAACACGCGGTCCACCCGATGGACTCGATGGGCGGACCGGTAGAACTGCCGCGGGTCTGGGCGTTCAAGGCCGACGACGGCGAACCCAGCGTTCCCGGCCCGATCCTCCGAACGACCGAGGGCAACGACATCGAAGTCACCCTCGACAACACGGGCAACGATCACCCGCACACGCTGCATTTCCACGGGGCACAGAAGACCTGGGAGAACGACGGCGTCCCGACGACGACGGGGATCACGGTCAACCCCGGCGAGAAACACACCTACACGATTCCGGCGAACGTCCCGGGAACGCACCTCTATCACTGCCACTACCAGACCCATCGCCACATCGACATGGGGATGTACGGTATCTTCCGCGTCGATCCGAAGGGGTACGAGCCCGCCGACAAGGAGTACTTCTTCACGCTGAAAGACTGGGATTCGCGGGTCAACCGCCAGTTCGCCGGCGAGGACGTCGACTACAGCCCCCGGAACCGCAACCCCGACGTGTTCACGATCAACGGCAAGAGCCTCCCGCGGACGCTCCACCCCGAGGAGGGTTCCCCGATCATCGTCGACCACGGCGATACCGTCCGCCTCCACATGGTCAACGCGGGCTATATGTCCCACCCGATGCACACGCACAACCACCGCTTCCGGCTGATCGAGAAAGACGGCGGCCAGCTCCCCGAGGCGGCCCAGTACGAACAGGACGTCACCAACATCGCGCCTGCAGAACGTCACACCGTCGAGTTCGAGGCCAATGCCGACCCCGGCATCTACCTCATGCACTGTCACAAGGTCAACCACGCGATGAACGGCGACTCCTATCCCGGCGGCATGGTCAACGGCATCGTCTACCGGGACGCGATGGACACCGACGTCTTCGCCGACCTCATGTCCTACGCGGGCTACGAGGGCTGACCCGACCCGATCACGGCCGGTCTCGAGGCCGTGACTGCTTTCCATCGAGATAGCTACTCGGTTTTTCGCTCCGACTCCAACGGCGACCACGGACCCCGACTCGAGGCACTGCTCCCCGTTCGCTCGAGTCCTCGGAGAACCTACTGCAACCGCTGGCCGCTGTCGCGAGGGGTCAGGGACGACTTTCCGTTCCGGGCCGAACGTCCGGGTCGGTCGCAACCGGCGTCTCGTCCGCGAGCCGCCGCCGACCCGCGGCCGTGATCTCGTACCGCTGGCCGCCGATCAGTCGAACCTCGTCCCGCTCGTAGAGTCGGTCACAGACGTGATCGACGGTCACTGGATGGGTATCGATCGCCGCGGCGAGATCGACGACAGCGAGCGGCCCGTCTGCAGCCAGCACCTCGAGAACCGGGCGGTCGTTCCCGGTCATCTATCGATCACGGGTCGCCCCGTAGGCGTCCAGTAGTTCGCGGTAGCGGTTCCGGACCGTGACACCGCTGACACCGGTTTCCTCGCCGATCCGCTCCTGTGTGAGGCCCTCGTCGGTCAGCCGACCCGCCCCGTAGATCGCCGCCGCAGCCAGTCCGGCCGGGCTCCGCCCGCTGTGGAGGTCCCGGTCCTTTGCCGCCTCGAGGATCTTCCGAGCGAGGCGTTCGGTCTCGTCGCCGACACCCAGTTCGGAGGCGTACTGCGGGAGGTAGTGGATCGGGTCGGCGGGCTCGATTTTGAGCCCCAGCTCGCTCGAGAGATAGCGATAGGCCCGCTGGATGGGCAGTTTCTCGACCCGGCTGACCGACGCGAACGCGACGAGCGTCCGCGGGGTGCCCTGCTGGCGGGCGGCCGCGTACAGACAGGCGGTCGCCATCGCCTCGATCGACCGGCCCGGCAACAGCTCTTCCTCGACGGCCCGGCGGTAGATGACGCCGGCCGTCTCGCGACACGGCTCGGGGAGGCCGAGCGCCGACGCCATGCGCTCGATCTCGCCGAGTGCCTGCTTGAGGTTCCGTTCGCGGGCGTTTTTCGACGTAAAGCGTTCGTTCCAGGTCCGCAGCCGCTGGAGTTGGCGGCGCTTTCGCCCCGAGATCCGGTTCCCGTACGCGTCCTCGTCCTGCCAGCCGATCGTCGTGCTGAGGCCCTTGTCGTGTTTGCGCGCCGTGACCGGCGCGCCGACTCGACACCGGTCGTCGCCGTCGTCGTCGAAGCGTCGCCACTCCGGTCCGTAATCGATTCCGTCGGCATCGAGAACGAGCCCACAGTCCGCACAGGCTCGCTCACCGTGTTCCTCGTCGTAGGCGATCCGGCCGGTACACTCCGGACACTCCGAACGCTCCCGCTCGGGAGCGGCATTGCGCTCGCCGTTCCGGGTCGTCCGCTCGTCGGTCGCGTCGACGCTCGTTCCAGTCATATGTCTATCATCGCCGGAGTCACCCCCGGTTCGTATGCTGTCTTCCCTTGGAATGGAGGGAACGGACAGTATCAACGACCGGCGGATTCCCACGGCCTGAGAACGGGGCGCACGACCCTTGTGTCACAGCCACATAGTCTGGATTCGAGAGGAACAACGTTTATTCGCTGCAAGCCGTCACCACGGACGAATGTCGAACGAGAGGGACCCGCTCGAGGACATCGAGATCGACGACGACCGCGTCGAACGGGGACTCGCACTGCTGGCCCGTCTCGAACACGAACAGTTGCCACTCCCCGATGCCATCGATCGGATCGAGACGGTCACGTCCGATCCAACGGTGACCAGGACGATCCTCGACCGGGCCGAACTCCACGGGATCATCGACCGCGAAGACGGTGTCATCCGCCCCAAGAGCCGTCTGTACGTTCGCTTCGAGCGAGACGTCATCACGAAAGAGGGGGACTTCTCTTGCCGGCGCTGTGGCTCGGGACTGAAGACCGGCTACTTCATCGACCTCGAGGCGGGCGAACTCGGCCCCTTCGGCTCCTCGTGTATCCGCAAAGTGACCGGGCGGGACGACTAACGGCCCTGTCGGAGTTCCGCGATCAACTGCTCGATCGTCTCCTCCTGTCGCTCGATGATTTCGGTCTGTCGTTCGACCGCCGCCTCGAGGGACTCGATCCGCTCTAAGAGTTCGGGGTCCGTTTCGGCCGGCGTTCGCTGTGCCCGTCCGGCCTCTTCGACGGCCGGCTCGTCATCGCTTGCCGACTCGAAGACCGATCCGGTTTCCGTACGGCCCCGCTCCGACGAGCCGACATCGGCACGTGCGTCGCCCGTCGTCCCGCGGGCCGACGACTGGGCCGCCGATTCACTGCCGGCCGCGGTCCCCGCCGACGCCGATCCGCTCGCGGCAGTATCGTTGGCCGTCCCGTCGGCGAGGGGATCCGTCGATCCGGTCCCACCGGCGTCACTGGTCCCCGCCGTCTCTCGATCCTCCGGTTCGGGCGGATCGGCGTCCAGCGGATCGACCCCGCCGCCGAAGTCCATCGATCCCTCGTCGGCGGCCGCCTCGTCCTCGTCGTCACCGACGGTCAGGTTGAACTCCTCGAGCGACTCGACGTCGTGGTAGTCGAACAGCGCCCGCTGGAGCCGTTCCCGGAGGTCGTTTGCCTCCTCGTTGGGGGCCTTGATCCGCTGTGGGCGGCCGTCGACCGTCAGGACGATCTGGGTCGCGACGCTGCCGTCCTCGAAGGTCAGGTTCGTCACGTCCTCGAAGCGATACTCCTCGTAGTCGCCGTCCCAGACCGCGCCGCCGATGTGTTTGACCAGACGGTCGCTCGTGACGATCAGCGTCAGTTCGCTGAAACGGTAGGTCTTGACGACCGTCTCGCCGGGATCGGTGATCCCGTTGCCGTTTAACACGCCCGCCAGGACGGGATGGAGAACGTCGTCGGTCTTTTTCGCGGGAACGGCGAACTCCCGTTCGCCCTCGAGGGCGTACTCGAGGGCGAACTTGGTCTTTCGCCGGCCCTCGGAGATGGTTAGCCGGTCGGCGTCGTGGGGGTATTCGTCGGCCGATTCGTCGCTCAGGAGGCCGTCGGCACGGTAGACGATGGTCCTCGTCGGCGTGATGAAGAGTTCGTCGTCACTGCCAAGAGAGACTCGCGCCGCGATCTCCTCGCCATCGAGAGAAGCATCGACGATGCCGGGAACGCTCATGCCGCGCCCTTCGTAACACCGTGTGATAAATCCGTGGGTCCACGTTGCACGCCGGATTCGAATGAGAAGGTTAAAGAAACGGACCGCACTATCCGTAACTGAGCCCGGGTGGCTTAGCTGGACATAGCGCCGCACTCATAGGGTTCAGAGATTCGGTGCGGTTTCGCCTTGGAAGCCTCCGTGTCCCATAGAGGACTGCCGAGCCTCGAACCTGGGACATGCGGAGATCGAGGGTTCGGAGCCCTCCCCGGGCACTTGCTTTTGACGCGACGTCACGAACGGAGTGAGTGACGAAGTAGTCCCCGCTCTCGAGTGTGATGACCGACGCCCATGGACCGCTGAGCGGGGACAATAGTTGCAGTGGCCGCTGGGACGATTCCGAGTCCCTTGGAATCGGAACGAGATTGATAACCAGTTCGACGAATAACTTCATCGTCGCGTTCCCCGCGCGACAGTGACGATCCAATCAGCATCCACCCCGATTCGTCCCGTTTCCGCCCGGCGGCCGTCCCCCTGTGCCCATCCGGGCGGGTTCTGCGGTCTTTTCGACGCGATCCGATCGCCAAGCGAGCGCTGTTGCCCGCGAGCGTCACGACAACCGGGACGACCGCGATCAGGCGTCGCCGTCTTCCTCGCTCCAATCGGTGAAACAGTCCGCCGGCCGGACGTCGCGGATGGCCTCTTCCCCCTCGCTCGGGATGTGTTTGAAACAGCGCGGCTCGCCCTCCGTTTCGGCGATCCAGGCCGCCTCGCCGCCACACTCCGCACACCGCGGGGCACCGCCGAACCGCAGCGCGAACCACCACCGCAGGTTCTCGAGTCGCTCCCGGACCGCCGCATCGAGGCGGCGTCGGAAGCGTGAGAGTCTGCCGTCGGTCACGGTCGACCACCCGTCTCGGGTCGGTCCCGGTCGTCGATACACATGGACGACACTACCGGCGGCAGCCACTTCGGCCTTCCCGATTCGTGGGCCTCGAGAAACCGATCGAGTATCGTGTCGATCACGGCCGGTCTCGAAAGGGATGCGGGTCGAAGCGACGGGTGTACCGGCTAGCTCCGTTCTTCGTCGGAGAAGCGCCACGGCGCGTCGGCGTCGACAGGCGACTCGTCTTTCGATAGCGGCACGTTGTGATACAACTGCTCTAAGTGGTCCATCGTGTACTCGACCGAGTACCGTTCGACCGCCGCACGGGTGTCGCGGTCGGTCTCGAGACAGGTCTCGATGGCGTCGACCATCGCCTCGAGGTCGCCGTACGCGAACCGTTCGCCGTTGTCAGCGCCGATTGTCTGCTCGAAGGGCAACACGTCGGTGGCCGCGACGGGGGTGCCACAGGCGTTGGCCTCGAGCGTCGAGAGCCCGAGGGTGTCGGCGGTCGAGGCGGTCAGGAAGACATCGATCGAGGAGTAGAAGGTCGGCAGGTCCTCGCGCGGGAGGAATCCGCGGACCTCGACGTTGTCGGGGGCGTCCCGCTCGAGGGGGGCCCGGTACGGCCCGTCACCGACGATCACGAAGTCGTACTCGGGCAGTTTCTCGGCGACCCGGAGGATCTCGCTGACGTTTTTCTCCATACTGAGCCGGCCGCTGTAGCCGATCACCGTTCGGTCGGGGTACCAGTCCTCGTCGGTCCGCTGGAAAAAGTCCATGTCGATGCCGACCGGGAGTTGGACGTGTTCGACGTTCCGGTCGATCCGCTCGGTCGAGGCGGTGACGATGTCGAACCCCTCGAGGAAGGCGTTCTCGAAGGGAACGTACAGTTTCGAGAGAGCGTTTGCGACCGACTCGAACTTGACGTTCTGGTGGAAGTACTCCTCGAGGGGGGTGTGGTGCGTATAGATCGACGGCAGATCGTGTTTGCGGGCGTAATACCGACCCAACAGACCGATAGGGGCCGGTCCATGACAGTGGACGACGTCGAGGTCGGGCAGCGTCGACGGCCGCCGAGTGAGGGGAATCCGATAGCCGGGGTAGAACGGGTTCGACACCGATTTGACGGGGACCTCGCGCTCGCCGGGGTCGTAGTCGCCATCGGGATAAATGACGTAGACCTCGTGACCTTTGCGTTCTAACTCCTCGCGCCACAGTTTGATCGTGTACGTTACGCCGTCGATTTCGGGAAAGTAGCTGTCCGTGAAAAATCCGATCTTCATGGTGTCACCGCCGTGTACAGCGACTGGTACTGGTTCGCGACCGCCTCGAGGGAGAACGCCTCGCTGCGGTCGGCCGCGTTCGATCCGAGTCGGTCCCGGAGGGCGGGATCCCGAAGCCGCTCGAGGGCGTCGACGAACGGCGCGACGCCGTCGCCCGACGCCTTGAGACAGTCCGCGCCGTCCTCGAGCCACGAGAAGGTCTCGATGTCCCGGACCAGCACCGGTTTGCCGGCGGCCATCGCCTCCAGCAGCGCGATCCCCTCGTTTTCCTCGTGGGTCGGGAAACAGAAGATATCGCCCGCCGCGTAGGCCCCCCGGATGTCGTCGATGAAGCCGGTGAACGTGCAGTTTTCCGGTGCGTTCTCGATCAGTTGCGTCGTCTCCCGACCCTTCAGAGAGAGATCGAGTGGCCCGAACCACGCGAAGTCCATGTCGGGTAGCCGCCGCGCCAGTTCGACGAACGTCTCGAGGCCCTTGCGCTTGATGACGTGACCGACCAGGAAGACGGTCGGCGACTCGAGGTCGTATCGGTCGCGGTACTCGGCCTCGAGGGAGTCGAACCCCTCGAGTTTCCCGCGGTCGACGCCGTTCGAGATGACGGTCGTCGGGGTATCGGTGTAGCCCTCGATCAGCCCCTGATTGTACTCGGAGGGACAGACCAGAGCGTCGGCGAGCCCGTAGGCCCACCGCAGGTACGGTTTCAGCGGTTTAGCGAGCGCGTTCGTAAAGCGAAAGCTGTCGCCGAAGTCCTCGGCGGTGACGTGGGTGTTCGCGACGACCGGAATTCCCTTCGAGCGGGCCCGCCGCGCGTACCAGACCGAGCGCGGGCCCATGAGGTTACAGTGAAACACGTCGGCCTCGAGGGTCGGTTCGGTCGTGTACTGCAGCCCCAACTGGTCGAGCATCGCCCGCTGATGAGCGACGGACTCGCTGATGCCCCCGGTGACGTGGTCCTCGAGTTCGAAGTAGTGGCTGATCTTCATGCCCGACTCCCTGTGGCTGTCGTCCCGGCCGTCGTCTCCCACCCGATTCATCGATCGTTCCTCACCGACTACGAGACCTCGAGCCAGGGGACCTCCATCAGCGGCGGGATGTGTGTCTCGATGTGGTGTTCCCAGACGCCCTCCTCGCCGAACGCTTCCCCATGGTCGGCGGTCACGATGACTGTACCGTCCAGTTCCGGGATCAGTTCGGCGACGGACTCCAGCGCGATACGGAGGTTCTCCTCGTACAGCTCCAGCGCTGCCTCCCGGGTGCCGTTCTTGACGAGATCGGCAGGATCGAGTTCGAGCCAGAGTCCCGCCTTCTGGGCGAGTTCGCTGCCGTCGAGTTTGTCCTCGACTTTCGGTCGGATCGTGTCCCCGAGCGACGAGAGCGCGCCGCCGCCGGCGTCGCCCTCGCCCTTCTCGGCTTCCTCCTGTTTCCGGATGCCCTTCTGGATCTGTTTGAGCTTCTGGCCCTTCCCGCGGGAGAGATATGGCGCGTGGGGCTGCATATAGTGAAGCACCGTTCGGTCGGCCCGCTCGACGGCGTCCTGATTGTCGTAATAGGCTTCAGCGAGGCTGTCCGGCGGCACCGTTCCGAGATCGTCGTCCCAGCCGGACTTCCAGACGTCGTGGATATCACTGATGTGGTCGGAAGCCGTCCACTCGTAGTCGCAACTGGCTCCCCACTTGAGTTCGTTCAGCGGAATCCCCAAGTCGTTGATAAATGGGTTCCCCGAGAAGTAGGCGATGTCGTGATCGTCCTGAAAGGTCCGATAGGCCCACTCCGGCGTCGACGAGCCGACGCTCCATCGTTTCTCCAGCGTTCCGTCGAGGTAGTCGTCGTATACCTCGCTGAATACGTCGTACCGGCACGCATCCAGCACGAGACAGTAGTCCCAATCGGACTCGAGGAAGTGCTGGTCCTCCATTAGTTGCGGCAACCTTTCGAGTCGACCTACGTATTCTTATTGGTTCCCGGAAAGTCACCGTAACCCGTCAGTTCCGGTGTTTCAGTCACTGTACGCCGATGTATCGTCCGCCGCTGAGGACGGCAACCGAAGCGGTCACTCGAGGTAGCCGAGTTCGCGCAGTCGCTCCTGAGTCCCCTCGTCGGCTTCGGCCAGTGCGTCGGCGTCGTCGGGATCGGTCTCGCTGGGATCGTCCCACGCGCCGCCGACCGCGTCCTCGAAGCGGGCCAGCGCCCGCTCGGTCGCCGCGACGACCGCATCGTCGTCGGGATCGATAGGCGACTCCTCGGCCGGGTCCTCGTCGAGCCGGTACCCTTCGTCGGGGATCCGATCCGCGCGGACGTACTTGGCGTCGGTGCTGCGGGCCGCGCGCAGGCGCGAGTACGCGCGATGATCGTTCGATAGCTCGATCCCCGCCTCACTGGCTTTCTCCTCTAGGTGATGGAGTTCGATGACCGGCTGTGCGTACTCGACGAACGCGTAGTCGTCGCTCGAGGCGTCCCCCGACGTTTCGTCGCCCTCGAGGACGGCCCGCTGGCCGGGATCGGGCTCGCTCGCGCCCTCGAAGGCGCGATACTCGCTCGAGAGCAACGATCGGGTCGGGTCGCGGGGGACGGGCGCGTCGTCGCCGGTCGTCCCGACCGCAGTCGCGGGATCGACGCCGACCGCGTCGAGGACCGTGTGATAGAGATCCAGCAGTTCGACGAGGTCGTCGCGTCGGTCGGCCTCGAGGTCGGGGTGTTTGACCAGCAGCGGGACGTTGATCAGCTGGTCGTAGAGGGCGAACTCGTGGCCGTAGAGGTCGTGTTCGCCGTGGAGTTCCCCGTGGTCGGCACAGACCACAACTGTCGTGTCGTCCCATTGGTCTGTCTCGCGCAGCCAGTCGAACAGTCGGCCGAGTTCGGCGTCCATGTGGGCGATCTCGGCGTCGTAGAGCCCGCGAATGTCGTCGAACTCAGCGTCGTCGATCTCGCGAGCCCCGGAGTTATACTCCTTCGAGTTCTGGCAGACCTCACTGGGGTCGACTCCCGGCGCGAACTCCTCGCGGTACTCCGCGGGCGGGTAGTACGGCAGGTGAGCGTCCATCAGATTGACGAAGCCGAACCAGCCCTCGTCGCTGTCGCTGTCGTCGATGAAAGACTTCGTCCGGTCGATGACCGACGGCGTCTTCGAGTCGGCCCCCTCGCCGCTTGCCAGTTTGGCGTGGGCCTTGGCCCCGATGTGGACGATCGACGACGCCAGTTCGCGGAGGTAGGCGTTGTCGTTGACCGCCTGCCAGGCGCTGGCCAGCGGCCCCGAGAGGACGTCGCCGGGCAGGACCTCGAAGAACGAATCCTGTCTGTCGAAGCCGTCGGTCAGGCTCGTATAGGGCGTGATCCAGGCGTTCGAGGAGTAACAGGCCGTATCGTAGCCGGCCGCCGACAGCGACGACGCCAGCGTCGTAGCGTCGTCGAGGTACGGACTTCCCTGATCGGCCCCGTGTTCGCTCGGGTAGAGCCCCGTAAACAGCGAGGCGTGTACCGGGAGGGTCCACGGAGCGGGGGCGACCGCCGACTCGAAAACGGTAGCCTCCTCGGCGAACCGGGAGAGTGCCGGCGTCGTCGACCGCTCGTAGCCATAGGGCTCGAGGTGGTCCTTCCGGACCGTATCCAGCACGACGAAGAGGACGTTCGACCGACGGGTGTCGGGTTCCGTCTCCGACCCCGTGCCGACTCCCCGTATGGCTGCAGTCCCGCGCGCCGTCGACCGCGACCGTTGACGGTCGCCGTAGCAGAGAGCGGGCGCTGACAGGATGGCAGAAGAATTCAGGTAACTCACTGGGCGTATTCGACCGGACGCACAATTTGTTATGGACCGGGTACGGGAGCGGAACCGGCGTCTCGTCGCCGTAGTGAGTCATTGAACGGGATTCCGCCCAAGCGAGCGGCCGCCAATGTGGACCCCACTCGTTCCTCGACGCCTCGAGCGGCCCCATCAACGGGAGGATGGAGTTCCCGCAAGCGCCGACAGACGCCGCTGCCGCGATCGATCAGACGTTTCAAGTCAACTGCGGATCCATACCCGCCATGGAGGAGCGAAATCGGCGCGCGTTTTTCATCGGTGCCTTCGGTGCGATCGCGGTCTTCGCCGTGCTCGTGTTCATCGTCGGTGCGCGTTCCATCCTTGATTCCCTGCTCTCGGCGACTCCATCGCTCGTCGCGGCGACATTCGCCCTCGCGCTCTGTTGGCTGGTCGTCTGGAGCCTGATGCTCCGAACCGTCCTCGGGACGCTCGGCGTCGAGATGCCGCTCGGCAAGTCATTTCTCGTCTACGCCGGTGCTGTCTTCGCCAACAACGTCACCCCGTTCGGACAGGCCGGCGGCGAACCGGTCGCAGCGTTGCTCATCTCGAAGGTCTCCGACTCACGCTACGAAACCGGTCTCGTCGGGATCGCGAGCGTCGACGTACTCAACGTGATTCCGTCGATCTCGCTCGTCTTCGTGGGGGTCGGCTACTACGCGACTACCGCCGCCGTCGGCGACCGCCTCGAGACGGCCATCGGGTCGGCCGTCGTGTTAATCGGAGCTATCGTCATCGTCATGGGACTCGTGTGGCGATACCGAGAGATGATCATCAACTGGCTTCCAGCCGTCATCGCCCCCCACCTCGGTAAACTCGGTCTCGAGCGCTTCAACTCGGAGACGCTCGAGGACGACCTCGCGGACCGAATGGGTCGGTTCTTCGAGAACATCGAGCGGATCGCGACGAACCGATGGCGGCTCGGAGCCGTGGTCGGGCTCTCGCTGTGTGGCTGGCTCTTTCAGGTGGTCGCACTGCTTGCAGCGTTCGCCGCCCTCGGATACAGCGTCCCGCCCTATATCCTACTGTTTGTGATTCCCCTTGCAAACGTCGCCGGCGCGGCCCCGCTCCCGGGAGGTCTCGGCGGAATCGAGGCCGCGTTCGTCACGCTGCTTGTCCCGACAACGGGCATCGAAGCATCGGCCGTTACCGCGGCCGTCCTGATATTCCGCGGCGCGGTCTACTGGATGCCCATCCTTCTCGGTGGTGCCTCCGTGTCGGCGCTGGGGATCCGTGCCATCCGGTGAGCCTGCCGAACAGTTAACCGCGCCGGCCGCTGAGTGGGAACGACTCGGAACCGATGTATCGAGACGGCCACGCTGGCTTCAACGCGCTGCTGTATGCTCCGTTCGTACCACTAATAACCGCTTCCTACTCGCTCGAGACAGCGCTTTGGGGTGCAGTCGTCACGCTCGCCGCGGCAAACCTGCCCGACCTCGACCAGAGTCTCGAACGGATCGACCACCGCGGCCCGACTCACACCATCTGGTTCGCACTTCTGTTCGGCTTCGTCGCGGGACTCGGAACGATGCTCGTCGCCCGCTCGGGGTTCGGTTCCAGTGGCGGTTTCGGCTTTGGTTTCGTCATCGGCACCTGCGGGATTCTCGCCCATCTCGCAGGTGATGTCGTGACGCCGATGGGAATTTCGCCGTTCGAGCCTGTCTCACAGGTTCATGTCACGCTCGCGTGGTTCAAATCGAAAAACGGTCTCATCAATCGCACGTTTCTGGTCATCGGAACGTTCGCGTTAGTCGTATCGGTGCTTCTGACGGTCGTTCAGCAGGAACCAACTCTGACTTCGATGTCGGCGACGGCCGGAGAGTTACTCGGATTGGCGGGGTAGGACATCATCGTCTCGAGTCCGCCACCGGACGATCTCCGCTAGGTCGTCAGTGCGCCACACGAGGACGCCGGCCGAGACAGACCAGAGCAGTGCCGTCGCGAGTACGCCGTGGACGTCCAGTCCGGGACTCCACGTCGTTCGCAGCGGGAACAGCCACAGGATCGCCATCGGCGAAAGCGAATCGATGACGAGGTGTGAGCCGATCGCGAGCCCGGTAGCGAGCGCAATCGCACGGTTTCGGCAAAGCGCGTACGTTCCGCCGATGACCGACAGCGCGAACAGCGGCGAATGCGTTATGCCGCGGTGGACGAACGGCCACCCCCACGCCGCCGGAAACAGAAAGTCCGCATCCGGTGCGAGCCCGAAGACGATCCCGAGCAACACCCCCGTTCGCGGACCGACGTCGGCGAACCCTCGAACGAGCGCGACGCCAACGAGCGCGTGTGTCGCGAACGCAACGGTAAGAAAGACGATCAGTCCGAACAGCATTAGCTCGCTTGTTGATCGAAGTACCTATATAAGTTGTGAGACGCTCCGGCTGCGAGTGCGGATTCGATTCCGAGAGTGCCTACTTATGACGCCTGGGATTGCAAGCCCACGGTTTCAGTCGTCCGACGAGGTCAGGTTCGAGACGACGACCGGTGATGGTCCTCCTCCAACTCACCGAAACGCCGCCGTGGCTCGAGTCCTTATTCACCTCGAAGCACGGGTTCGTGGTCCTGTTCGGGATCTGCGTCCTCGAGGGAGCGATGTTACTGCGATTCATGCCCAGCGAACTCGTCGTGCCGTCGGCGCTGGCGTTGATCGGCTCGTCGGTTCCGACGGCGGTTTCGATCGTCGCCCTCGCAGTCGCCGGGACGACAGTCGGCCAACTCCTGTTGTTCGGACTCGTCCGTCGCGCCGGCCGGGAGTACGTCCTACAAAAGCGGTGGTTCCCGGTCACCGAGTCGCGCCTCGAGCGGTTCGACGGTTGGTTCGACAGATGGGGCGCCGTCGCTATCGCCGGGAGCAATACGATGCTGTTCGTCAGGGGGCTGCTCACCGTTCCCGCCGGCCTTTCGGAGATGGACGGCCGCTCGTTCCTCGTCCTGTCGGCGGTCGGGTCGCTGTCTTTCCAATCGATCCTCGCAGCGCTGTACCTGCTCGGCGGGCATCTGCTGGCGCTGTAGTCGTCGATCGAGACCGATCCTCGACGCGTGACACAGCTGGATAGAATCGACGAGAAGGGGGGTTCTGAGGGCGTGTGGGCGGTCCGAACTACTCGCTTCGAGTCCGGTAGAACGGCAGCCGGAACCGAACGCCGGCGTCCCGGAGCTTCCATCTGATCTCGAGGGCGATCCACGCAAGCCCCGAGAAGAGAGCGACCCCGATGGCGGCGAACTCGGTCGACCCCATCCAGACCGGACTCACGAACAGGAGGGCGTTGTAGATCCGGTGTGGCAGGATCGACTCGATGAGATCCCCGAGGAAAGCGAGCGGGTTGAAGTCGAAGCCGCCGCCGTCACCGCCGCCTCCGCCGGTGTCGGCCGCGGTGCGGTTCTCAAGACCGAGCGACTGGGCGCTTTGTCCGCCCTCGCTTTCGTCGCCCGGCTCGAGGCGTTCGGCCTCGTAGGGGAGCGAGGACCCGACGTCCCAGACGATCTCACCCGACTGGTTGACCTCGATGACGCGGTTGCCGTGGGTGTCGGAGATCAGCGTGTTGCCGTTCGGCAGTCGGTCGGCGTCACGGGGCCACTGGATCCGATCGTCTTCCCAGACCCAAGTCTGGGTCCACTCACCGTCCTCACGCTGGAACTCCTTGATCTGAGCGCCCTCGGAGTCGGCCACGAGGACCGCCGGTCCGCCCTGGCTCTCGAGGATGTAGTCGGGGTTGTGCTGCTCGTGAAGGACGTCGTAGTCGTTCTCGCTGCCCAGCGTCCAGTCCTCGAGCAGGCCCTCCTCCCGGTCGAGGAAGACGACCTGGTCCTGATTGCGCAGGCTGGCCATGATGCGCCCTTCCATCTGGCCCTCCTCGATGTACTCGACGTCGTTGATGTGGGCCCAGTCGCGCGGCCAGGAGTGACCGCCCTCGAGCGGGAAGTCGCTCTGTGCGTCCCAGAGCCACTCGACGACTTCGGTTTCGGTGTTCACGATGAACACCTGATCGGCGACCATGTCCGCGACGAGGAAGTGACTCTCGTTGATACGGTCGACGTCGTGCCACTCGCCGGCGTACTCCTTGTAGTCGTAGCGCTCGTAGAGGACCTCGACGTCGCCGGTCTCGAGGTCGGCGCGCTCGATGACGTTACGCGTACACGGTGGAGCGCCGCAGTTGGGCCCCTCGGTGTGGAGGGTATCCGTCGCGGCGTACTCGACGGTCAACGGGTCGCCCTCGACGGGATCGGCATCGAAGTACTTCGTCCGCGAGTTGTTGTAGTAGCGGACCTCGCCGTTGGGCTGGTACGCCGTGATCGTGCCGGCGCGACCGGACTCGGTGACGACCGTGTGGTTGTCGGTCGGTGGGGCGTCCGGGACGTCTGCCTTCGATGCCGTCGAGACGCCCTCACCCGCGGCGCTTGCGACGACGGCCGCCGAGACGAGAATCAGGACGACGAACGCGACTCGGAGCCGGTTCCGGGAGAGCGCGGCGCGGACGCTGCCGAGTCCGGATCGGACGTCCCCGGCCGACGGCAGCGGGCGCTCGGTCACGGGTCGATCACCAGCTCGGGTACTGTCTGAGGAGCCATTGGATCCGGTTCAGGGCCGAGATATTAGTCCTTTTCTCCGAGTTACAGCCGCGATTGCAGGGCGACCCGCGGAACGGGCGGTCAGTCCTCGTCGCCGGCGAGGCGTGTCGTGAGAACTGGGACCGGCGAGGTACGCATCACTCGCTCGGTGAAACTCCCGAGCAGGTGTCGATCGAGGCCAGTGTGGCCGTGGGTCCCCATCACGATGAGATCCGCGGCCGTCGAGTCGGCTGCAGCCGTGATCTCCCGGGCGACCGAGCCCGACGCGATCGTCGTCGTCACGTCGTCGACGCCGGCTTCTCGGGCGGTCGTTGCGGCCTCGTCGAGGACCGCCTGCACGTTCTCCTCGACGCCCGCGGAGAGGGCGGCCGACCCCGTATCGAGGACTTCGGGGAGTTCGTCGACGACCGACAGCAAGTGCAGCGTCGCACCGCAGTCGGCGGCGACCGCCGCGGCTTCCTCGAGCGCAGCCGTCGCGTGGTCGCTGCCGTCGGTCGGTACCAGTACGTTCTCGTAGGGATAGGCCGCCCTCGCGTCCTCGGCCGCGCGAACGGTCAGGACCGGCACGTCGCTACGATTGACGACGTAATCGGCGACGTTTCCGAGGACGTACTCCCCGAGCCCGCGCCGGCCGTGGGTCCCCATCGCGACGCGGTCGAACTCGTCGCCGGTGGCATACTCGACGATCACCTCCCGCGGGTCGCCCTGAGCGACGTCCGTGACGTAGGAGACGCCCCGTTCGTCGGCCCGATCGGCGGCGTCCGAGACGATCTCCGATCCCTCCAGCTCGAGGGCGTCGACGACCTCGCTGCCGAGGCGTGTGATGCTCGGTTGGTTCGTGTCCGCGACCGTAAGCAGGTGAACCGTCAGTTCCCGGTCGGCCGCGATATCGAGCGCGTGTTCGAGGGCGGCCGTCGCGGCGTCGCTTCCGTCGGTCGGCACGAGGATTCGACTCGCCATGCGCCGGCTTGGGCCGCCACCCGCTTACCGTTGTGGGATATCCCGGCCCGGACGCGTCGGTATCGGACGACCGCCCCGGAGAAGAAGGACTCGGCAGCGCCTCAGACCGATGTAACCCGGATCTCGCTGTCCGCCGTGACCGTGACGAGACAGTCGCTGTACTCGAACGTCACCGACCCGTTGGATCGGAGACCGTCCGTCCGCGGTTCGAACAGTCGCTCGAGCGCGTCGGCGTTGATCGAGTAGTGAAGCGGCTCGAGATCCGTGACCTCGACCCCCTTGTGCGTTGCGACGGCGTCCGCGACGGTAACGCTGAGCGCGGGCGAAGAGATATCAAGCGAGTCGGCGATTTCCTCGCCGGTCGCTCGACGCGGCCACTCGAAGAACCCGCCGTGATAGGCCGTCTGGACGACCTCTCGCTGGCGATCAGTAAAGGACTCGAGGAGGACCGTCCGTGTGGCCCCGCCGACCGTCTCGGGGTCGTCGGTCGGGGCCTCACGTCGCGCGACCATCGACACCGAGGGACCGCTGCGGGTGATATCGGCCAGCAGTTCACGGATCTCGACGGCATCGGGAACGTCGACGACGGCGCGACCACCCGACTCGTCGACCGAGAACTCGCGCAGCCGCGCGCCGTGGGTACCGGCGATCGAGCCGAGGAACGAATCGGTCATCCGGAGCTGGACGAGCGTCTCCCCCTCGTGGTCGGCGATCGTCGTGATCTCGCTAATCCCGTCGACCGCGGCGAGGTCGACGGCCGATGCGGGATCGTCGATCGGCCCTTCGATCGCTGCGAAGACGAGCTGTGGCCCCTCGTCCGGTGCCGTCGCCCCCTCGTATCTCATGGGTGATCCGAGACGCGCCGCCAACTGACACAGCGTCGCGTCGGCCGCGACTGCGAGTTCGACCTCGGTGCGGTCGTCGCCGAACAGCGCGTTCTTGCGTTTGACGGCGTCGATCGCGTAGGCGATCGTCTCGCCGAGTTCCGACAGCATCGAGCGAAGCGTCTCGTCGACGGCATCGCGATCCTCGCCGTAGATCGAGACGACACCGTAGCAGAACCCGTCGTAGACCAGCGGGACCGCATACACCGACTGGAAGTTCCGGGAGAGAGCCTTCCGTCGCCACTCCCCGTCGTGGACCGCGTCGGCGACGTTCTCGACGTAGACCGGGGCCTGTGTTCGCGCCGCCCGTCCCGCGGGTTCGGCCGCCGAGTCGTCGACCGCCGTCGCCGTCACTGCCTCGAGATACCCCCGTTCGGCCCCCGCGTGGGCCCGAACCTGTAGGCGGTTCCCGCCGGGATCGGGCTCCCCGACCCAGGCCAGCGAACACGACTCGAGGGCGGCCAGCCGCCGGGGGACGCCGCGTTCGATCTCGGCCCGGGAGTCCGCTTTCAACAGGAGTTCCTCGATCGATTGGCGGATCTCGTTGGCGTCGTTAAGCCGCTCGAGGTGGCGATTCTGTGCCTCGAGTTCGCGTTCGCGGTCACGGAGCCGACGCGTTCGGCCGATCCGGTCGAGCGCCGCCTCCGCGGCCCGTGCGAACAGTTCCGCGAGTTCGACCGTCTCGTCGTCGTAGGCGGCCGGGTCGGTCGACAGCGCGACGACCACGCCGTGTTCGCCCAGCGGGACGGAGAGGACGCTCCGTGCGGCCGTTTCCTCGTCGGATACCGCGGTCGAATCTCGAGTGTCGTCGTCGATCGCCGTCTCGCCGTTCACGAACGTCTCCCAGACGATGCTCCCGTCCGGCTCGATCCGTGGCGGCGACCCGAAGGTCGACTCGAACGCCGACGCGTGGGCCGCCGGCCGGAGTTCGTTCGCGCGCTCGTCGAACCGGTAGACGACGCTATCGAGGTCGAGAACGTCGGTCGCGACCTCGACGATGGACTTGCAGGCGGCTGCCTTCGAGTCGACGCTCAACAGATGGCTGCTCGCCTCGTGGAGTCCGCTGAGCGCCTCCTGGTACTGTACCCGTTCGGTGATGTCGCTTGCGACGCCGATCACGCGGTCGACGTCGCCGCCGTCGGTGATCGGTCGGTACCACATCTCGAAGACCCGGTCCGAGAGTTCCCGCCGGGAGTGGACGTCCTCGCCCTCGAGGGCACGTCTTGCGTCGTCACAGATGGCCGGATAGTCCCCGAGCTGGTCGAAAAAGGAGTCGCCGACGACCTCGCCGGCATCGGTACCGAGGTTCGCGAGCCCGCGCCCCTCCGAGAGCGTGAACGTCCCGTCCTCGTCGAGGACGAACAGGACGATCGGTGCGTTCTCGACCAACGTCTGTAATCGCTCGGTCCGTTCGGTCAGGTCCCGCTTTCGCTGGACGCGGTCGGTGACGTCCCGCCAGTAGACCGACATCCCCGACGGCGACGGGTAGATCCGCGCCTCGATCCACGCGTCGTAGGCGTCGAGGTAGCCCTCGACGGTCCGGGACTCCTGCTCGGCCATCGCTTCGGTGGCCGCGGACTGAAACGCCGTCCCGGTCATTTCCGGGAACACCTCGAGGATGTGTCGGCCGAGCAGCTCGGACCGGTCGGTAGAGAGGATCTCGAGGGCGCGATCGTTGACGTAGGTGAATTCCCAGTCCGAATCGAGGGCGTAGAAAGCGTCGGTGACGCGTTTGAACGACTCGCTCAATTCCCGCTCGATGCGGTGATACTCGGTGATATCCCGGATCGACGCGACGACGCCGTCGACGACGCCGTCCCCGAGCCGGTTTGTGAGGACGGCCTCGTGGACGTACCACGCGCCGTCGGCGTGCTGGCACGTGTACTCGACGGTCCGGGAGGTGCCCAGATCGGCCGCACGGGTCGCCTCGAACTCGGCCGCAACTGCCGCCGTATCGTCCCCGTGGACGTGTTCGAGGTAGTGATCCCCGCAGAGGGTGGCGGGATCGTAGCCACCGGCGACTTCGACCGCCGGGCTGGCGTAGGATATCTCCCCGTCGGCCTCGATCGTGAGTACCACCTCTGAGGAGTACTCGAGAATGGTCCGGTACCACTCCGGCCCACGAACGGGCGGTCCGTCCGCCGTCGCTGCCCGCGCGTCGGTGGCGACCGCTCGCTCGAGCCGATGAGCCAGCAGCGCCGGGTTCCGGGCGGTCGTCGCGGCGATCACGTCCGTCGCCCCTCGCCGGACGTCGTCGATCGATTCGTCTCCCGTCGGGTCGAGGGCGTAGACGACCGGACACGACCCGGCGAGGTCGTCGACGACCGTCGGGTCGTCGGTCAGGACGCAATCGACCACCTCGAGTCGATCGTCGTCGAGGTCGTCGACCCCCGTGACCGGCCCCGTCACCGTCAGCCGTTCGTCGGCGAGCCCCGCCGTCGACCGGGCCCACTCGGACGAACCGACGACGAGCGCGCGAACCGGCGTCGGTTCGGTCGCCGTGAAACCGCGTGTCATACGTCTGCTGGGAGCGCAGCGCGTAAAAATCTCGTGTCGGTTCCGGCGTCGGCTCGCTCGCGCCGGTCGGCTCGCCTACTCGAGGGAAAGCGGGGCGTGTTCGGCGCGGTACCCGTCGGCGGCGTCTACGACCTCGCAAACCTCCCACAGCCGAATCTCCCGTTCCATCGCCGTCATGACCGGCGTCTCGTAGTGTTCGGCCTCGTACTCGAGGGACTCGCCCTCTCCGCGGCGGCGCTCGACGAACTCGCGGTGGCGCTCGAGTCGCGTCCGGCCGACCGACCGGGACAACGACGGGAGTTCCTCAAGGTGGTCGTCGAAGGTCTCGAGAAACGCCGACTCGAGTTCCGCGCCGATGGAGTTGCGACCGGCACACATCGCCGCCAGCGTCGTCGTCCCGGTCCCCCAGAATGGGTCGAGAACGGTGTCCTCGTAGGCCGAGTACATACAGATCAGCCGGTAGGGGATCTCGAGAGGGTAGGCCGCGGACCGCTCCCGGAGTTCGTCGTCCTCGAGCGCCTGTAGCTCGCCGGTGACCTCCGTCCAGACGTCGGAGAACCAGCGGTTGCGCTCCTCCCAGAAGTAGGCGGCTTCGTACCGGCGGTCGGCCCCCGGCTCGAACGAGCGCCGCTGTCCCCCCTTCCGAAAGACCAGGATGTACTCGTGTTCCAGCGTGACGTAGGCGTTTGGCGGGATCATCCCGCTGCCCATGAACTTGGCCGCGCTGTTTGCCGGCTTGCGCCAGAGGACGTCCGGCAGCGGATCGAACCCCCGCTCCTCGAACGCCGAGAGGACGCGAGCGTGATTCGGGTAGACCCGGAAGCTGTCGTCGACCGATCGGGTCGCGTCACCCACGTTGATACAGGCGATCCCACCGTCGATCAACACCCGCTCGAGTTCGTCCCAGACCCGGTCGAGCTGGGCGTGCATCGCCTCGAACGCCGCCCGCCCGTCGCCGGCGTCTAACGCGTCCCCGACGGCCGGATCGAGATCGGTAAAGAGGTCGTCCCACATCTCGATCATCGGATAGGGGGGAGACGTGACGACGAGTTCGACGGACGAGTCGTCGACCGCGGAGAGATCGCGGGCGTCGCCGACGAACACGCGGTGGGTCGTTTCCATTGGCTACACACTGTCAGCGTCGCACCCTTAGCTCCTTCGTCACCGCCGCGACCGCGGGCCACTGCGGCGACGTTAACGGCCCGGTTGTGGGCACGAACTGACTGCGACGAAAAGGACCGAAGGCGACTCGCGCTTACTCTTCGGTCTCTTCGTCCGCCCCCGACTCGGCCTCGGCTTCCTCGGGTTCGTCGCCCTCGCCGCCAGTGGCGGGTTCGAACTCCTCGATCGGCTCCCATTCGGCCTCCTCGTCGCCGGCGAGCCGACGACGGAGGATCGCGGCCCCAGCAAGCAGTCCGACGCCAAGCAGGAGCCGCGGCAACACCGAGGAGCCGCCCCCGGTTTCGTCCGTCTCGGTCGTTTCCTCGCCCGTTTCGCTCGTTCCGGCCGTCGTCTCCATCACGTCCT
This sequence comes from Natrinema pellirubrum DSM 15624, assembly GCF_000230735.2. Taxonomy (NCBI): domain Archaea; kingdom Methanobacteriati; phylum Methanobacteriota; class Halobacteria; order Halobacteriales; family Natrialbaceae; genus Natrinema; species Natrinema pellirubrum. The sequence continues at coordinate 2,130,845 of NC_019962.1, forward strand.
CGATGATCTCGGGTTCCTCGATGTCCTCGATCGGCGACTCCTCGAGTTCCGGTGAGTTCCGCCCCGCCAGAAAGCCAAGCGCCGCACCGAGGCCGAACAGGGCCCCCGCGAGCGGCAGCCGCCCGCCGGAGCGTCCGCCCTCCGACTCCTCGACGGCCTCGAGGATCGACTCGCGCATCGGCGAGTCCATCCCCTTGGTGATCGCTTCCTTGACGACGAGTTCCGATAGCGTCCTGTCCTGTTGCTCCGTCTCGGGCATAATCCGCCACGACCACACCGCCGTACATAGTTCTATCCACCGTTTCCCTCGATTCGGACACGGTCCGCCCGCGTTAGACACCGGCTAACCGTTCGGAGCGAGGGGACAACCGAAGTCTACCGTCGGCCCGACTACCGGCGTTACGGGCGTGGCCGCGACGGACGACCCACCAGGATCGGCTCGGAACGCGAGCCGAGACTCCCACCCGGCGAGACGGCTCGCGAACGCCGCCGCCGACCCACCCATCGATCGCGCGGCCGCGTCTCGACCGGGCAGGGGGGGGGCGGACGACGGCCCCGACGGCCAGCGAGGGCGGTACGATCCTCGCGCGTCGATCCGGCCTCCCTCGAGGGGCGAGAAAGCCGACCCTTCCCGACCTATAAAACCGCGTCGGCCGCTTTCCCGCGGGTCACCGCGTCGAACGGGTTCCATAACGAAAGGGCTCCCCCGAAAGACGACCGGACATGAGCGTTATCCGCCGGACGGAGGTTCTCGGCCGGACGACGCGACGACGCGTCGTGGGGGTGACGGCCGCGCTCTCGGCCGCGGCCGTGGAAACGCTCGGGGTCGGGCTCTGGTTCGGGTTAGTCGTCGGCTCACGGACGACGACGACCGCGCTCGCGGGGCTCGGGGTGTTGTTCTGTGGCGCACTCCTCAGGACGGTCGTCGTCGACGCGACGATCGGCGACCTCGGCGATCTCCTGCAACCGCACCGACTCGCCGCGCCGCTGTTGCTCACCGGCGGCTGGATCTGCTGGCTGCTCGTGGCCGAACTGGTCGGCGACGTGGCCGGCGTCGCCGTCGCGACCGTCGTCCTGACCGCCGTCCTCACCGCGCAGTGTCGCCTCGAGCGACGCGTCTGCGATCGTTACGCGCGCTACCGGACGGGCTGGCTCGTCGGCCCGGGCCTGCTGTTGGCGCTCGGGGCCGCCGCGCTGTTGGCCTCCGCCTGGTTTACCGGCTGGACGCTCTCCTCGGGGCCGATTTCGCTCGGGATCACGACGGTCGTCGTCCGCCTCGAGGCCGTCCACCTCGGCGCGGCGGCGTTCGGCCTCGCGGCCGTTCTTGCCCACCAACGCCGGTTCCAGCGGCTCCTGGGCACCTGATCACTTCCCCTCCGCACCGACGTTCTGATCGCTCTCGAAGGAGTCCGGATCCGGCTCGATCGTCGCGTACTGGACGGCCCGCCGTCCCAGCGTCTCGACCCGCGTGGCCAGTTTCGGATCGACGAACTCGCCGCCGTCGAACGCGTCGCCGGCGTTCGGAATCGCCGCCTCGTGGGGAATCTCCCACGCGTTCAGCGCCCGACAGACCGACCGCATATGCTCGAGGGCCGTCACGGGGAAGGCACCGCCCGACACCGCGAGCAGACCGACCGTCGTGTCCTCGAACTCGTCGAACCCGCAGTAGTCAAGCGCCGTTTTCAGCGGCGACGAGTACGAGCCGTGATACATCGGCGACCCCAACAGGACCGTGTCCGCATCCCGGACCCGTGCGGCCAGTGTCGCTGCGTCGCCGGCGTCTTCCCGGTCCCGATCCGCATCGAAGACCGGTAGTTCGTACCCGCGGAGGTCCAGCAATTCGGTACTCGCACCGGCCCCCTCGGCGGCTGCAAGCGCCCGCTCGAGCGCGGTCCGGGTGTGGCTTCCGTCGCGGAGACTGCCACACAGTGCGGTCACGCGAACGTCGTCGTCGCTCATGGATCGTCGGACGACCGGCAGCGGGAAAAGCGATCCGAAAGAAACGCTCGTTGACAGGAGAGCGTCGCACGATCCGACGGCCCTTTCCTCCCGGGCTCCGAACTGGCCGCCGTGCAGACAGTCGTCTCGGTCCTCCTCGAGGAAGCGCTCCCGCGCGTGGTGACGATCACGCTGTTGATCGGCGCGGGCGTCGGGCTGGCGAACCTCGCGGTGGAGTACGGTCTCGTCACGGTCGTCGCCCGGGTCGGGCGCTATCTCACGGAGCCGGCGAACCTCCCCCCGGAGGTGGGCACTGCCGTCCTCACGAACACCGTCTCGGTGACCGCGGGCTACGGCATGCTCGCGGAGTTCCGCGAAGAAGGGCTGTTGGACGACCGCGCGACGCTGATCGCCGTCGTCATCAACACGTTCTTCGGCTTCGTCCAGCACATCTTCACCTACTACGGCCCGGTCCTCGTCCCCATCCTGGGGGTCCAGGTCGGACTCATGTACGTCGGCGCGCGTGCGGGGATCTCGCTTGGCATCTCGCTCGTGGGCCTGCTCGCCGGTGCCGTCCTCCTCCGTGGCTACGAGTACGACCCCCACGCACTCGACCCCGAGACGCCCGACGAGGAGGTCCGGACGACCCGCGACAAGTTCCGCGCCGCCGGCACGAGTACGCTCGAGCGACTCCGCTCGATCGTGCCCCGACTGGCCGTCGTCTACTCGGTGGTTTTTCTCGCACTCGAGTACGCCGATCGAATCCTCGAGGCGCTTGCTGGGGTCGGGATCACCGAGCCGGCCGCAGCCGTCGACCCGATCGCCGGCCTGCTCGGCCTCCCGGGCGCGGCGGTGCCGGTGATCCTCGTCTCGCTAGTCGACCCGACGACCGGCGCGATCACGGTCGCGCCGCTGATCGGGGACGTCCTGACGCCCGATCAGGCGGTGATCACGCTGCTGGTCGGCAGCCTCGTGTCGCTGACGATCGGGACCGTCAAGCGCTCGATCCCGTTCCAGTTCGGGATCTGGGGCGCGTCGTTCGGGACGAAGGTGATCGTCGTCAACGTCGGGCTGAAAGCCGCGTTCATCCTCGTCGCCATCGCAGTCTTCTTCGTCGCCTGAAACGGGCTGCCTGCGTCGGCGATCGCTCGAGCGGGCGAAAAATCAGTGTCGGCCCATTGACCTCGACGGCGGACCGTGGGGACAGCGACGACGCTACGCACTCGCGGCCGACGCGCCCGTCGTTCGGACGCTCCCGTAGATCCCGATCAGCGACAGGATCGCGATGAACACGCCGGCCAGTCCGTTGATCCCGACGGCGAGGGTCTGGGACGAAGCGATCACGTAGGGAGCGGCCGCGATCCAGACGCCAAGCAGCGTCAGCACCGCGGCGAGGACGATGCTCGGTGATCGCTGCTCGCCGGTCCGGTAGGCATGAGCCGACGCCAGTAGGGCGACGAGCGCGCCGGCGAGGACGTTGTGGATACCAAGCGTGTCGGTGATGGTAAAGACCGCCGTCGAAACCATGACGAACGCCCCCAAGACCGCGGTCAGTCCCGCCGTTCGTTCGACCAGTACCGCCGCATCGTCCGCGTGGTGGGTACTCATATTCGGTACTACTGACAGCCACGCATATGAGAGCAGCGGCGATTCCTCGCGACGGGGACTCGAGCAGCGCCGGTATCCGGCGGAGTCACGGCGGTTACCGACCGGATCACGTGGACCGCCGGAAGTCATTGCCGAGGCACCCACAGGACGGGCGCGGTTACACCGGGCAACCGTTACGACGAGCCGTCTCAGGCCCGGGCTCGCGCACGCTCCGGCGTGTCGGCCTTATTGTTGGCGTAGGCGTTGTACGCCGCGAGGGCCGCGACGAGCAGCCCCGAGATCGCCGTCCCGGTCGCCAGCGCGTTGCCGCCCATGTCGATAAACGAGGGCGAGACGAGCGCCCACAGCCCCAGCAGGACCGTCAGCGACGCGACCCCGACGCTGGCCAGTCGGTCCTTCGACAGCCGGTAGAAGTTGTAGCCGGCCGTCAGGAAGATCGCCGTCCCGATCAGCGTGTCGTTCCAGACCGCCGCGTCCGTCGACTCGAGCAGGAACGGCGACGCGACCAGATACAGGCCAAGCAGCGCCGCGAGGGCGCTGATCCACTGCATCACGTCGGTGTTGAGCGAGTTGTAGTCGGTGCGGGTCCGGCGTTCGGTTTCGGATGCGTCGCTCATGTTTCTCAGCCGAGGGTAGCCGAGTGTCGGGCATAACGACAGTGCCTGCAGTCGTCGGGCGGTTCATACCGGCTCGGGGTGCGGGCCGGCCGGTGGCGAATACGAACTATGGGATGACGCACAGGACGGATTCTAAGCGAGATCGACGCGGCTCTCAGTCTCACCGACTCCGAACGGCCACGAGAACACGACACATCGTGTCACTCCACGTCGATCGGGGGCTCGGAGACACCAGCAGGCTCGAGTTCGGCTACCGCTCTCAGGGCGTCGATGCTCTGATACGAATCAAGGTCGTACGTATCCAGCATTTCAGCCGCGAGAATCCACGCTTGTCTCGCCAATTCGGAGTCGGTGTCCTGATGGCGGTACGAAAACTCCGCTAATGCCACAGCGATCAGTAGGTCATCGCGGAGACGATCGATACTCATGCGTGCAAACATATACCACAGCACATAAATAGATTGTCGTGGCTCTGAGTTCGAGTTACAACCGTATATTCGAATGTGATTACGAACAGCCGTTGGCAATACAGTTCATGTTCGAATAGTTGCACACACGACCCCAGAATCCACTGGGGTGCGACGTACTGAATGACCCGTTCGGCCCGAAAGTAGCGGAACCTATCGGTCACTCGGAGACGACCGACGATTCACACGACGGCTCGACGCTGGCGAGACGACCGGAGGGAACCGCGAACCGCTCGAAGCGCGCGAATCACTTCGGCACCACCGTCGAGAAGCGCATGGCCGAGAAGCGCCACTTCGACCTCGAGCGGGCGAGCTGGCACGACGCCCAGTTCGGGAACGGGACGCCGGTCGAAATCAAGAGTACGATGCACGAACACACGGACAGCCAGCCTGGTAACTGGAAGGTCTATCGCGAGTACCACGAGAAACTCCGGCGTCACGACGGCTGGTACTGTTTCGTTGTCTACCGGCCACATGGGCGTTCGGGCTGTACGATCCTTCGGGACAAGATGGTCCGCTCGAGTGATCTCCCGCTACTCCGGTGGCACGGAGGCGGTGATCACCGCGGGACCGAACAGGCGAAGATCTCGACCGACTCGATTTTCTAACTAGTATAAACGCCGATCTGAGACAGAATTGATCGATTAGACACTGCCGTTCTCCCCTACTAATCAATCATCAGAAGTCGCGGGTTCTGGAAGTTCCCTATCAGTTTGGACTGATGTTTCATCAGCGAGCATTGGCGTGAGCAGGTTGCCAATTTGACGACCCACCATTGGTGGGACAGCATTTCCGATTTGGCGGAACCAACTCGTGAACGGGCCTAAGAAGATCCAGTCATCAGGGAATGATTGTAATCGAGCAGCCTCACGAGGTGTAATCCCTCGGTATCGTTCTTTGTTTGCTCTATCCTCGTCATCTACTACGTGTTCGTAATAATCGGGAAGAACGAAACTATTGGCATCCTTAGCTAAGTGTGCTACGACTGTTGGTGCAGGTTCGTTCCACTCTAGCATCCGGTATTTATCTTTGAATCGGGGGTTTTCTTCTGTCCCGACATCATATTCTATCAAGTCAGAATATTCATCATCCTTCTTGTACTTCACGTCCCACCCCGTGTCGCCCGGATCAAGTGCCTCCTCAAACAGACGTTGATCTTTCTCCATAGGGTGTTCACGCGCCCGGTGGTTGAATGAGAGATCAGTATCGCCAGCAATGAAGTTCTCGGCAATGTAGTCGCTTGGACTACCTGGCTGTTTGCCGGCAACTACGCGTCCTCCTTCGCCACGAAGTAGTTTCGGAAGTCCCGCAAGTGCTTGTCGAAGAGTTCGTTTACAGGATTGATCCTCTCCAAGGTTTTCGAATATCGATTCAATCTGGAAATCATTCTCAAGGATATCTTCACGGACACCGATCAAGATGACCCGATCACGTGATTGGGGTAGGCCAAGTTTAGAGAGATCAACAAGATCAAACTGTATTTCGTATCCATATTCAGAAGTTGCAGCAATATCCTCAAACCCTTCAAGGACACGATCAATTACACGAACACCCGTGTCCCCAACTTCAGTCATGATTCCTTCAACATTTTCCATTACAAGGGCCTTGGGCTGCAGCTCACGGATGATATCAAGGTATTCTTCGTACAATGAAGTCCGTTCATCATCGAGGGTACTGTAGTCATCATCTGCTGCCAAGCGAGATCGATAGCCAGCAAGCGATAGGGACTGGCAAGGAGGACCACCAACTACGAGGTCGGGTTCCCCGACTGTTGATCGGATTTGCTCTGCAGCATCAGTCTCACGGATATCACTGCAGACGATATTTCGATGAGGTATTTCTGGATGATTCAGACGGTATGTCGCTGTTGCATATTCATTAAAATCAATCGCCCACTGCATATCAAATCCGCTGTGTGCGAGTCCACAGGAGAAACCACCTGCTCCCGCGAACAAATCTATCGCTGTTAGATTGGTTTGTTCCCTTTGCTGGACTTGGAGCCGATGTGAGAGTAGGAACTGTCTGATCTCACAGTCCTCTTCACACTGACCGACTCCTCCTGTACAAGCATGTCCTGCCAGCGCACGGTGGAGAACAGGGAGCAACCGATCCGTGATCTCATTTTCAAGTAATTTGTGTCTGGTAGTGCTGGTTTCCGCTTCTTCTGGTGTGAGAAGGCCGAAGGAACAGAGGAGTGAGTCAATTTGAGGGTCGGCCGGCCAGATTGGTTTATCGAAGGCAGTGAGCAAGAGCCACCATGCATCGTCTTCCCCGATTCCAGGGAGTGCAGCTAATTCCTCCTGAAATCGATCGTATTGCAGTCTACTGAAGTTACAAAGGGTAACACCCTCAGTGTACTGAAGTGCGGCGACGTCCTCAAGAAGGGCCGATAGAATACCAGCACCGATTTTATCTTCCTGAGTGGTTGACGGGTGTTCGTGTAAATAATCATTAAGCGTTTGTTGTTTTAGATCAGCGATGTTTCCCCATGTTCCAAACCTTTCACGAAGATCCGCAACAAGTTGACGTTCTTTCTTTGCAAAATAGAGATAGCTAGCTGGTTTATTTGATTCGACGAGCGCTACGGCGGCCACCGCGTCAAGTGGATCGTCACTTCCTGAGAGTGAATCCCCACACTCACAGATTGCACCTGGACATGTGTCTCCAGATGGGTTGTGGATCTCTGTATACCGACATGGATATGTCTCGTCCGTCCCACGACTTCGAGCGAGCGTTTCAGGAGTAGCGTGCGGACAGCAAGCGGGAAGGTCACGTTTGCGGTGAATCTGTTCGGCAGTTAGTACGTCAGTAATAAAATCAAGATGGTCTAGGAGGAATTCTTGATGCAGGGTTTGCTCTTTTGTTGGTGCATTGCGGACAGCAGGCGGGATAGAAAGAGAACCGCAGGACACACCCCGATTTGACATGAAAAACCGTTTCTCACCGGAGTATAAATATTTCCTGGTATCAACATTCCTAATGACGCGTAATTAATTCTGAATCAGAGGACTGAAGCCTGTATTAATTTCTGGCAAGACTAACTCAGAGCAATTCATCTCGAATTGCTGTCCCAATCGCTTTGGCAAGCAAGGGTGGGACGGCGTTTCCAACGAGGCGGAAACCATTCGTTCTGGAAACTGGAAATTCAAATGAATCTCGAAATGACTGGAGACGGGCAGCCTCTCGGACACTAAGAGATCTAGCTTCTCGAGGATGAATAAACATGTGGCCATCCTTCTGGAGGTGAGCCACGATGGTTGATGCTGGTTCATTCGGGTGCTGTTTTTTGTAGCTGTCAGTGAAAATATCGTCTCGGTACGGCTGAAGAGTGGAAGCCACATCACCAATATTCCACCCAACCCCCTCCCCAAGGATCTTGTACAGAGTTAAATCCTTGAGATTATGCCCACGCGAGCTATGGTTAGTCAGGTTAGCATCCTTCCAGTCAGTGCCCTCTGGTAGGTCTCGTGCCCATTCCTGATATCTCGTCAGAGCGGGTACGGTATAGTCAGTTGATTCCTTTGGAGGCATCCCACCACTAGGTGAGAGGGGGGGTAGATCCATGATTGCGTCAGCAACTGTCACATACGGCTGCTTTTCAGCTGGATGCTCTTGAAAATCGTGTTCAAACTCCTCAATTTCCACACCGAAGTCCGTTATAGTACTCTGCGTAGTGTCATGAAACGCGTCCGGTTCGGTCCGGAGCTTCATATTCCGCTCCTTCTCATTCTTGGGCTCACGGTGGGTCTCCCAGTTCTCGAGGTCAATTCGATCTGTATCCTCTCGTTGTCCAATGAAGAACAATCGCGTTCTATGCTGTGGCACTCCGAAATTCGCGGCATCTACTTTCTGGACATCTACTGTATAGCCGAGTTCTTCCATCTGATTACAAATGATATCGACGATGGAATCACCGTTCGCCCCAGTTGAGGAGAGCATACCGGTAACATTCTCCATTAGGAATGCCCGAGGAGAAAGGGACTCAACAAAACGGAGGAAGTCCTCATACAGTTGATGGCGATCGTCTGATTCAGGTGATTTATCATCGAGAGACCTGATTTTTGAGCGTCCAATCATAGAGAAGGTCGGACATGGGGGGCCACCAGCAATCAGATCTAGCTCCCCAGGCTCAATGTCATCTAGGACAACTTCCGGATCCAACTCAGTCATATCTCCGGTTATCGCACCGTATTTTGTATCTGGGAAGTTGTGACGGTGAGTCTTGATCGCATCCGCATCGTTATCGACAGCCCACAGGATGTCGAACCCGGCTTCTTTGAGCCCTGCAGATATCCCACCTGCACCACAGAAAAGATCAATCGCAGTAAGGTGGTCTGACATTGTTAGACTGTGGTTCATCAGTCCTAATGACGGTTTCGAGTCAGGTACTGTCGTACTGCTGCAAATGGCTTCGTGCCTTCCGATGGTTGCATGTCAGGCCAACAGTGGTTCAATTTCTACGCTTATTGGAAACAGAGGATCGAATACTGAGGTTCTCAGTCGGCTAATCGCTCGATCTCATTTTCAGTAAAGAGCATTGGCATGAGAATTTGACCAATACCATCAATCGAGTTTTCAATGATGCCTGTGACGCCGATTTCTTTCTCTTCGAATTCGCCCTCACGCTTATCTTTGAGTTCACGATACTGACTGATTGCCATAAAGACGACTGCGTTCTTGTAGTGATCCTCGACATACTCCTTGTATGTTTCTTTTATATTTCTGTTGACGATGAACGATCGCAGGGGAGCAGCATCCATATTGAGAGTTATTGTGAGTCCACTGATCTTCCCGTTTAGACTTTCATCCATACGCATGATCACGTCTTCATCGAACTCTCGAGCGATGCTTGAATCAAATTCATCTTCATCAATCTCGAGTTCGTCTGGATTGAAATCCGGAGCATCAGGATCAAAATTCCAGTGCTTCTCGTATACCGTGTGGATGGTAGGTATCGCGAGTCCCTCATCAGATTCGTCAGTCCCAGAGTTCCCATCTCCGCCTCCTCCGCCTGTATCCGAACCACCATTAGAATCTGATGGCGTGGGGGGCTCCTTTTCTTCCTCTTCTTCGGTGAACTTTATTTCTACGTGGCCATAAAGCGGGCTCGTATCGACTGAATCGATTTTATCTGCTTCACTCGGTTCCGGACAGAGAGTCCGATAGCATTCGAGTACGGGGTCGTCGCTTTCAAGAATTGTATCTTCATTCGCATCGATTCGCGAATAATCAAGTTCAGATAGGAGTTCCTCATCCAGCGTTGGTCGTGTAAGACGAATAGTCATCATCCGGGACTCATCAGGGGTAGCGTCTTCTAGCGGTTCGATGGTCAAAGTAAGCACACCGTTGTGGATCTCGGTAACGCGGACAAGATCCGAATGCGATGCTATTAGCTCACCAGACAGAATGTCTCTGGTGAGATAATCATCTTGAGCATCAGTAGCAAACCTGACTTTACGTCGTCTGTTTATTGGTACTTCCACCTGCATTGTCCCAGCGTCTGATTCATCCCAGAGTACATGATCTCCGTCCGGATTATACTCCTCAATCCCAGTAAGGAACGTGGGGAGCATCAAAGAGTCAGGGTCTTCTGACTCAACATCACCGGGATGATCATTTTCGTCTCCGGCTCCGACCGTAGGACCATCACCTTCTCCAGTGGTTTCGGTCTTAGGGTGGAGACGAGGGCCAGATATTTTTCGACCAGAACTCACATATGACGCAAATTCAGGATTCTCGTTCACGAAGTCTTCGAACGATTCAGTGTCGAATTCTGCATCATTGGTTCCCCGTTTCGCTCGCCGACGGTCCTCTTCGTCGGTCAGCATATCGCTCTGTTTGAGAGCGTCCTTGAGTCCCTCTTTCAGACATCTAGTCTCTTCTTTCCCTTCCTGAAGTCGATCACGAGTTGGTTTGAAGAGATCAGACATATCGGGGTTTGCAAAGTCATCAAATCGAACAATCACCACAGTATCTTGTGCGACTTTCGAGTATCCACACTGGTTCTTTAGGAATCCTAGTCCCTGATCACCATGGGTCTGGCCATTCACTGTGAACATCACCGCATGTTTCTTATGGATACCAGTACGGCCAGTCATATCTCTATGTCCACTGGTTTTCTGCAGGAAACGACTTTTCGACCGGGTCGTCGTTTCTTGCTCCTTGAGTTCGTCCTCGTCTTTGAATAGGAACACCTCGATATCACGTTCTCCTAAGATTTCAGAACCGACATCTGTAAAGTCATATTTGAGGGTCTCTGTTCCTTTCAGGAGTTTCTCGTTTCGAGGTTCGTTTAACGTTGGTAGGAATCCTCGAGTGGAATTTTGAGTGACACTGGTGCTGTAGTCGCGTGTTTCAGTCATTGTGACCGGAAGCGGGGATTCAACAACATATCGTTCGAATTTGTATAGGAATCCCTCTTGGCCAGATATGTCTGCACGAGAGACATCCATTTGATAGTCATACACCTTGACGAATGAGCCAAATTCTTGGCCATAATCACCTGTCTCCGCCCCTGGAACTGTTTCTACGAGTGATTGACCAAATTCACCATCGAATCGCGGAATTTCACCATCTACTAAACAGTATTCATACTGGTTAGCTTCCCGATTCTGTCGGATTAAGCTCCACGACCAGTTTCCGGGTTCTTGATGAGATGCTGAGGCGACAAATTTGTAGCAACCTCTATGTCGATCGCCGCAGAATTGGAGTACTCCAGTTCCCCCCATGCCATATTGTCCTTGGGTAAAGCTGTAATTCTGTTTAATTACCCCCGGCGTATGAAGTCCGAGGAAGGTATCTTCAAACCGATCTGGGGGTTGCCCACATCCATGATCTCTGACAGTTAAATTCAGAACATTTCCATTTGTGGGCGTTGTTCCATCCGCGAGAATTTCGATTTCTCCATCATCAGGCGCAAACTCTTCTGCAGCATCTGCCATTGTTGGATATTCGTCTGGATCCGCTCCATCGGGGGCGTTTTCTTCAAACCCTCTGATTAGTACAGCATCATCTGCATTGGCCTTTAATTCCACAAAGCATGGCATTGGGCTACTGGCTTGGGTCTGTACCGTTCCATAATTATTGGGCTCTCGTCCAAGCGCTCGCCATTCGACGTTAAACTGTTCTTCAAGTTTCTCAATGGTCTCACCAACCGTTTTAGGAGATTCAGCCATCAGAAATTCGGTTCCAAATTCTCTGGAAAGTTCCCCCTCAAAATTGCCAGACATTATGATATACCGTCTCTAATCTCTATTCTAATAAACATGAGGGCATCGAACCTATTGTTTAATCTAATGGCCATAGATGACAGGCTGTTTTTACTGTCGTGAATATCCTGACTCTTGTTTCGTGTGCTTCAACTGGAGTTCTACGTACTGTGATAGGGAGGTACGCTGTAATTTTTTGGCGCTGTCGCCTTGGCGACAGCCGCCAAGGGGTCTTTCGCGCGAAGCGCGAAACGACCCCGCCGGCGTTGCCGTGCGATCGCGGTGCTGCCCCCGCCCTCGAGCCACTGGCTACACCCAGAGTTACAGACGAAACCGTGGTAGTCAACCGAACTTGCAGAAAAGAGGGGTCCTGAGAGTGTTGCCACTACCCAAGCCGGTTCACCGATCCGCAACCGCGCCGACGAATCCGGTTTCAGTCCTGCCGCCGGGAGTCTTCCAGATCAGCTCGACGCCGCGGAGGACCGTCGGATCGTTCCCCGACGTCGACCACTTCTCGAGGGGCTCACTCGCGATCGTCGCGACAGTTCCGACGCTATCGGCCTTCAGTCTGGAACGGATCGTCTCGATTCACGTCCGGCGGGTCGCCGTTCTCGTCGGCCTCGAGCGTGGTCCCGTTCTTCGTGGGATCTACCTGCCGTAAACTCGAGACCGTCACTCACTTCCGTTGTCTCGAATGGGGCGGAGGGATTTGAACAACGCCTGCGAACCTGCTCACTACGTTTGCAGAACCGCAGTCTCGTTCAAATCCGCCTCGTCCAATACGCGCCGCTCGCGAGTTTGCGAGCGGCGAGAAGATGGGGTCGGAGGGATTTGAACCACGGTCGCAGCAAAGCTGCTCCCTGATTCAAATCCCACCGAATTACATACCTGCGCCTCACGAGGTTGTTCGGCGCAGAAATATGGGGTCGGAGGGATTTGAACCCCCGATCTACTGATATCTCCGGTGCGCCTCGGAACTCCAGAGGGTCATCACACGGACACTGATCAGGTGCCCGATCAGTATATCAGTCTGGAGTGTCGTCCCGGGCGCGTTGCCTCTGGAGTCAGCCGCCATGCCTGGCTTGGCCACGACCCCTCGAGTCTTCGTTGGGTGATGATCCCTAAAGTGGTTTCGATTCAGAATCGCCCTACAGCCACGGGGCACGGCCCGGCGTATCGGTCCCGTCGTCCGCGGACTCGCCGTCGACGGCCGGCGACTCCGTCGCGTCCCCGCCGTCGGCCAGCGCGTCCATCTTGGCGGCTGCGCTCCCGTCGGGGCTCGAGTCCTCGTCCTCGCCCGTGCGGAAGGGGATATCGACGGCGAAGAGGCCGGCGACGATCAGGGCCGCCAGCGGGGCCTGTCCGAAGGCCATCCCGAGCAGGGACAGCGGGAGCAGGCCCAGGGCGACGGCGCTGCCGAAGCGGAACCGATCGATGTCCATGTACTCCCGGAGGTAGGGGCCCGAGAGCGCGATGGCCAGCGCGAAGCCGACGCCGACGGCCGCCGCCAGCGTCGCGTTCGCGACGAGGGCGGGGTCGGTCAACACCGCGAACTCCGCCCCCGAGGGGTCGACGCTCGCGACCAGCCCTAACCCGATGACGACGACGGGGTTGGGGAGGGACTCGCCGATGGTCGCGCTGGCGGTCTGGGCCGCGATCGTGGCGATGACCAGCGCCGCGAACCGCTCGAAGATGCCGATGTCGATGACGCTCGCGATCGCCGGGGCGAACGCCGCCTGCACCGCCGCCAGCAGGATCAGTGGGAGCCCGACCAGCAAGACGACCGTCGCCTGCTCGCGGGGAGACCCCTCCATCTCCGCGAGGATGACCGCGACGGTGGCGCTGCCACCGAAGATCAGCAATCCGATCTGAAGGGCCCCGAGCGGTTCGTCGAGCGCGCCGGCCAGGATCAGTGCGGGGAAGACGCCGTCGACTAACGGCAGCATCATCACGAGTGCCAGGAGCCTGGCGTCGCCCCCCACGATACGCTCCATCTGGAGCGCGACTGGGTGTTGGGACGTACTCATCGGTCAGGGTCGATGGCCATGACCCGAGGCCGATGGGTAAGAGGACGGGCGGTCCCGCACCGACTGGTCCGTGGGCCAGTCGATCAGATTCGGATTAGGGCCTCGAGCTGTGAGTTTCGCTGTAAAATTCCCGAACATCGTCGTGACGGAGTCGGAACTCGTCAGACCGGCGGTCCGGGCGTCGAATGCACTCACAGCGTACATACACGGCAAGACGGGGGGATTGTCAATAAACGTTGTGTGAGAAACGATTCCACGACTCGGTGATCGTCCCGCCGACGACGCACAGATGTGGACGAAAGCGGACGGATCTGCGCTCGCGGTGGGCGTTCGTCTCAGGACCACGGGAACGAGCCGCCGGGACACACGGGCGACCGGTCGGAACGCGGGCGACGGCTCGAGCGGCGCTACGGTGCCGACGACCGGACCGGGTCGAATCGCCCGTTGAGTGACTCGTCAACCGTTCACAGCCGGGTTTGTCTCGCAACGTTTTTCCCCGGGGACCACGGACGGCTTACATGGCGAACGACGTTCCCGAGCACGAGCCCTATTCTTCGAAACTGCAGGTACCGGAAGCGCTAACCTTCGACGACGTCCTTCTCCGCCCCAAGGAGAGCCGCGTCGAACCCGACGACGCCGACCTCACGTCGCACGTCTCGAAACACGTCGAACTCTCGGTTCCCATCCTCTCGGCGGCGATGGACACCGTTACCGAGAGCGACATGGCGATCGCGATGGCCCGCCACGGCGGGCTCGGCGTCCTCCATCGGAACATGAACGTCGACCAGATGGTCGAGGAGATCGGCCGCGTCAAGAGCGCGGACGAACTCATCATCCCGCTGGAAGAGGTCGTCACCGCTGATCCCGAGATGTCCGTCCGCGAAGTCGACGAACGGATGGCCCGGCAGGGCGTTGGCGGCGCGCCCGTCGTCAACACGAACGGCGAAGTCCTGGGGATCATCTCGAGTACGGACATCCGGCCCCACCTCGAGGTCAACGAGGACGACCCGGTCACCGAGGCGATGACCGACGAGGTCATCACGGCCCCCGAGGACATCGACGCCCGCGAGGCGTTCGATCTGATGTACGAACACCGGATCGAGCGCGTTCCGGTCGTCGACGACGAGAACCTCCTCGTGGGGCTCGTGACGATGCAGGGCATCCTTCAGCGCCGCGAGTACGGCGAAGCGGTCCGCGACGAGGACGGCCGACTCCGCTGTGGCGTCGCCGTCAGCCCGTTCGAACACGACCGCGCGGTCGCGGCCGACGAGGCCGGCGCGGACGTCCTCTTTATTGACACCGCGCACGCGCACAACCTGAACGTCATCGACGGCGCTCGAGACATCACGGAGTCCGTCGACGCCGACGTGGTCGTCGGCAACATCGGTACGCGCGAGGCGGCCGAGGATCTCGTCGACTTCGCGGACGGACTGAAGGTCGGCATCGGGCCGGGCTCGATCTGTACGACGCGTATCGTCTCCGGCTCCGGCATGCCCCAGATCACGGCCGTCGCACAGGTGGCCGACGTGGCCGCCGAACACGACGTCCCGGTCATCGCCGACGGCGGCATCCGGTACTCCGGCGACGCGATCAAGGCGGTCGCCGCCGGCGCGGACGCGGTCATGCTGGGCTCGTACTTCGCCGGCACCGACGAAGCGCCCGGCCGCGTGGTCACGATGAACGGCAAGAAGTACAAGCAGTACCGCGGCATGGGATCGGTCGGCGCGATGAAATCCGGCGACGGCGACCGCTATCTCAAGGACGAACCCGAAGAGGAAGACGAATACGTCCCCGAAGGTGTCGAGGCGGCGACCCCCTACAAGGGAACGCTCAAGTCCGAACTCCACCAGCTCGCGGGCGGCATGCAGTCGGGGATGGGCTATGTCGGTGCCGAGACGATCCCCGAATTCAAAGAGCGCAGCGAGTTCGTCCGGGTTTCCTCGGCCGGACAGGCCGAGAGCCACGCCCACGACGTCGTCATCACCGACGAAGCGCCCAACTACTCGCCCGACAGCGAGTAATCACTTAGGGGTCCATCGGCGGCGTTCGGAACGCCCCTTCGTCGATCTCGGGATCGTACTCCTCGATCGCGGACCGAACGATCGTGAAGACCGCACGCTTGCTCCAGCGGGCCGTGTTGATGTGCAGGTCGTAGAACTCCCGGTCGTCGATGTCGATCTCGTAGTAGGACTCGTAGCGGCCGGCCTCGCTGACCTCGCGGACCCGCATCTCCGCCTCGGTCTCGATGCGGTCGTCGATTCGATCGAGACGAACGGCTTCCGGCGCGTCGAGCCAGAGTCGTAGGTCCGCACGGTCGCCGGCGATCCAGCCCGCGAGTCGCGACTCGAGGATGAACGGCTTGTTCGACATGCCCCACTTCTCGGCGATCTGCTGGAGCCGCTGGTCGAGTGCGCGGTCGATCTCGTCGGACTCGTCGGCCTTGGCGATGAGCTGGTTGAGGCTCATATCGCGATCCTCGGCGAGTTCCCGGAAGACCTCGCCGCCGGAGACGTAGGGACAGCCGATCGCGTCGGCGAGTTGTTCACACAGTGTCGTCGCTCCACAACCCGGCGGTCCGGAGACGGTGATAAAAAGCGACGTGTCGATATCGACGGTCGAACCCTCTTGTGCAGCCATACGTCGATACTCTCAGTCCCCAGTGAACAATTTTCCCCTCTTTCCTCGGGAGCGAAAGCACTCGGATCGGTGAGAACGAGCGTCATCGACGGGGTCGACCGCCGAGTTCACGCCGGCACTAAATCGCCGTGTCGCCCCGTTACGGCGGAACGAACGTGTTGCCACATTCGGTACAGGTCAGACGGAAGTTGCCGTCGTCGGTGAGTTCGAGACCGTGGCCGATCTCCTCCTCGCACTCCTGACAGTAGACCAGCGACTCGAGCTGGTCCCAGTCGTGTTTCGATTTGGGTGCGCCGAAGGCGAAGCCGACGACCTGCTCGTCGGTGTCGTTGTAGCCGGTCTGGAAGTCGCCGGGCTCGAACCGGATCACCTCGCCCTCGTCGACGATGACTTCGCCGTCTTCCGTGTCGAAGGTCGCGGTCCCCTCTTGGACGTAGAAGACCTCTTCCTGATCGTGGTGAGTGTGCATCCCGCCCGAGAACGACTCGCCGGGCTCGAGTTCGAAGTAGTTCATCGCGAAGTCGGTAAAGCCGAGCGCGTCCGAAATCGGCCGGCGAACCGAATGGACGTCCATCGGGTTGACTTCGATCTCGACGTCGTCGATCGCTGTTTTCTCCATGAACGATAGTTAGGATAGTGGACCAAAAAGACAGTGGGTGTCGATGGCTGACGCATGGGGGATCGGAGCCGACGGCGACCCGGTACCGAAGAGTAACGCATACGGTCGTCCAAGCCTGAGATAGCCACGTGAACCGCCGTACGGTACTTCGAACCGCCGGGGTGGCCGCCGTCGCCGGGTTATCGGGTTGTCTCGATACCTTGCGGGAACACTATCAGGGCAGCTTTCAGGGACTGATCCCGCTCGAGATCAAAAGCGAGGCCGACCGTCACTACAACATCGTCCTCGAGGCCTACGAGTCCGGGACCGACCGACAGACCTACGACGAGAGCTACACCGTCACGCCCGACCAGACGGTGTCGGCACCGCATCTCGATGCAATCGAGCAGAGCTTCCGGGTGACCAAGTTCGTGGACGCGGACGGCGACCGAACGAGCAGGGAGGTGACGCTCAGGCCCGAGACCGAACTCGTGACCGTTCGGATTACCGATGACGACCTGATACTGGATATCGAACGCGGGGAGGCGGCCGACGGGGAGCCGACACCGCCGTCCGAACCGCCGGACGGCCCTGCCGGGAACGAATCGAACGTGAGTGACGGGGACTCGACGAACGCGACCGAAACGAACGAGACGACTCCCGACTCGGACGGGTCGGCATAACTCGCTGACGCGGCCCGGAAACGATTTTCGAGGAGAGAACGGCCGAACAGCGACGCGTCAGGGATAGGGATGAAACGCCCGCTCGAGGCGCGGTTCGAAGCCGAGATCCGTTGGAACCGTCTCGGCGCGCTCGCCGAAGTACGGCGCGTCGGTAAACAGCGGTTGCGCGCCGGGGACGACGACCCGGACGGCCTCGAACCCGATCCGCTCGACGTCCCGGGTCGTCAGCCGCGCCGCGTGGGGCGTCAGCCCCGCGTCGGCCACCCGATCGACCAACGCCTCGAGCCGGTCCCGGCCGGTCGGGACGGGATCGGGACCGACGCTCTCGGCCGGCACCGTCGACTCGACGTCGACGAACGATCGCGCCCGCTCCGGGAAGGCGGCGTAGGTGCCGATCTCGCCGCCCGCCGAGTCCGCTTCGTCGGAGCCGAGGCTCCGCAGTTCCATCCAGTTCTGGAGCGCCTCCTCGAGGGCTGCCGTCGCGGCCGCCGCGGCGTCGAGGCCGGCCGCCGAGCCGACCGCGAAGGCCGGCCACGCGTCGTCGTCGGGTGCGACCGGACCGTCTCCGAGGGCTGCCGTATTCCGGTGGACGGCGACGGCCACCACGGGGACATCGACGTCCTGTGTCACGAGCAGCGGCGTCACCGACAGGCCGTGACTCTCCGCACGGCGCTCGAGGCGATCGAACGCCGGGGTGTCGACGGCCAGCCCGAGCGGATCGAAGGTCGAGTACCACGCGAGCATCGTCGCGTCGCGCTCGACGACTTCGGTCAGCCCGGAGACGAGCGCGTCGACCGTCGAGGAGCCGAGTCCCAGCCCGGTCGTGATCGCCGGGACCAGCGCCGGGCCGGGCTGGGGGAACTGGACCGCGGCCGCCGGCAGGTGAACCTGCTCGCCGCTCACGAGGTCCTCGCCCGGAACCCAGCGGTGTTCGGCGGCGGGGTCGTAGGCGGGTCCGTCGTCAGGCCGGACCAGCTCCGTCGGTGGAACCGGGTTCTCGAGGGCGCCCTCGCTCGCGCGGACGAAGTCCGACTCGCGGTAGACGCCGGCGCAGTAGCGCTCGAGGCCCTCACCGACGGCTTTCATCAATGCGGCGTTCCAGTCGTCGGCGACGCCCGCGGCCTGTCGTGGCGCGCTCGCGTCGCTGTAGGCGGTCGTGTCCGCGATCGTCGCGAGGTAGTACGGCGACGGGAACGACTCGACCTCGGCAATGCTCCCGACCGGGCCGATCCGATCGTCGATCGCCCGCTCGGCGGCCTCGACGGCCGCTTCGAGGCCGAGCGAGTCAGCGTCGTCGCGCTCGAGGGACCGGTCCTGGTGACCGTCGGCACACCCGCAGCCGGGGGCCGGCAGCAGTTCGCGGCGAGCGTAGGGCAGCTCCCGGACCGCGCCCATAATCGAGCGCTCGTCGCCCGAGAGGACGCGCACACACTCCCGGCCGGCGACGGCCCCGGCCAGCCGAGCCGCGCTCCGATCGGCCTGGGGGCCGTCGGCCCGCTCCTCGAGCTGGGACGCGACGCGGGCGCGCAGACAGTCAAAGCAGGCGGTCGCGGGGGCGAACCCCGAAATCGCGGCGTCGACCGCCGGGATCGGATGGCCGCCGACGCCGCCGATCTCGACGGCGATCCAGGGGGTATCCCCAGCCCGTGCGGCCTCGTTGGCCCGTTCGAACGTCGCCGCGCCGGCGACGTCGCTGACGACCGCGAACCGAGCGTCGCCGATCGCGGACGCCTCGGCCTCCCGGACGCCGACGTCGACGTCTTCGAGCGCGGTGACGACCGCTTCGCGGACCGGACCGTCACCCACGACGTGGATTTGCATACCCCTAGCTGCTCGCGCGGCCGGGAAAAACGCCCCGCTCGAGCGCCGCGGGAACGCCCGTGAGGGTCAGTCTTCGGCCGGCGTCGCCGAATCGACGTAAACGAGTTCGTCGCGGGACTCGAGCAGCCGCACGCCCCAGGTGACGGTGACGGGGACGAGCGCGGTCGTGAAGACGGCGATGAACACGAGGATCGAGAACATCGACTGGTCGATGACGCCGGCCTGAAAGGCGACTTCGGCGATGATGATCTCGACGGTGCCGCGACCGTTCATGCCGAAGCCGACGACCAGTCCCTCCCGAGAGGACAGCGAGGTCGGCAGCGAGAACAGCCATGAGCCGACGATCTTGCCGAGGAAGGCGATGGCCACCAGCGCGGCGAGGACGGCGAGGGAGTCGGCGAAGACGCCGAAGGTGATCTGGAAGCCGACGGTGACGAAGAAGATCGGGGCGAACAGCCCCATCGCGAGGTCGTACATGACCGTGTGCATGTGGTCGTAGAGCCCGGGCTCGACGTCGGCCTGCCGGAGGAACATCCCGGCCATGAACCCGCCGATGATCATGTGAAGGTCCGCCAGCGTCGCCAGCTGGGCGAAGAGTAGGGAGACCAACAGCGCGAAGGTGAAGGCGGTGGTCCGGTCGACGAACCCGTAGCGTTCGCGCTGGCGCTCGATGGAGCGCCAGGCGTACGGGAGAAACCGGTAGCCGATCAGCAGCGTCGCCGCGAAGAAGCCGGCCGCCTGCAGCAGGATGACGCCGATCTCGGACGGCTCGAGCGCGCCCGCGGTCACGTAGCTGTCGACCCCCGCGAAGGCGATCAACACGCCCACGTCGGAGGCCAGCGCCCCGCCGAGCAACACGTTCGCGATCCGCGTATCCAGCAACTCGAGGTCGGCGAGGATACGCGATTTCGTTGCCAGCGACGTGGCGGCCATCGCGAGGCCCAAAAAGAGCGCCGCGCCGACGGAGACGCCGAGCCAGACGCCGGCAGCGTAGCCGAGTCCGAATGGGATGACGAATGCCCCGAAGGCGATCAACAGCGACTGGGGCCCGAGTTCGAACAGTTCCCGCAGGTCGACCTCCATCCCGACGTAGACCATCAACAGGAAGACGCCCAGCTCCGAGAGGACCGTGAGCAGTTCGGAGGGGCGCAAGAGCCCGAGCAGCGCGGGGCCGAAGGCGATGCCGGCGAACAGTTCGCCCATCATCGTCGGATAGCCAAAGCGCTCGGCGACCGCGCCGAACACCCACGCGACCGAGAGGACGAGCAGGAGACTCAGGATGTCGATACCGACGGCTTCGACCATCGGTCACACCTCCGTTCGACGGCCCGGACGGCCGGGAAGCTGTTCGCCGCGAGCGACGCGCCGGAACGGATCAGTCACGGTCTCGTCCATCGAACCTCGTCACGGTATCGTTCGACGTGCCAGAGCGAGATTACGTCTCGGGTTGCATCGCTAGTCGTCGGTACTCGCGTCCGCCTCGCCGACCTCGAGGTCGTCGCCCGAACCAGCAGACATCGGATCGTCAGTGACGTCGGCGTCCCGCCACGTGCCACGGCGGTACCAGCCGTAGGCCAGCACCGCACCGACGACGTTCGAGACGGCGAAGGCGACCCAGATCCCTCGATAGTCGTAGGCCGTCGCGAGGCCGTAGGCGATCGGGAGCCGCACGAGCGCGTAGATCACGATGACGATCGCGGCCGCGGTCAGGGTCTTGCCGGTCCCTCGGAAGCTGCCGTTGTAGGCTCGCATCACGCCGATGAAGCCAAAGGAGGGGGCGACGTATCGAATGAACGTCGTCCCGATCTCGATGACTTCGGGGTTGTCGGTGAACGCGGCGGTGATCGGCTCCGCGGCGAGCCACGCCACGACGCCCATCGCCCCGAGGACGATGAACATCGTCCGGGCGGCGAAGTCCGCCGCGGCTTTCGCCCGCTCGGGTTTGCCCGCGCCGACGTTCTGCCCGGTCATCGTCTCGACACCGCGGGCGACCGCGATCGCCGGCAGGAAAATGACCGAGAAGACGCGGGTCCCGATCCCGTAGGCCGCCACGACCGTGTCCGGGAAGAACGCGACGATCACCAGCAACAGGTTGATCGACAGT
Source organism: Natrinema pellirubrum DSM 15624 (assembly GCF_000230735.2). NCBI lineage: Archaea > Methanobacteriati > Methanobacteriota > Halobacteria > Halobacteriales > Natrialbaceae > Natrinema > Natrinema pellirubrum. Next base: position 2,152,553 of record NC_019962.1, read on the forward strand.
GCCCGGCCCATCCCCTCGATCGAAGCGGGGAAGCCGATGCTCACGAGCCGCTTCGCGAACGAGAGGTCGGGCCGCATCTGGGCCAGTCGGATCCGGACGCCCCGGACGCCGCTGAACATGATCGCCAACCCGACCACGAGCGCGAGCGAGCGCGAGAAGACCGTCGCGATCGCCGCACCCTCGATCCCGAGTTCGGGGAACGGCCCCCAACCGAAGATCATGAACGGGTCGAGGATCACGTTGAGCAGGACCGAACCGAACATCACGAGCATCGGCGTGATCGTGTCGCCGTACCCGCGCATCAAGGCGATGAACACGAAGAAGCCGAACATGAAGGGCATCCCGAGCGAGATGACCTGCATGTAATCGGTCGCCAGCGGCAACACGGCCTCGGAGGCACCGAGCAACCCGAGCAGTTCCTCGACGAAGACGTAGCCGACGACGCCGAGTAGCAACGCCGCGAGCAGCGACAGCGCGACGGTCTGGGAAGCGGCGTACTCCGCCTCGGACTCCTCGTCAGCACCGATGTACTGGGCGACGAGAACGCTCCCGGCCACCGAGAGCCCCATCCCGACCGAGATGAGCAGAAAGACCATCGGGAACGCGAAGCTGATCGCCGCCAGCGCCTCGGTGCTGTACTGGCCCAACCAGAACGTGTCGATGAGGTTGTAGGCGGTCTGCAACAGGTTCGTCACGATGATCGGCAGCGAGAGATAGAACAGCGGCTTCGCGATCCCGCCCTCGGTCAGATCGAACTCCTCGCGACCCTTGAACAGCCCGGAGACTGGGGCCAACCGCCGTTTGATCCAGCCGACGAGTCGAGCCAGCAGGCTCATCCTTCGGCCCCCGTGTCAACCTCGGGCGACGACCCGTTCCGGTCGGCCGACTCGAGACACAGCGTGTCGTCGATGTACGCATGGATGTACTCCAGCGTCCGTTCCGGCGGTCGATCCACCGCGGCCGCCCGCGTCTGTGCGCCGTGAAACAGGGTGACCAGAAAGTCGGCGGTCGCCTCGGGATCGATGTCCGAGCGGAACTCCTCGGCCTCGACCCCCTCAGTGACGAGACCGGCGATGCGGTCCCTGGTGGCACGGTCGAACCCACGCAGTCGTTCCCGGTAGGCCTCATTGTAGGGCGACTGAGCCTTGATCTCGAGGATCGCCGTTCGGAACTCCTCGGACGACTCCTCGTCGCTGGGAGTCAGCAACTGGTCGAGAAACTCGTGTAGTCGCTCACTCGGCGTCTCGCCGGGGATCGTCTCGGTTCGTTCTTCGAAGTCGTCCAGCAAAAACTCCAGAAACGACTCGAGAAGGTCCTGTTTGCCGTCGAAGTGGTAGTGAATCGTTCCTTTGCTCTTGTCCGACTCCGCGGCGATGTCCTGCATTGTCAACTCCGCATACCCATGCTTGCAGAGCGCCCGGTACGTCGCATCCATGAGATCGTCGATCGTCTCGTCAGTCATGTAGAATATACCTACACTAACTTACTGACTGGCCAGTCAAAAGCGCTTCGTAACCGGACGATCACGTTCGGGTTCAGCCGGCGTCACGAAACGAAGCGGGACGCGGCAGCGTCAGCGAAACGGCGACTCAGCCCTGCTCGCGAAGCCGCTCGAGGACGTCCTCGGCGTTTTCGACGGCTTTCTCCTTCTTGGCGGGGTAGGCCTCGACTTTCCCACGGAAGGTGATGCCGTCGCCGAGGCGAACGTCGCCCGCGAAGGCGGCCTGTTTGTCGAGTCGCAGGAAGAGTTCGGTGTTTTCCGTGACCCGCTCGTCGAGTTCGGCGATCAGGTCGTCGAAGGTCTCGAGGTCGGCTAGCCGCGAGAGGACGTGCCGAACGTCGTCGGCGTTCTCGACGCGGGCCGAGAGGACGAGGATACGGTCGCCGTAGTGGCCCTCGCTTTCGGTGCGTTCGATCTCGAAGGGGTCGTCATCGTCACCGTCGGGGAGGAACGTTCGCAGCGCTTCCTCGACGCGTTTCTCGTCCTCGGTGGCGTAGCAGAACGTCCGTAAATCGACGTAGTGAAGCGGGATCTGTGGCATCGACGATTCGAATGGGTAGTGTGGTAGTGTTCGGCCGGCACGGCGGTCGCAGGTGTGACGTCGTCTCGCGGGACCGGCCCTCGAGCGGCGTTACTCCTCGTCTGCGTCTTCGTCGTCTTCGTCGTCGGCCGCCTCGAGGTCGTCCTCGGGAACGCCGGCCTCCTGGCCGTCCTCGAAGCTGATGGTGTAGGTGACGTCACCGAACATCGACTCCATCGTCTGGGTGATGGTCCCGGTTTCGCCGTCGAACTCACTGTGCTCGTCGTGCAGCACGACGCGATCGTCTTCCTCGAAGCTCATAGCCGATATTTCCCCGCGGTCGCGTAAAAAGGGACTGATTCGCCACTGGGCAGCCTGCGTGACCCGCCTTCGCTATCGATCGCGACCACTGTCGGCAGCCGGCGGTCGCAGGGGCGGTCAGCGCTTGTTCTCGAGGGCGACGACGGTGTCGGACATGAGCCACGCGTCGTCGCTCGAGACGTCCTCGATGCTGAGTGCGAAAAACGAGTCGCGGCCGTCGTCGACGGTGATCCGGAAGCTGCGACTCCGTAGCGAATCGGTCCGTTCGGTCGTCTCCGATCGGGCTGGCTCCACGGGCGTCCTCGGGGGTCAGCGCCCATAACTCGCTCGGTCTGCCCCTCTCGCCGCCGATCGCCCGCCGGCTCGAGGGAGGCGGCGACCGAGCCCCGACCGACCGCGACGCCGGCCGGCGATCAGTTCGGATCCGCTCGCTCGAACCGCCGGTAGCCGATCGCGATCGGGACGACGAACCACACGAGCAAGACGACGGTACGACCCACTCCGACAAGGAAAGCAGCACCGTCCCGGCGACGCGACTCGCGCTCGAGACCCTCGAGGGCGACGACGGCCTCATCGCCGGCCCCGTACCGTTTCGTGAGTCCTCTGCGTTCGTATCGCCGGCATATGAACGGCGCTACACGAACGGGTAGAAACAGTTCAGGGAGATAGCAGAACGACGGAACGAGAGTCGCTGTGGCCGGTTTCGTCGTCCAGTACGGGCCGGCGATCGCGGGTCGCTCAGGCCTCGAGTTCGACGTCGAGTTCCTCGAGCAGCGTGTCGGCCGCGGCGCTCGAAGAGCCGGGGCCGCGGGCGGTGATGAGGTCGCCGTCGACGGTGACGCTGGTGTCGGCGTCGAGTTCGGCGTCCCAGTTTCCGCCGGCGGCTTTCACTTCGTCCTCGGTCCAGTAGGGCAGTTTGCGGCCGTCGGGCATGCGGTCCTGTTCGTCGACGATGCCCTCCTCCCACGCGTTGGGGAAGCCGGTTACGTCACGGCCGTTGACGATGAACGCGCCGTGGCTGTCGCGGGCGAACCCGAGAATGCCGACGGCGTGACAGACCACGAGCGCCTTCCCGTTGCCCTCGACGGCGTCCCGCAGGAGTTGCCGTGCGTGTTTGTCCTGGTTGATGTCCCATGCGGTTCCGTGCCCGCCGGGGAAGACGACGGCGTCGTACCCCTCGGCATCGGCCTGTGCGACCGGGATCGGATCGTTCAGTCGCTCGTCGGTCTCGTGGACCTCGCGGACGTGTTCGGCGGTCTCCTCGCCGACCTCGTCGGGATCGAGCGATCGCTCGTCGATTACCGGCGGACTCCCCGACGGCGTCGCGACCGTGACCTCGACGCCCGCGTCCGACAGCGTCTCGAGCGGCTCGACGCATTCCTCTCCCCAGTACCCTTCTTCGCTGACGACGAATAGTGCGTCCGTCATGCATCTCCCCTAAGACGGGGAGCGTAAAAACGACCAGCCCACCCCTCGGTTCTGCCGCAAGTCACCCCGTCGATAGGTTAGCCTGCGTGACCGTTTCACTGGCCGAGGGTGACCTTTTTCGCTATCGGCCCCCTACCTACGGTAGGTGAAATCATGGCAGACCGACCCCGCCCGTTCGACGGTATCGACGACCTCCTCGAGCGACTGAACCGCCAAGTCGAGACGGCGGCCCGATCGTGGGAGCGGCAGGTGGACGACCGGAGCCAGCTCGACCTCTCGATGGGTGGCGCGGAGACGAGCCTGGACCTCGCCGACGAGGGCGAGGCGTTCGTCGCCACCGTCGACGTCCCCGGTTACGAGAGCGACGACCTCGAGTTGCGACTCACCGATCGGGACCGGACCCTCGCGATTTCGGGCCGGCGCGAACGCGAACGGGAGACCGGCGACGAGGCTGAGAACTACATCCGACACGAGCGGACGACCAAGTCGTTCAGCCGGCAGGTGCGCCTGCCGGCGTCGGTCGACGCCGATGCAGTGCAGGCAAGCGTCAACAACGGCGTGTTGACGGTGCGGCTCCCCAAGCACGAGCCGGACGAGGAAGCGCGCTCGATCGACATCGACTGAAGACGACTATAGTAGCCACTGAAACGATTTACACACTGATCGCGACGCTGTCGTGCGATCAGGTGTGCAATGACTGTCAGTGGCTACTATAGTACCTGTTACTGGCGAACTATGAGTGCTCTCGAGAAAACTAACGCACTCTATCGTCAAACCACTGATTCACGGCCTCCTGTCCAACTCTACTGCAGTTCTCGGGCACAAGGCTCGCGGTAACTGCGTGTGCGAATCAATCAGAGGGTACCAAAAGTTGATAACCGCCAGTTGATTGTTTGCACGTACTGGATATGGATTTGACACGATTGCTGAAGCCCCTGGTGAGGGATACTGGCATAATAGGTGGCGTAACCGTCGGTCTCGCGTACGGTCTCACCCATTCGGGGGCAGTAATCTTAGGGCTGGCTGGTCTTGGCATCCTCTGTATTGCGGCGGGTGGTGGCACTACTGGACATGGTGGTACTTCTGGATTCGCTGCTGCGGATAGGATCGGGTACGATGAGAGTAGTGAGGCAAGCATGATGACCGAACATCTGGAATCCTGGCCGGGGGTATCCTCCGACATTCCAGTCCGGGTGCGTCTCCTCTTCTACGGGCTTGGACTCCTTTTCTGGAGCCTCACAGTTCTTGGACTATTTTCGTCGCGCCTCCATTGACCCCGCGCTCGACGTTCGCTATCCAACCGTTCAATTCACGCTCTGTATTCAGCACGCCGGTTGTGATAGACAATGGCTAAATTGTGACCCGCACCGTCACTCGTCGAGGTTCAACGCATCGAAGAACCGGCGAGCGAGTCGTCCGCCGACGAACTCGAGTAACGCGTCGTCGTCGCCGTCTTCGTCGGCGAACAGCCCGAGTTCGATCCGCCCGCCGGCCATGTCGTGGTGGCCGCCCGCCGCCCCGAGTTCGTCGAATCCCTCCTCGAGCGCCTCGCCGATGTGGACCCGCGGATCGATCGACCGGCCGCTCAGCCGGATCGCGTCGCCGACGATCCCGTAGACCAACACCGTATCGACTCCCTCGAGGTTGAGCAGGTAGTCCGCAGCCTGTGGCAGCGCGTCCGTCTCGCCGGTCTTGCCGGCGCTGGCGACCAGCGACGAGCCCCGTCGCTCCCGGCTGGCGATGGCCCGCCCGATGGCGTCGAGGGTCCCTGGGGAGAAGGCGCTGCCGTACAGCTGCTCGAGCGTCTCGAGATCCGCGTCGGGATAGACCGCCAGCGCGGCCTCGTACTCGCGGCGCGTCGGCTCGCGGACGAAGTCCAGCCGCTCACGGTGGAGCGCAAAGAGCAACGCCGAGGCGAGCCGGGTGGTCAGTTCGACCTCGAGTTCCTCGAGGTACTCCACGAAGATCGTCGCCGTCGCGCCGTACTCGGTGCGGACGTCCTCGAAGTCGGCCCCGCTTGCCTCGCCGGGATGATGGTCGATGACGATGTCCGGTGTGACACGTTCCGGCACCTCCGTGTTCGCACCCGGACTGCTGTGATCGACGTACCCGATGCTCTCGTACTCCGACAGCGTCGTCGATTGGACCGTCTGGAGACTGATGTCGAGGAGATTGACGAACGCGCGGTTCTGTTGATGGGAGATCTCACCGCCGTAGGCGATCGTCACGGGCGCGATGTCGTGGTCGCGTGCGATCGCCTCGAGGGCGAGCGCGCTGGCGAGACAGTCCGGGTCGGGATTGTCGTGACAGACGATCGCCAGCGATTCGGTCGCCTCGAGGACGGAGACGAGGTCGGCCGCGCGAGGCATACGTGAGATACGGCGACGAGACGTTTGAAACCCGCGTCGCCTCTCAGTGAGGACGAACGATCGATCGGGGATGGGGGTACCGCGTGAGTGACGCCGCTCGAGGTCGGGCGACGCCCACTGGGACGGTTCACTGCCAAACCCACTTACATATGCTATTCGAACACATTTGGGAAGGTTCTCAGCGGGAAGTAAGAGGTCTGTACCCCTGCAGTACGGTTCTCGGCGGGGAGAAATCTGGACGCCTATTCAATACCTTCACAGGTCGAGGGTTCGATGTCAACGATGAATCCGGATGCGTCCATGCAGCGGCGGTTCGTACTCGCCAACGGCGGCCCCAGCCTCCTCAGCTCCTAGCACGCCATCGGCGACGGCTGGAGTCGCGTCTACCGCGACGGCGACCCGTAAGCGGGCCGCTGTGATCGAGACCCAGTGGGTTAGAACGATGACAAAGGGTAAGACGGGCGACGGCGGACTCGTGACTGAACGACTGACCCACCACTCCGGCGCGGACGACGGTGTCCACCCATGACTGACAACGCCGAGAGCAATCGAATACGCGTGACGGTAACGGTCACCGACGACGAATCGATCGAACAGCTGATTGATTGCGTCGACGACGTCGTCGACGCACGCACCGTCGACGACCGGACCACCGACCAGCAGGGTCGTCCGGAGTCGCTCCAGCTCGACGTCCGCGAACTCACGCCGAAACAGTGGGAGGCCCTCGAACTGGCCGGCAAGCGGGGCTATTTCGACCGGCCACGAGGAGTCGATCTCGAGACGCTGGCCGATGAGCTGGCGATCTCGAAGTCGGCGGTCTCCCAGCGGCTCCGCGCGGCCGAGTCGACGCTGATCCGGGCGGTCCTCGATGCGTCGCGGGAGCCGACCGAGCGGTAGCGGGGTCCAGCCACGATCGGTCCTGAAGACCGTAGGTAAGTGTGTACTTATTTCACACCGGACGACTGAGGGGCCGGTATGCGAGACGCCTACCTCGTCGGCGCGGGGCAGTCGGACTACGGAGCCTTTCCCTCGGAGAGCTACCGGTCCCTGTTCCGCACGGCGTTCGACGCGGCGACGGACAGCGTACCGAAGGGACTCGAGGCGGACGACGTCGACGAGGCCGTCATCGGCAATCTCGGCGTCGGCGGCCGGCAACTGGGCCTCTCCGGGCCGGCCGTGACCGAACACGTCGGTCTCGACGGGGTGCCGACGACGCGGGTCGAAAACGCCTGTGCGGCGAGCGGTTTCGCGGTGCGACAGGCCGTCCAGGCCGTCAAATCGGGGATGGCCGACGTCGTTCTCGCTGGCGGCTTCGAGATCATGTCCGACATGAGTTCGGACGCGACGAAGTACTGGCTCGGCGTCTCCGGGGAGACCGAGTGGGAGCGACTCTCGGGAACCACCTTCTCGGGCGTCTACGCCCAGATGGCCAGCGTTCACATGGCGCAGTACGGCACCACACGCGAACACCTCTCGCGAGTCGCCGTCAAGAACCACGCCAACGGCGCGAAAAACCCCCACGCCCAGTTAGGCTTCGAGTGTTCGCTCGAGGACGCCCAGTCCGCGCCGGTCGTCGCGGACCCGCTGAACCTCTATCACTGCTGTCCGACCTCGGACGGGGCGGCCTGTGCGCTGATCGTCAGCGAGGACGTCGTCGACGAGTACACGGACGATCCGATCCGGGTGGCCGGCGTCGGTGCTGGCAGCGACACCGTCGGGCTCTTCCAGCGTGACACCTACACCGGCATTCCGGCGAGCCAGCGGGCCGGCGAGCAGGCCTACGAGATGGCCGGCGTCGACCCCGACGACCTCGACTTCGCGGAGGTTCACGACTGCTTCGCCATCGCCGAACTGCTGGCCTACGAGGATCTTGGCTTCTGTGAGACCGGCGAGGCCGGCCGGCTGATCGAATCCGGGGCGACCGAGATCGGTGGCGACCTTCCCGTGAACACCTCCGGCGGCCTCAAGTCCAAGGGCCACCCCATCGGCGCGACGGGCGCCGGCCAGGTCGTCGAGGCGTACAAACAGCTCTCCGGCAACGCCGGCGAGCGACAGGTCGAGAACCCGACCCGCGGACTGACCCACAACGTCGGCGGCAGCGGTGGTGCCGCCGTCGTCCACGTCTTCGAGAAGGAACAGGAGGTGAAAGCATGAGCGCGATCACCGGCATCGGCGCGTACGCACCGCGGTTCCGCATCAGCAGCGAGGCCTTCGAAGAGGCGTGGGGGCAGTTCCACGCCGCCGGCGTCACCCAGAAGGCCGTCCCCGCGGCCGACGAGGACGCCCTGACCATAGGTTACGAGGCCGCGACCCGCGCGCTCGAGGCGGCCGAGACCGACCCGGACGACGTCGACTGGCTGGCGTTTGCCTCCTCGCGGCCGCCGGCGGCCGAGGAGGACCTGACCGCTCGGCTGGGCGCGATGCTGGCACTCTCGGAGTCGGCGACCCGTCAGCTCTTCTCCGGAAGTACTCGCGCGGGGACCCGTGCGCTCTGGGCCGGGTTGGACGCCCTCGAGGCCGACGCAACGACCGCGCTCGTCGTCGCCGCCGACGCACCGCAGGGCGACCCCGACGACGGGATCGATCACGCCGCCGGGGCCGGCAGCGCCGCGTTCGTCCTCGAGCGCGAGGGCCCCGCCGAAATCGTCGATCGCGCGGAATACGCCGCGGCCTATCCCGGTACCCGGTTCCGCGACACCGGCGATGCGGAGACGCAGGGACTGGGAATCACCCAGTACGACCGGCAGGCCTTCACCGAGACGATCGGCGGGGCGGTCGATGGCCTCGAGGTCGACCCCGAGCCCGACGCGGCCGCGATTCAGGCCCCCGACGGCAAGTTACCCTACCGCGCGGCGGGCGCCGCCGGCGTCGGCACCGACGAAATCCAGGCGGCTGCGACGGTCCATAAGCTGGGCGATACCGGCGCGGCGAGCGTGCCGCTGTCGCTCGCCACCGCGCTCGCGGACGGCTGCGCCTCCGTCATCGGCGTCTCCCACGGCAGCGGCGCGGGGGCCGACGCGGTCGTCGTCTCGGCCGACGGCGACGTGCCGACCGTCACCGCGCTCGAGGGAGCGGAGCCGCTCTCCTACGCGGAGTACCTGCGCCAGCGCGGCGTCGTGACCACCGGCCCGCCATCGGGCGGCGGCGCCTACGTCAGCGTCCCTTCGTGGCGGCGCTCGCTCCCCCAGCGCTACCGACTCGAGGCCGGCCGCTGTTCAGAGTGCGATGCGCTGTCGTTCCCGCCGGAGGGCGCGTGTGACGACTGCGGGGCGCTCGCCGAGTACGACCCCGTCGAACTCGCGGGCGAGGGGACCATCGAGGCCGTCACGACCATCTCCCAGGGCGGCGCACCGCCGGAGTTCGCCGAACAGCAGGCCCAGTCGGGCGACTACGCGGCCGCGATCGTCGCGCTCGAGACGAGCGGTGCGTCGGAGACGCAGCGAAAAGACGGCGATGGCGCGGAGCGAAACTCCGCGGACCGTTCGGGCGGGCAGCGCCCGCGAGAAGAAGCCGTCGATAGCGGCGACGAGACCGTCAGTGCCCCGGCGATGGGCACCGACGCTGACCCCGACGCGTTCGGCGTCGGTGATCGCATCGAGACGACGATCCGCCGGGTCTATACGCAGGAAGGCGTCACTCGCTACGGCTTCAAAGTGCGACCGGCCGAGGAGTAACCGGCTCGAGTCGCCCGTCGGCTCGAAAACAGTTATTTATACTCCAGTCCCGCGTCCCTCGAGTCCCTAGTTCCCCGTCAACGCCTCACTCGCCGGCGCGAACTCGATCGTCTGTCCGAGCCCTCGTTCGCTGGCGCGCTCGTAGAGGAGATACGCCGCGGCGACCGTCTCGATGCCCGTTCCGCCGCTGTCGAAGACCGTGATCTCGTCGTCGTTCGTCCGCCCCGGTTCGACCCCGGCGACGACCTCGCCCAGTTCGGCGTGAACGTGGTCCTCGGTGATCGCGCCCGCCTCGAGAGCCTGGATAAACGAACCGGCGTCGAACGTCGCCCGCTCGCGGAGGTCCGGAACGTAGGTCGCGTTCGCAATCGTGTCCGTGTCCAGTTCGCGTGCGTCCGCCGAGTACTGGCCCATCGCGGTGATGTGGGTCCCGGGCGCGATGTCGTCGCCGTCGACGACCGGCTCGCTGGCCTGAGTCGCCGTGATCACGACGTCCGCGTCGGCGACAGCGGCCGTACTCGAGTCGACCGCGTGGACGTCGGCCGCGAGCGTGTCGTCGAAGTCGGCGGCGAACGCCTCGCGGTTCTCGGGGGTCGGCGAGTAGACCCGCACCTCGGTGAAGTCACGGACCGTGGCGGTCGCATGGAGCTGGCCGCGGGCCTGAGCGCCGCTTCCGATGATCGCGAGGGTGTCGGCGTCGTCACGGGCGAGTTCGTCGACACCGACGGCGCCGGCCGCGCCGGTCTTGAACGGGTTCATGCTCGCGCCGTCGAGCAGGGCCAGCGGCGCGCCGCTGTCGGCGTCGAAAAGCGGCGTCATGAACCAGCCGTCGCCGGCACCGAACCCTGCGCTGTACATGTAGCCACCCATCGCGCCCGTCTCCGGGAGGATGGCGGCGTAGCTCGTGAACATCCCGGCGGGATCCGCACGGAGGAACTTCGACCGTGGGTGGGCCGGTGCGCCCTCGCCGCGCTGTCGATACCCTTCGCGAACGGCGTCGACGTATTCGGCCGGCGTTGCGAGGTCATCGATGGCGTCGCTGGTCAGAAACAGCGTCTCAGTCATAGACGATCGAACGCGGCGGAGATGGGAAAAGGAACCGAAAGCGGAAGAACGGATCAGTCCGCGTTGATCGGCGGACGCGCCGACCGGGCCTCGTCGGTGGTGTCAGCTGGCGTATTGACGAACATTGCGTGGCCAATGATCCCCATCGCGACGACTGCCCCGAGCGGCACTGCCGCGGTCAGCGACACCCCCACGAACGTCAGGGCCGCGGTGATACCGAGCAGTGCGACTGGGATGAGGCCGAGAACAATGTCGTAATATCCAGTCATAATCTATCCTATAGTATGAGGAATAGCCATATAAGTGTTTCCCATAATTAGCTCATGATGGATGGGTTTCTGATTTGCATCATCGGAAATGGATCTGCATAAGTTATATCGAAGGTACGGGTCGGGCGAAGGATCGGATCACCGCTCGCTCGAGAGACGTGACGGACAGACACAGTATCCGATCGATTACGTTCTCGAGAGACAGACCGTCAGAACCGCGGTCCCGAATAACGTATCGAATTTCGGACGACTATACTCTCGATCCGATTTCGATCGCGAACCGGCGCGTCGACTACTTACCTCGTCGCTGATAGATAGAGGGTATAGACCAGTCGCCAACCGAGCAACACGGCCAGCCCGGTCGCGGTGATGACGACCGGAAACGGCCACGTCGTCCCGCCATCGAACAGCGGCGAGCCACGGAGCATGAGCCCGACGTTCGCCGCCGCGATCCACGTGACGGCCGGCAGTCGGAACTCGCGGCTCGCGCCCGCCCGATCGGTCGCGTAGACCCCCGCCAGCGCCGCGACGGCGAGCCAGCCGACCACGAACGGCGTCACCGTCTCGAGCGAGGCGATCGGTTCGGCGATCGGATTGCCGCTGTGACTGATGCGGCCGAGGAGGACGATCCCGACGATACAGAGGACGTCGACGATTCCGGCAACGAGGCGGTCGCGGTCGGCCGCACCATCGTGCGTCTCCGTCCGAACTGCTGTGTCCATACGCGATACTCACGACTGCGAGCCCATTGGTGTCCCGGTTCGATCGTCGAAATACCTGACAGGAGAGGAGGAACTCGGCGGCCGTCGGCCACCGAGTGCCGTCCAACGGACAGCGCGTCTCCGTGCGAGGGGACCCTCGCACGCCCGATCCATAGCCGGCCGACTACTTCGTTATCCGTTCCGTTCGGACTGGTCGGCCGTCCGCCCGGTCTCGTTTCACCACGTAGTCGGAGCCTACACACCGGCCCCGACCGACGATCGGGGCCTCCCTCCGGGCGAACCGAGCCGTCCGAACCCGTGACTGTCAGCAGAAGAACTAATATGGGACGAACCCGAACCGCCCGGGTAATGGCAGTGGTCGGTGAACGACAGGCCGGCTGCGACGGCTGTGGCCGGACGGTCGCGCTCGAGGATCTCACGACAGTGACGATGCCGGACGGCGAACGGGTGGCGTGCTGTCCGGAGTGTGAGCCACACGCCAGGGCAGCCGCCCGAAAGGGCGCGTCGCTCGATCAGCGGCGGGCCGCCTGTGACGGGTGTACCGGCACGTTCCTCGCGACCGAACTCGAGGACGTCGTGCTGTCGGACGGCACCGTGTTGACCTGCTGTCCGTCGTGTGCGGCCGAGGCCCCCGGTCCCGATGCTGGGGCCGAAGGAGATGGCCCGGCAACCGACGGGAACGCCGACGCGACCGATACCGGCGACACCGACGAGCGAACCCGATGCACACAGTGCCGGGAGTGGGTCGACGAGGAGCGGTTCCGCGTGACCACGATCGACGAGCGGACCGAACAGCTATGTTCGGACTGCAAAGCCGATGCCGAGGAGCGCGGCATCGTCGCCGACGTCGCCATGCGAAAGACCGAGGCCCGCGACGTATTGGGCCTCGAGCGGGCCGTCAGCGACGAGCGGCTCCGAGAGGCGTTTCACGAGCAGGTCAAACGCGCCCACCCCGACCGCAAGAGCGGCAGCGAGTCGGCGTTCAAACTCGTTCGGGACGCCTACGACCGGCTTCGGGACGAGGACTGAGACGCTGGCACGTTCTCACGACCCATGAAGCCGATCGTCGCCGGCTCGAAGTAGTACGTGATCCCACAGTCCGCACACGAGGCCGTCAGGAACTTGCCGTGTGCATGGAGCTTCCAGAGCTTGGACTGATCGTGTTCGAGTTCGAGCGTGACCGGCCCCCTGCAGTCGGGGATCGTACACGGGAACCGGATATACCAGTTCGGAACCGACAGCGCGCCCAGCGGCGCGAGTTCGCTTCGGAGCCGACACAGCAGGTTGAAGATCGTCGCGGAGAGATCACCGCGATCGATCGTCACGCCGTCGACGTCGCTGACGAACCCTCGCCGGTCGATCCCCTCGTCGAACAGCGGCAGTACGGGAATCCCCTTGGCCACCGCGTAGCCGATTTCCTGATTGATCCACTCGTCGTCGGCCGCTCCCTCGGTCAGTACCGCGACGACGAGGTCGCTGTTGGCGAGTCGTCCCTCGAGTCGCGTTCGCGAGCGGCCGGATTCAACCTCCTCGTGTGCAATGTGGACGCCGAAGGGGAAGTTCTTGACCGTCGAGAACAGGTCCTGCACGAGGTCGAGATCGTCGGGCGCGTGGGAGACGTACACCTGCTCGCCGGTCATGGAATCGTCTACGACAAGGACTGGCGCGAACCATTATTAATCTATCTCCGGGACGTATTTAATCGGTGTCACGTCCGCTCGGCCGGTCCCGGACCGTCCCGAGGACCAACCCCGAGAACTCCACCTGCGAGAGGTCGTCCCCGAGCCGGTCGAACCACTCGCGCTCGACGTGCCAGCGCCCCCGGACCGCCCCGTCGGTCGCGAACGAGGTCACCTCGAGACGACCGGGCGTCCACGACCGCTCCTCGCCGATCGACAGCAGCGTCCGCAGGACGGCCCCGACCTCGTCGCGCGTGACCGCGGGCGCGTCGGACACGGCCTCGTACTCGAGGACGACCCCGACGCCGTCGTCGGGGGTCGTGGCCTCGCCCTCGCCGTCCAGCCACTCGAACGACGTCACGTAGTAGCCGTGGCTCATCAGTCGGTTCTCGAGCGCGACCGAGACCGGATGCGTCGCCGTCTCCGTCCCACCGTCGGACGCGGAGTTGTTGTCACTCATACACACACCTTCGAGCGACAGGGAGAAAAGTGGGACGGCGGGTGACTTACAGTGGCGCGACGAGATCCTCGAGGGCAGCCTTCGGGTCGTCGGCTTTCGCGACGCCGCTTGCCAGCAAGACCCCGCCGGCACCGAGATCGCCCGCGGCGACGACGTCGTCGCCCGTACTGATGCCGGCCCCACAGAGGACCGACACGTCGGGGTCGACGTCGGCCGCAGCCGCGACCGCGTCCTCGACGACGTCCGGATCGGCCTGGCTGACCGGCGTCCCCGTTCCGATGAGTTCGGGGGGCTCGACGGCGACGGCGTCGGGACCGAGCGCCGCTGCGGCACCGATCTGGGCCGGATTGTTCGCACAGACGATCGTCTCGAGGTCGGCCCGCTGGGCCGCACGGACCGTCCCGTCGATGTCGGCCAGTTTCAGTCGCCGCTCGGAGTGGTTGATCAGCGTCCCGACCGCGCCCGCGTCGGCGACGTGTTCCGCGAGGGCGTGGCCGGTGTTGCTCCCGTGATCGATCGGATCGACGTGCTGGGCCCACGTCTCGGCTCCGGTCTCGGCGACCCGTTCGATGTGGGTCGCCGCGGGTGCGACCGCCAAGCGTGCGTCGGTCGTTTCGTCGACGTCGCGGACGGCTTCCGCAACCGCGACCGGATCACACGGATACGTCTTCAGGTTGACGAGGACGAACATATCCGCAACCCCACCCGCACGAAAGAAATAGCTTGCGAGTCGGCGGTACGGGAACCGAGGGCGGACCGGACGTCGCCGTTAGTCCTTGCGCTTGACGACGTCGCCGAGCGTGTAACTGCCGGTCGAGGAGCCGCCGGACCACTCCGAGTCCTCGCCGGACGCCCCTTCGGCGTTCAGGTTGATCTCGAGGAAGCTCTCGAGTTCGGACTGCACTCGGTCGCTCGGGAGGGTATCGCCGCGTTCGATCTTGCGGATCAGGCTCGCCTTCTCGTTGAGTTCGTTCGCGAGTTCGGACTGGCTGAGACCCTTGCTCTCGCGGGCGTTGCGAACCCGGTCGTCGTAGTCGGTCGCCAACTCGTCCATGTCGTCGAACATGTCCGAGCGGCGCTGGCTCGAGCCACCGGAACTCGACGAACTCGTGGAGCCGGACGACTGGCCGCCCCCGCTCGAGGACGACGAACTCGAGCCGGTCGAGTACTTCGTCGACGAACTCGAACTCGAGGGCTGTTTGACCTCGGTACCGAAGTCCGTACAGTCGGAACACACGTCTAGCTTCGCGCCCTCGACTTTGATCGTCTTCGGGGACGATGTCTCGGCCCCACACATCTCACACTGAACCATGTCCGTTCCTATATCGTGATCAGGGATAAAGCATGCGGCGCGCTCCCGCCCGTCAAAAAGGGCGGAAGCGGGCCACAGCGGCGCTCACTCGAGGGCTTGCCAGGAGTAATAGAAGCGCTGGAGTGCGGTCAGGTGGCCGACGACCGCGAGGAAGACCAACAGGAGCCCAACGAGCGTGAACCCGCCGACGATCGGCCCCGTGATCGGATAGGCCAGAAAGCCGACGATCCCGATGATCGCCAGCCGGTCGGCGCGCCCGACGAGCCCGCCGTAGACCCGATCGAGGCCGACGGCCTGTGCCTGCGTGCCGAGATACGAGGTCATCACGACGCCGGTCACGGCCGCGAAGCCGAGCAGGTAGTCCTCGACGCCCGCGGCCAACCCTGCGATGACGACGATGTCGGCGTAGCGATCGAGGACGTGATCCAGCAGGTCGCCGCCCGCCGACGCGACCTCCTGTTCGCGCGCGAGCGCGCCGTCGACGATGTCGAGCCAGCCATTGAGAAAGACCAGCGCGGCGGCCACGGCGTACCAGACCGGGTCCTCGAGCCCGCCCAGTGCGAACGCGACCGCGGCGAGGATCGCCATCCCGAAGGCGACGACGCTCACGCCGTTTGGCGTCATACCGACGCGGTCAAAGCCCTTGACGAAGGGGTCGAGAAACCGCGAGACGTACGGCCGGAACTTGTCGAGCGTCATGTCAGGTACCCGATGAAGTCGACCTCGCCGGCGCTTGGCTCGCACTCGCCCGCAACGACCGCCTCGAGTGCTGCCGCAACCTCGTCCGGATCGCGATCGGTCGTGTCGACCTCGTAGACCGACTCGAGGCCGTGTTCCTCGACGGCCTCCGAGAGGATCACGTCCAGCGCCTCGCTCTCGGCGTTCTCCTCGGCCTTCGCGGCGGTCTCGCCGCGCTCGAGCAGGCGTTCCTCGAGCGTCTCGGGGTGACACCGCAGGACGACCACGCGGTCGGCGTCGAAGTGATGCGCGAGGTGGGACTCGACAACGGCGTCGTCCCGGCCGGCGAGCCACTCGGAGAGGGCCTCGAGGTCCGCGACCTTGCTCTCGCGGTCGGCATCAACCTCGGTGTAGAGCCCTTCCGCTTCGAGGACGCGGTTGAGATGGATCACCTCGAGATCGGGGGCCGATTCGCCGTCGGCGTCCGTCGCCGCGTTCGGAGCGGCCTCCTCGTCAGCCAGCCGCGACTCGAGCAGTTCCGTCGCGGTCGTCTTCCCGGTGCCGGGCGTGCCGGTGACGGCGACTCTCATGTGTCGGCGACCTCCGTATCCGACTCGTCCGCCGGGGACGATTCGACGTCGAGGTCGGCGAGGACCTCGTTGAGCGTTGCGACGGCCCGTTCCGTTTCGTCTTCGGTTCCGCAGGTGATGCGGACACAGCCAGGGAGACCGAAACTCGAGCAGTCACGAACGATGACGCCGCGTTCCTGCATCTCGGCGGCGACGGCCGAAGCGTCGCCGACGTCGACGAGGACGAAGTTGCCCTGGCTCTCCCAAACGTGGGCGTCGATGTCGTCGCGCATGTACGCGCGGGATTCGCGGGTTGTTTCGACGGTCCGGACGACGTGTTCCTCGTCGTCGATGGCCGCGAGCC
Organism: Natrinema pellirubrum DSM 15624; assembly: GCF_000230735.2. NCBI lineage: Archaea > Methanobacteriati > Methanobacteriota > Halobacteria > Halobacteriales > Natrialbaceae > Natrinema > Natrinema pellirubrum. The sequence goes on from NC_019962.1 coordinate 2,169,484, forward strand.
CGGCCCGACAGGCGAGTTCGCTCGCCGCGAAGGGCGTGTTCACGCGGGCGTAGGCGTCGGCCCACTCGTCGGGCACGACGGCGTAGCCGAGGCGAACGCCGGCCAGTCCGTAGGCCTTCGAGAACGTCCGGAGGACCGCGACGTCGTCGCGGGCCTCGAACTCGTCCCAGCCGTCCAGCAACGCGATGGCGCTTTCCTCGTCGGCGAACTCGCCGTAGGCCTCGTCGACGGCGATCAGGGTTTCCTCGTCGGTCTCGTCTGCGAGGCGTTCGATCTCCGCGAGGGGCATCGTCGAGCCCGTCGGGTTGTGGGGGCTCGTGACCCAGATCACGCGCTCGCCGTCGTAAGCCTCGAGGACGGTGTCGGCGTCCTGCGTGAAGTCGTCGGCTTTCGAGAGAGCGTACTCACGGACGCCGCCGTGGTGAAATCGGGCACTCATCCCGTAGTAGGCGAAGCCGGGCGTGGGAACGAGGACGTCGTCGTCCGGGTTCAGCGTCGTCCGGTGGAGGTAGTCTATCGCCCCGTCGCCGCCGTTTGCCAGCCAAACCTGGTCGTCGGTGACGTTCCAGCGGCCGGCGACGGCGGTCGTGAGATCGGCGTGGGCGGCTTTGGGGTAGGAACTCACGCTCGAGGCCGTTTCCCGGATGGCGACGGCGGCGGCCGGTGAGGGGCCGTGGGGGTTCTCGTTCGAGGCGAGTTTGATGAACTCGGAGGGGTCCCGGTCGAGATCGCGGGCGACCTCCTCGATGCCTCGACCCGCCTCGTAAGCGACGTGATCGGACAGGTCGCGCGGTTGCATACGGGAATCCTGTCGGTCGTGGGTCTTAAGGGTGCTTACCTGTCTTCGGGACGGGAGATCGCCGGTGATCGTCGCGGTCCGGAACGCTCGGGTCCGAATCCTGCGGCCCCGCCGACGACACGCCCGCTCGGCGACGGCTCAGTTCGGGAGTGCGCGGAGACCGTGGAAGTCACAGACAGGTGCGCCGCGAATACGTCAGCGAACGCTACATTCCGGCTGAGTCGTCGGTCACTCCGATTCGAACGCCCACGTCCCTTCCCGCGAGTGAATGGAGAGATCGTGATCCTCGAACGACGCGCTCGCCTGATCGTGGACCTGAACCATGTTGAACTCCTCTCGAGACACCGAATCGTTATGACAGCCCTCCCCGTCGTCGTCCCGTCCGTCGATCCATTCCTCGCTACAAACGCCGACCGTGTAGACGATGGTGTCGTAGGTTCGATCGAAGTCGTCGTGTAAGTCGTCGGAAGCGACCGGTTCTCGGGGCGTGTCGAAGCGGTCCTCCCACTCGGGATCGAGATATCCCAGCTCCGGTTCGCCACCCGGCGGGGAACTCAGCTGGACGGACATGATGGGATCGTTTCCCCAGCCGTCAGCCGCAGCGTACCACCCCTCGATCGACTTCAGTTGCACGTATCCACTGACAGCACCGAGAGACGACAGACAGCCGGCTCCGAGACCGCCCGTCACGGCACCGACAGTACGCAGAAACGTTCGTCTGGAGGGCATAGGTCGCCGATCCGCGTATGACTGCATAAAAATAACTAGTTCTTCTATATATCCGTTCCAAGTGGGTCGCCGTGACTCGTCGACCCGGCCCTCGAGACCGAGGGCGATGCGTCGATTCTACCCCGACTCGTCACGCCTGCAGGCGCTGTAAGCGCTCGAGCGAGTCCGCGCCCTCGGGGTCCTTGTCGTACCGCACGCCCAGAAACCGCGGGAACCGAAGCGCATAGCCCGACGAGTAAGTCGGCGAGGACTGGATCTCCTCGTAGCCGACCTCGAAGACGACCGCGGGCTCGAGGTCGACTTCCTGTCCCGCCTCGGCGACGATGTGGGGCTCGAGCAGGTCGGTCAGCTCTTCTAATTTCTCGTCGGTGATCCCGGTTGCGACTTTGCCGACGGTCTCGAACTCGTCACCCGCGCGCACGGCGAGTTCGAAGGTCCCGAGGAAGGTCGCGCGTCGGCCCTCGCCCCACTCGGCACCGGTGACGACGCAGTCGATGGTCTCCACGTCCGGCTTGCGCTTGCGCCAGTGTTTCCCCCGTCGGCCCGGCGAGTAGGTCGATTCGGGATCCTTGAGCATGATCCCCTCGTGGCCGGCCTCGAGCGCGTCGGCGTCGATCGACTCGATCTCGTCGGGATCGTCGGTGGTCCAGAGCAGGGAGAGGCCCTCGATGTCCTCGTCCGCGACCGCGTCGCCCGCATCGCCATCGGCACCGGAATCGACCAGCACCGACCGGAGCCGGTCGTGGCGGGTCGTCAGCGGGTCCGCGAGCAGGTCCTCGCCGTCGGCGTGCAGACAGTCGAAGAAGACGGGGCGCACCGAGACGTTCTCGCGGGCCTTCGCGACATCGTGCTTCCGGCGGAACCGCTTGAGAACTTCTTGGAACGGCAGCGGCGAGCCGTCGTCGTCGACGGCGACGACCTCGCCGTCGAGGATGGCGGGGGCCTCGAGGGTTTCCGCGGCGAACTCGACGACCTCGGGAAGGGCGTCGGTGACGTCCTCCATGTTCCGCGAGAAGACGCGGGTCTCGACCGTCGAGCCGTCGCCGTCGTCCATGCCCGCGGGGTCGTGGTGCAACTGAATCCGCGCCCCGTCGTACTTCCACTCGACCGCGGCCGTCCCCCACTCCTCGAGCGCGTCGGTCACGGTCCCGGCTTGTGCGAGCATCGCCTGGACGGGGCGGCCGACCGCGAGGTCCATGGTGTCGAGCCCCACAACGCCCTCGTCTCGTGCGATTCGGGCGACCCGTCCGTAGTCGTTCGACACCTGTAGGGCGCGTTCGACGCGGTCCTCGGGGACCTCGAAGGCCGCGGCGATGGCATCTCGGACCGTCCCCTCGCCGACGCCGATGCGCATCTCCGAGAGGACGAGTCGGGCGAGATAGCGCGCCTCCTCGCTCGAGGCGCGGTTGAACAGGCCAAAGAGGAGGTCGACCTTCCGGTCGTGGCTGCCCGATCCCTCGGCGGCGGCCAGTTCAGTGAGAGTGTCGGCGACCTCGCGGACGGTGAGATCGTCACCGGTTCCGCCGTCGCCATCCGTGAACGCGCCGAGGCCCTGCTGGCCGCCGAACTCGTAGCTGGCCGCCACGTCGCCGATCTCGCCCACGTCGGCGAGTCGGTCCTCGACGTCGTCGCTACTGACGTTTTGCCCCGCCGCGCGGGCGATCGCCTCGTAACACGCGCTCGGGCCGATGTCGAGCGTCGTCGAGTCCCAGGCGGGGAACACCCGCCCCTGGACGAACCGCGCGACGACCTCGATCTCGTCGTCGGCCGCCGCGAGCAGGTCCCTGACGTGGGCGACGATCTCGAGGTCGGCGGGTTCGGCGTCGATCGTCCCGGCGCGGTCGGCGAACGTGGCGAACTCCATCGGCGGTGTGTATCGCCGGGGGGAGTAAAACGGTTCTGAGACCGGACGGTTCGGATCGGGCCCACGACGGAACCGATGGCCGCCTTTCAAGGCGATCGGGTACGCACTCGGTGGTATGTCCGAGGAGGAACTCGCCGCACGGGTCGCGGACGTCCTGTCGGTCGACGCCGACGACTTCCGCCGGTCGGCCGAAGCGGACGCCGAGGTGATCAAAGAGGGCGTCGAGGAGGGAGTCTTCGACAACCCGCAGGCGATCGTCGGCCTCGAGTACGAGTTCTACGCGGTCAAGGCCGACGATTGCGCTCTGCGGCGGGTTCCGCGCCGGCTGCTCGAGCTGATCGGCTTCGAGAAGGAGTTAGGGCTGCACAACGCCGAGATGACGACGAGCCCGCAGCCGCTGAACGCCGACGGGCTGACCGCCCAAGAGGCGGAAGTCAAGGCCCGCCTGCGGACGGCACTGAACGTGACCCAGTCCGAACGGATGCGACTGGTCAGCGACGCGCTCTGGACGCTCCCGCCAGAGGGCGAGGACGCGGCGACCTATCTCACCGACAGCGTCGAGCGGACGACGACGGACGACGATGGAACCGAACGCGCGGTCCGAGTCGCGACGAACATGAGCGACTCGGCCCGGTATCACGCGATGGCGAACACGGACCGAGCCGAAGCTGCGGGGATGCGAATCGAAGCGCCCCACGTCTCGCTGCAGGGCGACACCGTCATGCCCGAGAGCCTGATCACGTCGATCCAGCCCCACTATCAGGTGTCCCACGCCCCGGACCTCCCCGAGTACTTCAACTACGCGCTGCGGGTCGCGGGCCCGCTGCTCGCGCTGGGAGTCAACTCGCCCTTTTTCCCGGCCGATCTCTACGACGACGACGCGAGCCCCGAGGCGATCCTCCGGGACGGCTGGATGGAATACCGTATCAGCGTCTTCGAGACCGTCCTCAACGATCCGACGACGGGCGAGGGGAAGGTCCGCTTCCCGCGCGATCTCGCGTCCGTCGACGAGGCGATCGATCGGATCGCCGCCGACGACACCATGGTCCCGATGCCGGTCGAGCCCGGCGAACGCTTCGACGACCAGTTCCCCCACTTCAGCCGGAAACACGGCACCTACTGGCGGTGGATCCGCCCGGTCTTCGGCGGTCCGACGCGCTCGGCGGCCAACGCCCGCATCGAGTTCCGCCCCATTCCCGCCCAGCCGACGGTCCGCGACTCGGTCGCGTTCCTCGCGGCCTTCGCCGGCCTGATGGAGAGTCTGACCCGACTCGAACATCCCGTCGTCGAACTCGACTGGCAGTTCGCCCGGGAGAACTTCTACGCCGCCATGACCGACGGGCTCGAGGCGGATCTCACCTGGATCACGAACGACGGGAAGGAAACGTCGGACAGCCTCGCACTCTACGAGGACCTGCTGGCCCACGCCGAGGACGGGCTGACCAACCGCGGGCTGAGCGAGGAAGACGCCGCCAAGTACCTCTACCCGCTCCGGCGACGCGTCCGACAGGGCGTGACGCCAGCCAGTTGGAAGCGCGAGCAGGTCGAGACCGCGCTCGCGGACGGAGCCGACCTCGAGGCGGCGATCGAGGCGATGCAGCAGACGTACGTCGCCCGCCAGTCGGAGACGTTACTCGAGGGGAGCTTCGCGGACTGGATCGGCGAATAGCGACTCAGAACGCGGTGGTCGCGGACGAAAAAGGGTTACCGGGCCGGTTCGACGTTCTGGTTCAGTCGGAACAGGTTCTCCGGATCGTACTCGGCCTTGATCTCGGCCAGCCGGTCCCCATTTCGCCCGTAAGCGAGGTCCTCCTCGCCCGTCGCCTCGCTGATAAAGTTCGCGTAGACGCCGCCGGTCGCGTGCGGTGCCATCGCGTCGAAGAACGCCCGCGACCAGGCGATGCACTCGTCGTCCATGGCGGGATCCTCCCACCGCGTGTGGACGTTCATGGCGTATTCGGCGTCCCGATGGGGGTACGCCGTGGCGTCCGAGGGGACACGTGCCATCGCGCCGCCGAGTTGCGCGAAGAAGATCTCGGACAGCGCCGACGGAAGGTCGGCTGCGTACTCGACCGCGGTATCGATGGCGTCGTCCGAGAGTTCACTGAAGTTGTGTGACTTCCAGTAGTTCCGGGACCCCTCGGTGAGTAGCGGATCGAACGCCTGCTGGAAGGCCGCGTACTGGTGGGGGCCGACAGCATCTGCGATCGGGTCTCCGTACTCACGGAGCGGAGCCAAGACCTCCGCTCCCTCCACCATGTCTCCGGCGTAGAACGTCACGACGAGGACGACGCCGACGCCGTGGACGTCTTCGGGGAGGAACGGCAGGGGCGGTGCCTTCCGGAGGACGACCCAGACGGCGGCTTCCTCCGGTGCGTCCTCGTTGAAATCCCGGACGTGCCGGATGACGTCCCGTGCGTCTTCGCCCGCGTAGACGATCGGTCCCGAGAGGATCTCGGGGCCGACTTCGTGGAGGTCGAACTCGAAGGAGGTAACGACGCCGAAGTTGCCGCCACCGCCCCGAATCCCCCAGAAGAGATCCGCGTTTTCCGTCTCGCTCGCGTGACGCAGTTCGCCGTCGGCAGTGACGATGTCCACGGACCGCAGGTTATCCACCGTCATTCCGTACCTGCGAGTCAACCAGCCGAAGCCGCCGCCGAGCGTGAGCCCCGCGATCCCGGTCGTCGAATTGATTCCGGTCGGTGTCGCCAGCCCGAACGCCTGTGCCTCGTGGTCGAAGTCGCCGAGGGTCGCCCCGGGCTCGACGCGGGCAGTCTGTGCCCCCGGATCGATACGAACCGACTGCATCGCCGAGAGGTCGAGCATCAGCCCGTCGTCACAGACCGCGTTCCCCGCGATGTTGTGCCCGGCACCGCGAACCGCGAGAACCATCTCCTGTTCGCGGGCGAACTCCACCGCCACGATCACGTCCGCGACGCCCCTCGAACGAGCGATGAGTGCCGGCCGCTTGTCGATCATTCCGTTCCAGATCGTTCGGGTTTCGTCGTAGTCCGGATCCCCGGGACGGAGCAACTCGCCGTGAAGCCCCTCGCGGAATCCGTCTATTGCACCGTCGTCTACGGGTGTGGTCATCACTGCCATCGTCCTTCGGTCTCTATACGCCTCGCTCGGAGATATAGCTGCACATAATTAATAATTAAGATAGGTCCGAGGGCGGGAGAGACTCGAGGACAGGCGTGTCGGGGCGTATCCGACGAACAAGCCTGTCACGGAGTGGGGTGAGTACGCGTAGTACCCACAGCGAGCGGATCCGCTCGAACTGGCATTACCGAGATGGACCCATCCACGATCCCGCGCCGCAACCGCTACAACATATTCGGGAAAATATTCATATTATTGCCCTCAGTTCTCCCGATAAGGAGTTTAGGTAGACCTAAACATCTGGGGAGGACTCGCCGTCCCGATGAAAGACGGTGTCGTGAGCCGCGCCTGTGTTATTATTCCGTCTGTTCGTCCGGGAAGTATCGAAGGCCATATATACTTTTAGGCTGGCCTAAAAAATATGCGACAGACACGACGGACGTGGTTGAAGGGGAGCGGCGCCGCAATCGCGAGTCTCGCCCTCGCCGGCTGTTCCAGCGACGGCGACGAGGACGACGAGTCCACGGACGACGGTGGCCCGAGCGACGAGGAATCGGCGACCGTCGAGCCGGCCGAGCGAGCCGTCGCCGCCGAGTGGAACGCGATGCGGGCCCGCCTGTGGGACGCGCTCGCGGCGGGCGAAGCCGGGAAGACCGGAACGGGTGCCGCCATCGCCGGCGACACGTTCGAACGGTTCGAGACCGCAAGCGGCGAGTACAACGCCCACGAAGTCCTCGAGGAAACGGATCACGACCGCTACGAGGCGTTCGAGGAAGCCCTCGGCGAACTCCGGACGGAGGGCCTCGATCGCGGGGACATCGGCCGGGCACGCGAGGAAACCGTCATCGGCAGTGACGAACTCGGCCAGGCCCAAACGGCGCTCGTCGGCGAGGAGACGGCACAGGCGCTCGATCTCCAGTCGATCGGTACGTCGACGGCCGACGCCGTCGTCGCCGCCGAGGCCGGTGCCTTCGACGCCGCCGAAACGGTCGCGACCGACGCGCTCGAGCGGTTCGAGGAGGCCGCGGTCCACGACGCGATCGAGGAGGCCGACGGCGAGATCTACGAGCGGTTCGAGAGCGCCCTCGAGGCCGTCGCGGCGGCCGCGGGAGAAGAAGACCTCGAGGGCGTCCGCTCGAGCGCGACGGACACGCTCGCGGCGGCCAACGAGGGCGCGTACGCCCTCGCACCGTCCGAGTCGGCGGCGGGGGCCGGTCAGATCGCGACCTATCAGGCCCGTGGCTGGGACGCCGCGGCGCTTTCGGGACTGGGCGGGCCGTCGACGGCGTTCGCACACGCGGCCGCACTGACCGGCTATCGGGCACGGGCACACGACGCCGCCTGGCTCTTCGAGCGCGGACACGGAGACGCGGCAGGGCGAGTCGTCGAGAACGCCTTCGCCCACTTCGAGGGCGCTCGCGCACACGAGGCCCTCGAGGAAGCCAGCGAGGACGCCTACCACCGGTTCGAGGAGGACGGACTCGACGCGCTCGCGACGGCTATCGAAAACGACGACGCCGAAGCGGTCGCGAACGCTGTCAAAGCTGTCGATGACGGGGTCGTGACCGGGATCGAGGCGCTGGGAACCGGCGTCGAACCCGCTCTGCTCGAGGCGAACTTCTTCAGGGCCCGGCTCGGCGACGCCGTCGAGCGGTACCGACTCGGCGAGAGCGAGGTCGCCGCCGAAATCGCCAGCGGGCTGTTCGAGACCTTCGAAGCGAACGAGGCCGACTTCCACGAGACGCTCGAGGAGGCCGACCACGACCTCTACGAGACGTTCGAGGACGAACACCTGAACGGGCTGATCGATGCGTTCGAGAACGAGGACGACGCGGCCGTCGCCGACCACGCCGACGGCCTCGAGGCAACGCTGCTCGAGTTCGAAACGACGGCAGGGACGACCGCACAGGTCAGCGCCGTCGAGAGCGCCGCGATGGCGGCCCGGGCGTTCGACGCGGGCGTACTGGACGTCCTCGGTGCGGCGGATCGTGCGGAAACCGTGCTGCAAGAGATCTTCGAGGACTTCGAACGCGGTGCCGGCGGCTTCCACGAGGCGCTCGAGGAAGCCGACCACGATCGCTACGAATCGTTCGAAGCGGCCCTCGGTGATGCCCGCAACGCCGCCGCCGACGGCGGGGACGTGAGCGCGGCAGTCCGGGCGTTCAACGAGCAGGCGATCGAAGCGACCTATACCGTCGTCGCGGACGCGGGCGGCTCGTTCAGTGACGCCGCCGCGTCGCTCGCATCGGACGTGTTCGCGGCGTTCGAGGAAGCACGGGCCCACGAACTCCTCGAGGAGGCCGACCACGATATCTACGAGGGCTTCGAGGCGGCGCTCGAGGACTACATCGGTGCGCTCGAGGACGGTTCGGACGTCGAGGCGGCCGCCGAAACGTTCGCGACGGCGGCGCTGCGGGCACAGTTCGCGGTCGCCGGCGCGCCCGACGCCGCCCCGAGCGGCGACGGAACGGGCGACTCCGGCGAGGGGTCCGGTTCGGAGACCGACCTCGAGGGCGGGCCGAACGTCGTCGAAGGCGTTCCGAACGACGCCGACCACGTCGTCGATATGGAGGCCGTCGCGTTCGAACCGGAGACGCTCACCGTCGCGCAGGGCGACACCGTCGCCTGGAAACACGCGGCCGGCGAACCCCACTCCGTCACGGCCTACGAGGACCGGATTCCGGACGATGCCGACTACTGGGCCTCGGGTGGGTTCGATGGCGAGGACGCCGCCCGCGAGGGCTGGGAGAACGGCACGGGCGCAGTTCAGTCGGGCGAGTCCTACGTCCACACCTTTGAGACGACCGGCGAACACGAGTACGTCTGTATTCCTCACGAGAAGGCCGGGATGGTCGGGACCGTCGTCGTCGAGTAACCGATCGGATCGCGTCGATCCGACCACGTACACTCCGTCACCGGCCACACCCGCGGTCGGCCGAAAGCGATTAAGTACCCTCGCTCGAGAGTTGCGGGTATGGTAACCTTCCTCTCCGGGGGCACCGGCACGCCGAAGCTGTTAGACGGCGCTGCCGCCGCGTTCTCGCCGGAGGAGACCACGGTCGTCGCCAACACGGGCGACGACATCGAACTCGGCGGACTCTTCGTCTCGCCGGACGTCGATACGCTGTTGTTTCAGGGCGGTGGGATCCTTGACCGGGAGACGTGGTGGGGTATCGAGGGCGATACGCATCGAACGAACTCGGCGCTGAAAGACATCGCGTCGGCCGCGGACCTCCCCGACGGTCCGCAGTACCTCCCCGAGGAGAAACAGACCGACGGCCGCGACCTCGCGAACTGGCGGCGCTTTTCGGGAGTCGCCGAGTTCATGACGATCGGCGATCGCGACCGGGCCGTCCACATCACGCGGACCAGCCTCCTCGACGAAGGCTACACGCTGAGCGAGGCGACCCAGCAACTCGCCGACGGGTTCGGACTTACGATCGACCTGTTCCCGATGAGCGACGATCCCGTCGCCAGCCTCGTCCACACGGACGAGGGGCTGATGCACTTTCAGGAGTACTGGGTCGCCCGCCGGGGCGAGCCGACCGTCGACACCGTCGAGTTTCGGGGCTCCTCACAGGCCGAGCCCGCACCGGGCGTCCTCGAGGCGCTCGACGACACCGTCGTCATCGGCCCCTCGAATCCGGTCACCAGTATCGGACCGATGCTCGCGTTGCCGGGCGTCGCCGAGGCGCTCGCCGAGACCACGGTCGTCGCCGTCTCGCCGTTCCTCGGGGACGACGCGTTCTCCGGGCCCGCCGGCGACCTCATGGCGGCGGTCAACGCAAAGCCAAGCACTGCGGGGTTGGCGACCGCCTATCCCTTCGCCGACGCCTTCGTGATCGACGAGAGCGACGACGCCACCTTCGAAGCTCCGGCGGTCAGGACCGATATCGGGATCGACTCCCGAGAGGACGCGGCCCGCGTGATCCGCGCGATCGAGGCGGCGATCGAGCGCGTGGCATGAGCAACGAGCTACCGTTCACACCGCCGCTCGCGCTGGCCAGCCTCAGCGGCGAGGCCGACGCCGACTGGGCGCGGGCCGGGGCGGAGTACGCGGGGGCCGCGTTCCTCGGCGGGATCGCGCTCGACGACGACTCACGTGCGGCCGCGCGCGAACTCGTTGCCCGCGATCGGACCGAGTTCCTCCCCGACGATCCGCTCTCTTTTCTCGAGGGCGAACTCGACGCGCTCGCGGACGTCCCGATCCAGCCGGCGTTCAACGTCCGCAGTACCACGATCGAACCGGTCGTCGACGCCGCCCGGGTCTGCCGGGACCGGGACGCGTACCTCGAGATCAACGCCCACTGCCGCCAAGACGAGCTGTGTGCCGTCGGCTGCGGCGAAACCCTGCTGCGTGACGGCGAGCGCCTCACAACTTACGTCGCCAGAGCAGCCGACACCGGCGCAACCGTCGGCGTGAAGGTCCGCGCGGAAGTCCCCGGTGTCGACCTCCCGGCGCTCGCTACCCGACTCGAGCGCGCGGGCGCGGCGTTCGTCCACGTCGACGCGATGGACAGCGAGTCCGTCGTCGCCGACGTGGTCGATGCGACCGATCTCTTCGTCATCGCCAACAACGGCGTCCGCGACGACGAGACCGTCTGCGAGTACGTCGACTACGGCGCGGACGCGGTCAGCGTCGGTCGCCCCAGCGACAACCCCGCCGTCCTCGAGCGGGTCCGCGACGCCGTGGATCGGCGGCTGGGGCTCGAGGCGAGCCGATAGCGCCGTCGCGCATGCGCCGGATTCGACGGCCGGCGCGTGGTGGCGCGCGCTGTCGGCCGGCCGAACGGTGAGTGAGGACGGCCGATGACGCCGTGCGAGTGAATCGGTTGGGGAGGGCGTGGCTCCTTCGTGTTGCCACGGTAGCAGCGCGCTCGTGGTCTTCGAATTGCTCTCGGAACGATCCGTGGGAGCGGTCTCAGTCGGACGATGCAAAAATACCACCCGGAGCCAGTCGATGCTCCTAACTGGTCACAACGGCGCGCCGACCAACACGAGCTTTGCCCGCTCGTCGTACTGGTTCAAGATCTGACGCGACTCCTCGGGGTCGAGCCGGATCGCCTCGTCGGTCTCGAGGGTCACGGTCTCGCCCGCGTCGGTCAGGTCGACGTCGACCCGTCCCTCGACGACGTAGTAGACTTCCTCCTGTCCCGACTCCGCCTCGGCGTGTTCCATCCCCTTGCCGCCGGGCTCGAGTTCGAGGATCGAGATCCCCAGTTCCTCAGTGGCGAGTGGCTCCTTGAGGAACCACATGCCGCCCCACTCCTCGTCGATGACTGAGTCCGGATCGGTCTTGGCAACGGTATCGTAGCCCATACGCGATGAATGCTCGCCTCGAGGCTTAAATCGATGGGACGGCGAACCCGTTGCAGGGAACGGCCCTCGCCCCGTCGATCGACGCGACTCGAGTCGCCGCGAACCCCCACCCCTAAGCCGCCTCGGCACGCAGCGATCCGTATGCGAACGTCGGCCCAGAACGCGGAACTGGCCCTGCTCCTCGAGGTCGCGGGGACGCCCAAACCGGGCAACGTCGACCGCGAGCGCGACCTCACGGACCTGCGGTTCGAACACTTCCTCGCCGGGGCCGTCGGCGCCCGGGACGGACTCGAGCGGGCGGCATCGGGCACAGCGGTCGGATCGGCCTTCGAACGAGCCGTCGAGGGGATGGCCACGCAGGAGGGCGGAAACACGCAGTTCGGGGCCCTGCTGTTGCTCGTGCCGCTGGTCCGGGCCGCCGAGGAGGACCTCTCCCGATCGGCCGCCGAAGCCGTCGTCCACGAGACGACCGTCGCCGACGCGGCGGGCTTCTACCGGGCGTTCGACCACGTCGACGTCGCCGTCGACGAGCCGCCAGCGGAGCTGGACGCCCTCGACGTGCGCCGCGGCTCGGACGCGGTGCCGGCCCTCGAAGAGCGCGGACTGACGCTGCTGGATATCATGGAGCAGTCGGTCCCCGGCGACGGCGTCGCCCGCGAGTGGGTCGAGGGGTTCGATCGGTCGTTCGCGGCCGCTGAGCGGTTCGCGGCCGCCGACGGCCCGCTCTCGGACCGGACCGCCGCGGTCTTTCTCTCCCTGCTCGCCGAGCGGCCCGACACCCTCGTCGCGACGCGCCACGACGAGGCGACCGCCCGCGAAGTGACCGACAGAGCAGCGGCACTGGTCGCCGACGACGCCCTCGAGACGGATCGCCGGGCCGTCGAGGCCTTCGCCGACGACCTCGTCGAGCGGGGGGTCAACCCCGGGACGACGGCCGACATCACGGCCGCGGGGCTGTTCGTGGGCCTCGAGCGGGGGTCGATCACGGTATGAGCGGTGAGCGAGACTCGAGTGAGGCCGAAAACGACGCGACGTGGCCCGTCGATCTCGCCGGCGTCACCGAAACCGTCGTGACCACGCTCGGCCCGAACGGGCTGTGGAACGCCGCCGCCCTCGGACTCCACGCCAGCGATCCCGTCACCGCGCGGACGTGGGGGAACACCCGCACCCGGCGAAACTTCCACCGACAAGGCGAGGCCTACGTCCAGTTCGTCGACGACCCCGTCGTCTTCGCCGACGCCGCCTGCTCGATTCTCGAGCGCGAGGAGCCGGTCCTCGACGCTGCCAGCGCCTGGGCGCGGGTCGCCGTCGAGCGGATCGACGCGGGCAGCGAAGGCGGCACCGAGTGGGAGGAGTGGACCCTTCGCCCCGTCGAGTCGGCGATCGAGCGCGAGACGGTCCCGACGATCGACCGCGGGTTCGGAGCCGTCGTCGAGGCGACCGTCGCCGCCTCGCGGCTCGGGGTCGACGAATACGACGAGGGCGAGTTACGCGACCGACTCGAGTACTGTGCCGCGGTCGTCGAGCGGGCCGGCGGCCCCCGAGAGCGGGAAGCCCTCGAGCGCGTTCGCGACCAGTCGCGGTGGTGAGGGCACGGCGCGGAACCGACGCGGACGCCACGGTCGTGGCGGGGCCGTGGGCGACCGGTCGCCGCCGCAGAACGAATGGCTTTAGGGCGCGCTCCATGAACCACTCGATATGGCAATCAAGCCGGCCTACGTCAAGAAGACGGGGACCCTCCTCCTCGAGCGGTACCCGGAGGCGTTCACGACCGACTTCGAACAGAACAAGGAAAGCGTCGAGAAGCTCACCAACGTCGAGTCCAAGGGCGTTCGCAACCGGATCGCCGGCTACGTCACCCGGAAGAAGGGCTCGGAAGTCCCCGCATAACTCGCTTTCTCACCTCGGGATCGATCACACAAGCCGAGAAGCGACGCGTCTCCGCCGCGACCGCTGTCGCGGCTACTGTGAGTTATCGCAACGCTGTCGTCTCGCGTTGTGACCGGGCCGATCGGTGGTCGACGGCCGGGCCGGCAAACCGAGTTACTCGCCGAAGCCGGGTTCCATGTAGAGCGCGGCGACAAGCGCCACCAAGGCGATGCCGAAGGCGAACAACAGCCCGACGAAGCCGGTCAGAATGTTCAGTTCGAAGCCCAAAAGCGGGAGCGCCGCCGTCGCCTCGTCGGTGCCCGCGGCGGCGTATCCCGTCCACGCGAAGAGGACGCCGACCAGCGCCGCGACGGCCGCAAGCACCGTCGCACCGATACTAAAGGGGGTATCGAACAGCCCGCCAGTACTCGCGGTCGAACTCGTCATCGGAACCACCTCTGGCCTGCCGCCTCGAGTCGGTCCTGTCGGTCGTACATCGATCGATAGGTACCGCTCCGTTTTCTTAATATCTTCTATCCGTTCGGAGCGCCATCCTCGCGGCCGGTCGGCGGCCGGCGTTGGCGACGTGTGCAACTTCGACGATTGACACTCGCTACCGAAAACCCAAACGGTTTTGCGGACACGACTCGGAGTGCCGGAAAATGGCAGTACGAGTAGGCGTACTCGGTGCGACCGGTGCGGTTGGACAGCGACTGATTCAATTGCTCGACCCCCATCCGGAGTTCGAGATCGCGGCCCTGACCGCGAGCGACGCAAGCGCCGGCAAGACGTATCGACAGGCATCGAAGTGGCGCGTCGACAGCCCCATTCCCGAGGACGTCGCCGAGACGACCGTCACGGCGACCGACCCCGACGAGGTCCCCGATGACGTCGACCTGATCTTCTCGTCGCTGCCCTCGAGCGTCGGTGCGGAAGTCGAACCCGGCTTCTGTGAGGCCGGCTACGTCGTCTCCTCGAATTCCTCGAACGGCCGAATGGACGACGACATCCCCCTCGTGATTCCGGAGGTCAACGCCGACCACCTCGACTTGCTCGAGGTCCAGCGCGACGAGCGCGGCTGGGACGGCGCGATGGTCAAAAACCCCAACTGCTCGACGATCACCTTCGTCCCCACGCTCGCCGCCCTGACCGACTTCGGCCTCGAGAAGGTTCACGTCTCGACGCTACAGGCGGTCTCCGGCGCGGGCTACGACGGCGTGTCCTCGATGGAGATCATCGACAACGCCATCCCCTACATCGGCGGCGAGGAGGACAAACTCGAGACCGAGTCCCGCAAACTGCTGGGCGAGTTCGACGGGGCCGAACTGTCGCACAACGACATGTCGGTCGCGGCCTCCTGCAACCGCATCCCGACCATCGACGGCCACCTCGAGAACGTTTGGGTCGAGACCGCGGAGGAACTCACCGCCGACGCGGCCGCCGAGGCCATGCGGGAGTATCCGTCGCTCGATCTCCGCTCCTCGCCCGAGCCGCTCATCCACGTCTTCGAGGAGCCCGACCGACCCCAGCCCCGGATGGACCGCACGCTGGGCGACGGCATGGCCATCGCCGCGGGCGGGCTGCAGGAGTCGCCCTTCGGCCTGCAGTACAACTGTCTGGCCCACAACACGATCCGCGGTGCCGCCGGCGCGAGCGTCCTCAACGGCGAACTGCTGCTCGAACACGGCTACATCTGAACGGCACACGCCGTTCCCCCTCGATCGTCCGCCGAGTGGCCGATCGGTTCTCTCGTCGACACGCACCAACCCAATTAGTGCCGTAGTATAACAGTCCCGGCGACGTACCTCGAGCGAAGGCCCCATGGTACTCATCGTCGAGTTCGAAATCGGGACGCCGATCCTCCGACGGACCGTCGATGCCGTCTCCCGGATCGACGTCGAGGAGATCTATCAGTCGGAGACGGGGTCGACGAAACTCGTCTGCTGGATGTACGGCGACGACCTCGAGGGCGTCGAACCCGCGCTCGCCGACGACACCACCGTCGCGGCCGTCTCGCTGCTCGAGGATCCAGGCGATCGCCGTCTCTACAGCGTCACGCTGTCGGAGCGGGGACAGGCCCATCTGACGTATCCGACGGCGGCGGAGTACGATATCGGGTATCAGGAGATCACCGTCACCGAGGAGACGAGCATTCGGGCCCGCGTACCGACCCGAGAGGCGCTGTTCGCATATCGCGACGTCTGTCGTGAGAAAGAGATTCCGTTCCGGATCCAGCGTATCTTCGAGGAATCGGCCGCCGCCGGGGATCGGTACGGGATCACCGAACGCCAGCGGAAGGCACTGATCGTCGCCCTCGAGGAAGGCTACTTCGACGTACCCCGCGAGACGACGCTCTCCGCGGTCGCCGCGAAACTCGACATCTCGGATCAGGCGCTGTCCGCCCGCCTCCGGCGAGGGCAGGCCAACCTCCTGCGGAACACAATCGGCGGACCGGCCCCCACTTGAAGGGTTGGCCCTCCAATCGTGGTTGCTTCCCGCGGCCGGCCGGTATCGTGTGTATGGAAACTGAGCCCACCACCGACCGGTTGACGCTTCACGAATCTACCAGTACGCACCAGGCCGACCCGGACACGCCCCCGAGCGAGGCCGTCATCGACGCGATCGCGGCCGACTCGTCGTTCGACGCCCTCGAACTCGCCGACGAGTTCGGCCCGCTGTACGACGTGATCGACCCGTCCGCGCTCGATTCGCTCTTCCAGTCGACGGCGGGGGCCGACCGCTGCGTCGGGTCGGTCACGTTCGAGTACGCGGGCTACCGGGTCGGCGTCGACCAGACCGGCCGCGTCGAACTCGCCACCCTCGAGTGAGTGTTCCACATTGCTCCGTCAGTCGTCCGTTCGCGGGAGTGCGACTACCGGCACCGCGGCCTGTTTGACCAGTCGTCGAGCCACGTCGCCGGTGAGTAGCTCCACGAACCGGTTCCCTCCACGGGGCTCGAAGACGACGGCCTCGACATCGCGCTCCTCGGCCGCGTCGAAGATCGTCTCGACGACGTCGGTCCCGAAGAGGATCGCCGTCTCCACCGACTCCGCTCGGTCCGCGAGCGGCCCACGGGCACGCTCGAAGATCTCCTCGGCGTAGTCCTCGCGCTGTTCGACCGAGGCCTTGTCCGGCGCACCGCCCGCCTTCTCGATGACGTTGACGAAGAGTACCGAACTCTCGGGGCCGAGATACGGGGCCAGCGCCGCCGCCGTTCGTTCGCCGTCGTCGGGGTCGGCGACGGGCACGAGGACCCGCCCGTCGAACGTCAGTACCATCGTCCGCCTCCCGTCCACACGGACGCGTCCGCTCGAGTCACACAGTCTGTGCTGTCCATACGCGCCGTTCGTCGCAAAGGGGCAAAAAGGTGCGTCGAATCGACTGGCGGCGGACGGCACGGCCGGCGGTCACCGCGGCCGGCTGTCGGCGCGTCTCAGGGAAGCACTTGATTCTCGAGGGCGTCGTCCCCGTCCTCGCGCCGGCGGACGTTCTCGGCGACGATGTCGGCGAGTCGCTCGTAGTACTCGGGCGTGTGACCCGCGTTGTGAGGCGTAATCTGTACGTTTTCGAAAGTCCACAGCGGGTGATCCTCCGGCAGCGGCTCGGGATCGGTAACGTCCAATGCGGCCCCACGGAGCCGGTTCGAGCGCAGCGCCGCGACCAGCGCGTCGGTGTCGACGACCGGGCCCCGGGCGACGTTGACCAGCACTGCCTCGGGGTCGATCGTGACCAGCGCCTCGCGGTCGATCAGCCCCCGCGTCGTTTCGGTGAGCGGACACGCGAGGACGAGGTAATCCGTCCGCGCGAGCGCGTCGTCGAACGCCTTATCCTCGAACCCGATCACCTCGTCGGTCGGGCCGCCTTTCTCGGGCGTATACCGCACCCCGATCGTCTCGACGCCGAACGGCTCGAGTCGCTCGGCGACCGCCTCGCCGATCGCGCCGAGACCGACGATCGTCACCGTCGACCCCTGCAGTTCGTGGGCCCGGTAGTGGCGCCACTCCCGGCGATCCTGTCGCCGCCGGCCGACGTGGAACCGCCGGACGAACCCCAGGATCGCGCCCAACACGTGTTCGCCGATGTTCGGCCCGTGGACGCCCGAGGCGTTGGTCACCGCGACGTCCCGCTCTTCGAGTTCCTCGAGGGGGAGATGGCCCGTCCCCGCGTAGGCACAGGCAAAAACCTCGAGCGCGTCGGCCGCCTCGAGGAGATCGCGCTCGAGTGTCATACCGGTCGCGAACGTCGCCGACCGGATCGCCTCGCGTTCCGCGGCGGGGGTCCGCGCGAGTTCGACGCGGCGGTCGGGGAGTCGCTCACGGATCGCGTCGGCATACTGTTCGACCGGCATCCCGTGGGTGCCACGCCGGAGGACCAGCACGTCCGGCGCGTCGGCCTCACTCATGTCCCCATCCTCGTCCAGTGCGATCAAAAGCGTTCGTCTCGCGGCACTGCGGGCGGTCGGGGCCGCCCCTCGAGGGATCGAGTCGCTGGCAGCGTCCCACCCATCAAATGACGTGACCATCACGTTTAAGCGAGCGAGCCACGAACGCCGACAGTATGCCTTCAGACGAGTTTCTCGACGGCGAATCGCTCACCGGACGACAGGCGGCGATCATCTTCGCGGGCTTTCTCGGGTTCATCATCGGTTCCGGCGTCTTGCTCGTCCTGGCCAGAGGCCTCTTCTAACCGCGACTGGTCCGTTCGCCGGACAGTCCGCCTCGCAGTTTTTATAATGACGCGCTGAGTCCGAACGTCGTATGGAACGCGTAGACGTCGCGATCGTCGGCGGCGGCCCCGCCGGTGCGTCCGCGGCCGAGCAATCGGCAGCCCACGGCGCGGAAACCGTGCTCTTCGAGCAGGGGGTCCCCCGAGAGGATCGGGAGGGAGTGGGTCCCGACTCGACCGACGCCGCCGGAATGCTCGACTACTGGATCGACCTCATGGAGTTCGACTACCGCGAGATTCCCGACGACGTCATCCACCGGGAACTCGAGGGCACCGAGTTCATCGGCCCGAACAGCGCCGTCGAGCTGACCTCGACCGGGATGGACGCCAGCTACCCGAAGTTCGGGTACACTTTCCATCGCGCCCGCATGGACGACTGGCTCCACGAGCGCGCGACCGACGCCGGGGCCGATCTCCGGGTCGGCGTCGGCGTCAAGGACCTCGAGACGGACCTCCGGGCCTCGAGCCCGAAGGGGCCGACCCACACGCTGACGCTGTCGAACGGCGACGTGATCGAGGCCCAGTACGTCGTGCTGGCCGACGGTCCGCAGCGCCGGATCACGCTCGACGCCCTCGATCAGTTCACCGCGCCCGGCCGCAGCGTCTCCGATCACCTCTCGCCGCCGGAGGCGAATCACATCGCCTATCAGGAGTATCGGGAGTTCCCCGAAGAACTGTTCGCGGAGTTCGAGGACCGACTCAAGTTCTGGTGGGGGTATATGCCCGGCGAAACCGCCTACCCGTGGGTCTTCCCCAACGACGGCACCGTCGCCCGCGTCGGGCTGACGATGCCGATCGGGATGACACTCGAGGACGTCGAGGATCCCGGCTCCTACAAGCTCCTGCGGCCGGACGACGACCGGATCCCCTCCGGTGCCGAGTACATCAACCGACTCCTCGAACAGGAGTACGGCGACGAGTACGATATCGAGGAAGACATCCCCCGCGTCGAGGACCGCGGCAAGTCCAAGGGGACCGAGACCTACCCCATCTCCTCGACGAGGCCGATCGACTCGCCCGTCGGCGCGAACATCGCCGTCGCCGGCGGTGCGATGGGTACCACCTCGGCCTTCCACGAGGGTGGCTACCACGTCGCCGTCCGCACCGGCAAGATCGCCGGCCGGCTCGCCGGAACGGACTCGCTCGAGAACTACAACGAGATCTGGAAAGACGCCATCGGCGACGAGATCCTGCGCAACGTCGCCTTCGCCGACATCGTCGCCGACTACGGCCCCGACGACTGGGACTGGGCGTTCTCGACCGTCAACGACATGCAGGGCAACGGCACCGACGACGGCCTGATCGCACGGAAGTACACCGCCGGGTTCGACGCCGCGAAGATCGCCGCGACCTACAAGCGCACGAAGTTCACGTACCGCGACGGCGGCTACGTCCAGCTCGCCGAGGACGACTACTTCTACTGATCGGCCCTCGGGGCTCGGGCAGCGGCCGCGACCCGAATTTCGGTTCCGTCGCCGTACGCCGACCCTAACCGTACGTTCGCGGCGATCCTTTTTCGGCGTCGACGTGGAAGCGCGCCTATGGGAACCGGTGACGGCTCCGACCGCACTCCGCCCCCTCGAGCCGACGGCTCCGGTCACCACGTCCCCGAGGGGCAAGCGCCCGAGGAGTACGGCGACCACCGCGGACGCGGTGACGGCGACGACCACGAGCATCGAAGCCGGTGGCCGTTGATCGCCGCCGCCGGAGCCGCCGGACTCTACGCCGGAGTCGCGATCGCCGTTCTGGGTACCGAAACCGGGCTCGTGCCACCGCTCGTCGGGGTCGCCCTCGCCGTCGTCGGCGCGGCCGTCCTGCTGGCCGGCATCGGCGGCTGGCTCCGGGAGGCGTTTCTGCTGCCGGCTCGAGACGCGGGGTCACCGGAGTCCCGCGAGTCGTACGTCTCGACGACGCTGCTCTTTCTGGCGACCGACGTCTCGACGTTCGGCGCGCTGTTCGTCTACTACGCCTTCGTCAGGGTCGGGGCGTGGCCGCCCGCGGAACTCCCGCCGCTCGTGGGCTCGCTCGTCGCCGCCAATACCGCAATCTTGCTCGCCAGCAGCGTCACGTTTCACTACGCGCACGCGGCCCTCGAGGCGGGGAACCGGCGACGCTTCCTCGGGTTCCTCGGGACGACGCTGGCGCTCGGGATCGTCTTCCTCGCCGGGCAGGCCTACGAGTACTACGAGTTCGTCGCCGTGGAGGGCTTTTCGC
The DNA here is from genome assembly GCF_000230735.2 of Natrinema pellirubrum DSM 15624. NCBI lineage: Archaea > Methanobacteriati > Methanobacteriota > Halobacteria > Halobacteriales > Natrialbaceae > Natrinema > Natrinema pellirubrum. The sequence goes on from NC_019962.1 coordinate 2,190,105, forward strand.
TCGATAGCGGTGCCTTCGGGACTGCCTTCTACGGCCTGACCGGGCTCCACGGTTTTCACGTCGCGCTCGGGGTCGGGGCCATCGCGGTCCTGTGCTGGCGGGCGCTACGGGGCCACTACGGACCGGACCGGGACACCTCGATCGCGACCGTCTCGCTGTACTGGCACTTCGTCGATCTCGTCTGGCTCGTTCTCGTGACCGTTCTCTACGTCGGGGCGTCGGTCTGATCCGCAAGGGGCCTGCTAGGGACGGTCGTCAATGTCGGTCTCGAGGACCCGGAGCGTCGACGAGGGACAGTCACAGAAGTCCGACTGGCCGAGCGGTTGAAGCGTTCCGTCGGGCCAGACCTGTACGATTCCGATCTCCCCGCAACGCGTGCACGTCGCGGCGGCCCTGTGTTTGTCATCGGGATTACCCACCAGGGTCACCTCGCGACGAACCGTACCACAGCCACCGTTGAAAAACCCCGGCCGCTGTTCCGTGACGGGGGACCGCGTCGTCTCGAGGAACGCGTATCGGGACTCGGGCCCGGCGAGTTCACGACCATGTCGCCCCCCGACACTGAGTCTCGAGCGATCTCCCCGCGGCGAGTCGGCGACGAGGCAGGGCTCGAGATTGCCGCCTTCGATCCGTCTGCCATGCCAGCCGAATGGTTCGTCTCGATTAGTTACCAGCCGGTTACACGTTCAGTACCGCTCGTAACAGTGGTTTATCACCTCGGTCGTGGGCAGGACCAGTGGATGTTCTTCCAAGAACCGGAACTCCAGTACGAGGTCACCGTCGAAGAACCGGACCCCCACTTCGCGAAGCTCCTCCAGCAAGCGATCGGCGGACAGGAAGGCGAGATGCGCGTCGCGCTCCAGTACATGTTTCAGGCGTGGGCGGTGCCGGAACAGCACGAGGAATATCGGAACCTGCTGATGGAAACTGCCGCGGAGGAACTCGGCCACATCGAGATGCTCGCGACGGCAGTCACGAAGAACCTCAGAGGGGCCACCAAGAGCATGAGCGAGGAGGTCCGAGAGACCGCAGACATGGCCGAGTCGATGACCGCGCAGGGCCCGCGACAGTTCCTCTCGGCGGGCGAGTCGGCGATGCCGGTCGACAGCAACGGCGCGCCCTTTACCGGCAACTACATCGTCGCCTCCGGAAACCTCGCCGGCGACCTCTACGCGAACGTGATGGCCGAGGCGACCGGCCGTACCCTCGCGACGCGACTCTGGAACTACACCGACGACCCCGGGATGAAGGACATGCTCTCCTATCTCATCGCCCGGGATACGATGCACCAGAACCAGTGGCTCGAGGCCCTCGAGACGCTCGACGATCCGGTTCCAGTTCCCGCAAGCTTCCCGCAAGAACAGGAGAATCAGGACGTCAACTACACGTTCATGTCGACCCGCCGTGAGGAACAGCCCGATCCCGGCCACCCCTGGACGGAAGGCGAGGCTCCCGACGGGAAAGGCCAGTTCTCCTATGCCGCCGAGCAGCCGGGTGACGGCGACGTCGCCGCCCCCGATCCGGATCCGATGACAAACGACGACCCGAACCGGACGGATCAGTAGCGCCGCCCCGCCGCGCGACCGCCGCCGAACGCGAGAGTCACCTCAGTCCGACCGGTCGCGGCCGACCCGCTCCTCGAAGCCGGCCATCTTCCGATAGATCGGCGGCGTCAACACACCCACGATTCCGATCAGGATCGCGATCGCCCCGATCGGGAACAAAAGCGGCGCGACCTCGAGACACGTGTTTTGGGACGTGATCTGGACGTAGTACCGTTCCCCTTCGTACTCGACGATCGCCCCCTCGAGCAGCGCCGCCCGGTTTCGCATCTCGCCGTCGACTTTCGCCTCCCGAAGCGGGCTATCGATCGCTTCCTCGAGGGCCCGCTGTTCGGCCGTCGAAAGCGCCGCGGCGGGCAGTTCCTCGACGGTCGTGGGTGGACCCTCGCGTTCGTCGACTGGCGTCGCCGAGATCGTTGGCTCGCCGCAGAGTCCGATTCCGTCCTGGACCACGACGTAGCCGCCGACGATCGCCAGCGGCAGCCCTACTGCGATCAGGACGACACCGAGAAAGGGCACAGCGTAGGTCAACACCAGCGACTCCGCGGCCGCCGTGGGCTCGAGCGGCCCTGTCCCGTCGGCGGCAGAGGACTCCGTCGTGTCGACCGCCCGCTCGTCGTCCGCACTCATCCGTCGTCCCCCGTCGACGGACGGCGCTGGCGGCCGCCCAAGACCGCGATCGTCCCGGCCAGACCCAGCCCGTAGACCCAGTGGGCGACGATCACGAACAGGACGTACGTCACCAACTCGAGGCCGGACTGTCCGGTGTAGAAAGCAAGCGCGAAGCCCGAGGCAATGACCGTCGCGTACCACAGCCCCGTCACCAGGGTCAACTCGCCGGGCAGGTACTCGCCCAGCGAGAGAAAGAGCAGCGGCCAGACCGTCATCCCCCCGAGGAGGAACAGACCGTAGCCGAGCGCGAGGTTCGCCGGCAGCCCGACGAACGTCGCCAGCGTCGCGAACGCCTCGAGGTCGAACGATCCCAAGGCGACTGCCACGAGAAGGGTACCCGTCAACAACATCGTGCCGACGAACCCACCGGCCGCGCCCGTCCCGGCGTCGTTCGCCACCCGCTTTGCCACCGGGACGATCCGGCCGTACAGCGACAGCGGGCGCTCCCCCTGCGCCGGAACGTACGACGGCCGGACCTCTTCGGGTTCGCTGGGCGGGACGCCGCGCTCGCGCTCGAGGCGGTCCTCGAACCACTGCCACTCGGGGGTGAACTGCTCGGTCGCTTTCAGGTCCCAGGGGTCCGCCGTCTCGACCGGCGTTCCCTGGAAGTACGACCAGAGCATGTTGTACAGCCACATGAGGACGCTGATGCCGATGAGGAAGGCACCGACCGTCGCGACGACCTGCAGCCCCGAGTACTCGGCCGGATAGGTCGCATAGCGGCGGGGCAACTCGAGGAAACCGAGCGCCATCAGCGTCATGAAGGTGAGCGCGGACCCGACGACCAAAAGCGACGACTGGAAGATCGCGAGTCGGCGGTCGTACATCCGACCCGTAAGCAGGGGATACCAGTAGTAGCTGGCGGCGAACATCATGAGCGGGATGATCCCCATGAGGATGAGATGGAAGTGACCGACGACGTAGTAGGTGCCGTGATAGACCACGTCGATCGGGATCACCGCGAGAAAGATACCGGTGACGCCGCCGACGATGAACAGGCCGATCGAACCGACACAAAGGATCGTCGGCGCGGCCAGTCGGACGTCACCGTTCCACATCGTCGTGATCCAGTTGAAAACCTTGATCGCGCTGGGGACGGCGATGGCGATCGACGTCGCCATGAAACTCGCCCGGACTCGAGGGTCGACGCCGGTGACGAACATGTGGTGGGCCCAAACGCCAAAGGAGAGGACGCCGATGGCGATCGTCGAGTAGACGATGAACTTGAACCCGAACAGCTTGCGGCCGACGAACTTCGGCAAGATCAGACTCATCAGCCCAGTCGCAGGGAGGAAGATGATGTACACCTCCGGATGACCCCAAAACCAGAATAGGTGTTGCCAGAGGATCGGTCCCCCGCCCTCGACCGCGAAGAAGGTCGTCCCGAAGTTCCGATCGAACAACAGCATCAACAGGGCGGTGCCGAGCAACGGGAACGCGAAGATGACGATCGCACTCGTAACGAGCATATTCCACGAAAAGATATCGAGGTTCGCCCACCCGATCGACTCGTCGCGCTCGTAGACGACCGTCGTGATGAAGTTGAGCGCGCCGATCGTGGTCGCGATCCCGCTCAGATGCAGTCCTAGCAGCAGGAAGTTCGTCTGCGGGTTCGGTGCCAGCGACAAGGGCGGATACACCGTCCAGCCGATCGCCGGCTCCTTGAACGCGAGCAAGACCGACAACCGGTCCGCCGGGACCACGACCGCGAGTAGCGCCCCCGTCACCTCGGCGATGATTCCGAACCGCGCGAGCAACAGCGACGGCGGCAACAGCCAGAACCCGACGGCGTTGAGCCGCGGAAACGCCATGTCGTCGGCCCCGATCAACAGCGGCAGGAAGTAGTTCCCGATCCCGAAAAACACCGGCGTCACGAAGAAAATCAGCATCGTGAGCCCGTGCATCGTGAACAGTTCGTTGTACGTCCCCTCCGTCCAGAGAGTCGCCTCGGGCGTCAGCAGATGCGTCCGGATCATCATCCCGTCGATCCCGCCCCAGATCGCCGCGACGGTACCGAACGCGATGTAGAGCAGTCCGATCTCGCGATGATTGGTCGTCGTCGTCCACCGAACGGCCGCCGCCTTCGCGTCGGCCAGCGAAAGCCGTCGCCGCTGCTCCCGGACGTACCCGCCGTCCGGCGACGCTTCCGCTCGCCACCGGCGGGCGAGCGCGACCGTCAGCAGACAGCCCGCGAGGACGAGGCCGAACAGCGACACCTCCGCGAGCGCTCGGTTCATCGCCACCGGTCACCCCCCATCGCTCGAGCGCCCCGCTCTCGGCCGCACATAGCGGTGGCCTCACCATCGGTTCCAATAAATATGGGCCGGCGTTTCCCTGACTGTCACCGCCCGTGATACGCCGTTTGGGAGTATTCGTCGCTTACGACCACTACGCGGTCGTGACAGTTCACCGAACCACGAAGGCCGTATATCCCGCCGGTCGTCGAACCTCCGCCAATGGACCGTCGACGCACGCTCGTCGCGCTCGTCGTCGCGGCGCTCTCGCTGCTTCTCTCGATGGGTACGGTCGCCGCCCAATCCGAAAACCGTGACCTCATCGACGGCCTCGAGTACCAACTGCTCTACGTCGCCCTGCCGCTCACGCTCTTCGTCCTCCTGATCCTCGTCTACGCGGCCGTCAAGTTCCACGACAACGACGATCCCCAACCGACCACCGAGGACCCCGCCCTCGAGATCACCTGGACCGTTGCGACCGCGCTCATCCTCCTGTTCGTCGGCCTCTCGGGCTACAGCGTCCTCGTCAACCCCTACGTCTCCCCGTCGCAGGCCCTCGAAGGCGAGGACACCAGTCAGGACGGGTTCGACTCGTTCGCGGACCTCCCCGACACCGACGACGAAGAGGTTCACATCCGGGGCTACCAGTGGGAGTGGCAGGCCACCTACCCAGAGGCCAACGTCACGACCGAATCCGAGATCGTGATCCCTGCCGATACGGACGTCACGTTCTGGCTCACCAGCGACGACGTCGTCCACTCGCTTTTCGTCCCCGATCTGGGTGTCAAACAGGACGCCTTCCCGGGCGACTATACTCGCGCCCGTACGACCGTCTCCGAACCCGGCCGCTACGACGCCGTCTGTGCCGAGTTCTGTGGGGCCGGCCACTCCCGGATGGACGGCTCCATCGTCGTCGTCGAGCGCGACACCTACGACGAATGGCTGGCAGCGAACGAGGGCACCATCACGGACGCACCCGACCCCGGTTGACCCTCCGTTCGCGGACGGGACCGAGCTACAAGAGTTAAACGGGTCACGCCCATAGGTCCGGTGCGTGCCTTCAGTCCCCGTCCGAGCAAACCCGTTTCGGGTGCGATGACAGCACGGCGAACCCGGGCACGCGACAGTCAGTTACTGGAGGGCTCCTCGAGTCCTTCCGCCCGGCACGAGGGTTAGCCAGCCGACGCGGCACGCCGCCACGGGATGAGGCTGGACGTTAGTGTTCCGGGCGACATTTCCACTACTACTGAGATCCTTCGCTACCGAATGCAGGAAAGATCGGGCATGGAATAGGCGGGAATCAATGTTCGGTACTCAGTCCAGTGCAGTAGCTACCCGGTTTCTAATAGCACCGATCGAAGTATCGGAACCGTCTCGGTTTCTCATAAATGCAGAAAACCCCGAGCAGCCACTGGCTGGCAGTGGCTGTTCGAGGTTGGATGAAAGTATGAATGGTGGCGGCGAATCAGATTTCCCAGAGGGTCGCCCACTCCAGTACTGACCGAAACGCAGGCGAGCTTATCTTCCGTGTTCGGGATGGGTACGGGAGGCACCTCGCCGCTATGGCCGCCGTAACGCCGATTCACGGAATCGAACCGCGATCATGCCAATATCGGTGGTCTCTCCAAGACCGAGTGTACGTGTAGTCCAGTTTGCGTCCGGACCCGTTCGCGCGTCACGGATCCAATGCGATGTAGTGTATGAGTGTGTGGCTTGGCCGATTAGTTCTCGCGGGCTCAACACCTCGTTGCCTTGGTGCGTACACCCCGAGTCTATCGATCTCGTCTTCTACGAGTGGCCTCGGTGGTATCTCTTTTTCAGGTGGGTTTCGAGCTTAGATGCGTTCAGCTCTTACCCCGTGGTGCGTCGCTGCCCGGCACGTGCCCTTTCGGACAGCCGGTACACGAGTGGCACCCATTCGTAGTTCCTCTCGTACTATACGAACGTTCCCGTCAGATACCGTAACACCCCCAATAGATAGCAGCCGACCTGTCTCACGACGGTCTAAACCCAGCTCACGACCTCCTTTAATAGGCGAACAACCTCACCCTTGCCCGCTTCTGCACGGGCAGGATGGAGGGAACCGACATCGAGGTAGCAAGCCACCCGGTCGATATGTGCTCTTGCGGGTGACGACTCTGTTATCCCTAAGGTAGCTTTTCTGTCAGCAATTGGCCGCATCAAGCAGCCTAATTGGTTCGCTAGACCACGCTTTCGCGTCAGCGTCCGTCGTTGTGCCGGACACTGTCAGACTTCCGTTTGCTCTTGCGCTCTTTTCCGCGTCTCCGACGCGGATGAGGAAATCTTGGGGCGCGCCCGATATCTTTTCAGGCGCGTACCGCCCCAGTCAAACTGCCCGGCTACCAGTGTCCTCCGCCAGGAGTGAGAGTCGCAGTCACCATCGGGTAGTATTTCAATGCTGCCTCGGTGGCCCGCTAGCGCGGGTACCTGTGTAGCGGCTCCTACCTATGCTGCACAATGGCGACCACGTCTCAGTGACAGCCTGCAGTAAAGCTCTATAGGGTCTTCGCTTCCCCTTGGGGGTCTCCAGACTCCGCACTGGAACGTACAGTTCACCGGGCCCAACGTTGGGACAGTGGCGCTCTCGTTGATCCATTCATGCAAGCCGCTACTGAAGCGGCAAGGTACTACGCTACCTTAAGAGGGTCATAGTTACCCCCGCCGTTAACAGGTCCTTCGTCCCCTTGTACGGGGTGTTCAGATACCTGCACTGGGCAGGATTCAGTGACCGTACGAGTCCTTACGGATTTGCGGTCACCTATGTTGTTACTAGACAGTCGGAGCGCCCGAGTCACTGCGACCTGCCCCATTGCAGGGCAGGCATCCCTTATTGCGAACGTACGGGACTAACTTGCCGAATTCCCTAACGTCGGTTGCTCCCGACAGACCTTGGCTTTCGCCGCCACGAGTACCTGTGTCGGATCTCGGTACGGACAGTGTGTTTGCCTTTTCACGGGCTCTAGGTTGACCTCTCTTGCGCTATCCTATCATTCGGTCGCTTCGTGCCATTACGGCTTCCACGAACTTCGATAGTTCGACCGGGCGAAAGCCCGGCAGAGGCGGCCCCAAAGCGTTGGCTTTGAGTACACACTGGCATAGGAATATTAACCTATTTCCCTGTTGTCAGCTTCGACTTACGGGCTGACTTAGGACCGGCTAACCCTCAGCTGATCAGCATTGCTGAGGAACCCTTACTCGTTCGGCCGTCGGGGTTCTAACCCGACTAACGCTGCTACTATGACCAGGATTTTCGTTACTGAACGGTCCACACGATCTCTCGACCGTGCTTCCACCCGAACAGAACGCCAACCTACGAGATCACCAGTATCAGTGGTGCTGCTAGGTCTCGGTGGTAGACTTGAGCCCCGATCATTTTGGGCGCCTCAAACCTCGGCCGGTAAGCTGTTACGCTTTTCTTAGAGGGTAGCTGCTTCTAAGCTCACCTCCCGGCTGTCTAGGGCTTGAGACCACCTTCGATCGCACTTAGTCTACACTTGGGGACCTTAACCCAGCTCTGGGTTGTCTCCCTCACGGTACACAGGCTTACCCCGTGCACCGGACTCCCTGCGTCAAACGACGTTCATAGGTTCGGAGTTGGACAGGGGGGCACACTCCTCTCGGAGTGCGATCCCCCAATCCGTCGCTCTACCCCATGAACTATCTCGGCAGAGGTCATGCTTCGACATGTTTCGGTTGGAACCAGCTGTTTCCGGACTCGATGGGCCTTTCACCCCTAGACGTAGGTCACGAGAGGGTATTGTAGGACACCAACTCTAACAGGCCTCCACGTGCCTTTCGGCACGCTTCGCCTTGCCCACGCCTAGATCGTCCGGTTTCGGGTCGTGCCCGTTTGACTCCCCGCGCTTGAACACGGCGGCCCTCGTGCAAAGCACTGCGGCCATGTCGGTTTCCCTTCGCCTTCCTCGATGATCGAGTTAGACTCGTCAAACAGGCACACTCCCTGGTTCGTTTTTCAAAACGTACGACAGAACACCGGCTTCCCAAACTTCTTACTACAGGTTCGCACCTGATTCATTTTGTCCGGGACCTTGTGTGCCCTGTCGCTCCATCGCCAACTGATTTCACGCCCTATTGCACCTCCCTTCGTGGGGTGCTTTTCAGCGTTCGCTCACGCTACTTGTTCGCTATCGGTCTTGAGGAGTGTTTAGTCTTCGCGGTCGATGCCCGCGATATTCACGAGGGATATCCAACCCCCGATACTCTGGAGCTGACTCGTTCCTTACTTGTCGACGGTACGGGACTGTCACCCTGTTTCGTACTCTATTCCAAGAGACTTCGCGTCGCCGTTCGGGAAGTGATCGTCAGTCCGAACACCACATTGCCCGTGAAGGCTTCGGTTTGGACTGTGTCGCGTTTATTCGCCATTACTAACGACATCGCGTTTGCTTTCTTTTCCTGTCGATACTAAGATGTTTCAATTCTCGACGTTCCCCATTGCGCGAAGCAATTGCGGTGGGGATTCCCATTCGGAGATCCCAAGTTCTTTGCCTCCGTGCGGCTCCCTTGGGCTTATCGCAGCTTGGCACGTCCTTCTTCAGCTCTCAAGCCGAGCGATCCACCAGCTGGCACAGTAGCCACGTTCATCGGATCGGCGTTGCGACAGAGTCGCAACATCGTGACCCGGGAACGGGTCCAGTGGACGCCTGGACTACACGTACACACGGTCTCATCTGCACGCCGGTAGACGGCCGGCCTGCATTAACCCTTCCCACCCGCACTTGCGCGGGGTGGTGCATCGGTTCGTTCGGATTCAATCCTCGGGTCGTCCCCCACTTAAGGGGCACGATCCGTGATTTCCTCCGAGACATGGACCCACAGGGATTCGAACCCTGGGCATCCTCCTTGCAAAGGAGGCACTCTACCACTGAGCTATGGGCCCACGTCCGCCACAAGGGCGGACAGAGCGTGAAGCGTTAGCCTTGGTAGTTCAAAGGTGCCCGATCGGCCACAACGTGGGTCGATCGAACGTGAAACCGCGAAGGTGGGCCGGGGCAGCGCCCCGGTCCCGGTCTGTGGAGGTGATCCAGCCGCAGATTCCCCTACGGCTACCTTGTTACGACTTAAGCCCCCTTGCGGAGCCCAGATTCGACCGACGTTGCGTCGGCCTCATCCGGACCCCACTCGGGTGCTTTGACGGGCGGTGTGTGCAAGGAGCAGGGACGTATTCACCGCGCCCTTCTGAGGCGCGATTACTACCGAATCCAGCTTCATGAGGGCGAGTTTCAGCCCTCAATCCGAACTACGACCGAGTTTCGGAGATTAGCGCCCCCTTTCGGGGTTGCATCCCACTGTCTCGGCCATTGTAGCCCGCGTGTCGCCCAGCACATTCGGGGCATACTGACCTACCGTTGCCCGTTCCTTCCTCCAGTTTGGCACTGGCAGTCCTCCTAATGTACCCAACCACCGCTAGGTGTTGCTGGCAATTAGGAGTGCGGGTCTCGCTCGTTGCCTGACTTAACAGGACGCCTCACGGTACGAGCTGACGGCGGCCATGCACCTCCTCTCAATGGCTCCAGTAAGGTCATCAACCTGACTTTCACTGCACATTGTCGATGCTGGTGAGATGTCCGGCGTTGAGTCCAATTAAACCGCAGGCTCCTCCGGTTGTAGTGCTCCCCCGCCAATTCCTTTAAGTTTCATCCTTGCGGACGTACTTCCCAGGCGGTCTGCTTCACGGCTTCCCTGCGGCACAGCACAGGCTCGTAGCCTGTGCCACACCTAGCAGACATCGTTTACAGCTCGGACTACCCGGGTATCTAATCCGGTTCGTGACCCGAGCTTTCGTCCCTCACCGTCGGATCCGTCTTCCAGAGGCGCTTTCGCCACCGGTGGTCCGTCCAGGATTACGGGATTTCACTCCTACCCCGGACGTACCCCTCTGGTCTTCCGGTCCCAAGCCATGCAGTTTCCACCGGACGCCCGCGCGTTAAGCGCGCGGATTTCCCGATGGACTTGCACGGCCAGCTACGGACGCTTTAGGCCCAATAATAGCGGTCATCACTCGTGCTGCCGGTATTACCGCGGCGGCTGGCACCGGTCTTGCCCAGCACTTATTCCGCGACCACCTTACGGTCGCAAAAAGCGAGGACTATATGCCCTCGCACTTGGAGTCCCCTTATCGCACTTTCGTGCAGTGTAAAGGTTTCGCGCCTGCTGCGCCCCGTAGGGCCCGGTATCTTGTCTCAGATACCGTCTCCGGGCTCTTGCTCTCACAACCCGTACCGATTATGGGCACGGTGGGCCGTTACCCCACCGTCTACCTAATCGGCCGCAGCCACATCCTATGGCGCCGGAGCGTTTCGGATTCACACCACTCTAGGTGATGAATCGTATTCCGAATTAGCCTCAGTTTCCCGAGGTTATTCGGATCCATAGGGTAGTTTGGCCACGTGTTACTGAGCTATCTGCTACGAGTCTAAACTCGTGCAACTAGCATGGCTAAATCGGACTCCAATAGCAATGACCTCCGGCAGGATCAACCGGAATGCTATCTGATCTCCCCAGCTGGGGAGGGTCTGTTTGGCGGTGAATGTTGGTACACACTCACACATGGGTCCACGTTCGCTGACGCCGGTCGTCTGACCGATCGAGCGTCACCGAACTACCAAGGCTAACATCAGATCCCATCTGTACGGCGGACCGCAGGGGTGGAATCCTCATTTCCTTCGGATGTATTCGTAGACCGTCCGGGGTACATAACCCCTTCGGGTTCGAACCATCCGAGATGACGGACCGAGTTGAACGGCCCGCCGACCACATCGTCTTTCGCGTTCGTATCCCAACGCCCTCGTACATATAAGGGCATCGGATCACTGCCACGCCGGAAACCACACCCGGCGGGGACTTCCGCGTGTAATTCGGGACGAGCCTGAAGTATATAAGGCCATCGTCCTCTGACGCCGACTGCTCGACGTCGATCACGGGAATCCGAATGCCCTCGAGAGCGAGCGGATCGTCCGCTCGACGAGGGACGGATACGTATACTCCTTCCGTGCCGGAATGCGGCCGGAAGACGCGGCGGCGAGCGCCACGTTGTTCGCATTACTGTCGAAGCCGGGTGAACATATAAGGCCGTCGTCTCGAGGAGACGATGGGCTACGTTGGACAGTCACGCGGACGGTCGGATTCGGATGTGAACGACGGACGGTCGATCCCGCTACGGGCCGAGTCGGCGGCTGTCATCGACGGCGGTATCGATCGTCGATGGGTCCATCACTCGCGAGTCGTCCGATTCGAGCCGACCAGCGTGCGAGCGATCCGTCTGCAGCCGATCCAGAGATCACGGAGAACGGGCAGTCCGTCGGAGAGCCACACGAGAAACGCGAGCCCGGCGAGACCGAACTGGATCCAGACGTACGTCGACACGTCACCGGTGAGCAACGTCTGTACGTACCGCCCGAACAGCAGCTCGAACGCCTCGAAGAACCCCCGCCGAGCGGAGTCCCCAGGAACGACTGCGATCGGCCAGAGGACGATCTCAACGTAGACGACCCCCTCACTGGCGTAGGAATACAGGATGTCTCCCGGGAGATGCAGGAAGTAGCCGATCGGGAACGCGAACGCGATCCGGGGGTGGCCGACACGGCGGGCGATCGTTCCCACGAGGATCGAGAGGGGGACGGCGAAGAACAGCGAGTGACCGATCGCATAGCCGGCCTCGAAGACACCGAACTCCCACGCGAGCGGTTTGTCGATCAGGTCCGGCAGGACCGATGCGAAGACGACGGCGAAGGCATCGGGTCCACCGGGGGAGGTTCGAAAGACGAGGTGACAGACCAGCGAATACGAGAGATAACCGATTATCGCGTGTTCCCACGGCCACATTGGCCGTACGGTAGCGTGGGCGGCGAATAGTTATACGGCCCCTGCACGTACGGAATCCCGGTGCGAGGAGAACCGGGCCGGCCGACGGCTCGCGACTCGAGCGGCAACCCCATGGGTCGAGAAAGATGAGATTACCGGGAGCGTCGTGGGGATAGGCTTAGTCGCGCGCCCGTGCGAGCGTGCGAATACCGACATAATTTAGCACCCGTGGTCGTACGGTGACACATGGATCGATCGGGATTCGTCAAACTCGCGGTCATTGCGCTGGGCCTCGTGGTCCTGAGCTTCTTCGTCCGGGGGATCAGTCGGATCGTCCTCAGCGTGGAGACGGCCGAACTGCTGCAGGCACCGATCGCGGTCGTCGGCTTCGTTCTCCTCGTCTACCTCTTCGTACGGGCGACCCTGGATTACGTCGGCCTCTGGGAGATCGAAAACCCCGACGCGTGAGACGACAACGGGTCCGTAGACCGACGGACGGCCGAAAATCGTCGTACGAGTCGTCGATGCGGTTCGCCGGAGGAGCGACGACCGGCGAGTGGCTGTCCGGAAGGAAACCGTTTTTCGCCCGCCCCACGAACCCAACGTCATGACAATCGACGTGCAGGCCATCGCCGACCTCGGGCCGGACGATCGCGTGGCCTTCTTCGAGCGCGACGCCGGTATCGAGGGAGTCAGAGAACCAGTCCGAGACATCGTCGACCGGGTCCGTACCGAGGGCGACGTCGCCGTCCGTGAGTTCACAAGCGAGTTCGACGGCGTCGAAGTCGGGAACCTCGAGATCACCGACGACTGCGAACGGGCCTACGACGAGATCGACGATGGGGTTCGATCGGCGATCGAGACGGCCGCCGCGAACGTCCGCGAGTTCCACGAGGCACAACTGCCCGAGGACTGGCGACGGGAGTTCGACACCGGGCGGGAGCTGGGGCGGCGATTCCGGCCGCTCGAGCGGGTCGGCGTCTACGTCCCCGGCGGGTCGGCGGCCTACCCTTCGAGCGCGATCATGGGGGTCGTACCAGCAGTCGTGGCCGGCGTCGATCACGTCTCGGTCGTGACGCCGCCGGCCGACGAGCTGAATCCGGTGACGTTGGCCGCGATCCACGCCGCGGGCGCGGACGCGGTCTACAGCGTCGGCGGCGCACAGGCGGTCGCGGGACTGGCCTACGGCACCGAGTCGATCACGAGCGTCCAGAAGATCGTCGGGCCGGGCAACAAGTGGGTGACGGCGGCCAAGGCCGAAGTTCGGGGCGACGTCGAGATCGACTTCCTCGCGGGGCCGAGCGAAGTAGTCGTGGTCGCCGACGAGACGGCCGACCCGGACCTCGTCGCCGCGGAACTGCTCGCGCAGGCCGAACACGACCCGAACGCCTCGGTCGTGGCAGTCACCGACGACGCAGCGACCGCCGAGGCCGTCGCCGCCGCCGTCGACGAGCGCGTGGGCGAGCGCGAGCGCGAAGACGTGATTCGGGCTGCACTCGAAAACGAGGCCAGCGGCGTGTTACACGCCCGATCGATGAGCGAGGCGATCCTCTTCACCGAGGAGTACGCGCCCGAACACCTCTCGATCATCGCCGACGACGAGTCGCTCCTCGAGCGCATCGACAGCGCGGGTAGCGTCTTCCTCGGGCCGAACACGCCCGTGGCTGCCGGCGACTACGCCAGCGGGACGAACCACGTGCTGCCGACGAACGGTGGGGCACGCGTCAGCGGCGGGCTCTCGGTCGAGACGTTCCTCCGGTCGACGACGGTCCAGCGCCTTTCCGGCGAGGGGCTGGCCGACCTCGGCGAGACGATCACCACGCTTGCCGACGCCGAGGGGCTCGAGGCCCACGCCGAGAGCGTTCGGACTCGACTCGAGGACGACGCAGGCGAATAGCGCCAACCGCCCCGAGTCACAGTGTGCGGAACGCTGAGCTGGTTTTACGTGGCTGGAGGTCCGAGTAGGAACCGAGATGGAACCGCATGTCGACCCGCTGGACGGGCGCGTCCTCGAGCGTAACTACGACTACGCACAGCGAAACGTGCGGCTCCTCTCGCTGTGGTACGACTGCGACGTGGCGCGGATGCTCGAGTTGCTCGCAGCACACGACATCGAACTCTCGCGCAACGACAGGCGACAGTTCGGCACGTGGTATCGCTCGCTCCGGCGGGCGAGCTGTTAGCGTGGCTCTTGGACCTCGTTGTACGCCTGATCGGGCGGCGGTATCGTAAACCGGTTCGGTAGCGACGATCGTAACTGTCCGCGCCGATATAACCAGAATCAGCTAGTTCGTTCGGCTCGACACGGCGTCACAGTTAACATCGTCGCGCCGAAAGGGATGGGTATGAGTACGGACAGTATGGATGGTGGGACCGCGGAGACGCAGCCGGAGATCGAAGTCACGGAAGCCGCCGCCGAGCAGGCCCTCTCGCTGCTCGAGGGCGAGGGGCTGGACGTGACCGAGGCCGGACTTCGGCTGTTCGTCCAGCAGGGCGGCTGTGCGGGTCTTTCCTACGGGATGCGGTTCGACGATGAACCCGACGAAGACGATACGATCTACGAACACCACGACCTGCGCGTGTTCGTCGACCCCGCGAGCCTCAAATACATCGAGGGCAGCGTCCTCGATTACGAGGACGGGCTGCAGGCCGAGGGGTTCCACGTCGACAACCCGAACGTCGTCAGCGAATGCGGCTGTGGCGAATCGTTCCGGACGTAAGCGACTGCGGTTCATCGCGTCCCAGGTTCCACCGGATTTTCCGACGACCGACGGCCGACAGCTGCCGGTCACGTCGGAGAACGCCTCGAGGACGGAGTGACGACACGAGGCGTCGAGCGTTCTCCCGGCTTACTCCTCGAGTTCGAAGGCGACGGTGACTTCGGCCTGGTACTCGCGGTCGTCGGCGCTGGCGACTTCGACGCCGAGTTCGTCGACCTCGATCCACTGGACGTTCTGCAGCGTTGCCTCCGCGCGGTCGATGGCGTCGTCCGCGGCGGCGTCGAAACTCTCGGGGCTGGTACCGATCAGCGTGATCTTTTTGAAGACCATGGCCTCGTGATCTACGGCGCGTACCGACGTAAAACACGGCGTCGGTTCGGACTGAGTGAAAGACGGGCGGCCGGATCGGCGGTTTCAGTCGGCCCGCGAGTCGAACCGCTCTCGAATCGCGCTGGTGACGTTCGAGAGGTACGCACCGCCCCACGTCGCGACGATGAGCGCACCGATGGAGTTGAAAACGAAATCGAGCATCGTGTCCTCGAGCCCGTACTGGGTGAGGACGGCTCTGGTACCGAGCGCCTCGGCAGCCAGCGCGATCGCGAACTCGAGGATCTCCCAGAGGACGCCGAACGCGATGACGAAAAGGAGGATAAACACCGCAATGAACCGCTGTGGGAGGTGGACTCCCTGGGCGTGTTCGTCGAACGCGCGAACGGTGGCATACCCCACGCCGGCGACCAACGAGGCCGACAGCGCGTGGGTCAGATGATCCCACCACCAGATCTGGCTGTAGAGCGTCGCGGTCGCGCCGGGAAGCCCTACGGTACCGAAAGCATGCAGGAAGACGGCGGTCGTGATCCACAGCGTGAGCCGCGGATCCATCGGAATCTCGTAGTCGCGCTCGAGCAGTGGCGGCAGTTGCGTGACGAGCAGGGCGACACCGGTGTTGATGACGATGCCGCCGTTACCACGTTCGATGCCGATGAACAGCATACCGATCAGCCCGATCTCCATGAGGTAGGTGAGCTGGCGTTGCCGCTTCCGAGAGGGAACGATGTCAGCGAGGCTAGTCATCGTCACCTCCACCGATCGGGACGTCGTCGACGAGTCGAGTCCGGTCGGCACGTCCGAGCCGTCTGAAGTAGAGTTCGAAGACGAGACCGGCTCCGAGGCCGCTGATGGCCGAATAGACGAACTCCCACATCACGTCGTCGTGGTCGGCTGTGAACGGAACGCCCAGGACACCGGCGGCGCTCCACCGAAGGAGAGCCCAGAGGGCAGCGGCGGCCATCGTCGCGACCACGACGAAGACGACGGCGAAGCTGGGCGTCATCCGCACGGTAGTAAACGCCTGCAGTTCGACGGTGAGGACGAGCGCGATGGCCGCGACCGAGAGGTAGGACGTGACGTGTCCCATTAGCCGGTCGGCACCGAACGCGACACCGAGGACCGGCAACGCCGCCAACAGGAGGACCTCCCAGGGGAGCATGATCAGGGGAGATCGAAAAGCGACGGGTGGGATAATCGCAAGCGCCACGAGGACCGCCGCGAACGTCATCCAGAGAACGCCGCCAGTTATCAGCGCACCGATACCGATGCTCGCGATCGCGGCGACCAGCATCCACGCGATCGCTGCGTTCGATCGCCCGTCCGCGAGCAACCCCTCAAGTGAAGCCTGCGACACAGTGGTCCGTAGCGTCTACTCTCACAAAAGCATATTTTGTCCCACACTGAAACGAAGGCTGCGGCCCAGCACTACGGTGCGATGGCAAACAGATAGACTGACGAGTAGGCCACGAGCGCAACGGTGACGGCCGCCAGCGCAGTCACCCCGGCCTCGAGTAGCGTCTCGAGTTCGGGCAGACCCCGAACGCTCGCGACCGTGGTGGAAGTCGGCGTCTCCCTGATGGCGCCACAGACGAGACCGACGCCGAGGATCGAGAAGACGAAGTGGTAAGACACCTCGAGCGTCGGCGGCGTCACCGCGAGCGCGGCGAGACCGTAGGCGACGCCGACGGCGGCCCGGCGGTTGACAGTGGCGACGACCGAGCGATCGGTGAGCCGACAGAGGACGGCGGCCGCGAGCCAGATCGTCGCGAGTTCGATGGCGAACGCACCGAGCAGGTGCAACGTCGGGTCGGGATGGAGGACGAGTCGCGACTCGAGGACGGCGGCGTCGAAGGGGAAAAACCAGTCGGGCGGTGAGCCGGTCGCGAGGTCGCCCCACGGATGCGACCAGAGTCCCCAGAGCGCGGCGAGACCGACCGTCGCCGGCGACACCCTCGAGCGACGGGCGATCGTCCGGGAAACGAGCCCGCCGCTGACAGCGAACAGTCCCGTAACGAGTGCGGCGATGGGGCCCCCCCAGACGAACGCGATAGCGACGAGTGCCGCGAGGACGGCGATCCCGACCGACCGAACGAGTCGCACGCGAGGGGAGTAGCCGCGGACGGCAAGCAGGCCGAAGGCCGGTGCGGCGACCGCGCCGACGACCAGCGAGTGGGTGACCGAACGGTGGACGCCGCGGCTGGCGTCCCAGAACGCCGTCGACGCGCCGAGCGCGCCGTCGCCGGCCTGCCACTCGAGCAGGCCCACGAGCGCGTACGCGACGTCGATGTCGGGGATCGTGGCGAACGCGCCGGCGATAGCCCCAACGAGGAGCGCTCGTTGGGGGGCCCAGCCTCGCCAGTCGGCGACGAGCGCCGCGACGGCGAACGCGAGGAGCGCGTGACCGACGAACATGATATGTCGCCTATGCGGTGAGTCGGCTTAAACGGCTCGCAGCCACGCTGGACGGTACCACGGGTTATGGTCGGTGGCGGAAATGTCGGGATACGGCCGCGTTCGCGAACGAAACCACGATACCGAGACCGGCGTCGATTCGGCCGCACGAGGACCTGTAATTCGCCGCTGCCGGTAGGTCTTTGCGAGTGGCCGGCGAGCACACGCCCATGGCTCAGACACCGTCGAACGAGGCGGATCGCGCGCCATCCGTCGGCGAACTCACACCCCCAGACCGGACCCTGATGGGGCCCGGGCCGAGCGACGTGAACCCGCGGGTCCTTCGGGCGATGAGTACGCCGCTGGTCGGCCACCTCGATCCCTCCTTCGTCGAGATCATGGACGAGGTCCAGGAGCTGTTGCGCTATACGTTCCGGACGGACAACCAGTGGACGATTCCGGTTTCGGGGACCGGCTCCGCGGCGATGGAGGCCGCAATCGGCAACGTCGTCGAACCCGGCGACACCATGCTCGTGCCGACCAACGGCTACTTCGGTGGCCGAATGGCCTCGATGGCCCAACGTGCGGGCGGCGAGGTCGTCGAGGTATCGGCACCGTGGGGCGAGCCGCTCGAGCCCGACGACGTCGCGGACGCGCTGGCCGAACACGACCCCGACGTCTTCGGGTTCGTCCACGCCGAGACGAGTACGGGCGTCCTCCAGCCCGACGTCCCGGAACTGACCGCCGCGGCCCACGACCACGACGCCCTAGTCATCGCCGACACCGTCACCTCCCTTGGCGGCGTCGAGTTGCGAGTCGACGAGTGGGGCATCGACGTCGCGTACTCGGGACCCCAGAAGTGTCTCTCCTGTCCGCCGGGCGCGAGCCCGCTGACCCTCTCGGACGAGGCCATGGAGAAGGTCCTCTCGCGCGACGAGGATCCTCGCTCGTGGTATCTCGATCTCTCCCTGCTCGAGGGCTACTGGGGCGAGGAGCGCGCGTATCACCACACCGCCCCGATCACGAACGTCTACGCGATCCGGGAGGCCCTGCGGCTGGTCGCCGAGGAGGGCATCGAGGAGCGCTGGGCCCGCCACGAGCGACTGGCCGGCGCGCTGAAGGCCGGCGTCGAGGCGATGGGGCTTGAGATGAACGCCCCCGACGAGTACTGGCTGCCGAGTCTCAACGCCGTCCGCGTCCCCGAGGGCATCGACGACGGCGCGGTCTGTGACGCCTTGCTCGAACAGTACGATCTCGAGATCGCCGGCGGGCTGGGCGATCTCGCCGGCGATATTTTCCGGATCGGCTGCATGGGCCACTCCGCACGGCCCGAGAACGTGATCTACGTCGTGACGGCGCTTGGCGACGTCCTCGAGTCGATGGGCGCAGACGTCGATCCGGGCGCAGGCGTCACTGCGACACGTAACGCGCTCGAAAAATAGGCCGCAGCCGCGGTCGTCGGCTGTTCTACGCTGTTACTCGCGGTCCTGGTGGCGCTCGTTCGACCTGATAGTCCTCTCCGTCGACGACGATGATGGCCCACTCGTAGTTCGGGTTCGTCCGCTCGAGTCGTGCCTCGAGGTCGTCGGCGTCGTCCGGTTCAGCGACGAAACAGTGGAACTGTCCCGACGCCGACGTCGGAAGTTCGTCCGCCTCGAGGACGGCGTTGACGTGAACGACCTTCCATGCTCGTTCGGCACGGAACTCGGGGCCGTTGCCTTCGACGGTGTAACCCAGCTCTGCGAAGATCGACCTGGCCTGCTCGACGAGACGCATGTTAACAGGACCCATTCAATACCACCTATGTCGGCATCCACCATAAATGTTAGTACGTGACAAGAACGAGGGGTTACTTCCGAACGAACGGGAACTATCCCGCTCTTTCGGTTCGTTCGTACCGAAAGCGGCCGGCCGTTCGCCGAGTAATCGTCTATTGGCCCCTGCAGCGATTTCGCGATCTCGAGGAGAACCCCGTCCGAATCCGGCCTCGAGGGATCACACGATCCTATTCGTGGGCAGCGTCCCACTCGGTCGGCTTGCGGAAGTTCCCACACTGATTGCACTTGATACGGCCCATCGCGTCCATCGCGTTGTCGAAGCTCTCGCAGTTCGTACAGAACCAGCCGTACCGGCGTTCGAAGTCGGACGACTCGTATGCGGCGAGAAACGGGCCCTTCGACCCCTTGTCGCCGTCCGTCTCGGACACGAAGACGGTGTTGCCGTCGTCGGTCGACCAGGATTGCATGGTCGGACATAGCCGCGCTCACCCTAAATGACTGTCTCTCCGCCCGACCGGCTCGCGGGGATCGAACGGGGACGACCCCCAGCCCCATGGGACTGGTTCGCAGTGTAGACTGTCCGTACTGAAAGGTTTACCCGCCCGGGTGTCCTTCGGTTGTCTAATGTCGTTGGTCGTCGTCCCCGTTCGGTATCCGCTGTCGAAACACTCGCGGCGAACGCTCGAGCGGGCGATCGAGGTCGCGCGCGACCGGGACGCGGCGCTGACGGTCCTGCACGTCGACCTCTACCAGAACGGGAAGAAAGTGAGCCGGATCGACCTGAAAAACACGGTCGAGAGTACGTTCGGGCGACTCGAGAACGCCCGGTACGTCGTCCGGACGGGGTTTCTCGTCGAGGAAAGCATCCTCGACGAGGTCGGTGCGGAAGAGGCCGACGTCGTCGTCGTCGGGACCAAACAGGCCAGCCGACTCCGGCGCCTCTTCCAGCGCTTTACCGACAACCCGGATATCGACAGCTATCTGCGGACACATCTCGACTGCGAGGTCATTACGGTCGAGAGCGCGCGGGCCTGATACGAACCGTTGTACGTCCGGGCTACTCCTCGCCAGCGTTCCGAACGACGAACACCGGGATCGAAGCGTTGTCGACGACCCGCTCGGAGACGCTGCCCAGCGATGTCACCTTCTCGCGGGGGCTCTTGCCCCGGGTTCCGATGACGATCAGATCGATCCCCTGCTCCTCGGCGTACTCGAGGATCGTCTTCGACGGGGTCCCCTGTCGTATCTCGCCGACGGTTTCGAGCCCCTCGTCGCTCGCCCGTTCCTCGACGGCGGCGACGGCCTCCTCACCCTCCGCCTCGAGCGAGCGCTCGAGGTCGGTACTGGTCTCGTCGTCGGCGGCCGCGGTGACGCGACTGTCGACGACGTAGAGACCGTGAACCGTCGCGTCGTTGTCGGCGGCGATCGGCAGTGCGTGTGCGAGCGTCTCGGGAATCGTGTCGCTCCCGTCGGTGGGAACGAGAATGTCGTCGTACATCGTCGAGTGACTGTCGACTTGGATCGGGGAGGGCATAAATCACCCCCACGATACCGGGAGCCCGGATCCGGACCGAGACCGACCCCCGAGGCGTCACCGATCGGCCGGGTCCGCGGGGCTGTCGCCGGCTTCGGCCGGGGCATCCGGGGCCCGTCGCTCGCTGTCGATGACGCCGACGCGTGCGACACCGCTGGTGTCGTCGAAGACGTGATGGCGATGCGGGTAGGCGAACTCGACGTCGAGATCCGCGAACCGCTCGCCAATGGCGTCCTGGACCGCCGATCGGACGACGAGTTGCTTGTAGGGGTGTTTCATCCAGAACAACAGTTTGAGGGAGACGCCATGCTCGCCGTATTCGTCGACGTAACAGGACGGCGCTGCGGCGTAGCGGGCGCTGCCGATCCGGATATCGGGGCCGCCGGAGATGACGTCGTCGACGTTCCGAGCGGCCCGCTCGGCGGCCCGGCGCGCCGCCTCGAGGTCGCTCTCGTAGGTGATATCGAAGCCGACGGAAACGCGGGTCCGCTCGTCCTCGGCGGAGTAGTTGACGACGTCGCGGGCGTGAATCTCGGAGTTGGGGATGACGATGAACGTGTTCTGCAGGGTGAAGATCTTCGTATAGCGGATCGTGATGTCCTCGACGAACCCGCGGTGGCCCGCGTCGGTCACTTCGATCATATCACCGATCTCGTAGGGCCGGTCGGCCAGCACGTAGAAGCCGTTGATCAAGCTGCCCGCGATCGGGGCGAGGACGATCGCGATCACGGCCGAGATAACGGTCACCGACAGGAGGATCTGGGTGTTGCCGACGCCGATGATGCCGGCGGCGATGCCGGCCGCCCAGAGGAAGACGGTGAGCCTGACACCGCGAAGTACCGTCCGAGTGACGCTGGGCCGCTCGATGCGTCGAGCGACCGTCCGCCCGGCGATCCGGACGGCGAGCTTCGAGAGATACCAGCCGACGACGAGAACGACGAGCGCGAGGCCGATCTCGATCGCTCGCGGCGGGACCATATCGGGGAGGAACGCCTGAAGCTCCTCGGCTGCCGTGGTGCTGTTCTCGGCCGCCGTACTCTCGTTCCCCTGGAGGACCGCGCGCATACCAACACGCTCAGGTGCGGTGTGGTTAAGCGTTCTGACCCTCTCTCCGTGCGACCGATTTACAAATAACCCGATTTCGAAAACGCGTGCTACTCGATGTATAATAAATCATTTAATCACTGGGAGCATAGGAGCCGGTATGGCACCAGACGAGCTTCGCTCGACCGTCGAGCGCGTCGGGGACCGGTTCAACCTCGGCGAGTACGAGATCGACGCCTATCTCACCGTGTTAGAGCAGGGCCAGCTGACGGCCAGCGAGATCGCCGACCGGACGGAGATCCCCCAGCCTCGAGTCTACGATACCGTGCGCAGTCTCAGCGACCGCGGACTCGTCGAACTGCGCGAGTCCCGCCCGATGAAAGTCGTCGCGCTCGATCCCGGTGAGGCCTTCGACGACGTCCAGACCTCCCTCGAGCGGATGGTCGACGAACTCGAGGCCCGATACACCGCGCCGGCCCGCGACACCGAGGCCGTCTCCCTGGTCAAGTCCCGATCGACGATCCTGCGCTACCTCGAGGAGGTCATCGACGCCGCGGAGTTCGAACTCGCGCTGTCGCTGACGCCGGACCTGCTGACCCGGTTCGAGGAGGACTTGCGCGCGGCCGTCGACGCCGGCGTCAGCGTCGACCTAATCGTGACACCGGCCAGCGAAGCGCCCGACCCCGCCGAGTTCGCCTACGGTGAGGTCGCCTCGACCGCCCGCGCGCGACGCGGGATCACGACACCGGTACTCGCCGTCGCCGACGGCAACTACTCCGTCTACGCGACCCAAGACGCACTGCGCGACGATCAGGACCGATACGGCGTCATCTTTAACCGCTCGGCGCTTGGCTTTTTGGTCTCGGGCTTTTTCGGAACCGTCCTCTGGACGACCGCCGAGGAGACGCTCGGCGAGGACGACACCGCGCGGTCGTACCCCCGCAAGTACGCCTCGATCCGCCGGTGTGTGAAAGATCTCATCGACGAGGGCGGTGAGTTCTACGCCACCATCGAGGGCCGAGACGTCGAGGTCGGCGGCCAGCGGGTCGTCCGCGGTCGGGTTCTCGATATCTCCTTCGAGATCAGCGAGGAAGTCGCGAGCCTCACGATCGAGACGGCCGACGGCGAGGAACTCTCGGTCGGCGGTCGCGTCGCCGCGCTCGAGGACATCGAGGCCCACGAGATCCACATCGGCCGGGACGAGCCGCCGACGCTTGACGACTAAGCGGTGTGGGAGCGGTTGTCGACTGGTCGGCGCCGGTCCGCTCGCGTTCGGTGTCGATCGCCCCAGTCCCGACGGCCACGGTCGAATACGCTCGGCCGGCACCTGCCGACCGTCGGCCCGCAATCGGCGACTAGACCCCGCCCTGCGAGTCGCCCGAAACGGGCTCGACCGGGGCTCGCAAGCCCGCGTCCGCGTAACGGAACCGTTATCGAGACAGTCAAATTTTATTATCATATTTACAGCTAACAATTAAGGTGGTGACCGTGGTCCGTCCCCTCGCATGGGACGAGATACCACCGGCGGGGACGACCGCTTCAGCGCCGGACGGCGGTCGTTCCTGACCGGGACGGCAGCCGCGACGGCGGGAGTCGTGGGGGTTGCCGGTTGCCTCAGTCGGGGTCCGGGCCCGAACACTGTCGTGATGACAGCCGATTCGGGCGTTGCGGGGATCATCCGGGACGAGGGCGACGGGCCGTCGGTCCAGCAAGCGCTCTGGGATGCGGGACTGGACGAGGACATCAACATCGAGATCCAGACCGTCGTCAGCAACTCCGCGTCACGGATGCAGACCGCCCAGTCGGCCCTCGAGGCGGGTCGAGCCCCGCCGGACATCCACATGATGGACAGCGGCTGGACGGTCCTGTTTATCCTCCGAAACCAGACGGTCAACCTGACCGAAGAGCTGTCCGACGACGTCCTCGAGCGGGTCAACAGCGACTATCTCGAGGCGATCCTCGAGACGGCGCGGGACCCCCAGACCGGTGATCTCCACGCGCTGCCGCTGTTCCCTGATCTGGGTTTTACCCTGTACCGGCAGGACCTGCTCGAGGACGCCGGCTACGATACGAGCGGCTGGGGGACCGACCCGCCCCGCTGGGAGGAGTTCGCGTCGGCGGTCCGTGACGCGCGAGACGGGGCCGGCCTCGACTACGGGTTCACGACGCAGGCGGCCGCGTACGAGGGGCTGTCGTGTTGTACGTTCAACGAAGTGATGACCTCCTGGGGCGGGGCCTACTTCGGCGGTACCGACAACCTGTTTACCGCCGGCGAGCGGCCGATTACGGTCGACGAGGAGCCGGTGATCGACGCGATCCGGATGATGCGGTCGTTCATCGAGGGCGAGGGAAGCGATGCCGACCAGTACGCACAGATCTGTCCGTCGGCGATCGTCCAGTGGACCGAACAGCAGTCGCTCAGCCCGTTCGCGGACGGCGACGCCGTCTCGAAACCGCAACTGGTCGTTCGCGATCGCACAGACCGGCGCGGAAGGGGCTTTCGGCGAGGACCTTGGCGTGATGACCCGGCCGTACGCGGTCTCCGAATCCGACGCCGAGTACGAGGGCACCGGCGGCACCACGGCCGCACTCGGCGGCTGGAACCTCGCCGTGAGCCCGTTCTCGGATCGGCAGGCGGAGGCGCTGCAGGTCCTCGAGGCGTTCGCCACCGAGGAGGTCATGCTGACGGTGTTCGAACTCGGGGGGTATCTCCCCCCGAACCTCGAGCTGGTCGGCGAAGCGGATCCGGCGGAGGTCGGCCCCGTTGCCCGCTATGCCGACGTGGTCCAGTCGGCCAGCGAGAACGCGGTCCCACGGCCGGCGACCGATCTCTGGCCGGAACAGTCGGCGCTGGTCTATCAGGAGGTCAACGCGGCCTACCGCGGCGCGAAAGATCCCGAGACGGCGATGAACGACCTTGCCGAGGAACTCGAACAGAGCGAGGCGGAGGTGACTACCGATGGCGACTGACACAGATACGGACGGGATCGGCGACACTGGACGGCGCCAAGACCGGGAGCGGACCGGCAACGCCGTCGTCAACTGGATGGAGGGACTGAGCGAGGCGGCGTACGCGTACCTGCTGTTACTGCCGGCGTTCGCGCTGTTGACGCTGGTCGCGTTCTACCCG
Organism: Natrinema pellirubrum DSM 15624; assembly: GCF_000230735.2. NCBI lineage: Archaea > Methanobacteriati > Methanobacteriota > Halobacteria > Halobacteriales > Natrialbaceae > Natrinema > Natrinema pellirubrum. Next base: position 2,215,345 of record NC_019962.1, read on the forward strand.
ATGCTCCGGACGTTCATCACGTCGCTGCGTGCCGATCAGACGCGAGGGCTGGACCCGCTTGGCGGGTTCGTCGGCATCGAGAACTACGTCGACATCCTCACGGGGAACGCACGGCTGGCCCGGCAGTTCCTCGACGTGGGACTGACCTCGTCGTTTCCCTTCGTCGAACTCGGCACCCCGTTCTTCCAACAGGCGTTGTTCGTCACGCTCGCGTTCGCGGTCATCAGCGTCGTCATGGAGACGGTGATCGGGTTCGGACAGGCCTACGTCCTCGATCAGGACTTCCGGGGACGACGGTGGGTCCGCGTGGCGATCATCCTCCCGTGGGCGGTGCCGATCGTCATCCAGGGAATGATCTTCTTTCTCCTCTTTCAGCCGACGGTCGGGTTCGGCTCCGACCTCATGCAGAGCCTGGGAATCTTCAGCGCGACGCCGCTTGCCAACAGCCGCGACGCCTTCATCATCATCCTCGTAGCCGACATCTGGAAGTCGTCGGCGTTCATGGCCTTGCTGATCCTCGCGGGGCTGCAGAGCGTCGACCGCAGCCTGTACGATGTCGCACGCGTGGCCGGCGCCTCGCCGTGGCAGCGGTTCAAACTCATCACGCTCCCGCTGGTGATGCCGGCCCTGCTCGTCGCGATGTTGTTCCGGACGATGGACGCGATGCGGGTGTTCGGACTGATCGAGTCGACGGCCGGCTGTACGACGGTGCCGTCGCTGACCTGCCTCGTCGTCGAGGCGATGTTCGGCGGCACGCGCATCTACGCGACCGCCGCCGCCGTGGCCTTCGGGACGGCGCTGGTCATCGGCCTGATCATCGGCATCTACCTGCTGCTGTTTCGCGACACCGAAGGAGGGATGTACTGATGTCCGATCCACGAGATACCACCGATCCAAGCGGCATCGACGAGTCGGGAGCCGATCCGCCACGTGATCCGACGCTTCGCCGCCCCGACGGCGGCACACCTGCGAGCGGGTCCGACGACGCCTCGATCCTCAAAGACGGCCGGGACGCGGAACTCGATCGGGGCCCGTTTCAGCAGTGGGTCGCCGACTCCATCGAGAACCCGGACCGGGTCTACCGGGCGATGTTCTACGTCGCCGCGGTCTTTTTCCTCTTTACGACGCTGTTTCCCTTCTACTGGCTGCTCATGGTCGCGCTGACGCCGGAGGGACAGCTCCAGAACATCGTCTTCACGCCGAACGGGTTCAACCCCGGCGCGTTCGTCGAAGTGTTCCAGTTCATCCCCTTCCACGTCTACATGTTCAACAGCTTCGTGATCGCGCTGGCCTCGACGGCCGTCGTCCTCGTCGTCGCCAGCCTCGCCGGCTACGCGTTCGGCCGCCTCGAGTTCCCCGGCCGAACGCCGCTGATGCTGTTAGTGCTGGTGATCTCCTTTTTCCCGCCGGCGGCCTTCTTCATCCCGCTGAACGACCTCTTTAACACCTCCTTTTTCTTCCTCGAGCCGATCACCGGCGACGGGACCCTCTACAACACGCCGTTCGCGCTGGTGACGCCGCTGTCGGCGATCTTCATGCCGCTGGCGATCTTCATCCTCACGACGTTCTACGGACAGATCCCCGACGGGCTGGAGGACGCGGCCCGGGTCGAGGGGACGACGCGACTCGGCGCGCTGTTCCGGGTCATCATCCCGCTCTCGGCCCCCGGCGTCGCAACCGCGGGCGTGTTGACCTTCATCGCCGTCTACAACGAGTTCTTCTTCTCGTTCCTGATGACCGACGGCCAGCCGGAGAACTGGGCACCGATCCTCGACGGGATCCTGGCCTATCAGGGCCAGTACCAGGTCCTGTACCACCTCATGGCCGCCGCGAGCATCCTCGGGGTGATCCCCGTCGCGATCCTCGTGGTGATCGCACAGGAAAAGATCGTGAGCGGACTGACCGCGGGCGCACTCAAAGAGTAACACAATGGCACGAGTACGACTCGAGAACATCACGAAACGGTACGGTGAGGAAACGGCGGTCGACGACATCAGCCTCGAGGTCGAGGACGGCGAGTTCGTCACTTTCGTCGGTCCCTCCGGCTGTGGGAAGTCGACCACAATGGAGACGGTCGCGGGGCTGACCCAGCCCACCGAGGGACGGGTCTACATCGGCGACGACGAGGTCACCGACCTCGCCCCGAAGGACCGCGGGGTCGCGATGGTCTTCCAGAACATCGCCCTGTTCCCGCATATGGACGTCTACGAGAACATCTCCTTCGGGCTGCGGCTCCGGAAGTACGACGACGAGGAGGTCCGCCGTCGCGTCGAGGAAGCGGCCGACATCGTCCAGCTCGAGGGGATGCTCGATCGGATGCCCTCGGAGATGTCCGGTGGCCAGCAACAGCGGGTCGGCATCGCCCGCGCGATCGTGCGCAACCCCGACGTGTTCCTGATGGACGAGCCGCTGGCCAACCTCGACGCGAAGCTACGGGTCCACATGCGGACCGAACTCCAGCGGCTCCATCGGGAGCTGGATGCGACAGTCATCTACGTCACCCACGACCAGGCGGAGGCGATGACGATGTCCAACCGGATCGCCGTGTTGAACGACGGCCGACTCCAGCAGATCGCCGCACCGCTTACCTGTTACAACGAACCCACGAACCTCTTCGTCGCCGGCTTCATCGGCTCGCCCTCGATGAACTTCGTCGAAGGGACGCTCGTCGAGGACGGCCTCGAGACGAACAACTTCACCGTCGGCCTCGATCCCGCACGGCTGTCGGGAGTCGGCGTCGGCGACGCCGTCACCCTCGGTGTCAGACCGGAGGACGTTCACCTGACTCGGTACGCCGACTCGCTGACCGACTCGACCGATCGGATCGGGGCCCGGACCGACGTCCTCGAGCCGATGGGCGACGAGGTCTTCGTCTACCTGTTGCTCTCCGAGGCCGCGGCCGGGTCGATGGAACAGGACCCCGCTACCTCGCCAAATCAGTTGCTGATGAGCGTTACCCCTGATACGGAGATCGAGGCGGGCGAGGACGTCGACGTCGTGTTGGACCGTTCGAAGATCCACCTCTTCGAGACGGCCTCCGGTGACGCCTTGCTCCACGGGTTGACGGACCGATCGGGACGGGAACCGGGGACGACACCGACGGAAGCCGACACCTGATCGGCCCCGCCGATCCGACTCCACCCACTCGTCGTTTGGCGACGGATCGAAGGTCTTCGAGCCCCCATATTCGATATAGCGACTATCGGTGTATCGGATCGAGACGAGACGCTCGCAGCGGCCCCCCAGACAATGACACCTGACCGAACTGACATCCAAACCGGCATCGTCGGCCTCGGAAACATCGGCCAGTACCACGCCGAGCGACTCGTCGACCTCGGCGTCCCGCTGGTCGGTGGCATGGACGTCGCTTCCGAGGCCCGGACACGGTTCGCCCGGCGATACGACGTCGACGTCTACGACGACCACCGGGCGTTATACGACGGCATCGACGCCGTCATCATCACGACCCCGAACAAGTACCACGAGGAGTACGCCGTCGACGCGTTCGAACGCGGGTTACACGTCCTCCTCGAGAAGCCACTGGCCCACTCGATCGACAGCGCCAAGCGGATCGCCGAGGCCGCGGCGGCCTCGGACGGGGTCGGCATGGTCGGGTTCAACAACCGGTTTGCGAACACGGTCCGGATCGTCAAAAACCGCATCGAACGGGGGGACCTCGGCGACGTCACACACATCGAGGCGAACTACGTCCGGCGACGCGGCATCCCCGGACGAGGGTCGTGGTTCACCCGCCGGCAGATCGCCGGCGGCGGTGCGTTGATCGATCTCGGCGTCCACGCGATCGATCTCGCACTGTACCTGCTCGATTACCCCGCAGTCGAGGAGGTGACCGGCGTCGACCGCGGGGAGTTCGGCTCCCGCGAGGAGTACGCCTACCTCGATATGTGGGCCGAGGACGCCGGACCGGGCGGGTTCGACGTCGACGACTCCGCCAGCGCGTTCATCCGCTGTGGGGACAACCGGACCATCTCGCTCGAGGTCGCGTGGGCGACCAACCGGCCGGCCACCCACGAGTTCGTCGCCCGGGGAACCGACGCGGCCGCCCGCTTCGACCTCCTCGAGGGTGATCTCAGCGTCCACTCGGCGAGCAAGGCCGGTCCCGATCACCTCGAGGACACGACAATCGAAGCCCGGCAGAACGACACCCACTCGGACGAACAGCGGGCCTTTTTCGATCGGATCGTCGAGAGCGACAGCGACGCGGTGGGGACGTGCGCCGACAGCGTGCAGGAGGCGCTGACGGTCCAGCGACTCGTCGACGGGATCTACCGCTCGAGCGAGGAGGGACGGACGGTCAGGATCGACGAGTAAAAAGGACCCACAGCCCAGCGGCGAGCGACCGGCCGCCATCGGCTGCCTGCCCCCGTTTTATTCCCTCGGCCGTGGTCGCTGACCTATGCAGATCGGCGTCCACACCCCACCACTGGCCGACGAACAACTCGAGAGTGCGCTACCCTATCTCGACGACCTCGGCGTCGACGCGATCGAACCCGGCGTCGGCGGCCACCCGGGGCAGGATCACCTCGTCCGGTCCGAGTACCTCGACGACGAGACCGCACAGGCCGAACTGGGGGACCTCCTCGAGGAGTGTGACATGGAGATCAGCGCGCTCGCGACCCACAACAACCCGCTCCACCCCGACGACGAGCGGGCCGAAGCGGCCGACACCGAACTCCGGGAGGCGATCCGGCTGGCCGCCCAGCTCGAGGTCGACGCCGTCACCTGTTTCTCTGGGCTGCCCGCGGGCGGGCCGAACGACGAGGTTCCCAACTGGATCACCGCGCCGTGGCCGCCCGAACACGCCGACGCGCTCGAGTACCAGTGGGAGCGAGCGGTCGACTACTGGGACGGGATCGCCGATCACGCGGCCGACCACGGGGTCGACGTCGCGATCGAGATGCATCCGAACATGTTGATCTACGAACCCCACGGGCTGGCACGGCTCCGCGAGGAGACCGGCGAGCGGATCGGTGCGAACTTCGATCCATCCCACCTCTACTGGCAGGGAATCACCATCACCGACGCGATCCGCTATCTGGGCGAGCGCGATGCGATCCACCACGTCCACGCCAAGGACACCAAGATCTACGAGGCGCAGGCCCGCGAGAAAGGGGTGCTGGACACGACCGCCTACGACGACGAACCGAACCGATCGTGGCTCTTCCGGTCGGTCGGCTACGGGCACGGCGAGGCCCACTGGAAGGACATCGTCTCGGCGCTGCGGCTGGTCGGCTACGACGGCACCCTGAGCATCGAACACGAGGACTCGCTGACGAGTTCGCGGGAGGGCCTCGAGAAGGCGATCGAACTGCTCGATCGAGCGATCTTCGAGACACAGCCGGGCGAGGCCTACTGGGCCGACTGAGGCGGCTTACTCCTCGATGGCCCGGCTGACCGACTCGTCGGCGGCCCGATCACGGACCTCGACGCCATCGGCGCGAACAGCGATCTCGTAGCCCTCGTACTCGAGGGAGACCACCGCGTTGCTTTCGGTTCCCGCGGCGGTTCGGAACAGTTCGTCGAGCGCCTCCGGGTTGACCGCGGTAAACAGCGGCTCGTAGGCCGGGGGCTCGATCTCGGTGACATCGACGCCTTCGTGTGCGGCGATCGCCTCGATGATCGCCTGAGAGGGCGGCACCTCTCCATTCGGCGTCGACGGTTCGTCCGGAGAGGACATACTAGCCGCTAAGAGAGTCCGCCGGATAAGGGTGGTGGCAAACGTGGACGTTGATGCCTATAAGTAAGATTTTCGTGTTGGCTCAGTTATTAGAAAGGTGCGGGTGCCGTTGATCGGTCGCCGACGGCGACGGGACGCGATCGGACGGCTGGGTCGACGGCTACGAGTCGTCGTCGCGTGCCCGTTCGAACATCGCGATCGCCTGCTCGCGGCGGGCCGCGTGGTCGACGATCGGGGCCGGGTAGTCGGGGGCGATTCGCTTTCGCTCCGCATCGGACAGTTCGTGCCAGCCGTGGATCTCCGCGGGGCTCGCGTCGGCGAGTTCGGGGACGTACTCGCGGATATACTCGGCGTCGGGGTCGTACTCCCGGCCCTGTTTCATCGGGTTGAACACCCGGAAGTACGGCTGGGCGTCGGTGCCGGTCGAGGCCGCCCACTGCCAGCCGCCGACGTCGTTTGCGGTGTCGTGGTCGGCCAACTTCCGACGGAACCAGTCGTAGCCGGCCCGCCAGTCGAGCAGGAGGTCCTTGGTCAGAAACGAGGCCACGAGCATCCGCACGCGGTTGTGCATCCATCCCTCGGCGTGGAGTTGGCGCATCCCCGCGTCGACGATCGGACACCCCGTTTCGCCGGCCTGCCAGGCCTCGAGCGCATCGGGATCGTCGCGCCACTCGATCTCGTGTTCGTAGCCGCTGAAGTCCTCGGTGACGGTCTCGGGATTGAACGCGAGGACGTGGGCGTAGAACTCCCGCCAGGCGAGCTGGCGCTGAAATTCGCGGACGCTCTCGCGGTCGTCACCGGCGGCCCGTTCGGCAGCCTTCTCGGTCGCCGCGTACAGTTCCCGCGGACCGATCGTCCCCCACTTCAGATGCGGCGAGAGCCGCGAGGTGCCGCTCTCGGCCGGGTAATCGCGTCGGTCCGCGTAGTCGTATATCGGCCCCGAACAGAAGTCGGCGACCCGCTCTCGAGCCGCCGCCGTCGTCACCGTCGGCGGTGTCGCCTCGGGGTCGTCGAACCCGAGGTCCGCGAGCGTCGGGATGGGCTCGCCCGAGACGGCCGCGAGGTCGGCCGCCGCGGGTTCGGGAGCCGGCTCGCGTTTGTCCCGGTCGCGCCACTTCTTCCAGAAGTAGGAAAATACCGAGTAGTGATCGCCCTGATTGGGCGTGATCGAGCCCGGTTCGTGGTGGATCGCGTCGTGGACCGATTCCGCAGCGATGCCCTCGTCCTCGAGGGCCGCCCGGACCGCCCGGTCGCGCTCGCGTGCGAGCCCGCTGTAGTCCTCGTTCCAGACGACCGTCGTCGCGTCGTGTTCGGTCGCGACCTCGGGAACGGCCGCGCTCGCCTCCCCGCGGACGACCAGCAGGTCGCTCCCGCGCTCTCGGTACTGTGACCGCAGGTCCTCGAGGGCCTCGAGCAACGTCGCGACCCGGACGGGCGAGGCGTAGTCGAGGACCGTCGGATCGAGAACGAACAGCGGAACGACCGGCTCGTCGGCGGCCGCGGCGCGTGCCAGTCCGCGGTTGTCGTCGGGCCGGAGATCCCGGCGGTGCCAGAAGACGTTCACGGTCGCAGTCGGGACTCGAGGACCGAAAGCGTGGGGATGGCGGCGAGGCGGGCGTCTCTCGTCCTCGAGGGTGCGCGCCTATCATTGGCTATGATAGTCATGAACAAGAGACTATAATCGATCGCTAAAAGTAGTCGTTACCAGATTATAGTGTTCCAATGAACGTCTTTTCATCGAGTATATGTGAGCCATAACAATATCTCGGTGTGTCGATGCTCGAGCCGTGGAACCCGTTCCGTCTCGGCCGCGGCGGCCGGTCCCGACTGACCGGTCGCGGTCGCGCCGGGGAACGGCCACGACAGACAGCTATGAAACTCGCACTCATCGGCTTCGGTCAGGCAGGCGGGAAGGTCGTCGACGAGTTCCTGGCGTTCGACGAGCGGATCGGCGGCGGCTTCGTCGAGTCCGCGATCGCGGTCAATTCCGCGACGACGGACCTGAAAGGGCTCGAGCGCGTCCCGGAACGGAACCGCGTCCTCGTCGGACAGGCCCGGGTGAAAGGCCACGGCGTCGGCGCGGACAACGAACTCGGTGCCGAAATCGCCGAGGCGGACATCGACGAGATACAGGGCGCGATCGATCGGATTCCGGTCCACGAAATCGACGCCTTCCTCGTCGTCGCCGGCATGGGCGGCGGCACCGGGAGCGGCGGCGCACCGGTCCTCGCGAAACACCTCCGGCGGATCTACACCCAGCCCGTCTACGGGCTCGGGATCCTCCCCGGGACCGACGAGGGCGGGATCTACACGCTCAACGCGGCCCGGTCGTTCCGCACGTTCGTCGACGAGGTCGACAACCTGCTGGTCTTCGACAACGACGCATGGCGCAGCGCCGGCGAGTCGGTCGCGGGCGGCTACGACCGGATCAACCGCGAGATCGTCGAGCGGTTCGGGCTCCTCTTCGCCGCCGGCGAGATCGACCAGGGCGATCACGTCGCCGAAAGCGTCGTCGACTCCTCGGAGATCATCAACACGCTCTCGGGCGGGGGCGTCTCCACGATCGGCTACGCCAGCGAGACGGTCGAGACCGACGACGGACTGCTCTCGTCGCTGACCGGCGACGATGGATTCGACGAGGGCGCGGCGACCAACCGGCTGACGAGCCTCGTCCGCAAGGCCACGCTCGGCCGGCTGACCATGCCCTGTGACGTCGCCAGCGCCGACCGCGGACTGGTCGTCGCCACCGGCCCGCCGAGCCGGCTCAACCGCAAGGGCGTCGAGCGCGGCCGCCAGTGGCTCGAGGACGAGACGGGAAGCATGGAGATCCGCGGTGGCGATTACCCCCTGCCCGACCGGAACGAGGTCGGGACGATCGTCCTGCTGTCGGGAGTCACCGACGTGCCGCGGATCGACCAACTGCAGCAGGTCGCCATCGAGGCACAGGAGACGACCGAGGACGTCCGGGCGCAGGCCGACGAGGCGTTTACGTCCCTGATGGACACCGGCGGCGAACTCGACGCACTATTTTAGTTGCCCGAGGGCCCGCGGCGTTCGTCGACCATGTATCTGAAGCGAAGACTCTCACGGCCCTACACGGACGCCATCGGACGGCAAACGACGGGGAACTAAGACGCCCGCCGCCCGAGAGTCGCGGGAATGACTGCCGACGAGATCACGCGCATCGACGTTGGCGGGGACGCGCCGGAAGGGACCAACAGCGCGTACCTCGTTGGCGATCGGGCCGTCGTCGACCCCGGACCGCCGACCGACCGCGCGTGGCGCGACCTCCGGACGGGCCTCGAGCGAGCCGGCGTCGAGCCGACGGCGATGGAATACGTCCTCGTGACCCACTGGCACGCGGATCACGCCGGAATCGCGCCGCGGCTGGCCGCGACAGCGGACGCGACGCTCGCGATGGGGGCCGGCGACGCGCCGCTGGTCGCCGACTACGCCCGTGAGCGCGAGCGCCGCCTCGAGCGCGACGCCGCGACGATGGACGCCTGGGGCGTGCCGGCCGACGCCGTCAGTGAGGTCATCGACGGCGACGCCGTCTCGGCGATGCCCGACGAGACATCCGTCGAGCGACTCGCAGACGGCGACCGGGTCGCGGGGCTCGAGGCGGTGGCGACGCCGGGACACACGCTCGGGCACACCGCCTTCGCCGGCGACGGATTCGTCCTGGTCGGCGACGCCGTCCTGCCGACCACCACGCCGAACGTCGGCGGGAGTGACACCCGGACCCTTCGCCCGACGGCGGTCAACCCGGCCAGATGCGACGATCCGGCGGCCGGTGGCGCGGCGATCGATCACGACCCATTGGCGGCGTTTCGGCGTACGCTCGAGCGACTCGCCGACCGGTCCGAGCGGCTCCTACCCGGCCACGGTACCGCCGTCGAGTCCGGACGCGTCGCCGAGATCCTGACCCATCACCGGGAGCGCTCCCGGCGGGTGTTCGCGGCGCTCGAACGACGCGGCACCGCGACCCCCTGGGACCTCGCCGGCGACCTGTTCGGTGACCTCGTGGGGATCCACGTCAAGTTCGGGGCCGGCGAAGCGGCGGCGCACCTGCGGACCCTCGAGCGGCAGGGACGGGTCGATCGCCTCGAGGATCCGCCCCGTCGCTACCGGCCCGTCGATCGGGAGCCGAGGACCCGAGAAACGGGCGTCTAGGGACTGATTACCGCCGCGGGAGACCACCGTGGGCCATCGGGTATCGGCTCGGGTCACATCACCGTTCGTGTCAGTTCGAGTAACCTGACAATAACGAACTGTGATATGCGTGACCGAACTGCTATGGGTGGATAAGCGGGGAGCGATTCCACGACCGGATCGACCGTACGAAAGACGCTCGAGGCGGTACTGCTCCGGAGCGACGGCCGGACGGTAATCGAGGAGTGTCGGCGGTGTGGAACGACGCTCGAGTCGGCCGCGACGTGTCCGGCCTGTGGCTGTGACGACATCGTCGAGTATCGGATCCAGTGACGACTACGGAGTCAGCGGAAAGCGCCGACGACGGCGTCGTCAGCGGGAGTCGATCGGGAGCAGGTCCGTCTCGATGCCGTCCCGCCGTCCGTCGAGGACGTCGAACCGCTCGCCACGTCGGCCCTCGAGCCAGTAGAGCAGTCGCTCGGCCCACTCGAGTTTGTGCGATTTCGCGTCATCGACCGCGGGATCATCGAAGTCCCAGCCGACGAAGATCAGATCGGCGGCCCCGAGGTGATCGGCGAGAAAGGTCGCTCGGTCGCCGTCGGTAAAGCCCCCAAAGTTCCGGACCGGTCCTGTCGGTGCGGCCTGGGTCGTTGGCAGGACGTACGCGTGGTCACACGCCGGAACGACGTCCCGAATAGCCTCGCGGTTGTCGCCGTGGCCGTGAACCGCGACCGGGACCCCCTGGTGGGTAAGTCGCTCGACGGTCCCGGGATTCTTGTCGAGGTCGGTCACCATACAGTCGGCGTCGATCCCGCGGCTCGCGAGCGTATCGACGGCGGTCGATGCGGCGAGGACGACGTCGGCCTGGCGCGCCCGCTCGAGGCTCCGATCGTCGGTCAGCGATGGGCCGGCCCCCGCGATTGCCACCGTCGCGTCCGGCCCGATCGGGAGTTCCGTCGGGTCGAACGACGTCTCGAGCAGCGATGCCAGCAGGTCGCGACCGCGCTCGTCGCCGGCCCGACCGTAGCCGAAATCCTCGAGGATGGCTGCATAGACCGGTTCCCACTCGTCGAACTCCATATGGGTACTCGCGGCGCTACCGGTTTGGACCTTCGGGACTCACTGCTGGTCGACGTAGGACCACAATAATTCCGTGATGTGGGCCGGGGGTCGCCTCCAAAGTACCCCTACCCGGGAGGCCGCCCGGCGTCCACTCTCCCATTTTGAAGCATCCGGTATAAGCTTTCTCTTAACGCAGCAGTTCTGACAGCTTCTCGCCGAGCGCGCCCAAACGGCCGTCACGGGACGCGAGATCCGCTGCAACGCCGGAAACCGACGTCGTCGATCCGACGAGCAGCAGTCGGGCGTCTGACGTGCGTTGGACGACTGCCCCGTGGTCGGCCGCGACCGCCGTCAATCGCTCCCCGGCGTCGGAATCGAGCCCGTCGATCTCGAGGAGTTGGGCCTGCCAGTCATCGGCGAAGTCGGGATCGACGCCGCGCTCTCGCAGTTGCGCCCGGAACTCGGCCGTCGAGTGGACGTCCAGTTGCGAGACGTCGATCCCCGCGACCGTCCCGGCCCGTCGCTCGGTGAACGCCTTCCCGATCAGGGCCGCGTCCCGCGTTTCGGCCACGTCGTGGGTCCGGATCACGTGTGCCCCCCGCTCGACGGCCATCGAGGTCGCGGCCAGACTCACCGGCAGCCGTTCCTCGGTCTCGCGGCCGGCGATTTCCCCGAGGAAGTTCTTCCGATTGATCGAGACCAGCATCGGCCGCTCGAGCGCCCGGAACTCCCGCAGACGCCGGAACGTCTCCTGATCGTCGGCGACCGTCTGGGCCTCGCTCCAACCGCCGAAGGCGGGATCGACGATCGTCTTGTCGGTCAGCCCGTTCTGTTTCAGCGCCTCGTAGACCTGATCGACGTAGTCCGCATCGGCCGCCCAGTCGGAAGACTTCCGAGACGACCAGTCGGTCTCCTCGACTGCGCCGGGGCGCTCGAGATCCGGCGGGCTGGCCATCTTCGCGACCGCGACGTCGTGGTCCTCGCAGACTGTCGGCATCTCGGGGTCGGCGAAGCCCGCGATGTCGTTGACCATGTCGAACCCCTGCGAGAGCGCCTCGTCGGCGACCTCGGCGTACCGGGTTTCGATGGAGAAGACAGCGTCGCCCGAGACGCTCTCGATCGTCTCGAGCGCGATATGGAGCCGCTCGAGTTCCTCCTCGGCCGAGAGGACGTCGAAGCGCTTGTTCGCGGACTCGAGACCGATGTCGACGATGTCGGCCCCTTCGCCGATCAGTTCCTCGTCGACGTAGCGGGCCGCGTCGCCGGGGTCGTCGTAGACGCTGGGATCGTAAGGAGACTCCTCGCTGACGTTCAATACGCCCATGATCCGGGGCGGGTGGTCGTCACCGATCCCTAGGCCGGCGGCGTCGACGTTGTGCATACCCGGTCTGAGGAAGCGAGGCAAAAAGGTATCGTGGTTCCGGCGAACCGCTATCGGTCCGCGGCGGAACGAACGGGCTCGGCCTCCGTTCGGCGACGGATCACGCCGTCTTCGGAACGCGCCGGGATGCTCGTCCTGACCCAGCGCGTGCCGTCGATCGTCACCGCCCGCTTGTCGGTCAGCGAGGGCAGATCAAGGGAGCCGTCCGCGACCGCCGCGCCGGTGACCGCGAGTTCGTCACCGGCACCCTCGTCGACGACTCGCGCTCGGACCCCGGGGAGGGGGTCGCCGATCGAGACGGACGCGACGTCGGCCGGCGTTCGCACGTGTGTCAGCCCGGTTTCGGGGAACCCGCACAGCCGAACCGCGTCGCCGGGATCACCGGCATCGCCGTGTTCCGCACCGAACGTCGCCCGCGTCGATTCGACGACGCGGAGTCCGCGGTCGTCGATGCCCCCGTTCGCGCGGAGATCGCGGTACTGACCCGGAGTGACGAACGTCCGATCGGCTTCGGTCGTCACGAGCAACGAGCGCAGCGTCGTCGGATCGGCAGTCGTGATCGGCCGGTATCGCCCGCCGTCGGTAAGCGTCGCGTTCGCCCCGTACATGAACTCGATCGGGTCCGAGAGGGGCACCGCGCTACGGTGGGACTCGAGGGGGTCGGAGCCGTCGCCGGGAGCGTCCGGCCGAGCGCTTGCGGCCGTGTGCAGGGATGCGTGCGTGTAGACGGCGGCGACGGGCGGGCGCTCGTCGCGATCGACGTAGGCGATCAGCGCCGGGTCCTCGTCCGCTCGCCGCACGACATCGATGCCGGTCCGCGAGTTCGAGCCGTTCATCCCGCCGTTGTCGAGGAAGTCGGCGAACGAGACCCCCATCCGGGTGTCGGCGTCGACGGTCACGGCGACGCGCAGCGATTCGCTGCCCGTCAGGAGGGGCATGATCGGGCTCGAGTCGGTCACGAGCGCCGTCGCCTCGGTGTCGCTCAGGACGTGTCGCACGTCTCGGTTCCCGTAGGTTGCGGGGAGCGTGACGGGAACGCAGCCGGCCCTGAGCGTGCCGTAGGCCGCGACGAGAACCGAGCGCGGATCGGCGACGTGAATTGCGACCCGATCGCCGGCCGTGATCTCCCGCTCCCCGAGGCCGCCCGCAAACGAGTCCGTGGCGGTCCAGAGCTGCGAAAACGTCATCGGATCCTCGCAATCGATTGCCGTCGCTCCGGGGTCGGTTCGCATCGCCGATCGGAGTTCGGTTACGAAATTCGTCATCTATCCGAACGGACGTGGTAAATATTCATAAGTATTTACTGCTAGCTGAATAGCTGGACATAAGTATAGTTTTATAGATTGTTAATAGAGATACGAGCGGATATCTTCCAGAATGTGTGGCGACAATCGAAAATCGTCCCAAAACCGCCGCTCACCAGTAGTCACGGTCCGCACAGGTCGCGACGATCGAGGTGCCCGTCGTCACTCCTCCTCGAGGACCGCCAGCCGCGAGTCACGCAGCAGTACCTTCTTGACGATCGAGGGGTTCTCGAGCAGGCGGTGTTTCGCGTGAGCGCCCCGGCCGCGTCCCCGACCCTCGCGCTCGGACTGGATTACGTTGAGGAAGTTCTGCTCCTGGAGGATCTCCTGGACCCGGCGCTCCGAGAGGACGTCGAAGTCGAGCCGGCGGGCGATCTCCTTGTACTGGTTGTAGATGATCTTCGTCGGGAACTCCTTTTCCTGGCTGTTCTCGGTGAGCAGGGTCAGCGAGTAGAGGATCGCCTTGGCCTGCTGGGGCGAGCCCTCGATGAGTTCGTTGAAGCGGTCGGCCTCGGTCTTTTCCTTGGCGTCGCGGACGTGGTCGGCCGTCACACGGGTGTCGTTTCGCTTCTTCGCGATCCGGCCAGCGTTCCGGAGGATGTCGATCGCCTTGCGCGCGTCGCCGTGTTCTTGGGCCGCGAGCGCGGCGGTCAACGGGATCACGTCGTCGGAGAGGACACCGTCGTGGAACGCGTCGCGGCGTTTCTCGAGGATTTCGACGAGTTGGTTGGCGTCGTACGGCGAGAAGACGAGTTCGTCCCGCGAGAGGCTGGACTTGACGCGTTCGGAGAGGTGATCGGGGAAGTCGATCTTGTTCGAGATGCCGATGATACCGATGCTCGAGTCCGAGATCCGGCGGTTCTCGCCGGCCCGGGAGAGCTTGCGCAACACTTCGTCGTCCTCGAGCATGTCGATCTCGTCTAAGATCACGATCGTCACGTCGGTGCAGTGATCGACGGCCTGCCAGAGGCGCTTGTAGTAGTCGCCGGTCCCGAGCCCCCGGTCGGGGACGGTGACCCCGCTCGCGTCGGGTTCGTTGACGATCTGAGCGATCGTCTTGACGATGGAGGCCTCGGTGTTCTGTTCCCCGCAGTCGATGAAGGCGTATTTCACGGTGACGTCGTCGTGTTCGGCCTCGGTGATTACGCGCTGGGTGACCGACCGCGAGATGAGCGACTTGCCGGTACCGGTCTTGCCGAAGATGAACAGGTGGTTGGGCTCGCTCCCGAAGATCGCCGGGTTCAGGGCGTCTGCAACCCGTTGCATCTGTTCGTCGCGACCGACGATCCGGTCCGGCCCGGGCAGGTGCGTGATCTCGAGCAGACGCTCGTCGGCGAAGACGGGGTCGTCGTACCGAAAGAGCGGATCTCGATCGTCGTTGGCGGCCATTGCAGTGGCCGGCCTTTTCAACTCGACTGAAATAAAGCTGTGGAGATCGATCGCGGATGTAAACACGTCGGGTAAGCGACTCGAGCGCCCGTTTTCGACTACCTGACCGTCCGTCCAGCGATCCGCCGCCCTCGCGCTTCTAACGCTAAAACCGATCGATTCACACGACGGGCACCCCCATCGCGGGTGTAAAACCGGCGCGTTCGATCACGAAAACCCCAGTACCGACCGATTCAGAGAACTGTGTCGCGGTCACTGCGTGTGGTCCGAATCCGAGACTGCAGTCGAAACCGCATCGCTACAGCGGTCGAACGTTCGAATCGGGATTCGCTCGAGGGGGCACACCCCGGTCGCGTTTGTAACGGGAAACGAGTGGGGTGGTCCGATCAGTATTGCCCGATTTGGGCCGTATGAGGCGAACTATCGAACTGTCTTTCATCCGCGACAGAGGTGTGTTCATGAACAGAACCCCCACTCGCAATCACGGTTACAAACGCGAGGGGGGTGTGTCCCTCTCTCACTAATTCCAATCCAACCCGTACAGGGCGATACTGGACGAGAACGATCCGGTTGTACCGGCACAATCAACGGAGAGTCGACGGGGCCACGACTTCGATAGGACCCACAGTCACGGAAACACACTGTCGGAACACTACGATGGGGAGACCGTTCTATCGGACGACCATGTCTCTAGTCTAGTAGTCTCTAGTCTAGTAGTATTTCTAGACTAGTATATCTAATAGCCTCAGCTTTGCACGTTGAAGTAGGAGCGTGACGTAGGCGGTGGCAAAGACGGATGATGCCGATTACGGACTTCTTGTCGTGTACGCGTGCGTTCGACGAGTTCGAGTCGCTGTCTCCAGCACAACGTCATCACGCCAAAACCTACGCCACAGGTCTTGTTGCGGCCAGCAACAAGACCGTGGCGGGCATCGCACGCGAAGTCCTTCCAGCCAACAGCAAACGCGCTCTCAACAAGTTCCTCACCGAGTACGACTGGGACGAACAGCAGTTCAACCACGAACGCCTTGAAGAACTCCAGAAACACGGTGAAACACGCTGGTCAACGGATGGCTACATTATCCTCGACGACACGATCACCGAGAAAGCCGGGGACGAAGTCCCCGGCGTCGGCCACTTCTACGATCACGCCGAAGGTGACACTGTCTGGGGGCAAGACCTCATCTACGCCTTCTACGCTGACGACAAAACCGCTTACCCGCTCACCTTCCGCCTCTACGAAAAGCAAGACGAGGATGACCAAGACCACGACACCAAGTACGACCTCGCCCGCGAGATCATCACCGAACTCGAAGAAGAGGTAGGTGTGCCTGCGAACACCTACCTCTTCGACTCGTGGTTCGCTCACGATTCTGGCCTTCCTGAACACATCGAATCCTACGGCAAGGACTGGATCGGCCCGCTCCGGAGCAATCGACAGGTGACTTACGCCGGCAAAGAGCTCCGCGTCGATGCGCTGGAAGAGCGCATCGACACGGTTGAGCGCGATATTGACGACGAAACCTATCACATCTGGACGAAGAAGCTTCCCGTCTCCCAGTTGGGAGACGTGAAGCTGGTCATCGCAGAGAAAGAGACCGACGGAGACGAAGATAACCCGATCAAGTACCTCGCTACGAACAAGACCGACGCACCAACCGCCCACATCATTCGCTCCTACGGGATGCGCTGGCGCATCGAGACGTTCTTCGAGGACTCGAAGCAGGATCTCGGCTTGGGAGACTGCGAGCTGCAGACTGACGGAGGTGCCAGTCGCCACTGGCACCTCCTGATGGCTGCCTACAGTCTCGTTCGTCTTGATCCCGATTCGAGCGCCTTGGGAACGGTTCGCTCGAAGGCGTCATCGCTTCGAGCGAACCTCGAACACTCCCTGAAGGAAGCCGTCTACAACCTTCTCTCGTGGGTTCGAGACAATGATGACCGCGGTGTTGATGACCTTATGACCGAGATCGATCATCTCTTCGTTCACTCAACAACCGAGGCTAGCGTGCAAAGCTGAGTAATAGCTAGAGTAGGTGTCCTGAAACGGCAACTGGTCTGGCTCGAGCCACCACACGACAGCCGGTCGCGGCCAGTCACGAACGGACTCCTTTTTGCGGTCCCGACCACTACTCCGGCTATGAACCCACGTCTCGCTTCCGTCGCGTCGGTCGCATCCGTCCCGTCCGGCGGTTTCGGAACGGAGTTACCATCGAACTCGACGACAGCACTCCTCCGACGAGGCATCGAACGATTTCGCGTCTCGGTCGTCAGCTTTCCGAACCGATGAGTGAGGATGTCCCACCTACCGCGGACGCGACGGCGCGAACCGTGCCTGCCGTCGCCGTCGTCGACGCCCAGTCCCCGGGGAACGTTGGCACGATCGCCCGCTCGATGAAGAACTTCGGCTTCGAGGAGTTGCTGTTGATCGACCCGCCCGAACTCGATCCCGACGGCGAGGCCTACGGCTACGCGGGCCACGCTCGAGAGGACGTCCTACCCGAAGCCGAGGAGATCACGTTCGATCACCTCGTCGAGAACTACCACACGATCGGCTGTACGGCGGTGACCAACGAGGACGATCGCAGCCACACGCGATTTCCCTACTCGACCCCCGCGGAGTTGGCCGACCGACTGCCGACCGTCGAGGCACCGACCGCACTCGTGTTCGGCCGCGAGCGCGTCGGGCTGACCAACGAGGAACTCGCCCGGATCGACGAGATCTGTTCGATCCCCGCGAGCGCGGCCTACCCCGTCCTCAACCTCGGGCAGGCCGCGACCGTCACGCTCTACGAACTTCGGTCGCTCGCGCTCGAGAAAACACAGTTACCGGACGTCGAACGGGTTCGTGCCCCCGAGGCAACCGTCGACCGGCTCTATGGCCAGTGGGATGACCTGCTGACCGAGATCAACCACCCCGACGAGAAACGCGACAAGACGATGCGGATGCTCAGACGGGTGTTCGGTCGGGCGGACCTGACCGAACGCGAGGCCAACACCCTGCTCGGTCTCCTCCGGCGTGCGACCGAGCGGCCGGCCGAGGACTGACCGTTGAGGTGGCGCTCGGGCTGTCAACGCTGCTAAATATCGGCGATAACGGCCGGTACAATAATACGGTTTCAGTGACCATCACCTGACCATGACTACCTATCGCCGACGAGCGACGCTGGGACTACTTGGAACGGGGATGGCGTTGCTGGCCGGTTGTTCCGGATCGTCCGACGACGGTAACGGCTCCGACGACGACACCGAAGACGAGTCCGACGAATCGGCCGGTGACGCGGATATCGACGGTGAAAACGGTGACCTTCCCGCCTACGCCTCGATTCTCCCACAGAGCGACGACCCGTCGTACTTCTACGGTGCGATCGACGGCGCGACGCTCGATACCCTGCTCAACGACGAGGGTGCAGCCGAAGGCAACGAGCCGACGGATCCCCTGCTCGGGAACCCCGTCGTCATGGCAGTTCTGTTCAGCAACTTCGGCAGTCGCGCCTCCCGCCAGGCCTACGTGAACAACGACCAGACGGCTGCCGACGAGGGCGTGCTGGTCGACGCCAACGGCGTCTACGCCGTCAAGGGCCAGTACGATCGGGACGGGCTCGCCGCTGACCTCGAGTCGGCCGGCTACTCCGTCGAGACCGAAACCGACGCGTACGCCCTCTACAGCGACGGCGAGTCCGGCGAAGCCGTCGGCGTCTCCGAGGAAGTGTTCGCGGTCACCTCGCCGAACCCGAACGACGACGGGTTCGAGCCAGTCGCCGCCGTCGAACGCGTCCTCGAGACGGCCGTCGGCGAGCGGGAGCCGAAACACGCCGTCGACGAGGACTTCGAGTGGCTCCTTCGTGCCAGTTCGACCGACGGCATGGCGCTCTGTCGGTACACGGAAACCGAGGCGTTCGATCCCGCGACCCTCGGCAACGAACAGGTGTCCTCGGACAGCCTCGAGTTCGCCTTTGGCGCGTTCGAGGGGGCAAACGGCGTCCACCAACAGCTCTCGCTCGGCGACGGCGACGCGACCGCAAGCGCCGTCGTCACCTACGCCGACGAGGCCAGCGTCGACCGCGACCGCCTCGAGTCGGCGCTGGGAACCGACGCCGATGCGGTGACGTTCGAACAGGACGGACCGGCCGTCGCGGTCGACGCCGAGTACAGCGGCGACCTGGTCGAGGAGTAAACCTGCGAACGCGCCGGCGAGACGGCGGCGGATCCGTCGCGTTCGCGACCAAAACGGAGTCGTCGAGGGTACTGTGACTACGGGGCACGTGACTACGGGCCCCTATGACTGCGGCGGCGTCTGCTCTTCCGCCGCCGTCTTGGACGCCGTCACCTGGGCGACGTACCGCCCGGAGTCGGTCACCTGCCCGACCCAGCCGCAGTCGCCACAGGCAAACAGTCCCTGGCCGTCGATCAACTCCCCGCCGCAGTCGGGACACGGGTCCGAGATCGTCCCATCCGGCACACCGTCGGCGTCGGTCGCTGCTCCGGCATCGACCGGCTCGAGCGGGGTCGGCACCGCGCCGGTCCGAAGCGTCGCGATCGCCTCGTCGGTGGTGTAGGTCTCCTCGGTCCGCTCGTCGGTGTGCGGGAAGACCCCGACCAGATCGTCGTCCTCGTAGATCTCGAGACACAAAAGCGGCGTCACGAGCCGCTCGCGGGTCTCGCCGGTGATCTGTGAGGTCGTTTCCCGCTCCCGAAACGGCGGGCGGACGCTCACGCCGCGGCGATCGGCCCACTGCTCGAACCGTTCGTAGTTCTCGAGGACCGCCTGATGGGGGCTCTCTTCGGAGAGCGCGACCTCCTTGGGCCAACTCCGCAACAGCAGGTCGTCGATCGCTCCCTCGTCCTCGCAGGCTTGTAGCGTCTCGATCTGCTCGTCGATCGGCTCGAGAAGCAGGGGTGCGCGCACGTGACACACCACAGTACGGTCCGTATGGTCGGTTTTGCGCTGCATCGTTCTCAGTCAGGTTGTCGGGCAACGTGCGTGCTAATAACTGTTTCCGACGGTGCAGATACGGCCAGGACCCGATCGACCCGACGGGGCCGTCCGTGCGGTGGCAAACCGGTTAGTGCCTGCCTCGAGATTTGTCCGATCACGGAGTCGTGGAAGACGCTCCGTCGAGCGCCGAGCGAAGCACGGACCGCAGCGCCTTGCGTTTGATCATGACGAAGCCCGCGAGGATCGTCACGAGGCCGACGAGCGTGAGCGAGTCGACGAGATAGCCCAGCGCGACCCAGCTTACCCCCATCGCAACTACCGGCTCGGCGTAGCTGACCAGGATAACCTGCGTCGCACCGGTTCGCTCGAGCAGTTCGAAGTAGAGGAAGAACGCGAACACGCCGGAGACGAGCGTCAGGTAGCTAAACGAGAGGACCGTCGCCGACGTCAGTTCGATCGCTGCGACCGACTCCCCGCGCAGGAACGCCCAGCCGAGCAACACGCCGGCCCCGATGAGCATCGCCCACGCCTGGAGCGTCTCGATCGGGAGCGCCGAGTCGATCGGGCGCACGAGGACGCTCCCGAGCGCGAACGCGACGGCCGAGCCGAACACGAGGACAGCGCCGACGGTCACGTCGCTCCCGAGCGCGGCCGACGACGGCTGGACGACGGCGATCACGCCCACCAGACCGAGGACGAAGCCTGCGATCCCTGCAGGTGCCAGCCGCTCCTCCGGGAGTACCACGCCGGCGAACCCTGCCGTCAGGATCGGTGCCGTGCTAACGATCGTTGCCGCGACCGCGCCCGACACGTACAGTTCGCCGAGATACAACAGGCCGTGATAGAGCGCGATGACGAACGTGCCGGCGACGGTAACTGCCGCCCATTCCCCTCGGCCCGCGGGTCGAACCCGATCGTTCATCACGGCCGCGTATGCGAAGACGATCGTGCCCGCGATCGCGTAGCGAAGGCCGGCGAACAGGAGCGGCGGAACGTACTCGAGTCCGATCTCGATCGCGACGAACGAACTGCCCCAGCATAGCGCAAGTATCGAAAAGAGTGCCGCATCACGGCACCCATCTGGAATCCAATCGATTTTACTCATATCCTCTTCGAAAATCACGGTCGTATTTAGACCCTTCTACAATCGAGCGGTGTTTTGAGAATCAAGAACCACACATATGAATTCATTTCGAGTTGGACGCCGATAATCGTCCAGTAGTTGAAGAAATATACAATTACATAAGCCGGAAAACACATGTTGGTCGGGGCCGAACCTCGTCCACATGGACGAACGCGACGTGCGCCTCCTCAAGGCGATCGCCGAACTCGAGACGGGAAGTCCCGAACGGCTCCACGAGGCAACCGATATTCCGATCTCGACGATCCACTACCGTCTCAACAACCTCCGAGAGGAGGGCATCATCGAGAACGACCGCTACGACATCGATCTCGAGGCACTCGGACTGGGCGTCACCGTCCTGATCGAGGTTCACGCGGACTATCGGGGCTCCTACGAGACGTTCGCGGATCGGCTCCTGACCGTCGAGGGGGTCACGAACGTCTACTTCACGATGGGAGAGACGGACTTCATCGTCGTCGCACGCCTGAGCGACAGCGGCATGGTCGAACGCCTGATCGCCGAGTTCGAACAACTCGAGGGCGTCGAACGAACCGACTCGACGTTCGTCATCTCGGCGATCGAAGAACGGGACGCGCTCCAGAGTTACGAGTTAGAGACGCTGCTCGAGGAACTCGTCGACGAGTGAGAACCGCGGCGTCGGTAGCACTGCGCCTCGAGCGAGTTACGCTCGTTTCTGAATCTCCTCGCGCAGGAGTTCGCTCACGAGGTCACCGTCGGCCTTCCCGCGGAGCGCGCCCATGCACTCGCCCATGAGTCCGGAGAAGGCCTGCATGCCCTCCTCCTCGACTTGGCCCGCGTTGCGTTCGACGACCTCGACGACGGCCTCGCGGACTTCGTCCTCCTCTGCTCCGCCGAGTCCGGCGTCCTCGGCCGCTTCCTCGGCCGTCCGGTCCGGCTCCTCGGCCAGCGCCGCGAGCAGATCCGGGACGCCCTCGTTCGGCAGGTCGCCGTCCTCGACCAGCCGGAGAACGCCCTCGAGGTGGTCGCGGGTCAGGTTCTCGACGGCCGCGCCGTCACGGCGGACTTCGGTCAGCGTCGACTCGAGCGTCGTCGCGGCCAGCGTGGGATTGATCCCGTCGGCGACGACATCCTCGAACAGCGGCATATACTCGCCGTAGGCGACCTGTTCGGCCAGCCCCTCGCCGAGGTCGTACTCGTCCTGATACCGCTCGACCTTCTCGGTCAACAGTTCGGGCTCGGGCACCTCGCTCGGGTCGGGTTCGACCGGCGGCACGTCCGTCTCGGGGTACATCCGCGCCGCACCCGGCAGGGGGCGGAGATAGCGGGTCGTCCCGTCGTCGTTCGCGCCGCGGGTCTCCTCGGGGACGCCCTCGAGCGCGGTCTCGGCACGCTCGGCGGCGGCTTCGATCGCCGATTCCGCGATCTCGGTGTCGGCGGCGACGATGGCGACGGCGTCCTCGGGGCCGGCACCGACGGCAGCACGCAGGTCGGTGACCTCGTCCTCGGTGACGCCGTACGCCGGCAGTTCGTCGGTGTGGAAGATCCCGCCCGCGCCGTGGCGCTTGGCGTGATCGGAGAGTTCGGTCCCGAGCCGGCGGTCGGGGGCGATCTCGCGGCCGACGATCCCGTCGAAGCCGTAGAGCGGGACCGCCGTGACGGCACCGCCGGAGTTCAGCGCGCCCGAAATGACGCCGCTGTCGGTGTCCTCGAAGACCTCGGTCACGTCCTGCACCTCGCCGACCGACGCCTCACGCTCCTCCAGTTCGGCCGCGATCTCGACGAGTTCGGCCTGGCGGGCCACCTCGTTGCGGACGATGTCGTCGATGTCGTCGAGACTCTGGACGCCCTTGATCTCGACGCGGGCACCCTCCTCGATGGAGACGTTGACGTCCTGGCGGATCGTCCCCAGGCCGCGCTTGACCTTCCCGGTCGAGCGAAGCAGCATGCCGATCCGTTCGGCGGCCTCGAGGGCCTGCTCCGGCGTCGAGATGTCGGGACTCGTCCCGATCTCGACCAGCGGGATCCCGAGCCGGTCGAGGCTGTAGCGGACGCCGTCGTCGGTCTCCTCGACGCGCTGGGCGCTTTCCTCCTCGAGCATGAGGTCTTCGATGCCGACCGCTCCCGCACTGGTCTCGATCGCGCCGCCGGTGGCGATCAGCGACGAGCGCTGGAAGCCCGTCGTGTTCGAGCCGTCGACGACGATCTTGCGCATGACGTGGGCCTGGTCGACTGGACTCATGTCCATGAGCTGGGCGATCTCGAGGACGGTCTCGAGGGCTTCCTCGTCCAACTCGTGGGGCGGCTCGTCGTCCTCCTCGACGAGACAGGTCGTGTCGTAGGCGAGGTACTCGAACTCGCGGTCGACCATGCTCTCCTCGACAGCGGCGTCGTCGAGTTCGCCCAGTTCGCTCCGGGTGGGGTGGAGATAGCGCGAAAACGTTCGCGTCGACGCCTCGGGCTCGCGAAGCTCGGTCGGACACTGACAGAACAGCTTCGTCGCCGTGTCGAGTTGCTGGTGGATCTCCAGCCCGGCGACGAGTCCGAGCTCGTCGTAGTCGTACTCGGTCATTGGCGGCCACTCGGTGGCGGAGGGGTAAAAAACCGTCCAGTCCGCGCCGCCAGCCCGTCCACTCGGTGCCGGTGTCGCCGTCAGTCGTCGGGGGACTCCGCCGAGTCGGCCGGGGGCGACGACCGCGATCGTGACCGGTCCGACCCGACCGTCGACACCGCCTCGAGGACGCGACTGCCCGGCACCTCGAGCCCGCGTTCACGATACCGTTCGTAGCGCTCTCGCGCTTCGCCGCCGGCGAAGTTCCGATCGGCGAACGGCCGCGTCTCCACCAGCACGAGCGAGTCCGTCTCGTCGAGTGGGTCGAGCAGCGACTGGGTTCCAGCCCCGACGACGAAATCCGCGAGAACTGCCGTCCCGGCTGCCCGAATCAGCGACTCGACGCTCTCTAACTCCGCGCTACTCGGCCGGGCGAACGGCTCGGTCTCGACGGTTTTGACGCCGAGCGAGTGGGCAGTCTCCGCCGCCGCGTCGCCGCTCGAGACCGGGCCGACCGAGACGCCGACGCCTGCGGCCTCGAGGCGGGCGATGACACCGGCCGCGGCGGTGCCGGCTCCCAAGACGTGGACCCGGTCCGGCAGCGGCCCCGCCTCGCGGTCGGCCGCGAACGCGGTCACCGTCTCGGTCCCGGTCACCGGACTCGGCGTCACGACCGCGTTCGCGTCGAACGAATCCGCGAGCGCCTCCCGCGTCAACACGCTCGAGGGCGGGCCGTCCGCCGCGACCTGTCCGTCCGCGAGCAACACGAGCCGATCGCAGTAGCGGGCCGCCAGCTCGAGGTCGTGGATCGCCGCGACGACCGTTCGACCGCCCTCGACCAGCTCCCGGACCAACTCGAGCGTCTCGACCTGGTGGTTCACGTCGAGGCTCGCGGTCGGCTCATCCAACAGCATGACCGGGGTCTCCTGTGCGATCGCCCGCGCCAGCACGACTCGCTGGCGCTGGCCGCCGCTGACCTCGTCGATCGGTCGGTCGGCCAGTTCGGCGGTCCGGGTCCGCTCGAGGGCGCGCTCGACCGCGGCGCGGTCGTCGGGCGTCGCGGAGGAGAACCGGGAGCGATGTGGATGTCGGCCCATCTCGACGACATCCCGCACCGGGAACGAAAACGACAGCGTCGTGTCCTGTGGTACGACCGAGACGAGCCGGCTCGAGGCCCGCGAGGAGAGCCCGTGAACGTCGGTTCCGTCGACCTCGATCGAGCCCGAATCGGGCTCGAGCGCGCCGCTGATCAGCCGCAAAAGCGTGGTCTTGCCGGCCCCGTTGGGACCGACGAAGCCGACGAACTCGCCGGGCTCGATCGTCAGTGAGATGTCCTCGAGGACCTCGAGGTCGCCGAACGACAGCGAACAGTTCGCGATCGAGATCGACGCCGGCTCGAGGTCGGCTTCACGGGCGGGGTCGCGGTCGGCACCGGACCCGCGGTCGGCTGACGTCATACCGAGTACACCTCCCGACGCGTGAGCAGGAACAGGAAGAAGGGGGCACCGAGCGCCGCCGTGACGATGCCGACCGGGACCTCGGTCGGGCCGGCCGGCCACCGCGCGATCGTGTCCGTGACGACCAGAAACGACGCGCCGGCGAGCGCGCTCGTCGGGAACAGGATCCGGTGGTCCGGGCCGACGAGCAGCCGCATGATGTGGGGGACGACCAGCCCGACGAACCCGATAACGCCCGTGACGGCGACCCCCGCCGCGGTGACGACGCTCGCGAGCGCGAGTAGAACGAGTTTGGTCCGCTCGACCTCGACCCCGAGGTGGTGGGCGTCCTCCTCGCCGAGCAGGAGGACGTTCAGTTCCCGCGCGTACGTCGCCAGCACGAGCGCGCCGGCGAGCGACACCGGGAGTGCGAACGCGACGTCGTTCCAGCCCCGGTTCGCCAGGCTCCCCATCAACCAGACGACGGCTTCCCTGAGGCCGTCACCGCTGTGAATGAGCATGTACGAGATCATCGCGCCGAGAAAGGCCTGCACGGCGACGCCGGCGAGCAACAGTGTCGCGACCGGCGTCCGTCCGCCCTCGGTCGCGATCGCGTAGACGAGAAACGCCGTCGCGAGTGCGCCGACGAACGCGGCCAGATGGAGGCTGCCGAACGGGACGAGCGCGGGAAAGGCGATGGCCGCGACCGCGCCGGCCGCACCGCCCGAGGAGACGCCGATGATCGACGGATCAGCGAGCGGGTTCCGGAAGAACCCCTGCATCACCGTCCCCGCGGCGGCGAGCGCGAACCCGACCGTCGCGGCGAGGACGATCCGCGGCAGTCGCAATTGCACGACGATGTACTCGTGGGTCTCCTCGACGGGAAACGAGAACGCGGACGAAAACTCGAGAGCCGGCACCGGCACGGGCCATCCGAGCAGTGGTAGCGTCGTTGTTCCGGCCTCGATCCCGGACGGGACGGCGACGCCGTTGAGGATCGCCATCGCGACGGTCGCCGGCTCGATCCGGACCGGTCCGAGGGCGGCGCTGACGACGACGACGGTGACGAGCAACCCGCTCAGTCCTGCCGACCAGACCATCGTTCGGACCGATCGCTGCATCGGTCTCAACCTCGCTTGCAGTAGGCAAATATTTGTTGAAGTGGGGAGGACGTACTGAGGATGCGACGACAGCTAGCCGTCATCCTGACAGTTCTCCTCACTGTTTCGGCGATCGGGCCCGCCGTGGCCGGCGCCGGAACCGGGACTGGAGCAGCCGTACAAGACGCCGAGGTACAGTGTGACTATCCACGCACGATGACCGACGCGACCGGCGAGGACGTGACGATCGAGGACGAACCCGAGTCGGTCGTCACGCTCTATCCGGGCGACGCACAACTCGCCTACTCGATCGGTGCCGAGGACACGGTCATCGGGATGCCAGTCAGCCAGTACACCGAGTCGCTCGAGGCCGGCGACAGGACCGACATCACCGGCGACGACGGCTTGACTCCCGTCGCCGAGGAGATCATCAACCTGAACCCCGATGTCGTCCTCGCCGCAAATATCGCCCTGGGCAATGCTGACCTCCGCGAGCAACTCGAGGACGCCGGGATCACGGTCGTCGTCCTCGACCGGGCGACCTCGCTCGAGGACGTTCGCGAGAACGTCCGCGTGACCGGGCAGGTGACCGGCGAGTGCGACGGTGCCGAGGAGACGCTCCAGTGGATGAACGAGCGCCTCGAGATCTACGAGAACGCGCTCGAAAACGAGTCCGCACCGCTCGCGTACTACGACGGCGGCGAGAGCGGCGACACCCACGGCACGGAGACGTTCCAGCACGACGTGATGACGACGGCCGGTCTCACCAACCTGGCGGCCGAAACGGGTCAGGAAGGGTGGGGGCAGATGAACTCCGAGGTCGTCGTCGACGCGAACCCCGAGTGGATCGTCTACCCCGACCGGACGGAGTCGCCGCCATCGGCGGACGCCCTTCAGGGGACGACCGCCGTCAGTGAGGGCAAGGTCGTCGCCGTCGACGACAACGCGATGAGCCAACCCGGCCCCAACGTCGTCTACGCGATCGACACGCTCATCGAGGCGGTCCACCCCGAGGTGTACGACGATATCGAAGGCGACCTCGAGGCGGTCGACGGGGAGTACCGAGACGATGGCAACGAGTCGGACGGCGGATCGGAGAGCGACGGGGATAACGAGAGCGCTATCCCCGGTTTCGGCACTGCCGCCGCGCTGATCGCCCTGCTGGCCGCCGCCGGCTTCGTTGCCCGGCGACGATAGCGTCTCGGGTCCTTTCTCTCTCTCCCGTTCGATTCGCCGCGTCCCGCTGCGCCGACGTATCGTTTTGAAAAGGGTTTACTCGCCGGGCCGCACAGAAACGCCCATGGTCGAGAACGTCATCTGGCCCGCCTATCTCGATGCGGCCCTCTCGCGGGCCGAGGGACGGCGCGTGGCCGAGGATCTGGCGGTCGAGGAACCGACGGTCGACGAGATCGCGAAGGCCGTCCAGCAGATCGGGTACGACGCCACGATCGAGCGGGACAAGGCCTACTCGCGGGAACACTGGGCTGACCGGGGCCGGGTCGTCGTCCGTGGGGCCGACGACTCGACGAAGAACGACCTCGTTCAAGCCGTCGCGGCGTACGTCGTCGCGATGCGCGAGTGAGATGCGCCGGGTTGGAAGCGTCGTCCGCACCGCACAGGGCCTCGCGGTCCTCCGGGCGGACGAAACGGACGGCGACGCCCACCGCGACGAGATCGGGACGACGGTCCTCGACGACGACCTCGAGGCGATCGGCCGCGTGGTCGACGTCTTCGGCCCGGTCTCGCGGCCGTATCTGGCGGTGACGCCCGACGACGGCGTCCACTTGCCCGCACTGGTCGGGTCGACGCTGTACGCGCGGTAGCGGTCGCTTTTCTCGGAAACTCCTCGTCACCACCAGCCCCTCGAGTGAAAAAGCCGATATAAGCGGGGTTCGAACCCCGCCGCATGAACGATCGGAGCCGGATCCTCGCGGCCGTCGGCGCGACGGTCCTGCTGTTCGTCGCCGTCCAGATCGGTGCCCTGGCACTGGTCGAACCGTTCGACCAGTCGGGACGACAGGCCGTCGAGAACCCGCAGGATCCGACCAACAGCATCTTTTACGTCGGTATCATGCTCGTCGCAACCGCGCTGATGCTCGCCGCCTTCCGGTACGACCTCGAGGGGCTGATCAGACTCCTGCTGGTCGGTGTCAGCGTGACGATCTCGTGGTACGTCTTCGCCGAACTCGTGCCCGCCCTCGTCGAGCCGATCGCCCCGGCGGGCGTCGCGGACGCCCTCGCCGTCCTCGCCTCGCTGGCTGTCGGTGCCGCCCTGCTGTGGTATCCCGAGTGGTACGTCATCGACGGCGCGGGGATCGTGATGGGAGCCGGTGCCGCCGCCCTCTTCGGGATCAGCTTCGGGCTCCTGCCGGCCCTATTGTTGCTCTCGGTGCTGGCCGTCTACGACGCCATCAGCGTCTACGGCACCGAACACATGCTCGATCTCGCCGAGGGCGTGATGGACCTCAAGATTCCGGTCGTCCTCGTCGTGCCGACAACGCTGTCGTACTCCTATCTCGCGGCCGGCAGTGCCGAGGACGCCCTCGAGGACGAAAGCGCCGCCGACGGCGGCCAGCCGGTCGCCGAACCCGAGGACGCGGGGGGCGACGAAGCAGCTACCGTCGACGACGATGGGACAGCCACGACCGACGAGGCGGCCGGGGACGACGTCCTCGAGCGTGACGCCTTCTTCATCGGACTGGGCGACGCCGTCATCCCGACAGTGCTGGTCGCCAGCGCCGCGTCGTTCCTCGAGGCCGGGGCGATCGCGGTGCCGGGGCTCGCGCTGAACCTGGCGGCGCTTGGCGCGTCGCTGGGGACGATCGCCGGCTTGCTCGTCCTCATGTACATGGTGATCGAGGGGCGGGCCCACGCCGGCCTCCCGCTGTTGAACGGCGGGGCGATCGGGGGCTATCTGCTCGGCGCGCTCGCCAGCGGCGTCTCGATCGCGACTGCGGTCGGGTTCTGACCCCAGCCGTCCCACGACCTATCGGTCGACGACGGTGACGCCGCGAACCTCGAACCGAGCCCCGCCGTTTCGTCCCGACGTGACCCTGATCGACCAGCCGTGGGCGTCGACCACGTCGCTGACGATCGCCAACCCGAAACCCGAGCCGCCGGCGCTCGAGTAGCCACTCTCGAAGATCCGCTCGCGCTCGTCGGGCGGGATTCCGGGACCGTCGTCTTCGACGTAAAACCCGTCGTAGTCGGCCGCTTCGCCCGACCAGTCCGTGGGCCGCGTTCCGTCCTCGACCGCTTTCGCCGCCTCGTCGTCGCGGTCCCCGTCGGCGGCCGTCGACTCGAGGGCCCCGATCTCGATACGGGGGCCGTCTCCCCCGTGTTCGACGGCGTTCTGCTGAGCGTGCGAAGCAGGGTTCGTCGAGCCATGCTCGACGGCGTCCTGACGAGTGTGCGAGTCAGGGCTTGTCGAACCGTGTTCGACAGCGTTTCGAAACAGGTTCTCGAAGAGGTGGGCCAGAAGCGACGGATCGGCACGGATCACGACGTCGTCGACGACGTCGACGCTCGCGCCGTCCGTGCGGACGGTGGTCCAGGCAGTCTCGACGGCCCGCGAGAGCGCCAGGAGTTCGGTCTCCTCGACCGTATCGATCGTCGCGAGGAGCAACGCCTCGTTGATGATCGACTCCATGCGCTCGAGCGAGGCGCGCAACGGGTTTTCGTCGCTGTCGTCGCCGAGGTCGACGCCGTCGTCCAACTCGAGCATCTCCGCGTGTGCCAGCGCAACGGACAGCGGGTTCCGGAGGTCGTGAGAGAGCAGTGTGGCGAACGATTCCATCCGCTCGGCCTGTTCTCGCGTCCGCCGCTCGAGGAGTTTGCGCTCGGTGATGTCGACGTGCATGACGAGGACGAACCGCTCGCCGCCGTGGTCGTACGGTCTGGCATCCAGCAGGTACCAGCCGTCCTCGCCCGGCGTGTGGCAGGGGTACTCGAGGCGGAACGACTCGCTGTCGCCGGCGGCGATCGCGCGGATCCCGCGTGCAGTTTCGACTGCATCGGGATCGTCGCTCGCCTCACAGACCGCGAGGTAGTTACTCCCGACGCCACCCGCGCTCCGTGCTAGTCCCTGTTCCTCGCCGAACGATTCCCAGGACTCGTTCGTGTCGACGATCGTCCCCGACGCGTCGAGGATCGCGACGCGTGCGGGCAACGCGTCGAAGCCGGCCGCGACCAACGCATCCGTGCTTGGGCCACTCATACTGTCCACTGGACCGCGACCTACTTGAGCGGTGTTGCTAGTCGCCACTGGAAGTCGGTGCTGTAACGCCACCCGGACCGAGAACGGAGCAGCTCGTCCCCGTTGGCTTACCCGCCGTCGGGGAGCCGATAGGTCGGCCCGTCGTCGGCGTCCTGGACTTCGATCCCCAGCGCCGCGAGTTCGTCGCGCAGTTCGTCGGCGCGCTCGTAGTTGCCCGCCTCGCGTTCCCGCTCGCGGACCTCGAGGACGAGTTCGACCACGTCGCCGGCGAGTTCGGCCGAGCCGGTCGTCGACCCGTCGAAGGAGAGCCCGAGGACGCCGCCCAGTTCCTCGAGCGCCTCGACGGCCCGGCGGAGCCCGCGGTAGTCAGCTCCCTCGTCGCCTACCGCCTCGAGGTGGCGGTTGATCGCCGTCGCGACCGACAGCAGCGCGGACTGGGCTTCCCGGGTGTTGAAATCGTCGTTCATCGCGGTCCTGAAGGCCTCGCGGGCGTCGGCGACCGCCTCGCGCAGCGTCGGGTCCTCGGCCTTCGAACTCGCCGCGGGGGAGTCGAGCGTTTCGACGGCGGCCTCGTAGGCCCGCTCGAGTTGGTCCCAGCGCTCTTCGGCCTCGGCGATCGTCTCATCGGAGTAGAGCTGTTGGCTGTTGTAGGAGCCGGCGGTCAGGAAGGTCCGCATGACGTTTGTCCCCCAGCGGTCGATCGCCTCCGCGACGGTGACGAAGTTGCCCAGACTCGAGGACATCTTCTCCTCGTCCATCTGGAACAGTTCGCAGTGGAGCCAGTAGTTCGCGAACTGCTGGTCGGTCGCGGCCTCGGACTGGGCGATCTCGTTCTCGTGGTGGGGAAAGACCAGATCGCGGCCGCCGACGTGGATGTCCAGCGTCTCGCCGAGGTGGGTCATGCTCATCGCCGAACACTCGATGTGCCAGCCGGGCCGGCCCTCGCCCCACGGGGAGTCCCAGGTCAGGCCCTCGGGCGGGTCGCCGCCGTGGTCGACGCCCTCGTGGCGGTGTTCGGCGACGGCGTCGGGATCGACGCCGCCGGCCTTCCAGAGCGCGAAGTCCGCGGGGTGGCGCTTCTCCGAGCGCTCGTCCGGATCCCCCTGAGACTCGATCTCCGTCAGGTCCTGGTTCGAGAGCTTGCCGTACTCCTCGAAGCTCGTGACGTCGAAGTAGACCGACCCGTTGGACTCGTAGGCGTAGCCCTTCTCGATCAGCGTCTCGACGAGGTCGACGATCTCGGGGACGTGTTCGGAGACGCGCGGATAGACCTCCGCGCGCAGGAGGTTCAGCGAGCGCATGTCCTCGATCGTCCGCCGAACGTAGCTCTCGGCGACCTCGCTTTCGTCCGCGCCGAGGTCGTCCTCGCCGACGCGGGCGACGATCTTCTCGTTGACGTCGGTGAAGTTCTCGACGTGACGCACGTCGTAGCCGAGCTGCTCGAGCCAGCGGTGCATGACGTCGACGTGGACCCACGAGCGGGCGTGGCCCAGATGTGGCGGGTCCGAGACCGTCAGGCCACAGTAGTAGAGCAAGACGTTTTCGGGGTCCTGTGGCTCGAACGGCTCTTTTTCGCCCGTCAACGTGTTCGTCACGTGCAGGGTCATTGGGCTCACTTCCCCCGGACGACAGTTAAACGGTGTGATGCACCGCGAACGCGGCGGTTACCCGGGATCGAACTGTCGAGTCGGACAGGCGTCAATCGAGGTACTCGAGGTCACCGAAGCGCTCGCGGTTCATCGTCGTGACGACGAACCGGCGTAGCGTCTCGATCAGTTCCGCTTCCGTCTCGTAGGTCTCGATGCGCAGGTCCCATCGAGTCCGTGCCGACCGGATCATCTCGCTGGTCACGTTCGCCTCGCGAACGAAGACGATTCGGTCGCTTCCCGTCTCCGCGACGGCCTCGAGAATGCTCCCCGCCTCCTCGCCGACGCCGAAGTTGTGGCCGAGAAACGGCAGGACGAACGCGGTCGCGTTCGCACACCGCGTGTACTCGATGCTCTGGGTCACCGCATCGACCTCGTCCGTATCGATATCGACGTCGACCGCGAGGAACGCGTTCACCCCCGGATCCGCCCGGAGCGATCCCTGGACTCGACGCAGGAGCGCCTTCGCCTCGTCGATCTCGTCCTCGTTCCGGAAGAGCCGTTCAAAGGGGCTGGGCAGGTCTTCGACCGCCACGTCTTGCAGTTCCTCGTCGGTCAACACGTAGTTCAGGTTGAACGATTTGTACGGCCCCATCAGATAGCACAGAAACCGGTCGTACCCGACGGTTCCGAGCCGATCGGCGATGAGATCCCGGGTGATCTCCCGAGTCATACCTCGAGCGACTCGCGGGTAGTATATAAATAAGGGTGTTTTCAGCGAACGTTGGCTTGACAAAGACTAAAAACGGAGAGCGAGTAGGTCTCGGTACGATGGGGACGAAACACACTCGAGTCGACGACGCCCCGGACGATCCGGACGATCTCCTCCCGGAGCGAAGCGTCCTCTCCCTCGAGGAGTACCTCGAGATGCAGGCCGCGGTCGGGAACCGAACCCGGTTCGAGATCCTCTACCGACTCTCCCACGCGGACGAACTGACGCCGACGGAACTCGATTCGGTCATGGACGTCGACGACAGCACGCTCCACTACCACCTCGAGAAACTCCGGGACGTCGGTCTTATCGAGAAACGCGTTCGGACGGAACGGGACAGTAACGGTCTCTATACCTACTACAGGCCGACGGTCCTCGGCGAGGTCATTCTCGAACACGGGGTCGAAGAACTCCTCCGGCGCGAGTGGGACTTCGGCGAGGCCTACGACAGCAGCGCGGCCTGACTCCGGACTGTCGGGACCCGGTCAATCGGCCCGGACGTCGACTCGATCGAGCGCGTCTTCGACCGCCCGTAGCGCCGTCGCCCCCGCGCGTCGATCGACGACGAGGATCATCGTTCCGTCGGCGACGGCCGCGGCGTCCGGCGCGATCCCCTCGACGTCGAGTCGCTCGAGGGCGGCCCCTGTGGCGGCCGCGTCGACCTCGCCCGTCGCGACGATGGCCGTCGAATCGCCGCCGCAGGGGCCAAAGGCCGCGTCGCCGACGGTTACGAGCGCGTCGTCGCGGTCGGCCCCCTCCTCGAGTCGCCCAACGCCGCTTTCCATCCGCACGCGAACGTCGCGGGAGTCGGTCTCGTGGGCGGGCAACTCGTCGGCGTACCGGCGCAGCGCCGTCGCGATCGCGTCGGCTTCGCCCTCGATCGGAAGCGAGCGGGCCGCGGCGGTGTAGTTGACGACGCCGGCCCGCAGGGCGGTCCGGAGGAACGGACGGCGATCGACCGTCCGTCGCGTCTCGGCTGCCAGTGACATAGCGAGGACGGCGTCGCGAGCGATCATAAAGTCGCCGCCATCGCCGCTCGGACGGCTCGAGGCCGTTCCCCCAGTTTCGGGGAGAATCGATTCGTCCGACAGTATATACCGTTCCGGTCCCTTGGCTCTCCCATGAGCGAGTCCGAACCGGCTCAGTCCCCGGCCGACGCCGTCCGCGAAGACGTGTCGCTGTTCCTCCGCCGGAACTTCCCCCAGATCGAGGCCCACGGCGGCGAGTCCGCGATCACCGAGGTCGACCTCGAGGCGGGGCGCGTCTCGATCGCCCTGACCGGGGCCTGTAGCGGCTGTGGCGTCAGTTCGATGACGACGCAGGCGATCAAGCAACGACTGCCGGCCGAGATCGACGCGATCGACTACGTCGACGTCAGCACCGGGTTCGACGGCATGGCCAGTGGATCGTCGGGGCCCGACGTGCCCGACGACGTGCCGTTCTGAACCGGCCGCGCCACCGATCGCGACCGCGGCGCTTTTGCCGCGAGCGACCAACCCTCTCCTATGAAGCCAGCAGCCGTCGAGGACGTCATCGAATCGAACCTCGAGGACGCCGACGCCACGGTCACACACGCACGAGACGAGGGCGACGAGGACCACCTCGCCGCGACGGTCGTCTCGCCGGTCTTCGACGGGCTCCCGCTCGTCCAGCAACATCAGGAGGTCTACGACGCGCTGGGCGATCACATGACCACCGACATCCACGCCCTCGAACTGTCGACGTACACCCCGGAGGAGTACGACGACCTCGAGGGCGAATAGAGCGACCGACGCCTGTGCCGTCGTTCGACACGGCCTCGAACGGGCTCGCTGCAGGCACGCAGTCGAAGCCGACGGCTTTCACTCCGTGAAACGACTGCACGGGCCGATCCGGAAACGCGGATTGAAAACATCGGTCGGGGACGAATTATTTTCTGGACAATTATATCGTTCCACGCCGGTTATCGTGGGGTATGGCATCGACGATGGGCGAAACGGACGAATCGGTCACGATCGACGAACCGGACCTCGCGGGCGAAGCGCCGACCGAGGCGGGGTTCGGTCGCGTCCTCGTCGCGGTCGACGGCGAGACGCCCGCTGCGGTCGGGCGGGTCGCGATCGCGGAGGCCGCCCGACACGGCGCTCGAGTCGACGCGCTGTCGATCGTCCGCATGACCGCGTCCGTCGACGGCTGGGACATGCTTGTCGAGCGGCGGGAAGACAGCGCCGAGACGGCGCTCGAGGCGGTCGAGGACGTGTCCGTCGGCACCGATGTCACGGTCTCGAAACGGCTTCGATACGGCGATCCGGCCGAGGAGATCGCCCGCTACGCTGCCCACAACGACATCGATCTCGTTGTGATCGGCGAACCGACCCGGACCGGCCTCCGACGCTATCTCTCGCCGACCAGCGTCACCGACCGCGTCCGTCGGGCCTCGTCCGTTCCAGTGCTGACGGTCCCCGACGACTGACCGTTCCGCGTCTCCGCCGCTTCCATCCCCGCGCCGGCGTCCGTCGATTCGACCGCCTGCCGGTCACGCCCGTTGACCCGTGGATTTATTTCATCTCGGTGACGCTTCCATCATATGGAGACGCTTCATCCCCGCATCAGGCTTATCTGGATCGCCCGCGGCGCGATCGCGGCGGTCGTCCTCGCCGTCGCCCTCGTCGCCCTCGATCAGTGGCGAGTTACCGTCCCGCCGCTCGCGATCGCGGCCGTCGTCGCCGTTGCACTGGTTCTCGCCGTCGGCTACGCCGTCCGCCTCTACCAGGTCTGGCGGTTCGAACTGCAGGACGATGCCCTCTACCTCGAGCGCGGCGTCGTCACGTTCGTCGAGACCGCCGTTCCGTTCGTCCGCGTCCAGCACGTTGACACCCAGTTCGGTCCCGTCGAGCGGGCACTCGGCCTCTCGAGCGTCGTGGTCTATACCGCCGGCTCCCGGAACGCCGACGTTCGGATTCCGGGCCTGACGCCGGACCGGGCCCGCAGCCTACAGGAGACCCTCCGCGAACTGGCTATCGAGAGTGAGGGCGACGATGCCGTCTGAAACGAACCGACTACATCCCCTCAGCGCCGTGATGCTGGCGCTCCAGCACGGAGCAACCGGCTTCTCGGTCCCGGTCCTGCTCGTGGGGCTGGGCCCCAGCGTTCTCGATATCGATATCGGACCGCTACTGGCGTTGGTCCCGATCGGTCTCGTCGCCGGCGTCGGCTACGGCATCGCGTACTACTACCGATACACGTACGAAGTCACCGCGAGTACGTTCGACGTCTCCTCGGGTGTGTTCGCGCGCCGCTCCCGTGAGATCCCCTACCGGCGGATCCAGAACGTCGATAGCTCCCAGGGCCTCTTCCAGCGACTGTTCGGCCTCGCCGTCGTCTCGATCGAGACCGCCGGCGGCGGCGACACCGAAGCGACGCTCCGGTTCGTCAGCGAGGACGAGGCGGAGCGGCTCCGGTCGGAAATCCGCCGGCTGACGGCCGCCACGGGGGAGTCGACCGCCGACTCCGACCCCGACCCCGATCGGTCGGCATCGGACGAGCCGACCCCGTCCGAACGAACGCGCGAAAACCACTCATCAGGCGGTGGCGCACCGACGCTGTTATTCGACCTCGAGGTCCGGGACCTCCTGCTCTACGCGGTGACCTCGTTCCGGTGGGGTGCGGCCGTCTTTCCGATCGCGATACTCGTCTTCCTCGGCGGTGCCGACTCCGGATCGGGGCTCGTGCCCGCGTTCGTCATCGACGCCGCTCGTCCCTTCGGCGGGCCGGACACGCTCGAGGGCGCGGCGGTCGGCCCGCTTTTGATGTTGGCCGCGGTCACCGCCGTCCAGTGGTCGGTGTTCACCTACGTCTCGAGCGCGATCTATACGGTCGCGAACTACTACGGGTTCCGCCTCGGCCACGCGGGCGAAGACTTCGTCTACGAGCGCGGGTTGGTCCAGCGCTACAGCGGCTCGATCCCCGTCGAGAAGGTCCAGTCGGTTTCGGTCACCGAGAATCCGCTCCAGCGACTGGTCGGCTACGCCGGTCTCCGGGTCGAAACGGCGGGGTACGGCCCCGACAGCGGGAGCAGTAATCAGTCGGCCGTCCCGCTTGCCGGGACCGACCGCGTCTACCGCTTCGCCGAGACCCTCACCGGCGTCGAGACACCCGATTTCCGGAGTCCGCCGCGGCTGGCTCGTCGCCGATACTTCGTTCGGTATTCGATCGTCGCGGCCGTGATCGTCGCCGCCGCGATCGGTCTCTCACGGGTCTCGACGTTCGACCGCTGGTATCTCACCGCCGTCGTCTTCGTTGCTGTCCCGCCCGCCGCACACCTGAAATACGTCAATCTTGGCTACTTCGTGGGTGCGGACCACCTCGTGATCCGGAGCGGGTTCTGGAACCGCCAGACGACCGTGATCCCCTACTACCGGATTCAGACGGTCTCGACCCGGCGCTCGGTCTTCCAGCGTCGGCTCGGGCTCGCGTCGCTGGCCGTCGATACCGCCAGTTCGCGCACCTTCTCGTGGGGGTCGCCGACGATCTATGACATCGACCTCGAGACGGCCCGCGAGATCCACGACACCGGCCGGGAACGGCTCCAGTCGGCGCTACGCGAGCGCGCCCGCACGGACGACCTCGGCCTTTCGGTGGATTTTACGTGACTCGAGCCGACCCCTCGCGTATGGCAGACGGAGACGATTACCGAATCGAGGAGGACAGTCTCGGCGAGATGCAGGTGCCCGCGGACGCCTACTGGGGGGCACAGACCCAACGTGCGATCCAGAACTTCCCCATCTCGGGGATCACCTTCAGCCGGCGGTTCGTCCGCGGGCTCGGCGTCGTCAAGAAGGCCGCCGCACAGGCCAACCGCGACCTCGGGCTCGTCGACGACGACGTCGCCGAGGCGATCATCAAGGCCGCCGACGAGGTCATCGCCGGCGAACACGACGACCAGTTCCCGGTCGACATCTTCCAGACCGGTTCCGGCACGTCCTCGAACATGAACGCCAACGAGGTCATCGCCAACCGCGCCGCCGAGATCATGGGCTCGGAGATCGGCGACCGCGTCGTCCACCCCAACGACCACGTCAACTACGGCCAGTCGAGCAACGACGTCATCCCGACCGCGATGCACGTCGCCTCGCTCGAGGCAGTGGAGAAAGACGTCATTCCGGCACTGGACACGCTTCGTGAAGCGCTCGAGGAGAAAGAGGAGGAGTTCGACGACGTGATCAAGACCGGCCGCACGCACCTGCAGGACGCGACGCCGGTCACGCTCGGTCAGGAGTTTTCGGGCTACCGCACGCAGGTCGAGAAGGGGCTGGCCCGCGTCGACCAGGTCCGAGACCACCTCGGCGAACTGGCCCTCGGCGGGACCGCGACCGGGACCGGGCTCAACACGCACGAGGAGTTCCCCGGCCGCGCGGCCGAGTACATCACGAAAGAGACCGGCGTCCAGTTCCGCGAGGCCGACAACCACTTCGAGGCCCAGGCCGCCCACGACGCGATGAGCGAGGCCCACGGCGCGCTCCGGACCGTCGCCGGCTCGCTGAACAAGATCGCAAACGACCTCCGCCTGCTCGCGTCGGGTCCCCGTAACGGACTCGGCGAGATCGAACAGCCGGAGAACCAGCCAGGCTCCTCGATCATGCCCGGCAAGATCAACCCGGTCGTCGCCGAGGCCGTCAACCAGGTCCACAAGCAGGTCGTCGGCAACGACGCCGCCGTCTCCGCCGGCGCGGCCGAGGGCCAGATCGATCTGAACCTCTACAAGCCCGTGCTGGCCCACAACTTCCTCGAGTCGGCGGAACTCATCTCGAACGCGAGCCAGGTCTTCGGCGAGCGGTTCGTCCGCGAACTCGAGGCCAACGAAGAGTACTGCGAAGAGCGCGTCGAGCAGTCGATGGCGATGGCAACCTCGCTGAACGTCCACATCGGCTACGACAAGGCAAGCGAGGTCGCCAAGACCGCGCTCAAGGAGGACAAGACCGTTCGAGAAGTGGTCCTCGAGAAGGGGTATCTCGACGAGGAGGAAGCCGACGAAGTCCTCGACCCACGCAAGATGGCCGAGCGCGGTATTCTCGGGCAGGACGACTGAACCGACAGTACGCTTTCGGTCAGTGATCGACCGGCTCGAGGTGGCCCTGATCGAGGGGGTCTTCGATGTCGCCCATCACCGCCTCGAGCAGGTCGGTCACGGTCACGAGGCCGACGACCTCGCCGTCTTCGATGACTAGAGCGAGTTCCTGATTCTCGGCCTGAAACTGGTCGACCGCGTCGCTGACGTCCGCGTCGGGCGAGAGCGTCATCGGCGGCGCTGCAAGCTCCTCGAAGTCGAC
Organism: Natrinema pellirubrum DSM 15624; assembly: GCF_000230735.2. Classification (NCBI taxonomy): domain Archaea; kingdom Methanobacteriati; phylum Methanobacteriota; class Halobacteria; order Halobacteriales; family Natrialbaceae; genus Natrinema; species Natrinema pellirubrum. The sequence continues at coordinate 2,254,341 of NC_019962.1, forward strand.
GGTGCCGTCGGCCAGTTCCTCGCGGTGTCTGACGAAAACCGGCGTGTAGACGATCCCACGGAAGTCGGTCAGTTCCTCACCGACTAGGGGATACCGCGTCTGCGGTCGCTCCTCCATCTTTCGGAAGTTCTCCTCGGGTTCGTCTTCGGTCGACAGCACGACGATCTCCTCGGGGGGCACGAGCAGTTCGCCGATCGACTGCTCGCCGATCCGGAGCGCGTTCATCACCTCCTCGCGACGTTCCTCGGAGAGATCGCCCTCCTGCAGGATCGAGCCCAGCCGGTTTCGCAGGTCGGCGCGGGACTCGATGACGTCCTCCTCGGTCTCGAGCCACGCACCTGTCATCTCGATGCCGAAGAGTTTGAGCGTCAGCTTCGCGATCCCGTCGCCGATCGAGATGACCGGCGAGATGATGCGATAAAACCAGTACAGCGGCGTCGCGCCGTACCGACAGACCATCCGCGAGCGCTCGACGCCGAGATACGTCGGCGTCTGTTCGCCGTGGGTCAGGTGGACGAGGTTGATGATGAGGAAGGCGAGGATCGCCCCGCTGCCGACCGTCGCCAGTACCGTGTTCTCGAACAGCGGCTCGAAGATCGCAGCTAGCGCGGGTTCGGCGACGATCCCGACCGCGATACTCGAGGCAGTAATCCCGACCTGACACGTGGTGAGATAGAGTTCGAGGTCGTCGGTCATCGCCCACGCCCGCTCGAGTTTGGGGTCGTCACCGACGAACTCCTCCTCCGTGAACTGTCTCGCTCGAGTCAGTCCGAACTCGATGGCGACGAAGAAGGCGTTGGCCAGGATGAGCAAGACGCCTGCGAACAGTCGCCCACCGATGACGAACGAGTTCATCACCGCAGTGTTGGATCGCCGGACACAAATCCGTCGGGGAGAATCACCGTCCCGTCCTACCACGAGGCCGGTTCGAGGGCGATCCCGCCCCTCGTGATCGGTTACCAGCCGGGACGCGAGTGAGCCGTCGGTCCACACTGTTCCCCGCGTCGAGCTACCAGCGACCGGAACACTCGATGCCGAGTAAACACGGATTCCGACCGTTCTTTCTTCCCGACCAGTCGACCCCAAATCGGGATAGAGAGGCCGAATCAGGGCCGTCTCCGCCGGAATAAAAGAACCCAAGCAGTTTTTGCGGAGGCTCGCATCAGGAAAAATATGCACACCTGTCGAAACTGTAATCAGTCGTTCCAGACCGAGCTTGCCCTCGAGTTACACCGGGATACGTGCGAAGATGGCCAGCTCCTCTGTGAGGTATGCGGGGAGCGATTCCAGGAGGGGTCGGCGACCCAGGACGGCTGGCACTACGAGTGCCCTAACGAGGACTGTGACGGCGACGGACTACAAGAGGACCTCTATCGCGTCGACGACGTCCGAGCCGCGACCCACTGATACCGACTCACGTCTCGTCTACTGACGGCGGGGGCGACCACGGACTCTGCCCCCGATACGTCACCCTTGTTCTTCGCAGTTGCTCTCCCCTCTCGCCCCTACGCGTCGTAGCTCGTTTCGAGGTAGTCGATCAGTTCGCGAACGATCGACGGTTCGAACGTCCAGAAGCCGGCGTACTCGCCGGGGTCGCGTTCTTCGGCGACCAGGGCACCGCAGTGCCTGCCGTCCTCGCCGCCGTCGAAGACGACGAACCAGAACGCGCCGAGTTCCCCGCCGGAGCCGGTGACGACCGAGACGCCCTCGAGCGGCGTCGACCACTCCCCCGCCAGAAACACCGTCACGTCGATCGAATCGCGGGCACCGAACCGCTCGTAGACCCCCGTCTGGGCCCGCAACGCCGCCGGCCGCTGGAAGCCAGCGTACAGCCGGCCGGCACCGACCCGCCACGCCCGCTCTTCGATCTCGCGGGAGGTCGCGAGCAACTGGTCGCGGGTCGCGGACGCAAACAGCGTGTTCTCGAGGAAGTCGAACAGGTAAGCGGGATCGGGCCCGGCGTCGGCCAACTCCCACGGCGGATGGTCCGTCGGCGAGAGGATCGCCTCGAACCCCTCGAGCCCCAGCGCGCCCCGAAACGCGCCCTCGGCGTCCCGGACGATCACGAAGCCGGTCCCGTCGAGTAGCCCCAGCGGGCGATGTGTCACCTCGGCGGTTCGCGTCTCGAACCCGCGACGGAGCGCCGTCACGACCGACTCGTCGTCGGTGTAGATCTCGAGGGTCTTGTACCGTTGATTCACCGCCTCGAAGGCGTCTCGGAGCGACCGCATCGTCATCACTCGACGGCCCGGAGACAGTCGAGGATCGACTCCGGGATCGACGTCTCGGTGACGTCGCCGGACTCCCTGTCGAACGCGAGCAGGCCCATGTCCTCGAGCCGCGGTAGCGTCTCGTGGTACAACTGGATCCTGATCCGGTCGCGATCGGCCGGCGACGCGATCGTCCCGTCGGCGCTGGCGGCCACGCCGGCGATCACGTCCGCGAGTTCCTCGACCGCTGGCGATGGCTGCTGGTGGCAGTAGACGATCGTCGCTCGAGCGGTCGGGGACGCAAGCAGCCGGAACACGTCATCGACCGGTCGGTCGTCGACCGCCGAACTGAGCGCAAACGGATCGAGTTCGGCACGGTCGCCACCCATCGTTCTATGTGATCTATGTTAACGTCGGTCATATACTTATCCCTCGTGAGCCCCGTTACTCGGGCCCGATCTCCTCGCCCGTGCGGACGATCTCCGTTGCAGTTCCGTTCCCGACTATGGCCTCGAGGAAGAGAACGTACGCGTCGCGGCGATGCCGAACTGCACTTCGGGCAGCGACAGCGTCGTCCTCTCGCCGACGCTCTCGGTCGTTGCAAACTCACCGCCGCTTTCCCATGTTTTAATCGGGTCGTCCCCTCAGGATAGGTATGGAACGGCTCACGCCGCGAGTGCGGGTCGTCTGGCTGGCCCTTGCGCTGGTTCGGGCCGCGATCTTCGGTGGGATCGTCGTCGGTGCCGCGATCGGGGTCACCCGGACCGATCTCTGGGCGGGCGCGCCGGACGTCCTCGTGCCGGCCGCCGTCGCGATCGCCGTCGTCCTCGCTGTCCTCCGGGTCGTCGTCGCCTGGCTTCGCTACGGTGTCTGGCGGTTCGAACTCCGGGACGACGACCTCTACATCGAGCGCGGCGTCTTTACACGCGTCAGAACCGTCGTCCCCTACGTCCGGGTCCAGCACGTCGACTCCCGGCGCTCGCCGCTCGAGCGGACGACCGGGCTCGCGACGGTCGTGGTCTACACGGCCGGCTCCCGGAGTTCGGACGTCGCGATCCCCGGGCTGACGCCGGCCCGTGCGGAATCGCTTCAGGAGTCGCTTCGGGGTCTCGCGATCGAGAGCGAGGGTGAAGACGCCGTATGAGATCGCTGCATCCCGCGTCGATCGCCGTCCGCTCGCTGTCGCGGAGTCTCAACACTGGCTTCCTGTTTTTCGTCGTGGGAGTCGTCGTCTCGCCCGGCGGGAACGGGATCGATCTCCTGTCGGTGTTCGGTCTCGTCGCGGTCGGGATCGTCGTCGGCATCGTCTACGAGTTCGCCTACTACCAGCGGTTCCGGTACGACCTGACCGACGATACGTTCGACGTCACCTCCGGCGTCCTCGCGCGTCGGGACCGCGAACTCCCGCTCGGTCGGATCCAGAACGTCGACATCAGACAGAACGTCCTCGGTCGCGTCCTCGGCATCGCCGCCGTCCACATCGAGACCGCCGGCGGCGGTCAGACCGAAGTCAGCCTCGAGTACGTCTCGGAGGACGAGGCCCATCGGCTCAGGCGACAGCTCCGGCGTGGCGCGAGCGGGGGCAAACCGGCCGATGACGGCCTCGAGGCGGGCGAACTCCCCACAGCGGCCGACTCCGGCCCTGCCGACGAAGAACTCCTGTTCGAGATTCGCCCGCGGGAACTCGTGATTCTGAGCGTCTTCACCATCGACCCCGGGGCGAGTCTGCTCGGCGGTATCGCGCTGTCTTTTGCCAGCGGGTTCGATCCCGCGACGCTGATACCCGGGGATCGCATCGGCTGGCTTCCGGGCCCCGAAACGGGTCCGCTCGTCCTCGTGTGGGGCCTCCTCCTGTTCCTGCTCGCCGCCTGGGTCGTCAGCGCGGTGCTGACGTTCACCCGATACTACGGGTTCCGGCTCACCCGCGCCGACGACGAACTCTACTACGAGCGCGGACTCTTGCAGCGCTACAGCGGGACGATCCCGCTCGAGAAGGTCCAGGCGCTGACGATTTCAAAGTCGATTCCGTTCCGCTGGTTCGGGTATGCCGCCCTCAGCGTCGAGACGGCCGGCTACGCGCCCGGTCAGTCCGACTCCCGGGGCACCGAGTCCGCGATCCCGCTTGCCGATGCCGACCGGGTGAACGAACTCGCACGCGCGATCGAACCTTTCGGCCCGGTCGACCTCGAGTCGCCGCCCCGCCGTGCGCGCGAGCGGTACGCGATCCGGTACCTGCTCGTCGTCGCCGCCGTCGTCGCGATTGCGGCGCTGGTGGCGCGGTACACGGGAGTCCTCGGCCGGTGGTACCTGCTGGCCGCCCTCGCCGTCCTCGTCCCGCCCGCCGCACACCTGAAGTGGACCAGCCGGGGCTACCAGGTCGACGACCGATATTTCCTCACACGAACCGGCTTCTGGCGGCGCACCACCAAGGTCGTCCCCTACTACCGAGTACAGGCCGTCCTCCACCAGGCGACGATCTTCCAGCGCCGGCGGAACCTCGCCAGCGTCACCGCCGACACCGCGAGTTCAGCCTCGTTGCTCGGCCGGGCCGCGACCGCCCACGACATCGACGACCAACGGGGCCTCGAGCTACAGGCCGACCTCGAGGAACGACTCCAGGAACGACTGCGGGAACGCAAACGCCAGCGGACGGTCGGCCAGTGGTTCCGAGAGGCCGACGACGGGGACTCGAGCGACGAAGACAGCTGAAGCGTCTGAAAACAGAGTGTGGTGAGTTGCGATATCTGATAGCGTAGGCGTTGGAAATCGATATTCCACTTGGACCACTTTGCTAGGTTTGTATCGCGGTATTCAGTTTATTCTATTTGAATAATTGTTGTGGGCTTGCCTAATTACCAGCAGTACCGTTACGTACCCATATCTAAAAACATAAATGAAGGGGAAAGATAAATAAATCATGGGAGAGCGCCTTCACGGGAACGAATGGTTCGAGATCCGTGAGCAGGTATTGGAGCGCGATAACTGGACCTGTAGAAACTGCAGTGATGAGAGTAATTTAGTTGTCCACCATGTGGTCCCGATTAGTGACCGGGGTACGAATCGATTACAGAACCTCGTTACACTCTGTAGGGAGTGTCATCGCGCAGCCCACGGTCACCAGCAAAATACTACCGCGACTGGAAAAACTCGTTCGCCGACTCGGAGGGTGTTTTCCACCGATGAACTGTCCGACCTTTGCCGAACTATCTCACATCCACTTTCTATGGCAGTCGTCGCAACGATCTCGAAAACCGGAATTGGTATTGGCGAACTCTGCAACGTCGATATGGGCGATATAGACTTTGCCAGCGATTCAGGCATCACCACTCCGTTTGCTGGTCCGGGGATCCGAGTTCGGTATGGTGGAGATATTCCGTACAATAACCGGCGAGAACGGAGCCATGAAACAGTGGTTCCGATCGATACCGAATTAGAAGTACTTCTCCGACGCTGGATCGCGATCCGTCCTGACCCCGACCAGACGGACGCCCTCTTTCTCGAGACGAAAGGGAACTGGGGAAATCGAATCCAACCCTCGACTGTCCGGTATATATTCGAGAAAATAGGGCGAGAAAACGGCTGCTATTCTCAAAATGACCAACTGGAGAACTTCACTCCAGTTGCGTTGCGGTATTTCTTCGAAGAGCGCTTTCAGGGCCGACCACAGCATCGTGACTACATTCTCGGTCGACTTGATCGTTCGGAGATCGATCTTTCCACTCTCGAGAACGATTACCGGGCGTCTATCTTTCGACTATTCAGCGATGGTCCGTGAGCGAATAAATTCGATCGAGATACGTTTCGCGAACCCGATCCCCCCAGTTGTGGGTGTAGGTGTCGATTATGTCACTCGCAACGTCCCCGCGTAGATATTTAACTATCCCACGGTCACCGGTCCGGTCCCGCAGATGAGTGGTGAAGAAGTGCCGGAAATAATGCGGTGTCACGTTTTCTGCTGCCCCACCACCGGTACGGAACCAGCCGTAGTCCCTTGTATACTGTTCGACGATATGATGGACCGTATCGATCGTGAGCCGCTTGCCCCATCGTTCGACGGTTCCGACGAACAGCGGTTCACTTCGAGACATCGCTTCCGGTCGGATAGCGAGCCATCGAACCAGCGCAGTTTCGAGTTCGGAGTCGATCGGAATGATCGTTTCTCGTTTACGCTTATTTGATGCTTTCCGGATTATTCCTCCGGATTCTTGAGCGTACGTGTGTTCAGCGGAGATATACAGTGAATTCGATTCATCACTGATCTGTGCCCGTGGATTCCATGATCTCGCCTCGTGGTTGAGATGCAAATCGATCAGATCGATGTTACAGAGTTCGCCGGATCGGATCCCCGTTTTTAGCATCGTCAGTATGACCGCTCGATGCAGCGGATGGCGAACGGTTGCGACGAAATTACGCATCTCTTCGAGTGAAACGTCCCGACGGGAGGGGTTCGATTCGATCGATTCGGACATCTCCTCTAGTACAAGCTCCATCGGGTTCTCATCGTGTCGTCCAACCCGTACTAGATAGCTGTAGAACCGGTTCAGGTACGACGCATAGCTTGCAACGGTGCTTTCGGCATATTCCGAACGCAGTTCGTGTGTGAAGGCCATACAGTCCCTGTAGCTCGCCTCAGCCGGTGCTTTGCCGAACCGCTCGTCGAGAAACTCATCGAATTCGAAGAGGACGCGCCGATAGGCTGCGGCGGTCCGCTCGTTACGACCGTGGTGTTCGATATCCTCGAGGAAATACTCGATCGGTTCGGATCCGTCAGTCATTGGTAGCCCGAACGTAACCGCCATCCCGTCCGCTGTACCGGATGAGGTTTTCGTCCTGAAGTTCGCCTAATGCAGTATCGACTTCGTTCTCGATATCGTCGATCAGTTCATCTACTAACTCGTCCCAGTCGAGGACGGCTTCCCGTTCGATCGCTTCGAGGATTCGTTCCTGCAGATCGTCGGTATCCGTCTGTGTTCGGGTACGGTCCCCTGCTTCCGTCTCGGTATCGATACCATTCAGCGACGGAATATCGAAATCGCGCCGACCCGCTTGCACCATCGTCCGGACGAATTCACTTTGACTCATGTCGAGTTCGTCAGCGTGGTCGGCCCATTCCTCCTTTTGGTATCGTGGAACGTACGTTTTCACTGCAGTTCGATCGTCGTCTGCCATACGCTCGAGATCGAATCGCTGTCACTTCAATCTATCCTATATTCACAAATAAGGATATTTATTTGTGTGTCTGCTACCGTCAAAGCGCCGCCCTCTCGAGATTAGTTGTCTATATGGGACTACTCTCGGACAGTGAATAGTAATAGATACACAAATAATATTTACCGAGGGTCGGATCGACTCCAGTGGTCAGCAGCAAAGTCATCGGAACCACAACCATGTTTCTCAGCTCTGACCCTGGGGGTAACGCCCTCGAAACACAGGTCCTCGAATTACTGGAATCCGACACGTACTCCTGAGACGAACTCCTCGAGGCGGTCGCCGACGACATCGAGTCGCGACTGGACGAGACCCTCGAGGAGTTACAGGCGGCCAACCGGATTCGATACAGCGGTCGCCACGGCGGATACACGGTCGTCGACGGTGATGGCGATGGCGACTGAACCGACCGCCGAGGCCCCCGAGGACGTGACCGACCCCATCGCGTACTTCCTCGACGACCAACGGTACCACGGCAAGAGCGAGCGCACCCTCGAGGCCTACGACCGGGTGTTGCGCCGGTTCGAGTCCTTTCTCCTCGAGCGGTTCGATACCGATGCGACCGGCGCGGCGGGGCGTCGGGAGTGTATGGCCTGGATTCACTCGCTGCGCGGCGAGTTCGAATCCAGTACGATCGCGACCTACGCCTCCTATCTCAACCGGTTTTACGAGTACATGACCCGCGTCGGTGTCTTCGACGACAACCCGATGGCACTGGTCATGGAGGAGTTGTCCGAGTCGATCGAGACGAACCCCACGCGGCGGGACATTTCGATCGCCGAAATGCGGTCGTTCGTCGACGGGATCGCCCACCCGCTCGAGCGGGCCGTCGTCGTCACCCTCTTGAAGACCGGGATGCGGGTCGGCGAACTGTGTAACCTCGATCTGCGGGATCTCCACCTCGAGACGCCCCCAGTCGACCTCGAGTGGACCCCGCGGGTCGGCCTCGAGCAGCGGCCGGCGTCGCTGTTCGTGTCGTCGGAGCCGGCCCGCGGCACCACAGTCAACGGCGAGGAGCGGACGGCCTCGAACAAGCGAAAGCGCGAGACGGTCGTCCCCGTCGACGAGGAACTTCGCCGGGTCCTGTGTGAGTGGCTGGCGATCCGACCGGACGCAGTCTCGCCGGCGCGACTGCTCTTTCTCGACACTCGCGATTCCTGGGGCCAGCGGCTCACGCCGTCGGACGTCCGCTATATCGTCGAGAAACACGCTCGAGAACGGGGCTGGTACCGAACCGGCGGCGGGACCGAGGAGAACGTGACGCCACACTACTTCCGGCATTTCTTCACCACCCATCTGCGGGACCGAACCGGCGATCGCGGGATCGTCCAGTATCTCCGGGGCGACGTCGCTGGCGACGTGATCGACACCTACACCCACAACTGGGGCGATCGAGTCCGCGAGACGTATCTCGACAGTATCTATTCCGTCACTGGTCGAGAGTCGAGTGCCGGCGTATGAGTGATCGGCAAATCCGTTTTAGTCGCTCATATCGCTGGATATCGGCATTTCGGCGTTACAAGTCTTGACTTGATCGGGACTCTAAGTCGAATAACAACTACTGTAGTACTCAAATAGCCTGGTTCGAACCAGTCATGTATATCGTATATCGCTATACTGATTTGCCACCCTCGGTGGGACCATCGTGTCCCGCGGTTTGGTCACGAGAAGGGATCGTCTCATTGCTTCAGTAGCCGTTTCCGACGCTCGAGTCACCCCGGCCGAAAATGAGGTGATTATTTCACCCTCGCTAACACGACGACTGGTATGGCCCGCCGACGGACGATTGCCCTCCTTGCCGGCCTGGTCCTCCTCAGTGGACTCTCCGTGGTCGGCGGTGCGATGATCGACGCACCGCCGACGCTGACGGTCGAGAACGATGACAATACGACGTATCGAGTGACCGCCTACACTGCCGAGAACAGAGAGACGGCGTTGCTCATGAACTTCGCAGTCACTACCGAGGACGGCGAGCGACGGCTCACGATGCTCTCCCAGTTAGTCTGGCCAGAGGGGTTCCGAAACGCGACGCTGGTCGACGACGGCATTCCGACGCAGCAAATCACCGTCGAGCCGGGTGACGAGGTGACGACGACCGTCGACGGATGGACGCCGGGCAACGTCACGGTCTACCTCGTCGAAGACCTCGACGATAACGAGACGCACGTCCAGACGACCATCAAAAGCTGTACTCGGCGACAACAGGAACACAGTCTGACGCTCGAGGAAGACGGTGCCGCCGGCTCCTCGACCTGCGCATCCAACATCGGCTTGTTGCTTCCCTGATCGAATCGGCCGAGAGTGTCCGGGTTCGTCGCTGGAGAACGAATCGAACTGCACGCCTCGAACGGCCGCAGTGTGTACGAAGCCCACCTGATAGCTTACTCGCCGTGTCGACTGGCCGTTGCCGCGTTCCCCGCGTTACCGATCAGAACGGCGATCGAGACGGCTTGCACGGGTGCGACGACAGCGGTACTCAGGAATCCGCCCGCAACCGGGACCTGTGCGAGCGCCCAGGACGTGAATCCGAACAGGACGATGAGCAGGAGGACGGGCCATCGACGACCTCGAGGTTCCCGTACGCTCTTGCCGAGCGCTGTCGCGAGCGACTGGCCGACCACCAAAAAGCCGGGGAAGAGAAAGAGGTGGATTCCGACGAGGGCAGCGACGACGATCGCTAGCGCACCGAGGGGAAGACTCCCGATCTCGAGGGATGGAGACCCGAACAGCTGTGGGAGAAGCGAGATCACCAAGAGGAGTCCGAGATACCGAGCGAGCGAATCGAGACGCCGTTCAGCGTTCAGAGCGCGCGTAATCGTCACCCAGCCGGCGATACCGAGCGCCAGTACGACGAGCAATTCGAGGGCGACAGCGCCGACGAGATACGGCAACTGGAAGTCGATGAACGCACCAATACGTCTGATCGTTCGGGGGGTTCCTTGCGGGATGATCGAATACTGGACGCTGATCATCTGTCCGAGCGAGTCCGGCGTCGTTGCCGGAAGGGGGTCCCACTGACGGAGCAAGTCGGCGAGCGCGACGAGTACGCCGGCGACCGCGTACGGGACGACGAGTACCGGATCGCGGCGGATGCGGACAATCGTTGCTCGCAAGATGGCTCCGGCCCGTAGTCCGGGTGGTTTCGTCGACGCCGAGGGGTCGGCGGTCGGATCGTCGCCCGGTTCGACAGTCATGTCGCTTCCTCCAAGGCGATGACCCGCTTCCGATTGGCAGCGTAGAGAACGCCGTCACCGACGATCGGGGTCGAAAGCGGAACTTGCGACGGCTGGTACTCGAACCGCTGCTCGCCGGAGGCGGCGTCGATGGCGACCAGCGAAAACCCCGACTGGACCGCGTACACGACGCCGTCAGCTACGACCGGCGATGTCTTCCCGTCGAACGGTGCTGTCCACAACGGCTCCCCCGTCTCGAGGTCGTATGCGTGCATCGACCCCTGTTCGTCGGCGAAGAAGACGGTCTCGTCGGCCACCGCCGGTACGCTCTCGGTGATGTTTCCGTCGTGGGTCCGCTTCCACAGGCGATCCCCGCTGGTCGCGTCGAGCAACCGGATATCGTTGCGAGTTGGGACGACGATTCCCGAATCGGTCGCTACGGGTGCGAGAACCGTTTGTTCGTCGAGTTTTCGCTGCCAGCGCGTTGCTCCCGTTTCGGCGTCGTAAGCGGTCACCTGCCAGGGCCAGTTCGTCACGAAGACGAGCCCATCCATCACGGCGGGCCTGTTGAACGCGGCGCTCACCTTGTCGTCCTCGTGATGAGTGTTGCGCCACAGAACTCGGCCGTCGTCCGGATCGAGCGCCGCGATCGAATTCGTTCCGGGGATCGGGGTGTAGATCGTCCCGTCGGCGGCGACCGGGGTTGCCGGATCGGCGGGGCCGAAGAAGCCAGGACCGGGCGACTGCGGCCCCGCCCATCGCTCGGTGCCGACCGATCGATTCAGCAACGGAACGTCCAGGCCACCTCCGGCGTTCATCCCGAAGACGCCGGAGGGTGCGGTCACTGCGAGCGTATCGGTGTCGTAGACCGACGTTCGGGCACGGGCGAGACTCGACTGATACGGACCGGGCTCGCCGAACCGCCGGGCTCCCGTGTCGGCGTCCAGCGCGAGCAGGCCGTTCCCCGCGGCGTAGATCGTATCGTCCCGACGAATCGGCGGGGCCGTCCCGCGAAACCAGTCGGTCGTGTCGTGTTCCCAACCGACCTCGACACCGTCTTTCGGTCCGACTGCAGCGGGATTGTGTCCGGTTCCGGCGGAGTCGTACCGGTTCATCGGCCACTCGACAGTGGCCGCCGAATCGGACTCCCTGCCGCTGGTACCGAACGCGACGATCGAACCGGCGACCGTGAGTCCGACCGCTTCGAGAACCCGGCGTCTAGAGGGGACCATTACGACGACCCTTCGGCGGGGCGTGTATAATTCTTGACGGTATCCGTTCGAAAAGACCGGCGGAACGGATCTATCGCTTTGCTCGACCCCACGCCGAACGCGAGACGGTTCGCTTGGACCGATGCTGAACGAGGCGGCCGAGCGGCACCTCCCCGGACGCTACTGACCGACAGCGAGTTCGGTCTCGAGATCCTTTCCGTTCAACAACGAGCGGACGAACGCGACCGTCTCGGTCGTCTCGGCGGTGTTTTCCAGCAACACGGTTTCGCTGGGGAACAGTTGCTCGCCGAGCAGGAGGCCGTGATCGCGTGCGGTCGAGCCGGTCACGGTCAGGTAGACACCGAGGCCCGTCTCCGCGATCGCTGCCTCCTCTTCGCGACCCTCCTCGGGGTAGCGAAACTCGATGCCCTCGAGCGCTCGGGTTCCAAGCACTGCCTGGACGAGCCGTTCGTATCGCGGTTCGATACAGAGGGGTCCTTCGTACGCCTCGAGGAAGTCCCGATCGAGCGAGCCGGAAGAGGGTGCGACATCGGGCGTCGCCAGCAGCGTGTGATAGACGGTATCGCCCATTCCGGTGACGACCTGCACGTCGGTATCCGCGGGGTTGATCCGGGCGTTGATGTCGGCGATCCGGTTCAGCGGCTCCGCTCGGAGTTCGACGACCTCCTCGAGAACCAGATCGGCACTGTCGAACCCGAGGGCGAACTCGTGAGTCCGGAGCGACCGGAACGGTTCCTCGCGACCCACGAGTTGGATCGCCGCGCCGTCGGGTGCGCTCTCGACGTGGGAAAGCGGGATCGTGACGCTATCGAAGACGATCCGACGGGGCTTGCCGGCACGGTCGTCACGCAAGAGCGTGTATTCGGGCGCGGTCGGATCGTCGACGGTGCTGTAGGCGGCGAGACGATGGTAAACGTCCTCCTCGTCGGGGTCGATCGTCCCCTTCGTGAGCGCCTTTTCGTGGCGAAGCGTCGACGTGATATCGTCCGCGAGGTCGGGAACGTCGAGCCGGTCGGCCAGTCGATCCAGTACCGACTCGAGCGGTCGTCCCTTTCGCGGCACAGCGATCGGTATCGTCTCGCCCATCGAGCGACTGTCGACCGGCGACGGATAAACGAGTTGTGTTTCCGAGGCGAGACGCCGTCAGTCCGAGAACATCGACCCGAGCTGGTCGCGCCACTCCTGAATGTCGGTCACGTCCGCACGCACCGTCTCGACGTCGTCCGCGAGGTCCTCGATATCGTCCTCGAGATCCTCGACGTCGTCTTCGACGGACTCCACGTCATCCTCGACCTCGTCGACATCGTCTTCGATGGAGTCCACGTCGTCCTCCACGGCTTCGAGACCGTCCGCAACCGTCTCGACCTCGTCGTCGACGGACTCGATCTCGGCTTCCACGTCCGCGAGGTCGGCCTCGAGGTCCTCGACGTCGTCGTCGACGGCGTTTACCTCGGACTGGAGATCGCCGTTCCAGTCGCTGAGATCGTCGACATCTGCAGCGACCTCGTCGACCCGCGAGGTGGTCCCCTCGAGTCGGTCGTCGACGGACTCGATCTCGGCTTCCAGCGCTTCGAGATCGGACTGGAGGTCCTCGATGAGCTGTGCCCCCGTCCCGTTCTCCTCGAGGAACGTCTCGAGGGCGTCGGTGTAGGCGGCCACTTCCTCGACACGGGACTGGAGGTGATCGACTTTCGCGATCTCGGCACCCGTGGGCTCGACGTCGAGTTCGGTACGGATCGCCTCGAGATCGTCGTCGTCGACGGTGCCCTCGCGGATCTCGGTCGCGAGCCGGGTGGCGACGGAGCCGGTGAACTCCGGTGCCGGATTCGGGGCGGCGTCGGCCGTCGCGGCGGCGTCCTCGACCGGTGGCTCGTCTTCGATCCCGGCCGTCACACCGGTCTCGTCGGCTGTCGAGTCGGCGTCGCCCTCGGGCTCGGATTCGGTGGCCGGCTGTGTCTCGGGCTCCGGCTGGGACTCCGCCTCGAGATCGGTGTCGTCGGTCGCTTCGCCGTCGGGTTCCTCATCCGTGTCCGCCTCGAGGTCACTGTCGGCAGTGGTTTCAGCGTCGGACTCAGCAACGGATTCGTCATCGGCCGCGTCGGAGTCCGGTTCCGCGTCGGCTTCCGCCGATGCCTCGATCGCGTCGTCGGATTCCTCTGCCGCCGTGGCTTCGTCGACGTCGTCACCCGCCGTCTCGTCGGCCTCGGTCGCAGCGTCGGACTCGGACGGGGCAGCATCGTCCGCCGCCAGATCGATTTCGGGCGCGTCGCCGGCATCGTCTTCCTCGGCCACATCGTCAGCATCGCCTTCGTCGGCATCGTCGTCGATGTCGAGTTCGATCGCGGCGTCGTCGTCGGCTGCCGTCTTGTCGTCGGCTTCGGCAGCCGCTTCGGTCGCGGTGTCGGCCGCAGGGCTCGAGTCGTCGGCCTCGTCGCCGAGATCGAGATCGACGCTGGGCTCGTCCGATCCGTCCGCCGCCGCATCGTCTTCGTCCGCCTCGCTGTCGATCTCGAGGTCCTCGTCGGTCCCTAACTCGATCCCGCCCTCGTCGGCCCCGATCGAAAGGCCGGCATCGTCGTCAGCAGCCGTGTCCTCGTCGGGCTCGGGGATCTCCTCGTCGTCGAAGCCGAGATCGATATCCGGCGTTTCCTCCGTCTCCTCGTCATCGTCCGTATCGGCCGTCTCCGGCTCGGGATCGACGTTCTCGAGGTCGAGGTCTAGCCCCGCCGACTCGTCGTCCTCCGCCTCGGCGTCGGCGGATTCGGCGTCGGTTTCGGCGGCCGTTGTGGTCGTCTCGTCGGCCACGTTCTCCTCTTCGTCCTCGAGTCCCGGTACCGAGTCGGAGTCGCCGGAGATCATGTCCTTGACGGCCTGATTGCGGTCCTCCGAGACGATGTTGCCGATGACTTCGTCGTCGACCTCGTCGGCCGTGTCGGCGGCGTCGTCGCGGGCGCTGAGATCGGCGATCGCGGGCTCCCCGAGAAACGCCGTCGCGCGACTCTCGTCCTCGAGTTGGATACCGTAGACAGTCAGGAGCGTCTCGTCGGGCTCGAGGGTGGCCGTGAACTCGACGTGGTGGTCCTGATAGGCGGTCCACTCGTCGCTGTGGTAGTCGGGATGGAACCCGACCTTGTCCATCGGGAACGATTCGGGGATGTCCTCGGAGAGTTGGAACGTGACCGGCTCGTCGCGGTCCGATTCGATCTCGAACCGGATCGCGGGGACGGGGAACTCGTCCGCTGCGAACGTCTTCCGGACGGTTACCCCATCGGCACTGACCTCGATCACGTCGTCCGTATCGGCGGTGCTACTCATATGGGACCAACGTTACCATACCATTATTATAAAACGTGCGGACGGTCCGGCGGCCGGTTCCGCCGGCTCATACGGTCTGCTGTCAGTCGCTTCCAGTGCGACCGCGATACGGCCTGTGGTCACACCGGGACATCGTTACGGCAAACCGTCTCAGAGGTCGACGCGATCGCCGATCTCGACGATCTCGAGGTCCCGCGGGGAGTCGAAGCTTCGGGCGTGGTGGTGCAGCGTCGTCGGGTCGGCGGTCAGCCCCTTCCACATGTCCCAGTGGCTGGGGAGCAGTCGGTCGGCGTCGATGGCGGCGGCGCATTCGATGAGTTGGTTCTCGTCGTTGTACCAGCGGGTCCGTTTCGGCTCGCGGGTCTGCTTGTCGGGGATCTGCCCGACGGTGCCGAAGGCGAGCGCCGCGAGATCGATCTCGTACTCGTCGCCGACCCGTTCGAACTCGTCGGTCGGTTTCGTATCGCCGCCGTGGAAGAAGGTGCCCGCGTCGTGGTCGATCACGTAGCTCACGGGGTGGGTCGCGTCGGGGTCGTTTGCCACCTCGACGTGGACGGTGAACTCGCCGATCTCGAGCGTGTCGCCCTCGGCGACCTCGGTCAGTTGCTCGTCCGAAACGTCCCACTCGTCCGTCCAGGCCTCCTCCTCGCGAGCGACGGCGACGCTGTCGTCGGGTCCGTAGAAGGTCGCGCCCGTGGTCTCGAGGATCGGGGCCTGGCTCGGTCCGTGGACGTGGTCGGTGTGTTCGTGGGTCGCGAGGACGGCGTCAGCGGCCGCGACGTCCGCGGGGTCGAACGGGACCGGAATCATCCGGATCGTCCGCGGCGGATCGCCCAGGCCGAGGTAGGGGTCGATGAAGACCGTCGTTCCCTCGCTGCCTTTCAGAACGAAGCCGTTACAGCCGAGATACCAGATCGCCACGCCGTCGGGGGTTGCGTCCGCGACGTCGCGAACGAGCCAGTCGTCCCAGTCGCTTTCGATCATACTCGAGGATGCGGACAGCGACCCGGTAAGTGTTGTCGTCTCGGCCGATGGAGCGTCCGCTATCGGATCGGGTTCAACGAGCGCGAGACACAGTTAGAGAGACGGACGGGCGGGGTATCGGCGGACGTGATCGGACACGGTTAGAGCGGGAACGGCGAGCGGCGGGCGTCCGGCGCCGCATCGGCGTCGGTACTCGCGGTCTCGATCGCCGGCGCCCCGTCGGTGGATCGAATCCACTCGGTGCGAACGCGCGGATGGCCCTCGTAGGAGACCCGACCCGACTCGTCGTCGTAGCCGATCAGCGTGGCCTCGTGCAACAGCGGCAGGTGGACGTGAACGAGGGCGGCGCGGACCTCGTCGACGCGGTCCTGTGTTACCTCGTGCCCGACTGCGTCGGCCTCCGCGGCCGCCACGGCTCGAGCGATCGCCGCCGTCGTGGTGGGTTGGTCTCGACTGCCGAGTACCGCGAGGATTCGTCGCCTGCGTTCGTCGGCGAGAGCCTCGAAGAGGGCGTCGAGGGTGGTCGCCTCGAGGTCGCGGTTCGAGCCCGAGAGCGCTTCCGCGAACACGGTGTCGTCCAGCGGTTGCTCGTCGGGGACCCGAACGACGTCGTCGTCCGTCTCGAGCAGTCCCGCGTCCGTCAGCCGCGGGAGCAGCTTGTGGTGGAGTTCGACGAGCGCCCGCTGCTGGTGGTCCGCCGAGACGTCGTGGCGGCGTGTATCCGCTGTTACCGCCGCGAACTCGGCCGCAAGATCGTCTTTCCCGATCCCGTCCGGCGATCGCTCGTGGACGAGCCGGAGGAGCGTTCGTCGACGAGCGTCGGCGAGGGCGGCGAAACGATCGGTGTGATCGGCGGCCGCGGATCCGATCGAGGCTGAGTTACTCATCGACTACTGGTCGGGGACTAACGGGCAAAAGGGTGCTTCCAAACAGATTTGGAATCAGTCCCCCATTATGGCCACTTTGCTTTACATTCCACCAGATACTGCTATGTAGGGCTGTACGTAGCGAACTCTTTCGGGGATAGCAAAACGAATGTCTATCACACAATATTGTCAGACGAGCCTGAAACACGCCGACGCTGTACGAAGACAGAGGAGAAAAAGCGTTACCAGGTGCCGTGGAACGTGTCGAAGGAGAGTTCGTCCAGGGGCTTGTTGCCGACCGCGATCTCGTACTCGCCGGGCGTGAGCATCGGCTTGTGGAACTGTGGCCCGTCGTCGGTCGTGATCCGCGGACAGCCGGTGTTGACGAACGCGTCCATGTCGAAGTTCCGCAGGCGGTCCGGCGTCACCTCGTCCATCGTGATGAGGTAGGCGTCGTCGTTATCCTCGAGGATCTCTTGGGCCTGCTCCCAGCGGCCCTGGCCGATCTTGGTACAGAAGATGACGCCCCACTTCTCGGCATCCATCGCGCGGTGGACGGCGCCGTAGCGCTGTTTCATGAACTTCTCCGTGTCGGCGACGGTGACGACGTTGTTGACGGGGTCGGCGATGACGACGTGCTTGTCGGGATACTCCATCGCCAGCCCCAGCGGGTGGAACTTGCCGCCGCCGACGTAGAGGACCTGATCCGCAGGGACGTCCGCGCTCGCGTAGTTACAGCCCAGGACCTGTCCCTCGTGGGTCAGCCGGTCGTCGCCGCGGCGGCTGTGGACCTCGTAGCCCCGCTCCTCGAGGAAGGCAGCCATCTCCTCGTAGCGGTTCATGTGCTGGGCGGTCGTCACGAGACCGACGTCTTCGGTCTCTTCGGGCGGCTCGAGGGTCTCGAGCGCGTCCTCCATGATCGGCGTGACCTCGACGTTCGAGAACAGCGGCACGTAGATCACCTTGTCCGTGTCCTTCATCGGCGAGTGGCCGAAGTGAACGAACACGTCGGTGCGTTTCATCAGATAGGTGTCGAGGTCGCAGGCACCGTAACAGGGCTGGCCCGAGAGCATGAACGTCACGTCGTCGTCGGCCAGTTCCCGGAGGTCGTCGGCGACGGACGGACCTCGTCGTTTCAGTCCCTCGGGGAACTGCAGGCCGACCTTCGTGGCGTCTCGCTCCTCGATCGCGTCGACGATCGTCTCGAGTTCGTAGTCCCACTCCCGGTCGTGCTTGAGCTGCATTCCGGTGTTCCGGAGGTCCCCCTCGGTGTATTCCGACTCCTGACTCATTAGCACTGCTTGCGCCCACGAACGTATAACGCCGACGCTTCTGGTGGACAGGCTTACGACCGCTCGCGGACCCCCTCGACTCGAGTGGACTCGCCGTACGTGCAGGTCCCGAACGCGGCCCGGAAGTCCTCGCCGTCGAAGCCATCGAGCAACGCGTCCACCGTCCCGAGCAGTTCCTCGAGACGGTCCCCTTCCAATGTGTCGCGGTCGGTGTCGGTCTCGGCATTCTCGGGAGCGTCGCCGGCCGCGAGAGCCGCGCATTCGTCGATCAGCTCGTCATAGCGGACCCGACACAGCAGTCGATCGACGGTCTCACACAGTGTGGCGTTCGAAACCGGTTCGGTGAGTTTGACGGCCACCGTGCGGTCGCGGTCGGGCTCGTCGTCCCCGCGAAGTACCGCCATCGCGTGTCCCGCGCCTCTGCGTTCGACGGCTCGCGCGACGACGGTTCCGTCGGCCGTTCGCAGACCCCGTCCGATCAGGGCCACGTCGACGGCCTCGAGTCGCGCGAGCGCGTCGGTCCCATCGGTCGTCGTCTCGACCCGGTACGCCCCCGTGAGCCACGAGCGGTACTCGGCGACCGCGTCGGGGTCGGTGGCCGCGACGAGAACGGTTCGCTGTGCGTCAATCATTACTCTCGTTCTCTGCTGTCGGCTTGGATATCAAACTATGGACAAAACTAATACTATTTACATGTGCCGACGTGTATCCAACCGGGACGCCCTCGAGAGCGATCGTGTCGGCCGATCGGCCGGGATAACGGTCCTGCCGACTTCGTTTTGCGTCCCAACAGTCATAGTACTGGAGCGTAAACAGGGAGTTAATGGCAGCGGAACAGGCCACAGACGGCTATCTCTTCGACCTCTATCGTCGATACATCGGTGAACCGGAGGACCGGACCGACGTTTACGTTGGGTTCGGATTGTTCCTCGGTGGGATCGGACTCGCACTCGTCGGACTGCTGCTTTTCCTGTGGGGGAACACCTACGACGCCCGCACCGCGGGTTACGTCGCGTGGGTCGGCCCCGCGTACGCGCTCGCGATGACGGCTCTTCCCGTGACGATGCTCGGAATCGTCGTCCTGTTACCCTCGGAGCGGCGGATGCAGTACGCCTCTATCGCCGGCGTCGCCGTGACCATCGCAGCGATAATCGGCTTCCTCGTGGCCTACCCCGGCGACTGGAACGGGTACGGCAACGACTACACCGTCCCGATCATCGCCACCTACGCCGTCGGGCTGGCTGCGATCACCGCCTCGACCGGGGCGGCCCTGATCGCCCACTACCTCGATATGGCACAGCAGGCCGACGCCGTCGCGGTCGAGGCCGACGACGACGATGAACCGGAACTGACCGACGACGAGATCCAGCAGGACATCGACGACGCGATGGAGGGCGTCGAACTCTCGTGGGGCGGTGTCGAGAAGACCGAACACAAGCGATTGAACTTCTCGAGCGACGATCTCGGCGATGTCGAGATCGACACCGACGCCGGGACCACGACGACCCGCTCCTCGGGCGTCGACCAGCAAGTCGCCGGCCTCAAGGGGCTGAAAGGCGGCGAAACGAAACAGACCACCTCGAGTTCGACGGTCGACGACCAGACGGCGAAACTCAAGGAACTGCGCGAACAGCAACGCGCGGAGGAACTCGCGACGGCCGACGAGGAAAGCGCCACCGAACGCGTCACAAAGCCCTTCGAAGGGTTGCTGAATCGGGTTCGTTCGCTGGTAAAACGGGATTAACGCGACCGTGCGGCAGTAATTAATTCTTACTTCGGCGCCGGTAAAGAGAGGAATTAATGCACATAGATTTATAATCCGTCGGTGGTCTTCCCCACACATGGCCAAAGGCCTGGACGTCGGTACGATGAACATCCTGTCAGCACAACAGGATGGGAACGACACGGTTTTCGTGCAACAGCGTAACTCCTTCGTCGAGATCGAGTACTCGGACATGGCCGAGCAGATGCTCTCGCGAAGCGAAGTCCTCCACATTCGCAAGGACGACAAGGTCTACGTCGTCGGCGACGACGCCCTGAACTTCGCGAACATCTTCAACAAGGAGACCCGTCGGCCGATGAAACACGGGATCCTCTCGAACGACGAGCAGAGCGCGATCCCGATGATGAAACTCATCATCGAGCAGGTCGTCGGCGAGCCCGCGTATCCGGACGAGAAGCTCTACTTCTCGACGCCCGCGGACCCGATCGACTCGGACCTCTCGACGCTGTACCACCAGAAGACGATCGAATCCTTCCTCGACGACATGGGCTACGACGCCGAGCCCATCAACGAGGGGATGTCCGTCATCTACTCCGAACTCGCGGACAACAACTTCACCGGTCTCGGGATCTCGTTCGGTGCCGGGATGACGAACGTCTGTCTGGCCTACTACGCAGTGCCAGTCATGAAGTTCTCGGTGGCCCGCGGTGGCGACTGGGTCGACGAGCAGGCCGCCCGCGCGACGGGCACGCCCGTAGACAAGGTCACTTCGATCAAGGAAGACGACTTCGAACTCGACTTCACGACCGACGTCGGTGGCGTCGAGGGGGCACTCTCGATTTACTACGAGAACCTGCTCGACTACGTCATCGAGAACATCGTCAAGGAAGTCGACGAGGAAGACGTCGAGGAAGGGCTCGACGTTCCCGTCGTCGTCACCGGCGGGACCTCCAGCCCGAGCGGCTTCGAGGCCCTGTTCAAGGACCACCTCGAGGAGGCGAACATTCCGTTCTCGATCAGCGGCGTGACCCACGCGAACGAACCGCTGTACAGCGTCGCTCGCGGTGGTCTGGTCGCGGCCCGTTCCGACGAGGACGTCGATCACGACGACGGCGGCAACGAGGAAGCGGAAGCGGCCGCTGCGAACGAATAGCGACACTTCGGACGTTCCGTTTTTTCGGCGACACGGTCGAGGGGTCCCGACTCGAGTCGCTACTCCTCGTAGAAGCGGTTGAACGCGTCCCGCCAGGATTCGGGGTCCTCGCCGACCGGTTGGTGTTCGACGGGAACGTCGGCGAACCCACAGTGGGGACACGTGACCGTAGACGCGTCGCCGAGTGAGAGTTCCTCGATCGCTCCCCCACACCGTGGACAGTCGTCCATACCTGATACTTTCACGGGCCTGTCTTAACTCTATTCGAACCTCTCGCGAAACGGAGATGTCGAGGTGCCCGCTGGACAAAGCGGCCGCGGCCGTCGTCACACTGTGACGATACTGGGCCAGTCCGCGACCGTGTATTACTACTACGTATCCAGAAAGCTTTTTGTATGCAGTCTATGTATTAGTGTGTAATGAGTACGACGTCCCCAAACCCCGCAGTCGAACGCTGTCAACCCGCCGATGCGACTCCCGTCTCCCTCGAGGCCGCGACCCTCGAGTCGACCGCTCCCGAGTACCTCCGCGATCTCAAGGCCGATCTGACCGCCGAGGGGATGGTGCCGGCCGAACTGATCGTCGAGGCGTGTTTCGACGCGGACTGCTCGCTGGCGACCCAGGAGGAGGTGGATCGGATCCGAGGCTACGTCCGGGCTGGGTCCTTCCTCGGCGTCGGCACGGTGACCGTCAGCGTCGGCGACGTCGCCGACCCGGAGAAGGTCCGTCCCGCGCTCGCAGCCTGTGCCGAACGCGCCGAGCGAGAGGGGCTCGCCTTCGATCTCGAGGGCTCGCTCTCGCTCGCGGAATAAATGGCCGGCCCGTCACGGCGGACCCTCGCCCGTCGGCTCGAGTCGCTCGCGGACTTCGCCGACCCTTCGCCGGCCCTCGAGCAGTATCTCACCCCGGCGGAGCTGGCTGCCCACCTCTGCCATCTGGCCGGGCTCCAGAACGACCTCGAGCGGCGGGTGATCGATCTGGGGACCGGGACCGGAATGCTCGCGATCGCGGCGTCGCTGGCCGGTGCCGACCGGGTCGCGGGGATCGACGTCGACCCGGACGCGCTCGCGCTGGCACGGGAGAACGAACGGACCGCGCTCGAAGGAGAGAGTCACGCCGACGGCAGCGATCGAGCCATCGAGTGGCTCCGGGGGGACGTGAGCCGGCATCCGTTCGCGACGACCGAGGCGACGGTCCTCTCGAATCCGCCCTTCGGTGCCCAGCGGGGCAACCGCCACGCCGACCGGGCGTTCCTCGAGGCGGCGAGCGAGATCGCCGCGGTCTCGTATACGATCCACAACGAAGGGAGCCAGGAGTTCGTCGAGTCCTACACCGCGGACGCCGGCGGCGAGGTGACCCATGCCTTCCGGGCCGAGTTCCCGATTTCGAATCAGTTCGAGTTCCACACCGAGGCCGAGGCGACGCTCGAGGCCGAAGTCTTCCGGATCGAGTGGTCGCCTCGAGCGTAATCGGTCGCCGCGGCTGCAGTCATCGCTGCCGCGAAAGGGAAACGAACTGTCGTTCGGTCGGCGGATACCGAACCCGAACGGGCACCGCTCTCATACTGGCAACACGGAATTTCCACGCCCTCCCCAGCCGATTTCTACTCACGGCGGCGAAGCCGCCGTTCGTATGGGTCGCGGAACCGTCGGTTCCGCGCTACCCTCGCTCCGTTCGTCGCTCGTTCATCCACCGGAAGACGCGAGCGTCTTCCGAGCCATTCGCTCACTACGTTCGTGAAGACCTCGCACAGTTCGACCCGCGATCCACCGGTGGTTCACCGCGGGACAGCGCGCGCCACCGCGCGGTGGACCGGTCAATAGCCGTTGTACGTCTCCTCGCTGGCGACGGCGACCCGCGTTCCGTCAGCGGCCGCGTAGATCGTCTCGTTCTCGCGTTCGAACGTTAGCCCGCCCGCCGTCGCCGTCTCGTTCGCAGCCGGGATCGCCGTCGTGGCGGGCTCCGTTCCGTCCGCGGTCACCTCGAGGACGAACTCGCCGCCGTCCGAGCCGATCGTCACGTTTCGGTCGGCGATCCGGGCTTCGGCCCGCGACTTGTTGGACTCGTGGGCAAGCCGTCGGTCCCCGCCGTCGGGCCGGAGCCAGACCTGATAGACGGTGTCGTTACCGACCGGTTCCCAGCCGGTCCGTTCGACGTGGACCGCTTTCCGCCAGCCGGCCCCGCCGACGGAGACGGTCTCCTCGCCGGTAACGGAGAGCCGCTGGGCGCTGACCGCCTCGAGCCACACCTGGCGGCGCTCGCTGGCGACGATCACCCCGCTCGACTCGAGGCCCTCGTCGCTCTCGATGGCCTCGATACCGATCCCCGAGACGAGCCCGTTGGGAACGCCCTCGACGTACTCGATCGTGTAGTCCTCGATCTGCACCGCGGTCTCCGTGGACGCGCTCGCATCCTCGACGACGAGGAAATTGGCGGGGACGGCGACGCCGGCCAGCAGCGCGAGGACGCCGATCACCGCGAGGAAGGCGACCTGCTTTCGAGTCAGCGCCGCCAGGGTACCCCCGTCCGCGGCCCGGTCCCGGGCCCCGCCTGCGAGTTCGCGGACCCGCTTGAGGCGGTCGCTGACGGACGGATCATCGCCGTCGTCGGTGCGGGCTAACTCGAGCGGCCGATCGATCGCGCGGTCGCCGTCCGCCGTCACGGTCGCCCCCCTCGAGTCGGAGAGTAGCCCTGCGAGGCGCTCCGGGACCGCCGGCCGCTCGGAGGCGGTGACCGCCAGGGTAACGACCAGTGCGAGGACGGCCACGACAACGACGCCCGGACCCTGATAGAGGAGATATGTGTTCTCACCGCCGAACCAGTAGATCGCCCACAGTCCCTTCGCAAACCCGAACAGGAGGATGGCCAGCCAGAGCCGCAGCGGGTCCGGCCGCCGTCCCCGTCGCTCGAGCAGGACGATCCCGAGGACGAACCCGATGAAAAGCCCCAGTGCGTGGCCCTGAATCGCGATGCCGGCCCACGACGGTGCCGACGGCGGACTGGGTTGTGCGGTGTAGACGTAGATCGGGTTCTGCAGTGCGGAGTACAGGCGCAAAATTGCACCCTGAACGCCGAGCGTGGCGACGATCGTCACGATCGGGTAGTGAACGATAGCGAAGCCGGCGAAGGCAAAGACCACGCCCGAGAAGCCGATCACGGGGCCGAGCGCGAACAGGCTCGTCACCAATCCGACCGCAATGACGGCCAGCGGAAAGCAGACGAAGGCCCGGAATCGCGGGTTCCCGTATAGCGAGCCGACCCACCCCGTGTCACCCTTAGTCGCCCTCTCGCCGTCGGTCGGATAGTGGCCCCAGGCGTACTCGGCAAGCGGTGCGACGACGACCGTCCCGGCCAGATTGCCAATCAAGTGACTCGGCCCCGCGTGGGAGAACGACGCCGTTGCCATCCCGAGCGGGTAGAAATACGACCACGTCCGGAAGGGGATCGTCACCGGGTCGTCGAAGTCCGTGATCCCGTCTTGGACGAACAGATAGACCGCGAGAACGACGGCGATCACGAGCAGCGAACCCCACGGCACGCCGAGGACGAACCGCGACCGGAGGCGGTCGCGCCAGCGTCGCGCCGGCCGGTGGAGTCGCCTGACGACCGCGATCGACCCGAGCAGCGTCGCGGCGACGAGGACCATCAACAGGGCCGCAACCGAAACCATGTCGCGTGGTTCGAACGGGGGCGTATAGTGATTTGCCTTCGGCGAACCGCCGCCGGGACCGCATCGTCCGGTGCTGACCTCGAGGCGGCGTCGCGGGAACCACGACCGAGCGCCCGAACGCCCGCTTCGAAAGGTACAAGCGGTCGACGGCCGGACCTATACAGCATGGAACTGCGGGTCACCGAGAGTACCGACGACGAACTCTCGATCGAGATCGCCGGCGAGGATCACACCTTCATGAACGTACTCAAGGGCGCGCTGCTCGAACACGACGACGTGAGCGCGGCGACCTACGACGTCAACCCCGAACAGTCGGGCGGCCAGACCGAGCCGATCCTGACGATCAAGACCGAGGGCGGGGCCGACCCGCTCGAGTGTCTCGAGGACGCGGCGGTCACCGTCCGCGAGAAGGCGACGTCGTTCCGCGACGCGTTCGAGGCGGCGGCCTGAAGCGGGTCGAGGACTCGATCGAACAGTCGTCACGGCCGCGTTTTTCGCCCGTTCTCTCAACGACCGAGCCCGAACTCAACACGCCGCGTAGAAGACGTACACGTCGCCGTTGGGCGCGACGTGGACGTCCAGCCCCTCGGCGTCGTATCCGGAACGGATATCGTCACCGAACCGCGAGGAGAGCAGTCCGTCGGCGACGTCGGCGGCGAACGCCGACTCGTTATCGTACGCCGTCAGCGAGCGATCGGAAAGGACGAGCGGTGCGCCGACGACGCGAGCGTCGCCGCAGTCGTGGCCGAAGTCGTCGGGCTCGGCCGCGTCGGGCTCCCTGTCGTCGAACTCGACGGCGACGAGCCCGCGGTTCTGATGCTCCGCGTAGGCCGCGAGCCCGTCGTCGTACCGCCGCGTGTCGGAACCGGTGCGCTCGCCCTCGAGCCGGTCGTGGACCGCGGCCTCGGTCGTCTCGAAATCGAGCCCGGCCTGTTCGGAAGCGTTACCCGGTGCGTCCGGCGGCGACGGCGGGCCGATCCCGGGAAGGACCGACGGGGGGACGATCCCCGTCGCGAACAGCGCGACGACGACGCCGATGACGGCGAAGATCGGCAGATAGGGCTTGGCGACCTCGAACCAGCTCGGGGTATCGAGGTCCCGTTCGACGTCCTCGTAGGTCCGCTCGACCCGCTCGAGGTCGGGGTTGCCACAGCGGGAACACGGCGGGGTGTTCCGGACGTGTTCCCGGCCGCAGTTGGTGCAGGCCCAGACGTACTCCGGCCCGGTTTCGACGGTGCCCGAGGGGATCGGCTCGCTGCCGCTCCGTTCGCCGCTGCTACCGTCGTCGGTGTCGTCGACCCGGACGATCGCCTTCTCGAAGGCGTTGTGGCCGCACTCGTCACAGGGCGGGTCGTTCGACGCGTGCGGTTTGCCACACCGCGTACACCGCCATTTCACTACCGGAACGGAGGACCGGGGCGGAATAAACGTACTGGATGCCCGATCGAATCGCCGGGGTCGGGAACGCGGGACTCGAGAACGGTCTCAGCGGCGGACGGGGACGCCGCGCTCGTCGAGGTAGGCCTTCGTCTCCTCGATGGAGTACTCGTCGAAGTGGAAGATCGAGGCCGCGAGCCCGGCGTCGGCCCCGGCCTCGGTGAAGACGTCGTACATGTCCTCGGGACCGCCACAGCCCGAGGACGCGATCACGGGCGTGTCGACGGCGTCACAGACGGCCTTCGTCAGCGGGAGGTCGTAACCGTCCTTGGTGCCGTCCTTGTCGATCGAGTTGACGAACAGTTCGCCCGCGCCGCGGGACTCGGCCTCGGCGGCCCACTCGAGGACGTCGATCCCGGTCCCCTCGCGGCCGCCCTTCTTCGTACACTCGAACCAGCAGGACTCGCCGTCGACCTCGACGTAGTGTTCGCCCCCCGCGTCGAAGCGCCGTCTGGCGTCGACGCTGATGACGATACACTGACTGCCGAAGGCCCGCGCCCCCTCGTTGATCAGTTCGGGCCGCTCGAGCGCGCCAGTGGTGATCGAGACCTTGTCCGCGCCGGCCCGCAGGGTCTCCTTGATGTCGTCGGTGGTGCGGATCCCCCCGCCGACGGTGAGCGGGATGAAAACCTCGTCGGCGACGCGTTCGACGACCTCGAGCATCGTCTCGCGGCCTTCGGCGGAGGCGGTGATGTCGAGGAAGACGAACTCGTCCGCCCCCGCGCGGTTGTACGCGCGGGCCATCTCGACCGGGTCGCCGGTGTATTGCAGGTCCTCGAAGTTGACGCCGGTGTAGACCGCCGGGTTCCCGTCCTCGTCGAGGTCCACGTCGATACACGGGATGACGCGTTTTGTCAGTGTCATGTGGTCGTTACCGGATCGTTCGCGCCCGGGATAGTAAAGGGGTCTGGATCGGGCGAATTCCGTTCACGGCGGGCCGTCGGCGGCGCGGCCGCTCGAGACCCGTGTCGGTGATCTTAAGCGGTCGAGCCGAGAACACGCGGGTATGACGGACGACAGCGACACCGCAACGGAGGACGACACGGGAGCCGATGTCGGTCACGACCTCGCGGCCGACCGGACGACCGCACCGATGAGCGACTTTTCGGCGGGAGCGGCGCTGACCGGTGCGCTCGTCGCGCTGGTCGGCGTCGCGATCGCGTTCGGAATCCCGCTGCTCGCGTTCGGTATCTAGGTTAGAAGACGTACTCGTCGTCGTGGCCCATCATCCCGTCGTCTTCGAAGCCGGTACCGCCGGTTCCAGCTCCCTCCTCTTCGTCCGATGGGCCGCTGGTCTTGTACGCCTTGATGCCCGTCGATAGGAGGTCCTCGATCGCCTCCTCGCGGTTGACGAACTCGCCGCGCTCGACCATCTGGGCGATCTGCATCTCGAGGTGTTCCGGTATGGTGATCTCTACTTTCGGCATCTGATTCGGCTTTCGGCGAGGGGGTATTTAGGTTTGACGGGGACTACACACCGGGCGAAAGCGACCGGTCACGCAGCCGAAACGAGACCGCTCGTCGGGCCGAATCGAAAACTGAGGGCGCGCGGATCGGCAAGTCGACGGCAGTGGGATGGCACCGCCGCAGTGGGGGTCGAGACGATCGGCTCAGCGATTGCCCATCATCGAGTCGAACGCGTTCTTCAGGGTCGTCCCGGGTTGGGTCAGCGTCTCCAGTTGCTGGCGCATCTTGCGCTGGTTGAAGTAGCTCGCGAACGCGAGGATCGTCGGGGGCCAGAGGCCGACGAACGCCCCGAGTTCGCGTTCCCCGCGGATGAAGAAGTAATACAGCGAGAGCCCGACCGATGCGGCCGACGCGACGAACGCCGGCCCCATGGCTTGCTCGCCCATCTCTTCCGGTTCGGTGTCTGTCAGTTCTCGTTCCGTTAACTGTTGTCTACTCGCCATGCGATCGTACCCTCGGCGAGACCGTACTAAGGGATGGCGAGGGTTTCGACGGAAACTACCGAGTTGTGGCCGCGACGCGACCGTTTCAATCAGTTTCGTCCCCGATCCCGTCCCGTGAATATTGCCTTTTTCGGCGACAGTCCGTCGGCTCCGGACCGGTCTCGAATCGAGGCTCGAGTCACCGATCGACGACGGATCGGTGACCGGCCGACGCTGTCCAGCGCAGCCGCGACGGTCATCCGCGGGGACGGCGATCGATGGCGTCACATCTACGTCCGTTCGACCGTACGGACGGATATGGACGCGACCGACGTCACGGATCTCTATCAGGAATTCGGCGACGAACGGCTGCCGCCGGGACAGCGCGAAACGACCGCCTTCCCGGTCCTCTCGAAGAGCGGGACGCCCGACTGGGACCCGGAGACCTGGGAGTTCACCGTCACCGGCGCAGTCGAGGAGGAACTAACCTTCTCGTGGGAGGAGTTTCGCGAACTGCCGTCGGTCACACAGCGTCAGGACTTCCACTGCGTGACCGGCTGGAGCAAGTTCGACTGTTCGTTCACCGGCGTTTCCTTCCCCGAACTCGCCGAGCGGGCCGGCGTCGACCCGGAAGCCGTCCACGCGATGTTCTCCGGGCTGGACGGCTACACCACGGATCTGCCCCTCGAGGACTGTCTACGCGAGGAGGTCCTGTTCGCGTGGGCGTTCGACGGCGAGGCCCTGCCCGAGGACCACGGCGGTCCGCTTCGAGTCGTGACGCCCCACAAGTACGCCTACAAGGGTGCCAAGTGGGTCGACGGCATCGAGTTCCTCACCGAGCCCCAGCGGGGGTACTGGGAGCGGCGTGGCTACTCCCAGACCGCGAACCCGTGGGAGGAGCAGCGATATAGCTGATCGATTCGCCAATAGTCAGGCTGAAGTCCGGCCGGTCCTGACGTGCGATCGATGGATCGATCGTCGGGCGACAGTCGACTGGCGGGCGGGACGAACGGGGCCGACGGCGCTGCCGATCTCGTCAGTCGGAGCCGCGAACTCGAGGGGGTCGCTGCGGACGCGATCCTCGACGGCAGCGCCGCCGCCCGCGTCCAGTGGGCCACGCCCGACGGGCTGGAACTGGTCGGGCGAGGGATCGCAGCCGAGTTCACCGCCGGCGGAACCGGCCGCTTCGACCGACTTCGAGACCGGGCGAACCGGGTGTTTTCCGGGCTCGTTCACGACGGACCGGATCCGGCCCGTCCGCGGGCCGTCGGCGGTGTCGCCTTCCATGACGGCCACGAGCCGACGCCGCCCTGGACTGGGTTCCCGGCAGCGTCGTTTATCCTGCCGCGAGTGCAGGTCGTGCGGACCGACGACGGCACCTGGCTCACGGCCGTCGGTGACCGGGCCGGCGAGGCTGACGACCGACTCGAGCGCTGGCACGACCGCCTGACAGTCTCGCCGGGGACGGGGCCGAGGGGCTCGACGCCCGGCGTCGCCGCGACCCGGCGGACGACCTCGCCAGCCGAGTGGACGACGCAGGTCGAAACCGCCCTCGAGCGGATCGCTGACGGCAGACTGCGGAAGGTCGTTCTCGCACAGGCACTATCGGTCGAACTCGAGGGCCCGATCGACGTCGCGGCGACCCTCGAGCGGTTGGGCCGACAGTATCCGAACTGCTATCGATTTTCGGTCGACCACGGTACCGGCGGTACCTTCTTTGGCGCGCCGCCGGAGCGGCTGGTCTCGAAACGCGGCCAGCGCGTCGAGACCGAGGCGCTCGCCGGCTCAGTACCCCGCGGCGAGACGCCGGCCGAGGACGAGGATCACGTCGAGCGCATGCGCGGTGACGAGAAGTTCCAGCATGAACACGGGCTCGTCGTCGACGCGATCCGCGAACAGCTCGCGCCGCTTGCCCGCGACCTTACGGTCAGCGAGCAGACGATCCGCCGGCTGGCGACGATTCAGCACCTGCAAACGCCGATCGAGGCGACGCTCTCGGGCGATCGACACGTCCTCGAGATCGTCGAGGCGCTCCATCCGACCCCCGCGGTCGGCGGCGTCCCGCCGGACGCGGCCTGGGAGACGATCCGCGAGACGGAGTCGTTCGACCGGGGCTGGTACGCTGCCCCGGTGGGCTGGTTCGACGCCGACGGCGACGGCGAGTTCGCGGTCGGACTCCGCTCGGGCGTCGCGACCGACGAGCAGGTCACCCTCTTTGCGGGCAGCGGAATCGTCGCCGACAGCGATTCCGACGAGGAGTGGGACGAGGTACAGTTGAAGTTCCGACCGGTCCTCGACGAACTCAAATAGACCGATGACGGCACCGAACCGCGCGACCCTGTGGGGCCGCGTGCTGGCCGACGAGCTCGCCAAAAGCGGCCTCGAGGCCGTCTGTCTCGCGCCCGGGAGCCGCTCGACGCCGCTGACGGTCGCCTTCGCGGAACACGACGGAATCGACGTCTACTCGCATCTCGACGAGCGCTCGGCGGCCTTCTTCGCGCTCGGGCGTGCGCGACGCACCGGCGAGCCGACGGCGCTGGTCTGCACCTCGGGCACGGCCGCGGCGAACTTCCACCCAGCCGTCATGGAGGCCGATCGGGCCCGCGTTCCCCTGCTCGTACTGACGGCCGACAGGCCCTCGGAACTCAGAGACAGCGGCGCGAACCAGACCGTCGACCAGGTCAAGCTCTACGGCGACGCGGTCCGATGGTATACCGAACTCCCCGAACCGGAGGCCGACGAGCGGAAAGTCAGGAGTCTCCGGACCACTGCGGCCCGCGCGCTCGCCGAGACCGGCGGCGTTCCGCCCGGACCCGTCCACGTCAACTGTCCGTTCCGCAAGCCCCTCGAGCCGATCGAGGTGCCCGGCGACGTACCGGACGACTTCACCGAGACGACGGCCGGCCAGGGGCGTGACGGGCCGTTCGTAGAAACCGCGAGCGGCCGGCAGACCCCCGCCGAGGCAGATCGCGACCGGCTAGCGGCGGCACTTGCAGACGCCGACCGCCCGCTGCTCGTCGCGGGGCCGGCCGATCCGACGACGCTCGCCGACCTCGAGCCCGCTGCCGTCGCCGAACTCGCGGAGCGGCTCGACGCCCCAATCATGGCGGACCCGCTCTCGGGGCTGCGCTTTGGCCCGCACGTCGACCGTGAAAACGAGAACTCGCTACCGCGAACGATCTACGGCGGCTACGACACCTACGTCGGACAACTGCCGCCGCCGGACGTCGTCCTCCGGTTCGGTGCCTCCCCCACCTCGAAGCCGCTTCGCCACTGGCTGCGCGACGCCGATGCCCGCCAGTTCCTCGTCGATCCCCCCGGCGAGTGGCGCGAGGCCACGTTCACCGCGACCGACCTGCTGGCAGCCGACCCCACCGCCGTCGTCGACGGACTGCTCGAGGCGCTCCCCGACGGGGACGGCCGTTCCGAAACCGACCGCAGCTGGCGCGAGCGCGTCGAGGCGGCGGAACGCCGCCACTGGGCCATCCGCGACGAGGCGCTCGCCGCGGACGCGCTCGAGACCGACCCCTTCGAGGGGGCGGTCCTCACCGAGGTGTTCGCGAACGCGCCGGATCTGGCGACGGTGTTCGTCTCGAACAGCATGCCGATCCGGGACGCCGACCGGTTCGCCCGGCCGCGGGCGGCCGAGCTGACGGTACTGGCCAACCGCGGAGCCAGCGGGATCGACGGGATCACGAGTACGGCGCTGGGCGCCGGCAGTACGACCGACGAGCCGCTGGTGCTGGTGACCGGCGACCTCGCCTTCTATCACGATTCGAACGGCCTGTTGGCGCTCGAGCGCTGTGGCGTCGACGCCACGATCGTCTTGCTGGACAACGACGGCGGCGGCATCTTCCACGAACTGCCGATCGAGGAGTTCGAGCCACCATTCACGGACCAGTTCAAGACGCCCCACGGCCTCGACTTTTCCGCGCTCGAGGACGTATACGACCTCGCGTTCGAACGCGTCGCGCCGGCGGACTTTGCCGCGGCCTATCGCCGCTCGCTCGAGACGCCGGGCACGCAGGTCCTCTCGGTCGGGTTCGATTCCGAGGCGAGTCATCGGCGACGTGACGAACTCGCGGACCGCGTCACTGACGCGGTCGCGACCGACCTCGAGTACGACGCGTAACTCCCGTTTTCCCCTTATTCCGTTCGTTACGGCTGCAGGACCCACCACAGCACGACGGCGTAGCCCAGCGGAATCCAGACGAACCCGAGCGCGAACAGGCCGAACAGCGAACCGAGCCCGACCGGCGACAGCACCGCGATTCCGAGCGGGAACAGAACGCTCCACCCGCCGAAGACGCCGATCGCCAGCCGCGGCATCGTCAACAGATACCCCACCAGCGCGAGCGTACAGCCGGCGAGGACGGCGTTGACCGGCAGCGAAAAGAACGGGGTGAGACTTGCCCAGACGAGCAGCGGGTACAACACGGCGACGGCGCCGACCGACGTCGCCGTCGACCCGTCGATCCGCCGGCTCTCCCACTCGAGGTCGATCTCGTCGTCCCAACCGTGAACGGAGTAACTGAAGCCGTCATCCGCCGTCGCGTCGTCGCTCTCGGTCGAACCTGCCGACTCGTTCGACTCCGCTTCATCGTCCGCGCCGAAGGGCCAGTCGCCGGTCGCCTGCCGCGTGGCCCGTTGCTGGCGGCGTCGCGACCGCTGGCGGGCGTGATGGCTCGAGGTGCGATCCGTCGTTCCGTCCGCGGTCGTCGTGTTAGCGGACCCTCGAGCGCGGTCGGTCCGGCGACTCGTTCGTCGGCCCGTCGTCGCGCCGCCGGCTCCCGTTCCCGTCGTCGCCCTTCCGTCTCCGTTGGCCGTCCCCGTCGCGTTCGTCCGGCCGCCCGTTGCGTGCGAACGACGTCGATCACTGTTCCGGCCCGAACCGTCGGTATCGGCAGTCTCGCCGGCCGCGTCGTCGGTTGCGGTGCCGTCGGCGAGTCGGACGTAGGCCTCGTGGCCGAGCCGGTCGTAGCGGGCCCGTTCGTCCCCGTCGGTCAACACCGACCTGGCGGTCTGGACCCGCTGGAACCGCTCGGCAGCATCGGGGGCGTCGGAGTGGTCCGGATGGGTCTCGAGGACGCGATCGCGGTAGGCAGACTCGATCTCGTCGGCAGTGGCGTCCGGGTCGACCTCCAAGACCTCGTAGTAGGTCTCCCCCATCAAGTAGCCGATCGGTCGGACGAGTGAAAAATAACTCGGCCTCGTTGACGTGTTCGGGGCCTCGTTGTCCGGCGAACGGGCGACCCGAACCGGTGGCTCTCGAGCAAATGAATCGTATGTCGGTATACAAAATACGTCGGACGATCCCGAACACAGATCCTGCGTTTGGTTTCCTACAAACCATTAATCAAGCAACAATTCTCATAGACTCTAAATTAATTCAGTGCCTTGTAAGATCTGGTCAACACCCAGTACTCAAGAGTAAATAGAGCGAATATCGGGTTCTTGGTCCGCTTTGCAGAGAAATATGGTTTTGAACTGAGCTGTTCTCACCACACCATCACGGAGGATCGGGTTTGAGTCGTGGCTTACTTGCAGGGTTGCGAGAAGCGAATCGCCTGATCAGTAGAACTGTGAACTGACCTTGAGACACCTACCAATTGTAGCTGGTATCCATATCATCTTGCAAGGGATTATTCGCAGATCTTCCAGACCAAAGTTATATCCATAACAACATATTTTCTACATGGTAGAGACACTGAACAACCTGCAGATCACAGATTACCACACCCATGACATCCGCCTCAGTTCCGCCCGTACTCAAACGGCAGTGTCTCGACCGTCGAATCTACCCCGCAGTGACCCTCTAGTCGGTGGTCGCTGCATGACAAGATCACCACAATGCGGCTGACTGACTCACCAGCTGGTAGTTCACCACCAATGATGCACGAATCAAACTATGCCGACTGTATCCGGTCGAAATTGAAATCGAAGGGCTGACGATTAAACTTCCCACAGATAGTGAATCTATGAAGCCACCGTCGAACGATTCATCTACCGTGTTTCTGGTGACAGTCGCGGCGAACATCGTCCCGCTGGTCGGCGTGGTCCACCTCGGGTGGAGCGCACAGACGTTCGCGGTCATCTACGCGATGGAACTGGTTGTCGCTGTCCCGTTCGCCGGGTTGAAGGCATTATTCGCGCGCCGCCCGCCGAACTACGACGAGCTGGAGCGCCCACAGGAGGATAACCCGCTCAAGTCCGACGAGTTAGGCGGGGTCTCCGTCGGACCGAGCGACCTCAACCGCCGGCGTGGGAGCGTCACGGTCGTCGACTCCCTTCCGCTGATCTACCCCCGGAACTTCCCGTTCGTCTCGCGAGCGTTCGGGGCTGCTGTGGCGCTCCTCGGGATATATCTCGCCGTACTGAGCCGTTTCATCGACGTGCCGGCGACGCTCGCCGATCCGATGGTGGCGGCGAGCGCCGCCTCCCTGATCGTCTCTCAAGTCGGCGTCATCAACCGCGAGTACTTCCGCAAGCGGCGCCACGAGACGAGTACCCCTCGAGACGTGATCAGAAGCGCGAAGAACGAGGCTGGGGTAGCTATGGTGGTACTCTGGTTCGCGGCCGCCGGTGGTCCGACCGGCGCGCTGGTCGCGTTCGTCACGGTGAAGCTATTCGCGGAGTGGGGGGACTACCGCGCCGGGCAGTCGTCCACCACCGACAAGGGGGTGGGGACGCTCCCGCCTGTAGCGGCTCCGGATGCGTCGCCGACGGCTGAGGTCCGTCCGGACCGGCGCGCCGTCCGCGGTACCGCGCTCTGGCAGGGTGCGAAGTCCGCAATCGGCAGCGGCCCGGTGTACCTCTTCGCGTGGGTTGGGCTCACCAGCGGATCGACAGGGCCGGTCGCTGCCACGGTGGTCTGTTTCGGCCTCCTGCCGGCCGGCATCGGCGGGCTGAAGGCCGTCGAGTACGCCCTCACTCACGGTACACTGGCGTACCAGCGTCGCGACGACACGGTGGTCGCGTACGACGACCTTACCGATACTGTCCAGTGGGCGATCCCCGTCGACGACATCCGGGACGCCGAATTGTGCGAGGGGGAGTTCGTCGACCGCGCCTGCGACACCCGAACGTTCTCGCTCATGCCGTCAGCGGGGGAGTACGAACTCAGTGTCGCGCACCTCCGGGAGTATGGCCGGGCCGTTGAGGTGTTCGAACTTCCGGCCGAGACGACGGAGTTCGGCTCACTCGACCGACGCGTGGCCGGGGTGGCGGCCGCAGTCGGAGCCTGTAGCATCGCCGTCGTGGCGGGCCTCGCCTACTCCGCTCCCACCATCGCGGCGGTCGCCGCCGGGTGGGGCGGTCCGTTCGGCGTCGTCGCCCTCAGGTGGGCGTGGCAGTGGGCGCTCCCGGCCGCCTGAGCCGACATCGACGGCGGGCGGAGCGGGCGCGTCGCGGCCGGTCACTGCGACCAGCCTTCCCGTGTATCGGGATCAGGGCTTCGATAGATCCGAGGCGGGCGACCCCTTCGATTCTCGTGAGACCGTTGCAGCGATCGACATCACCCACGAGCAGTTCCACGTCTGGCCGTGGGAGGACAAGGAAGCAGGTATCGCGAAGCCAGACTACCCGAAGATGGTGAGCGGGTACAAGAAAGACGGCGAGTACAAACGTGGGTACAAGTACGCTACCATCACGCTAGTTGGTGACCACGCACCGATCGTCCTCGGTATTGAGCCGGTCGAAGAGGACTCTGCATGGGAGCCCGACGACTCTCCATCGTACTCGAAAGCCGATTTAGTGAGTCGATTGCTCGACCGGGCAGAGCAGTTCGTTGATCTGGATATGGTGATGTTCGACCGTGGATTGTTCGTAGTTGCTAATCCGATATCGTCCGATTTTCGCACCGAATTGGGAGTCACCAGCTCGTGAGTTTTCCAGTTTCATTTGTAGGTTTATAAGCATGCGAAGAATGTGTCCCGAACCGACCTCCGTCGATATCGGGTCGGCGTGAATCGATCGGCCGAAGCGGACCGTCGGCTCCTCGCATCCCGTTCGACGCGGAGACGACGTACTCGTCCCGCGGTCTCGAGGAGTGGCCGGCCGACTGCTCCGTTCGGTCAGGCGTTGCGGTCCGTTCCGGACTCGATGCCGGACTGCATGAACTGCGCCAGAATGCGGCCGATGCTGCTGCCGGCCGTCCACATCGCCTCCTCGTCGACCGCCTCGTCGTCGGTCGCGACCGATAGCAACACCGTCCCCTCGTCGATCATCAGGGCTCGGCCGGCGAAGTCGGCGGGGTTGTCCTCGCCCATCACGATTACCCGGATCGGGCGCTCGGCGAAGCGTTCGCGGAGCGCCTTTTCGGCGGTGACGACGGTGACGGCGACCCCCTGTGTCGCTCGTTCTCGCAACGCCGTTTCGATCCCCTCGGTCAGCGACTGCTTCGAGGGCGCAGTGAAGACGACGGCCGCCGCCGCTTCGCCGATCAACTCCGCGATCCGATCATCGATCGGTTGGCGGCCCCGGAGAGTCGATACCGAGCCGTCATCCGGGCGGTCCGGCGTCGCGGTCCGGAGTTCCGCGAGGTTTGCGAACGCCCGCTCGCGCTCGCGCTCGAGGCGGTTCGTCAACTGCTCGCGGGCGGCGCCGAGACTCACCGGCCGGTACCGTTTCGGCGACGACTCGGTCAGTTCGACGAGTCCGCGCTCGAGGAGGTCGTCGGCCGCACCGTAGACCTGCGATCGGGGGACCTCCGAGACCTCGCTGATCTCCTGGGCGGTCCCCGTCCCCAGTTCCTGGAGGGCGACGAAGACGCGGGCCTGATAGTTCGGCAGGCCGAGCCGTTTCAGCGCCGCGACTGCATCTCGTGTACTCATGAATACCTGCGGGTCGGTCGCTCGAGGGTTCGCGCGTCGGGCCTATCAGTAGCGGGGTTCCCCGATTGGATATATTTTGTAGTATCCTACAATACTTATGTTCCCGGGTGGGGAAACGGCTGGTAATGGATCCGGCCGATCGGTACGCGGCGTTCGTGACCGCACACAGCAAGGCGATCATCGCGGTCGTGCTGATCGCGACGTTGCTCGTCGCCAGCGGGGCGGGTAGCGTCGACTCGGAGCTGACGATCGCGAACTTCGAGAGCGACTCGACGGAGGCCGAGAAGTACGACCAACTCCGGTCCGACTTCGCGACCGAGGGGGAGAACACGACCGTCGTCCAGGTCGTCGTCCGCGACGAGAACGCCCTGTCGAAGGACTCGCTGCTCGAGGGGCTGACCCTCCAACGCGCCATCGCCGACGACGGCGACGTGAACGCGACGCTACGGGACCGGCAGCCGATGGTCGGGCTCTCGAACGTCGTCGCGACCGCGGCGATTCGGGAGGCCGAGGCCGGCAACGGGACTCCCAATGGGTCCGCCGGCGCGGCCAACGGTTCGGCACCGCCGCCGCTCGAGGCCCAGATCGCGCAACTGGAGTCGATGTCGGAAAGCGAGGTCGAGGCGACCGTCGAACGGGTGCTGGCACCGGAGTCGGCAGCCGCGGGCGCGGTCGATCCCTACTCACTGCTGCCGACCGATTACGAGCCGGGCGCGACGACGACCGACGGCCGCGTCCTCTACGTCTTTCAGGACACGAGCGGCGCGAGCGGCGACGATCTCCCCGCGGACGTGGCCGACGCCCAGCTCGAGATCCGGGAGCTGTCGGCGTCGACGTTGACGTCCGGGGAGAGCTTCGTCTTCGGGAGTGCCGTCGTCGACGCCGAGAGTACGCAGGCGACCGGCGAGAGCTTCGCGATCATCTCGCCGATCGCGTTGCTGATCATCGTCCTCGCGCTGGGGATCGCCTACCGCGACGTCTTCGACATCGGGCTCGGGCTCGCCGGGATCGCGCTCGTCCTCGCGTGGATGGCCGGCTTCATGGGGTGGGCCGGGATCGGCGTGACGCAGATCCTGATCGCCGTTCCGTTCCTGCTGATCGGGCTCTCGATCGACTACGCATTACACGTCGTGATGCGCTATCGGGAGGCAAGTGCCGACGATCCCGAGGCGACGCCGCGGACGGCGATGCGCCGGGGGCTGGCCGGGGTCGTCGTCGCCATCGGTGCCGCCACGTTCACGACCGCCGTCGGGTTCCTCTCGAACGTCGTCAGCCCGCTGGCCTCGATCAGGGAGTTCGGTATCGTCAGCGCCGTCGGCATCGTGTCGGCGTTTCTCGTCTTCGGCCTGCTGCTGCCCGCGCTGAAACTCGAACTCGACGGCGGGCTCGAGCGACTCGGCCTGTCGCGTCGCCGGCCGGCGTTCGGTCGCGGCGGCGTCGCCAGCCGGATCCTCAGCGTCGGTGCCGAGATCGCCGACCGGGGGCCGGCCGTCGTCATCGCCATCGCGCTCGTCCTGAGCGCGGCTGGGGGCGCGGCCGCGACGGACATCGACACGTCGATCGAGCAAACGGACTTCCTCCCGCGGGACTCACCGGCCTGGATGGACTCGCTGCCCGGTTCGTTGCAGCCCAGCGACTACCAACTGCGCGAGCAGGCGCTGTATCTGAACGACCGGTTCGCCCAGTCGCGCGACCAGTCGAGAGCGGAGTTACTGATCGAGGGGCCGGTCACCGACCCCGACACGCTCGAGCGGGTCGCGGCCGGCAGGGACCGGGCGGCAAACGCCTCGTCCGCACAGACGCTGGCCAACGGCCGGCTACAGGCGACGGGGCCGCTCGAGACCATCGAGTCGGTCGCCGCGGACAACGAAACGGTCGCCGCCGTGGTCGACGACGCCGACACCGACGGCGACGGCGTGCCGGATGAGAACCTCGCGGCGGTCTACGACGCGGTCTACGCCGCCGATCCGTCGGCGGCCGCCGAGACGATCCATCGCACGGACGGCGAGTATCGGTCGCTCCGGCTCTCGATCGGCCTCTCCGGCGGGGCAAATACCGCGACGATCACCGAGGAGATGCGAGCGGTCGCGACGACCATCGAGGGCGACTCCGGGCTGACAGTGACGGCGACCGGCCAGCCGATCGTCGAGGAACTCGTCCAGAAGGGGCTACTCGAGACGCTCGTGCAGGGCTTCGCGATCACGTTCGCCGTCATCCTCGCGTTCCTGACGGCGACGTTCTGGGCTCGCTACCGCACGCTCTCGCTGGGTGCGGTCGTCATCGCCCCGGTCCTGTTCGCGCAGGCATGGCTGTTCGGGACGATGTACCTCGCGGGGATCCCCTTTACCTCCGAGACGGCCATCATCGCGGCGATCGGTATCGGGATCGGCGTCGACTACGCGATCCACGTCGGCGAGCGGTTCCTCGAGGAGGAGCGAGCGCGGGGTGACCCCATCGCGTCGCTCCGGCGAACGGTCCGGGGAACCGGCGGTGCGTTGCTCGCCAGCGCCGTCACCACCGCCGCGGGCTTTGGCGTCCTCGTCTTCGCGCTCGTGCCGTCGCTGCGGCGCTTTGGCTTCGTCACGAGCGTCGCGATCGCGTACGCATTCCTCGCGAGCATCGTCGTCCTGCCGAGCCTGCTCGCGGTCTGGGCACGGTACACCGACTACGACGGGACCGACGACGCCGCCACTGACGACCTCGCTGACACGACCGGCTGACCCCGGCCGGCAGTCGACCTCGAGCGGGGAGTCGACGACGACCCGGCCGAGACGCGAATCTATTTCAGCCGTCGCCCGCCACACTCGAGCAATGGTTTCGGAACGCTTCGATCCCGAGCAGTGGGAGCCTGCGGCACTGAACGACGAGTTCAGGGACATCACCTACCACCGCGCGGTCGACTCCGGGACGGTCCGGATCGCGTTCGACCGGCCCGACGTCCGCAACGCCTTCCGGCCGGGGACCGTCGACGAACTCTACGACGCGCTGGACCACGCCAAGCGCCAGACCGACGTCGGCTGTATCCTGCTGACCGGGAACGGGCCGTCCTCGAAGGACGGCGGCTGGGCCTTCTGTTCCGGCGGCGATCAGACGATCCGGGGCGAGGACGGCTACCAGTACGAGGGCGACGAGGAACGAGCGTCGGAACAGGGCCGGCTCCACATCCTCGAGGTCCAGCGCCTCATTCGGCACATTCCGAAGGTCGTCGTCGCCGTCGTGCCGGGCTGGGCCGTCGGCGGCGGCCACTCGCTGCACGTCGTCTGTGACCTGACCCTCGCGAGCGAAGACCACGCGAAGTTCCTCCAGACCGATCCCGACGTGGCAAGCTACGACGCCGGCTTCGGCTCCGCGTACTTGGCCAAACAGATCGGCCAGAAGAAGGCCCGCGAGGTGTTCTTCCTCGGGAAGACCTACGACGCCGAAGAGGCCGCGGAGATGGGCATGGTCAACGAGGCGGTTCCCCACGAGGAGTTAGAGGAGACCGCCCTCGAGTGGGGCGAGCGCATCAACTCGAAGAGCCCGACGGCGATGCGGATGCTCAAGTACGCGTTCAACATGACCGACGACGGGATGGTCGGTCAGCAGGTCTTCGCCGGCGAGGCGACGCGGCTGGGCTACATGACCGACGAAGCGAAGGAGGGTCGAGACGCGTTCGTCGAAGGTCGCGATCCGGACTTCGACGACTTCCCGTGGCACTACTAATCTAAGGCCCGTATATCGAACCGATGCACCGACGAACGCTCCTCCGGCGGACGACGCTGCCGGCCGCGCTCGCGCTCGCAGGCTGTACCGCGCCCAGCGACGAGCCCGATGGGGAGGCCGACGCCGGGGGCGGAAGCGACGGCTCCGAGGGCGTCTCGGGAACCCCGCCGATCCCGATGCTCGAGGACCCGCCGGAGGCGGTCTATCTACCCGGCCACCGGAAGTCGATGCGCGTTCTCGAGCCGGTCGCTGCCGGCGAGTACGCGCTGACCCCGATGCTGTCGTACCCCCATCCGTTCTGGATCGTCACGGCGAACTACCGCGAGTTCGTCGAACCCGCGGCCGGCCGTGGGGTCCACCTGATGGTCGTCGTCTGGGACCGGGAGACGGGACGGGTCTTGCCCGGTGCCGAGCCGAGGGCAACGGTCTCCCGCGACGGGCGCGAGATCGATTCGCGGGCGCTGTGGCCGATGCTCTCCCAGGAGATGGGCCTCCACGTCGGCGACAACGTCGCCCTCCCGGCGGACGGGACCTACACCGTCGACGTCGACCTCCCACCGCTTTCGATCCGTCGGACCGGCTCGCTCGCGGGCAGATTCACCGACGGGGCGACCGCGACCTTCGAGTTCACGTACGATCAGGCCTTCCGCGAGGCCGTCGTCGAGGGGATCGAACTGCTGGACCGGGACCGGTGGGGCCAGCGGGGTGCGCTCGAGCCGATGACGGAGCGCGGGGCCGCCGGTGACGAGGACGGTGGAGAGAGCGCCGGCGACGACGCGACCGGTGTGGGGAACGGGGAACCGGACCCTGGAGCCCCCTACTCGCGGGTGCCGCCGGCCGACGCCTATCCCGGGACGCGGCTGGTCGAGTCGGTTGCCGGTTCCGAGACGAACGGCACGGCCGGCGATGGTGTCCCAAGGAGCGGCGATGCGGCGGTCGTCGTCGCGCTGCTTGAGCCCGAATCGCGACTCGCCGACGGCGACGACCCCTATCTGCTCGTCTCGCCCCGGACGCCGTACAACCGGGTGCCGCTCCCGAACGCGTCGCTGCGGGTCGTCCTCGAGCGCGACGCCCGACAGGTCCTCGACGAGCGCCTCGAGCCGGTGATCGACGGTGAGTACGGGCACCACTACGGGCGGTCCGTTTCGGACGTTCGGCCGGGCGATACGGTCCGGATCGCGGTCGAGTCGCCCCCGCAAACGGCCCGCCATCAGGGCTACGAAACGGCGTTTTTCGGGATGGAGCCGGTCGAACTCGTGGTTCCGTCGGCGTAGCTGTTTCCCCCGTTCGTTCTCCCGCTCGCTCGTGGCCACGACCGCCGGCGGTCACTCGCAATGCCAACGTTGACACTCTCTCGAGTGGGACACTCGAACCATGAGTTCGGCCGAGGTCGAGACATCACGGACGAAGGCGTGGCTGATGGCGGCCCGCCCGCAGACCTTGCCCGCGGCCGCGGCCCCGGTGATCGTCGGGTCGGGGCTGGCGGCCGCCGAGGGCGTGTTCGCGCCGCTGCCGGCGATCGTGGCCTTCGTCGGTGCGGCGCTGATCCAGATCGGGACGAACTTCGCGAACGACTACTACGACGCCGTCAAGGGGGCCGACACCGAGGACCGGGAGGGCTTTACCCGGGTCACCCAGTCGGGGCTCATCTCGCCCGAGCAGGTCAAGCTCGCGACGATCGTCACCTTCGGACTGGCGATCTGCTCGGGGACCTATCTCGTCTATGTGGGGGGCGTTCCGATCCTCGTCGTGGGGCTCGTCAGCGTCTTCTGCGGCTGGGCCTACACCGGCGGCCCCTACCCGCTGGGCTATCACGGGCTGGGCGATCTCTTCGTGTTCGTCTTCTTCGGCCTCGTCGCCGTGACCGGAACCTACTACGTACAGGCCGCGGCCGTCCTCGCGGAGCCGCTCGCGACGACGGTCCCCGACGGCACCGTCCCGCTCGAGGCCGTGATCGCGAGCCTGCCGATCGCCGGGCTCTCGACGGCGATTCTCGTCGTGAACAACGTCCGGGACAAGGAGACCGACACCGAGGCGGGCAAACGGACCCTCGCGGTCCGGCTGGGCTACCGCTGGAGTCGCGTGGAGTACGTGGCCATGCTCGCGATCGCCTACGTCGTTCCGGGCTGGTTCTGGCTCGCGACCGACGTCGGCCCCGGTGTGTTGCTCCCGCTGGTGACGCTGCCCTACGCCGCGACGATCGCGCGAACCGTCCTGACCCGAACCGATGGCGAGGCGCTCAACCCCGCGCTCGAGGCGACCGGCAAGCTGCTCGCGATCTATGCCGTCTGTTTCGCCGGGGGGCTGGTGCTGCTATGAGCGCCGCCGAGGACCTCTCGCTGGAGTATCGTCCCTTCTCGCTCGACCTCGTTGAGCCGCTCGAGACGGCCGACGGGACGATCGCGTCCCGGGACGGCTTTCTCGTCCGACTGGTCGACGAGGCCGACGACGGCAGCGACGGAGCCGGCGACGAGCCGGCCGTCGGCTACGGGGAAGCGACGCCGCTGCCGGGCTGGACCGAGTCCCGGGAGGACTGCGAGCGCGCCCTCGAGCGCGCACAGGAGGCGCTCCGAACCGACGGCCCGAGCGAGGCCCTCGAGGCCGTCGACCGGCAGGTCGCGGCCCGTCACGCCCTCTCGCTGGCACTGGCCGACCTGCAGGCGACCCGCGAGTCGACGCCGCTGTATCGGTACCTCGGACAGGGGCCGATGGTCGGGCGGGTGCCGGTCAACGCGACGATCGGCGACGGCTCACCGGACGAGACGGTCGCCGCGGCCCGCGCGGCCGTCGATCGGGGCTTTACCACCTGCAAGCTGAAGGTCGGCCTCCGGAGCGTCGAGGACGACATCGAACGCGTCCGCCGAGTCCGCGAGGCCGTCGGCGACCGGATCGAACTGCGGGCCGACGCCAACGAGGCCTGGACCTTCGAGGAGGCCCAGTCGGCTCTCGAGGGCTTTGCCGACTGTGGCGTCTCGATCCTCGAGCAGCCCCTCCCGGCGGGCGCGCTCGAGGGTCACGCCGACCTCCGCAAGGAGAGCCGTGGCGTCTCGATCGCGCTCGACGAGGGGCTGCTCGAACACGGCGTCGACGCGATCTGTGACGCCGGGGCAGCCGACGTCGTCGTCCTGAAGCCGATGGCGCTGGGCGGGATCGACGTCGCCCGACAGGTCGCTGCGTGGCTGTCCGAACTCGAGGTCGCGCCGCTGGTGACGACCACCATCGACGGCGTCGTCGCGCGCACCGGCGCGGTACATCTGGCGGCCGCGATCCCCGACGTGCCGGCCTGCGGACTGGCGACCGGCGATCTGCTCGCGACGGATCTGGGCCGGGATCCCGTCTTGATCGAGAAGGGGTCGGCCGTCGTCCCGCAGGCGAAGGGACTGGGCGTCGCGGACGTCTGGGGTGACCGATGACCGGCGGCCTCGAGTGGCCGACGCGGGACCTGCTCGCCGGTCGTGCCTCGACGACGCCGGACGCGACGGGACTCGTCGACGCCGACGGTGACCGATCGTGGACGTACAGGGCGTTCGACCGGCGGGTCGACGCCGTCGCGGCACGATTCGAGAGCCTCGTCTCCGGCCCCGACGATCGCCTCGGTATCCTCATGGACACCCGCGTCGCGTTCGCCGAGGTCTACTTCGCGGCGATGCGACTCGGCGTCACGATCGTCCCGTTGAACGTCCGGGAAACGGCAGCGGAACTCGCCCCGAAGGTCCGACGAACCGCCATCGACGCGCTCGTCTGCGAGGCGGCGACCGAAGAACTCGCCCTCGAGATCGGCGACTGCCCGATCGTCTCGGTCGACGCCCCCGATCGCGACGGCGTCGACCCGC
Source organism: Natrinema pellirubrum DSM 15624 (assembly GCF_000230735.2). NCBI lineage: Archaea > Methanobacteriati > Methanobacteriota > Halobacteria > Halobacteriales > Natrialbaceae > Natrinema > Natrinema pellirubrum. The sequence goes on from NC_019962.1 coordinate 2,298,859, forward strand.
TCGAGCCGATCGACGGGGCGTCCGTGACCCCGGTCGCGCTCGAGCGCGACGACACGCACCTGCTCATGTTCACGTCGGGTACGTCGGGGGATCCGAAGGCCGTCCGGCTGACGGTCGGCAACCTCGTCGCCAGCGCGACCGCCTCGGCGTTCCGGCTCGGCGTCCTGCCGGCCGACCGGTGGCTCTGCTGTCTGCCGATGTATCACATGGGCGGGCTGGCACCGATCGTCCGGTCGACGCTGTACGGAACGACCGCCGTGATCCAGCGCGTGTTCGACCCCCACGACACCGCCCGCGTCGTCGACGAGTACGATATCACGGGCGTCTCGCTCGTGCCGACGATGTGCAAGCGCCTGCTCGAGGCCGGCTGGGAGCCACCGGACTCGCTGCGGTTCGTTCTGCTGGGCGGCGCTCCGGCTTCGGGGGAACTGCTCGAGCGCTGTCGGGAGCGGGGCGTGCCGGCCCACCCGACCTACGGCATGACCGAGACCGCCTCCCAGATCGCGACGGCGACGCCGGCCGAGACCGCGGCCCACGAGGGGACGGTCGGCAAGCCGCTTTCCGGAACCGACGTGACCGTTGTCGACGAGGACGGCACGGTTCTCGGGCCGGACGAACAGGGCGAACTCGTCGTCTCGGGGCCGACGGTGACGCCGGGCTATCTCGACGCCGCCGAGACCGCGGCCGCCTTCGGCGACCACGGGCTCCACACCGGCGACGTCGGCTACCGCGATGCAGACGGCCGGCTATGGGTCCTCAATCGCCGCAGTGACCGCATCGTCACCGGCGGCGAGAACGTCGACCCCGGCGAGGTCGTCGCGGCGCTGCGGTCCCACCCAGATGTCGAGGACGCCGCGGTCGTGGGTCTCTCCGATCCGGAGTGGGGCGAACGGGTCGCAGCACTCGTCGTCCCCGAAGCGGGGGCAGCCGCATCGCTCGAGCCGGCGTCCCTGCTCGCTCACTGCGACGAGCGCCTCGCGGGGTTCAAGCGGCCGAAGACGATCGGGGTCGCCGACTCGCTTCCCCGGACCGCGTCGGGGACCGTCGACCGTGAGGAGGTCCGCGAGCGTCTGCTTACGGACGGGACCGACCTGAGCGGGTAGTCTCCCGCGTCGCTGGTCAGTCGTCGTCGGAGACGCTCTCGGAGACCGGCCGCTGACGGCGAGTCGGCGGCTCCGAGACCGGCGTCTCGTTGTCGCGAACGTAGTTTCTGGCGACGACGTAGCTGCCGTACAGGACGAGCAACAGGAACAGCGAGAACGGCAGCGCCATCGTCACCGACAGCGACTCGATGGCGCTGAACTCCTCGAGTTCGAGTGACATCATCCCGAAGACGGCGAGCAAGGCACCCCACCACGCGCGGTTTCGCGGGTTCGGGTTCTCGTCGCCGAGCGTGATCGCCGAAATCATAAACACCGCCGAGTCGAGCGAGGTAATGATGTAGCCGGCGATGATGAAGACGAAGAGTACGGCGAGAATCGTTCCATACGGCGTGATCTCGAGGGCTTTCGCGATGGCTGCGGGATTGCCCGAGGCGGCCAGTGCCTCCGCGATTGGAGCTTGATACCCCGGTGCGAGCGCCCAGCCGCCGATGAGACCGTGCTGGATCCAGGTGAACAGCGTCGGGACCAGCACGAGGACGGCGAACAGTTCCCTGACCGTGCGGCCCTTCGAGACGCGAGCGACGAAACTCCCGACGAAGATACTCCAGGCGGCCCACCAGGCCCACCAGAAGCCGGTCCAGTCGGCCGCCCAGTTGCCCTCGGCCCCCGGCGCGGTGTACAGCGACAGCCGGAACAGGTTGCTGAGCCAGACGCCGGTCGCGTCGAGGTGGAGTTCGAGCATGTACAGCGTCGGCCCGATCACCACGAGTAGGGCCATCGCGACGCCGATGAGGACCACCGTCGCCCGGGCCGCGTTACGGATCCCCTTCCGGAGGCCGAGCCAGACGTCACCGAGGAAGACCAGCCCGATCAGCGCGAACACCGCGTAGGTGAGGATCCGCGCCTCGAGGCCGAAGACGCCGCTGAGGATCGCGGACATCGTCTGTGCGCTGAACCCGAGCGTCGTCGCGATGCCGCCGATCGTGGCGATCATCGCCGCCAGATCGACCAGCCAGTAGAGGCCCGGGATTCGGCCCTTGTCGACGACGCCGGCAAGCATCGAACTGATCTTGTACTCGCCGATGCCGTCCGTGTAGACCGCGATCCCGAAGGCGATCGCGACGGGGAGATACCACATCGCCAGCCCCGGGAACACCTCGTGGATGAACATGAACGCGAGCGCCATCGACTCGGTGGACGCGTTCTGGACCGGCGCGGGATCCGGCGGGGGATACTGGACGATCGAAACCGGTTCCGCCACGCCCCAGATGAGGACTGACGCGCCGAACCCGACGGTAAAGACCATCGATAGCCACGAGAAGCGATCGAATTCGGGCTCGGCGTCGGGGCCGCCGATCCGGATCCGGCCGTACCGCGAGGCCGTGAACGCGGTCGCGGCGACCAGCAGGACGAACCCAAGCAGGATGAACCACCAGCCGAAGTAGACGAGGACCCAGCTTTTCGCCCCAATGAGCGCACTACTCAATGCCGACGGCCGCAGGAATCCAACGATCCCAAGCGAGAGCATCACGCCCATCGTCACGAAAAACAGGGCCATCTCTCCCCGCGAGGCGTCCTCGAGGCCGAGGAGCCGACCGACGTTCATCGTTCGACCCCACTACGCTCGTCGCCGTTCCGTTCGGCGGTCGTCTGCGTATCGTCGCTACTCACGATTGTGTGAGCCAGCATCAGATGTGTCTCGGATCCCACTCCTAATCGTTGAAGAACCCTTTGTATCGAACGCCGCTACAGGATCGGTACCACACTGCAGGATAGATGGGCGGAACCAACGGGATTGCCGCCGGACCCGGAGTTAAGCCGCTTGCCGCCCTACGCGGACCCGTGTGTACGCTCACGCTCGCTTGGCAGGTCTTCGAGGAGGCACCGGTCGCCGTCGCCGCGAACCGTGACGAGGCGGTCGGCCGGCCATCCGAACCGCCGGGCGTCTACCGCGAGGAACCGCTGATCGTTGCGCCGCGTGACGCCGAGGCCGGCGGCACTTGGATCGGCTACAACGAACACGGCGTCTTCGTCGGCCTCACGAACAAGTGGGCCACCGCCGATCTCGCCGGCGAGCGCTCTCGGGGGCTGCTCGTCGCCGACGCCCTCGAGGCGCGCTCGGCCGCCGAAGCCCGCTCGATCGTGGCGGACGCGACCGATGCCGACGGGTACAGCGGGTTCTATCTGGTTGCCGCCGACGCCGACGAGGCGTTTTGCTACCAGTGGGACGGCGACCTCACGCTGACCGAGTTCGAGCCCGGCGTCCACGTCGTCGTCAACGTCGCGGTCAACGACGACGTCGACGTCCCGGCGGACCGAGCGGCGGTCGGCCAAGCGCAGGCGGACAACGCTCGAGCGGTCCGGGATGCGCTCGCGCCGGCATCGGGCGAGACCGTCGGCGACTGGCTCGAGCGCGGGGCCGCGGTGCTTTCGGACCACGATTACGGCGTCTGCATTCATGAGGACGGGTTCGGAACCCGCTCGTCATCGCTGCTCGCGCTCGGTCCCGAGACGGCGCGATACGAGTTCGCGCCGGGACCGCCCTGTCGGACGAGCTACGAGTCGGTCTCTCTCCCCGAACGCGTGTCGGGAGCCGCCGACGCCGACGGAACGGACCCGGCGATCGACGGCGAAGGGCACATTTAAGCGGCTCGCACTATCTGGTATGGGTATGGACGCACTCCTGCCTGTAGCGACGCACACGGCGAGGTGGTGGCCGTGAGCGTGTCCGCGGCCGAAGCCGAACTCACCGAGGCCGAGCGCGCGGGCCTCGAACTCGTCCGCGAGTCCGGCGGCATCCACCAGAGCGACTTCTGGAAGGAACTGGACGTCTCCTCGCGGAAGGGCAGTCGAATCGTCGAGTCGCTCGTCGAGAAGGAACTGGTCGACCGGGAGGAGACCGTCTACGAGGGACACAACACCTACTACATCTCGCCGACCGCCCGCGACCTGGATTTCACCCTGCTGATGGCCGGCGACATGCTCTCGCCGTTCATCGGCGAGGAGGAGGTCGACCCCAACAGCGACGCCTTCTCCCAGTGGATCATGAACCTCGCTTACGAGGAGTAACCCGTCGACCGCGGTCGACGAACCACCGCTCTTTCATCGGCTGCCGTTGCTCGAGCGCAGGCTATCGCGTCGGGTCAGTCGTTGCCGACGCCGAAGTGAGCGCGCCAGCCACGTGTGCGGCCCGATCGAATATCTCGGCGGGATCCGGCGCGACGGACACGGTCTAGTTACGGTTCGTTGATAAATAAGAGCGAGACATGAACACGCCGGCTGTCGAGACACTGTGCGTCGGGTCGGGAGCCGACCCAGCCGGCCCGGCGGAATCGATCACTCGTAGGGATCGAACCGCTCGATGAGAACGAAGGGGTCGCGTTCGCGGTTGTAGTAGGAGACGTCGCCGTCCAACGCCTCGATGAGTCGCCGGTGGACCTCGCGTGCGGCCCGTCCCTCGTCGGGCTCTAGGTGATGTTGGCCCCGCATGTCGGTCCAGAACCCGCCGTCGAGCCACAGCAGCGTTTCGTCGTTGGACTGATAGACGACCTCGCCCTCCTCGGTCAGGCCGTCGATCGCGAGCTGTCGACCCGACAGCTGTGCGCGCGCGAGGACGGCGATGAGCTGCCGGCGGGAAACCGGCGCGTGCAACGCGACGTCATCGATCGTCTCCCCGAAATAGCTCTCGACGAGATCACACGCCCGCGAGAACTCGTCGAATTCGACCTCCTGATCCTGTGCGATTTTCATAAGTCCCCTCGAGTGAACCGTTCGGTACGCAGAGGATTGCCAGACGGACACAAAAATCTATCCGTCGTTCAGACGGTTTCCTGTCAGTCATTGCCGGCGCAATCGCTACGGGTCGCGGTTGCGCCGGAAAATCAGAACAGCAAGCCGTCTCAGGCGAGCGCGCTCGCCGCCCGGATCAGCCGCCGTTCGCCGAATGCGGGGCCGATCAGTTGGAGGCCGACGGGGAGCCCGTCCGTTTCGCCGGCCGGCACCGAAATCGCGGGCAGGTCAGCGAGGTTCACCGGCACGGTGTTCGCGTCGGCGAGATACAACTGCAGCGGATCCTCGAGGCTCTCGCCGAGTTCGAACGGCGGCACCGGCATCGTCGGGCTGGCGAGGACGTCCGCCTCCGCGAGGGCGTCGTCGAAGTCCTGTTTGACCCACGCGCGGGCGTCCTGGGCCTTCTTGTAGTACTTGTCGTGGTAGCCGGCGGAGAGTGCGTAGGTTCCCAGCAGAATCCGCCGTTTGACCTCGTCGCCGAACCCCTCCTCGCGCGCTTTCGCGAAGGTCTCGTTCCAGTTGCCGTCGTAGCCGCCCGACTGCCCGTAGCGGACGCCGTCGAACCGCGCGAGGTTCGACGAGGCTTCCGACATCGCGATCACGTAGTAGGCCTCGACGGCGTGTTCGACGGACGGCAGGGAGACCTCGTGGTACTCCGCGCCGCGGTCCTCCAAGTCGGCGATGGCGTCCCAGAACGTCTCGACGACCCCCTCGTCGGCCCCCTCGAGCAGTTCCGTCGGAACGCCGATCGAGAGCCCGTCGACGTCGCCGGTCGCGGCGTCGGCGTAGCGCTCGCTGTCTTCCAGTGGCGCCTCGCGTGTCGTCGCATCGCGCTCGTCGCTGCCGGCGATCACGTCAAGCAGTTCGGCGGCGTCCTCGACGGTCTCGCCGAAGGGGCCGATCTGCTCCAAGCTGTTGCCGTAGGCGACGAGGCCGTACCGCGAGACGAGGCCGTAGGTCGGCTTGATGCCGACGACGCCACAGAAGGCCGCGGGACAGCGAACCGAGCCGCCGGTGTCCGACCCCAGCGCGAGGTCGGCCTCGCCGGCGGCGACGGCGGCCGCGGAGCCTCCCGAGGAGCCCCCGGGAACGTGGCCCGGCGCGGCAGGGTTGTCCGTCGCACCGAAGTAGGAGGTCTCGGTGGTCGTCCCCATGCCGAACTCGTCCATGTTGGCCTTGCCGACGATGGTCGCGCCGGCCTCCTTCAGCCGCGAGACGACCGTCGCGTCGTAGGGCGGGACGTAGTCCTCGAGCATCTTCGAGCCGCAGGTCGTCCGGACCCCCTCGGTCGAGATGTTGTCCTTGACGGCGACCGTCCGACCGGCGAGCGGGCCGTCGTCGGCCCCCTCGATCCGCTCCTCGGTGATGAAAATGTCCTCGGACATGGTTACGAGACGTTGGGCCCCTTGAAGTAGCCGTCCTCGGTTTCCGACGCGTTCCGGAGCGCGTCCTCGCTCGAGAGCGATTCGCGTTCCTCGTCGGGCCGCATCACGTTCGCGAGATCGGCGTCCCGATCGACTGCCGGCACCTCGTCTAGGGTCTCGAAGTACTCGAGGATGTCCGCGAACTGCCCGGTGAACCGGTCGACCTCTTCGTCGTCGAGGTCGACGCGGGCCAGCTCCGCGACGTGGCGGACCTCCTCGGGACTGACGGCGTCGTCGCTCATACGTGGTCAGACCGGCCTCCGGAGAGTAAGGGTTTCGATACCGCGGGGCCACGGACCGTCCGCCGACTGCTGCCCGCCGCGGACTGTCTCGATCCCAGCGTTTAACTGACATGATTCCGTTATATGGGTCACGAGAACGTTTTCCAGCCACTGGTACCCGTCTCGCTGACAATGACAGACTCACCCATCCGAACGCGAAGCGACGAGCCCCGCCAAACCGAGTCCGAGACATCGACCGAGACCGCCGACGAGCAGGAACACTGCCCCGAGTGTGGCGGCCGACTGGTTTCCGACGACGGACGTGCCGAGACGGTCTGTACGGACTGTAGCCTCGTCGTCGAGGAAGACGAGATCGACCGCGGCCCCGAATGGCGTGCGTTCGACGCCGCCGAGAAAGACGAGAAGTCCCGCGTCGGCGCGCCGACGACCAACATGATGCACGACCAGGGGCTCTCGACCAACATCGGCTGGCAGGACAAAGACGCCTACGGCCGCTCGCTCTCGAGTCGCCAACGCGAGAAGATGCAGCGCCTGCGTACCTGGAACGAGCGCTTTCGCACCCGTAACTCCAAGGAGCGCAACCTCAAGCAGGCGCTGGGCGAGATCGACCGGATGGCCAGCGCGCTCGGTCTCCCCGACACCGTCCGCGAAACGTCGAGCGTGATCTATCGGCGTGCCCTCGAGGAGGACCTGCTGCCGGGTCGCTCGATCGAAGGCGTCGCGACCGCGTCGCTGTACGCCGCCGCCCGACAGGCCGGCACCCCTCGCAGTCTCGACGAGATTTCGGCGGTCAGCCGCGTCGAGAAAGCCGAAATCGCCCGCACATACCGGTACGTCGTCCGGGAACTCGGCCTCGAGGTCCAGCCGGCCGATCCCGAGAGCTACGTCCCCCGGTTCGCCAGCGATCTCGATCTCGCCGACGAGACCGAACGCCGCGCTCACGACCTCCTGTCGACGGCCAAGGAACGCGGCGTCCACAGCGGCAAGTCTCCGGTCGGCCTCGCCGCGGCCGCCGTCTACGCCGCCGCCCTCCTGACCAACGAGAAAGTCACCCAAAACGACGTCAGCGACGTCGCCAGCATCTCCGAGGTCACCATCCGCAACCGCTACAAGGAACTGCTCGAGGCCGACGGCGGCGCGCCGGCCTGAGCGGTATCGCGACTGACGGTCAACCCGTGATTGTCGCGTTCCAATACTGTCTTACTCGCCGAACAATCACGAGAACGATATTTTAACAGGTCGATACTCAAGGGTGGTCGTCGTGACCGTGGCCGTATGCACTGTGACAACTGCGATTCCGACGCGGTCGCGTACACGTTGACGACCTACGTCGAACCGGACGGACGGGAGTCGGTCGACCTCCACTTCTGCTCGACCGACTGCCTCCACGTCTGGACCTGACGACGCCCCGTGGACGCGACGCGTCGGCCTCGAGTTCGACTCGGCGGCGGGTGGCATCACGCGCAAAAAAGTCGTCCGGATCCGATCCCGCTCACGGGTCCTCGTCGTAGATGTCGCGGGTAGGCTCGCCACTGACGTCGACGACGCCGAGTGCGCCGCGGCGGGCGGCACGAGTCAGGGCGTGGTCGACGATCTTGACCGGTCCCGGCACCGGGAACTCCATTTCGGCCGCAGCCGTCGTCCCGGGTGCGACGGGCGCGGTTTCGACGTTGCGATCGGGGTCGGTCAGGAGGTCGCCGTCGCGGTAGAAGCGACTCCAGACGTTGCCGATGGCGTGCCAGGAACTCAGCAGGTTCGGGCCGCCGTTGGCGAAGTACACCCGGGCGGTCTCGCCGGTGTTGGCCTCCATGGGAACGCCGCCGTCGGGAGTGAAGCCGTAGGCCTGGCCATTGAAGACGACGTAGGTCGGCTCCTCTTTGAGCATCGCATCGAAGTCGAAGCCGTGGTGGCCTTCCTCGCCGAGGTCGCCGTCCGTGTAGATCTCGTGCTGGCCGAGGTAGTACTCGTTGTCGACCTCGGGCAGACCGTCCTCGGGCTCGACGAGGATCGAGCCGAACATGCCCGCGCTGATGTGCTGGTCCATGTTCGGGATCGCGCAGTGATAGATGAACACGCCCGCGTAGTCGGCGGTGAAGCTGATCTGGGTGGGATCATCGCCGGGCGCGATCGTGGTCGCGTCGGCACCGCCGCCGGGGCCGTAGACCGCGTGGAAGTCCATGTTGTGGGCGGCCACGTTCAGGTCATCCGGCACGTCGAAGGTCAGATTCACCCGGTCGCCGCGGCGCACTCGGAGCATCGGCCCGGGAACCTGCCCCTCGAAGGTCATGTAGTCGAAGGTGACCCCGGGCTCGATCTCGGCCGTGACCCGCTCGGTCCGGATCGTGACGTCGTGTTCGCGGGGCTCGTTCCAGTCAACCGGGTCCGGAATGTCCGTCGGGTCCCGCGCGATGCGGTCGACGTCGACGGCTTTGGCTGCCGCCAGCCCCTCGTCCTCAGCCGCCGACTGGTCGCCGTTCCCGCTGTCGGTCTGGGTGTCGCCACCGAGGCAGCCGGCGACTGCCAACGCGCCGGTCGCTCCGATCGCCTGCATCGCCCGTCGTCGGGTGAGATTGGATTGGGTCATTGTCCTATCTATACATAGTGGTGGACGTATGATCAACCATCACGATGCTTCCCGTCGGATAGTAATCCGATCGTCGGTTCCCCGGATATGATGGTCCATTAAATACCCACTTCCGGTTGATTTCGTCGACCGGCACGAATTCAGCCCCGTCATCGGTCCCACTCCCAGCGGGAAGCGACTCTCGAGCGTGGCCGACCCAAACGGATATGTTGGATCTCGGTCAAGTCAGTAGCATGGAGCCACACGGACGCGCTTCGGACGGAGTACTCGAGGCGACCGTTTCGTCGGTCGAACTGGACTCGAGTCGCCGAACGGTCAACGGGGTCGACCTGCACGTCGTCGCCGCCGGTGACGAGTCGGCGCCGCTGGTGGTCTTGCTCCACGGGTTTCCCGAGTTCTGGTACGGCTGGCGGCGGGTCATCGGGCCGCTCGTCGATGCCGGCTATCGGGTCGTCGTGCCCGATCAGCGCGGGTACAACCGAAGCGAGAAACCCGACGGCGTTGGTTCGTACCGTCTCACTGAACTGACGCGGGACGTGGTCGAACTGATCGGGACCGAGGATCGCGAACGCGCGGCCGTCGTCGGCCACGACTGGGGCGGCATGGTCGCCTGGTCGGTCGCAGCCCACCACCCCGAGGTCGTCGACCGACTGACCATCGTGAACGTCCCACACCCGACCGCGTACCGCCGCCAACTCCTGTCGAATCCGGCGCAGCTACGCCGGAGCTGGTACGCCCTCTGGTTCCAGGTGCCGTGGCTTCCCGAACGCGTCGCCCGCTACGACGACTACCGCGTTCTCGAGCGGGCCCTTCGTGGGACGGCCGCCCCGGGAACGTTCCGCGATGACGAACTGGCTCGCTATCGCCGCGCCTGGGACCGAGAGGGGGCGCTGACGGCGATGCTGAACTGGTATCGAGCGGCCGCCCGGTATCCGCCTCGGTCCCCGACCGAGCCGATCGAGCCCCCGACGCTCGTCGTCTGGGGCGAGGACGACGACGCGCTCGTTCCCTCGCTGGCGGTCGACAGCACGATGCTGTGTGCCGACGGACGGCTCGAGTTGCTCCCGGAGACGAGCCACTGGGTGCCACACGAAGCGCCGACGCGGCTCACCGACGAAATCCTCGCACATCTGGCTGCTTGATCGGCTCCGGTGATACCGGGGACCGATCGGACCGGCAGAACACGTTCGGGAGAGGAACCGCATCCGACGGGAGCGTCGCTCCGAACGAGTCGCTCCGTACCGGGCTGCCGGCGATCCCGGCCATCTCACCGGTCCGTGCGGCGCTCGAGGACTAGTATGATCGAATCCCGCATACAGCCACAGTCGGTCGGTCGAATCGTCACCGAACCGTTCGTCCTGTCGGTAGCCGTCGTCGACGCGCTCGTCGTCGTGGCGTTCATCGGCGTCGGCCTGTTCATGCACGCGATGGAACCGTGGACGTTCCCGGCCTACACCCTTCGAACGGCGACCCCGTTCGTGATCGGCTGGGCGATCGCTGCGCCGCTTCTCGGGGCCTATCGGGGACGAGTCCTCGAGTCGTTCGGGCGCACCCTCGCAGTCGTCGCCATCGCGTGGATCGCCGCGACCCTGATCGGCGGTCTCATTCGCTCGTCGTCGCTGTTCCTCGGCGGCGCACCGCCCGAGTTCCTGCTGGTCAACGCCGTCCTCGGGCTCGGTTTTATCCTCCCGTGGCGGCTGGCGGTGACGGCCGGCCACCGCTGGCGGGCAGGCCGCGCGTGATCCCGCTTCGATCATCGGCCACTAACCCGAACTCGTTCGGGACTACGGCTTCCCCGACTCGTCGACGACGTTCGACCGTGAGATGAGTTCCTGCTCGCTCTGCGGGCTGCCGATCCCCGACGAACCGGTGACCGCGGCCGACCTCGAGGGGACGTTCTGCTGTCGTGGCTGTCTCGAGGTGAGCGCGACCCTCGACGACGTCGATGGACTCGAGCGCGAGGCAGTAGTCGATCGCGCGCGGGAGTCGACCGACCGCGAGGTGCCGGCGGGGGCCGCGGAGACGTTTCTGGCGGTCGACGGGATGCACTGCTCGACCTGCGAGGGGTTCGTCTCGCTGCTGGGCGAGGACGAGCCGGGTATCCTGACCGTCGAGGCGAGCTACGCGACCGACACCGCCCGGGTCGTCTACGATCCCGAGCGGCTCGAACGGGCCGATCTCCCCGAGCGGCTCTCGGGCTACGGCTACGAGGCGCGGTTCCGCGACGGCGACGGCGGCCGGCGAGACGAGACGGAACTGATCCAGCGGCTGCTGGTCGGCGGCTTTCTCGCGATGTTGATCATGCCGTGGTACCTGTTCTATCTCTATCCGAGCTACGTCGGTATCGAGACGGGGATTCTCTCGGTCGACGCGACCTCACCGGTCGGAATCTACCTGCCGATGGCGATAATCGGGCTGTTGACGACCGGCGTCCTGTGCTATACCGGCTACCCCGTCCTGCGGGGCGCGTACGTCAGCCTGCGGGTCGGCCAGCCGAACATGGACCTGCTGATCGCCGTCGCTGCCGTCTCGGCCTACGCCTACAGCACGGTCGCGCTGGCGACGGGCAGTACCCACCTCTACTACGACGTGACCGTCGCCGTGATCATGATCGTCTCGCTTGGCACCTACTACGAACGCCGGATCAAGCGCCGGGCCACCGATCTGCTTGCGGACGTGACCGCCGCGCAGGTCCGGGAAGCAACACGCCGGCTTCCGGATGGGGGCGGGACCGAAACGGTCCCCGTCGATCGGCTCGCGGCCGGCGACGAACTGCTCGTCAAACCGGGCGAGCGGATTCCGGTCGACGGGATCGTCCGTGAGGGGACGGCGGCGGTCGACGAGTCGGTCCTCACGGGGGAGTCCCTGCCGGTCACCAAGGAGCCTGGCGACCGGGTCGTCGGCGGCGCGATCGTGACCGACAGCGCGCTCGTCCTCGAGGTCGGCGAGGACGCTGAGAGTACGCTCGACCGGATCGCGACGCTCATGTGGGAGATCCAGAGCGCGACCCCGGGCGTCCAGCGGCTGGCCGACCGGCTCGCGACGGTCTTCGTCCCTCTCGTCGTGACCGTCGCAGTCCTCGTCACGGCCTGGCGGCTCGCGACGGGGACGCCCGTCGGCGACGCCGTGTTGACGGGGCTGACGGTACTCGTCGTCTCCTGTCCCTGTGCCATGGGGCTGGCGACGCCGCTGGCGGTCGCGTCCGGACTGCGCGACGCCTTAGAGCGCGGGATCGTCGTCGCGAACGCGACCCTGTTCGAATCGGCGTCGGCCGCCGAGACGGTCGTCTTCGACAAGACCGGCACGCTGACCGCCGGCGAAATGTCGGTCCGTGAGGTCCACGGCGAGGACTCGGCGATCACGTTCGCCGCGGCCGTCGAACGCCGCTCCGAACATCCGGTTGCGGGCGCTATCGTCGCCCACGCTACGGCCGAGGCGTCCGAAAACGAGGGCACGGGCATCGACGACCCGGTCGCGTCCGACGGGGGCACCGTCGACGCCGCGGCGGCCGGTGACTTGCCACCTCGCGATCACGACCTCGCGGTGACCGACTTCGAGCGACACCCCGGCGAGGGAGTGAGTGCGACGGTCGGTCTCGAGGCGTCCGATCGGCCCGCGCCCGAGGAGCGGGCGTCCGAGCCGTCGGGCACGTCCCGTCGCCGCGTCGTGGTGGGGACGCCCGACCTCGTCGAGCGGCTGGTCGGTCCGATCCCGGCGGCACTCGAGGCGGCGATCGACGAGGCGCGAGCCGGCGGCGACCTTCCCACGGTCGTCGGCTACGACGGGCGGGCGCGGGCCGTCGCGGTCGTCGGGGACCGCCGACGGGCGGAGTGGCGCGAGGTCCTCGAGTCGGTCGCCGACCGCGAGGTGATCGTCCTGACGGGCGACGACGAAGCCGCGACGGCGACGTTCCGCGACCATCCGGCGGTCGATCGGGTCTTCGCGGGCGTCCCGCCGGACGGCAAAGTCGAGACCGTCCGGCGGCTCGCCGACGAGGGGACCACCGCGATGGTCGGCGACGGAACCAACGACGCACCCGCACTGGCGGCTGCGGACGTCGGGATCGCCCTCGACAGCGGGACCGCTCGCGCGACCGACGCCGCCGACGCCGTCGTGACCGGGAGCGATCTCCGCGCCGTCCCCGCCGTGTTCGATCTCGCAGCGGGCACACGACGGCGCATTCGCGAGAACGTCTGCTGGGCACTGCTGTACAACGCGGTCGCGATCCCACTGGCCGCAGCGGGATTGCTCAACCCGCTGTTTGCCGCCGTCGCGATGGCGACCAGCAGCGCAATCGTCGTCGTCAACTCCTCGCGGCCGGTGCTGTCGGACGATCGGTGACCCGGGGCCCGCGACGCCTCGAGGGCCAACGCCGGGCGTCTCCGCCTCGATACCGGTTCCGGATAACTGAAACGGCCGTTTTAGCTCGAGCCGGGTTTATGCAGTCGGATCTCCAACACGTTCGTATATGAACCGACGAGCGATGCTGTCGACAGTCGGCGCGGTAACGGGGGCGGTCGCCGGCTGTCTCGACGACGGTGCCGACGAGGGTCGAACCGGGAGCGAAACGGATCGATCTGACGACGATGACGCGGACCGGCCCGATGACGACGGGTCGGACCGATCCGAAAGAGGGGGTGAGAAGGCGACCGTTCGGAGTCGATTCGAAGAGGGGCCAGTACGTCCCGAGTGCAAGCGGGAGTCGGAACGAATCACGGTCGACGAAGGCGGCGACACTCGCGAGTACGAGACGGCGGCGACGATTCCGTATCCGGAGCCACCGACCGAGTTCGGGACGGCCGCGGTCGTCGACTTCGTCCGCGAGTTCGAGAACGCGTACGTGACCCACGAGGAACTCTGTAACCGGTCGGGGTCCGGCCGCGTCCTCAGCGTCTACTACGGCGTCCAAGACAGCGAACTGTGGGGAAAGAACCCGCACATCGTATTCCTCTATCGAGTCGGTGCCGTCGGGTCAGTACTCCACGAGGATGGTGCAGTTTCGGTCGCCGACGCTGCGCCCAGCGGCGTCGTCTACGCAGTCGACGAAACCGGCGCAGCCAGGGTCGAATACGACGACGCGACGACGGTGGAGCCGAACGAGCGGGAAGCCAACGCCCCAGACCCGCTCGCGGCGGGTGATCTCGTCACGGCCTTCGATTGAGCCGTTCCGGCGATCGGTGACGAGTTAGGCTTCGGACACCGACGCCATGGACCGCCGGTACCGCCGCAGCGTCTCGCCGTCCTCGTCTCGGAGTTCAACGATGAACTCCTTTTGACCGACCGTCTCCTCGAGGTCGGCCTCCCGGAACGTGACGTTGTACGGCGGTTCCTCGGTCCGTGTCACCTCGCTTCCACCGCTTGTCACGACGACGCTGTCGATCCCCTCGGAGTCGGAGAGTTCGCAGGTGATCTCCCCGTCCGCCCGCGTACAGGTGAGATCGGGGTTTACGTCCGCGCTCGAGCCGTCGTCGGAGGCAGGCTGGAAGTCGAGTATCATCGGCGAGATCGGGGCCGTCCCCAGAATCAGGACGATCGCGAGGAAGATCGAGAGGTTGATCTTGGACCCGTTACGGGCGATCGTCCGGACGATGGGCCGGTTTGCGGTCCGCCGGAGCCGGATCACCAGCGGGACGACGACGGCGTGAGTCAACGGCCCCCACAGGATGAGGGCGAAGCCGTAGGCCCGCACGTACTCGAGGATCGTCCACTCGACCCCGTAGGAAAACAGGAGGTTCGACGCCGTCCAGCAGAAGAAGCCGAAAAAGAGCAGGCCGACGCTCTTGAACAGCCGCCAGATCGGCGTGTTCGCGTAGTACACGCTCAAGATGTCACGCCAGGCCTGTTGGATGACTCGCCTGACGTACTCGAGCGGCGATGCAGTCGCGTCGGTGTCGGATGCTGTCATTCGTGCGTCGGTGATCGGTGGGTCGAGAGTCGGTTCGCCCGCGAGGGGCGGTCGGTTCGCCAGGGGTCGGGGGCCGATCGGTTAGGCCCCGATCGACCAGAGTTGCGTGAGCAGATACCAGTTCAGCAGGTAGGTGATCACGAACGCCGCGAGAAAGACCAGACAGAGGACGAACGTGCCGCGCATCTCGTAGGCGTGGACGGGGTCATCGGGATCCTGTGCCATCCCGAGACCGCCGTCGGCGACGAGGTCGGCGTTGTCGCCGTTCTCGACGCGGTCGCCAAAGACCAGCGAGCCGACCGCCACGAGGACGAACAACACGCCGCCGGCGATCGCGAGCAGGGCGAAGATCCCGAAGACCGCAAACAGCGGCGAGGCGGCCGAGAGGCTGAACTCGGTGCCGGGGATGTTCTCGACGACCTCGGCGGTTCGACGCGGAATCCCGTAGAGGATGCCCACGTACATCATCATCAGGACGGCCACGCCCATCGCGGCCGAGTAGAAATACGGCTGGATCGCGGCCAGCCGCTTGGAGATATACTGGCGCATGAACATCGTCCGGATCACGAAGAAGACCAGGCCCATGAACGCGACCGTGGTCCCGAGGACGACGGTGCCGTGGAAGTGCCCGACCGTCGCGAACGTGTTGTGCCAGGTCATGTTGAGTTGCAGCTGGCCCATCATGACGCCGGTGATCCCCCCGAGGAAGCCGAAGAGGATGATCGAGAAGATCGTCGACGAGAAGACCGGATTCCGCCATGGTGCGGACGTCAGCCAGCCGAACAGGCCGCCGCCTTTCCCGCGTTTACGCCGGCCGGCCTCGAGCCCGGCCGGGATGGTAAAGGCGTGGATCAGGCTCGCGAACGTCGCCCCGTAGAACGCGTAGGACGTGTTCCAGATCCGCCAGCCGGTCGAGACGGCGGGGTCGGACAGCAGGTGGTGTGCCGCCCCGAGGTTGATGAAGAACAGGTACAGAATAAAGGCCGTCCGCGAGATCTTCTCGCTGGCGACCTCCGCGCCCGCGACGACGTGTGTCACGAAGTACCAGACCGCGATCATCGCCACGAGGTTGATCTGCTGGGTGCCGTGGCCGATGATCCAGTACATCTGACGGTACCAGGCCGCGTCCCACCACTCGATGATCTCGAGACGCCACAGCAGGGCGGGACCGAACGCGAGTAGGCCACCGACCAGCGCCTCGACGGCGATGATCGACGTGACGAAGGCGGCGAAACTGACCAGCGGCAGCGTCTTGCCGGGGTTTTCGCGCTTCTCGAACCACATCGTCGCGAAGAACGGCAGCGCCGCGACGACCGTTCCCAGAATGAAAACGACCGCGCCAGCGTAGAACAGCGGCGAGATCGGCATCGGCACGTAGGCCGTCAACAGCGGTGCCTCGTTGGGTGCCTCGGTGGTCCAGATGGCGTAGTTGACCAGAACCGCCCCGGCGGCCATGACGAGCCAGCCGGCCTTCGCGATCTTCGTGAACGGCAGCCGTCTGCCAAGCACCATCGGCCCGCCGACATAGAGGATGGCGATCTCCATGAACACCATCCAGAAGATCAGCAGGTTCCAGGCGTGCAGGCTCAGGTGGGTGTAGAAGGCCCCGGGCTCGAGCAACCCGATGACTTCCCAGCGGGTCATCGCGACGGTGAAGGCGAAGATTCCACCGTATAGCAGGGCGACGACCGCCGTGAGCCCGAACAGTTTGATATGGTTCTCGGTGGAACGGTGGACCTCGAGCCCCGTTACAGAGCAGGTCCGGAAGCCGTCCTCGCGGTACTCGTTGTCGAACAGGCCGAGAACGTCCAGTTTGTGTGCCATCGTTATCCCTCCTCCACGACGATGGTGCCGTGCATGCTCCGGTGGCCCTGCCCACAGAACTCGTTACAGATGATGTGGTAGGTACCGGGTTCGTCGAAGGTCATCGGCACGACCCACTCGTAGCCGGGCAGCACCTGCAGGTTGATCTGTTTGCTCAGTGCGTCCTCGGGACGAAGCGAGAAGCCGTGTTGGACGTCCATCGAGTTGAGATGGAAGTCGTACTCCGTTCCCGTCTCGAGGACGACCGGTGCGCCGTCCCACTGGAACCGCATCGCCTGGAGATAGACGTCCTGTTCCGGCGGAACGAGGCCGTCGTCGGTCTCCTCGGCGCGCTCTTTGTAGTCAGTCAGCTTCTCACGGAACTCCTCGTCCTCGACGCGGAACGTCTCGCCGATGGGGTTCTGGTCGCCGACCCGGGTCCAGGCGCTCATCCAGCCAAAGAGGATCAGCGACCAGCCGACGCCGAGCCCGAGCCAGATCGATTCGCGCCTGTTGACGGGTTGGTCCCACCAGTTTCCGTCCGGGGGTTTGATCGGTGACGTCATTGAATCACCCCATGGGAACCGAGAAGACGTCTATCCAGCCCCACGCAACGTACGACAGCGCGAAAAACAGGAGCGCTGCCGCTGCGAGTAGCCAGATGCGGTCGTACAATCGTTGCATCGTTGGTTCTGATTCGGTTCGTTGTGATGGTGCCATAGCTCCGTTCGACCCGATCTCCTTGTGGAACTTGCATATCGATTCCCCCGCACATATTCCCATCAGAGCCGCTGAAGAGCCGAATAAACTGATGGCAGGTGCTAATGGTGACAGGACGGAGAAGGGATCGCGGCCGCGGTGGCGTCAGACTGCGGCGACGTACAGTTGGCCGAGGCCGGCCACGACCAGCACGACCCCCGCCAGTCGGACCACGCGGTCGACGTAGCCGGCGATGCGGCCGGCACCCAGTGCGTAGCCGAAGGCCGTCGCGACCGTGATCGCGACCGTCAGCGACCCGAACCCGACGGCGTACGTCCCGAGTACCAGCGCCGTCTCGAGCGGCGGCATCGTCAGCGACCGAAACGCGAGCCCGAGGAACAACGGGAGGACACAGGCGACCGCCGCCAGCGCGTACATCGCGCCGAAGAGGCCGAACCCGAGAACGGTCGACCGGCGCTCGGGCAGGAGGACGTGGACGGCACCACTGCCGCCGTAGGCCACCCAGAGCCCGAGTGCGATCAACCCGACGCCGACGCCGTACTCCAGTAGCGGCAACGTCTGGCCGACCGTCTCGCCCGCGACGACCGCGGCGACCGAGAGCGCGCCGAGAACCCCCACCGCGCCGGCGGCGGCAGCGAGCCCGCGGGCGAGCGTCCCCGACAGCGGCGGCGCGGTCTCATCACCGGTCGCGGCGACGTAGTAGCCGACGTACCCGGGCAAGAGCGCGTACGCACACGGTGAAAAGAACGTAGCGATGCCGGCACCGAGGGCGAACACCACGGTGCCGAGGAGTTCGCCACTCGCCATGTCACCCACCCCCGGCAGCGTCGATCGCCGATCGGATCTCGTCGGCCGATTTGCGCCCGCGACCGGACCACGTGACCGTATTCGATTCGTCCAGCACGAACGCGTACGGAACGCCCGAGGCGTCGAGGGCCTCCGTCAGTTCGAGATCGGTATCGAGTGCGACGGGCCAATCGCCGTCGTGATCGCGCCACCAGGTCGCGATGTCGTCTCGAGTGATGGTGTTCCCGACGGGTTCGCTCGTCGCGGAGACGAACTGGACCTCGTCGTCGACCGTCCCGTGGACCGCCGCGAGCGGCTCCATCTGGCTCTCACAGACGCCACACCAGGTGGCGAACAGTTCGACGAACGTCACGCGGCCACGTTCGGGAACGCTGGCGGTTCCCGCGGTACTTCCGGGTGCGTCGATCGTCTCGAGTTCGATCGGTTCGACGGCGTCGCCGCTCTCGAGGGGGTTCCATCCGCCGACCGCGAGCGCGCCGCCGCCGAGGGCGGCGAGTCCGGTGACTCCCACGAGGACCTCGCGACGGCGCATCGGTCACCACCCCTCCACGACGGTCCGTGCGTCTTCGACGATATCGTTGCCGTCGGGCGAGCCGCCCGTGTAGGCCCGCTCGACGACGCCGTCCTTGTTTACGAGCAGGATCAGGGACGTGTGGACGAACTGTCGGTCGTGGTCCATTTCATCGTGATCCGTCTCGTCGTCCCCGCCGTCGGACGACTCGTCGCCCTGCTCGAACGCGACGCCGAACGTGTCCTGAACGACGGCCTTCGCGTCGTCGGGCGTGTCCGGCCGGAGGAAATACCAGTTCCCAGCGTCGAAGTCGACGCCGTAGTCCTTGCCGTAGGACTCGAGGACGTCCGCCGTGTCGTATTCCGGATCGAACGTCGTCGGGAGGAAGGCGATCTCGTCCGCGTAGTCGCGATCGGTCGCATCTGCCTGCACTCGCCGCAGGGCGGCGGTCAGTCCCGTACAGACAGTCGTACAGCTGGTGTATATGAACGTCAGCATCAGGTGACGGTCGCCGGTGAACTCCGTGGTCGTGATCGAGCGCTCGTGGAGCGGTGCCGGGACCGTGGCTTCGGGAATCTCCTCCCCGTAAATCGGGTGCGGAAGCCCCGATTCCTTGATCCGCTCGTGGTTTTCCGGCGCTGATAGGACGGGCCTGTCGCCGTCGCTGTCGGCGCCGTTCAGGGACAAACACCCCGCGACGGACGCGCCGACGGCCGTCGCGCCCACTGTCTGCAGTACCGTTCGTCGATCGAGAGTCGGATCTGGGCGGTTCATGATAATTGCTCCTTGCGGCTGTCGGTGGTAAAGCGCTGCTCGGATTCCCGCCCCGGTAGAAACACGCGAACATGTTCGACAGCGACCCACCGAGCGGCGCGTCCGACGGACGGCTCGAGGCGTGCCGGCCGACCCGAGACACCGTCGTTCATGGCCCCTCCTCGAGTACGGGACGGGTTTTCTCGTTGAACAGTTCGATCGCGTTGACGACCTGCAACGGGAGTTCCGGCTGGGGGTCGGCCATCGCAGGCTCGTCGGTGGGGTCGGGCCAGCCGACGACGATGCGGCCTACGTTCCCGGCGACTTCGTGTGAGGTACAGACCTGCTGCGTGTCGACGTAATCGTAGACGCCCTCGGTATCGAAGGTGTGTTCGTACTCGGAGCCGACCCCGGTCAGTCGGTCGCTCCCCCACGGCTCGACGCTGCCGGGAGTTCGGTGCGGCCCATGGCTATCCTCGTGGTAGCCGGTGACGTCGTGGCGACCGGTCTCGACGAGCCACTCGACGGTCCCGCCGGGAACGACGTGGACGATCTGCGGGTCGAACTCGGGATACGGCCGGGAGTTCGCCGTGATCGTGACTGCCTCGGCAGGGGTGCCGAGTTCCCCAGCGTTTTCGGGCGGCTGCCCGTCATCCGACTGCTCGTCGCCGTCGGCGAGACAGCCCGCCAACGCGAGGCCGACTGTACAGGCGGTCGATCGAAGGACGGTACGGCGTGAGAGGTGT
This sequence comes from Natrinema pellirubrum DSM 15624, assembly GCF_000230735.2. Taxonomy (NCBI): domain Archaea; kingdom Methanobacteriati; phylum Methanobacteriota; class Halobacteria; order Halobacteriales; family Natrialbaceae; genus Natrinema; species Natrinema pellirubrum. Next base: position 2,319,246 of record NC_019962.1, read on the forward strand.
GTCATGGGTCTATGATGCGGTGTGGCGATCGATCGAACTGGTCTCGAGTCGTTGCCCTCACGCTCGTCTAGCAGGGCTAGCCGGTTCAACCGGTACGACAGTTCTCGGGCGGTAAGAGGAGGGGCGTACATGTTCAGACGATCAATAAAAAGAGGCCGTTCGTCGCGGCGGGACTCGGCATCGGGCGTTCGTTCGACCGTCGGCGACGCCCCGTCGAGGGCGACGCCGGTCAGCCCGCAACGACGAGCGTCTCGAGAACGATCGCCAGCAGGATCGCCCCGAGATAGTAGTTCGAGACGTAGAACGACCGCAGCGCGACCTCGTCGGTCGGCTGCCGGAACTGGCGGACCACCGACCGCAGGAAGACGGCGCCGAGGGCGACCGACGTGATGCCGTAGACCCAGCCTAAGCCGGCCACCCATCCCAGGCCGCTGGCGGCCAGCAACGTTGCGCCGAGGTAGAACGCGATGTGGCGACGCGCCGCGGCGACGCCTTCCGCGACCGGGTACATGGGAAAGCCCCCACGCGCGTAGTCGTCGCGATACGCGATGGCGAGACTGTAGAAGTGGGCGGGCGTCCACAGGAAGATCACCGCCGCGAGGGCGACGGCGGGAAGCCCGACGCGCCCGGTGACGGCGACCCAGCCGATGACTGCGGGCAACGCACCTGCACCGCCGCCCAACACCGTGTTCCAGGCCGTGTTCGGCTTCAGCACGACGGTATAGAGGGCGGCGTAGTACCCGATCGCAGCGAGGGTAAACACCGCTGCGAGCGCGTTGACCCACGTCAGGAGAACGGCCATCGACACGGCCGTGAGCCCGACCCCGAACGCCACGGCGTTGCGCGCCGGCACGAGGTCGTGGACGAGCGGCCGATCCGACGTTCGGTCCATCCGCCGATCCCGGTCGCGCTCGTAGACGTGATTGAAGGTTCCGCTCGCTCCGATCGCGAGGACGCCGCCGGCAAGCGTCGCAAGCGCCGTCGACGGCTCGAGCGTCGCCCCGGAAAGCGTCGCCAGTCCCATCCCCGCCAGCGCGACCAGACAGAGCAGCCACATCAGTCGCGGTTTGGTCAGGGTCAGGTACGCGCCGATCGTCCGTTTGAGCCGGGCGCTCCGACCGGTCGGCTGCGGGGCCGTCGCCGGGTCGCCGCCCGCGTCATCGCCGCTGGTCGGCGACTCGGGCGTCGGCGTCAACCGGTCCGTCTCCTCCTCGAGCGTGCCGTCATCGAGGGTGAACACGAGCGCGACGAGGAGACAGGCGAAGATGGCCATCGCGAGCGCGAGGTGGACGGGGCCCGCGACCGACGGGCCACCGACGGCGATGGTCGCGCCGAGGAGGACCTGGACGGGAAAGAGAACGAGCGCACAACCGATGAGGGCGGCCACACGGCGGTTGACCTCGACCCGGCGGGCGGCGAGCCCGGATGCGAGGACGAGGCAGCCGGCCACGAGCGCCGCCACGCGATGGCCCCAGTAGAGGAGGGTGTCGCCGGTGGCCGAGCCGATGATCGGATCGGTCGAGCAGGTCGGCCACGCGCTGCAGGCGGCCGCGCTATCGGTCGTCGAGACGGCGGTCCCGAGCGCCACGAGGACGTACGCCGCGATTACCGTCGCTGTCAGTAGATCCGCGAACCGTCGTCGGCTGTGTTCCGTTGTCATCCGTGAGTTATCTTCCGGCCGCTACCGTCCCCGTTTCCGCGGTCCCGCGATCGGTCAGTCGCCCGATCCCTCCGTCGCTCGACGGCGTTAGACACGCCAGATGACGGTCACGACGTCGTCGTCGCGTTCGACCGTCTCGTAGCTGTAGCCGCGGTCGTCCAGTTTCGGGAAGAGGAACTGGGGAACGCGATCGTTTCGCTGGACGAGAACCGTCTCGTCGGGTAGGTCGACGAGCGTCTCGAGCGTCCGCTGGAGCGGCTCCGGCGGCCCGGCCGATCGGACGTCGATCGTCTCCGTTTGTCGGTCGTCCGGTGCGTCGGTTCGGTCGACGATCGAGGCTGGCGATTGCATAGGTGTCGGTTCAAGCCGGTATCGGCTATCTCTGCTCCCGTACGTGTTCGGTCACCGGTCGGCCGGCTCGATCAGGCCTCTACTTTCGGGAACGTCGCGACGAACTCGTCGGGTGCGACTTGTTCGACCTCGTAGCCGTCGGCATCGAAGCTCTCGACTTCGGCCTCGAACTCGTAGAACAGCGGTTTGGGCTCGTGATCGTTGACGATCGTCAGCGCCTCGCCCGGCTCGAGGGCCTCGAACTCGTCGTGGATGGTCGGATGGCGGTTCACCGGCGGGATGTCCCTGACGTCGAGTCGCGTCATGCAACCCGTACTCGGATCGAGTCCCGCATCGGCGTTTGCACGAATATGTTCGGTACTCGTTCGGAGGTGGACCCGCGGGGCCTACGCATGCTCGATGAGGACGTGCCAGACACCGCCCTCCCGTTCCCGACTCTCGTGGGTGAACCCGCGATCGTCGAGGACTTCGTAGAGCGGCTTCGGCTCGAACGGGGCGATCAGCCGGAGCCGTTGTTCGGTCTCCAGTTCCTCGAGGGCGGCCATGATGTCGTCGAACGGCGGTCCATCGATCTCGCGGACGTCGAGCGTTCGTTCGGTGGATTCGGTCGCCATCGGTTACACGTTCCGGCCGCGGACCGATGGTCGTTCGTCCGAACGTGTTCGAGCAGGACGAACTTCCCAGTCGGTAGGAAATGGGCGAACATATTCGTAACTACCGGGATATAGATTCGAACGGAACACGTTCGTATGGCCCAAGCAACACTCAGTCTCACGATGCCCGAGGAGGTCTGGATCCAACAGATATCGACGGATTACCCCGAATCGACCTTCCGGGTGCTGGCCGCCGTCCCCGGCTCCGAGTCCGGGTTCGCTCTCGTCCGGATCGCCGGCTCGTCGGTGCCGGAGGTGATCGAGGACATGAACGATCACCCCCAGCTCACCGAACTCACGCTGGCCCAGTGGAGCGACAACGAGGCGACGGTCCACTTCGAGACGACGGCCCCGCTGTTGCTGTTTTCCTCTCGAGAGTCGGGGATGCCCATCGAGCTACCGGTGGAGATTCAGGACGGCGAGGCGAAAATCGAAGTGACCGGTTCCCGCGAACGCCTCGCCGAACTCGCCGAACAGCTCGAACACTTCGGGCTCCAGTACCGGATCGAACACGTCCGCGAACGACTCCACGAGAGCCAACTGCTCTCCGAGCGCCAACTCGAGGTCGTCGTCGCTGCGGTCGACGAGGGCTACTACGACACCCCGCGGCGCTGCTCGCTGACCGATCTGGCGGATCACTTGGACATCGCCAAGTCGACCTGCAGCGAGACGCTCCACCGGGCCGAGGAGGCGATCGTCAAGCGGTTCGTTGAGGACCTCCCGGGACTCGACGACGAGGAGGAACTCGAAGAGCAACTCGCGACCAGCTAAGTCGGGTCGTCTGTTCGTTATACGTCCGTGCGCGCGATCCGAGTCTCCGATGCTCGGGCCAGCCGTTAGTATAGCACCCCTCACTTATACTCACGAACATGGTCGCATTGATTTTCAGCCGTTGGAAATCGGCTCGATGCTTCATCCGAGTAGGGTTGTGAGTCCCGGAGTGAGGATCCACAAATGAACGATTTGAAGTGCATGCCGTCGAGTAGCCCCGGCATGACACCAGTGTCATATACAGAGGTGTTCTGATCTAATGAGTACGGACGACGAATCATTCCACCCGCTCGGCGAGGAGTGGGAAGACGAACTCGAGTCGATGCTCGACGATACCGAGTACGACAGCGAACTCGGTATGGAGATGGCCCAAGACGCGATGCGGGTCACGAAGGGCGAACTCTCCGAGGCCGAATTCCACGACCGCTACCACGAGGAGGTCATGGAGGAGTTCGGCGAGGACGAGCGCCCGACCAAGGAAGCCTACGAGGCGGCCCAGGAGGAGGCGAAAGGAACTGCCTCCAGAATGCTCGACAAGTTCGACGGCGACGGCGACGAAACCCGTCGTGAAACCATGAAGAAGATGGGGGTCGGCGCTGCGGCCGTCGGGATGGGCGCGTTCGGTACCGTCGCCGAGGGCCCCGAGAACAGCATCGCGGAAGAAGGGGGCCACGGCGGTCCCCGACAGGAGACCACTGAGGAAAGCGACACCCAGTGGGGGATGACGATCGACCTCGAGCGCTGTGACGGCTGTCTCTCCTGTATGACCGCCTGTACCGAGGAGAACGACATCGATAAGGGGGTCAACTGGATGTACGTGATGGCCTGGGAGGACGAAAACCACAGCGGCCCCGGAGAAGAAGGCGGCACCGACGTTTACTCCGACTTCAACCTGGGAAGCGACTACAACATGCTCGTGCGGCCGTGCCAGCACTGTACGGACGCCCCCTGTGAGAAGGTTTGTCCGACCACGGCCCGCCACACCCGCGACAAGGACGGGATCGTCCTGACCGACTACGACGTCTGTATCGGCTGTCGGTACTGTCAGGTCGCCTGTCCCTACGGCGTCAACTACTTCCAGTGGGACGAGCCCGACGTCGCCTACGAGGACATCGACGGCCTCGAGAACCCCGAGGATCCCGACGAGATCACGCACGCCGAGTACGAACACGGCGAGCGCTGGGTCGACAGCCGCGCGCCACGTGGCGTCATGAGCAAGTGTACGTTCTGTCCAAGCATGCAGGACGGCCGCCAGGGCGAGGAACACGTGGGTACGACTGCCTGCGAACGGGCCTGTCCGCCGAACGCGATCCAGTTCGGGAACGTCAATGACGAGCGCAGCGATCCCTCTCAGCACCGTGAACACCCGTCCAAGAGTCGCGCCATCGTTCACTTGACGAACGGGACCGAGAGTCCCAAATCCGCTCCGACGGCGGATCAAATCGATAGCGCTCTCAGCCAGGGCGACGACCTCGAGACCGCGATCGAACAGATCGACGGGCTCACCGAAGACATCCTCGCGGTCATGAAGTCGATCGAGATGGTCAGCGAGGGTCTCGAGCCCGGCGACGAGGAGAACAATTCCATCCTCCAGAACGAACAGGCCATCATCTCGGCGGTCGAGACCTTCCAGCAGTACGTCGACCTCGATACCGAGGAGGCGTACGATACGCTCGGACTCGGCGACGGTAGCGAACAGGACGTCCAGATGCGACTCAAGCAGTACACGGGCGATCCGAGTTCGTTCCAGCTGCTCGAGGACGTCGGGACGAACCCGAACGTCACCTACCTCGGCCAGCAGCCCGGACCGGAGGCCCACCAGGTCGAAGGGCCGACCAAGTACGAGGACGCCGGCCTGCTCGACAAGCGTCAGGAGTACCTCGACGAAGAGACGGTCGGACGTATTGACGGGGTGTCGCTATGAGTACGAAGGAGCCGACCGAAGCGGACATCCTCCGCCCGATCAACACGTTCACGAAGAAGTACATCATCCTGTACGGGGCCGCTGCACTGGGCCTCGTCGCCTTCCTGATCGCGTGGGCCTACCAGCTCCAGAAGGGGCTGATCGTTACCGGCCTCGGCGACTGGGGGAGCGGCGGTGGCTCGACGTGGGGCCTGTACATCGGCGCGTTCATCTGGTGGGTCGGTGTCGCACACGGCGGCATTATCCTCTCGGCTGCCGTCCGACTGCTCGGCATGGACCGCTATATGCCGATCGCCCGACTCGCGGAGATGACGACGATCGGTGGCCTCTCGGCCGCCGGCTTCTACATCCTGGTCCACATGGGTCGTCCGGACCGGATGGTTACGAGCGTCATCGGTCACTACCACATCACGGTTAACAACTCGCCGCTAGTGTGGGACGTGACGGTCATTACGGCCTACTTCGTGCTGTCGGCGACCTACCTCGGACTGACGCTTCGCTACGACATCAGCCGGCTGCGCGACGATCTGCCGGACATGTTCGAGCCGGTCTACAAGATCATGACGATCGGTTACTCCGAGAAGGAAGACGAAGTCATCGACCGGATGGTCTGGTGGCTCGCGGCGGCGGTCATCATCATGGCCCCGCTCCTGCTCCACGGCGGCGTCATCCCGTGGCTGTTCGCACTGCTCCCGGCGATGCCCGCCTGGAGCGGTGGGATTCAGGGGCCGATGTTCCTCGCCATCGCACTGATGTCGGCGATCAGCGGCGTGATGATCATCTCCTATGCGTTCCGTCGTGCCTACGACTGGGACCACATCATCACCGACGACATCTTCCGCGGGCTGCTCCTGTGGCTTGGCTTCTTCACCCTGCTGTTCCTCTGGTTCCAGCTGCAGGCCAACATCAACGGCGTCTTCCTCGGTCCGACCAACAGCGCGGTCGCGGCCGAAGCGAAGATGGCCCACCCGCTGTATCAGATGGCGATGGCGCTGGCCTTCCTCACGCTGGTCTATATCTTCCTGCAGGCGATTCGCCCGTCGCTGTTCAGTAAGAAACGGGCGCTGATCGCCAGCTGTGCGATCCTCACTGCGACGCTGACCGAGAAGATCCTGTTCGTCGTCGAAGGGTTCCTGCACCCCACGTTCGACATCTACGCCAACACGCCCGGGACCTACTTCCCGAGCGCGATCGAATGGCTCTCGCTCGTCGGAACGGCCGGATTGGTTGCACTTTTATTCCTCAACCTCTCGAAGCTCGTTCCCGTGGTCGAACTCCACGCGGTCGAACACATGCGCGGCGACCACGAACACGGTGACGACGCGACCGAACCGGAGGTGGAAGCATGAGTTCAGCACTGGCACTCTCGTCGACGCTGCTGTACCACGGCTACGACGGGACCAGCGGCTTCACCGGCTTCGCCAACGAAGGGACGTGGGTGATCTTCGCGATCATCCTGGTTCCGGTCTACATCATGCTCGCGGCGTGGTTCCTCGGTGAACCTCGCGACACGAAGTCCGGGCTGATGGGCGTTGGCTATCTCGTCGGTCTCACGACGTCGATGTGGGTCGGGATGTTCGTCCTGACCGTGCTGATCGGCGTCGTGTTCTACGGTGGCCCGCCGGAGCCGATCAGCAGCGTCGGCCCGCCGTAACCGAGTCGTATCGCGTTCGAACGTCCGTTCCGTTTTCACATTTTTCTCGTAGCCGTACCCCGATAGCAACGGCTTCGATGGCCGAACCATCACACGTATCCCGTTCGATCCCCTTCATTCGTATCACACAGCCACTATGAGCATCACTGAACACGAACTCGAAATCAAACTCGAGGGGGTCGAGGACCCCGACATCGGCGAGGACATCGTCTCGCTGGGGCTGGTCAACGACGTCCGGATCGACGACGAGACCGCCCGGATCTCGCTGGCCCTCAACGCGCCGTATGCGCCCTCGGAACTGGAACTTGGCAACCGAGTCCGTGACGTCATCGAAGACGCCGGCCTCGAGCCCGACCTGCGGGCACACGTCGACGAGGACCACGGCTTCGATCAGGAGGTCCTCCCGCGGGTTCGCAACGTCATCGCCGTCTCCTCGGGCAAAGGCGGCGTCGGCAAGACGACGGTCGCGGCCAACCTCGCGGCCGGCCTCCAGAAACGCGGCGCGATGGTCGGGCTACTCGACGCCGACATCCACGGGCCGAACGTCCCCCAGATCCTGCCGGTCGAGAGCGAGCCTGGCGTCACGCCCAACGAGGAAATCGTCCCGCCGCGATCGGACGGCGTCCGCGTCATCAGCATGGGGATGATGATGGAAGACGAGGACGACCCCGCAATCTTGCGCGGCCCGATGGTCAACAAGTTCATGATGAAGTTCCTCGAGGGCGTCGAGTGGGGCCGACTCGACTACCTCATCGTCGACCTGCCGCCGGGGACCGGCGACGCGACGCTGAACCTCTTGCAGTCGATGCCGGTGACCGGGTCGGTCGTCGTCACGACGCCTCAGGAGATGGCCCTGGACGACACCCGCAAGGGGATCCAGATGTTCAACAAACACGACACGCCGGTACTGGGCGTCGTCGAGAACATGAGTTCGTTCGTCTGTCCGTCCTGTGGCGACCAGCACGGGCTGTTCGGGACCGGCGGGGCCGACACCATCGTCGACAAGTACGACGTGCCGTTGCTGGGTCGGATCCCGATCCACCCCGACTTCGGGGCCGACGGCAGCGAAGGGGCCCTCGTCAAGGACGACGACAGCGAGGTCCAGGACTCCCTCGAGGACGTCGTCGGCGAGATCGCCGACCGGATCGGCGAGCAGAACCGCCGCAAAGTCTCGGAGAACGTCTCCCACGAACCGACGAACAAGCTGCCGACCGAGACGGAAGACTGACGCCTCGACGGCCGCCGCCAGAGTGTGGCGCCTTCCTGTTCTATCGTGGTCTTCCCCGAGCGTTATAGTGGACTCGAGCGAACCGTTCCACATGCTCGATAGCTACGCCGAATCGATCGCCGACCTCGAGCCGGCCGACGGCGAGGTCGAGACCGCGGAACTGGCCGTCAGCGACGACGTCCTGGTGAAGGCCTTCGCCCTCGGCCCGGGCGCGGAACTCGAGGCCCACGACCACCCCGATAGCACGAACGTCTTTCACGTCCTCGAGGGGACGGTAACCGTCGTCCAGGGCGACGAAAGCGAGGCCATCGAGGCGCCCGGCGTCGTCCACCACGAGCGTGGTGTCGACCACGGCGCGAGAAACGAGACCGACGAGACGGTGATCTTCACCGCGAGTCTCTGTCCGCTGCCGTCCTAAGACGACGTGGTGGAGGAGTCGCGCTCGGTCGGACCGTCCGAACACAGCGCGGCGACGTACTTGTCGACGTGGTCGTCGATCCGGCGCTTGTAGCCGGCCTGCCGGGCGAGGCGGTCGAGTTCGCGGGCGACGAGGCTGCCGTACTGGACCGCTTTCTTGTCCCGCTGGGCGACTTCGGCCGGGAGGTGTTCGGCCGCAACCCGGCGGAAGCCGCGTTTCCGTTCCTCGGTGTCGGCGAGTAGCTCGTCGGGCAACCGAAGCGCCGCCTCGATCACGGCGTCGTGGAGAAGCGGCGCGACGGGCTCGAGCCCCGTCGCTTCGATCGTCAGGACGTCCCGCGGGAGCTGGTCGGGGAGGCTCCGGATCCCCTCCCGGACGGCCCCGCGGACCGTCTCGGCGTCGACCCGGTGATCGAGCCGGACGACCTTCTCGTAGCCGCCGAACAGTTCGTCCGCGCCCTGTCCGACCGCGAGCGCGTCGAACCCGTCGGCGGCGACGCGTTCGCCGACCAGATACAGCGGCAGGGCGATCTGGACGTCCATCGCGTTCGTCCGGCCGGTCGCTCGCACGACTTCCGGGACCGCCCGCTCGAGGTCCGCGGGCTCGAGTTCGACGACCGTCAGCTCCCGGCCCATCGCGTCGGCGGCCGTCCGCGCGGCTTCGACGTCGTGGCTGTCGGGGAAGCCGACGACGTACAGCGGTGCATCGAGCAGTTCGGCGACCAGCGCCGAGTCGACCCCGCCGGAGAAGGCGACCGCGATATCGTGGTCGGTCCCCAGCGCGGCGTCGGCCGCCGTCTCGACCGCCCGCTCGAGGGATGCGAGCGCCCGCTCGGGGGCGTATGGCTCCGGATCTGGAAGGGACCAGTACGATTCCGGCTCGGGAAGCGGATCGGCGGGGGACGTGGCCGCGCCAGCCGGGAAGAGAACGGGGTCCTCGAGCGGGGCCGGCTCGAACGACCACGCCCGCTCCTCGTCCGCGGAGTCGTCGGCGTCGACGAACAGCGGCTCCCGGCCGAGGATATCGCGGACGAGGCGGCCGTCGACGCGCCCGGAGAATCCGGTGCCACCGGGCAGCGGATCGGCCCGCTCGATGGCGTCGCGGACGGTCGCCGGGTCGCCGCGCAGTTCGTCGGTCATCGCAGCACGCTCAGAACGCGGCTCAGTCGTCGCGTGACGCCGCCGGCGAACTGTTGGACGCTGATTCGCCACGGCGTTCGCTTCCCCTCGACCGTCGTCCGGCCGTCGGCGATGGCCGCGAGGATCGCATCGGCCGAGCGCTCGTCGGCGTCGACCCGGGTGACCGCCTGTCCGACCATCTCGCTGATGTGGGCGTCGCTGCCAGCGGTCATCGGTAGCTCCCGCGACCGGGCGTAGCGCTCGGCCTGGCGGTTCGCGCGGCCGGTAAACAGCCGCGAGTTGTAGACCTCGATCGCGTCGCCCAGCGCGAGCTGTTCTCGAGAAATACGTGCCATGACGCCGTGTCGAGCCTCCTGGAAGGGATGCGGGATCACTGCGAGCCCACCCTGGTCGTGGATCGCCTCGAGCGTCGACTCGAAGGAGAGTCCCGGCGGGACTGCCTCCTCGAGTCCCAGCCCCAGTACGTGGCCGGCCTTACTCGAGATTTCCATGCCCGGAACCCCGACCAGTCCGTACTCGGGGGCCAGTTCGGCGGCCTCGAGGCTCGCGTCGATCTCGTCGTGGTCCGTCACGGCGATCGCGTCCAGCCCGACGGCCTCAGCCTGCTCCAAGATGAGTTCGACCGGGTCGCGACCGTCGTAGGACAGCGACGAGTGCGTGTGGAGTTCGACCGACAGCACGAGCGTACGTTTAGGCGGCCTGATCAAAAACGACTCGGTCCGTCGGCTGCGATCGTCGAATCCGATCGCCAATATACATGAACGTGCATATAGAAACCCATTTACCGACCGACTTTCACCACCTAGGTGAATGAGTCTTGCCGATTCGGACCGCGAACTCGTCGTTTCCGAGCTGGGGCGGGAACCGACTCGAGCGGAGGCGGCGCTGTTCGAGAACCTCTGGAGCGAACACTGTGCGTACCGCTCCTCGCGACCGCTGCTGTCGGCCTTCGACAGCGAGGGGGCGCAGGTCGTCGTCGGGCCGGGCGACGACGCGGCGGTCGTCGCGCTCCCCGGCGAGGAGGGCGAGGACGCGACGTACATCACGATGGGGATCGAGAGCCACAACCACCCCTCCTACGTGGACCCGTTCGACGGCGCGGCGACCGGCGTCGGCGGCATCGTCCGGGATACGCTCTCGATGGGGGCCTACCCGATCGCGCTGGCCGATTCGCTGTACTTCGGCGAGTTCGGCGACGACCACTCGAAGTACCTCTTCGAAGGCGTCGTCGAGGGGATCAGCCACTACGGGAACTGTATCGGCGTCCCCACCGTCGCCGGCAGTGTCGACTTCCACCCCGATTACGAGGGCAACCCGCTGGTCAACGTCGCCTGCGTCGGGCTGACGAACGAAGACCGGCTGGTCACCGCCGAAGCGCAGGAACCGGGCAACAAGCTCGTCCTCGTCGGCAACGCCACCGGCCGCGACGGCCTCGGCGGCGCGAGCTTCGCCAGCGAGGACTTGGCAGAGGACGCCGAAACCGAAGACCGGCCCGCGGTCCAGGTCGGCGACCCCTACGCCGAGAAGTTGCTCATCGAGGCCAACGAGGCCCTCGTCGACGAGGGACTGATCGAATCGGCCCGCGACCTCGGTGCCGCCGGCCTCGGCGGGGCCTCGAGCGAGATGGTCGCCAAAGCCGATCTCGGCGCACGGATCGAACTCGAGCGGGTCCACCAGCGCGAGCCGAACATGAACGCGCTCGAAATCCTGCTGGCCGAATCACAGGAGCGGATATGTTACGAAGTCGAGCCCGAGAACGTCGACCGGGTGCGCGAGATCGCCGAGCGGTTCGATCTGGGCTGTTCGGTCATCGGCGAGGTCACCGACGGCAACTACACCTGCACGTTCGACGGAGAGCCGGTCGTCGACGTCGACGCCTACTTCCTCGGCGAGGGCGCGCCGATGAACGACCTCGAGAGCGAGGACCCCATTGAACCGGAGACCGAGCTGCCCGACACCGACCTCGAGGCCGCCTTCGACGCCGTCGTCGCGAGCCCGAACACGGCCTCGAAACGGTGGGTCTACCGCCAGTACGACCACGAAGTCGGCGTCCGCACGAGCGTTGGCCCCGGCGACGACGCAGCAATCGTTGCGGTTCGGGAAGCCGAGCAGGGACTGGCGCTCTCGTCCGGTGCCGCACCGAACTGGACCTCGACGGCGCCGTACGAGGGCGCTCGCGCGGTCGCCCTCGAGAACGCGACCAACGTCGCGGCCAAGGGTGCGACGCCGCTTGCCGCCGTCGACTGTCTCAACGGCGGCAACCCAGAGAAGCCCGACGTTTACGGCGGCTTCGAGGGGATCGTCGACGGCCTCGCCGAGATGTGCGAAACGCTGTCGACGCCGGTCGTCGGGGGTAACGTCTCCCTGTACAACGATTCCGTCGCCGGACCGATCCCGCCGACGCCGACGCTGGCGCTTGTCGGGGCGAAAGAGGGTTACGACGCGCCGCCGCTATCGGCCGCGCCCGAGGGCGACCTGGTGCTGGTCGGCGATCTGGGGCTCGGCGATGACGCCCGACTCGGCGGCTCCGAGTACCTTGCGCAGTTCGGCGGTAGCGATCGGTTCCCCGAACTGCCCGACGACCCCGCGGCCCTGATCGAGACCCTCGCCGCGGTCGCCGACGACGACGCGACGCTCGCGGTTCACGACGTCAGCCACGGCGGCCTCGCCGTCTCCCTCGCCGAGATGGTCACCGAGGAGGCCGGCCTCGCGGTGTCGCTGCCGGGCGACGACCCCGCCGGCGAACTGTTCCACGAACAGCCCGGCCGCGCGCTGATCCAGACTGAGTCCGTCGAAGCGGTCCGCGAGGCGTTTGACGGCGTCGCCCCCGTCGTCGAACTCGGGTCGGCAACCGACGACGGGTCGCTGTCCGTCGCCGTCGGCGACCGGACGATCGAGACCGACGCCGCCGAGATTCGGGAACGGCGCGCGACGATCGAACGCGGCCTCGAGTGACGGTCGCGGCGTGATGATCGGCGGGGACCACCTTACGACCGCTACTCTCCGGTATATTGATATTCGTTCGGCACGGATTCTCCGCGAACGGCACAGCCGGAGGAACATCGATGTCCGATACCCCATCCGTCCTGATCGTCGAAGACGAGCCCGACCTCGCGGATCTCTATGCCGCCTGGCTCGAGGAGGAGTGTCGCGTCCGCACGGCTTACGACGGCGCCGAGGCGCTCGATGCGATCGATGAGACGATCGACGTCGTATTGCTCGATCGGCGGATGCCGGGGCTCTCGGGCGATACCGTCCTCGACACCATGCGGGAACGGAGCCTCGATTGTCGCGTCGCGATGGTGACGGCGGTCGAACCCGACTTCGACATCGTCGAGATGGGGTTCGACGATTACCTGGTCAAGCCGGTTTCGGGCGACGAACTCGTCGACGTGATCGACCAGTTACTGCTTCGTTCGACCTACGACGACCAGCTCCGGGAGTTCTTCGCGCTGGCCTCGAAGAAGGCGCTGTTGGACGACCAGAAGACCGCGGCTGAGCGCCAGTCGAGTCAGGAGTACGCCGAACTCGAGGACCGACTGGCCGTCCTCCGGGTCCGGGTCGACGACACGATGCAGGAACTCTTAGCGCAGGACGGCTACCGACAGCTCTGGCGGGACATCGCGGGTGAGTCGTTCGAAACGGAATAGCGTTTACGCGGGGTCCCGATCGAGGGTCGTTATCTCCCTGATTTCGATCCGGGTGCCGCCGTTGTCGCCGTTGGTGACCGTACACGTCCAGTCGTGGGCCTCGGCGATCGCCCGGACGAGCGCGAGCCCGAGGCCGTCGATCGCGGTGTCGTCGTCGGCGGTCGGGTCGAGGACGCGATCGTGTGCGTTCGGCGGGATCTCCGCGGCATCATCGAGGAGGAAGAGCCCGCGGCTGCCGTCGTCTTCGAACCCGACCAGTCCGATCTGGATCGTCACGTCGTCGTTCGCCCGAGCGACCGCGCTGTCGAACGCCGTCTGGAGGAGGTGGACGAACCGGTCGGGATCGGCCCGGAGCGCGGCCGGCGCGTCCACGACGACGTTATCGGGGTCCAGCCGGGAATCGGCGATCGCGTCGTCGATCGCCGACTCGAGGCGGAGTCGGCTTCGCGGACCGACCGCGGAGGCGTTGCGGGCAAATTCCCGGACGTCGTCGACGAGCCGTTCGGCCCGGTCGAGCGTCGTCTCGACGGTGTCTTCCGCCAGCGGGAACTCCCACTCGTCGGCTCCGTCGTCCGCGAGGGCGTCGGCGACGGCCTCGAGCTGGTTCTGAAGGTCACTCGAGAGGATCTCGGCGACGGCCTCGAGGCGTTCGGTCTGGCGCTCGAGTTCGGCCGTCCGATCCCGCAGGACTCGTTCCCGGTCCGCCCGGTCGAGGGCGGCACGAGTGTTCTCGACGAGCGTCGAAATGAGATCGACGTCGGTTTCGTCGAACCAGTGGGGGTCGTACGAGCCCGTCATGAGAACCCCGTGGGTCCCGATCGGGGCGATGATCTCAGATCGAAGCGGCGTCTCGGGATTGTAGAGTCCATCGGTATCGCCGAGATCGTCGAACAGTTGGACCTCGCCGCCCTCGAAGACCTCCCAGACCAACCCCTCGCCGGGGTTGAACCGCGGGAGGCCGCCGAACTCGTCGTGGGCCCCCGCGGTGCCGGCGACCGGTTCGAGGTAGCCCTGTTCCTCCTCGAGCAGCCAGACGCCGCTGATGGGGAGATCGAGCAGGTCGCTGCCGGCGTGGACGGCGATCGCACAAATCTCCTCGGGATCGTCGGACTCGAGCAGCCAGCGGGTGACCTCGTGCAACGACGTGACGACGCGGTCGTACTCGTGTTGGTCGGTGACGTCGCGGACGATGGCGGCGACCGTCGCCGCGTTGTCCTCGACGGGGACGAACCGGAACTCGCCCATCCGGTCGTCGCCGTTCGGCCCGACGTAGGGCAACTCGAGCTGGCGGCGGTCGGCGTTGCCGACGTCGACGTCGGTGATCGCCCGCCCGATCTCGACGGCGTCATCGTCGTCGATCCCCGCCGCTTCGGTCAGGGTCTCGATGTGTTCGCCGACGAGCGTCGAGCGGCCCGCACCAAGCACCGACTCGGTCGCGCCGTTGACGGTGATGATCTCGCGGTTGCGATCGAGCGTGACGACGGCGTCGCGGATCGCCTCGACGACCGCGGCGTGTTGGGCGAGCGTCGTCTCCTGGGCCTTCCGCTCGCTGACGTCGCGCATGAACACGGAGAGGCCCGTTTCGGAGGGATAGGCCCGTGCCTCGAACCACGTCTCGAGGGGGGCGTGATAGATTTCGAAGGAAACCGGCACCTGTTCGTCCATCGCGCGGTGAAAGCCCTCGGGGAACTGCGTCTCGACGGTCTGAGGGAACTCGTCCCACATGACCCGCCCGATCAGATCCTCTCGGGAGCGTTTCAGTAACGTCTCCGCCCGTTCGTTGAGATAGGTGAACCGAAAGCTCGTATCGAGAGCGAAGAAGGCGTCGGTGACGCGATCGACGATCGGTACGGAACGCATCGTCATGACTCGCCACCCCACACCCGTCTCGACGACGTAGTCCCGCCCCCGCACCCGAATAGATACCCGCTCGCAACCGTTGGAATCATCGACGGATAGTTACTGGATAGTTAGTAAACCCCCTATTTCAGTGTCGTGGCCGAGCGCCGGTATGTGTTTGAGTGACATGGGGCGGCGCCGAGCGGAGTCGAATCGTCCGGTCCAGGCAAGCGAGTTATCCCGATCGATCGGATAGGAACGACGCCATGGTCGATTTCTTCGAACGACTCTCGATCCTCCTCGGCAGCGCGACCGTCCTCGCGGTCTGTCTCGTCCTGCTCGCGAGCGGCCTCCTCGAACTCGGGCTGGATCGACGGCTGCGATCCGGCCTGCTGCCGAGTCTCGGACTGCTCGTCTCCGCCGCCACGCTCGCGGTCTGGGACGCGTCAAACGGCGATGTCGACGACCCCTGAGGACCCTCGAGCCAGGGGCTCGCGGCGGGACCGCTTGTCTCAGCGACTCGGCCGGCAACACGATACGGGTCGGCGATGCCGGCTCAGGCGTTGTCGGCGACGAACGCCTCGATCCGGTTCAGCGCCTCTCGAAGGTCCTCGAGGCCGGTCGCGTAGGAGATCCGCAGGTGGCCCTCGCCGCCGGTGCCGAAGACGTCGCCGGGGACGACGGCCACGCCCTGTTCGCGCAGCACTTCCTCGGCGAACTCCTCGGCGGTAAAGCCCTCGGGGACCTCGGGGAAACAGTAGAAGGCTCCCTTGGCCTCGAAGACGTCCATCCCGATCTCCCTGAATCGCGAGAGGACGAACTGTCGGCGGCGGTCGTACTGATCGACCATCTCCCGGACGTCGTCCTCGCAGGAGTCGAGCGCCTCGAGGGCGGCGTACTGAGCGGTCGTCGGGGCCGACAGCATCGTGTACTGGTGGATCTTGTTCATCGCGCCGATGGCGTCGGCCGGGCCAAGCGCATAGCCCAACCGGAGCCCGGTCATCGCGTGGGCCTTCGAGAAGCCGTTGAAGACGATCGTCCGCTCGCGCATCCCCTCGAAGCTCGCGATCGAGGTGTGATCCCCGTCGTAGGTCAGTTCCGCGTAGATCTCGTCCGAGAGGACCATCAGGTCGTGTTCGCGGGCGAACTCGGCGATCGGCTCGAGGTCCTCGGCGGGCATGATCGCGCCAGTTGGGTTGTTCGGGTAACAGAGGACGAGGACGTCGGCCTCGTCGGCGCCCGCTTCCTCGAGGCCCTCGACGGTGAGCCGGAAGTCGTCTTCCTCTTTCGTGGGGACCGACAGCACTTCGCCGCCGGCGAAGATCACGCCGGGCTCGTAGGAGATGTAGGAGGGCTGGGCGATCGCGACCGTGTCGCCGGGATCGACGAACGCCCGGAAGGCGAGATCGACGGCCTCACTGGCCCCGGCGGTGACGATGATCTCCTCGTCGGGATCGTAGCCCAGATCGAACCGATCGGCGACGTAGTCGGCGATCGCCTCGCGGAGGTCGCTCTTGCCGCGGTTGGCGGTGTAGGAGGTCTTGCCCTGCTCGAGCGAGGCGATGGCGGCGTCGCGGGCCGCCCACGGCGTCGCGAAGTCGGGTTCGCCCACGCCCAGCGAGATGACATCGTCGCGCTCGTCGGCGATTTCGAAGAACCGGCGGATGCCCGACGGCGGCACCGTCTGCACCCGGTCTGACAGTTCGAAGCTCATGGTCAGGGCGAGAAGGAAAGCCGGTCGTCGTCCTCGCCGTCGCCGAGTTCGATCCCGTTCTCCTTGTAGGAGGTCATCACGTAGTGGGTGACCGTCTGGGTGATCTCGGGGACGGGCGCGACCTTCTCGCTGATGAACTGCGAGACCTCGCGGATGGAGTCGCCTTCGACCTCCATATCGAAGTCGTAGTCGCCGCTGATCAGTCGGAGGGCTTTGACCTCCGGGAACTGTGCGAGGCGCTGGGCGATGTCGTCGTAGCCGGTCTCGCGGTCGAGCGTGACGTTCAGCTCGACCTCGGCTCGGACGCGCTCGTCGGCGAGCTTGTCCCAGTCGACGACCGCTTGGTACCCGCGGACGACGCCTGCTGCCTCGAGTTCCTCGATGGTTGCCTCGACCTCGTCTTCCTCGAGGTCGGTCATTCGCGCGATGTCGGCCGCGGAGTATCGCGCGTTCTCACGAAGCAACTCGAGCACCTCGCGTTCGCTCATACTGCCTGCAAGCGCGAGCGCGAGTAAAGGTCTAACGTTGTTCGTTCGTGAACGATCGTTCGGGATCCGACTACCGGTAGTTCTTGAACAACAGCGCCCGCACGTCGTCTTTCGTCTGGACCTGCTCGGTCGAGCCGTCCGGCAGATCGACGCTGTAGCGGTAGTCCGCCGAAGCCGCCTCTTCCCACTTGTCGTCGTGGGTCTCGAGTAGGCTCATCATCTCATCTAACATGTCGTCGTCGTCAGCGGAGCCGTCATCGTCGGAGCCGTCGTCGCCGTCGGTGTCGCTCTCGTCGTCCGCGTCGCTCTCGTCATCTCTCCCATCCTCGCCGTCGTCATCGGTTCCTTCGTCCGCGTCGCTCGTATCGTCGTCGGCCGGTTCCGCGGGATCGTCCGACTCGGACTCGCGGTCCTCGTCCCCGTCCGCGTCGTCCACGACCCCGTCGGTCCCCGTCGCCTCGCCCTCGACGTAGGAGACTTCCTCGAGGTCGTGGGGATCGGCCTCGCCGTCGATGGCGGCCCCGACCGAGGCCGCGACGTCGTCGGTCGCCGAGGAGTCGAACTCGCCGTCGGCCTCGAGTTCGATTTCCTCGTCCAAGTTGTCGATCAGGAACTGCACCGCGTCCTGCTCACGGACGAAGCCGTACTTGCCGACGACCGATTCGGAGATCTCCTCGCGGAGGTACTGGATGAACGCGTACTGTTCGTCGGTGACCTCGAGCGTCTTCATACCCAGTCGATGCGGCCGGGGGTACAAATATGTAAGTCGTCCCCGCGTCTCGAGGGACGGCGACCGCCCCGAACGTGAGACCTAAGGCCGAACGAGCCGAACCGACGACCATGGTTCTCCAGGAATCCGACTCCGAACTCGAGGCCGGCGACCCCGCCCCCGAGTTCGACCTCGAGGGCGTCGACGGCGAGACGTATTCGCTCGACTCCTTCGCCGACGACGAGGCGCTGCTGGTCGTGTTCACGTGCAACCACTGCCCGTACGCGCAGGCGAAGTTCGACCTGCTGAACGAACTGGCCGCCGAGTACGACGACGTCTCGGTCGTCGGGATCAACCCCAACGACGCCGCGGAGTATCCCGACGATTCCTTCGAGAAGATGGAGGCGTTCGTCGACGAGGGGAAAATCGAGTACGACGCCTACCTCCGCGACGAGAGTCAGGCGGTTGCGCGAGCCTACGGCGCAGTCTGTACGCCGGATCCGTTCCTGTTCGAACGCGAGGACGGCACGTTCAGGCTCGCGTACCACGGCCGGCTCGACGACGCGCCCAACCCCGACGACGAACCGAGTCGCTTCCAGATCCGCGAGGCGATCGACGCCGTGCTGGCCGGTGAGTCGCTCGACCTCGAGTGGCAACCCTCCCGGGGCTGTTCGATCAAGTGGAAAGAGGACTGAGTCGGTTCGACCTCCGAACGCCGCCCGCTTCCGCCCGTTCGTCCCCGGTCTTTAGTCCGTGGCCAGTGTAGTCGGACGTGTGAGTCAGCATCCGCGAACCAACGCGCTTCGGGAGACGCTCGAGTCCGGCGACGTAGCACTCGGCGTCCTCGAAAACACGTACAGCCCGACTGTCGTCGAACTCTACGCCGCGCTCGGCGTCGACTTCGTCTGGATCGACCTCGAACACGGCGGCCCGAGTCCGGTCGATGGCGGCCGGTTGGAGGAACTGCTCCGGGCGGCCGACGGCACGGATACCGAACTGCTCGTTCGGCTCCCCGATACCGATCCCGCGCTCGTACGGAAGGCACTCGACGCCGGCGTGCGAAACGTCTTTCTCCCCCGCGTCGGCAGTCGCGAGGAACTCGAGGCGGCGGTCCGGGCCGGCCGGTTCGAGTACGACGGTGAACCCGGTCGCCGGGGCATGGCCAACCCTCGAGCGAGCCGCTGGGGGCTGACCGACGACTACGTGACCAGCGAGGACGAGTCAGTTGTCGTCGGGGTCACGATCGAGACGCAGTCCGCGCTCGACGAACTCGACGACATCCTCGCCGTCCCCGAACTCGGATTCGTCTTCATCGGCCCGCTCGATCTCTCGGTCTCGCTGGGTCATCCGGGCGAATTCGACCATCCGGAGGTCGAGGAGGCCGTCGAACGGATCCGATCGGCCGCCATCGAGGCGGACGTCCCGGTCGGTGGCCTCGGCTTCGGGATGGACGACGTCAACGAAAAGGCGGAGAACGGCTATCAACTGCTGAACGTCGGGACGACGACCGGCGCGTTGCAGTCGGCGGTCACGGGCTGGCTCGACGGCTACGACGGAGCGTGACCGTCGGGGTACCTGCTTGCGGACCCGTTATCGCTGGGTTGCGCGTCGGTACTGGACCGGCCACTCTTTCGCGACCGCGTCGGGGTCACGCTCGAGGTCGCCGGTCGCGCGGAGCCCGAAGTACGGATCCCGCAGGAACTCGCGGCCGACGAGGACGAGATCGGCTCGCTCGTTGCGAATCAGGGCGTCGGCCTGTTCGGGCTCGGTGACGCCGCCGACCGCGCCGACGGCGACGTCCGCGCCCTCCCGGACCTGCTCGGCCAGCGGCACCTGAAAGTTCGGACCGCCCGAAATCGACTGGTCGGGGTGGAGCCCGCCGGAACTCACGTCGACTAGATCGACACCGAGATCGGCGAGGTCGTCGGCCAGTCGCACCGACTGTTCGATGTCCCACGACTCCCGATCGTCGAGCCAGTCCGTGCCCGAAATCCTGACGAAGACCGGCTTGTCGTCGGGCCAGACCTCACGAACGGCTGCGACTACTTCGCGGACCAGTCGGGTTCGGTTCTCGAAGCTCCCGCCGTAGTCGTCCTCGCGATGGTTCGTGACCGGCGAGAGGAACTCGTGGAGCAGGTAGCCGTGGGCCGCGTGGACCTCGGCGATCTCGAAGCCGGCCGCGAGCGATCGTTCGGCCGCCGCACGGTAGGCATCGATTACACCCTCGATGTCGTCCTGCTCGGCCTTCCGCATCGCCGGCCGATCGCCGTCGAAGGGCGGATAGGCGTCGGGCGACGGCGAGAGTACCTCCCAGCCGGCCGCCCCCGAGGGCCCCGTTTCGTCGGGCTGGATCGGGACGTGGCCCTCCCACGGACGTTCCTTGCTCGCTTTGTGGCCCGCGTGGGCGAGCTGGATCGCCGGCACGCCGCCCTGCTCCCGGATGAACTCCGTGATCGGCTCGAGGGCCTCGGCGTGGTCGTCGCTCCAGATGCCCAGGTCGTGGGGCGTGATCCGTCCCTCGGGGGAGACCGCGGTCGCCTCGGTCATGACGATGCCGGCCCCGCCGACGGCTCGGCTCCCGAGGTGGACGCGGTGCCACTCGGTCGGCAGCCCGTCGGGGTCACAGGAGTACTGACACATCGGCGAGACGGCGATTCGGTTCCGCGTCTCGAGATCGCGCAACGACAGTCCGGCAAGCAAGTCAGTCATCGACCGGTCGTATCCACGGCAGGAGGAAAACGGCCGCGGAGGGAGCGGGGCTTGCCGGCTCGCGTCGGCCCGACCGAACGCGATACCGGTATGATCGTCGCGGTTCCAGCACCGATATGGAGACGGTATCCGCCATCATGGACCGATTCGACGCGTCCCACCCGGTGATCGGCATGGTCCATCTCCCGCCGCTGCCCGGCGCGCCGGGGTTCGGCGACGGAGACGAGGACGACCGTGCGGCTATCCGTCGCCGCGCGCTCGCGGACGCCCGCCGGCTCGAGGCCGGCGGGGTCGACGGAATCATCGTCGAGAACTTCGGGGACGCCCCGTTCTATCCCGACGACGTACCGAAACACGTCGTCGCGGAGATGACTGCGACCGCGACGGCCGTCACCGACGCCGTCGACGTTCCGGTCGGGATCAACGTCCTCCGCAACGACGCCGCGGCGGCGGTGTCGGTCGCCGCGGCAGCCGACGCCGCGTTCGTCCGTGTCAACGTCCACGTCGGCAGCGCCGCGACCGACCAGGGCGTCCTCGAGGGCCGAGCCCACGAGACGCTCCGGTTGCGCGACCGGCTCGCGGCCGACGTCTCGATCCTCGCGGACGTCCACGTCAAACACGCAAGCCCGATCGGCGACCGGGACATCGAACGTGCCGCGCTCGAGGCCGTCGAGCGTGGACGGGCCGACGGCGTGATCGTCTCCGGACCCGGAACCGGAGCCGAAACGTCGCTCGCGGACCTCGAGCGGGTCGTCGACGCGCTCGCCGATCGGACAACCGACGGCGAGCGCGATCGGCCCCCGGTGTTCGTCGGTAGCGGCGTCACGAGCGACACGGTCGGCGACTGCCTCGCGGCGGGGGCCGACGGCGTCATCGTCGGTACCGCGCTCAAACGCGGCGGCGAGACGACAAGCCCGATCTCCAGAGATCGGGTCGATGAACTCGTTGGCACGGTCCGGGACGCGGCCTCGAGCGACGACTGATCGCGAGCGGCCCGCGAGCCGCTCAGAGCCCCAGCATCAGCGGCCCGATCAGGACCCCCATCAGGTGGACTCGGCGACACCGCAGGCGTACTGGAACCATCCCGATCCCCGTCGCGACGGCGAAGATCGCGATCCCGATAACGCCGGTAAAGAGATACGAGAGCGCGAGCAACACGGCGAGGACGGCCACCGAAATTTTCCAGTAGGGAAGCCGCCCGACCGCGTCGAGGTAGGCGTCCCCCAACGCGATCACGGCGACGAACCCGACCAGTCCCGCGAGGACGACGGCCGCGAGCAGGATCGGCAACTCGAGCGGCGCAGCAGTTCCCTCGAAGGCGACCAACACGCCGGTTCGGGGCTGGCCGATAGCGACCAGTGCGAAGAGCGCGAAGACCGTGTTCGACGTGTCGACGCCGCTGGTCGCGACGACGTAGCCGCGGTCGCTGGCCCCGTTCGGCACGACCGCCAGCACGGCGACGGCGGCGATGGCGGCCGAGATGCCCGGGAGGTAGCCGACGACGGCACCTGCGAGCGAGCCGGCGACCGCCGTCGTCCCGACGAACCGTCGCGAGGTCGTGACCGCTGTCCCCTCCTGGCTCGGGACGCCACCCCCGCGGACGGCGTCGATCAACACGGGCGCGCCGAACAGCCCGGCGAAAAGCGGTGCGAGGGTGCCGCCGGCCTCGAGCGGGGCGTCCGGCGAGAGATCCAGCGCGACCGCGCCGAGTCCAGTCGCCAGCGCGAAGGAAACGAGACCACCGATCCGACCGCGTCGGGTGGGTTCCGAGGCGAGTAGCGCTACTGCCACCATCGCGAGGACGAGCGAGAGGTGGGCCCGAACCGTCGGATACGCCGCCGTCACGGCCGCGGTCACGGGAAGCGCGAGCGGGACCGCCACGAGGACGGCAAGCAGGCTCCCCAGCGCCGACAGACGGATCGCCTCGTAGCCCCGGCCCTCGAGGACCAGTCGATGGCCGGGGAGGGCGGTGACGGCCATCTCGGCGTCGGGGACGCCAAGCGCCATCGCGGGGACGGCGTTCAGGAACGTGTGGACGACGCCGGCCGCGAGCATCGCACAGCCGACGAACAACGGTGGGCCTGGCACCGACGGCACGACGCCGGCCAGCAGGAACGCGAAGTTGTTGGCGTGGAGTCCCGGTACGAGCCCGCTACAACACCCCAGTAGGGAGCCGGCCAATACCCAGCCCAGCAACTGGAGCGTCACCGCCGGCTCGCTCACGACTTCGATCGGCGCGGGCATCTCCGGCTTTGGCCGCGGCTTCGTTTATATGATCTCGGGCATCGCCTCACTGTTCCGGATCGTGATCGACGATTTTCTGGGGGAAGCCGGTCTCGTCGTCGGTTGGAATCGCGCTAGCTGCAACGACGAAAGCCGCCGGAGATTGCTCGCTTGCGACGTAGCCGCGAGTACGAACGCGTCGAGCAAGTCGTCACGGTTGGACCGTGAATCCGTCGTTCGTGTTGCTCGAAGCCGTCGATGTGGGTTGCCTCAAGTTCCTCGTAATGCTCGCCGAGATCACCCTCCCACGGGCTCGAAGCAGTCTCGCTGACCGTCGACAGGGTCTCAAGGCGGGCCGCTCGCTCGTCGGTCGTCGCTGCTGTTAATGCACACGACCTGATGTGGTGGTACCGGTCGGACTGGACCTCATTATACCCTCAATTTTGGACTACCCTCGTGCCTTGACTTGGTTCTGGCACGCTATACAAAAGCAAGACGTTTAATATACCCAATATCAATCCGAAAATATGATGGTGTCGAATGAAAAGAGAGTAATCGTGGAACAGGGATTGATTCTTATTGTTATCTACTTTTTGGTGAACTTTATGCTTGATCGGGGCGGTATATTTGAGTTGGCAGTCGAGAGTTTCATTGTAGGGATTGGATTCATGCTACTCGTAGCGTCCTACAACTATTGGCGAGGAAACCTACACAAATAAATACTAGACTACTCAGTTCATAAAATAGGCAATTATAAAATTTTGAATTTATAGAACTGCGTCACAGAGGTCGAAGTTCTTGTTGCAGAACTTTTGGGCTGCCAGACTACCGCAATCCCAACTCGATGTTTCTTTCCTGCACACGGTTCTTGCGATAGTCGCACACGTCAGGCTTCCTGGGATACCGCCAATATCAAGTACTGCGCAGATAGTTGAAGCACCTCCCCAACACCCATGCTTACAGACATGTTTGTATATCTGAACACAGAGACTGCATTTCAATGTGCATCCACAACCGTGCCCCTGTATCGTCACTTCCGAGGGGTCGGTTGGGTATACCTCCTTTGAGGGATTGACTGTTTCAGTCGTCGATTCTAATCTAACACCTCTTTGGTTACTCGCTCGCTGAGCAGTAACCTCGTTGGTCGTTACATCAAGTTGTATTGTGATATCACCGTCTTCACCATCCTTGAAGCGTGTCGCCTTGGCTGAGACCGAACCATCCGATTCGAATACTACGTTGACAACCGTATCTCCGTCTTCATCGTCTGTTGTTCTTCCTTTTCGACCGCGATCTGGAGAAGATTTCACAGGGAATTCGACGATGTGCCGTGGGCCGCTTTCTTTTGAGGACTCTTTCCACTCCGAACGCACTACTCTGGAATCATTGAGTTGGACTGACTGGCGAGAAACTATCGACGACTCTCGCAGTAACGTTTTGTATTCAGGAGAGGACAATGCCTTCAAAATGTATTTTTTCTTTTCATCGCCGGATAGCTCTTCTACATCTGGAAGGGGGACATCATCTGTATCTGATTCGCTAGCACTCCCGGTTCCTGAGAGTCCAGTTAGGGCGAACATTCCCCCACTGATTGTTTGTAATGCGTTACGTCGATTGAATGATGGGGTGTCACTACCATTATCGTTTTCTTCTCGCGCTATCAAAACTAAGTCTATAACATATCGTATTAATATTTTCTATATAAAATTATACCCAGATACATAGATATCTATCGCGGATCTTCAAGAGACGGTGGCCGCTAATGTCCTCGGGGACGTACCAGTACGTGTCCTGAGATTGATCTTAGCAAGAAATACAAGATCTGAAGAAGGGATACGAGGTGGTAGTCACAGAGAGAGAGAGATGTGGCCTTCATCGCACTCAAACGCGTTCTTACCGTCGACTCAACCCTCAATCGTCCCACCAACGTCGCCGGGTGTATTGGTCTCGGCCCCGTAATTAATCGTCGCTCAGTAAGTAGCCTGACCGCTACTGTACTCACCATCGCTACTCTCGGTGACGGTCTGATTCCGGTTTCGGCCTCGATCGGCGTCGCCACTCGATCTCGAGTCGAAAGAAAATTCGGGATTGCAACTCGTCGGAACCGAACCGACGGGAACGTTATCCGAAGAGTTCGCCAAGACCCTCGCCGTCGGCCTCGTCGTCTTCGTCGTCGTCGTCCGTCGTGTCCGGCACGTCGCTGGTCTCTTCGGCTTCCTCGGCTTCGTCGTCGCCGTCGTCGTCGGCAGCTTCCTCGGCACCTGCAGCGCCGCCCGCGGCGGCCCCGCCGGCGGGGACGGCTGCGGCCTCGGAGACCGCGTCGTCGATGTCGACGTCCTCGAGCGCGGCGACGAGGGCCTTGACGCGGGACTCCTCGACGTCGACGCCCGCAGCGTCGAGCACGTTCGTCAGGTTGTCTTCGTTGATCTCTTCGCCCGATTCGTTCAGGATGAGTGCAGCGTATACGTATTCCATTGTTGGGTCCTCCGTTAGTTATCCGAACATCTCGCCGAGACCGGCCGCGCCGTCACCGTCGTCTTCGTCGTCATCGTCGTCGGTGTCGGTGTCTTCGGTCTCGGCCTCCTCTGTCTGGTCGTCTGCCGATTCGTCGTCAGCGTCGCCCTCATCGGCGGCCGCCGGCTGGGCGGCCGCGTCGACGTCCTGCAGTTCCTCGGGCAGGGCGTCCTCGTCGTCGATCTGGGCCGCGAGCGCACGCAGCTGTGCGTCGGCCTTGCTGACGAGGTCGGGCATCAGCTCTTCGTCCTCGATGGCGGCCTGCAGGCCGAGGCTCTTGGCCTCGCCCGTGGCCTTGGCGATGAGCGTCGGGGCCGTACTCGCGGTCGGGAAGCTCGCGTTGATCGCGAGGTTCCGTGCGCGGGCGGCGGCCGTCGACACGTCGCTCTCGTAGGCCTCGACGTCGATGTCGAGGTCCTCGGGGTCGAAGCGAACGCCGTCGGCGACGACGGCGCGCAGGTCGAGCCCGACTTCCTTGGGCTCGATCCCGAGTTCGTTGAGGACGTTCGCCAGATCCGCGGAGACTTCCTCGCCGGCCTCGAGGACCGTCGAGTCCTCCATGACCTGAATCGAGCCGTCCTCGATGCGCGCGTTCGCGCCGATGCTCTGGAGTTCGCCGACGAACGGCCCCGGATCGACACCGGTGTCCCCTTCGGGGATCACGATGTCGTTCGGCGCAACCTCGCCCTCGTTGATCGGTGCCGGCGTCTTCGACGCCTCGAGTTCCTTGTACAGCGAGAACGGGTTCTCGTTCGTGCCGACGATACCGACCTGGCCCTCGACGTGTTCGACGAGGTCACCGAAGCCGGCGTCTTCCAGCGCGCGGGACTGCAGCGTGTTGCGGCTGACCCGCAGCTGGGCCGTGCCGTACAGGTCCCGGCGCATGTCCTGGAGCTGTTTCGAGGGGATGCCGGCGATGCCGACGATGCCGACGCTGTCGTAGCGCTCGATGATCTCCTCGAGCTCCGCGACTTCTTCTTTCTTCCACTGGGGAAGGTTCTCGGTCTTGCGTTCGGCCTGTGCGCTCATTTAGGCCACCTCCACGGACGGCCCCATCGTCGTCTTCACGTAGACGGCGTCGATGTTCTGGGGGCCCTTCTCGAGGTCGGCGTGCAGGCGTCGCAGGATGACGTCGATGTTGTCGCCGATGTCCTCGGCGTCCATGTCTTCGGCACCGACGAGGGTGTGGAACGTTCGTCGGTCGCCGGAGCGAAGCTGCACGGTGTTTTTGAGCCGGTTGACGGTTTCGACGACGTCGTCGTCGGGCGAGAGCGGGTCCGGCATCTTCCCTCGGGGACCGAGAATGGTACCCAGGTGCCGGGCGATGTCTTGCATCATCGCCTCTTCGGC
This sequence comes from Natrinema pellirubrum DSM 15624, assembly GCF_000230735.2. Classification (NCBI taxonomy): domain Archaea; kingdom Methanobacteriati; phylum Methanobacteriota; class Halobacteria; order Halobacteriales; family Natrialbaceae; genus Natrinema; species Natrinema pellirubrum. Next base: position 2,346,240 of record NC_019962.1, read on the forward strand.
GATGAAGAAGTCCGTCTCGTCGGCCATGTCTTTGGCCTCGTCGTCGTCCAGATCCGCGACGTCATCGGCCGAGAGAACCTCGTCCGCCGCCTCTTCGGCGCGGACTGCGGTCTCTCCCTCGGCGATGACGACGATGCGGGTCTCCTGGCCGGTTCCGGCCGGCAGGACGATCGACTCGTCAACGCGGTTCGACGGTTCGTTCAGGTCTAAGTCGCGCAGATTAATCGCGAGGTCTACCGTCTCGGTAAAGTTCCGGTCCGGCGAGTCCTCGAGTGCGCGGGCTACTGCTGTTTCAATATCCGAATCTGCCATCGTTCACCTCCGTAGTACGCAGGACTGCTCCTACGGGTCAGTGAAACAGGCGATGCCTGTCTCTTTTGAACCAAGTGCGATGCTGGACTTAAACCCGTCGAACTACCCGCGCGCTCGCGTCAGGGCCGAACGCGGCGATCCCCCGACGCGTACTCGGATCGGAGTCGATGAACGGGCCGCGAGTCCGTTCCGTCAGCGCAGCGATCAGTTTCGTAAGGCATCATTACAGTCAATTTCACCGAAAGTTCTATTATGCGTTGTCGTATACCATTCGTCTATGTGGCCATTAGACTTATATATCAGTATCGGGCCGGCAGTACTCGGCTCGATCGCCATGCCGGCGGCCGGCGGTGAACTCGAGGCGTATCGATCGCTCGACCCGCTCTTGCGGGCGGGGATTCAGTTCGCGGGGACGGTCCTCGTCGCGATGGTCGTGCTGGGGCTGCTCCAGAACTTCGGGACGCAGGCGATCTCGAAGTCCCGCCGCAGTCCGGTCATCTCGATCTGTCTCGGACTGCCGAGCCTGCTCGTCGTCGCCGGGCTCGCGGGGACGGGGTATCTCATCGTCGATACGAGCGTCGGGACGTTCTTCGGCATCCCGCTTGTCATCCTCGGGGTGACGGTCCTGCCGGCCGTGATCGCGATCGGATTCACCGCGCTCGGGCGCAACGCGGCCGCGATCGTCGGCCGCGATCGTCTCTGGACCGGTATTCTGGTCGGCGGGCTCATCCACGGGGCCGCCGGCCTGGTGTTCCCGGCGACGGTGGCCGTCGCCGCCCTCGCCGGCGCGCTCGGCATCGGTGCCAGCGTCCGCGTGCTGGTCGGCGGCGTCGGCGCGGCCCGCCCCGACGACCGGACCGTCCCGCCTGCGAACAAGATCTGAATCGGCCCACCACCCCCGCCGGCGCTTCACGTCCTCTATACCGTTCCGACGACTCGTAGCCTCGCGTGAGCGCATGCGACAGAAGACAGCACTGTCGGGTTTGCAACGACGTGCGCGGCTACGCACGCGACATCGGAAACGACAAAACTCGATCGGCCCGTGATTACGCTGCCGCTTCGTCGACGAGTACGTCGTCGTACTCGCCGTCGTCGACGCGCTCTTTGAACTCTCGAGCGTCGTTGCCCTCGATGGTGACGCCCATCGAGGCACAGGTACCGACGACTTCCTTCGCCGCGTTGCGGAGGTCGTAGGCCAGCAGGTCGGGGTGTTTCTGCTCGGCGATCTGTTTGACCTGATCGACCGAGAGGTCGGCGACGAAGTCCTTCTGGGGCTCGCCGCTGCCGGTCTCGAAGCCGGCCTCGTCCTTGACGAGTTCGGCCGTCGGCGGGACGCCGACGTCGATCTCGAAGGAGCCGTCGTCGTCGTAGTCGACGGTGACGGGGACTTCGGTCCCGTCGAACGCTTCGGTCTGGTCGTTGATCTCCTGTACGACGGCCTGCACGTCGACGGGGGTCGGTCCAAGCTCGGGACCGAGCGGCGGGCCAGGATTGGCCTGGCCACCCGGAACGAGCACTTCGATGGTTCCAGCCATATCCGTCACAACCCGTGCGCGAGTTTTAAGGGTTGCTAATTCGTGCAGTCATCGTCTGTGACCGTCTCACGTGCGGGTCCGATCGCCGGTCACTACTCGACGCTATCGGCGCGCCACGTCGCAAATGACTCGAGGACGTCGCTCTCGTCGAAGCGTTCGATACAGGGCACGTCGTCGGGATGCAGTTGCAGGACGCGGTCGACGAGGTCATCGTAGGCGTCGTCGGTGGTCTTCGCGAGCAGGACGACCTCCTCGTCGCGGTGGATTTCTCCCTTCCAGCGGTACGTCGAGGTCGCCTCGAGGCGATTGACGCAGGCCGCGAGCCGTTCCTCGACGAGCGTCTCGGTGATTTCCGTAGCCGCCTCGGGCGGTGCTGTGACGTAGACGGTCGGCATATCCGACGCTACGCTCGAGGTGGGCAAAAACGTCCCGTCACGGGACACGTTGCCCGGCTACTCGTCGTCGTTGACCGGATTGAACGTACCGTTGATATCCCACTCGTGGATGCAGTGTGGGTTACCGACTTGCTTCTCGTCGTCCTCGAGCGCGAGTTGCCAGGCCTCGAGGGTCTCGTCCCATCGTTCGACTCGACTGCATTCTTCGCAGACTCTCGCGGTCGGTTTCCGTACCTGTGTACTCATTATTGGTCCGTGGGAACTCGACACATATAACGGTATCCGTGCGCGGCAAGTGCTGCCTCGCCGCTCGAAAATCGTGCGTCAAACGGGTTGCCGTACCGAGTTCCCGGTGGGACCGCAGGACGGTCGCGGTCCCGCCGGCAATGACGGACGGGAGACCGTATCAGTCTGAAGTCCGGGGACAGTTGGTTGTGGCCGGTCCGAGACCGGAACTGGCGATCAGTAGACGGCGTCTTTGATCTCGTCGCGGAGTTCGTCGAACTGCTCTAGGTACTCGCGGCGCTCGGCGCGCAACTCGGCGAGTGCGTCCTCGTAATCGTCGACGTGGTCGGGGACGTAGTAGTCCTCGATGTCGAGTTCCGGGATCGACTCGGGGACGGTCAGGCCCATCCGCTCGTCGTCCGTCCACTCGATGGTGCCGCGAGCGGCCTCGGTGAGGATCGTCACTGACTCGGTGACGCCGATGTCCTTGGATTTGTCGCCGAGATACCCCGTGTTGATGACGTAGCAGTCGACGTCGAGGATGTCGATCAGTTCGTGGAAGATGTTGCCCTCCTCGCCCGCCGGCCCAACGATAAAGGGGTTGGTCCCGACGACGCGGATCGACTCGCCGGCGCGGGAGGGGTCGCCCGCGCTGGTCTCGATCGACTCGCCGAGCATGAACGCGACCGCGGCCTGTTCCTCGTCGAGTTTGGCGACCGGCGGCATCAGGGGGTTCCGGGTGATGAAGAAGGCCTGATCCATGCTCCCGAGGTCGATCTCCTCGTCGGCGCTCTCGAGTTGGTCGCGCTGGATGATCGCGCGGGAGTTCGAGGTATGGCGATCCTCGTCGAAGTCGACGGTACCGTCGTCGTCGACCGCGACGTTCTCCAAGATCGCCGACTCGTCGGTCGCGGCCGCGTAGAGTTCGGGCTGTTCGTCCTCGCCGAGGCCGATCGTCTTGATGAACAGCCCCTGACCTTCGCTGCCGGCGACGGAGCCGTCTGAGAGCAGTCCACAGACGTCGTCCTGCAGCATCGCGGCGTCCTCGGGGTCCTCGAGCCAACAGCCGTGGGAGGTAAGCGTCGACTTACCGGTCGCGGACAGCCCCATGAAGACCTGCCCGACGGTCCGGAGGTCGCCGTCGGCATCGCGGACGCGGACGCGTTTGCTCCCCGCGTGGAGTCCGAGGCCACCCTGCTGCTTGATCCGGTACATGAACAGCCGGAGGAACGACTTCTTGGCTTCGCCGGTGTAGTCGCTGCCCAACACCGCGGTGAAGCCGGTATCGGGAAGCACGCGGATGGCGGTCTCGTCGTAGTCGGGGAGCTGGACCGTATAGAGGTCCGGGTCCCGGCCGTCGGCGGGCTCGAACAGGTTCGCCCACGCGTAGGCGATGCGAGCGTGTTCGACGGGGACGAAGAGCCGACAGCAAAACGACGCCTCGGGGTGGCGGCCCATCAGTCGGTCGACGCAGACGAACTCGGTCTCGTCGGTACGATCGACGGCGTCGTCGATCAGTTCGTGATCGCGCTCGTCGAACTCGTCGTCGACGGCGTTTTTCGTCCGATCGGCGCTCCGCGAACGGAACTCACTGACGTAGGATGGCGACCCGAACTCGGTGGTCGTCTCCTCGTGGTCGGCGAGTTCCCGTAGTTCCTCGAGCGACGGGTTATACCGGACGTTCGACGCTGTGGTTGGATCCGGAAGCTGTCGGACCAGCGGACGGGACTCCGTCCCGGTTTCAGACATACACCTAAGTCACCATCTTCCTGATGCATAAGCGTGAAGGATTTTCGTCGTCGTGTGTCAGGACCTACCCAGTGACCGAGTAACGTATGGCGGTTCCTAGCCCGGAGACGGCCGTGTGTAACAATCTCATTACTAGGTCCGAAAGAGTACTCTTTCTGGTAAGAGATAATGAGTACTCGAGTCAGAAATAATTCTAATCGAGTCGTGTTCCGTCGGCAGCGGGAGTGTCCAGTGGTGGCGGTCAGCGGGCGCCGGCAGCGCCGATTTTCACATCTGGTACTGGGGGGCAAACTTCCAATAGGGCGGTCGAAGTTGCCGGGGGTATGGCATACGGTCTCGACATCGGCCCGGGGACGGTACGGGCCGCTACCGACGCGGACGGAGGGGAGGGGATCGACGCGGTCCCGCCGGTCGTCGTTCCGGTCGACGACGCCGCCCTCGAGGCGGCAGGGATCTCCGAGGAACGGACGATCCGGGCGGAGGGAACGACATACGCGGTCGGCGACGACGCGCGGGCAGTCGCCGACGAAGTCGACGACACACCCCGGTCAGTGTTCGACGGCGGCGTCCTCGCGGCGGAGACGACGGCGTACGCGACGCCCGCGCTGGATACCGTCGTCGGCGACCTCCTCGAGGGGGAGTCCGACGGGCAACTCTGTTATACGACACCCGGGCCGCTGATCGACGCGACGGCCTCGGCCGATGTGCATCGCGAGACGGTCGAGACCGTGCTGGCCGATCGTGGCCTCGAGATGACGCCGATCAGCACGGGGTTTGCGGTGATCTACGATCAACTGGCCGGCGACAACTACACCGGGCTCGGGATCAACATCGGCGCCCGGACCACGAACGCGACGCTCGCGTACTACGGCGTCCCGGCGATGACCTGTTCGCTCTCGAAGGGCCGGGAGTGGCTCGTCGAGCGGGCAGCCGCCGAAACGGGCCACGCACCGGCACAGGTCGCCGGCGTCCTCGCGGAGTTCACGCTCGATCCGGATGCGGCGGCCGGCGAGATCGAGAGCGCGCTCGCCGAGGCGTTCGACGGGCTGATCGCCGCATTGACCGAGGCGATCCGCGAGGAGGCCGACGAGAGCGACGTCCAGGAGGGGCTGTCCGTCCCGATCGCCATCGCGGGGACGGGTGCGGTCGAGGGCGTCGAGTACCTGTTCGGCGGGCGGTTCGACGCCGCCGCGCTCCCGTTTTCGGTTCGCGGCGTCCGGCTCGCCGCCGCACCCGCGGAAAGTGCCGCTAGAGGTGCCCTCGCGGCGGCGAAAGACGACGTCGACGCCGACGAGACGATCACGTGGGAGGACCCGACGGCCGGCGGCGACGAGGGAGAGGTCGTCACCGACCCGAGCGCCGCTGCCGACGAATCGGGAGGCGGGGAGGCGTCGACGACCGGCGATCCGACCGAACTCGCGTTCGACGAGCCGTCACACACCGATCCCAGCGACGACGCCATCGATCAGTTGTTCGACCGACTCGCCGATCGCGACGCGGAGATCGAGTCGGTCCGGGCGGACGTCGAGGGGCTAATCGAGGACCTCGAGTACGTCGAGGAACGGACTGCGCCCGCCGAGGCGGTCGACGAACTCGACGAGCGCCTCGAGTCGTTCGCCGACGAACTGACCGACCTCGCGGACGAGAGCGAAACGCACGCCGACGAGTCGACCGTCGCGGCCGTCTCGGACGACGTCGAACGGCTCGACGACGATCTCGCGGCGCTGTCGGACGCGCTCGCGGCCCTCGAGGGAGAGATCGAGGGCGTCGACGACGAACTGGCGGAACTGGACGCGACCGCAGCCGACGAACGGGCCGCCCTCGAGGAGCGGCTGGACGACCTCGGAAGCGATCTCGACACGGTAACCGAACGGACCGAAACGGCCGAGAACGGCCTCGACGACCTTCGGGACGACCTCGAATCCCTCGAGGAAACCGCGGCGACTGAGACGGATCTCGCGGCCCTCGAGGAGACGACCTCGGAGTTGGCGGCGGATCTCGCGGCCCTCGAAACGGCGACCGACCGCGCCGAAACCAGACTCGAGGGGGTCTCGGGACGGCTCGAGGAGCTGCGTACCCGGATCGACGGCGTGTCGGGCCGACTCGAGGAACAGTCCGAGCGGACCGACGCGCGGGTCGACGAGGTCGAGGCCACGATCGACGAGGAGATCGCAGCCGTCGAGGCCGATCTCGACACCGTTCGCGGGCGGCTTGACGAGCGGACCGAGACGCTCGACGCCGATCTCGAGGCGCTCTCGGACACGCTCGCGACCCTCGAGGAAGCGGCCGCGACCGACGAGCGAGTCGACGGGCTCGCGTACGATCTGACGGCCCTCGAGTCGGCGTTCGAGGAGATCGACGGAACGGTATCGGCCGTCTCGGACTCGCTGGCCGATCTCGAGGACCGGGCCGCTGACACTGAGACGGTCGAGGGAATCGCCGACGATCTGTCGGCCCTCGACGAGGACCTCGCGGCGCTGACGGCCGACCTCGAGTCGCTCGACGATGCCCTCACGGAGCGGGTGGAGACGGCGGCGTCGGAGCTAGAGGGGCGGATCGATCGGGTGGAGTCGACCCTCGAGGGTCGACTCGAAACCACGACCGACGAGATCGCTGCGGATCTCTCGGCACTCGAGGCAACGGTCGACCGGCTCGACGACGAGGCAGTCACGGACGAGGCGCTCGCGGCGGTACGGGAGTCGGTGACCGAAACCGCAGATGGGATCGAGACGGTGGCCGACGACGTGGAGTCGATCGACGCCGACCTCGCAGCCGTCGAGGGTCGGTTAGACGGCCTCGAGGACGAACTGGCGGACGTAGCCGACGTTCGGACGACGCTCGAGGACGAGATCGACGACGTACGGGCGTCGTTCGACGACCGCGTCGACGATGTCGAGACCTCGCTCGCGGACGATGTCGCCGCCCTCCAGGCCGACCTCGAGTCCGAAACTGAATCGTTGACCGAGACGGTGGCGGCGCTCGAGGCCGAGTCCGACGACGCCGACCAGCGGCTGGCCGACCACGACGACCGACTCGCGGACGTTTCGGCGACGCTCGAGGCGGTCGAATCCGAACTCGAGGCGATCGGTGGCGACCTCGACGGGCTCTCGGATCGGGTCGACGATGCTGCCAGCGAGCGTGATCTGTCGGCCCTCGAGGACGACGTTTCCGCGACCGCCGACCGACTCGACTCGTTGCAAGCGGCATCCGACGACCTCGCCGAGTCCATCGATTCGATGCCGACGGCGTCGGCGGTCGCGTCGGTCGAGGACGAGGTAGCAACGCTCGAAAACGATGTCCGTGCGCTCGAAGACGAGACCGCGACGCTCGGAACCGACGTACAGTCGGTCGAAAACGAGACCGACGCGATGAACGAACGGTTCGAGACGGTTTCGACGGGGCTCTCGGATCTCGAGGATCGGGTCGAAGCCATCGACGCGCGACTCGACGCCGTCGACGAGCGGGCGGACCGCACCGACGATCTCGAGGCGCTCCGGACGGACCTCGAGGCCGTTCGCGAGGAGACGACCGACGGTACGGCCCTTTCGCCCGCGGTGGCTGCGGGCGGTGGCGGCGCGGGCGTCGTCGCGGGCGGCGTTGCCGCCCTCACCGGTGGGACTGCCGTCGGGGCCGGCGCCATCATCCTCGGCCTCCTGCTGGTCGGCGTCGCAGTGGCACTTGACCGTTGACTACCGTCCGCTACCGATTCCACAGGCTGACGGAACTGCCGGGAGACGGGGCGTTCGAACGTCCTACTGAATCAACTCGACGTTGCGCATCTCGCCCCCGCAGTACGGACAGGTGCTGACGAGCGCGTCGCCGACCGTTTCCCGCCGCCCGCAGTCGACGCACTCGTACTCGCGTTGCTCCTCGAATGCCATGTGTTGCCATACTTCTCGAGTCGAGTTAACTCTTGTCGTCGTAAACGCGTCGGGAACCAACCAATTGAACGACGAACCGGGGTACGGGACCGGTATCGCTTCGAACCACCAACATTCTCACCAATGTCATTATATGGCATACTAATTGTAATAGATCCTAACGGGCGAGACTTATATGATAGTTCCTGATAGATATCGGTACATGGCTGTGAACACGACGACGGACTGGTCCGACCCTGTCACGTGCCCGTTCTGCGGAGACGAACTCGCGTCGCCCGGTGCCGGCTTCGTCGACCATATCGACGAGAAGACCGACTGCGAGGAGGGGTTCGAACAGTGGCGACAGAACATCGCCGGCGACCTCGCCGGCGAATGGGCCGGATAGCGACCGGCGACGACCGACTCGAGTATCGACTCCATCAACGGCCGCGAGTAACTGCGTTTTCCGATCCACCGACTCCCGACCCGACTGAGCGTCGCGGAACCCGTTTCGCCACCGTCTGCTGTCGCCGACGACGACCGGTAGGCACCAAACCGACGGTCGCGCAACACGAAACGATCGGCGACTCTCACCGTCGACCGATCGGCTGACGGCGACGGCGTCTCCGGGTACTCAAGCGTCGAGCGATTCGCGCTCGAGCTAACGACGGACGGCCCGATAGATGGACGAATGTGCAGTCCGAAACCGCATTCCGCGCACTAGTATTGTCCCTATCGACTCATACTGTCTTCTCGTAACGTTCTTCCGTGGTAGTCAATCACGGGCCAGCATGTACCCAGCGCCACACGCCGACGACAGATCGTACTACGAATGCCGGAACTGCGGCCACCGCAAGGTCACGGACTCGCTCGGTCGTTGTCCGAAGTGCAACGGCCGTACACGGAACATCGCCGTGGCTCGCGAGTAACGCCGTTGCGGGCAGTCATCTCCCGTCCGGACCTGCTCGAGTCGCGGTCGCAGCGTCGGTCGGTGCCCGCTGGACTCAGTCGAAGTCCGGCAGGTCCTCGGGCGGTTCGTACTCGGCTTCCCAGTCGACGTACTCCTCTTTGAGCGTGACCGAGACGATCTGGCCGAACTCGGTGAGTTCGGCGTTGATCGAGGAGACGGTCCCCCAGGTGTCGAGTTCGGGGTGATACTCCCGGGCCTGCCAGTCCTCGGGAATGCCGGGTGCGTGATACCCCACACGGTCGGCGAAATCGTCCCAGAAGAAGTCAAAGCCAGCGAAGAGATCGAGGTCCCGCGCGATCCCGTACTCCCGGTCCTCGAGATCGGTGTCGGCGCGCCACTCGTCGAACGCCTCCGTCCAAGCTCCCTCCTCGAGGAACGCCTGTAGCTCCTCGCGACGGTAGTCGATCTCCTCGCCGTCGGCGCTGATGGTCGCGTCCTCGTACTCGTTGGGGTCGACGAACTCCAGTTCCGGCGGCTCGGGGGGCTCGACCTCGAGTGTCATACCCGGCCGTAGGTCGGGTCCCCGGATAAGAATTCCCACCGCGGCCGGCTACCCCCAGAGGATGTCGAGCAGTCGACCGGAACCCCAGCCGAGCAATCCGACGGCGAGCCCGACGACCACGGCTCCGATGAACCACGTCCGGGAATCCGAATCGAACTGAGAGGTGCCGACGGCCGCCGCCACGAGCAGGGTCAGCACCGCCCCGACGGGAGCGGCAAGACCGAACAGCATCCCCCGTGTGAGGGCCCCTTTGGCGTATCCCGTCCCCGCCGCGACGAGGAACCCGAGCGCGGGAACCACATACAGCGCCACCGCCGACAGCGCGTGATACCCGTTCGCGCCGACGGCACCGGTCGCGTACGCGAGTCGCAGGCCGCCGGCGATCGTTCCGCCGGCGAGAGCCAGCAGGCCCCAGCGGAGCGCGAAGACGTGGCCCTGACTCGAGCCGAGCAGTACCGTGGGAACGACCGGAGTCACGGACGTAACGACGGCTACCGGGATGATAGGCGTTGCTCAATAACGCTATGTGAGAGACGCTCCCACTCGGTTCGATACGGGCCACTATTATAAAATTTCGTTACTTTCTGCGACGGAAGACGATCCGGATCATGGACGAGACAGATCCGGCACGATTCGGACGACGCGGGTTCCTCGCATCGATCGCGAGCAGCGGTCTGCTCGCCGGGCTCGCCGGCGTGGGAAGCGCCGCGAGCGACGACGACGCGGGACCGGTGACCGTCTCCGGTCGCCGCATCCACAAGTACCGACCGGACGGCGACTTCTTCGAACACGAACAGCGGTTCGTCAGTCCCGAACTTCGGGACTACTACGGGAAAGCGACGCTGGTCTACGACGAGGGAACGATCCACCGACGGGCCGTCCCCGACGAGTACACCGACCCCGATCGCGCGTTCACCCTGAACTACCGCGACACGGCGGTGATCGGTCGCTTCCGGGAGTTCGATCGACTCGAGACAAAACAGCGGGACGCGGGAAGCGCGGACGCGGCGGTCGGTACGGCCTCGATCCCGGACTACACCGGGCCGCTGTACGTCTACAACTCCGACGTCGATAACCCACAGGAGGATGACCTGGGCGAGGCGACAGGTCCGATCAACGTCGGCTGGAACCGCGACCTCGATCGCGACGCCGCGTCAATCAACTCGCAGATGGAGTCGTGGGGCTGGACGTCGCTGTACGCCGGCAGCCCCGGTGACAGATACGTCATCATGGACGAGGACGCCTCCCTGCCCTACGTCACGAAACAGGACGAACACATCGTCAAGGGGCTGTCGACGCCGACGACCCAGTACCACGTCCGCGCGTACGACCTGCCCCAGTACGAGGAGGAGAACTTCGCGGTCGCCGGCCAGGCTCACAAAGATCCCGTCCTCCACGACGGCCCGCCCTGGAACTTCGCCGAGGCCCGCGACGCCGCCTCGAGCGCCTGGGACGACAACGGGTACTCGACCGTCCTCCACTACGTCGAAAACGGCGAGGGATACGACACCAGCGACGGACTCTTCGATCAGGTCCGGGAGAGCTGATCGAGGACGATCGGGCGGTCCGTTCCGCCGGGCGCGGCCGACCCGCGGTCGCAGTCCCGCACAGTTATTTCAGCCGGCACACAACTAGCGCGTATGGCCAGCGGAACCGCCGGCGGCCGGGACTACTCCCTGGTCGAACTGTTCGCCATGAAGTTCGTCCTGGCCGACGTCCTCATCATCGCTTTACTGCTGTTGGCTGGACCGATCTACGCCATTCTGGCTACTGCCGTGATCGTCCTCGGGGGACTGCTCCTGTGGTATCTCGCCGAGGGCGGGGGCGACGAGCAAGCCGCCACCGAATCGTCCGCTTCGGCCGCCGAGTCCGATGCGGCCGCCGCTGAAACAGACCCCGTGACGACCTTACAGGAACGATACGCCGCCGGCGAACTCTCCGACGCCGAGTTCGAGGCGAAACTGGACCGACTGCTCGAGGCCGACGAACGGGCTGCCGATGCCGACGTCGAGACGGCGAACCTTTCACTCGAGCGCGAGCGGTGAGACGGACTGTCGTAACGGGTTCCCCGGTGTGACCGCAGGACGGTCGCGGTCACATCGGGACTGACTTCCGACAGTCCGTCTGTGCCATCCCAACACTCAATCGCCGGCCGGTCCTAGGGACGGCCGATGACCGACTACGAGGCGGCGATCCTCGACGTCGACGGGACGATCGTCCGAGGCGAGGAGTTGCTCCCCGGCGCGACCGACGGCTTACGCGCGCTCGAGGCCGCGGGCTGTTCGCGACTGCTCTTCTCGAACAACCCGACGCGGGGAAGCGCTCACTACCGCGAAACGCTTGCGCCCCACGGGATCGATGTCGATCCCGAGACCGTCCTCACCTCCGCGACGGTGTCTGCCGAGTACCTCGCCGCGACTCATCCCGACCAGCGCGTCTATCTCGTCGGCAGTGACCGGCTCGAGTCGATTCTCGAGGACGCGGCCGTCGAGTTGACGACCGAGCCCGACGAGGCCGAGGTCGTGTTGGGTTCGTTCGACGATACCTTCTCGTATGGCACGCTCTGGTCTGCCCTGCAGGCGCTCGAGGGAGACGTGCCGTTCTACGGCACCGATCCTGACGCGACGGTTCCGATCGACGACGGCGAGATCCCAGGCTCGGGCGCGATGATCGCCGCGATGGAGGCCGTCGCCGGCCGGGAGCCCGACGCGATCCTCGGGAAGCCCTCGTCGGTCGCGGCCACGGCCGCGATGGACCGGCTCGCGGCCGACCCCCGGAACACGCTGGTCGTCGGCGACCGGCTCGATACCGACATCGCGCTGGGGAATCGAGCGGGGATGGAGACCGCGCTCGTCCTCACTGGCGTCACCGATCGGGCGGACCTCGCCGATGTCGGGGCCGACGCCGAACCCGACCACGTCCTCGAGTCGCTGGCCGCCGTCGACACGCTTCTCTGAGACGATCCGTCCCAAGTTGCCGGTCCAACCGCAGGGCGGTCGCGGTTGCGCGGGAGTGACTTCCGGCGAGCCGTCTGCGACACCTCGGGAGGTATATTTATCCGTGACTGTATCCATGTACGACACATGAGAGAACGAATCACAGCAGTGTTGTTGCGCGCTCGATACGCGGCCATCGGGGCGGCCGTCGGTGCAGCGATCGGCGGACTGTTCAGCCGCAACGCCGCGAGTACGGGCGGTGCGATCGGCGGGCTCGTCGGCGCGACCGTCGCCGACACCCGCGGTACGCTCGAGGGAACCCTCGGGGACCTCGGCGAACTCGACCCGCGGTCGACCGACGGCAGCGAGGAGTAACGCGACCGGGACGGTCCTCGTTTCGGGGACCCACGGACCCGTTTTTCGTTCGCACTGGATAGCGAACGGCGTTGTCACCGCGTGATAGACGAGAGTGTGGAGAACCGAGACCGGAACTGGTTCCGCCGCCCGGCTCAATCCGCCCGGCCCAGATCGTCCGCCAGCGCTTCCTGTCGGAGCTGTTCGCCTTCCTCGGTACTGACGGTCAGCTCGGGGACGGTCGTCGGCGTGTTGTCGTCGTCGATCGCGACGTAGACGAAGTACGACTCGGTAGTCCGTTCGCGCTTGCGGGTCTGGAGGTTCTCGCGCTCGGCGACCAGCCGGACCTTGACGCTCGAGGTGCCGGCGTCGTAGACGTAGGCGGTGATGTAGGCGGTATCGCCGACCGGGATCGGTCGTTCGAAGTTCATCTGGTTGACGCGGGCGGTGACACACATCTCGCCGGCAAACCGCATCGCCGACATCGCGCCGACTTCGTCCATCCACTTCATGACGTTGCCGCCGTGAGCGACATCCAACATGTTGGCGTGGTTCGGCTGGACCATCTCCCGGTTCTCGATTACCGTCTCCATGAGGTCCGTCATCGGCGGACGTTTTCCCACGGCGACAATCAGTCTTACTTTCGGCGGACCGCGGACGACTCGAGCGGCGTGTCGCCGGTTCCGGAGCGCTCATCGTAGATATTTTACAGGGGTTCGTGGTCCGATACTGGTAAAAGTCGCCGCCGAGTTGGGGCGAGTAATGAGCGATGCAGGCGAGGCCGACGTGCCGGAGCCGCCCGAGCCACCCGACCGCGAGCGTGGCTCCGTCCAGGTTCTCGGGACGGCACACGTCTCGCAGGCGAGCGTCGACGAGGTACGGGACACCATCGAGCGCGAGCGACCGGACGTGGTCGCGGTCGAACTCGACGAGGGCCGGTACAACCAGATGCAGGGCGGCACGCCCGACGACATCGAGGCCGAAGACCTGCTCTCGGGCAACACCGTCTTCCAGTTTCTGGCCTACTGGATGCTGTCGTACGTCCAGTCGCGGCTGGGCGACCAGTTCGACATCGAGCCCGGAGCGGACATGCGTGCCGCGATCGAGGCCGCCGAGGAACACGGCAGCGGCGTCGCCCTGGTCGACCGCGACATTCAGGTAACGATTCAGCGGTTCTGGAGCCGACTCTCGTTTACGGAGAAACTGAAGATGGTCGGTGGGCTGGCATTGGGTATCACCGATCCCCGAACCCTCGGCCTTACCTTCGGCGCGATCGGCGGGTTGCTCGTGGGCTTTCTGGTCGCCGCGTTTATCGCCCCGCTGCTCGGGGTCGGTGACGTCTTGCTGCTCGGGATCACCGACGCCGCGACGCTGCAGTACGCCGGTGGTGCCGCTATCGGCGCACTGATCGGTGCCGTCGGCGGCCTGCTCGTCATCCCGCCGCTCGAGTCGGCCGAAGAGTACACCGGCGGGCTCCTCTCGGGGTTCTCGATACGAGTCCTTGGGGGGATCGCCCTCGGCGTCGTCGCCTGTCTCGGGCTGGTCGCGACCGACACGTTCGTCGGCCCCTTCTCGACGGCAAGTGTCGAGAGCGCCGGCATCTACGCGGTTCGCGGGAGCGCCGGAATGCTGGCAGGGCTGGGCGTCGGGGTCACGATCGGGGCGGTCGTCGGCCTCTTCCTCGACGCGGCCGGTGCTGACGTCGAGGAGATCGACGAGATCGATATCGAGGAGATGACCGACGGCGACGTGGTCGCCGCCATGATGGAGGAGTTCCGGCAGTTCAGCCCCAGCGGCGCGAACGCCCTGATCGACGAGCGCGACGCCTACATCGCATCGCATCTCAACGACCTTCGCGAGCAGGGGTACGACGTCCTCGCGGTCGTCGGGGCCGGCCACAGAGCCGGCATCGAACGCCACCTCGCGAACCCCGCGGGCATCCCCTCGCGGGAGTCGATCTCGGGGACCGCCTCGAGTCGCCGGTTCTCCCCGCTGAAGGTCCTCGGCTATCTCGTCATGGTCGGCTTCCTCGCGTTCTTCTTCCTGCTTATCATGGCCGGCGTCAGGAACGTCTTCCTGCTGAAGGTGTTCGCCGCCTGGTTCCTCTTTAACGGGATCTTCGCCTTTACGCTGGCGCGGCTGGCCGGCGCACGCTGGACCAGCGCGGGTGTCGGCGGCGCGGTCGCGTGGCTGACGAGCATCAATCCCCTGCTCGCGCCGGGCTGGTTCGCCGGCTACGTCGAACTCAAACACCGGCCGGTCAACGTCCGGGACATCCAGACGCTAAACGAGATCGTCGACGACACCGAGCGGCCGGTCGACGAAGCCATGGCAGCGATGTTCGACGTGCCGCTGTTCCGGCTGATCATGATCGTCGCGCTGACGAACGTCGGGAGCATGATCGCGACCTTCCTGTTCCCGTTCGTCGTGTTGCCGTGGCTGGCGCCCGAAATCGGCGGCGTCGACGCACTCATGGGGCAGCTGATACAGGGGGCGGAGAACAGCCTCGAGCTGCTCCGGGGGCTGCTATGAGCCACCGAACGCGGGCCGGTTCCGAGCAAGAACTCACCTTCAGCGATCGGGAGCAGCGGGATCTCGCGATCGCGTGGGTCACCCTCAGCGTCGCCTTCGCCCTGATCTTCGCGCCCGTTCATCGGGGCGAGGCGGTCGGCTTCTTCCTCACGATGGTTGTGTTGAGCCTCGTGACGGTCGGCGTCGCCTTTCTGCTCCACGAGATCGCCCACAAGGTCGTCGCGATCGAGTTCGGGCAGGTCGCCGAGTTCCGGGCCGACTATCAGATGCTGTTCCTGGCGCTTATGGGCGCGCTCGTCGGCTTCCTCTTTGCCGCGCCCGGGGCCGTCTACCATCGGGGCCGGATCACCCAGCGGGAGAACGGCCTGATTTCGCTCGCGGGACCGGTGACGAACCTCCTGCTTGCGCTACTCTTTCTCCCGCTGATGGTCTTCCCGACCTACCTCGGGACGATCGGTCAGATGGGCGTCGGGATCAACATCGTTCTCGCCGCGTTCAACATGATCCCCTTCGGCCCGCTCGACGGGAAGTCCGTCCTCGAGTGGCACAAAGGCGTCTTCGCGCTGGTGTTCGTTCCCAGCGTGTTGCTGGCGGCGATCATCATCTTCTACGTCGGGTTGTTCTGATCGCCGACGGCTCGCTCGAGCGGACCGGTGATCTTTTGCTCGCCCCGGGAGGTCGTTGAGACATGACCGACTCAGCCGACGACGCGGATGACGAGGGGCTCACCTACGCGGAGACGGGCGTCGATATCGAGGCCAGCGAGGACGCGACCGCGGCCTTGCTCGAGGCCTTCGGGAGCGGCCTACGGACCGAGTACGCCGGGATGATCGACATCGGCGACCGGTATCTGGCGCTGGCGACCGACGGCGTCGGGACCAAGCTGTTAGTCGCCGAAGCCGTCGAGGACTTCTCGACGATCGGTATCGACTGCATCGCGATGAACGTCAACGACCTCGTGGCCGCGGGCGTCGAGCCCGTCGCGTTCGTCGACTACCTGGCGATCGACGAACCCGACGAGGACCTGACCAACGGGATCGGCGAGGGGCTCGCGGTGGGGCTCGAGCAGGCGGATCTCACGATGCTCGGCGGCGAGACGGCAGTCATGCCGGAGGTCGTCAAGGGGTTCGATCTGGCAGGCACCTGTGCCGGCCTCGCGGCCAAAGACGAGATCTTCGCCGGGGAGGCCGCGGCCGGCGACGCGCTCGTCGGGTTCCCCTCGAACGGCATCCATTCGAACGGGTTGACGCTGGCTCGCGAGGCCGTCACCCGCGACCACGAGTACACCGACGCGTTCCCACTGGACCCCGAGAAGACGATCGGCGAGGAACTGCTGCGGCCGACCCGGATCTACACCGATCTGCTCGAGCCGATGCGCGAGTGCGGGGTCCGGGCGGCGGCTCACGTCACCGGCGGCGGCTGGACGAACCTGCTGCGGATGGGCGAGTTCGAGTACGTCGTCGACGATCCGCTGCCGGCCCAGCCGATCTTCGAGTTCGTGCAGGACGAGGGCAACGTCTCCGACGGGGAGATGCACCGTACGTTCAACATGGGCACCGGCTTCGTCGTCGCGGTTCCTGAAGACCGGGCCGCCGATCTCGTCGCCGAGACCGACGGACGGGTCATCGGCCACGTTGGGGACGGCGACGGCGTCGAGATCCGCGGCTGCTCGCTGTCCTGAACCCGGGCGGACCGTTCGAAAAGCGCGGCGGTGTCTCCGGATGGGCGGGAAGACGCGGCGCGGACGACACGAAATCAGGGGACCGACGGACGGCCGTGACGGTCAGACCGCCTGAACGGGGATGTCGGTGTGTCGCATCACCCGGTCGGCGACGCTTCCGAGCGGCGTTCGTCGGTCGTCAGTCGCCCCGCGTCGCCCCATCACGATCAGATCGGTGTCACGCTGTTCCGCGAGTGACGTGATCTCCTCCCAGGGGAGTCCCCGGTGGCACTCGCGGTCGACGTCGAGTCCCCGACCGCGGGCCCGGTCCACGATCTCCTCGAGCATTTCGATGGCCTCGTCCTCGACTTTCGCGTGTTCGACCTCGGTACTTCCCAGCGCCGGCGTCCGTCCGTGCCGGCGTTCGTCGACGACGTAGAGCAGCACGACGTCCGCGCCGTAGTTCTCGGCGAGGCTCAACCCCTGCTCGACCCCGCGGTTCGCCTGTTCGCTTCCGTCGGTCGGAATGAGGATCGTATCGTACATCAGCTATCACTCATCTTATGGTTCGACGGCAGCGGTGGTAAAACTAGCAGCCGTTCTCAGTACGTCGAAACCATCCTCGACGTTCCTACCCCCGACAGCCGTCGTTCACTGCGTGGCAGTCCGTCCGAGCGGGACTCCCCGGCGATCGGAAACCCCGTCGGCCGAGTGTTCCTGTCACCGGTCCGCGTCGCTCCCCGTGGCCGTCGCCGCACGAACCGTCTCGTACTCCTCGTCGCTGTAGGCGATGAACCGGACATCCGCGAGCAAGTCGGGGTCGTAGCGCTCGAGTGCCGTACCGATGATCGCGGCTCCGTCTGCGAGGTCGAAGCCGGCGACGCCACAGCCAAGCGCCGGGATCACGAGCGATCGACACCCCAGTTCGTCGGCCGTCTCGAGGCTGTTGTAGGTCGCGTCTCGAATGCTCTCGGCGGTCGCCTGCCCGTCTCCGTAGTGGGGCATTGCCGCGGCGTGGATAACGTAGTCGGCATCGAGGTCGTAGGCGTCGGTAACCGCGACGGCACCGAGGTCGACCGGCCCCTTCGCCATGGCCGCCTCGTTGATCTCCTCGCCCGCACCGCGTCGGAGCGCGCCGGCGACGCCCGATCCCATCCGGAGGCTCGTCCCCGCGGCGTTGACCACGGCGTCGGCTGCCTGTGCGGCGATGTCGCCCTGAACGACCTCGTACTCCATATTCGGGCGTTCCGGATCGAGCGCAATGAAACTGAGCGTGGGTGTGGGGTGGGCTCGACTCAGTCGGTCCGGCCCCACTCCGGGCCCGCCGGCTCGGTCGGGAGGTCGGCGTCCGCGACCCCGTAGAACTTCTCGCGGCCGACCGGTGAGCGCAGTCGGACGACGCAGGTGTAGTCCGTGACCGAGAACGCCGTTACCGTTCGTGCGGATCGGCGGTGATCGAGCGCGAAGAGCCGCTCCGCGTCGGCCTCGACGGTGACGCGGTTGCCGAGCGACCAACTCAACGACTCGATGCGGCCGGTATCAACATCGAACAGGTGAGCGATCAGTTCGCGACCGCGCCGGTCCCGTGCCCCCTGTGATCGATCCCCGTGTAAGCTCATGAGAACAACGTTTCACTCGAGCATGAAAAAGGACACTATATTCGCGTGACGGTACTGTGGTCGTCCAGAAACGCTACGATAGGCCGCCACAGCGTCGAATTCTCGATCGCTTCGAGACCGAGGAGCCGCTTGCCCCGCTCCCGAGATCTTAGGCCGACCAAAACCTTTTTAGATTTAGGCTCACCTAACTCCTCGTGATGGACGTACCCGCCCGCAGGGAGGAGCCCGAACTCGACGAGGACCAAGAGGAACCGGCGGCGGTCGTGACGAGCCACGAGACCCGCCCCGGAAAGACCGTCTTTACCGAACGCGACAACAGTGACGGCTGGATCGCGACCGATCTGACCGTCGACCTCGAGCGGTGAGGTCGTCGACACCCGGTATCGACTCCTGATCGAGTAGCCACTGGCAGTCGGTGGACTCCTGCTCGCGTGAGAGCGTCGTTGAAAAAACGCGGCTCCCGGTCCGAGAGCCGTCGACGCGTCGGAGCCGTCGTCAGTGCGTCGCTTCCTCGAGGACCAGCGTATCGTCTTCGAGGTAGTGTTCGAAGTGGTGGCCGTCCTCCTCGAGGTCGACGAGGATCTCCCGGAGGATCTCGGCGGTGGCGTGGTCGCCGAGGTTCTCCGCGAGTTCGATGCTATCGCGCATCGACTCGATGATGTCGCCGTACATCTCGAGGTCGTTCTCGAACATCGTGCGGACGTCGTAGACGTCCTCGCCCTCGAACTCGACGGTGGCGCGCTCCTCCTGGTTTGCCGGCCCGGAGACGGGGACGCCGCCAAGCGCCTGCGCGCGCTCGGCGATGATGTCCGCACCCTCCTCGACGTGTTCGTAGGCCTCCTCGAGGAACTCGTGGAGCGGGAGGAACTCCGCGCCTTCGACGGTCCAGTGGTGCTTTTTGAGCTGGTGGTAGAGGACGTAGGCGTTGGCCAGTTCCGTGTTCAGTGCGTCGACGATCTGTTCGGCCTTCTCCTGCTCGAGACGAAGCTCGTTCTCCTCGACGGTGTCGGCCGACTGGCGAACGGTCTTTTGGGTACTCATCCCACTCCCAAGTACGGACGCGTTCCACTTAAAGACTTCCCTTGAGAAAACATTTCTTTGGTATACCTAAAGATCTGTTTTTGATTAGGGCACTACGGTTCCCTCAGTAGCTACGAAACGTATCGTCGAACGACACCGTCAAGTGAAACTCTATTTTTTCGAGCCTGAGTAAACATTTTCAGTGGGGAGGGCGAAGGGACGCGTATGGCAACCGGAATCGCACAGCGGCGGGAGCGGCTCTACGTCGATGGCGAGTGGATCGAAACCGAGAACGCGCTGTCGGTCTCGGATCTCGCCGACGGCGGGGCCTTCGCACAGGTAGCTGCCGCGGGGTCGGACCACGTACGCACCGCACTCGAGGCCGCCCACGAGATCAAACCGCGCATGCGGGAGACGACCGTCGTCGAGCGCGCCGAGTGGTGCGAGACGATCGCCGACCGGCTCCGCGAGCGCGAGGAGGAACTCGCGGAAGTGATCGTCCGCGAGGCGGGCAAGCCGATCTCGTCGGCCCGCGGGGAGGTCGGACAGGCGGCCGAGCGGTTCGACCGCGCGGCCGAGGAGGCACGCACCATCGTCAGCAAGGGCGAGTACCGCGAGGGCTCGACGGCGGGCCACGAGGGCTGGCAGGCGATCGTCAAACACGAGCCGATCGGTACGGTGCTGTGTATCACCCCCTACAACTATCCACTGGCGACGACGGCCTTGCAGGTCGCGCCCGCGATCGCGGCCGGCAACAGCGTCCTGCTCAAGCCCGCGAGCAAGACGCCGGTCTCGGCCGCGATCCTCGCCGACGTCATCGCCGACGTCGACGGCATTCCGGACGGCGCGTTCAACTTCGTCCCGGGGGAAGCAAGCGAAATCGGCGACCTGCTTGCCGGTGACGACCGCATCAACGCGATCGCGATGACCGGCTCCTCGGGCGCGGGCAAACACGTCGCCCGCGAGAGCGGGATGGTCAACCTCCACATGGAACTGGGCGGCAACGCCCCGGCCGTCGTCTTCGACGACGCCGACCTGACCGACGTGGCGGGCGACTGCGCCAAGGGCTCGTTCAAGTACGCCGGCCAGCGCTGCTCGGCGATCTCCCGTGTCCTGGCCCACGAGTCGGTCCACGACGACCTCGTCGACCTGATCGACGGCCAGATGGACGCCTGGCAGGCCGGCGACCTCTTCGACGAGGACACCGCCGTCGGGCCGCTCATCAGCGAGGACCAAGCTGACTGGGTCGCGGAACTCGTCGAGGACGCCATCGAGAAGGGCGCGGAGATCGTCCGCGGGGGCAGCCGTCGCGCCCCCGAGGGCGTCCCGGACGAACTCGCCGACCAGTTCTTCGAGCCGACGCTGCTGGCGAACGTACCCCACGACGCCCGCATCGTCGATGAGGAGCAGTTCGGTCCCATCGCCGCGATCACGACCTTCGAGGACGAGACTGAGGCCCTCGAGATCGCGAACGGCTCCGACCTCGCGCTCGATGCCGCGGTCTTCACCAGTGACTACAAGCGCGCGATGCGGATGGCCGAGCGCATCGACGCCGGCGCGGTCCGGATCAACGGCGCGCCGAGCCACGGGTTGGGGGACATCCCCTTCGGCGGCAACAAGGACTCGGGAATCGGCCGCGAGGGACTGGACGCCTCCATCCACGCGATGATGCGCGAGAAGAGCATCGTCCTCTGAGGCGGGCGATCTCGTTATCGACTCCCGTCAAACCGCGTCGGTTCCGGCCGCTTTGCCCTCAAAAGGAGTATGAGTACGTCCCGATGACGACCTTCTCCCCGTCCCAGACGCCGACGACAGTCAGTTCGCCCGACGCTCCCGACTCGTACTCGAACGCCGTCGTCTCGCCGGCCGCAGTCATTTCACCGCTGTTGCCATGGTCGTCGCTGAGCTCGAGTCGCTCCGCCCGTTCCTTCGACGCATAGGTCACAGTCACCGTCCGGTCGGCGTAGTCGGCATCGAACGCGACGCCCGCTTGCGGGGTCTCCGGTGGGCTGCTCCCCTGTTCGGCGAACAGATCTAGGTAGCTGTACTCCTCGGTCGGGAAACTCCCCGTAGCCACAGCGACGTTGTCGTCGACCTCGGCCCTCACGTCGCCCTCGTTCGCCAGTCTGCTCTCGAAACCGTCGGCCGCCTCGGCGTCCGCATAGACGCCAACCTCTTGGTAGGTCGTCGTGTCGGACCCGATTGTCCAGGAAAAGGCTCTTCCGGTCCCTTCGGTCTCCGCGTACTGGCCCCAGCAGAACGTCGCGTCGGCGATGCGCTCGACCAACGAGGCGACGTTCTCGCTCGCCTCGACCCGCCGATCGGTTCCCTCGACGCCGGCCGCGAGGATCGACTCGAGATCCGCGCCGTCGTCCGGGCTCACGACGAGCGTCTCCTCGGTGACAGCTACCGAAACCCCGTCGCGCTCGAGAGTCTCGAACGCGCCGACCGAGGCGTCACCGTCCGTCTCGAGCGCGTCGGGGTCGAACGAGCCGCTGACGACCACGTTACCGACGACGCCCTTCGAACCGAACCGGAGGACGGCGTCGACCGCGTCCGTCCCGTCGGCGGCGTCCTCGACGATCCCGGCGCTGTCGCCGTCCGGCAGCGTCGGGACGCTCTCGATGACGGACGCCTGCAGGGCGTCCTCGTAGGTCTCGAGCGCGGTGAGATCGCGGTAGTGAAAGAGGAGCGGATCGGTCCCCCCGGCGGGAATCCACCGCTCGAGCGGTGTCGACGCGGACGAGTCGCGGGCCTCGGTCGGTGAGTCGGCGTCGTCGTCCGTTCCCTCGTCATCGTCGTCCATGCCGAGACAGCCGGCACCGAGCGCCGCAATCCCCGTTCCCGTCGTCACGAGTAGTTCCCGTCGGTGAGTGTGTTTCATACTGATTGTATCCTGTTGAAAGTTCCGGCATATATAGCTGTTCGATCGCCCTGCCTCGAGCGCAATCGGGCCAAACGGGGACGCCGAAGGAGTTACCGGTACCGGTGGTGGAGAGTCGGCCATGTCCCGTGACATCCTCGTGGCCGGCGAAACGCTGATCGACTGGGTTCCGGAGCGGTCGGGGCCGCTCGAGGACGTCGCCGGCTTCGAACGCCGCCCCGGCGGTGCGCCCGCAAACGTCGCCGTCGCGCTCGCCCGCCTCGGGGAGCCGCCGCTGTTCTGGACCCGCGTCGGGGCGGACCCGTTCGGTCGGTATCTCGAGCGGACGCTGGCCGACCACGAGATTCCCGACCGGTTCGTCGAGCGCGATCCCGCGGCGAAGACGACGCTCGCGTTCGTCACCCACGACGAGGGTGGCGAGCGCGAGTTCACGTTCTACCGGGACGGGACCGCGGACACGCGGCTCGAGCCCGGCCGGATCGACGACGCGACCCTGTCGGACTGGGAGTGGGTCCACGCTGGGGGCGTGACCCTTTCGAGCGGTTCCGCGCGTGAGGCGACGCTCGACCTGCTCGAGCGGGCCGCGGCCGCCGACTGCACCGTCTCGTTCGATCCGAACCTGCGGTCCGAACTGTGGCCCGACGAAGAGACGTTCGCGACCGTGGTCGGCGAGGCGCTTGCTCACGTCGACATCTGTCTCGCGACGGGGCCGGAGCTGGCAGCGCTGGGATACGACGGCGACTCCCCGACGGCGCTCGCCCGGGCGGCGGTCGAGCGGGGGCCAGTCCACACGGCGGTCGTCACCCGGGGCGCGGCGGGGGCTGTCGCCGTCGCGAGCGCGGACGCGCCCTGGGGCGAGGCGGCGGTCGAACATCCGGGCTTTGCGGTCGAGACCGTCGATACCACGGGTGCGGGTGACGCCTTCGTCGCCGGCGCGATCGCCGCCCTGCGAGACGGCGACGACCTCGAGGCCGCGATAACCGTCGCGAACGCGGTCGGAGCGCGGGCGACTACCGCTGCCGGTGGGATGACGGCGCTGCCGACCCGCGCCGAGGTCGCCGCGCTGCTCGAGGCGGAGTGAGCGCCGGTGCCGTGTGGTTGCAAGCCGGAGTGGTATCCGGGATTGCGTCGGATAACGAGTATGGGTAGCAACGTCCGCGGTGCGGTCCCGTTCGCGAAGTCGGTCGTGACGGGGATCAGCGACAAGAACGTGACGTTCATGGCCGCCGGTATCGCGTATCAGGCCTTCATCTCGCTGCTCCCGTTGCTCGTCCTCGTGTTCTTCCTCGTCGCGTTCGTCGGCGACGAGGCGCTGGCCCAGCAGGTGTCGTCGATCACCGAGGGCTTTCTCCCCGAGAGCGGACAGGTGGTACTCGAGCAGGGGATCGAGGGCGACACCGGCAGCGTCGGGACCTCGATAATCGGGATCGTCGCGCTCCTGTGGGGGTCGCTGAAGATCTTCCGCGGGTTGGACACCGCCTTCTCGGAGATCTACGCGACGACCGACGAGAACTCGCTGGTCGATCAGCTCCAGGACGGGGCCGTCGTCTTCGGCGCGATCGGGATCGCGCTGGTCGCCGCGGCGCTGACGACCATCGTCTTTGCGTTCTTCCCGACGATACCCTTCCTCGGGCTGTTGTACCCGCTGTTGCTCGTCGTCGGGCTGACGCTCGCGTTCCTGCCGATGTACTACCGCTTTCCCGACGCCGACCTCTCCGTCCGGCAGGTGCTGCCGGGCGTCGTCGTCGCCGCGGTCGGCTGGGCGCTCCTCCAGTCGCTCTTTCAGGTCTACGTCGCCGTCTCGAGCAGTTCCGACTCGGCCGGCCCGATCGGCGCGATCCTGCTCTTGCTCACGTGGCTGTACTTCGGCGGGCTGATCCTGCTGGTCGGGGCCGTCGTCAACGCGATTCACTCGGGCCACCTCGAGATTGCCCCCGACGAGAGCGAGGCCGAATCCCGCGAGGGCATCCCTGAGGACGCCGAGCGGGAGCCGTTCGTCGACGACGGCCGACGCGAACGCGAGCGTCTCGAGGCGCGATTGACCGAGCTACGGCGGGAACGAGACCAACTCCGGAACGACCGAAAGGCCCAGCGCAGCCGCCGCTACCGGCTGGAGGACCGCGTCGACGACCTCGAGGCGCGGATCGAGGCTCTCGAGACCGAAAACCGCGACCTCACCGAGGAGAACGAACGCCTTCGGCGCGACCTCGCGGCCAGCCGGGGCTCGTCGTGGCGGCGACGGCTGCGCGGCGTGCTGGCGCGAGTCCGGACGCTGAACATCGGCGTCCTCGAGGACCGGGGCAAATAGGGCCGACGGCTGGGGCCACAGTTCGGAAGTGACCGCCGTCTCGGTCCGGACTGACCAATCCATCTGCGGTGGCGCGCGCTGTCGGTCGACCGGAGCGCTAGCGAGGCCGAACGGAGTGAGGCCTCGAAACGCGAACGGTGGCCGGAGGGAACCGTGAGCCCAGCGAGGGCGACCGACGACACCGTGCGAGGGATGAGCGAACGAGTGTAGCGAGTGAGTGAATCGGTTGGGGAGGTCGTGGCTGCTCCCCGCTGCCACGATAGCAGGACACCGTTTCCGACGTTCCTGGTCCAAAACACCACTCAACCAGTCGTATCCGAGATTCGAAAACGGAGTCGAGACGCATTAGTGGCTCCCCGCCCCACCGCAACCCGTGTCCCATCCAGTCCGGGCCGCTCGCCGCTACGTCCAGCGCGACCACGCGTCGATCGTCAGCGGGATCGACGCCTGTGCCGACGCGGTCGCCGAGCCCTGGGATACCGCCCGCACCACCGACGCCGACGCCGTCGCCGACGGGCTCCACCGGGCGCTCGAGGAGACCGGCATCCTCGAGTCCCTGCCCGGCGTTCTCGCCGGTGCCGTCGATGCGACTGGCCACGAACTGCGGGCCCGTCCCGTCGCGGGACCGCCCTACGTCGTCGTGACGAGCCGCGGCCCCGTCCTCCGGGCGACCATCGATCCCGGCCGACTGGTGATCCGCTTCGACGCCTTCGAGGTCGTTCGCGATTCCGAACCGGGCCACCCGCCCGCCTACCGCCGCCGCGACGGGGTCGAACTCGCCGTCTCGATCGAGTGAGACGGTTCGCTGTAACGATGTACCGGTGCGACCGCGACACGGCTTGCGGTGGCACCGGAAATGACGGACAGCCGACCGTATGACCGACGCGACGCTCACCGCCCTCGGTTCGCACCGTCCGCGACTCGACGCTAGTAACTCAGATCGCTATTCCACCACGATTTGTTAACAGACGCCGTCATCGACGACGCTTGTTAATAACTTGGGCCAGTGAGATAATAACTCTTATACCCCGACGGACCGACGTTCGGGTATGAAGCTGACACGACGCGCGCTGGTGAAAGCGGGAACCGGCGCGGTCACGACGGGGGCGATTGCCGGCTGTCTCGACGATATCGATCCAGCGAGCGCCCAGATCGACGCCGGCTACGCCGCCTTCTTCACGCTCTGGGACTGGGCCGAACAGGTCAGCGGCGACGCGATCGACTTCGAGAACCCGGTCGGAACGGGCGAGGCCGGCCACGGCTGGCAACCGAGCGGGGACCTCACCCGGAACGTCGCCGACACCGGGGCCTTCGTCTACCTCGATACGCCCGAGTTCTCGTGGGCGCAGGACCTCGCGGCGACCCTCGAGTCCGACTACGACACCGTCGCCGTGATCGACGGCCTCGAGGGACTGGAAGACCGACTCCTCAGGTGGGACCACGAGGTCGACACCGGGGGTCACGACGGGAACGATCACGACGAGACCGAAAGCGACGACCACGAGGGCCACGATCACGACGAGACCGACTACGACCCCCACGTCTGGCTCGATCCCGTCATCGCGGGGGAGATCGTCGACACGATCGCGACCGGGCTGGCCGACGCCGATCCGGACAACGCCGACACCTACGAGGAAAACGCCGCGGCGTACGTCGACGACCTCGAGTCGCTGGACGAGCGACTGCAGGATCTCTTCGGGTCGGCCGATCGTCGGACCGCCGTCTTCGCCGGCCACGACTCCTTTACCTATCTGCAGGATCGATACGGGTTCGAACTGCACACGCCCGTCGGCGTCTCGCCCCAGGAGACCCCGTCGTCGGGAGAGATCTCCGAGACGATCTCGCTTATCGACGACGAGGGGATCGAGACGATCCTTTACGATCCGTTCGAAGCGCCCACCGGCGAGTACCCACAACTCGTCGAGACGCTGCTTCGGGACAGCACGGCGACCGACGCGATGCCATTGAGTCACCTCTCGGGAACCCTCTCGGCGTGGGAAGACGAGGGGTGGGGGTACCGCGAGCAAATGGAAGAAATAAACCTCCCCGCGCTCAGAGAGGTAGTAGACGCACAGTGACCGTCGTCGACCTCGAGAACGTGACCTTCGCCTACGGCGAGCAGCCGGCCGTCCGCGACGTCTCGCTGACCGTCGCGGAGGGCGATTTCCTAGGACTGATCGGCCCGAACGGCTCGGGCAAGACGACCCTGCTGCAGCTCATGCTCGGGCTGCGCAGCCCCGACAGCGGCTCGATCGAGCTGTTCGGCGAGCCGGTGTCGTCGTTCGAGGACGGCGAGCGGATCGGCTACGTCTCCCAACAGGCGACCAGCGGCGGCGGCTCGATGCCGGTCACCGTCCGCGAGGTCGTCACCATGGGCCGGTTCGCCCACGCGGGCCACGGCCGACTGACCAACACGGACCACGCGGCCGTCGACGACGCCCTCGAGACGGTCGGCATCACCGACCTCGCGGACCGACAGATCAACGCGCTCTCGGGCGGCCAGCGCCAGCGGGCCTACATCGCGCGGGCGCTGGCCTCCGAGGCCGACCTGCTGGCGCTTGACGAGCCCACCGTCGGCGTCGACGCCGAGTCCCGCGACGCCTTCTACCAGCTGCTCGAGTCGCTCAACGCCGACGGGATCACGATCATCCTGATCGAACACGACATCGGCGTGGTCACCGACCGGGCGAGTCGGATCGCCTGTATCAACACCGACCTCTACCACCACGGTGACACGGAATCGTTCGTCGAAAGCGACGCGTTGACCGAGGCCTACGGCGCGAGCGGCCAGGTCGTCCACCACCACCACTGACGATGTCGACTCGCTCTTCCCTTCGCCGACGGCTCGAGCGTGTCGGGATCGGCCTGACCGCGATTCTGGCGGTGGCGATGGTCGGCCTACTGGCGATCGATGCGCTCCGTTCGTATCCGGTCGTGGACGTGATCTACGAGCAGGCCCGGATCGCGGGCTGGTGGCTCGATCACTACCTGGGGACGAACGTCTTCTACCATCCCTTCATGTGGCGCTCGATCGCGACGGGGATCCTGATCGGCGTCGTCGCGCCGCTTGTCGGGACCTATCTCGTCCACCGCGAGATGGCCCTGATCGGCGAGACGCTGGCACATACTGCGTTCGCCGGCGTTGCCGTCGGGCTCGTGGTGAGTTCGATGACCGGCTGGAGCGGCTCGCTGATGCTCGTCGCACTGGTCGTCGGCATCCTCGGGGCGCTTGGCGTCCAGTGGCTGGCCGAGCGGACCGACACCTACGGCGACGTCCCGATCGCGATCATGCTGACCGGGAGCTTCGCCGTCGGCACGCTCATCATCAGCTACGGCCGCGGAATGACCGGGTTCAACGTCGAGGGCTATCTCTTCGGGAACATCTCGGTCGTCACCCCCTCAGGGGCGCGCCTGATGGCCGTCATCAGCGTCGTCGTCGTCCTCGTTACCGTCGCGACCTACAAACAACTGCTTTTCATCACTTTCGACGAACAGGCCGCCCGCGTCGCGCGACTCAACGTCACCTGGTACAACACCCTACTGATCGTGATGACGGCCGTCGTCGTCGTCGGCGCGATGCAGATCCTCGGCGTGATCCTCGTCGCCGCAATGTTGGTCGTCCCCGTCGCGACCGCGACGCAGGTCGCCCACAGCTTCCGCGAGACGCTGACCCTGTCGATCCTCGTCGGACAGATCGCGGTCGTCGGCGGCTTTGCCCTCTCGATCTCACAGGGGCTGCCCACCGGCGGCTCGATCGTCGTCGTCGCGATCGCTTGCTACCTGCTCGCAATCTTCGCCTCGAGTCGCTCGACGGCCGCGATCTCGACGCACTGAGCCGTTCACGAACCGGATTTTGCGCGTCCCTCGTCGACGAGCTGTACGAGCGCACCGACGCCGGAACAGAGGATGCCGATCGGAACGAGCGCGAGTCCGATCCCGAGCCCGTATCCGGGAACGAAGACGTCGAACACGTGCGCGATCAGCATGGGGACAACTAGCACGACGACCGAGAGGCTCCCGATGACGGCCCCGGTCGTGAGCAACTGTCGCGACCGTTCCGCCGGTTCCCGGACGCGGTCGACGAGGAACAACAGTCCCGCTTCCGCGAGCGTGACGACTCCGACGGCGACACATAATAGCACGAAGAGTCCAGTGAGGCCCGCCGCGAACCCGTCACCGGGCGGGTTTTCCGGGATCGTTTCGACGTACAGTACCGCGGTCACGAAACTGAGGACGGCCAGCAATGCGGTGACGGTGGCGATCGGTCGGGAACGTGGCTGATACATCGGAGGGACAGGAGTTCAGTTGACATGTCGAACTGATAACTGTACCGACCCGGCCGGTCTCGATGTATCGCCCGCTCGAGACACGGCATCGATTCCGACTCGGGAGACCGGCCCGAACACGGTCCGTCACCGGGACTCGAGTCGGCTTCGACCCCGGTAATTACGTCGTCCTGCGCCGAGGCGTTCGTATGCGCAGTCGATCGACCGGCGTCCTCACGAGCGCGGTCCTCGCGTTCGCCGTCGGCTACGTTCTCTGGCCGCCCGGGTACGTCTACTGGACTCGAGTCGCGGACGTACTGGGTGAGCCGCTGACTCTCGCGCTCGTCGCGTTACTCGCCGCAGTCGGCGGCGCGGTCGCCACCCTCCGTCTGGCGGTCCCACTCGCCGACCTCGTCGCCGGCAGTGTACTCGCCTACGCGGTCGGCATGGCGTTGCTCGAGTCGGTCATCACGGCAGATAGTCCGGTCCATTTCCTGCTGTACGGCGGGCTGGTGCTGTGGTACTGGCTCGGGGCAACGGTCGCCGCGGTCGGACGGTCGTCCCGCGACGATCGGGCCGTCAGTTCCGGCCGCCCCGAGTGAGGATCTCCCTTGAGCGCGGCGTTCCGACGCCCGGTACCGGATGGCGGGAACACGCCATATGCTTAACACGCTACCCGGACAACCATCGACCGATGGGACGGTTATCCGCACTCTTCGATCCCGAGACCGTCGCCGTGGTCGGCGCGACCGACCGCGAGGGCGCGGTTGGCCGGGCGATCCTCGAGAACCTGCGAGACGGGTTCGACGGCGAGGTCGTTCCGATCAACCCTTCGCGCGAGACGGTTCTCGGGCTCGAGTGTTACGAGGACGCGACGAGCGCGCCGCCGATCGATCTGGCGGTGGTCGTAGTACCGCCCGATATCGTCATCGAGGCGATTCGGGACGTGGCCGACGCCGGCACCGAGAACGTCGTCGTCATCACGGCCGGCTTCTCGGAGACGGGCGGCGAGGGTGCCGAACGCGAACGGCGACTGCGCGAGATCGCCGCCGAACACGACCTCAACGTCGTCGGCCCGAACAGCCTCGGTATCATGGCCACCGAAAACGGGATGAACGCCACTTTCGGCCCCGAAGACGCCCAGGAGGGCTCGATCTCCTTTATGAGTCAGTCCGGAGCGTTCATCACCGCCGTGCTGGACTGGGCCAACGAACAGGGGATCGGCTTTCGAGACGTCGTCTCGCTGGGCAACAAGACCGTTCTCGACGAGACGGACTTCGTCCGCGAGTGGGGGTCGGATCCGAACACCGACGTCATCATCGGCTACCTAGAGGACATCGACGACGGGCAGGGCTTTCTCGAGGCCGCCCGCGAGGTCACTGCCGACACCCCGATCGTCCTCGTCAAGTCCGGCCGCACCGATGCCGGCGCGCAGGCGGCCTCCTCACACACCGGCGCGATCGCCGGCAGCGAACGGGCCTACGAGGCCGGCCTCGAGCAGGCCGGCGTCCTCCGGGCTCGCTCGGTCCAAGAACTATTCGACTCCGCGCGGGCGCTGGCCGGCCTGCCCGAACCCGAGTCAGACGGCGTCGCGGTCGTCACCAACGCCGGCGGCCCCGGCGTCCTCACGACCGACGCCGTCGGCGACTCGACGCTCGAGATGGCCAGCTTTGCCGACGAGACGATCGATCGACTCGCCGCGGCGATGCCCGACGAGGCCAACGTCTACAACCCGATCGACGCGATCGGCGACGCCGACGTCGAGCGGTTCGGCGAGGCCTTGGAGATCGCCCTCGAGGACCCCAACGTCGGCAGTGCGGTCGTCGTCGCCGCGCCGACCGCCGTTCTCTCCTACGACGACCTGGCCGAGACGGTCATCGAGAAACTCGAGACCCACGACACGCCGGTCGTCACGTGCCTGATGGGCGGCAAGCGGGCCCGCGACGCCGAGGCGACGCTGCGCGAGTCGGGGATCCCGAACTACTTCGATCCTTCGCGGGCGGTCTCGGGACTCGACGCGCTCGCGCGATTCCGGGATATCCGCGAGCGGACGGCCGACGAGCCGGCGACGTTCGACGTCGACCGCGAGCGCGCCCGCGAGATCCTCGCCCGGACGAAACGCCGTGACGACAACCGCCTCGGCGTCGAGTCGATGGAGTTGCTCGAGGCCTACGGGATCCCGACGCCGCGGAGCGAGATCGTCGACGATCCGGACCGCGCCCGCGAGGTCGCCGAGTCGATCGAGGGCGACGTCGTCATGAAGATCGTCAGCCCCGACATCTCCCACAAATCCGATATCGGCGGCGTCAGAGTCGGCGTCAGCGACGCGGACGTCGCCAACAC
The DNA here is from genome assembly GCF_000230735.2 of Natrinema pellirubrum DSM 15624. Taxonomy (NCBI): domain Archaea; kingdom Methanobacteriati; phylum Methanobacteriota; class Halobacteria; order Halobacteriales; family Natrialbaceae; genus Natrinema; species Natrinema pellirubrum. The sequence continues at coordinate 2,377,709 of NC_019962.1, forward strand.
CTACGAGGACGTGGTCGCACGGGCGCGAAACTACCAGCCCGACGCGACGATCGTCGGCGTCCAGATCCAGGAGATGCTCGATCTCGAGGCGTCGACCGAGACGATCGTCGGGATGAACCGTGACCCGCAGTTCGGTCCCCTCGTCCTGTTCGGGCTCGGCGGTATCTTCGTCGAGATCCTCGAGGACACGTCGGTTCGGGTCGCCCCGTTCGGCGAGGCCGAGGCCCGCGAGATGGTCGACGAGATCCAGGCCGCGCCGCTGTTGCGCGGCGCACGCGGCCGCGAGCCGGCCGATATCGACGGCGTCGTCGAGACGATCCAGCGGCTTTCACAGCTGGTGACCGACTTCCCGTCGATCCTCGAACTCGACATCAACCCGCTCGTGGCGGGCCCCGATGGCGTACAGGCGATCGACCTGCGGCTCACGGTCGATCCGGACGATCTCGACACGACAGACCCATGACCGATCCAGATTCCGATCCCACGACCGCTGACAGCGAGACGACCACCGACACCGACGACGCGACTACCGCCGTTCGCGGCGACCCCGACACGCTGCTCGTCAGTTCGCTCGAGGAAAGCGCCGGCAAGACGGCGATCACGCTGGCACTGGCCCGCCTCGCAGCGGCCGACGAGGGCGACAGCGTCGGCTACATGAAACCCAAGGGGACCCGCCTCCAGAGCAACGTCGGGAAGACCTTAGACGAGGACCCGCTGCTCGCCCGCGACCTGCTCGAGCTGGAGGCCGAACTCCACGACCTCGAGCCGGTCGTCTACTCGCCGACGTTCATCGAGCAGGCGATCCGCGGCCGCGAGGACCCCGACGAACTCCGCGAGCGGGTCCAAGAGGCGTTCGAGACGCTTGCGGCCGACCGCGACCGCATGTTCGTCGAGGGCGGCGGCCGCTACGACGTCGGCGGCATCGTCGACCTCGCGGACCCCGACGTGGCGGCGTTGCTCGACGCCCGCGTCCTGCTGGTCGCCCCCTACGAGATCCCCGCGGACGTCGACGATATCATCGCCGCCGCCGACCGGTTCGGCGACCGCCTCGCCGGCGTCGTCTTCAACAGCGTCTCCGATGCGGCCTACGACGGGCTCGAGACGGACGTCGTCCCGTTCCTCGAGGGACGGGGAATTCCGATCCACGGCGTCCTCCCGAGCGAGCGGGAGCTGTCGGGCGTGACCGTCGCGGACCTGGCCGACGAACTCGGAGCCGAGACCCTCGTCGCGGACGGGGCCGAGAGCTACGTCGAGCGCTTTACCGTCGGCGCGATGGGGGCCGACAGCGCCCTGCGACACTTCCGCCGGACGAGAGACGCCGCCGTCATCACCGGCGGCGATCGTGCCGAGATCCACACCGCGGCGCTCGAGGCTCCCGGCGTCCGCTGTCTCATCCTCACCGGCGGTCACCGACCCTCGAGCGCGATCACCGGGAAAGCCCGGGAGAAGGGCGTCCCGATCCTGTCGGTCCGGACGGACACGCTGACCACCGTCGAGCGCGCGGAAGACGTCGTCCGGAGCGGCCGGACCCACACCGCAGACACCGTCGACCGCATGCAGCGGCTGCTGTCGGACCACGCCGACGTCGACTCGATTCTCGAGTAGCGCCGGGGAACCGAGCCGTTTCCGGTCACTGGTCGCGACCGCTCGGCGATTCGCTTTTGTCGCTGGCTGAAGTGGCCTCCGTACGAATGACTGACGTTATCGTTTCTCACGATAAGGCGGAGCAGTACGCGACCGTCGCGATCGACCGACCCGACACTGGCAACGCGATGTCGCCGGCCGTTATCGCTGATCTCGGAGACCACATCGAGGCGACCGCGGCGGACGACGCCGTTCGATCGATCGTCGTTACCGGCACGGGCGGGACGTTCTCGGCAGGGGCCGATGTCGACGTCTTCGCCGCTCGAGCCGACGACCCCGATGCCGTGATCGACTATCTCGACTCCTTCTCGGCGCTGTACGCCCGCATGGAGGCTGTGTCCGTCCCGATTATCGGACGGGTAAACGGCCCGGCCTACGGCGGCGGCTACGAACTCGCGATGGCCTGTGATCTCAGGATCGCCGCGACCGACGCGACGCTCTGTCCGGCCGAGATCAGGATGGGAGTCGTCCCGCCGTTCGAGCGCCTCTGTCTGGAACTCGGCGAGGGGCTCGCCCAGGAACTGTGTTTCACCGGCGGCGTCCTCGAGGCCGAAGCGGTCGCCGACACTGACCTGTTCAGTCGCGTCGTCGCCCCCGACCGCCTCGACGACGCGGTCCGCGACGTGGCCAGTCGGATCGCCCGGCGGAGTCCGAACGCGGTTGCCCAGACGAAGCGGGCGATGGTGCGACACCGGGCCGACGAGATCGCCCGCGGACGGGCGTATCGGCACGCTCTCGACGAACAGTGCGTGCGCCATCCGGACTTCGCCGAATCGGTCGCCGCCTTCCGCGAGGGCCGGGAACCCGACTACGAGTGACGGCGGACTCGAGTCGTCGCCGTCGGGTTCGCTGCGGTGACTGTCACGTCTGACCAAGAATTAAGAGTCCGCCACGCATGCACCCTGACATGGACGACACACCCCAAGAGATCACCTCCCTCGTCGGCCGCGAGGTCTACTCGAACAACGGCGTCTTCGTGGGCGAAGTCGAGGATCTCCGACTGAACATCGACGGCGAGGCCGTCTCCGGCCTCGCGCTCGCGAACCTGAACAGCGAACTGTTCGCCGAGGAAGCCCGTACCGGACAGGGCATCATCGTCCCCTATCGCTGGGTCCGCTCGGTCGGCGACATCATCCTGATCAACGACGTCGTCGAACGGGTTCGCGAACCGGACGAAGAAGAAGACGAACTGCTGGCCTGATCGGATTCCGTTTCGCGGCGCTTAGCTCCCGTTCGAGCCTTCGCTCCCGCCGCCCTCGACGCCCATCGCATCGAACAGCGTCCGTTTGACTGCTTCTTCGGTCAGCTCGAGCAGGGTATCCCGCGTGTCCTCCGAGATCTCGATCCCCGTGAAGATGCCAAGCGGGATCTCCGCGCTGGCTTGCGTCGAGTGGCCCGCGGTCTCGCCCATCTCGCCGTAGGCGTCCTCGAGTACCTTTCCGATGTTGATGCGGATGTCCTTCGAGCGACCGGCGAGGAAGATCGTCTCGTCGGCGATCCCGAAGACCGCGGTCGTGGTCACGCCCTCGAGGTTCAGCAGGTGGCTGGCGGCCTGGGTCAGCGCCTCGCGATCGCGGACGATGCCGGCGTTGGAGATGAGGTGACTCCCCTGGACGTCGCGGTTGGTGATCGCCTCCGCGAGGACGTCTAAGGTTTCGGGCGACATCGACGGCGATTCGACCTGCTCTAGGGTGTCGTGGTTCGCGAAGGGGTAGAGATAGGCCGCGGCGGTCAGGTCGGCAGGGGTGGTGTCGCGTTTGAAATCCAGGGTCTCCGCGCGGATGCCGTAGAGCAAGGCGGTGGCGACCTCCTCGGAGACGTTCATGTCGAACTCCTGGATGTACTTCGTCATGATCGTCGACGTCGAGGACATGTTCGGCCGAATGTCGACGAACTCGGGTTCGGACTCGGATTCGGACTCGTTGTGGTCGATGACGATGTCGACGGGCAGTTCCATCTCGCCCGCGGTGCCGTGATCGACCAGAGCGACGGTGTCGTAGACCGATTGGTCCTCGATCTCGTCCCACTGGACCAGATCGATCCCCAGCAGGTTGACGAACGCGCGGTTCTCCTGGTGGCCCACGTCGCCCAGATAGATGATGTCGGACTCGACGCCGAGATGGTTGGCGATCGCCTGCAGGGCTGCCGCCGACGCGATCGAGTCCGGATCGGGGCTGTCCTGCGTGACGATCGCCAGCCGCGTCGCCGTCTCCTCGACGAGATCCGCCAGCTTGCCCGCGTTGTACTCGAGTTCGCCCGATTCCAGTGCCCGCAGGGCGGATTCGGCGATCACCGAGGAGGGGTTGATGACGATGTCGGCCCCGAGTTCGGAGAGTTCGTCGCCGGAGACGGGGTCGCTCGCGCGTGCGACGACGAACTGACTGTCGTCGGCCGCGCGGATGTGTTCGACGGCGCGTTTGTTCGATTCGACGTCGGAGGCCAGAATGAGGACCACGTCTCGATCGGCCACCAGTTCCGCGGCCTCGGGCTCGCGGATGTCGGCCCGCCGGGCGTCTAAGTCCTGATCGCGCAGCGACTCGACGCGGCTCTCGTCGCGGTCGATGATCCGCACGTCCTTGCCCTGTTCGACGAGTTCCTCCGCCACGGCGTATCCCACGCTCCCGCAACCCAAGATAGCGTAATCGGAGATGGACGAAATCGTAACCCCCGTACTCATTGCCCGAGTGGTCGGACCCACCGCACTTAACCCTCCCGAAGAGTGGTACGTCCTGAGAGCCGACCTGCACGACTCGAGGGACGTACGCTCGTGGATCACTGCCACAGCACCGACCAAGGGAAACGTATTTGAAGGACCGACGGAAATTCGGAGGTACAGGGCCGGTAGCTCAGTCCGGCAGAGCGTCTGACTCTTAATCAGACGGTCGCGTGTTCAAATCGCGCCCGGCCCGCTTCTCGCTGCGAGCAAAACCGCGAGCGACGAGCATCGGAACCGGCGCGATTTGAACGAGACGAGTCGCAGCCCGTGAGCGAGCGCAGCGAGCGAACTGGAACGTCTCGGCGTAGTTCATAATCGCGCCCGGCGACAGCGATCCGAATCCGTGGACGCCGATCGAGCGGGAATCACAACTCCGCGTAGACGGCCGGCTCGTCGCCGGAACGGAGTTCGTACACCTGCCACGTGCCGCGTTTCTCGCCGCCCATTCCCGGTGACCCCGACGGCATTCCTGGCAACGCGATCCCGGCGATCTCGGGTTCGTCCTCGAGCAGCGTGGCGACGGTCGCGGCCGGGACGTGGCCCTCGACGAGGTAGCCGTCCAGTTCCACCGTGTGACAGCTCCGAAGGTCGGCGTCGATCCCGCGGTCGTCTTTCACCGCCGTGAGATCGTCCGCGACGACGGTCTCGAGGTCGGTCTCGAGGGACGCGTCGAGATGCTCTCCGTACGAATCACAGCAGCGACAGTTCGGGCCCTTGTACATCGTCGCGGTGGTGGCCGGAATCGGTTCGTCCGGCGTCCGTTCACCGGCGCTGTCGGTGAGACACCCCGCGAGGGCGAGCCCGATCGTACTCGCACCGGCCGTCAGCAGCGTCCGTCTCGACGTGTGAGTCACGGGTACTCGGACCGTCGCGCCGCGGGTTCGTTTCCGTGGTGGTCGTTCCAGACTGGTGGGAACCGGTCTATAAGACGGTCCGCACCGTACCCTCGAGCCACGATGACCGTCACCTACGAGGGGCTCGACTTCGAGCGACTGGGCCACGCGAGCGTCCGCATCGAAACCGACGACGGGACCGTGATCTACGTCGATCCGTGGGGCGAGATCCTCGCGGGCGAACCCGCGGACGGCGACGTGGTCTTTGTCACACACGACGACATGGACCACTACGATGCGGCCGCGATCGAGGCCGTCGCGGGGCCGGACGTGACCGTCGCGGCCTACGAGGCGATCGACACTAGTGCCCTCGCGTTCGACGTCATCGACCTGCCCTCCGAGGGCGAGGCGACCGTCGACGGGATCGACGTGCGGACGGTGCCGGCGTACAACGACCCCGCGGGCGACCACGTCGACGAGGACGGGGAGCCGTTCCACGCAGATGGGGAGGTGATCGGGGTGGTGCTTGCCCTCGAGGGGGCGACGGTGTTTTTCCCCTCGGACACGGACTTCCTGCCCCATCACGAGTCGGTTACGGCCGACGTGTTCGTCCCGCCGATCGGCGGGCATTTCACGATGGATCGCCACGAGGCCGCCGCCTTCGCCCGGAGCGTCGAGCCCGAGTTGGTCCTGCCCGAACACTACGACACGTTCGACCCGATCGAGACCGATGCCGAGGCCTTCGCCGACGACCTCGAGGCCGACGGGATCCGGGTCGAACTGTTCTGATCGGCCGTCGTTTCACTCGGTCGCGTCGGACGGCTCCGGCTCAGGTTCGTCGGCCATCGCCCGGAGATGCTCGAGCAGGAGGCCGAACCCGTCCGGTTTGATCCAGGTGGTGACGGCACCCTCGTCCTCGAGTTCGGCGAGGAGTCGGTCCTCGTCGCGGACCGGCACCGAGAACTCGACGGGCTGGTCGAACCGATCGTCGTTGCCCTCGATCAGGCGCTGTGCCTCCGCGAGTTCCCGTCGGACGTACTCGTAGGCGTGCATCGATTCGGTGTCGTCGCCGACGACGAACCGGCGGGTTCGCCCGTCGTCCAGCCGGAGCCTGACGACGCCCGACTCGATACGGCCGTCCTCGAGGTACTCGGTCAGGACGTCTTCGAAGAAGTCGGTGGTCATTCGATCGCCGCGGGGTTTCGACCCGGAACTGTCAGACGTCATGGTCTCAACTATCTATTACCTTATAAATGGCTGTACCGACGAATCCTACGGGCTGGGAACCGAAATCGAACGCTACCGATCAAAATTGGGTTTAGAGGCCGTAAGGAGCAGATGTTTGCCGGGGGTTCGACATGCGTTCACGACTGAAAAAACCCGCTACGAACATCTTCCCGTGACCTCTCACGAACTCGAAACGTTGCTGCCGGGTTATATAGTAGTCGTTAGAATTTTCAGCCCAGAGTGTGTACGCGTAGGCAATGGATCACCTCGACGAGATCCCCGTCGAAGACCTCCAAGACGCGCTCGACAACGTCGAGGGGAACAAACCGACACAGCGGCTGTTAGCTGCGATTGCGTACAAAAACGGCGTTACGCAAACTGAGCTTGCCGAGTGGTACGGTACCGGCCGTCGAACCATCTACAGCTGGCTGATGCGACTGGATACGGACGAACCGCTCGAGCAAGCTGTGGTTGATGCTAAGCGAACCGGGAGAAAGCGAAAGCTCTCGGATAGACAGCAAGAAGAGTTCGAGCAGACTGTGCACGAGCCACCGACCGAGGTCGGCTACGACGCGCCGGCGTGGACGCCGGCGCTCGTCCAGCAGTTTCTCGAAGAAACCTACGGCGTCGAGTACTCCTATCCGAGTTGCCGGCGGTTGCTGAAAGAAGCGGGGCTCAGCTATCAGAAACCCCGCCGTTCAGCCGCTGAAGCCGATGAAGACGAGCAAGAAGAATTTCACGAGGAGTTCAAAAAAAGCGGCGGGAGATGGACGCCACCGTAGTCTGTATCGATCAGACCAAGAAATCCGTCCAGGTCGAGCCGCGTGCCGCGTGGTTTCCGCGCGGCACGCGCCCAAGCGTCGACCTCTCCGGACAGCGCGACTGGACGTGTCTGTTGGGCGCGATCACCGAGGACGGTGATCGCTTCTTCTCCCGGTTCGAAGAGTACGTCACCGCCGACCACGCGAAACATTTCATCTTAGCATTATGTGAAGAGTTCGAGGATGACTTGCTCGTGGTGCTGGATGGTGCGCCGTACTTCCAGGCGTCGGCCGTCACGGACCTGGCGGCCCGTGACGACCTCGCCTTCGTGACGCTGCCAGCGTATTCGCCGGAGCTCAACCCGGTCGAAGAATGCTGGCGACAGCTACAACAGGCACTCAGCAACCGATTCTTCGACTCACTCAACGAGTTAACAACGGCGATCGACACCGCTCTCGACCAACTCTCTGTTCCAAAAGTGAGCAATTATTTCTAACGCCTACTATAGGTGTGGGTTCCAGACGTTCGACCGGAGAGGTGCCCAGTATGTCACGATCCGAGTCACCGGCGGAGTCGGTTGCGGAACACGAGGAACGAATCAAGCGCCACTTGAGCGCTTCGAGGGAGATCGCGGAGACCCTGGAGTTCGATGACGACCTCAGTTTCGAAATGGGGTTGCCCAGTCCGGGCCGCCGGACGTTCATCAAGACCAGCGGCGTCGTCGCTGCGTCGGCTGCGCTGGCGGGCTGTGCCGGCGACGATGACGACGAGGACGACGACGAAAACGACGAGGAGGCGCCGTCGGCCGAGCGGAGCGAAACCGTCCAGTTGGCCGCCAAGCAATACGAGTTCGACCCCCAGGAGATTCGGGTCCCGCCGAACACGGAACTCACGATCGAGTTCACGCAGTCGACCTTCGAGGAGAACGAGGACTTCGCGATGCACACGTTCTACCTCGAGGACCCGTACGATGTCGGGCCCGTCGAACTCCCCGAGAACACGAACGACGACGTCATCGATTCGGTCACGTTCGTCACCGACGAGGAGGGGACGTTCCAGTTCGAGTGTAACGTCTACTGCGGCGACGGGCACGCCCAGATGAACGGCCAACTGTACGTCGTTCCGGAGGGCGAGTCCGTCGACAAGGTTGACTTCACCGACATGGAGACGCTGAAGGAGCGCCACGAGGTCCTCAAAGAGGAGAGCGAACTGGCTCAAGAGCCGAGCCACGACCTCGACCTGCGCGATATCATGGTCGTCACCGAGCGCAACAACGCCTCGGTCGCGATGATCGACACGGTCAACGACGAGTTCATGGAGCGGGTCGAGAACGTCGGGAAGGCGATTCACGTCCACGACTTCCATCCCGACCTGCCGGAGCAAACGCGCGAGGGCGCGTACGTCTACACCCAGTCCCGACAGGGCGAGATGTACAAGATCGACCTGTTCGACTTCGAGCGGGTCGCCGTCGCCGACGCCGGGACGGACGCCCGTGACATCGCCGTCTCCCGGGACGGGGACTATGTGATCGGCGGGTTCTACAACCCGAACCATCTGGTCATCTGCGACGCCGAGACGATGGAGCCGATCAAGCGGATCCCGACCCACACCGTCAACCCGGACGGCGAGAGCCTGGGGAGCCGCGTCTGCTCGCTGTACGACGTCCCCGAGGAGGGACTCTTCCTCGCGGGACTGAAAGAGGGCGGCGAGGTGTGGCTCATCGACTACACGCAGGACGACTTCCCGGTCGTCGCGACCATCGAGTGCGGCCGCACCCTCCACGACGGCTTCTTCACGGAGGACGGCCGCTACTTCATGATCGCCTCGCAGACGGACAACCAGATGGACATCATCGACACCCACGAGCGGCGCCACGTCGCCGCGATTCCGATGGACGGGGTGCCACACCCCGGACCGGGCGCGCTGTACCCCGACGAAGACCTCGCCTTTACCACCCACGCCGGCGCGCCGAGCGTCGGCGTCTGGAACACCGAAACCTGGGAGGCCGAGAAGATGATTGACGTCAGGGGCTCGGGGCTGTTCATCCGGAAACACGAGAACAGCGACTACGTCTGGGCCGACGTCATCCTCACCGACACCGAGGACGACGCCTACGTCTACACCATCGATCCCGAGACCCTCGAGGTCGATCAGGAGATCGACTGTAGCCAGTGGGGCGCCGCGGCCGCGATCCACCCCGAGTTCAGCCGCGACGGCGAGAAGGTCTACATTAGCGTCTGGCAGGGCGAGAACGAATCGATCCTCGTGTTCGATCCGAACACGGGCGAGATGCTGACCCAGATCGAGGACCTGCTGGCACCGACCGGCAAGTTCCTCGGCGTCCGCGCGGAGGGGCACTGACCGCGATCGACCGTTCCCACAGGCACATGTCCGATACCAGTAACGCGACCCCGCGAACGCGGACGGACCGACGACCGGCGGGACCGCTCGCACTCGTCAAGCACCTCCGCGGGGAGGGGCTGACGGTGATCGACGCGGCCACCCACGAGCCGCTCGGCCGGATCGGCGACGGCCGCCAGCCACACGCGCTGGCCGTCCGTCCCGGCGGCCGCTGGGCGTACGTCCCCTACATGGGGTCGAACGCGCTCGAGATCCTCGATTGCTGGACGCTGTCCGTCGTGGATCGCGTCGACGAGGTCGGGACTGCGCCCGTGGGAGCGGTGCTGAGCCGGACGGGACGGTACCTGTTCGTCAGTACCTACGGCGGCCTCCCGGACGACGACCGCCCGGGACTGGCCGTCTTTCGGACGGCCGGCGAGCGGATCGAACCGGTCGCCGAACTCCCGATCGGGAAGGCGGCCGGGCTCGCCGTCGACGCCGGCAACGACGTGTGGGTCGCGCTGCGAGACGACGACGAATTGCTCCGGATCGGCGCAACGCCCCCGTTCGACGTCCTGGATCGGTTCGCGGTCGGTGCCGGGCCACAGGACCTGGCCCACGAACCGACCCGGGGATTGCTGGGCGTGAACAACGCCGATGGGGACAGCGTGACCGTCGTCGACACGCTCGAGGCGACGGTCCTCGGGACGGTCCCGGCCCCGAACCCGAGGGGCGGGACCGCCGTCCCGGGACGTGATCGGTGGGTCATCGGAGACACGGAGGACGACGGCCTCACGGTCGTCGACCTCGAGTCGGTCCGCCGCGGCGAGACCGATGCGACAGCCACGGATCGCGTCTCGCTGGGGACGCCCACGGCCTTTCCCGACGTTACCCCCGATGGGTCCTTGCTCGCCGTCGACGCGTACGACGACGACCGCGTCGCGTTCCTCGACCCCGCGAGCCTGGACGTCGTCGCGCGCGTCGAGACCGGATCGACGCCGCGTCACCCGCGGTTCAGCGCGGACGGCCGGGTCTGTTACGTCCCCAGCGTCGACGCCGACACCGTGACCGTCGTCGACGTCGACGGCGTTCGAGCCGGCGACCCCGACCCGATCGCGGCGACCATCGACGTGCCCGACGGGGCGGCCCCTGCGGGCTGTTTTCGTACCGATAGAGGGAGATACTCATGACACCGGATACTGACACCGTCACCGCCGCGAACGACCACTCGTCCGGCGCACCGACGATCGTCAAAAACGCCGCCAGCAGCCACTTCAGCGCGGTCGATCTCGCCGCGGGCGAGGTCGTCGCGGACCTCGGCGAGGGCCGATACCCGCACACGGCGCTGTTTCACCCGGACGAGCCGGTCGCGTACCTGTTGTACATCGCCAGCGCCCACCTCGAGGTGGTCGATCTCGAGGCGCTCGAGACCGTCCAGCGCGTCGAGCAGCTCGGGACGATGCCCGTCGGGAGCGCGCTCGGGCCGGCCGGCGACGCGCTGTTCGTCGGGACCGCAGTCGACCTGCCCGCGTCGTCTGATCCGGGCGTCCTCGCGTTCGCGATCGGCGAGGACGGTCGGCTCGAGCGCGCGGGAACGCGCCCGCTCTCACGGAGTTCCGGGATGCGAATCGGCCCGGACGATCGGCTCTACGTGGGCCAGAAGACGGAACACGAGATCGCCGTCCTCGGTGCCGACTCCGGCCTCGAACTGGCGGCCGAGATCCCGGTCGGGGCGGAGCCACACGACCTGTACGTCCTCGCGGAGGGGCTGGTGGTCGCCAACCACGCCGGCGGATCGTCGGCCTCGTTCGTCGACGCGGCCGCCGAGCGGGTTCGCTGTACCGCCGAGACGGGGACGAACCCCCACGGGTTCGCGGTCGCCGACGGCCCCGACTACCGATACGGCCTGTTTCCGGCCCGCGAGGACGACCGCATCGCCGTCGTCGACCTCGAGGCGGTCGCGGCCGGCGACGACTCGCCGACCGAACGGCTGCTCGAGGTCGGGACGACGACCGGCTTCGCCGCGACGACGTCGGACGGTCGCTACGCCGTCGTCGACTCCTACGAGGAGCCGTTCGTGACGATACTGGACCTGACCGACCTCACCGTCGCCGACCGCGTGGAAGTCGGTGGCGAACCGCTCCACGTCGTCTTCGGGCCCGACGGCGAGGAGTGTTACGTCGGGAACATGGAACGGACCGATCTCGCAGTACTCGACACGCGGCCGCTGGCCGACGACCGCCCGACGGACGTCACCGTCGGCCGCCGAATCGACGGACTCGGCGCGAAACCGAGCGGCATCTTCCGCCCGGAGGTGGACCAATGATCGATCTCACGCGACTCATCAGAGGACTCGACAACCGACCGGAACAGATCCGATACGAGAAGCGCCACGCGAGCGACGCGCTCGTTCCGCTGGTCGTCTGGAACACGACCCCCGCCTGTAACCTACAGTGCAAGCACTGCTACTTCGGGGCCTGCGACGAGCGCGACAGCGAGGAACTGTCGACGGCCGAGGCTAAATCGTTCATCGACTCGCTGGCCGCGGTGAACGTCCCGGTACTCGTGTTTAGCGGCGGCGAGCCGTTCTTCCGGGACGATATCGCCGAACTGACCCGCTACGCGTCCGAGCAGGGGATTCGGCCGATCGCCTCGAGCAACGGGACCTTCCTCACCGAGGAGCGCGCACAGGCGGTCGCCGACGCGGGGATGCAGTACGTCGGCGTCTCGCTTGACGGCGTCGGGGCGACCAACGACGAGTTCCGCGGCGTCGACGGCGCGTTCGAGCGGGCCCGGAACGGGCTTCGCAACGCCCGCGACGCCGGGATGGGGACGGGCATTCGGTGTACGATGACCGAGGGGACTGTCGACGACGTCCCCGACGTGATCGACCTCGCCGTCGAGGAGGGGATCGACCGGGTGAACGTCTTTCACCTGATCTACTCCGGGCGCGGCGGTGATATCACCGACGCGGACTTATCGTTCGAGCGCACGCGGGAGGTCGTCGACGCCCTCTACGAGCGCACCAAAGCCCTCGCCGACACCCATCCCGACATGCAGATCCTGACCGCCGGCAACTACGCCGACGCGGTCTATCTCTACCACCGGATTCGGGAGGACATGCCGGCCCACGCCGATCGGGCTCGAAAACTCCTGTTCGACGACGGCCCCGGTCGAGTGGTCAAGAACGGCGACGCCGGCCCCAAGGTCGTCAACGTCGACCACCGCGGCGACGTCCACCCGAGCATGTTCCTCTCGCAGTACACGCTCGGGAACGTCCGCGAGCGCCGCCTCGACGAGATCCTCGCCGACAGCGACCTTTGGGACGAACTGGCCGAACCGACCGACCACCTGAAGGGGAAATGCGGCCGCTGTCCCTGGAAGGAGGTCTGTGGCGGGAACTCCCGAGCCCGCGCCGCGGCGGTCCACGACGACCTCTGGGCCGAGGATCCCCGGTGTTACCTCACCGAGGCCGAGTACAGCACCGACGAACTGCCGACCGATCACGCGCCACCGGTCGACGCGACCGCAGCGCTCGAGTAGGCCCATGCACGCCCCCGATTCAGTGCCCCCGGATGCGCGGACCGAGCCCGAGCCGTCGCCTGTCGCGGCGGTACCGAAGAGCGTCCGCCGACTCGCGTGTTACCGGATCGACCACGAGAGCCGCTCGACCGGGGAACTGGGCGCGGTCGCTCCGGACGATCCCCTCGCTGCCGCCCGGCGGATCGCGGCCCACGACCGCGTCACCGAGGCGGTCGTCCTCTCGACGTGCAACCGCGTCGAGGCGTATCTCAGCACGCGGACGCCCGCCGACCGGGACGCAGGGCTCGATGCCGCACGCGAGGCACTGGGCGATCCCGACGGCGCGCGGACCGAGACCGAACTCGCAGTCGCCGAACACCTGTTTCGCGTTGCCTGCGGCCTCGAGAGCGCTGTCATCGGCGAGGCACACGTTCTCGGCCAGCTCCGACGGACGTTCGACGCGGCGCTCGAGGCGGACCTCGCCGGCGGCGTGGTGACCCGGGCCGCGGACGCGGCCGTCTCGGTGGGGCGGCGCTGTCGCGACGAGACCGACATCGACGAGGGGACGGTCGGCTACGGGAGCGCGACCTGCGAGGCCATCGCCGACGCGGGCGGGGTCCCGGATCGGCTCGTCGTCGTCGGTGCCGGCGAGATGGCGACCGAAGTGGCCAGCGCCGCCGGCCACCGCTGGGACTGCCGCGTCGACGCCGTCAACCGCTCGGCCGCGCCCCAACTCCCGACCGAGGATGGTCGGTACTGGCCGCTCGAGGCCCTCGAAGCCGCGCTCGCCGACGCCGACGCGATCGTAACGGCGACGGGCGCACCGAACCCGGTGGTAACGCTCGAGACGATACAGGGGGAGGGGGTCGACCCCGGGACGCCGGTCGTGGATCTGGCGACCCCGCCGGACGTCGCCAAACCCGTCCGCCGATCGGCCGTGCAGGTCGTGGCCCTCGACGCGATCCAGCGTCGGATCGAGGCCGCCGTCGCGGGTCGGCGGGCGGCGGTGCCGGCGGTCGAGGACGCGATCACTGACGCGGTCGCGGCCTTCGTCGATCGGGAACGCGAGAACCGTGCCGAAGACACGCTTCGCGAACTCCACCGGACGGCGGCCGCGGTCCGCGAGAGCGAACTCGAGCGGGCCCGTGACCGGCTCGCGAGCGGGGCCGACGCCGAGGCGGTCCTCGAGGACTTCGCGAGCGCACTGACCGGATCGTTGCTTGGTACGCCGACCGAGCGCCTCCGGGCGGCCGCCCGGGACGGCGACGACGCGGTTATCGAGGCCACCCATCAGCTGTTCGACCTCGACTGCGAGGGGTCGGAGTGACTGCGGTCGCTGGTGCCCGCGCTAGCGTCGGTTCGCGGCCGCCGGTTACCGCGGGCGGTCGTCGGAACGGCTACCGTGTACTTTCACCCTCACTTGAAAACCCCTCATTAGCGGGATTCTGGCGGTAGCGTCCCCAACGCGTGGGAACAGCCGTTCCGGGTTAAAGAATCGAGTAGCAACGTCGGCGTGTATGCTATCGAAACGCTCCGCCACACGAGGTGGTCGACGATGAGTCTCTCGCGTCGCGATTTCCTGGCGGCTGCCGGGACGGGGACGGTCGGTGCCCTGCTCGGCTCCGCGTGGGGAGCGACCCAATCCGTCGACTCCATCACACAGGTCGACAACCCGCTCAAGGCCTACCCCAACCGTGACTGGGAGGAGGTCTACCACGACATCTACGAGTACGATTCGGTCGATTGGACCGTCTGCCACCCCAACTGTACGCAGTCGTGTGCCCTGAACTTCTACATGAAAAACGGGGTCCCGATCAGGGCCGAACAGATCTATCACGAGGAGGAGGGCAGCCCCGGTCCGGGCGGCCCCGGCGGCTACGAGGAGGCGGGGGTCACCCGCCACTGGAACCCGCGTGGCTGCATGAAGGGGCTGACGCTCCACCGCCGGACGTTCGAGCCCAGCCGGATCAAGTACCCCATGGTCCGCAAGGGGTGGAGTCCCGACGACCCCAACCCCGAGGGCCGCGGCGAGGACGAGTTCGAGCGCGTCTCCTGGGACGAAGCGATCGACCTGATCGCCGAGAAGATGGCGAGCCTCGAGGACGAAAAGCGCTTCCACATTTTCAACGCGATCAAATCGGACGGACTGATCACCCGCCACGGGGCCGGCCGACGGCTGGCCTCGATCTTCGGCGGCTGCGAGTGGACGGAGTACGACTGGTACGCCGATCTGCCGCCGGGTCACGTCATCACGACGGGCTATCAGACCAGCGACGCCGACGCGTCGGCCTGGCGGGCCGCCGACTACACGATCATGCAGGGGAAGACCTGATCCACAACAAGCTCGCGGACAATCACTTCCTCCAGGAGACCCGCGAGCGCGGCGGCAAGATGGTCGGCGTCTACCCCGACTACTCGCCGACGGTCCAGAAGTGCGACCGCTGGCTCCCCGTCCGTCCGGGTAGCGACCCCGCCTTTGCCCTGGGCGTGGCCCACGTCATCATCGACGAGGAACGCTACGACGAGGAGTTCATGCGGAAGTTCACGACCCTGCCGCTGTTGATCCGGCAGGACGACGGGAAGTACCTCCGCGCCCACGAGGTCTTCCCCGATCACGAACCGCCCGCCGAGGACAGCGAGCAGCGCCACGAGGAAAACGACTGGGGCGACTTCGTCGCCCTCGACGAGAACGGCGATCCCGTCCCCGTCACCCGCGAGGAAGTCGGCGAGGAGACGCCCGCGACCCCGCAGCTCGAGGTCGACACCGAACTCGAGCTGGCAAACGGCGAGTCGGTCGGCGTCCACACCGACTTCGTCCGCCAGAAGTCGAACATCCTCGAGAACTACGATCCGGAGACGGTCGAGGAGATCACGACGATCCCGGCTGACGGGCTCCGGAAGACGGCCCGCGAGTTCGCCGACGCCGAGAAGGCCCAGTGGTTCACCGGCGAGGGGATCAACCACTGGTTCCACTCCAACGACTCGCTCCAGCGGACGATCTTTTTCATCCAGTCGATGCTGGGCAACATCGGCGAGCGCGGGGCCGGCTACTACAACTACTCCGGCCAGTACAAGATCGAACTGCTGGACGGCTACCCCTCCTACGTCAACCCCGACGGCAACGCCGCCCACGGGATGTATCCCGGCTACGCGTTCGCGTTCTTCGGTGGCGAGCAACTCGACGCCCACGAGATCCGCGGGGACTTCGACCGCGAACTCGACCTGGTTCCACAGGGCGACGCCGAGGAGCCGGTGATGCCGACCAACGCCGAGTCGTACACGATGTCGAAGCCGACGGTCCTGTGGACGATGAACTGCAACCTCCTGAACCAGACCAAACATCAGGAGCACGTCATCGAGAACTTCGTCAAACATCCGGACACGAGCAACGAGCTCTCGATCGTCTCGGACATGCACATGACCTACTCCGCGCGCCACGCGGACATCGTCCTCCCGGTCCCCTCCTGGCTCGAGTGCGATTACCCGGACATCACCGTCGGGCCGGAGAACCCGTTCATCCACATGGACCACGGGGTCATGGATCCGCTGTACGACACGAAGCAGGACGGCGAGGCCGTCGCGATGGTTGCCGAGAAACTTGACGAGAAGATCCCGCCGGAGGAGCGCAACGTCGACTCCTATCGGGCCTACTTCGACAAGTTCCTCGACGACGACAAGGACGTCCGCGACTACATCCAGGAGACGCTGGACGCGGGGATGACGACCCGCGACATCGACGTCGAGGACATCGAGGACGGTCCCGAACGCCTCCAGCTGAAGACGTATCCGCGGATCCCCTTCTACTCCCAGATCAACGAGGACCGGCCGTTCTACACCAAGACCGGCCGGATGGAGTTCCACAAGGAGGAAGACCGGTTCCTCGAGCTGGGACGGGCCGACCTCGACCACATCGAGAGCCCCGAGGGGACGCCCTACGGGGTGAACAAGAAGTGGGACGAGGCAAAAGACGAGGAGAACCCGCTGTATCACGACGAGGAGTACCAGTTCTACTACAACACGCCTCACCCGAAGTACCGGACCCACTCCTCGTGGGGGATGACCGACTGGAACCTGATCTGGTCCTCGCGTGACTTCGGCTCGACCAACGCCGATCCCGAGGGGACCGAGCGGCTGGTCGACGACTTCTCGTTCCCGCAGGGCGAGGGCGAGACCGAGGAAACCCCGCCGCTTGGCGAGGCGTTCGTCGAGATGCACCCCGAGGACGCCGCGGACATCGACGTCGAGAACGGCGACTACGTCCGGATCACCGGCAAGCGCGGCGACCTCGTCGTGCGCGTGATGGTCAGCGAGCGCCAGCGCCCCCGCTCGGCCGGCGACATGGGCCAGCTGACGATCTGGCACGGCTGGTGGCCCCAGCACTTCCCCGACGACGAGGAGCAAGGCGACGGCGTCAAGGGATACAACGTCACGACGAACATCTGGCTCGACCCGGCCCAGGAGACCGACGACCTCGTCCACAAGTCCGTCTTCGGCGATCCGAACATCTCCGAACACGTCGAGGACGACATCGTCTGGCAGGGGGCCGAACTCGAGCACGGCTACGAGGAGACCGTCTGGGCACCGACGGGAACGAACCGCGACGACCTCGTGGAAGTCGAGAAATACGAGGAGGCGGACTGGTGGCCCGGCGACGCACGGAAGGACGAACTGTTCCAGGACTACGTGAGCGGATCGCTGCAGGGAGGTGACAGCTGATGCCGGAGACCTACAACCCACAACTCGGCCGCGAGCACAGCTACCCCTACGAACACCGCGAAGAGGAACGCGACTGGCACTGGGGGATGATCATCAACATCAACCGGTGTATCAACTGCAACACCTGCTCCTTTGCCTGCAAGTCCACCTGGACGAGCGGCGAGGGCGAGGAGTACATGTGGTGGATGAACGTCGAGACCGAGCCCTACGGCGGCTACCCGATGGGCTGGGACATGCGCCTGCTCGACGATCTCGGCGAGAACGAGACCATCTTCGAGGCCGCCGAGGACGGCGAGACGGCCAAGGGCTACATCGCCCAGAAGGAAGAATGGGAGTACCCCGCGCTGGGCGACGACCAGGTCCACGGCGAGTACCCCACCGGCGACGTCGTCGAGAGCGACCTCGAGGAAGAGGAGTACCACGACATGTGGCAGTTCTACCTGCCGCGGCTCTGTAACCACTGCAAGAACCCCGCCTGTCTGGCCGCGTGTCCGCGCAAGGCGATCTACAAGCGCGAGGAGGACGGCATCGTCCTGCTCGACCAGGAGCGGTGTCGGGGCTACCGCAAGTGCGTGAAGTCCTGTCCGTACCACAAGCCGATGTACAACCCCGAGACGGGGGTCTCGGAGAAGCCGGTCGGCTGCTTCCCCCGCATCGAGGAGGGCAACGTCCCCCGCTGTGTCTCCTCGTGTATCGGGAAGACGCGCCTGCACGGCAACATAAATCGTGGTCCCGACGCCGGCCACCCAGGCGGAAACACGTCGGCGGCGGCCGGCCGGAGCCCGGTCAACTACCTCGCGAAGAGCGACGAGAAGATCGCGCTCCCGCTGTACCCGCAGTTCGGGACCCGGCCGCAGGTGTTCTACATGCCGCCCTACCACGTGCCGCCGGAGTTCCTCACCCAGATGTTCACGCCCAACACCGAGGACAAGCAAAACGAGTGGCCCGGCAGCACCTTCGAAGAGTCGGTCAAGATCGTTCAGGATCGGGTCCGCAACCCGAGCCACCACACCCTCGGCATCCTCCAACTGTTCGGCGCGACCACCCGCCTCATCGAGACCTACACCGTCAAAGAACACCGCGTGAAGGGGTGGGACCGCAAGGGGAACAAGGTCGTCGACATCCCCTTCGAGGAGGAGATGGAGGTCCGTGAGGGCGAGATGTGGACCAATCAGCCTTAGACCAATGACACCGAACGACATACCCGATTCCGAGTACCACGCCGCGCGGGCCACCCTCTACTGTGGCGCTGCCGCGGCGTTTACCTATCCGAGCGAGGAGACAGTCAGCGAACTACTCGATCCCGCGGCCCGCGAGGGGATCGAACGCGCCGCCGAGACCGTCGGCGTCACCGAGGAGGCGACCGCACTGCTCGAGGCACTCGAGGAAACGGGCCTCGAGGACCTGCAGGTGGCCTACAACAACCTGTTCGGCCTGCCAAGCGACGACGGCACCTACGCGGTGATCCCCTACGAGGCCCACTACACGACCCGCGACGAGATCAGCAGCGAGCAGCGCCGGATCGCGACCGTCGTCGGGCTGCTAGAGGAGTTCGGCCTCGAACCCAGCGACGACTTCGCCGAGCGACAGGACCACGTCGCCGCCGAACTCGAGTTGGCGCAGGTCCTGGCCGGCCAGCGAGCGGTGGCGCTCGAGTCGGACGAGCCGGTCGCGGCCGAGCGGGTCGCGAAGGCCGAGGCGACGGTGCTTGCCGATCACCTCGTCGAGTTCGTCCCGGCGCTGGCACATGACCTGCGGCAGGCGACCGACGAGGACGCCTACGTCGCCGCGGCGAACCTCGTCGAGGAGCTGGTGACCTACGACAACGGGCAACATCCCGAGCCGACCGTCTCGGCGGAGGCGGCGAGCGGAGGTGAGGCTCCGTGAGCGACCGCACCGAGATCGGGCCGATCTCGATCGAACACGACGCTGCACGGGGCGCGACGAAGCTGGCCGCGGTCGTGTTGTGTCTCGTGCTGGTCGTTCAGGTCGCGGTCGTCGCAGTCCTAACGATCGGCCCGCAGCCGATGGACTCGGTGGAGTCGGTGCCCGCGGAGCCCGACGCCGACGCGTGGGGCGATGCTGACACCGAGACGCTGTCGCTCGACGCCCAGCAGATGGCGACCCCCTACGGCGGCGGGAGCATCGACGAAGTTGACGTCCAGGCCGTCACGAACGACACGCACGTCGCCTTCCGTCTGGAGTGGGAGGACCCGACCGAGGACACCGAGATCAACGAGCCCAACGCCTACAGCGACGCCGCGGCGGTCATGCTCCGCAGCGGGAGCGAGCCGCCGATCGTCATGGGCGCGAACGGCGACCCGGTCAACATCTGGTACTGGCGCTCGAGCTGGCAGTTCTCGGACTCCGATCCGGGCGGTGACATGTACTCGTACCCGCATCCGGACGACCGGACGAAGCCGGGACAGGCGGCCGGGAACCCGCTCTCGCAGGCGAGCTACACCCGATACGGGCAGAACTACTACGCGACCGGGTACGGCTCGCTGACCCACGCGGAGACCCAGCCCGTCTCGGCCAACGGCGAGCGGACCGACGACGGCTGGGCGGTCGTGTTCCAGCGCGAACACGACGCCAGCGGTGAGTACGACGCCGAGTTCGAGGACAGCGAACAGATGTATCTCACCTACGCCGTCTGGAACGGCAGCGCGGATGAGGCGAACGGCCAGAAGTCGCTGTCGTACCAGTACCTGACGCTGGATACCGACGACGGCACGCTCAGTGCGGCCGACGACGAGAGCGACGACGGCGACACCGACGCGAGCGACGGCGGTGCGGTGGCCAGCGTGACCGAGACGGCCGGCTGGCTTGCCAGTTCCGCGACTAACTGGCCCGCCGTGACGCTGCTCGCGACGGTCGCCGCGTGGCTCGTCAGCTACTGGAGGCTCAGGCAATGACCGACTACGCGAACCGAAGTGCCCGCGGCCGGGCACCCGACGACGACGAGGCAACGCTTCGAAACCGGCTCGAGTCCGACCGGGAACGCGATCGCCGACGCGGGGCGCTCGGGCTGGTCGATCTAGCCGCTGACGGCGGACTGGCACCGGCGACCGTCGGAGCGCTGGCCGAGCGGGCGACCGGTGACGGCTCCGAGGACGTGCGGCAGTTCGCCGTCGAAGCCCTCGGACTCGCCGCCAGTTCGGGCGACGCCGAGCCGGCCCACGAGGCGATCCGGGCGGCGCTTTCCGACGACGCCGAGTGGGTCCGTTCCGAGGCCGTCGTGGCGCAGTCGCGGGCCGAACCGGGCAACGAAGAGCCGCTCCGGACGGCCCTCGAGGACGACAGCGGCTGGGTGCGGCGCAACGCCGTCATCGCCCTCTCGAAGACCGGGGCGGCCTCCCAGGAGCTGTTGATCGAACGGATCAAGAACGATCCCCACTCCGGCGTTCGGGAGTACGCGGCCGACTACCTCCGGGAGTACGCCGACGAGGTCGAAGACGCGGTCCGGATCCTCGCGGCCGTCCTGGCCCGCGATCCGGAGGCGTTCGTCCGCGCCAAGGCCGCGACCAGCCTCGGGGATCTTGGCACCGACCGCGCCGAGGCAGTCCTCGAGCGCCACGGACTGAACGACCGCAGCGACGACGTGCGCCGGTCGGCAAAGCGGGCGCTCGCGACGGCCCGCGGCGTCGACCCCGACCAGATCGACGCCGGACTCGAGGAGGGCGCCGCGCCCGGCGGCGGGCCGGGCTCCCGACGGGAGCAGCAGGGCCCCGGCCCGGCTCGGGGACCGGCCGGCTCGATCGACGGCCTGACACAGGGACAGCGTGATCGACGATGACCTACGAACTCGACAGCACACCCACGGGCGAGGAACCGCATGCGACCACCGACACGGAGTCGGCCGGCGACGACGGCTGTACGACCGATGGCAGCGCCGCCGGCCTCGAGGAGTCACTCGGCGTGACGATCCCCGACGATCACGTCGGCGCGTTCGTCGCGCAGGCGTTCGAGGACGTCGAGCGCTCGACCGAGTGGACGGAAGCGATCGAGGCCGTCGTCGCCGACGAGGCCCGCGACGCCTGGAACCGACTCGAGACGCGGAAACAGGTGATCGAGCTGTTGAAGATGGCCGATCAGTTCGATCGGAAAGCGACCGCGCTGCTCGAGGAGATCCCGCTGGATCGGGGTGGCCTCGACGACGACCTGCGCGAGCAGTTCGACGACGCAAAGCGGCTCCGTCGCAACGCCGACGTCGTCCGGGACGGCATCGCGGCGGGCTACGCGGAGGGCCGAGTGAGCGACGACGAGTTGGTCGACGCCGTCGAGACCTTCGAGTTCGATACGGCGGCGATCGCCGAGCGCGAGGACGCGTTGGACGACGTCGCGAACGCGTACAACCTCGATTTCCGCCCCTACGGCGGGACCCTGATGAACGAGCGCGACCCCGACGACGACGCAGAAGAGTTCGAGGCCTGGTAATATGGCAAAAGACGATATCGTTCCCGACGAGGTACCGACCGACGACCTCGCGGCCCGCGTCCGCGAGGGACTGCGCGCCGTCGACGACCCCGATC